>NZ_CP178434.1:0-3567335 GCF_047226435.1 Curtobacterium poinsettiae | reverse complement strand
GTCGCGCTCGTCTCCAGGGGTCGTGTCGTGCGTTCGCTGCCGGACGAGAGTGCGTCCCGCGGGGTCGGACATGCCGTGGCGTCCTCGGCGACCGCACTCGGGACAGGGTCGTCTCCGGCGGATCGTCGGTGGCTCCGGAGAGTTCTCCGAAGCCTCGTTGCCACGGAGGTTCCCACAGGGTTGTCCACAGTGTTGTCCACGACCGCTCCGAGTCGTCCCACAGGAGTACTTCCCTGTCGTACCGGGCCTTCGAGGCGATCGATCACACCACTGTAAAGGACCGGACCGAGTCCCACCGAACGGAAGTTGTCCCCAATGTGGAGAATTGGGTCGAGCGACACCAGCCACGGGTGTGACGGCACGACCGGTCCGCGCGGGGTTTGACCTGCCCGCCGCTGTCACGTACCGTTAACCAGTTGACTGCGGCCCTTTGGTCGCGCCCATCTGCGTCGTCCGCACCCGGACGACTACACATACGTGACGGCTCGCCGCGAGCAGCCGTGTGGAGAACATCATGAGCAAGCGCACCTTCCAGCCGAACAACCGTCGCCGCGCCAAGAAGCACGGCTTCCGCCTCCGCATGCGGACGCGTGCCGGCCGCGCCATCCTGTCGGCGCGTCGCGCCAAGGGCCGCACCGAGCTCTCGGCCTGATCAGGCTCATCCGCCTGATCCGGTCCTCGGTCTGACCCCGGCGTCGCAGTGTTGGCCAGCGCCAACCGCATCGTGCGCGGGGACGACTACCGGAACGTCGTGCGTCGTGGTCGCAAGAGCGCCACGGCGCACGTCGTCGTGTCCGTGGTCCGCCAACCGGCCGACCGCGACGGACCGACACGCTTCGGCTTCATCGTCGCGAAGACGGTGGGCAACGCCGTGACCCGGAACCTGATCAGGCGGCGGCTCAAGGCGATCGCGCACGACCTGCTCGTCGAGTGCCCAGAAGGGTTCGACGTGGTGGTCCGTGTACTGCCAGCCGCATCGCAGGCCGGATGGCCTACCCTGCTCGAAGACGTCACGCGCTCCTTCGCGCGCGGGGTGGAGAAGGCAGCATGAACCGCACTCTGTGGACCCGGCTGGCCTGGGTCATCGCGTTGCTCCCACGCAACGCGTGCGTCGTCGTGCTCCGGGCCTACCGTGCGGTGATCTCCCCGCTGTACGGCAACGTCTGCCGCTACCACCCGTCGTGCTCCCGGTACGCCCTCGACGCGATCCAGCAGTACGGCGTCGTGCGCGGATCCGCCATGGGCGCCTGGCGCATCGCCCGCTGCAACCCCTGGGCTGCCGGCGGCATCGACGACGTCAAGGAACGTCGTCACCCGTTCGTCGTCAACCGGTTCGGGTTCGTCCTCGCGCCGATCCCGCAGCAGCCGCACCCCGCGGTCGGAACGGCCCGGCCGGTCCTGCTCCCCCAGCGCACTCGAAAGGCGTAGCCGTCCCCATGGACATCATCGGAACGATCCTCTGGCCGCTCAAATGGGTGGTCTCGGCCATCCTCGTCGGCTTCCACTGGATCTTCGAGAGCATCGGGATGGACCCGAGCGCGGGCATCACGTGGGTGCTCTCGATCATTTTCCTGACGTTCGTCGTCCGCGCCGCGTTGATCCCGATCTTCGTCCGGCAGATCAAGTCGCAGCGTCGCATGCTCGAGGTCGCGCCGCAGCTGAAGAAGATCCAGGACAAGTACAAGGGCAAGAAGGACCAGTTCTCGCGCGAGGCCATGAGCCGCGAGACGATGGCGCTCTACAAGGAGACCGGGACCAACCCGCTCAGCTCCTGCCTGCCGCTGCTCCTGCAGATGCCGATCTTCTTCTCGCTGTACTCCGTGCTGCACGAAGCGCAGATCAACAAGACCGGCATCGGCCTGCTGACGAACGACCTCGCGGCCTCGTTCGGCAACGCGGCGCTGTTCGGCGCTCCCCTGCACGAGACGTTCACGAACGCCTCCGGCTGGGAAGTCCGCGCGATCGCCGGCTTCATGATCGTCGTCATGACCGCGTCGCAGTTCATCACGCAGCTGCAGCTCGTCGCCAAGAACATGTCGCCGGAGACCAAGGAGTCTCCGATGTACCGCCAGCAGAAGATGATGCTGTACATCCTCCCGCTGGTCTTCGTGATCTCGGGCCTCAGCTTCCCCCTGGGCGTCATGTTCTACTGGCTCGCCTCGAACCTCTGGACGATGGCGCAGCAGTACTTCGTCATCCGCAGCATGCCGACCCCGGGTTCCGAAGCTGCTCTGGCTCGTGAAGCCCGCCTGGCCAAGAAGGCCCAGCGTCGCGGGACCGCCACTCCGGTCCTCGCCGAGGCCGGCGCCGGCGTCGGCGCGACGGAGATCGAGCCCGAGCGCGTCACCACCCAGCGTCAGCAGCCGGTCGGCAGGCAGCGCCAGAAGAAGAACGGGAAGAAGTAAGTGACCGAGCAGGACACCGCGGCCGCCGTCGAGACGGCGGACACCGAGACCGAAGACGTCCGCGACGAAGCGGACATCGCAGCGGACTACATCGAGGAACTCCTCGACATCTGTGATCTCGATGGTGACATCGAGATCGAGGAACGCGGCGGTCGCGTGTACTTGTCGGTCACCGACGACGGAGAGGCACTTCGTGTCCTCTCGAAGCCCGACACGGTGACCGCACTGCAGGAACTCACCCGCATCGCGGTACAGGCGGAGACCGGCGAGTTCAGTCGGCTCATCCTCGACGTCGGCGGCTCGCGCGACGCCCGTGCCGAGGAACTCCAGCGTCTCGTCGACACCGCGGTCGAGCGGATCGAAGCCGGTTCGTCGACGGCAGCACTCCCCCCGATGTCGTCGTACGAGCGCAAGCTCGTCCACGACCTGGTCGCTGAGAAGGGCTTCCACTCGGAGTCCGAGGGTGAGGGTCGGGACCGCCACACGGTCGTCACCCGATGACGGACGAGCCAGTGGCCCCCACGGCCGCACCGGTGCTGGAGACCGAGCCTGCTGCCGCCGTGACGCTGTTCGGCGACCAGATCGAGGTGGCGCGGTCGTTCACGGACGTGCTGGCGCGACGAGGTGAGGAGCTGGGCCTGATCGGCCCGCTCGAACTCCCCCGGCTGTGGACTCGACACATCCTCAATTCTGCGTTGCTGGCGCCCCTCCTGGAGGCGCGTGGCCGGGTTGCGGACGTCGGTTCCGGGGCAGGACTGCCAGGCCTTGTGCTCGCCATCGCCCGCCCCGACGTCGAGTTCGTACTCATCGAGCCGATGGAGCGTCGGACGGATTGGCTCCGCGCTGAGGCCGACCGGCTCGGCCTGCAGAACGTGACGGTGCTCCGTGGCCGTGCAGAGGACGTCGCTGACGAAGTGGTGGTCGACCAGGTCACCGCTCGGGCCGTCAGCGCGCTCTCGAAGCTGATCCCCCTGACCGTGCCCTTGGTTCGGTCCGGTGGCCAGCTCATCCTGATGAAGGGTGCGCGTGTCGACGAAGAGATCGAGAAGGCCCGCAAGGTGATCCTCCGGAAGCGCCTCTCCGACGTCGAGGTGCTCGAGCTCGGAGACGGTGTGGTCGACGAGACCACTCGCGTCTTCCGGGCTACAGTTGACTGACGCTGCGGCTCGGGCCGGGTCATCCGGCCGCCAGTGGCTCCGCGTTCCACGTGAAACATCGAACCGGGGAAGAGGCACTCGTTGAGTTCATCGACCGACTACGACGCGTCGACACCGCTCGCTCGCGAGATCGCCGACCTCAACCGTCGCCGCCGCGCGATTGCGACGCAGCAGTTCCCGCTGCCTGCTGAGACGCGGATCATCACCGTCTCGAACCAGAAGGGTGGCGTCGGCAAGACGACATCGACGGTCAACCTCGCAGCGGGACTCGCCCACGGTGGCGCTCGAGTGCTCGTGATCGACCTCGACCCGCAGGGCAATGCGTCGACCGCACTCGGCGTCGATCACCAGGCCGAGGTCGCGAGCATCTACGACGTCATCGTCGATGAGGCACCGATGGCCGACACTGTCCAGGCCTCCCCCGAGTCGGACACGCTCTGGTGTGTGCCGGCAACGATCCACCTCGCCGGTGCAGAGATCGAGCTCGTCTCCCTCGTTGCACGTGAGCAGCGCCTGCGGACCGCGCTCGACATGTACCTGCAATCGCTCGACGAGCCGTACCACTACGTCTTCATCGACTGCCCGCCGTCGCTCGGTCTGCTGACGATCAACGCGTTCGTCGCGGCACAAGAGGTCCTGATCCCGATCCAGTGCGAGTACTACGCGCTCGAAGGGCTGAGCCAGCTCCTGCGGAACATCGAGCTGATCGAGCGCCACCTCAATCCGAACCTCCGGGTGTCCACGATCCTCCTCACGATGTACGACAGCCGCACGAACTTGGCGAACCAGGTGGCGAACGACGTCCGGGAGCACTTCGGTGACCAGGTACTCAAGGCGATGATCCCCCGCTCCGTCCGAGTGAGCGAGGCACCCAGCTACGGGCAGAGCGTCGTCGCGTACGACGTGAACTCCACCGGGTCGCTGTCCTACCTGGAAGCGGCCGCCGAGATCGCAGCACGAGGAGCAAAGCACTGATGGCACCGAAGCGAACCGGGCTCGGCCGAGGCATCGGCGCCCTGATCCCCACAGCGACGGACCAGCAGGACCGTCCCGTGGATGTGTTCTTCCCGACCGGGGGCTCCCCCGCCTCCGCGCCGACGGCGGACGATCTCGTGGCAGTGCCGGGCGCCCGTCTGGCGAACCTCAACCCGCTCGACGTGATCCCCAACGCGCAGCAGCCGCGGAAGGAGTTCCGCGAAGAGGAGCTCCAGGAGCTTGTCCACTCCATCCGCGAGATCGGCGTCCTACAGCCCATCGTCGTGCGTCCCATCGCCGGCGCGACGGGGACGGAGCCGCAGTACGAGCTCATCATGGGTGAGCGTCGTCTGCGAGCCACCAAGGAACTCGGGCTGAGCACGATCCCTGCGATCGTGAAGGACACCCCTGACGACGCGATGCTCCGGGATGCACTGCTCGAGAACCTCCACCGGGCACAGCTCAACCCCCTCGAAGAAGCGTCTGCCTACCAACAGCTCCTCGCGGACTTCGGCATCACGCAGGAGCAGCTCGGTCAGCGCATCGGTCGGTCTCGACCGCAGATCACCAACACCATCCGTCTCCTGCGCCTCCCCTCCCCCGTCCAGCGCCGAGTGGCCGCAGGTGTCCTCTCTGCCGGGCACGCTCGTGCGATCCTCGCTGCGCCGGACGCAGAGGCGATGGAGTACCTGGCAGAGAAGATCGTCAACGAAGACCTCTCGGTCCGGGCGGCTGAGGCGATCGCGCAGCAACTCGCCGCGAAGACCCCGCAGACGAAGCCGAAGCCCGAGCCGTCGAAGCGTCAGGCGCACTTCGACGACCTCGCAGAGCGGCTCGGTGACCGGTTGAACACCCGGGTGAAGATCGCGGTCGGCGCCCGGAAGAGCTCGGTCACCATCGACTTCGCGAACGGCGACGATCTCAACCGGATCCTCGCCGAGCTCGGCGTGCGGGACCTCGAGAGCTGAAGCAGGCCTCACGCGGCGCTGTGGGGCGCTGTGAGCCTCTGAGACGCAATAGCCGAAGTGGACGGACGCCAGACTTCTGCCGTGCGCTCTGTCGGCAACGCAGCGCTCCGGACGACGCTGCGCCGTTGGCGGATGCGAATGGCCTTCGCTGAGATGGTGGTGTGGTGACCACCAGCGGCTCGCCCTTCACGCCAGCGATCCGGGGAACGTTCTTCCGCGCCGTGGATCCGAGGTTCCGAGAGTTCGCGATCGCGGGATCGCGCTCCGTGGGCCGGTATTCCAGGGCCGATGAGCCGACGTTGTACCTCAGTGCGTCGGTCGAAGGAGTCGAAGCTGCGATGGTCGCGCACAGGGACGTCCGTGCGGCGACGTTGGAGATCGTCGCGATCGATGTCGACGCTGCACGAATCGTCGACCTGCGTGATCCAGGCACGCTCGATTCGATCGGCATCGACCTGCAGGACGCTGTTGCTCCATGGCAGGACATCGCCGCCGCCGGTGGGTCGCCCGGTTCGTGGCAGGTGCGCGACCGCTTGCTCGAGATCGGCGCCGACGGACTCATCGATCCGTCTCGGAAGAGCCCCGGCCTGTGGCACTTGGTGCTGTTCCGGTGGAACGAGGACGACGCGCCAACCGTTGTGATCCGTCGATGAGATCGGCCGGACGAGCAGTGCGACGTTCCACGTGGAACATCGAAGCCCGTCAATCACGCCAGCGTGGTCCCGAGCGCGCGGTGTTCCACGTGGAACATCGCGCGACACTGATCAGGCGCGGTGGTCCCGGATGGCCTGCTCGGCGAGCTCGGCGTAGGTCCAACCGAGGTCGAAGCCCGACGCCGAGAGCGCTTGCGGCAGCAAAGACGTCTCCGTGAGCCCGGGGAGCACGTTGGCCTCGAGGAACCACGGTGTTCCGGCGCCGTCGATGATCAGGTCAACGCGCGACAGGTGACGGAGTCCCAAGGCCGTGTGCGCGGCGACTGCTGCTTCTGCCGCTGCCGCCGCGAACTCGTCTGACAGCCGCGCCGGCGTGTAGAAGGTCGTCTCCCCCGCGTTGTAGCGAGCCTCGAAGCCGTAGATACCGTTGCGGGGCACGATCTCGACGGCGGAGAGGGCGACCGGGCCGTCACCGGTGTCGATGATCCCCACGGCCACCTCGGTGCCGCGGATGAGCTGCTCGACCACGACGTCGTCGCAGTACGTGTAGGCAGTGACCATAGCGCGTGGCAGGTCGTTGACGTCGTCGACGAGGGTCACGCCCTGGGCGCTCCCGCCACGTGCGGGCTTCACGGCGAGTGGCAATGGGTGTTCGGTGGCGATCGACTCGAGGACGCCGACGGCGCCGAGCTCACGGAAGACGTCGTGGGACAGTGTCACCGAACGAGGGGTCCGCACGCCGGCGCGGGCGACCAGTGCGGACGCCGTGGGCTTGTCCCATGCCAGCCGAGCCGAGGTCGAACGCGAGCCGACGAACGGGATGTCCACGGCCTCCAGGATGCCCCGCAGGGCCCCGTCTTCACCGGAGGCGCCGTGCAGCGCCGGCCACACGACGTCCGGGCGGGACTCCGCGAGGGCGGGCAACAGGAGTGCGTCGGCGTCGCGGAGATCGACCTGCCAGCCGTAGCCGGTCAGTGAGTCGGCGACCCGCCGACCGGATCGCAGGGAGACGTCCCGCTCGTGCGAGATGCCTCCGGCGACGACGACGACGTGACGACGGGTGAGCTCGGCCATGCGGGGTCCTCCGGTGTGGAACTGCGGTGCTGTGCGATCAGCGTCGCGCAAAAGTGCTGATCAGGAGATGTTCGGCGGCGGCGCGCTGACGGATGACGTCGCTCGGACCACCGTGTTGGGGCGCGTGGTCGGCCCGAAGGTCTCGATGAGTTCGAGCTCGTCGTTGACGACGTTCGCCAACCGCTTGACGCCGACGCGGATCTGCTCCGGCGTCGGGTAGCAGAACGACAGGCGGATGTGTCCACCGCCACGTCCGTCGGCGTAGAACGCCGTCCCCGGTGTGTAAGCGACGAGCTCCTTGACGGCACGCGGCAGCATGCCCTTGGAGTCGAGCGACTCCGGCAGCGTCAGCCAGACGAAGAAACCACCGTTCGGCTTGGTCCAGGACAGGTCGGGCAGGAACTCCCCCAGCGCGGACAGCATGGCGTCACGTCGCTCGGCGTAGATGCCTCGGAAGGTGTCGACCTGACCCTTCCAGTCCGCGGCGTCGAGGTAGGCGTTCACGACGTACTGGCCGAAGGAGTTGGGCGCGAGGACGGCCGACTCGTTGGCGAGCACGAGTTTCTCGCGGATCGCGTGCGGCGCGAGTGCCCAGCCGACGCGGAACCCGGGCGCGAGCGTCTTGGAGAAGGAGCCGAGGTACACGACGCCCTCTTCGTCGATCGAGCGGATGGCCTGGGGTGCCGGCTCGTCGAACCAGAGGAGTCCGTAGGGGTTGTCCTCGAGCACGAGGATGTTGTTCGACCGGCAGATGTCGAGCACCTCGATGCGTCGCTCTCGGCTCATCGTGACGCCGGCCGGGTTGTGGAAGTTCGGGATCGTGTAGAGGAACTTGATCCGCTTGCCCTGGGTGCGGAGGTTCGCGATCGCCTCACGCAGCGCCTCGGGGACCAACCCGAGCTCGTCGGTCGTCACGTGCACCGTCTCGGCCTGGTACGACCGGAAGACACCGATCGCACCGACGTAGGACGGCGACTCGGCGAGCACGACGTCGCCCGGATCGATGAACAGCCGCGTGACGAGGTCGAGCGCGTGCTGCGAGCCCGTGGTGACCACGACGTCCTCGGCGCTGGCGCGGATGCCCTCGAGGCTCATGACGTCCACGATGTGCTCGCGGAGGGAACGCAGGCCCTGTCCCCCGCCGTACTGGAGCGCCATGGCGGCGTGCTCGTTCATGACACGGTCCAGAGAGCCCGTGACGAGCTCCCTGGGGAGCGCGGAGACGAACGGCATGCCGCCGGCCAGCGAGACGACTTCGGGGCGCGAGGCGACGGCGAACAGGGCTCGGACCTCGGAGGCGCTCAGCCCGGCGGTGCGCTGGGCGTAGGAGTCGTACCAGGGGTCGAGGCTGTTGCCGTTCGTCATCGAGTGCTCCGTTCAGTGGGACATTCCCGCCACACTACGACATCGGCCCGGGGAACCCGGGTTCCGCGACGGGGCCGATCGGCATCCGGTGGCTCCGGACGAGAACGGCCCCGCTCTCCGGGGAGAGCGGGGCCGTTCGTGCGGGGCGACCTACGCGAGGAACTCGGCGAGGTCGGCCTCGAGCGCGGGCTTCGGCTTGGCGCCGATGACGGTCTTGACGACCTCGCCACCCTTGAAGACCTTCATCGCCGGGATCGACGTGATCTGGTAGTTCATGGCCGACTGGGGGTTGTCGTCCACGTTGAGCTTCACGATCTCGATCTTGCCGGCGTGCTCTTCGGCGATCTGGTCGAGGATCGGCGAGACGGCGCGACACGGGCCACACCACTCGGCCCAGAAGTCGACGAGGATCGTCTTGTCGGACTTGAGGACCTCGTCCGAGAAGGTGGCGTCGGTGACAGCCTTGGCGTTGGACATGTGTGCTCCTTCGAGAAGTCGTTCAGGGGGTACAACGGCGATGCCGTCGTGGTATTCCGAGACTGCTCAGGCCCGGGAGGCGATGACGTCGACCATGGCGGGTTCGGTCGGACCGACACCCTCGGCCTCGTTCGTCAGTTCGTCGTCGAGCTCGGCGAGGTACTTCTCGGCGTCGAGCGCGGCGACCGTACCCGAACCGGCGGCCGTGATGGCCTGGCGGTAGGTCGGGTCGATGACGTCACCGGCGGCGAAGACACCCGGCAGGTTGGTCTTCGACGAGCGGCCCTGGACAGCGATCGTGCCCTCGGGCGCGATGTCGATCTGGCCGTGGATCAGGTGCGTGCGCGGGTCGTTGCCGATCGCGATGAACAGGCCGTCCAGTGCGAGCTCGGACTCCTCACCCGTCACGGTGTCCGTGAGTGTGACGCCTTCGACCGCGGAGTCACCCGTGATGCCGGTGACCGCCTTGTTCCACGCGAACTCGATCTTCGGGTCGTTCATCGCGCGGTCCTGCATGATCTTCGAGGCACGCAGCGAGTCCTTGCGGTGGATGACCGTCACCTTGTCGGCGAAGCGGGTGAGGAACGTCGCCTCTTCCATCGCCGAGTCGCCACCGCCGACGACGGCGATGTTCTTCTGGCGGAAGAAGAAGCCGTCGCAGGTCGCGCACCACGAGACACCGTGGCCGGACAGGCGCTCTTCGTCGGGGAGACCGAGGTGGCGGTACGCCGAGCCGGTGGCGTAGATGACCGCGAGCGCCTCGTACGTCTCGCCCGAGCCGACGGTGACCTTCTTGACCTTGCCGGTCAGGTCGACGGAGACGGCGTCGTCGTACAGGACCTCGGCACCGAACTTCTCGGCCTGCTCCTGCATCTTGATCATGAGGTCGGGGCCCTGGATCCCCTCGGGGAAGCCGGGGAAGTTCTCGACCTCGGTCGTCTTGGTGAGTTCACCGCCCGTCTCGACACTGGAGGCGACGATGAGCGGCTTGAGCTCTGCGCGCGCTGCGTAGATGCCGGCGGTGAACCCGGCCGGACCGGAACCGATGATGATGAGCTGGCGCATGCCTGATTGCCCTTCCGTTGCGTCTGACCGGGTCAACCCATCGTACCGGCGTGGCATTCCGCACGGGCCGTGAGCGTGCGGTGCTCGGCTGGGATCAGCGGCCGAGCTTGCTGCGGAGCATCCGGACGGCGTTGCCGATCTCGCCGTTCTTCGCGACGACCAGGGCTCCGAAGTACACGGCGACCATCGCGGCGCCGGTGAGGACGATCGTGATGAGGGCCCCGGTGCGGTCGGACATCGCGAACCCGGACTCCGAGAAGGCACCGAAGAAGTTCACGACGAGGAGCCCGACGACGCCGGAGATGAGCGCCGCGATGACGAACTGGACGTGCGACCGGGTGATCACCGGCCCCTCGATGTGCCCCAGCCGCTTGCGGACGACCACGAGCGCGACGATCGTCTGCGCCGATCCGGCGATCGTGGTGCAGGCGGCGACACCGATGCCGATGACCGAGGTCGGGAACGTCGAGACCGCCAGGGCCCCGATGACGAAGAGCACCGACTGGATGCACTGCATGAGGAACGGGGTGCGGTGGTCGTGCATCGCCCAGAAGACGCGCTGGATGACGAACAGCATGCTGAACAGGACGAGACCCGGCATGTAGGCGACGAGCACGGCACCGACCTGCAGGGCGCTCTCGAACGTGCCCTCGTACAGGCGGCCGAACGGGACCGCGACGACGATCAGTGCCACCGAGGCGAAGACGGTGAACAGCCCGACGATGCGCAGGGACAGCGACAGGTTGCGGCGGACCGCGTCGAGGTCACCGCGCTCGGCGTCGTGGCTCATCCGGGTGAAGTACGCCGTCGCGATGGACACCGTGATGATCGAGTGCGGGAGCATGAAGATCAGCCAGGCGTTGCCGAGCACGGCGTTGCCCGGACCGTCGTCCCGTCCGAGCCACGCGACCTGCGACTGCACGATGCCGGCGATCTGGGTGACGAGGATCATCGCGAAGAGCCAGCCGGCAGCGGTCCCCGTGGACTTGAGGCCCACGCCGCGCCACCGGAAGTCGGGGCGGAACGACAGGCCGGCGCGCTTCCAGAAGAACGGCAGGAACGCTGCCTGGGCGAAGACACCGAGCGATGCGCTGCCGGCCAGGAGTGCGATCTTCGCCGGCGTCCACTGGTCGAGCTGGCTGCCGCTGGTGCCGTACAGGGCGATGAACACGACGAGGCCGCCGATGGCGATGACGTTGTTGAGCAGCGGCGCCCACGTGAACGGCCCGAAGACCTGCTTCGCGTTGAGGACCTCGCCGAGCAGCGAGTACATCGCGTAGAAGAGGATCTGCGGCAGGCACCAGAACGCGAAGGCGACGGCGAGGTCGGTCGCCTCGGGCCCGGAGCCGACCGATGAGCTCGTGTAGAACCGGACCAGCAACGGTGCGAACACCGTCGCCACGATCGCGATGACGACGAACACGGATCCACCGAGCGTCACGATCTTGTTGACGTACGCCTGGCCGCCGTCCGTGCCGGTCTTCATCGCGCGGACGATCTGCGGGATGAGCACGGCGGACAGCAGACCGCCGGCGATGAGCGCGTAGATGTTGTTCGGCAGCTGGTTCGCGACCGCGAACGCGTTGGCCGAGGGGCTCGCGTTCTGCCCGATCGCGTACGCGAGCACGAACGTCTTCGCGAAGCCGAGGATCCGGCTCACCATCGTGCCCGCCGCGAGCATCGCGCTCGCCCGGCCGAGACTGCGCTCGGCGACCGGCTCGGCGTCGACGTCGGGCTGGGGCTGGCTGGCGCTGATGGTCGGCTCCTCGGCGTCGCGGTCGTCCGCGACGGTGGTGCGTGCTGCGTCGGACGGGAGGCGCGGCTCGGCCCCGGCGCGCGCGATGGCGTCCTGCAGGGGGCCGTGGTCCACCCCCGTGGCCGGCGCCGTGGTCGACGTGGCGGCCGGCGTTCCTGCGGCCGCAGCGGCCGTGGACGCGGCCACGCTGGGTGCAGTGGCTGCTCCGGAGGGGCGATCCGTGCCTCCAGGCCGGGTCGTCGTCGCCTGCGCGCCCCCGACCGTCGGCTGGACCGCCAGGGGGCGGTTCGGGTCGTCGTCGTCCTCGTCGTCGAGTTCGCCGTTGCGGCGCCGGATGCGCTTGCGGATGCTGCGGAAGATGCCGAAGCCGAAGATGCCGATCAGGGCGATCGCAGCGACCGCGGTGATGACGGTCTCCCACTGCGCCTGCACGTTGAGCTCGACCGTGGCGGGCTGGGCGACGGCGACACCGGTCGGACTCGAGAGCGACATCGTCAGCTCGACCGTGCCGTTCGCGACCGACTGCACCGGGACGGTGGCACGCGTCGAGGAGTCCGGCTGGATCTCGACGACGATGTCGTTCCGGACGACCCGGAGCGCCGAGTTGGACGGCTGCACGGACAGGTGCACCGTGACCGGGTAGTCGGAGCTGTTCCGGATGGACACCGGCAGCGACGACCGGTCGCCGAGCAGGGTGAGACTGCTCGAGTCGACGATGCCGACCTCGGTCGTACTCTTCGCCCACGCGGCCGCTCGGGCCTCCACCGCGGCTGCGAGACCCTGGTCGTCATCGCGCCAGGCGTTCGAGGCGAGGGCGAGCAGGCGGAGCCGTGCCGGGGCCGTCAGCTGGTTCGGGTCGCCGAGGATCGTCGCGAACGCGGTGAGGCCCTGCTCCCCCCGCACGAGCTTCTGGAGCTGGTCGATGCGGGATTCGCCGGTGGACGCGCTGGCGAGCGTCAGTGACCCGGGTGTGGCGTCCGAGGCGGTGGAGAGGTCGGCGGGAGCGACCCACGGCGTGCCTTCGAGCGCGTCCAGCGCCTGGCTGAGCCGCGTGGAGTCGGACGGCCACTCGCGACCCAGGGTGAGCAGGATCGGGCCCGTCGCCGAGCCTTCACGGGCCGAGGTGGCCAGTGTCGCGGTGAGCTCGGACATCGTCGACGACCAGCTCTGGCGGTCGGGGGCGGTCGCTGCGCGGCGGAGCATCGACGACATCGACTGGTCGGAGACGAGCACGTGGTCGCCGCCGATCTTCTCGGACGCGGCGATCGTGGTGTCCGCGCCGGCCGAGGTGTTGCCGCTCGAGACGATGGTGGTCTTCGTGCCGGCTCGCCGGAGTGCGGGGAGGTCATCGGAGGACACCGTGCCGTCGGTCGGCCAGGCGATCGGGTCCATCGAGTAGGGGAAGTCGAGCAGGGACTCCGTGGTGGGCAGGGTCTCCTGCGCCTGGTCGGTCCCCGGGTCGGTCGTGGCGTCGTCCGGGGCCTGGGCGGGCGCCGGTGACGAGGTCTGCCCCGGGGTGGCGCTCGGCGTCGGCGCCGGGGTCTCGGCGCCGGGGAAGTTCTCGGCCTTGACGGACTCGTCGAGGGAGATCGGCGACAGGATGCCGTCGGACCCGGCCTGCCGGAGCCCGGTCACGTCCGCGTCGGCGTATGGCAACGCGAAGGTCTCGTTGCGCATGGCCTGCAGGCGTTGGAGCCAGCTGACCGCGCTCGAGGGGGCGTTCTCGCCGAGGATCCGGATCGAGGCGATGATCCGCGGGTCGACGGCCACGGCGACGTTGTGGTCTTCGGCCGCGTCGAGCTGCTGCGTGAGGGTGCCGTCCACCGAGGTCGCGGCGGCCAGCACGGCAGCGCTGAGGATGCCGTCGGTGGACTTCGGCACCGTGACGGGCATCGCCACGGACACGCTGACCGGAGCCTGCTCGAAGTCCGGGTACCAGGTGATCGCGGACCGGTCGACGGCGAAGGCGTCACCCGCCGTGTACTCCGCCGCGATGCGCCGGGCACCGAACGACGAGTACCCGCCGAGTGCCACGTTGCCGGAGACGATGTCGACCGAGTCGATCGTGACCGAACGGTGCGCCGGGACCGCCGGGATGTCCACGGAGTCCATCGGGGCGCCAAGGTAACCAGTTGTGGTGGTGTCGTTGAGCCAGCTCGCCAGGACGTCCCGGGTGCTCACCGAGCGGAAGATGTCGAACTCCGCGGTGCCCGCCGGCAGGGCTGCGTCGGTGTCGTTCGTGACGGTGACCGACAGGGTGAGGTCCTGGTCGCGCTGGACGATCCCCCGGTTCGCGGGGGCGATCGAGATGGTCGCCTTCCCCGCGTCGGCGGCGGCCGGGTCGGCGACGTGGCTCTTCGGTGCGGAGACCGTGGCGGCCGAGGCGAGGTCGGTGGTGACGGGCGCGACGACCAGGCCGAGCGCGACGAGGGTCGACGCGGCTGCGGCGAGCGTGGTGCGGAGCATCTGCATACGGGGAGCGGGCCACGGGGTCGGTTCGGGCCGAGCACGAGTGTATGAGGCGCGACCATGAACAGGACCCGTGCGCGCGCGGCTTGTGGAGAACTCGGGGCCTCGATCTGGGAGGATGAGCACCGTCATGCAGTCCGTTGCCCAGGCCGTCGAACGACTCGACGCACTCGCCACCACCGAGCCCGTCGACCTCCTCGCTCGGGCCTTCGCCGACGCCGGACACGAACTCGCCCTGGTCGGCGGGCCCGTCCGTGACGCGTTCCTCGGCCGTCCGGTGACCGACCTCGACTTCACGACCGACGCCCGGCCCGACGACATCCTGCGGATCGTCGAACCCATCGCGAGCGCCACGTGGGACGTCGGCCGCCAGTTCGGCACCATCGCCGCACGGGTCGCCGGCGAGCAGGTCGAGATCACCACGTACCGCAGCGACGTCTACGACGGCGAGACCCGCAAGCCCGAGGTCGCGTTCGGCGACACCATCGAGGACGACCTGCTCCGTCGCGACTTCACGGTGAACGCCATGGCGCTGCGGCTGCCGGCCCGCGAACTCGTCGACGTGCACGGCGGCGTCGAGGACCTGCTCGCCGCACGGCTCCGGACGCCACAGACCGCGGTCGTCTCGTTCCGCGACGACCCCCTGCGGATGATGCGCGCGGCCCGGTTCACGTCCCAGCTCGGGTTCACCGTCGACGACGACGTGCGCGCCGCGATGCAGGAGCTCGTCGCGTCGATTGACATCGTGTCCGCCGAGCGCGTGCGCGACGAGCTCGTCAAGCTCCTCAACACCAGCGACCCCGTCCCCGGCATCCGGCTGCTCGTCGACACCGGCCTCGCCGAGCGGTTCCTGCCGGAGCTGCCCGAGATGCGGCTCGAGGTCGACGAGCACCACCACCACAAGGACGTCTACGAGCACTCGCTCACCGTGCTCGAGCAGGCCATCGGGTACGAGGCCGAGCGGCACGCCGGCGATCCCCCGGACACCGTGCTCCGGCTCGCGGCGCTGCTGCACGACATCGGCAAGCCCGCGACGCGCAAGCTCGAGCCCGGCGGCGCCGTGAGCTTCCACCACCACGACCTGGTCGGCTCGAAGATGGCGAAGAAGCGACTCCGTGCGCTCCGCTTCGACAACGACACCATCGCCGCGGTGTCCCGGCTGATCGAGCTGCACCTGCGCTTCTTCGGGTACACCGAGGGCGCCTGGACCGACTCGGCCGTCCGCCGCTACGTCCGCGACGCCGGGGACCAGCTCGAGCGACTGCACGAGCTCACCCGCTCGGACGTGACCACCCGCAACCGCCGCAAGGCCGACCGGCTGGCGTTCGCGTACGACGACCTGGAGGAACGCATCCGGGTGCTGTCGGAACAAGAGGAACTCGAGTCGATCCGTCCGGACCTGACCGGCGACGACATCATGCGCATCCTCGACATCCCGCCGGGGCGTGCCGTGGGCGAGGCCTACCGGTTCCTGCTCGAGGCCCGGATGGACGAAGGACCCCTCGGCGAGGAGACCGCCGAGGAGCGCCTGCGCGCGTGGTGGGCCGCCCGGGGCGAGACCGGCGGCACCGGCGCCACCGGCACCTGAGACGCGACCGCCTGACGGGCGGAACCGTTCTCCACAGCCCGGTGGCGCGCCTCCAGGCAGTCCGGTAGGCTACGCAGGTTGCCCCACGCGCACCTGCGTGGTCTGGGGCACATGCATCAACCCTCCTGCCCCGGGAACCGCCCGGGGCCGCTGAGACCAGAGGAGGTGGGTTCCGCATGCACCAGTACGAACTGATGGCGATCCTCGACCCCGAGATCGATGAGCGCACCGTCGCTCCCAGCCTGGACAAGTTCCTGGCCGTGATCCGCAACGCGGGTGGCACCGTCGACAACGTGGACGTCTGGGGCCGTCGCCGGCTCGCGTACGAGATCGCGAAGAAGTCCGAGGGCATCTACGCCGTCGTCGACTTCACGTCGTCGCCCGAGGCCGCCAAGGAGCTCGACCGTCAGCTCGGTCTCTCCGAGGCCGTGCTCCGCACGAAGGTCCTCCGCGCTGAAGAGGGCATCGCGCAGGTCGCCGCCCAGAAGCAGCGTGACGAGGCACGGGCCGCCCGCAAGGCCGCCAACGCCTCCCAGGCCGCAACCGCGACCGCGAGCGCCGAGTAACCCGTGGCCGGCGAAACCGTCATCACGGTGGTGGGCAACCTCACCGCGGACCCCGAGCTGCGCTACACGCAGAACGGGCTCGCCGTGGCGAACTTCACCATCGCGTCGACCCCTCGCACGTTCGACCGTCAGGCGAACGAGTGGAAGGACGGCGACGCGCTGTTCCTCCGTGCGAGTGTGTGGCGCGAGTTCGCCGAGCACGTGGCGGGGTCGCTGACCAAGGGCTCGCGCGTCATCGCGCAGGGTCGTCTGCGTCAGCGTTCCTACCAGGACCGTGAGGGCCAGCAGCGCACGAGCATCGAGCTCGAGGTCGACGAGATCGGCCCGTCGCTCCGCTACGCGACCGCACAGATCACCCGCGCAGCGGGTGGCAGTGGCGGCGGTCGTGGCCAGGTCGGCGGCGGCGGCAACGCCCCCGCGGGCAACGGCGGCGGCAACTGGAACAACAACGGTGGCGCTCAGTCGGACGCGCCCTGGTCTCCCCAGGGCGGCCAGCAGGGTGGCGGCAACGCACAGTCGAACGACGTGTGGAGCACCCCCGGCGGCAACTTCGACGACGAGACCCCGTTCTGATCGGAGCACGCAGCGCCGCCTGACAGCGGCAACTGCGAGTTCCGGACTGACCCTCCCGGTTCCGACGGACACACAACTTTTCTTCTAAGGACAAATCACTATGGCTGGAAAGAGCACCGGCGACCGCCGGAAGCCTCGCGGCAAGGGCGGCAAGAACGCTGCTCCCGCGAAGTCGATCAAGGTCGGCGTCATCGACTACAAGGACGTTGCGACCCTTCGCAAGTTCATCTCGGAGCGTGGAAAGATCCGCGCCCGTCGCATCACCGGCGTCTCCGTCCAGGAGCAGCGCCTCATCGCCCGTGCCGTGAAGAACGCCCGTGAGATGGCGCTCCTCCCCTACGCCGGCTCCGGCCGCTGATCGGAGGTCGACACATGTCGAAGCTCATCCTCACCCACGAGGTCTCCGGCCTCGGTTCCGCTGGTGACGTCGTCGACGTCAAGAACGGCTACGCCCGCAACTACCTCATCCCCCAGGGCTTCGCTGTCGCGTGGTCCAAGGGCGGCGAGAAGCAGGTCGAGTCGATCCGTGCCGCGCGTACCGCGCGCGAGCTCGCCACCATCGAAGAGGCACAGGACCTCAAGATGAAGCTCGAGAACGCGACCATCACCCTGTCGGTCAAGGCCGGCAAGGACGGTCGTCTGTTCGGCTCCGTCCGTCCGGGCGACGTCGCTGACGCCGTTCAGGCGCAGGGCGTCGGCTCGCTCGACAAGCGCAAGGTCGAGGTCCCCGCGACCATCAAGACCGTCGGTGACCACGAGGCGACCGTGCGCCTGCGCGAGGACATCACTGCCGTGATCTCGCTCCAGGTCGTCGCTGCCAAGTAGCACCGACGTTCCGCTCCACGACGGGCGGGTCTCCTCCGGGAGGCCCGCCCGTCGTTGTGTTCCCGGGGCGGTCGCGCGGCTTGTCGTACGGCTGTCGCCGAGACGGTCGCCAGACTGGAGGCGCGGCTCGACTCGGCCTGGCTGGTTACGGTTCAGACGGGGTCACGTTGGCTGGGAGCGGGCCGAGAACTCTTCCCACAGGAGGGGTGCTTGTCAAGTCGTTTTACACAGTGGAAACGTGTCAAATCGGAACCTTCAAGGGGTAGTTGAACCCCACTTTTCCACACACCGTGTGCAACACAAAAGCCCAGGTCAAGCGGTCGAAAGTGTGTTCGTACGGGCCTTTTTCCACAGGCTCCTCCACAGTTGTCCACACAGCAGTCCGGCGTGTTCCGCAGCCTCTCCACAGAGTTATCCACAGGGCCGTTTGTTGGGGATAACTCTCGGGCCGTACCTTGGGCCAGCGACTCGGGGATGTCGGTCGCCGGGGGTAGAAACAGGGGTGCGGGTTCCGGCCGGTGGGTGCTGACCCGCCGCTTCCGGTCCGTGTCGTCAACAGAGGAGAGCGTGTGTCGATCGCACATCTTGAGCCCGCACCGCAGGACTACGCGGAGCGCGGCATGGAACGCACCCCGCCGCACGACATGCTCGCGGAGCAGTCGACCATCGGCGGCATGCTCCTGTCGAAGGACGCCGTCGCCGACGTCATCGAGACCGCACGCGGCGTGGACTTCTACGTCCCCAAGCACGAGGTCATCTTCGACGCGATCCTGTCGCTCTACTCGCACGGTGAACCCACCGACGTCATCGCCGTCACCGACGAGCTGACCAAGACCGGCCTGCTGTCCCGTGCCGGCGGCGCCGAGTACCTGCACAGCGTCACGAGCATGGTGCCGACCGCCGCGAACGCCGGCTACTACGCCGGCATCGTCGCCGAGAAGGCCGTGCTCCGTCGGCTGGTCGACGCCGGCACCCGCATCGTCCAGATGGGCTACGCGTCGGAAGGTGAGGTCACCGACCTCGTCAACAGCGCCCAGGCTGAGGTCTACAACGTCGCCGGTGGCGTGCAGACCGAGGACTACGTCCCGCTGACCGACGCCATCTCCGCCGCCCTCGACGAGATCGAGGCCGCCAAGGGCCGCGACGGCCAGATGACCGGCGTGCCGACCGGGTTCGCGCAGCTCGACGGCCTGACCAACGGCTTCCACCCCGGACAGCTCATCATCGTCGCCGCCCGCCCTGCGCTGGGCAAGTCGACGCTCGCGCTCGACCTGTGCCGCGCCGCCGCGATCAAGCACGACCAGACCGCCGCGTTCTTCTCGCTCGAGATGGGCCGCGCCGAGATCGCCATGCGTCTGCTCTCCGCCGAGACCAGCGTGCCGCTGCAGAACATGCGCAAGGGCACCGTGGACTCCCGCGACTGGACCACCATCGCGCAGACCCGCGGTCGCATCAACGACGCCCCGTTCTTCATCGACGACTCCCCCAACATGACGCTCGTCGAGATCCGCGCCAAGTGCCGTCGACTCAAGCAGCAGCACAACCTGAAGCTCGTGGTCATCGACTACCTGCAGCTGATGACCTCGGGCAAGAAGGTCGAGAGCCGCCAGCAAGAGGTCTCCGAGTTCTCGCGTGCCCTGAAGCTGATGGCCAAGGAGCTCCAGGTGCCCGTCATCGCCCTGTCGCAGCTGAACCGTGGGCCCGAGCAGCGTGCCGACAAGAAGCCCGCGATCTCCGACCTGCGTGAGTCCGGCTCCATCGAGCAGGACGCTGACATGGTCATCCTGCTGCACCGTGAGTCGGCGTACGAGAAGGACAACCCACGTCAGGGTGAGGCGGACCTGATCGTGGCGAAGCACCGTAACGGGCCGACGGACACCATCACCGTGGCGTTCCACGGGATGTTCTCGCGGTTCGTCGACATGCCGCAGTAGGCGCCTGTCGTTGTCGGTGTCCCAGCTAGATGGTCTCTCCGCCTAGGAGATGGTCCCTTCCGGTGAGACTGACCATCTGCAAGGCGGACGATGACCCGATGATCGGATCGACATCATGAGGTTCCTGCCCTACCTACCCGCGCCGGCGTCTGGGCCGTTCACTGGAGCACCCAGGACCTTCGCCCTCGGCCCCGAGCCTCGACGTCGACGTACCCCGAACCCCTGGGCGGATTTCGAAGCGTGGTGTGCGCGGCGCGGGATCAGCTCGTTGCCCGCCTCGGGCCCGGTTGTTGCTAGTTATCTACTCGATCGGTCCCGGGAAATCGATGACTCAGGCGCACTCGCTCATTCGCCTGGTCGACTTCAAAGTTGGATCGGTGCCATCGATGCAAAACACGTGGAAGCAGACCTTCCGCGAGTAAGACTTGCTCCGCCGGTGCCGGCCGTTCTCTCCACCCTCATCCGGTACCGAGACCGCAAGGCGGAGTGTCAGTCCTTCCGGGCGGTGCGCGCGCTGGAAGCTGTGCTCGAGGCTATCGAGTTCTCTCTCAAGGGAGCAGAGAAGGACCGCGCCCGGGCGTTGCTTCTGATCGGAGCAGTCGGAGGATTGACATACGCGAGCCTTGAGGCCCTACGAGTCGGCGATGTGCTTGCGGACCCCGGGGACGGCCTTCGAGTTTCGACTTCCTCCGCTGACACCATTTGGATCCCGGTGACCCGGCAGGCCGAATTGTGCCCCGCATGTGCTTTCGTCAGGTGGTGCGCCCACATTGCGCCCCGGAAAGAGCCGGTGGCGAATGCCGGGCAGTTCGGTCATGTCTGCTTAGTTGCCGCCATCTCGTCGCCGGCCGGGCTAGAGAAGTCCCCCTTGTTCCGTCAGTTAGGGACGAGACACGTGGAGGCTCTCATGGTTCGGGATGTTACGTCGATCCTCGACGAGGTGCTGCAACGTGCCGGTCAGAGTCGGGGCGAGTTGGACGGTCTTCGTGACGAGCTACTGATGGCTGACATCGTCTCATCTTTGTAACCACCCGCGAACAGTCCGTCGTCGCACGCCCCCGCAGCACCATCACAGTGACGATTTGGGGGATGTTTTCGCGAACCGCGAACCGCGAACCGCGAACCGTCGTCCGCCAGCTAACTTGTCCAACTGCCAGGCAACGTGTCTGAAATACGCACGTGGACACGTTGTTTGGCAGTAGGGTCGGCTGACGGGCTCCAAATGGGTTGGACCACCCTGGTCTTTTGAGCGAAAGGGTTCTGGGTCGTCCCTCCTGAACGAGCGTTAGTAGGGGCCGCGCAGGACCACCGCTCGCGATCCTGCGCCGATGCCCACCACTTGGCTCAGCTACTGACGGAGCGTCACTGAGGCCTACCCCTCACGATCGGCCCTGTCGTCGCTGAGGCAATGCGCCATCGATCGCGGGAGCCGGGCGATGCATGCCTGTCGGCTCCTATGGACCAAGATGGGAGCGTTCGCGGCACTGGTGCCGCTCGTCAGTTGCCCCACATCAGGAGTGCCACCTTTGGTGAATCACGTCGCCTTCATCTGGAACATCGCCGAGTCTCTTCGCGGCCCGTTCAAGCCCTCCGAGTACGGGTCAGTCGTTCTCCCGTTCACGGTGCTCCGCCGACTCGACGCCGTACTGGCCGACACAAAGCCCGCCGTCCTTCAGACAGCCAAGGCAATCGGATCGCTCCCCGAGATGCTGCAGACCGTCACGCTCACCGAAGCATCAGGTCACGAGTTCTACAACACGTCCCCCTTCGACCTCGGGAAGCTCGTCGCCGACCCGCAGGACCTCCGAGCGAACCTCGCCTCGTATCTGGCCGGATTCTCTCCGAACGTGCGGGACATCTTCGACCGGTTCGAGTTCGACAAGACGCTGAACAAGTTGGCCGAGAAGAACAAGCTGTTCGCGGTCACGGATAAGTTCGCGCAGGCCGACTTCCACCCCCGCACGGTCAGCAACATTCAGATGGGACTCGTGTTCGAGGAGCTCATCCGGTTCGCCAACGAGAAGTCGAACGAGACCGCCGGCGACCACTACACGCCCCGTGAGGTGATCGCGCTGATGGTGCAGCTGCTGTTCGCGCTCGACGACGATGCCCTGTCCAAGTCGGGGGTGGTTCGGTCCATCTACGATCCGACCGCCGGCACTGGAGGGATGTTGTCCGTCGCAGACGAGTACCTGCGCAGAATGAACCCGGGCATCCAGCTCAGCCTGTACGGGCAGGACTACAACGACGCCTCCTACGCAATCTGCAAGGCCGACATGGTCATCAAGGGCCAGGACGTCGACAACATCGCCCTCGGCGACACCCTCACTGAGGACGCCTTCGACGACAAGAAGTTCGACTACGGCCTGTCCAACCCGCCGTTCGGCGTCGACTGGAAAGACCAGCGTGCCGCCGTTGACGACGAGCACACCAAGCTCGGCTTCAACGGACGATTCGGCCCCGGCACCCCCGCTGTCAGCGACGGGGCCATGCTGTTCCTGCTGCACCTGGTGTCGAAGATGCGCAAGCCCGAAGATGGCGGCTCCCGCATGGCGATCGTCCTCAACGGATCCCCGCTGTTCTCCGGCGGCGCAGGCGGCGGAGAATCGAACATCCGCAAGTGGCTGCTCGACAACGACCTCGTCGAAGCAATCATCGGGCTGCCGAAAGACATGTTCTACAACACGGGCATCTCCACCTACATCTGGGTCCTCACCAACCGCAAGGACGCTCACCGCAAGGGCCTGGTGCAGCTCATCGACGGCCGCGACATGTTCACCAAGCTCCGCAAAGGCCTCGGGTCCAAGCGCAATGAGCTCTCGCCGCAGAACATTGAGACGATCGTCGGCCTCTACGCCGGATTCGCGGATGGCGGGGACTCGAAGATCTTCCGCAACGAGGACTTCCTCTACCGCACTATCACCGTCGAGCGCCCTCTAAAGCTCAACTGGCACGCCACTCCCGAAAGCATCGACGCCGTCCTCCGAGCGAAGGCTGTTCAGAAGCTGAGCGAGTCGGATGCGGCAGCGCTGCGTGGCGCGCTCGACCGGCTGGGCACCGACACGGTGTGGAAGAACCGCACGGCATTCCACAAGGCGCTGAAGGACGCCGCGAAAGCCGAAGGCCTCACCCTCCCCGCACCGCTGCTCAAGTCCGTGACCACCGAGCTCGGCGAGCAGGATGACAGCGCCGACATCTGCACCGACACCAAGGGAAACCCGGAACCGGATGCCGCGCTCCGCGACACTGAGAACGTGCCGTGGGATGAGGATGTGGACGCCTACTTCGCCCGCGAGGTGCTTCACTACGCGCCCAATGCTTGGGTCGACCACGCCAAGACCAGAGAGGGCGCGGAGATCCCATTCACCCGGCACTTCTACCAGTACGGACCGCCTCGTCCACTTGAAGAAATCGACCGCGACCTCGACGCCGTCATGGATGAACTCCGAGTGATGCTCGTCGAGGTCGAGCGGTGATAGACACAAGCGCTCCTCTGTCCAGCGAAGCGTGGATCGGCGTCGTGCCCAAAGACTGGAGCGTGGAGCCGCTCGGCCGCTGGTTCAGAGAACGAAAAACTACGGTAAGTGACGCCGACTTCGCGCCTCTCTCCGTCACCATGCAGGG
Source organism: Curtobacterium poinsettiae (assembly GCF_047226435.1). NCBI lineage: Bacteria > Bacillati > Actinomycetota > Actinomycetes > Micrococcales > Microbacteriaceae > Curtobacterium > Curtobacterium poinsettiae. Next base: position 3,543,861 of record NZ_CP178434.1, on the reverse strand, counting down.
AATCGTCCCCCAGCTCGACAACGTGGCAAAGACCGACAACAACGCGAACCGGAAGCTCGTTCTCGCGGGGGATTTTGCCATCAACAGCCGCTCCGACCGCAAGGGCTCGGCTGGCGTGTCTGGACTGGATGGCAGCGTCTCAGTGATCACGACAGTGCTGCAACCATGCGGTCTGAACGCAAGGTTCAGCCATCACCTGCTTCGGAGCCGCCCCTTTCAGGAGGAGTTCTACCGATGGGGCCACGGGATCGTTGACGACCTCTGGAGTACCAAGTGGTCCGACATGAAATCCATCAAGATCCCAGTGCCCCCTGAGCCCGAGCAGCGGGCGATCGCGGACTATCTTGATCGGGAGACGGCGCAGATCGACGCGTTCATCGCGAAGAACGAGGAACTCATCACCCTCCTCACCGAACGCCGCAGTGCAGAGATAGAGCTTGCCGTGGCACCACGAGAGTTGCCGGCGACGTGGGACTCGGTTCAGATACGTCGGCTCGGTCCAAAGAGTCAGTCTGGCGTCAGCGTCAACGGATTTTCGGTCCCTGCGGAGGGCGACGAGATTGGAGTCCTGAAGACCGGGGCGGTCTCCAAGGGCTTCTTCGACCCGGCTGAGAACAAGCGGGTCGTTCCGGAAGACCTGGGTCGAGTGGCGGCCGCGGTTCGCGGTGGGTCGCTGATTGTGAACCGCGCGAACACGCCGGAGCTCGTTGGTAGCGCCGCTCTCGTCGCCGAGAACCATCCCACGTTGTACCTTTCAGACAAGCTGTGGCAGGTTACATTCGAGTCGGCGAATGCCGCTTACATGCACTACTGGACAAAAACGGACGCTTATCGGTCGCAACTCCGAGGAATGAGCGTTGGTGCGAGCCTAAGCATGCAGAATCTCAGCTATGGAGATTTCTTATCGGTGAGGGTTTCGGTTCCTCCGATGCGAGAGCAGGCTGAACTCGTTGCGCGCCTGGACCAAGCCCTCGGGGAGATAAATCGCGCAATAGACGCTGCGCGACGAGGTAGCAACCTGGCAGGCGAGCGCCGGGCTGCGCTCATTGCGGCCGCTGTGACAGGGAAGATCAACGTTGGGGTGAAGTTGTGAGTGGGGTTGCGGGGGCACATTTGGAGTCGGTCCTGGAGGAGGAGATTGCCGAGCATCTTGCGGCAAACGGTTGGCTTTACTCGCCGACCGGCGAGGGGTACGACCGTGAACTCGCCCTCTTTCCCGAGGATGTGCTCGGTTGGTTGGAGGAGTCGCAGTCAGCCGAGTTCACGAAGGTTGTTCGGCCGCAGGACACCGATGATCAGCAGGGGGCCGCTCGTCGCAGCATCTTGCATCGTCTGGCGAAGTCACTGGATTTGGATCCGTTGAAAAACGGGGGAACGATCCGGATCCTGCACGATGGCTTCTCGATGGTGCCGCTGCAAGGGGGTGCGGTGAAGTTCCGGTTGGCGCAGTTCCGGCCGGCGACTACGCAGAACCCGGATACCCTCGACGCGTACGCGAAAATGCGGGTGCGGGTGGTGCGTCAGGTGCACTATTCGGTGAAGCATCCGAACAAGGCGTTGGACCTGGTGCTCTTCGTGAACGGTATCCCGGTCGCGACGGTCGAGTTGAAGACGGACTTCACGCAGCAGATCGTGAACGCGATCGATCAGTATCGGTTCGACCGGTCGCCAGCGGGCGAGCCGTTGTTCGGGTTTGCGAAGCGATCGCTCGTGCACTTCGTGGTGTCCAACTCCGAAGTGCGGATGACGACCAAGCTTGCCGGTGCTGCGACTCGGTTCCTGCCCTTCAACAAGGGCGCGGACGAGGGGGCAGGGAACCCGGTGAACCCGCACGGGTCGGCGTCCTCTTACTTCTGGCATGAGGTCCTCCAGCGCGACACCTGGCTGCAACTATTGGGGACCTTCGTGCACCTGCAGGTCGAGACAGAAGTCGACCCGGACACAGGGAAGAAGACAAGAACGCAAAAGGTGCTGTTCCCCCGCTACCACCAGTGGCGGGCCGTAACCCGACTTGTTGAGGCGGCGCGGACCGAGGGGGCAGGGAACCGTTACCTTGTTCAGCACTCGGCGGGGTCGGGGAAGACGAACTCGATCTCATGGCTCGCCCACCGCCTCTCTCAACTGCACGACGACGAGAACCAGCGAGTGTTCGACACGGTGGTCGTGGTCAGCGACCGCACCGTGCTGGACAAGCAGCTGCAGGACGCGATCGCACAGTTCGAGAAGCAGGCCGGGGTAGTCCAGTCCATCACGAAGGATGGAGGCGAGTCGAAGTCGAAGCAGCTCGCCGCGGCGCTCACGGGTGGTAAGAACATCGTGATCGTGACGATCCAGTCGTTCGAGGCGTTGATTACCGCGATCCAAACCCTGCCTGAGCTGAAGGGGCGCCGCTTCGCGATCATCGCTGACGAGGCCCACTCGTCGCAGACCGGGTCAACGGCGGGAGCGTTGACGAAGGTCCTTTCTCCGGACGAGCAGGCCGCAGTATCCCAAGGTGCGCCGATCGATTCGGACGCGTACCTCCAGTGGGCGATGGCGGTGACCGCGTCCGCACCGAACCTTTCCTACTTCGCGTTCACCGCTACCCCGAAAGCGAAGACGCTGGAGCTGTTCGGGCGAGTGCCGGAGGGTGCGGCCCCGGATGCGACGCCGGAGCCGTTCGACCTGTACTCGATGCAGCAGGCGATCGAGGAGGGCTTCATCCTGGACGTGTTGCAGAACTACACCCCGTACAAGGTGGCATGGAAGCTGCAGCATCCCGACGGCGACTACGACGGCGCCGGTGAGGTCGACGAGTCAACAGCGGTGAAGGCGCTCGTTCGATACGTGCGGCTGCATCCGACGAACATCAGTCAGAAGGCCAAGATCGTCGTCGACCACTTCCGCACCTTCGCGCAGCCGCTGCTGAACGGCAAGGCGAAGGCGATGGTCGTCACCGGGTCCCGGCTCGAGGCCGTGCGTTGGAAGAAGTACCTCGACAGCTACATCACCGATGCGAGCGTGCTCGGGGTGCGGTCTCTGGTGGCGTTCTCCGGCACGGTCGAAGACTCCGACGATGTCGGTGAGGGGCTGACGGAGCGAACCCAGAACCCTGGGGTGCAGTCAGACCTCGCTGAGGCGTTCAAGCCCGCCACCTACAACGTGATGATTGTTGCCGAGAAGTTCCAAACCGGCTTCGATCAGCCCCGCCTGGTCGCGATGTACGTCGACAAGAAGCTCGGCGGGGTGCAAGCCGTGCAGACCCTGTCCCGGCTGAACCGCACACACCCGGGTAAGAACAAGACGTTCGTCCTCGACTTCGTCAACGACCCGAAGGAGATACTGGACGCGTTCCTGCCGTACTACCGGAAGGCGACCCTCACCGCGACGACCGATGCGAACCTAATCTACGACCTCGCGACCAAGCTCGACTCGGCCGGGATCTACGACATGACCGAGGTGGAGCAGGCGTTCGACGCTGCATTCACTGGCGGGCTCAATGTCAATTCAAAGGTGTCCGCTGCGACCGCTCCGGCAGTGAATCGGTTCCAGAAGCGGTGGGTCGCGGCGGTGCTCGACGACGACAAGGACGAACAGGACGAACTTCGACTGTTCAAGGCGGACGTGGGGAACTACGTGAAGTTCTACGACTTCATCTCCCAAGCCCGCAACCTGGAAGATACCGACCTACCCCGCCGGCACTACTTCTTCCGCCGCATCCTCCCGCAACTCTCGACCGCGACGATCCTAGAACCAGTCGACATCTCGGACGTGTCACTTGTGGGCTACAAGATCCGCGCTGGCGACGCAGTGAAGCTGAACCTCGAGCAGGGGTCCGGACTGGATCCGATCACCGCGATCGGGTCGGGCGCGATCCACGAGAAGCATCGCAGCGCCCTCGAGGAGATCATCCAGAAACTCAACGAACGCCTCGGCGATAAGTATGGCGTTGGCGTCATCGATCTCCAGATGAACCACATCGTCGGCAAGCTTGCGCTCGATGAGGACCTCAAGGGTCAGGCGTCGGTGAACACGGCGCAGCAGTTCGCGGAGTCCCCGGCCCTTCCGAAGGCGTTCACGAAGGCGCTACTCGGGGTGCGGGACGAGACTCCAGCGTTCATCGACGACCTCTTCACCGACAGCGGCCTGTTCGGCGAGCTCGGGAAGGCGCTGCCGGCAATGCTGTACGAGTACTTGAAGAGCCCACCCACGGCGGAATGAGTGCAGGACATCAGTGACTGAAGTTTCACCAACGGGCCAGTCCTCGATGGGAGAGAGGGTGAAGGTTGTGGCGGACGAGCAGGAGCGGGAGGCGTTCGAGGACGCGCGAGCCCAGATTAGCTGGATGGCGGAGCAGCAGAATCAGCAGCCGAAGGTCGTCACGGAGGTGAAGGACCGGGACCTCATCACGTTGATGGACCGGTTCGCGGGGTCGCTCGAGTTCCACTCGATGCTGGTCGCGTCTCAGCTGATTGCAGAGGTGAGCCGTCGGCAGCTGTGGGAAGCCGTCGTGGAGCGTGGAACTGCCAGGCTCGCCCGCATGCACCCTGACGAGGACACGTCGACGCTGCGAGAACAGGCGCGGTCGTCCATTGATCACTTCCGCAACGAGCACTTCCCGGTCGATCCCGACATCTTCGATGAGGACGGGGCTAAGGCGGAGCAGGGCTGGAACGGGTATATCCAGTTCTGACCTCGGCGATCGCAAGGTCCCGCCGCTACCACTAGCGTTTCGCCTCAGGAGCGCGACCTGACTAGATTCGTCCCTTCTGTCCGTGAGGAGTAAGGCCGATCGGCCGAGAGACCCTTCGGCGCGGGAGCTATCTCAAGCGTCGGGTTTCGAGTAGTTCCAGCAACGGCTGCACGCGGCGGCCGGCGGTGAGCCACTCGATCGGCGTCGTGGGTTCATCGTGGATGCGCGTGTACGGGTGTGGTGTGGTCATGAAGCCGAGGATCGACGTCGGGTGCATGTCGTCGTCGAAGGCTCCGACCAACGTCGATAGGTGGTCCAGCACCGGGTGGTTCGGGTCGACGGTGAACTGCCATGCCGGGAACCGAAGCTCGTCGTCGCATACGAACGCGAACAGGTCGCCGAACGCGAGGTTGGTGAGGACCCGTGCCGTGCCGTCATTCAGCCAGTCGGCCGCCTCCTCCAAAGTGAGGGTGGCGCTCATCGAGCCCTGCCAAGAGCGGCGTTCGGCTGCGTCGAGCTCTCCTCGCGCGACGGCAGCCTTTGCTGCTTCGTACCGCTCCCGGGTACCGAACGCGGACTCGATGAGGGCGTCTTCCTCGTCTGGTGTGAGATCTCGGCCGGTTCGAGGACGCGGCGGATTGTGGCGCGGCCCGAAATCTCGACCGCCGGCGTGAACACCGATCAGTCGCGTAAAGGCGCCGTCTTGCCGCGGCGGGTCAAGAACGCGGTCCCGGGTGACCAGGACAGCGTCGTTAGCATCCGCGAAGTCCATGGTGGCGGTGTTGCGGACGCTGTCGGGCAGGTCTTCACCTGTCAGGGAGGCGAGAGCAACACGTGCGCGTGCGCGTGCGATCTGTACCCGTGACGTCATCAGGCACTCCCCTCTTGTCTGACTTCTAGGTCCCCCGCAGACATCGCCTGGAGGGATGGGCGGGTGGAGGGCGATTGCGAGACGCGAAATGGCGGACACCTGTGCATCCGAGGGGTTCCTAACTCCAGCTCGCGGCTTCGAGATGGTCGAGGACGACCTGGACATCGCCGCCGATCGTCAACCACTCGACGGGCGTGAAGGACTCATCGGTCCCCTCGATCTCGAGGTCCGCGTGGTACATGTAGCCGAGGATCGTGGACGGGTGCTTTTGCTCGCCCCACGCCGGCGTGAGTCGTGCGAGGCCGGGGAGGACCGGTGTCGCTGGGTCATCGGTGAACTGCCACGCCGGGTAACGCAACTGACCGTGGCAGACGAAGGCGGTCACTTCTCCCGCGACGAGGAGCGCATGTAGTTCCGCGTCGCTGATGCCCAACCAGTCCGCGGTCTCCTCGGCTGACAGTGAGGCGATGAGGCCCTCTAGCTCGGTGCGACGCTCGATCTCGTCGAGCTCGCCGCGAGCGACTTCTCCCTTCGATTCGTCGTACTGCTCGCGGGTGAAGCTGCCGGAGCGGATGAGGAACTCCTCCTCATCGGGCGTCGCTTGGCGTCCTTGTCCCTTTGCCGGCGGCTCATCTGCCGTACCGAAGTCGCGGCCATGTGCGAGAACCCCAGCAAGCGAGGCGAACGTCGGTTCTGGTTCGTCCATGTCGGCTACATCCCACGATTCGTCGATTTGGCTCGTAAACGAGGGAGAATGGTGGCGCTGGCCTGGCGGGAAGTCGGGCCGGGAGGGCGACGGGACCCGGGAGCTACCATGGCTTGTAGGCAGGACTCACAGGGGTCGTCATTGACCCCGTGGCACGCGACCGCCAAATCGCGTGAAGTGCCCACAAGAACCCAGATTCCTATGTCCGATCCGAGCGAGATTCGCGTCGGATCCTTCCACGTGCCCGCGGGGCGCGCAACTACCGTTCCGACGCTCGAACTGAACGTTGGAGCGCAACCGTGAGCACATCGACCCCGGGTCGCCGGATCGGCCGTCCCCCGAAGGTTGTGAAGGATCAGGCAAGGGCCGACGCCCTGCTTGACGCGATGCGAACCGCGGAGCGCGTTCTCCGTGAGACGACTGAGGAGCGCGTCCGGCTGGCGCTGGAGGCGTACGAGGAAGGTCTCACGTTGGACGCCATCGGGGAAGCACTTGGCGTGAGTGACCGGGCCGTCGGGAAGTGGATCCGGGCTGCCAAGGAGCAGACGACCTCGCACCGGCGGTAACCTCCTGCCACTTGTTTTCCGAACTCTGTTCGGGTTAGTTTGCCGTTGTGACCCCCTCGTTGTCCAGTACCGTTCCGCCTCTCTGGGCCGGTGATCGCGGCCCGGAGCTGGTCGAACTGACCGCGCAACAGGATCGGGTTGGCGTTGACGACCCTGCCACGCGCAACGTTGACCCGCTCGGTCTCTTCACCGCGTGGTTCGGGCCTGGCGATCGACGCTTGAAGCCCGTCCATCAGCCATCGTCGGCGCGCTTCCACCCAAAGCGCGTACGGGTCTTCAGACCCTCATCGGGTCCGCGCCGCTTGGCGATCGACACGCGCCACTTCGCCGATCAGATTCGCATCGCTTATACCCTGGACGGCGAGACGACCTCGGTGAGCAGGCTCGAGCAGTTCGACTTCGAGCTGCTGCCGCGGCTGCTGTCGATGCGGGAGTTCGCCCGGCGCCTGAGTCAACAGAACAAACCTGTGGCGACCTGGATGCATACGGTCGGCCATCACGTCGGGGCTGAATCCCATCACGAGCGGTCGCTCATGACGATTGCTGACTTCCATCCAGCGGTGCACTTCATCTCGGGCCAGCCGTTCACGATGCTTTGGCCAGCGGGCGCGCCGCTGAAGACACACACGCCCGACGTCATGACCTTGGGGCCGTCGAACGCAGCGTTGATCATCGACGTGCGGACGCCAGAGGAAGCTGCGGCCGACGACTGGGTGCGAAAGGTTCCAGCAATCGCGGAAGCAGCACGCTCGATTGGGATGGGGTACGCCATCTGGACAGGCATGTCGCGACCATTCCGATGCAACCTCGAGAACCTGTCGGAGGCGTTCGTCCCCGCGATCAGCTACGGCCGCTGGTCGCAGGTGGCGCTCGACCTGTGTGACGAAGCAATGCCCGCAACAGAGCTCGCTGACCGCTTAGACGCGAGCGGCTACCAGCGGCTCTGGTCACTGACCCTGATCCGGAGGATGCTCTGGCGACGGGCACTCCTCACAGACATGTTCTCCCCTTACAGTCAGCAGTCCCGTGTGTGGCGGAACGATGACTGACCGCGCCTGGCGGCAGGAAATCGCGCCGAACGTACCCGTGACCATCGACGGGGTGTCCCACATCATCGACACCGTAAACGAAGCCTGGGTGACGCTCCGTGACACAGCCGGCCGCGCGAGCTCGATGCCGATCCGTCGACTCGCACGCCTCATTGCACGGGACGACGCGCCTCCGCCACTGAGCGACAAGCTCGACTCACTGGAGCAGCGTGCATCGCCCACTCAGGCGGCGAAAGTCGCCGAACGGAAAGCGATCATTCGCTGGTTCGAAACGGGTCTCCGTCCCGAGCAGTCGGATGGGGACCAACCGGATTCGAGACACGACCCAGCGCGGATCACGGGACGGGTGCCCCGCATCACTGCGATGGCGCTCGTACTTGCCAAGCGGCGCGGGACGCAGGTCGAGAGCGCGAAGAAGTACATCCGCACGATGCTCGACAAGGCGACGACCGGGGAATCGGGGCTGTACGACACCCGAATGTTGACCGACGATCTGGGCACGCTGCCGCAGCGCATCGAGCCGTCTGTGCGGCGGTTTCTCAAGGACTCGACATTCCAATCGACCGTGACGGACCAGGCGATGTTCGAGGCCTACTGCGGATGGGCGCGACGCGGGTCTGACGAGATTGTGCCGACGCAACGGACGTTCGAGCGCGCCCTCACGATCGTTTACGCCCGTTACCCACACCTGCGGCGCAACGCGAAGAGCAAAGCATCCACCGCCGAGGGGCCGAAGGTGTCCCTGCAGCGACGCGATCCCGGGCGGGTTGGTGAGCTCTGGCTCATCGATGCAACCCCTGCCAACGTGATGGTCCGCGACCCGTACGCTGCTCCGGGCCTGCACCGCGAAGTGCGTCTTGATCACACGAAGATCATGGACGCCTGCTCCCGGTACATCGTCGGCAGGTCCATCGCCGAGGAAGTGACCGGGTACGCCGCCGGCCTCGCCATCGCGGACGCATTCCACCGGATGACCGATGAACACGACGCGATCGTGTTCGAAGGGCGCACCTACCCCCGGCCGTTCGTCGGACTGCCACGCGTCATCTCCCGGATGCCGGTCTGGCCGCGCCGATTGCTCATGGACAACGGTCGGGAATTCCTGAACAAGCACGGCATGCTCACCCTTCACCGCCTCGGTATCGACGTCGAACCCGCGCGCGTGAAGGACGGCCGTGGGAAGGGCCGCGTGGAGCGCCACTTCGGCTCCCAGAAGACCGGTTACGAGCAGCAGCAGCGCAACTACATCGGATCGGCAGTCAGCGAGCGTGGCCGCGACGCGACGAAGGAACTAATTCTCACCTGGCGGGAACTCGTTGATCGTGACCAGCAGTGGACCGATCTACACAATGTCGAGGAGCACGAGGGTCTGTACGCCGACACGCACCGCTGGCTCAGCCCAACGGATCGGTGGATTGAACTCGCCGAGGAACACGGTGTGACCGAGATGCCCGCGTGGCGGAACGAGTGGATCCGGTTCCTGCCGAACCAGGTGCTCCGGCTCACTCGGTACGGCGTGACTCGTAGGAGCCTCGTCTACAACGCGCCCATCATTCGGTTCCTGATCGAGGTCGACGGGGCTGCCCCGAGCGGCAAAGCTCGCATCTTTTGGAATCCTGCAGACCTACGGCAGGTGTACTGCTTCGACCCAGAGGGCAACGCCTACGTGGTCCCGTGGGTGCACCGCACCGAGGACACGATCCCCTTCGGGGACCTCGACCTTGATTGGGCCAACGCCCGGCTTGAAGGCGGCGCCTATTCCAAGAAGCAAGCACAGTCGCTTCGGATCGACATGATCACGCAGTGGCAAGCAGAGGACAAGATCCTCCTCGCCAACCTGCACGGCAAGAGGAACGCGGAAGAGATTCTCGTCTCCCAGCTGGCCGCGATCCAGCGGGGCGACGTCGGTACGATCGTCGGCGCTGAGCAATTCCTCGGCGCGGAGTTCGTCGACGACGTGCTCGCTGCTGAAGAAGAGCTCGTTCTTGACGATGCTGGCCTTGAGCTCTTGCCCAACGTCGACGCGGTTGACGTCGACCTGTTCGACCGGTTCGGCTAATGGGCGGACTCGATGGACGGATCCGCACCTACTTCGGATCCGACGAGCACCCGTCATCAAGCTGGATGCAGTTGCACGCGGTCGATCAACGATGGATCAGTCGAATCGCGCTCGCAGGCGGCGACGATCCTGGTGTGCTGTCGTACGACGCGCTCCGGAAGCTTGGAGGCGACGACCGGCGTCGCCGTTTGCGCGCGCTGGAGGATTGGTACAAGGCGTGGCCCTACGTCCGAACCGAGCAAGTGCGGGCAGTTGAGGACCATCTTGCGCAGCTGCCGGAACCGCAGCCCGGCGACGACAACAATCTCCTCGACGTTCCTGTCATCACCGGGCCACCCGGCGTGGGCAAGACAGCGATCCTGAAACGGGCCGCAGTCCGCGCACTCTGCACTGCCGCTTGGGACCGCCGTCTGGAGGGAACCGCCGAGCAGACGGGCGACGGGTCCGTTCATCCCGACTGGCGTCCGGTGATTTTCCACTCCATCGACGGTAATCCACGCGTCAACGCGTTCTTCTCACACCTGTGCGACGAACTCTCCGTCCCAGCGACGAAAGATCCCCAGATGGCCTTCCAGAAGGGGGCCCTCCGGCATGGCGTGCAGTACGTCTTCATCGACGAGGTGCAGATGATCAACTTCGATGGCCAGTACGGCATGTACCTGCACAACGCGATCAAAGCCCTGCAGAACTTGAATCTCCGGGTCGTGCTCGCCGGGCACAACATGCGCGACCTGCTCGTCGAGCAGAGAACCGTCGCGCAGAACGCCACACAGACCCAAACGATCGCCCGATGGGCTTTCCAGGACCTCACCCGGTACCCCCACGAAACGAAGGCGGACATCACGCAGTGGCGCACACTCCTGCGGGGACTTGACGCACACATCCGACTCGCAGGGCACGAACCTGGCGAACCTGTCTTCAGCGATCAGTTCGAAGAACACCTCTGGGTCTCGACCCTCGGTTACGTGAACGCTGTCGCCGCCCTCGTCACCGGCGCATGCCTTGCCGCTACCCGCACTCCGGGTCAACGCATCACAGCAGAGATCATCGATGCGGTGCGACTCAACGAGCGCGTAGCCCGGGGCCGCGAGCCGAGACTCAAGGGATGGCGTTCCGGAAAGTTTCGTTGGTCTGCGAACGCGCTAGCCGCGTCATGATTAGGCGACTCGACTACATCGACCTGACCGCCGTTCGACGAATCGGCGCGACCATCGACTTCACGCGCCGCGAATGGCTGCCTTCGATGTTCCGACGCGTTGGGCACCACCTCGACTCGTCCGCCGCGGACATCGTCACGTGGTGCGGCCTCAACGCCGCCCCGAGCGGGGATCGGCAGAAGATCGGCAATCTCCTCACTGACGAGATCGCCAGCGCGATCCAGATCGGCCTCGGCGTCGACGCCGACACGCTGTCAACAATGGTTATGGGGCACCTCCCCGAAGAGCTCGAAGCCTTCCGCGTCAATGGCACCTTCGCCCAGTCCAAGAACTGGACACGTGGCGGCGGCACCCGCTACTGCCCAACATGCCTCCTCGAACGGCCCGGCGTGTTTTACACAGAGTGGCGCCTGTGGTGGTGCTTCATCTGCGAGCGACACAACACGGTCCTGCATGAGTCGTGTTCCGCCTGCCAGCAGCCGATCGTCGAAGCGTCCCCTCGCGAAGTCGAGTCGCGCGACCCATCCCTGTGCTGGGCGCTGTTAAGCGAGGGCGACTACTGCCGCCATCCCCTCGCGCAGACATGGCAAGAGGAGCCGCTTGCAGGAAACTCACCCATGCTCCTCGCGCAACGCGCGATCTCGCATCATTGGCGTCCCGAGGACTCCGACAGCCCCGACATCCCGGCCGCGACCTTCCGAGGCACCGCGATAGCACTCCTCTCGGCGGGGCACCACGACACCATCGCTCAGCTCTCCGGCGTCGACGAATCCGAACTTCGAGGGCTGTTTGATCACAGCGTTCGCATCGGCACCTCCCCACCGAAGGAACCCCTCGCCATGGCGGCGCTCCTCGGAGCCGCCTACCTACTCATCATGGGTGACGAGCGAACCCTGGCAGCAGCGATCAGGCGCCTCACCTACGACCGGGCAGCTCGCACCGACAAAGAAGCGCCCGCACCGTGGAGCGCCCGCAACTTCCTCGACGCCTGGCCAGGAATCGACTCGCTGATGCGCGGCCGAGTCATCCGAAGCCTCGACAACGACCTCAGCCCCATCCAGCGGCTCGTACACGGATCGGCCGCCTCAGCAGCCGCATGGGAAGGCTTCGAACTCATCCGCCGAGCGGGATGGGAAGCGCCCGACGCGCACCCCGAATCGTTCAGCGCCCTGATGAACGCTGCCGACTCACCCACCAGCGTCACCTGGGCCGCGTCCGCCGTACCGCCGCTGCTCTGGCCATCATGGGCGACACCACTCGGCATCAACTCCAGAACAGACGGCAGCACGCTGCAACACGCACTCGCTGATGCGCTTCGCATCGCCGGGACCGGCGCTCTACCGGACTACGACGCAATCGCTGGCATCGGGCGGAAGCTGCGCCCGACCATGCTCGGCACACCCCAGCAGACCACCTCGGTACTGCGCCAACTCACCGAACTTGCCCTCACCCTCAGGGCCGCACCGGGACCCATCGATTACCTCCAACGCCGGCAGCTGGACACGTCGCGGCTCCTCGAGGAGAAACACTGGCAGGTCATTTGCGAGTCATCAGGACGTGACGCAGGCCGATCCCGGCGCCACCTCAATGCGCAGCGATACGCGTACATGCGCATCACCGCCACAGCGCCATCGGCATTGCCTGCCCGACTACGGTTCCGGGGCCACGTCCCCGATGCAGCGGACTACACCGAGTTCCTCCTGCAGATGACCGCGGAACTCAAGGCGTCGATCGACGAGTACCTCAGTGCCTGGCTCACCCTCATCGCACCACCCCACCCGTCGATGCCGCCCAATTCGCCGCTGGTCACCTGGGACCCGCCACGCTTCGCGCATCCCGACGCCAACCTCGGCCATGAACTCGGCGACATCGACCTCGAGCTGCTTCACGATCGCCTCAGGCTGAACGCGCCATCACTGAAGGCCCTCGCCGCCGAGCTCAGTCGGCCAGTGCGACACGTGCGGTGGGCTGTCGCGGCCTTCCCACCACCGACAGGAAATCGTTGCGCGCCGATCGACTGGCTTGAACACCTTCCGGCAGAGCAGTCCTCGCCTCGCTTGCCCTGACGCGAGTCCGAACGCACGATCGAGAAGCACTCCGACACCCGCGCGGGTTTCACAAGGAAGGCTCGCTTTCGGCTAGCTTCAGATCGACCTCACGAATGGGCTTCGATCATGGCCGCGCCGCCGCTCCTCACCTTCCTGCTCGACACCAACGCGGTTATCGCGCTGGAACCGTACGCAGGCTCCGACGATGAGCAGAGCCCTGCCCTGGCGGACCTGCTCCGCCTCGCCCGCGAACACAATCACCACGTCGTCGTCCATCCGGCCAACTTCGACGACCTGCGCGAAACTGCGGATGAAGGACACCGTGGCGCGAACCTCCGGGCGCTTCGGAAGTACGAGCTGATCGGTGAACCACCGATAGCTGACGATCTGCGCGATGCGTTCGGCAGCGTCGTCGACGGGTCAAATGACCATCGAGATTTGCGATTGCTTGCGGCCGCCGCTGCGGGCGCGGCAACGCACCTCGTCACGAACGACCGCCGGCTCCTTCGTCGTGCTGCCCGTGTTGGTCTTGAGGAGCAGGTCCTTCGACCCGCAGAGGCGCTGGCTCTACTCCAGACCTTGTACCCGGATGACCCTGCAGCGCCGCCGCAGGTGCACCGCCGGATGGCCGCCGCGCTCAGGCTCGATGAACCGATCTTCGACTCGCTGCGACGCGACTACGCCGAGTTCGATCACTGGATCCGCACGACGGTCGCACCCGACCCGAATCGTCGCGTGTGGGCCGTCGAGGATGCTGACGGCGGCTACCGTGCGATCGCAATTGTCAAGCTTTCCGATGACCACCCGCTCGTACCCGGCCGAAAGCTGATGAAGATCTCGACGTTCAAGGTCGACGAACGAGCTGAGGGCGAGAAGCTCGGCGAGTTGCTCCTGAAAACGGTGCTCGGTTGGGCCGCAACGAAGCGGGTCGAGGCCATGTTCGTCACAGTGATCAAGGACGAGGCAAAGCAACTCCTCATTCGTTTCCTCGAAACGTTCGGGTTCGAGGAGGCTGGTCAGCTACCTGGCACCGAGAACGAGTGGGTGTTCGAGAAGACGCTGCAGCCTGAACCCGAGGCGCCGCTCGACCCTCTCGCGTACCACGTGAAGTACGGGCCACCAGCGGTTGCATCACAGGCCGAAGTGTTCGTCGTGCCGATACAGCCGCACTGGTACGGCGGGCTCTTCCCGGACAGCCCGGCCGAGGAGGCGGACGCAGCCGCTCTGTTCGACGTCACTGAGCTCCTCCCGTTCGGCAACGCACTGCGGAAGGCGTACCTCAGCAACTCCAAGCGTCGAGTACTCCCTCAGGGGGCGGTGCTCCTCTTCTACAAGTCCGCTGGCGACAAGCCGGGCAGCGGGGCAGTGCGCGCGATCGGCGTCGTCGAACGCACCTTGCGCAGCTCGGTTCCCTCCGAGGTCCTTGCGTTCGTCGGGCGACGTACCGTGTACAGCGCAGAAGAAGTCGCCGGCATGTGTCAAAGTGGCGTGATCGCCGTTCTGTTCCGCCAGGACCGCTTCCTTGAGGGGCCGTGGAGTCTCGACGAACTCATCGAGATGCGAGTGCTCAACGGGGCCCCTCAGGCGATCACGCGAGCAGCATCGGACGAAGGGCGCGCATGGGTACTGCAGCAACTGAGCGCGTAGCGGTCATGGCGATTCACCCCCGCTATGCGGACGCGATCCTCAGCGGCGAGAAGCTTGTCGAGTTCCGGAAGCGAAAGCTTGCCGATGACATCACGACGGTGCTCATCTATGCAACGGCTCCGGTTCAGAGGGTTGTCGGCGAGTTCAGCATCAAAGAGACGGTGATCGATAAGCCCGCGTCCATCTGGGCCACCTTCGGTGGGGTGGGAATAATCGACGAATCTAATTTCGATGACTACTACGCGTCGTCGACTCAGGCCGTCGCCTTGGTTGTTGATCAGGCATACCGCTATGCCCGACCTCAAACGCTAGACGAGCTAGAGGCCAGCTCGATCCCGCAGAGCTTCTACTACGTGCACCGGAGTCGAAGAGTCGACCGTAAGCGATTGATGCCGGCGGTGGCGTAGGTGTGAGTGCTTCGGGACGTGTGACGAGCCGGCAGCGAGTCGAATGACGGAAGCCTGGCGTTGAAGCCCTAATGCTCGCCGTCGTCCTCCACTGATATGTCCGCGACGCACTCGAGCCAATGCCAGCGGCGGCCTTCGGTAATGACGGCCTTCCGCCCCGCGAGCGTGCACGCCACCCACACGCGGTCGACGCTCGAAGGTAGCTTCGGGGCCCGTTCCGGAGGAAGCGCGGGATCCGCGCGACATCCGGACCAGTGAGAAGTCCCGTGACAGTCAGATCGCTGGCGAGCGTTGCCCACATGAACACATCTCCGTGTCCGCCGACAAACGAGCGAATCTTCTTTGGAACCTTGTCGTCGCGCTCGAGAACCTCGAGAACCCAGCTGTTGAGCCGATCCGGCTCGTCAGCCCCGCTCCATCCTGAGCTCGCGGCTAGCGATCTGCCTTGACCAGCACTCGACGAGGAGCTCCCGATAACCCTTCGGCTGCTGGTTCACGCCGTTTTTCGCCTGCGGCCGATGACAAGGAAGTGAGACGCCGCACGCTCCCTAATTTGCCTTACGCGCCCTGCCTGCGGCTCAACACTGAAGACTTAGTTGGACCGATCACGGTCTCCGATGCAGGAGAACTTCCTGCTTGCTCATACAAGTCGTTTGGCCGTTGAATCAGGACGAGAGCAGCAGCCCAGCTGCCACCGACACGCCAAGCGCCCACGCGGTCTCTAAGGTGTTACTGAGAATCTTATGCGAAAGGTTTTTGTTCATAGGTGCCTCCTTCAGGCTATCATTTCGATGGGCTTCTGACTTGTCTTTCAGAGAGGTAATCAGACTTACAAACCGCATTGCAATGAGAGCCGCGAAAACACCAAGCGCACCAGCGACGAGGGGAATCGAACCCCAAACCCCTGCCCCTGACCTGATCCAACGGACTGGTCAGAAAGTAGCACATGAGGGGGCGAGTCGCGACCGGCATCGAGTCATCGCGGACGCCAAGGCGGAATCGCGCCCCTTCCACCGCCCGTTCAAGCGTCTAAGTCTTATGCTTGTGGGGTGACATCTCCGGAAGAAGCGCATCCGAAACTGACCGCTGCCGACGACCCGAAGAAGGCGTCTGCGCAACTACTGCTAGAAGGGGCCAAGCGGTGGATGCGAGATGCGCTCGAAGCATGGTCGAACGACGACCTCGAGCAGGTGGCGATGATAGCGCCGCTGAGCCTCGAACTACTTGGCAAGGCGACACTATGGGATATCAATCCTGTCCTGGTTATGCCGTCAGCGCCTTCGGAGGAACAAATACTTCGATCGGTGTCCCGCCCAGATCTCCGAGATCCGAGCGCTCGCACAGTCGGCCTCGGGGGAGTTTTGAACCGGCTGGCGTCGCTCATACCCAACTGGCCGATACCAAAGTCGCGCCAATCTTTGATTGCTGACGTACGCAACGGCGCAGCACACGTGGGGATTACCGACAGAGTGGAAAGTGTTCTGCAGGATTGCCTCCTTGCCACTACGGTACTACTGCCCCAGCTGGGGATGACCAAGGAACAGCATTTTGGAACGTACGTAGGTCTCGTAGATGCCCTCATGAATAAGCGTCGTGAGACGGTCGAGGGACGCGTCAGACTCCGCCGAGAACAGGCGCTCGCTCAGCTCGCAGCGCTGGAGGCCCGGCTAGGGCCGACAGGTTACGAGGGCGCTTTGGTGAGCAAGGAGTCGGCCCGACGATTGCTAGACCCGTCGGATGGACGCATCGGGGTGGATTCGCAATGTCCAGCCTGCGACTACATCGGACGCCTTCAAGGGGAGGCTGCTATCGAGGTCGAAGTCGACGTCGATGTGGAACGGGATATGGACGGCTGGATGCCCGTTTATCAGGCATTTCCTGTGGTTTGGTTCCATCCCGATGAGTTTGCCTGCGCTGTCTGTAATTTCCGGGTAGCGGATCAAGAGGAACTCGCCGAGGCTGGCCTACCTGGTGAGCGATACGTGTTGGAATCTGGAGACTACGACGAGGCCCTGATTGAGAATTGGCAGGACCAAGACTACTGATGCCGCGTCTATCCGCAGTGCTATGACCCGGTGCGTTCCGCTCGCGCTCCTCCGAAACGGTGATGACAGCGGCTAACTCGGCTGATCGTCGTGTGACCCGTGAATCGCCGGATGTGCGGGCGGGTTGAGATCTGGGCCGAGTGCGACGAGGACTGATCTTCGATCAGCGGGCGCAGATGCAAGTGTTCCAGGGCGGTGAGTACGCCGAGCTCTACCGCGCATTGCTGAGTATGAAGGTCGAGCATGCGCTGGCAATAGCAGATTCGGCTTCGCCTGAGCCGGATGACCGACACCGCGTGTTCGTCACCGTTGGCGGCGGTGGCAGCGCATCCGGAAGTAACGAGGCTGTCGAGCTATTGAGCGATGCGCTTGCAGCGACGACCGACAATGCAGCAAAGCTGACCGAGTCAGGCGCGCTGCAGCGACACCTGTTCGTCTGGATCGACGGTGCGACCCCGTTCGCCATTGAGCGAGCGCTCAGTCGTCAGCCGCCTTCCTCGGACGATGACGGTGACAACGGGTTCGGGGTGCCGACCCAGCCGCCGACGCTGGATCCGGCCTTCACCCACTTGTGGGTCTTGCACGAAGGATCAGGCCGCGGCTGGCTCTAAGATGGCCGGGACTGGCGGTCTCTTGAAGACGACTCGTCGTTCGGTGGTGATCTCTGAGCGCAGGCTCAATTGAGCTCAGAAGAGCAAAGGGTTCCCGTAGTCATTGAGCAGCATGCTTCCCTGCTCCAGCATCCTCGCCGGATAGATCGAACGCGGCCACGGGGTCGCCCTCCCTGACGATGCGTCTGCGCCGAACATCGCCTCCAATGCGCCGAGGGATGAGGCTCCTGGCGGGAGCAGTGTCTGGCTCAGCCACGTGACGAACTGCGCCAAGGGTGCGCCGGGAAGATCCGTCGCCGCACCGTGATAACTGTTGAAAGACGACATCGGCTGCCAGCTAAGTGCCGTACCAGGAACGCCTCCTGGGGCCAGTGACGCGCGTCGTGCGCTGAAGAAGGCGCGATCGGCGATGAGTAGAGCGTCCAGTTCCTCCCGCGGCGCCCGGACCAGCGGCTCCGTCGAGTTGTGGGCAGTCTTCTCGTGGAACTCTTGAATCGCAGCGCGGAAGTCGGTCGCGTTCCGGGCAACTTCGCTACTATGCGCGAGAAGTCCGAACGGGAACGGACCACACAGCGCTTCGCGGACTGACCCTGGTGATGCCCCGGCAACCTCGAGCAGTCGACGCTTCTGCAACAATGCATCGGTCAGATGCTGGGGCCGCAACGTGAGCTTCACAGAGAAGGCGGCCGCTACGCCGCTTGCGAGGACCGACGGGTCCTCCATCAAGTGCCTCGGGTAGTCGGGCTTCAGCACGAGGAGGTCAACCTCGTTCGAGTCACCTCCCGGCCCAACAATGTACTTCCGCGAAACGACGGGCCAGCCTGGTCCCCAGTCGCTCAGCAATCGAATCCAGGTGGCCTCACCTTCATGACCCGATCGCTGAGGGTCGTGCTCGCGCGCGTGCTGACGGGCTTCCTCATAGTCGGCTTGCACCTGGTCCGCGACGCGACGGATCAGACCCTGGAACCTGTTTTCGGTCACGTTCGATGCCCCGTTGTCTTCCTCTGTAATCATGGCTGGCTGAACTCCGGTTGAACATATGCGAACCGCTCTAGCGAGCAAAGCCGGCGAAAATGTCGTGAGAATTGGCGTCCCTAGAGAGGCAGTAGCCGACAGTCTCAGTGAGGGGTCACATGTGTCTCATACCGCTTGTTCTCCCAGGTCAGGATGGGTCAGCTGATTTCATCTTTCTAGGGCTGCGGGGTGCTGGTGTCCGGCCGACCGCGTCGGCGAACACATCGATAGGAGATTCAAGGCCTCCCATCAACTTCTGCATCACCTCAAGCACCCTACTGATGTTTGCGGCTTGAAGCGGTTTCGTGCGTTCGGGGTGAGTCATCGCCAGCGAGTCTGTTATTGTCGGGTCAATAATCGGTAAGTGTGCGACGACGAAGGAGAAGCCGGGAAACTCGAAGCCAACCACGAACCATCCGAGCGCCTCCCGGGGCGGAGCGAAGCGAATCACGCTGAAGCGATAGAATGGCTCGCTTGCCCTCGAGGTCGCTTCGGCCCAAATACGCAGGTGAGGATCGACTCGGCCTGTTGCAATAGTCCGCTGAAGGACCGTCGGAATGGGTAGGTTGGCGGCAGCTCCCAAGGTTGCAGCTGTTTTCGCCATCCACAAGTTCAACAGAGGCAAATTCTCTGATTCGCCCATGGTGTCCTGCTTATACATGTCACTGACCGGCACTTCGAGCTCGTCGCCAAGCTTGCTATTGCATTCGTTGCAAAGCACCTCGGCAACAATTGGCTCCAATTGCAGCGCGTGAGCTAACCAATTGGGGGTGCAATGCTCGCGGTTGACAGTTGTTGACTCACAAACAAGACACGACCTGGGGAACGTCCTCGGCGGGTAATGCACGTGGCGATCAGAATAGAATGTCCACTGTCGATCGCCTACGTCGACCCCGACTCCTGAATACGAACCAGGTGAGCCGAGGTCGGGATAGTTCGCCTCCCATTTTTTCGAGTTTAGGAGTATGTTCGCGGCATTCTTGCTCGTGATAGAACCCGGGTGAAAACCGTGCGCTACCATCGGGTGCAGGTTGTCCAATGCTAGGGTCGCGAGGGCGAAGCTATCTGTATCCTGTCGATCCTGGAGGACAAATCCTACGTTGCCAATCAGTCGAACAAACCAGGCTGTGCGCTTGTCTAGATCGATCTCAAGTTCCGTGCGCGAGTGCTCATCAAGGACTTCGAGTCTGGTCCCACTTAATCTGAGCGTGAAGGTCGGGTCGACGGTCTGAAGCACCGGCATTCTCGCTTGCTCATATGGAATTTGTTCTCGGTGAACTCCCGCTGGCAGGAGGCTGCGCCCGTTGCCAAGCAGGATGACAATCGGCACTAGGCTGACGACGCTTTTGGGAGTGGTGATTACGTCTCGACCGTTACTGTCCAGGGTGCCTAGCAGATTGCTATTTACGTAAGTAACGCCCCATTGTATGTCTGAGACTCCTGTGAATGCCGAGGTTGCCGCGGCGCCGAGTTCCTTGTATTCGATCATGCTTTCCCCCTGTAAAGCTGTGTCCCACGATGTGCGGTGTTGTAGCTCCTGACTAGTAGTCCGCTGGTTCAGCTTAGTAGTAATGTCCGCATGCGTTGCCCCCGGCGTCGATTTTGCCCTTTGATGGGCCTCTCGCTTCGGATTCACCGGTCGGCGTCGATCCCGATTGCGTGGAGGCGCGACTCAGGGTCGCAGCGACCTGCCCTAGCGCCGGACCGGTGATCGACCTCACGAATGCGCTCCGATCGAGCCAGCGCCGCCGATTCCTGCCCTCCTCCTCGAGACCACAGATTGACATCTGGCGGACCTCGGCGCGGTCAGTGGCACGACCCTCGACCTAAATGTTTGGCGCGACCGGCCGATGACGGTTCACGCGGGAAACGCCTCAGGTGTCTACTCGGACGTGTCGTCGTCTGAGTCACTTGTCCCGCTGTCGGGTTCGTCTTCCAGAGGCAGGCCCATCATCATGCGGTAGTGACCGGTCTGGTTTTCGTGCTCGAAGATCCGTCGGAAGACGTCGAGGTTGGCGGTCAGCGACATCGTGGTCTGCGTGTAGTGGAGGTCGTCGAAGATCGTGTGCGAGCCGGCGTTCACCCACGAGAAGAGCGCTTCGCAGATCCATCGATCAGATCCGTTGAAGTGCGCGACGATCTCGTCGGTGTCGATGCTGCCGAGGACCTTGAAGTACGTCTCGACGATACGTCGTAGCACGTTTTGCAGACCCACGACGGGAGTGCGCTGGTCGGTCTCGGCACGCTTGACCTCGTCCCACAACGCCGCGTACGCGGTCTGGATCGGGCTCGTGTCGGTGAACTCGACGATGCTCGGGTTCGTGGGATGCTTCCGCACCACTCCGTAGATACGCCTGGCTCGGCCGCTCTTGGTCTTGTCAGCCTTCCGGGGTGGCTCGTAAATGACTTCTTTGTGGAAGTGCGCGTTGTGGGTCAGGACGATGAGCTGTCGGACGCGGCCCAGGCCGTCGGCAATTCTTCGGAGTATGTGCCGGACGATGGTCGAGACGGCGTAGAGCACGTCGCTGTCGAGGCTGGAAATGGGGTCGTCGATGACCGCGAGGAGATTGGATGATTCATTGTCGCCGCGGGTGCCCTCCAGTGATTGTGCGAAGTACAGGAATGAGATAAAGGTGCGCTCCCCCTCGCTCAGCGATTCCGACGCCACGTCTCCGTTGGCGCGACGAATCGTATAGCCGTCCCGAAGCGATTCTGAAGGTCCGAGGGTGAAGTTGTGGAAGCCGGCACCGAGCAAGAGCTTGTTAATGGTCTCGATGATCGGGCGGCTTGAGGTGGTCTCGCTGTGGAGCTGACTGAGCCGATCTTCGAATTCTTTGACCCGCGTGTCGGTCCGCGCGAGCGACTCGGCGATGCCCTGCTCCGTTTTTCGCAGAGTCGTCATTGCCGTGGAGTATTCCGCGACGGAAGCAGCGAGGTCGTCGGTGACGAACGCGGTCCAGCAGTCAACGATGAGTTGGCTGCGGAGCGTGCTGCGCGCGCGTATGCGAGCGTTGTGGGCCGAGATCTCGGTGTTCGCGGCGTCGACCAGTTCGAGCAGAGCGGCTGCGGCTGCCGTCGGCGACGGGAACTCGAGTGGGGTCGACGGGGCACCGATCTTCTTCTCGACCGCGTCGAGGGCATCGTCTATGACGTGCTCGAGACGCTGCACGGCCGCAGCCCACGCGTCCGGCTGGATGTGTGTCGATCGTGCTGGTGCCGCGGTGGTGTCAGCGACGTATTGACGCAAGCCTGTTGCCCAGGCCTGAACGTTGTCGCGGAGAGCACGCACCTGCGCCATCTGCGTGGCGTACGTTTCGTCGAAGTAGGCGGCGAGGAGGGCTTCTAGATCGGTGGGAGCCGGTTGCTGGCAGAACGGGCATACGCCATGTGATTCTTGGAGGAGATGGCGTCCGTGCTCGACCCAGTCGGCGTTGTGCAGGCGTTCGATCAACCCCGCGAGTCGGACGTCGGTGCGTCCGACGATGGCGACGGGCATCAGATCGGCGCCATCGAGTGCACTGACATCCGCGCTCGCGTACAGCGGCAGCGGGGTCTGTGAACTGACCGAGTCGTCGAAGACCGTTGCAGCGTCGGCGACAAGTTCGCTGAGCCGTTTGCCGGTGGCGGGTCGCATGTTGGCGATCCGAATGACCTCGCCTACCAGCTTGTCGCGGCTGCCGTTGTATCCGGCGAACATCGGCTCGAGCTCCGACGCGACGCTCGCCTTTGCTTCCCACGCTCGTTTTCGCAGCGTCTCTCGAGCCGCCTGCTGGTTGGTGACGTTCTCGTCCCGTTTGGTGAGCAGTCCTCTTCGGAGATTCTTGGTCTGCTCAATGGTGCCCGTAGGCCCTTCGAGGCTGGCGATTTCGGCCTGCGCTTCGGCGCTGGTTTCCCCGAGCAGGAAAACACCGGGAAGGTTGGCCGCTTGGTTGATGGTGCGCTCGACGTAGTCACGGTTGTAGACCTTGACGCTCAGGGGACCGGTCGTTGGGTCCCATTCCAGCCGGCTGCCCGGGTAACGCGAGGGATCGGTCAAGGCGCGGCTGAGGGTTGTCTTGCCGGATCCGTTCGCGCCGAAGAGGAACGTCACCGGGGCGAAGTCGCCGATGCGTTGTCCTGGGGCGGGACCGAATGCGGGGCTGCTGCTGAGATGGAGGGCGTCGAGCACGGCGGAGTCCTTGGCGGTTGCGAGGTCGGAGCGATCATGTGGCCGTAACAGCTTCCGAAAGATGCTCACGTCCAGTGCAATCCTAGGCGGGGGACGACGTCAGGGCCTCGACACGTCGGACTTCAGGGGTGCTTGTCCGTGGCCGGTCGGAGGGTGAACTTCGTTGCGGTCCGTTTAATGGGTTTGGTGTGGACGAAACGGCGCTTTCAGGCACGATGAATCGTGGCGATCTTTAGTGAGGGTGTTGAATTCGGTTGCAGCGAGCGTATTTCTCAGGGCAATCGCCCCTCGGCGCCTCTCTGGGTCTGCTTGCCGTGACGCGGGATCAGACCAGCAATAAAGAAGCAGTTCCGGCTTTCGTCGGAAACCTTGCCAGGAGTTGGGTCCTCATCATCGTCAATCTGGAGTCCGCGTCTTTGTCTATGCTTGCCGGGTAACCGGGAGAAGTGGACCGATTCACGTCCGTAAAAGTATCGACGCGGGGTGTCCGAGGAGCGTATACATCAGAGATTCCGGCAGGTAGCCGGGCACTCGCAACCAGTTCCGCACCCGTGCGTCATCGCCGGTGGCTTTGGCGATCTCGATCAGTCGCTGTTCGGCGTCCTCGTACAGATGCCCGACGCGGAGCGGAACGCCAAAATCACTGGTCATAAACTGTTTGATGGGACTGGGCTTGGTACCATCGCGTTGAAATGACCATTCGCGCAGTCGCTCGTTGCCGTACGTCAAGTCGATGACGACGTTGCTCGATTGAACGCGATGCCATACGTCGAGCACGCTCGTGGCAGGCTCAGGTGCTTCCTCGCCAATCGCCAGCGCGAGGTAGCGCAGGAATCGGGAAGTGAGAGCGGAGTTGTGCTGGACGAGAACGGGCACTAGGGCGGTGAGGACGGCGTCGGCTCCGGCTCGTATGAGAAGATCGCCGACGCTCACGACGCCTCCACCCCTCGGGGTCGTATGGCAGGCACTGAGGATGACCAATGGAGGCAGTTCCCCGAGGTCGTTGCCCATACTGGGTGTATCCCCGATAACAAGGCCGGCTACGTTCAGGGATGGGTCGTGGAACCCGTGGGCGCTGAGAACGAGGACGTCGGGATGGACCCGTTCGATCGCGTCCCGAACTGCCGCCGGGGTGAGCGTCTCCGCCATGGTCACGTGAACGTGACGCTGGGTGCTCATCTCTGCCTCGACGGCTGACCATCCCCTGCGGCTGACCTGGCCTACAGGGTCAGAGTCGGGAATGCACTCGGCGATCAGGATTCTCATGCCGGACGACAAGTCGGTTGGGTGCTGTGGTGACAGCTCGAACTGCAAAGCCCGCGTCAGGGGATTCAGAGGGCTGTAGCTGATGGGTAGCCGGCCGGCAAGGGGCTCCTGATCCCCTGGGAGGGTGAGCAGGCCGATCGGGAAGTTGCTGTATACCTCCAAGCGAGACGCGACTTTGATCAATTGGACAAGATCGTCCGTCCACAGAGATTCGGCGGATTCGCTCAGACGCTTCAGGAGCTTCCGGATACCAGCCGCCCTCGCGTTCTCCGCCCAGCCACGTTCCAAATCCGCCAGAGCGACAAACATTGCGGGCGTTAAGGCATCTTCCAGGACGACACCGGTGCTATCTTCGCGGACTGCCGCGTGACCGACGAGGGTCGTTCGGACGTCGGAATAGTCATCGCGGAAAGTACTCTGGGACACTCCGTCCACGCCGGAGGCGAACCGAATGTACCGGGGTGCCGTACCCGACACCCCGAGAATGAGAGGAGTCCTGGTCAAGGGAGCCTGCCGCCGCATTTCTCCTGGAAGGCGTTGGGCGGCCTCATCTAGGGAGACGCCATCGAGCTCCATCTGCACGAGTGCGTTGAGCCGCAGCCATGTGAGCCGCAGCTCGTGCGCCGAATCGAACGGGTTCTTTGGATGTGGAAGGACGCTGAGCGGCGATCCCATCAGCCGACGAAGGCGTTGCAACGGGAGCAGGGATCCGTCGCCATCGATCGGCCACGTCCACCGCAGCGGAGTTCGGTCCGGTGCTGGTGCGTCTGCCGGCCACTCTGCTGCCCAGCGGTCCGCGAGAGATCCCCAATGCTTATTAAGCAGGGCCTGATCGAGCTGGTCGACAGTCACTGGTGGCAGGGCGAAATCGAGTTCGGCGGCGGCGAGGGCGGCGTCGGCCATCGCCCGATCCGTGGCGATGATCAGCGCTGGCTCGTGGGGGCCAATCAAAAGCCGGAGGAGATCGAAGTCGCGAAGAAGTTTATCCGGCACTAGAGCGATGTTGTGCGATTTACTGTACCGGCTGTCTCCGGCCTGCACGCCACGCAATGGCAGGTCGAGCATCTCGAACCTGTTCTTCGGTAGGTGCATGGCGTACCAGATGCCAGGAAGCACCGAAAGGAGGTCCTCGTCGAACGTTCCTCCCGGGAGAGTATCGGTCAGCAAGGGTGGCTCAACGTCATCAAGGCCACCGCTCAGCGGGGCAGCGACAACATAAAGGATGGGCTGGAACGACACCTCGCCTGGGCGCGGTTCGTGGGGTAGCATTCGGTGCCTTCCTGTCGGTGAGCCTACGTCTGGCCAGAAGTCCAGACGTCTCCTGTCGAGCCTGCCTCAGAATGGGAGGGAAGACTACTGACCACTCGGAGTCTTGTTCGATTCGAAAGTCAGTGACCGCGGCTGGAGATGCTGTTTAGTGGCGGTCGGAGAACGAGTTGTCAGGGACCTCCCGTCCGATTGTCTCCGTAGCCAGCAGGTCGTCGACATTCGCGACACTCGAGCGGCTCGCGACTAAGGTTCCGGGGAGCAGACGAAGCGGACCGGCTGCGCGTTCACCCAATCGGGGCTCTAGCCGCGCAGCGGTGTGGGGTGGCTCGTGCAGACTCGCCGCGTCCCGGCCGACGTCTTGCTGCCCGGCGGGCTCATGAAGTCGGACGATTTAGTTGGCGGAACGCGCAGACGAGATCATGGCGGAGACCGAGATGCGTGCCCAATTCCGGACCATCTGCTGCTGTCGTCGACAGTCGTCGCGCACACAATTTGTCTCCTTCGCGCACAACTTGTCGCCGTTCAGCGCGGGCGGGGTCACCCTGGTCATCCGCGCGAGCCCTAGGCCTGTCAACTCGCGCGAAGCGTCCGTATGACGCACCTTCACTGCGAGGGACCGCGGACCACCTATGTGAGACGGAGTCTCGCGGCAGCCAGCGCGAGGATGGGGATCTCAGCGATGCAGCGACTTCGGTCGCGGGAACTGACTCCGCGTTCGGTGCGAGCAGCTGAGTCCGGCAGCCGATCGGCTATTGAGGCGCAAGGCTGCGCCTGTAGTAGACAAGCGACTCGTCACGGTCGATCTCAAGGAACCCGTTCTTGATTAGGACCCGTTGCGACTCGATGTTCTCGAGGTCGGTGTCGGCGACGGCGAAGCGAGCCCCCCACAACGACGCACTCTCGAGCGCCAACCGAACCGCTTCGGTTGCAAGACCTACCCCTCGCGCCGACGGGACGAGACCGTAACCGAACTCCACCTGGTCCGTCGTATCTGGCGGACCGAAGAAGCCGAAGCCTCCGACTGCTCTCCCATCCTCAGTTCGCCGGAGCAGGTACATCGTGAACGGTGTGTTCGTCGGTTCTGCAGCCGCGAGGGATTTCAGCGGGTTGAGCTCATCGTCCAAGGGATACTCACGGTGCCAGTCGTCCCCAGGCAGCTCCTCCCGCTCGATGATTCGCCGAGCGAGGTCGGGAGAGATCGGCTCCAGCGATAGACGAGCACTTCGAAGAATCATCTGCCGATCATCCCATCGCGTCCGTTTGGTGATCGGTCACCGAACCTGACTCTTGAGAGGATGACGGGGTGCGCACTTCTCCGTGGCCCGCTCAGAGCGGGGCTCTCCTCCTCCGCGATCCTCGGCCCGAGGATGCAGACCAGCTCGTCGCCCTGCGGAACAACCCGGTCGTCAACCGGTTCATGCTCCGCACTCATGTCAATCCGGACGCCTACGCCCAAGAGTGGGCCAGCATTCCCGACAGCGACACCGACTTCTCCTGCATCGCGGAGCTGGACGGCCAGCTCGCCGGGCTGGGCTTCCTCGACGTCGTAGACGGCCTGGGACAGCCGGGGATACCGCTGGCGACGCAAGGCGTCATCGGTTACATGCTGCAACCCGACCTCGCCGGACAGGGACTGGGAACAGACCTGGCACGCGGTCTCCTGACCGCGGCGTTCGACGTGCTCCGGCTCAGACGCGTCACCGCGAGCTGTAACGCTGACAACATAGCCTCCGCCCGCGTACTCGAGAAGAACGGCATGCGACGTGAGCAGCACGGCGTCGAGGACTCCTGGCACGCTGACTTGGGCTGGGTCGACGGCTACCAGCACGCCATGCTCGATCGCGAGTGGACCGCCGCTCGGACCGTCCGATAGCCGATCCGCTATCGGACACCAGTCGGCCGGTCGACAGGTCGTCCTTTGAATGGGCTGTACGAGCGGACTCTGATGTGTGGTCGACTGGGCGCAAACCAGGGGGCACCATGCAACAACCACGTAGGCGAATCGCTTTGCGCGCCGTCCTCCTGGCAGCGATCCCGCTGGTGCTCATGTCCGCGATCGGTGCTTTCCTCCTCCACGACGGACAGGCCGAGGACGGTCGCAGCACCTTCACGGTCGGCGTAATCATTGCAGCTGTGTCCGCGTCGTCCGTCATCTACCAGGTGGACCGTTGGTCCCTCATGCGGCAGTCGCTCACGCACCTCACCATGATGCTCGTCACCGTCCTCCCCGCGCTGCTGCTCAGCGGCTGGTTCCCGGTGGACACGGTCGGCGGCGTGCTCCTCGTCGTCGCGGTGTTCGCGCTCGTGGGCTTGGTCCTCTGGTCGTCGCTGTTCCTCATCATGCGCTTTGTCGAGCGCCGCCAGGCCGCGCGCGTGCAGTAGCCCTCTCTGACTGGCGGCTCGGCATACGTTCGACTCGTCATCGCGCGGCGTCGTCCGGACCGGGATCGGCTACCGGACGCAACACACCACGTGTGCGTGGGCGCTCGGGCCTGTCAGTCGTCGGGCCGATCGCTCGCTCGCCGCGCCAGAGAACTGAGCCTCACGGCAGCGAGGACCGGGCCGAGAAGCGCGATCGGAAGCGGCGTTGACAACGCGATCAGCGTGAGGGCCATGATGCTCGCGCCCACGACCAATGCCAGGATCGCGAAAGCTGGTTGTATGTACCGCTCCTTCGGTCGGATGAAGACGACGGCCGAGACGTTGCCGACTGCCCCGTTCTCGACAGCATGGTAGGAGGATGCCGCGCGCTTCGTTGTGGTTCTTCTTGCAACTGTCCGCGTTCAGCCACGCCAACGCCGCGCCGGAGTCGGCCTGGTTGCCGGAGCCCTTCTCCTTGTCCTCAACGTTCCAGATGGGCGCGTTCGCACCGAAATTGGCGTCGTGCAACGACCCGAGCTTGGTCGACTTGCCACTGGTGTCGTCCGTCGCCATGTCGAGGTGTTGCAGCTTCGCGCACTTGTTGATGTCGAACTCCAGGGTCGCGACGTCTCCCGGATCGGTCTGCCCAGCGAAGTAGTTCGCGAACTTCCAGTGGCCTCCGAACTCCCACCCGTCCAGAGTGTTGACCTTGACGACCCAGACCTTGAAGACGTCTGTCGGGAGCGAGGAGAGCGTCGTCGTCGCCTGTCCGCGATGAGCCGCAGCCGCGTCTGCAGCGTCCTTCTGACCCTGCGCTGTGGTGCCGTCGACGAGCTTCGGCTGGCCTTCGAACCGTACCTGGATGTGAGTGTCGAACAGGCGCAGCGCTTCGGCATCTTGGGCAGCCAAGCGGCAGGGGCCGGGGGCAAGAACCCTTGAAGCGCTCGAATCTCACGATCCGGTGACAGACCTGTCCGAGCGCCTCCCCGAAGGAGCGGCGACCGGAACCAGTCAGCCCGCGCTCGGGCTCGTCGATAGGGCGAACGCGAGTGCGGGTACCGCGCGGAGCGCTGACGGCGACGAGATCGGAGGTCTCACGACACCGGTTCGGCCGGCGATCATCCGATGTCCACGCGACTGCGTGCGACCGCCAAACCCTGCTCTGCTGAGGCGAGGAGCACCGGGTCTGCTGTTCGTCGGAGTTCGACGGCTTGCTGGAAGTCCTCGATCGCGCGTCTTATTTCGCCGTTCGCGAGGAGGGCTTTCCCCCGGTGTTGCCGCATCACGGCCTCGCGTGCCGTGCCCAAGCTCTCTGCGACAAGGACGTCATACTCCCCCACAGCAAGAGCGGTGTCCCCGAGATCGCGACGGCAATCGGCAGCAAGCGCCCGCACTCGGGGCGTCTGCTGGAGCGATTCGAGGCCGTGAAGAGCAGCGCGGGCGTTCCCGGTCCACAGCAGTTCGATCGTCTCGGCAAGTGGATCCCCAGCGAGGCCGGCTCGGAAGGCGTCCAGGTCGGTGACGGCGGGGCGGAGGTCGGCAGCTCTGATGATCCAACCGGGTCCACCGTCGACGTCGCTCACCATGCAACGAGGGTAGGTGCCTGTCGTGGCTGCCGGCCGGACTGTTCGCGACCGGACACATCGTGGTGATGCGCCGGGTGGCGGCGACCGGGACAGCTCCTTCGGTACGAAGACGGTCTTGGATGCGGCAGCAGACCGAGGAGAATTGGCTCATGTTCGACTGGCAGACGGGACCAACGGGTGATCCGACACCGTAGGCGCTTGACTCTGGTGGGTGTGTTGATCTCGTCCGCTGCGCTTCTGATGACTGCGTGCGCCGATCACGGTCCGCATACTCCGGCGAGCATGGACTCTTCGTTGACCCCAGAACAGTCACACGACAACGTCATAGACATCTTCCAGGCGGTGAAGTCCGTCGTGGGTGAGGGGGGCTGGGACGAGGGAACCGAGTTCGAGTGGAACGACTGTTCGTCCAATGGCGAAGACGGAGCGCAATTCACGCTCACAGCCATCCGCAAGCACCCGCTGCTTGCCACTCCAGCCGTCGTGACCGGGCGAGTTGCTGCAGCGTTGAAGACGTCGGTCGGGTTGGACGGTGCCCCTGTCGAGCACGATGACACGCTCAAGCCCGCACGAACCGTGATCGCCTACCCGAACGGTTACAACGGCGGCACTTCTGCCGATGGGTTCGGTGTCGAATTCCAGTCCGGCACGGACTTCGCCAGCCTTCTCGTCTACGGGCACTGCGTGCCAGGGAAGCCCCCGAAGTTGGGAACTCCGCTCAACCCGCGCCCTTCCGACGCTCCGAAGCCGCTGCGAGCCGGGCCGTCGCTCCGCTCCTGAGCCTGATCGCTCACAAGACGGGCAACTGGCTCGTCGCTCGCCGTGTCAGCGGCACGCCCAATCGGTCCCGAAGGCTTCGTGCACGCGCCGGAGTGCTTCGGGGTTGCCCCACTCGTCGATCTCCGAGCAGTCGGCGGAGGAGCGCGCTGCGACGAGACCCCAGTTGCCGACGCTCTGCCACGAGTACCGGGTGTCGGAACTCGAGCCCGAGGATGCGCCGCCGCCACCTTGCTGCTCCGGAAGCTGCAGCTGCTCACCGTCGGGGAAGACCAGCACCTGACCCAGCGGGTCACAAGTCGGCAGGCGCGTCGTGTCCAGCTGCTCGACCGAGACCATCGCTGCGGTGGTGCAGGGCGACAAGGTGGCTTCCCCCGCAGAGAGCGTCAGGAAGTCGTCGTCCCGATCGGGCTGGGCACAGCCGACGAGTGCGACTGCAGCCGCTGCGAGGATCGCGGGTGCGGTCAGGAACTGAGGGATCACCACCTCAGTCTTGTCCTCGCCCGGCTTCTCGGGTTCACTGCGCTCATGGGTCTCGTCGAAGCAACAGCGTCGTGTGTCGAGTCAGTTCCGGAATGCAACGACACGATGAGCGCATCCACCGACCTGCTGTCGGCGGCGTGGCTCGCATCGGCCGTGGTCGTCGCGGTGCTCGTGGTCTTCGTCGTGATCGTCCTGCGGCGTCGTCGCCGACGGTAGGGCTCTCGCCTCTGGCCCGCTGGACACCTCGACGTGTTAGGTTGTGCACAACCTAATGGAGCACATCGTGAAACTGACCAGCTCGCTCGATCTCGTCACCGGCGTCCTGCTCGCCGGGCACGGCATCGCCACGGTTCGCCGCACCTCGCTGCGCGCCCGAGCCCAGCAGATGCAGCGCCGGGGCTTCGAGCCGGGCGTCCCGCACGCACTCGGCATCCCGGCGCTGCAGGTCCTGTCCGGGCTCGGAGTCGCTGCCGCAGCGGTCCGCCGTGCGCCCGGGCGCGACCTGGTCGGCACCGGCTCCGCCATCGCGGCGACCGCCCTGGGCGGGACCCGGCTCGTGATCGACCTCGAGGACCAGTCGGTGACGACCACAACCGGTGCTGCCGGGGCACTCGCACTCGCCGGTTGGCTTCGACTCCTCACCTCGACCCGCGGCCGTCCGGTCGCCCGGATCCTCACGCTCGGTGCCGCCGCTGCCGCGATCACGTTCGAGGCCGCACGCCGACGCCGAGTCCTCAGCAGCCGCTGACCTCGGCTCCCCACTCCACCGAACCCCACCCCGATCGTGAAAGGCACCACTCCGATGGCAACCCGCACCCCCGCAGTCCGCTCAACGCTCCCCCGGACCATCGTCCGCATCCTGTTCGGCGCGATGCTCACATGGGCTGGCATCAGCCACCTGACCGTGGCGCGCGAGGAGTTCCAGGCGCAGGTGCCGAAGTTCGTGCCGCTGCCGACGGACGTCACGGTGATCGCGTCCGGCGTGGTGGAGATCTCGCTCGGCGCTGCGCTGATGCTCCTGGCGCGGCGACAGGTGACCGTGGGGTGGGTCGTCGCGGTGTTCTTCCTGGCGGTCTTCCCGGGCAACATCGCGCAGTGGATGCACCACCGCGACGGCTTCGGTCTGGACACCGACACCAAGCGCTTCGTCCGCCTGCTGTTCCAGCCCGTGCTCATCGCGATCTCGCTCTGGTCCACGAACGCCCTGCGCAAGCGCCGCTGAACAAGGCCGCACTCGCGCCGCGCGGACGATGGGTGCAGAATCGGCCCCATGAGCGGGGACGACGAGGACCAGCCGCGCGTGGTCGCGGTCAGCAAGGACGGCGAGCACCGGTTCAGCAAACCGTTGGTCGACGCGGTGACCCTGGTCGCCGGGTGGGGCATCGAGGGGGATGCTCACGCCGGCACGACCGTGCAGCACCGCTCCCGGGTCGCGCGTGACCCGTCGCAGCCGAACCTGCGACAGGTCCACCTGCTCCACGCCGAGCTGTTCGACGAGGTCGCCGAGGCCGGGTTCAGCGTCGAGCCGGGCCAGATGGGCGAGAACGTCACCACGAGCGGCATCGACCTGCTCGGGCTGCCGGAGGGCACGGTGCTGCACCTCGGCGGCGACGCCTCCGTCCGGGTCACCGGCCTGCGGAACCCCTGCCAGCAGATCAACGGCTTCGAACCGGGGCTGCTCCGCGCGGTGCTCGGACGAGCCGAGGACGGCACCGTCGAGCGCAAGGGTGGTGTGATGAGCGTCGTGCTCACCGGTGGCACGGTCCGACCGGGCGATCGCATCCGGGTGGAGCTGCCCACCGGCGAGCGACGAGCACTCGAGCCGGTCTGATGCCGCAGCCCACGCGACGCGTCCTGGTGCTCGGTGGAACCGGCTGGCTCGGACGGACGATCGTCGACGAGCTGTTGATCGAGGGTGCCGACGTCACGTGCCTCGCCCGGGGCACCACCGGCAGCATTCCCGAGGGTGCACGCTTCGTCCAGGCGGATCGGTCCCTGCCCGGCGCCTACGAACCGGCCACCGGCACCTGGGACGAGGTCATCGAACTCGCTCACGCCCCCGAGCTCGTCGCCCCGGCGCTCGACGCCCTCGCCGACCGGGCCGCCCACTGGACGCTGGTGTCCACGGTCTCCGTCTACGCGGAGAACGACGAACCGGGCGCCGATGAGTCCGCCCGGCTGGTGGAGCCGAAGGACCCGTCCGCCTACGCCGACGCGAAGGTCCTCGCCGAGCGCACCACGCGGCTCCGGCTCGGGTCGCGGCTGCTCATCGCACGCCCGGGGTTGATCGTCGGCCCGGGTGACCCCAGCGACCTGTTCGGCTACTGGCCGGCACGCCTCGATCGCGGCGGGCCCGTGCTGGTGCCGACGTCGGCGGAGCGCTTCGTGCAGGTGATCGACGTCGCGGACCTCGCCTCCTGGCTCGTCCGGGCGGGGCGCGACGGGTCCGTCGGCACGGTCAACGCTGTCGGGGCACCGGTGCCGCTGCACGACTTCCTGCGGTGCGTGGCGGAGGTCACCGGGTTCGACGACGAACTCGTCGCGGTCGACGACGACGTCCTGCTTGCACACGACGTGGCCTACTGGGCGGGCCCCCGATCACTCCCCCTGTGGATCCCGGTGTCGGACGCGGGGTTCGCGCAGCGCTCCGCAGTGGCGTTCACCGACGCCGGCGGGGTGACCAGACCCCTCCGGGACACCGTCGTGCGGGTGTTCGAGGACGAGCGTGCCCGCGGGACGGATCGGGAACGCCGTGCTGGCCTCACCTCGACCGAGGAACGGGCGGTCCTCGCCAGGTAGACCCTCGGTCCCCACCAGGAAGGTCAGGACGCAGCGGCAGCCTGCTCGTACAGACTCGTCGCCAGGTCGTTGAGCACCTCGTGCAGTTCACCCTTGTGCGCCCCGTCGACGGCCCGGAGCATCGCCGCGTACCGCTCCTGGTAGTCCGACACGACGACATGGCCCGGGGGCAGCAGCCGCAGCAGTGATCCTCGGCGATCGGCCGGGTTCGGTGCGCGCTCGAGGAGCCCGGCGGCGCTCATCCGGTCGATCATGTTCGTCACCGCACCGGAGGTCAGCCCCAGGTACCCGGCGACCTCGGTCGGCGTGGAGTACCCGGTGTCGCTGATGAGCACCATGGCCCGGAGCGCGTTCTCGTGCACGCCCGCGCGAGCGCTCAGCTGACTCACCAGGCTCGCGTTCGCGCGCACCACAGCGGTGAACGCGGTCATGAGCTCGGCTGCGCTGTCACCGCTTCGTGCTGCTGTCACGACGGTCTTCCTCCGGGTCGGGTGATGGGGGGACAAGGGCCGTCCCCCGCACTGGGGTAAGTATACGAGTCGCACACATGCTCAATCACTGACTATCTTAACCATTGAAGCAAAACAGCCCGAATGTCTTGCTCCCCCCCGACCACTGAGCATCACCGAACGAAGAGGTACCCCGTGTCCACCAAGCTCCGCACCTCCGCACTGAAGCGGATCCGCTTCGCCCCCGTGGCCCTCCTCGCAGGCATCTTCGCCGCCGTCCTGCTCTCCCTCTCGCTCACCGGCACCCTGTCAGGGTTCGCCGCGAGCATCACGAACAGCAGCAACACCGCCGCCAGCGGCACGCTGATCATGCAGGAGCAGAACGCCGGCGCGACCGTCACCTGCCTCAGCACCGACGGCGGCTCGGTCTCGACGAACTCGGCGACCTGCTCGACGATCAACAAGTTCGGCGGCAGCACGACGATGACCCCGGGCAACACGGTCAACACCGCGATCTCGATCAAGAACACCGGCACCGCGAACGCCAGCACCTTCACGCTGAACCCGGGCGCCACGTGCACCCAGTCGGCGAACGGTTCGGCCAACGGCACCGCGACCGACCTGTGCGCCAAGATGAACCTCGTCGTCACCTCTGGCTCGACCACCGTGTTCAGCGGCACCCTCGCCAGCTTCAAGGGTGCGGCCGCGTCGGCCATCACGATGCCGCAGGCCCCGGCCGCCGGTGCGAGTGTCCCGTTCAACTTCGCGGTGACCCTGGACTCCTCGGCCGGCAACACCTACCAGGGCCTCGCCGCCTCGGTCCCGATGACCTGGACGTTCACGGCCTGATCCGGCCCGATCCGGTCCCCATCACCACTCCCCAGACCGGCGACGCTCGGCCGACCCCCCTCCGGTCGAGCGTCGCCATTCCCTGAACCCTCGGAGCAGCACCCATGAGCCAGACCGCAGCGATGCCGCTCAGCGGCATGCTCGACCGCTCGGTCCTGCGCGGCCGTCCGGTCACCCGCTCCGAGACCGTCCTGGCGTGGTCGGTCGCCGCGATCGCTGCACTCCTGCTCACCGCCGCCGTCCTGTTCCTCTCCGCCGGCGGCCGCTGGTTCGTCGTCGAGACCCCCTCGATGGGCGAGGCCGCCCCGGTCGGCACCCTCGTGCTCGACCTGCCGGTGGACGCCTCCACCCTGCGGGTCGGCGAGATCGTCTCGTTCGAGACCTCCGCCAACCCGGACGTCGTCTACACGCACCGCATCGTGTCGATCGACGCGGACGGTGGGCTCCACACCCGCGGTGACGT
This sequence comes from Curtobacterium poinsettiae, assembly GCF_047226435.1. NCBI lineage: Bacteria > Bacillati > Actinomycetota > Actinomycetes > Micrococcales > Microbacteriaceae > Curtobacterium > Curtobacterium poinsettiae. The sequence goes on along the minus strand of NZ_CP178434.1, from coordinate 3,508,539 downwards.
CAACGGCGCGATCGACCCGTGGACGCTCACCCAGGCGGACGTCATCGGCACCCCGGCGCTCCTGGTCCCGCACCTCGGGTGGCTGTTCCGGGCCGCCTCGGTCCTGCTCATCGGCACGCTGATCATCCTGACCCTGACCAGCGCGTTCACCGACCGGGTGACCCGCACATGCCTGCGGATCACCGGTGGCGCCCTCACGGCCGCGTACGCGGCCTTCGTGTTCAAGCCGTTCGTCAACGTGACGACGATCACGAACACGTCGAGCCCGAACGGGGTCGAGGCGACCGTGGTCTCGTCCGGGATCTTCCCGGTCCGCATCGACGCCCACGGCGGCAACAGCGTCCACCTGGTCGACGGCGAGGTCGGGCGCGTCGTCATCCACGAGCTCACGGAGCACGGGAACTACCAGCTCATGTCGAACATCGACCTCGACCCCCTGGGTTGGGTCGCCCTGATCGCCGTGTGCCTGGTGCCGCTCGTGGCCTGCCTGGCGGTCGGCCGTGTCGAGGCGGTGCGTCCCTCGTGATCCTCGGTCGCCTGCGCGACGGCCGCGTCGTCGCCGTCCTGCTCGTGGTCGCCCTGGCCGTCGTCGTCCTGCTCAACCAGTTCGCGCCGACCCGCTCGGCCTTCAGCGCACGTGTGACGAACAGCACGAACACCGCGGCGACCGCGCCGTACTTCACGTGCACGGGTGCGGTCGGCGCCGACACCGCGAACGCGCTGTTCGCCTACCGCCTGACCGAGGCCTCGGGGTCGAAGACCGCGACCGACTGGTCGGGTCGCGGCTCCAACGGCACCTACCAGGGCACCATGACCGCGACCACGCCGAGTCCGAACGCCTGCCCACGTGACAGCGGTAGCGCCTACGCGCTGAACGGTTCCACGAGCTACGTCTCGACCCCCCGCTCGGTCGCGAACCCGACGACCTTCAGCGAGGAGGTCTGGTTCCGCACGACCGTCGCGGGCGGCATGCTCATCGGCTTCGGGAGCAGCCAGACCGGCGCGTCGAGCCAGCACGACCGGAAGCTCTACCTGACCACCACGGGGCAGCTCGCCTTCGGTACCTACACCGGCAGCGCCACGCAGGTGCTCACGTCGCCGAGGTCGTACACCGACGGCAGCTGGCACCACGTGGTGACGACGATGTCGCCCACCAACGGCATGCGCCTGTCCGTCGACGGCAAACTCGTCGCGTCGAACGCGGCCTTCACGACCGCCGAGAACTTCACCGGGTACTTCCGCATCGGCTACGACGTCGTCAGCGGCTGGCCGGGTGCTTCCAGCAACCCGTACTTCACCGGGTCCATGCGGTACGCCGCCGTCTACAGCACCGAACTGACGGCCAGCCAGATCGCCGCGCACGCGGCCGCAGGTTCCTGACGCACTGACTGCCGGCCTGGAGGCGCATCGCGGCGCCGCCACGGGCCTCCAGTCCGTCCCCTGGGCACGTCGACGACGTGGGCCGGGTTGGCGGACCGGGCCCACCAACCCCCAGATTCGGCGCGACGAATCCCGCTGATCAGGCCTTTTCGTGCCCCGGACCGTGCCAGGATCGTCAGGTCCTGAGACGTCGGCGTCTCCGCCCGACCCTCTCGAAAGGCGCCGTTCCCATGTCGTTCTGGGCCCTCTTCCTCATCGCGCTCGGCGTCTCCGCAGACGCCTTCGCCGTCGCCCTCGGCAGGGGCCTGCACATGAAGCGCTTCGACGTGCGGCACGCGATCGTGATCGCGCTGACGTTCGGGGTGTTCCAGGCGGTGATGCCCCTGATCGGCTGGCTGCTCGGGTCCGCGTTCGCGCAGTACATCGCGGCCTTCGACCACTGGGTCGCGTTCGGGCTGCTCGCGCTGATCGGCGGGAAGATGCTGTGGGAGGCGTTCTCGAAGCACGAGGACACCGAGCAGGACACCGATTGGCTGCCGGTCCGGGAGCTCCTCGTGCTCGCGGTCGCGACCAGCATCGACGCCCTGGCGGTCGGGGTCACCCTGGCGTTCCTGCCCGTCTCGATCGGCGGCGCGGTGCTGCTCATCGGGATCACCACCGCGGTGCTGTCGTTCGTCGGGGTCCTGGTCGGTCGCCGTGTCGGAGCCCGCTTCGGCAAGCCTGCGGAGATCGCGGGTGGTGTCGTGCTGATCCTGATCGGCCTGAACATCGTGCTGGAGCACACCGGCGTCATCGGCTGAGGCCGCGTCTCCGGAACCGACCCCGGACACACCGGAGGCCCGTGGCGAGCTGCCACGGGCCTCCGGTCTGGTGCTGGTGCGCGTCAGTAGCCGGTGGTGCTGCCCGCCGGGGCGTTCGCGACGGCTGTGATCACGAGGATGATCCACAGGATGCCGAACACGACCGACAGGGCGCTGATGATGACGCCAGCGAGGGCCAGGCCGCGGCCGCGCTCCCCGGTCTTCTTGATCTGCGAGAGGGCGATGATCGACACGACCAGGCCGGCGATGTTCACCACGAAGGCCAGGACGAACCCGACGATCGCCATGACGTTGAAGCGGTCGGACGACGGCTGCATGGGCGCACCGTACGGCTGTGGTCCGCCGCCGGCGTAGGGGTTCGGGTTCTGCTGGTTGAACTGGGGCGTGCCGTCACTCATGGCGCCGCGTCCTCTCTGGTCAGGGATTGTCGACACAGGAAACGTACAGGACGAGCGGGCTGAACGGGGGTGGGATCATCGGAACATGGGATGGCTCCGCCGACACGTGCTGCACGGCGGCCGGTACGACGAGCGTGATCGACGTGACCAGCTCCGGCGGTACGTCGTCCGGGGCGACCGCCTCGTCGCGTTCCTCACCGGGCACGGCGATCCGTCCGCCGCGCGGGTACGGACACGCGTGGACCATGCGCGGGAGCTGCTCGAGCACGGATGGTCCCGTGACGACCTGCTGACGGTCGCCGCCCCGGTGTGGGCACCGTGGCCGAGCAGCAAGGGGCGTGATGCGGGGGCGCCTGCTCCGGAGGACGCCGACCGGGCGGACGGGTTGATCGCGGACCTGAACGCCGTGGCACTCGAGCTGCGGGCCGTCGCCGAGGTCTGACGGTGCACTGACCGGCAGCACGACACCCGTCAGATGTCGAGCACCCCGTCCACCGCGTCCGACCGGTCGGCGATGTGCCCGGTGGCGATCTCCTCCTCCAGGTGCACCGTGACGTACGTCCAGTCCTCCACGTGCCCGGCGTCGTCGAACACCCGGTAGCGCCGGCGGAGCCGCAGGTACGGCACGGCGCGGTGCTCCAACGACACCACGAGCTCGGTCGCCGGCCACTCCCCCTCGACGGTGACCTCGACCGCCCGGTAGTCGCTCGCCGACCGCCGGGGTTCGGGGTGGTCGCGGGTCCACAGGATGCCGGGCTGGTCGAGGGCTTCGAACACGTCCACGAGGTCCGCGACCGCGCGCTCCCGTGCGGCAGCGTCCAGGTCGTGCAGCGGCCAGTGTGCGCCCTCGACGTCGGTCAGGTCGAACCGCTCCGTCCACGGAGCGAGGGCTGCTTCCAGACGCTCCTGTTCGTCCTCCCACGACGTCTCGTCCTCGTCGCTCGCGGGGCGGGACGGCAGGTCATCGGTGGTGATGACGCTGGGCAGTCCGGCAGCGACGTCGAGGTCGACCTCCCGAGCGTCGTAGTGGTAGGTCAACCCGCTCGTCCGATCGGGCGTGCGCCGGGGTCCGGTGGGCATGTACCGGACGGTGAGCACCGTGCCGTCGCGACGTACCTCCTCAGCCAGGTGGTCGACGAAGATTGCCGTCCGGCTGCCGTCGGTCCGGACGAGCACGAGCTCGGTCGGCGGGGTCGGCAGGGGTGGACCCGGTTCGGCCTGTGGTTCCGGTGTCGGGACGAAGCCGCCGACGCTGACACTCCAGGAACGGGGGCCGTCGTCGTCCTCGTCGTCGTCTAGCAGCTCGGGGTCGTCGTCCTCCTGCTCCTCGCCGGCAGCGAGCGTCGCTGCCCACTCTTCCGGTGACGGCCAGAACGGCTCCGACGGCGCCCACGGCAGGGTCTCCGGGTCGACGCCGTCGAACGGGTCGGCCGAGTCCTCGTCGAGGTCATCCGCGGACGCGTCGTCCTCGGGATCCTCGTCCTCGTCCTCGCCTGCCCACATCGACGCGTCACGCGGGTCGCCGATCCACAGCCCCTCGACGTCCGCCCCGAGCACGCGTCGATCCCCGAGGTCGACCGCGCACGTCACCCCGGCCGGCGTGACGTGCACGGCCGTCCGCGACTCTGTGTCGAGGTCGCCTTCAGCGTCCTCGCGCGACAGGTAGACCACCCAGGCGCCCCCGTCGGTCGCGAGGACCCCGACCTCGTCGACCGCACCGTCCGGCAACCGCGCGTCCGGCCACGTCACCCACCGCACGTCGTCGCCCGTGACGACCGCCGCGACCGGTCGCGTGGCGTCCGGCACGATCGTCGCGTCACCGACGCCGACGGCGTCGATCGGCTCGAGGAAGCTGCTCATGCAGCGACCGTACCGCGGCCCTGTGGCCGGCCCGTGAACAGCCGGGAGGCCCGTGGCGGGCCCGCACCGTGCCTCCCGTCCGACCGTTGCCGGTCCACCTGCCGGACCCGCCGCAGCGGCCGGGCGCATGATGGGCGGATGGCACGCATCCTCGTCACCGGATCCACCGACGGCCTCGGGCGGGGGACCGCCGACGCGCTGCTCCGCAGCGGACACGACGTCGTCCTCCACGCGCGCAACACGGCGCGCGCCGAGGCGGTCGCCGACCTGGTGGAGCGCGGCGCCGAACTCGTCGTCGCCGACCTGGCGGACCGCGACGCCGTGATCGCCACCGCCCGGGAACTCGACGCCGGCACCGCGCTCGACGCCGTCGTGCACAACGCCGGGGTGATCTCCGGCCGTTCCCTGGTGCCCGTCAACGTCGTGGCGCCCTACCTGTTCACCGCGTTGCTGCGCTCGCCGGAGCGGCACGTGTACCTGAGCAGCGGGATGCACCGGGGCGGTCGTCCGCGCCTGGACACCGTCGACTGGACCGGGGCCTCGGAGACGAACTCGTACTCCGACACGAAGCTGTTCGTGACGGCGCTCGCCGCCGAGGTGCCGCTCCGACGCCCGGGCGTGCTGAGCAACGCCGTCGACCCGGGCTGGGTGGCGACCAAGATGGGCGGGGCCGGCGCTCCCGACGACTTCGAGCTGGGACACCGCACGCAGGAGACGCTCGCGACCGACCCGGACCAAACCGTGACAGGTGGTTACTGGTTCCACGGAGAGCGGCAGGAACCGCACCCGGCGGTCGCCGACCAGCGGTTCCGCACCGAATTGCTCGACGCGCTCGCCGAGGCCACCGGCATCACGCTCTGAGTCGCTGACGGAACCGCCGCGACCGGTCGGGTGCTCCTGCGAAGGCGTTCGTCGCGCCCGGACGAGGATGGCGTCGACACGACGAACGGAGGACCCGGTGACCCTCGGCCTGCACAACGGATCGAGCGGGTGGCAGCGCGTGCGACGGCACGGCCTGCTCCTCGCGAACGTCGCCGTCTTCGTCGTGTGCTTCGTCGGCATGGTGTTCGCCGGGTGGCGGGTGTCCGCGGCGGACGCGATGCAGCACGGCGAGGCGGCCGTGTCGCTCTGGGGCTTCCTGACGAGCGGCGACTTCGCCGAGGCCACCTTCGAGAACTGGGAGAGCGAGTTCCTGCAGATCGGCGCGTACATCGTGTTCACGGTGTTCCTGTTCCAGAAGGGGTCGAGCGAGTCCGAGCCCCTGGACGAACAGGGCCCGCAGGACGAGGACCCCCGGGAGCACGCCGACGACCCGAAGGCGCCGTGGCCGGTGCGCCGGGGCGGGATCGTGCTCGTGCTGTACGAGAACTCCCTGCTGATCCTGTTCGCGGTGCTGTTCCTCGGCAGTGTCGGCCGACTTCGACCGCACGGCTGCGACGGCCGTCGGGGTGCTCGTCGCCCAGCTCGAGGAGGGTGCCCCGGCGACACCCGGGGTGCTGCGCTCGCGCCACGCGCTGGTGGTGCGGGCGTCGTCAGCGACCCGCTCGGGACGGGAGGCCCGTGGCGGACCCGCCACGGTCCTCCCGTCCGTCCTGGGGTGGTGTCTCAGGCCGCGACCGGCTCCGCAGGTCGGTCACGCAGTGCCGGGCAGTGCTCGGCGGTGGGGTGCTCGGTGATCGCGATGACCTGCTCGAGGCGCCCGCGGACCGCCTCGAGCTCCGCCAGCTGCGCGGTGATCCGGTCCCGCTCCGCGAGGAGGAGCGCGAACGACTCTGGCGTCGACTCCCCGCGGTCGACGCACGGCAAGAGCTGCACGATCGTGCGGCTCGCGAGCCCGGCGGCGAACAGCTGCTGCACGAGCTGGACCCGCTCCACGGCTGCGTCCGTGTAGATCCGCTGCCCGCTCGCGGTGCGCGACGCGGTGAGCAGTCCCTGCTCCTCGTAGTACCGCAGCGAGCGGACGCTGACGCCGGTCGCGGCTGCGAGGTCGCCGATGCGCATGTGGACTCCGATCCGGGCTTGCCCCTGACATGGATGTGAGGTCTTAGCGTAGCCGAGCCGCTGCGGGAGACACCCGAGCGGCAGGAGGAGACACCATGGAGATCGCTGGATCGGTCGCACTCGTCACCGGCTCGAACCGGGGCATCGGACGCCGCTTCGCCCTGGAGCTGCTGGAGCGCGGCGCCACCAAGGTCTACGCGACCGCACGTCGACCCGAGCTCGTGGAAATCGAGGGCGTCGTGGCGCTGCCGCTCGACATCACCGACCAGGCATCGGTCGAGGCGGCGGCCGCCGCCGCGGGCGACGTCACCCTGCTCGTGAACAACGCCGGCATCTCGACGACGGGCTCGTTGCTCACCGACGACCTCACCGATGCGCGCCGCGAGATGGACACGCACTACTGGGGGAACCTCGCGATGATCCGGGCGTTCGCGCCGGTGATCGAGCGGAACGGTGGCGGCGGCATCGTGAACGTCCTGTCCGCACTGTCCTGGTTCGTCTACCCGGGATCCGGCGCGTACGCGGCGGCGAAGGCCGCCGAGTGGAACCTGACGAACGCCGTCCGGCTCGAGCTCGCAGGCAAGGGGATCAGCGTGCAGGGGCTGCACCTCGGGGCGGCGGACACCGACATGATGGACGGCTACGAGGGGCCGAAGGTCGACCCGGCCGACGTGGCGCGGGCCGCGCTGGACGGCGTCGAGCGCGGTGCGGCCGAGGTCGTCGTCGACGACTGGAGCCGGATGGTGAAGGCATCGCTCGCCGATGCACCGGAGCGCTTCTACGCGCAGTTCGCCTGAGCGTCGCCCCTGACTGGGGGCATGTCCCCGCAGCGCAGTCCTGGACCCGGCGCTGGGTCATCAGCGACCATGGACCCGGATCAGGAACGGGGGGCACGTCGCCCGCCGCTGGAAGGGAACCATGCGTCCTGTCAGGAACGCACTCAGCACCGGGGCGATCGTCGCGATCCTCGCCGGGCTCACCATCACCGCAGCACCCGCCCAGGCGGCGACCCCGGGGACCGGCGCGAGCTGCGCCCCGGGGACCCTGTCGGTGCAGACCCTCGAGAGCGGCTGCACCGCGACGTCCGGCACGGTCGTCACGCCCGACGGCCGCACCTTCGCGCTCCCCGCACCGGGTGAGAGCGTGATGGCGAGCAGCACCTCGGCGCCGGGCGCGCCCGAGCTCGCCGACGTCCTCATCGCGAACAACGGCTCCGCCGGCGTCGCCGTCCGCGTGGACGAGGCATGGCGCGGGTCCGCTCCCGCCGTCCAGCAGGAACGTGCGCAGAGCCAGGCCGCGACCGCGCAGGAGCCCGCCGCGACGACCGCTGCGACCACGAAGTGCACGAGCACGGCGTGGAAGGCGTCCGGCTACAGCTGGGCGAGCACGGTCAAGTGGTACTACAACCAGACCGGCCAGAAGTCGACCTACGCCAAGGACGCCCTGCGCAAGGGCGCGAACGCGTGGAACGGCACCATCTCGGCCTGCGACCGCACGGTGACGTCGACGGCGAAGAACGACTACCTGCGCCTCGCGACCCAGAAGCCGAACCTCACCGACCAGGGCGGCTGCTCGCGCAACAACGGGTACAACGTGATGGGCTGGGGCAAGCTCCCCACCGGCACCCTCGGGGTCACGTGCGTCTGGTTCGACGGCAACGGCAACGCCCGTGAGGCCGACCAGCGCTACGCCACCGGCTTCAAGTGGAGCTCGACGGCCACCTGCTCGGGCGCCCGCTTCGACACCCAGGTCGTCGCGACGCACGAGTGGGGCCACCTGTACGGGCTCGACCACGTCGCCACCGGTACCGGTCAGGTCATGGAGCCGTCCGGCGGCTACTGCGAGCTCGGCGGCCGCACGCTCGGCCGCGGCGACATGACGGGCATCTCGACGCTCTACTGAGCTCGATGCGCTCCTGGGACAGGGACGGGGTCGCGACGGAGAACCGCCGCGACCCCGTTCGTCTGTCTGTGGGGCTGGAGGTCTTGCTCAGACCGCGTCGGCGCGCAGGAACTCCGCCACCGGGGTCGACCCCTCGTTGAACCGGAAGGTGTTGCCGGCCGTGCCCGGGTTCTCGACCACGTCCGCGACCACGTGGGCCACGTCACCGCGCGGCACCTGGCTCGACGTGCCGTCCCAGTCGACGGACCCGGTCGGCTCGTCATCGGTCAGGGTGCTCGGGGCGACGATCGTCCAGTGCAACCCGGAGTCGCGGAGCACGGCGTCGGCGATCATCTTGGACTGCGCGTAGGCGAAGAAGTCCTGGTCCTGCGGGACCCCGTGGTCGAGCTGCGAGCCGGAGAACGACACCATCACGTAGCGGTCGACCCCGGCCTGCTTCGCCCCCTGGATCGAGAGCACCGCGGCGTCGCGGTCGATGGCCCAGGTGCGGTCGACGGAACCGCCACCGGCACCGGCCGACCACACCACCGCGTCGTGCCCGCGCACGAGCTCGGCGAAGTCGTTCAGGGACTGCTGCTGGATGTCCGCGACGTGCGGTTCGCCGCCGTGCGCCCGGATCTCGTCGGACTGGTCGGCGTTCCGGATGACGGAGGTGACGGTGTGCCCGCGCTCGGACAGGATGCGGGTGGCGAGGAGTGCGACCTTGCCGTGGCCGCCGAAGACGATGACGTTGCTCATGGTCCGGACGCTACTCGGGGCGGCTCCGTGCCCGGGGAACGCGGGACGTCCGCTCGTCGCTCGTCGCTCGTCGCTCGTCGCTCGTCGCCCGTCGCCTGCGATGCTCGGAACACCCGGGGGCACCGTGCGTACCGTCGGGGGCAACACGACAGGAGTCACGATGAGCAAGCAGCACGAGCAGCACACCCTGGTCCGCACCCTGGTCCTCGGCATCATGAGCGGCGGCCGGAGCGCCACCCCGCTCGCCGTCCTCGCACTGAACCACGACCGGTCATCGCTGAAGGGGTCGTGGCAGCAGTGGAAGGTCTTCAGCACCCCGCTCGGCCGTGGGCTGCTCGTGGCGTCCGCGGTCGGTGAGCTCATCGGCGACAAGCTGCCGAAGACCCCGAACCGCATCGCTCCCTCTGCGCTGCTCGGTCGCGTCGCGTCCGGTGCCCTCGCCGGTGCGGCCCTCGGCACCACCGGCAAGCGCGACCTGCGCATCGAGGGCGCGATCCTCGGTGGCGTCGGCGCCCTCGTCGGCAGCTTCGTTGGCTGGGGCGTGCGCAAGCTCGTCGGGAGCACGGGACTTCCCGACCCGGTCGTCGCGCTCGCCGAGGACGCCGCGGTCGTCGCGGGCTCGGTGAAGGTCATCACCGCCGACTGAGGGGCGGGAGCGGCGGTCACGACGTGCCGCTCAGGTCCGTGGGGTGGTCGCGATCTGTCGGTCGCCGGGTCGGTGGCCGACAGTTCGTGACCGGTCGGCATTCGCCTCGCGACGTGTCGTGACCGGCCGACGGATCGGCGGACGGACGGACGGACGGGCGGAAGGACGGACGGACGGACGGGAGGCGCGGTGCCAGGCCGCCACGGGCCTCCCGGCGGGCAGGTGCGAGCGGTCAGGACGTGCCGCTCAGGTCCCTGGGGTGGTCGCGAAGTGTCGGTCGGCGGGTCGGCAGTCGACAGTTCGTGACCGGTCGGCGTTCGCCTGGCGACGTGTCGTGACCGGCCGACCGACGGCCGACCGTCCGCCCGACAGCGGTAGGCACGGTGCCCGACCGCCACGGGCCTTCCCGGCCGCCACACCCGCCCGTTCCTGCTCACGATCCACAGGCCGCGGCCTACGGTGGCCCCATGCACATCGTCGTCATCGGAGCCACCGGCCACATCGGCTCGTTCCTCGTCCCCCGTCTCGTCCGCTCGGGTCACCGGGTCGTCGCCGTCACCCGCGGCACGAGCACCCCGTACGCCGACGCCCCGGAGTGGCAGCAGGTCGAGCGGATCACCGCCGACCGCGAGCAGGAGGACCGCGACGGCACCTTCGGCAGCCGCATCGCCGCACTCGGTGCCGACGCCGTCGTCGACCTCGTCTGCTTCACCGAGTCCTCGGCCGCAGCGATGGTCGACGCGCTCCGTGGCACCGGCACGCACCTGGTGCACTGCGGCTCGATCTGGCGCGCGGGTGTCTCGCACGTGCTGCCGATCACCGAGCGGAACGCGACCCAGCCGTTCGGCGACTACGGCGTCCAGAAGGACGCCATCGCCCGGATGCTCAAGGAAGAAACTGCATCAGGCGGTTTGGTCACGACGTCGCTGCACCCCGGGCACATCAGCGGGCCGGGCTGGACGCCGATCGGTCCGCTCGGCAACCTCGACACGTCGGTGCTGACGAAGCTGTCCGCCGGCGAACCACTCGAGGTCCCCGGGCTCGGTGCCGAGACGATGGCACACGTGCACGCCGACGACGTCGCGCAGGCGTTCCAGCTGGCGGTCGAACACCGCGACGCTGCGGCCGGCGAGGACTTCTTCATCACGGCCCCGACGGCGCTCACCGCGCGCGGGTACGCCCACCTGGCAGCGTCCTGGTTCGGCCAGGAGGCCCGGCTCGACTCCGTCACGTGGGACCGGTTCCGCGAGACCACGGCTCCGGAGTACGCTGACGCCAGCTGGGAGCACCTGTCCCGCAGCCAGGTCTTCAGCACCGAGAAGGCGAACCGGCTGCTCGGCTACGGCCCGGCGTTCACCGCCGAGGAGACCGTGCTCGACGCCGTGCGCTGGCTCGTCGACCACGGGGAGCTCGAGGTCGCGAACCCCCTGGTCCGCTGAGCACCGTGGTCACACCCGCTCCGGCTCGACCACGAGCCCGCGGTTCCGGTGCACGACCCAGACCGTCGCCGCGAACCCGGTCAGCACCGCGGCGCCGATCGTGACCGCTGTCCAGCCCCCGGCGTTCCACAGCACCGACGCCAGCGCGGAGCCGATCGCCCCGCCGATGAAGTTCGAGGTGACGAAGGCGGTGTTGAGCCGACTCCGCGCGGCCGGGTCGACCGAGAACAGCCGGGTCTGGTTGAGCACGTTCGCGGCCTGCACGGCGACGTCGAGCAGCAGCACGGCGAGCAGCACCACGACGATCGAGTGTGCACCGATCCCGGCGACGACCAGGGAGACGAGCAGGAGCACGATCGCTCCCCCGGTGACGGGTACCGACAGCCCCCGGTCGTGCAGTCGCCCGACCCGCTGCGCCGCCACGGCACCCGCGAGCCCCACCAGGCCGACCAGCCCGATGCTGCTGGTGGAGAAGTCGTAGGGGTCGCTGCTGAGCAGGAACGTCAGGGCGGTCCAGAACATCGTGAACACGGCGAAGACCGACGAGCTGATCACGAGCGTGACCTGCACGGTCCGGTGGGTCCGGACGGCACGGAACACCGACAGGATGAGCTGCGGGTACGCCACCTCGGCGCGGGTTCCGAGCTCCGGGATGGCGCGGCGCAGCAGCACGGCGAGGACGATCGCGACGACAGCGGCGAGCACGTAGATCGCACGCCACCCGAACGCGTCCGCGACCAGGCCGCTGATCGTCCGCGACACCAGGATGCCGGTGAGCACCCCGGACGCGATCGTGCCGACCACGCGTCCGCGCTGCGCGGGGTCGGCGAGGTCCCCGGCCAGCGGGATGAGGAGCTGCCCGGCGACCGTGGTCAGCCCGACCAGCGCCAGGGCGACCAGGAGCGTCGCGAAGGTCGGAGCGATCGCGGCGAGCAGCAGCGCGACGGCGGAGGCGACGAGCACCCAGGGGATGAGGCGCCGGCGGTCGAGGACGTCCCCGAGCGGCACGACGAGCAGGATGCCGAGGGCGTAGCCGACCTGGGTCAGCGTGACGAGCAGTCCGGCGAGCGACGCCGAGGTGCTGAGCGACGATGCGATGTCGTCGAGCAGCGGCTGCGACCAGTACAGGTTGCCGACCGCCGCTCCCCCGGCGACGGCGAACAGCAGTGTCCGGCCCGTCGACATCGAGTGCTCCGTGCTCATGCTCCGGGTGCTCCGAGCGAGGCGTTCCGCAGGGTCTCGTCCACGAAGTCGGCGTGGTTCCGGGTGAACTCGGGGTCGGTGTCGACGAACGGCATGACCTCGACGCTAGGGCCGACCGCGGGGCCGTGACAGGTGCTGTCTTCCCCCCTCAGCCGTCACCGCCGCCGGAACAGCTCCCCCAGGTGCCACGGCCCGGGCGCGAGCCGCACCGCTGCCTCGGCTCGGACCCGTTCCTCGAGTCCGCGGTCGCGGGTGAGTTCGTGGATCTCCTGATCGGCACGCCACCGGAACCGCAGTCGACCGAGGAACCCGGTCGTCGGAGCCTGGACGACGGTCTCGACGGACTCGGTCTCGTTCACGCGTCCTCCCCGGCAGCAGCAGCGGCGGCAGCGCCAGCAGCACCAGCGGAGATGGTGTCCGTCGACACGGCCGTCGCGCTCGTCGCAGCGAGGTTCGCCAGCAGCTGCAGCCGTTCCTCGGAGGACGACCCGGGCTCGGTGCCGTACACGACCATGGTCAGTCCGGAGTCGGTGACGAGCTCCATCGTCTCGTAGGTCATGTCGATGTCGCCGACGTCCGGGTGGTGCACCCGCTTCACGCCGCTCCGGTGCCGCATCACGTCGTGCGCGGCCCAGCGTCGCCGGAACTCGTCGCTGCGGGTGGAGAGCTCCCCGATCAGGTCCGTCAGCCCCTTGTCGTACGGCGAGCGGGCCGCCTCGGCGCGCAGCGCGGCGACCACGTCCCCGGCGACCGAGTCCCAGTCGCGCCAGAACTGCTGCCCCCGCGGGTCGAGGAACGCGAAGCGCGCGGTGTTCGGGGTACCGGAGGGCGAGAGGAACAGCGGCGAGTACACCGCTCGGGCGAGGCTGTTGCCGGCCAGGAAGTCGAAGCGTCCGTTGCGGACCCAGGCGGGCGCGCTGATCGAGTCGAGCACCCGCTGCACGTTCGGCCGCACCTTCGACGTCGGGGTCGTCCGGCGCGAGGCCCCCGAGGCGTTCTGCAGGCGGGCCAGGTCGAACAGGTGCGCGTGCTCGGCGTCGTCGAGATGGAGCGCGCGGGACAGCGCTTCGAGGACGCCCTCGGACACACCGGTCAGGTTCCCGCGCTCGAGGCGGACGTAGTAGTCGACGCTCATCCCCGCGATCAGTGCGAGCTCTTCACGACGCAGTCCCTTGACGCGGCGGACCCCGCCGAAGTCGGGCAGCCCGACCTGCTGCGGCGTGACGCGCTCGCGGCGTGTGCGCAGGAAGTCACGCACTTCGCTCCTGGTGTCCATGCGTCCACGGTACGGCCGGCAGGGTGGCGGAAGCAGGGGCTGCTGGTACCCGTCAGGTGGCGCCCGGCGGTCGTAGCGTCGTCGGCATGGAGACAGTCACCCTGAACAACGGCCTCGAGATCCCCGCCATCGGTTTCGGCGTGTTCCAGAGCGCCCCGGAGGAGACCGTGGACGCCGTCCGCACCGCCCTCGAGACCGGGTACCGCCACATCGACACCGCCGCCGCGTACGGCAACGAACGCGAGGTCGGCGAGGGCATCCGTGCCTCGGGCGTCGACCGTGACGACATCGTGGTCGAGACCAAGATCTGGGTCTCGGACTACGGCTTCGACGAGACCCTGCACGCCTTCGACAAGGCCACCGGCAAGCTCGGCTTCGACACGATCGACGTGCTGATCCTGCACCAGCCCGCGCCGGACCGCTTCGAGCAGACCGTACAGGCGTACCGGGCGCTCGAGCGCCTGTACGCCGACGGCCGGGTCCGCGCGATCGGTGTGAGCAACTTCATGCCGCACCACCTGCGCTCCCTGCTCGAGCAGTCCGACGTCATCCCGGCGCTCAACCAGGTCGAGCTGCACCCGTACTTCACCCAGCCGGACGTCCAGCGCGCCGACGCTGCGCACGGCATCCTCGACCAGGCGTGGTCCCCCATCGGCGGCATCACGTTCTACCCGGGCTGGGGTGACGAGCGGGTCAGCGTGATGGACGACCCGACGATCGGGTCGATCGCCGAGGCGCACGGCAGGACGCCGGCGCAGGTGATGCTCCGCTGGCACGTGCAGCAGGGGCGGAACGCGATCCCGAAGTCGACGAACCCCGGTCGCATCGCCGAGAACTTCGACGTCTTCGACTTCGCGCTGACCGATGACCAGCTCACGCGGCTCGATGCGCTGGACACCGGCCGTCGCAACGGCCCGGACCCGGACGGGGCGGACACGAGCCGGTTCGACCGGGTGATCCCGGAGGCCTGACGCGACCACGAGCGGCCCGGAGGCGCGGTGCGGGCCGCGCTCGGCCGTGCGGTGGTCGCCACCTCCGCGTCAGGCGACCTGGTGCGAACGAAGGGCCACAAGCCTCCCGTTCACGTGCGCGTGAACGGGACGGAGACGATCCGGTCGTCCCCGCTCGACGGCGTCCCGCGGCCGTCGGTGTTGTTCGTGACGAACCAGAGCGTGTCCGACGGCCCCTCGAGCACCGTCCGGATGCGGCCGAAGTCACCCGCGAAGTACTCGGTCGCGGTGCCGGGCTCGTCGGCGGGGACCGCCCGGAGCACCTCGCCCCGCAGGTTCGCGACGAACACGGTGTCGTCGACGACGGCGAGGCCGCTCGGGGACGCCTCATCGGTGGACCACTGCTGCACGGGGTCGACGAAGCCCTGGTCCTCGCCGCCGGTGCCCTCGACCTCGGGCCAGCCGTAGTTCGATCCCGGTTCGATCACGTTGAGCTCGTCGTGCGTGTTCTCGCCGAACTCCGACGCGAACATCGTGCCGTCCGACGACCACCCCATGCCCTGCACGTTGCGGTGCCCGAGGCTCCACACCGGCGACCCGTTGATCGGGTTGTCGGCGGGGACGTCGCCGTCCGGCGTGAGCCGCAGGATCTTGCCCGCGAGCGAGTCCTCGTCCTGCGCGTCCGTGCTCGCACCGGCGTCCCCGACGCTCGCGTAGAGCATGTCGTCCGGGCCGAACGCGATCCGGCCGCCGTCGTGGAACGAGTTCTTCGGCAGGCCGTCGATGATCGTCGTCGCCTCGCCGAGCCCCCACGACCCGGTGTCCCCGGTCAGCTCGTACCGCTGGATCCGGTTGCCGTCGTCGGCCGTGGAGTACACGAACAGGTCGTCGTCGTGCAGTGCGAGCCCGAGCAGTCCTCCCTCGCCGCCGTGGCTGACACCGTCGACGGTGCCGACCTGGCGGGTGGTGCCGTCAGACCGCAGCTCGAGCACCCGGGCCGAGTCGCGCTCGCTGACCAGCGCGTCGCCGTCGTCACCGGTCAGGACCACCGACCAGGGGGCCTCCAGGCCGGTGACCACGTCGGTGGTGTCACCGTCGAGCGCCACCTGCCCGGCCGACAGGTCGGCGGGTGCGGTCGCGCGCGCCGACGGCGAGCCGCCGCGATCGGACCCGTCCTGCTCCGTTCCGTCGCTGCTCGTGCAGGCGGTGAGGGCCAGCGCCGCGACGGCGGCGAGGCCGGCCACCGACCAGAGGCGGCGGCTGCGGGGCGTTCCGGCGGGTGTGTCCACGATGATCCTCCCGGGGTCGTTGGTCGATCACACACGCTGCGTTCGGGAAACCCCTGAGGGGGTCTGTCGGCACCTCTCGACGGTGCGCACAGCGGCCTACCGTCGTCGGCATGCAGATCGAACCGAAGCAGCCGACCGTCAAGAACCCGCCCGAGCAGTTCACCGGCGACGTGTACCTCGACGCCATCGCCTCGCCGAAGGAGCCCGGTCAGACGATGACCGTCGCCAAGGTCCGGTTCCTGCCCGGCGCCCGCACCGCCTGGCACTCGCACGCCAAGGGGCAGACCCTGCACGTCACCGAGGGCGTCGCGCGGATGGGCACCCGGGACGGACACGTCAGCGAGGTGCAGGCTGGACAGACCGTCACCACGCCGGCCGGCGAGGAACACTGGCACGGCGCGACCCCCACCGACTACATGGAACACCTCGCGATGCTCGATGCCGCCGACGACCCGGCGACGACCACCACCTGGCTCGAGCACGTGAGCGACGAGGAGTACACCGCATGACCACCATCGCCATCGTCGGGGCCGGCAAGGGCCTCGGCCTCGCCGTCGCCGAGCGCTTCGCCCGCGAGGGCTTCGCCGTCGCCCTGATCTCCCGCAACCAGGACCGCCTGGACGGCCTCGCCGCGGAGCTGCGTGAGCGCGGCCACACCGCAGCCGGGTTCGCCGCGAACGTCCGTGACGGGGACTCCCTGCGCACCGCACTCGAGCGCGCCACCGAGCAGCTCGGCCCCATCGAGGTGCTGCAGTACAGCCCGCTCCCCGCCAAGGAGTACATGCGCCCCGTGCTCGAGACCACGGCGGACGACCTGGTCGGCCCGATCGAGTTCTCGGTCTACGGCTCGGTCAACGCCGTCCGCCAGGTGCTGCCCGGCATGCGCGCGATCGGCCACGGCACGATCCTGTTCGTCAACGGCGGCAGCGCGGTCCGACCGGGCGCCCGCGTCACCGGCACGTCCGTCGCCTTCGCGGCCGAGAGCGCCTACGCGCAGCTCCTGCACGACGCCGTCCGCGACGAGGACGTCCACGTCGGGCAGCTCATCATCCCGTTCGGCATCGACGACGGGCAGCCCGAGCACTCCGGGGAGTCCATCGCCGACCGCCTGTGGGCGATCCACACGGAGCGCGGCGACTTCCGCGCCTACGCGGAGGCGCTGCCCGAGCTCCCGTGAGCGGCATCGAGTGAGCAGAACGCGACGGGTCCGGAGACGCGACCCGTCGTCTTCTGCTCACTCCCTGACGGACTGGAGGCCCGTGGCGACGCCGCCACGGGCCTCCAGTCCGAGCAGCCGACTCGACATCTTCTGCTCACCAAGCGAAGCCTCACGCAGCACGCGCGTCAGTGCGCCCGTCGCACCGCCACCCGCCGCCGACCCCGCGAGGTCAGCCACGCTCCGGCCGTCACCACGAGGGGCAGGCCGATCGCGAGCAGCGCCAGCACCGGCCAGTCCGGCACGAACGGCATGTGGTTCACCCCGACCGGACTCTCGGTGAACCGCAGGGTCAGGGCGCGGATCGGCAGGAGGCCGAGCAGCGTGCCGATCACCGAGCCGACCGTGGCCAGGATCGCCGCCTGCCAGGTCGACACCCCACGGCGCAGACGCGGAGCGGCACCGATGGCGTCGAGCACCTCGTCGTCCCGACGCCCGTCGGACCGTGCGAGTCCGATCGCCACCGCCGTCGCACCGATGGTCACGGCCGCGGCGAGTGCGAGGACGATCGCCCGGATGAGCGCCTCGTTGTCGGTGGGACCGGCTTCGTACGTGAACGTCGGGCCGCTCCACCGTGCACGGTCGTCGCCGCCGAAGCTCTGCCACGCCGAGCTCAGCTCGTCCGCCTGGGCAGGGTCGAGGTCGTGCGGCAACGTCGTGACGAGCATGCCGTCGACCACGGGGACGCCGTACTGCTCGGCAGTGGCCTTCGTCATGAAGACGCCGACCTGGATCCGCGGGGTCTGCACGTCGAGCACCGCGGGGATCGAGACGCTGGCCGCCGGTCGGGTGCGCTCGGTGATGGGCTCGCTGTCCCACGTCCGGTCGTGGAACGTGTCGATGCGGACCGCGCCGTCGTGGGCGTACTCGGGCCAGAGCGACACGGCCCGACCGCCCTCGAGTGCGCTCCGGACGGCTGCGGACGGCTGGTGTCCGGTGAGCACGGCGTAGTCGTCGACGGTGCCCGTCCAGATGTGCGGCATCGACGCGCTCGCCGTGTCCAGGTAGTACGAGCAGCTCGTCGTGTCGTTCGCCGGGCAGTCGTACGCGCTCCAGCGGTGCGGGATCGTGACGGTCGAGGGGGTGTCGCCCGGCTGCTCCTGCGTGACACCGAGCACCCGGATGCGGTCCTGGTCGAAGACCCCGGACACCACCTTCGCGGCGTGGGCGGTCAGCTCCGCGTCGTGGCGACCGGTACTGCCGCCGTCCTTCGTCTCGGTCAGCACCTCGGACGTCGCCACCCCGACCGCCGTCGTGTACTCGTACCCGCGGACGTACTGGGCGTGGCTCGACGCACTCCACGTGATGACGACCGAGGCCACGAACACCACGCTCATCACGCTGGCGAGCACCGGCACCGTGCGGACCGGGTTGCGGCGGGCGTCGCGGGCGGCCAGTCGCGCAGACAGACCGGCCCGCGAGGTGAGCCGGGTGACCAGGGCGAGCAGCCACGGTGAGCAGATGGCGATGCCGAGCTGCATCAGGCACGGCCCGAGCGCGACACCGGCACCGACCACCCAGGCCCAGTGGTCGTCCTGCACGGGACGGTCGTTGAGCATGAGCACCCCGACGCCGCAGACCATCGTCGTCAGGGCCCCGAGGACCACGAGCAGCGGCCCCCAGATGCGCCGACGTCGGCGGGCCGGACGGCTGACGGGCACCGGACGGAGCGAACCCCGCAGGGCTGCGAGCACGTTGATCCGGGTGGCCGACCGTGCGGCGACGAGCGCGGAGACGAGCCCGGCGAGCACTCCCGCGGCGGCGATGGACAGCAGCAGGAGCGGCGGCACGTGCAACCCGGGGAACGACACCACGTTGCCGTTGTCGATGAGTCGGTAGGCGAGCACGCCGATCCCGGTGCCCACGGCCACGCCGAGGACCGCGCCGACGAGCCCGAGCACCAGGCCGGACCCGGCGACGATCGTGCGGACGAACCGTCTGTCACCGCCGACGCTCGTGACGATGGCGTACGAGCGGGTGTCCGCCCGGGTGCCGACCAGGAACGCCGCACCGGCGAGCAGGGCGACCTCGAACATCGCGAAGACGCCGAGCAGTGCCATCGCGCCGAGGTACCAGCCGATCGTCGAGCTCATCTGACCGCCGGGGAGCCGGGCGTCCGGCGGGTCGAGCACGACCGGACGCGACTGCACGACGATGCCGTGCGCGTTGAGCTGCCGGATCTCCGACCAGGTCGGGGCGTCCGACGGCAGGTACACGGTGACGTCGGTCAGCCCGACGTCGTCGGTGGTGTCGGTCGTCGAGAGCGTCGTGCCCCAGGGCAGGAAGATGCCCTGCGATCCCGGGTCGGTGCCCAGGTCGGTCATGGTGCCGGTGATCGTGAAGCGCTTGGTGACGGGGTCGGTCAGGTCCACCGTGTCACCGATCCGCGCCCCGAGGCGGTCGAGCGTGGCCGGCGTGACCATGAGCTCACTGCGTGTGGTCGGCCGGGAACCCTCGAGCACGTGCCAGTGACCGTCGAGCGACGGGTCCCAGACGCTGCCCTCGACGGCGGTCAGCCCGACCGGACCCTTCGGCCCCTGGAGCACGACGGGCGTGCTGCCGACCGGGATCGACAGCGCACCGTCGGGCACGTGTGCCAGGACGTTCGCGAACGGGGAGTCCTGGTCCGACTTCGTGACCGGGCTGTTCCGCTTCGAGTCGGTGAACTCCCACTGCACCGGGTCCTGCACCATGCCGGGCAGGTCCGGGCCGGACACCCGCATCTGCGCCGATGCGTGCCCGAGGTCGTGGTCGAGCCGCTCGGTGGCGGTGGCCTGCGTCGACTGCACCACGACGGCGACGGCCGCGAACCCCGCGGTGGGGATCCCGATGAGCGCGATGATCAGTGCCGCGCGGCCTGCCTTCGCGAACGCCAGCCGACGCCCCAGACGGAGCGCCGGTCGGAGGGCGAACGGCGTCCGGGCGGTCCCGGAACGCCGGCCCCGGCTCACGACGCGGTCCGGTCCGTCAGCGCGGTCTCGACGCCCGAGTACACGGTCTCGTCGACGACACGTCCGTCGCGCAGGAACACGATCCGGTCCGCCCAGGCCGCGTGCCGGGCGTCGTGGGTCACCAGGAGGGCGCCGGCTCCAGCGTCGACGTGTCGACGGAGCATGCGGAGCACGACCTCGCCGGTCTGCGAGTCGAGGGCGCCGGTCGGTTCGTCGGCGAGCACGAGTCGACGTTCACCGACCACGCCGCGGGCGATCGCGACGCGCTGCTGCTGCCCGCCGGACAGGTCGTCCGGGTAGGCGTCGGCACGGTGCGACAGCTCGACGTTGTCCAGCGCGAGTTCCGCGGCGCGGCGGGCCTGCGAGGCCTTCCACCCGTCCAGTTCGAGCGGCAGCGCCACGTTCTCGACCGCGGTCAACGAGGGGATCAGGTTGAAGTCCTGGAACACGAACCCGATCAGCCGGCGCCGCAGCGCTGCGAGTTCCCTGGCGGGACGGTCGGAGACGAACGCGCCGTCGATCAGGACCTCGCCGCTCGTCGGCGGCAGCAGGGTGCCGGCGCAGGCGAGCAACGTCGACTTGCCCGACCCCGAGGTGCCCATCACGGCCACCATCTCGCCGCGCTCGACCCGCAGGTCGATGCCGGCCAGGGCGGTGACGGCCTTGGCGCCGGAGCCGTAGTGCACGCTCACGGCGTCGAGCTGCAGGAGCGGTGCGGCGGTCACCGTGCGCTCCGGGGAGCGGCAGCGGAAGCGGAGGCGTCGGCACTGGCCGGTGCCGCCGGGTGCTCGTCCGGCCGGTACCGCGCGACACTCGACTCCACGTGGTCGAGCCAGCGCACCTCTGCCTCGGCCTGGAACACCATCGACTCGAGCACGAGCGACCACGCCAGGTCCGACGACGGGTCGGTCGTCCGCTTCAGCCGCGTCAGGTCCTGCAGGTTCCGGATCGCGGCACCACGCTGCACCTGCACCAGCCGGGCGACGTCGACCCCGGGCACGGTCACGGCGAGGGCGAACTTGATCGCCAGCTCGTCGCGGCCGCGCTTGGCCGGCACGGGCTCGCTGAACCAGCGGGCCACCTCCGCGCGGCCCGCGTCGGTCGCCGTGTAGACGACGTGGCCGTCGTCGTCGGCGTCGCCGCGGGCGACCAGGCCGTCGCGTTCCAGGCGGTCCAGGGTCGTGTAGACCTGGCCGATGTTCAGCGGCCAGCTCCCGCCGGTGCGGTGCTCGAACTCCCCCCGGAGCTGGTACCCGTAACCGGGTCCCCCCACCAGCAGCGCGAGTACGCCCATCCGAACGCTCATGACACTTCCCCTGTCCCGGGCCACCATGGCCATACCGAGTATGCACATACCCGGTATGCGCACGCAAGCGCGGATCTGGACAGGGCGAAAAACGGACGGGAGGCGCGGTGCCAGCTGGCACCGCGCCTCCTGTCCGTCGGCTGGTCGCGTTCGCGACCCGCGGTCGCGTCCGAAGGGTCAGTGACCCAGCTTCGCCAGCTCCTCGAACTCGTCGTCGGTCAGCTCGACCGTGGCACCCGCCAGGTTGTCCTCGAGGTGCGCGACGCTCGACGTGCCGGGGATCGGCAGCATCACCGGGGAGCGCTTGAGCAGCCACGCGAGCGCGAGCTGCGCCGGGGTGGCGCCCTTGCGCTCGGCGATCTCGGTGAGCGGCGAGTCCTCGCCGGTCAGGCCACCCGTGGCCAGGGGGAACCACGGGATGAAGCCGATGCCCTGCTGCTCGGACCAGTCGAGCAGCTCCTCGGCGTCACGCTTCTGCAGGTTGTAGAGGTTCTGCACGGAGACGATCGTGGCGATCTGCTGCGCGGCCTTGACCTCGTCGACGGAGACCTCGGACAGGCCGATGTGGCGGATCTTGCCCTCGTCCTGCAGCTTCTTCAGCTCGCCGACCTGGTCCTCGAGCGGGACCTTCGGGTCGATGCGGTGCAGCTGGAACAGGTCGATGCGCTCCAGGCCCAGGCGGCGGAGGCTCATCTCCGCCTCTTGCCGCAGGTACTCGGGGCGGCCGACGGGCGGCCAGACGTTCGGGCCGGTGCGGGTCAGGCCGGCCTTCGTCGCGATGACGACGTCGTCGCCGTAGGGGTGCAGGGCCTCCTTGAGGAGCTCCTCGGCGACGTAGGGGCCGTACGAGTCGGCGGTGTCGAAGAAGTTCACGCCGAGCTCGACGGCGCGCTTGAGGACGCGGATCGCCTCGTCGTGGTCCTTCGGCGGTCCCCAGACGCCGGGGCCGGTGAGCTGCATGGTGCCGTAGCCGAGCCGGTTGACCTCGAGGTCGCCGCCGATGCGGAAGGTGCCGGAGGACGCGGCCGGACGGTTCGTGGTGTCAGTGCCTGTGGTCATGTCCCCGGTCTACGCCCGGTGCGTTGCCGGTCCCTGAGTCGGTGTCCCCCGACCGCTTGCCGTGTTCGCAGAGTCCACGGACGGGTTCGTGCGCACCGTGGCGTTCGGAGCGGTGGTGCTGCCGTTCAGGCCGCGCTGCTGCTGATCCGCGTCGCGGTCGCCCAGTCGTGCACCCAGTCGGGCAGCGTCAGGTCGCGGTCCGCGCCACCCGCAGCCTCGAGCAGGTCCGCGGTCGGCACGGTCCCGCCGGCACGCCGCAGGAACCGGGCCTGCACCACGGCTCGAGCCATCACGGCGCCGCCGCGCACGAACGTCTGCTCCAGGTACACGGCACGGTCGTCGACCCCGAGCACGTGGGTGCGGAGCTCGAACCGCTGCCCGAGCGTCAGCGACCGCTTGTACGTGATCGTCTGCGCCGACACGACGGGGTACCAGCCACGTTCGGACAGCACCGCCCAGTACCCGGAGCGGAGCATCAGGTCGAGCCGACCCAAGTCCAGCATCGACAGGTACTTGCCGTTGTTGACGTGCCGCAGCGGGTCGAGGTCGGTCGGAGCGACCCGGAACGGCGTCCGCACCTCGTCCCAGAGCGAGGCCCGGCGGCGTCCACCGACCCGAGCGCGCAACCGGGTGCGCAGCTGCAGCAGGAGCAGTCGGAAGTACAGGTTCACGGGACGATCACACCAGTGGACCGCGTGCTCGTGCCAGCACCTTGGAGGAACCTCACCAAGCGCGCGGGCGACCGGCGAACCGGAACGCCTGGTCCCGACAAGCGGCGCGAACGGCGGGGCCGACAGTCCAGCTCGGCCGGTTCAGCCGGGGATGCCGCCGCCGGCGCCGGTGATGCCGGGATGCGCGGACTTGGCGAGCCCCTCGGTCCTGGAGTGCGCCGCATCGGCTTCGGCCGCGGCGCGTGCGCTGTCACGCGGATCCGACAGGTCTTCGATCGATTCGAGCGCCCGCCGACGACGACGGTTCTGCACCTCGAGCACGGTCAGCAGGGCGCCGATGACGACGACCACGGCGATGACGATCCACATGACGACCACGACACTGCCCCGAACCCGGGGCCCCTGCCCCGTCCTGGCAGCGTAGCGATGACGAGGCGGGTACAGCCAGTGCCTCCCGCCGTCCCGGGGACCGGGAGTAGACCTGCAGCATGCACACACGCAAGCTCGCAGACCTCGAGGTCGGACCCATCGGCCTCGGAACCATGGGCATGAGCGCCTTCTACACGGGCGCCGGCACCGACGACGACGAGTCGATCCGCACCATCCACCGCGCGATCGACCTCGGCGTCACCCTGTTCGACACCGCCGAGGCGTACGGCCCCTACACGAACGAGGAACTCCTGCGCCGCGCGCTCGAGGGCCGTCGCGACGACGTCGTCATCGCGACCAAGTTCGGCCTGTACCGCCACGAGGCCGGTGAGGAGACCCCGACGCGGCAGCGCGGTCTCTCCAGCCAGCCGGAGTCCGTGCGCGAGGCGCTCGAAGGCTCCCTCCGTCGCCTCGGTACGGACCACATCGACCTCTACTACCAGCACCGCGTCGACCCCGCCGTCCCGATCGAGGACGTCATCGGCCAGCTCGCCGGCTTCGTGCAGGAGGGCAAGATCCGGCACATCGGGCTGTCCGAAGCCGGAGCCGAGACCATCCGCAAGGCCCACGCCGTCCACCCGATCACCGCACTGCAGAGCGAGTACTCGCTGTGGACGCGCGACCCCGAGGGCGACGTGCTCGACACCCTGCGCGAGCTCGGCATCGGCCTGGTGCCGTACTCGCCGCTCGGCCGCGGGTTCCTGACGGGTGCCATCACGAAGCCGTCCGACCTGGACTCCGACGACTTCCGCCTGGCGAACCCGCGCTTCCAGCAGGAGGCGTTCGCGCAGAACATGCGCATCGTCGACGCCGTCAAGGACATCGCGACCGAGGCCGACGCCACTCCGGCGCAGGTGTCGCTCGCATGGCTGCTGGCCCAGGGCGACGACATCGTCCCGATCCCCGGCACGAAGCGGGTCTCACGCCTCGAGGAGAACGTCGGCGCAGCCGACCTGACCCTCACGACGGACCAGCTGTCGCGCCTTTCGGCGCTGCCCGTCCCGACCGGTGACCGCTACCCCGACATGTCGACCATCGGTCGCTAGACGCGACCGGTTGACGGACGGGAGGCCCGGTGCCAGCTGGCACCGGGCCTCCCGTCCGTCGTCAGTCGCGTTTGCGGACGCGAGACGCCGGCGTCAGCGCGTGACGCCCCCGAATCCGGCGGCGTCTCGCTGACTCGGCGGCGTCTTGCGAGCACGCCGGCGTCTCAGACCTCGGCGGCGAAGGACGCGGCCCGGACCTGCAGGTCCTCGATGCGCCGGAGCCGCGCTGCCTCGACGTCGTAGCCCTCGTAGGCGGGCGGCGGCAGCTTCCGGACGTTCCGCGAGCACTGGAAGTCCTGGCACACCAGGGTGCCGACGGTGTTGCCGTTGCGACCGGCCGGCCCGGACCGCTTGGCGCTGTAGAACGTGACGTCGTTCGGCAGCTTGACGTCCTGGCACCACGAGCACTGGGCGCGGGAGCGCGGCGAGGCCTCGGCCTGCCGGAACAGGATGCCGATCAGTTCGCCGTCCAGGGTCGGCACGACGGCGTACGCCCGCCGACCGATCTTCGGGTCGCGCCAGCCGAGGTAGTCGAGCGCGTCCCAGTCGAGCGTCTCGAAGCCGGCGGGCAGTGTGATGTCGGTCGTCTCCTTGCGGGAGGCGTTGACGAAGGACGTGCGGAGGGTCTTCTCCACGATGGGGAGCATGGGTGATCGCTTTCGAGCAGGCCCGGGGTGTGCGGACGCACACCGCACCGGGCGGAGGAGGTCAGGGTTCGACGAGGACGGCCGCGCCCGAGGGCACGACCGGGGGCCTCACGCCCTGATGCCGGCGATACGGGCGCCGACCACCTCCTGGAAGCTCACCCGACCAGCCTACGACCGGGTGTCAAGCCCGGGCCGGGCCGGTGCCGCCGCGTTGATCGTCCGCGGTCAGTTCGGCGTCGCCGTGACCAGGACGACGGAGCCCTCGTCCGTCGGGCGGATCCGGAGCGACCCGTGCCGTCGGTCCCACTCCCCCGACTCCAGCGCGGTCCGGAGCGCAGCCACCGACCGCCGGACGGTGAACTCGTCGACCAGGTCCCATGCCGGGTCCGCGCGGCGCACGGCTGGGTCGAGCAGGCGTTCCGGGCGGGCGTAGTACGCCTCGGCGAACCCGTCGACGCACGTGAACGGGATCGGCAACGGGGTGCTCGTCACGGTGTCGTCGCCGAGCGCGTCGGTGATCCGAGGCAGTGCCGGGTGGCGACGGGCCTCGGCCGACAGCACCTCGGGGGCGTACTCGGCGAGCCAGGAGCGCTCGATGCGGTCGGGGTCGAACGTCACGATCACGATCGGCCCTCGGGTCACCCGACGCACCTCGGCGAGCCCGCGCTCGAGGTCGGCCCACCCATGCAGCGAGAAGGTCGACACCGCGGCGTCGAAGGTGTCGTCGGCGAAGGGAAGGTCCTCGGCGGCCTGCACCGCGGTCACGTCGCGGTCGGTCGGCGCGTAGGACCCGGCGGCACCGGCGCCGGCACCGGCACCGACGTCGAGCACGGTCCGGGCGTCGCCGAGGGCCTTCGCGACCGCACGGGCGAACGCGGGCTCGGGCCGGCGGTGCTGCCGACGGTCCGCATCCCCTGCTGAGCCGTCCGTCGTCGTGGTCACGTCCCCACCCTACGAACCCGCGCTGCTATCTTCGGCAGATGCTCGCAGACAGTGGTCTCGGATTCGTCGTCGTCCTGTACGCCCTGTTCGTGCTGGCGCTCGCCGTGCTGGCCGTCGCCCTCATCGTGCTCGTGTTCGCCGCGATCCGCGTGCTGCGGTTGTCGGCGACGGAGCGTCAGCTGCGCATCGAGCGGATGCGCTCACCGGAGCTGTTCGACGGCGACGTCCCGCCCCAGGCCTGACGGTCCGATCGCGGCGCTGACGCACCTGCCCGTCGGCGGGCCGGGTCAGTCGACGGACTCGGACTCGGACTCCGACTCGCGGACGGCCGCGTACTGCTCGGCCCGTTCCGTCGCGGCCCAGCTGCCGAGCAGCGCGAGCGACCGCTCGGAGTCGCTGCCCGGTTCGGCCGAGTACGAGAACAGCGTCAGACCGGGGTCGGCGACCAGGTCGAGCGCCTCGTAGGACAGCCGGAGTTCCCCCACGATCGGGTGGTCGATGCGCTTCTTGCCGGTCCGCTGCATCCGGACGTCGTGTGCGGCCCACCAGCCGCGGAACTCCTCGCTCCGGGTGGAGAGCTCACCGACGAGCGTGATGAGCCCCGGCTCGCAGGGGTTCGACACCGCGGCGGTCCGGAGCACGGCCACGGCGTCCTTCGCGGTCTGCGCCCAGTCCGGGAAGAAGTCGCGGGCCGCCGGGTCGAGGAACGTGAAGCGTGCGGTGTTGACCGGGCGCCCGGGGCCGGCGAAGAGCGGCGCGTACAGGGCACGGCCGAGTTCGTTCGTCGCGACGACGTCCCCGCGCTCGTTCCGCACCCAGGCCGGGGCGCCGGTGATCGCGTCGAGCAGGCGCTGGACGCCAGGGCGGACGCGGGTCGGCACGTTCCGGTGCATGACCTTCGCGCCGGAGTTCGCCAGGCGCGTCAGGTCCCACAGGTGCGCACGCTCGTCCTCGTCGAGCTGCAGGGCGCTCGCCAGACCCTCGAGCACACTGTCCGAGACGCCCTTGAGCGAGCCGCGCTCGAGCCGCGTGTAGTAGTCGACGCTGACGCCGGCGAGCATGGCGACCTCGTGCCGACGCAGCCCGGGGACCCGCCGCACCCCGCCGCCGAACGACGGCATGCCGACCTGCTCGGGGGTGAGCCGCGCCCGCCTGGAGGACAGGAAGTCGCGGATCTCGTTGCGCACGTCGATACCCATGCGACGAGCGTACGTGCCCGGGCCGTGCGGCACGCGGGCGGGAGGGCCGTGGCGGGGCCGCCGGCCGTCGCCGACTGGTCACGACACGTCGCGTGCTGCCCGCCGGGTGGTCGCGACCTGTCGGCTGGTGGCGCCGCAGGCGACGGCCTGTGACCGCTCGTCGGCGTCTGGCGGGGTGTTGTGACCACCCGGAGCGGACGGGAGGCGCGGGACGGCCCCGCCACGCGCCTCCCGTCCGCCGTCTGGTCGCGTTCCGTTGCGTGCCCGGCCGTGCCCGACCGGTCACGACACGTCGCGTGCTGCCCGCCGGGTGGTCGCGACCTGTCGGCTGGTGGCGCCGCAGGCGACGACCTGTGACCGCTCGCCGGCGCTCCGCGGGGTGTTACGACCGCCTGCCGCCACGGGCCTCCCGACCGCTGGGGGGCCGCGGTCAGGGCGCGGCGTCGGCCCCGATGCGCACCCGCGCGACGCGGTGACCGTCCATGGCGGTCACCTCGAGGCGGTGTCCGCCGGCCAGGACGACGTCACCGACTTCGGGTACGCGGTCCAGCTGCACCTGCACGAGCCCACCCACGGTCTCGTAGTCGCCGTCCGGCAGGACGGGACCGCCGTCCGCAGCCAGGTCCTCGAGCACCGTGGCGCCGTCGACGCCGTCGTGCGCCAGCACCGACTCGTCGTACTCGGTGGAGTCCCACTCGTCGCGGATGCGGCCGACGAGGTCCTCGAGCAGCGCCTCGAGCGTGACCATGCCGGCGCTGCCGCCGTACTCGTCGACCACCAGGGCGATCTGGTGGCCGTCGGTGCGCATGTCCGCGATCGCACTCGACAGCGACTTCGTCTCGGGCAGGGCGAGCACCGGCCGGACGAGCGTGGCGACCGGGGCCGCGGGGTCGACCGGACGCAGCAGGTCACGGAGGTGCACGAAGCCCTGCACCTCGTCACGCCCGCCGGAGGTCACGAGGTACCGCGTGTGCCCGGCCGCGATGGCCTGGTCGGTGGCCTCGGCGACGGAGACGCCGGCGTCCAGCGTCGAGACGTCGTACCAGGGGCGCATGGACTCGCGCAGGATGCGGTCACCGGCGTCCAGGGCGCTGCGGGCGATCCGGCGTCCCTGCTCGTCGACGCCGGTGTGCTCGTCGACCAAGCCGCGGAGCTCCTCGGTGCTCATCGACTCGCTGCGGGCGTCCGGGTCGCCACCGAGGAGCCGCACGACGGTGTCGGTGGACTTCGAGAGCAGCCAGATCACCGGGCGCATCAGCACCGCGAAGCGCTCCAGGGTCGGGGCGACGGCCATCGAGAAGCCCTCGGCACGCTGCAGGGCGAGGCGTTTCGGCACGAGTTCGCCGAACACGAGCGACAGGTACGCGATGACCAGGGTCATGAGCACGAGGGCAACTGCCTCGGACGTGCCCCGCTCGAGCCCGAGTCCCTGGAAGAGCGGCGCGACGTCGGGCGCGATCGACGACGCTCCGTACGCGGCGGAGAAGAACCCGGCGACGGTCACACCGATCTGCACGGCGGACAGGAACCGGTTCGGGTCGCGGCCGAGCTCGGCGACCCGCACGCCCCGGGGGCCGCGGCGTTCGAGCTGCTGCAGCTGCGATTCACGCAGGGAGACGAGTGCGATCTCGGCGGCCGCGAAGACCCCGCCGACGAGCACGAAGAGGATGACGAGCCCGAAGGCGATCCAGGTGTCGGCGCCCATCAGCGGGCAGCTTCCTCGGATCGACGACGGGCGGGCGGTCTGTGGGGATCGTCCATGCCTGTGAGTCTGCACAGGACGACTGGGACATCACCGTGCTGGTGCTCGACAACGGCTGTGGATCGTCGCGCGGCGACGGGGCGTGGTCGCTACAGGGTGAGCGAGCGACCGATGCGGGCCTCGAGCCACGCCTTCGGGTCGATCGGCGTGACGCCGTCCATCAGGACCTCGAGGTGCAGGTGCGCGCCGGTCGAGACGCCGGAGGACCCGACGAGTCCGATGAACTGTCCGGCCGCGACGGTGTCGCCGACCTTGAGCGGCGACGACCCGGGGATCATGTGGCCGTACAGCGTGGACACCTGACGGCCGTCGACCACATGGTCGATGATGACCGCGTTGCCGTACGAGAAGTACGTGCCGGAGACCCGGACCTTGCCCGCGGCGACGGCACCGATCGGCGTCCCCATGCCCGGGGTGAAGTCGAGGCCCTGGTGCAGCGACGAGCACGCGCCGCACGGTGCCGAGCGGTAGCCGAAGCCGGAGCTCATCTGCACGGGGCCGGGGAACGGCGAGCGGACCGCGCCGCCGAACGACACGGCGCCACCGGCGGTGCCGGAGGACCCTGCCGTCTTCGTCGTGACGGTCGACCCGCCGCCGACGGTGAACCCGTCGCGGTCGGAGCCGGCGGCCGTGACCGCCTGGGTCACGGCGTAGTCCTGGGTGCGCACGATCGGCGCGATGGTCGAGGTGGCCATCGAGGTGCCGGCGCTGGCGTGTGCGGGCATCGCCGACGCGGCGAACATCGCGATGGCGGCGGCGGCGCTGGTGAGCGTGATGCGTCCGGCGCGGGCCGACCGGGAGGCCCTGGGTGCGGTCGCCGTGCGGGTTGCCCGGGGTGCGGGGCGGCGGACCACGCGCTGGATGCGGTCGTCGACGTGCTCGGTGGTGGCGCGCGCGGCTGCGGCGCGGCGGCCGGTCGGCTCGGTGGTGGCGAGGACGAGGGGCTTCGCTGGCTTGGCGGGTTTCGCGACCTTGGCCGGCTTGGCGACCTTGGCTGGGTTCGCGACCTTCGCCGCCGGAGCCGCCTTGCTGCGACGCTGCGGACCGCGGGCGGCTGCGCGCTCGGCTTCGAGGGCGGCGCGACGGGACAGGTGCACCACCGGGGTCGCCGGGTGCTGTTCGGGTTCGGGTGCAGTCGTCATGGCCGCCAACCATTCTGCACGACTCTGTCGCTTTGTACAGGCCCTTCCGTGATCTTTTCGTTACCGAGTCGGCTGGGAGGGGCCTGATCACCCTGTGCTGCCGCGTCCCCCGGGCCGCCCCGATCAGTACGGTCGAGGGAAAGCGACGGAAGGACCCGCACCATGGCCCGAACGCCGCGCGAGCGGTACGGAACGGTCGACCTGTCGTCGGCCGACGTCGTGCTGGCCGGTACCCAGGAACTCCTGCCCGTGCTCCGGGCCGCGGCCGTGCGCGCCGGCATCGACGCCGCACGGATGCGGGTCATCGGGGTCGACGACCTGCCGGACCCCGAGGAGACCTGGGATGCCGCGCTCGCCGTCATCGCGATCCGTCGCCCCGGTGACGACCCCGCGTTCCACCGGGCCCAGGCGGCGGCCGAGCTCATCGCGCCGCTGCTCGCGCCGCACGCCGTGCGCATCGTCGTCACGGTGTCCGGGGTGACCCGCCTCGCACCGAATCTCGAGCGCACCCTGACGTCCGAGGTCCTGCACCAGATCGACGCGGCCTCGGCGTCGTCCGGGTTCCGACGCCCCTTCCGGCCCCTGCGCATGCGGCTCGGCCTCGCCGGGCTCCGTGCCGCGGGCGTCCGGGTGTTCCGCGTCTCGCTCGGCGACTGACGCGCTCACGCCCCACTCTGGGGGGCGATGTATCTTGATGTCGAGACATCCTGCGCCACGAGTACCGTGGACGTACCGACGGTCGAACAAGGGAGTACCCGCCAGCATGGCCAAGATCATCTACACCCTCACGGACGAGGCGCCGTTCCTCGCCACCCACTCCTTCCTCCCGGTCATCCAGGCCTTCGCCGGCACCGCGGGTGTCGACGTCGAGACCCGCGACATCTCGCTCGCCGGCCGGATCATCGCCCAGTTCCCGGAGCGGCTCACCGACGAGCAGCGCCTGGACGACGCCCTCGCCGAGCTCGGCGACCTGGCGAAGACCCCCGAGGCGAACATCATCAAGCTGCCGAACATCTCGGCGTCGATCCCCCAGCTCAAGGTCGCGATCAAGGAACTGCAGTCGCAGGGCTACGACCTGCCCGACTACCCGGACGAGGCCACGACCGACGAGCAGCGCGACGTCCGCGCCCGCTACGGCCGCGTCCAGGGCAGTGCCGTCAACCCGGTGCTGCGCGAGGGCAACTCCGACCGCCGCGCACCCCTGTCGGTCAAGAACTACGCCCGCAAGCACCCGCACCGCATGGGCGCCTGGTCGCGTGACTCGAAGACGAACGTCACCACCATGGGCGTCGACGACTTCCGGTCCAACGAGAAGTCCTGGATCGCCCCCGCCGACGACGTCCTGACGATCACCTTCGTGGCCGAGGACGGCACCGAGCAGGTCCTCAAGCAGTCGATCCCCGTGCTGCAGGGCGAGGTCGTCGACGGCACCGTGCTGCACGTCGCCGCCCTCGAGTCGTTCCTGCGGAAGCAGATCGAGCGTGCCGCGGCCGAGGACGTCCTGTTCTCCGTGCACCTCAAGGCCACGATGATGAAGATCTCCGACCCGATCATCTTCGGGCACGTCATCAAGGCGTTCTTCCCGTCGGTGTTCGAGCGCTACGGCGCCGACCTCGCCGCCGCCGGCCTCACCCCGAACGACGGCCTCGGCTCGATCCTCGCCGGCCTCGGTGCGCTGCCGAACGGCGCCGAGATCGAGCGCGCCTTCAAGCAGGGCATCGCCGACGGCCCCGAGCTCGCCATGGTCGACTCGGACAAGGGCATCACGAACCTGCATGTGCCGAGCGACGTCATCGTCGACGCCTCGATGCCCGCGATGATCCGCACCTCGGGGCACATGTGGGGTCCGGACGGCGACGAGCACGACACCCTCGCCGTCATCCCCGACTCGAGCTACGCCGGCATCTACCAGGCCGTGCTCGACGACTGCCGCGCCCACGGCGCCTTCGACCCGTCGACGATGGGCTCCGTGCCCAACGTCGGCCTGATGGCACAGAAGGCCGAGGAGTACGGCTCGCACGACAAGACCTTCGAGCTCCCCGGCGCCGGTGTCGTCCGCGTCACGACCGCCTCGGGCGACGTCGTCATCGAGCACGACGTCGAGCCCGGTGACATCTGGCGCGCCTGCCAGACCAAGGACGTCGCCATCCGCGACTGGGTGAAGCTCGCCGTCACCCGCGCCCGTGCTTCCTCGACGCCCGCCGTGTTCTGGCTCGACGAGACCCGCGCGCACGACGCCAACCTGATCGGGCTCGTCCGGAAGTACCTCGGCGAGCACGACACCGACGGCCTGCAGATCGAGATCCTCGCGCCCGAGGACGCCATGCGCTTCTCGCTCGAGCGGATCCGCCGCGGCGAGGACACCATCTCGGTCACCGGCAACGTCCTGCGCGACTACCTGACCGACCTGTTCCCGATCATGGAGCTCGGCACCTCGGCGAAGATGCTCTCCGTCGTCCCGCTGCTCGGCGGCGGCGGCCTGTTCGAGACCGGTGCCGGTGGTTCCGCGCCGAAGCACGTGCAGCAGCTCGTGCAGCAGAACTACCTGCGCTGGGACAGCCTGGGCGAGTTCCTGGCCCTGGCGGTCAGCCTCGAGCACCTGGCCGGTGTGACGGGCAACGAGCGGGCGAAGATCCTGGGCGAGACCCTGGACCGTGCCACCGGGACCTTCCTGGAGCAGGACAAGTCCCCTGGCCGCAAGCTCGGCTCAATCGACAACCGCGGCAGCCACTTCTACCTGGCGAAGTACTGGGCCGAAGAGCTCGCCGCGCAGACCCAGGACACCGAGCTCGCGGCGTCGTTCGCGGACCTCGCGGCGAAGCTCGGTGAGCAGGAGCGCACCATCGTCGACGAGCTCGTCTCGGTGCAGGGCCACCCGGCAGACATCGGTGGCTACTACCGCCCCGACGACGCCAAGACGAGCGCGGTCATGCGCCCGTCCGCCACGCTGAACGCGGCGCTGGCAGCGCTCTAGCAGCGCCCAGCCCACGGACGGGAGGGACGGTGCCAGCTGGCACCGTCCCTCCAGGCACGGCCGTCACCCCGCTGGCGCGGTGCGCCGGTACCGGCTGGTGGGGCCCACCTCCAGGCACGGCCGTCACCCCGCTGGCGCGGTGCGCCGGTACCGGCTGGTGGGGCCCACCTCCAGGCACGGCCGTCACCCCGCTGGCGCGGTGCGCCGGTACCGGCTGGTGGGGCCCACCTCCCGTCCGCCCGTGGTCGCGACCACGGCCGCGTCGAGTGAGCAGAAGACGTCGGGTCCCGCTTGCGAACCGGACGTCTTCTGCTCAATCGTTGATCAGCCGGGGGGCGCTCGTCGCCTCAGCCGCGCGACGGCACGGGCGGGCCGACGGCCAGCAGCCCGGTGAAGACCAGGGCGACGGCCACGACCCCGATGCCGGCGGCCACCGCGGGACGACGCACGACGAAGAACAGCAGGCGGTCCCAGAAGCCCGAGTGGGCGTCCGGCGAGCGGCGCCACGACCCCTCGAGCATGCCGCGGCGGGCGACCGCGACCTCGAACGGCACGGTGGCGTACGGCACGACGGCACTGACCCAGCCGAGCACGAGCGCCCCGAACGACCACCGCTGGTTCACGGCGACGACCGTCGTGACCACCAGGTACGCCAGGAACACGAAGCCGTGCACGCCGCCGCCGATGCGGACGCCCCAGTCGCCGGCGTCCAGTCCGTACTTGAGCACCATCCCGGCGATGAGCAGGGTCCAGGTCACGAGTTCGGCCACCGCGGCGGCGCGGAACAGGGAGCGCGGAGTCATGCCGTCAATCGTGGCGGACCCGGTTGACAGACAGCAGAACGCCCCGGATCGTCCGACCCGGGGCGCGCTGCAGGTCTGCTCAGTGCTGTACGACCACCGTCTGACCGAGGCGGTTCACGCCCGTGCTCGCGTCCCATGTGCCGGTGTTCGCCGTCTGGATCGCGAACGCGGGGTCCGTCGCCACCGAGGCCTCCGGTGCGGGCAGGGCCAGTGCGACGCTCCAGCGCCCGTTCGGCACGTCGGCGAGGGACGCCCGGACGGTCACGGTCCGTCCCGGCTGCCAGGACGACGCGTCGGCGGCCACGGGCACGGTCACCCGGCGGTCGCCGTCGGTCAGGACGAGCTGCACCGGGCGGCTGTTGTACGGCGCCGCCCAGCCGTCGTTCCGGATCGACACCGCCACCGACGCCTTCGCGCCCGAGGTGGCGGTGCTCGAGGTCATGGTGAAGCGGTAGCCGAGCTTCTTCGCGGCGTCGGTCATGCCGTCCGTGCCCCAGGTCGCCAGGACGTCCTTGTTGTAGTCCAGGTTGAGGTAGCTGTAGTGGTACTTCGCCATCTCGGCCGAGGCGGACGGGTAGTCGGTCCGCGGCGTGTTCACGGCGCAGGTCTCACCGCCGACGGGGACGTACCGCGACTCCGCCGCCAGGTAGTCCTGGTCGAGGGACAGCGGGTTGCTCAGGAACGTGCCGAAGTCGTCCGCCGAGGCGAGGAAGCAGTCGTTGTGGTGCCCGATCCGCGACGCCGGGGAACCGTCGTGCGCTTGCTCCGGGGTGAGCGCCCCGGCCGTGCCGGACGGGGTGCGGAGCGCGTCCTGCTTCATCTGCATGGTGCGGACCTGGACCGATCGGCTGGACGGCAGGGCGGCGAGCTCGGCCTGCAGGACCTGGCGTCTGGCGTCCTTGTCGGCCTCGGTCAGCACCCCCGGGTTCGCCGGGTCGCTGGCGAAGTGGTCGGTGTAGTAGCCCTCGCCCCAGAGCCCGATGAAGCCCCCCTGCAGGGTCGGGATGACGTCGGCGTTCCGGCGGAGCGTCGGGGTGAGCTGCTCGATGTGCGCGAGCACGGTCGGCAGGTCGGCGTCCCCGTAGGGCGCCGAGTACGGGTACGAGCCGCCCTGGACGTACGCGAACCGGGTGATCACACCCACGCCGGCTGCACGTGCGGTGTCGTAGTCGTGCTGCACGAGCGCGAGCCAGGCCGGGCTGAGCTGCCGCTGCTGGACGAACGCCTCCATGTAGAACACCCGGACGACCTGCGTGACGCCCTCGGCCCGGTAGCCCCGGAGCGTCGCGGCGTCGAGCGGCGTGTACCCGGTGCCGTCGGCGCGGTAGTGCGTCTCGGTGGTGTGGTCGAACCCGCGCGAGGGGTTCGGGATGACCGCGTCGCTCGCCGTGTAGGTCACGGTCGAGGTGGTCGCGGTCCGCTGCTGGTGGTGACCGGTGGGCGATGCCCACGCGGCGGTCGGTACGGCGAGTGCGAGCACCGCCGCGAGCGCGACGGTGGTGATGGTTCGGTGCTGCATCGGACGAGCCCCTGTCCTCGGCGCGGACGGGGATCGGTACCCCCTGGTACCGCCGTCTGCGCGTTTGTGATCTGAAGCTAGGCGAAACGATCAGAAAACGCCAGTGTCTGCGCAATCCGATCACGGGTAGCGTTGGTGCCATGTCGCCGTCGACCGAGAACCGTCCCCTGAACATCGTCGTCTGGAACGAGAACGTGCACGAGACCCGCGGTGACGCGACGGTCACCGGGCACTACCCCGACGGCATGCACACCGTGATCGCCGAGGCGCTCCGGCGGTCGCAGCCCGGGGCCGACGTCTCCACCGCCACCCTGCAGGAACCCGACCACGGCATCACCGCCGAACGACTGGCCACCACGGACGTGCTGTTCTGGTGGGGGCACGTCGCCCACGACGAGGTGCGCGACGCCGTCGTCGACCTGGTCGTCGACGCCGTGCACGCCGGCATGGGACTGGTGGTGCTGCACTCCGGCCACTACTCCAAGCCGTTCAAGCGCCTGATGGGCACGACCTGCTCGCTGAAGTGGCGGAACGACGGCGAGCGTGAACTCGTCTGGACGGTCGCGCCCGAGCACCCGATCGCCGCCGGGGTCCCGCACCCGATCGTCATCGACCGGCAGGAGATGTACGGCGAGTACTTCGACATCCCGCGCCCCGACGAAGAGGTCTTCCTGTCGACCTTCGCGGGCGGCGAGGTCTTCCGCTCCGGCGTCGCGTACCGCCGTGGTCTCGGCCGGGTCTTCTACTTCTCGCCGGGCGACCAGGAGTACCCCGTGTACCACCACCCGGACATCCAGCGCGTGCTGTCGAACGCCGCCGCCTGGGCTGCACCGGTTTCCGAGCGCCGCGCGCTGACCGCCGACCCCCACCCGAGGGACTGGTTCCTGGCGGACGATGCGGGTAGACAGGCCGGGTGACCAACCATCTCGCCGATGCGGACCGCCGCACCGCGGTGATCGAGGCGCTCGCCATCTTGGGATCAGGACCCGAGGA
The DNA here is from genome assembly GCF_047226435.1 of Curtobacterium poinsettiae. Lineage (NCBI taxonomy): Bacteria > Bacillati > Actinomycetota > Actinomycetes > Micrococcales > Microbacteriaceae > Curtobacterium > Curtobacterium poinsettiae. The sequence goes on along the minus strand of NZ_CP178434.1, from coordinate 3,471,977 downwards.
GCGCTTCGACCGCATCACCCGCATGGCCCACGAGGCGTTCGACGTCCCGTTGACCTTCCTCAACCTCGTCCACCACGACCTCGTCACCACCCAGTCGACCTTCGGCTGGCACCAGGGGTCGAGCGTCCCCGCGAGCGAGCAGTTCTGCGCGACGACCGTCCTCTCCCGCGAACCGATGGTGATCCCGGACGCGTCGCTCGACGCCCGCTTCGCCGACACGGCCGCGGTGGCGGAGCACGGCATCCGGTTCTACGCCGGCGCACCACTGACCATGATCGACGGCACCCGGGTGGGCACGCTGTGCCTGATGGACGCGGTGCCGCGCACGTTCTCCCCCGAGGACGTCGCCCTGCTGCGTGACCTCGCCCGGTGGACCGAGCGGGAACTCGGCGTCGCCATCGACCTGGGACGGGTCCGTCGGGTGCTCGACGGGCTGGTGCCGGACCCGGTCGCGGTGCCGGGGTACGCCCTCGACGTCCTGGTCGCCCAGCACGACGGTGGCGGGGGTGACGTCGCCGACTGGCGCCTCGCCCCGGACGACGCCCTGCACGTCACCGTCGGCCGGGTGAGCGCCGCCGGACCGGCGTCCGGCCTGCTCGCCGCGGTGGTCCGCGGCGCCGTGGTGGCGCGGACCGGTGCCGAGGTGCAGGACACGATCGTCGGCCTGGAGGCCCAGGTCACCGCCGACCTGTCGGCCGCGGACGCCGTCGGCTCGCTCTTCCACCTGCGGCTCGACCCGACGTCGGGGCACGTCGACTTCGGCGACGCCGGCCACGGGCTCGCGGTGCTCGTCCCCGCGGACGGGCCCGCTCGGGTGCTGCGCCCGGTCGACCTGCCGCTCGGGTTGCAGCCGGTGTCGATCCCCCGGTCGTCCGGCTCGCTCGACCTGGCACCCGGCGACCGGTTGGCGATCTGCACGCAGGGTGTCCTGACGCTGGACGGGACCCGCCGCCTGGACGACCTCGCCGCGCTGGTGCGGTCCGCTCCGGACGGGGCGGGCGTGATCGAGCGGGTGCGCACGGCGGTCACCGTGGACGCCGAGGTCGACGTCACGCTGGTGGTGCTCACCCGACTCTGAGCGCGGAGCACGTCCGGGCGCCGAGCGTTGCCACGGGGCGGTCAGGAGCGGAAGCGGTCCTGCCGGGGGCGTGGCGTGCCGGTCAGCGAGACCACGAGCAGGGTGGCGAGCAGGCCGAACCCGGCGAGCTCGATGCCCAGGCCGGCGAGCTGCCAGTAAGCACTGCCGACGGTCTGCGGCTGCGTGATCGACTCCGGCCACCACGACGCGATGAGCGGGAACGAGCCCGGGAACGGGTCGAGGCCGAACACCACCAGGCCGCCGAGCAGCAGCACGACCCCGAGGGCGGCCATGGCCCCACGGGACCGACCGAGCATGTGCACCACCAGGGCCGCTGCCATGCCGGCGAGCCCGACGACGGCGATCAGGAACGCGAGCACCACGATGGTCTGCGGCGCGAGCGCGACCCAGTCGAGCACCGCGATCGGCAGCAGCAGCCACCGGCCCGTCCGTGCCCAGCGCGCAGGGTTCCGCCATCCGTCCATGGCGACCGACCGTAGGGCACGCGGCCGAACGCCTGCCGAATGCGGCCAGGGCTCCCCGGCGATCGCGTGCGCTGACTACGATCGGACCCCATGGCGCAGGACCGACCGACCCGGCAGCAGCGGTCGCTCGCGACCCGCACCGCGATCATCGAGGGCGCGGCCGCGGAGTTCGACGAACGCGGGTACGTCGGAGCCTCGATGGACGGCATCGCCGAACGCATCGGGATGACCAAGGGTGCGCTGTACTTCCACTTCACGTCGAAGGCCGACATGGCGGGGGCCGTCGTCGCCGAGCAGCACGCGATCTCGCGCCGGTACGGCGAGGCCGCGGTGGCGCGGGGCACCACTCCGCTCGAGTCGATCATGTGGCTGTGCCAGGGGCTCGCCGTGCAGATGACCACCGAGGTCGTCGTGAGCGCCGGGGTGCGCCTGTCGACCGACGTGGCGGCGAGCGACGTGGACCGGCGGGACCCGTACACCGACTGGGCCGCGGTGGTCGCCGGGTTCGCGCGGCAGGCCGTCGACGCGGGAGAGCTCGATCCGCGGTGGGACCCGGAGCTCGTCGGCCGGGTCGTCGTCCGTGCCTACACGGGCGTGCAGACCGTCTCGGACGTGATGACGCGGCGGGCCGACCTGTTCGCGGGCCTGCGGGAACTCTGGACGGTCCTGCTGGACGCGTTCGTCACCGAACGGCTGCGTCCGGAGATCCCGCGACTCGTCGCGCTCATCGCTCCGGAGTGACGCGGGTCCCCCCAGGGAAACACCCACGTCACCTCGCCTCTGAGACTACCGAGAAGCCGGTCGCGCCACCGGCCCCAGTTCGCGGGCATGTGTCCGGCGGCCCACTAGCCTGACGCGGTGCCCACACCCGCTGCCGAGGTCGACGTCGACGTCCCGCTCGTCCGCTCCCTGCTGCGTGACCAGCACCCCGACCTGGCCGGGCTGTCGCTCGAGGTCGTCGCGAACGGGTGGGACAACGTCGTCCTGCGTCTCGGTGACGACCTGGCCGTGCGGGTCCCCCGCCGGCAGCTGGCCGCACGCCTCGTCGAGCACGAACAGCGCTGGCTGCCGGACATCGCCGCCCGGGTCGGGTCGGTCGTCCCGGTGCCGGCTCCGGTGCGGACCGGCCGACCCGCCCTCGGGTACCCGTGGTCGTGGAGCATCGTGCCGTGGCTCCCCGGCACCCCGATCGGCGCACGCGCGGCCGGGGTACCCGTGGCCGAGGCGCTCGCCGCGTTCGTCGGGCTCCTGCACGTGGCGGCCCCGGCCGGTGCCCCGGCGAACCCGTTCCGTGCGGTGCCGCTCGCGTCGCGGAGCGACGCGGTGCTGGCGCGACTCGATGGACACGACGTGCACCGGGCCGGCGAGCTGGCCGCGCTCTGGCGGGCCGCAGCCGCGGCGCCGACGCACGCCGGGCCTCCTGTCTGGGTGCACGGCGACCTGCACCCCTTCAACCTGCTCGTCGACTCGTCATCCGCTGGCGTCGACCACCTGTCAGCCGTGATCGACTTCGGGGACGTCACCGCGGGCGATCCCGCCGTCGACCTCGCGACCGCCTGGTTGACGTTCGACCAGCCTGGGCGACGCGCGTTCCGTGCCCACGTCGCAGCCTCGGACGCCACCTGGCAGCGCGCCCGCGGGTGGGTGGTGGCGCTCGCGTCCGCCCTGGCGACCGCCGACGAACACGCCTTCCGGAGCGTCGCCCGACGGAGCATCGACGCGGTGCTGGACGACTGAGTCTCCCCGGGGCTATCGTGACCGCACCATCCGTGCACAGTCGATCGGAGGGGCCGCCATGACCCTCGAGCTCCGCGTCCAGCACGACGTCGCCACCGACGCCTCCCCCGCCCCCGTCCGACGCGGTCTCCGCGGCCTGGTCGACCGACTCGCGGACCGCCGCGCCACCGCACGCGCGCGACGGGTCGACGACCGGGTGCGCGAACTCGGCGAACTCGTCCACCTGCTCTCCGACGCCCGCGCCGTCGTCGAGCGCGGCTGGGTGCAGCACGCCTGGTTCGCCTACCTCGACGAGCACGGCCACGAGCGGAAGGCCTCCAGTGCCGCCGCGATGGACGTGCAGGGCCGACCGCTCGTCGGCGCGTGCCTGGTCGGTGCGGTCGTGTCCGCAGCCGGTGGGCCGCTCGCGGTGCACGCACCGCGGGTCCAGCACGCGCTCGACGTCGTCTGGCACGCCCTGGCCCGCGACGAGGGCGAGCCCGTGCTGTGGTGCCCCGCGCCGGACATCCGGATGGGGCGCGTGCGCGACCTGACGAGCTGGAACGACGCCCCGGCACGCTCCGGTGCCGAGGTCGCGGGGCTGCTGCTGACGGCCGAACGGGTCGCGGTGCAGGAATCGACACGCCTGCAGGAGCTCCGGGTGGCACGATCGGGGGCATGAGCGACGTCGAAGCGGTCCCCGAGGTGCACCCCGCGAGCACCAGCACGCTGGCGGCCAGCGGCAACGCGCTGCTGTCGGACGAGGGGTCTGCGCCGACCCCCGACCAGGCGGCTGCCGACGCCGCGGTGAAGCAGACGCTGCACCGGTACCTGCAGAAGCACCGAGCAGCACTGCTGGCCAAGCTCGACGGGCTGGCGGAGCGACAGGCACGCTGGCCGGTGACGCCGACGGGCACGAACGTCCTCGGGCTGGTGAAGCACGTCGCGGGCGTGCAGGCCGGCTACTTCGGCGAGGTGTTCGGGCGCCCGCTGCCGGACCCGCCCGCGTGGCTCGAGTCGGAGGACGGCGACGACATGTTCGCCCCGCTCGACGAGACGATGGCGGACGTCGTGGCCTTCCACCACCGGAGTGCCGCCCACGCCGACGCGACCATCGAGGCGCTCGACCTCACCGCGACCGGCACCGTGTCGTGGTGGCCTGAGGAGCACCGGCACGTCACGCTGCACCGGATCCTGGTGCACATGGCCTACGAGACCGCGCGGCACGCCGGGCACGCCGACATCGTGCGCGAGATGCTCGACGGCCTGGCCGGTGACGGCGACGGCAACCTGGCCGACAAGACGCCGGACGAATGGGTCCGGTGGCGCGAGCAGCTCGTCGACATCGCGGAGCGCGCCGGGTTGCGTGACCTGAGCGCATAGCCGGGCACCCAGCCCGATCGTTACCGTTCTCCCAGGCTTGCCCTGGTGTTCCCCCTCTGACCAGGGGTTGTCCTCATCGCAACTGCGAGGGAAACTGCCGCTTCGGCAGGGTTGCGTTGTACAACCGGTCCAGGTGCTGCGTAGCTTTGGCCGAGCTCGTGCCCCGATCTGTGGGCAGTTCAGCCGACCGGAAGGGGAGCGCCCACCCGTGTTCCAGTACGTCGTGGAGCGATGGAACCAGATCTGGTTCGCATCGTGGCAGCACTTCTCACTGGTCGTCCAGTGCGTCGTCCTCGCCACGGTCATCGCCGTGGTGCTCGCCACACTCGTCTACCGCAGCCCGCGCTTGACCGCGTTCGCGAACGGGATGTCGGCCATCGGCCTCACCCTGCCGTCGTTCGCCGTCATCGGCCTGCTCATCGTCCCGCTCGGCTTCGGCGTCCTGCCGTCGGTCGTCACGGTCGTCTTCTTCGCCGCACTGCCGATCCTGCGCAACGCGGTCGTCGGTCTCGCCGAGATCCCGCCCACCGTCGTCGAGTCGGCGCGCGGCGTCGGCATGAGCCGGTTCCGCACCCTGCTGCAGATCGAACTGCCGATGGCGTGGCCGATCATCCTGAGCGGCGTCCGCGTCTCCGCACAGATGGTGATGGGCATCGCCGCCATCGCCGCGTACGCGCTCGGCCCCGGACTCGGCGGCTTCATCTTCTCCGGGCTGTCCCGCCTCGGCGGCGCCAACGCCCTGTCCTCCGTCGTGGTCGGGGTGGTCGGCGTCGTCCTGCTCGCCCTCGTCCTCGACCTGCTCCTCATCGGCCTCGGCCGCCTGACCATCTCGAGAGGTATCCGTGTCCAGCACTGACTCCGCCACCACCACCGCGCCCGACGGGGACGTCACCGGGCGCAGCATCCTGCTCGACGAGGTCACCAAGCGGTACCCCGGGCAGTCGAAGCCCGCCGTCGACGGCATCACGCTCGAGATCCCGGCTGGCAAGATCGTCATGCTCGTCGGCCCGTCCGGCTGCGGCAAGACGACGACGCTGAAGATGATCAACCGCCTGATCGAGCCCACCCAGGGCCGGATCGTCGTCGGCGACGACGACGTCACGGGCATCGACGGCGACGAGCTCCGCCGCCGCATGGGCTACGTGATCCAGGCCGGCGGCCTCTTCCCGCACATGACCGTCGCGGCGAACATCGCGATCGTGCCGAAGATGCTCGGCTGGTCGAAGGAGAAGATCGCGGCGCGCGTCGACGAGCTGCTCGACCTGGTCTCGCTCGACCCCGACACCTACCGGGACCGGTTCCCCCGCGAACTCTCCGGCGGCCAGCAGCAGCGCGTCGGCGTGGCCCGTGCGCTCGCCGCGGACCCGCCCGTCCTGCTCATGGACGAGCCGTTCGGCGCGGTCGACCCGATCACCCGCCAGCGCCTGCAGGACGAGCTCCTGCGCATCCAGGAGGAACTGCACAAGACGATCGTCATCGTCACGCACGACTTCGACGAGGCCGTGAAGCTCGGCGACTGGATCGTCATCTTCACCGAGGGTGCGCACATCGTGCAGTACGACACCCCGGAGCGGATCCTGGCGGAGCCGGCGAACGAGTTCGTCGAGAACTTCATCGGCTCCGGCGCCGGTCTGAAGCAGCTCACGCTGAACCGCGTGCGCGACGTCGAGGTCGAGTCGGCCGTGACGTGCTCGCCCGGCGAAGAGGTCAAGGCCGTGCTGCAGCGGATGAACGAGGCCGGTGGGCACCAGCACGCCGTCGTCGTCGACCACCGCCAGCGGCCGATCGGGTGGCCGTCGCGCCGCCAGCTCGAGCGCCTCGACCGCATCCCCGACGGCGTCGAGCCCGGCCTGCCCGTCGTGGGCGAGGCCGCGACCCTCAACGACGCGCTCGACACCATGCTCGTCTCGAGCGCGGGTGCCGCACTGGTCACCGGTCGTCGCGACGCGTTCCGCGGGGTCATCACCGTCGAGACCGTGATGGAGGCGATCACCCGCTCCCGCGCGACCGCCGCCGGCGACCAGGCCTACACGCCGGTCGGCACGAACACGAACCCGATCGAGACCATGCCGTCGTCGCCGGTGTCGGCGATGCCCACCGGAGAAGACCTGTGAGCGCAGTCGCCGTCGCCGGTCCCGCCACCGGTGCGAGCACCTCGTGGAAGGGCCTGCTGTTCCAGCCGATCGCGATCCTGGTCGTCCTGGCCGGCTTCGCGGTGTGGCTCGCGACGGCGGACCTGACCCCGACCGAGCGCACGACGCTCAACCCGGCGGACATCCTCTCCCTGACCGGCCAGCACCTCGTCCTGACCCTGCAGTCGACGGTGCTCGTGCTCGTGATCGGCATCCCGCTGGGCGTCCTGCTCACCCGCGGCCCGCTGCGCCGGGCGAGCCCGTACGTGCTCGCCGTCGCGAACTTCGGGCAGGCTGCCCCGGCCGTCGGCCTCATCGTGCTGCTCGCCGCCTGGCTCGGCCTGAACACGCGGTCGGCCGTCATCGCGCTCGTCCTCTACGCGATCCTGCCGGTGCTCCGGAACACCATGATCGGCGTGCAGAGCGTCGACGCCCGACTGGTCGAGGCCGGTCGTGGCATGGGCATGAGCGCCTTCAGCGTGCTGATGCGCGTCGAGCTCCCGCTCGCGGTGCCGGTCATGCTCTCCGGCATCCGGACCGCGCTCGTGCTGCTCGTCGGCACGGCGAGCCTGGCCACCTTCGTGGGTGCGGGCGGACTCGGTCTGCTCATCACCACGGGCGTGACCCTGTTCCTGCCGAAGGTGCTCGTCTCGGGTGCCCTGCTGGTCGCCCTGCTCGCCCTCTCCATCGACTGGCTCGGCCGCGTGGTCGAGACGGTCGCACGACCGAAGGGACTCCGATGACCCGCAGCACCCGCAGCACCCGCCGCACCCGCCGCACCCGCACCCGGGTCGGAGCCGCCGCGTTCGTCGCCGGTGCCACCGCCCTCGTCCTGACCGGCTGCGGCCTGCAGCCCGCCACCTCGTTCGTGCCCGAGGCCGGTGCCGGTTCCATCCAGCGCATCGACGACCTGCCGGCCGGCGCCCACATCACCGTGACGTCGAAGAACTTCACCGAGCAGCTCGTGCTCGGCAAGATCGCCGTGCTCGCCGCCAAGGCCGCCGGGTTCGACGTCACCGACGAGACGAACGTGCCCGGCAGTGTCGCGGTCCGTGAGCTGATGACCTCGCACGCGGCCGACTTCACGTACGAGTACACGGGCACCGCTTGGCTGACCTTCATGGGCCACGCGAAGGGGATCCCGGACAAGACCGAGCAGTGGACGGCGGTGAAGAAGGAGGACGCCGGCAACGGGCTGACCTGGCTCAACCCGGCGCCGATGAACAACACCTACGCCTTCGCCGTCCGTGACGAAGCGGTCAAGGAGCTCGGGAACGTCAAGACGCTCTCCGACATCACGAAGCTGCCGGTCGACCAGCGCACGTTCTGCGTCGAGTCGGAGTTCAACTCGCGTGCCGACGGCTTCAAGCCGATGCTCAAGAAGTACGGCTTGGAGCTCGGTGGCTCGGGGTCGAACGGCGTGCCGAGCAGCAACGTCAGCATCCTCGACACCGGCACGGTCTACACGGCCACCGACCGCGGCAAGTGCAACTTCGGTGAGGTATTCACCACCGACGGCCGCATCAAGTCGCTCGGTCTGACGGTGCTCGAGGACGACAAGGGCTTCTTCCCGGCGTACAACGTCGCGCCCGTCATCGACTCGAAGACGCTCAAGGAGTACCCGCAGCTTGAGGGGATCTACGACCAGATCTCGCCGAAGCTCACCGACGCGGTGCTGCAGGAGCTGAACCGTCAGGTCGACGTCGAGGGGCGCGAGCCGGCCGACGTCGCCTTCGACTGGATGGTGAAGGAGGGCTTCATCACGAAGCCCTGACCGTTCTCGACGCATCCACGTCACGGACGGGAGGCACGGTGCCAGCTGGCACCGTGCCTCCCGTGCGTTCGTGGTCGCGTCTCAGGCCGCGGCGATGCGCGCCGCCGTGTCGCGGATCGCCGCGACCACTGCCGCCCGCACCTGTTCGGGGTCGGAGCCCTCGTGCCGAGCGGCACTGCGCAAGCCCGTCATGCACATGCCGAGGAGCATCTCGGCCGCCTGCGGGGTCGCGGCGTCCGGCCCCCAGGCCGGGTCGCGTTCGAGGATCGTGCGCACCGCGCCGGTCATCGCCTCGGCGACCGTGGTCATCCGCGCGACCTGCCGACGCATCAACTGCGGGAACCGCACGATGACGGCCTTGCGCTCGAGCCGCTCGTGCTCGTCGCCGAACGACGACCCGAACACCAGGAACGCCAGGTCGACGACCGCCTGCGCTGCCGGCTCCCCCGAGACGGATTCCAGGTGTGCCTGGAGGGTGGCGGGTTCGAGGTCGAGTTCGGTGTGCCCGAGGACCGCGTCCTCCTTGCTCTCGAAGTAGTTGAAGAACGTCCGCGGGGACACGTCGGCGCGGGCGGCGATCTGCTCGATCGTGGTGCCGTCGACGCCCTGCTCGAGCACCAGGGACCGAGCGGCCTCGGCGATGCGGTTGCGGGTCTCGATGCGCTTGCGGTCACGGAGACCGAGTTCTGACGGCGTCGCGGAGTCGGGCATGGCCCGACTGTAACCGGAACGTCACATGATCTACAGCAAACGCAAACTTGCAGTCGTGCACCGGACACTACGGTGAACCCATGACCACTCCCGTGCTCGAGGCCCGTGACCTCGCCAGGACCTACGGCCGCGGCGCGACGCGGTTCGACGCGCTCAAGGGGGTGTCGCTGGCGGTGCACCAGGGCGAGAGCCTGGCAATCGTCGGCAAGTCCGGCTCCGGCAAGTCGACGCTCATGCACCTGCTCGCGCTGCTCGACAAGCCGTCGGCCGGACAGGTGCTGCTCGACGGCACCGACGCCGCGACGCTCGGTGCCCGCCAGGTCAACCGCACCCGGAACAGCACGTTCGGCTTCGTGTTCCAGCAGTTCTTCCTGACACCGAAGACCTCGGTGCTCGACAACGTCGTGCTCCCGCTCAAGATCGCCGGCGTCTCCGGGGCCGAGCGGAAGCGACGGGGCATGGCGGCGCTCGACGCCCTCGGGCTGGCCGACAAGGCGAAGAACGACGCCAACGACCTGTCCGGCGGCCAGAAGCAGCGCGTGGTCATCGCCCGCGCGCTGGTCGGTGAGCCGAGCGTGATCTTCGCCGACGAGCCCACCGGCAACCTCGACACGAACACCGGACAGGTGGTCGAGGACATGCTGTTCGGGCTGCAGCGCGAGCGGGGGATCACGCTCGTCGTGGTCACGCACGACGACGAGCTCGCCGCGCGCTGCGACCGCAGCGTGAACGTCCGCGACGGCCTGATCGTCGGCGGACCCGACGACGCGGTCGACGCGTCCGCCACGCACGGAAGGCACTCCGCATGAACTTCCTCGACCTCCTGCGCACCGCGGTCTCGAACACCTTCCGCTCGAAGCTGCGCACGACCCTGACCGTCATCGCGATCTTCATCGGCGCCTTCACGATCACGCTCACCTCGGCCATCGGCACGGGCGTCAGCAACTACATCGACACCCAGGTCTCGTCGATCGGCGACACCGGTTCCCTGACCATCACGAAGGCGGTCGACACCAGTTCGACCGACAGCGGCCCGGCGAAGTACGACCCCGAGGCCTCTGGTCAGAGCGTCGACCGTGGCCCGGCGTCGTTCTCCTACCTGTCGCAGTCCGACGTCGACGCGATCGAGAAGACCGACGGCATCAAGAGCCTCCGCCCCGCGGTCGCTCTCGCGCCGAAGTACGCCGAGTACGGCGACCACGGCAAGTACGTCGTCTCGCTCACGGCCAACGCCGGCGAGCTCGACGCCGACCTGGCGAGCGGCAAGCAGCTCGACGACCAGACCGACGCCAACCAGGTGATGCTGCCGACCGACTACCTGAAGAACATGGGCCTCGGCAGCGCCTCCGCCGCCGTCGGCAAGGAACTCACGATCGCCGTCGACGACTACCAGGGCAAGGCGCACACGCTCACCGCCACGGTCGTGGGCGTGCAGAACGAGTCGCTGTTCGGCAGTGGGGCCGGGGCGAACGCCGCGCTGACCGACGCCATGCAGGCCGCGCAGGAGATCGGCAAGCCCGACTCGATCGCGACCTCCTACGCCAGCGCCACCGCGACGCTCGATCCCGACGCCTCCGTCACCACGGTCAAGAAGTCCCTGGCCGACGACGGGTTCCTCGGCCAGACCATCCAGGACCAGCTCGGTCAGTTCCAGACCGTCATCAGCGGCATCGTCGGGGTCCTGAACGCCTTCGCCGTGATCGCGCTCATCGCCGCCGGCTTCGGCATCATCAACACCCTGCTCATGAGCGTGCAGGAGCGCACCCGCGAGATCGGCCTGATGAAGGCGATGGGCATGGGCGGCGGCAAGGTCTACACGCTGTTCTCGCTCGAGGCGGTCTTCATCGGGTTCCTCGGCAGCGCCATCGGCGCCGGGGTCGCGATCGCGCTCGGCACCGGGATCTCGAACGTCCTGGCCGGCACGCTCCTCAAGGACCTGCCGGGGCTGCAGATCATGCAGTTCGCGCCCGGGTCCGTCGCCACGATCATCCTCGTCGTGATGTTCATCGCGTTCCTGGCGGGCACCCTGCCGGCACGACGAGCCGCACGGCAGAACCCGATCGAGGCGCTCCGGTACGAGTGACAGGCAGGGCTGCCTAGTGTCGGAGCGGTGACGACGTTCGGACGCGACCTCGGTGACGGCTCCACGCTGACGCTGCGCGACCTGACGACGGTCGACCAGGTGCTCGCACTCGTGCACGCCAACACCGATCGTCTGCGGGCCGCCGAGCCCTGGGCGTGGGACCCGCAGACACGCGAGGCCATCGCCCTGCACACCGAGCGGCTGCTCGGGCAGTACGCGATGGACCGCTCGCTGCCCTGCGTCATCCGCCACGACGACCGCGTGGTCGGGGTGGCCTCGCTGACGTTCGACCCGTACCTGGGGCAGGCATCGCTCGGCTACTGGGTGGACGCCGGACAGGAGGGCCGTGGTGTCGCCCGGCGGGCCGCCACCGTGCTGATCGGGGTCGCCCGGGCCCGCGGCGTGGCCCGGGTGGAGATCCGGACGGCGGTCGACAACGTGCGGAGCCGGCGGCTCGCCGAGCGGCTCGGCTTCACCCACGAGGGCACCCTGCGTGGCGCCTTGCCGCTCGGCCCCGAGCGGGTCGACGTCGCCGTCTACGGCCTGCTCCTCTGACGTCCGCCGCCCTCGTGCAGACGGACCGACACCGGTCGCCGGTATCGTCGGAGCATGGCCTTGTTCGGACGACGCAACCACGACGTGCGCGATCGACCCATCAGCCAGGTCGAACTGAAGCGTGCGGTCGACGAGGGCTTCCTCATCGCGAAGGCCGCCGTCACCATCGCGGTGGCCAACCGCATCATCACGAACGCCCTGCGTGACCAGGGGTACTTCGACCACGCACTCATCGCCGAGGCCACGCGCGAGGAACTCCACCGCATGGCCGAGGAACAACGGGGTGACGCCGCACGGATGCGCGACATCCGTTCCACCTCGAGCAAGCAGAAGGGCCGTTCCCGCCACCAGCACGACTACCGGCGCGGCGACGACCTGAAGCTCCGGATGCGCGAGGCCACGTACGAGCAGCTCGCCGCCATGCTCGACAAGCGACGCGACGACCAGCACTTCGTCGACGGGATCGTCCTCGCCGCGCGGGCCCGCGCCTGGGACGACATCGGCACCACCGTCGTCGGACGCCTCGGCTGGGCACAGCGCCCGGCGGACGACTACGAGATCGGCCGCGACGACCGGTTGCAGCAGATGCTCGACGAGGACTTCGCCGAGTTGCTCGCCGAGCACCCCGTCGGATCGACCCCGGTCGACGCCGACGAACCGGACGACGCCGACGGTGACCAGGACGAGTCCGACCCGGCCGACCCCGACACCTCGCGCACCTGACCGACACCACACGCAGTCACGAGTCCCTAGGCTCGGGGCATGGTGGATGCGGTGGTCGTCGGAGCGGGACCGAACGGGCTCGCGGCAGCGGTGACGCTCGCACGGGCCGGACTGTCGGTCGAGGTCGTCGAACGGAACGACACGATCGGCGGCGGCGCCCGCACGGCCGAGCTCACCCTGCCCGGCTTCCTGCACGACGTCTGCTCCGCCGTGCACCCGATGGCCCTGCAGTCCGAGTTCTTCCGGCGCTTCCGCATGGAGGAGCGCATCGAGCTCCGCCTGCCCGAGGTGCAGTACGGCCACCCGCTGGACCACGGTCGCGCCGGCATCGCGTACCAGGACCTCGACCGCACCGCCGCCGAGCTCGGGGTGGACGGACCGGCCTTCCGGCAGCTGATGGCGCCGCTGGCGGAGAACGCCGACCAGGTCGCGGACTTCGCGACCGACGCGCTGCTGCACGTGCCGCGGCACCCCCTGACCGTCCTGCGGTTCGGGCTGCGGGCGCTCGAGCAGGGCACCGCCGCGTGGAACCTGCGCTTCCGCGGCGAGGCTGCCCCGGCGATGGTGTCCGGCGTCGCGGCGCACTCGATCCAGCACCTGCCGTCCCTGTCCACCGCGGCGGCGGCACTGTCGCTCGGCTCGTACGCGCACGCCCGCGGCTGGCCGGTGCCGATCGGTGGCAGCCAGGCGATTGTCGACGCGCTCGCCGCCGACCTCGTCGCGCACGGCGGCCGCATCGTCACCGGACACGAGGTCCGGTCGCTCGGTGACCTCACCCCGGCGAAGGCGGTGCTGTTCGACACGAGCGTGCCGGGCATGCTCCGGATCGCGGGCAAGCAGATCCCGACCCCGAAGCGCGGTGCGCTGCGTCGCTTCCGGTTCGGCAACGCGGCGGCGAAGGTCGACTTCGCGCTGTCCGACCCGGTGCCGTGGACCAACGAGTCGCTGCGGAAGGCGGGGACCGTGCACATCGGCGGGACCCGGCAGGAGATCGCGGCCGCCGAACGTGCCGTCGCGAACGGGCAGCACGCCGAGCGTCCGTACGTGCTCGGCGCGGAGCCCACGGTGGTGGACCCGACCCGCGCCCCGAAGGGCAAGCACGTCTTCTGGGCCTACGCGCACGTCCCCGCGGGCTCGGACGTCGACCCGACCGAGGCCGTCACCCGTCAGATCGAGCGCTTCGCGCCGGGGTTCCGCGACACGATCCTGTCGTCGAGCTCCCGCACCGCCGTGCAGATGGGCGAGTACAACCCGAACTACGTCGGTGGCGACATCGCCGCCGGTGCCGCGAGCTTCTGGCAGCTCGTCAAGCGCCCCGTCCTGTCCAGCGACCCGTGGCGGATGGGCGGCGGCATGTACCTGTGCTCCGAGTCCGCGGCACCCGGCCCCGGCGTGCACGGCATGGCCGGCTGGCACGCGGCGAAGAGCGCGCTCCGGCACACCTTCGGACTGCCGGAGGACGTCGACCTCACCCCGGAAGGCTGAACACCATGGCGAAGAACGTCCGCATCCTGCACTGCCGTCCCGAAGCCGTCTTCGACGTGCTCGGCGACGGGTGGCTCTACACGACCTGGGTGGTCGGGGCGTCGCGTATGCGCAAGGAGGAATCCGGGTGGCCGCAGGTCGGCACGCGGCTGCACCACTCGTTCGGCGCCTGGCCGATCGTCATCGACGACGTCACGACGTCGCTGGTCTGGGAGCCGCCACACCGCATGGTCATCCAGCCCAAGGGCTGGCCCATCGGCGAGGCCCGCGTCGAGCTGACGGTCGAACCGCACCGGCACGGCAGCAAGGTCACGATCACCGAGAACGCGGTGGCCGGGCCGGGGTCGCACGTGCCGGACTTCCTCATGCAGCCGCTCATCTGGATCCGCAACCGCGAGACGCTCCGCCGCCTCGAGTGGGTGGCCGTCGGGCGCGCGGCGAACGCCTGAGACGTCCCCACGAACGGACGGGAGGCCCGTGGCGGCGCCGCCACGGGCCTCCCGTCACGGCCGTCGTGCCGCTGGCGCGTCACGCCGGAACCGGCGGGTGGGGCCCACCTCCCGTCCGCCCTGTGGGTGCGTCGACTACTCGGCGCGCGAGAACTCGCTGGCCCGCGCCACCTGGTCGTCGGTCAGGGCGACGCCCGTGTACCGCTCGAACTGACGGGCTGCCTGCAGGGCGATGACCTCGGCGCCGGTGATGACGTGCTTGCCGGCGTCGCGGCCCGCCCGCACGAGCGGGGTCTCCGACGGGAACGCGACGACGTCGAAGACGGTGTGGGCAGCCTCGATCCGCTCCGGCGCGAAGGCGAGTGCGGCCTGCTGGTCGCCGCGCATGCCGAGCGGGGTGACGTTGACGACCAGGTCGGTCTCCCCCGCCTCACGCTCGTCGGCGACCCACTCGTAGCCGTACTGCGTCGCCAGGGCCGGGCCGGTCTGCTCGTTGCGGGCGACGACCGTCAACCGGTCGAAGCCGGCGCCTCGGAACGCCGCCGTGACGGCCTTGGCCATGCCGCCGGAGCCGCGGAGCAGCACACGCGAAGCCGGGTCGACCCGGTGCGACCCGAGCAGTGCGGCGATCGCCTCGTAGTCGGTGTTCGACGCGGTGAGCACGCCGTCGTCGTTCACGACCGTGTTGACCGACTGGATCGCGGCGGCGGAGTCCTCGATGTGGTCGACGAGCGGGATGATCGCCTCCTTGAAGGGCATCGACACCGAGCAGCCGCGGATGCCGAGCGCGCGGATGCCGGCGACGGCGCCGGGCAGATCCGTCGTGGTGAAGGCCTTGTACAGGAACTCGAGACCGAGCTCGTCGTACAGGAAGTTGTGGAAACGGGTGCCGATGTTGCTCGGTCGCGCGGCCAGCGACATGCAGACCTGCATGTCCTTGTTCAGGATGGGCATGCTCTCAGTCTCGCACTGTCGCACGCCCGCACTCTCCTGCTCTTGCAGGGATGGAGCGGTCCACGCAGGCCGGGTGCGGCGCTCCGGGGTAGCGTCTGTCCCGATGACTGAGATCCCGGAGACCATGCGCGCTGTCCGCTTCGACGAGTGGGGTGACCGATCGGTCCTGCACGTCGCCGAGGTGCCCGTGCCCGACGTGACCGCCGGGCGGGTGCTCGTCCGCGTGCGTGCCGCCGGGATCAACCCCGGTGAGTCGGCGATCCGCCAGGGCGCGTTCGGCGGCGACTTGCCGTCCGGGCAGGGCACCGACTTCGCCGGCATCGTCGTCGCCGTCGGGGCCGAGGTCGACGGCGTCGACGAGGGCGAAGAGGTCATCGGCTGGTCGTGGGACCGCGCGAGCCAGGCCGAGTACGTCTCGGTGCCGGCCGTGCAGGTCGTCCAGAAGCCACGCCTGCTCGACTGGACGGTGGCGGGTGGCCTCGACGTCATCGCGACCACCGCGGCGGCGGCCGTCCGCGCGGTCGACCCGCGTGCCGGTGAGACCGTCGTGGTGTCCGGTGCCGCGGGCGGGGTCGGCGGCTTCGTCACCCAGCTGCTCGCGAACGAGGGCATCGACGTCATCGCCGTCGCGTCCGAGGCGAACCACGAGTGGCTCCGCTCCAAGCGCGCACGACCCGTCGCGTACGGCGACGGCCTGCAGGAGCGCATCACGGAACTCGCGACGAACGGCGTCGACGCCGTGATCGACACCCACGGTGCCGAGTACGTCCGGCTCGGCATCGCGCTCGGGGTGCCGGTCGACCGCATCGAGACGATCATCGCGTTCGACGAGGCAGCCGAGGTCGGGGCGAAGACCTCGGGCAGTGCGGACACGGCCGATCCGGAGATCCTCGGCGCGCTCGCACTCGAGGTCGCGAACGGCGCGATCGAGGTGCCCGTCGCCGCGACCTACCCGCTCGACCGCGTGCAGGACGCCTTCGAGGAGCTCGAGCACGGCCACACGCGCGGCAAGATCGTCCTCATCCCCTGACCCCTCGACCACGCGGGTCCGGGGGTTTCCCCCACCACGCTCGGGGTGCGTCCCGGATGCGCCGGACCGGCGGCGTTGCGTAGCGTCGTCGGTATGAGCACACTCTCCCGTCCCCGCAACGGTCGTCTGCTGGCCGGTGTCTGCGCCGGTCTCGCCGACCGCTTCACCCTGTCCCGCACCCTGGTCCGGGTGATCTGGGTCATCCTGAGCCTGTTCCCCGGGCCGCTGTGGATCGCCTACGTCGTGCTGTGGTTCGTGATGCCGCCCGAGGGTGGTCGGCGGCGCTGATAACCGGTCCGTCCGGACGGGTTAGTGTGGCGGCGTGCCGGTCTCCGTCTTCGATCTGTTCAGCGTCGGTGTCGGCCCCTCGAGCTCGCACACCGTCGGCCCGATGCGGGCCGGTGCCGAGTTCGCGAGCCTGGTGCGTGGCCTGCCCGTCGCCTCCGTGGTGGTCGACCTGTACGGGTCCCTCGCGTCGACCGGGCAGGGCCACGGGACGCTCGGCGCCGTCGTCGCGGGGCTCATGGGTTCGCACCCCGAGACCGTCGACCCGGATGCCATGGCCCGCGCACTCGAGGCGCTGGAGCGCGACGGCGTCCTGCGGCTCGACGGCGGAGCGAGCGTGCCGTTCCGCCTCGCCGACATCGTCCTGCACCCCCTGACGATGCTGCCCCGCCACCCGAACGCCATGCGGCTGCGAGCCCGTGACGCCGCGGGTGTCGACCTGGCCGACGAGACCTACTACTCGATCGGCGGCGGGTTCATCGCGCGGGACGACGAGGCCGAACCCGCCGTGGACGCACCGGCTGCCGTCGCCGGCGCCGCGATCCCCGTCGACGACGCCGTGCCGTACCCGTTCTCGAGCGGTGCCGAGCTGCTCGCCGCCTGCGCGGATTCGGGCCTGCCGATCAGCGGCGTCGCCCTGGCGAACGAAGCCGTCACCCGGACGGACACCGAGGTCCGCTCGGGGCTGCTCGAGATCCACGGCGTGATGGAGTCGTGCGTCGACCGATCCGTCCGCCGGGGCGGGTGCCTGCCCGGCGGGCTCGACGTCCGTCGTCGCGCGGCCACCTGGCACGAGCAGCTCACCCGCGAGGACCCCGACCACGACCCGCTCTTCGCGATGGAGTGGGTGAACCTCGTCGCCATGGCGGTCAACGAGGAGAACGCCACCGGTGGCCGCGTCGTCACCGCCCCGACGAACGGTGCCGCCGGCATCATCCCCGCGGTGCTGTACTACGCGCGCACCTACGTCCCCACGGTCGCCGACGCCTCCGCGGACGAACGGGACGACGCCGTCGTGCGGTTCCTGCTGACCGCCGGGGCGATCGGGTCGATCTACAAGGAACGGGCGTCGATCTCCGGCGCCGAGGTCGGCTGCCAGGGCGAGGTCGGTTCGGCAGCGTCGATGGCGGCTGCGGGGCTCGCCGAGGTCCTCGGGGGCACGCCGGAGCAGGTCGAGAACGCCGCCGAGATCGCGATGGAGCACAACCTCGGGCTGACCTGCGACCCGATCGGCGGGCTGGTGCAGATCCCGTGCATCGAGCGGAACGCGATCGCGGCGAACAAGGCGATCAACGCCGCCCGGATGGCCCTGCGTGGCGACGGGGTGCACCACGTGTCGCTCGACCAGGTCGTCGAGACGATGCGGCAGACCGGGGCGGACATGTCCTCGAAGTACAAGGAGACCGCGATGGGCGGGCTCGCGGTGAACGTCCCGCTCTGCTGAGCGTCGCGGTCGCGCGTGCTCGTCTGCTCCGCTCGCTCGTCAGGCGTGCAGGAGCGTCAGCAGCCGCGCCGTCTCGGTGGCGATGGCGTCCCGGCCCGCTGCGACGTACTTGCGCGGGTCGACGACGTCCGGCCGCTCGTCGAGCACGGTGCGGAGCGCACGGGTGAACAGGCCGTTCAGGTGCGTCGAGATGTTGATCTTCGTCATCCCCGCGTGCACGGCGCCGCGGAGTTCGTCGTCGGACAGGCCCGAGGAGCCGTGCAGCACGAGCGGCACCGGCACCGCGGCACGCAGGCGCTCGACCAGGTCGCGGTCCACCGACGCCTCGCGGGTCTGCATCGCGTGCGACGTCCCCACCGCGACCGCCAGGGCATCGACGCCGGTGTCGGCCACGAACGCGGCGGCGTCGGTCGGATCGGTGCGGACGCCGGGTGCGTGCACGCCGTCCTTGCCACCGACCTCGCCGAGCTCGGCCTCGATCGCGACCCCCGCGGCGTGACACCGAGCAGCGAGTTCCCGCGTTGCAGCCACGTTCGCGGCGAAGTCCAGGTGCGAGCCGTCGTACATGACCGAGTCGACGCCCAGGTCGACGCCGGCCGCCACCAGCTCGGGGTCCTCGATGTGGTCGAGGTGCACGAGGACCTCGACATCGGCCGCACGTGCGACGGCCTGGGTCGCGGTCGTGATCGGTGCGAGGCCGCCGTGGTACCGGACGCAGTTCTCGCTGATCTGCAGGATCACCGGCAGCCCCGCCAGCTCGGCACCGGAGACGATCGCCTCGGCGTGCTCGAGCAGCACCACGTTGAACGCGCCGACCCCGCGGCGTGCCGTGCGGGCGGTGTCGAGCAGGCCGGTGAGGGCGAGGTCGGTGATCATGCGGAGGTCCTCGTTCGGTCGTGTGCGGGAGCAGGAGCGGGCGGGGTGGACAGGAAGCGGTCGACGTCAGCCGGGTCGACCGCGCCGGCCACCGGCTGCAGGACGGCGGCAGCCCCGTGTGCGGCGGCGGACCGCAGCGCGCGGAGCAGGGTGGCGTCGTCGGGGGCGCTGACACTGCCCTCGGGCGTGGGCAGGCCGGCCGCGACGAGCGCACCGACGAGTCCGGCGGTGGCTGCGTCGCCCGCGCCGGTGGGGTTGCCCGAGACCCCGGGGACCGCAGGCACCTCGAGCACGTGGTCGGCGGTGTGGGCGGCGATGCCCTCGGAACCCCGGGAGACCACGACGACCGCGGCGCCGAGCCCGAGGAGCCGGAGCGCCCCCGACCGTTCGTCGTCGGCGCCGGCGGCCTCGAGCAGTTCCTCGCGGTTGGGCTTGCAGACCGTCGCCCCGGCCGAAGCGGCAGCCAGCAGCGCGGTGCCCGAGCAGTCGACCACGGAGAGCACACCGCGGCGGCGGGCGGCGGTGACCCAGCGGGCGACGACCGCGGGGTCGGTGTCGCGGGGCAGGGAGCCCGACACCACCAGGGCCGCTGCGGTCGGGGCATCGGCGGCGCCGCCGACACCGCCGACACCGGCGGCACCGCCGACGAGCAGTGTCTCGACCGCGGTGGTGACGGTGTCCCACTCGCCGGGGCTGAGCACGGGCCCGGGCTCCCCGAACATCGTCGGGTGCGCGGTGTCGTCCACCACCGTCACGGTCGTGCGGGTCTCGCCACGGACAGCGACGTCGGTGTGGACGAGCCCGAGGCCGTCGAGGGCGTCGGCGATCCAGTGCCCGCCGTCGCCGCCGAGGGGCAGCACGGCATGGGTCGGGACACCGGTGGCGGCGAGGACCCGGCCGACGTTCAGCCCCTTGCCGCCGGGGCGTCGCTCGACCCCGAGCACGCGCTGGGTCTCGCCGATGCGCTGTTCGGCGACCCGGTAGGTCACGTCGACGGCGGGGTTCGGGGTGACGACGAGGATCACGAGACCACCGCCGTCGGCAGGGCTCGGACGCTGCCGTGCTCCGGGTCGAGCACGAGCAGATCGGCGGGGGCGCCCACGCTGAGGGGCGCCGGTGCCCCGAGCAGGCGTGCCGCACGCGCCGCGGAAGCAGCGACGACCTCGGGCAGGTCGGTCCCCGCGTCGAGCAGGCGGCGGACGGCGTCGGCGACCGTGATCGTGCTGCCCGCCAGCGACGAACCGTCAGCGAGCACGGCGAGCCCGTCGCGGACGGTCACGGCCGATCCGGCCACCGTGTACGCCCCGTCGGGGCAACCGGTCGCGGCCATGGCGTCGGAGACCAGGACCATCCGGCCCGGTGCGCTGCGCTGGACGACGTCGACGGTGACCGGGTCGAGGTGGTGGCCGTCGACGATGCACTCGAGCAGCACCCGGTCGTCGGTGAGCGCGACCCCGACCGGCCCGGGTGCGCGGTGGTGCAGCGGTGCCATCCCGTTGAACAGGTGGGTGACGAGCGAGGCGCCGGCGTCGACCGCGCGGCGGGTCTGCTCGGCGGTGGCGTCGGTGTGGCCGATGGCGACGACGACCCCGGCTCCGACGAAGCGGGCAACGGCGTCGAGGGCACCGGGCAGCTCCGGCGCGAGCGTGACGATCCGCAGTGCGCCACCCGCGGCGTCGCAGTAGGCGTCGACCTCGGCGGGGTCCGGGGCGTGCAGCAGGTCGACGCGGTGCGCCCCGCGACGGGCGGGCGCGAGCCACGGCCCCTCCAGGTGGAGTCCGGCGAGCGTGCCGTCCGCGACGAGCGGTCGGAGCCGGGTGAGGGCTGCCACGGTGTCCGCGCGCTCACCCGTGGCGATGGACCCGACCAGGGTGGTCGTGCCCCGTGACCGGTGGTGCCCAGCGGCGGCACGGGCGTCCTCGGCGGAGCACCCGGCGAAGTCGTGCCCGAGTGCGCCGTGGGCGTGCAGGTCGACGAACCCGGGCACGATCGCACCGTCGACGGTGACGGCGGTGTCCGTGCGCATCGGGGACCCGGTGCCGGTCGCCAGCACAGTGTCGTCATCGCCGATGACGAGCCAGCCGTCGTGCAGGTCCGACTGGGCCGTGACGATGCGACGGGCCCGGACGAGGGTGGTCACAGCAGGACCCCGGTCTCGGTCTCGAGCAGCTCGCGTGCGAGGATCCCCGCACCGATGGCGCCGGCTGCGTCGCCGTGCCGGGCGGGGACGATGACGGGGACACGGACGCCCCGCAGACGCTCCGTGACGGCAGCGCGCAGCGGGTCGAGCAGCAGCGGTCCGGACTCGGCGAGTCCCCCGCCGACGATGATCGTGTGGTTCCCGGCGACCGCGGTGGTCCAGGCGAGCGCATCGGCCAGGACCGCGACGCAGTCGTCCCAGACCGCACGGGCGGCTGCGTCGCCCTGGCGGACCAGGAGCATGGCGGCGTGTGCGGACGGCGCACCGGCACGACGTGCGACTCCCCCGGCGGACGCGATCTCCTCGACGCGGTGACCCGCGTGCGGGCCGGTCTGGATCCGGACCTGCCCGATCTCCCCGGCCCAGCCACCACCGGACACGACGACACCGTCGACCACCAGGGCGCTCGCGAGCCCGGTACCGACCGGCACGAACGAGACCGACCCCCGACACAGTGCCGGGTCGCCGGCCCGGACCTCGGCCAGGGCACCGGCGCGGACGTCGTGGCCGAAGGCGAGCGGGACGTCGATCGCCTGTCGCAGGAGCTCGGCGCGGACGAGGTCACGCACCGGGACGTCACGCCATCCCAGGTTGACGGACAGGTCGACGGTGCCGCGGGTCTCGTCGACGACGCCGGGGGTCACCAGCCCGATCGCTCCGAGCGGCGCCCGTCGCATGGCCTGGGCAGCCAGTCCGGCGACGGCCAGGGCGAGGCGCTCGGCGTCCGGGTCGTCACGCGGCGTCGGTACCCGGGTCTCGTCGAGGACGAGTCCGTCGGCGGTCGTCAGACGGGTCTTGATGCCCGTGCCGCCGACGTCGACCCCGAGCACCGCGCCTGCGCCACCCATCAGGTGAGGATGACCGACCGGGTGAGCGACCGGGGGTTGTCCGGGTCGAGCCCGCGTCCCTCGGCCAGGGCGACGGCGAACCGGTGCACGACGACGAGTCCGGCGAGCGGGTCGAGGTCGTGCTGGACGAACCGGGCACCGGTGGCGGCGACCTCGGCGGCCAGGCCCTCGGGTGCCGCGCCGAGCGACCAGACGAGTCGGCCGGGCTGCGCGATCGCGATGGGGCCGTGCCGGTAGTCCATCGCCGGATAGGACTCGGCCCAGAACTGCGCGGCCTCGCGCGTCTTGAGCGCGGCTTCGAACGTCAGACCCACGGCGGGCCCACGACCGACGAACGAGACCTGCTCGGCGTCGAGCAGGTCGTCGATCGGCACCGTCAGTGCGGTCTCGGCCTGGGCTGCGAGCGCGTCGACGTCGTCGCCGATGGACGCTCGCAGCAGTGCGAGCGTCGTGGTGGCGAAGCGGGTCTGGACGACCGAGCGCTCGTCGGCGAAGGGCAGTGCGACCACCTGGTCGGCGACGGCCGCGGCGGGGCTGTCGGCGACGGCGGTGACCAGCACGGTCCGCTGGGACGGCAAGGCCTGCAGCAGGTCGACGATCTCGGTCGTCGTGCCCGAGCGGCTGATCATGAGCACGCGGTCGTACTCGCGTGACGCGGGGTACTCGGACCCGGCGAAGGCGTCGGTCACGCCGAGGCCCGCCTGCTCACGGGCGACGGCGTAGCTCATGGCGATGAACCAGCTCGTCCCGCAGCCGATCACGGCCACGCGTTCGCCCGGCTGGGGGAGCGCGTGGGCGAAGGTCGGCAGGAGCGCGGCGGCTGCACGCCAGGTCTCCGGCTGCGAGGCCAGTTCAGCGCTCACGAAGGTGTCGGTCATGGGAGCCTTCCGGGTCCGGATCGATCCGGGTGATCGATGATCAGGAAGCGTAGCGAGCGATCGTGCGCAAGGGAAGGGCAAAACGTCATTTCCGATCACCGAGGGACGGCGGCGACGCCGTAGGATGACCGTCATGACCCCCCAACAGCGGCTGAACGCCCTGCTCGAACTGGTGAGCGAACGCGGCAACGTGTCGATCGCCGAGATCGGGGAGCTGCTGGGGATCTCCGCCGCGACTGCCCGCCGCGACCTCGCGATGCTGGCCGACCAGCGACTCGTCACCCGCACGCACGGGGGAGCAGCCGCACTCGGTGCCGGCTACGAGCTGCCGCTGCAGTACAAGATCGCCCGGCAGGCCGAGGCCAAGACCGCGATCGCCCGTGCCGCCGCCCGGCTCGTGCAGCCCGGCGAGACCGTCGGGCTCAACGGCGGGACGACCACGACCGAGGTCGCGCGCGAACTCGGCAAGAGCGAACGGTTCATCCGCGCTGACGGCGAGTTCGGCATCACGATCGTGACGAACGCCCTGAACGTCGGGTACGAGCTGTCCGTCCGTGCCAACGTGAAGATCGTGGTCACCGGCGGCGTGGCCCGACGCCAGTCCTACGAGCTGGTCGGGCCGCTCGTCCGGGACACCCTCGACGAGTTCGCCCTCGACCTGGTGGTGCTCGGCGTCGACGGACTCACCGGGCAGTACGGCGCGACGACCATGCACGAGGGCGAGGCCGAGGTCAGCAGGCACTTCGCCTCGGTCGGTCGACGGGTCGTCGTAGTCGCCGACTCCACCAAGATCGAACGCTCCACCTTCGCCCGGATCTGCCCACTCGACCGCATCGACGTCCTGGTCACCGACCAGCCCGTGCCGGCCTCGTTCGCCGCCGACCTGGCCAGCGCCGGCGTGGAGCTCGTCGTCGCCGACTGAGCCCTCCGTGCGTCCGGCCCCGGGTGGGCCGGACGTTTCGATCGTGTAAAACCCTTCCCTGCGCGGATGCGTGAGCGATCCGTGAGCGCCTATTGTGCATTCATGAGCGATTCGGCATCATGGACGTCACATTCACGCAAGGGAGCGATGAGCATGGGCGTCGACAACGCAGGACTCCGCGTCGCGGTGATCGGGATGGGCCAGCGGTCCGCCATCGCGCGCCACGTGGCCGAGGCCACCGCCGCCGACGCGTCGCTGCAGGCCCGGGTCATGGCCGTCGCGGACGTCACGGCGGCGGGCCGCCAGCGCGGACTCGACGAGTACCCGGATGCCCTGGTGGTCGAACACCACCTGGACCTCACCGGTCACGTCGACGCCGCCATCGTCACCACGCCGGACTGGACCCACGCCGAGATCGCGATCGACCTGCTCCGCGCGGGCATCGCCGTCTACCTCGAGAAGCCGCTCGCCATCACGGTCGAGGACGCCGACGCGGTCCTGAACACCGCGGCCCGGACCGGCACCCCGCTGTACGTCGGACACAACTTCCGGCACGCCGCCGTCGTCCGCCTGATGCGCGAGATCATCGGCCGTGGCGAGATCGGCCAGGTCAAGGCCGTCTGGTGCCGGCACTTCGTCGGCAACGGCGGTGACTACTACTTCAAGGACTGGCACGCCGACCGCAGCAAGGTGAACTCGCTCCTGCTGCAGAAGGCGAGCCACGACCTCGACGTCATCCACGCGCTCGGCGGGGGTGACACCGCCCGGGTCGTCGGGATGGGCTCGCTGTCGGTCTACGGCGACGTCACCGACCGCCGCGACCGCAGCGGTGAACTGATGGGGGACTGGTTCTCCCACGGCAACTGGCCGCCGCTCGCCCAGACCGGGCTGAACCCCGTCGTCGACGTCGAGGACGTCTCGATGGTGATGATGACGCTCGACAACGGCGTGCAGGCCAGCTACGAGCAGTGCCACTTCACGCCGGACTACTGGCGGAACTACACCGTCATCGGCACCGAGGGGCGCCTCGAGAACATCGGTGACACCGGTGGTGGCGTCGTGAAGGTCTGGACGCACCGCCGGGGCTGGGACACCGCGGGGGACCGCGAGTACCCGATCGACGGCGTCGAGGACGGCCACGCCGATGCCGACCTGCTCACCATGACCGAGTTCCTGCGGTCCGTCGCCCTCGGCGAACCGTCGGAGCTGTCCCCGATCGCGGCCCGTGCCGCGGTCGCCGCGGGCGCGCTGGCCACGCGCTCGCTCCGCAACGGGTCCGTCCCCATCGACGTCCCGCCCCTGCCGGCCGAGACCATCGCGCACTTCACGTCGAACGCCCTGCACTCCACCCCCTCCACCCCGCATCCCGCCCAGACCGTCGGCTCCTGACGGCCGTGCGAAAGGACACCCCGATGACCGCACACATCCCCACCCGAGGAACCGGCGTGCGCCGCGTCCTCCTCGGCGCCGTCGCCGCCCTCGGCGCGGCCGCACTCCTGGCCGGCTGCTCCTCGTCGTCCGGAGCGTCCGGCTCCGGCGGCGACTACGAAGCCGCGCCGAAGGACACCAGGGCGTCCCTGACCTACGCCGTCTGGGACGAGAACCAGGTGAAGGCGATCAAGGCCAACCTGAAGGGCTTCAACGAGGAGTACCCGGACATCAAGGTGAGCGTCGACGTCACACCGTTCGCCAACTACTGGACGAAGCTGCAGACCCAGGGGTCGAGCAACACGCTGCCCGACCTGTTCTGGATGAACGGCCCGAACTTCCAGCTGTACGCGGCCAACGGCAAGCTCGCGCCGATCACCGGCGAGGTCGAGTCCGGGGACATCGACGCGTCGAAGTACTCGAGCGCCCTCAACGACCTGTACACGTACGACGACACCCAGTACGGCGTGCCGAAGGACTTCGACACCATCGGCGTCTGGCTCAACAAGTCGCTGTTCGAGCAGGCTGGCATGGACCTGCCGTCCAAGGACTGGACCTGGGACGACTTCCAGCAGACCGGCGCCGAGCTGTCCGAGAAGCTCGAGTCGAAGGGCGCCTACGGAGCGGCCGGCGGCATGGACGGCCAGACGACCTACTACAACACGATCCTGCAGGCCGGGGGATCGGTCCTGAACGCTGACGGCACCGAGTCCGAGTACGCCACCAAGGCGTCCGAGGACGGCCTGCGGTTCTGGACCGACCTGATCGACTCGGGGGCATCGCCCTCGATCAAGCAGCTCACCGACACCACGGCCGACCAGTGGTTCACCTCGGGCAAGCTCGCGATGTACCAGGGCGGCAGCTGGTTCCGCTCCGCGCTGACCGGCACCGAGCTCGAGAAGGACGTCGTCGCCTACCCGCTGCCGAAGGGCAAGGAGCAGGCGACCGTCATCCACGGCGTCTCGAACGTCGTGTCCGAGGCCAGCAAGGACAAGGCCGCCGCCCAGGCGCTGCAGGTCTACCTCGCGGGCAAGACGGCCCAGCAGCAGCAGGGCGACATGGGCGCGGTCATCCCGGCGTACGAGGGCACGCAGGGCGCCTTCACGAAGACGATGCCCGACGCCGACCTGCAGGTGTTCCTCGACGCGGTGGACTACGCGAAGCCGCTGCCGGTGTCGAAGAACACCGCGGCCTGGAACACCCTCGAGACCACCCTGCTGCCGAGCGCGTTCGACGGGTCGAAGCCCGTCGACCAGGTGGCCGAGGACCTCGCACAGAAGATGGACGCCGCCCTCGCCAAGGAAGAGTAGGACCCGCGCGTGACGATCAACACCGAGCGGCCCCCGGCCGCAGCCGCCCCCGCCCGGACGACACGTTCGCCCGGGCGGGGTGCCCCGGCTCCGCGAGGCGGCGGCGGCCGAGCGCCACGACGGACCGACGGCTGGTGGCCGTGGCTCTTCGTGCTCCCGATGCTCGTGGGCGTCGGCACCTTCTACATCTGGCCGATCATCCAGACGTTCTGGTACTCGTTCACCAGCTGGGGCGTCTTCGGCGGTGCGACCTTCACCGGCGTCGCGAACTACGTCCGGCTCGTCGGTGACCCGCAGCTGTACCAGTCGCTGCTCAACACGGTGATCTACACGGCCGTCGTCCTGGCCGGGATCCCGATCGCGGTGTGGCTGGCCAGTCTGCTGAACACCCCGGGGCTGCGGTTCGCGCAGTTCTACCGGGTGCTCTTCTTCCTGCCGTACGTCGCCATGCCCGCGGCGATCGCGCTGGTCTGGCGCATCATGTACAACGGCGACTACGGCATCGTGAACTGGTTCCTCGGGAACGTCGGCATCGACGGCCCGTACTGGATCTCGACGCCCGGCTTCGCGCTGGTCGCGGTGAGCCTGGTCGGCCTCTGGTCGTCCCTCGGCTTCTCGATGATCATCCTCGGCGCCGGGCTCAAGGACATCCCGCCGGAGCTCTACGAGGCCGCCGAACTCGACGGCGCGAGCCGGTGGCGGCAGTTCCGCTCGGTGACCGTGCCGTTGCTCAGTCCGAGCATCTTCTTCGTGGTGATCGTGACGACGATCTCGAGCTTCCAGCTGTTCGACCTGCTGTACGCGATCCTCGGCAGCACCAACCCGGTGATCCCGAAGACGATGTCGCTCGTCTTCTACTTCTACAACGCCGGGTTCATCGACAACGACAAGGGCTTCGCGGCTGCGATCGCGATGGTGATCTTCCTGCTCATCGGCATCGTCACGCTCGTGCAGTTCCGCGTCCAACGGAAGTGGGTGCAGGGATGACCGCCACCGTCACACCACCCCGGGCGGCACGCCGGCCCGGCCGTCGAGGCGGCAGCCACTGGTGGATCCACGTCGTGCTGGGCATCGGCGGCTTCGCGATGGCGTTCCCGTTCCTGTGGCAGATCATCATGTCGCTGTCGACGAACGCGCAGGTGCAGTCCGTCACGCCGGTCTTCTGGCCGGGGGAGCTGCAGTGGCAGAACTACGCGCAGGTCTTCGAACGCCTGCCGTTCCTCAGCCAGCTCGGCACGTCGGTGTCCGTCACGATCATCCGCACGATCGCGCAGATCGTCCTGTGCACGCTCGCCGGGTACGCCTTCGCCCGGATGCGGTTCCGCGGCCGGGCGGCGCTGCTCGCGATCGTGCTCTCGATCCTGCTCGTGCCCTCGCAGGTCTACCTGATCTCGCAGTACCAGATCGTGCAGGGCCTCGGCTGGCTCGACACCCTGATGGGGATCGTCGCACCCGGGCTGTTCAGCGCCTTCGGCACGTTCCTGATGCGGACCGCGTTCCTGAACATGCCGCCCGAGCTCGAAGAGGCCGCGCGGATGGACGGCGCGAACCCGTTCCAGACGTTCTGGCGGATCATGCTGCCCCTGGCCCGTCCGTCGATCAGCGTGCTCGCGATCACGACCGTGCTGTGGTCGTGGAACGAGCTGCTCTGGCCGCTCGTGGTCTCCACCCGCGCCGAGGACATGCCGCTCGCCGCCGGCCTCGCGACGCTGTCGAGCGACCGCACGATCGACTACCCGGTGCTGATGGCCGCGAGCCTGATGGCGATGGCGCCGGTGCTCATCATGTTCGTCGTGCTGCAGCGTCGGGTGATGGACGGGCTCGCCTCGTCCGGTCTGAAGTGACCACCGCGACCCCCGGCCTGGAGGCCCGTCCCGCGTCCGTCGCGGTCCTCGCCGCCGCCGTGGGGTCACCGGACGACTCCGCGACGGTGGCGGCCGCAGTGGCCGCCACCGTCGCCGACGCCGGACCCGCGGAGCGGGACGCACTGCTGGTGGCAGCGCTCCGCGCCGCGGTGCCGGACACCGCCGATGCCCTCGCGGGGCGTGGGCTCCCGCGCGCGCTCGCCGAGGCATCCGTCGCCGACGTCGACCGCAAGCTCGCGCGCTACGGGCTGCACGGCACCGGGGTGGAGTGGCTCGTCGCCGTGGTGACCGGGCGCGTGGTGGCCGTGGGGCGCCTCCAGTTCGAACTCGGCGACCACCTGGCGGACGGCACGCTGGCCTGGGGTGTGCACGTGCCGGAGACGGGGCCGCTCGACCCGGCGGCCTGCGACCGCGCGTTCGCCGGCGCACCCGAGGTCCTGCGCGGCTTCGCGGGGCACCTCGCTGCGGACCGGTGGCAGTGCCGCTCCTGGATGCTCGACCCGGGGCTGCCCGCCGTGCTCGGTCCCGATGCCAACCTCGTGCGGTTCGCCCGGCGCTTCAGACTCGTCCCGCCGGGGGAGCACGATGCGACCGAGGGCGACGCCAGCGTCGCGAAGTTCGTCTTCGGGGTGCCGCTGGCGACCGCTCGGTCCGCGGCGCCGTCCGGTCGGTTGCGTGCGGCCGTGCTCGACCGGTGGGCTCGCGGTGGGCACTGGACCGAGCGGACCGGAACGGCGCCGGTCGCGTGACCGTCCGCAGCCGCGGCCGCGTACCGTGCACGGCATGACGAAGCCCGACCACGACCACCTCGACGACGGCGTCGACATGACGTTCGAGGAACGCCGACAGGACACGTTCCGTCGCATGTCCGGATCCGACGAGCACGACGCCGATCCGCGGGTCGAGGTCTCCCGTGCCGAGGACGGCGACGTCCGCATCGACGTCGCCGACACCGCGGCGGTCCGACCCGGCGAGTGACGCCCGTTCCGGCCCTGGTCCGCCGGGGTCGGTGGGGCACGGCATGATCGTGTCGTGCACCTCGTCCTCCGCCGCGTCGACGGCGGCGTCCTCGCGACGCCCCTGACCGACGCGGGGACCGCCGGGGGTGAGCCGGTCCGCCTGGACGAGCCGGGCCTCCCGGCCTTCGTCGCGGCCCACGACGCACCGGGCGTGCGCTGGGTGTGGGACGACACCGCGCGCTGGTACCCGGCCGTGCTCGCCGCCGGGGGTCGGGTCGGTCGCTGCGTCGACCTGCGCCTCGCCCGTCGTGTGCTGCGGGCCGCGCTCGCTGCTCGGGGATCCGCGCTCGCCGCTGCGCCGGCCGACGGCCTGGACGCCCCGGTCGCCGAAGCCCGCGTGGTCCGCCCGACGCAGGCCCAGCTCTTCGACGACGCGTTGTTCACCGCCGCCGTGCCCGACGACGAGGTCGACCCGGTGGCAGAGTTCCGCGCGCAGCTCGCCGCCGTTGCGGGGTCGAGCGCGCCCGGCGCCCTGCGCCTGCTGCTCACCGCGGAGTCAGCCGGTGCGCTCGTGGCGGCCGAGATGCTGCACGCCGGGCTGCCGTGGCGGGCCGACGTGCACGAGCGCCTGCTCGAGGACGCCCTCGGGCCGCGCGTGCCCTACGGCGTGCGGCCGCGACGGCTCGAGGAGATCGCCGCCGTCGTGCGGGAACGCCTCGACGACCCCGGTCTCAACCCGGACTCGCCCGCCGACGTGCTGAAGGCGCTCCGCCGCGTCGGCCTGATGGTCACCAGTACCCGGAAGTGGGAGCTGCAGGAGATCGAGCACCCCGTCATCGAGCCGCTGCTCGAGTACAAGCGCCTGGCGCGACTGCTCACCGCCAACGGCTGGACGTGGCTCGACGACTGGATCCGCGACGGCCGGTTCCACCCGAAGTACGTCGTCGGCGGTGTCGTCACCGGTCGTTGGGCGGCCGACGGCGGGGGAGCGATGCAGCTGCCGAAGGGCATCCGCGGAGCCGTCATCGCCGACCCCGGGTGGAAGCTCGTCGTGGCCGACGCCGCACAGCTGGAGCCCCGGGTGCTCGCCGCGATGTCCGGCGACCGGGCGATGGCCGCGGCCGGCGACGGACGCGACCTGTACGACGGCGTGGTGGCCTCGGGCGCGGTCGAGACCCGGCAGCAGGCCAAGGTGGCGATGCTCGGCGCGATGTACGGGGCGACCCAGGGCGAGGGCGGTCGGCTCGTGCCGCGCCTGGTCCGGGCGTTCCCGCAGGCGCTCGACATGGTGGAGCGCGCGGCCCGTGCGGGGGAGCGCGGCGAACCGGTGACGACGCTGCTCGGGCGGACGTCACCGGTGCCCGAGGACTCGTGGTTCGAGGCCCGGAACCAGGCCTACACGGTCGAGGGGACCCCGGCCATGCAGCGTGCCGTCGAGTCCCGCGCCCGGAGCTGGGGGCGGTTCACCCGGAACTTCGTGGTGCAGGGGACCGCGGCGGAGTGGGCGCTCGCGTGGATGGGGTCCCTGCGATCGCGGCTCCTCGCGCGGTTCCCCGGTGACGTGACGGACGGGCCGCACCTGGTGTTCTTCGTGCACGACGAGATCGTGGTGCACGCCCCGGCGGAGCACGCGGACTGGGTGGCACAGCAGATCCGGGAGGCCGCCGTCGACGCCGGGCGGCTGCTGTTCCAGGACTTCCCGGTGACGTTCCCGCTGTCGGTCGCGGTGGTGGGGGCGTACTCGGAGGCGAAGGACTGACGCTGCCGGGACGGCTCCCGGCGGCTTCGGGCAGGGTGGACGGATGCACACCGAACGCGGGGACGCCGCCGACCGCACCGTCGGCGAAGTCGACCTGACCCGCTGGCGCTCCCGGGTCGGCCGCGGTGTCGCCGGTGCGTGGACCGCACTCGGCAAGCGCTTCGGTGCCATGCCCGTGCTGCTGCTGACCCTCGCCGTGGGTCTCGGTGTCGCCGTCCTCGCCACGTGGATCGCGTCCGAGGTCTACGACGCCGTCCGTGAAGCCGACGACGTCGCGGTGCTCGACCGGCCCGTCCTCGACTGGGCCCTCACGCTCCGATCACCAACGGCCGACACGGTCGTCACCTGGTGGACCGACATCGCGGGCACGATCGGGATGCCGATCGTCGCGCTCGGGTTCCTGGTCGGCTTCACGATCCAGCGGCGTGCATGGACGCCATTGGTGCTCCTCGTCGCCGCGAGCGGTGGTTCGCTGCTCATGACGATCGCGGGCAAGGACCTGATCGGTCGGGCGCGTCCGCCGCTGTCCGACGCGGTGCCGCCGTACGAGACGTCGCCGTCGTTCCCGTCGGGGCACACGCTCAACTCCACGGTGATCGTGGGCACCATCGTGTACCTGCTGCTCCTGCGGCAGTCGCGCGTCGTCACCCGGGTGCTGACGATCGTCGTGGGCACCCTCTTCGTGCTGTCGGTCGGTGCGTCGCGCGTGTTCCTCGGGCACCACTGGCTCACCGACGTGCTGGCGGCGTGGGCGCTCGGGCTGGCGTGGCTCGCGCTCGTGATCACGGCGCACCGGTTGTACCTGACGGCGATCCACCACGGTGCCGAGCCCGCGCCGGACGTCGACCGCGTCATCCACTGAGCAGAAGAAGTCGGGTGGCCGCGAGCGACCCGACATCTTCTGCTCACTCGACGGCCGCCCGGGCCGCGCGGGCCGCGCGGGCCGCCCGGGCCGCCCGCGCCGGCGTCGCCCGGGCCCGCCCGCGCCGCGCCGCCGCGCTCCGGCAGAGCGCCGTCAGCCGCGACCGGTAGGTTGCCGGGCATGGAAGAACGGGTCTTCGGCGGCAGGTACCGCGTCACGGGCACGCTCGGACACGGTGGCATGGCGTCCGTGTACCGGGCGGTCGACGAGCAACTCGGTCGCGAGGTCGCGGTCAAGGTGTTCCGCATCGGCCCCGTCGACCGTGGTGAGCGCGCCCGCGCCGAGGCGGAGATCCAGACCCTCGCGACGCTCCGTGCCCCCGAGCTCGTCACGCTCTACGACGCCGCCCTCGACGACGTCGACGGCGACTCGTACCTCGTCATGGAACTCGTGCCGGGCAGCGACCTGGCGACGCGTCTGCGCGAGGGGCCGCTCGACCCCGCGACCGCCGCCCGCCTGGGTGCGCAGGTCGCCGGCGGCCTGGCCGCCGTGCACGCGCAGGGGATCGTCCACCGTGACGTGAAGCCCGCGAACGTGCTGCTCGAGAGCGACGGCCGGCACGTCAAGCTCGCCGACTTCGGGATCGCCCTGCTCCGCGACGCCTCGCGCGTGACGGGGACGGGCACCGTGATGGGCACGGCCGCGTACCTGGCACCGGAGCAGGTCCTGGCGCAGGAGATCACCGGCAAGGCCGACGTCTACTCGCTCGGACTCGTGCTGCTGGAGTGCCTGACCGGCCGCCAGCCGTTCCCGGGCAGCGCCGTCGAGTCCGCCACCGCCCGGCTCACCCGCTCGCCCGAGATCGACCGCCAGCTGCCGACGGCCTGGCGGACCCTCCTGCACGTGATGACGGCGCAGGACCCGGCGGAGCGCCCGACCGCCGCCGAGGCAGCCGAGCGCCTGCGTGCCCTGGGCCGCGACGAGCCCACCAACGCCACGCAGCTCCTGCCCGGTGCGCCCGGTGCGGTGACGGCCGCGGCCGCCGGCGCGGCTGGTGCCGCAGTCGGCGCCGCCGCAGCGGCGAACGCCGACGACCGGACGCGGGCGATGCCGGCGAGCGAACTACCGAACGGCGGCGCGCAGCCGGGCGACGACGCCACGCGCGTCCTCGACACCCACCGTCCGAACGCCGCTGACGACGTCTCGACGACCGTCCTCGGCGCCCAGGCGAACGGCCGCGGTGCATCGGGCCCGAGCGGGCCGACCCCGCCGCCGGTCGCGCCCCGCCCGGTCCGGGGCGACCAGCCGGAGGACCAGCCGGCGAAGAAGAAGCGCGGGCCCCTCATCGCCGCGATCATCGTGATCGTCCTGGTGCTCATCGGCATCGGTGTGGCCGTGTTCGCCCTGAACGGTGACGGTGACAGCACGCCGGCTCCGACGGACACCACCTCGACGGCTCCGACGGAGCAGCAACCGACCGAGGACCCGGGGCAGGAACAGCAGCCGAGCGAGCCGGCGGAGCAGCAGCCGTCCCAGGAGCAGCAGCCGTCGCAGCCGGCCGAGGAGCCCAGCGAGCAGCCGAGCGAACCGACCGAGCCGGAGCAGCCCACGCAGGACCCGCCCGTCGGCCCGGAGCCGAGCACCCCCGCCTCGAACCCGGTGCAGGCGCCCCAGGACGGCACCGGCGCGGTCGACACCTCGTCGGACAAGGGCCCCGGTGCCGGCCCCGGCAAGTCCGGCAGCGCCCCCGGGCAGAACAGGGACTGACACGCCGGGGTTTTCGTCCAGTTCCTGGAGCAAATAGGCTCGCACGGTGCGAGAACTGCAACGGAGCGGTGGTCCGACGACGGCCGTGGCCGCTCGGAACGGTGTCGGCTTCGGTTCTGCCGCGGGCTGGCTCGTCGAACGACCAGCGGGCGCGTCGGTGGCCGAGGCGATCGTCCCCGGCCTCACCGGACGCACCATCGCCCCCGGCGACGAGCTGTCCTGGGTCTGGTTCCCCGAGCGGACCCTTCCCGACGGGGCGACGGAGCCGACGGAAGCAGACCTGCCGCACTTCTGGGACGCCACGGCCTTCGCCGTCGACGTCGTCTTCACCGACGGCTCGCGGCTGCGTGAGCACGCGGGGGCCCGCGACCAGTACGGCGACGTGGTCACCCCGGGCGCGCAGGACACAGCACGCAAGCAGTGGGTGGATCAGTGGAACCGCCGAGCGGTCGACCTCACGCCGTTCGCGGGGCTGGTCGTCGACCGCCTGGAGGCCCGGCTCGGCTCCGACACGTCGGCTGCGGCCACCGACGGCGAGCGTCCGGCACTGCGCGGCTGGCTCGACGCCGTCCGGATCGGTCCCGCGCGCCCGACCCCGACGACCGCGCTCGGCCACGTCCGGACGACCCGCGGCACCCAGGCGTCGTCCCGGTTCTCCCGCGGCAACAACGCCCCGCTCGTCGGCGTCCCGCACGGCGGCGTGTTCGGGCTGCCGATGACGGACGCCTCGAGCAACCGCTGGCCGTACGCCTACCAGGAGCACGACCGGCTCGACGACCAGGGACGACTCCGTCCGGCGATCCAGGCCTTCGCGACGAGCCACATCCCGTCGCCGTGGATGGGCGACCGCGGGGTGTTCCAGGTGATGCCCTCGCCGCTCGACACCCCCGACGTCGACCGGGCCGCCCGCGCGCTCGGGTTCGACCACGAGGACGAGCAGGACGGCCCGCACCGCTACCGGGTCGCGCTCGACCACGGTGTGACGGCCGAGCTGACCGCAGGGGAGTTCGCCCTCGGGTTCCGGTTCACCGGTACCCGCAGCGTCGTGCTCGACCACCACGGCCGGGTGTCCGACGTCTCCGTGACGGTCACCGACGGCACCGCCGTGGTCGAGGCTCTGCTCGACGACCGCCCCGGCACCCCGCCGCACCACGTGCACCTGCGGGTCGCCGGGGTCACCGCCGACCACACGACGATCGGCGAGCACGAGCTGCGCGGCTGGCTGTCCGTGGGGGAGCCCGGCGGCACCGGCGGCCCGGTCGACGTCCTGCTCGGCATCTCGACCGTCTCGATCGAGGACGCCCGCGCGAACCTCGACGACGCCGGCTCGTTCGACGCCATGTGCTCCCGTGCCGAGGCGCTGTGGACCGAGAAGCTCGCGACGCTGTCCTTCGACGGCGCGAGCCCCGACCAGCTGACGAGCCTGTACTCGGGTCTGTACCGGCTGTTCCTCTACCCGAACCGTGCCGGCGAGACCGCCTTGACCGGCACCCCGCGGCACCGCTCCCCGTACGGCGGCGTGCTGGCGGAACCGATCCGCGACGAGCCCGGGCCGGAGACCGTCGACGGCCCGTTCACCACCACGAACGGCTTCTGGGACACCTACCGCACCGCCTGGCCGCTCCTCGGACTCCTGACCCCCGACACCGCGGGCGAGCTGGCCCAGGGCTTCGTCGAGCACCACCACGACGGCGGGTGGACCCCACGCTGGAGTGCTCCCGGTGCCGAGGACTGCATGACCGGCACCACGAGCGACACCGTCTTCGCCGACCTGGCCGTGAAGGGCGTGCGTGGCTTCGACCTGGCCGAGGCGTACCGGAGCGCGGTGCGGAACGCGACCGTCCCGCCGCGGGACGAGCGCGTCGGACGCAAGGGGAGCCTCCCGGGCGCCTTCCGCGGCCACGTCGACACGGCGACCCACGAGGGGATGTCGTGGACCCTGGACGCGGCCATCAACGACTGGGGTCTGGCCGTCATGGCGGGCCTGCTCGCATCGCGTGCGCGGACGCCCGCCGACCTGTCCCGGTACGAGGCCGAGGCCGAGTGGTTCGCCCGCCGGTCCCTGCAGTACCGGCACGTCTTCGACTCCGAGCGCGGGTTCTTCATCGGCCGCGACCCGGACGGCTCGTGGCGCGTGGGAACCGAGTTCGACCCGCGCGACTGGGGCGACGACTACACCGAGACGAACGCGTGGGGTACCGCGTTCACGGCGCCGCACGACGGCGCCGGCATCGTCGACCTGCACGGCGGGCCGGAGCGCTTCGACGCCGCCCTCGACGCCTTCTTCGCGACCCCCGAGACCGGCGCCCTCGCACGCTCCGGCTCGTACGGCTTCCCGATCCACGAGATGACCGAGGCCCGCGACGTGCGGATGGGCATGCTGGGGCTGTCGAACCAGCCGGCGCACCACATCCCGTTCTTCCCGATGTTCACCGGGCGCCACGACGACGCGCACCGCATCGTCCGCGAATCGCTCGAGCGCCTGTTCGTCGGGTCCGACCTCGGCCAGGGCTACCCCGGCGACGAGGACAACGGCGAGATGAGCGCCTGGTACGTCTTCGCCACCATCGGCCTGTACCCGCTGGCGCCGTCGACCGGCACCTACGTGCTCGTGCCGCCGTCGGTCCGCAGGACGGTGCTGCGACAGCCTGGGCCCACGCCGCCGGATCCTGACCGACGCGCCAGCGGCGGGCAGGCTGTGCCGGTGGGGAGAAGAACGGAGACGGTCATCGAGATCGCCGCCGGCTCCGCAGGCCGGTACGTGGCGTCGGTGACGGTCGACGGCTCGCCCTGGACCTCGGTCAGCATCCCGCACAGCGTGGTCGTGGCCGCGTCGCGGATCGAGTTCACCCTGTCCGACGAACCGCAGGGCTGGGCATCGGACACCCGGCCGGTGTCGGCCTCCGAGGTCCACGGCTACCGGGACGCCCCGGTGGACGTCCTGCCCGTCGGCGCCTCGGCGCTCACCGACGACACCGGCCGCACCGTCACGGCGCTCGCCGCCGGGGAGTCCGTCTCGTTCGACGTGTCGTGCGCCACCGCTTCGCTGTACACGGTGACGGTGGCATCGCCAGGGTCGTACTCGTGGCAGGTCGGCCTCGACGGCACCGTCACCGCGGTCGACGGCGCCGAGTTCACGTGGGCCGGCCAGACCCGGGTGTTCCGCATCATCGGCGGGGGTTCGTCGTTCACGTTCACCGCCGGCACCGACCTGGCGCTGACGCAGCTCGAACTCATCGCGGCCGACGGACAACGCTGACCGCGCGTGCACCGAGCGGGAGCATGCTCGCCCCATGTCGATGAGCGCACCGTTCGATCCCGAACAGCAGGGCCGGTCCATCCCCGTGGACGGCAGTGACGAGTCCGAGCTCAAGGTGGAGGAGGACCGCGGCGCCGACGTCGGCGACGACTCCGCCGACCCGAGCGTCTCGCCCGTCAGCCATCACGACGAGGACGAAGCCGGCGGCGGCCCGGTGTTCCGGCGTCCGCACGCCGGCGATCGGCTGCACCCGGACGACCTCGCCGGCTGAGCGGTCCGGGGGTCCTCAGAGGTTTCTTGGGCGATTGCCAAGCGGCTCGGGCATGCTCGTGCGCATGTCGATCGCGAACTCGTGGGACCCGTCCGGTGGCCGTGCGATCCCGGAGGACCAGGTCCGCCAGGACGGGCTCGAACTCGACGAGGACCCGGCGATGCTGGGGATCTCGTTCGACGTCGTGGGTGGCGCCTCCGCCGATCCCGCCGGGGTGTCCCCGGTCGACGTGAACGTTCCGACGCCGAGGTCTGCTGGTTCCGCCTCCGACGACTAGCGCGCCTGGTCGAATCGGGCGTACCTGGTCGAATCGGGCATACCTGGTCGAATCGCGCATACCTGGACGGAAATTTCGACCAGGTACGCCCGAAAGCACCTTGCATCGCACGCGTTCTGGGAAAGAACGTCAGCGCGCCGAAGGGTCGGGGACCCGGTACTTGAACCCGACGTGCGAGCCGGTGAAGCCGAGACGCTCGTAGAACCGGTGCGCATCGGTCCGTGCAGCGTCCGACGTGAGTTGCACGAGCGGGGTCCCGAGGGCCGGCGCCGCGACGTCGGTGACCCAGCGCATCAGCGCACTCCCGATGCCGGCAGATCGGCGTGCACTGCTGACCCGCACCGCCTCGACGAGCAGTCGGGTGGCACCACGACGAGCCATCCCGGGGATCCGGGTGAGTTGCAGCGTCCCGACGAGCCGCCCGTCGGCGTCCTCGGCGACGAGCAGCGCGTTCGCCGGGTCGTCCACGATCGATCGGAGTGCCTCGGCGTACCGCGGTCGGTCCTCCGGCGCGGCGACGTCACCACGTGCAGCGCTGATCGGGTCGTCGGACAACAGTGCCATGAGCGCATCGAGGTCCTCGTCCACCGCGTCCCGCAGCGTCACCTCGCCGGAGCGTGTGGTCAGGCGGACAGGCAGGGCGAGGTCGTTGAGCACGATCCCACCCTGCCCGACCTGACCGGGCGGTCCCGGTTCAGGGAACGGTGTGTCCGGCCGCGGTGAAGATCCGGTACCACTCCTCGCGCGACAGCTCGACGTCCGAGCCGGCGGCCGAGTCCCGCACGCGCTGCGGGTTCGTCGTGCCGAGGACGACCTGGAAGTGCGCGGGGTGGCGGGTGATCCACGCGACCGCGATGCCGGTCGGGGTGACTCCGTGCGCGGCGGCGACCTCCTCGAGCACGTCGTTCAGCTCGGCGTACTGCTCACGGTCGCCCAGGAAGACGCCGTCGAAGAAGCCCTTCTGGAACGGCGACCAGGCCTGCAGCGTGATGTCGTTGATGCGCGAGTAGTTGAGGATGTCGTTGTCGCGGTCGACCGACTGCTCGAGGCCGCCCATGTTCGCGGTCAGGCCCTGCGAGATCACGTTGGCGTGCGTGATGCTCAGCTGCACCTGGTTGAACGCGAGCGGCTGGCGGACGTGCTTCTTGAGCAGGTCGACCTGGCCGGGGGTGTGGTTCGAGACGCCGAAGTGGTGCACCTTGCCGGCGGCGTGCAGCTCGTCGAATGCCTTCGCGACCTCTTCCGGCTCGACCAGGGCGTCGGGGCGGTGCAGCAGCAGCACGTCGACGTACTCGGTCTGCAGTGCCTCGAGCGACTCGTGCACGGACTCGAGGATGTGCTCGTACGAGAAGTCGAAGTACGCGCCCTTCGGCGTCGGCCGGATGCCGACCTTGGTCTGCAGCACGATCTCGGCGCGTTCCGCGGGCGTCAGCGTGACGGCGGCGCCGAACCGCTCCTCGCAGCCGTGCCACTCGCCGTAGACCGCGGCGTGGTCGAACATGTTCACGCCCGCATCGCGCGAGGCGCTGTAGAGCGAACGGATGCCCTCGTCGCTCATGTCGTTGATCCGCATCAGTCCGACGACGACGTCGGAGGCGGTGAGGTCTGTCTGTGGCAACTCCAGTGTCTTCACGTCGTCGATCCTGCCAGCCGGTCCCCGGCACAGGCAGGCCCTGCCAGTACCTCAGGCGCGTTCGGGCAGCAGGACGGCGAGCACCTCGGAGCCGTCCGTCCACGTCCCGGTCAGCGTCTCGCCCTCGGGCAGGGCCGTACCGACGACCCGAGCGACGACGATCGTGCCGTGGTCGGTCGCGATCGACGTCACCGCACCCGTCGTCGTCGCGTGCAACGAGGTGATCGTGGGGGAGTCGGGTTCGGAGCCGCTGCCGCTGGCCCAGGCGTCCTTCGGCCGCTGTCCGGCACCGTTGGCCAACTCGAGCTCCGCTTCGTGCCCGCCGGTGACGATCGCCCGGCGCAGCACGTCGGCGTGCACGGGATCGCCCACCGCGTCGTACACCCACCGTCGTCCGAGCACGGAGTGGTCCATTTCGGTCACCAGGAACGCGTCGGCACCCGGCAGCGGTGCGTCCCGGTAGGTCAGTGGCGCCTGCAGGACCCGGCCGCCGTCGGTGCGGACGAGCAGCACTTCGATGCCGACCTCGCCAGCGGGGTCGTCGAACCGGAACTGCCCGACGACCTCGAGCGGCGCTCCCGCGACGACGCCGCTCCACGCCTGGTCGGGGAGCCAGGCGGCGAGCGCCTCGGCCTTGGACGGACGGAGCGTTGCCTGTTCGATGACTGCCATGTCCTGACCGTACTGCCGCGCAGGCAGCGACATCCGGTCAGGGTGAGCCAGCCCCGTACGCTGGGCCGGTGCGTGACGACCTGCTGCCGATGCTCGCCTGCCCCGTGTGCGCCGCGCTGCTCGGTCGCGTCGACGGCGGCCAGGTCGGCTGCCCGAACGGGCACCGGTTCGACGAGGCGAAGCAGGGCCACCTGACGCTCCTGCCCGCGAAGCGGCGTGCGCTCACCGCGGACACCCCGGAGATGGTGGACGCGCGGCTGCGGTTCCTGGGGCGCGGCCACTACGCGCCCGTCGAGCGGGCGCTCGCCGTAATCGTCGCGGACGCCACCGCGCCCGGCATCGTCCTCGACGTCGGTTCCG
This sequence comes from Curtobacterium poinsettiae, assembly GCF_047226435.1. Classification (NCBI taxonomy): domain Bacteria; kingdom Bacillati; phylum Actinomycetota; class Actinomycetes; order Micrococcales; family Microbacteriaceae; genus Curtobacterium; species Curtobacterium poinsettiae. Next base: position 3,431,544 of record NZ_CP178434.1, on the reverse strand, counting down.
GCCCGGGGACCTACCTGGCGCATGCGCTGCGCGAGGCGGACGGGAGGCTCGGGGTCGCGCTCGACCTGTCGGCCGTCGCGATCCGGCGTGCGGCACGCGCCCACGAGCGTGCAGGGGCCGTCGTCGGGGACGTGACCGAGCGCCTCCCGGTCGTCGACGGCGCTGCCGCCGTTCTGCTCGACGTCTTCGCACCCCGCAACCAGACCGAGTACGCCCGCGTCCTGCACGCCGACGGCGTGCTCGTGGTGGTGACCCCGCGGACCGGCCACCTGGCGGAGCTCGCCGAGGCGACGATCAGCGTGGACCCGGAGAAGGAGCGCCGACTGCACGACTCCCTGACGCCGTCGTTCGCGCTGCGGTCCTCCGAGGACCTGATGTGGTCCATGGAGCTGTCGGCGGAGGACGTCCACGACGTCGTGCACATGGGGCCGAGCCACCACCACGTCTCGGCGGAGCAGGTGTTCGCGCCGACGAGCGTGACCGCGACCGTGACGGTCAGCACCTGGAGCCGCTCGGGCTGATCCTCCGACCGGGTCAGCGCTCGCCCACGTCCCGCGGACTGTCCTGTTCGGCCCGCCGACGGGCGGTGTGGGCTCGCCCGCGCACACGGTCGACGGCCATCCCGATCCGGGCGAGCAGGAGGACGACGCCCAGGCTCCCGGCTCCGATCGGCGTCACGAACAGCCCGAGGTCGATGCCGGGCATCCGCCACCAGTCGATTGACCACGCGGCGACGAGCGCGAACCCGAGCAGGAGCGCGCCCGTCCACCACCACCGCCCGGGGACCCGGACGGTGCCGAGACCGGCGAGCACGAGGAGCGCCCAGCACCCCTCCGGCGCGAAGGACCGCGGGTCGCTCGTGCCGCAGGTGGACACCGCGCACTCCCACTCGACCTGGTCGGCCACGCCCGCGTACCAGTGGAACAGCAGCGCGGCAGCGACGACGGCGACGAGTGCGACCGGCGGCCCGATCCAGCGCCACACGCTGCCGAACCGGGAGCGGCGTCGGCGGGCGGCCACCCATCCGTGGCCGAGCTCGTAACCGGGCATCGGGCGGAACTCGGGCATGCCAGCACGCTATCGGCGGCTGGATTCCGTGGGGAAGTGGTTCACAAACGTCCGAGCGTCGGTGCGGGGCGGGACCATCCGGGCCGCACCGCCGCGTCACTCGGTCGGGGCCGCGACGTCGAGCTGCCAGACCACGCCGAAGCGGTCGCGCAGCTGCCCGGCCAACGGTGCCCAGGCCGAGGGTTCCAGGGGCTGCCGTACTTCGGCGCCCTCGGACAGTGCCGCCCAGTACCGCTCGATCTCGGCCGTGTCGTCGCCGTGCACGAACACGTAGAAGGCGTTCGATCCCTGGTCGTAGGGCTGCCCGGGCCAGACGTCGAAGGCCATGACGCGGAAGCCGGCGGCCGTGGAGACCTGCCCGAAGACGATGCGGTCCGCCCAGTCCGGGTCGTCCAGGGCGCCCATCTGGCCGTAGGTGGCGGCGGTGACCTCGCCGCCGAAGACCGATGCGTAGAAGTCGAGCGCCGCGCGGGCGTCGCCGTCGAAGTTGAGGTGGGTTGTCGTTTCGATGCTCATGGGACGAGGATCTCGGGCAATGCGGTCAGATCCTGTCCGCTTCTCGGACGAAGATGGACGCCATGGCCGGACCCTCCGCACGGATGCTCACGCTGCTCTCCCTGCTCCAGGTGCACCGCGACTGGCCGGGGGACGAGCTGGCCGGGCGGCTCGAGGTCAGTCCCCGTACGGTCCGCCGCGACGTCGATCGACTCCGTGGGCTCGGGTACCGGGTCGAGGCGCTCCGCGGACCGGCCGGCGGCTACCGGCTCGAGGCCGGCTCCGACCTGCCCCCGCTGCTCTTCGACGACGACCAGGCGGTGGCGATCGCCCTGGCGCTCGCCGTGGCACCGGCATCGGGGGCGGACGTCGCCGAGTCGGCGGCCCGCGCCCTGGCGACCGTCCGGCAGGTGATGCCCGCGCGACTGCGGTCCCGGGTCGACGCGGTGCAGGCCGTGACCGCGACGAGCCGGACCACCACCGACCCGGAGGTCCTGGTGGCGGTGAGCGAGGCCGTCCACCTGCACGAGGTCTTCCGCTTCGGGTACGGCGACGACGAGACCCCGCACCGGGTGGAACCGCACGCCGTCGTCGCCCGGAACGGTCGCTGGTACCTGCTCGACTGGGATGCCGCCCGCGACGAATGGCGCACGCACCGCATCGACCGGATCACGCCGCGGATGCGCACCCGCGTCCCCTTCACGCCACGTCCGATCCCCGGTGGCGATGCGGCCGCGTTCGTGTCCGCGCGGTTCAAGGGGTCGGCGGTCGACGACGTGTGGCCGTGCACCGGTTCGGTGACCACGACGGCGGACGATGGGCGGCGGATCGCGCCGTACCTGCCCGAGGACGCCGTGGTCGAGCAGCTCGAGGGCGACCGGGCCCGCGTCACCCTCGGGTCGTGGTCGTGGGACGGGCTCGCCGGAGTCGTCGCCGGGCTGGCCGTGCCGATCCGGCTCGAGGGGCCGGAGGCGCTCGTCGAGGCCGTGGCAGACCTCGCTGACCGGTTGCGCACGGCCGGCACGCGTCGCCCAGCGTGATCAGTGGGGACCTGTCCAGAGCGCGTGGTCCAGCCAACCGCCGCCGACACCCATCGACGAGAGATCGAGGTGTTCGTTGCTCGGGAAGGCCCCGAGGAGAGCGGCCACGCGCTCGGCCCAGTCGTGGTCGGACGGGACCGACCTGAGCAGGTAGGCCATCACCGCCAAGGTGGTGTAGGCACCGAACTGCTTCGGGGCATCGGTTCCCGAGAGATGTGCGAGGAGCGGTACCGCACCGGACCTCGGCCGTTTCGGGACCACGACCAACTTCCGGTTGAACAGACGCGCATGGTGTGCTGCGACGTTCCGGACGTAGTTGACCGAGGCGAGCCAGCTCAGCATCGTCTTCTTGGTCGGGACGCCGAACTCTCGGGCGATCCGGGTGGCGACGTCGTTCCGGAGACCGCCGTACAGCCGAGCGAGGTGTCCCAGTTCGAGGATTTCGGTGAGTGCCCAGATGGGCATCCGGTCGTCGTACTCGGTTCGGAAGTGTGCGACGAACTGTTCGTCAGAGGAATCCTGTCGGTCTCGCACTCGCTGCAGCCACGCCGTGTGTGCGCTGGAGCCATCCGGTGGGTCGGGCCGAGGTGCAGTGAACGCTCCGGTGTCCGGCTGCTGCGAACTCCGTCCCTGCTCGGTACCGGTCGTGGACCTCGCCGTGTCGGCGGCCGACCTCATCGGTGACCGATGACGATTCACGGAAGGGATAGAGGTATCCGGTGAGGCGGTAGTAGCCGACTTCGCGCAGTACCGATCCCGCGACGCCCCGATCACCGATGCGGACTCCCTTGGAAGCCAGCTTCTCGATCTGCTCACCGATCGAGAGCCACGGTTTCACGTACTCCATGCGCCCCCCCGAGACAAGAAAATCGGCCCGAGCCGTGAGGCGAGCGGGCCGATCGTGATGCTGAAACCCTACCAGGATCCGCGTCACGGGATCGAGCGCTCTCCACAGGCGTTAGGAGCGTGCATGCGTCCGCCAGGGCGGCGTCAGGGATCCGTTAGGAGCGGACTGGAGGCCCGGCGCAGGATCCAGCATCGGTTCGGCACCACAAGTGGTGCCGGTCCGCGTCACCCGGCGCGGACACCGCAGACCTTCTGGAGTCCCTCGTGTTCGACGTGTTCGTCGTCGCCGGTGTCCTCGCCGTGTTCGGCGTGGTGGCACTGATCGCCAAGGGGGTGGAACGGCTGTGATCGGCATCACCATCGCGGCCGCCGTCCTCGGCATCGCCGCTGTCGTGTACCTCGTCTGGGCGCTCGTGCGTCCGGAGCGCTTCTAGTGGGCGCCGCGGACCTCTGGGCGGGCATCGCCCAGGTCGCCACCCTCGTCCTGCTGCTCGTCGTCGCGTACCGCCCGCTCGGCGACTGGATGGCGAAGGTCTTCACACCCGTCCGGCACAACCGGGTCGAGCGCGGGGTCTACCGGCTGATCGGCGTCGATCCGGACGCCGAGCAGTCCTGGCCCGTGTACCTGCGCGGGGTGCTGCTCTTCAGCGTCGCCGGGCTCCTGCTCGTCTACCTGCTGCAGCGCATCCAGGTCGTCCTGCCCGGCGACCTCGGACTGCCCGGTGTCGGACCCTCGCTTGCGTTCAACACCGCGGCGTCGTTCGTGTCGAACACGAACTGGCAGTCGTACTCGCCCGAGGTCACCCTCGGCTACACCGTGCAGATGGCCGGCCTCGCGGTGCAGAACTTCCTGTCCGCAGCCGTCGGCCTGGCGGTCGCCGTGGCGCTGGTGCGCGGGTTCGCCCGTCGCAAGTCCGGCACCCTCGGCAACGTGTGGGTGGACATCGTCCGCGGGCTGGGCCGGCTGCTGCTGCCCGGGGCGTTCGTCTTCGCGATCGTGCTCGTCGCCGGCGGGGTCGTCCAGTCGTGGGGGAGCGGCACCGACGTCACCACGCTCATCGGTGGCACGCAGCACATCCCCGGCGGGTTCGTCGCCTCGCAGGAGGCGATCAAGGAACTCGGCACGAACGGTGGCGGCTACTTCAACGCGAACTCGGCGCACCCGTTCGAGAACCCGCAGGCGTGGACGAACCTCGTCGAGATCTTCCTCATGCTCGTCATCCCGTTCTCGCTCCCGCGCACGTTCGGGCGGCTCGTCGGGGACGACCGCCAGGGCTACGCGATCCTCGCCGTGATGGGCGCGATCTTCCTCGTCTCGCTGTCGGTCATGTCGATCGCCGAGCTCGGCGGCGGCGGGATCGCCACACACGCCGCCGGGGCCGCGATGGAGGGCAAGGAGAGCCGCTTCGGCATCCTCGGTTCGACGCTCTTCTCGACCGCGACCACCTCGACGTCCACCGGCGCCGTCAACGCGATGCACGACAGCTACACCCCGATCGGCGGGATGATGGCGCTCGTCAACATGATGCTCGGCGAGGTCACCCCCGGCGGCGTCGGCTCCGGCCTGTACGGCATGCTCGTGCTCGCCGTCATCACGGTGTTCATCGGCGGCCTGCTCGTCGGCCGAACCCCGGAGTACCTCGGCAAGAAGATCCGCGCCAAGGAGATGACCTTCGCGGCGCTGTACATCCTCGTCACGCCGACGCTCGTGCTCCTGGCCACCGGGCTCTCGCTCGTGATCCCCGGGGTCCGCGAACAGGTGCTCGGGACGTCGATCTTCAACCCCGGCAACCACGGGCTGACCGAGCTGCTCTACGCCTTCACCTCGGGCGCGAACAACAACGGCTCGGCCTTCGGCGGACTCACCGCGAACACCACGTGGATGAACTCCTCGCTCGGCGTCGTGATGCTGCTCGGCCGCTTCGTGCCGATGGTGTTCGTCCTGGCGCTCGCCGGGTCCCTCGCGGCGCAGGACCGGGTGCCGGAGACCGCCGGCACGCTGCCCACCCATCGCCCGCTCTTCATCGTGCTGCTCGGCGGCGTCGCCGTCATCGTCACCGCACTCACCTACTTCCCGGTGCTCGCACTGGGTCCGCTCGCAGAAGGACTGTCATGACCACCGTGACCTCCGAGCACGAGGCGACCACCGCCTCCAGGCCGGCCATCCGCTCGTCCGCATTCGGACCCCGCCAGCTGGTGGCGGGCCTCCCGGGCGCCCTGCGGAAACTCGATCCGCGACTCATGTGGCGGAACCCCGTCATGTTCATCGTCGAGGTCGGCGCGGCGCTGACGACGGCAGCCGCCGTCGTCGAGCCGTCCGCCTTCACGATCGCCATCGCCGTCTGGCTCTGGCTCACCGTCGTCTTCGCCAACCTGGCGGAGTCGGTGGCCGAGGGCCGCGGCAAGGCCCAGGCCGACACCCTGCGGAAGACCCGCTCGACCACGAGTGCCCGCCGGGTGCTCGGGTACGCGACGTCCGACGCGGCCGCGACCGGCAACGCGACCGAGGAGGTCGCTTCCGTCGACCTGGCCAAGGGCGACGTGGTCCTGGTCGTCGCGGGCGAGGTCATCCCGGGCGACGGTGACGTCATCGACGGCATCGCGTCGGTCGACGAGTCGGCCGTCACGGGTGAGTCGGCACCGGTCATCCGCGAGTCCGGCGGCGACCGCAGCGCCGTCACCGGCGGCACCCGCGTGCTGTCCGACCGGATCGTGGTGCGCATCACCTCGACCCCGGGCGAGACCTTCATCGACCGGATGATCCGTCTGGTCGAGGGTGCGGCACGGCAGAAGACGCCGAACGAGATCGCGCTGAACATCCTGCTCGCCTCGCTGTCGATCGTCTTCGTGATCGTCTGCCTGACGATGCAGCCCATCGCGGGGCTCGTCGGTGCGACGGTCAGCGTGCCGGTGCTCATCGCCCTGCTCGTCTGCCTCATCCCGACCACCATCGGGGCCCTGCTCTCCGCGATCGGCATCGCCGGCATGGACCGACTCGTGCAGCACAACGTGCTCGCGATGTCGGGCCGCGCGGTCGAGGCCGCCGGTGACATCACGACGCTGCTGCTCGACAAGACCGGCACGATCACCTACGGCAACCGCCGGGCATCCCGCGTGGTGCCCGTGCCGGGCGTGACGACCGCCGACCTGCTCGAAGCCGCAGCGCTGTCGAGTGCCGCGGACAGCACCCCGGAAGGACGCTCGATCGTCGACCTGGCGCGCGAGGACGGCGCCGCCGTGGGCCTGCCGGACGGGGCCGTCGAGGTGCCGTTCACGGCGCAGACGCGCATGTCCGGTCTCGACCTGCCCGACGGATCGCAGATCCGGAAGGGTGCCGCTGCGGCTGTGCTCGCATGGGCGGACACCACCGAAGCCGGTGTTGTTTCGGCCATCGACGCGACCGTCGCGGAGATCTCCGACCAGGGCGGCACGCCGCTCGTCGTCGGCCGTCGGTCGTCGACCGGTGCGGTCACGCTGCTCGGCGTCGTGCACCTGAAGGACGTCGTCAAGGACGGCATGGCATCACGGTTCGCCGAGCTCCGGTCGATGGGCATCCGCACGGTGATGATCACCGGTGACAACCCCCGCACCGCGGCGGCCATCGCCCACGAGGCCGGCGTCGACGACTTCCTGGCCGAGGCCACCCCGGAGGACAAGCTCGCCTACATCAAGCGCGAGCAGGAGGGCGGCAACCTCGTCGCCATGACCGGTGACGGCACCAACGACGCCCCGGCCCTGGCCCAGGCGGACGTCGGCGTCGCGATGAACACCGGTACGACGGCGGCGAAGGAGGCGGGCAACATGGTCGACCTCGACTCCGACCCGACCAAGCTCATCGACGTCGTCCGCATCGGCAAGCAGCTGCTCATCACCCGCGGTGCCCTGACCACCTTCTCCATCGCCAACGACGTCGCGAAGTACTTCGCGATCATCCCGGCGATGTTCCAGGCCGCGTTCCCGGGCCTCGCGGCGCTCAACATCATGGGGCTGCACAGCCCGTCGTCCGCGATCCTGTCGGCGGTCGTCTTCAACGCGCTGGTCATCGTGGCGCTCATCCCGCTGTCCCTGCGTGGCGTCAAGTACCGCGCAGCCGCAGCGTCGTCGATCCTCGGCCGCAACCTGCTCGTCTACGGGCTTGGCGGCGTGGTCGTCCCCTTCATCGGCATCAAACTGATCGACCTCGTGGTCGGTCTCATCCCGGGGTTCTAGTCATGGCATCTGCACGTTCCACCTTCCGTTCCGCCGGTGTGGCCATCCGCCTCACCCTCGTCGCCACCGTCGTCCTCGGCGTCGGGTACCCGCTCGCCGTCTGGGGCGTCGGCCAGGCGGCGTTCCACGACCAGGCCAACGGCTCGATGGTCACGGACTCGTCCGGCAAGGTCGTCGGTTCCTCGTTGATCGGGCAGTCGTTCACCGGGAAGCAGGCCGACCGCTGGTTCCAGTCGCGGCCGTCCGCCGCCGGGGACGGCTACGACGCGGGGGCGTCCTCCGGCTCGAACCTCGGGCCGAACAACGCCGACCTGCTCAAGGCCGTCGAGGAGCGTCGTACCGCCCTGGCGAAGGCCGACGGGGTCCCCGCCGCACAGGTGCCGGCCGACGCCGTGACCGCCTCGGGTTCGGGGCTCGACCCGGACATCAGCCCGGAGTACGCACGCCAGCAGGTGGCGCGCGTGGCATCGGCGCGGGGGTTGTCCGCCGCCACCGTGCGGCAGCTCGTGCAGTCGCACACCGAGTCGCGGCAGCTCGGGTTCCTCGGTGAGCCCGTGGTGAACGTGCTCGCGCTGAACCTGGCGCTGGCGAAGGCCTCCTGAGCGTGGGCGACCCCTCCGCAAGACACCGGTGCTCGCGCGTCGAACACTCGCAGACCGCGGTGCGACAGGTGAACACCGGTGTTTTGCGGAGACCGACCCCCGCACGCGAGAGGATGAGCACGTGAAGCGCGGGAAGCTGCGGGTCCTGCTCGGTGCAGCGCCCGGTGTCGGCAAGACCTACACGATGCTCGAAGAGGGGCGTCGGCTGCTCGACGAGGGTCGCGACGTGGTCGTCGCCGTCGTCGAGACGCACGAGCGCGCCGCCACCGCGGCCCTGGTGAACGGGCTCGAGGTGGTGCCCCGCCGCACCGTCTCGCACCGCGGCGTCGACCTGGACGACCTCGACCTCGACGCTGTCATCGCCCGGGCACCCGAGGTCGCGCTCGTCGACGAACTCGCCCACACGAACGCCCCCGGCAGCCCGAACGAGAAGCGCTGGCAGGACGTCGAGGCGCTGCGGGACGCCGGCATCGACGTCATCTCGACGGTCAACGTGCAGCACATGCAGTCCCTCGGCGACGTGGTCCGCGAGATCACCGGCACCGTGCAGCGCGAGACCGTCCCCGACGCCGTGGTGCGCGCGGCCGACCAGATCGAGGTCGTCGACCTGGCCCCGGCAGCGCTGCGCGAACGGCTCTCCGACGGGCTCGTGTACCCGGCGGCCCGGATCGACGCCGCGCTGTCGAACTACTTCCGCCTCGGCAACCTCACCGCCCTGCGCGAGATCGCCCTGCTCTGGCTCGCGGACGAGGTCGACGACGCGCTCAAGGCCTACCGCGCCGAGCACGGCATCGAGCACCGCTGGGAGACCCGGGAGCGCGTGCTCGTCGCCCTGACCGGCGGCCCCGAGGGCGAGACCCTGCTGCGCCGCGGCGCCCGCATCGCCGCCCGCAGCGCCGGCGGCGAGCTCGCCGCCGTCCACGTGACCACGAACGACGGCCTGCGCGTGCGGCACCCCGGCGCGCTCGGCAAACAGCGGACCCTGCTCGAGCAACTCGGTGGGACGTACCACCAGGTCGTCGGCGACGACGTACCGAGCACCCTGGTGCGGTTCGCACGGTCGATCGACGCCACCCAGATCGTGATCGGGGTCAGCCGCCGCAGCCGGCTCGCGGCCGCCATGACCGGTCCGGGCATCGGCAACACCGTCATCCGGGAGTCCGGCGACATCGACGTGCACGTCGTCACGCACGAGCGGGCCGGCGGCGGGATCACCCTGCCGAAGCTCGGGGGCAGTCTGTCCCGCGGACGCGTGATCGCCGGGTTCGTGCTGTCGGTCCTGGTCGGCCCGCTGCTCACGTGGGTGCTGTCGATCGGCAGCGACCCGGACGCCATCACCGTCGACGTGCTGGCGTACCAGCTGCTCGTGCTCGTCGTGGCGCTCGTGGGCGGGATGTGGCCGGCGGTGTTCGCGGCCGTGCTGTCCGGGCTGAGTCTCGACTACTTCTTCGTGCAACCCCTCTACATGGTGACGGTCCAGCAGCCGTGGCACCTGTTCGCGCTGGTCATGTACGTCATCAGCGCGGTGCTGGTCAGCTTCGTGGTCGACCGGTCCGCCCGCCGGTCACGTGCCGCCCGTCGGGCCTCGGCCGAGTCCGGGCTCCTGATGGGCATCGCCGGCAGTGTGCTCCGTGGTGACGACGCCCTGCAGGCGCTGCTCGACCGCACCCGTGAGGCCTTCGGCTTCGCCGGCGTCCGGATCCGCCAGGGCGACGAGGTGCCGGCGACCTCCGGCGAGTTCGGTGCGACGCCGGACGCGTCGACGACGCTCGCTTCCGGCGCCGTGCTCGAGTTCGCCGGCGCACCCGACGACCCGACCCAGCGCCGCCTGCTGCGGGTCGTCGAGCAGCAGCTCGACGCCGCCGTCGAGCACCGCGAGCTGACCCGCACGGCCGTCGGTGCCGAACGCATCGCCGCCGCCGACCGGGTTCGCAGCGCACTGCTCGCGGCCGTCGGCCACGACGTGCGCCGACCGATCGCAGCGGCCTCCGCCGCCGTGCAGACGCTGCGTGCGCCCGACATCGACCTGTCCGGACCCGACCGGGAGGCGCTGCTCGCGACCGCCGACGAGAGCCTCGGTCAGCTGGCGGTGCTGTTGGCAGACCTGTTGGACGTCAGCCGCGTGCAGGCCGGTGTCCTCGCGGTCACCCCGGCGTCGATCGCACTCGAGACGGTGGTCGCCCCCGCACTCGACGAGCTCGAGCTCGGCCCCGACGACGTCGACCTCGACCTGCCCGCCGACCTGCCGCCGGTGCTCGCCGACCCCGTCCTGCTGCAGCGCGTCGTCGTGAACCTGCTCGCCAACGCCGCCCGGTACGCCCCGGACGGCACCCACGTCCGGGTCGCCGCCAGCGCCTTCGCCGGCGTGGTCGAACTCCGCGTCGCCGACCACGGCCCCGGGATCCCCGCGGACCGCCGCGACGAGGTGTTCCAGCCGTTCCAGCGGCTCGGCGACACCGACAACGAGACCGGCCTCGGGCTCGGCCTGGCTCTGGCGCGCGGGTTCACCGAGGGCATGGGCGGCACGATCGAGGTCGACGACACCCCGGGCGGTGGCCTCACCGTCGTGGTGCGGCTGCCGATCGCCGGGCACGTGGGAGTGGAGATCCGATGAAGGTCCTGATCGCTGACGACGACGCGCAGCTCGTCCGTGCGCTGTCGGTGACGCTCTCGGCGCGTGGGTACGACGTCGTCACGGCTCGGGACGGGCGCGAGGCGATCGACGCCGTCATCACCGAGCGCCCCGATCTGGTGCTCCTCGACCTCGGCATGCCCCGACTCGACGGCATCGGGGTGCTCGAGGGCGTCCGGGCCTGGTCGCAGGTGCCCGTCCTGGTGCTCTCCGGCCGGACCGACTCGTCGGACAAGGTCGACGCGCTCGACGCCGGCGCCGACGACTACGTGACGAAGCCGTTCCAGATGGACGAGCTCCTCGCCCGGCTGCGGGCACTCGGACGACGCCGGGTGGTGGCGACGGAGGAGACCCCGACGATCGCGATCGGACCGCTGCTCGTGGACCTCGTCGCGAAGCAGGTCAACCCGGCCGAGGGTCCGGCGATCCGCCTGACGCCCACCGAGTGGCGCCTGCTCGAGGTCCTGGTCACGAACCCCGACCGGCTGATGACCCGCGAGATGCTGTTGACCGAGGTCTGGGGGCCGACGCACGGCAACGACTCCGGGTACCTGCGCCTCTACATGGCCCAGCTGCGGCGGAAGCTCGAGCCCGACCCCGCGCACCCGCGCTTCCTGGTGACGGAGTCCGGCATGGGGTACCGCTTCGCCCCCGGAGCGTAGGAACCCGGCACGCGTCGCGATCCCGTCGGTTCACGCCCGGGAGCTGAACGCCGCGAGCTCGGCCCGGGTCCGGGCGCCGTGCTTCCGGAGCAGGTTCGCCACGTGGTACTTCACGGTGTTGACACTGATGCCGAGCCCCTCGGCGATCTCCCGGTTGCCGACACCGGTCGCCACGAGCCGCAGCACGTCGCGCTCCCGCGGGGTCAGATCGCCGTCGTCGACCGCGTCCACCTCGGTCGGTCGCGGGTCGAGGGGCAGCGAGATGTCGAGCACGGACCCCCAGCCGGGCGTGCTCGCGACCTGCACCCGCCCGTCGAGCGTGACGACCCGCTCGGCGATCGGTCGCATGGCGTCGTCCTGCACGTCGAGCGTGCCGGAGCCGTCGTCGCGGAGCTGCATGAGCAGGTTCCGGCCGTCGCAGTCCCACTGGATGCGCACCCGCTTCGCCGCACCGTCGTCGACCAGGGCGAGCACCGCGGTCCGCACGATCGCCCGGGCAGCGTGGGCGACGTCACCGGGGAGCGCACGACCGGTTGCCGGCGGCTCGACGAACTGCACGTCGAGGTCCCCGAAGCGCACGAGCGGCCGCAGGTCGGCGCGCAGCCGCGAGAACGCACCGGTGACCGGTTCGAGCAGGGTGCTCCGCTGCTGATCGGTCACGGTGCGCAGGTCGACGAGGGCGGCCGAGGCGATCTCGACGGCCTCGGCCCGGGCGGCCGCGTCGGTGACCCGCGACGACCGGAGCACGGCGAGGACGGATTCGAGGGTGAGGGCGTGCCGGTCCGCCTGCTCGGCGACGGTGCGGGCGTGCTCGGCGGCCGCGAGCCGGATGGCGGAGCCGCCCCGGGCCTCCAGGGTGTCGACCGATGCGTCCATGGAGGCGACCGTACCCGTCCCACCCGAGCGGACGGGCCCACCCGATGGGATGGGACCCCTGCCGGGGCGGGTAGCGGCGCGCAGGGTCCGCTGAAGGAAGGATCGTCGTCATGGCAGCAACCACCGTCTCCGCAGCGCTCGACCTGGTCGTCCGCGAGGTCGGCGACCTGGCAGCCCGCCTCGACGACGCTCCCGCACAGCGCGCACTCGACCTGATCGAGGGCGCCGACCGGGTGTTCGTCCACGGCGCCGGTCGCTCCGGCCTCGCCCTCCGCATGACCGCGATGCGTCTCATGCACCTGGGGCTCGACGCGCACGTCGTCGGCGAGGTCACCACCCCGGCCATCCGGCAGGGTGACCTGCTCCTCGTCGCGAGCGGTTCCGGGACGACCACCGGCATCGTGCAGGCCGCACGCACCGCGCACGAGGTCGGGGCATCCGTCGTGGCGCTCTCGACCACCGACGACTCGCCGCTCTCCGAGCTGGCGGACGTCACGATCGTGCTGCCCGCCGCGACGAAGACCGACCGCTCCGGCACCGCCTCGGCCCAGTACGCCGGTGGCCTCTTCGAACAGGCGGTCGCCCTGGTGGGCGACGCCGTGTTCCACGCCCTGTGGGCCCGAGGCGGGCAGTCCGCCGACGACCTCTGGCCCCGTCACGCCAACCTCGAATGAAAGGCACACCCATGCAGCTCCAGTTCGCCATGGACACCCTGACCACCGAAGCCGCCCTCGAGCTCGCCGCCGCGGCCGCGCCGCACGTCGACGTCCTCGAGCTCGGCACGCCCCTGATCAAGAGCGCCGGCCTGTCCGCCGTCACCGCGATCAAGGAAGCGCACCCCGACAAGATCGTGTTCGCCGACCTCAAGACCATGGACGCCGGTGAGCTCGAGGCCGACATCGCCTTCTCGGCCGGTGCCGACCTGGTCACCGTCCTCGGTGTCGCCGGCGACTCGACGATCGTCGGCGCCGTCAAGGCCGCGAAGAAGCACGGCAAGGGCATCGTCGTCGACCTGATCGGCGTCTCCGACAAGGCCGCCCGTGCCCGCGAGGTCGTCGCACTCGGCGCCGAGTTCGTCGAGGTCCACGCCGGGCTCGACGAGCAGGCGGAAGAGGGCTTCACCTTCTCGACCCTGCTCGACGCCGGCAAGGACTCGGGCGTCCCGTTCTCGATCGCGGGCGGCGTGAACGCGTCCTCGGTCGCCTCGGTGCAGGAGGCCGGTGCCCGCATCGCCGTCGCCGGCAGCGCGATCTACAGCGCCTCGGACGTCGGCGCAGCCGCCGCCGAGATCCGCGCCGCCATCAAGGCGTAGTCCCGGTCGCCCTTCCCGGGCGACGGCCGACGAGTGAGCAGAAGACGTCGGGTGCGACCACCGCACCCGACGTCTTCTGCGCACTGGATGCGGGACCCTGCCGGTCCCGCCCTGCCGGTCGCACCCCGCTCCGCGGTACCGTCGGGACGTGGGGATCGAACTGCGCCGCGTGACCGTCGACGACTGGGAAGCGTGGCGACCCGTGCGCCTCCGCGCCCTCGCCGACGCCCCGGACGCCTTCGGCTCGACGCTGCAGGACTGGGTGGACGCCCCCGAGCACCGGTGGCGCACCCGCCTGTCGATCCCGGGAGCGCTCGACCTGCTCGCGGTCGACACCGATGCCGACGGACCCGGCGCGGTCGTCGGGATGGCGAGCGGCGTCCCGTCCACCGACCCGGACGGCCCCGCCGAGCTCATCTCGATGTGGGTCGACCCGGCAGCGCGCGGCCGCGGGATCGCCCGTGCGCTCATCGACGCGATCGCCACGTGGGCGGCTGCTACCGGAGCCACCGAGCTCGAACTCTCGGTGCTGCCCGACAACGCCGTCGCCCGTCGCGCCTACGAGCACGTCGGCTTCAGCGCCCGCGACGAACCCGGCGATCCGTTGCCGGACGGCCGGACCGAGGTCCTGATGCGCCGTACGGTGGCCACATGAACCGAGCGCTGCGCTGGACCACCTGGATCGTCGCCGTCGTCGTCCTGCTCGCGGTGGTGTTCCTCGTGTGGGCGTACATCGTCATGCAGGGCACGCGCAGTGCCGCCCTGCAGGTCTGGCGTGACGACCGGATCGCGGTGCGGGACGCCGGTGACTCGGTGGTGATGACCCCGACCGGCCAGGCCGACGGGGTCGGGATCGTGTTCATCCCCGGTGCGAAGGTGGATCCCTACGCCTACATGGCGACGTTCCGGCAGGTGGTCGCCAACGGCACGACGGTCGTCATCACGAAGCCGACGCTCAACCTGGCGTTCTTCGACACCCGGCCGCTCGCCACGTTCGAGGCCCACGCCCCCTCGGTCACGCGCTGGGCCGTCGGCGGGCACTCCCTCGGCGGGGTCCGTGCGTGCCAGCTCGCCCAGGACGCCGACGGTCTGCTGCTCTTCGGCAGCTACTGCGCGAACGACATCAGCCGCTCGTACATCGACGTGCTGAGCGTCTCCGGTTCGCGTGACGGCCTGTCGACGCCGGCCAAGGTCGACGCCGCGCGGGACAAGCTGCCGTCGACCGCCACCATGACCGAGATCCAGGGGTCGAACCACGCCGACTTCGGTGCCTACGGCGACCAGCCGGGCGACCGGACGGCGACCATCAGCCGTGCTGATGCCCGGCAGCAGATCTCGGACGCGGTCGAGGCCTGGGTGCGCGACCTGCGCTGACTCCGCGCGCCGACCGGCGGACGCACCACGGGCCTCCAGACGGTCTGCCTGGAGGCCCGTGGTGCGCGACGTCAGTGGATCACGCCCGCCTCGTGGTCGCGTCCGGAACGGCGCCCGGTGAACCGGGCGATGAAGTAGAGCACCACGCCGACGGCGAGCAGGATCGCGGCGTAGAGCCAGACCTGGCCGCTCTGCTGCGTGAGCAGCAGGACGCACGACAGCACCCCGAGCACCGGGACGAAGGTCCAGACCCGGAAGTGGTCGTGCTCGACGTGGTCGCGGCGGAGCACCAGGACGGCGACGTTCGTGCTGATGAACACGAAGAGCAGCAGGAGCACGACGGTCTCGGCCAGCACGCCCACGTCACCCACCAGGGTCAGGAGCATCGCGACGACCGTCGTGGCGACGATCGCGGTCCACGGGGTCTTCCGGTTCGGCAGGACCTTCGCGAGCAGGGCGGGCAGGAGCCGCTGCTCGGCCATGCCGTAGGTCACGCGGCTCGCCATGATCATCGTGAGCAGCGCGCCGTTCGCGACGGCGACCAGGGCGATGAGGCTGAAGACCCAGTCAGGGATCGGGACGCCGGTGGCGGAGACGACCGCGAGCAGCGGGCCGCTGGACTCGGACAGCTCGGACGCGGGCAGGGCGATCGCGCTGGCGAGGGCGACGAGGACGTAGACGACACCGGCCGTGGCGAGGGCGCCGAACAGGGCCTTCGGGTAGACGCGGCGGGGGTCGCGGACCTCTTCGGCGATGTTGGCGGACGTCTCGAAGCCGACGAACGAGTAGTAGGCGACGATCGCGGCGCTCAGCGTCGCCAGGGCCGGGTTCGCCTCGGACGGGAACGCGCCGATGCGCGAGACGTCGCCGCCGCCCCCGCCGAGCATCACGGCCACGACGACGACCACGATGACGAGGCCGGAGACCTCGATGACCGTCATCACGACGTTGCTCCTGAGCGAGTCGGAGATGCCGCGGGCGTTCAGGCAGGCGATCAGGGCGAGGAAGACGATCGCGGTGGGCACCGGAGGCAGGTCGACGAAGGTGCCGAGGTAGTCGCCGGCGAAGGCGAGTGACAACCCGGCGGCGCTCGTGACACCGGCGGCGAGCATGCTGAAGCCGACCAGGAACGAGACGATCGGCGTCTTGTAGGCCCGTTCGGCGAAGACCGCGGCACCGCCCGCCTTCGGGTACTTCGTCACGAGTTCGGCGTACGACCCCGCGGTGAGCAGGGCCAGCAGGAGCGCGAGCACCAACGGTGCCCAGAGCGCTCCGCCGACGTCCTCCGCCAGGGTCCCCATCAACGCGTAGATGCCGGCGCCGAGCACGTCGCCCAGGATGAAGAGGAACAGCAGCGGGCCGGTGATCGCCTGGCGGAGCTTCGACTGCGAGCCGTCGTGGGGTGCGGCGGTGGTGTCGCTGGTCATGGAGGTGCCTTTCGTCCGGGTCAGCGTGCCGGGGTGTGTCTCGGAGGCTTCACAGGTGCGCCGCGGAGGGGGTTCCCCCTGCACAGTGCAGCCCCTGGTGAACTCTCTCCACAGCGTGCGGCGCGTCGGGACCCGGCACCTGGAGCGGTCCTAGACTCGTCGGGAGCCACACGTCCACCACCAGTCCCCGGAGGACCGCAGATGACGACGCAGGACCAGCGCACGCCCGCTCGACTCAGTGACCAGCGAGCGCTCCTGTTCGACCTCGACGGCGTGCTCACCCCCACCGCCGACGTGCACATGCGGGCCTGGAGCCGGCTCTTCACGCCGTACCTCGAAGCGCACGGGGTCGCGCCGTACACCGAGCAGGACTACTTCACGTACATCGACGGCAAGCCCCGGTACGACGGCGTGCGCTCGCTGCTCGAGTCGCGTGGCATCGACCTGCCGCAGGGCACCCCGGACGACGCGCCCGACACCGACACGGTGTGCGGACTCGGCAACCGGAAGAACGCGGAGTTCACGGCCGAGCTCGACGAGCACGGTGTCGAGCCCTACCCGGGCTCGCTGCGGTTCCTGACCGCCGCGATCGACGCCGGTCTGTCCGTCGCGGTCGTCTCGAGCTCGGCGAACGCCAACTCGGTGCTCCGGACCGCGGGCATCCTCGACCGGTTCCCGGTCGTCGTCGACGGGCTCGTCGCGCGCCAGGACGGCCTGACCGGCAAGCCAGCACCCGACACCTACCTCGACGCGGCAACCCGGTTCGGGCTCACCGCCGCCGAGTGCGCCGTGGTGGAAGACGCGACGAGCGGGGTCGAAGCCGGCCGCAACGGTTCGTTCGGTCTGGTCATCGGTGTCGACCGCGGTGCCGGGGCGGACGCCCTGCGCGAGCACGGTGCCGACGTCGTGGTGTCCGACCTCGCCGAACTCCTCGACGACCTGCCCGCACCGGTCGCCAGCACCAGCACGACGTAGGCCACCCGGCCGGGCGCTCCCTGCCTGCCCGCCGCACCGACGTACCCATCTCCCTCCCTTCCCACGGAGCAGCATGAACCCCATCACCTCGGACCCCCTCGACCGCGTCCGCTACCCGATCGACGAGTGGGCCCTCGTCGAGACCGAGTACACCCCCGACGAGCAGGGCGTCGCCGAGACGAACTTCGCTGTCGGCAACGGGTACCTCGGCCTGCGCGGCAACCTCGACGAAGGCCGTGGCGGCGTGCAGTACGGCACGTACGTCAACGGCTTCCACGAGACCTGGCCGATCCGGCACGCGGAAGACGCCTTCGGCTTCGCGAAGACCGGGCAGACGATCATCAACGCGCCCGACGCCAAGGTCATCCGCCTCTACGTCGACGACGAGCCCCTGGTGCTGGCCGAGGCCGACATCCTGCGGCACACCCGCCGGTTGGAGTTCCGTGGCGGGTACCTGTTCCGCGAGACCGAGTGGTCGACGCCGTCCGGCAAGCGGGTCCTCATCCGGTCGCGCCGGCTCGTGTCGTTCACCGACCGGCACCTCGCCGTCATCGACTACGAGGTCACCGTGCTCGACGCAGACGCCTCGATCCTGCTGTCCAGCCAGATCCTCAACCGCCAGGACGTGCAGGACGAGTACCACGCCGGCATGCGGGCCGCGGCGAACGCCTTCGACCCCCGCAAGGCCGAGTCGTTCACCGAGCGGGTGCTCGTGCCGAAGGTCAAGCGCAGCACCGGTGACCGTTCGGTCCTCGGGTACCAGGCGTCCAGCTCCGGCATGACGATCTGCGTCGGCGTCGAGCACCACATCGAGACCGAGAACAGCTGGGACGAGTCGTCGTCGATCGAGGACGACCTGGCGAAGCACGTCTACCGGGTGCAGGCCCGCGCCGGTCAGCCCATCCGCCTCGTGAAGCACGTGGTCTACCACACCTCGCGCGGCGTGCCCGTGCGTGAGCTCGCCGACCGGTGCGAGCGCACGCTCGACCGCGCACACGCCGAGAACGTCGACGAGACCTTCGCGAAGCAGCGCGAGTGGCTCGACGACTACTGGGCACGCAGCGACGTCGAGATCACCGGCCAGCCCGCGATCCAGCAGGCCGTGCGGTGGAACCTCTTCCAGCTCGCGCAGGCCACGGCCCGCACCGACGGCCACGGCATCGCCGCGAAGGGCGTCACCGGCTCCGGCTACGGCGGCCACTACTTCTGGGACATGGAGATCTACGTCCTGCCGTTCCTGTCGTACACGGCGCCGATCGTTGCCCGGAACGCCCTGCGCTTCCGCTACAACATGCTCGACGCGGCACGGGCGCGAGCCCGCGAGCTGAACCAGCGCGGGGCGCTGTTCCCGTGGCGGACCATCAACGGCGAGGAGTCCAGCGCGTACTACGCCGCCGGCACCGCGCAGTACCACATCGACGCCGACATCGCCCATGCACTCATGCAGTACGTGCGGGCATCGGGCGACCGTGAGTTCCTGAAGCGCGGCGCCATCGACGTGCTCGTGGAGACCGCCCGACTCTGGGCCGACCTCGGGTTCTGGCGGTCCAACGGCGACAAGAAGTTCCACATCGACGGCGTGACCGGACCGGACGAGTACACGACCGTCGTCGACGACAACCTCTACACGAACGTGATGGCGCGTGCGAACCTGTGGTTCGCCGTCAACGCCTGCCGCGAGCTCGCCGCCGACGACGCCGAAGAGTACGACCGCATGGTGCGCCGGACCGGCCTGCGCCCCGACGAGCTCGTCGAGTGGGAGCACGCCGCCGAGTCGATGGAGATCCCCTTCGACCCGCACCGCGGCATCCACCCGCAGGACGCCCAGTTCCTCGACAAGGAACTCTGGGACCTCGAGAACACCCCCGACTCCAAGCGCCCGCTGCTGCTCCACTACCACCCGCTGGTGATCTACCGGTTCCAGGTGCTCAAGCAGGCCGACGTCGTGCTCGCACTGTTCCTGCAGGGGCACGAGTTCACGGCGGCCGAGAAGCGTCGCGACTTCGACTACTACGACGCACTCACCACCGGTGACTCCACGCTGTCGGCGGTCGTGCAGTCGATCATGGCGGCCGAGGTCGGCTACCACGACCTCGCCGACCAGTACTTCCAGACCGCGCTCTACGTCGACCTGGCGGACCTGCACGGCAACACCTCGGACGGCGTGCACATCGCGTCGACCGGTGGCATCTGGGGTGCGTTGGTCAACGGCTTCGGCGGCATGCGCGACCACGGTGGCCGGATGACCTTCAACCCGCGGCTGCCGAAGCACTGGGACCGTCTGTCCTACCGCCTGACGGTGCGCGGCTCGCGCGTGCGGATCGACCTGGAGCAGGACACCATGACGCTCACGGTCGAGACCGGTGCGGGCTTCACCGTGTGGGTGCACAACCAGCAGTGGGACATCGAGGCGGGGGAGCCCACCGTGGTGCCGCTGCCGCACCACGGGCCGCGGATGTCCGGGCACGCTCCGACCACGAGCGACATCCAGGGCACGCTGCGTGCCGACGGCTCGGTGATCACCGCGTCGATCCCGACGATCTCGCTCGAGCGCGACTTCGACCTCGACGAGACGACCGCCTGACACCGGTTCCTCCGCCCGCGGTCACACGTCGCCCCGGTCCCGCCTCGCGGTGCCGGGGTGATGTGCGCGGCGCGTGCTCCCGGCACCTCCGAACGCGTTCAGTCGCCCCCGGGCACCGTGGTCTGCCGTGCCCTTCGGGTCGATGGCGTCTCCCCGGGCACGGTTCGTGCAACGAGAGGAGACATCATGGGCAACCGGTTCGAGGGCAAGGTCGCGATCGTCACGGGCGCGGGTTCGGGCATCGGCGCAGCGACGGCGCGCGCGTTCGTCGACGAGGGTGCGTCCGTCGTGCTGACCGACAGCGTCGAGGAGAAGGTCCGCACGGTGGGAGACTCCCTGCCGACCGACCGTGTCGTCTCCCTGCACGCCGACGTGGCGAGCCCGGAGGACTGGGAGACCGTCGTCTCCGCGGCGATCGACCGCTTCGACCGGCTCGACGTCCTGGTGAACAACGCCGGGACCTTCAGCTCGGGCGACATCACCGACATCAGCACGGCCGAGTGGCGCCGCGTCATCGAGACCGACCTGTCCGGGGTGTTCTACGGCACCCGGGCAGCGTTGCCGTTCCTGCGCGAGACGAAGGGTTCGATCGTCAACACGTCGTCGGTCTCCGGTGAGGACGCCGACTGGCGGATGAGCCCGTACAACGCGGCGAAGGGCGGCGTCACGAACTTCACGAAGGCGGCCGCGCTCGACAACGGGCAGTTCGGCGTCCGCGTGAACGCCGTCGCTCCGGGACTCATCTGGACCGACCTGACCCAGGAGCAGGCCGAGGACGAGGCCCTGCAGTCGAAGTTCGAGGAGCGGATCGCGCTCGGCCGTGGGGGTCGCTCCGCCGAGGTCGCCGAGGCGATCCTGTTCCTGGCCAGCGACGCTGCGTCGTTCATCACGGGCGCGGTCCTGCCGGTGGACGGCGGCACCATGGCGAGCAACGGGCAGCCTCCGCAGGCCTGAGTCTCCGCCGCGTCGGCGGAGATTCGGCCCGGCGGACACTTCGGGCGGTCAGGAACGCCCGGATCGTCCGCGGGAGCGAGTCTCGGCCCGCTTCGAGTGCACGAGCGTCACAGGAGCTTCCGCAGGGTGTTCGTGTTGCGGGTCGTCGTCGTGCGCTTGAAGCGTGCGGCGCCGGCCCGCTTGGCGAACACCGTGTCGGTGCTCGACCCCTTCGGGCACGACCAGTAGACGACGCCGTTCCCACGGGCGACCTGCTCGACCGCGTCGTCGAGCTCGAGGTCGGCCACCAGGTCGTCGAGCGCTGCATCCTCGGACCCGAACACGACGTAGTCGTGCCGATCGTCGTCACGCGCGAAGGGGAACCCGTCGACGACAGCGGCGAGGGCGTCGTGCCGGACGAGCACGATCCAGGCGTCGTACCCGAACCGGTCGCGCAGCCCCTGCTCGATTGACGTCTTGAGCCGTCCGGCGGGCACGTCGGCTGCGAACACGACGTTGCCCGAGGCGAGCACGGTGCGGACGTCGTCGAACCCGAGCCCCCGGAAGAGTTCCGCGAGTTCGGCGCTGCGGATCGTGATGCCGTTCACGTTGACCCCGCGCAGCAGCGCCACCCACCTGTCCATGTCCGGACGCTAGCGGTCCGAGCCGTTCACGTCCACGTCCGGGCCACGCCCCAACCGGAGCCCTGCGGGACGATGTCGACCACCAGCGCCTCACCGTCGTCGTCGCTGGTCGCCTGGAACCGCCAGCCCACGGTGCGCTCGGGTGCGTGCGTGATCGCTGTCGGCAGTTCGGCGCGCGTCACGGTCAGCCGCGTGGGGGTGTCGCTCACCCGCCAACGCCGTCCGGCCCACACCAGCCGGGTCGGCGTGCCCTCGGACCACCACACCGTGGCGGCCGTTTCGGTGATCATCATCGGGTCTCCTCGTTCGAACGTGTGTTCGAATGGTAGGTGTCGACCTCTGACGTCGCAACCACCGGCAGTGGACCTCGGCGGGTCGTGGACGAACCCCTCGAACGACGCAGCAACCCTCGTGTAGACGGGACCCATGACGAACGACGCACAGGGCCCCGACGCACAGCACCAGGTTCCCGAGGGGGTGTCCGAGGCCACGGTCGAGGCGCTCGGCAGCCTGTCCGCCGCGGTCGAGGTCATCGAGCACGCCCGTGGCCTGCTCTACGGGTTCCACCGCCTGACCGGCACCGCCGACCTGAACCTCGGTGAAGCGGTCGAGCAGCTCCGGAAGGCCGGGCACACCGAACTCGCCGAGCGCATCGACACCGAACTCGTGGGCCGCAACGTCATCGCGGGCCGCTGGACGTTCCAGATCGTCGAGGACTACGACGACGGCTACTACGCCCTCGCCAAGGAGCTCGAGCGCACCGCACGGGACGAGCTCGTGCAGGGCCGCCGCCACCTGTTCGAGGCGGGCATGAAGGAAGACCGACGCACCCAGGACCAGCGCCACCACGAGGCGACGCCGAGCGACCTGCCGGACTGAGCACGGGCCTCCAGGTCGACGCGGCCGACGTGGCCGACGGAAGACGCCGGCGTCCTGCGGAAGACGCCGGCGTCATCCGGATACGCCCCGGAAACGTCGAGACGCCGCCGGATTCGGCGGCGTCTCGATGACACGACGGCGTCTTGCGCCGGACCCCGATCAGCAAGGCCCAGCAGCAAGGCCCAGCAGCAAGCCTCAACCGACGCCGAGCATCGTCTCCAGCGGCCCCCGCGCGAAGTACAGCAGGAAGCCCGCGGCGACGACGTAGAGCAGCCACGAGACCTCGCGGCCACGGCCGGACAGCAGCTTGATGAGCACCCAGCTGATGAAGCCGGCGCCGATGCCGTTCGCGATCGAGTAGGTCAGCGGCATGACGACGATCGTCAGGAAGGCGGGCAGGGCCGAGCCGAAGTCCGACCACGAGATGTCCGCGACCTGCGCGACCATGAGCGCACCGACGACGACGAGCCCGGCGGCGGCGACCTCGAGCGGGACGACCTGGGTGAGCGGCGTGAGGAACATCGACGCCAGGAACAGCAGCCCGGTGACGACCGAGGCCATGCCCGTGCGGGCACCCTCGCCGATGCCGGAGGCCGAGTCGATGAAGACGGTGTTCGACGACACCGACGCGCCACCACCGGCGATCGCGCCGACGCCCTCGACGACGAGCGCCGACTTCAGGCGGGGGAACGTGCCGTCCGGCTTCGCGACACCGGCGGCCTTGGCCAGCCCCGTCATGGTGCCCATCGCGTCGAAGAAGTTCGTGAACACGAGGGTGAAGACGAGCATCGACGCGGCGAGCGGGCCGATGCGGGTGAAGGCGCCGACGACGTCGGCGTGGCCGACGAGCGACAGGTCCGGCACGGCGAACAGTGCGCTCGGCAGACCGGGGGCGTTGAGGTTCCAGCCGGTCTTCGAGTCGACCGAGGTCGGCACCTGGAAGATCGCCTGCAGGATGATCGCGATGATCGTGGTCGCGACGATGCCGATGAGCAGCGCACCCTTGACCCGGCGGGCCATGAGCGTGCCGATGATGATCAGGCCGATCAGGAACACGACGGTCGGCAGGGCGCCGACGGAGCCGTCCTCACCGAGCTGCAGCGGCGGCGACGGGTTCCCGGAGGACCGCACGAAGCCGGAGTCGACGAGCCCGATGAACGCGATGAACAGGCCGATGCCGACGGTGATCGCGGCTTTCAGCTGAGCCGGGACGGCGGTGAAGATCATCGTCCGGATGCCCGTCAACGCGAGGATCACGATGATCACGCCGTTGATGACGACCAGGCCCATCGCCTCGGCCCAGGTGACCTGGTGCACGACGCTGACAGCGAGGAACGAGTTGATCCCGAGCCCCGCGGCGATGCCGAACGGCAGGTTCGCGATGATGCCCATCGCGATGGTCATGACGCCGGCGACGAGGCCGGTCGCCGCGGCCACCTGAGCGTTCTCGAGCCACCCGCCGTTGACGTCCTTCGCGGCCTGGTCGGCGCTGAAACCACCGAGGATGAGGGGGTTCAGGATCACGATGTACGCCATCGTGACGAACGAGACGAGGCCACCGCGGACCTCGCGGGGGATCGACGATCCGCGTTGCGTGATGGAGAAGAATCGATCGAGGCCGGTCGCGAAGCGGTTCCGGGGCGTGGTGTCGGTCTGCGGGGCGCTCACCACGAGAGTTTAAAGGACGCTGGGTTTCGGGCGTGTCACACCGGTCTCACAGGTTCCGGCGGCCGGGAGGCCCGTCCCACGCGGGTCGCGCACGTCGCGCTGGGCGTCTGCCCGCGTTCTCCGGCCAGGGCTGGTGTTGGATGAGCGGGTGACGTCACACATGGACCGCGCCCGTGTGGAGGCCGCCGTCCGCGAGCTGCTGCTCGCCATCGGCGAGGACCCCGACCGCCCGGAACTCACCCGCACCCCCGCCCGGGTCGCCGACTCGTACTCCGAGTTCTTCTCCGGGATCGGCACCGATGCGGTCGCGATCGCCCGGGACGGCACCGTGCACGCCGAGGACGGCGAACGCGGTCGGCTCGTCATCGTCCGCGACGTGAAGTTCCGATCCGTCTGCGAGCACCACCTGCTGCCGTTCCTCGGGGTCGCGCACCTGGCGTACGCCCCGGGGGAACGGCTCATCGGCCTCGGCACGCTGGCACGGGTGCTCGACGCGGTGGCCTCCCGCCCGCAGCTGCAGGAGCGGCTCGGCGAACAGGTCACCGCGACCATCGCCGAGGGCCTCGGCGCCGAGGGTGTCCTGGTGGTCCTCGACGCGCAGCACCAGTGCGTGACGACGCGTGGGGAGCGCCAGACCGGTTCGACGACGGTGACGGTCGCGGCGACCGGCTCGCTGGCCGACACCGCGGGACGGGCCGAGGCGATCGCGCTCATCGGCGCGGGGCGTGGGACCGATGCCGCGGGTGCGGCGACTGCCGAGGCGGGCGCATGACCGGCCTCCCGCACGTCTCGGGCGAACACGCCGCGGCCGGACCCGACGCGGCCGGACCCGGCTGGGTCGTGCCGGACCTGCGGCACCCGGTCCGGACGTTCGGACGCCGCACCATCGACTTCGACCACCGCATCGCCGTGATGGCGATCGTGAACCGCACCCCGGACTCGTTCCACGACCGCGGCGCCACCTTCGAGCTCGACCGGGCCGTCGCCGCCTCGGTCCGCGCAGCCGAGCAGGGTGCCGACTGGGTCGACATCGGCGGCGTGAAGTTCGCCCCCGGCCCGGAGCTGCCCGCGTCCGACGAGATCGACCGGGTCGTCCCCGTCGTCGAGCAGCTCGCCCAGCAGTCCGACGTCGTCATCAGCGTCGACACCTTCCGACCCGAGGTCGCCGCGGCGGCGATCGCAGCCGGCGCGACCGTCGTCAACGACACCACCGGCCTGTCCGACCCGCGGATGGCCGCCGTGGTCGCCGACTCCGAGGCCACCGTCGTCATCACGCACTCGCTCGCCGAACCCCGTCGTCCCCTGCCGGCTCCACCGCAGTACGCCGACATCGCGGGCGAGGTCGTCGCGTTCCTGCGCGAACGGGTCGACCGGGCGCTCGCCGCGGGCATCCCGGAGTCGCGGATCATCGTCGACCCGGGCCACGACCTGCACAAGAACACCGTGCACACCCTCGAGATCACCCGGCGCCTGCCCGAGGTCGTCGCCCTCGGCTACCCGGTGCTCGCAGCGGTGTCGAACAAGGACTTCGTCGGGGAGTCGCTCGGCCGCCCCCGCGGGGAACGGCTCTCCGGATCGCTCGCCGTCGCGACCGTGAGCGCGATGCTCGGCGCCCGGATCGTCCGCATGCACGACGTCGCCGAGAGCGTCGACGCGATGCGCATGGTCGAGGCCACCCTCGGATGGCGCACCCCCGTGGAATCGAGGCACAACACGTGACCGTCCTGCCCCCGTCGATCGCGGACCTGTCCGACGACGACCTGCTCGAGCTCTACACCGCCGACGTCGGGGACCCCTGGCTCCGCGTGAACTTCGTCGCGACGCTGGACGGCTCGGCCTCGGCCGCCGGGGTGTCCGGGTCGCTCGGCGGCGACGACGACCTGCGGGTCTTCGACCTGCTCCGCCGCGTGGCCGACGTCGTGCTCGTCGCCGCCGGCACCGTCCGTGACGAGGGCTACGGGCCGATGGTCCTGCACGACGCCGACGTTGCCTGGCGTCGGGCCCACGGCATGCCGGACCACCCCGTGTTCGCGATCGTCACCGGGTCGCTGTCGCTCGACCCGGCGTCGCGGGTCTTCACCGAGGCGCCGGTGCGGCCGATCGTCCTGACCTCGGCGACGGCGGCTGCCTCGGCGACGGCCCGGGCGCTCGCCGAGGTGGCCGACGTCGTGCCCTGCAGCGCGGACGACGCCCCCGACTCGGTGGACGCCGGACGGATCCGCGGTGTGCTGGCCGATCGTGGCCTCGGGACGATCCACTGCGAGGGTGGTCCGTCGTTCCTCGGGGCGCTCGTCGCCGCGGACGCCGTCGACGAGCTGACCCTGACGATCGACCCGTCGCTCGAGGGCGGGGAGGGGCCGCGCATCGCCCGCGGGTCGTCCCCGGAGCTCCGGCGGATGCGACCGGCGCACGTGCTGCTCGGCGCCGGCGACGTGCTGCTCACGCGGTACGTCCGGGCGCGCTGACCCCCTTGGGCTAGGGTCGGGCGCGTGATCGACATCGTGGCGTCCGGGGTCCTCTTCGACATGGACGGGACCCTCGTCGACTCGACCGCGGTGGTCGAGGCGACCTGGACCCGGTTCGGCCACGCGAACGGCATCGACCCCGACGAGATCCTCGCGTTCTCGCACGGACGGCAGGCGATCGACACCCTCCGGCGCTTCCTGCCCGACCTGCCCCTGGCCGAGCAGCAGCGGATCGCGGCGGAGCTCGTCGCCGAGGAGACCGCGAGCACCGAGGGCATCCTCGAGATCCCCGGCGCCGTCGCCTTCGTGCAGCGCCTCGTCGACCTCGGCGTCCCGGTCGCCCTCGTGACGAGCGCGCCCCGTGACCTCGCCGCGGGCCGGATGGCGGCCGCCGGGTTCGCCGTGCCCGAGGCCTTCGTCCCCTCGGAGGACGTCGAGCACGGCAAGCCCCACCCCGACGGCTACCTGCGCGGCGCCGCACTGCTCGGCGTCGACCCCGCCGACTGCGTGGCGTTCGAGGACGCCCCCGCCGGCCTGGAGTCCGCCATCGCCTCCGGCGCGACCACGGTCGTCGTCGGTCCCCTCGAGCACCCCGTGACCGCCGGGCTGCACCGGGTGCACGGGTACGACGGGCTGACCGTCGAGCGCGACGGCGTCGCCTTCCGCATCCGGGGCTGAGCCCCGGCCGGTCAGGACACCCCGCCCGCCCTGCGCCGAGTGGTCGCGAACCGTCGGCTGCGCCGTCGCCAGCCGACACTTCGTGGCCACCGCGCGGACTTGAGCGGGGAGTTGCGACCGGTCGCGCTGTCGGCCTGGAGGCCCGTGGCAGGCCCGCACCGTGCCTCCCGTGCGACCGTGGGCGCGTCCACGGCACCCCGCCCGGCGTGCGCCGAGTGGTCGCGACCCGTCGGCTGCGCCGCCGCCAGCCGACACTTCGTGACCGCCGCGCGGACCTGAGCGGGGAGTTGCGACCGGTCGCCGTGCGACATGTCGTGACCGCCGGGCGGACCTGGGCGGGGTGTCATGACCAGTCAGCCGGGCGCCGGACCGCTCCTGGAGGACTGCCCAGCCGAGCCCGACGACCCTCGGGTGTGCGGCCGGAACGACCGGGCCGCGGAAGGAGTGATCATGGCAACCCTCGACGGCAAGAAGATCCTCGTCATCACGACGAACTACGGCGTGGAGCAGGACGAGATCGTCGTCCCCACCGAGCAGCTGCGCGAGCGCGGTGCCTCGGTGACCGTGGCGGCCAAGGAGACCGGCACGATCCAGACCCTGGTCGGCGACAAGGACCCGGGGCAGACCCTCGAGCCCGACACCACCCTCGCCGGTGTCGACGCGAACGACTTCGATGCCCTCGTCATCCCCGGTGGCACGATCAACGCCGACACGCTGCGCCAGGAGTCCCGCGCGGCGACGCTCGTGCAGGCCTTCGCCGAGGCGAGCAAGCCGGTCGCGGCGATCTGCCACGGCCCGTGGACCCTCGTCGAGGCGGGTGTGCTGTCCGGCAAGACCGTCACCTCGTTCCCGTCGCTGCAGACCGACCTGCGCAACGCCGGTGCCGAGTGGGTCGACCGGGAGGTCCAGGTCGACGGCGGCTTCATCACGTCCCGCACCCCGGACGACCTGCCGGCGTTCGTCGACGCGATCGAGAGCGCCCTCACCGCCTGAGCGCCTCGTCGCCGAGCCGAGTCTCGGCCGACCGGACACCGTGCGCCTCCGGCTGTCGACGAAGTGTCCGCCGAGCCGAGTCTCGGGTACGCCCGGGCGCCCGACCCCGCCGGCGTCAGCCGAGCGGCACGGGGCGGGCAGTGCGGAGCACCGCCGGACCGAGGGCGAGCACACCGTCGGACTCCGGATCGCACCGCACGCCGCCCCGGCCGCGCATCGCCCGGAACGCACCGGGGGCCACCTCGTGGTCCATCCAGGCGCAGGGGTTCGCCGCACGGTAGCCACGGAACCGGACGGCACGACCGAGGTCGCCGCTGCCGTCGCCGTCGCCACCGGGGAGCAGGCTCTCCAACGAGAACGGCTGGCCCCGCAGCGCTTCGACGTCGGCGCCGCGCAGGAACACGTTCCGCCGGGTCGCGACGGGGTCGACGGTGGTGCCGATCGCCTGACCGACCGCCTCGAGCCCCTCGAGGCCGATCACGGTGACCGAGGCGTGCACGTGTGCTCGCGCGGCGAAGTAGCGGTCGCCGACGATCCCGAGCCCGGCACGCAGCTCGATCCGGTCGCGCCGTTCGTCCGGGTCCGTCGACCGGGGTGGCAGCGCGCCGTCGGCCGGGCGCCCCTCGTACCGGTGCCGCGGTGAGACGAGCAGCAGTGCGATCTGTACCTCGGTCCGGAACGGCAGGTCGTCGAGCCCGGCCACGTCGTCTGCTGGGGTCACGCTGCCAACGCTAGCCGGGCCTCCCGGCCATGCGCTGCCGTGTCCGCCTGCGGTGACACGCCGTCGTGGCGCCGGGACGCCGGCTTCTTCGCGAGACGCCGCGTTCTCCGCGAGACGCCGCGGATTCCGGCGGCGTCTCACGCGGTCGGCGGCGTCTCGACGAGACGGCGGCGTCATGGCCACCTGGCCCTGCGCTGCTCCGTCCGATTCCCGCCAGTCGACGTCGGTGGCGCGTGCCAGGCTGAGGCCATGACCAGCCCGGACACCGACGCGCAGCACGACGCGCTGCACGCCGAACGACACCGCGCCGTCGCCTCGCGCGACGCTCGGTTCGACGGCCAGTTCGTCACCGCCGTGCACTCCACCGGCATCTACTGCCGCCCGAGCTGCCCCGCCCGCACACCGAAGGTCACGGGCGTCACCTTCTACCGAACGAGTGCCGCAGCGCACCTGGCCGGCTTCCGTGCCTGCAAGCGCTGCCTGCCCGAGGCGACCCCCGGCAGCCCCGAGTGGGACCTGCGCGAGGACGTCGCCGGCCGGGCGATGCGCCTCGTCCTCGACGGCGTCGTCGAGCGCGACGGCGTCCCCGGGCTCGCCGCACGCGTGGGCTACTCGGAGCGGCAGCTCAACCGCATCATGACCGCCGAGCTGGGTGCCGGGCCGAAGGCGCTCAGTCGAGCACACCGCGCGCAGACGGCCCGCACCCTGCTCACCTCCTCGGACCTGCCCGTCGCCGACGTCGCGTTCGCCGCGGGGTTCGCCAGCGTCCGACAGTTCAACGACACCGTCCGCGAGGTCTTCGCCGTCACCCCGACCGAGCTCCGCGCACGCCGGGTCGGCCGAGGCGACGGCGACCCCGACGGCGCACTGCACGTCCACCTGCCGGCCCGGGCACCCTTCGACGCGCAGGGCCTGCTCGACTGGCACGCGCTGCACGCCCTGCCGGGCACGGAGCAGGTGGACACCGACCCCACCGGCCGAGTCACGTCGTACGGGCGGCTGGTCGACCTGCCTGGAGGCCCGGGCTGGTTCAGCGCGTCGGCCGCCGTCCCCGACGTGCCCGGTCGGGGCACCGGGATCGACCTGCGCGTGCGCGTCGCCGACCTGTCCGACCTGCCCGCGCTCGTGGCGCGGGTGCGTGCGCTGTTCGACCTCGACGCCGACCCGGTCGCCGTCGACGCCGTCCTCGGAGCCGTGCCCGAGCTCGCCGGCCCCGTCGCACGGGTGCCCGGCCTGCGGCTGCCCGGCGCGGTGGACGCCCACGAGATCGTGTTCCGCACCCTGATCGGGCAGCAGGTCTCGGTGGCCGCGGCGCGCACCGCCCAGACCCGGCTCGTGGCCGCGCTCGGTGCGCCGGTGCCCGACGCGATCCGGCCCGGCGGGCTGCTGTT
Source organism: Curtobacterium poinsettiae (assembly GCF_047226435.1). Lineage (NCBI taxonomy): Bacteria > Bacillati > Actinomycetota > Actinomycetes > Micrococcales > Microbacteriaceae > Curtobacterium > Curtobacterium poinsettiae. Next base: position 3,401,070 of record NZ_CP178434.1, on the reverse strand, counting down.
CCCGTCCGCAGCGGTGGTCGCCGAACGCGGGCACGAGGTCCTGCGCGGTCCGGCCGCGCGCGTCGACACGATCCTGCGGGTGGCTGCGGCGCTCGCCGACGGGTCCCTGGTGGTGGACGGCGCGCAGTCCCTCGGTGACCTGCGCGACGGACTGCTCGCGGTGAAGGGCATCGGGCCGTGGACCGCCGACTACGTCGCGCTGCGGGTCCGGCACCACCCCGACATCTTCCTCCACAGTGACCTCGCCGTGCGGAACGGTGCACAGGAACTCGGGCTGCCCGGTACGGCGCGTGAGCTCTCCCTATGGTCGGAGCAGGTGGCCCCCTGGCGGAGCTACCTCACGATGCACTGCTGGCGACCGATCATCGACCGCGCGATGACCGCGACCGCCGGCACCCGTGCAGCCCGTGCCCCCGAGGACCCCCGGAAGGACGACCGATGACCGACGCAACCATCCAGACCCTGGACACCCCCGACGGGCCGTTCACCGTGCTCGAAGACGCCGAGGGCAGGGTCCTCGCCTCGGGGTGGACCGACTCCGTCGAGCGGATCCTCGCCCGCCTGGCCGACCGGCACCGCCCCGACCGCGTCCTCGACGGCGTGGTCGCCTCGGCCGACGCGGTCGACGCCTTCTACTCGGGCGAGGTCGAGCACGCCATGCAGGTGCCCGTGCGGCAGTTCGGCACCGAACTCTTCACCGAGGGGTGGAGGCAGCTCCGCCGGATCCCCGCCGGCGGCACGCTGACCTACACCGGGTTCGCGGCGGCGATGGGGCGACCCGACGCCGTACGGGCGGCGGCGAGCGTGTGCGCCCGGAACGCCCCGGCACTGTTCGTCCCGTGCCACCGGGTGCTGCGCTCCGACGGCACGCTCGGGGGCTTCGCATGGGGGCTCGACGTCAAGCGGTCCCTGCTCGAACGAGAGTCGGTCGGCACCACGGCACTCGTCTGAATTGTACAAAACGCTCTAGAATGTACAGGTGAGCGAAGTGTCGATCTCCGAAGCCCGTGGCCGTCTGGCGTCGATCATCGACGACGCCCGGCATGCACCCGTCTACCTGACCCGGCGCAACAAGCGCGTCGCGGCCGTGGTCGACGCGGCCGTCCTCGACCGGTTGCTCGAGGCGGCGGAGGACCTGGACGACCTGAAGGCGGTGGAAGAGGCCCGACTCGAGAACGAGCGCATCGGCGGCGAGAACGTCAAGTGGGAGGACCTCAGGCGCGAACTCGGTCTGGGATGACCTACGACATCGAGTTCGAGCCGAGTGCGGGGCGTGCCATCCGCAAACTGCCGCCACATGCCCGACGACTCGTCGAAGGGGTTCTCGCGATCCTGGCTGACGAGCCACGTCCACCAGCGGCTCGTCGACTCGTCAACAGCCCGGAATGGCGTGTCCGGGTCGGTGACTACCGCGTGATCTACCTGATCGACGACGGGCGGCTCGTGGTCGTCGTCGTGCGCGCCGGGCACCGGCGCGAGGTCTACCGAGGTCGCTGAGACGTCAGGCGATCGTGCCGCGCAGGCTGTCCACGTGCAGTTCGACCAGCGCCAGGACCCGCTCCGGCGCACGCGCCGTCGGGTCCCACGTGTGCTCGATCGCCAGCCCGTCGATCAGCGCGTGCAGCCGGTCCGCCTCGTCGGTCAGGTTGCGATCGGCGCCGAGGCTGCCGTCCTCGCGCAGGATCTCCAGCGCCCGGGTGCACACCCGGCTGACCCCGTCGTTCAGGCGTCGAGCGCTCGCGGCCAGGTGTTCGTCGGTGCGCGCGAGCACGCCGAGCTGCACCTGCGCCAGGATCTCGGTCGTGCGCTCGGCGTCGAGCGGCAGCACCTGGGCGAGCACGTCCAGTGCACGGGCCCGGCCGGTCGAGCGCAGAGATGTGAGCCGAGCGATGACGCGTTCCTCGATGATCGTCAGGCAGTGCTCCCGCAGGGCGTGCTGCGTCGGGAACACGCGACGGAGTGAGGCCGGAGCGATGCCGGCCTCGTCCGCGACGTTCCGCACCGACAGCGCGCTCAGGCCTTCCCGCTCCAGGATCCGCAGGCACGCGGCGGCGACCAGGGATCCCCGTTCCTCCAGGTCGACGCGTCGTGGCACCGGGTCAGCCTACGACCGGGCCGCCTGTCCCGTCGGTGCACCGGCGGCGGGCCGGCGCGGCCAGATCGTGTAGCTGATCGCGCGCACCAGCTCGATGCCCATGAGCAGCCCGAGCAGGGACAGGTTGCCCTGCAGGTCGCTGGTGCGCTCCGGGTCCCCGACGACGAGGACGAGCACACCGATGACCCCGCCGGCGATCAGCACGGCGAGCCCGGTCCGCAGCACGTCGCCCCAGCAGTGGGCCGTGTGGCGCCGTCCGCTCAGGCGCTCCGGCGCGGGACCCCCGGCGAACCGGTGCGTGAACCGGACGTCGGCCCACGCGATCATCCGGTGCCCGTACGCGACCGAGAAGCCGATGTAGATCGCCGCGAGTCCGTGGTGCCACGACGCGGTCCCACCGCCGAGCAGGTCGACCGTGACGACCGCGAGCAGCACGACGTCGATCACGGGTGCCGCGACGAGCATCGCCGCGCCCGTCCGCGGCCGTCGCAGCAGGTACCGGGTGGTGAGGCCGCCGAGGATCGCGACCCAGAAGGCGATCTCGCAGGCGACGATGGCGATGAGTGTCATGGTTCCCCGTTGCAGTGGCGGTGATCGTGTGAGTACAGGTGTACTCAAACAGCATCGCACGGCGACCGCCGCGGTGTCGAGCGGCGGTGTTCTGCCCCTGGAAGCGGGGGGAGACACGGGCTCCCACGCCTGCGACACTCGGAGCACCGGTAATCCGCACGGTCCCCTCCGAGGCCCGACGCATCGCCGTCGACAGCCCGCAAAGGACCCCATGCTCCCTCCCGTCGACCGAACGGTCGTCTCCTCCGACGGCACCACCATCGCCGTGTCCGAGGCAGGGGACGGACCGGCGGTCGTCGTCGTGGGCGGTGCCTTCGACCACCGGGGGACCCCGTACCTCGACCGCGTGGTCGCCGAGCTCGCTCCCACCCATCGTGTCGTCACCTACGACCGACGCGGTCGCGGTGCCAGCGGCGACTCGGCGTCGTGGGCGATCGAGCGCGAGGTCGACGACCTCCGCGCCGTCGTCGAGAGCGTCGGCGTCCCCACGACCGCCGTCGGGATCTGCGTCGGTGCCGGTGTCGTCCTGCACGGCCTCGCCACCGGCCTGCCCGTCGACGGTGCCGTCCTGTGGGAACCGCCGTACCGCGCCTCGGTCGACCCGCACGCCGACGACGTCGTCTTCGCCGACCTGCTCGACGAGCACGTGGTCGCAGGCCGCCGCACCCAGGCCGTCCGCGGCTTCCTGACCCAGGTGCTCGGGCTCCCGATGGGCCAGGTCACGGCGCTCCGACTCAAGGGCTCGCTCTGGCGCTCCCTGGTCGTCGACGCCCACGTGCTCAGCCGCGAGGTCCGGGTGCTGAACGGCCTCGCCGTGCCCGAGCGGGTCGCCGCAGCCGTCGGCGTGCCGGTGCTCGTCGGCGCCGGCGGTGACGGTCTCGAGTGGATGCGTCGTGCGGCCCGCGCCGTCGTGGACGCGGTGCCGGGTTCGGAGTACGCGGAGGTACCCGGGCAGGGACACGTCCCCGCCCCCGCCGCCCTCGGAGCACTGATCGACCGCGTCCGGAGCCGGATCGTCTCGCCCAGCAGCTGACTGCGAGAGGATGGGCTGGTGAACGCACCCCGCCTCGGTCTCCTGCTCGACGTCGACGGGCCCATCGCCAGCCCGGTCTCCCGCACCATCGCGATCCCGAGCATCGTCGCGGACCTCGTCGCGCTCGCCGCCGAGGGCATCCCGATCGTCTTCAACACCGGCCGCAGCGATGCCTTCATCCGCTCCGAGGTCGTCGGTCCGCTGCTCGCCGGTGGCCTCGCCGAGGGCGGCCGGGTGCACGCGGTCTGCGAGAAGGGTGCCGTGTGGTGCTCGATCGGCCCGCAGTACGACGGCGGCATGGGTGAGCTGACCGTCGCCGAGGACCTCGCGCTGCCGCGGGACTACGCCGACGAGATGCGCGAGCTGGTCCGCACCGAGTACGCCGACCTGGTGTTCTTCGACGAGACGAAGCGCGCGATGGTGTCGATCGAGCAGCGCGTCGAGGTGCCGAACGCCACGTACCTCGCCCGCCAGCCGGAGTTCGACGCGAAGGCGATGGCCGCGCTCGAGCGTCGTGGCCTCGGTGTCCGCCGCCTCGACGATGTCCGACCCGACGCCGACGGTGCCGTGCAGTGGCGCATCGACCCGACCATCATCTCCACCGACGTCGAGTCCGACCGCAGCGGCAAGGACCTGGGCGCCGAGCGGTCGCTCGCACTCCTCGGGCAGGACGGCGAGCTCCCGATCACCTGGCGCACCGTGGGCGACTCGCGGAGCGACTACGCCATGGCGGACTGGCTGCACGCCAACGGGTACGAGGTCGCGCACGTCGACGTCCGTCCTGCCGACGGTGTGCCGGCCACGCCGTACCCGGTGCTCACCGCGCCCGACGGCGTCATCCACGACGAGGCCGGCGCCCGGTTCCTGGCGGACTGGCGCGCCGCGCGCTGACGCGACCGCGGCCCTGGACGCACCCGTCCGCCGACCGAGCGGTGCGCGCCGGACGGCCATCGCGCCTCCCGTCCGTCCCCGGACCGGCCCACCGTCCGGCCGGACGCTTTGCGTGACACAGTGGTACACCAGTACCCTTCCGAGGTCCGCCGCCAGCCGATGACGGGATCCACCCATGGCAACGAAGATCCGCATCAAGTCGATCGAGGCCTCCCTGGCCGACTCCGAGGAGCAGGGCAGGTCCCTGAAACGCTCCCTGAAGACGTTCGACATCGCCGCGATGGGCATCGCGGTCGCCGTCGGCGCCGGCATCTTCTCGGTCGGCGCGAACGCCGCCGCGAACTTCGCCGGGCCCGGCGTGATCGTCTCCTTCCTGCTCGCAGCCGTCACGTGCGGCCTGGCGATCATGTGCTACGCCGAGTTCGCGTCGACGATCCCCGTCGCCGGCTCCGCGTACACGTTCACGTACGCCACGATGGGTGAGCTGCTCGCCTGGATCGTGGGCTGGGACCTCATCCTCGAGACCCTCACGGCCAGTGCCGTGATCGCGAAGTACTGGGGCATCTACCTCAGCACCGCGTTCGACGTCTTCGGCGTGACCCTGCCCAGCACGATCCAGCTCGGTCCGATCCCGTTCACCTGGGGTCCGGTGCTCATCGTCGGGATCTTCACGGTGCTCCTCGCCTTCGGCACCCGCCTGTCCTCGCGGGTGTCGGCGGTCATCACCGTCATCAAGGTCGCCATCGTCGTGTTCGTCATCGTCGCCGGTGCGTTCTTCGTCAAGGCCGCGAACTTCACCCCGTTCATCCCGCCGGCCGAGCCCGCCAAGGGTGCCGAGGGCAGCGTCTGGACCCAGTCGCTCGTGTCCTGGTTCACCGGTGCGGAGCCCGCCCAGTACGGCGTCTTCGGCCTGCTCGCCGCCGCGTCCCTGGTGTTCTTCGCCTTCATCGGCTTCGACGTCGTCGCCACGAGCGCCGAGGAGACCGAGAACCCGCAGAAGACCCTGCCCCGCGGCATCTTCATCGGCCTCGGCATCGTGACGCTGCTCTACGTCGGCGTCAGCATCGTCATCACCGGCATGGTCTCGTACCAGCGCCTGGCGGAGGAGAAGGCACCGTCGCTGGCCTCGGCGTTCGACATCGTCGGGCTGCCGTGGGCCGCCGGCATCATCGCCATCGGCTCGCTGATCGGTCTGACCACCGTCGTCATGGTGCTGCTGCTCGGCCTGTCCCGCATCGTCTTCTCGATGAGCCGCGACGGCCTGCTGCCCCGCTGGTTCTCCAAGACCAACCCGAAGACGCAGACGCCGGTCCGCGTGCAGGTCGTCGCCGGTGTCGTCGTTGCGCTGCTGGCCGGGTTCACCGCGGTCGACAAGCTCGAGGGCATGATCAACATCGGCACGCTGTCCGCGTTCGTCCTGGTGTCGATCGGCATCGTCGTGCTGCGTCGTTCGCGGCCCGATGCCCCGCGGGCCTTCCGGGTGCCGTGGTCGCCCGTGCTGCCGATCATCTCGGCGGTGCTGTGCTTCTGGCTGATGCTGAACCTCGAGGTCGAGACCTGGCTCCGGTTCGTCGTCTGGCTGGTCATCGGCTTCGTCATCTACTTCGGCTACAGCCGTCGCCACAGCCGCGTCGGCCAGGGCATGCAGTAGGGCCGTCCCGCAAAACACCGGTGTTCGCACGTTGCACACCCGCACACCGCGGTTCGACGTGTGGACACCGGTGTTTTGCAGCCCGCAGCGCGCCCCTACGCGCCGACGAGCAGCAGCCCGCCGAACGCGAGCATCACGACGGCGACCAGGCCGTCGAACACCCGCCACGTCAGCGGCTTCGCGAACAGCGGCCGCAGCAGCCGACCGCCGAACCCGAGCGCACCGAACCACAGGCAGCTCGCCGCGACGGCACCGATCGTCCAGAGCCACCGGTCGTCCGCACCCTGCTGGTTCGCCACCGACCCGAGGAACACCAGCGTGTCCAGGTACACGTGCGGGTTCGCCCACGTGAAGACGAGCATGGTCAGCACCGCCGTCCGCATGGTCACCCCCTGGCCGGGAGGCACGGTGCGCGTCCGCCCCGCCGCCACCGTCGAACGCCCGGTCGCGTCGATCCCCGGACGGGCGCCCGCGCCCGTGTCGACCCCCGCGCCTGCGCCCACGACCCCGTCGTCGGCCGCCTCGTCGGCGACCCGCATCGCGTCCCCCGACGGCCGCAGCGCACGCCGCGCCGCGAGCACCCCGTAGGTGAGCAGGAACGCGGCACCGACGAACCGGACCACCAGGAGCGCCACGGGGAACCGCTCGACCACGGCGCCGATCCCGAGCACCCCGGCGACGATGAGCAGCGCATCCGAGACCGCGCACACCACGACCGCCGCGGCCACCACCCGGAGTCCTGCGCTGACCGCGAGCCGGAGCAGGTACGTGTTCTGCACACCGATCGCGACGATCAGTGCGAGTCCCGTGCCGAGGCCGGAGAGCAGGGGCAGGAGGGTGGTCACGGATCCGACGCTAGAGCGTCGCCGCGGTGCAGTACAGCTCACGTTCCTGCAGCGCCGTAAGCTCAGCTGTATGTCCCGGTTCCAGCGCGAACACCTCGAGACGCTGCTCGCCGCCGTCGACCACGGCACCCTGGACGCCGCGGCTCGCGCGCTGGCCATCACCCCGTCGGCGGTCTCGCAGCGGATCAAGTCGATGGAGCAGCAGGTCGGTCGGGTCCTGCTCCAGCGCACCACCCCGGTGCGCCCGACCGCGGACGGCGAGGTGGTGCTCCGGCACGCGCGGCAGGTCCGGTTGCTCGACGAGGAGACCTCCCGTGCACTCGGCGGTGGCTCCTCGGTGGTGCCGTCGATCCCGCTGGCCGTCAACGCCGACTCGCTCGGCACCTGGTTCCTCGACGCCCTCGCCCTCGTCCGGGCCGACACCGAGGTGGTCTTCGACCTGCACCGCGAAGACCAGGACCGCACCGCCGAGCTGCTCCGCGCCGGCACCGTGATGGGCGCGGTGACGGCCGAGGCGGACCCCGTGCAGGGCTGCTCGTCGGTGCCGCTCGGCATCGATCGGTACCGGGCCGTGGCGTCACCGGCGTTCGTCGCCCGGTACCTCGGCGACACCGGCACCGAGCGGCGGATGCTCCGGCGGCTCGACGAGGTCCCGCTCGTCGACTACGACCGCGACGACGACCTGCAGCAGGGGTACCTGCGCCAGGTCCTGGGGCACGCTCCCGGCGGCCCGCGCCACTTCGTCCCGACCTCTGCCGACTTCGCCCGCGCCGTCACGCTCGGGTTCGGGTGGGGGCTGCTGCCCGAGGCGCAGTGCCTCGACGCGATCGACCGCGGTGTCCTGGTCGAGCTGGCCCCGGGTCGGCACGCCGACGTCGCGCTGTGGTGGCAGCGCTGGAACCTGGCGTCACCGCTCCTCGAACGGGTCACCGACGCGGTCCGGGTGACCGCCGCGGAGCGCCTGCACCCCGTGCGTCAGGTCTGACAGCGCGGACACCAGTAGGTGTCGCGCAGGGTGAGCTCCGAGTCGCCGAGTTCGCCGTGCCGGATCGGGGTCCCGCAGCGCAGACACGGCTTGCCGGCGCGACCGTAGACCCAGAACCGTCGACCGGGGCGGTCGACACCGGTGGTCACGCGGGCGCTGCGGTCGCGGTTCGCCAGGATCAGTCGGCTGGCGAGCGTGATCGTGCGCGCCGGGTCGGGGACCTGGCCGGCCGGACGCGTCGGCAGCACCCCGCGCAGGAAGCAGAGTTCGTTCCGGTACACGTTGCCGAGCCCGGCGAGCACCCGTTGGTCGAGCAGCGCCAACCCGACCGGCCGTTCGGGGTCCTCCGTCAGGTTGGCGAGGGCCAGGTCGGCGTCCCAGTCGGGGCCGAGCAGGTCGGGCCCCAGGTGTCCGACGACCTCGGACTCCTGGTCGCGCGGGACGACCTCGAGCACCCCGAGCGCGAAGCCGACGGTGGAGACTCCTTCGGCGTCCAGGATCGCCCGGGCTTGGTGCGCCGGACGTCGCCAGCGGTCACCGGGCGCGTAGACGTCCCACCGGCCCTCCATCTTCAGGTGCGAGTGCACGGTCAGGTCGCCGATCCGGTGCAGCAGGTGCTTGCCGCGGGGGACGACCTCGTCGACGGTGCGCCCCACCAGGTCGAGGGTGGCGAAGGCCGGGACCCGGAAGTCGCTCTTCGTCAGGACCTTGCCCGCCAGCGCGGTGTGCAGGCGGCGTGCCGCACGGTAGACGGTGTCGCCTTCAGGCACGGGGCACCTCCGGCATGTGGTCACCGCACGGCCGGGAGGCGCGGCTCGCCTCACACACGGAGCCGCAGCCCCTGCGGGGTCGCCGTGAACCCCGCCTGACGGAGCGCGCCGCCGAGCGGCGTCTCGAGCACGAAGTCCCCGTCGACCCGCTCGACCGAGAGTTTCCGCAGCCCGGTCCGGACGATCGAGGCGATCGAGGTGGCGGCAGCGGCGAGGTCGGCCGCGTCGTCGGTGAACGTGAGCACGGACTTGCCGCCCCGCTCGACGTACACGGTGAGCTTGCCGTCGACGGTCGTCACGAGGGCGCCTGCCTTGCGCCCGGGCCGGTGACCGCGGGTGGCCTTCGCACCGCTCGCAACGCCGCTCGCCGCATCGTTCGCGCCGGTGCTCGCCCCACCGGCTGCGACGGCATCGTCCGCGACTCCGGGGTCGACGTCGCCCGTGGGCCACGGCAACGAGGCCCCGTACGGGTTCGCCGGGTCGGTCGCCGCGAGCGTCAGGGCCTCGCGCTTGCGGTCCGGATCGCCACGCTCGTCGTCGCCGAGCTCGCGGGCGTAGGTGCGCAGCCGGTCGACGGTCGGGCCGGTGGCGAACTGGGCGGCACCGAGCCCCTCGACGAAGTACCCGCGACGAGCCCGGCCGGACTCCTCGAACCGCGAGAGCACCCGGTACACCCCCGCGAAGCCGCCGCGGACACCCTCGACCTGCACGGCGCCGCGGGTCACGACGCCGTAGCGTTCGAGCAGCTGTTCGGCGGTCGCCGCGGCCCGCACGGTCGAGTCGGACTCGGCCAGCGGCAGGAGCGACCAGCGACCCCCGACGGACGGCGGCCCGGACTGCGTCGGCATGGTCGGCCGCCGACGGCCGCGGTAGGCCCGGGCCCGTGGAGCGCTCGAGCTCTTCGCCTTGCCGCCGAGCATCGACCGCAGCGGGGCGAACGTGTCGTTCGTGATCTGCCCGGCCCAGACCAGGTCCCACAGCGCGGTCGTGAGCGCCTGGTCGTCGCTGCTGCCCACGGCCTGGCCCAGCTGCCGGAAGAAGTAGGCGCCGCCACCGGCCAGCGCACCGAGCACGTCGCGCTGCAGCTCGGTCGTCTCGTCGCCGGAGGGCTCGGCGAGCGTCGTCGCCGCGGTGTCGGCCAGGTGCAGACGCACCCAGCCGTTGTTGCCGGGCAGTGTGCCGCCGCCGGACCACAGGACCTCGCCCGTGGCGGTCAGTTCGTCGAGCATGCTCGTCGAGTAGTCGGTGACGCGCGACGGCAGCACCAGGGTCTCCCACGCGCTGGCGGGCAGGGCCACCCCGGCGAGCTGGTCGATCACCTGCAGCACGCCGTCGACGCCACGGAGGCCACCGCGGGTCCCGGGAGTCTGCACGTGCTGCCAGGCCGGCAGGAAGCGGGCGAGGGTGTCCGGCGAGACCGGTTCGACCTCATGCCGCAGGGCCGCGAGGGACTTCGTGCGGATCCGTCGCAGGACCTCGGCATCGCACCACTCGGCACCCTGGCGATCGGGTCGGAACTCGCCCTCCACCACACGGCGGTCGGCGACGAGTCGGCGCAGGGTGTCCTGCACGACGGCGATCCCCAGGCCGAGGCGACCGGCGGCCTCCTGTGCGGAGAACGGTCCGTGCGACCTCGCGTAGCGGCCGATCAGATCGCCCAGGGGATCCGCCACGGGCTCGATGAACGCCGTGGGCACACCGATCGGCAGCGGGACCCCGAGGGCGTCACGCAGACGGGCGGCGTCCTCGATCACGGCCCAGCGCGTCGCCCCGGCGTGCGAGAACGAGAGCACCCGGCGATCACGTTCCAGGGCCTGGAGCGTGCTGCGCAGTTCGGCGGTCGCTCCGGCCCGGTCGGCGGTGTCGGCGAGCCAGCTCCGGTCGACCGCTTCGTCCAGGTCGAGCGCGCCGACCAGCCGCAGGACGTCGACGAGCCCCTCGGCGTCACGGGCACGGCGGTCCGGCGAGAGCCGCTGCAGGTCGCGTTCCACCGACGTGATGACCGCGGGATCGAGCAGCTCGCGCAGCTCCGCACGACCGAGCAGTTCGCCGAGCAGCGTCGAGTCGAGCGACAGCGCCGCTGCCCGGCGTTCGGCGAGCGGGGTGTCGCCCTCGTACATGAAGGCCGCGACGTACCCGAACAGGATCGACCGGGCGAACGGCGACGGCTGCTCGGTCTCGGTCTCGACCAACCGGATCCGGCGCCCGGCGATGTCGTCGGCGATCCCGAGCAGGGCGGGCACGTCGTAGACGTCCTGCAGCACCTCGCGCACGGTCTCGAGCACGATCGGGAACGTCGGGTACTTCTGCGCGACCTCGAGCAGCTGCGAGGCCCGCTGCCGCTGCTGCCAGAGCGGCGACCGCTGCCCGGGGTTCCGTCGGGGCAGCAGCAGGGCGCGCGCCGCACACTCGCGGAACCGCGCGGCGAAGAGCGCCGAGCCGCCGACCTCGTCGGTGACCAGGGCCTCGAGGTCGTCGCGCTCGAACACGAACAGGTCGGCACCCGGCGGCTCGGCGTCGGTCTCCGGGATGCGCACGACGATCCCGTCGTCGGCCGCCATCGCGTCGCCGTCGATGCCGTGCCGTTCGCGCAGCCGCGCGGCGACGGCCAGGGCCCACGGCGCGTGCACCTGCATGCCGTAGGGCGAGTGCAGGATGAGCCGCCAGTCCCCGAGCTCGTCGCGGAACCGCTCGACGACGAGCGTGGTGTCGTTCGGCACGTGGCCGGTGGCCGCGCGCTGGTCGCGCAGGAACGTCAGCAGGTTGGTGACGGCACGCTCGTCCAGTCCGCCGGCGGCGACCCGGGCGCGGGCGTCGTCGTCCGATGCGCCCTCGACCTCGCGCACGAACGCACCGGTGGCCCGGCCGAGCTCGGCGGGTCGGCCGATGCCGTCGCCCTTCCAGAACGGCACGCGACCGGGCTGCCCGAACGCCGGGCTCACGACGACGCGGTCGTGGGTGATCTCCTCGATCCGCCAGCTCGTGGCACCGAGGGCGAAGACGTCCCCCACGCGTGATTCGTAGACCATCTCCTCGTCGAGCTCGCCGACGCGGGACGCCTTCTCGCCGACCATGAACACGCCGAACATGCCACGGTCCGGGATCGTCCCGCCGCTCGTCACCGCGAGCCGCTGCGCCCCGGGCCGCCCGGTCAGGGTGCCGTGCACGCGGTCCCAGACCAGCCGTGGCCGGAGTTCGGCGAACTCGTCGCTCGGGTACCGACCCGTGACCAGGTCGAGCGTCGCCTCGAACGCCGACCGGGGCAGGCCGCTGAACGGGGCGCTCCGCCGCACGAGTTCGAACCAGTGCTCGACGTCGAGGGTGTCGATCGACCCGGCCGCCACGGTGTGCTGCGCCAGGACGTCGAGCGGGTTCGCCGGCACCGAGATCGACTCGATCTGGCCCGAGACCATCCGCTCGACCGTGACCGCGCTGTTGACCAGGTCGGCCCGGTGCTTCGGGAACAGCACCCCGCGCGAGATCTCGCCCACCTGGTGTCCGGCACGACCGACGCGCTGCAGCCCGCTCGCGACCGAGGGCGGCGCCTCGACCTGGACGACCAGGTCGACCTCGCCCATGTCGATACCGAGTTCGAGCGAGCTCGTCGCGACGACGCACCGCAGCCGACCGGACTTCAGGTCGTCCTCGATGATCGCGCGCTGGTCCTTCGACACCGAGCCGTGGTGCGCGCGGGCGAGCACCGGGACGGAGGCGTCCGAGCCCCCGCCGGCGGTCTGCCCGGACCCGCCGATGAGCTGCGCCGGCGGCCGTTTGGCCCCCTGGGGCGCGACCGCGTGCGCCGAGGTGCGCGCCGGAGACTGCGGCCGCCCCCGTGCCACGGGCAGGCCGTCGTCGTCCGGGGACGCCCCTGCCGGCACCAGGGCGCCGTCGCCGGCTGCGGCGAGCACGCGTTCCTCGTGGATCTCGTTGAGGCGTGCCGTCAGCCGCTCGGCCAGCCGCCGCGAGTTCGCGAACACGATGGTCGAGCGGTGTTCCTCGATCAGGTCGACGACGCGCTCTTCGACGTGCGGCCAGATCGACCCGTTCGTCGGCGACTCGGACGCGTCCGCACCGACCGGCGACGCCCCGAGCTCGGTCATGTCGTCGACGGGCACGACGACCCGCAGGTCGAAGGTCTTCTGCGCCGGCGGCGCGATGATCGTCACCGGGGCGCGGCCGCCCAGGAACCGCGCGACCTCTTCCGGCGGACGGACGGTCGCGGACAACCCGATGCGCTGCACGGGCTTGCCGAGCAGGTCGTCGAGGCGTTCGAGCGACACGGCCAGGTGTGCGCCGCGCTTGCTCGAGGCGACCGCGTGGACCTCGTCCACGATGACGGTGTCGACGTTCACCAGGGTCTCGCGTGCCTGCGAGGTGAGCATCAGGTAGAGCGACTCGGGCGTGGTGATGAGGATGTCCGGCGGCTGGCGCAGGAGCTTCTGCCGGTCGGACGACGGGGTGTCACCGCTGCGCACACCCACCGTGACGTCCGGTGGTTCGGTACCGAGACGGCGTGCGGTCTGGGTGATGCCGACGAGCGGGCTCCGCAGGTTGCGCTCGACGTCGACGCCCAGGGCCTTGAGCGGCGAGACGTAGAGCACCCGCGTGCGCTGCTTCGCCGGCGGCCGGTCGGTCGCGCTGATGAGCCGGTCGATCGACCACAGGAACGAGGCCAGGGTCTTGCCGGAACCGGTCGGGGCGATCACGAGCGCGTGCTGCCCGGTCGAGATGGCGTCCCACGCCCCGGCCTGTGCGGGGGTCGGTGCGTCGAAGGCGCCGCGGAACCACTCGGTGGTGGCGGGGGAGAAGCGCTCGAAGACGTCCGTCATGGTCCGTCCCATCCTGCCCGTCGCCACCGACAGCAGGCCGAGCGGACGTCGCTCTTGACAGAGCGATAGTTACCGATCTATCGTAAACACATCGCGATACGACGAAGACGATCAGGTCAGACCGGTCGCGAGCCGACTCAGCACGACGAAAGGACTCCTCATGCGCCCCTCGTATGACGACAACAGCAACACGTCCCCCCGCGACCAGCGCGGGTTCGGCCCGCGCGGCCCCCGCTTCGGCGGCGCGCGGCAGCACCACGGCGCCGGCTTCCCCGGCCGCGACCGCGGTGACCACGACCACGGCGGCCGGGGCTTCGGTGGCCGCGGGTTCGGCCCCGGCTTCGGCCCGGGCATGGGCTTCGGTCCCGGATTCGGCGGCCCCGGCTTCGGCCGCGAACGCCGTCGCCGCGGCGACGTCCGACTCGCGATCCTCGGCCTGCTGGCCGAGGGCCCGCAGAACGGCTACGCCGTGATCAAGACCATCGCCGAGCGCACCGGCGGCGCCTGGAAGCCGAGCCCCGGCTCGGTCTACCCGACGCTCCAGCAGCTCGTCGACGAAGACCTCGTGGTCTCGTCCGGCGACGGTCGCAAGACGCTCTTCGAACTCACCGACGCCGGCAAGGCCGAGACCGAGGCCAAGGCCGACGAGATCGCCGCGGCACTCGACGGGGCCCCTGGCATCCCGGACGCCCAGCGCGAGTTCTTCGAGGCGCTCCGGAAGACCATGGGCGTCCTGCACATGTACCGCAGCACCGCGACCGAGGAACAGGCCAAGGCCGCCACGGCCAAGGTGGACCAGCTCCGCAAGGACCTGCTCCAGATCCTCGCCGACTGACGGACGTCACCCCGTGACGGACAGGAGGCCCGGTGCCAGCTGGCACCGGGCCTCCCGTCCGTCGTCGTGCGCCTACACCGCGTCGACGAACGCCGTCACGTCCGCGAGCTCCGCCGTCGACACCGCGTGCGGCAGGCCCGCGTAGGTCCGGTCGGTCACGTCGGTGTGCGCCGCGGCCCACGCCTGTGTCCGAACGGTGGCCTCGGGCGGGATCACCGGGTCGAGGTCGCCGTGCCCCAGGAAGACCCTCGGCCGCACAGCCGAGACGGCCTCGTCACGCGAATCCGTGACGCCCGGCACCACGAACCCCGACAGCGACACCGCGAACGCGAAGGCCGCGGGCCGTGCCCGCAGGAGCTGGAGCGCCATCGAGCCGCCCTGCGAGAACCCGAGCAGTCCGATCCGCGGGTGGTCTGCGGCGACGGAGTCGATCCAGTCGAGCACCTCGTCGACCGCGGCGTCGACCGCCTCGAGCGCGGGGGAGCCGGGGGTGCCGAGCGGGTACCAGCTGAAGCCGGCCCCCCACGGCATCGGTGCCCGGAGCGAGGCGACGGTCCACGCGGGCGGCAGCGCGGGGGCGAGTCCGAGCAGGTCGTGCTCGTTCGACCCCACCCCGTGCATCGCGACGAGCAGGGGTGTGCCCCGCCGGTCCGAGGCACTCCGTGTCCACTGCACCAGGTCCGCATCGATCATGTGGACAACGCTAACCATCCCCAACTCCCGCGCCTTCCGCCGAACTCGCTGCCGTCCCTGGTAGACACGGTGCATGTCCTCGCTGCGCACCCCCGATCCCGACTCCGGCTGGCTGTCCGACGAGGAGCTCGCGAACGTCCGCCGTCGTCTGCCGATCTGCTACGTCGAAGCGGTCCCCGTCCGCACCGACGGCCTCGGTGTCGTGACCGAGGTCGGGGTGCTGCTGCGGGTCTCCCCGAGCGGTTCGATCGCCCGCACCCTGGTGTCCGGTCGCGTGATGTTCGGCGAGTCGATCCGCACCGCACTGTTCCGCCACCTGGAGAAGGACCTCGGGCCGATGGCGTTCCCGCAGCTGCCCTCGAGCCCGGCCCCGTTCACCGTGGCCGAGTACTTCCCGCTGCCCGGCGCCTCGGTGTACACCGACGAGCGGCAGCACGCGATCTCGCTGGCCTACGTCGTCCCGGTCACGGGGACGTGCGAGCCCCGGCAGGACGCTCTCGAACTCACGTGGATGAGCCCGATGGAAGCCGCGTCCGACGCCGTCGCCGACGAGATGGAAGGCGGCCGCGGCGCCCTGCTCCGGGCCGGTCTCGCGTCGGTCGGCGCCCTGCACTAGCCCGACGGGGGCGGTCGTACCCAGCGCACGACGAAGCCCCGCGCGCACGACGAAGCCCCCGGATCCGATCGGATCCGGGGGCTTCGCAGCGCGGTCGCGAACCGGCTTCAGTGCTTGTCGTTCTTGAAGCTGTCGGCGACGCCGTGCGCGGCGTCCTTGACGTCAGTGACGCCCTGCTTCGCCGAGGCCTTGCCCTGGTCGGTCTGGCCTTCGGCCTTCAGGCGGTCGTTGTCGGTCGCGTTCCCGACGGCTTCCTTGACCTTGCCTGCCGCCTTCTCAGCGGCGTTCTTGATGTCATCGATGCCAGCCATAGGCACTCCTTCCAGAAGCGGACGTGTTCCCCGTCAGCCGCTTGCGCGGCATCCGGTGAAGCAGACCGTACGCCCGCCGGGGTACCCCACCCCCAGCCCCCGCCAAGGTTTGGCCCCCGCCTTCACGCAAAACACCGGTGTTCGCGGATCACACCCCGGGATGCGGGGGTGCGAAACGTGAACACCGGTGTCTTGCGAGCACCGACGGGCTCAGACCAACGGGCTCAGACCGCGCGGGTCGAGCGGGTGGTTCAGTGGCGGTCCGCAGCGCCGGCCGGACGGGAGGCGCGGCGCGAGCCACCACGACGGTTGCTGCCCGACTCGTTGCCGGACCGACCCGCGGCGTAGCCGCCCTCGGACGACCAGACGGCCGACGAGCCGCCGCGCACGACGTCACCGCTGCCGGAGCGGCGGTTGCCGCCGCTGCGGCGACCACCGGTCGAACCGGCGGCCGCGGCGCCGGAGCGCCCGGCGCCCTCGGAACGCGCGCCACGGGCCGGACGGCCCTGACGGCCCCCGGCCGAACCGGCGGACTCGCCAGCGGAACCGGAGCGTGCGGGCTGCGCCGCGCCTCCCGACCGACCGCCGCGACCACGGCGACGACCGCCACCGTCACCGGCGGACTCGGCCGAGCGCTGCTTGGGCTGACGCTGCTGGGTGGGCTGCTCCTCGGCGACGTGGCGGATCGGGGCGACCTCGCCGACGAGCGCGGTGACCGCGGCGGAGGTCGAGGTGACGTGCTGCGGGGTGACCTTGATCGCGGCCGCACGCATCATCTGCGCGACGTCGCGACGCTCGGCGGGCATCGTCACCGTGACGACGTCACCGGACGAACCGGCGCGCGCCGTGCGACCCGAGCGGTGCAGGTACGCCTTGTGCTCGGTGGGCGGGTCGACGTGGACGACGAGCTCGACGTTGTCGACGTGCACGCCACGGGCGGCGACGTCGGTGGCGACGAGCACGAGGGCCTCACCGGAGGAGAACTTCGCGAGGTTGCGCTCACGGGCGCCCTGCGACAGGTTGCCCTGCAGGTCGACGGCCGGGATCCCCTGGCTGCTGAGCTGCTTGGCGAGGCGCTTGGCGTGGTGCTTCGTGCGCATGAAGAGGATGCGGCGACCGTTGCCCGAGGCGAGGGCGCTCACGAGGTGCTTCTTCGCGTCGGCGTCGGCGACCTCGAACAGGTGGTGGGTCATCGCCTCGACGGGGCTGTTCGCCTCGTCGACGGAGTGCATCACCGGGTTGTGCAGGAACTTCTTGACGAGCTTGTCCACACCGTTGTCGAGCGTGGCGGAGAACAGCAGACGCTGTCCCTTCTCGGGGGTCGCCTGCATGATCTTGGTGACACCGGGCAGGAAGCCCATGTCGGCCATGTGGTCGGCCTCGTCGAGGACGGTGACCTCGATGTCGCCCAGGTTCACGTGGCCCTGCTGCATGAGGTCGGCGAGGCGACCCGGGCAGGCGACCACGACGTCGACGCCGCCGCGCAGGGCGTCGACCTGACGACCCTGACCGACGCCACCGAAGATGGTCGTGGTGTTGAGGCCCATGGCCTTGGCGAGCGGGGCGAGCGCGACGTCGATCTGCGTCGCGAGCTCACGGGTCGGGGCGAGCACCAGCGCGCGGGGGCGACCGGCGCGGCGCTTGCGGCCACTGGCGGCGAGGCGGGCGACCAGCGGGATCGCGAACGCGATGGTCTTGCCGGAGCCGGTGCGGCCGCGGCCCAGGACGTCCTTGCCCTGCAGGGAGTCCGGGAGCGTGTCCGCCTGGATGGGGAACGCCATGTCCTTGCCCTGGTCGGCGAGGACGGAGACCATCGGCGCGGGGACGCCGAGGTCGGAGAAACGGATGTCTTCGGTGGTCATGGTGACCTTTCGAGCCGGAGCGAGCCGGCTGTGGGCGCACTTGCGAGGCAGCGCGCGGGCGGGATGCGCGCCAACGGATGTGGCTGGCGCAGTCGCCGCAGCAGAGAAGCCTGGGCACCTTCGTGAGGTGCTCGATCATCGACCGGAGTCCGGAGACAGGTGGTCGGGAGTTCGGGGCGTCCGTACGACGCACGAGGCGATCGGCGCCTCGAGTACGACCAGCATAGCGTGCACATGCCCGGATCAGCGAGGGCCGGGTGGTTCTCCCCGCGCATGCGAGGATTCCGGGGTGCGCATGCGAACCGTCCTGTTGACCACCGCGATGGCCCTGGTGGCCGTCCTCGGCACCGCCGGCTGCGCCGAGGCCGCCACGACGAGCGCGGCCGCCAGCTACCGGAACCTGCCGACCTCGGGCCGTGTGGACTATCAGCTCGGCGGCGGCTACACCCCGCCGTCCGGCGTCACGATCGTCGAGCGGGACAGCACCGACCGCCCGGCGAAGGGCAAGTACAACATCTGCTACGTCAACGGGTTCCAGACGCAGCCCGAGGCCGCCCGCACCTGGAAGAAGTCCTACCCGTCGGCGATCCTCCGCGACCGCGCTGGCAAGCCGGTCTCTGACCCGGGGTGGCCCGACGAGATGCTCCTCGACACCCGGACGGCGGCCAAGCGTGCCCTGATCACGAAGGTGCTCGCGAAGACCGTTGCCCGCTGCGCTGACCGCGGGTTCGACGCGGTCGAGTTCGACAACCTCGACTCCTGGACCCGCAGTGGCAAGCGGCTCACCCGGTCTGGCAACCTGGCGCTCGCGAAGTCGCTCGTCGCCAAGGGACACCGGCACGGCCTGGCCGTCGGGCAGAAGAACACACCGCAGCTCGGGGCGTCCGGCCGGAAGCAGACCGGGTTCGACTTCGTCGTCGCCGAGGAGTGCGTGCAGTACCGGGAGTGCGCGGCGTACACGAAGGCCTACGGCGGGCGGGTCATCGACGTGGAGTACTCGGACACCCTCAAGCGCTCGTGGGGGTCGGTGTGCACGCTGAAGAGCCGTCCGGCCATGACCATCCTGCGCGACCGCGACCTGGTGACCCCGAAGGACGACGCGTACGTCTACAAGCGCTGCTGATCGCTCGGGCGTTCCTTCCCAGAACGCGTGCGATGCCTGGTCGAATCGGGCGGAGCGGGTCGGAACTCCCGACCGGGTACGCCCGGAACGACCGGGTACGCCCGGAAGCGCCAGCCAGCCGGGCCAGCCCCGCGCAGCCTTACGCTGGCCAGGCCTCGCGCAACGCGGTCGCGGCCTGGTCCGCCGACAGCCCCGCCGAGCGCGCCGCGCCGGCCAGGGCACGAGCGGCCTCGGCCACGGCGTCCGGGACCGCTGCCGGCCGCACCACCCGGGTGCCGGCGCCCCGTGCGGTGTGCACGAGCCCGGCTTCCTCGAGCAGCTGGTAGGCCTTCGCGACGGTGCCGGCGGCGAGGCCGAGCTCGTCCGCCAGCCCCCGCACGCTCGGCAGCCGTTCGCCGTCCACCAGGTACCCGGCGGCGATCTGCGCGGCGATCTGCGATCGGACCTGCTCGAACGGGGGCACGCGGCCGCCGACGTCGAGCGCGACGAGTCCTGTCATGCGTTCCACCCTAGAAGTCGTACTGCTCGCCGACGGGGATCGGGACCGGCACGGTGTTCCCCGGAGGGGCGAGCGGGCACGCCCACGCCGGGTCGTACGCGCACGACGGGTTGTAGGCGAAGTTGAAGTCGAGCACGAGCGACCCGAGGTCGTCGCCGCCCAGGTCCGAGCCCTTGATGGTGTCGAGCAGGTAGCGGCCGCCGCCGTAGGTGCCGCGGGCCTTGCCGGCGCTGGCGTCCTTGACGGGTACGAACACCCCGCCCGCGTAGCCGCCGTGCTTCCAGACGTCGAGGGTGCCGACACCGGGGACCCGCACCAGGCCGAGGCGGTCGAAGTGGACGACGCCGTCGGTGCCGGTCTCGAAGTCGAACTCGGCTGGCTCCGTGGCCTCGATGCGGACCTGGAAGCGCCAGGCGGGGTCGTAGTCCGGCACCGGCAGGGACTCGAAGTCGCGGGCATCCTCGTCGAGCAGTGGCGATGCCGGGTGGTCCGCGAACATCGCGTCGCGGGTCTCCCGCCAGAGCGCGTGCGCCGTCTGGGGGTCCGGCGTCGCGCGGACACGGCGGTACAGGTCGAACGTCATCCGCCGCCAATCCGTCGTCGCCAGCGTGCTGCGCACACGGTCGTCGGTCGTCGGCTCCTGGGGGCGCGTCTGGCTCACGTGGACGAGGCTACGCCCGCTGCGCGGTGGACGGGAGGCCCGACCCGCGTCGCGTCACGCGCCGTCGGTCCGCCAGGTGGGCGCGAGGGCACGCATCCGGAACGCCCGCCACTGCCAGATGACCCACATGCCGGGCCACAGGGCGAGGCCGAGGGCGGCCGGTCGCATGCGGTAGGTCAGGCGGTCGAGCAGCAGGGTCCGGGCACCCGGTGCGGGGAGGACGGCCATCCGGTGCGACATCGTCATCCGGCCGAACAGCCCGGACGTGCCACCGCCGTTGTCGCGCTGCACGGGGACCCCCTGGACCTCGTACAGGTCGAGGTCGACGTGCGTGTCGCCGCTCGGTACCAGGCCGAAGGCGTCCGCGGTGATCGGGTGCGGGTGACCGGGTTCCCACCGCTCGGGGAACCCCTGCGGATCGCGGGAGCGGTACGCCAGGAAGGGCTTCGTCACCGCCACCATCACGGACGGGGACAGCAGGGCGTCGCGCACGGCCTCGACCGGCGCGTCGAGGACGATCCGGAGGCCGACGTGCATGCCGCTGACGCTACGCCCGCGGGCTGGGCGCTGCTCCGTGCGTCGCCGATGCGGGCATCACACCCGTCGCGGCGCGGGGATCAGGCGTGCCGGGCCGACCGGCGGCGGGACCCCTCGGCGCGGTCGTGCCGGCGGAGCCGCTCGGCCAGTCCGAGCCGGACGGCCGGCCACTCCGACGCGATGACCGAGAAGACCACGGTGTCGCGCAGGGTGCCGTCTCGGCCGATCGCGTGGTTCCGGAGCACGCCGTCCTGCTTGGCGCCGAGGCCCGCGATGGCCGCGCGCGACTGCAGGTTGTGCCAGTGGGTGCGGAACTCGACCGCGATGCACTGCCACGCCTCGAACGCGTGCGAGAGCATGAGCAGCTTCGACTCGGTGTTGATCCCCGAGCGCTGGGCGGACTTCGCCAGGAACGTGCTGCCGATCTCGACGTGACGGTTGCCCGTGTCGATGTTCATGAAGGTCGTCGCGCCCACCACCCGCCCGGTCGGGCGGTCCCGCACGGCGAAGGGCACCATGCGGCCGGCCTCGTGCTCGGCGAGCCGCCGGTCGATCTCGGCCTCGACCTGTGCCGGAGCGGGCACCGAGGTGTACCAGGTGCGCCACAGATCGCCGTCCGCGACCGCCGCCCGCAGGTCTTCCGCGTGCTCCTGCCCGAGGGGCTCGAGGGTCACACGGTCGCCGGTCAGGGTGGGCACGGGGGCGATCTCCATGACCATGCATCCTACGGTCGCCGACCCTGGCGGAACCCGGTCGGACGGCGACCCTGTGGAGAGGGACAGCATCGCCCGGACAGCTATCGTGACGGACGTGGCAGAACGCACCCAGGAGAAGTACCAGGTCCGGTTCGCGTGGGGTCCCGGAGGCGCGGCACGCATCGCCCACGGCACCCACCTGCTCGTCTGGGTCGACGCCCTGCCGCCGAGCCCCGACGCCGCCGCGCAGCGGCGCGCGCTCCGGAACGTGAGCGCCCAGCTGCCGGAGGGTCCGGAGGTCGTGCTCGGCCACCTCGGCAACGCGGCGGCGGTCGCGGAACGGGTGACGGGCCTCCAGGCCGCACGTGGTGACCGATGCGTCGTCGCGATCGTGGCCGCCGGGCTGCACCACACCGCGACCCTCGACGACGCGGCCGAGGCGGCGGGGGAGTCCGTCGACGTCGCCGACGCACCCGACTTCGCCGTCGAGGACCTGCTCGCCGCCGGAGCCGTCGTCGACGCACTCACCGAGGTCGGCATCGACCACACCTCGCCCGAGGCCGCTGCGGCCTGCGCGGCGTACACGGGGCTCCGCCGTGCCGTGCGGCACCTGGTCAGCGCGTCCGAGGGAGCCGCCGTCCTGAGCCGGGACGACGTGCACGCGGCGCTCGCCGCAGGCCCCGACCTGCCCGTCCTGCGGGAATCGGGGGAGCGCGCGTAGCGTTCGCCCCGTCACGGAACCAGCGAGCGAAGGAGCAACGCCATGAAGGCAGTCGTCGGCGACACGGTGATCGCGGAGGCCCGGGAAGAGGACCTCATCAAGATCGAGGGCAACTGGTACTTCCCGCCGTCGAGCGTGCACACCGAGCTCTTCACCGAGAGCCCCACCCAGTACCACTGCCCGTGGAAGGGCGACACCCAGTACTTCACGGTGAACGTGGACGGCCAGGCGCTGCAGGACCGCGCGTGGTCGTACCCGACGCCGATCCCGTCGTCGTTCGAGCGTGTCGGCAAGGACTACTCGGGCTACGTCGCGTTCTGGAAGGACGTCCAGGTCGTCGCGTGACGACCGCCGCGCCCTGACCGGTGTGCCTCAGCCGGTCAGGGTGAGCACCACCAGCGCGATGTTGAGCGCCACGATGACCGCCGCGATCACCCACGCCACCACGCGGGTGATCGCGGCGTTCACGTCGGTGCCCATCACGCTCCGCCGTGACGTGTAGACCACGAGCGGCACGATCGCGAAGGCGATCCCGAAGCTCAGCACCACCTGGCTGACGACGAGCAGCATCGTCGCGTCGATGTGCAGCGCGAGCAGCACGATCGCGGGCACCAGGGTGATCGCCCGCCGGGCCACCAGCGGGATCCGCACGTGCAGCAGCCCCTGCATGATCTCCGCCCCGGCCATGCAGCCCACCGAGGTCGAGGCCAGTCCGGACGCCAGCAGTCCGACGGCGAAGAGGACCCCGACGACCGGGCCCACGTTCTCGGCGATGGCCCGCTGCGCCCCGGGGATCGAGTCGGTGCCCGCGACGCCCGGCAGGGTGGCCGCGGCGAGGACGAGCATCGCGATGTTCACCCCACCGGCGACGATCAGGGCGAGCCCGACGTCCCACCGGGTCGCGACGAGCACCCGGCGACGCTCCGGCCCGGCGGGGACGTCCCCGTGACGGTCCCGGGCGAGCGCCGAGTGCAGGTACACGGCGTGCGGCATCACGGTCGCGCCGAGCATCGAGGCCGCGAGCAGCACCGACCCGGCGCCCTCGAACCGCGGCACGAGCCCGGCGACCAGGTCGGCCGGTGTGACCCGGGCGAACAGCAGCCCGGCGCAGAAGCCCACCGTCAGGATCGCGAGCATCGCCGTCACCACGGTCTCGAACAGGCGCGTGCCCCGGCGGCTGTGCAGGGTCAGCAGCAGCATCGAGACGAGCCCGGTGATGATCCCGCCGACCACGAGCGGCAGGTCGAAGAGCAGGTAGAGGGCCAGCGCGCCTCCGATGACCTCGGCGATGTCGGTCGCTGCCGCCACGATCTCGGCCTGGCCCCAGAACAGCAGGCGCGGCGCGCGCCGCATCCGCAGGCCCAGGTGTTCGGGCAGCGACTTGCCCGTCACCACCCCGAGCTTGGCGGACAGGTACTGCACCACCACGGCGCTGGCGTTCGCGGCCACGAGCACCCAGAGCAGCAGGTAGCCGTACTCGGCCCCGGCGGTCAGGTTGGCGGCGACGTTGCCCGGGTCGACGTAGGCGATGGCTGCGACGAAGGCCGGTCCGAGCAGGGTGAGGCCGGCTGCACGACGACGCGGGGCGCCGGGTGGGCGCTCGTCGAGCCGGGTGCTGGCAGTGTCGGTCATGCACCGATCCTGCCAGAGGATTCGGTGTGCCGAATCTTTTTCTTCGCCGATGCTGCGTTCGGTGGCCACCACGCCCGTGAGCGTGCCTCGGGCGGTCGCGATCCGTCGGCTGGGATGCCGTCGAGCGACGGTTGGTGACCACACGGCAGAGGCGAGCGGGGTGTCGTGACCGCTCGCGGAGGGCGGACGGGAGGCCCGTGGCGGCGCTGCCACGCGCCTCCCGGCCGGTGGCTGGTCGCGACTCGTCGCTTGCGTTGCGTCGAGTGGTCGCGATCCGTCGGCTGCGCCGCCGTCGGGCGACGGTTGGTGACCGCTCGGCGGAGGCGAGCGGGGTGTCGTGACCGCTCGCGGAAGGCGGACTGGAGGCCCGTGGCGGCGCTGCCACGCGCCTCCCGGCCGGTGGCTGGTCGCGACTCGTCGCTTGCGTCGCGTCGGCTGGTCACGACCGGTCGGCTGCGAGGCCGTCGGGCGACGGTTGGTGACCGCTCGGCGGAGGCGAGCGGGGTGTCGTGACCGCTCGCGGAGGGCGGACGGGAGGCGGTCAGGCCGTGCTCAGTGCCTGCTCACTCCGCTGCCCGGCGGGCGCGGTGCGCCCGGACCTTCGCACGGTTGCCGCACCGCTGCATCGAGCACCAGCGCCGGGTCCCGCCGCGCGACGAGTCGTAGAACACCAGGCCGCAGTCCTCGGCCGAGCAGCGGCTCAGCCGGGTCGGGCGGCCGTCGGCCTCGACGTCGTCGAAGCCGACCTCGGTGAAGAGCGCGACGGCGTCGCGCGCGACGCTCGACAGGGCCTGGGCCAGGCGGACCCGGTTGGCTCCGGCGCGGCGTCGGCCACCGGGGAGGCTCGGGGGCACGTCCGGCAGGGCGGCGAACAGGTTGACGGTGTCGATGTCGTCGGGCGCGGGGCGCGTGCGGCCGGCTCCGGCGCGCAGGCCCGCCGCCACGGCGGTGCGCTCGGCGGCCGTGCTCGCCGGCGCGGGGGCGGCGGCGACGGCCAACCGGGCGATCGCGGCGCGCAGGGCGCGGGCGTCCTGCAGCTCGCGGCCGCTGGCGCCGACGTCGATCGGCTCGGTGTGCTCGCTGAGCCACTCGTCCAGGTCGGCCGGGCTCGCGAGCAGTTCGCCGAGCTGCGACCGCGGGCGTCGTCCGGCGGAGTCGTCGGCGAAGCCACCCGTGTGCGCGAAGTCGAGCGCGATCCGTCCGGCGTCGAAGAACCAGGAGGAACCGGCGTCCGTGCGGATGTGCTGCCCCGTGTGCATCCGTCCAGGCTAACGGGTTACCGGCGCGCCTCCGTGCGTCGGGCACCTCATGCGGTAGTCGACGCCATCGTGGCCGCGTCGTCGTCCGCGGTCCGGCGCCGCCAGGTGATGACGTTCCGGGCGTCGAACCGTCGGGAGCAGCGGGCACAGGCCAGGGGGCGTGTGGGGGTGCGGTACCGGAAGTGCTCGTGGCCCGCGGGGCAGCTGCCGATCCACGGTGCGAGCTCGCTGGCGATCGGCCCGTCGTGCAGGCGGGAGCCGGTGTACCCGATCGACGCGGCCGTGCGCTTCCACTTCGGTCCGTGTGCCGCCCGTGCGCCGGCGAGGGCGTGGGCGACCTCGTGCAGCAGGACCTGCTCGACGTCGTGGTCGGAGAACCGGGTGGCCAGGTGACGGCTCACGGTGATCCGCTTCCGCGCGAAGTCGCACTGGCCGGCACGGGTCTTCGCGTGGTCGAACCCGAACGCCCAGGTGCCGGCGCCGAGGTGTTCTGCGATCAGGGCCTCGGCGCGGAGCCGGACGGTCTCGAGCGCGGTCACTGCTCGGCGCGCGGGTCGGCCTGGCCCTTCTTCGCTGCCCGGGCCGCGATCCGACCCCAGATGTCGTCGGCCTCGGTCCGCGCGGCGTCGGGAGCACCGAGCACGCGACGGCGGATCGGCGGGACCTGCTTCACCGGCTCGGCGACGCGGGTGACGGGTTCGTCGTCCTCGGCGCGACGGGCGGCGACCTCGCGGGCCGTCCGGGGCTTGTCCGACGGTTCCGCCGGGTGCGTGATGGCGGCACGCATCGCGGCCTCGACCGCGGTGCGCAGGGCGTCGGTGCGCTCCGACGGCGCCCCCGCCTGGCGGAAGGCCTGGTACGCCCGCGACAGGGCGGCGCGCGCCTCGTCGAAGCGGTCGTTCTCGAACAGCGACCAGCCCTCGATCTCGGCGGCGGCACCTTCGAGTTCCGGCCACTCCTCGGTGGCGGCGGTGTCGCGGGCCATGGCGGCTTCGTTGGCGGCGCGGTCGTGGCGCCCCAGGTCGTGCAGGACGTGCGCACGACGGATCCGTGCGGCGACCTTGTCCTGGCGCTCCCCGGTGAACATCGCGAGACGGAACACCTCTTCCGCGATGACGAGCGACTCGTCCAGACGACCGAGCAGACGGAGCAGCTCGGCCCGTTCGGCGAGGGCGTCGGTGCTGCGGCTCTGGCCGAGGTCGCGGAGCCGCTGGTGCACGGCGTCGACGTCGACCGCGGGTCGCAGGCTGATGGGCGCGAAGGTGCTGCCCGGGCTGACCCCGGCCGTCACGGGAGCCGCGTGGCGCGGTTCACGGGAACGGTCGGACGGGTCGGGCAGCTGGCGGTCGTCGGGCGGGAGGGACATCGGTTCGAGGGTAGCCGCGGTCTGCAGGGAGCCGTCGGTGCGACGCGCTCAGGTTGCGCGGGTGCGGCGGTCCGGGGTGCCCGGCGGAACGACCGACGGCCCGCCGTGCCGGAGCACGACGGGCCGTCCGGAGCGGTCGATCAGGAGTTGGCGGCCACCGCGGCGGCAGCGGCCACGCCGACGTAGGTGACCAGCGTCGCGATCGTGGCGACGACGGCCAGGACGATCGCGAAGATGCCCCAGCCGCGACCACGCTTGGTCACGGCGGCGATGATGCCCTGCACGAGCGCCCAGAGCCCGAGGATCGCGGCGACGCCGGCGATCACCGCACCGACACCGATCTGCGAGATGACGGCCGGGTCGTTCATGAGCTGACGCTGCAGCTCCTGCTGGTCCGGGGTCGCACCGCTGCTCGGGACGAGGTTGTTGATCGCGTCGCTGTTGGCGAGCGCCGACCCCATCACGTACCCACCGATGACGCCGATCACGAGCGCGGCGAGTCCGAGGACGAACGCCACCACACCGAGGGTCTTCTTCTTGGGCTTCGGCTCGTCGTAGCTCTGCCAGGCCGGGGCACCGGAGTGCGACGGCGCGGCGGCGTACGGCTGCTGGTCGTGGCCCTGCTCGTGACGCTGCTGGTCGTTCCAGCTCGGCGTGCTCGACGGCTGGTCGTACTGCTGCTGCCCGTACTGACCCTGCTGCTCGCCGTTCGGCTGGCCGTACTGCTGCTGGCCCTGCCCGTACTGCTCGCCGTACTGCGGGGTCGAGGTCGGCGTCGGGTCCACCCGCTCGCCGTACCGCGGGGCGTCGGCGTCGGGCCGCTGCTGCGGGGCGTCGCCCCAGCTCGGCGCCTGGCCGTCGCCCGTCCGGTCCTGGTCGTTCCGGTCGTCGTTCGTCATCAGGGTTCCCATCGCTCGGTCGCGCACCTGCGCGGTCGTTCAGACCATCCTGACAGCCGGACCGGCCGAGCGCCCGAAGTCCGTCCCCGGCGAGGCCCCGCGCGGGCGTCAGCCCCCGAACACGCTCCGGTTCGGCTCGGGGGACGCGACCGCCGTCTGGTCGGTGACGATCGGCGCTCCGGCGATGAACGAGCGGAGCTCCGCACCGTGCACGACCTTCGCCGGCATCGGGTCCGACGAGTACCGCCTGGGCATGTCCGCCACCGGCAGGTCGGTCGGCGAGCCGAGCAGCACGATGTTGCCGAACCGTCGGCCCTTGAGCATCCCGGTGTCCGCGACCGCGGCGACCGAGGGCAGCACCGACTGCAGGGTCGACGCCTGTCCGCGGGCGAAGGCCAGCCCGGCGCCGTCGGCCACGTTCACCGCGACGATGCCCGTCGGCGACAGGAACGCGGCGACCTCGCGGTAGAACTCGACGCTCGTCACGTGGGCGGGGATCTGCGAACCGCCGAACACGTCCACCACCGCCAGGTCCACCGTGCCGCGCAGGCCGGCGGGCAGCTTGCCGAGGACCTCGCGGGCGTCGCCGTACCGCACCCGGATCGAGGCGCCGCGGGGGAACGGCAGGGCCTCGCGCACGTGCTCGACCAGGTCGCGCTCGAGCTCGATGACCTGCTGCCGCGAACCCGGACGCGTCACGGCGACGTAGCGGGGCAGGGTCAGTGCCCCGGCGCCCAGGTGCAGCGCCGTGACCGGGCCGTCGGGCAGCAGGTCGATTGCGTGCCCGATCCGCCGGATGTACTCGAACGCCAGGTGCGTCGGGTCCTCGAGGTCCACGTGCGACTGCGGGGTGCCGTCCACCACCAGGGTGAAGGACCCCGGCCGGTGCCGGTCCGGCTCCACCACCGAGTACCCCGCACCGATCCGGAACCCGTCGAACGCATCAGCCATGCCATCAATGGAACACCACCGCGATCACCACCCGCGTCCCCACCCCTGGTTGGTGTGCCCGGGGGACACCCGGAACGAGGCTGATCCCACCGGTCGGAACACCCCGCCGGACCACCTCGAAAGGCACACCATGTCGGTCCAGCTCCTCGCGAACGTGCTCATCGGCCTCGCCCTCGTCGGCCTCCTGGCGTACCGGCAGGCGACCTGGCGCTCCCTCGACCCGGCGCGCATCTGGCGCGGACCGCTCGTCATGGCGATCGTCGGGGTGGTCGTCCTCGCGCAGACCACGACGACCGTCACCACCACCGACGTCGTGTTCCTCGGCCTCGAGGCCCTGCTCACCGTCGCCGTCGGCCTGGCCATGGGGGCCATGACCCGGTTCCGCACCGTGACGACACCGGACGACAAGGGCCGGACCCTGCAGTCCCGCACCGGTTGGCTCGGCGCCGGCCTCTGGATCGTCCTCATCGCCGCCCGCATCGGCCTCGACGTCCTCGGCGGCCACCTCGGAGCGCACCTGCTCACCTCGACCGGCACGATCCTGCTCGTGCTCGCCCTGAACCGAGCCGCCCGCGCCCTGGTCGTCGACCAGCGCATCCCCCGCGGGACCGACCGCCCGGCGACCGCCGGCCGCGGCATGATGGTGCGGTGAGCCTGCCGACCGAACCGGAGCGGACCGACCCCGCCGGGGTCCGGTCCCGCTCCGGCGTCTCGTGGCTGCTCAACGGCGTGGGCATCGCCGTGGTCGCCTTCTGGTTCGTCCGGAACGGCGTCCTGCTCCACCACCCCGCGTGGGTCTGGGTCCTCGGGGCCGCTGCGCTCGCCGCCTGGGCCGTCCGTGAAGGGGCACGCACACCCCGGGTCCTCGTCGCCGCAGCCGGCGTGATGGTCGCCGCCGGATCGCTCACCGTGGTGCCGACCGACTCGCTGCTGGTCGTGCCGGTGATCGTCGGGCTCGTCGTCCTCGGTGCCGACCTCCGCCTGCCGGTCTGGACGGCCGCGGTCGCCGCGCTCGCCGCCGTCGTGGTGGTCGCCGTCACCGCGACGATCGAGCAGACGTCCGTGCAGTTCGTCCTCGGCGTGAGCGGCGGGCTGCTGCTCGGCGTGCTCGTCGGGTTCAGTCGTCGGCAGGCGCGGCTCACGACGGCGCAGGCCCGCGAGACCGAGCGCCAGCAGCAGCGCGCACGGCTCCTGGCCGACCGGTCGCGGGCGTCCCGGGACATCCACGACGTCCTCGCCCACTCGCTCGGCGGCCTGGTGCTGCAGCTCGACGCGGTCGAGGCCCTGCTCGAGGCCGGCCGCGTCGACGAGGCCACCCGCCGTGCCGGTGACGCCCGCGCGCTCGCCGCCGACGGTCTGGCCGAGGCGCGGCGTGCGGTGCACGCGCTCCGCGACGAGCCGCCGTCCGGACGACCGGCGCCCGACGAGTCCCGGACCCACCGACCGCAGCCCGACCAGCCGGAGCCGACCCGTGCCTCCAGTCCGTCCGCCGACCGCGGGGCGGGCCTGACGGCCCTCGTCGACGCGCACCGCTCGTTCGGCGGCGAGGTCGTGGTGCAGGGCGACGCGACCCTCGCTGTCCTCGACGACGCCCACCGTGCCGCCGTGGTCCAGGTCGTCCGGGAGGCCCTCAGCAACGCCCGCAGGCACGCCCCCGGCCGCCCCGTGTCCCTGTCCGTGATCCGGGACGGCGACGCCGTGGACGTCGTCGTGGCGAACCCGTTGCCCAGCGGCGGCCAGGGGCTGCTCGGGATGCGCGAGCGGTTCGCGGAACTCGGCAGCGAGGCCACGGTCGAGGCCGAGCGTTCCGACGACGAGTTCGTCGTCGCCATGCACCTGCCCGTCGACGGCACGCGCGAGGCGGACACTGCGGACGACGCGGACGGCGCGGACGCGGCGGTCGTCGCCGAGGACGACCGCTCGTGACCATCCGGGTGCTCGTGGTCGACGACCAGGCCATCGTCCGCGACGGCCTGGTGACGGTGCTGTCGCTCGTGCCCGACCTGCGGGTCGTCGGGCAGGCGGCCGACGGGGCCGAGGCGATCGCCGCCGTCGGCCGGGACACACCCGACGTCGTCCTGATGGACCTGCGGATGCCGGGCGTCGACGGGCCGACCGCCACCGCACGGATCGTCGCCGAGCACCCCGGGGTCGCGGTGCTGGTGCTGACGACCTACGCCGACGACGACTCCATCGTCACCGCGATGCGGGCCGGGGCGCGTGGCTACCTGACGAAGGACGCGGGGCGGGCGGAGATCTCGGCCGCGGTGCGTGCGGTGGCCGCGGGGCAGTCGACCTTCGACGCGACGGTGGGAGCGCGGCTCGTGGCACACCTCGTCGGTGGTGCCGGTGCCGGTTCCGGTGGCCCTGCTGCTGCGCCTGCGGAGCCCGATCCCGGCCCGGCGCTCGGTGCGCGGTTCCCGGACCTCACCCCGCGCGAAGTGGACGTCCTCGAGCGCATCGCCGACGGCCGGACGAACCCCGAGATCGCCGCCGAGCTGTTCCTGACGGTGCCCACCGTGAAGTCGTACGTGAACCAGGTCTTCGCGAAGCTCGGGGTCCGCACCCGCGCCGAGGCCGTCGCCCGCGTCCTGCGCTGACCGTCGGCAGTCCGACGTTCTCCCCGGGCGACGCACTCGGGACAGGTGGATGCGTGCACATCGACGGCCAGCGGACGCCAAGACTCGTCGCCTACCGTTGACGCCTGTCGTCACGACGCCCGAGCGTCGATGCGTGTGTGCCCCACACCCCACGCGTCCGCCCGGACACCGTGACCACGACGTGCCCGTGAGCGCCCCCACCGCTCGAGCGTGCGCGCCGTCGGCGTGCTGCTGCGCGCCACCCCTCCGGCCACCCGCGCGCGCTGGCCGTCGAACGCACCGCACCCGATGACGAGTGCACCACTGCTGATCCGCCGCAGGAGACCTCCGTCATGACCGCCGACACCATGAGCGTGCCCACCACACGCCGCACCACCCCGGACCCCCACCGGTCCGGCAGCCGACCCACCCGGGCGATCCGGGCCTCCAGGCCGTTCCACGCCGACCGCGAGGCGGCGCCGACCTGGATGCGCCTCGTCGGCACCGCGCTGTTCGTGGCCGGCGCCGGGCTGTCCGCCGCCGTGCTCGGCTGGCCGGGCGATGCACCCGAGGTCGCGCTCCTGGTGCCGGGACTGCTCGCCGTCGCCCTCGGACTGCTGCTCGTCCTCGCCCGTGCCGGGTTCACCGTCACCGAGCGGCACGTGACCCTGCACTTCCGTCCGCTCCCGCCGCGACGCATCGCGCGCCGGCGGATCACCGACGTCCGTCTGGTCGAGGCGGACGCGGCCACCTACGGCGGGGTCGGCCTGCGGATCCGTCGCGGCGTGCGGGCGCTCATCCTCACGCCGGGGCTCGGGATCGAGCTCACCGACGACCGGGGGCGGGTCACGTTCGTCCGCACGCGGCGTCCCGAGGACGCGTTCCGTGCGCTGGCCGGACTGCCGGGCGGGCCGGGAGGCGCGGATCGCGTCGAT
Source organism: Curtobacterium poinsettiae (assembly GCF_047226435.1). NCBI lineage: Bacteria > Bacillati > Actinomycetota > Actinomycetes > Micrococcales > Microbacteriaceae > Curtobacterium > Curtobacterium poinsettiae. The sequence goes on along the minus strand of NZ_CP178434.1, from coordinate 3,369,227 downwards.
CGCGAGCGTCTGGGCTGAGCAGGGGGCGCGTCCGGGCTGCACATCGGATGCGTCTCGGCTGCCTGCGCAGGGGAATGGAAGCGGCGTCCGGCGGCTTATACACGCCACTGCCGAATCCGGTCAAGCCGGGACTGGACAGCACGCCGCGGAGCGAACTATGATGACAGTTCGCGCTCCCTGGCATCCGTGTCGTCATATTTCGGTCGACGCAGAGTTCTGAGACAGAAACTCATCTCGCCCTGGTGCAGCCGGACCCGTATATGGCGGCGGGTACCGCTCACGGAGATCATCCCACACGTGCACCGACGTTCCGCGTCAGGCACGCGTCGGCGTGGTCGCAGGGCTTGCACTCTCAGGGTTCGCCGAGCGATCAATCCACTCACCTACACACTGCTCGTCAGTGTCGGCCCGACGGGGCCTACCGGAGGTCACACCCTTGGCTGCTGCGCCCAACGCATCCACCAACCCCAAGAACGGTCGCAACCACTCGCGACTCTCGTTCGCCAAGATCACGGACACCCTCACGGTTCCTGATCTGCTCGCACTCCAGACGGAGAGCTTCGACTGGCTCGTCGGCAACGACGTCTGGAAGGCCCGCCTCGCCGAAGGGCAGGAGCAGGGTCGCACCGACCTCGCGCTGCACTCGGGGCTCGAGGAGATCTTCGAGGAGATCTCCCCGATCGAGGACCTCGGCGAGACCATGCAGCTCTCGTTCACGGCTCCCGAGCTCGAGGACCCGAAGTACTCGATCGACGACTGCAAGGAGCGCGGCAAGACCTACGCCGCTCCGCTGTACGTCAACGCCGAGTTCATGAACCACATGACGGGTGAGATCAAGACGCAGACGGTCTTCATGGGCGACTTCCCGCTCATGACCGAGCGCGGCACGTTCATCATCAACGGCACCGAGCGCGTCGTCGTGTCGCAGCTCGTCCGTTCGCCCGGCGTGTACTTCGAGCGCCAGCAGGAGAAGACCTCCGACAAGGACATCTACTCGGCGCGGATCATCCCGTCGCGTGGTGCCTGGCTCGAGTTCGAGATCGACAAGCGCGACCAGGTGGGCGTGCGCATCGACCGCAAGCGCAAGCAGTCCGTGACCGTCTTCCTCAAGGCCCTCGGCCTGACGAGCGAAGAGATCATGGACGAGTTCCAGGGCTTCGCGTCGATCGAGTCGACCCTCGAGAAGGACGCCGTCCTCACGAAGGAAGAGGCGCTCAAGGACATCTACCGCAAGCTCCGCCCGGGCGAGCAGGTCGCTGCCGAGGCCGCGCGTGCGCTCCTCGACAACTTCTACTTCAACTCGAAGCGCTACGACCTGGCGAAGGTCGGCCGGTACAAGGTCAACCGCAAGCTCGGCATGGACGCCCCGCTGTCCGACTCGGTCCTCACCGTCAAGGACATCGTCGCGACGATCAAGTACCTGGTGTCGCTGCACGCCGAGCGCACCACGATCGACGGCATCCGTGACGGCGAGCCGGTGCAGCTGCGCCTCGACGTGGACGACATCGACCACTTCGGCAACCGTCGCATCCGCGCCGTCGGCGAGCTCATCCAGAACCAGGTCCGCACGGGTCTGTCCCGCATGGAGCGCGTCGTCCGCGAGCGCATGACCACGCAGGACATCGAGGCGATCACGCCCCAGACGCTCATCAACGTGCGTCCGGTCGTCGCCGCGATCAAGGAGTTCTTCGGGACCTCCCAGCTGTCGCAGTTCATGGACCAGAACAACCCGCTCGCGGGTCTGACGCACAAGCGTCGCCTGTCGGCCCTCGGCCCGGGTGGTCTGTCCCGTGAGCGTGCCGGCGTCGAGGTCCGCGACGTCCACCCGTCGCACTACGGCCGCATGTGCCCGATCGAGACCCCGGAAGGCCCGAACATCGGCCTGATCGGCTCGCTCGCGTCGTTCGGTCGGATCAACTCGTTCGGTTTCATCGAGACCCCGTACCGTCGCGTCGTCGACGGCGAGGTCACGAAGACCATCGACTACCTCACCGCTTCGGAAGAGGACGACTTCGTCGTCGCGCAGGCCAACGCCCCGCTGACGAACGACTTCCACTTCGCCGACGACAAGGTGCTCGTCCGCAAGAAGGGCGGCGAGGTCGAACTCGTCGCCAAGGGCGAGGTCGACTACATGGACGTCTCCCCGCGCCAGATGGTGTCGGTCGCGACGTCGCTCATCCCGTTCCTCGAGCACGACGACGCGAACCGCGCCCTCATGGGTGCGAACATGCAGCGTCAGGCCGTCCCGCTGCTCCGCTCCGAGTCGCCGCTCGTCGGCACCGGCATGGAGGGCTACACGGCCATCGACGCCGGCGACGTCGTCACCGCCGACAAGGCCGGTGTCGTCTCCGAGGTCTCGGCCGACGCCGTCACCCTGCAGCTCGACGAGGGCGGCACGCAGACCTACTACCTGCGCAAGTTCGACCGCTCCAACCAGGGCACGAGCTACAACCACCGCGTCATCGTCTCCGCAGGCGAGCGCGTCGAGCAGGGCGAGGTCATCGCCGACGGTCCCGCGACGGAGAACGGCGAGCTCGCGCTCGGCAAGAACCTCCTCGTCGCGTTCATGCCGTGGGAGGGCTACAACTACGAGGACGCGATGATCCTGTCGCAGAACCTCATCAAGGACGACACGCTCTCCTCGATCCACATCGAGGAGTACGAGGTCGACGCCCGCGACACCAAGCTCGGCAAGGAGGAGATCACCCGTGACCTCCCCAACGTCAGCCCGGACCTGCTGGCCGACCTCGACGAGCGCGGCATCATCCGCATCGGTGCCGAGGTCCGCCCCGGCGACATCCTCGTCGGCAAGGTCACGCCGAAGGGCGAGACCGAGCTGAGCGCCGAGGAGCGTCTGCTCCGTGCCATCTTCAACGAGAAGTCGCGCGAAGTCCGCGACACCTCGCTCAAGGTGCCCCACGGTGAAGAGGGCACGATCATCGGCGTCAAGGTGTTCGACTCGCAGGACGGCGACGACGAGCTCGGCTCGGGCGTCAACCAGCGCGTGGTCGTCTACATCGCCCAGAAGCGCAAGATCACCGCGGGTGACAAGCTCGCCGGTCGTCACGGCAACAAGGGCGTCATCTCGACCATCCTCCCGGTCGAGGACATGCCGTTCCTCGCCGACGGCACCCCCGTCGACATCGTCCTCAACCCGCTCGGCGTCCCCGGCCGCATGAACTTCGGTCAGGTGCTCGAGATCCACCTCGGGTGGCTCGCCAAGCAGGGCTGGAACGTCGAGGGCATCCAGGAGTGGGCCGAGAACCTGCCGGAGGCAGCGCACAGCGCCGAGCCCGGCACCAAGGTCGCCACCCCGGTGTTCGACGGTGCGTACGAGCGCGAGATCGAGGGCCTCCTCGACTCGACCCTCCCGAACCGCGACGGCGAGCGCCTGATCGGCTCGTCCGGCAAGGCGCAGCTCTTCGACGGCCGCTCCGGCGAGCCGTTCCCGGAGCCCGTCTCGGTCGGCTACATGTACATCCTCAAGCTGCACCACCTGGTCGACGACAAGATCCACGCGCGTTCGACCGGTCCGTACTCGATGATCACGCAGCAGCCGCTGGGTGGTAAGGCGCAGTTCGGTGGACAGCGATTCGGTGAGATGGAGGTGTGGGCGCTCGAAGCGTACGGCGCCGCTTACGCCCTCCAGGAGCTCCTGACGATCAAGTCCGACGACATCCTCGGCCGCGTGAAGGTCTACGAGGCGATCGTCAAGGGCGAGAACATCCAGGAGCCCGGTATCCCCGAGTCCTTCAAGGTCCTCATGAAGGAGATGCAGTCGCTCTGCCTGAACGTCGAGGTCCTCTCGGCCGACGGCCAGGCGGTCAGCCTGCGCGACAACGATGACGAGGTCTTCCGCGCTGCGGAGGAGCTGGGCATCAACATCTCCTCGCGGTTCGAGTCGTCCTCCGTCGACGACATCTGATCCCGCCCGTACATCGAAGCCTGAATCAGCAAGAGAGAAGAACATTGCTCGAAGCAACTTCCTTTGACGCCATTCGGATCGGCCTCGCAACCGCCGAGGACATCCGTCAGTGGTCGTACGGCGAGGTCAAGAAGCCGGAGACCATCAACTACCGCACCCTGAAGCCCGAGAAGGACGGTCTGTTCGGCGAGCAGATCTTCGGTCCTTCCCGCGACTGGGAGTGCGCCTGTGGCAAGTACAAGCGTGTCCGGTTCAAGGGCATCGTCTGCGAGCGCTGCGGCGTCGAGGTCACCAAGTCCTCGGTCCGTCGTGAGCGCATGGGCCACATCGAGCTCGCTGCCCCCGTCACGCACATCTGGTACTTCAAGGGCGTCCCGTCGCGCCTCGGGTACCTCCTCGACATGGCGCCGAAGGACCTCGAGAAGGTCATCTACTTCGCGGCGTACATGATCATCGACATCGATGAAGAGGGCCGTCACGCGGACATGCCGGGTCTCGAGAACGAGATGCGTCTCGAGATCAAGACCCTCGAGGGCCAGCGCGACTCGATCATCGCCGACCGCCTCAAGAAGCTCGAGGACGACCTCGCAGCCCTTGAGGAAGAGGGTGCGAAGGCCGACGTCAAGCGCCGCACCAAGGACACCGCCGAGAAGGAGATGTCCCAGGTCCGCAAGTCGTTCGACGAGGACATCACCCGTCTCGAGCGTGTGTGGGAGGACTTCCGCAACCTCAAGGTGGGCGACCTCAAGCCCGAGGACGCCGTCTTCCACGAGCTCCAGGACCGGTTCGGGATCTACTTCGACGCCTACATGGGCGCCGAGGCGATCAAGCTCCGGCTCGAGGCGTTCGACCTGGCCGCCGAGGCCGAGGCGCTGCGTCTGCAGATCGCCGAGGGCAAGGGCCAGAAGAAGATCCGTGCGATCAAGCGTCTGCGCGTCGTCAGCTCCTTCCTCGCCACCGGCAACTCGCCGGCGGCGATGGTGCTCGGCGTCGTGCCGGTCATCCCGCCGGAGCTGCGCCCGATGGTGCAGCTCGACGGTGGCCGGTTCGCCACGTCGGACCTCAACGACCTCTACCGTCGTGTGATCAACCGCAACAACCGTCTCCGCCGCCTGCTCGACCTCGGTGCTCCCGAGATCATCGTGAACAACGAGAAGCGCATGCTGCAGGAAGCCGTCGACGCGCTGTTCGACAACGGTCGTCGCGGACGTCCGGTCACGGGTACCGGCAACCGCGCCCTGAAGTCCCTGAGCGACATGCTCAAGGGCAAGCAGGGTCGTTTCCGCCAGAACCTGCTCGGCAAGCGTGTCGACTACTCGGGCCGTTCGGTCATCATCGTCGGCCCGCAGCTGAAGCTGCACCAGTGTGGTCTGCCCAAGCAGATGGCGCTCGAGCTCTTCAAGCCGTTCGTCATCAAGCGCCTGATCGACCTGTCGCACGCGCAGAACATCAAGTCGGCCAAGCGCATGGTCGAGCGTTCGCGTCCGCAGGTGTGGGACGTGCTCGAGGAGATCATCCGCGAGCGCCCCGTGCTGCTGAACCGTGCGCCGACGCTGCACCGTCTGGGCATCCAGGCGTTCGAGCCGCAGCTCGTCGAGGGCAAGGCCATCCAGCTCCACCCGCTCGTGTGTGCTGCGTTCAACGCGGACTTCGACGGTGACCAGATGGCCGTGCACCTGCCGCTGTCGGTCGAGGCTCAGGCCGAGGCACGCATCCTGATGCTCGCCTCGAACAACATCCTGAAGCCGTCCGACGGCCGCCCGGTGACCCTGCCCGCACAGGACATGATCATCGGTCTGCACCACCTCACGACCGTCCGCGAGGGCGCCGTGGGCGAGGGCCGTGCGTTCTCGTCGGTGGCCGAGGCGATCCTGGCGAACGACCAGCACACGCTGCACCTCAACGCGATGGTGAAGATCCGCATGACGGGTGTCCACTTCGCCGAGGGTGAAGCCCCCGAGGGCTACGAGCAGGGCGACACGCTGCTGCTCGAGACGACCCTGGGCCGTGCGCTCTTCAACGAGACGCTGCCGGCGAACTACCCGTTCGTCCAGAAGGTCACCGACAAGGGCGTGCTCTCCGCGATCGTCAACGACCTCGCCGAGCGCTACTCCAAGACCGAGACGGCCGCTGCGCTGGACCGGATCAAGGACGCCGGCTTCTACTGGGGCACCCGCTCCGGTGTGACCGTCGCCCTGTCGGACGTCGTGACGCCTCCTCGCAAGAAGGAGATCATCGCGGGCTACGAGATCCAGGCCGCCAAGGTGCAGGGCGAGTTCGACAAGGGTCTGATCACCGACTCCGAGCGTCGCGCCGACCTGATCAAGATCTGGACCGAGGCCACCAACGAGATCGCACAGGAGATGCGGGACAACTTCCCCGTCGACAACACGATCAACCGCATGGTGTCGTCCGGTGCTCGTGGTAACTGGCTGCAGGTCCGCAACATCGCCGGTATGCGTGGTCTGGTGAACAACCCGAAGGGCGAGATCATCGCCCGCCCGATCATCAACTCGTACCGCGAGGGCCTGACCGTGGCGGAGTACTTCATCGCCACCCACGGTGCTCGAAAGGGTCTGGCCGACACGGCGCTCCGTACGGCCGACTCCGGCTACCTCACCCGTCGTCTCGTCGACGTCTCCCAGGACGTCATCATCCGCGAGGACGACTGCGGTACGACGCGTGGCCTCGAGCTGCCGATCGCGACCGTGGACGCCGACGGCAAGCTCGTCCGCGACCCGCGCGTCGAGAACACCGTGTACTCCCGCACCCTGGCCACCGAGGCCGTGGACGCCAAGGGCACGGTCGTTGCAGAGGCCGGTGAGGACGTCGGTGACGTGCTCCTCGAGAAGCTGCTGGCAGCCGGTGTCGAGAGCATCAAGGTGCGCTCGGTCCTGACCTGCGAGTCGGCCGTCGGTGTCTGCGCGAAGTGCTACGGCCGTTCGCTCGCCACCGGCAACCTGGTCGACATCGGTGAGGCAGTCGGCATCATCGCCGCGCAGTCCATCGGTGAGCCCGGTACCCAGCTGACGATGCGTACCTTCCACACGGGTGGTTCGGCCTCGGCCGACGACATCACCCAGGGTCTGCCGCGTGTCACGGAGCTCTTCGAGGCGCGTACCCCCAAGGGCGCGTCCCCGATCGCCGAGGCCCCCGGCCGCGTCGTCGTCGAGGACACGGACAAGGGCCGTCGGATCATCCTGACGCCGGACAACGGCGACGAGCCGTTCATCTACCCGGTGCTCAAGCGTGCGACGCTCCTCATCGAGGACAACCAGCACGTCGAGCTCGGCGAGCAGTTCATCGCCGGCACCGTCGACCCGAAGGAAGTCCTCCGGGTCAAGGGCGTCCGAGAGGTCCAGAAGCACCTGGTCAACGGTGTGCAGGACGTCTACGGCTCGCAGGGTGTGCCGATCCACGACAAGCACATCGAGGTCATCGTCCGCCAGATGCTCCGCAAGGTCACCGTCGTCGACCACGGCGACACCGACCTGCTGCCGGGTGAGCTCGTCGACCGGTCGCGCTACAACGCGCTGAACCGTGCGGCGCTGCAGGAGGGTCGCAAGACCGCCTCGGCTCGCCAGGAGGTCATGGGCATCACGAAGGCGTCCCTCGCGACCGAGTCGTGGCTGTCCGCCGCTTCCTTCCAGGAGACCACCCGCGTGCTCACGCAGGCGGCCATGGAGGGCAAGCAGGACCACCTCGTCGGCCTCAAGGAGAACGTCATCATCGGTAAGCTCATCCCTGCCGGGACGGGCCTCAGCCGGTACCGTGACGTGGACGTGAACGCGACCGAAGAGGCGAAGGCGGAGCGGTACCCCAACCGCATCTTCGCTGACGACTCGTCGTTCTCGGACGCCGACCTGAGCTTCGTCGACTTCGACAGCTTCTCGTCGGACGACTTCACGCCGGGCACGTACAACTGAGCCTGATGTGATCCCACGAAGGCCCCGTCTCCGCAAGGAGGCGGGGCCTTCGTCGTGTCGTCACCACGTGACGGCCTGGAGGCACGGTGCCCGGCCGCCATGGGCCTCCCGTCCGCCGTGGGGTCGCGGCTAGAGCGCGCGGCCCGCGCCGTTGTCGCGGCCGGAGCCGCGACCGGTCTCGTCGACCAGCGAGAACAGGCTCAGCACGTTGCCGTCGGGGTCGCGGACGTCGAACCAGTCGACCGCGCCGTCGACGCACTCGACGGGGCCGATGTCGATGCCGAGCGCGCCGATGCGTGCGTGCTGCGCGGCGACGTCGTCGACGCCGAAGCGGACGCTGACCGGGTTCTCCTCGGCCTGTTCGTCGACGTAGAGCTGGATCCAGATGCCGCCGACCTCGTACTCGGCGACGCCGTCCTCGGGTTCGAGGTCCGGCTCGGTGCGCTCGAAGACCGCGCCGTACCAGAGGCAGGACGCCTCGATGTCGGTGACGGGCAGCCCCACGGTCACGCTCGTGATGTCCATGTCTCATCATGTGCCCGGGCGGGGGCGCGCGTCGAGAGGGATTCCGCTGCGTCGCGCTGTCCGGCCCGTGTCGACCTGGTGTCGTTCGTCGCGGTGTTCCTCCACAGGCGGCATCGCGCCGATGTCCTCCACCGCCTGCCGGTCTGAGGCCACGGAGCGGTCCGCGGTCCGTGAGGCTGGTCGTCATGTGCACCCGAACGACCGCAGCGAGACCGCACCGACGGCACCCCGACGGGGAGGTGACCGGCACCGTGTCCACCTCGGCGCTGCCCCTCGTCACCGCGTTGGTCGGTCTGCTCGGTCTCGCGATCGGGTCGTTCCTGAACGTCGTCGTGCACCGCATCCCCGCCGGGATGTCGGTCGTCGCACCGGCCAGCTCCTGCCCCGGCTGCGGCCACGGGATCCGGGGGCGCGACAACGTGCCGGTGGTGTCCTGGCTCCTCCTGCGTGCCCGGTGCCGTGACTGCGACGCGCCCATCTCGGCTCGGTACCCGCTCGTCGAAGCCGCCACGGGCCTCCTGTTCGTCGCGGTGACCCTGCTCTCGGTCCTCGCACCGTGGCCGACGTGGGCGGCACCGGACGGTCTTCCCGGAGCGATCCACGCTGCGATCCTGCTCGTCGCACTGCTGTACCTGATGGCGATCAGCATCTCGTTGACGCTCATCGACCTCGACACCCACACCCTGCCGAACCGGATCGTGCTGCCGGCGTACATCGTGTTGCCCGTGCTCCTGCTCGTGGCATCGGTGGTGTCCGGGGACTGGGGCGCCGCGGTCCGCGGGATCGGCGGTCTCGTCGTCCTCGGCGGTGTCTACCTCTTGCTCGCGCTGGCGGTCCTCGGCGGGATGGGACTCGGGGACGTGAAGCTCGCCGGCGTGCTCGGTCTCGTGCTGGCGTACCTCGGATGGGGACCCCTCGCGGTGGGTTCTTCCGCCGCGTTCCTGCTCGGCGGTACCTTCGCAGTCGTCCTCCTGGCCGTGCGCCGGGCGGGCCGCCGGAGCGGGATCCCGTTCGGCCCCTGGATGCTCGCGGGTTCCTGGCTCGGCATCGCCGTCGGTGCGCCCGCGTGGGATGGCTACCTGCGCCTCCTCGGACTCGCCTGACGCCTCGTCACGCGCTGCGCCACCAGACCGACCCGAAGACGGTCACGGGGAAGGACCGCCCATGTCGAAGAGCATCGTCGGCGTCGACATCGGCGCCGCCGCGATCCGTTCCGTCGAGGTGCAGGACGCGGACCGGGCGAGACCGACGATCCTGCGGTTCGCCGAGGTGCCGGTACCCGTCGGCGCGACGAAACAGGGCGAGGTGCTCGAACCGAACACCGTGGCGGTCGCACTCCGCCAGCTCTGGTCGATCGGGCGCTTCCGCTCGAAGGACGTGACGACGGACGCAGGCGGCACCGCGGCGGGCTGATCCGACCCGCACGGACCGGTGTCGGCCGCGCCACGCCGACATCACTTCCGCGACGCCCGTCGCGGAGATTACGATGCTCACGGCGCCGTGTCCGCGGCTGCTCATCCCCTCTCGAACGGTCGGCTCGAATCGGCCGTTCCTCGTCGTGCCCGGAGTCGCGCGTGTTGGTCGGAATCGTCGAATTCCTCGGTTGGTTCGGGGCAGTAACCGTCCTTGCTGGTTACATCTTGTTCTCCACGGGCAGGATCTCGAACGGTCCGCTCTACCAGTTGCTCAACCTGGTCGGCGGCCTCGCGGTGGCCGTCAACGTCGCCGCCCACCACGCCGTCCCCTCGACGATCGTCAACGGCATCTGGGCGATCGTCGCCGTCGTCGTCCTGGTGAAGATGGTCCGTGCGCGTCGCGCGGCGAAGCGCGACGGGTCCGCTGCGGCCGAGCCGCCGGTCCTGCGCGCGGAGCCGCCGGCCACGACCGGGGTCCTGCCGGTCATCGGGCCGGCGCTGCGCGACCACGAGCCGGAGGGGGCCGGCGAGACGGACGCGACCACGGGCCTCCAGCGGGTCGACCTGGCGGACGCGACGGTCGCGACGGACCCGACCCGCCCGACGACGTCGGATCTCGTGCCCGCGACGGTGCCGGAGGCGCCCGCCCCGATGACGGAGACCGTCCCGATCATCACGGCGACCATCGCGCTCGCCCTGGTCGCCGCAGCGCAGGAGCAGTCCGACCGTGCGCACGCCGACGACACGGACCACGCCGAACCCGCTCGCTGACCAGCCGGTCGGCGATACGATCGGCCCATGTCCCGGTGGCTGATCGCGACGATGACGTCGATCCTCTTCATCGCGCTCGTGATCGCCGTCACGGGCTTCGAAGCCCTGCTCGCCGACGTCGAGGTCATCTCGCAGCCCGACGCCACCCCGTACCTCGGGCCCGCGATGGTGGTCGGCGGCGCGGTGGTCGTCTTCCTGGCTACCGCGGCGGGTGTCCGCGACGGCAACCCCGGGGTGACCGCCCTCGTCGCGGCGGCGACCGTCTACCTGGTCATGCTCGGCGTCGGAGCCGTGGGCTACGCACTCGTCCGCTCGGACGCGACCGAGCTCCTCGTCTTCCCCGCGGGATACGCCCTCGGCCCGTTCGTGGTCGGTTCCGTCGTGGTGGCGCTCCTGTCGGTGCTCGGCGGGATCGCGACGGCTCGCCACCAGGCGCGGACCGCGGGCGGCTCGGTCGCGACCGACGGGACGCACGCGACCAGCGGCGCGGACGGGTCGGGCGGACTCTCCGGGCACAACCGGACGAACGCGGGCGAGGGACCCGCCGAGCGGTAGTCTTCGGACAGCACGACGCACACCAAACGGGGGAACGATGAGCGACCAGCACGCGCAGGATCCGGACCAGCAGGGCGGCTGGGGCGCCGTCCCGCCGGTGGCCTCGATCCGTGGCACCGACGGCGCGTCCGCCGCAGCCGGCCAGACGGTCGGCCCTGGTCCTGCGGTCGGTCCCGGCGCCGGCTTCGCCGGAGCGCCCGGCGCCGGCTTCGCCGGAGCGCCCGGGCCGGTGCCGCAGCGTCCCCGCCGGAAGCTCCGCCGCGGGCAGCTCATCGGGATCATCTCGGGTGGCACCGCCGTCGTCCTGCTGCTCGTCGCCGGGGTCGTCGGGTACTCGGTCGGTTCCGCCTCGCACTCGGCCGACCGCCCCGTGCGGGCGTTCCTCGACGACCTGACGGCCGGACGCGTGGCCGACGCCCTCGACGACGCGGGCATCGAACGTGGGAAGTCCGACGTGCTGCTCGGTGACGCCGCCTACGCGAAGGCATCGGACAAGGTCACCGGGTACCGCGTCGCCGCGACGCGGACGGACGGCGACACCGCGACCGTCCGGGCGTACCTGCGCCAGGGTGGCCAGGACGTCGCCGCGACCTTCACGCTCGACAAGACCGGGACCGACTGGGGTGTGTTCCCGGTCTGGGAGCTCCAGGCCCCCGAGCTCGGCTCGGTCGACGTCGCCGTGCGCGGACCCTCCGGTGCGTCGGTCACGGTCGCAGGCCGGAACGTGCGGACCGCGAAGGACGGCACGGTGAGCCTCCGCGCGCTGCCCGGTACCTACGACGTCGCCTTCGACGGCGGCAAGTGGACCACGGCACGTGGTGGATCGGCGGACGTCAGCGGGTTCGGCCGGACGACGTCGACCCCGGTGCAGATGACGACCACCCTCACGACCGCGGGGCAGCAGGCCGCCAAGCGAGCGGTGGACGACTGGGTGGACGGCTGCATCGCCTCCACCGACGCCGCGCCGGCCGGCTGCAGCTTCTACGCGTACGGCCAGAACCCCGCGTACACCTACACGAACCAGAAGTGGACGCTCGAGACGCGGCCGACGGTCCGGGTCGGCAGCTGGACGACGAACGGCTGGTTGATCACGACGACCACGTTCGGGCGGGCGAAGTACACGGCGGACATCTCGGGTGCCGCCGGCACCGGAACGGCGTCCGCGGGGCCGCTCAACGTCAACGCGAGCGGGTACGTCACCGGCTTCTCGAGCGACGGTGCGACGTTCCGCTCGGCGGTGGGCAACGGCTCGTCCGACACCGGCTCATGACGGTGTCGGTTCCCGGGGTGACCCGGATTGATTTCGTCCCGTTCCGCGGGTAGTCTCTACCGGGTGTGCGCCCTCGGGCGCGCCCGAAAAGTCCGGCGAGCGGGATCGCCCAGCCGGACCACTCCGTCCCCCACTCGAACACCCGCCGTCCGGCGGTGATCAGCGTGGGACGAGGAAGCCGGCGGAACGCGCCGGCCAGAGAGCACGAGCGAAGAACCAGGAGAACAGTTGCCTACTATTCAGCAGCTGGTTCGCAAGGGTCGTACGCCGAAGGTCACCAAGACCAAGGCGCCCGCCCTGAAGGCGAACCCCCAGCAGCGTGGTGTGTGCACCCGCGTCTACACCACCACCCCCAAGAAGCCGAACTCGGCACTGCGCAAGGTCGCTCGTGTCAAGCTCTCGAACGGCACCGAGGTCACGGCCTACATCCCCGGTGAGGGCCACAACCTCCAGGAGCACTCGATGGTGCTCGTCCGCGGCGGTCGTGTGAAGGACCTCCCGGGTGTGCGGTACAAGATCATCCGTGGCGCCCTGGACACCCAGGCAGTCAAGAACCGTAAGCAGGCTCGCAGCCGCTACGGTGCGAAGAAGGGTTGAGTTAGATGCCTCGTAAGGGTCCCGCTCCCAAGCGTCCCGTCGTCGCCGACCCGGTCTACGGTGCGCCGATCGTCAGCCAGCTCGTCAACAAGATCCTGCTCGACGGCAAGAAGGGCCTCGCTGAGCGCATCGTCTACGGTGCACTCGAGGGCGTTTCCGCCAAGAACCAGCAGGACGCCGTCGTGACGCTGAAGAAGGCGCTCGACAACGTCCGTCCGACCCTCGAGGTCCGCAGCCGCCGTGTCGGTGGCTCGACCTACCAGGTCCCGGTCGAGGTCAAGCCGCACCGCGCGAACACCCTCGCGCTCCGTTGGCTCACCTCGTACGCCAAGGCCCGTCGCGAGAAGACGATGACCGAGCGTCTCATGAACGAGATCCTCGACGCGTCCAACGGCCTCGGTGCCGCGGTCAAGCGCCGCGAGGACACGCACAAGATGGCCGAGTCGAACAAGGCCTTCGCCCACTACCGCTGGTAGTCCCGGCACCGTCCGGGCGCCGGTGGTCAAGAACCCCGGCGCCCGGACGGCCGCCAACCTCTCCTACAACTCTTCCGGAGGAACCCTGTGGCACAGGACGTGCTCACCGACCTGAACAAGGTCCGCAACATCGGCATCATGGCGCACATCGATGCCGGCAAGACCACGACGACCGAGCGCATCCTGTTCTACACGGGCATCACGCACAAGATCGGTGAGGTCCACGACGGCGCTGCCACGATGGACTGGATGGCGCAGGAGCAGGAGCGCGGCATCACGATCACGTCGGCCGCGACGACCTGCTTCTGGGACAACAACCAGATCAACATCATCGACACCCCCGGTCACGTGGACTTCACGGTCGAGGTGGAGCGTTCGCTCCGCGTCCTCGACGGTGCCGTCGCCGTGTTCGACGGGAAAGAGGGCGTCGAGCCCCAGTCCGAGACCGTCTGGCGTCAGGCCGACAAGTACGAAGTCCCGCGCATCTGCTTCGTCAACAAGATGGACAAGCTGGGCGCCGACTTCTACTACACCGTCGACACCATCGTGAACCGCCTCGGCGCGGAGCCCCTCGTGCTCCAGCTGCCGATCGGTTCCGAGAGCTCGTTCGAAGGCGTCGTCGACCTCGTCCAGATGCGTGCACTCACCTGGCGCGGCGACGCCAAGGGTGACGTCGCGATGGGCGCGAAGTACGAAATCGAAGAGATCCCGGCCGACCTGCAGGACCGTGCCGCCGAGTACCGCGAGAAGCTCATCGAGCGCGTGGCCGAGGCGGACGACGTCCTCATGGAGCGCTACCTCGAGGGCGACACCGACTTCTCGGTCGCCGAGATCAAGGCAGCGATCCGTGCCCTCACGGTGAGCAGCACGCTCTACCCGGTCCTCTGCGGTTCCGCGTTCAAGAACCGTGGTGTCCAGCCGATGCTCGACGCCGTCATCGACTACCTCCCGTCCCCGCTCGACGTGCCGCCGATGATCGGCCACGACGTCAAGGACGAGGAGAAGGAGATCATCCGCAAGCCCGACGCGACCGAGCCGTTCTCGGCGCTCGCGTTCAAGGTCGCGGTGCACCCCTTCTTCGGTCGTCTGACCTACGTGCGCGTCTACTCCGGCTCGATCGAGTCCGGTGCCCAGGTCATCAACTCGACCAAGGGCAAGAAGGAGCGCATCGGCAAGATCTTCCAGATGCACTCCAACAAGGAGAACCCGGTCGCCAACGTGACCGCTGGCCACATCTACGCGGTCATCGGCCTCAAGGACACCACCACCGGTGACACCCTGTGCGACCCGACCAACCAGGTCGTCCTCGAGTCGATGACGTTCCCGGAGCCGGTCATCGAGGTCGCCATCGAGCCGAACACGAAGGCTGACCAGGAGAAGCTCTCCACGGCCATCCAGAAGCTCGCCGAAGAGGACCCGACGTTCCGCGTCGAGCTCAACGCCGAGACCGGTCAGACGACGATCAAGGGCATGGGCGAGCTCCACCTCGACATCCTCGTCGACCGCATGAAGCGCGAGTTCCACGTCGAGGCGAGCGTCGGCAAGCCCCAGGTGGCCTACCGCGAGACGCTCACCAAGATCGTCGAGCGCTACGACTACACCCACAAGAAGCAGACCGGTGGCTCCGGTCAGTTCGCGAAGGTGCAGATCGCGCTCGAGCCGATGGAGGTCACGAGCGAGAAGGTCTACGAGTTCGTCAACGCGACCTCCGGTGGCCGTGTCCCGCGTGAGTACATCCCGTCGGTCGACGCCGGTATCCAGGACGCCATGCAGGTCGGCATCCTCGCGGGCTACCCGACCGTCGGCGTGAAGGCCATCCTCAAGGACGGCGCGGCGCACGACGTCGACTCGTCCGAGATGGCGTTCAAGATCGCCGGCTCGATCGCCTACAAGGAAGCGGCTCGCAAGGCCGGTCCGGCGATCCTCGAGCCGATCATGGCCGTCGAGGTCCGTACTCCTGAGGAGTACATGGGCGACGTCATCGGTGACCTGAACTCCCGTCGTGGCCAGATCGCCTCGATGGAGGACGCCTCGGGCGTCAAGGTGGTCCGCGCGAGCGTGCCGCTGTCCGAGATGTTCGGCTACGTCGGCGACCTGCGGTCGAAGACCTCTGGTCGTGCGGTCTACTCGATGACCTTCGAGACCTACAGCCAGGTCCCGGCCAAGGTCGCCGAGGAGATCATCGCGAAGAACGCGGGGGAGTAGCGCTCAGCGCTTCTCCACAGGCGGGGGCGCCCGGCGACGGGCCCCTCGCCACCAAGTAAAGTACAGACACACACCGCGCACCTCCGGTTCCGAGCCCATCCAGGGCCGGCCGGGGGTGACGCTTCCGAGTCCTGAGGAGGACCCACAGTGGCCAAGGCCAAGTTCGAGCGCACCAAGCCGCACGTCAACATCGGAACCATCGGTCACGTCGACCACGGCAAGACCACGCTCACGGCGGCGATCACCAAGGTTCTGCACGACCAGTACCCGGACCTCAACGAGGCCCGCGACTTCGCGCAGATCGACAACGCTCCCGAGGAGCGCCAGCGCGGCATCACGATCAACATCTCGCACGTCGAGTACCAGACCGAGAAGCGTCACTACGCGCACGTCGACGCCCCCGGTCACGCCGACTACGTGAAGAACATGATCACGGGTGCGGCACAGATGGACGGCGCGATCCTCGTGGTCGCCGCCACCGACGGCCCGATGCCCCAGACGCGTGAGCACGTCCTGCTCGCCCGCCAGGTCGGCGTCCCCTACATCGTCGTCGCACTGAACAAGTCCGACATGGTGGACGACGAGGAGATCCTGGAGCTCGTCGAGCTCGAGGTCCGCGAGCTCCTCGGCTCGCAGCAGTTCGACGAGGACGCCCCCGTCGTGCAGGTCTCGGCGCTCAAGGCGCTCGAGGGCGACGAGAAGTGGGTCAAGTCGGTCCAGGACCTCATGGCCCAGGTCGACGAGCACGTGCCGGACCCGGTGCGCGCCACCGACCAGCCGTTCCTGATGCCGATCGAGGACGTCTTCACGATCACCGGTCGTGGCACCGTCGTCACCGGTCGCGTCGAGCGTGGCACGCTCAACCTGAACGCCGAGGTCGAGATCGTCGGCATCCGCGCGACGCAGAAGACCACGGTCACGGGCATCGAGATGTTCCGCAAGCTGCTCGACTCCGCGGTCGCCGGTGACAACACCGGTCTGCTCATCCGTGGCCTCAAGCGCGAGGACGTGGAGCGCGGCCAGGTCGTCGTGAAGCCGGGTTCGGTCACGCCGCACACCGAGTTCCAGGCGAACGCGTACATCCTGACCAAGGACGAGGGTGGGCGTCACAACCCGTTCTACGCGAACTACCGCCCGCAGTTCTACTTCCGCACCACGGACGTCACCGGCGTCATCACGCTGCCCGAGGGCACCGAGATGGTCATGCCCGGTGACACCGTCGCCATGACGGTTGAGCTGATCCAGCCGATCGCCATGGAAGAGGGCCTCCGCTTCGCCATCCGTGAGGGTGGTCGTACGGTCGGCGCCGGTACGGTCGAGAAGATCATCAAGTAACTCCGGTTCCTTGCGACAGCGGGGTCGGGCCTTCGGGTCCGGCCCCGCTTCGTCGTACCCGGCCGCTGGCGCGCCGTACAGGGCGCCGGACAGGAGGAACGGGGCGGGGTCGGCCACGGGCCTCCTGTCCGCCCCGTGACCCGTCACAGGCTTCACGGAGTTGGCTCGGGCACGTGACCCGCCTCCGCAGATCCGCGACCTCCGGTCGCGGCTACCACCGCGTCCGTTCCGGACGCGGTTTCTCGTTCCGTGACCCCGACGGCAAGACCGTGACCGATGCGGACGAGCGCCGTCGGCTCGAGGAGTTCGTGATCCCGCCGGCGTGGGACGACGTCTGGATCTCGCCGTACCCGAACGGCCACATCCTGGCCACGGGCACGGACGGTGCTGGTCGTCGCCAGTACATGTACCACCCGTCGTGGCGTGAACGGATGGACCGGATCAAGTACGACCGCGCGCTCGCACTGGCGGAGTCGTTGCCGGTCGCCCGTCGCGGTGTCACACAGGACCTCCGCCGGCCGGAACCGGACCGCCGGCGCGCGCTGGCCGCAGCCTTCCGCATGCTCGACCAGGGGTCGCTCCGGGTCGGGTCCGAGCGGTACGCCACCGAGCACGGCAGCCGCGGGCTGTCCACGCTGCTCTGCGCGCACGCCCACGTGTCCGGCGACGACATCGAACTCGACTTCCCCGGCAAGAGCGGGCAGGAGTGGTCGTCGTCGATCCACGACCACGACCTGGCGCGGGTCATCGCCGGCATGAAGCGTCGCGGACCCAATGCGCGTCTGCTGTCGTTCCGCGAGCGCCGTGGGGCGGAATGGGAGCCGCTCTCCGCCGAGGACATCAACGCCTACGTCAAGGAACGTGCCGGCGACGAGTTCACCGCGAAGGACTTCCGGACCCTGCACGGGACGGTCGCGGCCGCGGTCGACCTGGCGAAGACCGGGCCGCAGTCATCCCAGGCCAAGCGGAAGAAGGCCGTGTCGCACGCGGTGAAGGCCGCGAGCGACGAGCTCGGCAACACCCCGACGGTGTGCCGACAGAGCTACATCGACCCCCGTCTGCTCGATGCGTACGACCACGGGGAGACCATCGATCCGGACCGCCTGGCGTCCGCCGAGGCCGAGGTCCGGGCACTGCTCTACCGACAATGACCCGGGGGCCGTCCGGATGACGTAGCGTTGGTCGACGTGCCGGACCACCCCACACGGCACGGAAGGACCCACAACAGTCGTGACCGACGAGTGCATCCACGGTTTCCCCACCGAGCTCTGCGACATCTGCGCACCCCGGCAGCGCGAGGCGTCGGAGATCCCAGCCACCCCGGCACCACGCCGGACCCGCATCACCACCAACCTGCGCGTCGACCCGCCGGCCTCCGGGCCGAACACGTCGCTCCGGTCGCCGACGTCGCTCCGTTCGTCGTCCGCCGACCTGCCCGAGGCACGTGAGTTCGCAGCGCTCCGTGCCCACCACGTCACCCACATCGACAACCTCGACGGCATCGTCGGCGCCGGCGCGATCCTGGCGGCCGACCAGGCCGAGCCTGTCGTGGACGTCAGCTCCGCCGACACCCGTGCCGCACGTGCCGAGGCCGAGGCACCGGACGGTTCCTCGATCGCCGGGCACGTGCCGTTCACGCTGTCGCCCGACGCGACGCGGTGGGACGAGCTCCGCACGGGCGCCGAGGGTGAGCGCTGGTCCGATGCCGCCCGTCGCACCCGCGCGATCGACTACGTGGTGCTCGTCGTGCCGGTCTCGGCGTTCGGCGCCTCGGTGATCGTCGCGGACCAGGACGCCGACGCCGACGACGTCCGGTTCGCCGTCGGCCCCGACGCCGGCACGAACCTGATCCGTCGCACCGACTTCACGGACCCGGAGATGCACGGCCTCGAGCTGCTCGCCGGTCCGAGCGTGCCGTTCACCTCGGTGGCCGTGATCGGTGTGCCGAACGACAAGGCCCGGCAGACCGTCCGCGCCGTGCTCGCCGACCACGGCGGACACGCTCCCCGCGTGGCCGTCTTCCCGCCGTGGTTCGTGCCCCCGGTGACCGCCGAGTGACGGTCTCCTGACCCGTCTCGACGCACCCTCCGGACCACGTCCGGAGGGTGCGTTGCGTTGCGGGGCCGAGCCGGGCCTCCAGACCGTCCGATCCCCGTGGATCCGGGCAAGCGAGCCGGCGGGACACGCCCGGCAATTCGCGACACGCCCGGGTTGCACGTGGGCCGGGGCTATGCGAGACTTGTCCGGTTCCGAATTCCCCGTGGGTGTACGCCCACAGGATCACTGCTCTGGCAGTGCACAACCCCCTTGTTCAGCAGGGCTGGGTTGGGCCGCAGGCAGCAGAACACGACTCCCCGAGATGTGACGGACGCGGTGCACCACTGCTGCGCCCGGAGCACGAGGCAGTCGATTGCCCACGCTGGACGGCCACGGTCGCCCGCGAGGTTGACAGGTGAACAGCGGTCATCCCCAGTGGATGCGGCCGGTTGGTTCAGGAAAACAGCACGGTCCGCAGGAATGCGGAACCGAGCGGCGTCAGGCGGCCAGAGGGTGCGCGGCGCAGAGAGGACAAGAGACACATGGCGGGACAGAAGATCCGCATCCGGCTCAAGTCGTATGACCACGAGGTCATCGACACGTCGGCCCGGAAGATCGTCGACACGGTGACCCGTGCCGGTGCAACCGTGGTCGGCCCGGTGCCGCTCCCCACCGAGAAGAACGTGATCGCAGTGATCCGTTCCCCTCACAAGTACAAGGACTCGCGCGAGCACTTCGAGAAGCGCACGCACAAGCGGGTCATCGACATCGTCGACCCGACGCCGAAGGCCGTGGACTCGCTCATGCGACTCGACCTGCCGGCCGACGTCAACATCGAGATCAAGCTGTAAGGGGGCTGACCAATGGCGAACTCAACCAAGACCGTCAAGGGCCTCCTCGGCAAGAAGCTCGGGATGACCCAGGTGTGGGACGAGAACAACAAGTTCATCCCCGTTACCGTGATCGAGGTCGGCCCGAACGTGGTCACCCAGATCCGCAACGCTGAGCGCGACGGCTACGAGGCGATCCAGATCGCCGCCGGTGCCATCGACCCGCGCAAGGTCAACAAGCCGGCCGCTGGCCACTTCGAGGCCGCTGGCGTGACCCCGCGTCGCACCCTCACCGAGATCCGTACCAACGACTCCGCTGAGTACACGCTCGGCCAGGAGCTCACCGTGGACAGCACGTTCACGGCGGGCCAGAAGGTCGACGTCGTCGGTACCTCCAAGGGCAAGGGCTTCGCCGGTGTCATGAAGCGCCACGGCTTCCACGGCGTCGGCGCCTCGCACGGTGCGCACCGCAACCACCGCAAGCCCGGCTCGATCGGTGCTTCCTCGACCCCGTCGCGTGTCTTCAAGGGCATGCGCATGGCCGGTCGTATGGGTGGCGACCGCGTGACCGTCCTCAACCTCACGGTGCACGCCGTCGACGCCGAGAAGGGTCTGCTGCTCGTCAAGGGCGCCGTCCCCGGTGCTCGTGGCCGCTCCGTCTTCGTCCGCACCGCCGTGAAGGGTAAGTGATCATGGCCACCACGACCGCAACCACGATCGACGTCCTCGACGCATCGGGTGCCAAGTCCGGCACCGTCGAGCTCCCCGCAGCTCTCTTCGACGTCGAGACCAACGTCCCGCTGATCCACCAGGTCGTCACCGCGCAGCTCGCAGCCGCGCGTCAGGGCACCCACAAGACCAAGAACCGCGGCGAAGTCCGCGGTGCCGGTCGCAAGCCGTTCAAGCAGAAGGGCACCGGCCGCGCCCGTCAGGGTTCCGTCCGTGCTCCGGAGCACACCGGCGGTGGCGTCGTCCACGGACCGACCCCGCGTGACTACTCGCAGCGCACCCCGAAGAAGATGATCGCCGCTGCTCTGCTCGGCTCGCTCTCGGACCGCGCCCGCGGTGGCCGCATCTCCGCTGTGGAGGGCTTCGTCGCGGCTGAACTGCCGTCGACCAAGACCGCCCGCACGCTCCTCGAGAAGGTCGCGCCCGTCAAGAACGTGCTCGTCGTGCTCGAGACGGACGACGAGCTGACGCTCAAGTCGATCCGCAACCTGTCGAACGTCCACGCGCTCTCGTACGGCCAGCTCAACGCCTACGACGTGCTGCGTTCGGACGCCGTCGTCTTCAGCAAGAGCGCCCTCGACGCCTTCATCGCGTCGAAGACCGCGAAGGAGATCACCGCATGAGCGGCTTCAACAAGGACCCGCGCGACGTCGTCATCTCGCCGGTCGTCTCGGAGAAGAGCTACGCGCTCATCGACCAGGGCAAGTACACGTTCATCGTGGACCCCCGCTCGAACAAGACCGAGATCAAGCTCGCCATCGAGAAGATCTTCAACGTCAAGGTCGCGAGCATCAACACGCTGAACCGCCCGGGCAAGACCCGTCGCACCAAGTTCGGTCTCGGCAAGCGCAAGGACACCAAGCGCGCCATCGTGACGCTCAAGTCCGGTTCGATCGACATCTTCACGGCTGTCGGCTGAGGACCAGAGGGATAAATCATGGCTATTCGTAACTACAAGCCGACGACCCCCGGTCGTCGCGGCTCGTCGGTCGCCGACTTCGCTGAGATCACCCGTTCGACTCCGGAGAAGTCACTGCTTCGTCCGCTGCCGAAGACCGGTGGTCGCAACAGCTCCGGCCGTATCACCACGCGTCACATCGGTGGTGGCCACAAGCGCCAGTACCGCGTGATCGACTTCCGTCGCTCCGACAAGGACGGCGTCGACGCCAAGGTCGCTCACATCGAGTACGACCCCAACCGCACTGCGCGCATCGCGCTCCTGCACTACGTGGACGGCACGAAGCGGTACATCATCGCGCCGAACAAGCTGAAGCAGGGCGACGTCGTCGAGCAGGGCCCCGGCGCCGACATCAAGCCCGGCAACAACCTGCCGCTGCGCAACATCCCCGTGGGTACCGTCGTGCACGCCATCGAGCTCCGCCCCGGTGGCGGCGCCAAGATGGCCCGCTCCGCGGGCGCCTCGGTGCGTCTCGTCGCCAAGGACGGCCCCTACGCGCAGCTCCGTCTGCCGTCGGGCGAGGTCCGCAACGTCGACGCACGCTGCCGCGCCACGATCGGCGAGGTCGGCAACGCCGAGCAGTCGAACATCAACTGGGGCAAGGCCGGCCGCATGCGCTGGAAGGGCGTCCGCCCGACCGTTCGTGGTGTCGCCATGAACCCGGTCGACCACCCGCACGGTGGTGGTGAGGGCAAGACGTCCGGTGGTCGTCACCCGGTCAGCCCCTGGGGCCAGTCCGAGGGCCGTACGCGCAAGCCGAACAAGCCGAGCGACAAGCTCATCGTCCGTCGCCGTAACGCCGGCAAGAAGCGCAAGTAGGAGTTCAGAAGATGCCACGCAGTCTGAAGAAGGGCCCCTTCGTCGACGAGCACCTGCTCCGCAAGGTCGTCACGCAGAACGAGGCCAACACCAAGAACGTGATCCGTACGTGGTCGCGTCGGTCGATGATCGTCCCGAACATGCTCGGGCACACGATCGCCGTCCACGACGGCCGCAAGCACATCCCGGTGTTCGTCACCGAGTCGATGGTCGGTCACAAGCTCGGCGAGTTCGCGCCGACCCGCACCTTCCGTGGTCACGTGAAGGACGACAAGAAGGGCCGTCGCCGCTGAGGCGGCGACGCAGAGGAGGAACGAAATGGTGGAGTCGATCGCACGCGTGCGACACATCCGCGTCACGCCTCAGAAGGCCCGTCGCGTCATCGAGCTGATCCGCGGCAAGCAGGCCCACGAGGCCCTCGCCATCCTGAAGTTCGCCCCCCAGGGCGCTTCGGAGCCCGTGTACAAGCTGGTCGCCTCGGCGATCGCGAACGCACGGGTCAAGGCGGACTCGACGAACAGCTTCCTCGACGAGCGCGACCTCTACGTGAGCCGCGTCTTCGTCGACGAGGGCACGACCCTGAAGCGGTTCCAGCCGCGCGCCCAGGGCCGCGCCTTCCGCATCAACAAGCGCACCAGCCACATCACGGTCGTCCTCGCGACGCCGGACGAGGTCGAGGCTGCCGCGACGAGCAAGAAGGCGAGCAACTAATGGGCCAGAAGGTCAACCCGTACGGTTTCCGTCTCGGGATCACGACGGACCACGTCTCGCACTGGTTCACCGACAGCAAGAAGGCCGGTCAGCGCTACGCCGACTACGTGGCCGAGGACATCAAGGTGCGCGAGTACCTGAAGAAGACCCTCGACCGCGCCGGTGTCGCACGCATCGAGCTCGAGCGCACCCGTGACCGTGTCCGCGTGGACATCCACACGGCTCGTCCGGGCATCGTCATCGGCCGCCGCGGCGCCGAGGCGGAGCGCGTTCGCGGTGAGCTCGAGAAGCTCACCAAGAAGCAGATCCAGCTGAACATCCTCGAGGTCAAGAACCCCGAGACCGAGGCCCAGCTCGTCGCGCAGGGCATCGCCGAGCAGCTCTCCGCTCGTGTCGCGTTCCGTCGCGCCATGCGCAAGGGCCTGCAGGGTGCACAGCGCGCCGGCGCCAAGGGTGTCCGCATCCAGGTGTCGGGTCGTCTCGGCGGCGCCGAGATGTCGCGTTCGGAGTTCTACCGCGAAGGCCGTGTGCCGCTGCACACGCTCCGCGCGAACATCGACTACGGCTTCTACGAGGCCCGGACCACGTTCGGCCGCATCGGCGTGAAGGTCTGGATCTACAAGGGCGACATCACGAACAAGGAGCTCGCTCGCGAGCAGGCGAACCAGCGTTCGTCGCGCCCCGAGCGTCGTGGCGGCCCGCGCGGTGAGCGTGGAGACCGTGGCGGCGACCGTCGTGGCGGCGACCGCGGTGACCGTCGCCCGCAGCAGGCCCCGCAGGACGCGCCGGCCGGCGCAGGAGTTGAGGCGTAACCATGCTTATTCCCCGTCGAGTCAAGCACCGCAAGCAGCACCACCCGAAGCGTTCGGGTCAGGCAACCGGTGGTACCAAGGTCAGCTTCGGCGACTACGGCATCCAGGCCCTCACCCCGGCGTACGTGACCAACCGTCAGATCGAGTCCGCTCGTATCGCCATGACGCGTCACATCAAGCGTGGTGGCAAGGTCTGGATCAACATCTACCCGGACCGTCCGCTGACCAAGAAGCCCGCCGAGACCCGCATGGGTTCCGGTAAGGGCTCGCCCGAGTGGTGGGTCGCGAACGTGAAGCCGGGCCGGGTGCTCTTCGAGCTCTCCGGCGTCAGCGAGGAGATCGCCCGCGAGGCGTTGACTCGTGCAATCCACAAGCTGCCCCTCAAGGCACGCATCATCAAGCGCGAGGAGGGCGACGCATAATGGCGATCGGTTCCAAGGAGCTCCGTCCGACGGAGCTCGACACGTTCGAGAACGAGCGTCTCGCTGACGAGCTGAAGAAGGCCAAGGAGGAGCTCTTCAACCTCCGCTTCCAGTCGGCCACCGGCCAGCTGGAGAGCCACGGTCGTCTCCGTGCCGTCAAGCGCGACATCGCCCGCATCTACACCGTCCTCCGCGAGCGCGAGCTCGGCATCCGTGCCACTCCCGCGCCCGTCGAGACCGCCCCCAAGGCCAAGAAGACGACGAAGAAGGCTGACAAGCCGGCCGAGTCGACCGAGGCCGAGACCGCCGAGGAGAAGTAATGGCGAACGAAGAGAAGAACTCCGCCGCCCTCACTCGCGGCTACCGCAAGACGCGTCGCGGCTACGTGACGAGCGACAAGATGGACAAGACCATCGTGGTCGAGGTCGAGGACCGCGTGAAGCACGCGCTCTACGGCAAGATCATCCGTCGTACGTCCAAGGTGAAGGCCCACGACGAGCTCGGCACCGCTGGTGTCGGTGACCTCGTCGTGATCAGCGAGACCCGTCCCCTCAGCGCGTCCAAGCGCTGGCGCCTGGTCGAGATCCTCGAGAAGGCCAAGTAGGCCTCGGCCTGCTTCGGAATAGGAGACAGCAGTGATTCAGCAGGAATCCCGCCTGAAGGTCGCCGACAACACGGGTGCCAAGGAGATCTTGACCATCCGCGTGCTCGGTGGCTCGGGTCGTCGCTACGCCGGCCTCGGTGACGTCATCGTCGCCACGGTGAAGGACGCCATCCCCGGCGGCAACGTGAAGAAGGGTGACGTCGTCAAGGCCGTCATCGTTCGCACCAAGAAGGAGACCCGTCGTCAGGACGGCTCCTACATCAAGTTCGACGAGAACGCGGCAGTGATCCTCAAGGCCGACGGCGACCCGCGCGGTACGCGCATCTTCGGTCCGGTCGGTCGCGAGCTCCGTGACAAGAAGTTCATGAAGATCATCTCGCTCGCGCCGGAGGTGCTGTAAGCCATGGCGAACATCAAGAAGGGTGACCTCGTCCAGGTCATCACGGGCGCGACGCAGGAGCGTGGCGGCGACCGTGGCAAGCAGGGCAAGGTCATCGAGGTCCTCAAGGACAAGAACCGCGTCGTCGTCGAGGGCGTGAACTTCGTCACGAAGCACGTCCGCGTCGGCCAGACGCAGCGTGGTTCGAAGACCGGTGGCATCGAGCAGCACGAAGCCTCGATCCACGTCTCGAACGTCGCGCTCGTCGACCCGAAGACGAAGAAGCCGACGCGTGTCGGTTTCCGCACCGAAGAGGTGGAGAAGGACGGCGTCAAGAAGACCGTCCGTGTCCGCTACGCGAAGAAGTCTGGTGAGAAGCTCTGATGACTGACACGACTGCTGCGCCCGCTGGCAAGATCCAGCCGCGCCTCAAGCAGAAGTACCTGGCCGAGATCAAGACGGCCCTCACCGAGCAGTTCGGTTACGCGAACGTCAACCAGGTCCCCGGCCTGGTCAAGGTCGTCGTGAACACCGGTGTCGGTGAGGCAGCTCGCGACTCGAAGATCATCGAGGGGGCCATCAAGGACCTCACGGCGATCACGGGTCAGAAGCCCCAGGTGAACATCGCCCGCAAGTCCATCGCACAGTTCAAGCTGCGCGAGGGTCAGGCCATCGGCGCGCACGTCACCCTCCGTGGTGACCGCGCGTGGGAGTTCCTCGACCGCCTGGTCACGCTCGCACTGCCCCGCATCCGCGACTTCCGCGGTCTCAGCGACAAGCAGTTCGACGGCAACGGCAACTACACGTTCGGTCTCACGGAGCAGTCCGTGTTCCACGAGATCGACCAGGACCGCATCGACCGTGTCCGCGGCTTCGACATCACTGTCGTGACCACCGCGAAGACGGACGACGAGGGACGCGCGCTGCTCCGGCAGCTCGGCTTCCCGTTCCGCTCCAACGAGCAGACGGTCTAAGCTACTTCGAGCAGTGCGGGCCGGAGGATTCACGTCCTCCGGCCCGCACGCACGAACACACCGATCTCGGGGAACCGCCCCGGGATCACTCGATCGCTCAGGTCGGCATTCGTGGAACGGGTGTCGAAACCAGGCGAGAAATGGACGAACATCATGACGATGACCGATCCGGTCGCAGACATGCTGACCAGATTGCGGAACGCGAACTCCGCGCACCACGACGCAGTCGCGCTCCCGAGCTCCAAGCTCAAGAAGAACATCGCCGACATCCTCAAGCGTGAGGGCTACATCAGCGAGTGGAAGGTGGAGGACGCCCGAGTCGGGCAGACCCTCACCATCGACCTGAAGTACGGCCCCGAGCGCGAGCGTTCGATCGCCGGCATCAAGCGCGTCTCGAAGCCGGGCCTCCGGGTCTACGCGAAGTCGACGGAGATCCCCCAGGTCCTCGGTGGCCTCGGTGTGGCGATCCTCTCGACCTCCTCCGGCCTCCTGACCGACCGCGAAGCCGAGCAGAAGGGCGTGGGTGGGGAAGTCCTCGCCTACGTGTGGTGATCGACAATGTCACGAATCGGACGTCTCCCCATCGACATCCCCGCCGGCGTCACCGTCTCCGTTGACGGTCAGAACGTGGCGGTCAAGGGCCCGAAGGGCGAGCTCGCGCTCGTCATCGCGGAGCCCATCCAGGCCAAGGTCGAGGAGAACCAGGTCCTCGTCACCCGTCCGGACGACGAGCGCGAGTCGCGTTCGCTCCACGGACTGACCCGGACCCTCATCGCCAACAACATCATCGGCGTGACCCAGGGCTACACCAAGGGCCTCGAGGTCGTCGGCACCGGTTACCGTGTCGCGGCCAAGGGCTCGAACCTCGAGTTCGCGCTCGGGTACTCCCACTCGATCACGGTCGAGCCGCCGGCGGGCATCAGCTTCGCGGTGGAGGGCAACAACAAGGTCACCGTCGCCGGTATCGACAAGCAGGCTGTCGGCGAGGTCGCCGCGAACATCCGGAAGCTCCGGAAGCCCGAGCCCTACAAGGGCAAGGGTGTCCGTTACGCCGGCGAGAACGTGCGCCGCAAGGCCGGAAAGTCAGGTAAGTGATCATGGGACTCCTCAAGACACGAGGCAAGAGCAAGGCGGCCGCCAAGGCGCGTCGTCACAACCGTCTCCGCAAGAAGATCACCGGCACCGAGGCTCGTCCCCGTCTCGCCGTCACCCGCTCGTCGCGTCACGTGTTCGTGCAGGTCATCGACGACGCGAAGGGTCACACCCTCGCCAGCGCCTCGACGATGGAGGCAGACCTCCGCTCGTTCGACGGCGACAAGACCGCCAAGGCCCGTCGCGTCGGTGAGCTCCTCGCCGAGCGCGCGAAGTCGGCTGGCGTCGAGGCCGTGGTCTTCGACCGCGGTGGCAGCAAGTACGCCGGTCGCGTCGCCGCGATCGCCGATGGTGCCCGTGAAGGAGGGCTGAACCTGTGAGCGACAACGCGAACACCAACGAAGACGCCAAGACCGAGGCCGTCGAGGCCACGGAGACCGAGGCAGTCGAGACCACGGAGGCCACCGAGGCGAGCACGGAGGCCACGGCCACCGATGCGACCGCCGAGGCACCTGCCGAGGGCGCCAAGACCGGCAAGGAGGCGGAGGCACCTGCCGTCGCCGAGCGTCCGGTCGAGACCGCCGCGGGTTCCGCGTCCAACAACCGCGACTCCGCTGACAACCGTGGCCGTCGTGGTGGCGGTCGTGACCGTCAGCAGGGCCGTGACCGCAACAACCGCGGTGGCGACAGCCAGTTCCTCGAGCGCGTGGTGACCATCAACCGCGTGTCGAAGGTCGTCAAGGGTGGTCGTCGCTTCAGCTTCACGGCGCTCGTCGTCGTCGGCGACGGCAACGGCCTCGTGGGTGTCGGCTACGGCAAGGCCAAGGAGGTCCCCACGGCGATCTCCAAGGGCGTCGAAGAGGCGAAGAAGAACTTCTTCCGCGTCCCCCGCGTCGGCAACACGATCCCGCACCCGGTGCAGGGTGAAGCCGCCGCTGGCGTCGTCCTCCTGCGTCCGGCCGGCCCCGGTACCGGTGTCATCGCCGGTGGTCCGGTCCGCGCCGTGCTCGAGTGCGCCGGCATCCACGACGTGCTGAGCAAGTCGCTCGGCTCGTCGAACACCATCAACATCGTGCACGCGACCGTCGAGGCTCTGAAGCAGCTCGAGGAGCCCCGCGCCGTCGCGAGCCGTCGTGGCCTCGACGTCGAGCGGGTCGTCCCGGCCCGTCTGCTCCAGGCCGAGGCCGCAGCCCTGCGTGCCGCGACCGAGAAGGCAGGTGCGTGATGGCGATGCTGAAGATCACGCAGATCAAGTCCGTTATCAGCGAGAAGCAGTACCAGCGCGACACCCTGCGCAGCCTGGGCCTCAAGCGCATCGGCCGTTCGGTCGAGCGTGAGGACAACTCCCAGAACCGCGGGTACATCGCGACGGTGGCGCACCTCGTGAAGGTCGAGGAGGTCGACGCATGAGCGACGAGAAGAACGAGCGCGTGCAGGTGCTGAAGCTGCACCACCTCCGTCCCGCAGAGGGCGCCAAGAAGGACCGCACCCGTGTGGGTCGCGGTGAGGGCTCGAAGGGCAAGACCGCTGGGCGTGGTACCAAGGGCACGAAGGCCCGTTACCAGGTCCGGGTCGGCTTCGAGGGTGGGCAGATGCCGCTGCACATGCGCACCCCGAAGCTCCGCGGGTTCAAGAACCCGTTCCGGGTCGAGTACCAGGTCGTGAACCTGGACAAGATCTCGGAGCTCTACCCCGATGGTGGCGACGTCACCGTTGCGGGCCTGGTCGCCAAGGGCGCCGTCCGCAAGAACGAGAAGGTCAAGGTTCTCGGTCAGGGTGACATCACCGTGAAGATCACGGTCGCGGTCGACAAGGTCTCGGCGTCCGCCGCCGAGAAGATCGTGGCTGCTGGCGGCACCGTCTCCCAGTAACCCCCGTCGGCGGCCCGTGCGTTTGCGCACGGGCCGCCGTTACGGTTTCCTTGACAGTGGCCGGCATCCGCCAGCCGGGTCGGCCCTGCCGACCGAAACCGGTCCGGCCGCGATCGACGGCCCCGGTCCCACAAGTTCGGAGTCATCGTGTTCAGAGCGGTCGCGCGCATCATGCGCACCCCTGATCTTCGCAAGAAGATCGGCTTCACCCTCGCGATCATCGCGCTGTTCCGTCTCGGGTCGTACATCCCGGCACCGTTCGTCGACTACACCGCTGTGCAGAGCTGTCTCGCCAGCGCGTCGTCCTCCGGCGGCCTCTACGACCTGATCAACCTCTTCTCCGGCGGCGCGCTGCTGAAGCTCTCGGTCTTCGCGCTCGGGATCATGCCGTACATCACGTCGTCGATCATCGTGCAGCTGCTGCGCGTGGTCATCCCGCACTTCGACACCCTCTACAAGGAGGGCCAGTCGGGCCAGGCGAAGCTGACGCAGTACACGCGGTACCTCACGATCGCGCTGGGCGTCCTGCAGTCCACGACCCTGATCACGGTCGCTCGTTCCGGCGCCCTGTTCGGCACCAACGCCTCCGCCTCCTGCACGTCGATCATCTCGAACGACAGCTGGTACGCCATCATGCTGATGGTCGTCACGCTGACCGCCGGCACCGGCATCATCATGTGGATGGGCGAGCTCGTCACCGAGCGCGGCATCGGCAACGGCATGTCGCTCCTGATCTTCACGTCGATCGCGGCGCAGTTCCCGTCGGCGCTCTGGGCGATCGAGCAGTCGCAGTCCTTCGAGCTCTTCCTGTTCGTGATCCTCGTCGGACTCGTGATCATGATGGCCGTCGTGTTCGTTGAGCAGTCACAGCGCCGGATCCCCGTGCAGTACGCCAAGCGCATGGTCGGGCGGCGGACGTACGGCGGCAACAACACGTACATCCCGATCAAGGTGAACATGGCCGGCGTCGTGCCCGTCATCTTCGCCTCGTCGCTGCTGTACCTGCCGGCCCTGGTCGCGCAGTTCAACCAGCCCTCCGACGGCTCCGAGCCGGCCGCGTGGGTGACCTGGGTCCAGAACAACCTGACCTCGGGTGACAACTGGTTCTACATGGTCCTGTACTTCCTGCTCATCGTCGGGTTCACGTACTTCTACGTGGCGATCACCTTCAACCCCGAAGAGGTCGCCGACAACATGAAAAAGTACGGCGGGTTCATCCCCGGCATCCGTGCCGGGCGTCCGACGGCCGAGTACCTCGACTACGTCCTCACCCGGGTGACGCTGCCCGGCTCGCTCTACCTCGGTCTCATCGCGCTCATCCCGCTGGCAGCACTGGCGCTGTTCGGCGCGAACCAGAACTTCCCGTTCGGTGGCGCGAGCATCCTCATCATCGTGGGTGTCGGTCTCGAGACCGTGAAGCAGATCGACTCCCAGCTGCAGCAGCGTCACTACGAAGGGCTTCTCCGTTGAGCGCACGTCTCATCATCGTCGGACCTCCCGGAGCCGGGAAGGGCACCCAGGCCGGCCGCATCGCCGAGTCCTTCGGGATCCCCGCCATCTCGACCGGGGACATCTTCCGCAAGAACGTGGCAGAGGGCACGCCCCTCGGCGTCCAGGCGAAGGCGATCATGGACGCCGGCGACTACGTGCCGGACTCGCTCACGAACGAGCTCGTCAAGTCCCGTCTGCAGGAGCCGGACGCCGAGAACGGGTTCCTGCTCGACGGCTACCCCCGGACTGTCGGCCAGGTCGAGTACCTCGACGCACTGCTCGCTGAGCAGGGCACCGGGATCGACGCCGTCGTGCAGCTCGTCGCGGACCAGGACGAGCTCGTCGGTCGCCTGCTGAAGCGTGCTGAGGACCAGGGCCGCAGCGACGACAACGAGGAGACGATCCGTCGTCGTCAGCAGGTCTACGCCGAGCAGACGGCGCCCATCGTGGCGGCGTACGGCGAGCGTGGCCTGGTGGTCGACGTCGACGGCCTCGGCGGCATCGACGAGGTCGGCGACCGGATCCAGACCGCACTGTCGGGTCGCGGGCTCGCCGCGGCCGTCTGACCAGCGTGGTGCGGTTCCGGAAGCCCTCGATCTACAAGACCCCGGACGAGCTCCGGGCGATGGTCCGCCCGGGGCTGCTGACGGCTGAGGCGCTGGACGCCGTCCGTGCAGCGATCCGTCCCGGCGTCACCACCGGTGCGCTCGACGTGATCGCGGAGCGCACGATCCGCGACGGCGGCGGCATCCCGAACTTCCAGCTCGTCCCCGGCTACCGCCACACCTTGTGCGTCTCGGTGAACGACGAGATCGTGCACGGGATCCCCGGCGACCGCGTGCTCGCGCCCGGTGACATCGTGTCGGTCGACGCCGGTGCCGAGGTCGACGGTTGGAACGGCGACAGCGCCTTCACGACCGTCGTCCCCGGTGGCGACGAGACGGTCACGGTGGCTCGGCAGGCGCTCTGCGACACGACGGAGCGGTCGCTCTGGCACGGCATCGCAGCACTGGCCAGCGCCAAGAACCTGCACGAGGTCGGCTCGGCGGTCGAGGACGCGATCGACGAGACCGGTTCGTGGGGCATCGTCGAGGACTACACCGGCCACGGCATCGGCCGGTCGATGCACGAGGAACCACCCGTCTTCAACTACCGCGTCCGTGGCGCCGGTCCGGCCGTCAAGCCCGGCCTGGTGGTCGCCATCGAGCCCATGGTCACGGCCGGGTCGATCGACAGCTCGACGGACGACGACGACTGGACGGTCCGCACGCTGGACGGCAAGGACGCCGCCCACTGGGAGCACAGCGTCGCGGTGCACGCGTCCGGCATCTGGGTGCTCACCGCCGCCGACGGCGGCGCACGGGGCCTGGCCCCGCTGGGCGTGACGCCCGTCCCGATCCCGTAGGGCGGGCCTCCAGGGCTGGGCCTGACGGCCTGACGGCCTGACGACCTGGAGGCGCGGCCCGGGTCCGCCCCGCCGGGTCCCCGTGTGTGCGGCGCGCGCTCAGGGCGCGTCAGGCGGACCGTGCGGGTGGGCGACCGACGGCGGCGGCCGTCAGTTGCCGACGGAGCAGGTCTGCTCCGAGGCACTCTGCCCGGTGATCGACGAGGGCAGCGGTGTCGCCGACGCGGCAGGCGTCCGGGTGGCCGTTGCGCTCGACGAGGGTGCGGGGGTGCCGGCAGGCGACGAACCGCCAGTCGACGTTCCCGACGATCCCGACGACCCCGACGACCCGGTCGTGCCCGACGATCCGCCGCTCGACGTCGACTCCTCGGACGCCCGGCCGGTGCTCGAGTCGCTCAGCGAGGACCGGACGTCGTTCTGCAGCGCCACGTTGAGCGTGTGCGCGGTCTCCTGGTCGACGACCACGCGCGCGTTGTCGGCGGGGTCGTCGACGACGGGGTACTGCACGAAGAGCATGTTGGCCGTGCTCATCCCACGCAGGGCGGCGGCGAGCTTGACCAGTGTCCCGGTCTGCGCCAGCCCGTCGGAGAGCGTCATGTTGGACAGCGCGGCGCCGGCCAGCTTGTAGAGCGTGATGGGGTTCGAGAGGGTGCCGTCCGAGGTGACCTTGCGGAGCAGTGCAGAGAGGAACACCTGCTGCGAGCTGATCCGGGCCAGGTCGCTGCCGTCCCCGACACCGTGGCGACTGCGCAGGAAGGCCAGGGCGTCCGTGCCCTGGAGCGAGTGCGAGCCCTTCGTCAGGTGCAGGCCGGTGAACGTGTCGTCGATCGGCTGGGCGACGCAGACGTCGACGCCGCCCAGGGCGTTCGACATCTCGATGACACCGTCGAAGGTGATCAGGCCGGCGTAGGGGATGCTCAGGCCGGTCAGGTTCTCGACCGTGTCCACGACGCAGGAGACACCACCGTTGCCGAGTGCGGTGTTGAACATCGCCGACGTCGCGGCGGGGTAGGTCGTGCCGGTCGCGGGGTTCGTGCACGCCGGGATCGGGACCATCAGGTCACGGGGGAAGCTGACCGCGGTGAGCTGCTGGTGGTCGGCTGAGATGTGGATGAGCATCGTGACGTCGTTGCGAGCGCCCTCGACGTCCTCGTCGGAGTCGAACTGGCCGACACGGGTGTCGCTGCCGATGAGCAGGATGTTCGCCCCGCCCTTGATCGCCGAGATGTCGGCGGTCTTCGCGGTGCTCTGGTCGTCGGTGCTGAGCGCGACGGTCCGGGGAGCGGACGACAGCTGTGCGCCGGCGATCGCGGCGACGCTCGTGCCGCTGACGAGCAGGACGGCGACGGCGGACGCCACGACGGTGACGAGCGTGCCCCAACCCCGGCGACGGGCCTGCTTGCCGTGACTGGCGAAGGGGCGTCGTGTGGCGTCGGGCACGTGTTCTCCGTTCGGTGGTCCGTCGCGAGCTGCTGGTGCGGCGGACGTGGCTGCGGAGCAAAACTACGGTTCGCACGCATGAGCGCGCCCGGAGCGCGCCGTCAAACCACTGTGGAACGCTCAGACACTGCTCCGGAAGCCCCAGACGTGGGGTGTTCCGCGCCCCCACTTGGCAATTGCGGGTTTACCACATAAGATCGATCTTTGGTGTGTCATGCCCTCTCGGGTGTGGCGACCGACCCGCAGACCGGTTCGGGGATCACACCTGTTCCACAACCAAGCGACAGTGAGGCTATGGCCAAGAAAGACGGCGTCATCGAGATCGAAGGCTCGGTGCTCGAAGCTCTGCCCAACGCGATGTTCCGCGTTGAGCTGACGAACGGACACAAGGTCCTCGCGCACATCTCCGGGAAGATGCGCCAGCACTACATCCGCATCCTCCCCGAGGACCGCGTGATCGTGGAGCTGAGCCCGTACGACCTGACCCGCGGCCGGATCGTCTACCGCTACAAGTGATCCGCGAGCTGGAAAGGAACGGCACGGCAATCCTGCCGAGCACGAAGCCAGCGAGCACGAGGAAAGAACCATGAAGGTCAACCCCAGCGTCAAGCCCATCTGCGAACACTGCCGTGTGATTCGCCGCAAGGGCCGCGTCATGGTGATCTGCAAGAGCAACCCGCGTCACAAGCAGCGCCAGGGCTAGTCCCGGGCGCGTGACCGGCGCCGACGGTGTCCCTCGGACACCAGGCTGCTCGAGCACGACCCACAACTGAAGATCGACAACGCAGTACCAGAACCCGACCGCACGACGGCCGGGGGACACCTCGGGGCGGAGGCCCGAGCACCGGTACTGCGCCACACCTCCATCGACAACAGGAGCAGCCATCACATGGCACGTCTAGCAGGCGTCGACATCCCGCGCGAGAAGCGCGTGGAGATCGCACTCACGTACATCTACGGCGTCGGCCGTACCCGCGCCGTCCAGGCACTGACGGAGACCGGTATCTCCGGTGACATCCGCGTCAAGGACCTGACCGACGACCAGCTCGTCGCCCTCCGTGACTTCATCGAGGGCAACTTCAAGGTCGAGGGTGACCTCCGCCGTGAGGTCGCCGCCGACATCCGACGCAAGGTCGAGATCGGCAGCTACGAGGGTCTCCGCCACCGTCGTGGTCTCCCGGTGCGCGGTCAGCGCACCAAGACCAACGCTCGTACCCGCAAGGGACCGAAGCGCACCGTGGCAGGCAAGAAGAAGGCTCGATAGGAGACCCCGATGGCTACCCCCAAGACTGCCGCGCGCAAGCCGCGCCGCAAGGAGAAGAAGAACGTCGCTGTGGGCCAGGCCCACATCAAGAGCACGTTCAACAACACGATCGTCAGCATCACCGACCCGTCGGGTGCCGTCCTCAGCTGGGCGTCCTCGGGTGCCGTGGGCTTCAAGGGTTCGCGCAAGTCGACGCCGTTCGCGGCGCAGCTCGCTGCCGAGTCCGCTGCGCGTCAGGCGCAGGAGCACGGCGTCAAGAAGGTCGACGTCTTCGTGAAGGGCCCGGGTTCGGGTCGCGAGACCGCGATCCGTTCCCTCCAGGCCGCTGGCCTCGAGGTCGGCTCGATCAACGACGTCACGCCGCAGGCGCACAACGGGTGCCGCCCGCCCAAGCGCCGCCGCGTCTGACGCGAGGAGCAACCGGCCGCGCCCTGCTCGTCCCCTGACCGGATCCGTTCCGGCGAGGGCGGGCAGGGCCCGCGGCCATTCCTGGTCGTTCGATCGCGCACGTGTGTGCGCGTGATCACAACTCAACAGACCCGTCGGGGCCCATGCGGCCCCGTCGTACCGCCAAGTGTCATATAGCGGACACTTCGCCGAAAGGAATCCCACAGTGCTCATTGCACAGCGCCCCACCCTGACCGAGGAGCCGATCTCCGAGCACCGCTCGCGCTTCGTCATCGAGCCGCTCGAGCCCGGCTTCGGGTACACCCTCGGCAACTCGCTGCGCCGCACGCTCCTCTCCTCGATCCCCGGCGCGGCTGTCACCAGCATCCGCATCGACGGCGTCCTCCACGAGTTCAGCACCGTTCCCGGTGTCAAGGAAGACGTCACCGAGATCATCCTCAACATCAAGAGCCTGGTC
This sequence comes from Curtobacterium poinsettiae, assembly GCF_047226435.1. NCBI lineage: Bacteria > Bacillati > Actinomycetota > Actinomycetes > Micrococcales > Microbacteriaceae > Curtobacterium > Curtobacterium poinsettiae. The sequence goes on along the minus strand of NZ_CP178434.1, from coordinate 3,333,524 downwards.
GTCTCCAGCGAGCACGACGAGCCCATCACGGCGTACCTGCGCAAGCAGGGTGCCGGTCAGGTCACCGCAGCGGACATCTCCGCTCCGGCCGGCGTCGAGATCCACAACCCGGAACTCGTCATCGCGACCCTGAACGACACCGCGCGCTTCGAGCTCGAGCTGACGATCGAGCGTGGCCGTGGCTACGTCTCGGCGACGCAGAACCGTTCCGAGTTCAGCGAAGCCGGTCAGATCCCGATCGACTCGATCTACTCGCCCGTCCTCAAGGTCACCTACCGCGTCGAGGCGACGCGTGCCGGTGAGCGCACGGACTTCGACCGCCTGGTCGTCGACGTCGAAGCGAAGCCGGCCATCACGCCGCGCGACGCCATCGCGTCGGCCGGTCGCACGCTGGTCGAGCTGTTCGGGCTCGCTCGCGAGCTCAACACGGCGGCCGAGGGCATCGAGATCGGCCCCGCGCCGGTCGACGCCGTGCTCTCGAACGAACTGCAGACCCCGATCGAGGACCTCGACCTGTCGGTCCGCAGCTACAACTGCCTGAAGCGGGAGGGCATCAACACGGTGTCCGAGCTCGTCGCCCTGTCGGAGACGCAGCTCATGAACATCCGCAACTTCGGTCAGAAGTCGGTGGACGAGGTCAAGGACAAGCTCACCGAGCTCGGCCTGTCCCTCAAGGACACCGTCCCCGGATTCGACGGCGCCCACTTCTACAGCGGGTACGACGAGGACGAGTCCAACAACTGACCTCGCGCTCACGCGCAAGCGCGCTGACACCGCGCGCACCACTTTCACCACTGGAGAACTGACATGCCGAAGCCCACCAAGGGCCCCCGCCTCGGTGGCGGTCCCGCCCACGAGCGCCTGCTCCTGAGCAACCTCGCCAACGCCCTCTTCACGCACGGTCGCATCACGACCACCGAGACGAAGGCCAAGCGCCTCCGTCCGGTCGCGGAGCGTCTCATCACGTTCGCGAAGCGCGGCGACCTGCACGCGCGTCGTCGTGTGATCAGCATCCTGCGCGATAAGTCCGTCGTGCACACGCTGTTCACCGAGATCGCCCCCCAGGTCGAGGACCGCCAGGGTGGTTACACCCGCATCACGAAGCTCGGCTTCCGCAAGGGCGACAACGCCCCGCTGGCGTCGATCGAGCTCGTCCTCGAGCCCGTCTCGAGCACGCCCGCTCCGGTCAAGCGCAACTCGGCTCCGGCCGCTGCTGCCGCCCCGGCCGCCGACGAGACCACCGAGGAGGCCCCGGTCGAGGAGACCGAGACCACCGAGGAGTCCGCCCCGGTCGAGACCGAGTCCGAGACCGAGGCAGCTGCCGAGGTCGAGGCCGACGCCGCCGAGAAGTCGGACGACGCCGACACCAAGTAGTCCGGTGCGCCCCTGGCGCGCTGCACCACCACGACGAAGCCCCCGCGACCCAGGTCGCGGGGGCTTCGTCGTGCCCGAGGCTGGTCGCGCTCACCGACGGCTCGGCGTAACGTCACCGGCCGGGTGCGACGGAGGGAAGTCATGGCGTTCCAGCACGTAGCGGGTCTGGGGACACGGGTCTGGCGGTGGAGCCGGACCTCGGGCACGCAACCGCGCCTGCTGCACGCAGGCAAGGCCGCTGCCGCCGCGGTGATCGCCTGGTTCGTGGCGCAGCACATGCCGGGCGTCGCGGCCGAGTACCCCTACTACGCACCGCTCGGTGCCGTCGTCGCGATGCAGACCACGGTGTTCGCGGGCATCCGGAGCGGCGTGCAGACCCTGGTCGGGATCGCGCTCGGCATCCTGATCGCCGGGTTCACGATGTGGGTCGGGGACCCCGGTTTCCTGGCGATCGCCCTGGCGGTCGGCGTCGGTGTGCTCGTCGGTGGGTTCCGCGTGCTGGGCGAGGGCAGCTCGTGGGTGTCCACCGCGGCGCTCTTCGTGCTGCTCGTCGGCGGCGCGCACGCCGAGGGCTACTCGCTCGGGTACCTGGTGCAGATGGCCGTGGGCGTGGTCGTCGGGCTGCTCGTCAACTTCCTGGTGTTCCCGCCGCTGCACTTCTGGGACGCCGAACACCGCATCGACGCGGTGAACGGCGTGCTCGCCGACCACCTCGACGGCCTGGCTGCCGTGCTCGAGGAGGGCAAGCGCGACGAGAAGGCGTGGGACCACCAGCAGGACCGCCTGGACCGCGCCATCGCCGACGTGCGATCGCGCGTGGCGATCGCGCACGAGAGCCGACGGCTCAACCCCCGCGGTGCCCTGCGCGGATCCCGCGCGCGGCTCCAGAAGGACGGTGGACGCTTCCGCGCGCTGGAACGGGTCGCCTGGTACACGACGGACCTCACCGAGCTCGTGGCACGTTCCGGCCCGGTGTCCGAGGGCGTCGGGCGGCCGGACCCCGCCTTCGCCACGCCCATCGCCGAGGCGGTCCGGAAGATCGCCAGCACGATCCGCGGCGACTCCCCGGAGGACCAGGCCGAGGCGGCGATCGCCGACCTCGAGCAAGCGCTCGACGCCTCGCGCGAGAACCCCTCCCACGTCGCCGTCACGTCGGCCGCGCTCGTCGCCCTGCGTGGGATCGTCGAGTCCGAGCGACGCGCCACCGACGACCTCGACACCCGCACGGGCCCGTCAGCGTTCGGTCGGCCGCGCGGCTGAACGGGTGCAGGCAGCCACGACCCGGTGGACGGGGCACCTGCCGGGAGGCACGGACCACCCCCGCTACGGTGGTCACGTGGACGAGACGGCCGGGTTGCAGGATTCCGACAGCACCGCCGACGTGCGGCTGCGGCTCGACATCGCCTACGACGGGGCCGCGTTCTCCGGGTGGGCACGGCAGCCCGGGCTCCGGACCGTGCAGGGTGCCCTCGAAGCCGCCCTCGCCACCGTCTTCACCCGCTGGGGCGAACCGCCGCTGCTCACCGTCGCCGGACGCACCGACGCCGGCGTGCACGCCACCGGGCAGGTCGCGCACCTGGACCTGTCGGCAGAGCAGTGGGCAGCACTCACCGGGAAGCGTGGGTCGGGCCGCTCACCCCTCGACGGGTTGCGCAAGCGGGTGAACGGCATCGCGGCACCCGAGGGGGACGTCGTCGTCACCGGGGCCTCGGTGGCGCCCGCCGGGTTCGACGCCCGGTTCTCGCCACTCTGGCGCCGGTACGAGTACCGGATCGCGGACGCCGACGCCCCGCGCGATCCACGTCGGCGGGGGCACACGCTCTGGCACGCGGCGCGGCTCGACCCGGCAGCGATGGAGCGCGGTGCGCTGACGCTGCTCGGGCTGCACGACTTCGCGACGTTCTGCAAGCCGCGCGAGGGGGCGACCACCATCCGGACGTTGCAACAGTTCCGCTGGGACCGCGAGCCGGACGGCGTGCTGGTGGCGCGCCTCCAGGCCGACGCCTTCTGCCACTCGATGGTGCGGGCCATGGTCGGCGCGACCATCGCCGTCGGCGAGGGCCGCTTCGGCCCGGACCGCCTCGAGGAACTGCGCGTCGCCGAGGAACGCACCAGCGCGTTCAAGACGGCGCCCGCGAAGGGACTGACCCTGACCGAGGTGGGCTACCCGGCGGACGCTGCGCTCGCGGAGCGGGCGGAGCAGACCCGGGCCCGACGCTCGGCGGACGGTACCGTCGAGGGATGAGCCCGCGCGAACCCCGTTCCGTCGTGTCCGTCGCCCCCGGAGTCGTCTTCGTCGAGGGCCCCGTGTCCAACTGGGTGGTGCTGGCGGAGGAGGACGGCGTCGCGCTCATCGACGCGGGGTACCCGGCCGACACGGACCTGGTGCTCGACACCGTGCGCGCCGCCGGACACGACCCCGCCGACCTCCGACGCGTCTACGTCACGCACGGACACGTCGACCACGTCGGCGGCATCCCCGGGATCCTGGAGCGGTACCCGCACGTCGAGGTGCTCGCCCACGCCGACGAGCTCGACAACGTCCGCGGGCCGGAGCGGCAGCAGGTCACCCCGGCGGAGATCGGCGGTCGGCTCGCCAGCCCACGCGTCCTCGCCTGGTTGGCACGGGCGATCCGGTCGGACGCCCTGCGGCCCACCACCGTGCCGTCGGCGCGTGCGTTCACGGGCGCGGACTTCGCGGGACGCGCGATCGCGCCGCTCCCGGCCGTCGGGCACACCGACGGTTCGACGGCGTACCTGCTGCCCGCAGCCGACGCGATCGTGACGGGCGACGCGGTCGTCAGTCGCCACGACACCCAGCCCGGGTCGTGGGCCCCGCGGCCGCGGATGATCACGCCGTTCTTCACCGCCGACCAGGACCGCGCGCTCGAGTCGGCGCGGGCGCTGCCGTTCCCGGCACTGGTACTGCCCGGACACGGACCAGCCGTGCGGCGCGTGGGCGGGACCTGGCTGCCGATCGGCTGATGCCGCCGCATCGCTGATGTTGCCGAACGCAATCATTTACCTCAGCGCAACCTGAATGTCCCCGCAGGTCGGTAGCGTGCGGGCATGGCCAACACCCTCGGGCGCACTCTGCTGTGCGCCACGGCGGCCGCGACGCTCCTCGCGGCACCACTCGTCACCGTCACCGCAGCGTCCGCGAACCCCGAGGGGACCGGCCTCGTCATCGAGGAGGCCTACCTGAAGGCGGGCAGCAAGGGCGCCTCCTACAACCAGAAGTTCGTCGAGATCGGCAACCCGACCGACGCCCCGGTGTCGCTCGACGGGTGGTCGCTGCAGTACCGCTCCGCGACGGGCACCGGCACCTTCTCGGCCAGCGCGCTCGCGGGCACCGTGCCGGCGAAGGGCACCTTCCTGGTGTCGATGGCGGGCAACGGCGGGGCCACCGCGGCCGGCGAGGACCTGCCCGCCGACGACGACACCGCGTCGCTCACCCCGTCGGGCACCACGGGCACCCTCGTGCTCTCCGACGCCACCGCACCGCTGGCGCTCGCCGCCGGACCCGTCGCCGCAGGCACCGACGGCGTCGTCGACCTGCTCGGCTACGGCGCCTCGAACACGTTCGAGTCGACCGTCCGCACCGTGACCGGGGACAACTCGGTGCCGAACGGCCTGGTCCGCCAGGGCACCACGGACACCGACGTCAACGGCGCGGACTTCTCGGTGACGACGACGCTCACCCCGCGGAACGCCGCGGGCGAGACGACGGCGCCGACCGAACCCACGGACCCGACCGACCCGGGCGACGGCGGGACCCCCACGCCCGGCACCCCCGCCGAGACGGTGACCATCGCCCAGCTGCAGGGCACCACGGACACCTCGCCGTACGCCGGCAAGAACGTCACGACCGACGGCGTCGTCACCGCGGTGTACGGCACCGGTGGCTTCGACGGCTACACGATCCAGACCGCCGGCACCGGCGGCGCGATCGACCTCGGCGCCCACACCGCGTCCGACGCCGTGTTCGTGTTCTCGTCCGCAACCGCCGGACTGGTGCAGCGGGGCGACCACGTCCGCGTCACCGGCGCCGTGTCCGAGTACTTCGGCCTGACCGAGCTCACGGTGTCCGGCGCCTCGTCGCTGCAGCAGCTCGACGACACCGTCGCGGCACCGCAGCCCGCCGCGGTCGCGTTCCCGTCGTCCGACGCCCAGCGGGAGTCGCTCGAGAGCATGCTCGTCGCTCCCCAGGGCGCGTACACCGTCGCCGACAACTACACGACGAACCAGTACGGCGAGGTCGTGCTCGCCAGTGGGACGAAGCGTCTGGTCCAGCCGACCGAGGTCGGTCGCCCCGGCAGCGCCGAGGCGAAGGCCGTCGAGGCCGACAACGCCGCGCGCAAGGTCACGCTCGACGACGGCGCGAGCACGAACTTCCTCACCCAGGCGAACCAGGGCATCCCGGTGTCGTGGCTCACCCAGGGCCCCGTCACCGTCGGGGCCGCCGCCACCTTCACCGAGCCGGTCGTCCTCGACTACCGCAACAACGGGTGGAAGTTCCAGCCGACCGCGCCGATCACCGGTGCGACCCCGGCGGCCGACCTGCCGGCGTCGTTCTCGAAGGTGCGCCAGCCGGCACCGCAGGACGTCGGCGGTGACCTGAAGCTCGCCGGCTTCAACGTGCTCAACTACTTCCCGACCACGGGCGACGAGCTCACCGGCTGCAAGTACTACACCGACCGTGCCGGCGACCCCGTCACGGTGAACTCCGGCTGCGACGCCCGCGGCGCCGCTGAGCAGGAGGACTTCCTGCGCCAGCAGGTCAAGATCGTCAAGGCCATCAACGGGCTGGACGCCGACGTCGTCTCGCTCGAGGAGATCGAGAACTCGGCCCGCTTCGGCCAGGACCGCGACGCCGCCGTGGCCACCCTGGTCGACGCGCTCAACGCCGCCACCGGCCAGGACACCTGGGCGTACGCGAAGTCCCCGGCCGTCGTGCCCGCGAGCGAGGACGTCATCCGCCTCGCACTCATCTACAAGAAGGCCCGCGTCGAGCCCGTCGGCGAGTCCACGATCCTGCTCGACGACGCGTTCACGAACGCCCGCCAGCCCGTCGCGGACGCGTTCCGCCCGGTCGGTGGCACCGCGGACGACGACTTCCTGGTGATCGCGAACCACTTCAAGTCCAAGGGCTCCGGCACCGGTGAGAACGCCGACCAGGGTGACGGGCAGGGAGCGTCGAACGCGTCCCGCGTGGCCCAGGCGAAGGCCCTCGTGACCTTCTCCAGCGCCATGCAGGACCAGTACGGCACCGACAAGGTGTTCATGCTCGGCGACTTCAACGCCTACAGCAAGGAGGACCCGGTGGTCGTCCTCGACGGCGCCGGCTACACCGACCTCGGCCCGGCTCGGGACAGCACCGAGTACTCCTACGTGTTCTCCGGCCTGAGCGGTTCGCTCGACCACGTGTTCGCCTCGAAGGCCGCACTCGAGACGGTCACGGGCGTGGACATCTGGAACATCAACTCGGTCGAGTCGGTGGGCCTGGAGTACAGCCGCTACAACTACAACGCGACGAACCTGTACACCGACGACGTGTACCGGGCGAGCGACCACGACCCGATCCTGGTCGGCTTCGACCTGGACGCCCCGGGCACCGAGCCCGGGACCGACCCGACCCCGGTGCCGAGCCCGACGCCCTCGAAGCCGACCCCCGCTCCGACCCCGTCGGCTCCCGGGGCGGTGCCGCCGGTGGCCCCGTCGGAGACCGGTCTCACCGACGCGAACCGCGGGAGCGTCTCGGCTCCGGCGTCGGCTCGTGCGGGGGAGACCATCACGGTGACGGTGGGTACTGCGTCTGCCGGTGACACGGTGAACGTGTGGTTGTTCTCGGAGCCGACGCTGATCGGCACGGCTGTGGTCGCTGCTGACGGGACGGTCCGGGTGACGATCCCTGCCGACACGGTGGTTGGTGCACACCGGTTGGCGGTGACGGCTGCGGACGGCACGCTGATCGGGTGGACCCCGATCACGATCACCGCGGACGGGCAGCTCGCATTCACGGGAGCGTCGGGGCTCGGTGCCGGTGCGCTGGTGGCGTTCCTGCTGCTCGCGGCGGGTGCGGGTGTGCTGGTCGTGCGTCGCCGCCGTCGGGCTGCGGCTGCGGAGTAGTCCCCACGCCCCACGTCGGGGCGATGAGTGTGCAGAAGACGTCGGGTTCGCGGTGCGGACCCGACGTCTTCTGCTCACCATGCGCGGTGGGCGCGACCGCGCGGCGGACTGGAGGCGCGGTGCGGGGCCGCCCCGCGCCTCCAGGCCGCGGGTGGCCGCGTTTGACCGACGCACCCCGCGTCGGCTAGGCTCTCACCTTGGTCTGTGCGCCCCGCGCGCGGACAGTCAGATGAGCCCTCCAACCGAGGTGTTCCCCGTGCTTCTGCCCGCGGAACTCCCGACCGGAGTGGGATTCACGGACTCCTCACCTCGACACGAAAGCAGCACTCCTGTGACTCGCACGTTCTCACCGAAGCCGGCAGACGTCCAGCACGACTGGATCGTCATCGACGCCACCGACGTCGTCCTCGGCCGTCTCGCCACCCACGCCGCGGCGCTCCTGCGCGGCAAGCACAAGGCCACCTTCGCCCAGCACATGGACATGGGTGACTACGTCATCATCGTGAACGCCGACAAGGTCGCACTGACCGGTTCGAAGCTCGCGAAGAAGGTCTACTACCGTCACTCGGGGTACCCGGGCGGCCTGACGGCGACCTCCTACCCGGAGATGCTCGAGAAGCACCCCACCCGCGCCGTCGAGAAGGCGATCCGCGGCATGCTGCCGAAGAACACCCTCGGCCGCGAGCAGCTCAAGAAGCTGAAGGTCTACGCCGGCGCGGAGCACCCGCACGCCGCGCAGCAGCCCAAGGCGTACATCTTCGACCAGGTCGCACAGTAGTTCCGGCCACGACGACTTCAAGGACATAGAGAAACTCATGGCTCAGATCGCTGATTCCCTCGACCAGACCCCGGAGAGCTTCACCACGGAGAGCGCACCCGCCGCTGCCGAGGCTGCTCCCCGTCAGATCCTCAACGTCTCCGGCGGTGCCGTCGGGCGCCGCAAGGAGGCCATCGCGCGCGTTCGCCTCGTTCCGGGCTCCGGCACGTTCGTCGTGAACGGCCGCACGCTCGAGGACTACTTCCCGAACAAGCTGCACCAGCAGCTCATCAACGACCCGTTCAAGGTGCTCGAGCTCCTCGGCTCGTACGACGTCGTCGCCCGCATCACCGGTGGCGGCCCCTCGGGTCAGGCCGGCGCGCTCCGCCTCGCCATCGCCCGCACGCTGAACGAGATCGACCGTGAGAACAACCGCGCGGCCCTCAAGAAGGCCGGCTTCCTCACCCGTGACGCCCGCGTCATCGAGCGCAAGAAGGCCGGTCTCAAGAAGGCCCGCAAGGCGTCGCAGTTCTCGAAGCGCTAGTCGTCACCGGCTGAAGATCGCCATGCCGCGTCTGTTCGGTACCGACGGGGTTCGTGGTCTCGCCAACGGCGAGCTGACGGCCGCGCTCGCACTGGGTCTTGCCCAGGCGAGCGCGGCCGTCCTCACACACGGACACCATGCCGACGCCCGCCGGGCGTCGGGTCGACCGCGCCCGCGCGCGGTCCTCGCGCGTGACCCGCGCGTCTCCGGCGAGTTCCTCGGTGCCGCCGTCGCGGCCGGGCTCGCCTCGGCCGGCGTCGACGTGCTCGACGCCGGGGTCATCCCCACGCCCGCCGCGGCGTTCCTCGTCGCGGACATCGACGCCGACTTCGGCGTGATGATCTCCGCGTCGCACAACCCCGCTCCCGACAACGGGATCAAGTTCTTCGCCACGGGTGGTCGCAAGCTGCCGGACGAGGTCGAGGACCGCATCGAAGCGGCCATGCACGACCACTCCGCACCGACCCCCACCGGCATCGACGTCGGGCGCATCTCGCGGTTCGCCGACGCCGAGGACCGCTACGTGGTGCACCTGCTCGGCACACTGCCGCACCGGCTCGACGGAATCCACGTCGTGCTCGACTGCGCCAACGGTGCCGCCGCTGGCGTCTCACCCGAGGTCTTCGTCAACGCGGGTGCCCGCGTGACGCTCATCGGTGCCGACCCCGACGGTTGGAACATCAACGACGGCGTCGGGTCGACCCACATCGACAACCTGTCGCGCGCCGTGCTCGAAGCCGGCGCGGACGTCGGCATCGCGCACGACGGCGACGCGGACCGCTGCCTGGCGGTCGACGCCGCGGGCAACGCGATCGACGGCGACCAGATCATGGCGATCCTGGCGTTGTCGCTGCAGGAGCGCGGACGCCTGAAGGACGACACCCTCGTCGCGACGGTCATGTCGAACCTCGGGCTCAAGCGGGCCATGGCCGACGCGGGCATCACCGTCATCGAGGCCGGTGTGGGCGACCGCTACGTGCTCGAGAAGATGACCGAGGGCGACTACTCCATCGGTGGCGAGCAGTCCGGCCACATCATCTTCAACGAGTTCGCCACCACGGGCGACGGCATCCTCACCGGGCTCCACCTGGTCGCCGAGATGGCGCGGACGGGCAAGACCCTGCAGGAGCTCGCCTCGTGCATGACGGTGTTCCCGCAGGTGCTGCTCAACGTCCGTGGCGTCGACCGTCACGGGCTCGCCGACCAGGGCGTGCAGGACGCCGTGACTGCGGCGTCCGCGGCACTCGGCGACACCGGTCGCGTGCTGCTCCGACCCTCCGGCACCGAGCCGGTCGTGCGGGTCATGGTCGAGGCTGCGTCGCAGGACGACGCCCAGCGCATCGCCGAGGAGCTCGCCGCCGTCGTGCAGGACCGCCTGGCGCTCGACGCCGCGTAGGTTCCCCTCCGCAAGACACCGGTGTTCGCCGGTTGAACACGCGCAGGACGCGGTTCAGCTCGCGAACACCGGTGTTTTGCTGCCCGCTCCCGTTCAGATCTTGCGGAGCAGGACCGAGTTCACCTTGTGGTTCGCGCCCTTCTTCAGCACCAGGGTGGCGCGGGAGCGCGTGGGCAGCACGTTCTCGAGCAGGTTCGGCTCGTTGATCGCCCGCCAGACCTCGGTCGCCGTCCGCACCGCGTCCTCACGCGAGAGCGAGGCGAACCGGTGGAAGAACGAGTCGGGGCTCGAGAACGCCTCTTCCTGCAGGGCGAGGAACCGGTCGACGTACCAGGACTCGATGTCCTTGGTCTTCGCGTCCACGTAGATCGTGAAGTCGAACAGGTCGGACAGCGCGAGCCGCCCGTGCACCGGGGGCGCCAGCACGTTGAGACCCTCGACGATGAGCACGTCGGGCTGCCGGACGACGATCTCGGCATCAGGCACGATGTCGTAGACCAGGTGCGAGTAGTACGGTGCCCGGACCTCGGTTGCCCCGCTCTTCACCTGGCTCACGAAGCGCAGCAGGGAGCGGCGGTCGTACGACTCCGGGAAGCCCTTGCGGTCCATGATCCCGCGGCGCTCCAGCTGGGCGTTCGGGTACAGGAAGCCGTCGGTCGTCACGAGCTCCACGCGAGGGGTGTCCGGCCAGCGCTTCGTCAGCTCCCGCAGCAGACGGGCGACGGTGGACTTGCCGACGGCGACGGAACCCGCGACGCCGATGACGAACGGCGTGCGTCCGGCGCGCTCACCCAGGAACCGGCTCGTCTCGGCGTGCAGGTTCCGTGCGCCGGCCGCGTAGAGCGTGAGCAGGCGGGACAGGGGCAGGTAGACCTCCTGCACCTCCTGCATGTCCAACCGGTCGCCGAGTCCGCGCAGCTGCACGATCTCGGTCTCGGTGAGCGACAGGTGCTCCTTGGGTGCGAGCTGCGACCACTCGGCACGCGGGATCTCCACGAACGGGGTCGGGTGCGCGACGGCGGTCTCCGGGATCGGCATGGGATCGAGCGTACAGACGGGAGGCCCGGGGCACGTGAGCCGGTCGGCTCACGTGCCCCGGGCCTCCCGGCCAGTGCTCGGTGCGCGCCCGCAGGACGCGACGCGTCAGGCGGGCAGGGCCGCCTCGATGGCGGCGACGACCTCGGGGGCGTCCGGCTTCGTGGTGGGGCGGAAGCGCGTGACGGTGCCGTCGGGGGCGACGAGGAACTTCTCGAAGTTCCAGCTCACCCGACCGGCCTTGCCGTCGGCGTCCGGGGTCTCCTTGAGGGCCTGGTAGAGCGGGTGGGCGCTCTTGCCGTTGACCTTGACCTTCTCGGACATCGGGAACGTCACGCCCCACGTGGTGGAGCAGTACTCGTCGATCGCCTCGGACGAGCCGAGCTCCTGCAGGAACTGGTTGCTCGGGAAGCCCAGCACCGTGAACCCGCGGGGGCCGTACTGCTTCTGCAGGGCCTCGAGCTGCTCGTACTGCGGGGCGAGGCCGCACCGGGAGGCGACGTTCACGACCAGTACGGCCTTGTCGGCGTAGGCGCCGAACGTGGTGTCCTCGCCGTGCAGCGTGGTGATGGCGATGTCGTCGAAGCGTCCCATGGCCGAAACGTTATCCCCACCCCCGGGACTTCGCAGGGTCGGCGTCCAGGCAGACCGTAGGATCGGTCCCATGTGTGGAATCGTCGGCTACGTCGGCAGCAACAGCAGCCAGGACGTCCTCCTCGGTGGCCTCCGCCGCCTCGAGTACCGCGGCTACGACTCGGCGGGCATCGCCGTGGTCGACCCAGCCGGAGACCTCGTGTCGGCCAAGAAGGCCGGCAAGCTCCAGGCCCTGGTCGACGAACTCGAGTCGTCGCCGATCCCGGACGGCACGACCGGCATCGGGCACACCCGCTGGGCGACCCACGGCGGCCCGACCGACGGCAACGCCCACCCGCACCTGGCCGACGGCGACAAGCTCGCCCTCATCCACAACGGCATCATCGAGAACTTCTCCGAGCTCCGCGCCGAACTGCAGGCCGAGGGCATCGAGTTCCGGAGCGAGACCGACTCCGAGGTCGCCGCGCACCTGGTCGGGCGGGCCTTCCGCGACACCGGTGACCTGACCGCCGCCATGCAGCAGGCCGTGCAGCGGCTCGAGGGCGCCTTCACGCTCCTCGTCGTGCACGCCGACCAGCCCGGTGTCGTCGTCGGCGCCCGTCGCAACTCGCCCCTGGTCGTCGGGCTCGGCGACGGCGAGAACTTCATGGGCTCGGACGTCGCCGCGTTCGTCGCCTACACGCAGCGCGCGCTGTCGATCGGGCAGGACGAGATCGCCACGATCCGCCCCGACGGCGTCGACGTCATCCACTTCGACGGCACCCCCGCCGCGCCGACCGAGTTCGAGGTCAACTGGGACGCCTCCGCCGCCGACAAGGGCGGCTGGTCCTCGTTCATGGCGAAGGAGATCAGCGAGGAGCCCGAGGCCGTCGCCAAGACGATCCTCGGCCGTGTCCACGACGGCGCCGTCACCCTGACCGACCTCGACCCGATCGCCGAGCGCCTGGCGACCGTCGACCGGGTCATCGTGATCGCCTGCGGCACCGCCGCCTACGCCGGCATCCTGGGCAAGTACGCCATCGAGCAGTGGGCCCGCATCCCGGTCGAGGTCGAGCTCGCCCACGAGTTCCGCTACCGCGACCCGGTGCTGAACGAACGCACCCTGGTCGTCTCGATCAGCCAGTCCGGCGAGACCATGGACACGCTCATGGCCGTCAAGTACGCCCGCGAACAGGGCGCCCAGGTCCTGTCGATCTGCAACACCCAGGGCGCCACGATCCCGCGTGAGTCCGACGCCGTGATCTACACGCACGCGGGGCCCGAGGTCGCCGTCGCGTCCACCAAGGCGTTCATCGCCCAGGGCGTCGCGCTGTACCTGCTCGGGCTGCACCTGGCGACGCTGCGCGGCACGCTCACCACCGAGCAGATCGCCGAGCAGGTGGCCGAGCTCGAGGGGCTCGCACCGAAGCTGCAGCAGACCATCGAGGACGCCGCCGGCATCAAGGACCTGGCCCGCTGGATGGCGGACACCCGGAGCGTGCTGTTCCTCGGTCGCCACGTCGGCTACCCGATCGCGCTCGAAGGTGCGCTGAAGCTGAAGGAACTCGCGTACATCCACGCCGAGGGCTTCGCCGCCGGTGAGCTCAAGCACGGTCCGATCGCGCTGATCGAGCCGGGCCAGATCGTCTTCGTCATCGTGCCGTCGCCCCGCGACCCGCGATCGCTGCACCCGAAGGTCGTCTCGAACATCCAGGAGATCCGCGCCCGCGGTGCCCGGGTCATCGCCATCGCGGAAGAAGGCGACGCCGCGGTGCTGCCCTTCGCCGACGAGGTCCTGCGGATCCCGCTCGCGACCCCGCTGTTCGAGCCGCTGCTCGCCGTGGCCCCGCTGCACATGTTCGGCATGGAGCTCGCCGCGGCCAAGGGCCTCGACGTCGACCAGCCACGCAACCTGGCGAAGTCGGTCACCGTCGAGTAGTCGAGACGGTGATCATCGGGATCGGGGTCGACGTGGTCGACCTGGAGCGGTTCGAACGGGTGCTGGAACGCACACCGGCGATGCGGGCGCGGTTGTTCACGCCGTCCGAGCAGGTCCGTGACGGCGAACCCCGTCCGATCGCGTCCTTGGCGGCACGGTTCGCCGCCAAGGAAGCACTGATCAAGGCCTTCGGGTCGAGTGCCGGGCTCAGCTGGCAGGACCTCGAGGTCGTGTCCGACGACCAGCGGAACCCCTCGCTCACCCTGCGCCAGGGTGCGCGCCGGGTCGCGGATGCGCGTGGCGTGACGAGCGTGCACCTGTCGCTCTCGCATGATGGAGGGATCGCGACCGCGTTCGTGGTCCTGGAAGGAACAGACGTGGTCCTGGAAGGAACGGCCCGGTGAGTGCGTTCACCGGCATCACGATCGATCGCGGAGCCCTGATCGAGAACTACGCGACGATCGCCGACCGGGTCGCCCCGGCTGGTGTGATCGCGGTCGTCAAGGCGAACGCCTACGGCCACGGGGCCCTCGACGCCGCGCAGGCCTTCGTCGACGCGGGCGCCGAGTGGCTCGGGGTCGCCGACATCGACGAGGCCGTCGCGCTCCGGCAGGGCGGCATCGACGAGGGGGTCCGGATCCTCACGTGGCTGCACGCCCCCGACGAGGACTTCCGTCGCGCCGCGCAGTTCGACGTCACGCCGGCGGTGTCGAGCGTCGAGCAGCTGTCCGCCGCCGCCGACTCCGACGTCCGTGCCGTGCACCTGTGCGTCGACACGGGCCTGAGCCGCAACGGGGCCGTCGAGTCCGAGTGGGCCGAGCTCTTCGCGACCGCCGGCGCCCTGGCCCGCGGCGGCAACCGCACCCGGGTCGAGGGGCTCATGTCCCACCTGTCGAACGCCTCGCGCACCGACGACCTCGACCAGGACGCCGCACTGCAGCGTGCGCTGGACGGTCTCGCCGCGAACGGCATCGTGCCGGACGTGGTGCACCTCGCCGCGAGTGCCGCGAGCATCGCCGTGCCGGAGACCCGCCACGACCTGTCCCGCGTCGGACTCGCTCTGTACGGACTGAGCCCCTTCGACGGCCGCACCTCGGCCGACCTGGGGCTGCGTCCGGCGATGCGGGTCACCGCCGCCGTGCTCCGCACCGTGCCGGTCGCCGCGGGTGACGGCGTCTCGTACGGGTACACCTGGCGCGCCGAGACGGACACCCGCCTCGCTGTGATCGGCCTGGGCTACGCGGACGGCTTCGACCGCGACTTCGGCAACCGGGTCTCGTTGCGCATCGGGGACCGCACGTTCCCGGTGGTCGGACGCGTCGCGATGAACGCCATGCACGTCGACGTCGGCGACGCGGACGTGCAGGTCGGCGACGAGGCCGTGCTGTGGGGCGACCCCGCGAACGGCGACCCCGCCGTCGAGGACTGGGCCGACGCCATCGGCACGATCAACTACGAGGTGGTCGCCCGGATCGGCCGCAGCGTGGAACGGAGGACCGCGTGAGCTCCGCACCACTGCGTCAGGCACGCATCGACCTCGACGCGTACCGCGCCAACCTCGAGCGTGTCCGCGAGTGGATGGACCCGGTCGAGGTCATGGCGATCATGAAGGCCGACGCGTACGGGCACGGCCTCGAACCGATCGCGCTCGCCGCAGTCGACGCCGGCATCCGTTGGATCGGTGTACTGACGGTCCCCGCCGCCCTGCGCCTGCGGTCGATCGGGGTGGGCGAGGACGTCCACCTGTTCACCTGGCAGCACGACCCTGACCTGGACTTCCGTGACGCCATCGACTCGGCCGTCGACCTCGGTGTCTCGAACGTCGCCGAACTGCAGCGCATCGTCGACGCCGTCGACCAGCGCCCCGCCCGGGTCCACCTGGGCGTCGACTCCGGACTGCACCGCGACGGCGCGGTCCCCGCAGACTGGCCGGCCCTCGTCGAGGCCGCGCGGGACGCCCAGCGGAACGGCCGCATCGAGGTCGTCGCCGCCTACACGCACCTGGCCGAGTCGTCCGACCACGAGGACAGCGCCGCGGTCGCCGTGTTCGACGCCGCGATCGAGATCGCCGAGGACCTGGGGCTCGATGTCCCGACGGAGCACGTCGCCGCGTCGCTCGCGGGGCTGGAACGCAAGGAGTTCCGCAAGGACATGGTCCGGATGGGTGCGAACCTGTTCGGCATCCCCGGGGCCGACGGGGTCTCGGCAGCAGACCTCGGGCTCGAGCCGGTGATGACCCTGACCGCGTCGGTGGCGAAGACGAAGCGTGTCCCCGTCGACACCGGCGTCTCGTACGACTACACGTACCGCACCGCGACCGAGACGACCCTGGCGCTCGTGCCCGTCGGGTACGCCGACGGGGTCCCGCGACTGGCGCAGGGCCGCATCGAGGTCGCGATCGGCGGCAAGCGCTACCCGATCGCCGGCCGCGTCGCGATGGACCAGTTCCTGGTGGACGTCGGCGACGACGACGTGCGGACCGGTGACACCGTCGTCCTCTTCGGCACCGGCGAGCACGACGAGATGACCGTGCTCGAGTGGGGCGCGGCGCTCGAGACCATCGGTGAAGAGATCGTCTGCCGGATCGGCAGCCGTGTGCCCCGGTCCTACGAGGGTCACGACATCGAGGGACGCGTCGGGGAGTACCTGCGGGGCGAGCGGCCGTGACCGGGTCGTCCCACGTCCTGCTCGACACCACCGTCGACGGCACCGAGGCGATGGGGGAGCTCGGTGCCCGGTTGGCCCGGGTGCTGCGCGCCGGAGACCTCGTCGTGCTGACCGGCCCCCTCGGCGCCGGCAAGACGACCCTGACCCGTGGGCTCGGCGCAGCACTCGGTGCGCGTGGACAGGTGTCCAGCCCGACCTTCGTCCTCGCCCGGACACACCCGACCACCGCCGGGCCGGACCTGGTGCACGTGGACGCCTACCGCCTGTCCGACCCGGTCGAGCTCGACGACCTCGACCTCGACTGGGACGCCGCGATCGTGGTGGTCGAGTGGGGCCGCGGGATGGTCGACGGCGTCAGCGACAGCCTGCTCGACGTCGAGATCACGCGGGCGACCGGTGCCGACGCCGGACCCGCAGCTCCCGACGACACGGACCCGGACGACGTCCCCGACGAGCCCCGCCGGGTCGTCGTCACCGCCTCCGGTCCGCGCTGGCAGGGCGTGGTCCTCTGACCCTGCGGCCCGTCACCGCGGACGACGTCGAGGCGCTCCGGGCGTTCCTCGTCGAGGCCGACCTGACCCTGGCCGGGCTCGACGTCCCGACCGTGCGGCTCTGGACCGATCGCGCCGACGACGGCAGCGTGATCGGCAGCACCGGCTTCGAGTCGAGCGCGGACGGCGTGCACGTCCTCGTCCGCAGCGTGGCCGTCGCTCCGCAGCACCGCGGGTCCGGAGCCGGCACCCGCCTCGCACGGTTCGCGATCGACCGGGCCGCCGAGGCCGGCGCCCAGCGTGCGTGGCTGTTCTCCCGTCGCTCCGGTCCGTTCTGGCAGTCGCTCGGCTTCGCACCCGCCGACCGACAGGCCCTGGCTGCCGCGCTGCCGGACACCCACCAGGTCCGCCTGTTCCGCCGGACGGGGCAGCTGGAGCACGAGGTCGCGTGGTCCCTGGGACTGCCGGTGCGCTGACCGCCGCCTACGATGGACGGGTGCTGCTCGCGATCGACACCTCCGCCGGGACCTCCGTCGCCGTCGTCGACCCGGTCACCGGCCAGGCCCTCGCGACCCGCGACACCGAGGACAGCCGCCGGCACGCCGAGGTGATCGGCCCGTTCCTGGCCGACACCCTCGCCGAGGCGGGCATCACCGGCGCCGACGTCACCGGGGTCGTCGCCGGCATGGGCCCGGGCCCCTTCACCGGCCTGCGCGTCGGCATCGCCGCCGCCCGCACCTTCGCCGCAGCCCGCGGCGTCCCCGTCCTGCCGCTCGTCAGCCACGACGCCGTCGCCCTCGACCAGCGCGCCGCCGGCCTCGCCGGCCCCTTCGTCGTCCTCACGGACGCCCGCCGCCGCGAGGTCTACTGGAGCGCCTACGACGCCGACGGCGTCCGCGTGGCCGGCCCCGGACTCGCCAAGCCCGCCGATCTCGACGACGCGATCCGCGCCTCCCGGCCCGCAGCCGTGGGCTGGGACCGCGTGACCGTCACGTCCATCCCGGCCTGGAGGCTCGGCGCGCTCGCCGCGGACCGACTCGCGTCCGGCGCGGCGTTCGACCAGGACACCCCCCTGTACCTGCGCGACCCCGACGTCACGGTGCCCGGTGCGCCGAAACGGGTGAAGCAGTGACCCTGCCGGACGCGCTCCGCCTGCGCCGAGCCCACCCGCAGGACCTCGACGACATCATGTGGCTCGAGCACGTCTCGTTCCCGACGGACGCCTGGTCGGCGTCGCAGATGTCGGGCGAGCTGTACTCACCGCACGGGTACTACGTCGTGATCGAGACCGTCGACGACACCGCAGCGCCGATGGTCGTCGGGTACGCCGGACTCTCGTCCCTGGCGGGCAACCCGGTGGCCGACGTGCAGACCATCGCGGTCGCCGCCGATCAGCGCGGCAAGGGGCTCGGACGGGTCCTGTTCACGGAACTGCTCGACGAGGCCCGGCGCCGCGGGGTGCGCGAGGTGTTCCTCGAGGTGCGGGCGGACAACCCCGTCGCGCAGGCGATGTACACGGCGTTCGGGTTCGAGCACATCGCGACCCGGCCACGCTACTACCAACCGGACGGCGTCGACGCGTGGGTGATGCGGGCGGAACTGCCCGGCCCGGACGCGGAACCGTCGTCGGACGTCGGACCCATCGGACAGGAGGCCCTCGGTGAGCGCGACTGAACCACTGGTGCTCGGCATCGAGACGAGCTGCGACGAGACGGGCGTGGGGATCGTGCGGGGGAACACCCTGCTGGCGAACGTGATCGCCTCGAGCATGGACGAGCACGCGCGCTACGGCGGGGTCGTGCCCGAGGTCGCCGCACGGGCCCACCTGGAGGCGATGACCCCGACGCTGCACGAGGCGCTCGAGCGTGCCGGCGTCACCCTCGACGAGCTCGACGCCGTCGCAGTGACCGCCGGGCCGGGTCTGGCCGGAGCGCTCATGGTCGGGGTGGGGGCAGCGAAGGCGCTCGCCGTGGCCACGGGCAAGCCGCTGTACGGCGTCAACCACCTGGTCGGGCACGTCGGTGCCGACGTGCTGCGCGAGGACGGCAGCGAGATCGAGCTGCCGACGATCGCGCTGCTCGTCTCCGGTGGGCACACGTCGCTGCTGCTGGTGCGGGACCTGGTCGGTGACGTCGAACTGCTCGGCGAGACGATCGACGACGCGGCGGGCGAGGCGTTCGACAAGGTCGCGCGGCTGCTCGGACTGCCCTACCCCGGCGGCCCGCAGATCGACCGGGCCGCGGCCGAGGGCGACCCGACGGCGATCCGGTTCCCCCGCGGGCTGACGCTGCCGAAGGACATGGCCGCACACCGGTACGACTTCTCGTTCTCGGGGCTGAAGACCGCCGTGGCCCGCTGGGTCGAACGCTGCCGCGACGAGGGCCGAGAGGTGCCGGTGGCCGACGTCGCCGCGAGCTTCCGCGAGGCCGTCGTCGACGTCCTGCTCACCAAGGCCCTGAACGCCTGCCGCGACACCGGTGTCGACCGGCTGCTGCTCGGTGGCGGCGTCGTCGCGAACGCCCGGTTGCGGCAGGTCGCCGAGGAACGCTGCGCGGCCGTGGGCGTGCGGCTGCGGATCCCGCCGTTCGACCTGTGCACGGACAACGGCGCGATGATCGCCGCCGTCGGCGCCCGACTCGTTGCCGAGGGGCACGCGCCGAGCGACCTCGGCATCGCGGCGGACTCGACCCTGCCGGTGACGACCGTCCAGGTCTGACCAGTTCGGCCCCGGTCCTTCTGGGGGAGCCTGTGGGAGGATTCACACGGGCGTCGGAGAGACCGGACGCCCGAGAGGGGTGGACGGTGTCCGATCAGAACGAGTGGCCGAAGCCGGGCGAGACGCCGAACGGCGCGGCGAACGGACAGCCCGACGGTGCACCCGCCCCGGACGCCCCGCAAGCACCTGACGCGCCGCAGGCCCCGTCGGCTCCGGAAGCGCCCCAGAACCCGTACGGCCAGCAGCAGAACCCGTACGGCCAGCCGCCGCAGCAGCAGAACCCGTACGGCCAGCAGCAGAACCCGTCCGGCCAGCCGCCGCAGCAGCAGAACCCGTCCGGCCAGCCGCCGCAGCAGCAGAACCCGTACGGCCAGCCGCCGCAGCAGCAGAACCCGTACGCCGCTCCGCAGCAGCCGCAGCCGCAGCCGAATCAGTACGGTCAGCAGCAGAACCCGTACGCGGCCCCGCAGCAGCAGCAGCAGCCGCCGCAGCAGGCGTACGGCGCACCGCAGAACCCCTACGGTCAGCAGCAGAACCCGTACGCGCAGCAGCAGCCGTACGCGGCCAACCCGTACTCGTACCAGCCCTACGCGCAGCGACCGAAGACGAACGTCCTGTCGATCCTGTCGATCGTCTTCGCGTTCGGCGGCGTCATCATCTGGCCGATCATCATCCTGACGAGCCCGGCCGGCGCGATCATGGGCCACATCGCCCTCGGCAAGATCAAGCAGAGCGGCGAGGGCGGCCGTGGCCTGGCGCTCGCAGGCATCATCGGTGGCTGGGTCCTGACGGGCCTGTTCATCCTGATCGTCGCCCTGGTGTGGATCTCGATCGCGAACTCGTCGAACTACTCGGACTACTCCGACTACTCCGACTACAGCTCGAACACCGGGGCCTTCGTCAGCTGACTTCGCCGCAGGGTGACGGAGGCCGCGAGCGGCCCCCGGCCCCCGGCCGTCAGCCGACCGTGTCGGTGAGCCGCTCGCACAGGATCGCCGTGTGGCGTCCCTCCAGGCGGGTGAGCACGAGTGTGACGCGACCCGATCCGCGCAACCGCAGCCGTTTGCGGAACTGCGCCGGGTCGACGTCGACGCCGCGCTTCTTGATCTCGACGGTGCCGATGCCGTCGGCGGCGAGCCGCGCGGCCAGCCGCTTGACGTCGAGCGGCATCGTGTCGAGCACCCGGAACCCCTGCGCGAAGGGTGTCGTGACGGCCCGGTCGGACGTGACGTAGGCGATGCCGTCGGACAGCATGTGCCCGTCGAGGCCCCTCGCCAGGTCGCCGATCAGTCGCGCGCGGATCACGGCGCCGTCCGGCTCGTACAGGTAGGCGCCGAGCGGTCCGACCTCGGTGTCGTCGGCGTCTGCCGCTCCGGTCATCTCGTCGATGCCGTGGCTGCCGATGACGGTGGCCGCGCGGCGGATGCCGGGGCGTGCGAGGGGGCCGAACCACAGGGCGAGCTCGACGACCTCGCGGTCGACGGAGGTCCACTGGGCCTCGGCGGTGTCCGGGATCAGGTCGCGGTCGATGCCGGGTCCGAGCTTCACGCCGGTCGGTGTCGTCGTCGCTGCGGCGAACACCGTGTCGAGCGAGGGGGACCAGTCGTCCGGGTCGGCGAGTCGGCGGGTGTCGGAGTGGCCGGAGGTGCGTCGTGCGGGGTCCATCCACGCGCCGTCCACCGAGGACAGGTCGAAGGACTCGGCGTCGCCGAGCTCCACCCGCGCGTTCGGCCAGAGGGCCAGGTTGTGGGTCGCGACGGCAGCCGTGACCTCGTCGCGGTCGACGGCGGTGACGTCCAGGTCGAGCGCCGCCATCGCCATGGCGTCCCCGCCGATGCCGCAGCCGAGATCGGCGACCCGGGTGAGCCCCGCGGCGGCGAAGCGTCCGGCGTGCTGGGCCGCGACCTGCAGTCGGGTGGCCTGCTCGAGACCGGCCTCGGTGAAGAGCATCCGGGACGCGAAGTCACCGAACTTGCCGCGGGCCTTGAGCCGGAGCTTCGCCTGGGTCAGCACGGCTGCGACGAGCCGTGGGTCGTGGCCCTCGGCGCGCAGCCGGGACACCACGCGGACGATCTCGCCGCCGTCGGAGACACCGGGGGTACGGTCGAGCAGGGCCATCCCGTCCGGGGTCAGCAGTGCGGTGAGTTCGGCGGCGTCCATGCGTCGATCCTCGCAGGTGCTGCGTGTTCTCCGGGTGTGCTGGCACTCGGATTGACCGAGTGCCAGTGGCCCCCTAGAGTTGGCGTTGGCACTCTCCTGCGCGAAGTGCCAACCGGTTTTCATCTGTACCGAGTCCGTACCGAGAAAGAAGAGGTCACCGTGGCCGTCAGCATCAAGCCGCTCGAGGATCGCATCGTCATCCGCCAGGTCGAGGCGGAGCAGACCACCGCTTCCGGTCTGGTCATCCCCGACACCGCGAAGGAGAAGCCCCAGGAGGGCGAGGTCGTCGCCGTGGGTCCGGGTCGCATCGACGACAACGGCAACCGCGTCCCGCTCGACGTCGCCGTGGGTGACAAGGTCATCTACTCCAAGTACGGCGGAACCGAGGTCAAGTACTCGGGCGAGGACCTGCTGGTCCTGTCGGCCCGCGACGTCCTCGCGGTCATCGTCCACTGAGTCCAGTACGCATGACGGACGCCCCGTCCGGCCTTCGGGCCGACGGGGCGTTCGTGTGTCCGGGGCCGGTCTGCAGAGCGCTCCGGTCCTGATCAGCCCGCTTGCAGCCCGCCTGGAGGCCCGGTGCACGTCCCGGGGTCGGCGGTCCTTCCTAGGATGGTTCCGTGAGTGAACCGAGTCCGGCGCGACCCGTCCGCAGCGAGGCATCCGTCGGCGTGGTGCAGGCCGTCGTGGCCTACGGGCTCTGGGGGCTGATGCCCCTGCTCTTCGCGGCCATGGCCCCCGCGGCGGCGTTCGAGATCGTGTCGTGGCGGATCGTCTTCGGTCTGGTGTTCTGCGCGGTGGCGATCGCGGTCACCCGGTCGTGGCTCCGCACCCGCACCTTGATGGCCCAGCGCCGCGTGATGCTCGTGATGGGGCTCGCCGCCGTCCTGATCCTGGTGAACTGGACCGTCTACGTCCTCGCGACGACGACCGGTCACACGGTCGAGGCCGCGCTCGGGTACTTCATCAACCCGCTCGTCACGATCGCCCTCGGCGTCGTGGTCCTGCGCGAACGCCTGCGTCCGGCGCAGTGGGCCGCGGTCGGGTTGAGCGTCGTGGCGGTCGTGGTCATCGCGATCGGCTACGGGCAGATGCCGTGGATCTCGCTGGCCCTGGCGTTCTCGTTCGGCCTGTACGGCTTGGTGAAGAAGCGCGTCGGCGGCACCGTGGACGCGCTGAGCGGCCTGACGATCGAGACCGTGTGGCTGCTGCCGATCGCGGTCGTGGCGCTGGTGGTGCTCGGTGTGACCGGGCTCGGCGGCGGCGTGACGTTCACGAGCGAGGGCTGGGGGCACGCTGTCATCACCGTGCTGACCGGGCCGGCGACCGCGGTGCCGCTGCTGCTCTTCGCCTCGTCGGCGCGCCGGGTGAGCCTGTCGACCCTGGGCTTGACCCAGTACCTGGCACCGGTGATGCAGCTGCTCGTCGGGGTCCTGGTGCAGCACGAGGAGATGTCGGCCGGGCGCTGGTTCGGCTTCGGCATCGTGTGGCTCGCGCTCGTGGTGCTGACGGCGGACTCGTTCGCCGCCGCACGCGCGTCCCGCCGCCGGGCGCTCGCACCCACCCCGGCCGAGCCGGTCTGACCCGGTCTCCACCGCGAAAGCGACAGGCCCCCGCGGAACTTCCGCGGGGGCCTGTCGCTCTCGCGAGCGGTGCTGGGCTGAACCCTACTTCTTCACCGCACCCTGGATGGCGCTCTGGTAGACGGGCTTGTTGTCGCCGTCGAACTTGTAGATGCCGATGTACGCGCTCGACGGGTCGTTGTTGTCGTCGAACGGACCGATGCCGGACGGGCCGGTGTAGTGGATGTCCTTGCCGTCGTCCAGGAGCGTCTTGCACTCCTTGAACGTCGCACACTCCGTGCCGCCGTCAGCTCCCGACACCGCAGCCATGTTGGCCTGGATCGTGCCGGAGTCGGTGCCCTTGCCCTTCACCGCAGCGAGGGCGGCGAGGACCGTGGCGTCGTACGACTCGGCCGCGTACGAGTAGTCGGCGAGCGTCTTGCCCGACGAGTCCTTGTAGAACGCAGCGAGCTGCTTCTTGAAGTCGTCCTTCGGCGAGGCACCGGGGATGGTGCCCTGGGCGCCGCTCAGGGTGCCCTTGTCGAAGTCCTTCGAGTAGTCCGCCGTGTTGCCGTCGGACATGTAGATCTTCGCTTCGTTCCCCTGCGAGACGAGCTCCGGGATGATCGACTTCGTCTCGTCGAAGGCCAGGACGACGATCGCGTCGGGCTTCTGGGCCAGTGCCGCGGTCACCTCGGACGAGAACGTGGTCTGGCCGGGCGGGAACTCCTGGCCCTCGCCCTTGCCGCCGTAGACGACCTGGCCGCCCGAAGCCTCGACCGCGGCCTGCACGGAGTTGCGGAGGCCGGTGCCGTACGTGTCGTTGAAGACCAGGAAGGCGACCTTCGCGTTGCCGTCACCGGTCACGAGCTGACCGAGCGCGGAACCCTGCACCGAGTCCGGCGGTGCGGTCCGGTAGTAGTACGACGAGTACCCGGAGAGGTCGCTCGCCGTGTTCGCCGGCGAGATCTCGACGATGCAGTTGCTGGTCAGCTGGTCGATGACGTTCAGCGTGACGGACGAGGACTCGGCGCCGATCGCGACCGGGACCTTCGCGTTGACGAGCTTCGTCGCCGCGGAGCTCGACACGGTCATGTCGTTGCTGTCACCGGAGTCGGTCGCCGGGTCGATCGTGACGTCCTTGTCGAGGACACCGCCCGCGGCGTTGATGTCCTTGACGGCCAGGCCGACACCGGACTCGGCCGGCGGGTTCAGGTAGGCCAGCGAACCGGTCAGGGGCAGGATCGTGCCGATCTTCAGCGCGTCCGTGCCAGGGGTGTCGGGGGCCTTGCAGCTGGCGGCGGGATCCTTCTTCGCATCGCTCGACGCCGAGCTCGAGGGGGAAGCACTGCCGGTGGTGGAACACGCGGCGAGGAGGACGGCTGCTGCGCCCGCCAACGCCAGTGCCGCGGTGGCACGGGTGGTTCTGATCATCCGTGGAGCCCTTTCTCTGCGCGGAGGCTGTGCCGCTTCGGGTGAATGCGACGCCTCCACTGGATGTCGAGAAACGTAGGGTCCATGTGTTTCGCCCGTGTGACGGGGCGGTACGCAAAGGTGTTTCGTTACCGAGCCGTGACGTTCCTGTGCGTGGGGACAGGCATCCGTGCAGGAGCCGCGGTGCCGGCGTGGTGCCCTGACCTGCGCCAGGCGGATGGTCCGGCAGGGTGTTCGGGAGGCCCGGGGGCGCGCCGGTGGACGGCGGGCCGGTCAGCCGTGCTGGCCCGGTCAGCCGTGCTGGCCCGGTCAGCTCTGCTGTCCGGCTTCCTCGTCGAGTTCGGCCTGGGACCGCAGGACGCAGAACTCGTTGCCCTCCGGGTCGGCGAAGACCACCCATCCGCCGTCCGGGTGGCGCAGGTCGGCGAGCTCCACGGCACCGATGCCGCGGAGCCGCTCGACCTCCTCGTCGCGGGTGCGGTCGGTGGGGCGCAGGTCGAAGTGGATCCGGTTCTTCACGGTCTTCGTCTCGGGCACCTGGAGGAACAGCACCGTGTGCGATCGATCGGGTGCTGTGATCTCGCACTCCTCGTGCCCCGGAGCATTCGGGTCGTCGGGCAGGTCCACGTACCCGAGCACCTGCTTCCACCACTCGGACTGGGCGTAGGCGTCGCGGGAGTCGATCGTGGTGTGGGAGACAGCGCTGACCATGCCGCGACACTACCGCCGGGGAACGCAGCTGCGGGGGACGGGGCGGGGGACTGGGTGAAGACGCCGTCGTGCTGCTCCGACGCCGCGGTGCTCGCGAGACGCCGCCAAATTCGGCGGCGTCTCGGGGACTCGGCGGCGCCCAACCCGCACGACGGCGTCTCGCGCTGCCCGCCAGCCGCTGCTCACGAGCCCGGCTGGCGACGTGCGCCGATCGGTGCTGCGCGGAACAAGGGGAGCCCGGCAGCCGACAGCACCGCAGCCAGCGCTCGTGCATCCGCAGCTTCCCGCATCGTCCACCGCGCGAACCCGCGCACCTCGGGATCCCGTCGGAGCGCGTCCTCACGGTTCTTCTCGTCCCACAGCGCTCGAGGGTCGTCGTACTTCAAGCGACCGTCGAACTCACCGATCACGCCGGCGTCGGGCCACCAGAAGTCCGTCCTGAACCTGCCGAGCGGTGTCTCGAACTCGCGCTGCAGCTCCGGAGCAGGACCCCCGAGGTCACGGGCGGTGACGCGGCTGATCGACTCGCCGGGCGATTCGGCACGGGCATCGGCGAAGTCGATCGCGGCGGCAGCCTGTCGGCATCCGCGCAGGCGCCCAGGTGGTCCGAGCGCGTCGAGTGCGGCGACGAGCCCTTCGCGGCTGACCAGGGCAGACCGGAGCACGTGGTCGAGCACGACGACGGCGTGGGTGAACGACTGCCGACGCGCGATGTCGAGCACGGTCCGGTCGAGCGAGGTCGTCGGGATCCCGTCGACCACGACGCGTTCGCCGTTCCGGATCCGCCCAGCGTGACGGACGACGCCTCGACCGGTGTGCGTCTTGTCGAGCCGGACGTCGATCACGTGCAGCCGCCAGTCGGTCGCGTCGAAGTCAGGCAAGCCCCAGAGCGCCGCGGCCGAGGTCCCCGAGACGACGCACTCGGACTGCAGGGACCCGTACCGTGCGCGGACGAACAGGCGCCGGCGTTCCAGGGGTGAGAGCGCCTCCCACTCCGGACGTTCGACGGCGGCGCCGTGGAACAGGCGTACCGGTTCGTGCAGGGCCGACGGGACACGGACCAGTGCTGTCCGGGCGAGCGCGTTCATCCCCGCAGCATGGAACGCGACCACGGCGCGAGGCGACTCGCACGACGGACCGGTGGAGAGCCTCCAGGCCGTTGCCGCCTGTGGAGGAGTCGCAAGACGCCGTCGTCTCCGAACCACGCCCGGAAAGCGTTGAGACGCCGCCGGATTCGGCGGCGTCTCAACGACACGACGGCGTCTTGCGGACCAGAACCGGCCCGGCCCGCAGGCTAGCTGCGGTAGTTCGGCGCCTCGACGACCATCTGGACGTCGTGCGGGTGGGACTCCTTGAGCCCCGCCGCGGTGATGCGGACGAACTTGCCACGGGCCTTCAGCTCGGGGATCGTGCGACCGCCGACGTAGAACATCGACTGCCGCAGCCCACCGGTGAGCTGGTACACGACGTTGCCGACCGAGCCGCGGTAGGGCACCTGGCCCTCGATGCCCTCGGGGATGAGCTTGTCGTCGTTCGGCACGTCCGCCTGGAAGTAGCGGTCCTTCGAGTACGAGGTCTTCTTGCCGCGGGTCTGCAGGGCCCCGAGGGACCCCATGCCGCGGTAGGCCTTGAACTGCTTGCCGCCCACGAACACCAGGTCACCGGGGGACTCGTCGGTGCCGGCCAGCAGTGATCCGAGCATGACGGTGTCGGCACCGGCGACCAGGGCCTTCGCGATGTCGCCCGAGTACTGCAGGCCACCGTCGGCGATGATCGGCACACCGGCTTCACGTGCGGCGAGGGACGCCTCGTACACGGCCGTCACCTGCGGCACGCCCACACCGGCGACGACGCGCGTGGTGCAGATCGAGCCCGGGCCGACACCGACCTTGACGGCGTCGACACCGGCGTCGATGAGCGCCTGGGCGCCCGCGCGGGTGGCGACGTTGCCGCCGATGACGTCGATCGCGTCGAACGTCGGGTCGGCCTTGAGGCGGCGGACCATGTCGAGCACGCCTTCGCTCTCACCGTTGGCGGTGTCGACGACGAGCACGTCGACGCCGGCGTCACGCAGGGCCTCGGCGCGCTGCCAGGCGTCGCCGAAGAAGCCGATCGCCGCACCGACGCGGAGCCGGCCCTCGTCGTCCTTGGTGGCGTCCGGGTACTGCTCGCTCTTGTCGAAGTCTTTGACGGTGATGAGGCCGCGGAGCTTGCCCTCGGCGTCGACCAGCGGCAGCTTCTCGATCTTGTGCTGGGCGAAGATGGCGATCGCCTCTTCGGGGTCGATGCCCTCGAGCGCGGTGATCAGCGGCGCCTTCGTCATGACGTCGCGCACGTACGTGGTGGCCTGCTCGAACGTGGCCACGAAGCGCATGTCGCGGTTCGTGATGATGCCGACGAGGGTGCCGTCCTGCTCGACGACCGGCAGGCCGGAGACACGGAACTGGCCGCAGAGCGCGTCGACCTCGGCCACGGTGGCGTCCGGGGTGGTGGTCACCGGGTTGGTGATCATGCCCGACTCGGAGCGCTTGACCTTGTCGACGTAGGCAGCCTGGTCCTCGATGGACAGGTTGCGGTGCAGGATCCCGATGCCGCCCTGGCGCGCCATGGCGATCGCCATGCGGGCTTCGGTGACGGTGTCCATCGCAGCAGAGAGCAGCGGGACGTTGACGGAGATCCGCTTGGTGAGCCGGGACGCGGTGGACGCCTCGCTCGGGATGACGTCGGTGTGCCCGGGCAGGAGCATGACGTCGTCGTACGTGAGTCCGATGAATCCGAACGGATCCGGCTGGTCCATGGGTCCCCTTCGTGGGCGAGTGAAGTGTCGAGACACCGGGAACACGACGACGGGTTCCGGATAGGACATGGTAACGCGAGCGGCTGTCGCCGCATTCCGCCTGGAGGCACGGATCGCGCCCGCCTCGGAGCATTCCTCCACAACGTCACAGTTCGGGTACGAATCACACAGGGAACGTGTTGGAAACACGGGTGTCACAAAATCCCCATAGGTTCCTCGTCATCCGAACGAGAGGCTCTTCCGTGGGATCCATCACTCCTCCGGGACGGGCGCAGCCGCGCCTGTTCCGCCTCCGCCAGACACGACGACGACCGGTCCTCGCGGCCGTGCTCGTGGCCGCGTTCCTGGCGACCTTCCTGATCGACTGGGCGGTCACCCTGCCGGCCTTCAGTGCCACGTCGGCTCCGGCCACCAGCCAGGCGTGCACCGTCAGCCCCGACAACGGGTGCATCCAGGGCACGATCACCGACTCCGAGCGTGATCCGGCCGAGGGCGTCGACGTCGACGTGACCGGCCCGAGCGGCTTCGACCAGACGGCTACGACCAACGCCGACGGCCGCTGGTCCGTCAAGGTCGAGACCGCTGGCGAGTACACGGTGAGCGTCGACCAGGGCACCCTGCCGAAGGGGCAGTACCTGACCAACGCCGCGGACGCCGAGCGGAAGGTGCAGGCGACGCTGAACGCCAACGTCGGGCAGATCTTCCAGCTGTCCGACCAGAAGGGCGCGACGACCTCGTCCGACTCGTCGGGTGTGAGCATGCAGCGGGCCTGGCAGCAGTTCGCATCCGGGCTCCGGCTCGGCCTGCTGATCGCGCTGGCGTCCATCGGGCTCTCGCTCATCTACGGCACGACGGGGTTGTCGAGCTTCTCGCACGGTGAGCAGGTCACCCTCGGCGGTCTGCTGGCGTACGTCTTCGCCAACCAGCTCGGCTGGAACATCTGGGTCACCGGCATCGTCGTCACGCTGTTGTGCGCCGCGACCGGGTACCTGCAGGACGCCGCGATCTGGCGCCCGCTCCGGCGCCGACGCATCAGCCTGACGCAGCTCATGATCGTGACGATCGGGCTGTCGATCGCCGCCCAGTACGCGTTCCAGTACTTCTTCGGCGCCTCGACGGTCCGCATCCAGCAGGGCAACCCGGAGACCGTGCGGTTCGCCGGCGTGACCCTGACGGTGCAGTCCTACGTCGCCATGGGGATCGCGCTCGTGGTCCTCGTCGCCACCGGGCTCTTCCTGGCGAAGACGCGCTTCGGTCGGGCCACCCGCGCCGTGTCGGACAACCCGGCGCTCGCCGCGGCCTCCGGCATCGACGTCGACCGGGTGATCCGCTTCGTGTGGACGCTCGCCGCCGGTCTGGCTGGCCTGTCCGGCGTGATGCTCGGGCTCGTCCTGAACGGCGTGAACTGGCAGACGGGGCTCCAGCTGCTCCTGCTCATGTTCGCCTCGGTCACGCTCGGCGGCCTCGGTACCGCGTACGGCGCCCTGGTCGGCTCGATGATCATCGGGGTCGTCGTGGAGCTCACGAACCTGGTGCTCCCCGGTGACTTCAAGTACGCCACCGCCCTCGTCATCCTCATCCTCATCCTGCTGTTCCGGCCGCAGGGCATCTTCGGCCGCGCCGAGCGGATCGGCTAAGGGAGCACGCGCATGGACTACATCCTCAACCTGCTGTCCTCGCTCACCCAGGAGGCACTCGCCCCGACCACGGCGGCGTTCGCGCTGGCCGCGATCGGCCTGAACGTGCACTTCGGGCTCACCGGGCTCGTGAACATGGGCCAGGCGGCGTTCCTGCTGCTCGGGGCCTACGGCTTCGCGATCTCGATCACCAACGGACTGCCGTTCGTGATGGCGGTGCTCATCGCCCTGCTCGTCTCGATCGTGTTCGCGATCATCCTCGGCGTCCCGACCCTGCGGTTGCGCGGCGACTACCTGGCGATCGTCACGATCTCCGGCGCCGAGATCATCCGCATGGTGGGCCGCTCGAGCCTGCTCACCTCGACCACGGGCGGCTCGAACGGCATCACCGGGTCGAGCTACCGCGACCCGTTCACCGCCCTCAGCCCACTGCCCGACGGCACCACCACGATCCTGTGGTTCACGTACGCCAACAACGGCGTCAACGGCTGGTGGATCCGCATCGCGGCGTGGGCCATGGTCGCCCTGTTCACCCTGGTGCTGTTCCTGCTCATGCGCAGCCCGTGGGGCCGCGTGGTGAAGGCCATCCGCGAGGACGAGGACGCCGTCCGCTCGCTCGGCAAGAACGTCTACTCGTACAAGATGCAGGCGCTCGTGTTCGGTGGGGCGCTCGGTGCGATCGCGGGCATCATCTACGTCCTGCCGAGTTCCGTGCAACCGGACGCCATGGGCCGCTCGATGACGTTCTTCATCTGGACGGCGCTCATCCTCGGTGGCGCGGCGACGGTGTTCGGACCGGTGCTCGGAGCCGTGCTCTTCTTCGTCGTCCGGCTCTTCATCCGCACGCTGGCCGGCGACTTCATCCCCGACTCGATCATGAACGCACAGCAGGCCGAGCAGTTCTCGTACGTGCTCGTCGGCGTCGCGCTCATGCTGCTCATCGTGTTCCGTCCACAGGGGTTGCTCGGCAACAAGAAGGAGCTGACGTTCAGTGTCTGAGACCTACGGCCACCCCAAGGCCGACCCGATCCTCACCGTCGACGACGTCACCCGCCGCTTCGGGGGCATGACCGCCGTGGACGTCGACCACCTCGAGGTCCAGCGCGGCTCCATCACCGCCCTGATCGGCCCGAACGGCGCCGGCAAGACCACGTTCTTCAACCTGCTCACCGGATTCGACAAGCCGAGCCCCGGTGCGAAGACGCAGTTCAACGGCGCCACGCTGCAGAAGACGAGCGCGACGCACATCGCGAACAAGGGCATGGTCCGCACCTTCCAGCTGACCAAGGCCCTGTCGCGGCTCACCGTGATGCAGAACATGCTGCTCGGCGCTCGCGACCAGCCCGGCGAGAACTTCTTCGCCGCCCTGGTCAAGCCGGTGTGGGCGAAGCGGGAGCGCGAGATCACGGCCAAGGCCGAGGACCTGCTCGCCCGGTTCAAGCTCGACACCAAGGCCGACGACTACGCGGGCTCGCTGTCCGGCGGGCAGCGGAAGCTGCTCGAGATGGCCCGGGCGCTGATGTCCGACCCGACGATGATCATGCTCGACGAGCCGATGGCCGGCGTGAACCCCGCGCTCACCCAGTCGCTCCTCGGGCACATCCAGTCCCTGCGCGACGACGGCATGACCGTGCTGTTCGTCGAGCACGACATGCACATGGTCCGGCACATCTCGGACTGGGTGGTCGTGATGGCCGAGGGCAAGGTCGTCGCCGAGGGCCCGGCGGACACGGTGATGGACGACCAGGCCGTGATCGACGCCTACCTCGGTGCGCACCACGACACCGACCTGGGTGACGACTCGCTCCTCACCGAGGAGACCTTCGAGGAACTGGCAGAGGAAGTCGCGGAAGAAGACGCGGCGGACGCAGCAGCAGAGGAGACGACCCGATGACGGACCAGGCGGACCCCACGAACGCGAGCAGTGCCTCCAGTCCGTCCCCGGCGGCCACGCTGGAACGCGAGCCGGTGCTCAGCGCGAAGAACCTCGTCGCCGGGTACCTGCCGGGCGTGAACATCCTGAACGGCTGCGACGTGGACTGCTACCCGGGCGAGCTCATCGGCATCATCGGGCCGAACGGGGCGGGCAAGTCGACGCTCCTCAAGGCGCTGTTCGGGCTCGTGTCCATCCGCGAGGGTTCGGTGACCCTGCAGGGTGACGACATCACGAACCTCAAGGCGAACAAGCTCGTGCAGGCCGGTGTCGGCTTCGTGCCGCAGACGAACAACGTGTTCCCGTCGCTGTCGATCGAGGAGAACCTGCAGATGGGGCTGTACCTGCGGCCCCGGAAGTTCACCGAGCGGCTCGAGGTCATCTACGACCTGTTCCCGGTCCTCGCCCAGCGGCGGAACCAGCGGGCCGGATCGCTGTCGGGCGGTGAGCGGCAGTCCGTCGCGATGGCCCGGGCGCTGATGATGGACCCGAAGGTGCTGCTGCTCGACGAGCCGAGCGCCGGACTGTCCCCCGTGCGTCAGGACGAGACGTTCCTGCGGACCCGCCGGATCAACAAGGCCGGTGTGTCGATCATCATGGTGGAGCAGAACGCGCGACGCTGTCTGCAGATCTGCGATCGTGGGTACGTGCTCGACCAGGGGAAGAACGCGTACTCGGGCACCGGGAAGGAACTCGCTGACGATCCCAAGGTCATCGAGCTCTACCTGGGGACGCTCGCCAAGGACGTCGACGCACAGCGCTAGCGCTGTCGTCGGCTACGGGTACCGCTGTGGGGGTGGTATCCGTGACGGGTGGGGCCGTGCGTGGTCGCTTCGCGCCGCACGGCCCCGCTCCTGTACCCGGCCCGGAGGCGCGGCTCGCGTCTGGTCGCGTCCGATCGCGTCTGGTCGGGTGACTGTGGTCGCATGACGCCGTCGTGTTCCGTCGACGCCGCGGTCCCGTCGAGACGCCTCGGAATCCAGCGGCGTCTCGTCGGGATGGCGGCGTCCTGCGCTGACGACGGCGTATTCCGTTGACGACGGCGTCTTCCGTTGACGACGGCGTCGCCCGTCGCACCCGGCCAGGAGGCGCTACTCGCCCCGCGCGGGTCGGTATCGTTCCGCAGGTGCAGAGACTGTCGGTGAGCGCGATGGACGCCCTGGTGTGGGTGGTCTTCATCGCGCTGTTCGTCGGTGCGGCGCTGCTCGTCAAGGTCGCGGCAGTGCTCCTCGTCGTCCTCGTGGTGCTCGCGCTCCTGCTCGGCTTCGTGCTGCGGGTGCTCCGCAAACGTCGACGAGCCCCGCGCCGCCCGCGCTGACGGCTCCGCCGTGACGGCTGCACGGTGCGAGGTTGCCGGCCGTCCGCACCGTCCGGCCCGTGCACGCCGCAGAGCCCGCCCGGTAGGCTGTCCTGGTGAGCGAAGTCGAGATCGGTGCAGGCAAGCGCGGACGTCGGGCGTACGCGTTCGACGACATCGCGGTGGTCCCCTCCAGGCGGACGCGTGACCCGCGCGACGTCAGCGTGCAGTGGTCGATCGACGCGTTCACGTTCGAGTCGCCGATCCTGTCGGCACCGATGGACTCCGTGTCCTCGCCCGCGACGGTCATCCAGATGGGCAAGCTCGGCATCCTGGGCGTGCTCGACCTCGAAGGCCTGTGGACCCGCTACGAGGACCCGACCCCGTACTACGACGAGATCAAGTCGCTCACCGACGGCAACGTCACGAAGCGCATGCAGGAGATCTACTCCGAGCCGATCAAGGCCGAGCTGATCACCGCCCGCCTGGCCGAGATCCGCGCAGCCGGGGTGCCGGTCGCCGGTTCGCTCAGCCCGCAGCGCACCCAGGAGTTCTCGAAGACGGTCGTCGACGCCGGTGTCGACCTGTTCGTCATCCGCGGCACCACGGTCTCGGCGGAGCACGTCTCCCAGACCGAGGAACCCCTCAACCTCAAGAAGTTCATCTACGAGCTGGACGTCCCGGTGATCGTGGGCGGCGCCTCGACCTACACGTCGGCGCTGCACCTCATGCGCACCGGTGCCGCCGGTGTGCTCGTCGGCTTCGGCGGCGGCGCAGCATCGACCACCCGTGCCGCACTCGGCATCCACGCCCCGATGGCCACCGCCGTCGCGGACGTCGCAGGTGCCCGTCGCGACTACCTCGACGAGTCGGGCGGCCGCTACGTGCACGTCATCGCCGACGGCGGGCTCGACACCGCGGGCGACATCGTCAAGGCCATCGCCGTCGGCGCCGACGCCGTCATGCTCGGCACCGCGCTGGCCCGTGCGACCGAGGCCCCGGGTGGCGGTTACCACTGGGGTGCCGAGGCGCACCACCCCGAGCTGCCGCGTGGCCGCCGGGTCGAGGTGGGCACGATCGCCCCGCTCGAGAACGTCCTGAACGGCCCGACGCCGACCCACGACGGCCGCGCCAACCTGGTCGGTGCCCTGCGCCGCTCGATGGCGACGACCGGATACTCCGACGCCAAGGAGTTCCAGCGAGTAGAAGTGGTCGTGGCGCCGTACCACCAGTGACGGTGGCACCCGGACACTGCTCCGGGTGACGCCTCGGCGCCGACCGTGACCCGGAGGCGACGATGGCGAAGTCCAGCACGACGAAGCAGACCAGCACGGCCGGACGTCCGCGTGACGTCGCGCCCGGCGTGGGGTTCGACCCCACGGCGAAGCTCGGACCGGACGAACGTGCGGCCGCGATCGAGACGCTGAAGACCAAGGAGCTCGACGTCCTGGTCGTCGGCGGCGGCATCGTCGGTGCGGGCAGTGCGCTCGACGCCGTGACCCGCGGCCTGAGCGTCGGCATCGTCGAGGCCCGTGACTGGGGCTCGGGGACGTCGAGCCGTTCGTCGAAGCTCGTGCACGGCGGCATCCGGTACCTCGAGCAGCTCAACTTCGCACTCGTCCGCGAAGCCCTCATCGAACGCGGGCTGCTGCTGCAGCGCATCGCCCCGCACCTGGTGAAGCCCGTGCGCTTCCTCTACCCGCTCAACCACCGGGTCTGGGAGCGCTTCTACATCGGCATCGGCATGGCGATGTACGACGTGTTCAGCTGGTCCGGCGGCCGTCCGCCCGGCGTCCCGCACCACCGACACCTCAGCCGGAAGCAGGTGCTCAGGAACATGCCCGGGCTCAAGAAGGACGCCTTCGTCGGCGGCATGACGTACTACGACGCCCAGGTCGACGACGCGCGCTACGTCGCGTCGCTCGTGCGCACCGCGGCCTCGTACGGTGCCGAGGCGGCGAGCCGCGTCCGCATCGAGGGGTTCATCAAGGTCGGAGAGCGCGTGGTCGGCGCGCAGGCCCACGACATCCAGACCGGTGAGCGGTTCGAGATCCGCGCGAAGCAGGTCGTCAACGCCACCGGTGTCTGGACCGACGACACCCAGGCGATGATCGGCACCCGCGGGCAGTTCAAGGTGCGGGCGTCAAAGGGCGTGCACCTCGTCATCCCGCGCGACCGGTTCCAGTCGAACACGGGCATGATCCTGCGCACCGAGAAGAGCGTCCTGTTCGTCATCCCGTGGGGCCGGCACTGGCTGGTCGGCACGACCGACACCGACTGGTACCTCGACAAGGCGCACCCGGCGGCGACCGCGGCGGACATCGACTACATCCTCGAGCACGTCAACAAGGTGCTCGCCGTCCCGCTGACCCGCGAGGACGTCGAGGGCGTCTACGCCGGCCTCCGCCCGCTGCTGGAGGGGGAGTCCGACCAGACGTCGAAGCTCAGCCGCGAACACGTCGTCGCGCACACCGTGCCCGGGCTCGTCGTCGTCGCCGGCGGCAAGTGGACGACGTACCGCGTGATGGGCAAGGACGCGATCGACGAGGCCGTCGCTGCCATGGACGGCAGGATCCCGGAGTCGACGACCGAGGACATCCCGCTCCTCGGCGCGGAGGGCTACCCGGCCGCGTGGAACCGACGCGCCCGCACCGCACGGAGCTGCAACGTGCACAAGGTCCGGATCGAGCACCTGCTCAACCGGTACGGCACCCTCGCGACCGAGGTGCTGCAGCTCGTCGAGCAGGACCCTGCGCTCGCCGAACCCCTGCCCGGGGCCGACGACTACATCGGCGCCGAGGTCGTGTACGCCGCCTCGCACGAGGGCGCCCTGCACCTGGAGGACGTCCTCGCCCGCCGCACCCGCATCTCCATCGAGGCCTGGGACCGCGGCGAGTCAGCAGCGCCCGTCGCCGCGAAGCTCATGGCGGACGTGCTCGGGTGGGACCAGGAGACGACCGAGCACGAGGTCGCGAACTACCTGAAGCGCGTCGCCGCCGAACGGGAGTCGCAGCTGCAGCCCGACGACGAGAGCGCGGACCGCGTGCGGCTCGAGGCTCCGGACATCGCGTTCGGCTTCGACGAGGACGACGTGGTCGTGGGTGGCGGCCGTTCGGACGGCGCGGAGGGCGCGAAGGCGTCCGACGAGCAGGTCATCGGCGAGAAGACGAGCGAGCCGGAGTGAGGAGGCCCGCAGACGCCGTCGTGTCACCGAGACGCCGGCGTCTGCGGGTTGCGTAAGACGCCGTCGTCTCGGGTCGACGCCGTCTGGTCGCCGAGACGCCGCCGAACATGGCGGCGTCTCGCGGTGGACGAGGCGTCTCGACGAGACGACGGCGTCTTGCGGAGTCCACGCGCGCCTCCAGGACGGAAGACCGGAAGGACGGAAGACCGGACTGGAGGCCCGTGGTGCGTCCGTCAGACGGCGCGCGACCGCAGGGCCGCACGGCGCACGTGCACCGCCTGGCCGACCACGAGCACCACCGGGATCCCGATCAGCGCGACGAGGCTCGTCACGTACAGGGCGCCCGACCAGATCGTGTGGGCACCGCCGCCGACCCCGTAGGCATCTGCGACGTCCATCTGCAGGGCGAACGCGGCCACGAACGACATCGGCGTCCCCATCACGACGACGGCGAGCAGCACCGCCGCGATGACGTGCGCCGTCGCCCGGGTGATGAGCAGCAGCACCGACAGTCCCGCGGCGAACAGGACGCCGACGACGGCGATCCCCACGACGGTCGCGATGTCCGCCCCGACCGAGAACCCCTGCTCCGAGAGCTCGGCGTGGATCTCGGCCAGGCTCGCACCGGGGACCGCGGCGAGCGGGTCGAGCACCAGTGCGTTCAGCGCCAGCAGTGCCGCGTACAGTGCGACGACCAGCACCCCGACGACGGCGACGACGATCCGTGTTCTCCCCATCCACAGAACAGTAGTGGGCGGAATGCGCGGGGTCACCGGGTGGTTATCATCGGGGTACTCGAAGAGGGAGCCATCATGGTCGACGTCCATCGCGTCAAACTCCCCGGAGTCGGCGTGCTGCACAGCTTCTACACCGACGACGGTGGCAAGTGCGGTGTCATCACGCACCGGTCGGGGCACTCCGACCTCATCTCGTTCGCCGACGTCTCCGACGGCGCGGACAAGTCCGAGAAGGTCTCGCTCCGTCTCAGCGAAGACGAAGCGCACACCCTCGCCGAACTGCTCGGCGGCACCCGGATCACCGAGGGCCTCGACAAGCTCGACGAGATCCCCGGGCTGTCCATCGACTGGTTCTCGGTCGACTACGACGACGCCATCGCGGGCAAGCCCCTCGGTGACCTGCACGACTCGGGCTTCATCGGCCTGACCGTCGTCGCCGTGGTCCGTGGCGACAGCGCCAACCCGGCGCCCTCGTCGGACTTCGTCGTCTTCCCCGGTGACACCATCGTCGTCGCCGGATCCCCCGAGAAGGTCGCCAAGGCGTTCTCCTTCTACCGCAGCGGAGAGCTTGCGGCCGCCTCGGCCGAGGCCCCGCGGAAGAGCTAGCGCATGCACCTGGGTGGTGAGCTGCTCACCATCGGTGTGCTCTTCGTCATCGCCTACGTCCTGGGCCGACTCGGCAAGACCATCGGTCTGCCGGCCATCCCGATCTACATGGTGGTCGGGCTCGTCGCGAGCCCGAACACGCCGTGGTTCGGGCTGAGCGTCGAGTCCCACACGATCGAGCTCATCGCCACGTTCGGGCTCATCCTGCTGCTGTTCAACCTCGGGCTCGAGTTCGACCAAGAGGAGTTCTACGGCAACGCCGGCAAGCTCCTGGTGTCGGGCGGCACCTACGTCGTCATCAACATGGGCGTGGGGTTCGCCTTCGGGTTCTCGCTCGGCTGGGGCACCCGTGAAGCCCTGATCATCGCGGGCATGACGGCGACGTCGTCGAGCGCCATCGTGACGAAGCTCCTCATCGAACTCCGCCGTCTGGCGAACGACGAGACCCCGATGATCCTCGGCGTCACCGTGATCGAGGACGTCTTCATCGCCGTGTACCTGGCGATCGTCTCCGTCGTGCTGTCCGGCGACACCAACCTCTGGGCCGTCGTCGGCAAGCTGGCCCTGGCGTTCGGGTTCCTGATCGTGATGTTCACGCTCGCGCGCTTCGCGGGCAAGTGGGTCTCGAAGATCTTCGCCACGCGTGACGACGAGCTGTTCACCGTGCTGTTCTTCGGACTCGCGGTCATGTTCGGCGGCATCGGCGACCTGCTCGGTGTGACCGACGCCATCGGCGCCTTCGTCATCGGCCTGCTCTGCGGAGCGACCCGGTACCGCGACCGCATCGAACAGCTCGCCCTGCCGATGCGCGACGTCTTCGCGGCATTCTTCTTCGTGAACTTCGGGCTCGGTCTCGACCTGTCGACCTTCGGCGAGGTGCTCTGGCCCGTCCTCGGCGCCATCGGCATGACCATCGTGCTCAACGCGGTCGCCGGCCAGATCGTCGCGCGGATGAACGGCTTCAACGTCCAGCAGGGCATCAACACCGCCGTCATCCTGGTGAACCGCGGCGAGTTCGCGCTGATCCTCGCGACGCTGTCGGCTGCCGCCGGGCTGGAGGCGCGGATCACCGCCTTCGCGGGCCTCTACGTCCTCTGCATGGCGGTCCTCGGGCCGCTGCTCGCGGTGAACTCGGAGCGGATCGGCCGCCTCGTGGTGCGCCCGGGCCGGCTCATCCGCCTGCGCGGACGCCTGGGCGGCCGACGTGCCGTCGCCGCGGCAGCCGCCGCCGAGAGCGCCGAAGCAGCCGAGGCCGAGGCGGACGCCACCGCCGCGGCACGGAAGGCCGAGCGGGATCGCCAGTTCGCCGAGGAGTTCGCCCTCGTGGAGGCCGCTGGCAGGGACGAGCGAGACAATGAGGGGCCCGAGCCGACGTCCGCACCCGTGACGTCGCCGGTCGAGATCCCCGCCGAGCGCCCCGAACGCCCGGTCCGACAGCGCGATCCGGAGTACTGATACAGATGTGGGCCGTTGCCCGACGACCGAGGTGGATCGCGCTGCTGTTGCTGGCGCTCGTGCTGGCGGCGGTGTTCGCCGGGCTGGGCAAGTGGCAGCTCGAGCGGTCCATCGCCAACGGCAAGCCCCTGCCGGCGACCACCGAGACCCGCCGCACGCTCGAGGCGGTCACGACCCCCGAACGCCCCGTCAGCGAGAGCCTCGCCGGGCAGAAGGTGACCGTCACGGGGACCTTCGTCGCCGACGACACCACCGTGCTGACCGGCCGCACCGGGGGTGGGAAATACCAGACCGTCGGGCACCTGGTGGACTCGGATGGTGGGGCGAGCCTCCCGGTCGTCATCGGGTGGTCCGACCAGCGGTCGGCCGCCGTCGCCGGGGGCGAGCGCCTGGCGGACGGCCAGACGCTCACGATCCAGGGCCGGTACTACCCGGCCGAGTCCCCGGACCAGGACGCCTACAAGAAGGCCGAGTACTCGGCCGTCGCGCCCGCACGGTTCGTGAACACCTGGCAGGCCTTCGACGACCGCATGTACCTGGGGTACGTCGTCGCCGACGGTGCCACCGCGAAGGCCGCCGACCTCGGCACCATCGCCGACCGTGCTCCGTCACGCGAGGTCCAGTTCGACTGGCTCAACCTGTTCTACGCGATCGAGTGGGTCGTCTTCGCGGGCTTCGCCGTGTTCCTCTGGTACCGGTTCGTGAAGGACGCCTGGGAGCGCGAGCAGGAAGAGGAGCGCGAGGCACTGCTCGCCACCGAAGCCGACGCGCTCCGACGGTAGGATTGCCGGCATGGCCCTGACCGTCCGAACCCGTGACATCCCCAAGATCCCGGGGGCGGTGAAGTGGTACCGCGTCTCGGCGTACATCACCGGTGTGCTGCTGCTCGCCCTGGTGGTCGAGGTCATCATCAAGTACACGCCGCTGCAGCTCGAGATGCAGCTCGGCAACGGCCCGTTCTTCGTGCCCAACGGCACGGCGGGCGAGACCCCGGGCACGTTCAACCTGTCGATCGCGATCCTCATCGCCCACGGCTGGCTGTACGTGCTCTACCTCTTCACGGACTTCCGTCTGTGGAGCATCATGCGCTGGAGGCCGTCGCGCTTCCTGCTCATCGCCCTCGGGGGCATCATCCCGTTCATGTCCTTCGTGGTCGAACACCGTATGCAGCTGAAGGCCATGGACACCTACCACGAGCTGATCGCTGCCCAGCAGCGTGAGAAGGAGGCCGCTCGGTGAGCGAGACCGAACAGCGTCCCGTCCTCGTCGTCGACTTCGGGGCCCAGTACGCGCAGCTCATCGCGCGTCGGGTCCGAGAAGCGAACGTCTACAGCGAGATCGTGCCGCACTCCATCACCGCGGACGAGATCCGCGCCAAGGACCCGGCGGCCATCGTGCTGTCCGGCGGTCCGTCGTCCGTCTACGAAGCAGGTGCGCCGTCGCTCGACGGTGACATCCTCGACCTCGGCGTCCCCGTGCTCGGCATCTGCTACGGCTTCCAGGCCATGGCGACCGCCCTCGGCGGCGAGGTCGCGAACACCGGTCTGCGCGAGTACGGCGCCACCGACGTGACGCTCGCGCCCGGCACCAGCACCCTGCTCGGCGACCAGCCGGCAGACCAGGTGACGTGGATGTCGCACGGCGACTCCGTGGCGAAGGCCCCGGCCGGCTTCGAGGTGCTCGCCTCGAGCGCATCCACGCCCGTCGCAGCGTTCGCGTCCGACGAGCGCAAGCTCTACGGCGTGCAGTGGCACCCCGAGGTGAAGCACTCCGTGTACGGCCAGGCCGTCCTCGAGAACTTCCTGCACCGTGCCGCGGGCCTGCCGGGCGACTGGAACTCCAGCAACGTCATCGAGGAGCAGGTCGCCCGCATCCGCGAGCAGGTCGGCTCCGCGCGGGTCATCGCCGGACTCTCCGGTGGTGTCGACTCCGCCGTCGCCGCAGCCCTGGTGCACAAGGCCGTCGGTGACCAGCTCACCTGCGTCTTCGTCGACCACGGGCTCCTGCGTGCCGACGAGCGCAAGCAGGTGGAAGAGGACTACGTCGCCTCCACCGGTGTCCGGCTCATTACGATCGACGCCGAGCAGCAGTTCCTCGACGCCCTCGCCGGTGTCAGCGATCCGGAGCAGAAGCGCAAGATCATCGGGCGCGAGTTCATCCGCACGTTCGAAGGCGCGGCCGAGGCACTCGTGCTCGAGGCCCAGGCGTCCGACTCCGACGCCGAGGTCAAGTTCCTCGTGCAGGGCACGCTCTACCCGGACGTCGTCGAGTCCGGCGGCGGAGCGGGCACCGCGAACATCAAGTCGCACCACAACGTCGGCGGCCTGCCCGAGGACATGACGTTCGAGCTCGTCGAGCCGCTGCGCACCCTGTTCAAGGACGAGGTCCGTGCCGTCGGTCGCGAGCTCGGCCTGCCCGAGGTCATCGTCGGTCGCCAGCCGTTCCCCGGGCCCGGCCTCGGCATCCGCATCGTCGGCGAGGTCACGAAGGACCGGCTCGAACTGCTCCGCGCGGCCGACAAGATCGCCCGCGAAGAGCTCACGGCGGCCGGCCTCGACGAGGAGATCTGGCAGTGCCCGGTCGTGCTGCTCGCCGACGTCCGCTCCGTGGGTGTGCAGGGCGACGGCCGGACCTACGGCCACCCGATCGTGCTCCGTCCGGTCTCGTCCGAGGACGCCATGACCGCCGACTGGACGCGTCTGCCGTACGACACCTTGGCGAAGATCTCGAACCGCATCACGAACGAGGTGCCCGACGTCAACCGGGTCGTGCTCGACGTCACGTCGAAGCCGCCGGGGACGATCGAGTGGGAGTAGGGCTCCCCTGAGCGACGGAAGGCCCGGTACGCGTCACGCGTGCCGGGCCTTCGTGTGTCCGGGGGCGCTGCCGGAGCGGTGGGCGTGGGTGCTGCCGGGGTCGTCGAGTGGTCACAACACCCCGCGGGCCCGGTGCCGAGCGGTCACGAAGTGTCGAATGGCCCCGGCTCGGGCGACGCTTCGTGACCACTCGGCGGGTGACTGGCGGGGTGTTGCGACCACCCGGGACCGCCGCCGCCTTCCGCCCCCGCCACCGCCGCCTCCCGCCACCGCCCCGGCTGTCGCCGACCACCGGCCCGGGGACGACGAAGGGCCCCGGCAGCGCCGGGGCCCTTCGTCGTGCGGTGGTGCTAGTTGCGCGAGCTGCTCGCGATGATGGCGAGGATGCGCAGGATCTCGAGGTACAGCCAGACGAGCGTCACGATCAGGCCGAACGCCGCGGTCCAGGCGTAGATGCGGGGTGCGCCGCGCTCGACACCGGTCTTGATCTGGTCGAAGTCGAGGATCAGCGAGTACGCCGCCATGACGACCACGAAGATGCCGATGAGCACACCGAGCGGGATGCCGAAGAGCGTCACGCCCATCAGGCCGAACGCGCTCTGCGTCACGCCGGTCCACATCAGGACCAGGTTGACGAGCGAGAACGCCATGTACCCGACCATCGCGATCAGGAAGAAGCGCGTGGCCTTCGGGGTCGCGCGGACCTTGCCGGAGCGGAACAGCAGCAGGGTGACGAAGAACACACCGAGCGTGCCGAACACCGCCTGCGCGACGATGCCGTCAGCTTCGGGGAACGCAGTCTGGAAGTAGTTCGAGATACCGCCGACGAACAGCCCCTCGAAGAACGCGTACGTCAGGATCAGACCCGGCGACGGCTTCTTCTTGAAGGTGTTGACGAGCGCCAGGACGAACCCGACGAGCGCGCCGACGACCCAGACGGCCGGCGGCAGGTTCCAACCGGCCACCGCGCCCACGACGAGCACGCCGAACGCGAGCAGCGTCTTGACGATGGTGTCTTCGTACGACATGCGGTCGGTGTCCACCGGGGACGCAGTCGGGCGGTCGTACATGTACTGCAGCTGCTCGGGGGTCATGCCGCCCTGTGCCTGCTGCGGGGTCTGTCCCCAGCCGGCCTGCTGCTGACCAGCACCGCGCCCGCCCCAGGTGTTTGCCCCCTGTGCGTTGAAGGCGGGGGACTGGTCGAAACCGGGCTTGAAGGCCATGGTGTCCTCTTCCTAGGAGATTCGAGTCCTCTCAGCCTAGGTGCGCTCGGTCGCGGAAGGCTGAGGATTCGCGGCGAGCGGACGCGGGCCCAGCGGGCCCCGACGAGGGAAGCCTAGGGTCGCCCGCTGCACGCGCGCCTCGAAGACGTCGAGAGTCCGCCGTCGAGCGCGGGGAGCCCGAGGGCGACGCCGGGTGCAACCAGGTCACGAGTGCGACCGAGATCGTCATGAGCAGGAACCACGCAACGATCTTCGTCGGGGCCACCGGGTGCCAGGCGGCGAGCTGCGCCGGGTAGCTCCACGCCCCGGCCCAGGTCGCGACGTTCTCGGCCGCCCAGACGAACACGGCCACCAACCCCATCGCGACGAGCACGGGCATCCGCATCGTCGCCCGGTGGATCCGGACGTCCATGGTGGTGCGGGCGAAGAGCAGCAGCACGAGCGCGAGCAGCACGTACCGGGCGTCGGCGACGAAGTGGTGGCCGAAGAAGTTCAGGTAGACGCCGCCCGCGACGACCGCCAGCAGCCACTGCCGCGGGTACCGGT
The DNA here is from genome assembly GCF_047226435.1 of Curtobacterium poinsettiae. Classification (NCBI taxonomy): domain Bacteria; kingdom Bacillati; phylum Actinomycetota; class Actinomycetes; order Micrococcales; family Microbacteriaceae; genus Curtobacterium; species Curtobacterium poinsettiae. The sequence continues at coordinate 3,289,805 of NZ_CP178434.1, read as the reverse complement.
CGAACCGCAGGTCGAACAGCCGGTGGACCCTGACCATGTACGACCCGACGGCCCCGTACATGAACCCCGAGAACAGCGGCACCCCGGCGACGACGAGCAGCCCTCCGGGTTCGTAGGTCCACGAGCCCACGTGGGTCTTGAAGACCTCCATCACGGTGCCGACGACGTGGAACAGCACCACCACCCGGAGTTCCCGTACGGTCTCGAGCCCGAACACGAGCATGCCGACCTGCAGCAGCACGGCCGCGGTCGTCAGGACGTCGTTCCGCATCGGGGCCGGCACGGTCAGGTGCACCAGGGCCATCGTCGCGAGCAGCAGCGCCCCGAACGCACACGCCCAGGCCTGCTTGGCACCGAACACCAGGAACTCGGTGACGAACACGCGGACGGGTCGGTGCGGTCGGTGCCCGGCGTCGAGCACACGGCGTGCGGCCCGGTCGATCCGGGCCTCGACAGCGGTGGAGAGCGATCGGACGGTCATGCGGTGATGCTCGGCGTCGGCGCTGGGAACGGCGGTCCCCGGCGCGACGAGTGTGTCCCGCGACACAGGTGGCCCGCTCGTCATCCCCGGCAAGTAGGGTCGCGCCATGACCCTCGTGATCGCCCACCGCGGCGCGTCCGGCTACCGCCCCGAGCACTCGCGGAGCGCGTACGACCTGGCCATCGAACTCGGCGCCGACGCGATCGAACCGGACCTGGTGCCCACGAAGGACGGCGTCCTGGTGCTCCGGCACGAGAACGAGGTCTCGGGCACCACGGACGTCGCCGACCACGCCGAGTTCCGGCACCTGCGCACGACGAAGACCGTCGACGGCCAGACGCTGACGGGCTGGTTCACCGAGGACTTCACGTGGGCGCAGCTGCAGACGCTCCGCACCCGCGAGCGCCTGCCCGCGCTGCGCCCGGGATCCGCCGAGCACGACGGCGCGCAGCCGATCCTGCGGTTCGTCGACCTGCTCGCGATCCTCGACGCGGCGCCCCGCCCGGTCGGGCTCGTCGCCGAGGTCAAGCACGCCGCGTCCTTCGACCGCGCCGGGTTCCCGATGGGCGAGCTCGTCGACGCCACGCTCGGCGAGGCCGGGTGGCGGCAGGACGAGCGGCTGACGGTGGAGAGCTTCGAGAAGGGCGTGTTGCGGGACCTGCGCGAGCGGGCGACCGGTGGTCGGCTCGTGTACCTCCAGGAGGCCCGTGGCAGCGCCGCGGACGAGGTCGCGTCCCACGGGGCGCTCGCCCCGACCTACGCCGCCGAGCGCTCCGAGGACGCGCTCGCGTCGTTCGCGACCGAGTTCCACGGCATCAGCGTCGACCTCGGCACCCTGATGGCCGGCGTGGACAGCGTCGCGCTCGACGACCCGACGCCGGTGCGCAGCGCGATCGTCGACCGTGCCCACGCCGCCGGGCTCGCGGTGTACACGTGGACCCTCCGGCCGGAGAACCGGTTCCTGCCGTCGCCGTTGCGTCGCGGCGGGGACGTCGCGGCCTTCGGCGACTGGGAACGCTGGTTCACCTCGGTCATCCGCACCGGACTCGACGGCGTGTTCGCCGACCACACGGACCTGGCGGTGCTCGCCCGGTCCGCTGTCGGGGGTCCCGCCTAGACTGTTCCGGACATGACGATCGTGCTCGACCCCTTCGAATCGACGCCCGAACCGGGCGCCGGTGCCCGCGCGTACGAAGACCCGTTCACCGCGGGTCTGAACCCCCAGCAGAAGGAAGCCGTCGAGTACCGCGGCGAGTCCCTGCTGATCGTGGCCGGTGCCGGTTCCGGCAAGACGAGCGTGCTCACCCGCCGCATCGCGCTGCTGCTCGCCAACCGCGAAGCCTGGCCGTCGCAGATCCTGGCGATCACGTTCACGAACAAGGCCGCCGCCGAGATGCGCGAGCGTGTCCGGGCCCTGGTGGGCGGCGAGGCCGAGGGGATGTGGATCTCCACCTTCCACTCGGCGTGCGTGCGCATCCTGCGGCGCGAAGCCGAGCGGTTCGGGTTCCCGCAGTCGTTCACGATCTACGACTCCGCCGACTCCAAGGCGCTGCTGAAGCGGATCATCAAGGAGCTCGAAGCCGACTCCCTCGGGCTGACCGTGGGTGCCGCGGCGTCGAAGATCTCGAAGCTCAAGAACGAGCTGCAGGACATCGACACCTACGCGCGCAACATCAACGTGAACGACCCGCAGGAAGTCATGTTCACCGAGGTGTTCCGGCGCTACACGAACGAGCTCCGCCGGGCGAACGCGTTCGACTTCGACGACCTCATCGGCCAGACGGTGTTCCTGTTCCGCGCCTTCCCGGACGTCGCCGCCCTGTACCAGCGGCGCTTCCGGCACATCCTGGTCGACGAGTACCAGGACACGAACCACGCCCAGTACGCCCTGATCCGTGAGCTCACCCGCCCGGTGCCGGTCGAACAGGTCGACAAGCTCGAGGACTCCGGGCAGCACGTCGCCCGGATGCGCGAGACCGACGGCTCGATCGCGCCCGCGTCCCTGACGGTGGTCGGTGACTCCGACCAGTCGATCTACGCCTTCCGCGGGGCGGACATCCGCAACATCGTCGAGTTCGAGCGGGACTTCCCGAACTCCAAGACGATCCTGCTCGAGCAGAACTACCGGTCGACGCAGAACATCCTCGACGCCGCGAACGCCGTCATCGCGAACAACTTCGACCGCCAGGCGAAGAGCCTGTTCACCGACGTCGGTGCCGGCGAGAAGATCGTCGGCTTCACCGGGTACACCGGCCACGACGAGGCGCAGTTCGTCGCCGACGAGATCCAGCGCCTGCGGGAAGACGGCATGGACTACCGCGACATGGCGGTGTTCTACCGGACCAACTCGCAGACCCGTGCGCTGGAGGAGATCTTCATCCGTGCGGCGATCCCGTACCGGGTGCTCGGCGGCACCAAGTTCTACGAGCGCGCCGAGATCAAGGACGCCATGGCGTACCTGATCACGGTCGCCAACCCGGCCGACCCGATGGCCCTGCGCCGCATCCTCAACGTGCCGAAGCGCGGCATCGGGTCGGTCACCGAGACCACGCTGCAGCGCTACGCCGACGAGCACGAGACCACGATGCGCGACGCCCTGCGGCACGCGGGTGAACTCGGGTTCGGGCCGAAGGTGCGGAACGCCATCACGGAGTTCGCGGCGCTGCTCGACGCCGTGTCCGAGAAGGCGCAGACGCAACCGGTGGTCGACACCCTGACGCAGCTGCTCGACGGCTCCGGGCTGCTCGACAACCTGCGGAAGTCGCCCGACGCGCAGGACGCCGCCCGAGCCGACAACATCGACGAGCTCGTGGCCGTGACGCGTGAGTTCCAGAAGAACAACCCCGAGGGCACCCTGTCGGACTTCCTGACCGAGGTCTCGTTGGTCGCAGCGGCGGACGAGCTCGACGACTCCTCGGGCACGGTCTCGCTGATGACCCTGCACACCGCGAAGGGCCTGGAGTACGACGCGGTGTTCCTGACCGGTGTCGAGGAAGACCTGCTCCCGCACCGGATGTCCGCCAACGAACCCGGTGGTCCGTCGGAAGAGCGCCGGCTGTTCTACGTCGGCATCACCCGCGCCAAGAAGGTCCTGTTCCTGTCGCTCGCGATGACCCGTGCGCAGTTCGGCGACGTCAACGTGGCGATGCCGTCGCGCTTCCTGCAGGAGATCCCCGAGGGGCTCATCGAGTGGAAGCAGTCGCCGGGCATGGCGAACAGCCGCGGTGGCACGCAGCCCCGGGCCCTGAACGCCAAGCGCGACGGTGGCTTCAACGGTGGTGGCGGCGGCGGTGGCTACCGCGGTGGTGGTGGCTGGGGCGGCGGATCGTACGACCGGGCAGCAGCGGCCTCGAAGACCCGTCCGAAGACCGAGTGGGCGAACCGGGTGTCCGGCCAGGTGCGCGACAACGGGGACATGGAACTCGTCGCCGGCGACCGCATCAAGCACGTCGACTTCGGCGAGGGCACGGTGTCCGCGGTGACGGGGCAGGGTGCCAAGCGCATCGCCGAGATCGCGTTCGACTCCGCGGGCCGCAAGAAGCTCCTCATCAAGATCGCCCCGATCGAGAAGCTGTAGGAGCCCTCACCGGTCCACACCGAACCGGCAGCAGCGGCCGGTCTGGTGTTCACGGGACGGACCCGGGGCGTTCCCCCGCGGACCGTACGGTGCGGTGCTGTGCAGAACAGCCCTGACGACCACGAAGCCGCCCACGACGGTGCAGCAGCCCCCGCCGACGATCGCAGCAAGCGCATCCCGGTCTCCCGCCGTGGCTTCTTGGTCGGGTCCGGACTGGCCGGCGCCGCAGGCCTCGTGGCGTCGAACGGTTTCGGCAGCGCCCCGGCCGTCGCCGACGCGCTGACCGCAGCCCCCGCCGTCACCCCGGCGGCCCTCGGCGGGTCCGGCATCGCGGCCCAGCAGGCGGTGGCACGTGGGCGCACCGGTCCGTGGCGACCCGACACGACCTCGCCGCGCTTCACCGTCGCGGTGATGCCGGACACCCAGTACATGTTCGACGGTGCCGCGGTCGACCAGGCCCCGATGCGCGCCTCGCTCGAGTACGTCGTGCGCGAGCAGGCCCGGCACAACACGGTGTTCCTCGTGCACCTCGGTGACCTGACCCAGAACGGTGCGGCGTCCGAGATGCGCGCGTCCGGCGAGGTCTTCGACGTGCTCGACCGTGCCGGAGCGCCCTACAGCGTGCTCGCCGGCAACCACGACGTCGACTCGTCGACCGACGACCAGCGGGGCCGCACCCCGTACCTCGACGTGTTCGGTCCGCAGCGGTTCCGGAAGGCCCCGGGCTGGATCGGTTCGAGCCCCGACGGCTACAACACCGCCCACCGGTTCACCGCGGCCGGCCGCGAGTGGGTCGTCCTGGCCCTCGACTGGCGGACGAGCGCGAGCGGCCTCGCCTGGGCCAGCTCCGTGCTCGCAGCCCGGCCGCACTCGCCGGTGATCCTCACGACGCACGCCATCGTCGACTCGGACGCCGACGGCGGGGCGGCGTTCGACCCCTACGGGCAGCAGCTCTGGGACTCCTTCATCACGAAGCACGACCAGGTGTTCCTGACGCTCAACGGCCACTACTGGGGGCCGGGCCGCACGACGGCGAAGAACGCGGTGGGACACGACGTCGCCCTGCACCTGACCAACTACCAGAACCGGTACTACGGCGGGGCGGCCATGATCCGGCTGTACCACGTCGACCTCGAACGGAACGTCATCGACGTCGAGACGCTGTCGCCGTTCCTGCTCGCCGGCGGGCTCGGCGAGGCGAACGAGCTCGCCGCCCAGGAGGTCAACCTCAGCGGTGACGTCGACCGCTTCACCATGGCAGTGGACTTCGAGGCGCGCTTCGCGGGCTTCGCGCCGGTCGCACCACGGGCCTCCCGGCCGGCGGCACGCATGCTGGTACCGGGGACGCTCGCGTACTGGCGGTTCGACGGCAACCCGGACGGGGCGGCGCTCGCGCCGACCACGCGGGTGCGCGACCAGAGCGGCAAGGGCAACGACCTGGTGGTCGCCCGCCGGACCGGCGCCGTCGCAGGGGCGTTGCGCTGGACCGCCGCGCACCACCCCGACCAGCCGGGTGCCGGCAGCCTCGCGCTGCAGGGTGGCAAGACCGGGGGCGACCACCTGCAGACCGTCCGGGCGGCGCCGCTCAACCGCACCCACTTCCCTCGCGGGTACACGGTCGAGGCGTTCTTCGCGCTGCCGACCACCTTCGACTCGAGCACGAACGGGTTCAGCGCCCTGCTGTCGCAGTACTCGAGCGCCGGCCAGGCGGGGAAGGCGACCGGAGCCGACGGCGACCCGGACGAACCCGCGGTGACCCTGAGCCTGTCGGGGGACCGCGAACTGCAGTGGTGCGTGTACCCGACGAGCCAGGACGGATCGTTGACGAACTGGGGGCACGAGCTGCCGCTCGGAGCCTGGTGGCACGTGGCCGTGGTGAACGACGGGACGCACACCGTGCTCTACGTCGACGGGTGCCCGGTCGTGCGGAACCCGTCCACCCAGAACCGCGGTCTGAGCACGATCGGCAAGCCGTGGCTGCTCGGCGGGTACCGCTACGGCGGCAAGCTCGACAACGTGTTCGTCGGGTCGATCGGTGACGTGCGCATCGTCGGCCGGGCGCTGCAGCCGAGCGAGTTCATGAACGCCTGACGACCCGACAGACGGCCGTCTGACACGCCCGGCCGACCAGGACACCCCTCGTTCGGGTGGCGTGAACGCGTTTTGTGAGGTTAGCCTTACCTAACGTGACACCTCCCATCGAACTCCTGACCACCGCCACCGCCGAGCGCTACCGCTCCGCCGTGACGTCCACGGTGGACCGTCTGGCCGACCGGTTCGCCGCGGCCGACCGTCCGACCACCGACACCGCCCCGGACGTCCTCCGGGCCCGGGTGCAGGACGTCGACCTCGACGCCGAACCCCTCGGGACGGACCGCGCGCTCGCCGAACTCGACGAGCTGTTCGTCAGCGAGGCCGTCTGGTTCCACGACCCGGCGTACCTCGCGCACCTGAACTGCCCGGTCGCGCTGCCCGCGGTCGCTGCCGAGTCGGTCCTGGCCGCCGTGAACCCGTCGGTCGACACGTGGGACCAGTCCCGCATCGGCACCGAGATCGAGCGCCACGTCGTCGCCTGGCTCGCCGGTCGGATCGGGTTCGCCGCGGGGGACGGCATCTTCACCTCGGGCGGCTCACAGTCGAACCTGCAGGCCCTGCTGCTGGCGCGCGAGGCCCTCGGCACCGGCGGCACCGTGTTCACGACCGCTGAGACCCACTTCAGCATCGCGAAGTCCGCCCGGCTGCTCGGGCTCGAGACCGTGGTCGCCGTCGCGACCGACCACGCCGGCCGGATGGTGCCCGCGGCCCTCGCCGAGGCGATCGCTGCAGCCAGGGCCAACGGGCAGCGACCGATGGCCGTCGTCGCCACGGCCGGTACCACCGACCGCGGCGTGATCGACCCGATCGAACCGATCGCGGACGTCTGCGACCTGGAGGACGTCTGGCTGCACGTCGATGCCGCGTACGGCTGCGGGCTGCTCGTGTCGCCGACGCGCCGCCACCTGCTCGACGGCGTCGAACGAGCCAGGAGCGTGACCGCCGACCTGCACAAGTCGTTCTTCCAGCCGGTGTCGTCGAGCGCCCTGCTCGTGCAGCGCCCGGAGGACCTGCGCCGCACCGCGTGGTACGCCGACTACCTGAACCCGGAGGACGCCGCCGAGCCGAACCAGGTCGACAAGTCCCTGCAGACCACCCGCCGGTTCGACGCCCTGAAGCTCTGGGCCACGCTGCGGGCAACGGGGGCCGACGCGATCGGTGCGGCGTTCGACGCCGTCATCGACCTCGCCGTGGTCACCCACCGGATCGTCGAGGAGCACCCCGACCTGGTGCTCGTCGCGCCGACGCAGCTCAGCACGGTGCTGTTCCGCTGGCAGCCCGCCGGCATGACCGACGAGGCCGCCGACGCGCTGGTCGCCCCGATCCGCTCGGCCCTGCTCGCCGAGGGCCGGGTGCTCATCGCCAAGACGGTCATCGACGGCCGGCCGTGCAACAAGCTCACGCTGCTCAACCCGGAGACGACGCCGGAGCAGATGCGCGCGTCGCTCGAGCACGTCGTCGCCACGGCCGCCCGGGTCAGGGCCACCACCACCGCCCCGGAAGGAGCGTCCCGATGACCGCCGACCGCGCAGCAGACCGCGCAGCAGACCGCACCGCCGACACCGTGCACGACGTCGTCGGCATCGGCATCGGCCCGTTCAACCTCGGCCTGGCCTGCCTGACCGACCCGATCGCCGACCTCGACGCGGTGTTCCTCGACGCTGCCGACGGCTTCGCCTGGCACCACGGCATGATGCTCGACGACGCCACGATCCAGGTGCCGTTCCTCGCCGACCTGGTGACGATGGCCGACCCGACCTCACCGTTCTCGTTCCTCGCCTGGCTCAAGGAGACCGGGCGCCTGTACCCGTTCTACATCCGCGAGGACTTCCACCCCCTGCGCAGCGAGTACGACGCCTACTGCCGCTGGGCCGCCGACCGGCTCGACACCCTGCGGTGGGGCCGCCGGGTGACCGCCGTCGAGCACGACCCGGTCACCGACACGTTCACGGTGCACGCCGAGACCGATCAGGGTCCCGAGACGTACCGCGCACACCACGTCGTCGTGGGCATCGGCACCGAGCCGTCCGTCCCCGCCCCGCTGCGCGGGATCGGCGGACCGGCGGTCCACTCCGCCGAGTTCCTGCCGAACCGCAATGCCCTGCGCGACGCCGGGTCGATCGCCGTCGTCGGCAGCGGGCAGTCCGCCGCCGAGGTCTACCGCGAACTGCTCGAGGACATCCGGCAGGACGGCTACCGCCTCGACTGGATCACGCGGTCGCCCCGGTTCTTCCCGATGGAGGACACCAAGCTCACCCTCGAGATGACGAGCCCGGAGTACACGGACCACTTCCACGGGCTGCCCGAAGCCGTCCGCGACCGCCTCGGACGGGAACAGCGGGGGCTGTACAAGGGCATCAGCGCCGACCTGGTCGACGACCTGTACGACCAGCTCTACCGGATCAGCGCGCGGGGTCCGGTCCCGACGACGCTCCGGACCGAGACGAGCGTCGTCGACGCCGCCTGGCTCGCCGACCGCGGCACGTACCGGTTGACGCTCCGCCACGAGCAGCTCGACCAGACGTACGAGCACGAGGTCGAGCAGCTCGTCCTCGCCACCGGGTACACCCCGCGGGTCCCGCGCTTCCTCGACCCGGTCGAGCACCTCGTCGCCCGCGACTCCCGCGGTCGCCTGGCGGTCGCCCGCGACCACCACGTCGACACCCTGGGCGGGCGCATCTGGGTGCAGAACGCCGAGGAGCACACGCACGGCCTGACCGCGCCCGACCTCGGCATGGGTGCGTGGCGGAACGCGTCGATCATCCGGTCCGTCACGGGTCGCCCCGTGTACGGCCTGGAGGCCCGGATCGCCTTCCAGGAGTTCGGCCTGCCCGCCTCGGAGCAGTCAACACCAGAGCCGTCCACCGCCCATCCCGGCGCCGCGGAGCGCGCGCCGGCCCGGCCCGCGACCGAACGTGCGGAGGTCTCCGCATGAGCACGACCGTGACCACCACGGCGCCGGACGCGACCGCGCCTGTGGGAGCCGGGCCGGGCCTCCTGACCGTCGAACCCGTGGACCCGGAACGCGACGCCGCCGTCGTGCAGTCGTGGCTCGCCCACCCGGCGTCGTCGTGGTGGGAGATGGGCGACCTCGACGTGGACGGCGTCCGCACCTACCTGGCCGGCGTGCAGGCCGACCCCGCGCAGGCCGCGTGGCTCGGCCGCCGGAACGGCGAACCGTGCTTCCTGGCCGAGACCTACGACCCCTCGGCCGTCCTGCTCACCGACGTGTGGGCTGCCGAACCCGGCGACGTCGGCATGCACCTGCTCGTCGCACCGGTGCCGGCCGAGGGCCGCGTGCACGGCCTGACGAGCGCGGTCATGCGTGCCGTCGTCGAGCACTGCCGGGACGTCCTCGGCGCGCGTCGGGTCGTCGTCGAACCGGACGTGCGGAACACCGCCGTGCAGGCGAAGAACGCCGAGGTCGGGTTCCGTGCCCTGCGACAGGTCGACGTCGACGGCAAGCGGGCGCTGCTGTCGGTGCTCGACACCGACCGGATCGGCGTCCCCGACGACGACGGGCCGGCCGCGCACCTGCGGCCCGAGCACCTGGAACCCGCCGAACGGCACCTCGTCGCGAAGGCGATCGCGGAGTTCACCCACGAACGGCTCATCGCACCCGTGCCGGACGGGGACGGGTGGCGGCTCGACACGGGGGAGTCGACCTACCGGTTCCGGGCACGGCAGCACCTGCTCGAGCACTGGTCGATGGACGAGGCCTCGCTGACGCGGACCCGTGCGGGGGCGTCGGCACCACTCAGCGCGCAGGAGCTCGTGCTCGAACTGCACGAGGTGCTCGGGATCCCCGACGAGTTGCTCGGGACGTACCTGGAGGAGATCGCGTCGACGCTGGCGAGTGCTGCGGCGAAGCACCGACGGGGCGGACCGTCGGCAGGGCAGCTGGCGCGGGGGCGGGGCGGGGCCGGGTCGGCCGGTTCGGTCGGTTCGACCGGTTCGACCGTCTCGTCCGGGGCCGTCGACGACGCCGTAGCGTCGTTCCAGGACGTCGAGTCGGCGATGACCGAGGGCCACCCGGCGTTCGTCGCCGCCAACGGGCGGATCGGGTTCGGCCTCGACGAGTACCGGGCGTTCGCGCCCGAGTCCGGCGGCCGGTTCCGGTACCGGTGGCTCGCCGCCCGACGCGAGCACACGCACCTGGCGCTCGCCGCGGACCGGACCGAGCAGGCGCACTGGGAGTCGGAGCTCCCGGCAGCGGTCGTGGCCGGGTTCCGCGCCACCCTGGAGCGCCGCGGGCTCGACCCCGACGACTACGTGTGGCTGCCCGTGCACCCCTGGCAGTGGCAGCACCGGATCGCCGTGACCTTCGCGCCTGACCTGGGGCGGCAGGACCTGGTGGACCTGGGCGAGGGGCCCGACGAGTACCAGCCGCAGCAGTCCATCCGCACCGCGTTCAACCGCACCGAGCCGGTACGCTCGTACGTGAAGACGGCGCTCGCCGTGCAGAACATGGGGTTCCTGCGGGGGATGTCGCCCGCCTACATGCGGAACACGCCGGCCGTGAACGACTGGGTCGCGTCGATCGTCGCCGCCGACCCGACGCTCGCCGAGGCCGGGTTCTCGGTGCTCCGGGAGCACGCCGCCATCGGCTACACCGGCGACGCGTACCACCGGGTCGACGTGTCCTCGCCGCAGCGCAAGATGCTCGCGGCGCTGTGGCGGGAGAGTCCCGTCCCGCAGCTGGCCGAAGGCGAACGCCTGCTCACCATGGCGGCACTGCTGCACCGGGACGCTTCGGGGAACGCCGTCGTGTCAGCCCTGATCGAGGCATCGGGAGTCCCTGCCGACGAGTGGGTCCGACGCTGGCTCGACGCCTACCTGCTGCCCGTCGTGCACTGCCTGACCGTGCACGACCTGGTGTTCATGCCGCACGGTGAGAACCTGGTGCTCGTCGTGCGCGACGGTGTCGTCGTCCGCGCCGTGATGAAGGACATCGGCGAGGAGGCCGCGGTGCTCGGCCGGCACGACGACCGCCCGGTGCCCGCCGACATCGACCGGATCGTGCACCCGGTGTCCGACGACGAAGCCGCGCTCGCCGTGTTCACCGACGTGTTCGACGGGGTGCTGCGGTTCGTCGCCGCGATCCTCGACGACGACGGGGTGCTGCCGGAGGCCCGGTTCTGGCAGGTCGCGGGGGAGTGCATCGACGCGCACGCCGCCGCACACCCGGACCGCCGTCGACCCCTGGACCTGCGGGTGCCGACGTTCGAGCACTCGTGCCTGAACCGCTTGCAGCTGCGGAACACCCTGTCGATGGTGGACCTGGCCGACCAGTCGTCGTCGCTCATCCGGGCGGGCGCGATGCCGAACCCGATCGGGCGGTAGGGGGCGCCGGCGCTCGCGATGCGCGAGACGTCAGGGCTGCAGGCGGGTGGCCGACCACGCAGCGTCGGCGAGGACGTACTGCAGCCGGCGGTGCATCCGGTCACGGCTGCCGTGCCAGAACTCGACGACGTCGGGTTCGAGTCGCCAAGCCACCCAGCCGGCCGGCCGCGGCACGGCGTCGTCGGTCTCGTCGAGCAGGTCGTTCGCGTCGTCGATCAGGTCCTGCAGGGTCCGCGGTTCGAGCACGTCGGACTGGTCGGCGATCGCGGTCGCCGCGCGGGACTTCGGGGAGCGGTCGGCGAACAGCGCGTCGGACTCGTCGTCGGAGAGCTGCACCGCCCGGCCCTCGAACCGCAGCTGCTGCATGGTCTCGCGCCAGTAGACCTGCAGTGCTGCATGCGGGTTCTCGGCGAGCTGGCGTCCCTTCGGGCTCAGGGTCGAGGTGCCGAACACCAGCCCGCGGTCGTCCAGGCGCTTCACGTCCACCGTCCGGGCGCTCACCCGACCGTCGGCGCCGGCGGTGGCGAGGGTCATCGACCTCGGCTCGGAGACGTCGCGCTCGTCGGCGGCCTCGAGCCACTGTCGGGCCAGGTCGAGGGGTGATGCCGGGGGAGCGTCGAACTCGGGCAGCTGCAGGGAAACGTCACCGGACAGGGAGGAGGACATGCCTCCACCCAACCGTGCTCAGGCGCTCCACGTCCAGGCTGCCGGGGGACGACCCCCGCGGGGACCGGCCGCCGCGGGGGCGTCGACACGGCTGAGCACCGGGTTCGTCCGGAGCATCCGGTTCAGGTTGCCCGGGTCCGGGCTCGCGCCGGTCAGCGCGGTGAGCAGCCGACGGGCGTCCGCCGTGGTGAAGGGCGATCCGAGCAGCGCACGCGTGAGGGGGACGTCCGACCAGCACCGCAGTCGCACGTGCTCCAGCGCGGCGTCGACGATCCGGTCGTGGTCGAAGGGCAGCGCGAGGGGGCGGTCCGCGGCGGCGTGCCACGTCGCCGTCGAGTCCGTGCCCGGCTCGACGACCGCCAGGAACGCGATGCTGATCGCGGCGCTCCGCGGGTCGCGGTCGGGTCCGTCGAACGCGCCGATCTGCGCCAGGTGGCGGACCGCGGCCGCGTCGATCCCGGTCTTGGTGCGCAGCGCGCGCCGCGCACCGTCCGCCAGGATCTCGGTGCCGTCCAGGAGCACGCCGGGCAGGGCCTCCAGTCCGGCGTACGGGGCGTAGGCCCGACGCGCGGTGGCGACCCGCAGGCCGTCCGCCCCCGCGAACGACACCGGGACGACGTCGATCGCGATGAGCGGTTGGTCGCGGGTCGCCGATCCGGCGGCCGTCACGCGATGGTCGTCCGGCGGGCAGCGCGGGCCGCACGTTCGTCCCGCAGCGTCTGCCGGACGTCGGCGAAGGACTGGAGGCGCGTGAACCGTCCGTCGATCCACACCGGCTGGAGCAGGCTGGTCGCCTCGTCCTCGGCCGTGGCCTGGTCGGTCTGCCGGATCTCGCCGGTCTCGTCGCGGTGCAGGGCGATGCGGCCCTTCGCGCTCTTCTTGCCGCTGCCCGTCTTCGGGTCCTTCTGGATGTCGACCGGCTCGCCGTCCACCAGTGCCCAGGTCGCCTTGACGGCGCTGCCGAGGTTGTCGCGCGTCATGTACTGGTACGTGTACGACCCGATACCGAGCACGATGTTGTCGCTCGAGTAGCCCTTCGCGGCGAGGCGCTCGTAGATGCGCTGTGCCCGGTCGAGCGTGATGCTGTCGCCGTAGATGACGCCGATGTGCTGATCGAGGACCTTGAAGCCCTGGTCGTTCACGGTGTGGCCGAAGATCTCGTCGAGCAGTTCGACGACGCCCTTCTCCTCGTGGCTGCGCCCGGGGGCGAGCAACTCGGCCTCGTCCACGCCGTGCACGGTGCCGGTGACGATGTCGACCGGGTCGCCCGAGTCGGGTCGGATGACGAGCTTGCCGTCGCGGGCCGTGATGCGGTCCTTGAGGGCCGGGAGGGTCTCGGTGACGACCTTGAACAGGTCGAAGCCGTCGCTGACCGCCGACACGATGCCCGTCGGGTAGACGTCGAGGATCTGCTCGAACGTCGCGAGCTCCCCGTCGGCGCCACGGACGCACATCACGCTGTGCTCGGTCGCGGGGACGCTCGCTGCCACCAGCCCGTTGTCGCCCGGGTAGTACCGGTCGATGAAGTCGAGCGACGGCATCGAGTCGGTGCCGAGGAACGAGAGCAGGTGGCCCGCGCCGCCCGCCGCAGCCGACTCGATGCTCGACTGCCCGCGGAACGAGAAGTCGTGCGCGGCGAAGTCGATGCCGGCCGGGACGGCACCGGTGCGCGCTGCCCAGTTCTCCATCAGGTCGCGGTAGGCGAGCGCCTTGGTCGCGACCGTGGACGGGTGCCAGATCGATGCGGACAGGGCGGTCTCGATGTAGTTGGGCAGCCAGAAGAACTCGTCGATCGTGTTCTCGACGGTCAGGGTCGCGACGCCGATCGGGGCGAGGGTGCCCTCGGGCAGGGCACGGATCTCGAGCGGCAGGTAACCCAGGCGGTGCAGGGCGCGGACGTGGTCGGTGCCGATGTGGTTCGGGCCGAAGTACCCCTGCAGGGCTTCTTCGAACAGTCGGGCGACCTCGTCCTCGTCCGCGGCGAAGAACGGCGCCCAGGCCTCGACGAGCGAGCGCTGGATGAAAGCCTGCAGCCCGAAGACCACGGCGTGCGTCGACTCGGGCATGTGCGCGTTCGACCGGTTCGTCCAGTTGATCAGGATCCGGGAGGTGCCCGCGGGGTAGACCTGCCGGTGCGAGTGCTTGTAGCCGTCGACGGCCAGCAGCGGCGCGATCGGGCTCGCCGTGGTGATGCGGGGTTCGAGGCCGGCGGCGCCGGTGCCGGTAGTGGTTGCGGGGGCGGTCTGGGTCATCGGATCTGCTCCGTCAGGTAGGGGGTGAGTGCGATCGTGCGCAGGCCGTCGATGGCGTTCTGCGCGGGGTACGAGTCGGTGGTGACGATCTCGCCGAAGTGGTCGGCGAGCTGCGCTGCCCGGCCGGAGAAGATACCGTGCGAGACCCAGAGGCCGAGCCGCTCCTTCGGCAGTCCCGTCGAGCCGGCGAGGCCCATGAACGTGCCGCCACCGTCGCAGATGTCGTCGACCACCAGGAACCGGCCGGTGTCCGGCAGCGGTTCGCAGGTGAAGCCGTCGAGCTTGCCGGTGTCCGGGTTGCGGTGCTTCTCGGCGCGGTACACCGGCAGGCCGCATGCCCGGGCGACCGCGGTCGCCCGAGGGACCGCGCCCTTGTCCGGGGCGATGATGCCGGTGTACGGGTCGCCACCGCCGTGCTCGGACGCCCCGACCACCGCGTCACGGACGACCTGTTCGCTCGTGACGACGGTGAGGTTGTCGACCAGGCCGACGATGACCGGCGAGTGCGGGTCGAACGCGATGACCTGGTCGACGTGGAAGCCGTTGAGGATGTCCGCGTAGACCTTCGCGCCGAACGGCAGGCCGCGGTCCTG
Source organism: Curtobacterium poinsettiae (assembly GCF_047226435.1). NCBI lineage: Bacteria > Bacillati > Actinomycetota > Actinomycetes > Micrococcales > Microbacteriaceae > Curtobacterium > Curtobacterium poinsettiae. The sequence continues at coordinate 3,274,799 of NZ_CP178434.1, read as the reverse complement.
CCGGGCTCCGGGCAGGTAGGGGACGAGCGCGACGGACTTCGAACCGCGCTGTCGCACGGCGTCCGCCCACATGCCGAGCATGATCAGGTCGTCGCCGTTCGTGCCGCGCAGGGTCGCGATCTCGGTGAGGCCCCCCGGCTCGGCGGTGTCGTTCGCGACCTTGACGTGGGCTTCACCGGCGGGGAACCGCATGGTGGAGAACGTCGGTGTCGTCTGGTTGCCCTGGGCGTCCCAGGTGCTGAGTTCGACTGCCATGGCTCGACCGTAGCACGGTATTTGTCAGTGTGACAAGAACGGTTTCTCCTGAACGATCCGGAGGTGCCCGACACCGCTGACGAGCACCTTGTAGGCCGCCTTGTCGGCCCAGCCGTGGAACGTCGTGTTCGACCCCTGGTCCTCGTCGCGACCGGTCGGGACACGGCCGCGGTCGGTCCAGAACATTGCATCGATAGCTGGTGTCGGCACCAGACCGAGACCCTGGACGTGCCGCCGCAGCGCATCGACCTGCCGCTGCCCGGTGAGCGCTGCCAACTCGTCCGGCCGGAACCGTGTCGGTGGCAGACCCTGCGCGCGGGTGTCGAGCAGCACCTCCACGTGCGCGCGGGTCCGTCCGGTGTAGCGGCGTCGGAACCGTCGGACCCGCACCACGCCAGCCTCGTCGACCCCAATGTCGACGAGGTCCGACCACCGCACACCGTCCTCGTCCGCACCGACCGTCGTCACGAGCCGCACACCGTCCGGTTCGTCGGACAGCGCTTCGGCCTCGTCCCATCGGTCTGGTCGCAGTGCATCGCCGACCAGCGAACGCACGACCTGCCATCGCTCGTCGCCGGGGCGTCGGCCACCGAAGAGTGCGGCACGGAGGCCGCCTCGCCGGCTCCGTTCGGCGACGAGCTGGTCGCACGGTGCCGAGACCGAGACCACCTCGTCGGCGTCCTCGTACGATGCGGCAGCAAGATCGAGTGGCGCGACCCCGACCGCCAGGCGCTGCTCGGCCACGGTCGCCAGGTGATCGGCAGCCGGAGCGAACACGTCGACCAGGTCCGCTGAACGGGGAGAACGCCCACGTCGGAGCCGGTAGGCGCGAAGGCCCCCGCCCTGGTCCCTCGCCATGCCGCTCGGCCAGACGTCGATCCGTGCACCCTCGACGCCGAGCAGCCAGCCGCGTCGTTCGAGCTCCATCCGCACCGTCGACAGGGCCCCGAAGGCGTCGTCCTCGACGGCGACGTGCTCGACACCGTCGACGACGACGGTCACGGAGTAGCGAAATCGGCCGTCCGAGCCGGACGGCTCGGAGCTCACGGTGATCATGGCTGGCGTCGTCTCGCCCTGGCGGTGCGCCGTTCGCGCGTACTCGGTCATCCGGGCGTCGATGCCAATGTCGGCCCGAGCAGGTTGCGGGCGGCGGTTCGCCAGGCACGGGCGACGGCGTCGAGGGAGTCGACGACGGTGATCTCCGGGTGCGGGCGTCGACCAAGGGCCTCGACCGCTCGCCTCCGCCATCCGTCCGGGTCAGGGTCGATGATGACGGTGCAGCTCGCACCGCCCGTCGACGCCTCGAGGAGCATCCATGCCGAGTGCGGCCGAGCCAGTCTGCTGACGACGTCCCCCCAGATCCCGTTGGCTGCCGACAGCTCGAGGACGCGGACGCCGGACGGCGCGAACGAGATTAGACCTGGGCGACGCGGCTGTCGTTCCGTGATCAGGACGCCGTCTCCGTGTCCCTCGGCGGCGGCGACCTGCACGACGAAGCGACCGCTCCGCTCGTCATCGAGCAGGGACTGCCGCGTCACCGGTCGCGTTGCGACTCCTCGCGTCGCCGGACGGTCCTCGGCGACCGAGTACGCGGACTCGACACGAACATCCCGATCGTGCGGTTCGGTGGCGGGGCGACCATCGGACTCGATCGCCAGGTAGAGGCCGTTCGGAACCGGTACAGCCCAGACCGTCGTCTGACGGGTACTCGCGCGCCAGGTCACCATCAGGACACGTGGCTGTCGGGCCGCCCGAGCACCCACGCCTGCTCTGGTGAGGACCGGCGATCGGTCACGAAGACGGGCAGGGGCACGAGCGATGCGGCCTGGACCCGGACGCGTCCGAGTTCGTCGGCGTCATCCGTGTCGACGAGTACCACGATCCGCTCGGACGCCCGTGCGACGATGACACCGACCGTGCTGATCGCCGCCCCGTCGTACTGTTCGCGGAAGTCGGTCACCGCCGGGTACTGCTCCGGCTTCGGGGCACCGACGACGACGTCGAACCCCGCCGGGAACGGGCTCGCCGCTCGGACGAGTGCCGCCGTCGTCCATGCGTCGAGTTCGAGGGGCATCGTCGGCCCCGCCGCCAGCGTCAACGGGACGCCGGATCGGCCGGCCTGGTCGAGGAGCACCCCCACGGGCAGACCATCCGGTTGCGGGCTGACGACTCCGTCCACGATCACCGCGGGGATCATCGACGTGATCGCCAGGTCGCGGGGTGAGAGCACCGGCGCGCGGTCTCGCGATACACCGACGATCCGGTCGATGTCCTCGGGCAGCAGGACCTGCTCGTCGGGCTGGCCGGGCTGGAGCAGGAGAGCCACGTCGGCCGGGGTCGCGCGGAGCGCCGACCACAGCGTCGTGTGCAGGAGGACCGCGTCGTCCGGGGCCGCGGCCTGCGCCTGTTGCTGGTCGAGGAACGCGAGCGCGACGGCCTGGGGCGACTCGTCAGCCGGGGCGATGACCGCCGGGACGCCGTCCTCCGTCGCCAGCATCCACAGGTCCGTGTCGACCGCCCGTCGCCAGGCCGTGAGCTCGGCCGGCTCGCTCAGATCCACGGGCCTTCGAGTTCCCGTTGCGCGGGAGTGGCCTTCGTCCGCCAGCGATCTACGATCTTCGTCCATCGGTGCAGTGCCTTGGTGGTCTGCTTCGAGGGCGGTGCAGCATTGTCGGTCTCGAAGGAGAGGACCTGGTCGAAGTACCCGGTGTCGCCGTGGCGCGTGAGTGCGGCTCCGGGGCCGATCTGCGAGACGACATCGGCGCCGCGGGGGAAGGTGAAGAGCCCTTGTGCCATCGAGGGTTCGTTGCGGACATCCACGAGTCGGCCGAGGTCACTCGACCGGATCACAGTGGTCGTCAGCGAGCCGTACGCGAGCAGGCGCGGCGGAGTCCCACCGGCGCGGGTGTCGACGCGCCCGTCGATGTGGTCGTTGAGCAGGAACTGGTGACGTGCGCCGACTCGGACGTCGACTTCGGGGTCGAGCGCGTCGAGGAGCAGCGCCAGGAGTTTCGCCCGTGCGACGAGATCCGGGAGCGTTGCGTCAGGGGACCACCGAGGCGCCGTGCCGTAATCGATGACCAGCTGGCCGTCATCGGAGAACGACCGATCGGCGACCGGTCCCACGACGAGGACGTCCGGGAAGCCCTCGTGGATCATTCGTCGCTCCCGACGAGCGGCTGCGTGTAGGCCACCGCGCGCCACGGTGCGTGCAGGGCTCCGCGCATACCGACCGACTCGGTGATCGACCGAACGCTCGGGTCCATGCCGGAAGGCCCGCCTGCCGGGAACGGCGATGGGCTGTCGGTCGCCATGCCGGAGTGGAAGTACTGCGTTCCACCGCCGGCGCCGAACTGCGGGTTGGCCTGCGCCGTGCCGACGGCGTACGGCTGGTCCGCTCCGATGTGTGCGACTGAGACGTCTTCACGGTACGGGGTCGGGTAGTCGAAGTTCGCGCCGACCTGGGCCGATTCGTGGAACGCGGCGGAGTCGCCGCTCGGGGCGTTCGGGACGGCGTAGCTCGCCGACGGGCTCTGCATGCCGGACGGCGTCGAGGCGAACGCGTCGATCTGCGCGTGCGGGCCGGTCACGTTGGTCATCGAGTCGACACCGTAGTAGCCTTCGCCGCCCTGCCACAGCTGGCTGGCCCGGGCCGGATCCGTCCGAGCGATGTCGGACACGTGGGCGTTGTAGGCGCCGCTGACGGTGCGGTTGAAGGCGCGGTCACTCGCGGTGAAAGCGTCGGTGAGGCGCTCGACGATCGGCTTGCCCTGCGACCCCAAGAAGCCGGTGTGCAGCCCCTTCGCCGCATCGACGGCGCTGTGCACCATGTTCGCTGGGGTCAGGTAGCGCACCTGGAGCGCCATGCGCTCGAGTCGCCGCGTCGGGTTTGACGCGAACTGCTTCACCGCCAGCGGAAGCTCCTTGAGCGCCATCACGCCGTAGCGGCCAGCTCCGCTGAGGGTCCGGGCGGCGAGCGAGCCGAGCGATCCGGTCGAGCGGGCGAGCGAGAACGCCTTGCGTGCGTCGCCGGCTGCGGACAGCAGCCGTCCGGCGGTGGTGATCCCCTTCATACCCGGGATGCAGTCGAGCAGCGCGAACGCGAGGTCCCACCCGTCGGCGGTGCCCTTGCTCATCTTGTACAGGGTGTCAGCGAGTACGAGCAGCGCTGCACCGAGCACGATCCATGCGAGCGGTCCGCCGACGATCATGACGATGATGCCGCCAACAGCGACGACGACCTTCGCAATGGAGACGATGGTCTCCCATCGTTCGGACCCGAAGATCTTGTCCCACGTGGACTGCTTCCCGAGGCCCGCGTCAGCAGCTTCACCGATCTTCGTCGCGGTCCGCTGCTCCGCGTCCTGCCAGTCACCCTTCGCATCCGCCACGAGCCGCTTCGCCGCATCGATCCGCGACTGCGCCGCCGAGATGTCCCCCTGCGCCGAGGACACCGACCCCTGCGCGACGGAAGCGTTGTCGGACGCTGCCCGCAACTGCGCCGGCGACGGAACATCCACCCCGTCCGGCACCTCGGAACCGGCCGGGTACTTGTCCGCGACCTTCGACAGGTCCTTCGACGCCGACTCGTAGTGCGACAGGTTCGACTGCGCATCTGCCAACCGGTCCTGCGCCGCGGCGAGGTCCCCGGAGGCGTCCTTCGCGTCCGCCAACGCACCGTCAGCCCGGTACTGGGCGTCATCGACCGTGTCAGCCCACCCCGACAACGCCGTCGCGGCGAGTTCGTACGAATCGACGAGCTTCGTCAGGTCCGACGGGGTGTCCTCGATCGCGTCGACGAACACGTCCGCGGCTTCACCCTCCCAGTCGGTCAGCCACCCCGAGCCCTTCACCGACTTCAGTCGGGTCGAGGCGTCATCGGCTGCGTCGGAGATGCGCTGGTACTCCCGCGCCATCATCCGCAACGTCGACGGATCACCCTTGACCGGATCATCACCCTGATCGACAACGTCCCACCCCGACGGCCGCCCCATGGCTACTGAGCCCTCGAGGCGACGGGCCCGCCGCCGCCGTTCTCGTCGTTGACCTGCAGGGCCTGCGCGAGCTTCTCGTCGGTCTCGGTGTAGGTCTCGATGGACGAGCTCAGCATGTCCGCCAACGCCTTCGTCGACTCGCTGATCTTGTCCCGCTTGTCGCCCCAGCGGTGGTCGAAGTCGTGCAGAGCGTCCTGTACCGTCCCCGAACCGATCTCGTCGTCGGACGCATCGACACGCTTGTGCGCCTGCTCGAGCGTGCTGTGCACGGTCGTCAGGTCGTTCTGGAGCTCCCCGAGCCCCATCAGATCAACCAGCAGTTTGCCTGCCACGGAACAATCCCTCCCCGATCACGAACCGGCGCCACCAGGACGACGCCACAGGAACCGCGACGACCCCGTGCCCCACGCGATCGCGGGGCACGGGGTCGACGACGATGTCAGCCCTTGAGGCCGGAGGCCAGCGACTCGTCCGTCTCGGACAGGGTCTGCGAAGCCTTCGAGAGGAACGTGGAGAGGCCTTCGAGCCCCTGGACCGTCTGGCTCACGCCACGGTTGAACTCGTCGTAGGACTCGCCGAACGCGACGGACGACTTGTCGGTGACGTAGCCATCCGAGATGAGCTGCTGGATCTTTCGCTGCAGTGCTGACAGACGGTCTTCGATGTCTGCCTGGCCTGCCTTGAGGTCGGAGGCTGCTGCCTCGAGGTCTGCGTACGAGACGTTGATGTTCGCCACGGTGTGACTCCCTTTCCCCGGAGTTTCGTTGTCCCCCCAACGGGGCGTGTGGGATGGACACTACCATCGTCCTGCGACACGAAGTCAACGCTACGGGGGATTGCCATGACCTTCACGTTCACGATGGTCGACCGCGAGAGCGGCCAGACCGCGAACGTCTACGTCGACGGTGACGATTCCCGGGCGGTGCGCGAGTTGGTGGCCGAGGCCGAGCGCCTCATCGCGACGGACGTCGACGCCTCCGGTCGGACTCCGGTGTACTTCGTCGGGGAGCAGCAGCTCGACCTCTCGGCGTCGGTCGCCGAGTCCGGTGTCCGGGAGGGAGTGGTGGTGAGCCGCAGCCTGGAACAGGTGCCGCCGCAGCCACTCCGTCCGCTGACCGACGCCGAGATCCGGATCGTCTCCGGGCTGCACGCGGGGACGATTGTCCGGGTCAGCACCGGCACGGTGACCATCGGTACAGCACGGTCCGCGCACGTGCGGGTGCCGGTGAGCACCACGGACGAGGTGGAGGCCGAGGCGTCGGGGGTCGACACGGTGCCGGAGATCGCCCTGCTGGTCACGGTGACCGCCGACGGCGCGAAGGTGCGTCCGGCGAACGGCTTCTCCGGAGCGCTGCTCGACGGTGAGCCGGTCACCGAGGAGACGGACTGGCCCGAGACAGCACAGCTCGCGATCGGTGCGGTACTGCTCGGATTCGGCCGCGCTCCGGACCGTGGCGCCCATCTGTCACTGGCGGACGACGGCATGTCGCTCGAGTACAACCGGCCGCCGCGCATCCTGCCCCCGGACGAGCACACCCGCTACCAGCTGCCGCCGCCGCCGACCGAGCCCCCCGCCCGGGCGCTGCCCATCCTGATGGCACTGGCGCCGATGGGCATGGCGGTCATGTTCGTGTCGACAACCGGCCGCTGGATCTACCTGCTCATCGCCTTGCTGTCGCCGGTCCTGATGATCATCACAGGGCTGCAGGGTCGCCGACAGGGCAAGAAGACGTACCGGCAGCGCGTCGTGGAGTACGAGGACACCAAGGCGCGGATCGAGGCGGACGCGACCGAGAGCCTCCAGTCCGAACGCGCACGCTGGATCGCGAGCGCGCCGGACCCGGCCGCCGTCTACGAGACCGCGGTCACGCCGCTGCCGCGACTGTGGGAGCGACGCCGGACTGATCCGGACCACCTGCTCGTCCGCGTCGGCACGGCGACGCAGCGCTCCGAGGTGACCATCGAGGACCCGGAGCAGCTGTCCCACAAGCGGACCGTGGCGTGGGACGCCACGGACGTGCCGGTCCGCATCCGTCTGGCCGAGCGCGGCGTGATCGGCATCGCCGGTCCCGACGACGACGCCCGACGACTGGCGAACTGGGTGGTCGCGCAGCTCGCGACGCTGCAGAGCCCGAAGGACGTCACCTTCACGCTGCTCACCGACACCACGCGCACGTCGCTGTGGGAGTGGATGTCCTGGCTGCCGCACGTCCGCCGGGACGGTGCAGACCAGCCGATGACGAGCATCGCCTCGAACGCCGCGTCGACCGCGCGGGCGATCGCCGAGCTCGCCGCGATCATCGACGCCCGGAAAGAGGCGGGTATCGGCAAGAAGACCCCGCCAGCTGACGAGATCGTCGTCGTGATGGACGGCGCACGGCGGCTCCGCGCGATGCCCTCGCTCGTGCAGGTGCTCAAGGAGGGGCCGTCGGTCGGGGTGTTCAGCATCTGCCTCGACCTGGACGAACGGCTCCTGCCCGAGGAGTGCGACGCGGTGGTGGTCGTCCGCGACGACCGGGTGCGGGTCACCCAGCAGCGCAGTGAGCGCATCGACGACGCACGCCCCGACCTGGTCGACCAGGACTGGCTCGAGTGGGTAGCCCGGTCGCTGTCGCCGATCGTCGACGCCAGCCCGGACGTGCAGGACGGCGCCATCCCCTCGTCCGCCCGCCTGCTCGACGTCCTCCAGCTCGAACCGCCGACGTCCGAGGCCGTCCAGGCTCGCTGGCTGCTCGGCGGCCGCAGCACCACCGCCGTGGTGGGGGCGTCGATCGACGGGCCGTTCGCGATCGATCTGCGGAACGACGGTCCGCACGGCCTGGTCGCCGGCACGACCGGTTCCGGCAAGTCCGAGCTGCTGCAGACGATCGTGGCGTCCCTGGCGGTGGCGAACAGGCCGGACGAGATGAACTTCGTGCTCGTCGACTACAAGGGCGGTGCGGCCTTCAAGGACTGCGTCGACCTGCCGCACACCGTCGGCATGGTCACGGACCTCGACACGCACCAGGTCGAGCGCGCGCTCGAGTCGCTCGGTGCCGAGCTCCGCACCCGCGAGCACGCCCTCGCGGAGGTCGGCGCGAAGGACCTCGAGGACTACCAGGACCTGCAGGCCAAGCGTGCGGCGAACGGGGACACCATCCCGAGCCTGCCGCGGCTGCTGATCGTCATCGACGAGTTCGCCTCGCTCGCCCGTGAGCTGCCCGACTTCGTCAAGGGCCTGGTGAACATCGCCCAGCGCGGTCGCTCCCTCGGCATCCACCTCATCCTCGCCACGCAGCGACCGGGCGGCGTCGTCTCGCCTGAGATCCGCGCGAACACGAACCTGCGGATCGCGCTGCGCGTCACCGACCAGTCGGAGAGCCAGGACGTCATCGGCGCGAACGACGCCGCGCGGATCGCGAAGTCGACCCCGGGGCGCGCCTACGTGCGGCTCGGCGCGGCCTCGCTGCTGCCGTTCCAGTCCGGTCGCGTCGGCGGGCGCCGGCCCGGCACGGACGACCAGGAGGCCCGACCCGCCCTGGTCCGCGAGCTCACGTTCGCCTCGTACAGTGACCCGGCCCCTCGCCCGGCCGCCGTCGAGGCCGCCGCGAGCGACGTGGAGGTCACCGACCTGAGCGTCCTCGTCGCGTCCATCGACGACGCCACCCGAGCCCTCGGCACCCCCGAGCAGCGGAAGCCCTGGCTGCCACCGCTCGGCGAGGTCGTCGGGCTCGACGACGTCGAGGCGACCGGCACCGGCGACCTGGCGCCCCTGGCGGTCGCCTGGGGCGTCGAGGACCACCCCGGTGACCAGCGGCAGCGCCCGGCGGTGTTCGACCTCGACGCGGACGGCCACCTGTTCGTGATCGGCTCGCCACGCTCCGGTCGCAGCCAGACCCTCCGCACCCTCGCCGGTGCGATGGCCCTGCGGCTCGGCGTCGGCGACGTGCACATGTACGGGATCGACTGCGGCAACGGTGCCCTGCTCGCCCTCGGTGCTCTGCCGCACTGCGGTGCCGTCGTGCAGCGGCACGAGCCCGACCGGGTCTCGCGGCTGCTCGGCATCCTGCTCCGCACGGTGCAGGAGCGCCAGGCCGCGTTCTCCGCCGGCGGCTACTCGTCGATCGCCGAACAGCGGACCGACTCCGGCACCGTGCCGATGCCCCACGTCGTCGTGTTCCTCGACCAGTGGGAGAGCTTCATGGCGACCCTGGCGGACGCCGAGAACGGCATGCTGCACGATGCCGTCCAGACCCTGCTGCGCGAGGGCGTCGGCGTCGGCGTGCACCTGGTCGTCTCCGGCGACCGCACCCTCACGTCCGGCCGGATGTCGAGCCAGGTGGAACGGAAGCTGCTGCTTGCCCTGGCCGACCGCGGCGACTACAACTACGAGGGCATCAACGGCAAGAAGCTGCCGGAGTCGATCCCGCCGGGGCGCGGGTTCCGCAACGCGACGGCGACGGAGACCCAGGTCGCCGTTCTGCCCGGCGGACTCGGGGGCCGCGACCAGGCCGCCGCGCTCCGGGGCATCGGTGACGAGGTCCGTGCGCACGTGTCGGCCGACGCCCCGAAGCCGTTCCGGATCGACGTGCTCCCGCGCTCCATCACCTTCGAGGACGCCGTGCGGTACCTGCCGTCGGCGGAGGCGTCGGTCGGCCGGGTCGCGCTCGGCGTCGGCGGCGACGAGCTCCGGCTGTTCACGCACGACTTCGTGCAGGACACCTCGGTCTTCATCGTCGGCGGCAGCCCCCGCTCGGGCAAGAGCACCGCACTCGTCGCGATGGCCCGCCACGTGCTGTCTGCCGGTGGTTCGGTGGTCGCGGTGACCCCGCGGGAGTCCCCGCTGCGGGCGCTCGACGGAGCGCCACGAGCCACGGTCGTGACCGATGGTGCGATCGGAGCCGAGGGCCTGTCCGCCGCCATCGACACCGGCGCCGCGGGCTTCACGCTCGTGCTCGTCGACGACGCCGAAGCCCTGAAGGAGTCGCCGGCCGAACCGGTGTTCCGGGCGATCATGGAGTCCGACCGGGGCCGTTCGGTCGGGCTCGTCCTGGCGGGAGACGTCGAGGGGGTGGCGAGCGGGTTCCGCGGTTGGCAGGTCGACGCGAAGAAGGCCCGTCGGGGCATGCTCCTCGCGCCGCTCAGCACGGTCGATGGCGACCTGATCGGCACGAAGCTGTCGAAGAGCCTCGTCACCCAGGACCGCGTCGCCGGCCGGGCTCTGCTGAACGACGCCGACCAGGCGCTCCGACTCGTGCAGGTGCCGGCCGGCGACTAGCGCCGGCCGCAGGGGCGCAGCCCGGAGCGTGCGCACCCCGCAGTCTGCCCGGTCCAGGGTCGGCTCAGCCCAGCGGCGTCTCGCTGACGAGTCCGACGGCGGGTTCGGCGCGGAGCGAGTGCCCGCCGAACACCACGGTGTCCCCGGGCCGCACGGTCGTGCGCTGCGACGGAACGAGCATCGCCGGGGGGAACCCCGGACGCTGCAGTTCGACCCCGTTGGCCGACGCGGTGTCGAGCACCCAGAGCGAGCCCTCGGCACCGAACCCGAACTCCAGGTGGGTACGACTGAGCAGCCGCTCCGGGTCCTCCAGGGCGATCATGTGGGCGTATCCGTCGTCGGGATGGGAGCTCGCAGGATCGCGGCCGATCAGTCCCCCGCCGGACACGGTGACCCGCTGGGCGCCGTCGAGGACGAGCACGGCCGCCGCGGCCTGGCGGGCCGGCGCGGCGTCGGGTCGCGCGGTGCTTCCGCCGGACGAGCCGAGTGGTCGGCCGGGCATCTGCGCCACGGTCGCCCGGACCCGGTCGGCGCTCGCACGCGGAGCCAGGGGAGGGGTGACGACGGAACGGGCGAGCTCTCCGCGCTGTGCCATCTGCGCCAGATCACGCTCTCCGACCCGTTCGACGACGGGTTCGACGACCTTGCGCTTCTTCCGGAACGGCCAGAGGCGCATCAGGACACCTCGCTGCCGACCGTGGCGGAGTCGATGAGCTCGAAGGTGTCGGTGACGGTCTCGAACAGTTCGTACAGCGGCTCGGCCAGGTCGGTCGCGGGTGACGAGACGCTGACCAGGGCGACCTGGTCGCCGGCCGGCACGAAGGTCTGCATGAGCACGACGTCGAACGATCCGCGGCCGTCCGGTGCCTGCACCGTCGAGACGCCCCAGACTCGCGGCACCCGGCCGATGCGAGGGACCTCGTGCACGTCGACGTGCATCCCGTCGTCGTCCCCGCCGAGCGCGGCGACGTGGTCGGTCAGTGCGGCGAGTGGGTCCCCGCCGGCCTCGGGCGCGGGCAGGACCGTCACGGTGAGGGCACCGGAGACGATGCCGTCCTCGCTGGGCTCGGCGAACGCGGCGCAGTACCGCGCCCCGCTGTCCCAGGCGGAGCGGGCGAACCGGCGGAGCACCCGGACGATCTCGGTGCGGTGGTCCCAGAGTTCCCGGTGGTCCTCGATGCGTTCCTGCACGAGGGCGCTGATCCGGTCGTCGCGGCGTTCCGGATCGACCGGGAGCTCGAACCAGGAACGCGGGACCGTGATGGCGAAGTGGTCGACCGACATGCCCGCTACCGTACCGCGCCGTGTCGCTCGGCGGTCCGCCGCATCGCCCGCAGCAGCACCGGCCCCGGCAACCGGAGCAGCGCCCGCGGCACGAGCGCCCGCACCCCGGCCACCACCCGCACGGTCCGCCGGAAGCGCCGCTCCTCGCGCCGCCCCCACGCGAAGCCGTACGCCGTGCGCACCGGTTCCGGCAGCATCCCCACGGTCACGATGCGCACGAGGGGCATCGCCGCCTGCACCCACAGCGGCGCGAACCGCGGGTGCAGCAGGTCACGGACGACCCCGCGGGCGTCGTCGGTGACCTGCAGTCCGTCGAGCGTCTGCTGCCAGTACCGGTCGAACGCCGCGACCGAGGTCGGCCAGCGCTCCGCTGGCACCCGCAGCGCGGTCGCGATCGGCGCGTAGGCGGCGAGGACCTGCTCGGCCCGGGCAGCGGAGACCTTCGTGCCGAACAGGTCGTGCGCCCGCCGGGCGGAGTCGAACAGGGTCGCGGCCACCCAGAGCTGCCGGTCGACGTCGTCGGCGCCGGCGACGGGCCCGTGCGCGTGGTTGACGAAGCCCGTCGCGGTCGCCGAGTCGGACTCCGTGCCGATGACGACGGCGTAGATGAACATCAGGGTGTGGGCGAGCCGCTGCTGGGGTCGCCGGGCGAAGTCCGAGTGCCGTCGGACACCGGCCGCGACGACCGGGTCGGCGATCTGCAGCAGGATGGCGCGGCCGCCCGCGGCCACGGGTGTGCTGTCGGCGAGGAACCGACGCAGGTGACGGCCGTGGACGTGCGCAGGAGACGGACGGGAGGCCCGGTGCGGGCCGTGCGCCGCGCCTCCAGGCCCTGGGGTGGTCACGCCGCACCCCGTCGGCGTCGCGCCCGCAGGACGGGTCGCAGGTCCACAGCGATCGCCACCAGGAGCGCGACTGCGCCGACGATCACGGCGACCCGTGCGGAGGCGGGGTCGACGGGCGCGTCACCGGTCAGGGCGAGGAGCGTCGCGACGAGCCAGATCGCGGGGAGCGGCCAGAGGCGGGTCGGGGAACCGGTGACCAGCGCGCCGAGGACGCCGGCGACGAGCAGCGGGACCCAGCGGCCACCGGGCTCCGAGCGGGCGGCGAGGTGCGCCGCGGCGGCGACCAGCAGCATCACCGCGACGGCCAGCAGCCGCGCCGCCGAGGGCATGCTGCGGACGCTGGCACGGACCCGTCGGAACACGGCCCGATGCCACCGAGCCGTGTTCCGGAGGAGCCTGATCAGAGCGGCTTCGTGCCGAGGTCGCCGCCGAGGTCCGGGCGCTCCTCGTCCTGCTCCCACAGGTCGGGCGAGCCCTCGCGCGGGGATCCGCCGGTGGGACCGTCGTCGGAGCCGTCACCGGGCTGCGGTTCCACCGTCTCGCCGGCGACCGCGTCGTTCGTGACGGTCTCGAGCGACTCCTCGGCCTCGTCCACCTCGTACGGGCCGACGTGCTCACGGTCGATGTCGTCGTCGCGACGCTGCTGGGAGTCGAAGTCGTCGACGGGGCTGATGCCGGGGTCGCTCATGGTGGTTCCTTTCCGTTGCGGGCTTCCTGCCTACCCGCGGGTGCTTGGCGGCTGTCCGGTTTCGTGTCGTGTTCACCCGGGCGTCACCTCCCGGTCACGCCGTCACGGCAGCATCGCCGATGCTCGGGGGAGTGGAGCGCGGTCGCCGACGGGTGGTCGAGCGGCCGCGCCTTCCCCGCCCGGGTCGGCTGCGCTGGTGCGCTGGCCGCCGGTGCGCTCCGTCCGTGCTCCGTCCGTGCCGCTGTCAGACGCGTTCGAGCAGGTCGCGTTCCTCGACGTCGGCGAGTGCGAGGGTGCGGTAACCGGCGGACTCGAAGAACACCGTGATGCGGTCCTCTTCCGTGCTCATCACCACGCCCGTGCCCCACTCCGCGTGCTCGACGCGGGCATCCGGTGGCCAGACGGCGTCGTTCGCACCGTCGGCGACGTGGGCGGAGGCGTCGCGTGCCGTGCCCGACGAGCAGGTGTCGCAGTTGCCGCACGGCTCCGGCAGTTCGTCGCCGAAGTAGCCGAGCAGGAACTGCCGGCGGCACGCGGTCGTCTCGGCGAGCTGGCGCATCATCGCGATGCGGGACTCCTCGACCCGTTCCCGTTCGGCGGCTCGGTCGGCGGTGGCGCGAGCCGCACGGTCGGCGTCCCGGGGGCCGTCCGGCATCCGGGAGACACCGTCGACGTCGTCTCGGAGGGCACCGGCGTCGAGCAGGGCGTTGAGCGCACGGCCGGCGGTGCGGGCCGACAGCCCCGAGGCCTCCGTGAGCGCGGAACGAGCGATCGAGCCGCTGGGCGGGACGGCGTCGAAGACGGCCCGCACCGATGCGGGCCGGGGGGAGCCGGACGCGAAGAACGTGCGCAGGCCGAAGTCCTCGGCGCGGTAGTGCAGGGTGGCGCCGGCCGGTTCGGCGTCCCGCCCGGCCCGTCCGATCTCCTGGTAGTAGGCGTCGACCGACTCCGGGACGTCGGCGTGCACGACGTACCGGACGTCGGGCTTGTCGATGCCCATGCCGAACGCGCTGGTCGCCACCACCACGTCGACGTCGCCGTCCAGGAACCCGGTGTGCACGGACTCGCGCTCCGCCACGCGCATGCCGGCGTGGTACGGCTGTGCGCGACGACCACGGGTGGCGAGGGCATCGGCGTACTCGGTGGTCGCGGCGCGGGTGGCGACGTAGACGACCGTGGCCCCGTCCAGTTCGGCGACCTGGTCGACCACGGCCTGGCGCTTCTCGGCGTCCTCGGCGTGCCGGATGACCTCGAGTCGGATGCCGGGTCGGTCGAACCCCGACGCGAGCACGAACGGGTCGCGCATGCGGAGCCGCTCGACGATGTCATCCCGCACCGGAGCGGAGCCCGTCGCGGTCAGGGCGAGCACGGGTGGGCGGCCCAGGCGCTCCGCGACCTCGCCGAGCGCCAGGTAGTCGGGTCGGAAGTCGTGACCCCAGGACGAGATGCAGTGCGCCTCGTCGACGGCGACCAGCGCGACGCCGGCATCGCGGAGTCGCTCGAGCACGTCGTCCTTCACCAGCTGTTCGGGGGCCAGGAACACGTAGCCGACCTGGCCTCCGGCAACGGCGTCCCAGGCATCGGCGACGTCCCGGGCTTTCTTCGTTGCGTTCAGGGCGACGGCGCGGGGTGCACCCGGATGGTGCTCGAGTCCGACCACCTGGTCCTCCTGCAGCGCGACGAGCGGGGAGACCACGACGACGAGCCCGTCCAGGCCGAGGCCGGCGACCTGGTAGATCGCGGACTTCCCCGAACCGGTGGGCATGACCGCCAGGGCGTCGCGGCCTTCGAGGACCGCGTCGATGACGGACTCCTGGTCGGGGCGGAGCTTCCAGCCGAAGACCTCGGTGGCGCGGGTACGGAGTTCGGGGTGCACCGATCCACAGTGCCGAGCGGGAGCCTGAGGCCGGTCCCAGCGATGCGCGCAGCGGCTCACGCCCGTCGGAGCCGGCTCGCTGCGGTATCCGTGCACCGGCCGTCCACCGAGCAGCGCTAGGCTGCGTGGCGGCCGTTGTCTCGACATCGAGCGACCCTCGATGTGGAGTGCGCGACCGGGAAACCGATGCCGATCGCACGAACCGTGCGGGAAGAAGAACAGCGTGGATCTTTTCGAGTATCAGGCCAGGGACCTCTTCGAGTCCTACGGCGTCCCCGTGTTGCAGGGGATCATCGCCGACACCCCCGAGCAGGCGAAGGCGGCGGCCGAGAAGATCGGCGGCGTCGTGGTCGTCAAGGCGCAGGTGAAGGTCGGCGGTCGCGGCAAGGCCGGCGGCGTCAAGGTCGCGAAGACCCCGGACGAGGCCTTCGAACACGCGCAGGCCATCCTCGGCCTCGACATCAAGGGCCACGCCGTCCAGCGGGTCATGGTCGCCCAGGGTGCCGACATCGCCGAGGAGTTCTACTTCTCCGTGCTGCTCGACCGGGCCAACCGCTCCTACCTCTCGCTCACCAGCGTCGAGGGCGGCATGGAGATCGAGCAGCTCGCCGTCGAGAAGCCCGAGGCACTCGCCCGGGTCGAGGTCGACCCGCTGACCGGCATCGACAAGGCCGCGGCGCTCGAGATCGCCGCGCAGGCGAACTTCCCATCGGAGCTGCAGGACGCCGTCGCCGACGTCTTCGTCAAGCTCTACGACGTCTACAAGGGCGAGGACGCGACCCTCGTCGAGGTCAACCCCCTGGTCCGCACCGGCGACGGCCAGATCCTGGCACTCGACGGCAAGGTCTCGCTCGACGAGAACGCCGACTTCCGCCACGAGGGCCACAAGGACCTCGAGGACACCGCCAGCGAGGACCCGCTCGAGGCGAAGGCGAAGGCCCACGGGCTGAACTACGTCAAGCTCGACGGCCAGGTCGGCGTCATCGGCAACGGCGCGGGGCTCGTCATGTCGACGCTCGACGTCGTCGCCTACGCCGGTGAGCGCCACGGCGGCGTGAAGCCCGCCAACTTCCTCGACATCGGCGGCGGCGCCTCGGCCGAGGTCATGGCCAACGGCCTCGACGTCATCCTCGGCGACCCGCAGGTGAAGAGCGTGTTCGTGAACGTCTTCGGCGGCATCACCGCGTGCGACGCCGTCGCGAACGGCATCGTCGCCGCGCTCGGCATCCTCGGCGACGCGGCCACCAAACCGCTCGTCGTGCGTCTGGACGGCAACAACGTGGAAGAGGGTCGTCGGATCCTGGCGGAGGCAGCGCACCCGCTCGTCACCGTCGCCGCGACCATGGACGATGCGGCCGAGCAGGCCGCCGAACTCGCCGCCGCAGCGGCCTGAAGGGACTGACCATGTCGATCTTCCTCAACAAGGACTCCAAGGTCATCGTCCAGGGCATCACGGGTGGCGAGGGCACGAAGCACACCGCCCTGATGCTCAAGGCCGGCACGAACGTCGTCGGCGGTGTCAACGCCCGCAAGGCCGGCACCACCGTCACCCACGGCGACGTCGAGCTGCCGGTCTTCGGCTCGGTGCGCGAGGCCATCGACACCACCGGTGCCGACGTCTCGATCGTCTTCGTCCCGCCGGCGTTCGCGAAGGACGCGGTGACGGAGGCCATCGACGCCGAGATCCCGCTCGTCGTCGTCATCACCGAGGGCATCCCCGTGCAGGACTCGGCCGAGTTCTGGGCGCACGCCAAGGCGAAGGGCGGCACGACCCGGATCATCGGGCCGAACTGCCCCGGCATCATCACCCCGGGGGAGTCGCTCGTCGGCATCACCCCTGCGACGATCACCGGCAAGGGGCCGATCGGCCTCGTCTCGAAGTCCGGCACCCTGACCTACCAGATGATGTACGAGCTCCGTGACCTGGGCTTCTCGACCGCCATCGGCATCGGCGGCGACCCCGTCATCGGCACCACGCACATCGACGCGCTCGCCGCGTTCGAGGCCGACCCCGAGACCGAGGCCATCGTGATGATCGGTGAGATCGGTGGCGACGCCGAGGAGCGCGCGGCCGAGTTCATCAAGGCGCACGTCACCAAGCCGGTCGTCGGCTACGTCGCGGGCTTCACCGCTCCCGAGGGCAAGACGATGGGCCACGCCGGCGCGATCGTGTCCGGTTCGGCCGGCACCGCCGAGGCGAAGAAGCAGGCGCTCGAGGCCGCAGGCGTCAAGGTCGGCAAGACGCCGTCCGAGACCGCCGCGCTGCTGCGCGAGGTCGTCGCCGCCCGCTAGCGACGAGCCCGTTCCGCAAAACACCGGTGTTCGTCGGGTGAACCGCGTCTTGCGCGTGTTCGTCCTGCGAACACCGGTGTTTTGCGTCGGCAGCCGCGCGGCTCCGGGGCGGCCGCGCGAGGGGCACGTATCCTCGCTGCGATGAACCGCCTGGGAACCGCTCTGCTCGCCGCGATCGAGGCGGTCGTGACGGTCGGCGTCGGCATCGGGATCGCCCTCGTGCCGCTGACGCTGCTCTGGGGGTTCGAGTACGGCCTGCAGGTCGACTGGGACGTCTTCTGGAAGGCCACCGGCAGCGTCTGGCTCGTCGGGCACGGCGTCGACGTCTCGTTCCTGCTCGGTTCCGCACTCGCCAAGAGCACCGGGGTCAGCGGCGCTGCCGACCCCATCCACGTCACCCTGGCGGCCCTCGGGTTCGCGGTCGTGACCGCCTGGCTCGGCGCCCGTGCCGGACGCCGGTTCGCCGAGACCGAGCACCGCACGACCGGCCTGCTGGTCGGCACCGCCGTCGTCGCGCTCCTCGGTCTGGCCGTCGCGCTGTCGACGACCTCCGCCGCCACCCACCCCACGCTCTGGCAGGCCGTGGTGCTGCCGGCGCTCTGGTTCGGGATCCCCGCACTCGCCGCGTCCGAGGTCTGCCGTCGTCGCCGGGACATGCCCGCCGACGCCGTCACCCAGCGGGTCATCGACCTGGTCGACCGCGTCCCCGCCGTCTGGCGGTCCGTCGCCGGGTTCGGCCTGCGCGCCGGGACCGCCGCGACCGCCGTGGTCGTCGGCGTGGCCGCGGTGCTGGTCGGCCTGCTGCTCTTCACCTCGTTCGCCGAGGTCATCACCCTGTACGAGCAGTCGCACGCCGGGGTGATCGGTGGTGTCGCGCTCACCGTCGGACAGCTCGCGTTCCTGCCGGACTTCGTCGGGTGGGCGACCTCGTGGCTGATCGGCCCCGGGTTCGCCATCGGCACCGGGTCGAGCGTGTCCCCGATCGCCACGACCCTGGGCCCGATCCCCGGCCTGCCGGTCTTCGGCGCGCTGCCGACCTCGGGTCACACCTTCGGGCTCGTCTGGATCCTGGTGCCCGTCATCGCCGGGTTCGCGATCGGCGGCTCGATGCGGCCGCGGTTGGTGCGGGCCCTGGGCGCTGCGGACTCCGCACTGCACCGTGCGTTCGGCGGCGTCGCGGCAGGACTCGTCGCCGGCGTGCTCACGGGGCTCGTCGCCTGGGTGTCGTCCGGTTCGTTCGGCCCGGGACGCCTGGCCGACGTCGGCCCGAACGCCCTGGCGGTCGGTGGGTTCGCCGCACTCGAGGTCGGCCTGCCGGCGATCATCGCCCTCGCCGCGGGCAGTGACCTCGTCCGCCTGCCGGAGGGCGGGTGGAGGCGCGAGCGCTGGACCGAGGCGGACGAGGCCGCCGAGGCCGACGAGGACCACGACACCGCGCGCGCCGGAGCAGACCTCGGCGAGGGGTCCCTGCTCGCCGCGCTCGACCAGGCCGGGGCCGGACGGACCACCGACGTGCACCGCTTCGTCGTCGAGGAGTCCCACGACGGGTCGACGGCAGCGCGCCCGCGGGCGACGACCGAACACGCGACGACCGAGCGGGCGACCGGGCCGATCGGCAGCGAGGTCGTCGGGGACGAGCCGGCCGATGCGACACCGGCGCGGCCCGCCCGCGAACCCGACCCCGCCTCCGCACCCACGCCTCCACCCCGCGCACCGCGTGCCGGCGACACCGACCACGACGTCGAGCTCCCCGACTGGGCGAAGACCGACGCGGTGGCCGCCGACCGCCTCGCCGCCGAGCCCGAACCGGTGCGACGCGGTACCGGACGAGCAGCCCTGGGCGGCCTGCGCGACCGTCTGGCCGGCGCGGCCGAGGGGGTCCGGGGACGAGCCGGTGCACTGCGCGGCCGCGTGACCGGCTCCGACGCCGAGCCGCAGCAGCCCGCCCCCGAGCCGCCCACGGCCACCGCCCCCGCGGCAGCACCGCCGCGCGTGCCCACCGACGCCCAGCCCGCGTTCCCGTGGAGCACCGAGGAGTTCGTCGCCGGCCGGGACGACCTGGACGAGACCGCCGAGGCGGACCGCGTCGACGTCGCCCACGACACCCGGGCGGCCACACCGGAGCGGGAGCAGCAGCCCCGCCAGGCGAAGTGGGACGTCACCGACCAGATCCCCGAGGACGAACTGCCCTGGTGGCGACAGCCGAAGGACGACCGGTAACAGCGCCCGCCGACGCCGTGCCTCCCGGTAGGGTTGGTGCCGTGCTCGAACTGGTCGTCCTGATCTCCGGTACCGGGTCGAACCTCCGAGCCCTGCTCGAAGCGACCTTCGACGCCGAGTACCCCGCCCGTGTCGTCGCCATCGGTGCCGACCGCGACGCCGAGGGGCTCGGGCTGGGCGAGGAGTTCTCGATCCCGACCTTCACGGTCCCGTTCACCCGCTACGACTCCCGCGCCGAGTGGGGTCAGGCCCTGGCGGAGCAGATCCGTCCGTGGTCGCCCGACCTGCTCGTGCTCTCCGGCCTGATGCGCCTGCTGCCCCCGGCCGTGGTGTCCGAGTTCGCACCGGGGATCATCAACACCCACCCGGCGTACCTGCCCGAGTTCCCCGGCGCCCACGGCGTGCGCGACGCACTCGCCGCCGGCGTGACCGAGACCGGCGCGAGCGTCATCGCGGTCGACGACGGCGTCGACACCGGGCCGATCCTGGCCCAGGAGCGCATCCCGGTGCTGCCGGGCGACAGCGAGTCGACGCTGCACGACCGCATCAAGCCGGTCGAGCGCCGCCTGCTCATCCAGACCATCCTCGACATCGCCAACGGCACCACCGAACTGAAGGGCACCCCGAGCGCATGAGCGTGCACGCAGCCGACCCCAGCCTCTACCGCGACCGGGACGTGGTGCCGGTCCGCCGTGCACTGATCTCGGTGAGCGACAAGTCCGGCCTGCTCGAGCTCGCCGGCGCCCTGGCCGACTCCGGGGTGGAGATCGTGTCGACCGGTTCCACCGCGCAGACCATCCGTGACGCGGGCTACGCCGTCACCGACGTCGCGAGCGTCACCGGGTTCCCCGAGTCGCTCGACGGTCGCGTGAAGACGCTGCACCCGTCGGTGCACGCCGGCCTGCTCGCCGACCTGCGGCTCGAGTCGCACGAGCAGCAGCTCGCCGACCTCGACATCGCGCCGTTCGAACTCGTCGTGGTGAACCTCTACCCGTTCGTCGAGACCGTGGCGTCCGGCGCCGACACCGCGACCGTGGTCGAGAACGTCGACATCGGCGGCCCCGCGATGGTCCGTGCCTCGGCGAAGAACCACCCGAACGTGGCGATCGTCGTGTCCCCGGCGTCCTACCCCGAGGTCGTCGAGGCCGTGCGTGCCGGCGGCACCACGCTCGAGCTCCGCAAGCGCCTCGCCGCCCAGGCCTTCGCGCACACCGCCGCGTACGACACCGCGGTGGCGTCCTACTTCGCGAGCGACGTCGTCTCCGCCGCCGCAGCCCCGACGGCCTCCGGCGACATCCGGACCCCCGGCGCGTTCGACGAGTACCTGTCGGTCGGTGCCGAGCTGTCCGCGACCCTGCGCTACGGCGAGAACGCCCACCAGGCCGCGGCGCTCTACACGACGCCGGACGGCACCGGTATCGCACAGGCGACGCAGCTGCACGGCAAGGAGATGTCGTACAACAACTACGTCGACGCCGACGCGGCGGTCCGCGCGGCCTTCGACTTCGACGAGCCCGCCGTCGCGATCATCAAGCACGCCAACCCGTGCGGCATCGCGATCGCCCCGGCCGACGCCGCCGACCCGATCGCCTCGGCCCACGCCGCCGCGCACGCCTGCGACCCGCTGTCGGCGTTCGGCGGGGTCATCGCCGCGAACCGCCCGGTCACCCTGACCATGGCCGAGACCGTCAAGGACATCTTCACCGAGGTCGTCGTCGCCCCCGGGTTCGACCCCGAGGCGCTCGAGGTCCTGTCGCGCAAGAAGAACATCCGCCTGCTCACGCTGCCGGCCGACTTCGCGCTCGCCGACCGCGAGGTCAAGCAGGTCTCCGGCGGGTTCCTGGTGCAGGACGCCGACCGCTTCACGGGCTTCGACCAGTCCACCTGGACCCTCGTGGCCGGCGAGCCCGCCGATGCGCAGACCCTGACCGACCTGGCCTTCGCGTGGCGTGCCAGCCGTTCGGTGAAGTCGAACGCCATCCTGCTGGCGAACCAGGGCGCGAGCGTCGGTGTCGGCATGGGCCAGGTCAACCGGGTCGACTCGTGCCACCTCGCCGTGAACCGTGCGGGTGACCGGGCTGCCGGCAGCGTCGCGGCGTCGGATGCGTTCTTCCCGTTCGCCGACGGCTTGCAGGTGCTGCTCGACGCCGGTGTCCGTGCGGTGGCGCAGCCCGGTGGCAGCGTCCGTGACGACGAGGTCATCGCTGCGGCGAAGGCTGCTGGCGTGACGATGTACTTCACGAGCGAGCGCCACTTCTTCCACTGATGTGCACTGCCACTTCGTCCACCGATGTGAACAATCGGTGGCAGACCATTGCGCGGCGACAGTCACTGTGAATAGTCTGTAAGGCTCCGCGGCAGGCAGCCGACGATCCCTCGGGACCGGCGGCACCGCGGACACAACGGTGACGAAGACGACGACTGGAGTGACGATGGACAACATGACCGGAACCGTGGCGACGGCCGCCCGCGCAGGTCTCGTGTCCGTCGTGGGGACCACTCCCGCACGGCGATCCCCGATCGCACCGCGACCCCGCGTCGCGGCCGCCGTCTAGTCGGGCCGTTCCCACGGCCCCGCGACGCAGCACCACCGGCGTCCGCGAACCACCCGCCTGAACCCGGGGGACGACGCTCCCCCGGTGCCTCCGGCCCGACCGACGTCACGCGAGTGACGGCGGAGACGCGACCACGCGCCCGGCCGATGATCACCACGCAACGCCACACCGAGCCTCCAGGCCGAAGCCGCGCGACGCGAGCAAGCAAGCAGCAAGCAAGCAAGCAGCAAGCAAGCACGCACCGCGCAGCGCGACCCGGGGACCCGGCAGACGCATGAGGACGCAACCATGTCCAAGTCGCCCACCACGGCGCGCCCGTCCACCTTCCGCGCGATCGCGCGGATCTACCCCTACGTGAAGCCCTACCAGGGGCGCCTCATCGGCGGCATGGCCGCAGCGATGGGAGCCTCCCTGGTGGCGCTCGCAATCCCCTACGTGCTGCAGTGGCTCGTCGACGGTCCGCTGTCGTCGCGCGACTCGGCACAGATCTGGCCCGCCGGGCTCGGGGTGCTCGCCCTCGGTGTGCTCGAGGCGTTCTTCATCGCCTCGCGCCGCCGGCTGGTGATGCGTCCCTCGACCCGCATCGAGACGAGCATGCGCAACTCGCTCTACGCGAAGCTGCAGGACCTGCCGGTCGCGTTCCACGACCGCTGGGAGTCCGGGCAGCTGCTGTCCCGTTCCGTGTCCGACCTGTCGCTGATCCGGCGCTGGCTGGCCTTCGGGGTCGTCCTGCTCGTCGTCAACATCGTGACGATCGTCGTCGGCTTCGTCGTGCTGTTCACCTTCGGGTGGATCCTCGGGCTGATCTTCCTGATCGCGTCGATCCCGCTGTGGATCAACGGCCTGCTGTTCGAGCGCCGGTACTCCGCCGTCGCACGCCGCAGCCAGGACCAGGTGGGCGACCTCGCCACGAGCGTCGAGCAGTCGGTGCACGGCATCCGCGTGCTCAAGGCGTTCGGTCGCGGCGGCGCGAAGCTCGAGGAGTTCAGCGAGCAGGCCGAAGCCCTGCGCGGCACCGAGATCAAGAAGGCGAAGGCCATCGCCGGCATCTGGCTGTGGCTGCTGCTCGTGCCGGACGTCGCGTTCGCGCTGTGCCTGCTCGCCGGCATCTGGCTGGCCTCGCAGGGGCAGCTCACCGTCGGCCAGCTGTTCGCGTTCTTCGCGACGGCGACGGTGCTGCGGTTCCCGATCGAGTCGATCGGCTTCCTGCTCTCGATGACGTTCGACACCCGCACGGCGGTCGACCGCTTCTTCGAGGTCATGGACTCCGAGAACACCATCACGGACCCGGAACACCCGAAGACGATCGCCGAGCCGCACGGTGCGCTGTCGTTCAACGGCGTGCACTTCCGGTACCAGGACTCCGCACCGCAGTACCCGGACCTGATCAACGGCGTCGAACTGCAGCTGCAGCCGGGCGAGACCATGGCGCTCGTCGGGCTGACCGGCTGCGGCAAGACGACCCTGCTCTCGCTCGTGCCGCGTCTGTACGACGTGACCGGTGGTTCGGTGACGATCGACGGGGTCGACATCCGCGACCTCACCCGCGAAGAGCTCCGCCGGCACGTCGGCGTCGCCTTCGAGGACGCCACCCTGTTCTCGTCGACCGTGCGTGAGAACGTGCTCCTCGGTCGACCGGACGTGCAGGGTGCCGAGGCCGAGGCGCTCATGCGCGAGGCACTCGACATCGCGCAGGCGTCCTTCGTGGACGACCTGCCCGACGGCGTCGACACCCGGGTCGGTGAAGAGGGGCTGTCGCTGTCCGGTGGCCAGCGACAGCGCCTGGCACTCGCCCGCGCGATCGCCGCGCGGCCGTCGGTGCTCGTGCTCGACGACCCGCTGTCGGCGCTCGACGTCGACACCGAGGCGCGGGTCGAGGCGGGCCTGCGACGCGTGCTCGCCGACACCACGTCGCTCATCGTGGCGCACCGTCCGTCGACGGTGACGCTGGCCGACCGGGTCGCCCTGATGGAGAACGGCGTCGTCACGGCCGTCGGGACCCACCACGACCTGATGGCCACCAACGAGCACTACCGCTACGTCATCTCGTCGCTCGACGACGACGACGCGACCGCACGACAGGAGGCGATGGCATGAGCCAGCAAGAGAAGAACCTGCCGCTCGACACGTCGGCCGGGCCGGGAGGCGCGGATCCCGTCGTCGACGACATCGCCGACGCGCAGTCTGCCGCCCCCGTCACCGCCTCGATCACCACCATGGGCGTGCGCGGCGAGGAGCGTGAGGACTTCACGAAGGCCGAGAGCAAGCGCCTGCGGCGCCGGTCCCTCGCCCTGCTCGGGTCCCTCGCCGCACCGCTGAAGCTCCGGCTGGTGCTGCTCGGCATCGTGGTCGTGGTCTCGACCGCCGGCACCGTCGCGGGTCCGGCGCTCATCGCGTGGGGCATCGACAACGCCCTGCCCGCGGTGATGGACCAGAACGACTGGGTGCCGGCGTTCGGCGTCGTCTCGACGTACATCGTCGTGGCCGTCCTCGGTGCGGTGCTCACCGCCTGGTACACGGTGCTCGCGGCTCGGATCAGCCAGGCGATCCTGTTCGACCTGCGCAAGCGGGTGTTCCTGCACACGCAGCGGCTCTCGCTCGAGTTCCACGAGACCTACACGTCGGGCCGGATCATCTCGCGCCAGACGAGTGACCTCGACTCGATCCGCGAGCTGCTCGACTCGGGGCTGAACCAGCTCATCCAGGGCGTGCTGTACATGGCGTTCACCGCCGTGGCCCTGGTGCTGCTCGACCCGACGTCCGGGCTCGTGCTCGCGGTGTCGCTCGTGCCGCTCTGGTTCCTGATCCGCTGGTTCCAGACGAACTCGCAGACGCTGTTCCGCTCCACCCGTGTCACCTCGGCGCGCGTGATCGTGCACTTCGTCGAGACGATGACGGGCATCCGCGCGGTGCAGGCGTTCCGCAAGGAGTCCCGCAACCGTGACGAGTACGGCGGCTACGTCGAGGACTACCGGGTGGCGAACACGAAGGTGTTCAACCTGTTCGGGACCTTCGACCCGGTGCTCGTGCTCATCGGCAACGCCACGCTCGCCGCGGTCGTCATCGTCGGCGGCTTCCGGATCGTCGGCGGGACGCTCGAGGTCGGTGCGCTGCTCGCGGTCGCGCTGTACGCCAAGCGCTTCTTCGACCCGGCGCAGGAACTCGCGATGTTCTACAACGGGTACCAGTCCGCCTCAGCGGCGATGGAGAAGATCTCCGGCGTCCTCGAGGAACGGCCGAGCGTGCCGGACCCCGTGAAGCCCACCCGTCTGGCGGACGCCACCGGGAAGATGGACTTCGACGACGTCGTGTTCGCCTACAACAAGGGCAAGGTCGTGCTGCCGGAGTTCGACCTGCACATCCCGTCGGGGCAGACCATCGCCCTCGTCGGTTCCACCGGCGCCGGCAAGTCGACGCTCGCCAAGCTCATGGCGCGCTTCTACGACCCGAGTCAGGGCTCCGTCAAGCTCGACGGTGTGGACCTGCGTGACCTCGACACGAAGGACATGCGCCGCGCGATCGTCATGGTCACGCAAGAGGCCTACCTGTTCTCCGGAACCGTCGCGGACAACATCGCGCTCGGCAAGCCCGGGGCGTCCCGCCAGGAGATCGAGGCGTCGGCCAAGGCGGTCGGCGCGCACGAGTTCATCATGGCGCTGCCCGACGGGTACGACACCGACGTGAACAAGCGCGGTGGCCGTGTCTCGGCGGGCCAGCGGCAGCTGCTCTCGTTCGCGCGGGCGTTCATCGCGGACCCGAAGGTGCTCATCCTCGACGAGGCCACGGCGTCGCTCGACATCCCCTCGGAGCGACTCGTGCAGGAGGGCCTGGAGACCCTGCTCGCCGACCGCACCGCGGTGATCATCGCGCACCGGCTGTCCACCGTCGCGATCGCCCACCGGGTGCTCGTGATGGAGCACGGCCGGATCGTCGAGGACGGTACCCCCGCCGACCTCATCGCCGGCACCGGGCGCTTCGCCCAGCTGCACGCAGCCTGGCGCGACTCGCTCGTCTAGGCCCCGGTCGGGCTGCACCACGTGGTTGGCTTGCTCCATGAGCAACGACAGCGTGGTGCAGCCCGGCGGCGTCGCCCTGCACGACCCCTTCTACGGTGCCCCCTTCACCGAGGCCGTTCGCCGGTTCTGGCGGAAGTACACCGTGTTCACCGGACGGGCATCGCGCGCCGAGTTCTGGTGGTGGTGGCTGACGTCGCTCGCGATCGGGCTCGTGCTGCAGCTCGTGCCGCAGGTGTTCACGCCGGACACCCCGGTGCTCGAGAACCCCGTCGGGTCGTACCTGTTCATGCTGTGGGTGCTCGCGACGCTCGTCGGCTCCCTCGGCCTCGGCGCCCGACGACTGCACGACGCGAACCTGTCCGGCTTCTGGCAGTTCCTGCACGTGCTGCCGGGCCTCGGCTCGCTGATCGTCTACGTGCTGTGCCTGCTGCCCGCGAACCCGAAGGGTGCGCGCTTCGACCGCTGAGGTCGACCCGCGCGGCGCGGGGTCAGAACGGGTCGTCCGCGTCCGTTGCCGGTGACCAGCGCGCACGACGCATGTCGAGCCTCCAGGTCGTCGTCCCCTGCACGAGCGGGGTCCCCTCGGCCCGGTAGTGCTCGAGCGCCCGGGCCTCGTGGCGGAGCGGCGGGTGCCCACCCGCGCGCACCACACGCCACCACGGCAGGTCGGCGCCCTCGTGCGCCATCACCTTGCCGACGGCACGAGAGGCCCGCGATCCGAGGACTGCGGCGACGTCGCCGTACGTCATGACGTGACCGGGCGGGATCATCCGCACCACCTCGGCGACGGCGGCGCCGAAGTCGACCGATGCGTCGTCGGTGGGCACGTCGTCGGAGCGTGCTAGAGCGTCAGGACCGCGAAGTGGTCGCCGTACTGGGTCTCGCGCACGACCTCGAAGCCCACGGCGCGGAAGAACGCCTCGGGGCTGTCGTCGCCGCCGGGCTCGTACACGACCGTCAGTCGCTCGAACCCGCGGCTGCGCGCTTCGTCCGCCAGACCGTGCACGGCGAAGCGACCGACGCCACGGCCCTGCGCGCTGGCTGCCACGTTGACGCGCCAGATGCAGCTGCGCAGTTCTTCCTGCGCGTTGTCGGCGTCGAACGAACCGATGATCAGGCCGAGGACCTCGTCGTCGTCGAGGACGACACGGGTCCACGCGGAGCTCGGCTTGACGTCGGTCTCGGCGACCCCGTAGGTGGTCGGCTGCACGAACTGTTCCTGGCCCGGCTTGAGCGTCAGGGAGTTGGCCGCGGCAGCGGTCTTCGCGGAGAGTTCTTCCAGGCGCAGGTCGGACATGCGGCCAGGGTAACGGTGCTGACCCTGCGGAAGCCAGTGGCGACGGCAGACCGAGACCGCACCGTTGTCGCGGCGGAACCGGGCGGCCGACCGGCGGGTGCTGCTCACGGCATGACGTCACCCGAGTTCGGGCCGAGCGTCTGCCCGGTGTACAGGTCACCCGCCGGGGACGACGCGAGCAGCAGGGCGGTCGGCGCGACCTCGGCGGGGACCCCGAAGCGTCCGATCGGGAGCTCGGCGGCCTTGTCCGTCCGCCACTGCTGGGTCATCCGGTCCGTCATCGGGGAGACGATCGGGCCGGGTGCGATCGCGTTGACGAGCACACCCCGCCCGCTCCACTCGATCGCGGCGCTCTTCGTCAGCGCGATGACGCCGGCCTTCGCTGCCGCGTAGTGCGCGACCTCGGAACCGCCCTTGATCGCCAGCTGCGAGGCGAGGTTGATGATGCGCCCGTGCCCGTCGCGGAGCATCCGCCGACCGACTGCTCGCATCACCAGGAAGACCCCGGTCAGGTCGATCGCGATGACACGCGCCCAGTCCTCCGTGGTGAGTTCCTCGAGCGGCGCCTGCGAGAGCACGCCGGCGGCGTTCACCAGGACCTGGATCCCGCCGGACTCCTCGTCGACCGACGCCACGGCGGCCTCGACCCGGTCCTCGTCGGTGACGTCGAGCACGATGGTCCGGACGCCCAGCCGCTCGGCGAGGTCCGCCAGGCCGTCGGCGTCGAGGTCGGCGGCGACGACCCGCGCTCCTGCGGTGACGAAGGTCTCCACGATCGCGAGCCCGATGCCGCTCGCACCGCCCGTCACGAGCGCGGTCGTCCCGGTGAGGTCGAACGCCGTCCGGTCCGGCATCAGTCGGCCATCAGGATCGTCAGGCCGCCGTCGACGACGAGTTCCTGCCCGGTGACGTAGCGCGCCTCGTGGCTGAGCAGGAACCGGATGGCCGCGGCGGCCTCCTCGGCGTGGCCGACCCGACCCCACGGGATCCGAGCACCCGCGGCGGCGAGGCCCGCCGGACCGAGCGAGTTCTGGGCGTCCGAGGACTGCGGCGTCTCGATGAGCCCCGGGATGATGGTGTTTACCCGGATCCCACGCGGTGCGAGTTCGGCTGCCGCACTCCGGGCGAGGCCGATCACCGCCGCCTTGCACGCGGCGTAGTGGCTGTGCGCGACCCAGCCGTACACCCCGCCCGCGATCGACGAGACGGCCACCATCGACCCGCCCCGGTCGAGGTGTCGGGCGCCGGCCCGGAGCGTGCGCATCACACCGTGCAGGTCCACCTGCAGGATGTCGTCCCACGCCGCGTCGGTCATGGTGTCGAGCGGCTGCCGGCGGAGCACCCCCGCTCCCGCCACGACGTGGTCGACGCGCCCCCAGCGGTCGACGGCCGCCTGGAACACGGCGTCGACGTCCTCGGTGCTGCGGACGTCCGCGGCGACCGTCAGCGCACTGCCACCGGCCGCCTCGACGGCGTCGACGACGGGTGCGGGATCGTGCGGGTCACCCGCGAAGACGGGGATGACGATGTTCGCGCCGTACTCGGCGAGCTGCACGGCGAGGGCCGCGCCGATCCCGCTCGCGGCGCCGGTGATGACGACCACGCTCCCCGCGAACTCGGAGTACACGCCTGCCGGTGTCGTGACGCTCAATGCTCGATCACCGCCACGCGCTTCGTCGCGAGCATGATCAGACCGGAGAGGACCATGCCGCTCGCACCGACGATGAGGGCTGCCGGGCCGAGCCCGATGCTCCCGGCGACGAGGGCCGTCAGCACAGCCGAGCCGATGATGGTGCCGGGCTGTCCCATCGCGGTGACGAACGCGGACCCGGTCGCGCGGCAGCTCGAGTCGAAGCACTCCGCCTGCAGGAAGAGCAGCGACGCGTACGGTCCGAGCAGGAAGAACAGCGTCAGCATGTACGTGACGAGGACGTAGCCGAAGTCGTCCGGCCCGAGCACGAAGAGGGTCCAGCACACACCGGCGAGCACCCAGCCCACGACGATCGTGGTCTTGCGGCCGATGATGTCGCCGAGCCAGCCGTGGAACAGGTAGCCCGCGGCGCCTACCACGTTGGACAGCACGATGATGAGCAGCGACATGCTCGGGTCGACACCCTTGACGCCCTCGAGCATCGTCGTCCCGAGCACGCTCGTGGTGGTGATGCCGAAGTAGTTCACGATCCAGGCGATCGAGAGCACGACGGTGTTGCGTGCGTACCGTCGGCCGAAGATCGCCCGCAGCGGGTTCGGACCCTCGTCGACGATGCCGAAGCGGGCGGCGACCTCGGCGGCCTCCTCGGTGCGACCGGACTTCCGCAGCTGCCGCAGGTAGGTGTTCAGACGGTGCTGCGGCGTCTCCTTGATGCCCTTGCGCAGGAACAGCACGAAGAGCGCCGGGACGGTGGCGATGAGGAACGCGAGCCGCCAGGACTCCTGTCCGAACAGCCCGTTGATGCCGGCGATGAACGCGGCCGCGAGGAGCGCGCCGATCGGCCACCCGGTCTGGACGAGGCTGTAGAAGAAGCCGCGACGCTTCTTGACGCCCTCGAGCTCGGTGAGCGCGAAGACCTCGTTGAGGTAGGTGGAGTTGACCGACTGCTCGGCCATCCCGAAGCCGCTCAGGGCCCGGAAACCGACGAGCGAGGCGACCCCCGTCGACGCCGCCGTCAGCAGCGAGGACAGGGCCGCGCCGCCGATCGTGATCATCATGCCCCGGCGCCGACCGAGTCGGTCCACGAACAGACCGACGAGGACGACGACGACGAAGACCCCGACGCTCACGAGGGTGTTCGCCAGCAGGGCGGTCTGCTCGTTCCACCCGAAGTCCTCGGCGATGCGGGGGAGGAGCGTGCCGAACATGATGAAGTCGTAGACGGCGAGGGTCCAGGCGAAGAACGCCAGCGTCGCGCCGCGCTTGGTCTCCTTCGGCCCGATCGTCGGGAACGTCCCGGTGGCGAGCTCGAGGTCCTCGGGCTCGTGGATGGTCGTGGTGGACATGGTCTTCCTCTCGGTACGGCGGTGCGGCGCTGCGACGGTGTCGCGGCGCGGGCTGACGGGCGGAGGCGGAGCGTCGGTGCGGTCAGGGGTGTCCGGTCGGGGATGAGCCCCGGCCATGGGCGTCGAACGCCGCGTGGATGCGGTCGTCCGGGGCGTCGAGGGCGAGCAGCGCGGCCAGCAGGAGGCGCGCCTTGAGGCCGTCGAGGGTGCCGGCGGGGACGAGTCCGGCGCCGAGCAGGTCGATCTCGCCGCCCGCGAAGCCGTACGTCGTCGTGAGCGTCGCGCCGGCGCCGGTCCGCGACGCCAGCACGACCGGCATCTGCGCGGCGAGTGCGCGGACGGCATCGACCGTGCGCTCGGCGACGTGCCCGCCGCCGAAGCCCTCGATGACCGCGCCGCGGTACCCGAGTCCGTCCAGGGTCGACAGGACCCGGCCGTCGTCAGCGAGGGTGACCCGCTGCAGGGCCACCGGGGGCAGCGGGGCGACGCGTGTGGTGAGCGCGGGCACTCGGGCCGCCGGAGCGTGGAAGACGGGCGAGCCCTCGGTGACCCGTCCGAGCGGACCGGAACCCGGAGAGGTGAAGGCGCCGGTCGACGAGGTGTGCGTCTTGCGGACCGCCCTGGCGGCGTGCACCTCGTCGTCGAGCACGACGAGGACACCGCGTCCCGCTGCTGCCGGTGCCGCGGCCACGTTCACGGCCGCCAGCAGGTTCGCCGGACCGTCCGCACCGGGCGAGGAGGCGTGGCGCATCGCTCCGGTGACGACGAGGGGCTCGGGGCGGTCCCACGCGAGGTCGAGCAGGTACGCGGTCTCCTCGATGGTGTCCGTGCCCTGCGACAGCACGACGCCCGAGGCTCCGGAGCCGACGGCGTCCCGCGCGGCGTCGAGCGCGCGCTGCACGTCGTCGAAGTCGAGCGAGGGAGAGGGCACCATGCCGAGCTGGCGGGCCTCGACCCGTGCGACCTGCGCGATGGCCGGCACACCGGCGAGGAGGTCACGGGCTGCGATCCGCGGGACGGCGCCGGAGCCGCGCGGATCGCCGGAACCGCGCGGATCGCCCGAGGTGACGCTCGCGATGGTCCCACCGAGGGCGAGGTACACGATCCGCGGGAGCGTGGGGTCCGTCACGGCCGGGTGTCCCTTCGTCGATCGACCGCGCGGGCGAGGCTGCGGTGTTCCCAGTCGGTGTCGTCCCGCGGGTCGGCCCTGCGGACGCGGGTCGCGACGGCCGACCAGTCGGTGCGCCCGGCTCCGACCTGTTCGACCGCGTCCAGGACGCCGTCGACGCCCTGCGCCACGACGCGCTTGCCGGTCGGCCCGACGATCACGAGCCGGACGGTGCCCGGGACCTCGTGGACACGGATCCGGTCGTCCGCGAAGAGCCGGGTCGCCCAGGCGGCCAGCCGGAGCTGCGCCCGCTTGCGCGCGGCCGGGGAGTCCTCGACACCGGCGGCGTACCAGTCACGGTTCCCGCCGTTGCCGCCACATCCGCCGCACATCAGGACTCGCGTGGACGCTCGGGCTGCGCGAACGGGAAGCGGACGCGGAAGTCGTCGGCGATCTCGTTCATCGTGACGAACCGGACGCCCTCGTGGCCCCTGATGTACTCGATGAGCCGCTCGATCATGAGCAGGACCTGCGGGCGCCCGGAGACGTCGGGGTGGATCGTGATCGGGAAGACGGCGTAGTCGAGTTCGCGGTACACCCAGTCGAACTGGTCCTTCCACATCTGCTCGACGTCGCGCGGGTTGACGAAGCCGTGGCTGTTCGGGCTCGACTTGATGAACATCATCGGGGGCAGGTCGTCGACGTACCAGTTCGCCGCGATCTCGACGAGGTCGATTTCGCTCCCGTGGACGAGCGGCGTCATCCACGTGTGCGGGTCCTGCGAGTAGTCGATCGGTGTCCACTGGTCGCCGACGATCGAGTAGTAGGGGACGAAGTCCTTGTGCTGCTGACTGTGGTCGTAGCTGAACCCGAACTTCTCCAGGAGTGTGGGCGTGTAGCTGCTCAGTTCCCACCACGGAGCGACGTAGCCCGTCGGCTGCCGACCCGTGAGCCGGGTGATCAGCTCGACCGAGCGCTCCATCACCGCGTCCTCCTGCGCCTCGGTCATCGCCACCGGGTTCTCGTGGCTGTACCCGTGCGCACCGATCTCGTGGCCGGCGTCGAACAGGGCCTTGCACTCGTCCGGGAAGGTCTCGAGCGAGTGGCCGGGGATGAACCAGGTCGCTGCGATGTCGGCGCGGTCGAACACCTTCTGCAGACGCGGCACACCGGTGCGCCCCGCGAAGATCCCGCGCTGGATGTCCGAGGGGGAATCCGCCCCGCCGTAGGAGCCGAGCCAGCCCGCGACCGCGTCGATGTCGACGCCGAAGGACACGAAGATCTCTTTCACCATGGGACACCGTCTCTCATCGTTGCTGCAATTCGTGCAATCGTTTGCATTGCCCGGAATCCTGACACCCGACTGTTTCGACCGACGTCCAGCCGTGTAACCAGTGTGTTTCGGATCCTCCGGGCCGTCGTCGGTCGAGGTGCTCGCAAACGTTCGCGCCGCACGGTGTCACGACGATCCGTCACCTAGACTCGACGGATGGGCAGTGCAGGCGACGACCCGGCCGGACACGGTCAGCAGGATCGTCGTGGTGACGTGAACCTCCAGGCCATCGCCGCGCTCGCCGGCGTGCACGTCTCGACGGCGTCGCGCGTGCTCCGACAGGCGGAGCCGACCAAGGGGTGGAGCGACTCGGCGCAGCGGGTGATCGCGGCGGCGGCCGAGCTCGGGTACCGCCCCAACCGGATCGCAGCGTCGCTCCGGACCCGGCGGTCGAACACCATCGGCGTCGTGATGCCGCGGCTCGCCGACACGGTCATCGCGACGATCTGCCAGTCCGTCGAGTCGGCTGCCCGCTCCGCCGGGTACCAGCTCCTGCTCACGACGCCCCCGGACGACATGGGCGCGCAGCTGGACGCGGTCGACTTCCTGCTCTCCCGACAGGTCGACGGCCTCATCGTCAGTTCGCTCCACCTGTCGTCCCCGAACCCGCGGCTGACGGACCTCCCCGTGCCGGTCATCGCGACGAACCGCCACCCCGGGGACTGGATGCCCGCGGTGGTCGGTGACGACGTCGAGGGCGGCCGGATGGCCACGGAACACCTGCTCGCGTTGGGGCACCGCCGCATCGGCGTCATCGCCGGTCCGCGCCACGCCAGCACCGCCGTGGAGCGGGTGGCCGGGTTCCGTCTGGCACACGAGCGACGGGACGTCGTCGTCGACGACGCGCTCGTCGTCCACAGCGACTTCGAGGTCGAGGGAGGCGTCGTCGGCGCGCACACGCTGCTCTCGCTGTCGGACCCGCCGACCGCGATCTTCGCCGTCAACGACACCGCGGCGATCGGCGTGATGGGCGCTGCACGGCAACGCGGCCTCCGCGTGCCCGACGACCTGTCGATCGTCGGCTACAACGACATCTCCGTCGTGGCGCAGCTGCCCACACCCATGACGACCGTGCACTCACCGACCGCCCTGATGGGCACCGTGGCCGTGGAGCGACTGCTCGCGGCGATCGGCGACGGGACACTGCAGGGTGCGACGCTCCCGGTCTCGCTCGTCGTGCGGTCGTCGACCGGGCATCCGGCGGGCTGACCCGGCACAGGGCACCCGGACCGGACCACGCGAGCGGGCGCCAGAGCGGCGGACGCTGGCCCACCCGCCGGGTACCCGGGCGGGGTCGCGGTATCGTCGCGGCATGGCAGAGCATCGACGCGGAGCGAACCTCCCGTCGATCGGCGGGTTCAACCGCACCGTGGTCCTCGACGCCGTCCGCCGCTCGCCCGACGGCCTGAGCCGCGTCGAGCTCGCCGCCCGCACCGGCCTGAGTGCGCAGACCGTGTCGAACGTCACCCGGTTCCTGATCGATGCCGGGATGATCGTCGAGTCCGGCACCGTCGTCTCGGGCCGCGGCAAGCCCCGCACCATCCTGCGGCTCGAGCCCGGCAGCCGGTACGCGGTCGGCGTGCACGTCGACCCGGCCGTCGTCACCTACGTGCTGCTCGACCTCGCCGGCACCGTCGTCGCTGCGTCCACGACCTCGACCCCCACCGCCGACGACCCGTCCCAGGTGGTGCGCACCATCGCCTCGGCCGTCGACGGGCTCGTCGCCGACGCCGGGGTGGCCGTCGACAGCGTGCTCGGCGTCGGGATCGCGAGCCCCGGACCCATCGACGTCGAGGCGGGCATCGTGGTCGACCCGCCGTTCCTGCCGCGGTGGCGGGACGTGCCCCTGCGCGACGCGCTCGCCGAGGCCACGGGCTACCCGGTGCTGCTCGAGAAGGACGTCACGGCCGCCGCGGTCGGTGAGATGTTCCTGGCGGGGGAGTCCTCGGCCCGCAACTTCGCGTTCGTGTACTTCGGCACCGGGTTCGGCGTCGGGCTCGTCGTCGACCACGAACCCGTGCGCGGGGTGGGGTCGAACGCGGGCGACGCCGGACACATCATGGTCGACCAGGGGCCGCTCGCGGGCACCCCGGACGGCTCGGGCACGCGTGGCGAGGTCGGCGCTGCCGTCGCGCCCGACCGGCTGGTGCGGGTCGCGCGGTCGCGGGGCCTGGCGTTGTCCGGCGGCGGCGTGAGCGCCGAGGCCGTCGCCGCCGACGCCACGGACAGCGGCGCCACCGACGTCGACGCCGTGGACGCCGCGTGGGACGAACTCGCAACGGCGATCGCGGACGGGGACGACACCGCCGTCACGCTCGCGGCCGATGCCGGCACCGTCATGGGCAACGCCGTCGTCCTCATCGTCAACCTGCTCGACATCGACCGCGTGGTGTTCGGCGGTCCGTTCTGGTCGCGCATCGCGAGTGCGGCGCTGCCCGCGGCGCGTGCAGCCATCGTCGGGTCGCCGCTGCTCGTGCCGAAGCACCCGGTGCAGGTGGTCGAGAGTGACCGCGGTGCCGACGTCGCCGCCGTGGGTGCCGCCTGCCTGGTGCTCGACGCCGCGCTCTCGCCGCGGGCCAGCACCCTGCTCATCCGGCGCTGACGACCCCGGCAACGAGACGGGCCCGATCCGTGGGCACCGCCCCGGCCCGCTACGCTGCGGTCCGACGCACCCGCCGTGGGTGCGGGGACGACGGGGGACACATGACGGACAGCGGCACGGACAGCACGGACAGCACGGACAGCACCGACGGCACGATGGACCCGCGGTGGGCGAGGGTGCGCCCGCTCGTCTTTCGCACGATCATCGGCGCGGTCGTCGCCGCCGGGCTCGTCGGGATCGCCGCGGTGCTCCTCGGCGACTTCGGCATGGTCGCGGTCCAGCTGCTCCTGACGATCGTCGTGGTGGTCGTCTTCGCACTGCTGTCCTGGTACGACGCCGACGTGTCGTCCCGGCGGTCGGGGATCTTCGCGTTCGCGAGCATCGCCACGTCGATGTACCTGCTCGTCGCCGGCCTGTACAAGGTGTGGATCGTGCCGACGGGGCCGGACGGTGACGGCATCTGGTACGTCCTGGAGCACTTCTGGCACTGGATCTGGCTCGTCGGCGTCGCCCGGGTGGCGCTCCTGCACGTCCACCTGCTGCTCGTGATCCACCGCCGCTACCCGACGCCCGTCCTGCAGGTCGTCGCGAAGACCACCGTCGGCGTCATCGCCCTGCTCGCGCTGCTGCTCTCGATCCC
Source organism: Curtobacterium poinsettiae (assembly GCF_047226435.1). Classification (NCBI taxonomy): domain Bacteria; kingdom Bacillati; phylum Actinomycetota; class Actinomycetes; order Micrococcales; family Microbacteriaceae; genus Curtobacterium; species Curtobacterium poinsettiae. Next base: position 3,238,540 of record NZ_CP178434.1, on the reverse strand, counting down.
GCTGCTCGCGCCGGACGTCGACTACGCGCGGGGCTACTGGCGGCTCGTCTGGGTGGTGGTGATCCTCGACCTGCTCGGCACCGTCGTGGTGCCCCTCAGCAACGCGCTGTTCCGGCCCCGAGCGCCCCGGTCATCGGCGACGTGGCCGGTGCCCGACCAGCAGCCGGCGTGGGGTGCGACGCCGACGCCCGCCGCTCCGGAGCCCGAGGCTGCCGTGCCCGAAGCGCCCTCGCCGCCCGCGCCGCCCGCGCCCGCGCCCGCACCCGCACCCGCACTGCACCCTGAGCCCACCCCGGCACCGGCACCGGCACCGACGCCCGAGCCCGGCACGGTCGTCGCGTCCGACGGACGGCGCTACGCGGCCCGTCCGACGGCCTCCCGCGCGCTGGCCTGGCCCCGCTACGTCGACGGCACGCCCCTGCCCGCGCTGCCCGACGGGACGCCGGACTTCTCGGAGGTCACCGAGCGCTGACACCACGGGCAACGAGTGTGCAGAAGACGTCGGGTTCGCCGTGCGGACCCGACGTCTTCTGCACACCGGATGCGGTGGGCTGTGCCCACGGCGGACGGGAGGCGCGGTGCGGGCCCGCCCCGAGCCTCCAGGCCGACACGTCGCGCGTCCAGCGCGCCGGGCGCGACCCGGGACACCGCCCGTTCACCGGGCGGCCACCGGCCGGTCGCGTGGATGCTGAACAGTCGTGCAGGTCTTCAGCCCGATCGCCCCGAGAAGGACCCTGCATGCGCGCTCCTGCCCTGCGCCCACCCACCCTCCGCATCGGCGCGGCCGTCGCGACTGCCCTGGTCGTCGCCGCCGGTGTCGTCACCGCCAGCCCGGCCCTCGCCGCCGTCGGTGACGACGACCCGTCCGTCGGTGCCGTCGCCGCGAACGGCCTCGTCGTCAACGAGGTCGAGTCGAACGCCGACGACACCGATTGGGTGGAGCTCGAGAACACCTCGGGCACCGCGATCGACCTGACCGGGTACACGTTCCTCGACTCCGACAACTCGCACGACGCGTACGTGCTCCCCAGCGGCTCGACGATCGCCGCCGGCGGGTACTTCGTCGTCGACCAGCTGTCCGCGACCGCCCCCGGCTTCGACTTCGGGCTCGGTGGTGCCGACACCGCGCGCCTCTACGACCCTGCCGGCGACCTGGTGCTCCGGTACGCCTGGACGACCCACGCGGGTGTCACCTACGGCCGTTGCGCCGACGGCGTCGGGCCGCTCGTGGACACCACGGCCTCGACCAAGGGGGCTGCGAACGACTGCTCCTCACCCGTGCGGATCAACGAGGTCGAGTCGCAGGACGGCACTCCCGGCGACTGGGTGGAGCTGACCAACACCGGCAGCACCACCGTCGACCTGGGCGGGTACGTCCTGCGCGACAACGACGACGACCACGCGTACACGATCCCCGCGGGCACGACCGTCGCGGCCGGGGGCTTCACCGTCCTCGACGAGGCGGCGTTCGGCTTCGGACTCGGCAAGGCGGACTCCGCGCGGCTGTTCGACGCCCGCGGCGCGGTCGTCGACTCGACCTCGTGGACGGCGCACGCGACCACGACGTACGGCCGCAACCCCGACGGCACCGGGGACTTCGCCGAGACGGCAGCACCCACGAAGGGCGCGGCGAACCGGTTCGCCGGCGTCGTCACCGCCGAGGCCTGGCCCGGCGGCCCGGACGAGACCGTGCTCGACGACGAGGACACCTTCACCGGTGACCTGAGCGGCCTCGACTGGACGACCTCGACGACCTCGCGGGACGGGCAGCTCTGGGCCGTGCAGAACGGCGACGGCCTGCTCTACCACCTGACCTCGGACGGCGCGGGCGGCTGGGCGCTGTCGAACGCCGCGGGCACCGACCTGCGCTACGCCGACGGCACGGGCACCCCGGACGCCGAGGGTGTGACCGTCACGAGCGACGACCCCGGCGCCGTCTACGTGTCGACCGAGCGCAACAACGACGTGTCGAGCACGAGCCGCCCGTCGGTCCTGCGCTACGCCACGACCGACGGCTCCGAGGCCACCCTGCGGGCCACCGACGAGTGGAACCTCGCCGCGGACTTCCCCGGGCTCGGCGCGAACGCCGGGCTCGAGGGCGTCACCTGGATCCCGGACACCTGGCTCACCGCGCACGGCTTCACCGACGAGCGCACCGGCGCCGCCTACGCACCGTCGCGCTACGCCGGACACGGCGAGGGGCTGTTCTTCGTCGGGGTCGAGGGCACCGCGAGCGTGTACGCCTACGCCCTGATGGACGACGGGTCCTCGGCGCGCATCGCCACGATCGCGACCTCGCTCGCCGTCGTCGCCGACGTGCAGTTCGACCCGACGCTCGACGCGCTCTGGGTGGTCTGCGACGAGGTGTGCTCCGGCCGGACCGCGCTGTACGAGGTGACCGACGGGGCCTTCAGCGCCTCGACGCTGTACGAGGCACCCTCGGCCGCCGACCGCACGCTCGCCAACGAGGGCTTCGCGATCTCGGGCATCTGCACCGACGGGGAGCGCGCGACCTTCTCCGCCGACGACAACGACACGGACGGGTTCTCGCTCCGGACGGGGACGTACCCGTGCGAGGGCGGCGACACCGATCCGGGCACGGAGCCGACGCCGACGCCGACGCCGATCCCGTCGCCGGGCGACGGCGGCACGACCCCGACCCCGACTCCGGGTGGGACGCCCACCGCGGTCCCGACCCCTGGTCCGTCGGCTGCGCCGGTCGCCCCGGTGGCGCCGTCGGAGTCGGTGTTGACGGAGGCGAACCGTGGTGGGGTCTCGGCGCCGTCGTCGGCTCGTGCGGGGGAGACCATCACGGTGACGGTGGGTACTGCGTCTGCCGGTGACACGGTGAACGTGTGGCTGTTCTCGGAGCCGAGGTTGATCGGCACGGCTGTGGTCGCTGCTGACGGGACGGTCCGGGTGACGATCCCTGCCGACACGGTGGCTGGTGCGCACCGGTTGGCGGTGACGGCTGCGGACGGCACGCTGATCGGGTGGACCTCGATCACGATCACCGCGGACGGGCAGCTCGCGTTCACGGGCGCCGCAGGGATGGGTGCCGGTGCGCTGGTCGCGTTCCTGTTGCTCGCGGCGGGTGCGGGTGTGCTGGTCGTGCGTCGCCGCCGTCGGGCTGCGGCTGCGGAGTAGTCCCCACGCCCCACGTCGGGGCGATGAGTGTGCAGAAGACGTCGGGTTCGCGGTGCGGACCCGACGTCTTCTGCTCACCGTGCGCGGTGGGCGCGACCGCGCGGCGGACGGGAGGCGCGGTGCGGGGCCGCCCCGCGCCTCCAGGTCGGTGGGTGGCTGCGTTCAGTGCTCGGTGCCGTGCATGGTCTGGGTGTCGTCCTGACCGGGGATGGCGTCCTTCGTGGTCCAGCCGTACCAGCGGCCGTCGATCTCGGTGACCGCGCGACCGTCGCCGCAGGTGACGAGGCCCTTGGTCGGAAGACGCTCCGGCAGGAAGTCGGCGGTCATCGCCGTGCCGCCGTAGGACGTATCGAGCGGGGTGCAGGCGTCCACGTCCACGCCGTCCTTCGAGGCGAACCCGATGACGTACCCGGGCTGCGAGACGTGGAGGCGGACGTCGATGTCCTTCGCGTCCTTCGGCACCCACTTCGGCATGAAGAAGGCCAGGTCCTCGGACTCCCCGGAGTGCGGGGCGTCGGAGTACGTGTCGAAGTGCTTCTGCGGCGTCTTGTTCGGCACCATGTCCTGGATCGCGCTGCAGCCGGCGGTCAGCAGCAGGGCGGACACCGCAGCCGTGGTGGCGAGGGCGATCCGGAGGGTGCGGCGAGCGGTGGTGGGGCGCGTGTCGGTGCTCATGGATCCAGTCTCACGACGGACGCGTCGCTGAAACATCACGTGCGCACCCGGATGTGGTCGGGGGTTACCCCCACCCGCCACGCCGGGCCACCCGTCGGTGATCGGCCCGCGCACCCCGTCGTGACGCCGCAGTATCGTCGGGGCATGCAGCAGGAGATCCTCCGGTACACCGCGTTCGCCGCCGAGCCGGGCGGCGGCAACCCCGCAGGGCTCGTGCTCGACGCGGCCGGACTGTCCGACGACCAGATGCTCGCGGTCGCCCGGCAGGTCGGGTACCCCGAGACCGCATTCGTCGTGGGTGCGACGGCGACCGGGCCGCGGGTCCGCTACTTCTCGCCGAGCGCCGAGGTGCCGTTCTGCGGGCACGCCACCGTCGCGCTGGCCGTCGCGCTGGCCGAGCGCGAGGGGCCGGGCCGCCGGGTGTTCACGACCCTGGCCGGCGAGGTCACGCTCGATGCCACCGTCGGTGCGGACGGCTCGGTGCTGGTCGCGATGACGAGCGTCGAGCCGGCGACACGGGACATCGACCCGGTTCTGCTGGTGCGGCTGTTCGACCTGCTCGGGCTCTCGGCCGCGGACGTCGCTCCGGGGTTCCCGGTGCTGGAGTCCTTCGCCGGCAACTGGCACCCGGTGCTCGTGCTGCACGACTACGAGCTGTTCCACCAGTTCCGGTTCGCGCCGGGGCCCCTGGCCGAGCTCAAGCGCGAGGCCGGCTGGGCGGGGACCGTCACGGTGCTGCACCGCACCGGCGAGCGGGAGTACGAGGCGCGCAACCTGTTCCCCGCCGGACGCATCACCGAGGACCCGGCGACGGGATCGGCAGCAGCGTCGACCGGGGCGTACCTGCGGCAGATCGGTGCAGCGCATCCGGGCGACCGCGTCACGATCCGGCAGGGGCGACACGTCGGGCGTCCGAGTCTGCTGCTCGTGGACGTGCCCGAGGCCGGCGGGATCACGGTGACGGGGAGCGCGACCCCGATCTCCTGACGGACGTTCCTTCCCAGGACGCACGCGATGGGAAGCGGAATCGGGCGTACCTGGTCGAAACTTCCGACCCGGTACGCCCGATTCGACCCGGCACGCCCGAATCCGCCAGGCAACCACTTGACACGGTTAAGTCAATACGGTGGACTAATCCTGCGCGCGGGCGATGGTGCCCGCGGACATCACCCGTGCAAAGGAGCACCGATGAAACGCACCCGCATCATCGCCGGACTCGCAGCTGTGGCCGTGGCCGCAGTCGGTCTGGCTGGCTGCTCGAGCTCGGGGTCTGCCTCGAGCGACACGATCAAGATCGCGTACCAGAAGTTCGGCGCCTTCCAGCAGCTCGACGCCCAGATGAAGGTCGTCAAGAAGCAGTACGAGAAGGACAACCCCGGCAAGAAGGTCACCCTCGTGCCCATCCAGGCGCAGGGCAACGACTACTACACCAAGCTCGCGCTCATGAACAAGGCGCCGGCCACCGCCCCGGACGTCATGTACGAGGACACGTTCCTCGTCAAGGCCGATGCCGAGGCGGGCTACCTGCTGCCACTCGACAAGTACACGGACAAGTGGGACGAGTGGGACCAGTTCTTCGACAACGCCAAGCAGGCCGGGCAGGGTGACGACGGCAAGATCTACGGCGTCCCCATGGGCACCGACACCCGAGCCCTCTGGTACAACAAGGACATCTTCAAGAAGGCCGGGCTCGACGTCCCGTGGAAGCCGAAGACGTGGGACGACGTGCTCGCGGCGGCGAAGACCATCAAGGAGAAGCAGCCCGACGTCATCCCGTTCAACATCTACTCGGGCAAGGCGCAGGGCGAGGCCTCGACCATGCAGGGCTTCGAGATGCTCCTGTACGGCGCCGACGGCTCCGGCAACACCCTGTACAAGGACAAGAAGTGGGTCACCGGCTCGAAGCAGTTCGAGGACTCGCTCAAGTTCGTGAAGGACGTCTACCAGGGCGGCCTCGGCCCGACACCGCAGCAGGCGCTCGACACGAACGTCGGCACGACCATCGCCCAGACGTGGCTGCCGAAGGGCAAGCTCGCGATCGACCTGGACGGTTCGTGGCAGTCCGGCACGTGGCTGAAGTCCGGCACGGCGCCGTGGCCCGAGTGGAACGACGTGATGGGCCAGGCACCCATGCCGACCCAGAACGGGCAGGCTCCCGGCTACAACTCGATGTCCGGCGGCTGGACCCTGGCGGTCGGCGCGAAGTCGAAGAACCCGCAGGCGGCGTTCGACTTCATCACGAGCTTCCTCGACAAGGACGGTTCGCTCAAGTACGACACCGAGAACAGCCAGATCGCCGTCCGGAAGGACGTCGCGGACGACCCGGAGTACACGGCGGCGAACCCGACGTTCAAGTTCTTCTCGGGGCTGGTGGAGAACACCAACTTCCGCCCGGCGACGAGTGACTACTCGCAGGTGTCCAACGCGATCCAGGTCGCGATGGAAGCGGTCATGACCGGTCAGCAGTCGCCGAAGGACGCGGCTGCCGCCTACGACAAGGCCGTCACGCAGGTGGTCGGCAAGGAGAACACCGTCTCCGCTGGTTGACGGTCCGTCACCCACTGACGGACTGGAGGCGCGGGGCGGTCCCGCACCGCGCCTCCCATCCGTCCTTCCCCACCTTCGGAACCCCTCCGCACCCGGAAGGCACCCATCGTGTCCAGCACCCCCCTCGCGCCGACGCTGTCGGCGCCCGGTGCGCCGAAGCGCACCGATCCACCCGTGCCGCGCAAGCGGCGACCACTGCGGAACGTCGGACGAGCCGTCCCGCTCCTGCCCGCCCTGGTCCTGCTCGTCATCTTCCTGCTCGGCCCGGTCATCTCGTCGTTCTACGGGTCGTTCACCAACTCGGCCCTGACCGGTGCGAGTGCGGCCGACCAGCAGTTCGTCGGCTTCCAGAACTACGTCGAGCTGTTCCAGGACCCGGACTTCCCGAAGTCCGTCATCCTGACCATCGTCTTCCTGCTGGCCTCGGCCGTGGTGGGGCAGAACGTGCTCGGGCTCGGCCTGGCGCTGCTGATGCGCTCGGCGAACAAGGCCGTGCGGGCGATCGTCGGCACCTTCGTGGTCGCGGCGTGGGTCCTGCCCGAGATCGTGGCGTCCTTCGCGGCGTACGCGTTCTTCAACGACGAGGGGACGCTCAACACGTTCCTCGCGTCCATCGGGATCACCGGCGCGAACTGGCTCTACACGTACCCGATGCTCGCCGTGATCCTGGCGAACATCTGGCGCGGCACCGCGTTCTCGATGCTCGTCTACTCGGCCGCCGTGCAGGAGGTCCCCGAGGAGATCACCGAGTCCGCCGAGGTCGACGGCGCCACCGGCTGGCAGCGGCTCGTCTACATCACGCTCCCGGTGATCCGCCGGAGCATCTCGACGAACCTCATGCTCACGACGCTGCAGACCCTGTCCGTCTTCACGCTGATCTTCGTGATGACCGGCGGCGGTCCGGGCACGAACTCGTCGACCCTGCCGATCCTGGCGTACCAGGAGGCGTTCAAGTTCTCGCAGCTCGGCTTCGGGACCGCGATCGCGACCATCCTGCTCGTGGTGGGGGCGGTCTTCTCGATCATCTACATCCGAGCTCTCAAGCCGGAGGTGGACTGATGGCCATGACAGCCCCGTCCCTGGACCAGACCACGACCCGATCGGTGACCGCACCGGGGTCGATGCACATGACCTCGCCGCGCGGCCGCACCATGCGGTGGGTGTCGAACGTCGTGCTGCTCGTCATCGCGGTGTGCTTCGCGGTGCCGCTGCTCTGGCTCGTGCTCGCCTCGTTCGACACCCAGGCGTCGCTGTCGGTGAAGCTGCCGTCGCAGTTCACGCTCGACAACTTCGCCAAGGTGCTCACCCCCGAGCTGTCGTTCATCCCGCTCGCGAACAGTCTGCTGCTCTCCGGCGGCACCGCGGTCGTCACCGTGGTGTTCGCCCTGCTGGCCGCGTACCCGCTGTCCCGCTACAAGATGCGCGTCAACAAGCCGTTCCTGTACAGCATCCTGTTCGGCACCGGCCTGCCGATCACCGCGATGATGGTGCCCGTCTACGCGCTGTTCGTGTCGCTCAACCTGATCGACAACGTGTGGGGCTGCATCTTCTTCCTCGCCGCCACCAGCTTGCCGATGGCGATCTGGATGGCGAAGAACTTCATGGACTCGGTGCCGATCTCGCTCGAAGAGGCGGCATGGACCGACGGCGCCTCGATGCTCACCACCCTGACCCGCATCGTGATCCCGCTCATGCGTCCGGGCATCGCGGTCGTGTTCATCTTCGTGTTCATCCAGGCGTGGGGGAACTTCTTCGTCCCGTTCGTCCTGCTGCTCTCGCCCGAGAAGGTGCCCGCCGCGGTGAGCATCTTCAACTTCTTCGGGCAGAACGGGGCCGTGGCGTACGGCCAGCTCGCCGCGTTCTCGATCGTCTACTCCGTGCCCGTCATCGCCCTCTACGTGATCGTGTCCCGAGGCCTCGGCGGCGGCAACGCCCTCGCCGGTGGCATCAAGGGCTGACGCCGGCCCCCACCCCCGCAAGACACCGGTGTTCGCGCGTCGAACACCCGCGAACCGCGGTTCGATCCGCGAACACCGGTGTTCCGCGAACCAGAAAGGAAGCACATGCACCAGGACGAACCGCTCGTCGAGGCCCGGATCGCCCGCCTCGTGCGCGACCGTGTCGACCCCGCCGTCCTCCGTCGCTCGGCGCCGGTGACGATCGAGGCGTGGGAGGTGCCGGGCGAACCGGTGCCGTTCGACGCCGCCGTGGGCGAGACGTACACACCGTTCACGGTGGGGTCGCACTGGGGCGGGCGCCCGTGGGGCACGACGTGGTTCCGGGTGACCGGCACCGTGCCGGCGGACTTCGGCACCGCGCAGGGGACCACAGCCGAGCTCCTCGTCGACCTGGGGTTCACCAAGCGGCAGCCCGGGTTCCAGGCCGAGGGACTCGCGTTCCGCGCCGACGGCTCCACGATCAAGGCGATCGAGCCGCGGAACGACACCGTGCCGCTCGAGGTCGGCCCGGGGGAGTCCTTCGAGCTCTGGATCGAGGCCGGGGCGAACCCCGACATCGGCGGCGACTCGTTCCAGGGGGCGACGCCGCTCGGCTCGCGCTCCACCGCCGGCGACGACCCCATCTACCGCCTGAAGGCCCTGGAGGTCGTCGAGCGGGACGACACCGTGTGGGAACTGCAGCAGGACCTCTGGGTGCTGCGCGGGCTGATGGCCGAGCTCCCCACCGACGGCACCCGCGGCGCCGACATCCTGCGCGCGCTCGAACGGGCCGCCGACGCCCTGGACCCGGACGACGTCGCCGGCACCGCCGCGGACGCCCGGCAGGTCCTGGCGCCCGTGCTCGCCGTCCCCGCCAGCCCCGCCGCCCACCGTGCCATCGCCGTCGGGCACGCCCACATCGACTCCGCCTGGCTGTGGCCCGTGCGTGAGACGAAGCGCAAGTGCGCCAGGACGTTCTCGAACGTGCTCGACCTGATGGACCGCGACCCCGACTTCACCTTCGCCTGCTCGTCCGCCCAGCAGTACGCGTGGATCCGCGACGAGTACCCCGAGGTCTTCGCGCGCATCAAGCAGCGCGTCGCCGAGGGCCGGTGGATCCCCGTCGGTGGCATGTGGGTCGAGTCGGACACCAACCTGCCCGGCGGTGAGGCCCTGGCCCGCCAGTTCGTCGCAGGCAAGCGCTTCTTCCTCGAGGAGTTCGGCATCGACACCCCCGAGGCCTGGCTCCCTGACTCGTTCGGCTACTCGGGCGCCCTGCCCCAGATCGTCCGTGCCGCCGGCTCGAAGTGGTTCGTCACCCAGAAGCCGTCGTGGAACGAGACGAACGTCATCCCGCACACCTCGTTCCACTGGGAGGGCATCGACGGCTCACGCGTCCTGACGCACCTGCCCCCGGCCGACACCTACAACTCCGACGTCTCACCGGCCGACCTGCGCCGCGGCGAACGGAACAACAAGGAGCGCGGCACCGCCAACACGTCGATGCTGCTGTACGGCTTCGGCGACGGTGGTGGCGGTCCCACCCGCGAGATGGTCGGTGCCGCACACCGCCAGCACGACCTCGACGGGTCGCCGCACGTGACCCTCGGCACGCCGGCGCAGGTGTTCGAGCAGCTCGAAGCCGAGCTGTCGACGCCCGGGGTCTGGTCGGGGGAGATGTACCTGGAGTTCCACCGCGGCACCTACACGTCGCAGATCCGCACGAAGCAGGGCAACCGCCGCTCCGAGCACCTGCTGCGCGAAGCCGAGCTCTGGGCAGCGACGGCGGCCGTCCGGCTCGGCAGCGAGTACCCGTACGCCGAACTCGAGGACGCCTGGCACACCGTCCTGCTGCAGCAGTTCCACGACATCCTGCCGGGGTCGTCGATCGCGTGGGTGTACGAGAACGCCGAGGAGCAGTACGCCCGGGTCGCCGAGGTGCTCGAGGGGCTTATCGGGAGCGCGACGACGGCGCTCGCCGCAGGCGGGAGCGGTGCCGCTGCCGGCGCAGCCGACGACGCCGCGTCGGTCGTGCGCTTCAACGCCTCGCCGGTCGCGGCGGGAGAGGTGACCGCCCTTGCAGGTTCGGTCGTCCACGCGCCGCGACCCGTGCCTCCCGTCCGGGCAGGCGACCGCTTCGTCTTCGACACCGGCGTCGTCACCGCGACCATCGACGCAGCCGGCCACGTCGTGTCCTTCGTCGACTCCGCGACCGGACGCGACGCGATCGCGCCAGGCGCGGCGGCGGCCGAGTACACGGTGTTCCGCGACACCCCGAACCAGTGGGAGGCCTGGGACATCGACCGCGCGTACCAGCGCAACGGCACGGTGCTGTCGGCGTCGTCGGTCTCGATCGCAGGCGACGCGCTCGTGGTCGAGCGGTCCTTCGGATCGTCGACGCTCACCACGCGCTACTCGGCGGTGCAGGGCGAACCGGAGCTGACCGTCGAGACCGAGGTCGACTGGCACGAGCACCAGAAGCTGCTGAAGCTCGCGTTCCCGATCGACGTGCTCGCGTCGTCGGCCTCGAGCGAGATCCAGTTCGGGCACATCGACCGGCCGACGCACCAGAACACCTCGTGGGACCACGCCCGGTTCGAGACCTCGGCGCACCGCTGGGTGCACGTCGCCGAGCCCGGGTTCGGCGTCGCGGTGGCCAACGACTCGACCTACGGCCACGACATCACGCGTGAGACCCGGGCGGACGGCGGGACCACCACGCTCGTGCGGGAGTCGCTGCTGCGCGGACCGACGTTCCCGGACCCGAACGCCGACCAGGGGCACCACGTGTTCCGGACGGTGCTGCGGATCGGGGCCTCGGTGCTCGACGCCGCAGACTCCGGGTACCGGCTGAACCTGCCGGTGCGGAGCGTCCCCGGGTCGACCCCGATCGAGCCGCTCGTCACGGTGTCGTCGCCGCAGGTGTTCGTCGAGGCCGTCAAGCTCGCCGAAGACCGCTCCGGCGACGTCGTCGTGCGGCTGTACGAGGGGCTCGGGGGCCGGGCGACGGACGTCGGGGTGGCCTTCGGGTTCGACGTCGAGTCGGTGTCGCAGGTCGACCTGCTCGAGCGGCCGCTGGAGCGCTCGTGGTCGGCCGGTCAGGCAGTCGCGTTGACCTTGCGTCCGTTCGAGATCGTGACGCTGCGCGTGCGTCGGGCCTGAGGCAGCGGGCCCGGCGCACTGCTGGGAGGGACCACGGCGCCGGACGGGACACGGGTGCGTTCCGTTCGGCGCCGTGTTGTGCGCGGGGCTGGCCGGGTGGAATCGGGCGTGGCTGGTCGAATCGGGCGTACCTGGTCGGAACTTCCGGCCAGGTACGCCCGATCCCGCTTGGCATCGCGCCCGTTCTGGGAAGAAACGTCTTCCCTCCACAACCGCCCAGGCCTGGAGGCCCGTCCACAGTTCGCGACATCGGCCCGCTGGGCGGGTGGCCGGTCCGGCATTGCGGACGCGGCGTTGCGAGGTGGGTTCGACGTCGGCGACCTCGCGTGGGGTGACCTCGTCGCACCGGTGAACCGGCACAGCACGCTCTGGCTAGCGTGGCGGCATGGCAGTGCAGGAGATCTGGCTCGTCCGTCACGGCGAATCGGTCGCGAACGTCGCAGCGGCTCGGGCCGAGGCAGCGGGGGACGACGTCATCGACGTCGAGTTCCGCGACGCCGACGTCCCGCTCAGCCCGCTCGGCGCCGCCCAGTCACGTGCTCTCGGGCAGGAGCTCGCCGACCGCGGGATGGACGACGTCCCCGTCGCGCTCTGGGTGTCGCCGTACCTCCGCGCACAGCAGACCATCGCCATCGCGCTCGAGGCAGCCGGGCTCGCCGAACCCCGCAAGCGTGTGGACGAGCGCCTGCGCGACCGCGAACTCGGCGTCCTCGACCTGTTGACCCTGCAGGGCGTCCGCAACCGGTACCCGGACGAGGAACGCCGCCGGCAGTGGCTCGGCAAGTACTACCACCGGCCCGCGGGCGGGGAGTCGTGGGCGGACGTGATGCTCCGGCTCCGGACGCTCCTGGGTGACCTCGAGCGAGTCGACGGTGTCGAGCGCCTGGTGATCGCCGCACACGACGCCGTGGTGATGCTCGCCGTCGCGGTGTGCCTCGACCTCGACGAGCCGGCACTCATGGAGTTCGCCCACACCCACGCGGTCGCCAACGCCTCCCTCACCCGACTCCGACGCGACGGCGCCGGGTCGCCGTGGGTCCTCGAGGAGTTCTCCTCGGTCGGACACCTGGACGACGACGAGGTCACCGAGCACACCGGCCGGAAGGACGACGAACATGTCCACTGAACCCGTCACCCCGAACTTCCTGCGGGACTGGCCGCTGCCAGAACCCGGTGCCGGCAAGTACGGCCGCGGGCAGGTGCTCGTCATCGGGGGCGCGGCTCGCACCCCGGGAGCCGCGCTGCTCTCGGCGCTCGCCGCACTCCGCGTCGGCGCCGGTCGCCTCACCCTGGCCGTCGGCCGGAGCGTCGCGAACGAGGTCGCGGTCGCCGTGCCCGAGTCCGGGGTCGAGCCCCTCGACGAGGACGAGGACGGGCACATCGCCGTCGGCGCGATCGAGGGCATCGCGGACAGCGCCTCGAGCGCCGATGCCGTGCTGGTCGGCCCGGGACTCGACGAACCGGACGGTTCCCGTGACCTCGTGGCCGGACTCGCCGACGTCGTCGGTCCGCGGACCACCGTCGTGCTCGACGCCTTCGCCCTCGGTGTCGCCGCCGACGTACGGGACCGCCTCGAACCGCTGCGTGGACGGCTCGTGATGACGCCGAACTCCGGCGAGGCAGAACGCCTGCTCGGTCGGGAGTGCAGCGACGACGGCGTGGCCGACGCCGTCGCGATCGCGAACCGGTTCGGTGCGGTCGTCGCCCTCGGTGACGCCATCGCGACACCGCACGGTCGTGCGTGGCTCAAGGGCACCGGCTCGGGTGGTCTCGGCACCAGCGGGAGCGGGGACGTGCTGTCCGGCGCGGTCACCGGGTTGCTCGCCCGCGGTGCCGATCCGGCACAGGCCGTGGCGTGGGCGTCGTACGTGCACGCTGCCGCCGGTGACCGGCTCGCGGTGCAGGTCGGACCACTCGGCTACCTGGCGAGCGAACTCGTGACCGAGATCCCGCGGGTCCTCGTCGAACTCGGAGCCTGAGCGCGCCCGGAACGACCCGCGGGACCGTCGTCGTGAACCGCATCCGCGCCTCCAGGCCTGGTGCGGGCGCGACCCTGCGCCCAGAACGAGCAATGCGTACAGCCGCACCCGCTGTTCCGCCGTCGTTCACCACCGGAGCACGGGCCGGAAACCGGCTGCGTCCACGATCGACCAGAACCCGGACACCCGGTCTGGCGCAGCACCCTCTCCCACCCGAAAGGCCCACCCGTGCAGCACAAGCGCACCCTGGCCGGCATCGCCCTGGCCGCCGCCGCAGTCGTCACCCTCGCCGGATGCTCCTCGACGAGCTCCGCCAGCACGAGCAAGGGCGACGCCGACTGGAAGACCACCACCAGCGCCCAGTCCGCCGGCGGCATGGACGCCCTGGTCAAGGCCGCCAAGGCCGAGGGCCAGCTCAACGTCATCACGCTCCCGCCGACGTGGGCCAACTACGGCAAGATCATCGACGGCTTCACCAAGAAGTACGGCATCAAGATCAACTCCGCGAACCCGAACGGCTCGAGCGCCGACGAGGTGGCAGCGGTCAAGTCGCAGAAGGGCCAGTCCACCGCCCCCGACGTGCTCGACCTCGGCAACGCCGTGCTGCAGGAGAACCTCGACCTGTTCGCCGACTACAAGGTCGCGAACTGGGACGACATCCCCACCAACCTGAAGGACAAGGACGGCGCCTGGACGCGCGACTACACCGGCCTGATGTCGATCGGGTACGACTCGTCGAAGATCTCCGACGCCCCGAAGGACATGACGGACCTGCTCGGTTCCGAGTACAAGGGCAAGGTCTCGATCGGCGGCGACCCGACGCAGGCCAACCAGGCCGCGTCCGCGGTGTACCTGGCGGCGCTGGAGAACGGCGGTTCGGCCGACGACATCACCAAGGGCGTCGACTTCTTCGGCAAGCTCAAGCAGGCCGGCAACTTCCAGAACGTGCTGCCGACGCAGGCCACCGTCGCCTCGGGTGAGACCCCGGTCGTCGTCCAGTGGTCGTACAACAACCTGGCCTGGGGTCCCGCCGCCGGCGGCTCGGGCAACAAGGACTGGAAGACCGTCGTCCCGAAGGGGCAGGCGCTCGGCTCGTACTACTCGCAGGCCATCAACAAGGACGCCCCGCACCCCGCGGCCGCCCGCCTGTGGGAGGAGTACATCGCCAGCCCCGAGGTCCAGAACCTGTACCTGCAGGCCGGCGCCTTCCCGTCCACCCTCGCCGCGCTGACGAAGTCGGGCAAGGTCGACCAGGACGCCCTCGACGCTGCCGGTGGTGCGCCGAAGGACTACGTCGAGCTGACCGACGCGCAGGTCGCCGCCGCCGCGAAGGTGCTCAAGGCCAAGTGGTCCTCGACGATGGGGTCCTGAGCAGCATGACCACCGCATCGGCAGACGCGCCCGCGACGGCGACGAGCGCCCCGAGCACTGCGCGCACGGCGTTCGCGGCGGCGCCCGCCGATGCCGTCCGACGCGGCGCCGGACCCCGTGTCCGGCGCCGCGTCGGCCTCGCCTGGCTGGGGCTGACCCCCTTCGCCGCCTACGTCCTGCTCTTCCTCGCCGTCCCCGCCGTGATCGCGATCGGCAGCGGGTTCTTCGACGGCTCCGGCGCGTTCACGCTCGCGAACCTCGCAGCCTTCGCCGACCCCTCGGTGCTGCAGGCGTTCGCCGGGTCCTTCGGCCTGTCCGCCGCATCCGCGGTCATCGGCGCGGTCATCGGCGCGGTCGTCTGCTGGGCGCTCTCGGCGCTGCGGCCGGACGGACTGGTCCGGTCGATGATCGACTCGGCGGCCAGCGTCCTCGCCCAGTTCGGCGGCGTCATGCTCGCGTTCGCGTTCATCGCCACGATCGGCGTGCAGGGACTCGTCACGACCTGGCTGGTCACGGTCTTCCACGTCGACCTCAACGCCGACGGGGCCTTCCTGTACACGGTGCCCGGGCTCGTGATCCCCTACGTCTACTTCCAGGTGCCGCTCATGGTCCTCACGTTCATGCCCGCACTCGAGGGCGTCAAAGCGCAGTGGGGTGAGGCCGCGGCGACGCTCGGCGCCTCGCGCCTGACGTACTGGCGCCGCATCGCGTTGCCCGTGCTGGCGCCGGCGTTCTGGGGGTCGCTCCTGCTGCTCTTCGCGAACGGCTTCTCGTCGTACGCCACCGCCGCGGCCCTCATCTCCCAGGGCGGCATCGTGCCGCTCACCATCCGCACGCAGCTCACCAGCGAGACAATCGTCGGCCTGCAGAACGTCGCCGGGGTGCTCGCCTTCGGCATGGTCGTCGTGATGGCGGTCGTGATGGGCGCCTACTCGCTGCTGCAGCGCCGGGCCGCCAGGTGGCAGCGATGAGCGCCGCGGCTCCGGTGCGGCCGGTGCGGCCGGTACGTCCCGTCCGGTCTGGAGGCTCGTCCCGCGTCCGCCGGTTCGGCACCGCCCCGTCCCGTGGTGCGGCAGCCATCGTGCTCACCGTGATCGGGCTCCTGTTCGCCGTCCCGCTGGTCGCGCTGCTGCAGTTCACCTTCCGGCAGGGCACGGACGGTGGGCTCACCCTCGCGCACTGGGCGGCGATCGGTGACCCGGCCAACGCCTTCACCTACCAGCCGGTGTTCGACGGGCTCGGGGCGTCGTTGCTCATCGCCGTGATCACCGTCGGGATCGTGCTGTTCGTGCTGCTGCCCGCCCAGATCATCACCGCGCTCCGCTACCCCAGGCTCCGGAGCGTCCTGGAGTTCGTCTGCATCGTGCCGATCACCGTGCCGGTCGTGGTGCTCGTCGTCGGGTTCATCCCCGTGTACCAGGTCGTCTCGCAGGTCTTCGGGTCCGGCTCGTGGACGCTGGCGTTCGCGATCGGCATCATCACGCTCCCGTTCGCGTTCCGCCCGATCGCGGCCGCCATCACGGCGACGGACCTGATCGTCCTGTCCGAGGCGGCCAGGTCGCTCGGCGCCTCGTGGTGGACCGTCACCTGGCGCGTGCTCCTGCCGAACCTGCGCCGGGGCATCACCGCCGCGTGCTTCCTGACGATCACCGTGGTCCTCGGCGAGTACACCCTCGCCTCGTTCCTCTCCCGCTCCACGTTCCAGACCGGGCTCGTCCTCGTGCAGGGGACCGACCCGTACGTCGCCGCCATCTTCTCGGTCGCCGCGCTCCTGTTCGGCTTCGTGCTGCTCGTCCTCATCGGCCGGATCGGGACCCGCCGCACCACCCGCGTCCGCCGCACCCGCACCACCCGTCGTCCCCGACTCGAGGAGTCCGCATGACCGTCACCGCCCCGGTAGCCCCGGCGTCCCTCGCCACCACCGGTGCCGTCGTCGAACTGCACGCCGTCGAGAAGCACTACGGCCCGCACCGGGCCCTCGCCGGACTGTCGCTCCGGGTCGAGCCGGGGGAGTTCGTCTCGCTCCTCGGTCCGTCCGGCTGCGGCAAGACGACCGCGCTCCGAGCACTCGCGGGCCTCGAGGCCATCGACGCCGGCTCCATCCGCATCGACGGCCAGGACGTCGCGGACACTCCGGTCAACAAGCGCGACATCGGCATGGTGTTCCAGCAGTACTCGCTGTTCCCGCACATGACGGTCCGGCAGAACGTCGCCTTCGGTCTCGAGATGCGCCGGGTCCCCGCCGCCGAGCGCAAGACCCGCGTCGTCGAGGCCCTCGACATGGTCCGCCTCGGCGAGTTCGCCGAGCGGTACCCGCACCAGCTCTCGGGTGGGCAGCAGCAGCGTGTCGCCCTGGCCCGAGCGCTCGTCACCCGGCCCCGTGTGCTCCTGCTCGACGAGCCGCTGTCGGCGCTCGACGCGAAGGTCCGGGTCTCACTGCGCGACGAGATCCGCCGCATCCAGAGCGACCTCGGCATCACCACCGTGTTCGTCACGCACGACCAAGAGGAAGCGCTCGCCGTCTCCGACCGGATCGCCGTGATGCAGGCGGGTGACATCGAGCAGATCGGCACGCCCGAGGAGCTCTACCGCACCCCGTCGTCGGCGTTCACCGCGGACTTCGTCGGGCAGTCGAACCGGCTGCAGGGCGACCTGCGCGGCGCGGACGTGTTCGTCTACGGGTTCCGCGTGCCGGCGCTCGACTCGTCGATCGCGGACGGACCGGTGCTCGCCTACGTCCGACCGGAGGACATCGCCTTCGCCGCCGAGGGCGTCACCGGCACCGTCGTCAGCTCGAGCTTCCTCGGGTCGATCCGCCGCACCACCGTCCGCCTGGACGACGACACCGTCGTGACCGTCCAGCACGAGGTCGGTGACCGCCGGGCCACCGGCGACCCCGTCGCCGTGCGCCTGCTCGGCGCACCCGTCGCCGTCGCGCCGCTCGCGTAGTCGCGAGGGCGACAGTTCCCGCCGGGCCTGCCGGTGTCCTCTGCGGAAGCGACAGTTCGCCGCGGAACGTTCGCGGCACACTGTCGCTTCGGCGGGGTGGGCGCGACCGACGGGCGGACGGGAGGCCCGTGGCGGCCTGGCACCGCGCCTCCAGGCCGGTGAGGTCAGCGCTGGAAGCGCGCCTCGCGCTCGTCGGCGAGCCCGGCCTCGACGCGTGCGCGCATGTTCTCGGACATGTCGGGCAGTGCGTCGAGCCGGGCCCAGAACGCCTCGGTGTTCTCGCCGTCGGCGGGGTTCGGCGTGCCGGAGACGTACCGGCAGGCGAAGACCAGGTCGAGGTACTGCGAGCGGTCGCCGTTCGGGTAGGTCATCTCGGGCAGCACCTGGACCCACGCCAGGCGTTCGGCGACGGCGACGACGTCCGCTTCTTCCAGGACCTCGCGTTCGGCGGCGACGGCGGGTTCCTCGCCCGGGTCGACGATCCCGGTGACCGGGGTGTACGCGCCGGTGTCGGCCCGCCGAACCACGAGCAGTTCGCGATCGGCGCCGGAGCCGCGGGTCACGATGGCGCTCACGCCCGACAGCCAGAGCGGTGCCGTGCCGATCTTCTCGCGCAGGGACAGGACGAAGTCGGGGGTCGGCATGCCTCCACGCTACCCACCCGACCCCTGTCGCAGACTGGTCATGACCAGTAGGCTGGTGGTGTGGAGATCATCATCCTGCCCACGCCGGACGAGGTCGGTCGCGTCGCCGCGGCCAAGATCGCGTCCGTCGTCGCCAAGAAGCCGTCCGCCGTCATCGGTCTCGCCACCGGATCCAGCCCGCAGGGCATCTACGCCGACCTGCGGCGCCGGGTGCAGGCTGGTGAGATCTCGTTCGCCGAGGCGCGTGGGTTCGCCCTCGACGAGTACGTCGGCATCCCGCTCGAGCACCCCGAGTCCTACGCGGCCGTGATCGCCCGCGACGCCGTGGCCCCGCTCGGCTTCGACGCGTCGCGTGTGCGTGTGCCGGACGGCCGTGCCGCCGACCTGGAGTTCGCGGCCAAGGAGTACGACGCCGCGATCCGTGCCGCCGGTGGGATCGACGTGCAGATCCTCGGCATCGGAGCGAACGGCCACATCGGGTTCAACGAGCCGACGTCGTCGTTCGCCTCGCGCACCCGCATCAAGACCCTCGCGCCGTCGACCCGTGACGCCAACGCGCGCTTCTTCGACTCGCCCGAACAGGTCCCGACGCACTGCATGACGCAGGGGCTCGGCACCATCCTCGAGGCCCGCGAGCTCGTCCTCGTCGCCCAGGGGCCGTCGAAGGCAGCGGCCGTCGCCGCCGCGGTCGAGGGGCCGCTCAGCTCCTTCGTGCCCGGTTCGGCCCTGCAGCTGCACGAGCACGCGACCGTCGTCGTCGACGAGGAAGCCGCCGCCGGGCTGCAGCTCGCCGACTACTACCGCTACACGTACGCGAACAAGCCGGCCTGGCAGCGGTTCGAGTAGGCGCTGCGCCCTTCTCTCCACTCACACGCCGGCGTCTTGCCCCGGCGCCGCCGAAGCGTCGAGACGCCGCCGAATCCCGCGGCGTCTCGACGATTGCAGGGCGTCGAACGCACACGCCGGCGTCTCGCGGCAGCCACACGCCGGCGTCTCGCGGCAGCCACACGCCGGTCGACGCAGCTCGGGTTCAGGCGCGGGCGGCTGCGGCCAGGCGGCTGAGTCCCTCGTCGAGGGTCTCCGCCGAGCACCCGAAGTTCAGCCGCGCGAAGCCCCGGCCCTGCCGTCCGAACGCCGGGCCGGAGCCGAGCGCCACCTTCGCCCGGTCGACGAGCTCCGCTGCGGGATCGTCGCCCCACGGCAGCGCCCGCAGGTCGAGCCACGCCAGGTACGACGCCTGCGGCTGCCGGTACTCGGCGCCGGGCAGCACGTCGCCGATCCGCTCGGCCAGGGTCCGACGGTTCGCCGCGAGCTCGGTGAGCAGTGACGCCAGCCACGGTCCGCCCTCGCTGAAGGCCGCGACGCTCGCCGTGTAGCCGAGGATGCCGGTGCGCTCGACGACCTCGGTCGGCAGGCCGTCGAACCACGCGCGGGCCCGCTCCGAGGCGCCGATCATCATCGCGCACTTCGTGCCGGCGAGGTTCCAGGCCTTGCTCGCGCTCGTCAGGGCGACGCCGAGCGACGCGGCCTCGGGGCAGGACTCCAGGAACGGCGTGAAGACCGCGTCGGCGTGCACGAGCGGCGCGTGGATCTCGTCGGACACCACGACGGCGTCCCACTCGGCGGCCAGCTTCGCGAGTGCGACGAGCGACTCGCGGTCGTGCACCAGCCCGAGGGGGTTGTGCGGGTTGCAGAGCAGCACCGTGCGGGCTCCGTCGGCGAACGCCTGCGCGAGGCCGTCGAGGTCCATCCGCCAGCCGGCCGTGGTGTCGAAGGGGTCGGCCGGGCCCGCGGGGGCGAGCAGCGGGACCTCGGTGACGGTGCCGCCGGCCTCGGACACGTACTCCCAGAACGGCGGGTACACGGGCGGCATGATGACGACCTGGTCGCCCGGCTCGATGACCCGGCGCAGCACCTCGACCGCAGCGACCGACACGTCCGTGGTGGTGCGGACCAGGTCGGGGTCGACCCGCCACGCCCACCGGCTCTCGGCGAAGTCGGCGAACGCCTCGGGCAGGGCCCGTCCGTGCCCGACGTAGCCGGTGTCGCCGTTCGTCACCGCCGTGACCAGGGCGTCGCGGATCGGTTCGGCGAGCATGCTGTCCATCTCGGCGACGAACATGGGGAGCACGTCCGGCGGGTAGGCCGTGTACTTCTCGCTCGTGCGGGACCGGTACGCATCGAAGACGGACACCATGACGCTCATGCGCCCATCCTGACAGCGACCCCCGCGGGGCGCGAGGGTCGGGCGCCGCGCGGGCCGCGTCCGACGCCGGACCCGACGTGAACAGCGGGAGAGCGATCGGTGACGCGGGCGGCGTCCCCCGTCCGAGGGGGCTAGCGTCGCCGATGTGAACCGATCTCGCGTGCACCGTCGCCCGCTCGTCCGTCCGTTCCCGCTCGCCGCGGTGGCCGCGATCGCCGCCCTGGTGGGAACGGGGATCGTCGCCGCGCCCGCTGTGGGCTCGCCCTCGGCACAGGCCGGGCGGACCGTCAGCGATCCTGCGCGGTACGTCGACCCCTTCATCGGCACGAGCAACAACGGCAACACCTGGCCGGGTGCCACGGCGCCGTTCGGGATGATGCAGTGGAGTCCCACGGGCACCGCGGGTGACCAGACGTCGACCCCGGTCGCGAACGGGTACTCGTACGACGTGAACCGCTTGCGTGGCTTCAGCCTGACGCACCTGAACGGCGCCGGGTGCGCTCCGGGTGCAGCCGGCGACGTGCCGATCATGCCGGTCACCACCCCGGTCACGACCTCGCCGTCGGCCGACTCGAAGGACGCCGTCTACGCCGCCGGGTACTCGCACGACCAGGAGTCGGCGAGCCCCGGCCGCTACGGCGTGACGCTCGACAACGGCGTCCGCACCGACCTCGCCGTGACCACGCGTGCCGGCGTCGGTGCGTTCACGTTCCCGGCGGGCAAGGACGCGAACCTGCTGTTCCGCACCTCGAACTCGATCAACGGCAGCGAGGCCGCGGTCACCCGCGTCGACCCCCGCACCCGCACCGTCAGCGGCAGCGTCCTGACCGGCGGCTTCTGCAGCCGCCGCGCGAACGGCGGCGGCGCCACCAACCCGGACCGTCGCAGCTACTACCGCCTCTACTTCACCGCGACCTTCGACACGGCGTTCGCGAGCACCGGCACCTGGAAGGACGGCACGGTCCAGCCTGGAGGCACGTCCTCCTCCGGTGGGGAGGGCTACCTGACCGGCGCCGACCGCGCCGGACGCGGCTCCGGCGCGTGGGTCGGGTTCGATGCGCGTCGCGGAGCGACGGTGCAGGCGAAGATCGGCATCTCGTACGTGAGCGCGGCCGGGGCGGTCGCGAACCGTGACGGCGAGGTGACCGGGCGCTCGACCGTCGCCAGCGTCGCGGCAGGCACACGGGCCTCCTGGAACCGTGAACTGTCGCGCCTGCGCGTCGGTGGCGGCACGGCGGACCGCACCACCCAGCTCTACACGTCCGTCTACCACGCACTCATGCAGCCGAACACGCTGAACGACCGCGACGGGCGCTACCTCGGGCCGGACCTGCGGGTGCACCGGATGGACCGCGGACACCGGGCCGTCTACGGCACGTACTCCGGGTGGGACCAGTACCGGGCGCAGATCCAGCTGCTGGCCCTGCTGCGGCCGGACGTCGCCGGGGACATGGCGCAGTCGATGCTGCGGTTCGCCGAGCAGAACGGCGGGGTGTGGGACCGGTGGCTGCACCTCGGAGCGCCGACGCACGTGATGACCGGCGACCCCTCGGCCGCGACGCTCGCCACCTGGTACGCCATGGGCGTCCGGAACTTCGACGTCCGGGCCGCGTACGCCTCCCTCAAGCGCCAGGCGACGGTCGAGAACGCGGACGCCGAGAGCGACGTCGGGTGCCCCGGACAGTGCCTGTCGCAGCGGCCCGCGCTCGACGAGTACCTGGATCGGCAGTACGCCGCGAACGACGACTGCGCCTGCTGGGGTGGTGCGGCCGAGACCCTCGAGGACTCGATCTCCGACAGCGCGCTCGGGTACTGGGCAGGCGCACTCGGACTGCACTCCGATGCCCGGATGTTCGCCGCTCGTGGTGGGTACTGGAAGAACACCTTCAACGCGGCGGTCGGCCACCAAGCCGCTCGGCAGGCCGACGGATCGTGGACGCCGGGCTGGTCGCCCTCGACCGGCACCGGGTTCGCGCAGGGCACCAGTGCGCAGTACACCTGGCTCGTGCCGCAGGACGTGCGGGGGCTGTCGAGCGCGCTCGGTGGTGACGACGCCGCCGTCGCACGGCTCGACGACTTCTTCCACGACGCCTCGGGCAACTGGGCCGTCACGGGCGGGGACGCCACGAAGTTCGACCCGACGAACGAACCCGACATCCACACACCCTGGATGTACAACGCACTCGGCACGCCCTGGAAGACGCAGGAGACCGTGCGCCGGGTCGTGGACGACGCCTACTCGACCGGCCCCGGTGGGCTGCCGGGCAACGACGACCTCGGCACGATGAGCGCCTGGTACGTCTTCGCTTCGATCGGCCTGTTCCCGCAGACGCCCGGGCGAGCGGAGATGCTCATCGGCAGCCCGACGTTCAGCACGGTCGACATCCGACGCTCCAGCGGCGAGCGGCTCGTGATCCGGTCCTCGGGGACCGAGCCGTACGTGCAGGGGGCGCGGTTGAACGGGTGGACCCACGAGCGGTCGTGGGTGCCGGCGTCGTTCGTGACGCGTGGCGGGACGCTGTCGCTGCGGGTGGGCAACTCGGCGGACACGGGCTGGGCGAGCGGCGAGCGGGGGCGCCCGATCGATCACTGAACACTCCTTGACACACCGTACTTCAGCGGTGATATGTTGACCTCCTCGGGGAACACGAGGGGGAACCATGGGGGATCTGACGGTCGATCTGCCGACCATGCAAGCGGTCGCGCGAGCGGCGGGGCGAGCGGTCACTGACCTGCATCCCGAGCGACCGTTGTCCGGTTCGGACGGCGGTGCGTTCGGCTCAGGGGCGGTCGCATCCGCGTTCATCGCATCGTCCTCGGCCCACGATGCGATGATCCGTTCGCTCGGCGACGACGCGGACACACTCCGTGCGTACGTGACCACCGCCGCCGAAGCAGTCCTGCGGGCGGACGCCGACCTCGCCCGGCGGGTCCGGTGAGCGCGGACCCCGTCGCGGGCGATCCGGACGGCATCCAGCGGATCGCCCGAAGGCACGAAGACCGCTCGGACGCGGTCCGTGACGGCGCCCGGCACGTGCTCGTCGCTGCCGAGCACGCCGCCTCGGGCTGGGCGGGGCGGGCACAACAACAGTTCCTCGTGGCGGCAGCGGCGATGCCGGCGAGTGCGCATCGCGTCGCGGCGAGGCTGGACGCGGCGTCGGCTGCACTCGCCACCTACGCGCGCCAGGTGCGGGAGATCCAGGACGACGCCGCGAGCCTGCAGACGACGCGGCGGAACACCGCGGACGACATCGCGGCCAACGACCGAGCAATCCGCGACGCGACCGCGGCGGCATCCGGACCGGACGCGGTCGAGTCGGATCGGGCACTCCTGCAACAGCTGCAGCACAGCGGCGAGTGGCTGGCCGGGCTGGACGCTCGGCTGTCGGCGCAGTGGGACGAGCTCGTCGCCCGCCGGGCCGCAGCTGACCGAGCGGCGGCCGCTGCGCTCGAGGACCGCTCGGTGCTCGGCAAGCTGGTCTCCGCCGCGGTCGTGTCCGCGATGAGCGACGGGCAGTTCCTCACGTGGCTCGCCACCCTCGATCCGGAGAGCATCGCTGCGCTCGGTGGCGACTCGCGGGTCGCGAAGCGGCTCGCCGGCATCGACGCGGCGCAGGTCGCCGGGTGGTGGCAGGCGATGTCGGGCGTCGACGGTGCGCCGTCCGCGGCCCAGCGGGCGTTCGTCGCGGCGATGCCGGCGGTCATCGGCAACCTGAACGGTGTCGCCTCCTGGGCGCGGGCACGGGCGAACACGACGGTCTTGGCCGACCGGCTCGCACACGCACGGCGGCAGGTGCGCCACTGGCGCGAGCTGCACGACGCCGCCCGGAACCCCGCCGACGCGGCCGCGGCGCGCGAGCAGCTGCTCGTCTGGGAACGGCAGCGTGACGCCTACCGGAACATCCAGGACACCCTCGCGACGACGCCGGTCTCACTGGTGGCACTCGTCGACGACCGTCCACCGCTCGCGCAGATCGTCGCGGGTGACCTCGACCGTGCCACGCACGTCAGCGTCATCGTGCCGGGCATGAACACCGCGACGTACCAGGACGGCACGGTGCAGGACTACAGCGCGATCGCCATCGGCATGCGTGCGGAACAGGTCCGGGTGTCCGGTGCCCGCGCGGGCGACGTGGCCGTCCTGTCCTGGATCGGCTACCACCCGCCGATGGCTGACGACCCATCGTTCCGGACCGTCCTGGCGGACGACCGCGCGCAGGCGGGCGCGGGCCGGCTCGTGGCCGACCTCGACGGGTTCCACGCGGCACGAGCCGCTGCCGGGCGGGACGCCGACCTGACCGTCATGGGGCACTCCTACGGCACGACCGTGGCGACGATCGCCCTGACGAAGACGCACGCCGACCACGTGGTGCTGTTCGGCTCGGCCGGCGTCACGGACGCCGCACCGAAGGCGTCCGCACTGCACGTGCCCGAGGGACAGGTCTTCGCCACCCAGGGCGCGAAGGACGGCTGGGCCGTCACCGGGCAGAACCTGTCCGGTCGCCGTGACCCGACCGAGTCCACGTGGGACGCGCACGAGTTCAGCTCCGAGACCGAGGGTCGTGGGTCGGACACCCGGCACGGCGTCACCCGCCACGGGCCGTACGACGGCGATGACGACGACGGCCGGTACTCCTACTTCGACAACGGGACCACCGCCCAGTACAACGCTGCACGAGCGGCGATGGGGCACGGGGACGAGATCCCCGAGCGGGGCGGCCCCTTCGACCGGATGCGGCAGCAGACCAAGGACGACTGGCTCATGTACGGCTGGCAGACCGGGGGCACCGGTGACCCGATGCTCTGAACCGTGGGGCGCGGTGATCGCCGTCGTGTGTGCCGTGCTCCTGACCGGGTGCACCGACCCCGCCCTGTACTCCCCGATGCAGAAGGACACGTCGATGAACGTCGAACAGTCGCACCAGGACGTCCTGGACATCTTCGCCGCCGTGCGCTCGGTCGTCGGGCAGGACGGTTGGGGCGATGACGAGCCCGCCTGGTTCATCTGCGGCACGGGAGACCAGGAAGCCGCCCAGTACTCGTACTCGGCCTCGCGGAGGCTCCCGCTGCCGGGCACCCCCGACCAGGTCGCCGGGCGGGTCGCGAAGGCCCTCGCAGCGATCGGGTACGGCGGCGCCCGCGTCGAGCACGACGACACCCTGACGCCCGAGCGCACCGTCATCAGCTACCCGAAGGGGTACCTCGGCGGCACGGCAGGGGACGGTTTCGCCGTCCTGTTCCAGGCGTACGAGTCCCACGCGGACGTGACCATCTACGGGCACTGCGTCCCGGGCCGGGCCCCGAGGTTCGGTGAGCCCCTCAACCCCCGCCCGACCGACCTGCCGTGACGGGTTCGAGCGAACGGTGCGTGCCTCAGCGCAGCTCGCGCCCGCCGCCCCACACACGTTCGACCTCGAGCGCCGACGACAGCGCCACGAGGTCCGCGGCGAACCCCGGCGCCAGCCGACCCAGGCGGTCGCCGAGCCCCAGCGCGCCGGCCGGCACACTCGTCAGCGCCGCCACGGCCTCGGGCAGGGTCCGCCCGGCGAGCGAGACCGCGTTGCGGAGCGCCACGTCCTGCGTCAGTGTCGATCCCGCGATGGTCTCGGTCCCCGCGACGTGTGCGACGCCGTCGGTCACCGTGACGTCGAGCGACCCGAGTCGGTACGAGCCGTCCGCGGCGCCGGCAGCACCCATCGCATCGGTGATCAGCGCGACACGACCCGGCGTCGCCCGGAAGAGCGTGTCCGCCACGACCGGGTGCACGTGCACGCCGTCCAGGATGAGTTCGAGCGTCACGCGGTCGTCCGCCACGGCAGCGCCGATCGGTCCCGGCGCGCGGTGGTGCAGGCCGGGCATCGCGTTGCACGCGTGGGTCAGGATCGTCGCGCCGGCGTCGAAGGCGGCCCGGGCCTGGTCGTACGTGCCGACCGTGTGGCCGACGGCGACCGTGACACCGGCTTCGACGAACCGACGGACGGCGTCGAGCGCGCCCGGCAGCTCGGGCGCGATGGTGACCTGGCGGATGACGCCCTCGCCCGCTTCGAGCAACGCGTCGACCGCAGCGGGCGTCGGGTCGATCAGGAACGACTCGTTGTGGGCGCCCTTGTTGTGCGGGGACAGGAACGGCCCCTCCAGGTGCACGCCGAGCACGAGTGGGTCGGTAGCCATGACGGCACGGACGTGGGTCAGCGACGCCACGAGCGCGGGGACCGGGTTCGCGACGAGCGACAGGACGGAACGGGTCGTGCCGTGCGCGCGGTGCATCGCGAGCGAGCCGTCGAACGAGTCGTCCTCGTACGCCTCGGTCGCCCCACCGTGCCCGTGCAGGTCCACGAACCCGGGCGTCAGGACCCGGTCGCCCAGGTCGACGACCTGGTCGGCCGCGGGGGCCTCGGGGCCGGAGCCGGTCGCGTGGATCGTGTCACCGACGACCAGGACCCAGCCGTCGGCCGTGGTGCCGGCCGCGTCGACGACGCGGGCCGCGCGGACCAGCGTGCGCTGGGCCTCCCGGCCGGTCTGGAGGCCCGTGGCGGTCATGCGGTCTCCTTGCGGAACGCGATCACGCCGCTCAGGGCGGCGATCACGATGAAGACGATCCCGACGACCGGATGGCCGATGGAGATCCAGGTCGCGCCTGCGGCGACGACCAGGGCGACCTCGACGATGGTCTTGCCGACGATGTCGGTCTCGATCGGAGAGCGCGGTGAGCGGAAGAAGTACCAGACGACCGCGGCGAACAGCGGGGCGCCGACCATGAACAGGTAGCCGGGGAGTGGGAGCTGCCACGACCAGTAGCCCCAGAAGGCCAGGGACAACAGCCCGAACACCATCACGGCGATGCGCAGGACCTTCCAGGCCTCGAACCGCGGTCGCGGCTGCCGGACGGCTGCCGGGTCGGGGACCGATTCCCAGTCGACGGGGGACTGCGGGGCGTTGGTCATGGTGCTGCCTACTTGAAGATGATGGTGCGGGCGCCGTCGAGCAGGACGCGGTCCTCGGCGATCCAGCGCACCGCCTGGGTGAGCGTGCGGGACTCCTCGTCCTGCCCGATGGACACCAGCTCGGCCGGTTCTTTGGTGTGGTCGACGCGGACGACGTTCTGCTCGATGATCGGGCCCTCGTCGAGGTCGCTCGTGACGAAGTGCGCGGTCGCGCCGATGAGCTTCACCCCGCGGGCGTGCGCCTGCCGGTACGGGTTCGCGCCCTTGAAGCCGGGCAGGAACGAGTGGTGGATGTTCACGGCACGGCCCTCGAGCGCGGCGCAGAGTCCGGGCGACAGGATCTGCATGTAGCGGGCGAGGACGACGAGCTCGATGTCGTGCTCCTCCACCGCCTGCAGCACGCGCCGCTCCATCTGCTCCTTCGACTCGGCGTCGGTGACCGGACGGTGCTCGAACGGCACGGAGTAGAACGCGGCGAGCTCGGACAGGTCCGCGTGGTTCGACAGCACGAGGGGCACCTCGATCGGCAGCTGTCCGCCGCGCTGCCGGTAGAGCAGGTCGTTGAGGCAGTGACCGGCCTTCGACACGAGCACGAGGGTGCGCAGCGGACGACCGACGACGTCGAGCTGGACGCGGGCGTCGTAGCGGGTGGCGACGGGCGCGAGTGCTGCCTCGAAGGCGGCGCGGTCGACCGGCGCCATCACCTGCAGGCGCATGAAGAACGTGTTGGTGTCGGCGCTGGAGAACTGCTGCGACTCGGTGATGTTGCCCTGGGCGGCGACGATCGCTCCGGAGACGGCGTGCACGATCCCGGGCTGGTCGTCGCAGACGAGCGTCAGGGTCCAGTGCGTGGGGGTCGGGTCGGTCACCGGATCAGGGTACCGGCCGCGGGGGAGGTGCTTCGTGAGCACGAATGGTCGAGTGCGCCGCGGCGACTCGACCACTCGTGCTCACGAAGCGTCAGCGCCGGTGCGCGAGCAGGCGGCGGACGAAGGAGACCTCCATGCACAGGGCCAGGACCGTCGCGGCGATGCCGCTGCCGACGGACGCGGAACCCCGGTCGGCGTTGACGATCGCCGCGATCGGGATGCCGATGCAGAGGATGCCGCAGATCACCACGTTCCAGATCGCGCCTGCCGTGGTGTCACTGCTGAACCCGCCGCCCTTCGCCATGCCCCGACGCTACCGGTCCGCGGGCGGCGAGGCTCCAGGACGTCCGGCGGTCGTCGAGTGAGCAGAAGACGTCGGGTGCGGGGGTGCGAGCCGTCGTCTTCTGCTCACTCGGCGTCGGGCGAGGCTTCCGATGTCGGTCAGGGAACGGCGGACCCGTCGTCGCCCGCGTCCGGCTCGAGCAACGGGAGCAGGGTCGCCGAGATCGGTTCCGCACCGTCGCCGAACCACGCGTTGCTCGCCCGGACGATCGGGTGGGCGCGTGCCAGCAGCGCCTCGCCCTGGTCGGTCAGTCGCATCCGGGAGGCCCGTCCCCGGCCCGGTGCGGCGCCCCGCTCCACGAGTCCCCGCGTCGAGAGCCCCCCGACGAGCGTCGTCATGCTCTGCGGTCGGACGCCGACCGCGCGCGCCAGGTCGGCCTGGCTGAGCTCGCCGGCCGCTGCGAGCTGGATGAGCGCGCCGAACTCGACGGGCGTCAACCCGAGCGGCGCCAGCTCGGCCGCGAGTCGGCGGGAGAGCGTCCGTGCGGCCCGGATGACCGTCCACGCCACGATGCCGTCGACGTCGTCGCACGGGGCTGGGAGTTCCTGGGGCACGGGGCGATCGTACCGGCGTACGTTCTGGTATCAGGAAACTGATACCAGAACGGGTCAGTGGGACGAGGAGCAGACATGGGCGAGATCGTGGCGGTCACCGGCGTGACCGGGGACGTCGGGGGCAAGACCGCGGAGCTGCTGCGGGCGGCAGGGGTGACGGTCCGCGCAGTGGTCCGACGCCCCGAGCAGGTCGACGCGCTCCGGGCACGCGGCATCGACGGTCGCCTGGCCGACCTGGACGACGAGGACGCGCTCACCGCGGCGCTCGACGGGGCCGACCGCTTCTTCCTCGTGACGCCGGTCAGCCAGCGGCAGCGGGAGCAGGGCGCCAGCGGGGTCCGAGCGGCACAGCGGGCCGGGGTCGGACGGATCGTGCAGCTGTCGGGCGGAGACGCCGCCGAGCACTCCCCGATGTCGTGGGCGAGCGCCGCCTGGCACACCGACCGGCTGGTACGCGAGAGCGGGTTGGCGTGGACGATCCTGCACCCCTCGTCGTTCATGACGAACGTGCAGCCCTCGGCACCGGCGATCCGACGGGGGTGGTTCCCGCACACCACGGGCCGCGGGGTGATCGGCTGGATCGACACCGAGGACATCGCCCGGACGGCGGCGCGGGTGCTGACCGAGGACAGCCACGACGGCACCGAACCGGTGCTCACCGGCCCGGACCTGCTCGATGCGCGGGGTGTCGCCGCCGCGCTCGCCGAAGGGCTCGGCCGACCCGTGCGCCCCCTGCACCTGCCGAGCCGGGTCTACGCCGCTGTGCTGCGCCTGAGCGGGGTGCCCGCCTGGCAGGCCGAGGGGCTCCGGCAGCAGTTCGGCCGGGTCGTCCGCCGCGGCCTCGACGGCGTCGACGTGATGAGCGCCGACGTCCTGCGCATCACCGGCACCGCACCGCGGAGCCTGGCCGACTGGGCGCGAGCCCACCGCGACGACCTGCTGGGGTGACCCGTCGCGCCGGAGGTGATCCGGGCCTCCAGGCCGTGGGCCGTCAGCGCGACGTGAGCGTGACGACCAGGTGTTCCTGTACGAAGCCGAGCCAGTCGTAGACGTCGCGCAGGCCGACGCCCGCGTCGGCCTCGACCGAGCGCTCCTCGTCGTCGGCGTCCTCGATGCCCAGCCGGTCGGCGATCGTCAGCCGCAGGTCGGTGAGGGTGCGGAGCCACGCCTGCTCGTCCTCGGCGTCGAGCGAACCGTCGCGGGTGCCCGTCAGCCACTCGTGCACGATCGAGGCGTTCGTCGTCTTCTGCGTGAGCAGGTCGGACTGCGTGTACTTCCGGAACTCTGCGCTCGCCTCGTCGTCACCGGGGTAGGCGTCCGGGAACATCCGCTCGCTGATCGGGTCGGCGGACAGGTCGCCGCCGAGCACCTGCCGCAGCTGCTCGGTGAGCGAGGCGAGCAGGTCGCGCTCGCCGGAGGACAGGCCGAGGTGGACGCCGTCGGCGCGGCGGACGAACGGGATCACGCTTCGGGGGCCTTGTCGACGGTCGCCTGCAGGCCGTAGCCGTGCATCGACTGGACGTGGGCCTCCATCGACTCGCGCGGGCCCGTTGCCACGATCGCGCGGCCGTCGTCGTTCACCTGGTGCATGAGCCGCTCGGCCTGCGCGCGCGAGAACCCGAAGTGCTGCTGGAAGACGTAGGTGACGTAGGACATCAGGTTGACCGGGTCGTCCCAGACCACGGTGACCCACGGGGTGTCCGCCCGTGCACTGGTCCGTTCGTCCGTGGTGGTCCGTTCGTCCACGTCGGGCGAGAGCAGCGTCATGCATCCAGGGTGACACAGGGCGGGGTCGCTCGGTACGATCGTCACGTCGCGACTGGCGTTGGATGGGTCACCATCAGGGAGCGACATAGACACGGTGCGCGGCCGTACGCCTGGGCTGCACCGACCGACCGTCCGAGTGCGACCAGCTGGTCGTCCGCACACCGTAGGAGTCCCGTGTCCATTGCCGATCTGCCCCCGTTCGTCTCCGACTCTGCCGAGGTGGCCGAGCAGGCCGCCGCCCGCGCCGCGTTCAACGCCCCGCTCACCGAGGTCGACCCCGAGATCGCCGCCGTCCTGCAGCAGGAGCTCGGCCGCCAGCGCGACACCCTCGAGATGATCGCGTCCGAGAACTTCGTGCCGCGTGCCGTGCTCGAGTCGCAGGGCTCCGTGCTCACCAACAAGTACGCCGAGGGCTACCCGGGCAAGCGCTACTACGGCGGCTGCGAGTACGTCGACGTCGCCGAGCAGCTCGCCATCGACCGTGCCAAGGCGCTGTTCGGTGCCGAGTACGCCAACGTCCAGCCGCACTCCGGCGCGACGGCCAACGCCGCTGTCCTGCACGCCATCGCCTCGGCGGGCGACACCATCCTCGGCCTCGAGCTCGCCCACGGTGGTCACCTGACCCACGGCATGAAGCTGAACTTCTCGGGCCGCATCTACAACGCCGTGGCGTACGGCGTCGACCCCGAGACGTTCGAGGTCGACTACGACGACATCCGCGCCAAGGCCATCGAGCACCAGCCGAAGGTCCTGATCGCCGGCTGGTCCGCCTACCCGCGCCAGCTCGACTTCGCGAAGTTCCGCGAGATCGCGGACGAGGTCGGCGCGAAGCTCTGGGTCGACATGGCGCACTTCGCCGGCCTCGTCGCCGCCGGGCTGCACCCGTCCCCGGTCCCACACGCCCACGTCGTCTCGTCGACGGTCCACAAGACCCTGGGGGGCCCCCGCTCGGGCATCATCCTGTCGAACGACGAGACCCTGTTCAAGAAGCTGAACTCCGCGGTCTTCCCGGGCCAGCAGGGCGGCCCGCTCATGCACGTGATCGCCGCCAAGGCCACCGCGTTCCTGCTCGCCGGCACCCCCGAGTTCAAGGACCGTCAGGAGCGCACGATCCGCGGCGCCCAGGCCCTCGCCGCCCGCCTGACCGCGGACGACGCCAAGGCCGCGGGCATCGACGTGCTCACCGGCGGCACCGACGTGCACCTGGTGCTCGTCGACCTGCGCACGTCCGAGGTCGACGGCAAGCAGGCCGAAGACCTGCTGCACGAGGTCGGCATCACCGTGAACCGCAACTCCGTGCCGTTCGACCCGCGCCCGCCGATGGTCACCTCGGGTGTCCGCATCGGCACCTCTGCGCTGGCGACCCGCGGCTTCGGCGACGCCGAGTTCACCGAGGTGGCCGACATCATCGCGCTGACCCTCATGCCGAACCCGGACGTCGCAGCGCTCTCGGCACGGGTGAAGGCCCTGACCGACGCGTTCCCGCTGTACGCGTGAGCGGCACCATCCCTCGGACGCTCTGGGCCGGAGAGGGCAGCGCCGTCCGCATCGACGGCACGGCCCTCGCCGCCCGGACGCTCGACGAACTGCGGGGCCGGATCGACCGCCTGCACGAGCACGGCATCCGTCCGGGCCTCGGCACGATCATGGTCGGCGCGAACCCCGGCTCGATGTCCTACGTCGCGGGCAAGCACCGCGACTCGGCGTCGATCGGCCTCGACTCGCACCGCATCGACCTGCCGTCGTCCGCGAGCGCCGCGGACATCCGGGCCGCGATCCTGCAGATGAACGACGACCCCCGCGTCACCGCCTTCATCGTGCAGCTCCCGCTGCCGCAGGGCATCGACCCGACGCCGATGCTCGAGCTGATGGACCCGGCGAAGGACGCCGACGGCCTGCACCCGACGAACCTCGGCGAGCTGGTGCTCGCCGTGCCGGGTGGTGCCGGCACGATCGACGCACCGCTGCCGTGCACCCCGCGGGGCATCGTCGCGATGCTCGACGCGTACGAGATCCCGATCCGTGGTGCGCACGTGACGATCATCGGCCAGGGGCTGACCGTCGGACGGCCGCTCGGCCTGCTGCTCACGCGACTCGAGGCCACCGCGACCCTGACGCACTCGCTGACCGCCGACGTCGCCGCGGAGTGCCGTCGCGCCGACATCATCGTCGCCGCTGCCGGGGTCGCCGGGCTCGTCAAGCCGGACTGGGTGCGGCCCGGTGCCGCCGTGATCGACGTGGGCATCACCCGCGTGGTCAACGAGGAGACCGGCAAGGCGAAGCTGCACGGCGACGTCGACCCCGCGGTCGCATCGGTCGCGGGCTTCCTGTCGCCGACTCCCGGCGGCGTCGGGCCGATGACCCGCGCGATGCTGATGAAGAACGTGGTCGAGGCCGCCGAGCGCCAGCTGTCGTAGCACGCGCGGTCGCGCGGGGCTCGGCGCGGTCGCGATCGTGAGCAGCAATGGTCGGGTGGCGTCATCGCACCCGACCATTGCTGCTCACGAAGTGCACCCCGCCGGTGCTACGGTCGCGGCATGGGGGACGAACGACTGCAGACGGCGCCGGTGATGCGACCCCGGCCCGAGCCGTCGCAACTGACCAAGGACGCCCGGTGGCTGATCGTCATCGTGGCGATCTGCGTGCTGTTCCAGGCTCCGGGGTCGACCTGGGCGACGACCTTCGTGCACGCCGGCCAGGAGTACACGTTCACGTCGGGTCCCTGGTTCGGGTGGACGCTCGCGACGGTGGGGTTCGCAGTCGTCGGGTTCGTCGTCGCGATCGCCCGCCGTGGGGCAGCCCGGTTCGACGAGCACACCGTGATGGGCCTGACCCTGGCCGCCGTGCTCGGGACCACCGCGCTGGTGTGGCTGCTCATGCCGGCGCAGTCCGCGTGGGTGGAGTGGGCCGTGGAGCACGGTCGGGCGCACCCGTTCGTGCTCGGG
The DNA here is from genome assembly GCF_047226435.1 of Curtobacterium poinsettiae. NCBI lineage: Bacteria > Bacillati > Actinomycetota > Actinomycetes > Micrococcales > Microbacteriaceae > Curtobacterium > Curtobacterium poinsettiae. The sequence continues at coordinate 3,204,501 of NZ_CP178434.1, read as the reverse complement.
AACGTCGTGGAGCACGTCCGGTACGCGGACTACCTCGGCTGAGTCGGCCGAGCCGTCGAACGCACGGCGGGCACGGCTCGTCCGGCCTCGCCGTGCTTTCGTGCTGAACGACAGCTCACGGGCTGATCGCCGCGTGACCTGTCGCTGAGCGCGAAACGTCGAGCGCCGAGCGCCGAGCGGCCGAGCGCGCGGGTGACGGCCTGCGCCGCAGCGGTCAGTCGCGCCGAGCGCCCTGCGCGGCGCGCACCGTGAACACGTTCGGCTCGCGGTACCCGGCGTCGGCGAACGCGGCGGTGACCGCTGCGGCGATCGCGTCACGCGACGCCTGGTCGACGAGCGCGATCGCCGCACCGCCGAACCCCCCGCCGGTCATGCGGGCGCCGACGGCGCCGTGCTCGACCGCCGTCGCGACGGCCAGGTCGAGCTCCGGAACGGAGATCTCGAAGTCGTCGCGCATCGACTCGTGCGACGCGACCAGCAGCGGACCGATCGCCCGGGGGCCCTGTTCGCGCAGGGTGCGGACGGTGTCCAGGACACGCTGGTCCTCGGTCACGATGTGCCGCACACGACGGAAGGTCTCGTCGTCCAGGAGCTCCTGCGCACGGGGCAGGTCCTCGATGCTGACGTCACGCAGTGCCTCGACGCCGAGCACCTCGGCACCCTTCTCGCACGAGGCCCGACGAGCGGCGTAGCCACCGGTCGCGTGGGCGTGCTCGACACGGGTGTCGATCACCAGGACCTCGAGCCCGTTCGCTTCGAGCGCCAGGTCGACGACGGCGGTGTCGAGCGTGCGGCAGTCGAGGAACACGACGGCGTCCTGCTCGCCGAGCAGCGAGGCCGACTGGTCCATGATCCCGGTGGGGGCGCCCACAGCGTGGTTCTCCGAGTACTGCCCGACGCGCGCCAGGGACTTCCGGTCGAGGCCGAGTGCCCACAGGTCGTTGAACGCCAGCGCGACACCGCACTCGATCGCGGCACTGGACGACAGGCCGGCACCGACCGGGACCTCGGAGTCGATGAAGACGTCGAACCCGGTCTTGTCGCTCAGATCGGCACCCGCCTGCTCGCGCAGGGCCCAGGCGATCCCGAAGACGTAGGCCGACCAGCCGTCCATGGCCCCGGGCGACAGGTCGTCGAGGGACAGCGCGACAGGCTCGCTCGCGGCGTCGAAGGCCGATGCCACGCGGATCATCCGGTCGTCGCGCTGGGCGATGGACGCGGTGGTGCGACGGTCGATCGCGAAGGGCAACACGTAGCCGTCGTTGTAGTCGGTGTGCTCACCGATCAGGTTGACGCGACCCGGTGCGGAGTACCGCACCGTCGGCTCGTACCCGAAGACCTGCTGGAACGTCATGCGCGCTCGACTCCTTGTCGGATGAACTCGGCCGCCTTCTCGGGCACGAGGTCCCCGATCCAGGCGCCCATGGCGGCTTCGCTGCCGGCCAGGAACTTCAACTTGTCCGCCGCGCGTCGCGGCGAGGTGATCTGCAGCATCAGCCGCACGGTGTCGCGGGCGGTGTGCACCGGCGCCTGGTGCCACGCGGCGATGTACGGCGTCGGGTCGCCGTAGAGCGCGTCGAGCCCACGGGTGAGCCGGAGGTGCATGTGCGCCAGCTCGTCCTTCTCGGCGTCGGTCAGGCCGGCGAAGTCGGGCACGTGGCGGTGCGGCAGCATGTGGATCTCGATGGGCCAGCGCGCGGCGAACGGGACGAAGGCGGTGAAGTGCTCGCCGGCGAGGACGACCCGCTCGGAACCCCGCTCGTTCGCGAGGTGCTGCTCGAACAGGTCCGGCCCGAACCGCTCGATGCTCGCGAGCAGGCGCTGGGTGCGCGGCGTGATGTACGGGTACGAGTAGATCTGCCCGTGCGGGTGGTGCAGCGTGACGCCGATCGCCTCGCCCCGGTTCTCGAAGGGGAACACCTGCTGGATGCCCGGCATCGCGGAGAGCGCGGCGGTGCGGTCGGCCCAGGCTTCGACGACGGTGCGGGCACGCGACTCGGAGATGGAGGCGAAGGAACCCGAGGTCTCGGGGGAGAAGCACACGACCTCGCACCGGCCGACCGAGCGGAGCTGGCGGTTCAGGCCGACGTCGCTCAGGGACTCGAGCGACTCGGGGGCGTCGTCGGCTTCGAGCAGCGGTCCGAACGACGGCGAGCGGTTCTCGAACACCGCGACGTCGTAGCGGCTCGGGATCTCGGACGGGTTGGCCGGGCTCTGGGGCGCGAGCGGGTCCTGGTCGGCCGGCGGCAGGAACACACGGTTCTGCCGGGACGCAGCGATCGACACCCACTCACCCGTCAGGACGTCCTGCCGCATCCGCGCCGTCTCGGGCCGCGGGTCGAGCACGCGGTCGTCGATGCTGCGTTCCGCGGGCAGCGTCGAGTCGGCGTCGTCGAAGTAGAAGAGGTCGCGGCCGTCCGCGAGCTTCGTCACGCGCTTGGTGATCACCGGAACAGCCTAGCGCCCATCCGAAGCGTTGCGAAGGACATCGGAAGCAAGCGAAACTGTCCACATGACGGACGCCGACCTCTCCTTCCTCGCCGGCGCGCTGCCCGCGCCCCTGCGGCAGGACCGCATCGTCGCGATCGTCGACGGTGCCCCGGGCATGGTCCGGACGGCCGCGTTGGCCGCGTCCCTCGGCACCAGCGAGGTGACCGTCCGCCAGGACCTCGCCGTCCTCGACCAGGAGGCCCGGATCCGCCGGGTGCACGGGGGCGCGGTCCGCCTCGGGGCCGGCTCCACCGAGCGCCCCTTCGAGGAGACCGCCGTCGAGCACCAGGTGGCCAAGGCCGCCATCGGCCGCGCGGCCGCTGCGCTGGTCCGCCCGGGGGAGTGCGTCGTCCTCGACGTCGGCACCACGCCGGCCGCCGTCGCCGAGGCCCTCGTGGCGCGCACCGAGCTCACCGGCGTCACGGTCGTCACGAACTCCCTCACCACGGCGCTCGCGCTCGAGCGAGCTGTCCCGCGCTTCACCGTGATCGTCACCGGCGGCACCCTCCGGCCCCTGCAGCACTCGCTCGTCGCCCCCTTCAACGGCGCGGTCCTGCCGATGATCGCCGCGGACCTCGTGTTCCTCGGCGGGACCGGACTCGACGTCGACCACGGCCTGACGAACGTGAACCTGCCCGAGACCGAGGCCAAGCGGATGCTCGCGGCGACGGCCCGGCGTACGGTCGTGGTCGCGGACGGGTCGAAGTTCGGCCGGGCCCACATCGGGGTCGTCCGCGCGCTCGAGGACATCGACGTCGTCGTCACCGCCGAGGCCGACGCCGCCGCGGTCGCCACGATCCGGGCGGCCGGGGCCCAGGTGATCGTCGCCGACGGCGAGCAGCACACCGAACCAGCCGGAAGGAAGAACACCCCATGACCGCAGCACCCACGGGTGGCCAGTACCGCCTCCACCACGCCGGACCCGACGGGGTCGTCGAAGCCGTGGTCACCGAGGTCGCCGCGGGCATCCGCGAACTCCGCGTCGCCGGCTTCGACATCACCGAGCCGTTCCCCGTGACCGAGCAGCCGCCGGGGGCGAACGGCATCGTCCTGGCACCCTGGCCGAACCGCGTGGCCGGTGGTGTGTGGGAGCTCGACGGGAAGCGGCAGCAGCTCGACGTCTCGGAGCCCAAGTACGGCAACGCCTCGCACGGACTGCTCCGGTTCGCCCCGTACCGGGTGGTCTCGCAGACCGAGACGTCGATCCAGCAAGAAGCGACGATCCACCCGCAGCACGGGTGGCCCTTCACCCTCGAGACGCGCGTGCTGCACGAGCTCGTCGACGACGGCATCCGCGTCACGCACCAGGTCACGAACCGCTCGGGCGTCCGCGCACCCTTCGCCGTCGGCGCGCACCCGTACCTGCGTGCCGGTGACACCCCCGCCGACGACCTGGTCGTCACGCTCGACGCCGCGACCGCCTTCACCGTCGACGAGCAGAAGGTGCCGAAGGGGTCGGTGCCGGTCGAGGGCACCCCGTACGACCTCCGTCAGGGGCGGCGGGCCGGGGACTCGGACCTCGACACCGCGTACACGGACGTCACCCCCGACGCCGAGGGGATCCGCCGCACGACGATGCACGGGCCCGAGGGTGACGGGGTGGAGCTCTGGCAGGACGCCTCGTTCCCGTACGTGCAGGTCTTCACGTCGCGCGAGTACCCGCGCGGCGACGGGAAGGGCCTGGCCGTCGCGGTGGAACCGATGACGGCGCCCGCGAACGCCCTGAACTCCGGCGAGGGCCTGCGCTGGCTCGAGCCCGACGAGACCTGGACCGGTTCGTGGGGGATCCGCCGCGTCTGGTCCTGAGGACTCCGGTCGGCTCGCACCGCTGACACGACGAAGGCCCCGCCGGGTGTCCGGCGGGGCCTTGTGCGTTCGCGTCGGAAGCCGGGCGTCAGCCGCGGCGCATCCGGAGCGCCTCGACCGCGAGGGACTCGGTGGCGTACCGGCCGACCTCGTGCGCCCAGGCTGGGTCGTCGCCGCGGAGCGCGATGAAGTCCTTGCGCTGGCGGCAGACGTAACCGAGCACGGCGGTGGCGGTCGCGACCTCGATGAAGTCCTTGCGGATGTGGCGGGTCGTGACCTGGGCGTTGCGGCGGAGCGTGTCGAGCAGGAGCTCGTTGCTCATCGTCGTGTTGGTCGCTGCTGCGAGCTCGACGATGCGGCGCGCGTCACCGGTGGTGCTGGTCTGCGTGGCTTCGATGGGCTCGATCACGGTGTACCCCGTTCGTTCGTGGTGGTGCGGTGCTGCAGGATCCGGTGATCGGATCCGGGAACGACACTATCTGCGGGAGCCCAACAGTCCGCTGGGCACCGACTGTGCTGTGCAGGGGATCTCCCATGAGCTCGCTGGGGATGGGTTGTACCCCGTTCAGGAGCGGACGGCACCCGTCAGGCGCACCGGGCACTGTCGGCGGGGGTGGCGAGGGCGTCCAGCGCCTCGCTGACGCGGTCAGCCAGGTACTGGTGGCCGGCATCGTTCGGGTGCCCGCCGTCGGGCGCCGAGTACCCGGGACTGTTCGTGGTCGTGAACCACCGGCCGGCGAGGGCATCGATGTAGGGGACCCCGACGGTGGCTGCAGCCGACGAGACCGAGGCGGCGACACCGACCGTGGTCTTCGCGTGCGGCAGGGGTGCCGACGGACCGAACGCGACGACGACCGCGTCCGGCCAGGTCTGCTGCGCCGTGCGGAGCGTGCGCTCGACGGCGGCGCGCAGGGTGTCGGCGTCGACGAGCCAGTCGTTCTGACTGCCCTGCACGATCACGAGTTCCGGGTCGAAGGAGGCGTCTCGTTCGATCCGGGGACCGAACGTGAAGTGCGACGAACCGGAGGCGCCAGCGTCGACGTAACCCGTGCCCGGGTAGTCGTCGATCTTGGCCTTCCACTCGCGGTCCTCGCTGATGTCCTGGGCCCAGCCGTGGATCCCGCTGGTCGACCCACGACCGGACGTGTACGAGTCGCCGACGATGAGGACACGCGATCCGGGCTCGATCGCCGCCGCGATCCGCTCGGCCGAGACCCCGGGGGCCGCGACGGCCGAGGCCGAGGTCGACGAGGAGACGGGCTGGCAGGCACTCGACACGCTCGGCAGGATCAGCAGGAGTCCGGAGACCCCGAGTGCCATGGCGCCGAGGGCGAGTGCGGGGACGAGTCTGCGGCGGCGTCGCGGCATCGTCGCCGGGTCGGTGGGGGTGCCCGGCCGTTCGCGCTGCGATCCTCGGCCCATCGGACCGATTGTAGACAAGAGCAACAGGGAAGACTGGTGGTGGGCCCCGTGGGGCTCGAACCCACGACCCTCGGATGAAAAGCCGGCGTTCAGGAAGGTGGTGGGCCCCGTGGGGCTCGAACCCACGACCCTCGGATTAAAAGTCCGGTGCTCTACCAACTGAGCTAGAGGCCCTCACCCGCAAGGCTAGCGGGTGAGGGCCTCTGGGACAGAACCGTGCGAGCGGGTCAGCCCCGGCGTCCGGTGAGCGTTCGCAGCAGCCACGCGATGACCGCGATGATCAGCAGCACGATGCCGACGTAGAGCAGGAACTTCAGGCTCGCGGCGAACCCGCCGACGAACAGCAGGATGACTGCGATCACAGCCAGGATGATGAGCAGGGCGTTCATGGAAGATCCTCTCCTTCACGTGCAGGGAGGAGCGCCTCCCTGCCGCAACACGGTACGCGCGGCGCAGTCGTTGCGTTCTCGGCGAACGGGCCGCGGGCGTGTCACCGGCCGCGCCTACACTGCTGCGGTGCCTCGCGATCACCACCGTCCTGTCCACTTCACCGACGCCGAGTTCGCCGCCATCCAGGGCGGTGAGGACCCGGCGCTGGTGAACCGTGTCGCGCACGAGACCGCGAACGCCCTGCTGCACCGTGTGCGTGAGGACCCGGACCCCGCCGTGGTCGAGCGGCTCGTCACCTACACCGACGTGCACGGCATCGACGCCATCGCGGAGCTGTGGGCGCGGGTGGGGGCGCACACCCTGCCGGGGGCGCTCTGGCGGGTCTACCTGGTGCGCATCGTCATCCGGCAGAACCCGGAGGAGATCGCGTACCTGTTCGAACGGGGCACGGCGCAGATCGGCACGATCGACCAGGCGGTCGCGGGTGCTGAGGAACCGACCGGCCCGGCCGAGATCCTGACGCTCGCCGACCGCATCCTGCACGGCCTGTACACGGGCGACCTCGCGGTGGCGCTGGACCGCGGGGCATCGTTCTGCCGCCTGACCGCCGCCGGTGCGACCGCCGTGGCGGACGAGTCCGACCTGGTCGCGTCCGAGCGGGCGGGCGAGCTGACGACGCGGGCGCTCCGCCTGACGGAGCTGGCGGCCGACCTGACCGAGGCGGCGGCGCTCTGGCGTCGCGACAGCCTGGACTGAGCGGGCGGCGGGGCGGACCCGCACCCAGCCTCCAGGCCAGGGGCGCGGAGTTTCGCGACGACGCGCACGGCCGCGCGAGCGCGCGACGCATCCGGGCATGGAGAAGCCGAGCCGCAGAAAGCGCCTCTCGGCGCGAGGCCGCTCGAAGCGGCGAATTTTGGAGCCCGGGGCTTGCTGCGGCCCGGCGATCACCAGTCTACGAGACGTCGGCTGATCACTCGACCCTGTTCACTCATGGTGGACAGAACCGGCCCCGGGCGTGCCAGCGCACCGCCCGCGGGGAGCCCGCCGCGCCCGCGCCGCCGAGAAATCCCGATCCCCGCCCAATCCACAGCGGGGACCGCGCCGAATCATCATCGTGGCGGACGGAATGCCCGTCACGAAGCGAGAGGCCCGGTGTGACCCGGACCGGCACCGCCGGTCAATTCCCTGTGGGTCACGCCGGCCCCTCGTCTCGACCGCCCATGCGGGGGCTTCGTGCTACCCGCCTGGTCAACGAAAGCAACCGAGAGGAGGGAAACCTGCAATGCTTGCCCTCGTGGATAGCGACACCGAACGCTGGAGCTCGTCAGAGCCAGCTCAGGCATCGCCGGACGACCTCCTCGCCCGGGTCGCCTCCGGTGACCAAGCCGCCTTCGCGGACCTCTACGACGCACTGTCCGGCCGGGTCCTCGGTCTGATCACGCGGCTCCTCCGGGACCGCGCGCAGTCGGAAGAGGTCACGCAGGAGGTCTTCCTGGAAGTCTGGCAGCAGGCCACCCGCTTCGACCGGACGCGCGGAACGGCCGCCAGCTGGGTCCTCACCATGGCCCACCGCCGCGCGGTCGACCGGGTCCGCGCCTCGCAGTCCTCGCACGACCGCGACACCAAGATCGGCATCCGCGACCTCGAGGCCGGTTTCGACCAGGTCTCCGAGTCCGTCGAGATCCGCATCGAGCACGAGCGCGTCGGCCGAGCGCTGGCGAAGCTCACGGAGTTCCAGCGGCAGGCTGTGCAACTCGCGTACTACGGCGGCTACTCGCACAGCGAGATGGCCGAACACCTCGGTGTCCCCATCGGCACCGTCAAGACCCGTCTCCGTGACGGGATGATCCGACTCCGAGACGAGATGGGGGTGACCTCATGACCGAACGCCACGACGACCCCGCACTGATGACGGGGTCCCACGCACTCGACGCGCTGTCCGATGACGAGCGCGCGCTCCTCGAGGACGCCCTCCGGACGTCCCCCGAGCTGCAGGCCGAGAACGACTCGCTGCGCGAGACCGCGCTGCAGCTCGCCTACGCCGTCGCACCGATCGAGCCCCCCGCGTCGCTGAAGGCGTCGCTGCTGGCCCGGATCGCCACGACCCCGCAGGCCGCACCCCTCGCCGACACGACGGTCGACCAGACCCCGGTCGCCGAGACCACCCCCGCCCAGGAGGCCCGCCCTGCGCCCGCCGTGCCCGTCACCTCGATCGCCGACGGCCCCACCGCCGGTGGCCGGGCGTCGTCCGAGGCTCGCCGCCGCTGGTTCCAGCGTCCGGCGGTGATGCTGACGGCCGCTGCTGCCGTCGCCGCGGTCTTCTTCGGGGGACTCGGCGTCGGATCGGTCTTCGACCCGAACGGCTCCGGACCGGGCACCACGCAGGCCTCGAGCGGCCTTGACCGCATCTACGCCGCGTCGGACTTCCAGCGCACCACGACCAAGGTCGCGGGCGGCGGTTCGGCGACGGTCGTGTGGTCGAACGACCTCGGCAAGTCCGCGGTGATCCTGGACGGCGTCGAGCAGGCGCCGAAGGGCAAGACGTACGAGCTCTGGTACATCGGCTCCGAGGAGCAGGGCGGTGCCATCAAGTCGGCCGGCCTGGTCGACGGCGCGGCGGACGGTGTGCACTCCGCTGTGCTGAAGGGTGCGATGTCCGAGGGTGCGACGATCGGCATGACGGTCGAGCCCGCTGGTGGTTCGAAGCAGCCGACCTCGTCGCCGATCATGGCTGTCCCCACCACCACGGCCTGACGGTACTCCGGAAGGTGCCCGTGCAGTCGATGCGCGGGCACCTTTCGTCGTTCCACGAGTCGATCGACGCGTGGACTGTCGGAACATGCGCACGCAACGTCTGCGTGCGCATCGAACGACGATCCACGAGTCGATCGACGCGTGGATCGTCGGAACATGCGCATGTCCGGCGGGCCGCCGCGGCACCCGGCGCAACCACGAAGGCCCGGTGCGCGTCCGTGACGGACGTGCACCGGGCCTCCAGGCCGTCCGTCAGCGCGACGGACGGATGCCGATCAACCGAAGCGGCCCGAGACGTAGTCCTCGGTGGCCTGCACGGACGGGTTCGAGAACATCGTCGCGGTGTCGTCGAACTCGATGAGCTTGCCCGGAGCGCCGGTGCCGGCGATGTTGAAGAACGCCGTCTTGTCGCTGACGCGCGACGCCTGCTGCATGTTGTGGGTCACGATCACGATCGTGAACTCCTTCTTGAGCTCCTCGATCAGGTCCTCGATGGCCAGGGTCGAGATCGGGTCGAGGGCCGAGCAGGGCTCGTCCATCAGCAGCACGTCCGGCTCGACCGCGATCGCGCGGGCGATGCAGAGCCGCTGCTGCTGGCCACCGGACAGGCCCATGCCGGGCTTGTCGAGGCGGTCCTTGACCTCGTTCCACAGGTTCGCACCCTGCAGCGAGCGCTCGACGATGTCGTCGGCCTCGGAACGGGAGACGCGCTTGTTGTTGAGCTTGACGCCCGCGAGCACGTTGTCGCGGATCGACATCGTCGGGAACGGGTTCGGTCGCTGGAAGACCATGCCGACCTGACGGCGGACGAGCACGGGGTCGACGCCGGGGCCGTAGAGGTCGTCGCCGTCGATCTTGACCGATCCCTCGACCCATGCGCCGGGGATGACCTCGTGCATGCGGTTCAGGGTGCGGAGGAAGGTGGACTTGCCGCAGCCCGACGGGCCGATGAAGGCCGTGACGGTGCGGGGCTCGATGGTGATGTCGACACCCTCGACCGCCTTGAACTTCGAGTAGTAGACGTTGAGGCCGTCGACCTCGATGCGCTTGGACACGTTGATCCTTCTGGGTGGGTGGTGACGCTGGATCCGCGGGGGCGGACGGTCAGCGGCTGAGCTTGGGGGCGAAGAGGCGGGTGATGATCCGGGCAAGCAGGTTGAGCAGCATCACGATCAGGATGAGCACCAGGGCCGCGGTCCACGCCCGGTCGACGAACGGCACCGGGTTGGCGCCCTGCTGCGAGTACTGCGTGTAGGCGTACACCGGCAGGGTCATCATCGGGTCGCGGAACAGGTTGTAGTTCATGCTCGCGGTGAAGCCGGCCGTGACGAGCAGCGGGGCGGTCTCACCGATGACGCGGGCGATCGAGAGCATGATGCCGGTCATGATGCCCGCGAGGCTCGTGGGCAGCACCACCTTGAGGATCGTCAGGTACTTCGGGACACCGAGGGCGTACGAGGCCTCGCGGAGTTCCATCGGGACGATCTTCAGCACCTCTTCGGTGGAGCGCACGACGATCGGGATCATCAGCACCGACAGGGCGACGGAGCCGACCAGACCGAAGCGGGCACCCGGGCCGAGGAACAGCGCGAAGAGCGCGTAGGCGAACAGCCCGGCGACGATCGACGGGATGCCCGTCATGACGTCGACGAAGAACGTGATGCCCTTCGCCAGCGCGCCACGACCGTACTCGACCAGGTAGATCGAGGTGAGCAGACCGATCGGCACCGAGATGAGCGCCGCGAACAGGGTGATCTCGAGGGTGCCGATGAGCGCGTGGACCGCGCCGCCGCCCTCGGAGATGACCCCGCGCATCGAGTACGAGAAGAAGTTCGCGTCGAGGCGGGCGACGCCCTTGGCGATGACCGTCCAGAGCAGCGACACCAGCGGCAGGACCGCGATGACGAACGCCGTGATGACGAGCGAGGTGACCAGGCGGTCGACGGCCTTGCGACCGCCCTCGACGATGCGCGAGACGACGACGATGAGCACGTCGAACAGGACCGTGCCGAGGAAGATCGCGGCGACGACGTTGAAGTCCTTGACGGCGCCACCGGCGTTGAGCAGGGCGAAGACCAGGACGAGGGCGACCCAGCTGCCGACCAGCAGCAGCCACGGGACGGACGCGTGCAGCTTGCCGTTGGCGTAGACGTTGCCGGCGGTGCCGGTCTGACGGAGCGCGAGGGACATCGGGTGCGACCTCTCAGCTGACTCGGCTGCGGACGATGTACCGCGCGAGCATGTTGATGACCAGGGTGATGACGAAGAGGATGAGACCCGACGCGATGAGCGCGTTCAGTGCCGTCCCGGAAGCCTCGGCGAACTGCAGGGCGATGTTCGCGGCGATCGTCGAGGGGTTCTGCGACGTCAGCATCTCGAACGTGACGTTCGTCGAGACCGACAACACCAGCGCGATCGCCATCGTCTCGCCGAGTGCACGACCGAGGCCGAGCATGATCGCGGACACGATGCCGGACTTCGCGAACGGCAGGACAGACAGGCGGATCATCTCCCAGCGGGTCGCGCCGAGGGCCAGGGCCGCTTCCTCGTTGAGGGTCGGGGCCTGCAGGAAGATCTCACGCATGACCGCCGTCATGATCGGGATCGCCATGACGGCGAGGACGATCGAGGCCGTCAGGATCGTGCGGCCGGTGCCGGACACCTGACCGGAGAACAGCGGGAACCAGCCGAGGTACTCGTTCAGGAACACGTAGAAGGGCTTCACCAGGGGAGCCAGCACGGCGATGCCCCAGAGGCCGTAGACGACCGACGGCACCGCGGCCAGCAGGTCGATGACGTAGCCGAGGACCGGAGCGAGTCGACGCGGCGCGAAGTGCGAGATGAAGAGGGCGATCCCGAGGGACAGCGGCACGGCGATCACGAGCGCGATGAGCGCGGACCAGACGGTGCCGAACACCAGGGGGCCGACGAAGTCCCAGAAGTTCGTGGCCTTCCCGGGCAGCTCGCCGACCTTGGCGGAGAACGCCGGGATGCTCTGCCAGACGAGGAACGCGGCGACGAGCACGAGCACGAAGAGGATGAGGCCGCCGGCGATGACCGAGGCGGCGGAGAAGATCCGGTCACCGACGCGGACGACGGCCTTCGGCTTGATCGGGGTGACGGTGGCCCCTGGCTGGGCCGGTGCGGTCGTCATGGGGTACTCCAGTCGGAGGAACGCCGGGGGAGGCGACGGGTGCGGGTGGTGGAGCGGGGTGGGACGTCCGGGTGCGGGCTCTTCCCGGTGGGAGCGGTGATGCTGTGCTCCCGGTGGCGGCAGTCGTGCTGCGCTCCCGGTGGCGGCGGTGGTGCTGCACTCCCGGTGGGGCCCGGACGGGCGAGGGCCCGGACGCCGGTCATGTGGGTGGGACCGGCGTCCGGGCGCTCAGGGGGCCTTACTTGATGGACGCGACCGCGTCCTTGGCCTTCGACGCGAGGTCGGAGGAGAGGGCGGCCGACTTGGCCTCCTTCGCAGCGGCGTCCTGAGCAGCGCTCGAGACGACGTAGTCCAGGTAGCCCTTCACGAGCTCGGCCTTGTCGGCGTCCTTGTACTCCTGGCACGCGATGGCGTAGGAGACGAGGACCAGCGGCCAGGCACCGTCAGCGGTGTCCTTGCGGTCGATGTCGATCGCGAGGTCGTTGTCCTCGCGGCCGGTTGCGATCTTCGAGTCGGCGACGACCTGCGCGGCACCGTCGGCCGAGATCTCGGTCGCCTTGTCGCCGACCATCAGCTTCGCGCGGTCGAGGTCACCGGCGCCGGAGTCGTCGATGTAGGTGATGGCGTTGGTGGCGTTGCCCATCGCGGAGGCGACACCGGAGGTGCCCTTCGCGCTGTCACCGACCGAGTACGGGAAGGTCTGGCTCGGCTCTTCGGTCCAGACGTCGCCGGCGTTCGCGGAGACGTACTCCGAGAAGTTCTGCGTGGTGCCCGAGTCGTCGGAGCGGTGCACGACCGTGATGTTCGCGTCCGGCAGCTTCGCGTCCTTGTTCAGGTCGGCGATCTCCGAGTCGTTCCACTTGGTGATCTTGCCCGAGAAGATGCCCGCGATGGTCTTCGCGTCGAGGGTCAGGTCGCTGACGCCGTCGACCTTGTACGCGATGGCGATCGGGGAGATGTAGACGGGGATGTCGATGCCCTTGGTGTCCGCCTTGCAGGACTCGAACTTGCCCGAGAGCTCCTCGTCCTTCAGTGCGGCGTCGGAGCCGGCGAAGTCCGCGGCACCCGACATGAAGTTCTCGCGGCCGGCGCCGGAGCCGTCCGGCGTGTAGTTCACCGTGACGCCCTTGGCTTCGTCCTGGAAACCGGCGGCCCAGGTGGCCTGCGCGGTCTGCTGTGCGGACGAGCCCGAGCCGGTCAGGGTGCCGGAGAGCTTCGAGTAGTCGCTGCCGCTGGTGGAGGAGGACTTGGTGCTGCCCGCGTCCTCGTTTGCCGCGCACGAGGAGAGCACGACTGCGCCGGCGATCGCGATTGCTGCGATCGAACCGATTCGCTTGATGTTCACAGGGGTCCCTTCGGGAATGGAATGCAGTGGGACCACTGCGGTCCCTGGGCCGGTGCCGACCCGGGAGCGACTGTAGGGACGCGAGGTGACGGGGATCACCCCCGCTGGTGAACGGAAGGTGAACGAGGGGTTGTCCGCGTCGGGGCGGCGTGCGCCGCGCCCGCGCAGGGAGCAGGATCGGGGGCACTGTGCGCGCGTTCGGAAGATACGCACGCATGATCGCGGAAGGGCGGTCGGGAGGCCCGGATCGCGTTCTCCGGGCGCGGCGCGGCCCCGTCATGTGGTCGGGTGCCGAGCGCGTCGGCTGCGGCGCTCTGGTCCGGCGGCGCTGCGGTCCGGCGGCGCTGCGGTCCGGCGGCGCTGCGGTGCGGCGGCACTGCGGTCCGGCGGTGGCCGGCTACGCCGGGGTCGTGTTGCGGTGCGTCTCGACCGCGACGAGCGTGTCTCCGGCGATGTGCATGACGGAGAAGTCCCCGACGGACAACATCGCCGCACGACGCAGGTCGAAGCGGCCGGAGTCGTCGGCGGTCACGGTGGCGATCCGGGCGATGATGTCGGGCAGCACCGGGCCGTGCGAGCAGAGCACGGCGGTCTTGCCCTTGTCGAGGCGGCGCCGGACGACACCCTTGACGTCGGCGGCTCCGCGGTCGTGAGCGTCCTGGCTGATGTCCGGGGTGCTCGAGACGCCGAGCTTCGTCGCGGCCGAGAGCGGTTCGACGGTCGCGAGGCACCGCGCCGCCGTGCTGCTCACGATCTTCTTCGGGCCGAACGCCGCGACCGGCGCCGCGGCGGCCTTGGCCTGCGAACGGCCGACGGGCAACAGCGGTCGGGTGGCATCGGGACCGTCCCAGTCCGAGCCGGGCACGGTCTTCGCGTGGCGCAGGGTGATCAGGGCGAAGGTGCGGTGCTGTCCGGCGGCGGCGCGTTCGGCGAAGCGGTCGAGGATCGCGACGTCCCGCTCGTACGTCAGACGGTTGCGGGCGTCGTCGATGGTGACCCACTCGAGTGCGGCGACCTCGTGGTTCGGCTCGAAGGCCCCGGCGCGGGCGTACTCCTTGGCCGAGACCCGGGCCGCCCAGTAGTGCACGACCTTGTCGCGACCGTTCGGCAGCACGTACTCGGCGGTGCCGAGCGGAGCGCCGAGGTGGACGCGGTAGCCGGTCTCCTCGTCGATCTCGCGCACAGCGGTCGTCGGGACGGCCTCGCCCGGGTCCACCTTGCCCTTGGGCAGGGAGACGTCCTTGTGGTGGTCGCGGTGGATGAGCAGCACGAGGGGTGTGCCGTCCTGTTCGCGCCAGACGACCGCACCCGCAGCGACGACGGGGCCCGAGGGACCGCCGCTCACCGAGTCGAGCGCTTCCGAGCCGAGATCTTCCGCATGGTCACATTCTGCACGTCCTCGAGCGGGCGGCCCGCATCGTCGGTGGAGTGCCGCGTCCACTCGCCGTCGGACTCCAGGTGCCACGAGCTGGCGGTGTCGGCCATCGCCAGGTCGAACATCTCCTGGACCTCGTTGATGTGGTCCGGTGCGACCAGCCGCACGAGTGCCTCGACGCGACGGTCGAGGTTGCGGTGCATCATGTCGGCGCTGCCGATGAACACCGCCGGGTCGCCGTCGTTGTGGAACGCGAAGGCGCGGGAGTGCTCCAGGTAGCGGCCGACGATGCTCCGCACGCGGATGGTGTCGCTGACGCCTTCCATCCCCGGCTTGAGCGAGCAGATGCCCCGGACCCAGACGTCGATCGGCACCCCGGCCTGGCTCGCCAGGTAGAGCGCGTCGATGATCTGCTCGTCGACCATCGAGTTGACCTTGATCCGGATGCCCGAGGGCTTGCCGGCACGGGCGTTCGCCGCCTCGGTCTGGATGCGCTTGAGCAGGCCCTTCCGCAGGTGCAGCGGTGCCACGAGCAGGCGCTTGAACTTCTTCTCGATGGCGTAGCCGGACAGCTCGTTGAACAGGCGGGTGAGGTCCTTGCCCACGGTGTCGTCCGAGGTGAAGAGGCCCATGTCCTCGTAGATGCGCGAGGTCTTCGGGTTGTAGTTGCCCGTGCCGATGTGGCTGTAGTGCTTGAGCGTCCCGCCCTCTTGCCGGATGACGAGCACCAGCTTCGAGTGCGTCTTCAGTCCCACCAGGCCGTACACGACGTGCACGCCGGCCTTCTCGAGCTTGCGGGCCCAGGTGATGTTGTTCTGCTCGTCGAAGCGCGCCTTGATCTCGACCAGGGCGAGGACCTGCTTGCCGGCGGCCGCTGCGTCGATGAGCGCTTCGACGATGGGGCTGTCGCCGGACGTACGGTACAGCGTCTGCTTGATCGCCAGGACGTTCGGGTCGGCGGCGGCCTGCTCGAGGAACGCCTGCACGCTCGTGGCGAAGGACTCGTAGGGGTGGTGGACCAGGACGTCGTTCGCCTTGATCGCACGGAACAGGTCGGGCTTCGTGTTCGGCTCACCCGGCTGGAACTGCACCGGGGTCGTCGGCACGTGCTTCGGGTAGTGCAGGTCCGGGCGGCTGATCTTCGAGATCTCGAACAGCCCGCCGAGGTCGAGCGGCGACGGCAGCCGGAACACCTCTTCCTCGGTGATGTCGAGTTCACGCACGAGCAGGTCGAGGGTCACCGGGTCCATGTCCTCGGTGATCTCGAGGCGGATCGGCGGGCCGAACCGGCGGCGCAGGAGCTCGCGCTCGAGGGCCTGGATGAGGTTCTCGGCCTCGTCCTCCTCGATCTCGACGTCCTCGTTGCGGGTGACCCGGAACACGTGGTGCTCGAGGACCTCCATCCCCGGGAACAGGTCGTCGAGGTGGTTCGCGATGAGGTCTTCGAGCGGGATGAAGCGCATCCGGCCGGAGTTGTCGTCGGGGAGCTTGATGAAACGGGAGAAGTTCTGCGGCACCTTGAGGCGCGCGAACTCCTGGCGCTGCGACTTCGGGTTGCGGACCCGCACCGCCAGGTTGAGCGAGAGCCCGGAGATGTAGGGGAACGGGTGCGCCGGGTCGACCGCCAGCGGCATGAGCACCGGGAAGATCTGCTCGTTGAAGTACTCCCGCATCCGCTGCCGGTCGGCTTCGTCGAGGTCGGACCAGTGCTCGATGTGGATGCCCGCGGCGTCGAGGTCCGGCTTGAGCGACCCGATGAACGCCTGGGCGTGCCGGTCCTGCAGCTCGTGGGCCTTCTTCGCGATGTCGCGCAGGACGTCACTGGGGGCACGGCCGACGTTGGTCGGGACGGCGATGCCGGTGTCGATGCGGCGCTTCAGGCCGGCGACGCGGACCATGAAGAACTCGTCGAGGTTGGACGCGAAGATCGCCAGGAAGTTCGCTCGCTCCAGCAGGGGCTGCGTGCGGTCTTCACCCAGCTCGAGCACGCGCTGGTTGAACCTGAGCCAGCTGAGCTCGCGGTCGAAGTAGCGGTCCGTCGGCAGCGACTCGTGCTCGATCTCGACGACCTCGTCGAAGTCGTCGAGGTCGGGTGCGACGGATTCGCCGTCGAGCTGCGGTTCGGTGTCCATCCCCACATCCTGCCACCCGGCCCCTGCCGTCGGAGGGGCCCCGGTGGACGCTGTGGAAACCGGTGGTGAACCGTTCGTGTGTGGAGGAACCGTCACGACGGACCGAGGTGCTGCGCTCAGCGCGTGAAGACCTGCACGAACGCGCCCCACTGCGCCGGCGCGCGCTGCTCGAGCCACGCGCAGAACTCGGGGTACGCGGCGTCGATGGACAGGACAGTGATCACCCCGCGCTGGCCGTGCACCTTGACGTCCAGGCCGCCGAAGCGGTTCGTCGTGGGCCGGATGTGCTTGATGGCCGCGGGGTCGACGGTCCGGGCGGCACGGAACATCGGCGTGACGACCAGCTGGGTGTCGTACGCCTCGACTCGGCGACGCTTCTGTCCGACACCGAGGTAGACGAAGAGCAACCCGAACAGCCCGAAGGCGACACCGCCGAGCAGCATCCCGGTCGAGTCGGGGTCGTCGAGCAGGGCGAGTGCGGACAGCAGGAACAACCCGCCGACCACGATGACGACGATCCCGACGATCCGGAGCAGCAGGTAGTTCCACCGGCGAGCCCGGACGGTGAAGAGGACGCCGTACGCCTCGTCCCCGACGACCGTCGACGGGGGTCGCTTCCGGTCGCTGTGGCGGACGAGTGCGGTGACGGCGGCGGGGATGGCGACCATCGCGGCCATCGCGAGGAACACCGGCGACGGGTTGAAGTTCACCGCCCTGCCCCCGACCGTGCGTCCGGACGTCGTCGTTCGATGGGCGATCCGCCCTGGTCCCCCTGGATCATGGGCGCACGGTATCAGTGACCGATGGACTGCTCCGGGGCCGCGTACTGCACGTCGATCGCGTGCTGCGTGAACCCCGAGCGCCGGTACAGCGCGAGCGCCGGCTCGTTGTCCCCCTCGACGTACAGTGCGGCGGCGGTCAGCCCACGGCCGTGCAGCCGGGCGGTTCCCGCACGCATGAGCACACCACCGAGCCGCTGTCCCTGCAGGTCGGGCCGCACGGCGACGGCGTAGAACTCGCCGATGCCGTCCTCGACCTTGAGCCAGCACGACCCGGCGAGCTGCCCGGAGGCATCGCGGAGCAAGAGCAGGTCGTCGCCGGAGAACCAGGCGTCGGCTTCTCGGGCATGCAGGTCGTCCAACGTCATCCGCCCCTGCTCGGGGTGGTGCGCGAAGGCTGCGGCGTTCAGCGCGAGCCAGTCGGTCTCGTCGTCGGTGCCCGGGCGGAACGCCGACAGGCTGAACCCGTCGGGCAGCTCGACGTCGGCGGCGACGTCCACCTCGGAGTCGGCGACGGGCGCCCGGAGCTGCAGCAGCGTGCGGACCGCGCGCCAGCCGAACCGGTCGGCCAGCGCCCGCGCTGCCGGGTGGTCCCCGTGCGCCCAGGCGAGCCGGGGAGCGGCCCCGCCGCCCAGCGCGAGCGCCTGCGTCACCAGGGCGGTGCCGATGCCGCGGCCGCGGGCCTCCTGGGCGACGACCATCTCGAGCTCACCGTCACGGACCACGGCGACCCCGTCGTCGACGGACAGGACGCTCGCGCGCCCGGCGCGGACGTCCACCAGGGTCTGGTCGGAGAACGGCGGGGCCTCGCCAGGGGCGACGAAGGCGCCGAAGTCGGGCAGCACTACTGCCCCATCAGGCGCTCGGCCTCGTCGTCGTAGACGTTGAAGCGGTACCCGACGTTGCGGACGGTGCCGATGAGCGACTCGAGGTCCCCGAGCTTGGCGCGGAGCCGTCGGACGTGCACGTCGACGGTGCGGGTGCCCCCGAAGTAGTCGTAGCCCCAGACCTCGCTGAGCAGCTGCTCGCGGGTGAAGACGCGTGACGGGTGGGTGGCGAAGAACCGCAGGAGCTCGAACTCCTTGAACGTCAGGTCGAGCGGCCGACCGCGGACCTTGGCGGAGTAGCTGGCCTCGTCGATGACGACACCGGACGCCTGGATCTTCGAGCTCGTCTGGCCCTTCGCGGCACGACCGGCCGACAGGCGGATGCGGGCGTCGATCTCGGCGGGGCCGGCGCTCTCGAGCACGACGTCGTCGACGTTCCAGTCGCTGTTCACCGCGGTCAGACCGCCCTCGGTGACGACGAGCACGATCGGCGTGGTCGACCCCGACGATGCGAGGATCTTGCACAGGGCCTTCGCGCTGACCAGGTCGGTGCGGGCGTCCACGAACATCAGGTCGCTCTGCGGGGCGTTGACCAGCTGCGCGGCCTCGGCCGGCACGTGGCGGATCCGGTGGCTCAGGAGGCCCAGGCTCGGCAGGACGTCTCCGGGCGCGGTCGAGGTGAGTACCAGGAGCTGTGCCACAGGACCTCCGGAGGTGGATGACGTCGTGGAGACATCCTAGTGATGCTCGGGAAGGACTCATCCGGCCGGACGGATTGCGCGCCGTCCCGCACAGCACCGCACCGGCGGTGCGAGCGTCCCGCACGAGCACCGCACCCGGCGGTGCGAGCGTCCCGCACGAGCACCGCACCCGACGGTGCGAGCATTCCGCACGTCCCCTGTCATGATGGATCGCGTGACCGAGCCCGTGCACCCCACCGACCAGCGTCGCCTGCGGCTGACGTCCGTCCTGCCGGTCTGGGTGCTGGCGGTCGTCGGGGCGGTGCTCGTCCTGACCCTGGCCGAGCGTGACTCGTTCGCCTGGCTGCTGCTCGTCTTCGTCGCCTGCGTCATGGTCAGCTTCGTGCTGCAGCTCATCACCGCCACCAAGGACGGGCTGGTCGAACGGATCAGCATCGCGTCGTCCGGGGCGTTCGTCGTGGTGCTCGTCACCGCGGTGGTGCTCCTGGCGCGTTGAGCCGAGCCGCGTAGACTCCGGACCATGGATTCGCTGCTTGCGCTCGAGCTCTTCTACGTCGGCCTCCTCGGCCTGGCGTCGCTCGCGATCGCGTTCATCTCGGTGGTCGTCGTCGTGAAGCTGTTCAAGGGTCAGCGTTGATCGAGCTGCCCGAAGGCCTCGCCCCCGAACTGGTCCCGCTGTCGTGGCTGGTCGGCGTGTGGGAGGGCACCGGTGTGGTCGAGTACCCGGTCGGTGACGACGACGAGGTCCGGAACTACGAGTTCGGCCAGCGCGTCAGCTTCAGCCACGACGGCCTGCCCTACCTGAACTACTCGTCCACCACGTGGCTGCTCGACGACGACCACACCCCGCTCGCCGCCGAGATGGGCTACTGGCGGATCGACCGTCCGACCGAGCCCGGCGACCGCGGCCCCGCGATGCTCCTGGGCGAGGGGCCCACGCCCTTCAGCACGGTCGAGAGCGTCGAGGCGCTCCGCAACACGACCGACGGCTTCGACGTCGAGGCCGCGATCATCCACCCGACGGGCGTCAACGAGCTCTACGTCGGCCGTGTGCTGAAGGGCCGGATCGACCTGTCGACCGACGCCGTGCTGCGCTCGCCGAACGCGAAGGACTACTCCGCCGCGACCCGCCTGTACGGCCTGGTCGAGGGCAAGCTCTTCTGGGCGTGGGACATCGCCGCGCTCGGCCGTGAACTCACATCGCACGCCTCGGGGCAGCTCGCGAAGGTCGAGTGATGTCGGTGTTCGCCGCGCGGGACGGCTTCGTCGCGGCCGATTCGGTCGCCGCGCACTTCGGCAACCCGATCGGGGAGCAGCGCCTGCTGTCCCGCGGCCGCGCCGTCGTCGAGCTCGGTCTGGGTGTCGTCACGGTCTCCGGGCCGGACCGCCTGTCGTGGCTCAACTCGATCACCTCGCAGCAGCTCACCGGGTTGCCCACGGGCGTCAGCACCGAGACGCTCGTGCTCGACCAGGCCGGACGCGTCGAGCACGCGGCCCGGATCGTGGACGACGGTGCGACCGCCTGGCTGCTCTCCGAGCGCGCTGACGCTGCGCCGCTCGCCGGCTGGCTCGACTCGATGCGCTTCATGCTCCGGGTCGAGGTCGCCGACCGTTCGGCCGACTTCGTCACCCTCGGCTGGCTCGGCGAGGCCGCACCGTTCGCCTCCGTCGAACTGCCGAAACCACCCGTCGTCGAGTGGGTCGACCCGTGGGGCGTCGTCACGCCCGGCGGGTGGGGCTACGCCGCCCAGGAGGCCCACCCCGGCTCCGACTGGACCCTCCGCATCGCCGTGGTCACCCCCGGCACTGCGGCCGCGATCGCCGCGTCGGACGTCCCCGTCGCGGGGCTCCTGGCGTACGAGGCGTTGCGGATCGCCGCCTGGCGACCGGTCCTGTCCGACGTCGACGAGCGGACGATCCCGCACGAGCTCGACTGGCTGCGTTCCGCCGTGCACCTGTCGAAGGGCTGCTACCGCGGGCAGGAGACCGTCGCCAAGGTCCACAACCTCGGGCACCCGCCGCGTCGGGCCGTGCTGCTGCACCTGGACGGGTCCGACGGCGTGCTGCCGGCACCCGGCACCCCCGTGCTGCTCGACGACAAGCAGGTCGGTCGGCTGTCGGCGTCGGCGATCCACCACGAGCTCGGTCCGATCGGGCTCGCCGTGGTCAAGCGTTCCCTCGACCCCACCGCGACCCTGCGGCTCGAGGCCGACGACGTCGTGGTGACCGCGGCGCAGGAGACCATCGTCCCGCCCGAGGCCGGTGCGACGGCGAACGTCCCGCGCCTGCCCCGTCTCGGAGCCGTGAAGCGCTCCTAGCCTGCGCGTTGACGGTCGCAAGACACCGGTGTTCGCCGGTCGCACCGCGGTTCGCGGGTGTTCGGAGCGCGAACACCGGTGTTCTGCGCCGCGGCGTCAGGCGGGCTCGACGGCCGACCAGGGGACGCTGAGCTCGCCGAGCCGCCACCTGGTCACGCCGTGCAGCACCGGCCACCCGCGGTCGCGCATGCCGCGCACCGTGGCGATCCACCGCTGCCGGGGTCCGTACGTGCCGAGCGGAGCCGCGACCGCCCACGACAGGTCGAGATCGCCGAGGAACGCGTGCACCCGTTCGCCGGGCACGTTGCGGTGGATCAGGGCCTTCGGCAGGCGCTCGGCGACGATCGAGGGCACGTCGAGCCCGGCGAGCCGCAGCGACACCGTGAAGGTCCGTGGCGCGACGTCGTCGAGCGTGACCCACGAGGCGACCCGGCCGACCTCGTTGCAGGTCCCCTCGACGAGCGCACCGCCGGGCTGCAGCCGGTCCTGCATGATCCGCCACGACCCGACCACCGCGGACTCGTCGTACTGCCGCAGCACGTTGAAGGCCCGGATGACGGCGGGTCGGCGCTGCCCGGGCGTCGGCGTCTCGAAGCCACCCAGGCGGAAGGTCACGCCGTCGCGGGTCCCGGCGTTCGCGAGCGCGACCCGCGAGGGCTCGATCTCGATGCCGGTCACCTCGACGTCCGGTCGGACGGCCGCCAGCCGGTCGCGGAGCTCGAGGGTGGTGGTCGGCGATGCCCCGTAGCCGACGTCGGCGACGAGCGGGTCGTCCGTCCGGCGCAGCACCGGCAGGGTCGCGATCCACCGGTCGACGCGGCGGAGCCGGTTGTACCCGGTCGTCCCGCGCGTCACGTTCCCGATGGGCATGCGTCAAGGGTACGGGGCCGGTACCGCTCGGTAGACTCGGAGGCATGACCTCCACGCTCGTCCTGCTCCGTCACGGCAACAGTGACTGGAACCAGAAGAACCTGTTCACCGGTTGGGTCGACGTCCGGCTCAGCGAGCTGGGCGAGAAGGAGGCGAAGCGCGCCGGCGACCTCATCGCCGAGTCCGGCATCGTCCCCGACGTCCTGTACACCTCGCTCCTGACCCGCGCGATCCAGACCGCGGACATCGCGCTGCTGCAGGCCGACCTGGCCTGGCTGCCGGTGAAGCGCGACTGGCGCCTCAACGAGCGCCACTACGGCGCCCTGCAGGGCAAGGACAAGGCCCAGACCCTGGCCGAGTACGGCGAGCAGCAGTTCATGGAGTGGCGCCGCTCGTTCGACGTCCCGCCGCCGCCCATCGCAGACGGAGCCGAGTGGTCGCAGTCCGGTGACCGCCGCTACGCCGAGCTCGGCGACCAGCTGCCCCGCACCGAGTCGCTCAAGCTCGTGATCGACCGCCTGCTGCCGTACTGGGAGTCCGACATCACGAAGGACCTCGCCGCCGGCAAGACCGTGCTCGTCACTGCCCACGGCAACTCGCTGCGTGCGCTCGTGAAGCACCTCGACGGCATCTCCGACGACGACATCGCCGGTCTGAACATCCCGACCGGCATCCCGCTGGTGTACGAGCTCGACGACGACTTCACGCCGACGAAGCCCGCGTACTACCTGGACCCCGAGGCCGCCGCTGCCGGCGCCGCCGCCGTGGCCGCCCAGGGCGCCAAGAAGTAGCGCCCACGCAGAACGCCCCGTCCGGCATCCGGGCGGGGCGTTGGTGCGTGTGCCGTGCTTCCCGGAAGCGACAGTGGGCCGCCAACGTTCCGCCGACTCCTGTCGCTCTGCCAGGAGGAACGGATCGCCCCGTCGACGACGTGTCGCTCCGGCAGCACGGTCGGCTCGACGAGCCGTGGCTGGTCAGACGAAGTGCGACGCGATCTCCTGCACCAGGGCCCCGACGTCGTAGGGCTTCGTGGTGTCGACCCGGATCACCGGGACACCGGCGAGCCCGACCGGGTGCGCGTCGTCGCCGTGCTCGTCCCAGAAGGCCAGCACGTCGGCCATGTCCCCGTGCACCTCGTGCCGCACCGGCACGGTGCCCGGGTCGTACCGGTCCCGCAGCCGCTGCTCGGCGGCGGCGCGGTCCGTGTCGCACCACACCTCGACGGCGCGCGGCGACCCGGCGGAGGCGAGCCCGGCCTCCAGGCGGTCCCGGTCGCGGGACGGCAGCCAGACGGCGTCGAGGACGACCCCGTTCTCGACGGCCCGGGCCATGGACCACATCGTGTCCATGGCGATGCCGCCGAGCGGACGCGAGGCGATCATCGGGCCGACGACGTCGGCCAGGGGCTCCTTGATGCGGTCCTTCGACAGGAACGGGCAGCCGAGCACCTCGGCGAGTGCCGTGCCGATCGTGCTCTTGCCGGAACCGGGCATGCCGTTGACGATGATCGCGACCTGGGCCATGCCACGATCCTCGCAGACCGATCGGGTCGGGTCAGACCGCCGCGGTCGAGGTGGACGCGCCGGTCCAGTCGCCGGTCGCCAGGTACTCGACCTTCTTCGCGATCGAGACCGCGTGGTCGGCGAAGCGCTCGTGGTAGCGGGAGGCCAGGGTGGCGTCGACCGTGTCGATCGGGCCGCCCTTCCAGGCCTCGCCGAGCACGAAGTCGAAGACGCTGGCGTGCAGCTCGTCGACGGCGTCGTCCTCGTCGCGGATCTCGGCCGACAGTGCGATGTCCTCGGTGGCGAGCAGGCGCGTGAGCTTCTGCGCCATCGCGACGTCGTGCTTGCCCATCTCCTTGAAGGTGCTGCGGAGGCCCTTCGGCACGACCTTCTCGGGGAAGCGCTGGCGGGCGAGCTGCGCGATGTGCTCGGCCATGTCTCCCATGCGCTCGAGCGAGGAGCTGACGCGCAGGGCGGTGACGACGACGCGCAGGTCGCGGGCCACCGGCGCCTGGCGGGCCAGGATGTCGATCGCGATCTCGTCGAGGCTGTTCGCAGCGAGGTCGATCTTCTCGTCGTCGGCGATCACCTCTTCGGCGAGGGCGACGTCGGAGTCGCCGAAGGCCTGCGTGGCTCGGGTGATGGCGGACTCGACGAGCCCGGCGATCTCGGTCAGTCGCTCCTGGACGTCCTGGAGTTCCTGCTGGAAGACTTCGCGCATGGGGGAGTACCTCTCTCTGCGTACCGGACGAGTGTCGTCAGCGCAGGTGAACGAACGGTGACGCGGGGCTGAACGCTTCGCGTTCTGGCCTTCCGCGGACGGTGAACGGTACCGGAACCCCGCATGACCATCCCTACACTGGCGGCATGGACAACGCGTGGCTCGTGCCACTGTCGATGCTCCTCGGCGGGGTCTTCGGCGCGGGCGTCGTGGTGCTGATCATCACCGCCGAGCGCACGGCACGTGCTGCCGACGTGGCGGAGCGGACCCTGCCGGACGGTGTCGCAGCGGTCATCTCGACGATGCACAACCCGGCGGTCGTCATCGACCCGTCGAACACCGTCGTCGCGGCATCGCCCCAGGCACTCACCGCGGGGCTCGTCGTGCGCCGACGTCTGGTGCACCAGGAACTGCTCGGCCTGATCGACCGGGTGCGCAAGAGCGGGGAGATGGGGGTGGAGGACCTCGAGCTGCCACGCGGCCGCCACGGGGAGCTCATCGGCTACCTCAGCTTCCGCGCGGCCCAGCTGGGCAACCGGTACGTCCTGCTCACCGCGGACGACCTGACCGAGAGCCGCCGCATCGACGAGGTCCGCCGCGACTTCGTCGCCAACATCTCGCACGAGCTGAAGACCCCGATCGGTGCCATCGGGCTGCTGTCGGAGACGCTCGTGCTCGCCGCCGACGACCCCGCGCACGTCAAGAAGTTCGCCGCGCAGCTCATCACCGAGTCCGAGCGGCTCGGGGCGCTGACGAAGGACATCATCGAGCTGTCCCGCCTGCAGTCGGTCGACGCGCTCGAGAACAGCGAGGAGACCGGCATCGACAAGATCGTGCAGGCCGCCATCGACGGCAACGAGGTCGTCGCCCGCGCCCGGTCGATCGAGATCATCCGCGCCAAGAAGTCGAAGCTGCGGGTGATGGGCGACCCGGGCCTGCTGCAGGTCGCGGTGTCGAACCTCATCGCCAACGCGGTGAAGTACTCGCCGGACGGCACCCGCGTCGGTGTGGGCGTCCGGTCGTCGAAGGGCTTCGTCGAGATCGCCGTCACCGACCAGGGTGTCGGCATCCCCGAGGCCGACCTCGACCGCGTCTTCGAACGGTTCTACCGTGTCGATCCCGCACGGTCGCGCGCCACCGGGGGCACCGGCCTCGGGCTCGCGATCGTCAAGCACGTCGTCAGCAACCACGGTGGTGACGTGCGCGTCTGGTCGCAGTCCGGCAAGGGCTCGACCTTCACCATCCGTCTGCCCGAGGCAGATCCCGAACTGACCACAGCCCTCGAAGAGCAACTGGAAGAGCAGCCATCGTGACCAAGATCCTCATCGTCGACGACGAGCCGGCCCTGAGCGAGCCCCTGGAGTTCCTGCTGCAGCGTGAGGGGTACGAGACCTCCGTCGCTGCCGACGGCGTGACAGCGCTGTCGAAGTTCGACACGGAGAACCCTGACCTGGTGCTCCTCGACCTCATGCTGCCGGGCCTGAGCGGCACCGAGGTGTGCCGGCAGATCCGGACCCGCTCGAACGCGCCGATCATCATGCTGACCGCGAAGGACTCGGAGGTGGACATCGTCGTCGGGCTCGAACTCGGCGCCGACGACTACGTCACGAAGCCGTACTCCACGCGGGAGCTCCTGGCCCGGATCCGTGCGGTGCTCCGCCGGCGTACCGAGGACGACCCGGCCGACAGCGGCATCCTGCAGGTCGGCGGCATCCGGATGGACGTCGAGCGCCACACGGTGTCCGTCGACGGGTCCGAGACGCCGATGCCGCTCAAGGAGTTCGAGCTCCTCGAGCTGCTGCTCCGGAACGCCGGCCGCGTGCTGACCCGTGGTCAGCTCATCGACCGGGTCTGGGGGTCCGACTACTTCGGCGACACCAAGACCCTCGACGTGCACATCAAGCGCATCCGCTCGAAGATCGAGCGGGTCCCGTCGACCCCCGAGATCCTGGTGACGGTCCGCGGTCTCGGCTACCGCATCGAGGCGTAGGCCCCGCGACCGGTCACGACTCACCGCGCGTCGTCCTGGGAGTGGTCGCAAGTCGTCGCCTCCGGCGCCTTGCAGTGACGGTTCGTGACCACTCGACGAGTGGTCTGCGACGAGTCATGACCGGGCCGCGCGCGAGGGCGCGCGCGACGGCTGGCGACGGCTGGCGACGGCTGGCGACGGCTGGCGACGGCTGGCGACGGCTGGTGTGTGCACCGCACGGACAGGAGGCCCGGTGCCGGTCCCTGGGACCGGCACCGGGCCTCCCGGTCTGCAGTGGTCGAGCGTCGCGTCAGCGCGTCAGCGCGGACGGACTACTGGCCGTCCGTCGGCGTGGCCGTCGGGGTCGAGGTCGGCAGCGTGACCGTGTCGGTCGGCTCCGGGGTCGGGCTCGGCGCGAGGGTCTGGTACTCCTCCTGCGAGCTGGTCAGCACCGGCACGTTCGCCGAGGTGCCCTCGGCGTCGGGGTAGCTGAAGTAGACCTTGACGAGCGACCCGGGCTTCGCGTCCGCGTTGTCGAACACGATCGGCTCGGCGTCGGCGGCGGTGGTGCCCTGGGTGGTGTCGCCCTCTTGCACGCTCGACTCGGCGTCGCTGCCCGCACCCGCTGCCATGGCGAGGTCGACGTGGCTGTTCGCCGGCACGTCGACGGTCTGGGTGTCGCCGCCGATCTCGATCGAGACGGTGTAGTCGTCCTGGTCGTCGTTGTTCACGAGCGTGCCGATGAAGCGGGCGCTCTCGCCGTCGTCCGAGATCAGCAGGGCGTTCCGCACGTCGACCTTGCCGGTCGAGACGTCCACGCCGTCGGTGATCTGCTTGATGTCGACGGTGTGGGCCGGCGACATGAACTCGCACCCGGTGGCGCCGAGCGCGATGGTTGCCGCAACGGCGACGGACACGAGTACCCGAGGTCGCAAGAGATTCCTCCGTAAGTCACGATGAGGACCGGGCGGTCCCCGCGCCCATCCTAGCGATCACCGGGAGGGGTGAGCGTTGAGGGTCCCCTTACCGGAACGGCCCTTGTGGTAAACTGGAGGTCTGGGAACGGAGCCTGATACATGCAATTCGAGGTCGGCGAGACCGTCGTCTACCCCCATCACGGGGCGGCAACCATCTCTGAAGTCAAGACTCGCGTCATCAAGGGCGAGGAAAAGGTCTACCTGAAGCTGCGGGTGACGCAGGGCGACCTGACGATCGAGGTCCCGGCGGACAACGTCGACCTGGTCGGCGTCCGCGACGTGATCGGCAAGGAAGGGCTCGACAAGGTGTTCGAGGTCCTCCGGGCACCGTTCACCGAAGAGCCCACGAACTGGTCACGCCGGTACAAGGCGAACCTCGAGAAGCTCGCTTCCGGTGACGTCATCAAGGTGTCCGAGGTCGTCCGCGACCTCTGGCGGCGCGATCAGGACCGCGGGCTCTCCGCGGGTGAGAAGCGGATGCTGGCCAAGGCCCGGCAGATCCTGATCTCCGAGCTCGCGCTGGCCGAGAAGACCGACGAGGACAAGGCATCGACCGTCCTCGACGAGGTCCTGGCCTCCTGAACGCCTGAACGCTGAACCACTGAGCGCGACAGCACGAACGACGACCGCACGGTTCCCCGACGGGGTGGACCGGGCGGTCGTCGTCGTTGCAGCGGGGTCCGGCACCCGGCTCGGCATCGGGACGGCGAAGGCGTTCGTGCCCGTGGCCGGTTCGCTGATGCTCGCGCGGGCACTCGAGCCCCTGTTCGCGTTGCCGTCGCCGACGCTCGTCGTCGTGGTCGCACCGGCGTCGCACCTGGACGAGTGCCGGCAGGTGGTCGGTTCCGTCGCGGGTGCTGCGGTCGCGTACACGGCCGTCGTGGCCGGAGGCGCGGATCGCCACGGTTCGGTCGAGGCCGGCCTGGCCGTGCTGCCGGACTCCGTCACCACGGTGCTCGTGCACGACGCGGCACGGTGCCTGACACCCGCGGCGCAGTTCGCGCGGGTGTTCGACGCCGTCGCCGCCGGGGACGGTGCGGGCGTCGTGCCGGCACTCCCCGTCACGGACACCGTGAAGCGCGTCGACGGTGACGTCGTCGTCGAGACCGTCGACCGTGCCGCACTCGTCGGGGTGCAGACGCCGCAGGGCTTCCCCCTCGCCGCACTCCGGCGGGCGTACGCGGTTTCGTCGCAGTCCGAGACGGACGATGCCGGCGTGTTCCAGGCCGTCGGGGGCACCGTCCGGTTTGTACCGGGTGACGCCGACGCCTTCAAGATCACGACGCCGTGGGACCTCGGCCGGGCCGAGTCGATCGCGCGGGCGCGGTCCGAAGCCGGTGCTGGTGCTGGTGCGGCGGGTGCCGGCCAGGCGGACACCGTCGCGGTCCGACTCGGGCTCGGGGTGGACGTGCACGCCTTCGACGACGCCTCGCCCTGCCGCGTCGGGCTGCTCGACTTCCCCGGCGAACCCGGGCTCTCCGGGCACAGCGACGGCGACGCGGTGGCGCACGCGGTGTGCGACGCCCTGCTCTCCGCCGGGGGCCTCGGCGACATCGGCGGCCGCTTCGGCACCGCCGACCCGCAGTACGCCGGCGCCACGGGCGACGTCTTCGTCCGCGGCGCGGTCACGCTGCTCGCCGACGCGGGGCTCGTGCCGGTGTCGGTCACCGTGCAGGTCATCGGCAACCGGCCGCGCATCGGTCGTCGCCGTGACGAGATGCAGGACGCCCTGTCCGCCGTGGTCGGCGCACCCGTGGCGGTGTCCGGCACCACGACGGACGGACTCGGGTTCACCGGCCGCGGTGAGGGGCTCGCCGCGATCGCCACCGCGCTCGTGCGTCCCGCCTGAAACCGCGGCCCCGCGCCGATTAGGGTTGAGGCGTGACCGTTCGCCTCTACGACTCCCGCGCCGCAGCCGTCGTCGACCTCGTGCCCCTGGTCGACGGACACGTGAGCGTCTACGTCTGTGGGCCGACGGTGCAGTCGTCGCCACACATCGGGCACCTGCGGTCCGCGCTGGTCTACGACATCTGGCGCCGGTGGCTCACCCACCGCGGGTACCGGGTGACCCTGGTGCGCAACGTCACCGACATCGACGACAAGGTCCTCGACCTGGCTGCCGGCACGGACGAAGCGTGGTTCGCACGCGCCTACCGGGTCGAGCTCGAGTTCACCGCCGCGTACAACGCCCTCGGCATCCTGCCCCCGACCTACGAGCCGCGGGCCACGGCGAGCGTGCCGCAGATGCACGAGATCATCCAGCGTCTCATCGACCGCGGGCACGCCTACGCCGCCGACGACGGCTCGGGCGACGTCTACTTCGACACCGGCAGCTGGGCCGACTACGGGGTGCTCACCCGGCAGCGGCGCGAGGACATGGTCGAGGCTGCCGACGCCGATCCGCGTGGCAAGCGCGACGCCCGTGACTTCGCGCTCTGGAAGGGTGCGAAGCCCGGCGAACCGTCGACCGCCAACTGGGACTCCCCGTGGGGCGCCGGCCGTCCGGGCTGGCACATCGAGTGCTCGGCGATGTCACGTCGGTACCTCGGCCCCGCGTTCGACATCCACGGCGGCGGGCTCGACCTGCGCTTCCCGCACCACGAGAACGAGCTCGCGCAGTCCACGGCCGCCGGGGACCCGTTCGCGTCGTACTGGCTGCACAACGGCCTGGTGACGGTCGAGGGGCAGAAGATGTCGAAGTCGCTCGGCAACTCGATCTTCGCCGCGGACTTCATCGGATCTGCTCGTCCCGCGGTCGTCCGGTACTTCCTCGGCGCCGCCCACTACCGCTCGTCGATCGACCACCACGAGGGCTCCCTGGCCGAGGCCGAGGCGGCGTACGACCGCATCGCCGGGTTCCTGGAGCGCGCCGAGCCCCGGCTCGAGGGCGTCCACCTCACCGATGCCCCATCCGTGCCCGAGGCCTTCGCCGCGGCCATGGACGACGACCTCTCCGTGCCCCAGGCCCTGGCCGTGCTGCACGAAACCGTGCGCACCGGCAACGCCGCCCTGGACGCCGACGATGCGGAAACGCTCGGGACCGCGTACCATCAGGTGGCTGCGATGGTGGAGGTGCTCGGCATCGACCCGCGAGCCGCCCACTGGTCGGGCGGCGGCCACGACACCTCGGCAGGCCCGCTCGCCGCCCTCGTCGAACGCCTCGTGCAGGAGCGCGCGGACGCCAGGGCAGCACGGGACTTCACCGCGGCCGACCGCGTGCGCGACGACCTCGCCGCCGCGGGCATCACGATCGAGGACACGCCGTCCGGAACACGCTGGAGCATCGCCTGAACACGGCAGTGCCGAACAGGAGCTACGCATGAAGAACGTCTCGGGAAGCAAGAAGGGTCGGCCCGGCGCCGTCCGCGCCGGTCGCAAGGGCAACAAGCAGGTCGGTTCCGGCGGACAGGGCGCGCAGGCGCTCGAGGGCCGCAAGCCGACCCCGAAGGCCGAGGACCGCCCGTACCACCCCGCGGGCAAGCGCAAGGCCGCGAAGGACCGCTTCGAGGCAGCCAAGGGTCGGCACGGTTCCTCGAGCACCCCGCAGGGTCGCACCGGCCGTCCGCCGGCACGCAAGACCGACGACTCCGAGCTGGTGACCGGGCGCAACTCGGTGCTCGAGGCGCTGCGCACGAAGACCCCGTCGTCGACGCTCTACATCGCGTCGCGCATCGAGGTCGACGACCGTGTGAAGGAGATCCTCGCGCTCGCGAACCACCGTGGCGTGCCGATCATCGAGCTCATGCGTCCCGAGCTCGACCGCATCACCGGGCACGACAGCGTGCACCAGGGAGTCGCCCTCAAGGTGCCGGCGTACCAGTACGCCGTGTCCGAGGACATCGTCGAGCAGGCGTTCTCGCGCGACCAGGTCCCGCTGCTCGTCGCCCTCGACGGCATCACGGACCCCCGTAACCTCGGTGCGATCATCCGCTCGACCGCGGCGTTCGGCGGACACGGTGTCATCGTGCCGCAGCGTCGCTCGGTCGGTGTGACGGCGTCGGCGTGGAAGACCTCGGCCGGTGCCGCGGCCCGCACCCCCGTCGCGATGGCCCCGAACCTGACGCAGACCCTGAAGTCGCTCAAGTCGATGGGCCTGTTCGTCCTCGGGCTCGATGGCGACGGCGACGTGGAGCTCGACGGCCTCGAGCTCGCCGACCGCCCGATCGTGATCGTCGTCGGTTCCGAGGGCAAGGGCCTGTCGCGCCTGGTCACCGAGACCTGCGACGCCATCGTGTCGATCCCGATCTCGAGCGCCACCGAGTCCCTGAACGCCGGCATCGCCGCGAGCGTCACCCTGTGGGAGGTCGCGCGGCGCCGCCGCACCGCGTAGCCCCGGCGCTTCGTCCGCAGGAACGGCCGCCTCCCCTCGTGGGAGGCGGCCGTTCCTGCGTGCGGCGCCGACCGGGGCAGGCCCGACGGGTCAGGACACGTCGGATGATGCCCGCCGGCAGGTCACGAGTCGTCGCTGCGCGACGCCGCAGGCGACGGTTCGTGACCGGCCGACGTGCACCTGGCGGGGTGTCGTGACCGCTCGACGTCCAACGGCACCACCGGCGGTGCAGGTGACGGTCTGGAGGGCCGGCACCGGTCTCCGGGACGCACGCCGGGCCTCCAGGCGGTCGCGTTCTCGAACCCCGAGCGGCCGCGACCCGTCGGCGGGTGTCGGCCGTGTGGTCATGAGTCGTCGCTGCGCGACGCCGCCAGCGACGGTCTGTGACCAGTCGGCACCCACCCGGCGGGGCGTCGTGACCGACCGGGGACCGCGTCAGACGGTGGCGCGCCAGTCGTCCACGTCGTCGGACTCGTCGGACTCATCGGCGGCGTCGTCGTCGAGCACCGGGATCGGCACGGTGATCGACGAGGTCGGCGGGTTGATGAGCAGGCGCTCGTCGCGACGGTGGCGGAGCACGTCGTTGATGTACGCGGTCGTGGCCTCTGGCAGGGAGACGGAACGCTCCTCCTGCTGGGACATGAACCAGCGGTGCTCGAGCAGCTCGTGGAACACCTCGGCGGGTTCGAGCCGACCGCGCAGGTCACGGGGGATCGACCGGACGACGGGCTCGAAGACCCGTGAGACCCACTCGTGCGCCACCATCTCCTCGTCGAGTTCGTCACGGCCGTTGCGGGCACGGTACGAGTCGAGGTCGTTGAGCAGGCGCCGGGCCTGGTTCTCGCCGGCGTCGAGCCCGGTGAGCCGCAGCAGTCGGCGCTGGTGGTGCCCGGCGTCGACGACCTTCGGCTGGATCCGGACCTGCGAGCCGCCCTCGGTCGTGTGGATCGACAGTTCTTCGATGTCGAAGCCGAGCTCGTTCAGGCGCTCCACGCGGTCGTTGATGCGCCAGCGTTCCTTGATGTCGAACTGCTCGGTGCCGGTGAGCTCGGTCCAGAGCGTGCGGTACTGGGCGACGATGCGGTTCGAGACGTCCACGGGGTCGGCGTTCTCGTCGAGCCGTCCGCCGGCCTCCAGGTCGAGGAGCTCGCCGGCGATGTTCACGCGGGCGACCTCGAGGTCGTTCTCGCGCTGGCCGTTCGACAGCCCGCCGGGGTAGAGCTTGCCGGTCTCCGCGTCGACCAGGTACGCGGCGAAGGCGCCGGCGTCGCGACGGAACAGCGTGTTCGACAGGGACACGTCGCCCCAGTAGAAGCCGATGACGTGCAGGCGGACGAGCAGCAGCGCGAGGGCGTCGACCAGACGGGTGGCGGTCTCCGGGCGCAGCGTCTGCGAGTAGAGCGCACGGTAGGGCAGCGAGAACCGCAGGTGACGAGTCACGAGCACAGGGTGCAGTGGTTCACCGTCGGCATCGGCGCGGTTCGTGATGACCGCGACCGGGTCCACACACGGCACGTCCATGCGCTGCAGGGTCCGGAGCATCTCGTACTCGGACCGGGCGACCTCCTCGCCGGTCTCCTTCACCGCGGCGACGTACCCACTCAGGTGCACGAACCGCACGAGGTGCCGTGAGATGCCCTTCGGCAGCGCGACGATCGCGTCGTCGGGCCAGTCGGCGAGCGGCAGGTCCCACGGCAGGTCGAGCAGGCCGGGGTCGACGGTGGCGGCGGTGATGGACATCGAGTCGGGCACGGTGGTTCCTCTGGTGTCGGGGACAGCCGAGAGCCCGCGTCCGGCCTGGTGAGGCGGGCGCGGGCTCTCGGGGGAGTGCGCTGGTTACGCGCTGACGACGGCCTTGTCGTCGAGGCGGTCGCCCGACTCGGTGTCGAAGGCGTGCACGTGGCCCTGCTTCGGCGTGATGACGATCGTGTCACCGATCGACGGGTGCGCACGACCGTCGACGCGGGCGACGATGTCGGCGCGCTGGCCGTTCACGTCGGCGTGACCGTAGAGGTAGCCGTCGGCGCCGAGCTCCTCGACGACGTCGACCGTGACGGGCAGGCCCTCGCCGGACTGCGACACGACGACGTCCTCGGGGCGGATGCCGACCGTGATCTGTGCGGCACGGGCGTTCGACAGCGTGTCGCGGTCGATCGCGTGGTTGAGCGTGCCGAACTTGATGCCGCCCTCGATGACGTCGGCGGGCAGCAGGTTCATGGCCGGCGAACCGATGAAGCCGGCGACGAACACGTTGTTCGGCTTCTCGTACAGGTCGCGCGGGGTTCCGACCTGCTGCAGGATGCCGTCCTTGAGCACCGCGATGCGGTCACCCATGGTCAGTGCCTCGGTCTGGTCGTGCGTGACGTAGACCGTGGTGACGCCGAGACGACGCTGCAGCGACGCGATCTGCGTGCGGGTCTGGACGCGGAGCTTGGCGTCGAGGTTCGACAGCGGCTCGTCCATGAGGAACACCTGCGGCTGACGGACGATCGCACGGCCCATCGCGACGCGCTGACGCTGACCACCGGAGAGCGCCTTCGGCTTGCGGCCGAGGTAGTCCTCGAGGTCGAGGAGCTTGGCGGCTTCCTGCACGCGGGTGGCGCGCTCTTCCTTGCCGACGCCGGCGATCTTGAGCGCGAAGCCCATGTTCTCGGCGACGGTCATGTGCGGGTACAGCGCGTAGTTCTGGAACACCATCGCGATGTCGCGGTCCTTCGGCGGGACGTCCGTGACGTCGCGGTCGCCGATGCGGATCTGACCGGAGTTGACCTCTTCGAGGCCGGCCAGCATGCGGAGCGAGGTGGACTTGCCGCAGCCCGAGGGGCCGACGAGGACGAGGAACTCGCCGTCGGCGACGTCCAGGTCGAGGGAGTCGACCGCGGGACGGTTGCCTCCGGGGTAGAGACGGGTTGCCTTGTCATAGGTGACGGACGCCATGAGCGTTCGGTCCTTCCTTCACCGGCAGGTACGTGCCGGACGATCCGAGTGAAGCGGTGTGCCCGTACGGGCCCCGGACAGTCGTCGTCGACTGTCGAGCTTCATACAACACGAGTTCACCCGGGTGCGCCAGTGTTTTCCCCTTGGTCGGCTGCTTCCCAGAGCGCCCCACTACAATCGCCGGGTCCGTCCGCCGAGCAGGGGAACGCCGAGCGGACACCGATCAGGAGGACGACGCACCGATGAACAACCGCCCCGAGGGTGCTGCCCGCGCCGCGCGGAACGAGCGCCGTGAAGCCGCCCGCCAGCGAGCCCAGCGTGCCCGGACCCAGCAGAAGCGACGCCAGCGCGGTGTCCGGCTCGGACTGCAGATCGGGCTCGGGGTCGTGCTCCTCGCCGCCGCGACGATCGTCACGCTCGTGCTGGTCGACTCCGTGAAGCCCGCCGGGCCCGGACCGTCGACGATGTCGCAGGGCGGCATCACGATCGGACAGGACCTGAAGCCGGTCACCGCGTCCGCATCCGGATCGGCCTCTGCCGCCCCGAGCAACGCCGAGACCGACGGTGCCGGGACCGTCCGGATCACCCTGTACGTCGACTACCTCTGCCCCGGCTGCGGCCAGTTCGAGCGGGCCAACGGTGACTACATCAAGGACCTGGTCGACTCCGGCGCGGCCACGGTCGACATCCACCCGGTCGCGATCCTGTCGAACCGCTCGCAGGGCACGAAGTACTCGCTCCGCGCCGCGAACGCCGCTGCCTGCGTCGCCGAGCACTCGCCGAACCAGTTCTACGCGGTCAACCAGGCGCTCTTCGCGAAGCAGCCGGACGAGGGCACGGCGGGCCTGACGGACGCGGAGCTCACCGAGGTCGTCACGGGTGTGCAGGGGCTCCAGGAGCGCAGCGCCGTCCGGAGCTGCATCACCGACCAGGACTACGCCAAGTGGGTGGACGAGCAGACGTCGAAGGTGTCCGACGGCACCATCCCCGGGTCGACGCTCAAAGAGTTCCCGGGGACGCCGCTCGTGCTCGTGAACGGCCAGCGGTACGAGCTGACCTCGCCGGTCACGAACGACGACTTCCGCACCTTCGTGGTGACGGCCGCCGGGACGACCGACGCGACCCCGACGCCCACCCCGAGCGCGACCCCGACGCCCACGCCGACCAAGCGCTGACGTCTGGACGAGCGCTGACGCGCTGACCACGGGCGTCAGGCCCGGTGCCGGCTGGTACCGGACCTGACGCCCGCAACGGCGCGGCTACAGGGCCGAACCCGGGATGCTCAGGGTGTCGCAGTGCGTCGCACCCTGCTGGTAGCCCCGCAGGAACCAGCGCTGCCGCTGCTCGCTCGACCCGTGCGTGAACGAGTCCGGGTCGACGCGGCCGGTCGCACGCTCCTGGATGCTGTCGTCGCCCACCGCACTCGCCGCCGACAGGGCGTCCGTGATCTGTGTGCGGGTGATCGGCTCGAAGAAGGTCTCGCCGTCCGCGTCCTCGGTGGTCGCGGCGTCGCCGACCCAGGCTCCGGCGTAGCAGTCCGCCTGCAGCTCGACGCGGACGCTGTCCGACGACGCCCCCGTGCCGGAGCGGTCGGTGCTCGCGAAGGATCCCTGCAGCTGCTGGATGTGGTGCCCCCACTCGTGCGCGACGACGTACATCTGCGCGAGCGGACCGCCTGACGAGCCGTACTGCGACTGCAGGTCGTCGTAGAACGCGGTGTCCAGGAAGACCGCCCGGTCCGGCGGGCAGTAGAACGGGCCGGTCGCGGCGGACGCCTGCCCGCACGCGGTGTCGGTGGAGTCCTGGAACAGGAAGAACTCCGGCGAGGTGTACGAGATGCCGAGGGATCGTGCCTCGGACGTCCAGTAGGCGTCGAGGGACTCGGCTGCGCCCTCCATCCGGCACTCGACGCGCAGGTTGGCATCCCGCCCGGTCCGGCACTCGGGGGCGGCGTCGGCGGACTCGCCCCCCTGCTGGATCGCCGTCAGGCCGTTGTCGCCGCCGACGATCCCGCTCAGGTCGACCCCCGTGAACTGCAGGATCAGGAACACCACGACGGCGCCGACACCCACGGCACCACCGCCGATCGCCGTGGTGCGACCCCGCCGCTTGACCTTGCCGCCCCGGAGCCGAGCATCGTCGTTGAACGTCATGGCCCCGAACCTACCGATCAGCGGCCCCGCGTAGCGTCGGCGGCGTCGGCCACCCCGACACCTGACGTACACCTGTCGCACAACCGGAAGGAACCGCACGATGGCCACTCCCATCAGCACCGTGATGAGCCCCGCCCGCTACGTCCAGGGCAAGGACGCGATCACCCGCGTCGGCGAGTTCATCGCCCCGATCGGCAAGCGGCCCCTGATCGTCGCCGACGACGTGGTCTGGAGCATCGTCGAGACCGCCGTGACCGAGAGCTTCCGGTCCGCCGACCTGGCCGTCGAGCGTGTCGGGTTCGGCCGCTTCGCCACCCCCGAAGCCGTCGACGAGCTCGTCGAGCAGATCGCCGCGAAGGACGCCGACGTCATCGTGGGACTCGGCGGCGGCTCCGCCATCGACGCCGCGAAGGCCGCCGGACACCTGGCCGGCATCCGGTGGGCGAGCGTCCCGACGGCCGCGTCCACCGACGCCCCCACCTCGGCGCTCGCCGTCATCTACACCGCCGAGGGCGAGTTCATCGAGTACCGCTTCTTCCCGCACAACCCGGACCTCGTGCTCATCGACACCAGGCTCGTCGCCAACGCCCCGGTGCAGTTCCTGGTCGCGGGCATCGGCGACGCGCTGGCGACCTGGGTCGAGGCCCGTGCCGCGAAGCGTGCCAACGCCGACACCATGGCCGGCGGCCTGCAGACCCAGACCGGCGTCGCGCTGGCCGAACTGTCGTGGCGGCTCCTGCACGAGAACGCCCTGCAGGCCATCGAGGCCGTCAAGTCCAAGGTCGTCACCCCCGCGCTCGAGAAGGTCGTCGAGGCGAACACGCTGCTGTCCGGCCTGGGGTTCGAGTCGGGCGGGCTCGCCGCCGCCCACGCGATCCACAACGGGCTGACCGCCGCTCCGCAGGCCCACGGCCTGGCGCACGGGCAGAAGGTCAACATCGGCACGATCGCGCAGCTCGTGCTCGAGGGCGCCCCGGCGGAGGAGATCGAGGACTTCGTCGTCTTCACCACGAAGGTCGGCCTGCCGAACACCCTGACCGAGATCGGCCTGACGGTGGACGACCGCGACGTGCTGCAGGCCGTGGCCGAGGCCGCGACGGCGGAGGGCGAGACCATCCACAACATGCCGTTCCCCGTCACGCCGGAGCTCGTGGTCGACGCCCTGGTCGCGATCGAGGGCATCGCGCGCAGCATCCGCGCCGAGCACGGTCTGCCGGAGCCCGTGCTGTACGAGCACCACTGACCCCGGCGCGGGATCAGGTGCGGATCAGCGGTTCCATCGTCGCCAGGTCCGCACCGATCCCGACGTCGACGAGTTCGATCCGACCCGCGAGGGTGGCGGCGGGTCCGGTCAGCAGTCCGGCCTTCACGCCGCCGAACGTGACGGTGACGTCGGCGTGCAGGACGTGGTCGTCCGCGACGCCGCCGGTGTCCACGTCGACGCCGCTCGGCACGTCGACCGCGACGACGAACGGCGCGCGCTGGTCGCGGGCGAGCTCGCGGATCGCGTCCACGACCTCGCGGGCGGGGGACCGCAGTGCGGTCGCGCCGTGCACCCCGATGCCGAGGATGCCGTCGAGCACCAGGTCGGCCTCGAGTGCCGCCTCGGTCGCGACGGCGGCCAGGCGCTCGCCGTCGCTCCGGCCGGCTGCCCGCAGGATGTCGGCCGCTCCGCCCGCGTTCGGTCCCGAGGTGCCGGACGCGCCGTCCAGCAGACGGGCGCCGGCGTCCAGCGCCGCTGCCAGGCCGGCCGCGTGGACACGGGAGCCGACGCGCAGGACCGCCACGTGCCTCCCGGCCGCTGCCAGGCGAGCACCCGCGAACAGGGCGTCCCCGCCGTTGTCGCCGCTGCCCGCCAGCACGAGGACCGATCCCGGCCCGTCGACCGGCCGCACGGCCGGGTCGTCCAGCAGGTCGCCGACGATGCGCGCGAGCCCTGCGGCGGCTCGCTGCATGAGCGGTTCCCCCGCGTCGAGGTGGGGGCGTTCCGCCGCCCGGATCTGATCGCCGCCGTAGCCGTCCATGGCGACCACACTGCCCCGATACGCTGGAGAGGACATGTCACTCGTCCCCGAAGCGCCCCGCCCCCGGTTCGTGATGTCGCCCGACGGGCTGCGACTCGCGACCTACGACTTCGGCGACCCCGACGCCCCGGCCGTCATCGCGGTGCACGGGTTCGCCTCCGGCGCGGTGCTCAACTGGCACGCATCGGGCTGGACGCGACACCTGGTCCGTGCCGGCTACCGCGTGCTGGCGCTCGACCAGCGGGGGCACGGCGCGAGCGCGAAGCCGCACGACCCGGGTGCCTACTCGATGGACCTGCTCGTCGCCGACGTCACCACGGTCATCGACACGTACCTGCTCGACGACGTCGCGTACCTCGGCTACTCGCTCGGCGCCCGCGTCGGCTGGCACACCGCCGAACGCCTGCCCGGCCGGATCTCGCGAGCGGTCTTCGGCGGGATCCCGGACGCCGACCCGATGCGTCGCGTCCGCGTCGACCAGGCGAAGGCCTACATCGCCGACGGCACCCCGATCGAGGACCGCGTGACGAACGGCTACCTGACGATGGCGGGCAACGTCGAGGGCAACGACCTCGGCGCGCTCGTGGCCATGGTCGAGGGGATGCGGAACAGCATCGAGCCGACCCCGCAGAACGCCCCGGCGCAGCCGCTCCTGATCGCGGCCGGCAGCGAGGACGGCATCCGCGACAGTGCGGTCCGGCTCGCCGAGGCCGCACCGGACGCCACCTTCTTCGAGATCCCGGGGCGCAACCACTTCAACGCACCGACCTCGCGGCCGTTCCGCGAAGCGGCGCTGCGGTTCCTGTCCGCCCCGCGCTGAGGGGTACTCGTGGGTCCCCTCGGTCGGACCCCACCGGGCGTACCGTCCCCGCCATGGACTACAGACTCCTCGGCAACAGCGGGACATCGGTGTCGACGCTGACCCTCGGCACCATGACGTTCGGCAGCGAAGCCGACGAACCCACCTCACACGCCATCCTCGACGCCTTCGTGGCCGCCGGTGGCACGCTCGTCGACACGGCGGACGTCTACTCCGGCAACGAGTCCGAGCGGATCATCGGCCGCTGGCTCGCAGCACACCCCACCGAGGCGGCGCAGGTCGTCCTCGCCACCAAGGGCCGGTTCCCGCAGGGCGACGGTCCGAACGACCTCGGGCTGTCCCGACGACACCTGCGCGTGGCCCTCGACGCCTCGCTCGAACGGCTCGGCGTCGACCACATCGACCTGTACCAGATGCACGCCTGGGACGCCCTGACCCCCATCGACGAGACCCTGCGGTTCCTCGACGACGCCGTGTCCGCCGGCAAGATCGGCTCGTACGGGTTCTCGAACTACCTCGGCTACCAGGTCACCAAGGCCGTCTACGAGGCGAAGGCGCACGGCTGGGCACCGCCGGTCACCCTGCAGCCGCAGTACAACCTGCTCGTCCGCGACATCGAGCACGAGGTCGTGCCCGCCTGCCTCGACGCCGGCATCGGCCTGCTGCCCTGGTCGCCCCTGGCCGGCGGCTGGCTGTCGGGCAAGTACCAGCGCGACGAGGCCCCGTCCGGCGCCACCCGCCTGGGCGAGAACCCGGAGCGCGGCATGGAGGCGTGGGAGGCCCGCAACGGCGACGAGCGCACATGGGAGGTGCTCGACGCCGTCTCCGAGGTGGCCGACGCCCACGACGCGTCGAAGTCGCAGGTCGCACTCGCCTGGCTGCTGGCCCGGCCCGCGGTCACGAGCGTGATCCTCGGTGTCCGCACCCTGTCGCAGCTCGAGGACAACCTCGGTGCCGCCGACCTGGTGCTCACCGACGACGAGCTCGCCCGGCTGACCGACGCCAGCGCGCCCCGCATCGACGACTACCCCTACGGCACGGCGGGCGTCGCGCAGCGGGAGCGGAAGATCACCGGCGGGCGCTGAACCGGCGGGCGCTGAGCCGGCGGGCGCTGAGTCGGCGGGCGTCGGCCGGACCGCGCCGTTTCGCGTTCGTGCACATCGTGCGGATTTCCGCGGATGTGGGGTCAGGGTGTGGACGCGCGGGTCGGTGAGGTGTCATCCTCGTCGCACGACCGGCTGGTTACCGCGTCCAGCGCCCGGAACGCCCCCTGATCCGCGTTCCGTGTGCCGATGCCCCGGGCGAGACTTCGCCCGGGGCATCGCTCTGGGGCCGGCAGCGGGACTTGAACCCGCAACCCCCGTATTACAAGTACGGTGCGCTACCAATTGCGCCATGCCGGCTGACGCCGCTCATCCTACCGGTGAGGGCGTCCGGGGCTCACTCGCCCGACTTCTCCGAGAAGTTCAGCGAGATCGAGTTCATGCAGTACCGGTCACCGGTGGGGGTGCCGAACCCGTCGGGGAACACGTGGCCAAGGTGCGAACCGCAGCTCGCGCACCGGACCTCGGTCCGGGCCATGCCGAGCGAGTTGTCCTCGATGAGCTGCACGGCGTCGGGGTTCACCGACTCGTAGAACGACGGCCAGCCGCAGCCGGAGTCGAACTTCGTGCCGCTCTTGAACAGCTCCGCGTTGCAGGCCGCACAGGTGTAGACGCCGGCGCGCTCCTCGTCGAGGAGTTCACCGGTCCACGGTCGTTCGGTCCCCGCCTGGCGGAGGACGGCGTACTGGTCCGGGGAGAGCTCCTCGCGCCACTGGGCGTCGGACTTGTCGACGTTGTATGCCATTGGTTCCTCCTGCTTCCGGTCGGGCTCTTCCGGGTACTCCCGACCACTTCAGTAAACTCGCCACGATGTCCGAGCATTCCGTGCACCACGCCCGCTGGACCCGTCTGACGACGGACGCACTGTACGGCATCGTCGTCCTGCGCAACCGCGTGTTCGCGCTCGAGCAGCGGGTCACCGCCGAGGACTTCGACGGCCGTGACCGCGAGCCCGACACCGAGCACTGGTGGTTCGGCACGGACACCGCTGCGGTTGGGTACCTGCGGCTCATCCGCCCGGCGGTGGACGAGGTCCACCCGGACGGCGCCGAGTCGCCGGCGTGGGTCATCGGGCGGGTCGCGACCGACCCGGAGCACCGCGGGCAGGGGATCGCCGGCGGGCTCGTCGCCGCCGTCCTCGACGAACACGGACACGACCCGTTCGTCCTGCACGCCCAGGAGTACGTCGCGGCCCTGTACGAGCGGTACGGCTTCGTGCGGTTCGGGGAGCCGTACGTGGAGGCCGGCATCCGCCACGTCGGCATGCACCGGCCCGGGCGCTGATGGGCACCCGGGCCCGGTACGCCGCCTTCGCCGACCGCATCGAGGCGGTCTCACCGTCGTACGCCGCCTGGGCACGGTCGCTCGACGACGCCCTCGTCGCGCTCCTCGCCGAGGTCCCCGAGCAGCAGCGGCAGCCGGAACTGTTCTTCGCGGTCGCGCGGCGGCTGGGCGCGGACCCGTCGGACCCGGGTGC
This sequence comes from Curtobacterium poinsettiae, assembly GCF_047226435.1. Taxonomy (NCBI): domain Bacteria; kingdom Bacillati; phylum Actinomycetota; class Actinomycetes; order Micrococcales; family Microbacteriaceae; genus Curtobacterium; species Curtobacterium poinsettiae. The sequence continues at coordinate 3,162,125 of NZ_CP178434.1, read as the reverse complement.
GCTCGGCGCGCTCGGCCTGGAGGCCCGCCCCGCGCTGGTCACGGCCCTCGCGTCCGCCACGGTGCAGGCCAACGACCCGCGGCGGCTCGCCCCGGTCGTCCCGCTCTTCGCGGCGCTCGCCGAACGCTCCTCACGGCCGCTCGGCCTGGTCGATGCCGGGGCTGCCGCCGGGCTGTGCTCGATCCCGGACCGGGTGACGCTCGACCACCGGACGTCGGAATCCGGAGTGTCGGCGGAACGCGCCCCGGTGCCGTCGTCGCGCCCCGACTCCTCGGGGCGCGACGACCACGGCGGGGCGCGCACCGAGCTCGTCCGGATGCACGCGGCGGTCGACGAACCCGCGGTCCGTCTCGTCGCGGACGTCTCCGGGGTCCTTCCGGCTCCGGCGAGCAGGCCGATCCGGATCGGCGCGCGGATCGCGCTCGACCCGAACCCGATCGACCTCGCCGCACCGGGCGCGTTCGACCGGTTGGTCGAGGCGGTCCCGCCCGAGGCGACGGACCGGATCGCCCTGATGCGCGAGGCGGCGCGCGCGACGCTCGCCGTGCCTCCCGTGCGGATCAGGGGCACGCTGCCGGGTGACCTCGACCGTGCACTGGACGCCCTGCCGGACGACGTCGAACCGGTCGTCCTGACCACCGGGACCCTTGTCTACGTGCCGGGCGCGGACCGGCAACGGTTCGTGGACCGGATCCGTGAGCGGGGGGTGCACTGGATCGCCCTCGAGCGCACCGGGATCCTGCGCGATGTGGCCGCGACGCTCCCCGATGACGTCGACGCCGCTGACCCGGACGCGTTCGCGACGGCCTCAATCGACGGGGTCGCGGTCGCCGCCTCCGACCCGTTCGGTACCCGCGTGCGCTGGTTCCGTGCGCCGAACCTGTGACCAGTGTTCGCGACAGTCCAGCCCCGTGCCAGGGTCCGGATCGACTCCACCCCTACGATGTGCGAGACCCGTTACCCGACCGTGATCGGAACCGCCGTGACCAGCCCCACCGACGAACGCAGCACTGAGCAGCTCAGCGAGCTCGCCCAGCGCGTGCTGTCGTTCGAGCAGGACCGGGCACGGCACGACCGCACGAAGGAAGCGGAGATCCGGGTCGAGTTCGAGATGTCGGCGGCGCGCTACTACCAGGTGCTGAACCGCGTGATCGACTCGCCCGCGGCACTCGCGTACGACCCGCAGCTCGTCAGCCGGCTGCAGCGGCTCCGGCACGCGCGCACCAGCGCCCGGGCCACGCGCAGCTTCGTCGCGCCAGGCGTGGCTCCCGAAGGACGTGAAGAGGAACGATGAGCACGAGATTCCCCCGAGACCGGTTCGACGACGTCGCCGACGGCCCGCGGGTCGGTGCGCACCGCGGTGCCCAGCGTCGCGGCCGTGGCTGGATCGCCTTCGCCTGGGCGGCACTCGCCACCGGGGTGCTCGTCGGCATCGGCGTGCTCGTGCTCGCGCTGCTGAACGGCAGCTACTCCTTCAACGGCTCGGACTCTCCGTCGGCGTCCACGTCGGCGTCCGCCACCGCGAAGCCCTCGGCGACGTCGAAGCCGTCCGCGTCCTCGTCGGCCGGATCGGGTTCCGCGGGGTCCGGCGCGGGCAGTGCCGCGGCCGCGACGCCGGCGCAGCAGGGCACCACCACCGTGGTGGTCCTGAACGGCACGACCACCACGGGCCTGGCAAGCCGGGCGAGTGCGGCGCTGACCGGTGCCGGCTGGCAGGTCGCCTCGACCGGTGACGCCGGCACGACGGGCTCGACGTCGACGATCGTCTACTACCAGCAGGCGTCGCAGGCGGCGGTCGCGCAGGGCATCGCGAAGCAGCTCGGGGTCACCGCGGTGCAGCAGTCGGCGGCGTTCCCGAACGCGGACGTGAGTGTCGTCCTCGGCGCGGACTACACCGGTTGATCCCGGCACCACCGCGTTTTTCGCGCATTGTGTGACGGGTGTGTTTCGGGCACGTTGATTTCTGCCGGAATCGACGTGAAACAACGTCACACCTCTTGCCTGATCCGGCGCGTTCGGTCAGAGTCCCATGCAGACGACGATCACGTCGTTCCGCACTGCAGTACCAGGGAGCAAGAGATCATGGCCAACGGAACCGTGAAGTGGTTCAACGCTGAAAAGGGCTTCGGCTTCATCACCGTGGATGGAGGGGGCCAGGACGTGTTCGTGCACTACTCGGCCATCGACATGTCGGGTTACAAGGTCCTCGAGGAGGGCCAGGCCGTCGTGTTCGACGTCGGGACCGGGTCGAAGGGCCCGCAGGCAGAGTCCGTCCGCCCCGCCTGAGCACCACCACTTCCAGAACGCGCCGTCCCGTCAGGGGCGGCGCGTTCGTCGTGTGCGGGGGTGAGGACGGGTGCGGGGAGCGCGACCGCGGCGGTGGTGCGGGGTCCGCCGGACGTGGCGTGTCCTGGGAAGTCGTCACGAGCCTCCCGACTGTGTTGCACTCGCACCCGTCGAGTGCCAGAATCGGCGTTGGCACTCGCTCACGCTGAGTGCCAGCACGACCCCCAAGACGACGTCCGGGAGGGACGAAAAACCACATGGCTAAGATCATTGCTTTCGACGAGGAGGCCCGCCGTGGCCTCGAGCGCGGCCTGAACCAGCTGGCCGACGCCGTGAAGGTGACGCTCGGCCCGCGCGGCCGCAACGTCGTCCTCGAGAAGAAGTGGGGCGCCCCCACGATCACGAACGACGGTGTCTCCATCGCCAAGGAGATCGAACTCGACGACCCGTACGAGAAGATCGGTGCGGAGCTCGTCAAGGAGGTCGCCAAGAAGACCGACGACGTCGCCGGTGACGGGACGACCACCGCGACCGTCCTCGCCCAGGCCCTCGTCCGCGAAGGCCTGCGCAACGTCGCCGCCGGTGCCGACCCCGTGTCGCTCAAGCGCGGCATCGAGAAGGCCGTCGCCGCCGTCTCCGACCAGCTCCTCGCCAACGCGAAGGACATCGAGACCAAGGACCAGATCGCCGCGACCGCGTCGATCTCGGCCGCTGACCCGACGATCGGCGCGCTCATCGCCGAGGCCATCGACAAGGTCGGCAAGGAAGGCGTCGTCACCGTCGAGGAGTCGAACACCTTCGGCACCGAGCTCGAGCTCACCGAGGGCATGCGCTTCGACAAGGGCTACCTGTCGCAGTACTTCGTCACCGACCCCGAGCGTCAGGAAGCCGTCTTCGAGGACGCCTACATCCTGATCGTCAACTCGAAGATCTCGAACATCAAGGACCTCCTGCCGGTCGTCGACAAGGTGATCCAGGCGGGCAAGCAGCTCCTGATCATCGCCGAGGACGTCGACGGCGAGGCCCTGGCCACGCTCGTCGTGAACAAGATCCGCGGCATCTTCAAGTCCGTCGCCGTCAAGGCTCCGGGCTTCGGCGACCGCCGCAAGGCCATGCTGCAGGACATCGCGATCCTCACCGGTGGCCAGGTCATCTCGGAAGAGGTCGGCCTCAAGCTCGAGAACGCGACGCTCGACCTGCTCGGTCGTGCCCGCAAGGTCGTCATCACCAAGGACGAGACCACGATCGTCGAGGGTGCTGGCGACGCCGAGCAGATCGCCGGCCGTGTCCGCCAGATCCGTGCCGAGATCGAGGCGACCGACTCCGACTACGACCGCGAGAAGCTCCAGGAGCGCCTCGCGAAGCTCGCCGGTGGCGTCGCCGTCATCAAGGCGGGTGCCGCGACCGAGGTCGAGCTCAAGGAGCGCAAGCACCGCATCGAGGACGCCGTCCGCAACGCGAAGGCTGCCGTCGAAGAGGGCATCGTCGCCGGTGGTGGCGTCGCCCTCATCCAGGCCGGTGCCGTCGCACTCGAGGCCCTCGAGCTCGAGGGTGACGAGGCGACCGGTGCGAACATCGTCCGCGTGGCCATCGACGCGCCGCTCAAGCAGATCGCGCTGAACGCCGGTCTCGAGCCGGGCGTCGTCGCCGCCAAGGTCCGCGAGCTCGAGTCGGGTTGGGGCCTCAACGCCGCGACCGGCGAGTACGTCGACCTGATCGCCGCCGGCATCATCGACCCCGCCAAGGTCACGCGTTCGGCGCTGCAGAACGCTGCGTCGATCGCCGGTCTGTTCCTGACCACCGAGGTCGTCGTCGCCGAGAAGCCCGAGCGCACCCCCGCTGCTCCGGCTGGCGACCCGACGGGTGGCATGGACTTCTAAGTCCGCCTGACGGAAGGGCCCCGCACGCTGCGCGTGTGGGGCCCTTCTGTGTGTGTGGGGGGTGCGGGCTGCGGGTGGGCCTGTTGGTCACGACACCCCGCTCAGGCTCGCGGCGCGGTCACGAACCGTCGGTTTGGCCGCTTCCCGTCGACACTTCGTGACCGTCCGGCGGCGCAGGAGCGGGGAGTCATGACCGGCTCGTGGATGCGGCTTGCTCGTGTCGCGCCTCACCACTCCCGCACAGGAGGCCCGACTCACCTCGTTCTCCACAGGTTCCGAGCGCAGGTGGTCGGCTCGCGTGCCCTGCAGCGACCATGACGGCATGCCAGCTGCCCGTCGCCTCCCCGCTCCGTTCGACCGATCCACCTTCCGCGTGGCCGATGCCGTGGGTGGTGGCATTCATCCGGAACGACTCCGACGTGCCGACCTGGCAGCCCCGGTCCACGGTGTCCGCGCTCCGATCGACTCGGTGGACTTCATCGACGCCGTCGCCCTGGTCATGCGTCCCGACCAGTTCTTCAGTCACACGACCGCCGCTGCGATCTGGGGTGCGCCACTGCCGCAGTCGGTGCAATCGCTCCGGACCGTGCACGTCTCCACTGTGGGAGACGGGGTCCGGATGCGTCGGCCGGACGTGATCGCGCACCGCATCCGTCGGCCGACCGTCGTCGAACACCGCGAGCGCCGGGTCAGTTCGCCCGCGCAGATGTGGTTCGAGTGCGCCGGTGTCGTGGACCGTGACGGCCTGGTCGCGATCGGGGACCACCTCGTCGGAGTGTCGGGTCTCGCGACTGCGGACGACCTCCGTGCTGCGATCCGTCCCGGCACACGCTTCGCGCTCGCTGCTCGGCGCGCGCTGGAACTCGTCCGGGCCGGGGCGGAGTCGCCGCAGGAGACCTGGCTCCGTCTGGCAGTGGTCGAAGCGGGGTTCCCCGAGCCGGAGCTGAACGTCGACGTGCACGACGGTGCGGGACGGTTCCTCGGCCGCGTCGACATGGCGTGGCCGGAGTTCGGCATCGCGTTGGAGTACGACGGCGATCACCACCGCGAGCGTGACACCTTCCGACACGATCAACGACGGGACAACGGGTTCGTGGTGAACGACTGGCTCGTGATCCATGCAACGGCGTCGGACGCCCACCGGCCCGCAGTGTTGTTCGAGCGGCTCCGGCAGGCGTTCGAGGTCCGTGCGGTCGGAAACCGTCGGCGCTCGGCGTGAGAGCGGCATGTGCCACGCGGACGAGTACTTCGTCGGGCGGTCACGACATGTCGTCGGCTGTGCGCCGGTCGGTCACGAACTGTCGGTCAGCGAGTGCGCAGACGACAGATCGTGACCACTCGGCGGCCGTGAACGGGGTGTTGTGACCAGCCGGGACGCCGCGGGACGGCCGGGACGCCGCGGGACACACGGCCCTCGCCGGTCAGGCGGTCAGGCGGCGAAGTCGCGGGGGAGCAGGGGGAGCCAGACGCGGAAGGTCGCGCCGCCGCCCTCGGTGTCGAAGACCTCGACCGAGCCGTGGTGCGCCGCGACGATCCCGGACACGATGGCGAGTCCGAGACCCGAGCCACCGGTGTCGCGTGCGCGCGAGGTGTCGGCACGCCAGAAGCGCTGGAAGATCTTCTCGCGCAGCTGCGGCGGGATGCCCTCACCGTGGTCGATCACGTCGAGGTGCGCCATGCCGCGCTCGTCGTCCACGCCGATGCCGATCTCGATCGGGTCGTCGTGCGCCGTGAACCGCATGGCGTTGCCCATCAGGTTCGTGACGATCTGGCGGATCTTGTTCTCCTCTGCCAGGACGATCGGCGGGCGCTTCGGCAGCACGACCGTGGGCAGCGGCGTGGTCTCGTCGGTCGGTGTGGCGCCGGCGTCGATGTTCATCGCGCGCGTGCGGCGGGCTCGGAGGCGCGCGATGGTCTGGCGCGAGAACGCGATCGGGCCCGTGGTGTTCGCCGAGGTCGGCGACACGGGCGGTGCCTCGCCGGTGTCCGGAGAGACGACGGACGACGGGGACGACGACGGACGGACGGCCTGCGGCACGCTCTCGCCGGTCAGGGAGTCCTCGACGAGGACCTGGATCTCGCGGTCGGGGTTGGAGGCCATGGTGTCGAGCGCCGAGTCGCGGGCGATGGCGACGAGGTCGACGGGGCCGAGCTCGAGCGGCTTGGACTCGTCGATGCGGGCGAGCTGCAGCAGGTCCTGCACGAGCAGGCCCATCCGCTGCGCTTCCTTCTCGATGCGCTCCATCGCCTGGGCGACGTCTTCTTCCTTGCGGAGGGCACCCATCCGGTACAGCTCGGCGTACCCGCGCAGGGACACAAGCGGGGTGCGGAGCTCGTGGGAGGCGTCCCCGACGAACCGGCGCATCTGGTCGATGGTGCGCTCACGGTCCTCGAACGCGGAGTCGATCCGCTCGAGCATCACGTTGAGGGAGCGGTTGAGCCGGCCGACCTCGGTGTTCGGGGTGTCGGCTTCGAGGCGCTGGTTGAAGTCACCGGCGGCGAACCGGGCCGCGGTGTCCTCGACGTCGCGCAGCGGGTCGAAGGTCGCGGTGACGAGCAGCCGGGTGAGCATGGCGCCGAGCAGGATGACCGAGGCGCCGAACCCGAGGAAGATCGCGGTGAACTTGCCGATCGTCTCGTCGGTGCCGGCACTGGAGACCGCGATGAGCACGTAGCCGGTCTCGGTGGTGCCGTCGGACTGGTTCTGCAGCGACGCCGGGATGATCTGGGCACGCCACTCGTGGTCGTGCTGGCTGTCGTAGAGCGAGATGCGCTGGTTCGACTGCGCGGCCTGCACCAGGGTGGCCTCGCGGACGTCGGGCCGACTCGACGCCTTCGTCTGGCAGATCCGGTCGCCGTCGGCGTCGTACGCGGCGACGTAGGCGCTCTGCGACACCACGACGGACAGCTTGCAGTACTGCTCGCCGTCACTGATGTTCTGGCCCTCGAGCTGCTCGGTCGTCTGCTTGACCGTGTTGTCGAGCTGCTGCATGAGGTAGGTGGACAGCACCGTCATCGTGCCGAGTCCGGCGACGAGCAGTCCGAGCGCGACGAGGAGCACCGTGATCCCGGTGATCTTGGTGCGCAGGGAGATCCCGTCCCACCAGTGGTTCATTCGCGTGTGCATGCTGCCTCAACGATAGACAGCGGCCGCCCGGTGAAACCGGACGGCCGCCGTGAAGTCGAGCCCCGAGGGGCCCTGGTCCCTAGGAAGCCTTGGACGCCTTCAGCATGTAGCCGAAGCCGCGCTTGGTCTGGATGATCGGCTCGGCGGAGTACTGGTCGAGCTTGCGGCGCAGGTACGAGATGTAGCTCTCGACGATGCCCGCGTCGCCGTTGAAGTCGTACTCCCACACGTGGTCGAGGATCTGCGCCTTCGACAGCACGCGGTTCGGGTTGAGCATGAGGTAGCGGAGCAGCTTGAACTCGGTGGGGGAGAGCTCGATCTGCGCGTCACCGATCGTGACCTCGTGCGTGTCCTGGTCCATCGTGAGCTCACCGGCGCGGATGATCGCGTCTTCCTCGTCGTTCATGGTGCGACGGAGGATGGCCTTGATGCGGGCGACGATCTCGTCGAGCGAGAACGGCTTGGTGACGTAGTCGTCACCACCGACGGTGAGGCCGGTGATCTTGTCCTCGGTGTCGTCCTTCGCCGTGAGGAACAGGATCGGCGAGGTGTAGCCCGAGGAACGGAGGCGCTTGGTGACGCCGAAGCCGTTCATGTCGGGCAGCATCACGTCGAGGATGATGAGGTCCGGCTCTTCTTCCAGCACGGCGGAGATCGCCTGTGCGCCGTTGCCCACCGCACGCACGGCGAAGCCGGCGAAGCGCAACGAGGTCGTCAGGAGGTCGCGGATGTTCGGCTCGTCGTCGACGATCAGGATCTTGGGGCCATCGCTCATGGTCTTATCTTCTGACTGTTCCCTCGGGGTTTCCTGAGAGCGCTTCGTACGTCAGCCCACGGGCGTCTGGACCTGGTCGGCGTCGAGGATCGTGTAGGAGTACCCCTGCTCCGCCAGGAACCGCTGCCGGTTCTGCGCGAAGTCCTGGTCGACGGTGTCCCGGGCCACGAGCGTGTAGAACGACGCGGGCAGGCCGTCCTTGTTCGGGCGGAGGAGTCGGCCGAGCCGCTGCGCCTCTTCCTGCCGGGACCCGAACGAGCCGGACACCTGGATCGCGACGGTCGCGTCGGGCAGGTCGATCGAGAAGTTCGCGACCTTGGACACGACGAGCACATCGACCTCGCCGGACCGGAACGCGTCGTACAGCCGCTCCCGTTCGTCGACCGGGGTCGCTCCGGTGATCTCCGCCGCGTCGAGCGACGCGGCCAGTTCGTCGAGCTGGTCGATGTACTGCCCGATCACCAGGATCTGCTCACCGCGGTGCTTCTCGATGAGTTCCCGCACCACCGGGGTCTTCGCCGGCGACGTCGCGGCGAGCCGGTAGCGCTCGTCGTCGCTCGACGCCGCGTACTCCAGGCGGTCCTGGTGCGGCAGGTCGATGCGGACCTCGTAGCAGGAGGCCGGCGAGATGTAGCCCTGCGCCTCGATCTCCTTCCACGGGGCGTCGTAGCGCTTCGGCCCGATGAGCGAGAAGACGTCGCCCTCGCGGCCGTCCTCGCGCACGAGCGTGGCGGTGAGGCCGAGGCGTCGGCGGGCCTGCAGGTCGGCGGTCAGCTTGAACACCGGAGCGGGGAGCAGGTGCACCTCGTCGTAGACGATGAGGCCCCAGTCGAGGGCATCGAGGAGCGACAGGTGCGTGTACTCGCCCTTCCGACGGGCGGTGAGGATCTGGTACGTCGCGATCGTGACCGGCCGGATCTCCTTGACGCTGCCCGAGTACTCGCCGATGTCCTCCGGCGTCAGGGTCGTGCGCTTCAGGAGCTCGGTGCGCCACTGCCGCGCCGAGACGGTGTTGGTGACCAGGATGAGCGTCGTCGCCTTGACGGTCGCCATCGCACCGGCGCCGACGAGCGTCTTGCCCGCACCGCAGGGCAGCACGACGACGCCGGAGCCCTGGGCGAAGAACGTGTCGACCGCCTGCTCCTGGTACGGCCGCATGTGCCACTCGGCGGTGTCCAGGTCGATCGGGTGCGGCTGGCCCGGGGTGTAGCCCGCCAGGTCCTCGGCCGGCCAGCCGAGCTTCACGAGTTCCTGCTTGATCTGCCCACGCGCCCACGGCTGCAGTTCGACCTCGGTCGAGGACCGCATGTCACCGAGCAGCGGCTTGATCCGCTTCGACCGGATGACCTCGGCGAGCACCGACGGGTCCTCGGCGGTGAGCAGCAGGAGCGGCAGCCGCTCGAGTTCCTCGGCGGGGGAGTTCGCGATCACGGGCGCGTCGGGGCGTTCCTCGCGACGGATCACGAGTCGTCCGTAGCGCGAGACCGTGTCGCGGATGTCGACCGTGACGCTCTGCGGCACGGGGAACTTCGCGAAGCGTTCCAGGGTGTCGATCATCGCCTCGGCGTCGTGGCCCGCGGCGCGCGCGTTCCAGAGTCCGAGTCGGGTGATCCGGTAGGTGTGCACGTGCTCGGGAGCGCGTTCGAGCTCGGCGAAGGCCGCGAGCTCGTGGCGTGCGTCCTCGGCGTCGGGGTGCGCGACCTCGAGGAGCACGGTGCGGTCGCTCTGCACGATCAGCGGTCCGTTCATGACCTGCCAGCCTAGCCGTCAGCGCCTGCGTACTGGTGACCGCACGGCTCAGGCGTCGCTCTCGACCGACACGACGAGCGACAGCGGCAGCGTGCGCTCGACGTCGACGGCGGTGTCCCGCCCGCGGACGCGTCCGGCGGCGACCGACGTCGGCACGATCGAGAACGGTCGCTCCGAGCCGTCCGGCATCCGGACGGTCACGCGGATCGGCGTGCGCCCGCGGACGGCCAGGTCGATCTGCCGACCGAGCCACTCCTGCTCCGGCTCCGCGTCGCCGCGCCGGGTCGTCAGGCGGAGCCGTTCGACGAGTGCGTGCGCCGACTGCTCCGGCGAGCGTCCGGTGGGGCTGCGCCGGCCGGGAGGCCCGTGGTGCGCCTCGGGACGGGCTGCGGTCGTCAGGACGGCCGGGTAGCGCTGGTCCTCGAGCGCGTTGTGCACGACGTGCGGCGGGTAGCGCGTGGTCAGCGTCGTCAGGTCGGGCCGGTCCCAGGCGAGCTGCCGGAGTTCGGCGTCGACCCCGATCAGGTCGAGCTGGTCGGGGGTGCCTCGGACCTCGGTGCCGACACCGCCGGGTCCCCGGTCGACGACGATGCTGCCGTCGCGTCCGGCGACCTGGTCGATCAGGTAGGCCAGGGGCTGCGGGATGCCGGTGGCCGACAGCCGCCCGAGCAGCGCCAGCAGGTCGTCGCGGGAGTGTCCGGCCCGGAACGCCGTGCGCAGGGTGTCCTCGGAGATGCGGTACCGCGCCGCGAGCCCCGGTGCCTCGAGCACGGCGACCGTGCGCAGGGCGTCGTCGTCCACCGGCGCGAGGGGGCCCGGCGCGATGACGGTGAGGTCGTGCTGCAGGTAGACCCGTTCGACGGTGCCCGGCAGGTCGTCGGCGGCCTGCTCGGCGTCGCCGTCGAACAGCGCCCGGCCCGTGCTCGTGACGAGACCGTCGACGGCCAGGCCGAGCGACGCCGCGGTGCCGGCGACGTCGAGCAGCAGGGCGTCGAGCCAGCGGGATCCGGCCGGGTAGGCCCAGCGTCCGAGCGGTACGAGGTCGCGCAGGTCGCCGTCGGCCAGCGCGAGCACTTCGTGCACGGCCGGCGGGAGGGTGTCCGACCATGCGGCCACCAGCGACACCCAGCGCTCCGGCCAGCTGGCGAGCAACCAGGCGTGCCCGGCGTCGGTGACGATCCAGCGTCCGGTGTCGGGGTCGGCGAACCCGATGCCGTCGAGCAGCGCCAGGCGACCGGCGACGAGTTCGGCGTCGGTGCCGATGCGCTCCGCGAGGGTCCGGGCGAGCGGCATGCCGATCCCGCCCTTGACGAGTTCGCGGACCGCGCCGGCGTCGACCGCCCGCAGCAGCTCCGCGAGCACGGTCATCGTCGCGAACGCCTGTTCCGCTCCCGTGGTGCGCGCACGCGCGAGCGCCGCGGCATCGAGGACGGGAGCAGCGGGGCGGACCTGCTCCGGGCCTCCAGGCTGTTCGTCGAGTGAGGTGAGGTCGGGGTGGGCGGCCACGCGTGCGGCGACCGCGTCGTCGACGGCGCCGTCCTGGTCGGCCAGGCCGAGCTCGACCGCGGGGCCGAGCGCGTCGACGGCACCGCCGTCGCGGAGCGCCAGGATCGTGGCGCGCGGCAGGTGCTCGACGGCGGCGTCCACAGCATCGTCGCCGCGGAGCGCCTCGGCGAGGTCGAAGAAGTCGGTGATGCGCTGCGGGCCGGTCTCGGCGAGTGCAGCGGTGGGGAGTCGCCTCGCCGCGACGAGGCGCTGGAGCGCGTCGTCCGGCATCGCCCGGAGTCGGGCGGCGAGGTCGGCGGTGGTCGTCATCGTCCGGTGCCAGCGTCCGGGGCGGACGTCAGCGAGCCGTCCGGTTCGCTCGTGCGCGACGCGTCCAGGTGATGGCGAGGAGCGTGAAGACCAGCACCATGCCGATCGGGAAGCCGATGAGCGGGACCGCCATGATCACCGGCCACGGCATCGACGCCTGCGCACTCGAGGCCGTCAGCCACATGACGATGATGGCCGCCATGCAGAGGAAGGCAGCGATGAAGATGCCACCGATCATGAACGCCAGAGCGCGTTCGGTACGATTGAACGTCAGCGGGGGTTCTGCGGAATCCTGCGGGTTCCCGGTTGATCGGGTCGGATTGGCCATCGACCCAGGATATCCGACGCACCACGGCCGTACCACGACCTCGAGGAGTCCACGCATGCCCACCGGCAAGGTCAAGTTCTACGACGACGACAAGGGCTTCGGCTTCATCACCGGAGACGACGGCGACCAGGTGTTCCTGCACGCGTCCTCGCTGCCCGACGGCGTCGTGACCGTCAAGGCAGGCACGCGGCTCGAGTACGGCGTCGTCCAGGGCAAGAAGGGGTCGCAGGCGTTGTCCGTGCGGCTGCTCGAACCCCAGCCGTCGCTGTCGCGGATGACCCGTCGCTCCGCGGACGACATGGCCGTGATCGTCGAGGACCTGGTGAAGGAACTCGACCGGATCAGCGGAGACCTCCGCCACGGCCGCTACCCGAAGAACGGCGATCGCATCGCCGCCATCCTGCGGCACGTCGCAGACCAGTTGGAGGCGTGACCCCATGACCGAGTCCGAGACAGCAGGGGCCGAGTCGGCTCCCGACGCAGCGTCGACTGACGCCGTGTCCATCGACGCAGCGTCCATCGACGCAGCGTCCATCGACTACACCGACCTGGCGCGCGAGGCCTTGCTCGAGGTCACCCCCGAGTCGACCGTCGGCGCACCCGTCGGCACCGTTGACGAAGGGGACGGCGTCGTGTCCGTCCTGTTCGCCAACCGCCTGCCCGGGTACCCCGGGTGGCGCTGGACCGTCAGTGTCGCGAAGATCGGCGACGACGAACCCACCGTGCTCGAGGTCGAGCTGATGCCCGGGGACGGCGCGCTCGTCGCACCCGAGTGGGTTCCGTGGTCCGAGCGGCTGGCCGAGTACCGGGCCGCGCAGGAGCACGAGGCAGAGGACGGCGAGTCGGACGAGGACGACGAGTCGGACGATGACGATGACGACGACGAGTTCGACGACGAGTCGGATGACGACGAAGACGAGTCGGACGACGACGAAGACGACGACTACGACGACTCGGACGACGAGGACGACGAAGACGATGACGAGTTCGATGCCGACGAGGACGACCTCGACGAGTCGGACGACGACGACATCGAGGGCGTGGACGTCGATGCGCTCGCCGATGTGAGCGACACCGACGCCTCCGACGGCGACGACGAGGACCAGGATGAGGCTCCGCAGTCGCCGCGCCGCCGCCGTGCCCGCCGCGTGCAGCCGGTCGAGCCCGACGCCGACCTCGAGGTGGACCAGCTCGACGCGGGCGAGGCCGACCCGGACTTCCACCGCGCCTGACGCACCCGCCCCGACGAACGAACGGGCCCGGCACCACCGATCTGGTGGTGCCGGGCCCGTTCGGCGTTCCGGCGGGTGTCCCCGGCGTCAGCGCAGGGCGTCGACCGTGAAGTCGATCGCACGCACGAGCTTCGCGACGTCGTCCGGGTCGATCGCGGTGAACGTCGCGACGCGCAGCTGGTTGCGGCCGAGCTTCCGGTACGGCTCGGTGTCGACGATGCCGTTGGCGCGCAGGGTCGCGGCCACGGACTTGGCGTCGATCGAGTCGTCGAGGTCGATCGTGGCGACGACCTGCGACCGAGCAGCGGCGTCGGTGACGAACGGGGTGGCGTACTCGCTCGCCTCGGCCCAGTCGTAGATCGTCGACGACGAGGTCTTCGTGCGGAGGTCCGCCCACGCCAGACCGCCGGACTCGTTCATCCACCGGACCTGCTCGTCGAGGAGCAGCAGCGTGGAGATCGCCGGGGTGTTCAGGGTCTGGTTCAGGCGCGAGTTGTCGACCGCGTTCTTCAGCGACAGGAACTCGGGGATGTACCGGTCCGATGCGGCGATGCGCTCGATCCGCTCGATCGCCGCGGGGGAGAGCAGTGCGAGCCAGAGCCCGCCGTCAGAGGCGAAGTTCTTCTGCGGCGCGAAGTAGTAGACGTCGGTGGCGCTGACGTCGAACAGGGCACCACCTGCGGCGCTGGTCGCGTCCACGACGGTCAGGGCGCCGGCGTCACCGGTCGCTCGGACGACCGGGGCCATGACGCCCGTCGAGGTCTCGTTGTGCGGGTAGGCGTAGACGTCGACGCCGTCCACCGGCTCGAGTGCGGCGAGGGAGCCGCCCGGCGCTTCGACGACGTGCGGAGCCTGGAGCCACGGGGCTGCGGCGGCCTTGGCGAACTTCGACCCGAACTCGCCGAAGGACAGGTTCTCGGCCCGACGCTCGATGAGGCCGAAGGCGGCGGCGTCCCAGAACGCTGTCGAGCCGCCGTTGCCGAGGACGACCTCGTAGCCCTCGGGGATCTGGAACAGGTCGGCGAGGCCGGAGCGGACGCTGCCGACCAGGTCCTTCACGGTCTTCTGGCGGTGCGAGGTGCCGAGGACCGTGGCGCCGCGCGTCACGAGTGCCTCGAGCTGTGCACCGCGGATCTTCGACGGACCGCAGCCGAAGCGACCGTCGGTGGGGAGGAGTTCGGCCGGGATGACGATGTCTGCCATGCACCGATCCTACCGACGCCGATCCGCATGCCCCCGCCCGTGTACCGGCCGGACGGGGTGGGTCCGGCGCACCCGCTCACCGCGTCCGATGACCCTTTCTCACGTGTGCCCGGGCGCCGGTCGGTGTTCGTCGGTGCGAACAAGTAGTGTGGTCGGCGCTGGGCCCAGACATGAGAGGCGGACCGTGACCGATCTCGTCGACACCACGGAGATGTACCTTCGCACCATCCTCGACTTGGAGGAAGAAGCGATCGTGCCGCTGCGCGCGCGCATCTCCGAGCGCCTCGGCCACTCGGGTCCGACCGTCTCCCAGACCATCGCCCGCATGGAGCGCGACGGCCTGGTCGTCGTCTCCGGTGACCGGCACCTGGAGCTCACCGACGAAGGCCGTTCCCGCGCCACCCACGTGATGCGCAAGCACCGTCTTGCCGAGCGCCTGCTGGCCGACGTCATCGGACTCGACTGGGCGTTCGTGCACGACGAGGCATGCCGGTGGGAACACGTCATGAGCGAGCAGGTCGAGGTCCGTCTGCTCGAGATGCTCGGCAACCCGACCGAGTCGCCGTACGGCAACCCGATCCCCGGGCTGGCCGAGATCGGTGGCCCCGCGGCCGCCGGGTTCCTCGACGGCGTCCAGAACATCGTCGCCGCGACCGAGGGCACCGACGCCGTCGCGACCGGCGTCATCCGACGACTGGGCGAGCCCGTGCAGTTCGAGCCGGAACTCCTGCACCAGCTCCGCACAGCGGGTGTCATGCCCGGCCGGGTCGGCAGTGTGCAGCGTGCGGGGGCCTACGTGGCGGTCCGTGTCGAGGGCGAAGACTCGGGCATCGAGCTCCCCATCGAGGTCGCCCAGCACGTCTACATCGAGCGCGACTGACCCCTCCGGGGTCGTCCCTGAGAGTCTTTACCGATTCGTTACCTCGGGGCGTTTTGTCTCGACACGGTAACGACGCCTCCGTACACTCGTCCGAGTCGCCGTGCTGCCCCTGAGCCGGAGACCCGTGGCAGGACGTCTCGAACCCGTCTCCTGCCTCGATCGGAAACGATGACGAACGGATGGGGTTGCACACCGCCGGACACCCACGGCGGCGTGATGACGAGACGTTGGAGACACACCTCTTGACGCAGACCGGTACCGCCGCGGACGACCAGACGCCCGCGAACCCGACGAACACCGAGAACGCCACCACCGCCCCGCTCACCCGGCGGGCCGTGCGCGAGACCGAGGGCCGAGCCGTCCGCAAGGTCGTGCCGGTGCGCTCCGCTCCGCTGCCCGGCGGTCGTCGTGCCGCGCAGGCCGCCGCCGCCGCGAGCACCGCGAAGGCCAGCTCGGTGTCGCGGAAGCGCAAGTTCCTCGCGCCCGTCGTCCTCACCGTCGCCGCCGGCATGTTCGGGACGGTCGCGGTCGCTCCGGCCTTCGCCGCGACGTCCGCCAGCAACTCGACCGTCGCCGCGGACGCCCAGCGTCAGGTCCGCGCCACGCAGAGCCAGGAGCTGTCGGTGTCCGACGCCGTGGCGCTGGCGGACACGAGCCGTGACGGCTACGGCGCCACCTCCACCGCGACGCTCAACGCCGAGAAGGCTGCCGCGCAGGCAGCCGCCGACCAGGCTGCTGCAGCGAAGCAGGCCGCAGCTCAGGCGAAGGAGACGCAGGCCGCCCGCGCCGCGACCGCGAAGCAGTACGCCTCGTACACCGGGCCGTCCGCGGCGGAGTACGCAGCCAGCTCGTCGGCGGCGAACACCCCGTTCTCGCTGCCGGCCGTGGTCAACACCGCCAAGCAGTACATCGGCACCCCGTACGTCGTCGGCGGCGCTGACCCCTCGGGCTTCGACTGCTCCGGCTTCATCATGTTCGTCTACGCCCAGTACGGCATCAACCTGGCGCACTCGGTGCCGCTGCAGGACCAGGCCGGCACCACGATCCCCGAGTCCGAGGCGCAGCCCGGCGACGTCGTCATCTTCAACAACGAGGCGCACGACGGCTTCTACATGGGCAACGGCATGATCATGGACGCCCCGAAGCCCGGTGGCGCGGTGTCCATCCGCCCGATCTGGACGAGCGACTACCACATCGTCCGCTTCGGCATCTAGCGAACACTGCCCCCGGGGGAGTGTGAACTTCTCCAGAACCGGCCCGCACACCCTCGTGCCGGGCCGGTTTCTGGG
Organism: Curtobacterium poinsettiae; assembly: GCF_047226435.1. Classification (NCBI taxonomy): domain Bacteria; kingdom Bacillati; phylum Actinomycetota; class Actinomycetes; order Micrococcales; family Microbacteriaceae; genus Curtobacterium; species Curtobacterium poinsettiae. The sequence continues at coordinate 3,145,561 of NZ_CP178434.1, read as the reverse complement.
TTAACCTGACGCTGCACCGGTCCGCACCGGCGCGAACAGGAGACCCTCATGTCGACGTTCCGCACGACCCGCACCATGGGTCGGCGCGCGCGTGTCGACATATGGTCGAGCACAGCCTGCGTGCACGAGCACGCCCCTGCATGACGAGAGCACTGCCCATCCGGGTGGTGCTCTTCGTGGTTCCAGGGGTGTGAACAGGCCGTGTTCACCCGTTCCGCGTCGTCGGTCCGACGCACCCGCAGCGCCTGGAAGCCGTCCAGGCACGTCGGAAGGGAACCCATGCGCACTCTCGTCCTCAACGCCGGTTACGAGCCCCTCGCGGTGATCTCGTTCCGACGAGCCCTCGTGCTGGTCATGAACCAGAAGGCCGCCGTCGTCGCGGCCGACGTCGAACACCCGGTCACCGGGTCGACGTCGAGCTACGAACGTCCGACAGTCATCATCCTCACCCGCTACGTCCGCATCCCGCACTCCCGGCTCGTGCCCGTGTCCCGTCGCGGCGTCCTGCGTCGCGACGGCAACCACTGTGCCTACTGCGGCCGGCACGCCACCACCATCGACCACGTGCACCCGCGGTCGCGCGGTGGGCAGGATTCGTGGGAGAACCTGGTCGCCTGCTGCCTGACCTGCAACAACACCAAGGGCGACCGCACCCCGCAGGAGATGGGGTGGCGCCTCCGGTTCCCGCCGAAGGTGCCGCACGGGTCCTCGTGGGTCGTGCGTGGCATCGAGCGCCCGCAGGCGGAGTGGGACGAGTACCTCGTGGCCGCGTAGCGGCCGTCGGTAGGAGGCACCACGAGACGGACGGGAGGCCCGTGGCGACGCCGCCACGGGCCTCCAGTCCGCCCTGACGCGCGTGCAGGGCACGCGGCTCCGCAGTCGACGGGACCGCCGCGCCACGCCGGGCGGCACCGAGACCACCTGACCCGGCCGGGCTGTCCGGACAGGTGCCGATCGATTTCACCTGCCGTCCACGCCGTGTGCACCGGGACGGAACCCCGCCCCACCGGTTGCCTGCGACAGTTGCGACGTCCGCACCGGACCGGCGTCCCGCACTGCCCGAAAGGTCTCCATGCCCCGCTCCGCACGCACCGCACTCGACACCGAGACGGACCACCAGCCGCTGACCGAACGGTACGACGTCGTCGTGGTCGGCGCGGGCATCGTGGGACTCGGCATGGCGTACGAGGCACTCCGGCAGGGCGCCCGGGTCGCGGTGGTCGACCGTGCGGGCGCGGTCGTCGGGGCGAGCGTCCGGAACTTCGGCCACGCCTGCGTCACCCCGCAGAGCGGCGAGGCAGCCGGGTACGCCCAGGAGGCACGCCGCCGCTGGCTCACACTCGCGCAGCTCGCCGGCTTCACGGCTCGGGAACGCGGTGCCCACGTCGTCGCCCGTCGCCCCGAGGAGATGGCGGTGCTCGAGGAGTACCGCGACTCGGGCGCGGAGGTGCGGCTGGCCGACGCTGTCGAGATCGCCGCGGCCGTGCCGGTCGACCCGGACACCGCCCTGGGCGGCGCGCACCTGGCGCACGACCTGCAGGTCGACCCCCGGGAGGCAGCACCCGCGATCGCGCGCTGGCTCGCCGAGCAGGGGGTCACCTTCCTCTGGCGCACCCCCGTGCTCGAGGTCGCCGCCGGCGCCGTCCGCACCGGTCGCGGCGTCGTCGAGGGGACCAGGGTCGTCGTCTGCACCAACCACGACCTCGACCAGCTCTTCCCGGAGCTCGCCGAGTCGATCGGCCTGGTCCGCTGCCGGCTCCACATGCTGCGTGCGACGATCCCCCTCGCCTTCCCGCTCGCCACACCGCTGCTGACCGGGTGGTCGCTACTGCGCTACTCGGGGTTCGCCGCGATGCCCGGAGCGGGAGCCCTGCGGGACCGGCTCGCCGCCGACCTGCCCGAGGGGATCCGCTGGGACCTCAACCAGATGTACACGTCGCCGCCGGACGGCAGCATCATCGTCGGGGACACCCACGAGCGCGGGGTCGACGCACCGCCGTTCCAGGACGAGGACGGCTTCCGGCTGCTCGTCACCGAGACCGAGCGCCTGTTCGGTGCGCCGGTCTCCGTGGTCGACCGGTGGCAGGGCGTCTACGCCTCGGCGCCGGGGCGGGAGTTCCTCATCGACCAGCCGCTGCCCGGCGTCGACGTCGTGACGGTCACAACGGGCATCGGCATGACGACCGGCCTCGGCATCGCCCCGGCGGTCCTCGGCTGAGGGGGACCGTCAGTCGCGGAGCCGCCGACCAGGCCGGCCAACGCTGCGACCCCGGCGGCCTCTGGCACCGGCGAGGTCGTCACGCGGTCGTCACACCGCGGCCACGGCCTCGTCGACCTCGGCGAGCACCGACGGCAGCTCGGCGACCGAGTCGAGGACGTGGGTGTGCTCGACCGTCGCGAAGTCCGCGTCCTGGTGCGTCCCGGTCCGCACGCCCGCCACGACGGAGGCGCCGGCGCGGTGTCCCGTGAGCAGGTCGGCGACGGTGTCACCGACGACCGCCACGGCACGGACGTCGTCGGTGCCGGTCCGGAGCACGGCGGTGAGCACCATGTCCGGGTACGGGCGCCCGCGTCCGGCGTCGGCGGGGGAGAGCGCGAGGTCGATCAGCGGCCGCCAGCCGAGCAGGTCGAGCACCGCGTCGCGCGTCGTGGGCGAGAACCCGGTGGTCAGCGCGATCTGTCGCCCCGCGGCGCGGAGTGCGACGAGCGTCTCGACGGCGCCGTCCACCGGCCGCACGCCCCGGTCGAGGGTGCGTGCGTAGGCGCGTTCGAACGCGGTGTTCGCCGCTGCGGCGCGGACGCCGTCCCCGTCGAAGAGCGCCGTGAAGACGGCGATCTTCGACTGGCCCATGGTGTCGACGGCGTACTGCACGGCATGGTCGTGCTCGGCGCTCCCACGCTCGAGGCCGACGTCGGTGAGCGCGGTGCGGAAGGCGTCGAGCACGACGCCACCGTCGTCGACGGTGGTTCCTGCCATGTCGAGGCAGACGAGCGAGATCATGGGACTCCTGGGTACGTGCCGCCACGCCGGGACCGGCGCGGTCCGACCAGCGTCGACGCACCCCATGGCGGGCAGACGATGCGCGGGTGTCCGCCAGGTGAACGCCGCCAGGAGGCTCGTCACGGCCTGTGCGGACATGCAGCCGGTCCGCCAGGGGGAGCGGCGCCGGTCCCCGTTCGCCGATCTGCGTCGGTGGCGCCGCGTAGCGTCGGCCGCATGGGCGAGACACCGCACATCGACGGCGCGACCATCGACGACCTGCGCGCGCGGCTGCGTGCCACACGCTGGCCGGACGCACCCGCCGGGGTCGGCTGGTCGCTCGGTGCCGACTACGACGTCCTGCGGCCACTCGTCGAGTACTGGGCCGACGGCTTCGACTTCGACGCGCACCGTGCCGCGCTCGCCGCGCTGCCCTCGCGTCGTGCCGTCGTGGACGGCATCGGCATCCACCTGCTGCACGCCCGGGCCGCACAGCCGGACGCGCTGCCGGTCCTGCTCGCGCACGGCTGGCCGGACTCCGGCTGGCGGTACCGGAAGGTGCTGCCGATGCTCGTCGACGCCGGGTACGACGTCGTCGTGCCGGACATGCCCGGGTACGGCTTCTCGGATGCGCCGCCGCAGGTGCTCGACGCCCGGCAGGTGGCCGGCATGTGGGCGACACTGATGACGGATCTCGGGTACGAGCGGTTCGCGGTCTCCGGTGGCGACATCGGCACACACGTCGCCCGGTACCTGGCACTCGACCACCCCGACCGGGTCGTCGCCGTGCACCGCATCGACGGCGGGCTCGCCTGGCCGGGGCTCGACCCGTCGACGCTGTCCGCCGCCGAACGGGAGTTCGTCGCCGCGACCGACCGCTGGCGCACCGCCGAGGGCGCCTACGCGATGCTGCACCGGACGAAGCCGCAGACCGCAGCGGTCGGGCTGAACGACTCACCCGCTGGGCTGGCCGCCTGGATCGTCGAGAAGCTCCGGGCGTGGAGCGACTGCGACGGCGACCTGTGGTCGGTCTACACGCGCGACCAGGTCCTGGCGCTGCTCACCGAGTACTGGGCCACCGCCACGATCGGCTCGGCGATGCGGATGTACCACGCGAACGCCGCGATCCCTGCGGAGCAGCTGGAGCGACGGGTCGAGGTGCCGTCCGGGTTCTCGATCTTCCCCGGCGACCTGGTGCGGGCGCCGCGCGAGTGGCTCGAGCGGACCACGAACCTCGTGTTCCACCACGAACTCGACCGCGGCGGGCACTTCGCGCCGTTCGAGCAGCCCGACCTGTTCGTCGACGAACTGCACGCGTTCCTGGGGCCCTTCCGCCGCTAGAGTGGACGGGCCAGCCTCTGTAGCTCAATGGAAGAGCAGTTCCGTCCTAAGGAAACGGTTGGGGGTTCGAGTCCCTCCAGGGGCACTGACGTTGCCCCCCACCAGGCATAGTGGCCTGGTTGGGGGCAAAGTGACTCGGACGGCTTGCCCATCAGGGAAGTAGTCCTGACGCAGATCAAGGCGGTCGTACAGGTACGCTCGCTGCTCTCGGCTAGCGAGCCCCATCACTACCCGCATCTCACGTCCCACAAAGAGCGAGTAATCAAAATACAGAAAAGCCTGGGCAGTCGCCCTGCTCGGGGTCTTTTATCGCCGCACTCTGCGGACGGGCTATGGATGTAAGTGCTCAGGGGCTGGTGGTCGTTCTCAGGCTGGGTCCTTGGCCGCAGGGAGCTTCGCTGCAACCCCCACGGTCTTCTTGAAGCCTTCTTCTGTGCTGCACTGCTTGATGAGCCATGCCGTGTACGCGGGCGTGTACGTGTAATCGTTGTGTGGTGCGTCCCAAATGCACCACTCCTTGCGCGTCTCCGCTGGCGAATTAGTGGCCCCGTACGGGCGAACATGCTGAGCCTTGTTCACGAGGACGAAGTGACGTTGGTTGAACACGAACGGGATGGCAGAGGCAACGTCCGCGATGACCTGCTTCGGTTTGCTGTTGCCAGCGTTGGAGACAGCCACTTCCTTCGCATGCTTGATAACCATCCCGCGCTGCGCGAGCTTCTCAGCTGCTTCGCGTTCCTCTTCGGTCAGGTCGTCCATGTTGAAGAACTGGATCGGCATGTCACCCTTGCGGTTGCCTCTCTCCAGCAGCACGGTCAGCCGCATGCAGTACTTCGGATCACGGGTCACTGCGTCGTCAAGGCTGCTGTCGTACTCCGCGAGGAACGTCCGAAGGTCTGCTGGCAGGCTCTTCGTCATCCGAAGTAAGTCTGCTTTCCCCCTGTCGGTGAACCCGCCGATGAACACGGGGAACCTCAGGATGTGCGCAAGGGACTGTTCGCTGCCAGCCAGGGCCACAAGAGCTTCCTCGTAGTTCAACAGCAACGAGTGGCACTCGCCGCTCACTATGGACTGCAAGACCTCCTCGGCCCCGTTGTGCCGATGCTCGATCTTGTTGCGGAGCTTGATGAAAAAATTGAGGTTTGCCCGAACGGGGTTCGCGGGGGCGGGGTACTCGCTCTTCACAAACCAGTCCAGCGGGTAGTTCTCGTACTCACCGTCAATCTTCTTGTAGCGCAGCGGCTTGTCACTCTCGCGGCGGCGGTACGCCTTTTCCTTGCCCGCCTTCATCCACTTCGCTTGGAACAGGTACAACCACGCTATGTGCATGTGAACAATGAACCCCTCCAGCGACCGCGCCTCTTTGGGATCGTTGTACAGACGCACGGCAAGGGTCGCTTCGTCTTTGGACGCATCCAGCATGCGCTGCCACTTGTACGGAGGGGCCATGATGCGAGCGTGCCACAACTGAGCCGACGTCAGGGTGTCCGCCGCGCTGTGTAGCCTGCTGACATGACCGACAACACCTGGCAGCCTCCTGTCCCCTCTGGGATGGAAGGGGTGCTCGTTGACGGGTTCCCGCGATGGCTGCGAGAGCCAACCATCACCTGGTTCCGAGAGAAGTTGCTATCTGCATACGAGGAGCAGTTCTTCCCTGCTGCGCTGATCCGCTTTCAGCTTACGATGCGCGCGGACTATGGGTTCAGCCCACGAGAGATCTACTTTGAGGACGACGTGCGGCCGTTCTTGCGCCGGTGCGACGACGCGACGCTCGTCAACTTCATGGACTACCTGCTCGTGTTCGGGGAGGATGACCGCCCTGAGGGTCCGAATAACAGCTACCTGGAACACATCCTCAGCGAGGGTGGAAGCAAGTGGGCTGTCGCCGTAGTGGGTGATGAGCCACGGCTGGTGGAACGTGTCCCAGCAGGAGTGTTGAACTCGGTCCAGCAGGCCGCGGCAGGGGCGGACGCCGCAGCGCAGAAGTTGCAGGAAGCATGGGTTGACGCGTTCGGTACGAATCCGCGCGCGTCCATCGCCTACTACAACGCGGTGGTGGCGGTTGAGAGCGCAGCCTTCGCTGTCATCCCTCTCGGCATGCCGGAGCCGACCCTTGCCAACATCTTCTCCTTGCTTGAAGCCGAGACACCGAAGTGGAAGCTGACGCTCCGCGACTCAGAGAAGGCTCCTGGAGCGAAGAGCCTAGCCGCGATGCTACGTACGCTCTGGCGTGGCCACGACTCTCGGCACGGTGCAAAGGAGTATGCGAATGTGACAATTGAGCAGGCGCGAGCTGCCGTGATCCTCGCAGCCACCCTCGTGTGGTGGTTCCGTAGCGGAGTAGTTATTGCCGCATGATGCCGCCCGCCGTTTAGTAGAGTTCCGATCATGACGGCAGTCTGGCAACCGATCTTCCCGAACGGGCGAGAACAGCTCGTCACCGAGGGCTTCCCGCCGTGGTTGCGTAGACCGCTCATGCCCTGGTTCCGCAACCGCTTGTCACCGCACGGCGACTACTTTCCTTCCGACGCTCTCACTGATTTCCAGCTTCTGACGCACACGGACTGGGGCTTCACCAGCGCCAGCATCTCCTTCGGTTCGCAGATGATGAAGTTCCTTGAAACGGTTGAGGACGAGACATACATCAACTTGATGGACTTCCTTCTCGCCTGGATCCCTCAGCCCGCGGGCTGGGGGATTGATCCGAAAGCCAACGAGTTGAACGAAGTGTTGAAGAAAGCCAACAGCGAGTGGACTGCTGCTCGCATCGGTGACAGATTTACGCTCGTCAAGTCTGTCTCCGCCGGCGTACTGCGCAGCGTGGAGCAAACACTGAACCGCGACAGCGCCGCCGCGGTGGAACTGCAACAAGCCTTCACGCAAGCCTTCGGAGTGCACCGATCGCCCTCGGATGCGTACTCCAACGCCGTCGTCGCCGTGGAAATCGCTGCTCTCACCGTCGTGAAGGTCAACAAGGACACGGCAACGCTGAGCAACGTCATCAATTACTTGGAGACGCAGCCTGACAAGTGGACTCTGGTCTTCCGTGACGATCGCAACGCACCGGGGGCTGAGACATTGGCGAAGATGCTCCGCGCCCTCTGGAAGGGTCACGAGAGCCGCCACGGGCGCGAAGACTACAAGGATGCGACCGAGCAGCAGGCACAGGCCGCAGTGCTGCTTGCGTCAACCCTCGTGTGGTGGTTCAGTGAAGGAGTGGTGCGGCCAGCATCGGAAAGCTGACGGTCACGTTCGCAAGTCTGTTCGGAGAGGGCGGAGCCTGTCCTGCGTGGTCACTTTAAGTAGAAAGCGCACCCTCATCTGCTCCGCTCAATGGCTTCATCGCGCGGCCCGGCCCCGTCATTCTCAGCAATGAGGAGTTGGAAGGTCGCCCGGTAATGGAGGCGGATACCCCTGTCCCCGTCACAGCGTAGGTGCTCTATCCCGAGACGGCTATTCAGATGGAGGCGTTTCTTCGCCCACACCGCCCGAGCTCTCCTCGTGCAGTACACGGCGGACGGCGGAGCTACGCGCCACGTGTGGGTCTGGGGAAGAGCCGTGAGTCGGAGATAGCCCCAGGCCACTTCGTGCAGCCGCACCAGACCCGAGGGCACGGCGGGGTTAGGGGCGAACTTTTGTCTCCCGCAAGGGGCACTTGGCCGGAGAGGTCTCCACAACCGTCGCCCCGGACGGTAGTCCACCCCGCTGGCCCCGTACGATTGACCCTGTGTCCAAGGTCCTGAGCAGTCTCCCCGTCGGCGAACGAGTCGGCATCGCGTTCTCAGGGGGTCTCGACACCTCCTGCGCCGTTGCCTGGATGCGCGAGAAGGGAGCGATCCCCTGCACGTACACGGCCGACATCGGCCAGTACGACGAGCCGGACATCGACGCCGTCCCGAGCCGCGCCCACGAGTACGGCGCGGAGATCGCCCGACTGGTCGACGCGAAGAGCGCCCTGGTCGAAGAAGGCCTGGTCGCCCTGCAGACCGGTGCGTTCCACATCCGTTCAGGCGGCAAGACGTACTTCAACACGACGCCGCTCGGTCGCGCGGTGACGGGCACGATGCTCGTCCGCGCCATGAAGGAAGACGGCGTCGACATCTGGGGCGACGGCTCCACCTACAAGGGCAACGACATCGAGCGGTTCTACCGCTACGGCCTGATGGCCAACCCGCGCCTGCGCGTCTACAAGCCGTGGCTCGACTCCGAGTTCGTCGAGGAGCTCGGCGGCCGCAAGGAGATGAGCGAGTGGCTCGTCGCCCGTGGGTTCCCGTACCGCGACTCCACCGAGAAGGCGTACTCGACCGACGCGAACATCTGGGGCGCGACGCACGAGGCGAAGAGCCTCGAAGAGCTGTCCAGCGGCCTGGACATCGTCGAGCCGATCATGGGTGTCGCCGCCTGGCGTGACGACGTCGAGGTCGCGACCGAGATCGTCAGCGTCCGGTTCGAGGCCGGTCGCCCCGTCGCGATCAACGGCGTCGAGTACACCGACGCGGTCGCCCTGGTCTACGAGGCGAACGCCATCGGTGGCCGCCACGGCCTGGGTGCGTCCGACCAGATCGAGAACCGCATCATCGAGGCGAAGAGCCGCGGCATCTACGAGGCGCCGGGCATGGCGCTGCTGCACATCGCCTACGAGCGCCTGCTCAACGCGATCCACAACGAGGACACGGTCGCCTCGTACCACAACGAGGGTCGCCGTCTCGGTCGCCTGATGTACGAAGGCCGCTGGCTCGACCCGCAGTCCCTGATGCTCCGTGAGTCGCTGCAGCGCTGGGTCGCCTCCGCCGTCACCGGCGAGGTCACGCTGCGTCTGCGTCGCGGCGACGACTACACGATCCTCGACACCACGGGCCCGGCGCTGTCGTACCACCCGGACAAGCTGTCGATGGAGCGCGTCGGCGACGCCGCGTTCGGGCCGGACGACCGCATCGGCCAGCTCACGATGCGCAACCTCGACATCGCGGACTCTCGTTCGCGACTCGAGCAGTACGCCGCCGCCGGCCTCATCGGTGGCGCGACGGCCGAGCTCGTCGGCGAGCTCGAGGCGGGCGAGGCCGAGGAGATCCTCGGTGGCGCGATCGTCGCCTCCGACGCCGAGGACGCGATGGGCCGTCGCACCGACCTGGCCTCCGAAGGCGCCGCCTTCGACTCCGGCACCGACTGATCGAGCGGACCCGCGCCCTGGGCGCGACCCCCTGACGACGGGAGGCCCGGTGCCGGCTGGCACCGGGCCTCCCGTCGGTCGTCAGCCGCGAAGCGCATCCACCTCGACGGCGGTGGGACGCGACCGTATCGTTGCGGTACCGGGTCAGTCATCAGGGACTCGTCGTCACGATGCTCCTCACGATCTGTGGGGTCTGGCACAGCGGGTCGACCCGGACGGATCCGAGATGCGCATCATCTCGACGAAGGGCTGGTCATCATGGCCGCCAACTTGCAGAACATCTGGCACCGCCACGGGCTCCGGTCCCCGGAAGAACTCGCCGCCCTCGTTGCCGAGCGCCTCGAAGGAACCGGCCACCAGCTCGTCGGCGCCGGCGACGCGCGCTACGAGCCGACGTACGCAGACTTCCTCGGCGAGCAGCTCTGACCCGCAGCGGATTGCCGCTCGACCGTCGGTAGAGTCTGCGCATGCGTACAGCCCGAACCACTGCGGCGGCACTGGCGATCGTCGCGGCGGGACTGCTGACGCTCGTCGGCGTCCAGCCCGCGTCTGCCCACTCGGCCCTGACGAGCAGTACCCCGGCGGACGGGGCGGTCATCACCGAACCGCTGCAGACCGTCGACCTGACCTTCTCCGAGGCGCCGCTCGCCGGCCTCGACGCCGGGCTCCGGATCCAGGTGACGGATGCTGCCGGCACGGACGTCGCCACGGGTGACGTGACCGTCTCCGGCACGACCATGCGCCGCGCGGTCGATCTCGACCGGGGCAACTACACGGTGCTCTGGCGGTACGTGTCGCCGGACGGCCACCCGATCGAGGGCACGCTCGCGTTCGACTACCGGGCTGCAGCTGCTGTTCCGACCCCGAGCGCGACCGGTGCTCCGACCCCGACGGCGAGCACCGCGCCCACACCGAGCGCCACCGCGACGGCCACCGGGGCGTCCGACGGAGCGCCGTCGTCGTCACCGGGCATCGCGCCCGGCGTGTGGGTCGCCCTCGGCGCCGGCACGGTCCTGGTGGCCGGTGCTGTCGTCGTGCTGCTGCTGCGCCGTGGGCGCAGCGCCGAGCGCAGCTCGTAGCGCGGCGCACCTCACTTCGTGAGCAGGAACGGTCGGGTCGCAGGCGCGCACCCGACCGTTCCTGCGCACGAAGCGCACGCGGCGCGACCGCGTGCGCCACGGGAGTGGCCTCGAGTGCGGCGTCGGCGTGGCGACGAACACGATCGGGACGAACAGCACTCCTGGGCGATCGACAGCGCCATCGCGTGGCATCGAACTGTCGATCGATCCGGTCCATCCGGGCCGATCGGCGTGATACTGGGGTGGTGCGTGAACTCCAAGCCGCCATCGCAGCGGACCTCAACGTCCAGCCGACCATCGACCCGGAGCAGGAGGTCGCCCGTCGTGTCGGGTTCCTGCGCGACTACCTGCTGACGACCGGGGCGAAGGGGTACCTCCTCGCCATCAGCGGCGGGCAGGACTCCACCCTGGCCGGCCGCCTGACCCAGCTCGCGGTCGAGTCGCTCCGTGCTGAGGGGCACCCGGCCGAGTTCACGACCGTCCGCATGCCCTACCGGGTGCAGGCCGACGAGGACGACGCCCAGCTCGCCCTGCAGTTCATCGCGGCCGACCCGGGCATCACCGTGAACATCGAGCACGGGGTCGACGGGGTCGTCGAGGACACCGCGGCCTCCGGCGTCGAGCTGAGCGACTTCGTGAAGGGCAACGTCAAGGCCCGCATGCGCATGGTCGCCCAGTACGCGGTCGCCGGGCAGCGTGGCCTGCTGGTGGTCGGCACGGACCACGCGGCCGAGGCCGTCACGGGCTTCTTCACCAAGTACGGTGACGGCGGCGTCGACCTCACCCCGCTCACCGGGCTGTCGAAGAGCCAGGGGCGGCAGCTGCTCGAGCACCTCGGCGCACCCGCCCGTCTGTACGAGAAGGCCCCCACCGCGGACCTGCTCGACGAGACGCCCGGGCAGACCGACGAGGCGAACCTGGGGCTGTCCTACGCCGAGATCGACGCCTACCTGCAGGGGCACGACGTGCCGATCGAGGTCGCCGAGGCGATCGAGTCGCGCTACCGCGCGACGGAGCACAAGCGGCAGGTGCCGGCGACGCCCTTCGACGACTGGTGGCGTGCGGGCGCGTAGGCGCTGACGCGACACGGCCGGGAGGCGCGGTGCAGGTGATCCTGCACCGCGCCTCCCGTCTGTCGTCCCCGACACTTCCCTGCGCGCCCCCCGCTGTCCGCCGGCGCTCCTAGGATGGGAGCCAACGGAACAACAGATGCGGAATCCAGGCTGGTACCTGGTCCGCAAGGGGGGAAACATGGACGTCCTGTTCGCGCTCGGAGCCATCCCGCTGGTCATCGTGGGGATCATCGTCCTCGCCGTGATCGCGCTGATCTACGCCAAGGTCGTGTACCGCAACGCCGGCGCCGACGAAGCGCTCATCATCACCGGCAAGCGCTCGCGCAAGGTCAAGAACGACGACGGCACCGAGACCGTCGAGTCCGGCATCAAGGTCGTGCTCGGCGCCGGCGTGCTCGTCCGACCCTTCTTCGAGAAGGTCGCGAAGCTGTCGCTCAGCTCGCGCGCGATCGACATCAACGTCAACGCGCAGGACTCCCGAGGGGTCACCATCGACGTCGAAGCGGTCGCGCTCGTCAAGGTCGGCGAGACCGACGCCTCGATCCGGGCTGCCGCGCAGCGGTTCCTCGGGCAGGAGAAGAAGATCGACGACTTCGCGCGCGAGGTCCTGTCCGGTTCGCTCCGCGCCTCGATCGGTGCGACCGACGTGTCGACCATCATCCGCAAGCGCGACCAGCTCACCGTCGCCGTGCTCGACGTCGCGAAGGACGCCCTGCACAGCCAGGGGCTCGACGTCGACTCGTTCGAGATCAAGGGCATATCGGACCGCAACGAGTACATCAGTGACCTCGGTCGTGCCGAGCGTGCACGGGTGCGACTCGAGGCCGAGAACGCCGAGGCCCAGGCCGACCGTGAAGCGCGAGAGGCGCGCGCGACCGCCGACCAGGCGATCGCCGAGGCCGAGAACACCCTGGCCATCCGTCGTGCCGCGCTGCAGCTCGACGCCGACCGTGCGTCCGCCGAAGCCGCTGCCGCCGGCCCGCTCGCCCAGGCGCGTGCGTCCCAGGGCGTCGTCGAGCAGGAGCAGATCACCGCGCAGAAGCGTGCCGAACTGCGCCGTGCCGAGCTCGAGTCCGAGGTCTCCGCCGTCGCCGAGGCCCAGGCTCGCAAGACCCGCGTCGAGGCCGAAGCCGCTGCCGGTGCCCAGGTCGAGACCGCACGCGCCCAGGCCGAGGCCCGCCGGATCTCCGCCGAGGCCGTCGCGGCCGAGGCGAAGGCCGAAGCGGACGCCCGCAAGCTCGCCGCCGACGCCTCACGCGCCGAGGGTGAAGCCGCCGCCGACGCGATCCGTGCGAAGGGTCAGGCCGAGGCCGATGCGACCAAGGCGCAGGCCGACGCGCTCGCACAGCACTCCGAGGCCGTCCTGCGGGTCAAGGCGATCGAGACACTGCCGAGCATCGCCCGCGAGCTCGCTGCTCCGATGAGCAACATCGACACGCTCACCGTGGTGTCCTCCGACGGCGCCGGCGCACTGTCGAAGAGCGTCGTCAGCCAGTTCAGCGAGGTCGATGCGCTGCTCGGTGCCACCGCCGGGTTCACCCTGAGCGACATCGTGAAGAGCACCACGACGGGGCAGGCAGCCGCCCGTGCCGTTGTGCGCGAGCAGGCGGCGCCGCAGGCCGAACCGGTCGAGTAACCGAGCGTTCGGCGGGCGCGTCGGGGGTCAGCCCTCGCCGCGCCCGTTCTCGTCCTGTTGGTCGCGCTGCTGCCCACCGGCGTCCTCACGCTGCTGCGACCCGGCGTCCTCGCGCTGGTCGGCCAGCCGCTGCTGCCAGACGACACTGCGAGCGGCGCCCTCGAGCACGTCGTCGACGCTGCGTCCGCTCTGTGCGGCGAGGGCGCCGCTGAGCCCAGCGGTCAGGGTCCCACCGGCCGCGGCGAGTCGCTCGACGACCTCTTCCTGCCGCTGCGTCAGGGGCTCGTCGACCAGCTCGTCGATCGTGTCGCGGATGTTCTGCTCGCTCGCGTCCAACGCCGCTTCGTCGCCGGACTGCAGGGCTGCTGCCTCGCCGACGACGACGAGACCGAGGCGCGCGGCGTCGTCTTCGGGGCGCGGGGTGCGGTGCTCGTCAGTCATGCGGTGGACCGTACGCTCCGGCGCGCTGCGCTCCCTGGACAGATGCGTCCCCCGGCGTCCGCGGACGAGCCGTCAGTCGGCCCAGCGGCGGAGCAGCCACTCGGCGGCCGCCACGCCCTCGCGCCGCTGGAAGTCGCGGATCGTGGGCATGTTCGGTGGCGCCGGCGGCAGGGCGTGCTCGAAGAACAGCCCGGCGAGCCCGGCCAGCACGGCGTCGATCGTGTCGGCCGGAACCTCGGCGAACACCGGGTGCGTGGCGAGGTGGTGCTCGACGTCGGCGTCCTCACCACGCACGAGGGTGTCGAGCAGGTAGGTCAGCGGGTCGAGCCAGTGCGCACCCACGCTCGCCCAGGGCCAGTCGACCACCCAGACGAGCCCGCCGCCGTCGACGAGCAGGTTGTCCGCTCGGCAGTCGGCGTGCACGAGGTGCTCGCCGTCGACGAGCGCGGCCGCCTGCGACGCCGCACGGGCGATCGCGGGGCCGGCGTCGAGCACGTGCGGCGGCACGACCTCGGCGACGCGGGCGGCGGTCGCGTCGTCGGTCAGCATCCGGTCCCAGGCCCCGAACTCGTCGCGCAGGTCCTCGGCGATGCGGGGGAGTGCCGCCAGCGCGCCGGTCGCGAGGGGCAGGGTGTCGAGCGCGTCGAGCACGGCCGTCGTGTCCGAACCGTCGAGGTGGCTGCCCGGGTGCTGTCCCGCGACGTCGTCGAGCACGAGCGCGACCCAGTCGTCGCCGTCGACGGTGGTGTGCAGTGCGTCGAGCAGCCGCGGCGCCTGCACGGTGGTCGGCAGCTGCGCCATGACCGTCGCCTCGCGCCGGTGCAGCTCGAAGGCCGCTTCGTTGCGCGAGCGCGACACGGTCTTCACGAAGGCGCGTCGTCCGGCCCCGGTCGTCACGCGGTCGGCGCTGCCGGGGGACCACCCGCTCGCCTGCGACTGGGCGGTCACGACGGGCCCGCCCAGCATCCCCTCCACCTGCTGCCGCAGCGTCGTCGGTACGTCGGTCCAGGTGGTTCGCCCCATGACCCGACGCTACCTGAGAACCCGTACACAAACGTGCACGCTCGGCAACTTTGCGTTGGCGGCAAAGGTGCTTGCGGTGTAAAGTTGCAGAGCCTGCAAGGTTGATCCTCGTTCGGGGTCCCGACCAGGCCGACGACAACCACGCCACACCCCCTGTGAGGAACACCGCATGTCCACTGCCACCGCACCCGTCGAGGTGTCGCGCGGACGACAGGACTCCCCGGCGAGCACGCCGGGCAAGCCGATCATGTCGCACCGCCAGATCCTGCTCGTCATCTACGGCCTGATGGCGGGCATGTTCCTGTCCTCGCTCGACCAGACCATCGTCGGCACCGCGATCCGCACGATCGGCGACGACCTGCACGGCCTCGACCAGCAGGCCTGGGTCACGACCGCCTACCTGATCGCGTCGACCATCACCACGCCCATCTACGGCAAGCTCTCCGACGTCTTCGGTCGTCGCCCGCTCTACATCTTCGGCATCGCGGTCTTCATCCTCGGGTCGCTGCTCTCGACCCTGTCGACGTCGATGACCATGCTGGCCGCCTTCCGCGCGTTCCAGGGCATCGGTGCCGGTGCGCTGATGTCGCTGCCGCTGGCGATCATGGGCGACATCCTCGCGCCCCGTGAGCGTGCGAAGTACCAGGGCTACTTCCTGGCGGTCTTCGGCATCTCGTCCGTCATCGGCCCGCTCATCGGCGGACTGTTCGCCGGTGCGAGCTCGATCGTCGGCATCACCGGCTGGCGCTGGGTGTTCCTGATCAACGTGCCGATCGGCGTCGCGGCGCTGCTCATGGTGATCGCGTTCCTGCACCTGCCGAAGTTCGGCGAGGCCAAGGCGAAGCCGCGCATCGACTGGTGGGGCGCCACCTCGGTCATCGTCACGCTGGCACCGCTGCTCCTCGTCGCGGAGCAGGGTCGCACGTGGGGCTGGGGTTCGGCGAGCGCGCTGGCCTGCTACGGCATCGGCGCACTCGGCCTCGTCGCCTTCCTGGTGATCGAGACCCGCATGCAGGACGACGCGATCATCCCGCTCAAGCTCTTCCGCTCGGCCACGTTCTCGATGGCGACCGTCCTGGGCTTCCTGGTCGGCTTCGCGATGTTCGGTGCGATGCTCACCATCCCGCTGTACCTGCAGATCGTCACCGGTCTCACGCCGACGGAGTCCGGGTTCGCCACGCTGCCGATGATCGGTGGCCTGATGATCGCCTCGATCGCGTCGGGGCAGATCGTGGCCCGTACCGGCCGCTACCGGATCTTCCCGGTCATCGGGACGGCGTTGGTGTCGCTCGGCTACGTCGTCCTGACGTTCATGACGATCGACAAGCCGCTGTGGTTCCTGATGATCGGCATGTTCCTGATCGGCCTCGGGCTCGGCCAGCTCATGCAGAGCATCACCCTGGCGTCGCAGAACGCGGTGCAGCCGCGGGACATGGGTGTCGCGACGTCGTCCGCCACGTTCTTCCGCCAGATCGGTGGCACGCTCGGCACCGCCGTGCTGCTGTCCGTCCTGTTCTCGCTCATGCCGACGAACATCCTGCACGCCACGGCGGACCAGTCGAACCTGAAGCCCGCCCTCAGCGCGGCGCTCGACCCGACTGTCGCGAGCGCCAAGGCGAACCAGGGGGTCATGGACCAGATCTGGAACCCGATCGTCACCCCGCTCCAGCAGCAGGTGCAGTCCGGGCTCGACACCGCCACCGACCAGGTGACCGCGGCCACCGCCGGTGCTCCCGATGCGGTGCGGCAGCAGGCGCTCACCGCAGCCGCCGACAAGGCGCACGCCAGCGTGCAGGACGGCCGACTCGTCGTCGACTGGTCCGACTCGTCGCAGCGCACCTACTGGGTGGACCAGCTCGCCCCGGAGCTGTCGAAGCAGATCGACAAGGGCGCGAACGACTCGAAGGACTCGAACGCCGAGACGAGCGACACGTCCTACCTCAACGGTGCGGACCCGGCCCTGACCCGGCCGTTCATGTCGGGGTTCAACGCCTCGGCCGTGACCGTCTACTGGGTCGGTTTCTCGGTGATCCTGCTCGCGTTCGTCCTGAGCTTCTTCTTCAAGGCGCCGCCGCTCCGCAAGAGCTCGGCCCTGCAGGAGCAGGCGGACGACGCCGGCACCGCCGACGACCTCGAAGCGCAGGCCGTGCGGGCCGCGGACACGATGGGCTCGCCCACCGCCCCGGTCACCGGTTCGATCCCGGTCCAGGGCGGTCGGTCCAAGGACTGAACCCCGCCGGGCCTCCTCGTCACACGACGCGGAGGCCCGGCGTCGCACGGACCCGAGAGCAGGACGGAGCGCAGCACGTGCACCAGACCACCACCACCGAGGACCTCGTCGCGAGCGACTGCGGCCTGCGGGAACGCAAGAAGCAGCAGACCCGATCCGCCATCCACCGGTCGGCACTCGCCCTGGTCACCGAGCGGGGGCTCGCCGGGGTGACGGTGGAGCAGATCTGCGCGGACGCCGGGGTCTCCCCGCGGACGTTCTTCAACTACTTCCCGTCGAAGGCCGAGGCGGCCCTCGGGTTGCCGGCGACGATGGTCCCGGACGCGGCGCGCGCAGTGTTCCTCGGCTCCGCGGGTCCGCTGGTGTCGGACCTCTGCGAGCTCGTCGCGCAGACGGTCACCCTGCCACAGGACCGTCGGCGCATGAAGGAGCTCGTCCGGGCCCGGCCCGAGATGGTCCCGGCGATGATGCAGTGGATGGCGCACGCCCGGCAGACGGTCCTGACGGTCGCTGCCGAGCGGGTCGGCGAGGACACCGCGCGGACCGCGACCACGCTGGTGATGGCCGCCGTGATCGAGTCGGCCCACCGGTCGGCGGACGGTTCGCGCGACGAGCTCGCGGCGCGGCTGCGTGCGGTCGTCGCCGAGATGGGGCGGCTCGCCTCCGCCTGACCGGCGCGACCATCGCGTCGCCCCCGGCGCGGGGGTGAGAACGGCCTGGAGGCGCGGTGCGGGACCGGCCCGCACCGCGCCTCCAGGCCGTTGGTGCGTCCAGGCCACCGCATGCGCAGTCATCGGACGGTTGCGGGGTGACTTTCGCCGAAACGGCACGAACACGGCTCTTGACGCGCAAGACATCGGATGTTTTGATTGCACCGTTCGGTCGACGGAGACCGGACGGCAGGAGACACAGATGAGCCGCATCACCGGTCTGCACGTGCACGACATCCGGTTCCCGACCTCGCGAGAGCACGACGGGTCCGACGCCATGAACCCCGCACCCGACTACTCCGCCGCCTACGTCGAGATCACCACCGACGCGCTCGACGGCCTGGTCGGCACCGGCTTCGTCTTCACCATCGGCCGCGGCAACGAGGTGCAGGAGTCGGCGATCGCGGCGCTCCGCGGGCACGTCGTCGGCGCCGATGCCGAGGCGGTCCTGGCCGACATGGGCGGCACCTGGCGCGCGATGGTGCACGACTCGCAGCTGCGGTGGCTCGGCCCGGAGAAGGGCGTCATGCACATGGCGATCGGCGCCGTCGTCAACGCCCTGTGGGACCTGCGGGCGAAACGTGCGGGGCAGCCGCTCTGGGCCCTGCTCGCCGACCTGCGCCCCGAGGAACTCGTCGACCTGGTCGACTTCCGGTACCTGACCGACGCGATCACCCCGGCCGAGGCGCTCGAGCTGTTCCGCGCCGCCGAACCGCTGCGTGCCGAACGCCGTGCCCGTCTGGAGCGCGAGGGCTACCGCGCCTACACGACGACCCCGGGCTGGCTCGGCTACGACGACGAGAAGCTCGCGCGGCTGTGCCGCGAAGCCGTGGACGACGGGTTCACCCAGATCAAGCTCAAGGTCGGCGGCGACGTGGACGAGGACGTCCGACGGATGGGCATCGCCCGCGCCACCGTCGGCCCGGACGTCCGGATCGCGATCGACGCGAACCAGCGCTGGGACGTCGACGAGGCCGTGGCGTGGATCGACCGGCTCCGCCCTTTCGACATCGCGTGGGTCGAGGAGCCCACGAGCCCGGACGACATCCTGGCCCACGCCGAGATCGCCCGGCGCATCGCCCCGATCCCGGTCGCGACGGGGGAGCACATGGCGAACCGCGTGATCGCGAAGCAGCTGATCCAGGCCGGGTCGATGTCGGTGCTGCAGATCGACGCCACCCGGGTCGCCGGGGTGAACGAGAACCTGGCGATCCTGCTCCTCGCCGCGAAGCACGGCGTCCGTGTCTGCCCGCACGCCGGCGGTGTCGGCCTGTGCGAGGCGGTGCAGCACCTGTCGATGTTCGACGCGGTCGCCCTGACCGGCGACCTCGACACCCGGTGCATCGAGTTCGTCGACCACCTGCACGAGCACTTCGTGACCCCGGTCGACGTCCACGACGGCCGCTACTGGCCGCCGACCGCGCCCGGCGCCGGCACCGAGATGCTCGCCGACACCCTGACCACCCACGCGTTCCCGGACGGCCCGGTCTGGGCCGAGTCCGACGCAGCGCACGTCCCGGACGCCGTCCGGGTCGCCTGACTCCTCCTCCCCGCACACCCCATCACCACGACGAAGTGGAGACACCGATGCAACGACGACGTACCGCCGGGCTGGCGGCAGCAGCAGCTGCCCTGCTCGCGCTCACCGGCTGTTCCGCTGGCAGCAACGCCAGCGACGGCCAGTCGAAGGACTCCCTCACCTGGGCCATGTGGATCGCCGGGAAGGAGGACAAGGCCGCGTGGCAGAAGGTCGCCGACACCGTCAAGACCGACGACGACGTGGACGTGTCGATCCAGGGCTCCCCGTTCAACGACTACTGGACGAAGCTCCGCACGCAGCTGTCCACCGGCACCGCCCCGTGCATCGTGAGCATCCAGTCGCTCCGCGCCGCGAACTACACGGACGTGCTCGTGCCGATCGACGACATGGCGAAGCAGGCCGACCTCGACCTGAGCGAGTACGACCAGACCGGGCTCGACGGCATGAAGGTCGACGGCAAGCTCTACGGGCTGCCGTACGACACCGGCCCCATGGTCATGTTCTACAACAAGGACATCTTCGACAAGGCGGGCGTCCCCGAGCCGAAGCCGGGCTGGACGGTCGACGAGTTCGAGGACGCCGCGAAGCAGCTCAAGGCCGCCGGCACGCCGATCTGGGGCACGAGCGTCGAGGACATCCCCCTCGAGTCGATGATCCTCGGCTACAACGGCGGTCGGGTCATCGGGGCCGACGGCACGCTCGACGCCTCGAACACGAAGTTCGCCGAGGGGCTCGACTGGATCGGCAGCCTGGTCAAGGACGGCTACGCCACGCAGGCGAGCACGGACGGCTCCACCGACGACAACGCGTTCGTGTCCGGTGACGTCGCGATGTACAGCGACGGTCCGTGGTCGATCATCAGCCAGAAGGCCAAGGTGCAGTTCGACCTCGGCATCACGACCATCCCCTCGGGCACGGACGGACCCAGCTCGTTCGCCGCCGGGTCGGGCTTCGGCATCTCGAAGCAGTGCAAGTACCCCGAGCAGGCGTTCAAGGCCATCACGACGATGACGAACGAGGCCACGCTCACCTCGCTCGCCGAGCAGGGTCGCGCCTTCCCGGCACGCACCGCGGCGCAGCAGGCCTGGTACGACAACGCCGGCATCGACGGGGTCGAGGACGCCCTGAAGACGGGGCTCGAGAACGCCACCCCGCTGCCCGGCAACAAGCAGAGCGACCAGCTCAACCAGCTCTTCGCGCAGTACGCCCTGCAGGCGGTGAACGGACAGACCTCCGGCAAGGACACGATGTCGTCCATCGCGAGCCAGCTCGGCTCGCAGTGACGGGCGTCACCCCTTGACGGACGGGGAGGCCCGCCACGGCCCCGCCACGGGCCTCCCGTCCGATCCCCACCCTGTTCAGGACCGCGCGAACGACGAGGAGGTCGTCGCATGACCACCATCCAGGACCCACCCGCCGAGGCGGCGCTGCCCGCCCCCGCGGTCGCGGTCGCGACCGGCGCGGCGCCCCGCCGGAAGACCGGCGGCGCCGACGCCGAGCTCGGCCGCCGCTCGTGGTGGGGCGCGGCGTTCGCCGCACCGCACTCGATCGGCCTCGTCGTGTTCACGGCGTTCCCGATCCTGGCGTCGCTCGTCGTGAGCTTCATGAACTGGCCGATGCTCGGTGAACGCTCGTGGGCCGGCCTGTCGAACTACGCGCAGCTGTTCTCCGACCCGATCTTCCGGACGGTCACGCTCAACACGGTGCTGTTCGTCGTGCTCTACGTGCCGCTCAACCTGGTCGTGTCCCTCGGACTCGCGGCCTGGCTCACCCCGAAGATCCGGCACCGGCACGTCTTCCGCGTGCTGTTCTTCATCCCGACGATCACGCCGATCGTCGCGAACGTCGTCGTCTGGCGGATGCTGTACCAGCCGGGCGGCGCCATCGACGCGACGCTGCAGTCGACCGTCGGCGTGCACGCCCCGAACTTCCTGGCGGACGACCACTGGGCGATGCTCGCCGTCGTCGCGATGAGCGTCTGGCAGGGGTTCGGCTACAACATGCTGATCTTCTCGGCGGCGCTCGACTCGGTGCCGGAGAACCAGATCGAGGCTGCCCAGCTCGACGGGGCGAACGCCTGGCAGATGTTCTGGCGGATCAAGTTCCCGCTCATCTCGCCGTCGATCTTCTTCGCGACGATGATGACCCTGATCACCTCGTTCCAGGTGTTCGTGCAGCCGTTCGTCCTGACGAAGGGCGGTCCCGGCACCGCGACCGAGACCCTGGTGCAGTACATCTACAACACCGGGTTCCAGACCCAGCAGCTCGGGCTCGCATCGGCCGGGGCATGGGTGCTGTTCGTCATCATCCTCGGCATCACGGCCGTCCAGTTCCTCGGACAGAAGCGGTGGGTGCACTATGAGTGAGCTGACCTCGTCCAACCGGACGATCAACCCGCGGGCGCTGCCCCGCACGCACCGGCAGGCCGGCAGGGTGCGCCACGCGGTCGGGTACGTGCTGCTGTGCCTGGTGGCCCTGCTGTTCGTCTCGCCGCTCATCTACATGGTGGCGACGAGCCTGAAGCCGTCGGCCGACGTGTTCACGACCCCGCCGACCCTGTGGGGCTCGTCCATCGAGTGGGGCAACTACGCGCAGGCGTTCACCTACCTGCCGTTCGCCCGGTTCATCCTGAACGGCGTGTTCGTCGCCGCGGCCGGCACGGCGATCAACGTCGCCGTCGCGGTGCTGTCCGGCTACGCGTTCTCACGGCTGCGGTGGCGCGGCCGGAACACGGTGTTCGTCCTGTTCCTCGCGACGCTGATGATCCCGCAGGACGTCCTCGTCATCCCGATGTACGTGATGATGCAGGGCTTCGGGTGGGTCGACACGTTCCAGGCGCTCATCATCCCGTGGGCGTTCACGGCCCTCGGCGCGTTCCTGGTGCGGCAGTTCTTCCTCACCGTGCCGCAGGAGCTCGACGACGCCGCCCGGGTGGACGGTGCCGGAGCGATCCGGACGTTCTTCTCGGTGATGCTCCCGCTCGCCCGGCCGACGATGGCGGTCCTCGCCGTGTTCTCGTTCATCGCGTACTGGAACTCGTTCCTCTGGCCGCTCGTCATCGTCAACGACGTCGAGGCCCGTGGCACCATCCCGCTCGGCCTGCAGCAGTTCTTCGGGCAGCAGGGCTCCGAGTGGAACCTCGTGATGGCGGCGTCGGTGATCTCGATGCTGCCCACCGTGATCCTGTTGATCCTGCTCCAGAAGCACCTGGTCAAGGGGATCGTCACCAGCGGTCTCGGTGGCCGGTGACGCCGCCGAACGTCTTCCCTCGTCCTCCACTGAAAGGAACACTGGCCTCATGACCATCACCGCACCTGCCGACCCGCAGACCGCGACGGATCCCGCGGGGTTCCCCGCGTGGTTCTCCCACGACCGGTTCGGCATGTTCATCCACTGGGGGCTCTACGCCCTGCCGGCACGGCACGAGTGGGTGAAGAACCACGAACGGATCACCGACGCCGACTACCAGAAGTACTTCGACCACTTCGACCCGGACCTGTTCGACGCCGCCGACTGGGCCCGCCGTGCGCGCGCGGCGGGGATGAAGTACGTCGTCCTCACCACGAAGCACCACGAGGGCTTCTGCCTGTGGGACACCGCACTCACCGACTACAAGTCCACGAACACCCCCTTCGGCCGGGACATCGTTCGGGAGTTCGTCGACGCCGTCCGTGCCGAGGGGCTGCGGGTCGGTTTCTACCACTCGCTCATCGACTGGCACCACCCGGACTTCACCGTCGACGGCGTGCACCCCCGGCGCGACGACTCGGCGGAGGAGATCGAGGCGTTCAACGAGGGCCGCGACATGTCGCGCTACCGCGAGTACCTCCACGGTCAGATCGAGGAGCTGCTCACCGACTACGGGCAGATCGACTACCTGTTCTACGACTTCTCGTACCGGGACAACGACCACGAGGACATCTGGGGCGGCAAGGGTCGCGACGAGTGGGGCTCCGAGGAACTCATGGCGCTGACGAAGCGCCTGCAACCGGGCATCATCGTCAACGACCGGCTCGACATCCACGGTGACCTGGTCACCCCGGAGCAGTACCAGCCCGACAAGCCGATGGAGGTCGGCGGGGTCCCGGTGCCGTGGGAGGCCTGCCAGACGTTGAACGGCTCGTGGGGTTACGACCGCGACAACCTGAACCTGAAGCCGGTCGACCTGCTCGTCCGCATGCTCGTCGACGGCGTCTCGAACAACGGGAACATGCTGCTCAACATCGGGCCGACCGGTCGCGGTGAGTTCGACGGGGTCTCCCGCCGGACGCTCGAGGGCATCGGGACGTGGATGCACCAGCACGCCCGCTCGGTGTACGGCGCCGGACCCGCGAAGTTCGTCGCCCCGCGGAACACCGTCTACACGCAGAACGGGAACCGCCTGTACCTGCACCTGTTCGCCTGGCCGTTCGAGCACGTGCACCTGCCAGACCTGGCCGGCAAGGTGGCGTACGCGCAGCTGCTCAACGACGCGTCGGAGATCCACTTCCGCGAGATCCCGCCGGGCACCCGAGCGCAGAACACCGGGCTCGGCGGCCAGCCCGCCGGCACCCTCACCCTGACGCTGCCCATCGTGCGACCCGACGTCGCCGTCCCCGTCGTCGAGCTGTTCCTGCGCGACTGATGCAGCGGATCCTGACGCGGACGCGACTGCGGGCCGGGAACGAGGCGGCGTACGACACCGTGCACGCCTCGGTCCCGCCCGCGCTCGCGGCACGACTGCGCGAGGCCGGCGTGCACGACTGGACGATCTGGCGGGACGGGCTCGACCTGGTCCACCTGATCGAGGTCGAGGACCACCGGGCGATGCGCCGGGCGCTCGCCGACGACCCGGTCAACGCCGAGTGGCAGGAGACGATCAACCCGCTGCTCCAGGCGGCCGACGACTACTCGGGCGACGACGACGGCGTCCCGCGGGTCTGGTCGCTGGCGGACCAGGTGGACGGCGTGGACCAGGTGGCCCCGTGACGGACCTCGCCCTCGACCTGGACCGTGGGCCGTTCTGGTTCGGTGGGGCCGGCATCGGCAACCTGCTCCGTCCGGTCTCCGACGACGACGCCCGCGACACGGTCGACGCCGCCTGGGACGCCGGGGTGCGCGGGTTCGACACCGCTCCGCACTACGGCCTCGGATTGTCCGAACGACGGCTCGGGGTGGCGCTCGCCGGACGCCCCCGGCAGGAGTTCCTCGTGTCGACGAAGGTCGGGCGGGTGCTCGTGCCGGGGCGCGGCGACGGCGACGACCTGGCGTCCGGGGGCTTCGCGGTGCCGGACGACACCGTGCGGCAGTGGGACCCGTCGCCCTCGGGCGTGCGGCGCTCGCTCGACGACTCGCTCGGCCGGCTCGGGCTCGACCACGTCGACGTCGCCTACCTGCACGACCCGGACGTCTACTCGCTCACCGACGGCCTGACCCAGGCGCTGCCGACCCTCGCCGAGCTCCGCGACGAGGGCGTCGTGCGGGCGGTCGGCGTCGGGTCGAACTCCGTCGAGGCGCTGTCGGCGGCCGTCGACACCGGGCTCTGCGACGTCGTCATGCTCGCCGGCCGGTACACGCTGCTCGAGCAACCGGCGGCGGCGCTCGTCGACCGGTGCGCGGCGCTGGGCGTCGCGGTCGTCGCGGTCGGCGTCTACAACTCGGGGCTGCTCGGGCAGGAGCGCCCCGCGGCCGGCGTGACCTACGACTACGCCGAGGCGCCCGCGCGGTTGCTCGCGCGGGCGAACGCCATCGCCGACGTGTGCGACCGCCACGGGGTCACCCTGCCCGAGGCCGCGCTGGCGTTCCCACGGCGGGCCCCGGCGGTCGCCGCGATCGCCCTCGGCGTGCAGTCCGCCGACCAGGTGCGCTCGAACGTCGCCCGGGCCGCCGCCGTCGTGCCCGAGGCGCTCTGGGACGACCTGCGTGCTGCGGGCCTGCTCGACACCTGACCCACGCACGACGAAGGCACCCCGCCCACGCGGTTGCGCGGTTCGGGGTGCCTTTCGTCGTGCGCCGGTCAGACCGGCAGTGTGGTGCCTAGCGGCGCGAACCGCGGCCGGCGACGCGCGTGTAGATGAACAGCACGATGACGGCGCCGATGATCGAGCCGATGATGCCGGCCGGCTGGAAGAAGCCGTCGTTCCCATCGTGGTTGAAGATCAGGTAGCCGAGGAATCCGCCGACGAACGAGCCGACGATGCCCAGGACGATCGTCATGAGGATGCCGATGTTCTGCTTGCCGGGGATGATGAGCCGGGCGAGAGCGCCGGCGATGAGTCCGATGATGATCAAGCTGATGATGAGACCGAGCACGGTGTCCTCCTCGTGGGTGCGGTTGCCGCGGCATGGTTGCCGGAGTCAGGGCCGAGGACTGACACAACTCCGAGGTTCCTGGGAGGATTGTCGGGTTCAGTCCAGGGAGCGCCGCAACCAGCGCTCGACCCCTTCGACGTGGGACACGACGAGGGCCTGCACGAGCTGCGGGTCGCGGCGTCGGATGGCGTCGACGATGGCCGCGTGCTCGTCGAGGGTCCGCTGCACCGAGCCGTTCTGGGTCAGCCCCCGCCACACCCGCACCCGCACCGTCTTGCTCGACAGGGCGTCGAGCAGTCCGGACAGGTACTGGTTGCCGCCGATGCCCGCGATGGTCGAGTGGAACAACAGGTCGTGGGCGACGAGGTCCTCGACGCCGGTGTCGTCGGTGACGGACTGCATCAGGGTCGCGAGTTCGTCGATCTGCTGTTCCGTGGCACGCGCGGTCGCCAGGACGGCGGACGCCGGTTCCAGGATGCGTCGCACCTCGAGCAGGTCGACGAGCGACCGGTCGTGGTGCATGTCGACGACGAACGACACCGCCTCGAGCAGGACGCCCGGTTCGAGGGACGTCACGTACGTGCCGTCGCCGCGTCGGACGTCGAGCACGCGGATGAGCTCGAGCGCCTTCACCGCTTCACGCAGGCTGTTCCGCGACAGGCCGAGCGACTCGCTCAGTTCCTTCTCGGGCGGGAGGCGCTGGCCGGGTTGGAGCTCGCCGCTCACGATCATCTGTTGGATGCGTGCGATCGCATCGTCGGTCAACGACGCCACGTCACCACCTCCTGTGGACCCGGCCGCCTGTGCGACGGGACGTCCCGACGATACCCGGGACGGGCCTCCAGGCCGTGCGGCGGAGCCGTGGCGCGATCACGCCGGCCGCAGCCGGAGCGCCTGCATCCCGCCGTCGACCGCCAGCTCGACGCCCGTCGTCGACCGGGCGAGCGGGCTCGTCAGGTAGGCGACCGCCTCGGCCACCTCGGCTGCCTGCACCAGTCGGCCGTGCGGCTGGCGTGCCTCGAGCGCGGCGCGTTCGGCTGCCGGGTCGTCCGCGGTCGACAGGAGCCGTGCGATCCACGGGGTGTCGGCGGTGCCCGGGTTGACGGCGTTGACGCGGATGCCCTCGCGGACGTGGTCGGCTGCCATCGCGCGGGTGAGTGCAGAGATCGCCCCCTTCGTGGCCGAGTACAGCGCACGCTGGGGGAGTCCGGCGGTGGCCGCGACGGAGCACGTGTTGACGATGCTCGCGCTGTCGGAGGCCCGGAGGTGGGGGAGTGCGGCGCGGGACAGGCGAACGGCACCGAGCACGTTGACCTCGTACACGCGGCGCCACTCGTCGTCGGTGTTGTCCTCGACGCTCCCCTGAGCGCCGATGCCGGCGTTGTTCACGAGCACGTCGAGACCGCCGAGCTGGTCGACGGCCGACGCGACGGCGGCACGGACGGACTCGTCGGACGACACGTCGCAGGTGACGGAGACGAGTCCCTCGGCGGTGGACGGCTGCAGGTCGAGCACGGCGACCGCTGCGCCGCGCTCCCGCAGGGCTGCCGCGATGGCCGCGCCGATGCCGGAGGCGCCGCCGGTGACGATCGCGCGGAGACCCGCGTGGCTGCCGGGCGTCCCGGTGGTGCCGGTGGTGCCGGTGGTGCCGGTGGTGCCGGTGGTGCCGGTCTGGTCGGTGGTGTCGGTCATCAGGCTGCTCCTACGGTCTGGCGCTGCGAGCCGAGCCCGTCGGCGGTGAGTTCGACCACGTCGCCGGGCTGCAGGTACGGCGCGTGTCCTGCGAGGGCGACCCCGGCCGGGGTGCCCGTGCTGATGACGTCGCCCGGGTACAGCACCATGAACTGCGACAGGTACCGGACGATCTCGACGGGTCGGAAGATCATGTCGGCGGTGGTGCCGTCCTGCCGCACCTCGCCGTTGACGGTGAGCCGGAGCGCGAGCGCCGCCGGGTCGACCTGGTCGGGGGTGACCAGCCACGGGCCGAGCGGGTTGAACGTCTCGCAGGACTTCCCCTTGTCCCACTGCCCGCCGCGCTCGAGTTGGAAGGCGCGTTCGGAGACGTCGTTCGCGATGGTGTAGCCCGCGATGCAGGCGCTCGCCGCCTCGTCGGAGTCGCAGTACCGGGCGGTGGCGCCGATGACGACGGCGAGTTCGATCTCCCAGTCGGTCTTCTCGCTGCCGCGGGGGATCAGGACCTGGTCGTCCGGGCCGATCACCGTCATCGGGTCCTTCATGAACACGATCGGCTCGGTCGGGATATCGGCGCCGGTCTCGGCGGCGTGGTCGCGGTAGTTCAGGCCGATGCAGACGACCTTGCCGGGGCGGGCCACCGGTGCGCCGCGCCGCAGGCCCTCGGCGTCGGGCAGCACCCGGACGTCGCCGGCGTCGCGCGCGTGCCGGACGCGGGCGACCGGGTCCGCTGCCAGGAAGGCGCCGCTGATGTCGGTCGTGATCGGGCGGAGGTCGAGGACCTCGCCGTCGGTGTCGACCGCGACGGGGATCTCGTCGCCCGCGGGGCCGAGTCGTGCGAACTGCATCGTTCCTCGCTCTCCGGTTGCACCGGCGCAACCAGAGACATCCTATGTCTGGTCCGAGGTGTCGACAAGGTTCCGGGTGCTGAGGGTCCTGTCATGCAGGTAGGTGCGCTCCGCCGTGCCGCCGAGGACCGCCTGGCGGTCGTCCGGGCTCAGGTCGGCCAGCGCCTCGGTGGTGCGTCGGGCCACGTCGTCGTAGGTCGTGGCGAGTGTCGAGACGGGCCAGTCCGACCCGAACATCGACCGCGCCGGGCCGAACCGCTCGACCACGGCGCGGACGTACCGGTCGACCGGCTGGCGTCGCCACTCCGGGCCGGCCTCGGTGAACAGGCCGGACACCTTGCAGACGACTGTGGGGCGTGCGGCGAAGTCATCCATCCGGCTCGGCCACCCGGGGTCCTCGCCCGCGATGTCGGGCTTGCCGGCGTGGTCGAGGACGAACGAGGCCTCGGGCACGGCGTCGACCAGTGTCAGCGCTGCACGGTGCTCCCGTGCGCGGACGAGCAGGTCGAACACCAGGCCGGCGGCGGCCAGGGCGCGGACGCCTCGGACGACCTCGGGCCGGGCGAGCCAGTCCGGGTCCGGTTCGTCTTGCGCCTGGTGCCGGATGCCGACCAGGCGGTTCCCGGCCACGGGGGTGCGACCGGGTCGTGCGACGAGGGCGACGAGGGCGGCGATCCGGTCGGCGACGTCCGGGGCGGTCAGGTCCACCCAGCCGACGACCCCGGCGACCGGCTCGGGCTGCTCGAGGAGCCAGGCGGTCTCGCCGGGGTCGTGCACGGCCTGCACGACGATCGTCCGGGTGACGTCGGTGCTCCGAGCGGCGGCGCGCAGGTCGTCCACGTCGAACCGTCGGCGGATCGGGGCGACCGAGTCGTCCATCCAGGGGTACGGCCGGTCGGCGGGATCCCAGAGGTGGTGGTGAGCGTCGATGATCACGCGCTCATGATGCCTGATTCATCCGATGTTCACCCGCGCGTTGCCGGTGCGGCTCAGACGACGCCGGAGGCCTCGAGCTCGGCGCGCAGCTCGGCGTCGGACGGCTCGACGAAGTGCTTGCCGTTCGGCAGCACCACGACGGGGATGTTCTTCCGGCCGCTGATCGCCTCGGCACGGTCCGCCGCGGACAGGTCCTGCTCCACGTCGACGTACTCGTAGTCCACGCCGAGGGTGTCGAGCAGCGCCTTGGACCGACGGCAGTCGCGGCACCAGTCGGCGCCGAACATGGTCACGCGGTCGGGGGCAGTCGTCGCATCGCTCATGTGCAGAGAGTACGTCGGAGCGCCACCGGGCATTCCCGGAGCCCGCGTCGCAGGGCGACAGGACCGCAGGCCTCCGCAGCAGGCGCGTGCCCGGCCTCGCCCTACGATTGGCACATGCCGCCAGCACCCGACCCCGCGACGCTGGCCTGGGCCTCGGCGGCCGTCCGGCGGTTCGCCGCTGCGACCAACCTGCTCGTCGCCGCCCGCCGGTTCCGCATCATCGGCGGGGACCCCCGGGACGCCGCGGCGCTCCGGCACCTGCTGACCGCACTCGGCGCGCGCGAGGCCGACGAGCAGCAGCCGAACCCGCGGCAGCCGTCCGACCTGGTCGACCAGCTCTGGTGTCTCGGCACGCCCGAGGAATCGACGCCCGCCGTCGAGCAGGCCGCCGACCGCCCGCGCGGCACCACCCTGGTCGTCATCGACGCCGGCCGGTACCTGCCCGCCGTCGACGAGGACGCCTTCGGCCCCGTCGCACCCGCCCGCCCCGGCGTGCTCGCCGTCCCGATGCTGTCCGACGACGTCTTCCTCGTCTCCACCGGCCGCGACCCCGAGCACGACCCCGCAGCCGAGGCCCGCCTGCGATGGGCCCGGCGGTCGATGCCGGTCGCCCGGTCGGTCGCCGCCGAACTCCGCGACGGCGGACTCCTGCGCGGCACACGCATCGGCGTCGCGATGTTCCTCGAACCCAAGACGGCGGTGCTGAGCCTGCTGCTCCGCGATGCCGGTGCCGAGGTCGTCGTCTACGCCCACGCCGACGAGACCGACGACGCCGTCGCCGACGCACTGCGGTCGGCCGGCCTGACGGTCTTCGCGAGCAGCACGGCGACGCTCGCCGAACAGAAGCGGCTGGCCCTCGCGATGCTCGACACGGCGCCGCACATCCTGCTCGACGACGGGGCACACGTCATCCGGCTCGCCCACCAGGAGCGCCCCGACCTGCTGCCGACGATGCTCGGCGCCGCCGAGGAGACCACGAGCGGCCTGCGGCCCCTGCGTGTGCTGGCAGCGCGCGGCGAGCTCGGCATCCCCGTGATCGCGGTGAACGACGCCCGCACCAAGACGTTCTTCGACAACCGGTACGGCACCGGGCAGTCGACGGTGTTCGCGGTGCTCGACCTGGTCGACGGGCTCGCGTCCGGCGCACACCGATTGCAGGCTGGGCCCACGCCGCCGGTTCCGGCCCGACGCGCCAGCGGCGGGCTGGCCGTGCCGGTGGGGAGAGGCGCGGCGGCGGTCGCCGGGTTCGGGCACGTCGGCGAAGGGGTCGCCCTGGTGCTCGCCGCCCTCGGGTTCCGGGTGACGGTCGCCGAGACCGACCCGGTCCGCGCCCTGCAGGCCCGCTTCGCCGGGTACGCCGTGGCCCCGCTGGTCCAGGCGGTGCGTGACGCCGACCTCGTGATGAGCGCCACCGGGGTGCCGGACACCATCGACCTCGAGGTGCTCCGTGCTTGCGCGGACGGCGCGATCGTCGCCGTCGCCGGTGGGGTCGACCAAGAGATCGCGGTCGATGACGCCCTCGCCGCCGGGGTCGAACGGCGGCCCGTGGGGCCGAAGGCCGAGCGGTTCGTGTTCCCCGGCGTCGACGGCGGGCCGATCGTGCTCGACGACGGTGGCTGCATCAACATCACCGCGGCCGAGGGCAACCCGGTCGAGATCATGGACCTGTCCTTCGCCGTGCAGCTCGGCGCCGTCCGGATGCTCCTGGAACGCGGCGACGAGCTGGAGCGTGCCGTCGTGCCGATCGACCCCGCGGTCGACGACATCACCGCCCGCACGGCGCTCGCCGCCTTCGGAACGCACGTCGGGCCTCTCCCCACCGGCACGGCCGGGCTGCCGCTGGCGCGTCAGACCGGAACCGGCGGCGTGGGCCCAGGCCTCCCCCCTGAACACCCGGCGGACCGCGAGCCGGACGTCCGGACGCACCGTTTCGGAGACCCCACGTGAGCGCCCGACAGCACCCGGTCACGGTGCACTCGGCGCGCGTCGTCGTGCCGATGACCGCGCCGCCGATCGCGGACGGCGCGGTCGCCGTGCAGGACGGCCGCATCCTGCACGTCGGCGACCGGTCGTGGGTTATCGACCAGCTCACCGGGTCCGGCGCGACGTTCACCGAGCGGCAGTGGCGTGGCGCGCTCCTGCCCGGACTCGTGAACGCGCACTCGCACCTGCAGTACACCGGCATGGCCAGTGTCGGCCAACGGCAGTACGGCGGATTCGAGGACTGGGCCGCAGCGTTCAACGTCGACTACGCCGAACCGCACGACTGGCGGGCCGAAGCCGCGGACGGTGCACGGGCGTCGATCCTGGCCGGCGTCACGAGCATCGCGGACATCGTCACCGACATCGAGGCCGCCACCGCGCTGCAGGACGCCGGGCTCGGCGGCATCGCGTACTGGGAGGTCATGGACTGGGAGAACGACGCCTGGCAGTCGCACGGTCGCGACCAGGTGCTCGACGAACTCGACCGGATCCCCACGACGCCCGGTGCGGGTCTGTCGCCGCACGCGCCGTACTCGCTCGAGGTCGCCCCGCTGCTCGAGCTCCCCGACATCGTGCGGCAGCGCGGTCTGCGACTGCACCTGCACCTCGGCGAAGCGGCGTTCGAGGGGGAGCGCACCGCCCTCGGTCCGGTCCCCGGGCTCGACGGGGTCGACGGCGTCGGACACGGGAACGACTGGCACCTGGCGAACGTGCCGTCGTTCCGGGCGCTGCGAGCCCTGGGCTTCGGCGCGAGTGCCACCGCGTTCGTCGACCGGCTCGGGGTGCTCGGCCCGGACTGCCACATCGCCCACGGCGTCTACATGACCGCGGCCGACCGGGCCCTCCTGCGTGCCCGGGGCACCGCCGTCGCACTGTGCCCGCGGTCGAACGCCGTCATCGGCCTCGATCCGCCGCCCGTCGCCGACTACCTGCGCGAGGGCAGCCCGATCGCCATCGGCACCGACTCCCTGTCGTCGTCGCCGTCCCTCGACCTGATGGCCGACGTCACCGCGCTGCACCGGATCGCCCGCGCCCAGGGCTACGGGCACCGGGACCTGCACGAGCGGCTGCTCGCGGCGGCGACCCTCGGTGGCGCGCACGCGATGGGGCTCGCCGTCGGGCCGGACCGCATCGGGCACCTCGCCGTCGGGGCGCGTGCCGACCTGGCGGTCTTCGACGTCGATGCCCGTACCGTGCCGGACGCGCTCGCCGAGCTCGTCGAGGACGGCGCCGGGCGGGCGGCCGCCACCGTGATCCGCGGGGTCGTCCGTGCCGCGGCGGGCGTCGTCACCGAACCGGCTTCCCCGCACATGGACATCCCCGCACCGCACCAGGAGGAACGATGACCGAGACCGCACCCCGCCCCGGCATGGCGGCCCGTCGCACCGTCGACGGCGACCTGATCGAGTGGCTCGACGTGCCGAAGCGCGCCATCGCCCTCGGCATGGAACCGCACCCCGAGGGCGGTTGGTACGTCCGCACCTGGACCTCGCCGGCGACGGTCACCACCCCCGCGGGGGACCGTCCGGCCGCCACCCTGATCCACTTCCTGCTGCCCCCGGGCGAGGCCTCGGCCTGGCACCGGGTCACGAGCGACGAGATCTGGATGTGGCACGGTCCGGACACCGTCGACCTGCAGCTCGGCGGCGACGGTGACGTCCCCGAGCCCGGCGCGACGATCACGCTCGGCCCGGACGCCGGCCGCGACCGGGTGAACGACGCGCAGGCGTTCGTGCGCGGCGGGGTGTGGCAGCGGACGATCCCGGGCGACGGCGAAGTGCTGCTGAGCTGCCTGGTGTCGCCGGGCTTCTCGTTCGACGACTTCACGATGGCCGACGACGGGGACTCTGCCGCCGAGTAGCACCGCGACACCGTTTCGCGTTGGTATCCCACCGCGAAGTACACTTCGACCTGCCCCCACCCCCCCCTCGCACGAAGGCCCGACCGTGACCCGTCCCCTCCGCTTCACCCTCGCCGTCGCCACCGCCGCGGTCGCCGCCCTCGCCCTGTCGGCCTGCTCCGCCGGGGGCAGCAGCAACGCCGACGGCACCGTGACCGACGGCAAGCTCACGATCGCCACCGGTGACCCGGCGTACTCGCCCTGGGTCGAGGACAACAAGCCGCAGTCCGGCAAGGGCTTCGAGTCCGCCGTGGCGTACGCCGTCGCGAAGGAGATGGGCTACGGCAAGTCCGACGTCGTGTGGAAGCGCAGCACCTTCGACAGTGCCATCGCCCCGGGCCCGAAGGACTGGGACCTCAACGTCCAGCAGTTCTCGATCGACGCGAAGCGCAAGAAGGCCGTCGACATGTCGAGCGCGTACTACACGACGACGCAGGCCGTGGTCACGACGGAGAAGTCGAAGGCCGCCGACGACACCACGATCGCGGCGCTCAAGCAGGACGCCATCGGTGTCGCGACCGGCTCGACGAGCATCGCGAGCGTCAAGGACGTCCTCGGGGTCACCCCGCAGGTGTTCAACTCGAACGACGACGCCGTGCTCGCACTCAAGTCCGGCCAGATCGACGCCATCGTCACCGACCTGCCGACGGCGTTCTACATGTCCGGCGCGCAGCTCGACGACGGGACCGTGTCGGCGCAGTTCCCCGACGACGGCAAGGGCGACCAGTTCGGCTTCGTCCTGCCGAAGGGCTCGGAGCTCACGAGCAAGGTCGACAAGGCCCTCAAGACCCTCGACGACGACGGCACCCTGCACAAGCTGCAGACCAAGTGGCTGTCGTCCGAGACCGGCACCCCGGTCCTGAAGTAACCGCATGACGCTGCCAGCAGGCACCGGCACCCCGGTGGCCGCCCCCGCGCCGAGCCAGGTCGAGCTCGAGCGTCGGCTCTACCGTCGCCAGCGCGGCCGTCGTTCGGTCGTCGTGTCGGTCGTGTCCACCCTGGTCGTGCTCGCCGTCGTGTACTTCGGCGTCGTGAACACCCCCGGCTGGGCGGCGGTGCAGCAGTCGTTCTTCGACCCCGAGACCGCGATCGACACGTTCCCGGACATCCTGCTGGGCCTGTGGCTGAACGTCCGGATCCTGTTCTTCAGCGCCATCGGCGTCGCCGTGTTCGGCACCCTGCTCGCGGTCGTGCGGGGCCTGCGCAACCCGGTGTTCTTCCCGCTGCGGATGCTCGCGACCGGGTACACGGACCTGTTCCGCGGCCTGCCGCTCATCATCGTGCTCTACCTGGTGGGCTACGGCATCCCGGGGCTCGGGGTGTTCCCACGGCTGCCCGCCGAGGTCTGGGGCACGATCGCGATCACCCTGACCTACTCGTCGTACATCGCCGAGGTGCTCCGGGCCGGCATGGAGGCCGTGCACCCCTCGCAGCGCCTGGCCGCCCGGTCGCTCGGGCTCTCGCACGCCAAGACGCTGCGCCTCGTGGTGCTGCCGCAGGCGATCCGCAAGGTCACGCCGGCGCTCATGAACGACTTCGTGTCGATGCAGAAGGACGTCGGTCTGGTCTCGATCCTCGGCGCCGTCGACGCGGTCCGCTCCGCTCAGATCGCGCAGGCCGAGACCTACAACTTCACCCCCTACTTCGTCGCCGGGCTGCTGTTCGTGGTGATCAGCCTGCCGCTGATCCGCGTCACGGACGCGATCGCGCGTCGGCAGCAGCGGCGTGAGCAGATCGGAGGGACCGTATGAGCCAGGCAGGCCTGGAGGCCCGTAGTGCGTCCGGTACGGACGCCGCGGTCCTCGAACTGCGCGGGTTGCGCAAGGCCTTCGGCGAGCACGAGGTCCTGCGCGGGATCGACCTGACGGTGCACCGCCACCAGGTCATCTGCGTCATCGGGGCGTCCGGGTCGGGCAAGTCGACGCTGCTCAAGACGGTCAACCTGCTCGAAGGCATCGACGACGGCGAGATCCTGCTGCAGGGCACGGACATCGCCGACCCGCGCGTCGCCGTCGACGCCGTGCGGGCCCGCATCGGCGTGGTGTTCCAGCAGTTCAACCTGTTCCCGCACATGAGCGTGCTCGACAACGTCACGCTCGCTTCCCGTCAGGTGCACGGCATCGGACGGGCCCAGGCCGAGGAGACCGCGCGACGGTTGCTCGACCGGATCGGCCTCGCTTCGTTCGCCGACGCGTACCCCGACCGGCTGTCCGGCGGGCAGCAGCAGCGCGTCGCCATCGTCCGGGCCATCGCGTCCGACCCCGAGCTGCTGTTGCTCGACGAGGTCACGAGTGCGCTCGACCCCCAGCTCGTCGGCGAGGTGCTCGACCTGGTCACCGAGCTGAAGCGGCAGGGCTCGACGATCCTGATGACGACGCACGAGATGCACTTCGCGCGGAACGTCGCCGACCGGATCGTCTTCCTGCACCGCGGCGAGGTCGTCGAGCAGGGATCGCCCGCCGAGGTCCTCGACCACCCGCAGCACCCCGCGCTGGTCGAGTTCCTCGCCCGCGTGCACGCCTAGGGCGTCAGCAGCACCTTGCCGATCACCTCACCGTCGCGCACGCGGCGGTGGGCCTCCTCGACCTCGGCGAGCGGCAGTACCGAGTCGATGACCGGTCGGATGCTGCCGTCGGCGACGAAGGGCCAGACGTGCTCGCGGACGGCGGCGACGATCGCGGCCTTCTCGGCGAGCGGCCGGGCGCGCAGGGTCGTGCCGCTGATCGACGCGCGCTTGCGCATCAGCACCCCGAAGTCGAGCTCGGCGGTGCGGCCGCTGCCCGCGGCGATCACCGCGATGTGCCCGTTCGGGGCGAGGGCCTGCAGGTTCCGGTCCAGGTAGGACGGGCCGACGACGTCGAGCACCACGTCGACACCGACCCCGTCGGTGAACGCCAGGACGCGCTCCACGAAGTCCTCCGTGCGGTGGTCGACGACCAGGTCGGCACCGAGGTCCCGGGACGCGGCGACCTTGCGCTCCCCACCGCTCGTCGCGATGACCGTCGCACCGAGGGCCTTCGCCCACAGCACCGCGTGCGACCCCATGCCGCCCGTGCCACCGTGCACCAGGAGCGTCTGCCCGGGTCGGAGCCCGGCGAGCATGCCGATGTTCGAGTAGACCGTGCAGGCGGCTTCGGGCAGACCGGCGGCCTCGACCAGGTCGACCCCGTCGGGGACCGGCAGTACCTGGGTGACCGGGGCGACGACGAGCGACGCGTACCCGCCGCCGGAGAGCAGTGCGCACACCCGGTCGCCCACCGCGACGGTCGTGACCCCGGTGCCGACGGCCCGGACCGTGCCGGAGACCTCGAGCCCGAGGACGTCCGAGGCCCCGGGCGGCGGCGGGTAGTTCCCGGCGCGCTGCTGCAGGTCCGCGTTGTTGACGCCGGCGGCGGCGACCTCGATCAGGACCTCGTCGGTGCCGGGTCGGGGGTCGGGCAGGTCGGTGACGGACATGGAAGCGTCGTCGAACGTGATGGCGTGCA
Source organism: Curtobacterium poinsettiae (assembly GCF_047226435.1). Taxonomy (NCBI): domain Bacteria; kingdom Bacillati; phylum Actinomycetota; class Actinomycetes; order Micrococcales; family Microbacteriaceae; genus Curtobacterium; species Curtobacterium poinsettiae. Next base: position 3,108,880 of record NZ_CP178434.1, on the reverse strand, counting down.
TGCCCTCGACGGTACGCGCCCCGTCCCTCGTGCCGGCTGTCGGGGGCCGCGGCCGGCCGGACCCGGAGCGGATCTTCCCTGTACGCTCAATCATGGATCTGCACCTCATCCGGGGGAGTGCGGACGGATCGAGGGGGACCCTCCACCATGCCCAAGAAGCTCATCGCGCTGGCCACCGCCGGCCTCGCACTCACGCTGCTCGCCGGTTGCTCCACCGGGCCGTCCAAGGCCGAGCAGTGCACCCAGTTCGAGAAGACCGTCAAGTCCGCTGCCGAGGGCGTGCAGTCCGAGGCCGCGAACCTGCAGTCCGACCCGGACGCCGCCGTCACGAAGCTCAAGGAGCTCGACGCGAAGATCTCCGACGGCGTCGACGACCTGTCGGACGACGACCTGAAGGCCAAGGGCGACGCCTTCGAAGAGGCCTACGGCGACCTGGTCGACGACATCGAGGACATCGCCGAGGACCCGAAGTCGGCCGACGTCTCGGGCCTGACGAAGTCCAGCACCAAGGTGCAGGACGCCGGCAACGCGTTCCAGAAGGAGTGCAACTCCTGATGCGCCGCACCCTCACCGCGCTGGCCACCGCCGGCCTCGCACTCACGCTGCTCGCCGGTTGCTCCGGCGGTGACGGTGGCAACGGTGGCAACTCGTCCGGCGGTGACTCGGGGGCGTCCAGTGCGCCCTCGGCGTCGAAGACCGCGGCGGCGGCACCCGCGCAGAGCAAGCAGGAGGCCTGCTCCCTGCTCGAGAACGAACTCGCGTCGTTCCTCAAGGAGCAGGGGGCCAACACGGCTCCGTCCGACGTGAAGGCCCGCGGGGCGCTCATCGGCGAGTTCGTCCAGCGCATCGACTCGGCGCTGACGAAGGTCTCGAACGAGCAGGTGCACGACACGTTCGAGGAGTTCTCGGGCGCGGCCAAGCGCTACAGCTCGGCCATCGAGTCCGGTTCGGCAGAGGACTCGACCGAGGTCAAGAAGGCCCAGTCCGACGTGCAGAGCACGCTCGACCAGGTTTCGGCCGTCTGCCCCGCCAAGAGCTGACCGCCACCGCGCACCACACACGACGACGCCCCGCCCTCCTGCGAAGGAGCGGCGGGGCGTCGTGCATCCCAGGGGGACGGGTCAGGCGGCCGCGGCCTGCGACGCGTCGAGCCGTGCGACGTCCTCCGGTCGCAGCCGCACGGTCGGCGCGGTGATCGAGTTCAGGATCGACTGCGGGCGCGACGCCCCGGGGATCGGGACGACGACGTCGCTCTTCTGCAGCTCCCACGCCAGGGCGATGACCTGCGGGGTGACGCCACGGTCGCGGGCGATGTAGGCGAAGTCCTCGAACGCCGTGCCGAGGTCCGCCGCACTCCCGATGCCGCCGAGGGGGCTCCACGGCAGGAACGCGATGCCGAGCTCGTCGCACAGTTCGAGCTCCGGCTCGCTCGAGCGGAACTTCGGCGAGTACTGGTTCTGCACCGAGGCCAGGCGTCCGCCGAGCACCTCGTTCGCGGTGCGGATCTGGTCCGGGTCGGCGTTCGAGATGCCCGCCATCCGGATGACGCCCTCGTCGAGCAGCTCGGCGAGCGCCCCGATCGAGTCGGCGTAGGGCACCGCGGGGTCGGGACGGTGGAACTGGTACAGGCCGATCTGCTCGACGCCGAGCCGCTTCGCCGACGCCTTCGCCGCCTCCTTCAGGTACTCCGGGTGCCCGTTCTGGGTCCAGTTGCCGGCTTCGGGGCGCAGGTGTCCGCCCTTCGTCGCGATGAGCACGGCCGAGGTGTCGTCGTGGTACTCCCGGACGGCCCGCGCGATGAGCTCCTCGTTGTGCCCCACCTCGTCGTGGCCGCCGAGGTGGTAGGCGTCGGCGGTGTCGATGAGCGTGACACCGTTCTCGAGCGCTGCGTGGATCGTGGCGATGGACTGACGCTCGTCCGGTCGGCCCTCGATCGACATGGGCATCCCGCCCAGACCGATGGCACTGACGGACACGTCTCCGATGACTCGTTGCTTCATCGGCCCAGCATGCGCCGGGGGTGCGCCCGCACGCCCAGGTGGTCACGCCGTGACCGTGACCGACAGGCGGACGGGAGGCGCGTAGCGGCCCCGCCTTCGCGCCTCCAGGCCGGAACGCACACGCGTTCTCCGACAGGACACGCGTCAATCGACGCGTGTCCTGTCGGAAGGGTGGTGTCGGTCAGGCGGTGGCGGACACCGACGACGCGGCGGAACCGCTGTCGACGGCGTTCGCGAACACGACGCCGCCCCAGGCGATGACGACGATCGCGAGCACGAAGCCGATCGCGGCGATCCACCACGACGGCTTGCGGCGGATCCAGGCGCCGATCGACAGCACGATCGTGGCGACCCCGATGACGAACGCGCCACCGACCGCGATGGCGGCGCCACCGAAGTACCCGCCGGGCGAGCACCCGGCCGAGGCGTCGCACGACGTCGTGGCCGAGGCGACCGCGATGATGCCGACGACCGCCGTGATCGCGGTCATCACGGCACCGAACACCAGGAGCAGGACCGTCGAGATCCGGTCGGCGAGCTTCGCCGGCGGGAACAACGTGGTGCCGCCGCGCTCCCACGCCGCGCGCTGCGCGTCCGTGGGGGCGGAGGAGGGCTGCTGCGGAGGGCCGGGGACGTTGGACCAGGTCATGCGTGCAGTCCTACCGCGCCTCGACCCCGAACGCCTGTGCGAGCCGCTGGATCTTCTGCGCCCGACCGAGTCGGGGCAGGTCGGAACCGTCGCGGATGACCCGGCCGCGGGCCTCGAAGTCGTCCAGGAAGTCCTGTGCCCAGGCGACGTCGGTCGGGGTGGGGGAGATGACCTCGTTGATGACGGGGAGCTGCTCGGTGTCCAGGCAGAGCTTCCCGGTGAGGCCGAGCGACACGGCGACCTGCGACTGCTCGCGGAGGATCGGGTGCGACGACCCGACCGTGGGGCCGTCGATCGGGCCGGGCAGGTCGCCGACGCGCGAGGCGACGACGAGCTTCGACCGCGGGTACGCCATCGCGAGGGTGTCGGCGCTCGTCCCGGTGTCGCGGCGGTAGTCGCCGGACCCGAAGGCCAGGCGGAACGCACCCTGCGCCTTGGCGATCGACACGGACTCCTCGATGCCGAGCGCCGACTCGACCAGGGCGATCACCGGCGTCTGGCCGCCGAGCCGGTGCCAGGTGTCGGTGACCTGGGCGGGGGACTCGGTCTTGGCGAGCATGACGCCCTGCAGCCCGGGCAGGCCACGGAGCTCCTCGACGTCGTCGGCCCAGAAGTCCGTCGTGACGTCGTTGATGCGCACCCAGGCCTCGCCACCGCCGGCCAGCCAGGCGGCGACGCCCTGCCGTGCCGAGGGCTTCGCGGCGGGGTCGACGGCGTCCTCGATGTCCAGGATGATCTGGTCGGCGCGGGACCGCTGGGACTTGTCGAACCGATCGGTCGCGGTGCCGGAGACCAGCAGCCACGAGCGTGAGATCTCGGCGGGGACCGATCGACGCCGGTTCGGCGTAGGGGCGGACGGAGCGGTGCGGTCGTCGATGGCCATGCCCCGTTGGTACCACACCAGAGGGGACGAACGCCTCGCTCGGACGCGTGCCGCGTCGATGCGGAAACCCCGAAACCTCGGTTCATTGCCAGAGAGGCCGTCCGGTTCCGCCTACAGTGTCGGATGTGTGGCGAGCGGACAGGGTGACCGACGGTGAGGACGACGTGAACGACGACGTCCCCGTCGAGGGTGCCCGCGCGCGCTCCGACGACGATCGAGACGAGCAGCAGGACGTGGACCAGGAACGGACCGACGACGAGCCGGACCGCATGCTCCGCCCGGAGCTGCAGATGACGAGCCCGCAGGCGATCAGCCTGGGCGACCCGCGGTTGCAGGCGGGCAACGCGGCGGAACCGACGTGGGACGGCTGGCGCACCCAGCTGACCGGGGTCGGTGGCACCAGCCCGCTCACGCACTTCAGCGACCACCCGCGCGCCCGCATCGAGCTGTCGACCACCCACCCCGGTGGTCTCGCGCAGTTCATCACCGGCAAGACGACCCTGCTGTCCAGCCTGATCCGCGACGAGGTGGCGCTCCGTGCCGCCCGCGTGGCCGCCGGACACGTTGAGGCGAAGGGCACCGAGCTCGCCACCGTGCGCGGCATCGACGCCGTGAAGCTCGGCATCGGCATGGCCGACTGGAAGCACGGCGACGAGCAGTTCCGCGGCCCCGTGCTCCTGCGACCGCTGGCGATCCGTCGGCACGGACGCGACTTCGAGGTGCGCCTGCTCGGCGAGCCGGTGCTCAACCCGGGCCTCGCCGACGCCCTCCACGAGCAGTTCGGGGTGATCCTCGACGCGCAGTCCTTCGTGGCCCTCGCACAGCAGGACGGCTCGTTCACACCGAACCCCGTCATCGACCGGCTGCGTGGGCTGACCGCGCACATCCCGGGCTTCTCGGTGCACGCCCGACTCGTGGTGTCCGCCTTCGCCGAGGTCGCGACCGGCATGGTCGAGGACACCGGCGACCTGTCGCACCCCGTGCTGGACGCCCTGGCAGGCAACCCGAGCGCGAAGTGGCAGGTCGAGCAGTCCTACCACCCTGTCGAGCAGACCCCGTCGGACGAGCGCAGCCCCGAGACCGACACGCTGCTGCTCGACGCCGACGACGAGCAGGAGAACGTGATCGCCCAGATCACGGCCGGCAACTCCATCGTCGTGAAGACCCTGCCGGGCACCGGAGGCACCCAGACCATCGTGAACGCCCTGGGCGGCCTGGTCGCGGCGAACAAGCGCGTCCTCGTCGTGAGCCCGCGCCGCGCCACCCTGCGGGGCATCGCCGCACGCTTCGGCGAGGTCCAGCTGCCCGGGGTCGCCGTCACACCGTCGACCCTGCGCCGCGACGTCGTCCGTGCCATCGCCCGCAACGAGAAGGCCACGCGGCCGAACCTCCGCGAGGTCGACGACGCCCTGGTCCGCCTGCGCAAGGTGCTGAAGGACTACCGCGGCTCACTCACCCGCAAGGACCCCGACTTCGGCGTCTCGGTGCTCGACTGCCTGGTGGAGCTGTCGCGCCTGTCGCTGCTGCCCGTCGCCCCGTCGACGACCGCCCGGCTGTCGAAGCAGTCCGTGGCCTCGATGGTCGACGGCCGGTCGCGCGTCGCCGAGACGATGGTCAGCGCCGCGAACCTCGGCGAGTTCCGCTACGGCCCCGATGACTCGCCCTGGTACGGCGCGAAGTTCTCCTCGAGCGACGGGGCGCAGCGTGCGCACCGCATCGCGAAGGACCTGGACGCCGACGGCCTGCCGACCCTGCTCCGCCGCGCCCACGACCTGGTGAGCACGACGCACATGCGCCAGTTCACGACGATCAACGAGCTCGGCATCTACCTGCGCCTGCTCACCGAGATCCGCGACACGCTCGACCGCTTCTTGCCGGTGGTGTTCGACCGCTCGGTGTCCGAGCTCGTGGCCGCCACCGCCCCCCGCGGCGAGGGCGCCCCGATGTCGTCCACGAACCGTCGGCGGCTGAAGAAGCTCGCACGTGAGTACGTCCGACCGGGCGTGCACGTGTCCGACCTGCACGAGGCGTTGACCCGCGTCCAGCAGCAGCGCGTGCTCTGGCAGCGCTACGTCGCCGCCGGCGTGAACCCCGAGGTGCCGACCGGCATCGCCGATGTGCAGGTGCTGTTCTCGAACGTCGCCGAGGACCTCGCGCGTCTCGACGAGCCGCTGGGCCGCACCGAGCGCGACCGCCAGCTCGCGAACACCCCGGTCGACCAGCTCGTCCCGACCATCGCCGAGCTCGCCGCCGAGTCCGACGTCCTGCACAACCTGCAGGAGCGCACCGAGCTCATGCAGACCCTGCGTGACCTGCAGCTCGAACCGCTCATCACCGACCTGGCGAACCGGCACGTGCCGGACGTGCAGGTGCCGGCCGAGCTCGAGCTCGCCTGGTGGCAGTCCGCCCTCGAGACCATGCTCGAGTCCGACCGGGCCCTGCTCGGCGCGAACACCGACATGCTCGACCGGGTCGAGGCCGACTTCCGCCTGGTGGACGACGCCCACGCGGCCGGGGTCTCCCAGGGCCTGGCGTGGCAGCTCGCCGAGAACTGGAAGGTCGGTCTTGTCGACTGGCCCGAAGAAGCGACGGCGCTCAAGACGCAGCTGCGTGACGGCGCGATCACCTCGCGCCTGCTGCAGGACTCCGCACCGCACCTGTCCCGGTCGATCGCCCCCGTCTGGCTCGCGAGCCCGTACGAGGTGCCGCAGATCGCCGACACGATGCCGTTCGACACCGTGATCCTGGTCGACGCCGGTGCCGTGACGATCGCCGAGACCGTCGGTGCCGTCCGTCGTGCCCGCCAGACCGTCGTGTTCGGTGACCCCGTCACCCAGACGCCGTCGCCGTTCCGCATCGCCGTGGACCCCGAGCACCGGGCGCTGCAGGTCGACGAGGGCACGCTCGACGCGTTCCACGCCGACTCCGCACTCGCGAAGCTCTCCACCCTGCTGCCCACCCTGTCGCTGTCGCGGTCGTACCGCGCCGGCGGCGAGGACCTGGCGGAGCTCGTGAACCGTCGCTTCTACGGCGGGAAGATCGAGTCCCTGCCGTGGGCCGGCTCGTTCCTGGGCCACGGCTCGATCGCGCTCGACTACGTCAGCGACGGCAAGGCCGTCCCCGACCCCGAGTCCGGTGCCGTCGAGAGCGTCGACGCCGAGGTGGACCGCGTGGTCCGGCTCGTCATCGACCACGCCCGCACCCGTCCGACCGAGTCGCTCATGGTCATCACCGCGTCGGCGAAGCACGCCGTGCGGGTCGAGCAGGCCGTGCTGACCGCCGCCCAGGGCCACAAGGACCTGACCGAGTTCGTCATCGGCGACCGCGCCGAACCGTTCATCGTGGCGACGCTCGAGCAGTCGGTGGCGCAGAGCCGCGACCGTGTCGTGTTCTCCATCGGCTACGGCCGCACCCCGCACGGCCGCGTGCTGCGCGACTTCGGTCCGCTCGGCAAGCCCGGCGGCGAGCGGCTGCTCGCGGTCGCGATGACCCGTGCCCGTCGCTCGATGGTCATCGTCACGTGCTTCCAGCCGTCCGACATCGAGGCCGAGCGCATGGGCCACGGCACCATCGCCCTCGCCGAGATCCTGGCCGAGGTGCGCGCCCGCACGACCGCCGAGTACGTGCCGGACGACTCCGACCCGTTGCTCGTCGACCTGGCCCGTCGCCTCGAGATGCGCGGCATCCCGGTCGCGCTCGGCCACCGTGGCAAGCTCGGCCTCGTCGCCGCGCACGGCGGGGTGTGCGTCACCATCGAGACCGACGCGTCACTGGTGAAGGGGTCGCTGCGCGAGTCCCTGCGCCTGCGCCCCGAGGTGCTCCGTCGTCTCGGCTGGCACTACGTGCGCGTGCACGCGTTCCAGCTGTTCTCCGACCCGGACCGCGTCGCCGACACCGTCGCGTCCGTGCTCGGGGTCGACCGCGGTGCCACGCAGGAGATCTCGATCCCACCGATCCCCGCCCGCCGGTGAGCACGCAGGATCTCGATCCCCGCGTGTCCACGGTCGGCCCCGCCCGCCGATGAGCCGCCGGGCCTCGCGGCCCGCCGGTCCGGTGACGCCGGAGACGGACCAGCTGGTGGGCACGTGGACGCGGGCCGACGACGTGTCGTCAGCCGCGCCTCCCGGATCAGCGGTCCCGCAACCTGACACGGACGACCCGTCGGGAGGCCCGGTGCGGCGCCGCAGGCGCGTCACCACCCAGCCGGTGGCGGGCTACGACCCGGCGCCGCCGCCGGAGCCGGCGCGACACCGCGACGGTGAGAACGACGACCAGCTCCGGCGCGACGTCCCGCCGCACTGGTAACCGGTACCCTGGCCCGTGATGACTGACACCGCGCGGCAGCGCCCCGACTGGCAGACCTGGCCGAACCTGATCACGCTGTTCCGCCTCGTGCTGATCCCGGTGTTCATCGGCCTCGTCGTCGCCGGCCACCCGGGGTGGGCGCTCGTCGCCCTCGTCGTGATCGGCGTGAGCGACTGGGCGGACGGCTTCATCGCCCGGAAGTTCGACCAGGGCTCGAAGCTCGGCAAGGCGATCGACCCCGTCGCCGACCGTCTGGCGATCATCGCGATCGTGCTGTCCCTGGTGCTCGTCGGCCTGCTGCCCTGGTGGGTGGTGGCCGTCGTCGTGCTCGTCGACCTGGTGCTCGTCGTCCTGTCGAGCGTGCTGTTCCACGGCAACCCGGACCTCGACGTCACGTGGACGGGCAAGATCCGCTCGGCACTGCTGTTCGTCGGGCTGCCGGTGCTGCTGTTCTCCGCGGTGCACACCGTCGACGAGAACGCGCCGTGGGTCCGGGTCGTGGCCCTGGTCTTCGTCTACCTCGGCACCGCGGGGCACGTCCTCGCCGGCGCCCAGTACGCCGTCGCGATGTTCGCGAAGCGCCGGGCTGTCTCCGCCGCCTGACCCCCCCTCCAGCGCAAAACACCGGTGTTCACGCTGCGCACCGCGGTTTGCGGGTGTGCAGAGCGGGAACACCGGTGTCTTGCGGGTCCGAGCGCGGTCGTGCGCCGGGGCTAGAGCTTCGTCGAGCCGCCGATGCCGGGCCCCTCGGGAGCGTTCGACGGGGCGATGTGCGCCCCCGTGCTCGCGACGCCACCGTTCTGCGGGCGGAGCAGGTCGCGGATCTCGAGCAGCACTTCGACGTCGGTCGGGGGCACGTCCTGCGGGGTCTGCTCCTCGTCGTTCTTGACGCGCTCGAACGCCACCTTCTTCAGGTGGTTCACGGGTACGACGAGCGCGAAGTACACGACCGCGGCGACGATGACGAAGTTGATGACTGCGCCGATGATCGCGCCGAAGAGGATGTCGGCGCTGCCGCCGGACACCGTCGGGATGCTCCAGACGAGCGCCTTGTCCAGGCTCGAGGCGTTGAACACCGCACCGATGAGCGGGTTGATCAGGGCGCTGACGATCGTGCTGACGATCGCGGTGAACGCCGCACCGATGACGACTGCCACGGCCAGGTCGATGACGTTGCCGCGGAGCAGGAACTCCTTGAAGCCCTTCATGCGAGGGTCTCCTTCCGGGTCGAGGACGGCCGCCGAGTGGCGACGCGCCCAATGTATCCGGAGAGCGCAGACCGCGTCAGGATGCGGCGGACTTCGAGCTGCTCGGCTTCGACTCGGGCTTCTTCGCCGGCTCGGACTTCTTCGGCTCCGACTTCGCAGGGGCGCTCGACGACCCCTCGGCCTTTGGCGCCGGGCGGGAGTCGGTGCGGTAGAAGCCACCGCCGTTGAAGGTCACGCCGACGGGGGAGAACACCTTGCGCAGGACGCCGCCGCAGACCGGGCACTCCGTCAGGGTGGCGTCGGAGAACGACTGCTTGATGTCGAACGCGTTGTCGCACTCGGTGCAGCGGTACGAGTAGGTGGGCACATCAGCTCCGGAACGTGATGATGCGTGACGGCGTGATGATGCCGTCGACGGGTTCGTCGTGGGGTTCGCGCGGGACCTCGTCGAGGTACTCCGCGTCGAAGATCACAGCATAGACGGGCGGGCGGTTCGCCATGGACCCGAGGGTCTTGTCGTAGTAGCCGCGCCCCCAGCCCATGCGGACGCCGTCGTGTCCCACCGCCGCCGCGGGGGCCAGGATCGCGTCGACGTCGTTGATCGCGAGCGGTGACAGGACCTCGCCGACGACCTCGGGCAGGCCGAGCAGGCTCTCGGTCTCGCTCTCACCGTCGCCCACGGCCCAGTCGAGCAGGCCGTCCTCGCGGGTGACGGGCAGCAGCACGCGGATGCCCTGCTCGAAGGCCCAGTTCAGGAACGGCCGGACGTTCGGCTCGTCCGGCGCGGACAGGTACAGGGCGATGGACGTCACCTGGCGCTCCTCGACGAAGCGCTGCAGGGTCGCGGTCAGGGTCTCGGTGTCCGCGTCGCGTTCGGTCGTGGTCCGGGTGCGCCGCCGCTGCCGGAGTTCGGCTCGCAGGGCGCGCTTCTCGTTCCCGAGATCGGCGATCATGCCGAGGAGTCTACCGAGGGGTGTCGTTGCGGCTTCCCGCCGGGAACGCGCGCACTCCCGTGTCCCCCGGAGCGACGACATGCCCTCGAAAGGGGGATCGGATACGGTCTGACCATGGGCTTCCAGATTTCGAAGGCGGTGATCCCGGCCGCAGGGCTGGGTACCCGCTTCCTCCCCGCGACCAAGGCGATGCCGAAGGAGATGCTCCCCGTCGTCGACAAGCCGGCCATCCAGTACGTGGTGGAAGAGGCTGTCGGTGCCGGGCTGACCGACGTGCTGATGATCACCGGGCGCAACAAGAACGCGCTCGAGAACCACTTCGACCACGTGTCGGAGCTCGAGGAGACCCTCCGCAAGAAGGGCGACCACGAGAAGCTGCAGAAGGTGAACCAGTCGACGGACCTCGCCGACATGCACTACGTGCGCCAGGGTGACCCGCTCGGCCTCGGCCACGCGGTGCTCCGCGCGAAGATGCACGTCGGCCGCGAGCCGTTCGCCGTGCTCCTCGGTGACGACATCATCGACGCCCGTGACCCGCTGCTCCAGCGCATGATCGAGGTCCAGGGCGAGAAGAACGCCACCATCGTGGCCCTGCTCGAGGTCCCCGAGTCGCAGACGCACCTGTACGGCATCGCCACGGTCGAGCCGACCGAGACCGACGACGTGGTGAAGATCACCGGCCTCGTCGAGAAGCCCCCGCAGGGCGAAGCGCCCTCGAACCTGGCCATCATCGGCCGCTACGTCATCCGTCCCGAGGTCTTCGACGTCCTCGAGAAGCAGGAGCCGGGCAAGGGCGGCGAGATCCAGCTGACCGACGCGCTCATGAAGATGGCGAGCGCCGAAGAGTGGACCGGCGGCGTGTACGGCGTCGTGTTCCGTGGACGCCGGTACGACACGGGTGACAAACTCGACTACATCAAGGCGATCGTGCAGCTCGCCTCGGACCGCGATGACCTCGGCCCCGACCTCAAGTCGTGGCTGAAGGAGTTCAACGCGGGCGAATAGTCGGCCATCCCGCTCGGGTCCGGTGATCACGGACCCGGGCGGGACACCCCGTCCCGCACCGGGGCGGGACCCCGGAGGAACCCAGCGATGACGACGATCCCGACCCTGTCCCACGGGCGGGTCACCATCCGGCCCCTCCGGCTCCGCGACACCCGCGACCTCGACGCGGCACTCGCGACGAACCGTTCGTGGCTCCGCACCTGGGAGGCCACGAACCCCTCCGGACACGTCTCCACCGACGTCCGTGGCAGCATCCGCGCGCTCCAGGCCAACGCCCGCGCGGGACTCGGTCTGCCGTTCGCGATGGAGCTCGACGGCCGCTTCGTCGGGCAGCTCAACGTCTCCGGCATCTCGTACGGCTCGCTCGCGAGCGCCTCGATCGGCTACTGGGTCGTCGAGGACGCCGCCGGCCACAACGTGACGCCGATCTCCGTCGCCCTCGCCGTCGACCACTGCTTCCGGTCGCTCGGCGTGCACCGGATCGAGATCTGCATCCGGCCGGAGAACGCCCCGAGCCTGCGGGTCGTCGAGAAGCTCGGCTTCCGGTACGAGGGGCTCCGTCGCCGCTACATCCACATCAACGGGGACTGGCGCGACCACTTCTGCTTCGCACTGGTGGCCGAAGAAGTCCGCGGTGGCGTCCTCGAGCGCTGGGTCCAGGGGCAGGTGCCCCCGGGCGTGGGGACCGTGCCGCTCGCCGCTCGCGACGAGGCCGCGATGCCGCTGGACACGACGCCGCGCATCTGACGCGCTGCACCTGACGGGCCTGGAGGCGCGGCGCACCTCCCACGGATTCCGCCCCGACACGCGCAACACGCGTCCGGCAATGACGGGGCCGGGGAACCGCCGCCCCTACCGTGTTCGCATGGCAGGAATCGGCTCGTGGGGTGGCGGCATCGTCCTGCTCGTCGCGGCCGTCCTCTGGCTCGTCTACCTGATGCCGTCGTGGGCCGCTCGTCGCCAGTACCTGGCCACCGAGCGGAACGCCATCCGGCTGCAGCAGACCCTCCGGATCCTCGCGCAGACCGCCGAGCTGCCGGACGAGGTCCGCATCGAGATGAACGCGAAGTCCCTGGCCCAGGCGCAGCGCGTCGCCCGGTCCGAAGAGGCCAAGCGCACCGCCATCGTCCGGGCCCACGAGGCCGCGCGGCAGCGTGAGATCACCCGCCGCCTCGCCGAGCAGGCCCCGGTGCTCGAGCGGGCATCCGCCGTGCCGGCCCTGACCGCGATGCGGATGCGCCGTTCCCGGCTCGGAGCGACCCTGTTCGGCACGCTCGGCATCGTCATCGCCCTCGTGGTCTTCATCGCATCGCCGTCGCTCTGGCTCGTCGGTGTCGCCGGCCTCGTCGCCGCCGGTGGGTCCGCAGCGGTCCTGGCCCAGCTGCACCAGGTGGCGACGGCGCGGAAGCAGCGTCTCGCGGCCGCCGAGACGGGCGCGATCCGCGCCTCCCGGCAGTCCACCGCGTGGACCGACCCAGCGCCGCCCCTGTCGACGGAACAGCCCGCTGTGCCCACGCAGGACCGCTCGTGGACCCCGAACCACGTGCCGAAGCCCCTCTACGTGGAGCGACCGGCCGCGCCGGCCGCGTCGCCCGAGTCGTCGGCCGAGCTCGCCGCCCGGTTGAAGGAGCGCGTCGCCGCGGCCAAGGCGGAAGCCGAGGCCGAAGCTGCGGCGATCCGTGCGGGCGAGTCGGACCCGTCGCTCGCCACCGTGTCCCGGATGCGTCCCGAGCTCGAAGAGGCGGCGGCGTCGCTGTCCGCGCACGACCAGGGGCGTCTCGCCGAGCGGCTCGGGCTCCGGGCCCCGGCCGCGTCCGCCGGCCTTGCCCCCGGCGCTCGTGCTCCAGCCGCTCCTGCTCCCACCGACGAGCCTGCCGGGCCGCCGAGCAAGTGGGCCGGCATGGGCGTCCTCGACGACGATGCGTACCAGCAGGCCGACCTCGACGCGATCATGCGACGGCGCCGCGCGGTCTGACCCGCGGCACGCCCGACGGGCCACGCGCGATTTCGGCTGGGCCGAACGAGGGTGCTAGTGTGGTCGAGCACTTGGGGCTATGGCGCAGTTGGTAGCGCGTCTCGTTCGCAATGAGAAGGTCAGGGGTTCGAATCCCCTTAGCTCCACCACGTGGCAACCACGAGAACGGCCCGGAACCGACAGGTTCCGGGCCGTTCTGTCGTTGCTGCGCGCGTGCGGTGAGACCTTCCTCCACAGGCCGAGCAACGGGGATCGTTCGACACAGTTCACGCACCGGGGTGGTGTGTTGTCCAACGCATCGCCCTAGACTCCCGGTGCGCCGCAGGGGCGTCGCCGGCCCACCGGGCCCGACCAGGGGGAGAGCATGTTCCGTATCAGTCGTCTCGTCGCGACCATCGCGACCACGGTGGTGGTGGCCGCCGGCATCGCGGTCGCCGGACCGTCCTCGGGTGCGTCCGCGGCGGTCACACCGCTGGGGGTCGACATCTCCTGGCCGCAGTGTGGCAGCCAGGTGCCGACCGACCAGGCGTTCGGCATCGTCGGGGTCAACGAGTCCCTCGGCAACACCACGAACCCGTGCCTCGCCGAACAGCTCGACTGGGCATCGAAGTCCGTCGGCGGTTCGGCCCAGCCGAAGACCCAGCTGTACGCGCTGTTCGCCAACCCGGGGCTCCAGGCCTCGGTCTGGCCGACGTCGAACAGCTACCAGGGCACGGTGCCCACCAACCCGTTCGGCACGTGCGTGACCAAGAGCGGCAAGAAGCAGCTCACCCTGGCCTGCTCGTTCATGTACGGCTACGCCCGCGGGTACGACGACGTCCAGAGCCGTGGGGTCCCGAACCCGTCCGCCTACCGCTGGTGGATCGACGTCGAGACGGGTCTGTCGTACCAGCGCGACACCGCGCAGAACCGTGCGGCGATGCAGGGCATGATCGTCGGGCTCAAGACCGCCGGCGTGAAGCGGATCGGCCTGTACTCGACCGGGTCACAGTGGAAGACCATCGCCGGCACCGTCAAGGCGAACAGCCCGCTGTACGGCCGCTCGAACTGGATCGCGCTCGGCAAGAGCACGGTGACGAAGGCACGGAAGGCGTGCTCCGGCACGCCGCTTCCCGGCGGCACCATCGCCATGGTCCAGGTCGAGGTGCCCTACGGCTCCGGCACCATCGACCGCAACGTCTCCTGCACCTGATCGACCTGACCTGACCTGACCTGACCTGACCTGACAGACGGGAGGCCCGGTGCCAGCTGGCAACGGGCCTCCCGTCCGTCCGAGGGTCGCGTCAGACCCATCGCCACCGCCCGATCGTCAGCCCGCGATGCTCTCGGTCAGCACGCCGGACTGCGCGAAGGTGGTGTGGATCGCGTTCGCGGCCTGCTCGAAGGCGCGGTTGCCGCGCGAGACGCCGAGCGCGCCGCCCTTGATCGCGGACTTGCCGGATCCGCGCAGCAGTCGGGCGACGGTGCGGCCGTCCGGGGCGATCATGATCTGCACGTCCAGGCGGGTGTGGAACGTGCGGTCGTTCGCCATGCCGCCGATGAGCAGCGTCAGGCCGAGGCTGCCGCGGGTCGCGCGGAGCGCACCCTGTTCGGCGTCGTCGACGGTGTAGCCCTCGTGGGCGAGCGCGTCGCGCACCTGGGCACGGGCGGTCTCGGGGTCGGTGGCGACGAAGAAGTCGTGGCTCTCGGGCATGTGTGTGTTCCTTCCGAACGGGTCCGCTGGGACACGGAGGACGCTCGTCCCCGGAGATGATCATGCCGTGTCGGAACGACGGAGGTGTCGCTTACGCTGGTCGTGTCATGACTGCCTCGATGAACCGCCGCGCACTCCTGTCCCTCGCCGGCGTCGCCGGGATCGGGTTCGCCGTTGCGGCGTGCTCCTCCGGCAGCGACAAGGGCGGCGACGGCGGCAGCGGCCGGGGCAGCTCCGGCGGCGGGGGCGGGACGACGTCCACCCCCGCGACGAAGCCCGTCGCGAAGGCCCTCGCCCCGGCGCAGGTCCCGCTCGCCGGTGGCGTCACGGTCACCGTCACGGGGACCGGGCTCGCCGCGGTCAAGGGCGTCACCGTCGGTGGTGTCGCTGCGCGCGACGTCGAGGCGACCGCGTCGAAGGTGACCTTCACGGCCCCGCACCAGGCGATGTACACCGCCGGTGACGCCGACGTCGCGCTCTTCACGTCGGCGATCGAGCCGAGCCCGTCCGCCAACCAGTCCTCGGACGGCAACGGCAGCGCCGCGAACGACGGGCAGAGCGGCGCCACCCAGGACACCGCGACCACCACGCCCACACCGACCGCCGCCCCCACACCGGACGTGGGCAGCGCCGTCGCGACGACCACCCTCGCGTACGCCGCACTGACCGACGTCGACCGGCAGCTCGCCTACGCGATGCGGTACTGGAAGGACTACAACCTCGCCGAGTACGGCACCATGAACCCGATCGGCGGCGACTGCGCGAACTACGTCAACCAGACGCTCATCGCCCGCGGCTGGAAGCAGCGGTCCGACTGGTACAACCGCGCGGCCGGCGCCGAGCACAGTGCGACGTGGACCTACTGCCCCACCATGGACCCGTGGCTCGAGACCAACGCGGCCGAGTTCGGTCTGACCCGGCGCTCGTCGGACGAGCGCGACAAGGTGCAGGTCGGCGACATCGTGTTCTTCGACTGGAACGCCAACGGCTCACCGGACCACACCACCATCGTGTCCGAGGTCTTCACCGAGTCCGACGGCACCATCCGCATCAAGTCGGCGAGCCACAACCAGGACGGCCCGTACCGCGACCTCGACGAGATGATCACGGTGCAGCATCCCGGTGGGACGGCCTGGTTCCACACGTTCGACGCGTAGCGCTGTCCAGGCCCGCACGACACCGGTGTTCGCGCGTCGCGCCGCGGTCTGCGCGTGTTCAACCGGCGAACACCGGTGTCTTGCAGAGCCGACGGACAGGCCCGCTCAGGGGTACCCGAGGAACCAGAGCAGCACGATCGCGACCGGCTGCAGGCACACCCCGACGACGAGCCACGTCACCGCCCGCCGCCGTGTCCCCACGAACACGTCCGACCCGAGCAGCGGCGCCATCGGCATGAGCAACCGCGGCAACGACTGCTGCGGCAGGAACACGGCCACCAGGTACAGCCCGTACGAGGCCGTGAACGCGAGCACGTCGGTGCCCAGGGCCCGGGTGCTCCTGCGCGAGATGAACCACACGGCGCCGGCGAGCACCACCACGACGAGCCCGATGCCGAGCGGCCCGAGCCACGTCGACGCCATGATGAACCACGGCGTCAGCGGCGCGAAGTGCTGCCGGCCGACGAACCCCACCCACCACGACAACTCGGTGTCCAGGTAGGCGTCCGGCCGCCCCGTCACGGCGGTCGCGATGACGGGCCACGCCAGGCCCGCAGCCGCGACGACCAGGCCGGTCACCACGATCGCGATCCGATCGCGCCACGGGAACACCTCGGCGGCTCGCCCGGACCGGCGCGCTCCGACCCACCGCACCACCAGGTGCACGGCCAGTGCCAGTGCCAGCGCCAGGACCCCGGGCTTCGTGAACGCGGCCACGACACCGAGCGGCGCGATCAGCCAGTACCGTCGCCGCACCAGGGCCAGCAGTGCGCCGAACAGCAGCACGAGCAGCAGGCTCTCGGCGTAGGCGACCTGCAGCAGGAAGCCCGTCGGCGCGAACGCGAACAGCGCGGTCGCCCAGCGGGCACGGTGTGCGCTGCCGACGGCGAGCACCAGCCGGTACAGCAGCACGCACGCGCCGGCTCCGGCGATCGAGGCGACGACGACTCCGGCGACCCAGAACGAGGCGCCGGTCAGCGTCATCAGGATCCGCACGACCGTGGGGAACACGGGCAGGAACGCCCACGCGTTCGGCAGGACGTGCCCGGCGTCGTCGACGGGCAGCGTCTCCGGGTACCCGTGCTCGGCGATGATCCGGTAGAACGAGGCGTCCCACGACCCCGAGAACGTGAAGAACGACGGGTCGCGTCGGTACGAGGCGAACGGCCAGCCGTTCGCGGTCGCCAGCAGGTACACGGTCGCCAGCAGCACGGTGCTCACCACCCGGGAGCCCATCCAGAGCAGCAGCGGCGCGGTCCACGCGCTGTGCCGTCCGGTCAGCAGGTTGCGGAACCCCCGCCTGGAGGCCCGGCTCGCTTCGGCCACGTTCGTCACCCGCCCGATCCTCCCAGACCGTGGGCCGCGCCCCGCATCGCGGGTCGCCACCCGCCCGGCGCGAGGCGACCCGTGTGCGTCGTGAGCAGCGGTGGTCGGGTCCGTCTGCCGGAGGTGACCACCGCTGCTCAGGGGGTGTGGGCCTCCCGGCTAGCGCTCCGTGACCGCGCGACGGATCTGCTCGATCGGGACCTTCGGGGAACGGTCTGCGTTGAGCAGGCCGTTCGTCTCCTGCACGGTGTCGGTGAGCTGCGTCCAGCAGGACCCGGCGAGGAACGAGCTCGCACGGACCGCGTCGTACAGCGCGGTGATGCGGGAGACCCAGTCGTCGCCGTCCGTGGCCGACGTGTACCCCCAGCCGTCCTCGCGCTGGACGCCCGGCTGGTAGTTCACGCCGCCGAACTCGGTGAGCATGACCGGCTGGCCGAGGTCCTCGGCGCCACCGACCAGGATGCGGCGGTCCGCCGGGCCGATCCCACCGAGCAGCCGGGTCCGTGCGGTCTCGTCCGCGTAGGTCGCTGCGAGCCGGGGTCCGTCACCCTCGTAGTCGTGGATCGTGACGATGTCGGAGTTCGTGTGCTCCCACCCGTCGTTCGAGATCACCGGACGCGTCGGGTCGAGTGCCCGCGTGACGTCGGCGAGGGCCCGGGCGTAGGCCTGCTGGGCCGGGTCGGTGGCGATGTGCTGCACACCCCAGCTCTCGTTGACGGGCACCCACGTGACGATCGACGGGTGCGAGGCGTCACGCTCGACGGCGTCCATCCACTCACGCACCAGTCGCTGCACGGCGCGGGGGGAGAACGCGTAGGCGCCGGGGGCCTCGCCCCACACCATGAGTCCGAGTCGGTCGGCCCAGTACAGGAACCGCGGGTCCTCGATCTTCTGGTGGTTGCGGGCTGCGTTGAAGCCGAGCTCCTTGATGAGTTCGACCTCGCGGCGGAGTGCCCGGCGGGACGGGGCGGCGATGTGCGATTCGGGCCAGTAGCCCTGGTTCAGGACGCTGCGGACCTCGTGGCGTCGGCCGTTGAGCAGGAACGCGCCGCCGTCGACCCCGACCGTCCGGATCCCGAAGTAGCTGGCGACGGCGTCGAACGGCGTCGCCCCGGTACGGGGGAGCAGCGAGACCGTCGCGTCGACCAGGCGTGGGGCGTCCGGGGTCCAGTGCAGCTCGTCCTCGGCCTGCCCGTTCGTCTGCCGCGCGATCGGGACGACCACGTCGAACTCGTCCCCGGTCTCGCCGACGGTGGTCTCGATCGTGGCGAGGTGCTCGTCGCGTTCGTCCCAGCGGGCCTCGACGCGCAGGCGCTCGCCGCCGGTGCGGTGCCCGTCGAGCCGGACCGTCAGGCGCATGGTCGCGTGGTCGACGTTCGTCCAGCGCAGGGACGCGATCGAGACGGTCGGCACGGCCTCGAGCCAGACCGTCTGCCAGATCCCGGTGGTGCGGCGGTACCAGATCGCGTGCGGGTCCTCGTGCCAGTCCTGCTTGCCGCGCGGCTGGGTCAGGTCGTGCGGGTCGTCCTCGGCGCGGACCACCAGGGTGTGCACGGCGTCGGGGTCCGTGACCAGCGCCTCGGTCACGTCGAAGGAGAACGGCGTGTGGCCGCCCTCGTGCTCGCCGATGAACTGCCCGTCGACCCAGACGCGGGCACGGTGGTCGACGGCACCGAAGTGCAGCACGAGTCGAGGCGCGCCGGTGCCGAACCCGGCGGCGTCGAGCTCCGAGCGGGTGATCGCACGGGAGTACCAGACCACGGGGTGGAATCCGGGCTCGTCGATGCCCGAGGCCGGGGACTCGGGCGGGAACGGGACGACGATGTCCCGGGCGTCGGTGAAGCCGGTGCGCCAGGCGTCGTCGTCGCCGTCGTTCCGGAACGACCACGTGCCGTCGAGGTCGGCCCAGGCGGTGCGGAGCATCTGCGGCCGGGGGTACGTGCCGTCCTGCCGCGAAGCGAGGGGGAGGCCGGGGGCGGAAGCGGAGTCAGGTGCGGCCACGGTGCCGTCGAGCGTGCTCATACCTCCATGTTCCCGGTTCGGTACATCGTTGTAAAGGGCACGCCGCCCGCCGTCGCGCCGAGGACTCGGCACCTCGCCAGCCCCCGGCGCGTAGGTTCCGCTGCATGAGCGACGGAGCACCCAGCGCCCCCGACACCACCGCCCCCGACACCCGCACGCCGAGCGACCACGACCTCGAGTCCTGGATCGCCGACCGTCGCTGGTACGCCTCGAAGGGGTCCGTGCCGCGTCTCCGCACCATCTCGACCGACGACGGGACCCGCCTGGTGCTCGACGAGGCCCCCGCGGTCCCCGTGCTCTACCAGGCACCGATCACGAGCGGCCCCGACGGCACGGTCGTCGACGCCACCACCGACCTCGCGTGGGTGTCGGCGCTCGCCGCACGCATCGACGCTGCGCCGGAGTGCCTCAGCCCGATCGGCCGGGTCACCGCGGCCCGCGTCCTGACGGGCGAGCAGTCCAACACCTCGGTCATCTGCGACACGGAGTCCGGCGATCGCGTCATCATCAAGGTCTTCCGCGTGCTGCACCACGGCGACAACCCCGACGTGACCACGCAGCTCGCCCTCACCGCGGCGGGCAGCACCCGCGTGCCCCGGGTCTACGGGGCCCTCCGCGCCGACTGGCCCGACGTCGGCCGCCCGGACGGCGCCGCGACCGGCCACCTCGCCTTCGCCCAGGAGTTCCTGCCCGGGCTCGACGACGCCTGGCGCGTCGCCCTGCAGGAAGCCCAGGCCGGCACGCCGTTCGGGGACCGAGCCGAGCAGCTCGGCACCGCGCTCGCCGACGTGCACCGCACCCTGGCCGGAGCGCTGCCGACCGAGCCGGCCGACGGGTCACGACGCGCCACCGCAGTCGCCACGATGCACACCCGACTCGACACCGCCGCCCGCGAGGCCCCCGCCGTCGCCGACCACGCCGACGCGATCCGTGCGGTCTACGCCCGGGCAGCCGACGCGATCTGGCCGGACCTGCAGCGCATCCACGGCGACCTGCACCTCGGGCAGGTCCTGGCGGCTCCGGATCCCCGCGGGTGGGTCTTCCTCGACTTCGAGGGCGAACCGCTCCGCCCCCTCGACGAACGGTCGCTGCCGGACGTCACCCTGCGCGACGTCGCGGGCATGCTCCGCTCGTTCGACTACGTCGCCGGTGCCCTGGCGCACGACGCCGAGCCGGTCGACGCGTCAGCCTGGGCAGCCGAGGCGCGAGCGCGCTTCCTCGACGGCTACCAGCGCGGCACCGGCGCGGACCTCGCCGGCCACAGTGCGCTGCTCGACGCCTTCGAGCTCGACAAGGCGGTCTACGAGGTCGTCTACGAGACCCGCAACCGACCCGACTGGGTCGGCATCCCGCTGGCGGCCGTCGCGCGCCTGGTCGGCGACAGCGGGTCCTGACCGCGACCCACGAACGAACAGGAGGCCCGTGGCGACACCGCCACGGGCCTCCTGTCCGTCACCGGGTGACGCCCGTCTAGTTGACGGGTCCCGTGTACTTCTCGCCCGGCCCGGCGCCGATCGCGTCCGGGATCGCCGACGCCTCGCGGAAGGCGAGCTGCAGCGACCGCAGCCCGTCGCGGAGCGGGCGGGCGTGGTGGTCGCCGATCTCGGTCGCGGCGGCGGTGACCAGACCGGCCAGCGCGGTGATGAGCTTCCGTGCCTCGTCCAGGTCGGTCTGCTGCTGCGGGTCGTCGGCCAGGCCGACCTTCACGGCCGCGGCACTGAGCAGGTGCACCGCAACGGTGTTGATGAGTTCGACCGCCGGCACCTCCGCGATGTCCCTGGCGGCGTCGATGCCGGTGTCGTCGATCGGGGTGTCGCTCACGGTGCTCCTCTGCTAGGCTTGCTCGCGGCAGATGCTGTCCGTGTGCCATCAGTTCTCTTGACATCAGTTCTCCTGACGTCACGAACCCTGACAACTCCCGGACGGTGTCACGAAAGAGGAGTCTCTCCCACCCGCGGCCGCGTTCCACCAGGCTACCGGGTCACCACCGCTCCGCGAGTGCACGTGTTGCGCTCGTCGGTCGGATCCCACGGATCCGATGCAGGGCGGCTGCCGAACGGGTCGACATCCCGTGCGTCAGATCTCCTCTCTCGTGCTGTCGTCCAGGGCAAACGCCCCGGACGGCCACCACCTGATTGAAGGAGCTCCGCATCACCGATCCCCGTACCAACGACCGAATCCGCGTTCCCGAAGTCCGACTCGTCGGTCCGCAGGGTGAGCAGGTCGGCGTTGTCCCGATCGCCATGGCCCTGCGTCTCGCGCAGGAAGCCGAACTGGATCTGGTCGAGGTCGCGCCGAACTCGAAGCCGCCCGTGGCCAAGATCATGGACTACGGCAAGTTCAAGTACGAAGCCGCTCAGAAGGCCAAGGAAGCCCGTCGCAACCAGGTGAACACGGACCTGAAAGAGGTCCGTTTCCGCCTGAAGATCGACGTGCACGACTACGAGACGAAGCGCAAGCGCGCCGAGGGGTTCCTCCTCGGTGGCGACAAGGTGAAGGCGATGATCCTCTTCCGTGGCCGCGAGCAGTCGCGTCCTGAGCAGGGTGTCCGTCTCCTCCACAAGTTCGCGGAAGAGATCGCCGAGTTCGGCGTCGTCGAGTCGCGTCCGACCCAGGACGGCCGCAACATGACGATGATCATCGCCCCGCTCAAGAACAAGTCCGACGTCAAGGGCGAGCAGAACGCCAAGCGTGCTGCACAGAAGGCCGAGCGTCGTGCCACCGAGCACGCCGCGAAGGGCAAGGACGAGGCCGAGGCCGGTTCCACGTCCGAGGCAGCTGCGGAATCCACGGACTCCGCGGCCGAATAGGTCCCCGGACCGAACCCGCAACGACGCGGCCCCCCATCCATCCCACGGAAAGGCACCACCATGCCCAAGCAGAAGACCCACTCCGGGTCGAAGAAGCGCTTCAAGGTCACCGGTACCGGCAAGATCATGAAGCAGCAGGCCGGTATGCGTCACAACCTCGAGGTCAAGAGCTCCAAGCGCAAGGCCCGCCTGAACGAGGACCAGGTCCTCTCCAAGGGTGACGCGAAGAACGTCAAGAAGCTCCTCGGCCACTGAGCCCCGCAGATCGTAAAGGAATAGTGCAATGGCACGAGTAAAGAGAGCGGTCAACGCCGCCAAGAAGCGCCGCGTCATCCTCGAACGCGCCGAGGGCTACCGCGGCCAGCGTTCGCGTCTGTACCGCAAGGCCAAGGAGCAGGTCACCCACTCCCTCGTCTACGCGTACCGCGACCGTCACGCGAAGAAGGGCGAGTTCCGTCGCCTCTGGATCCAGCGCATCAACGCTGCGTCCCGTGCGAACGGCCTGACCTACAACCGCCTCATCCAGGGTCTCAACCTGGCCGGCGTCGAGGTCGACCGTCGCATCCTCGCCGACCTCGCGGTGAACAACCCCGAGACCTTCACCGCGCTCGTCGAGACCGCGAAGAAGGCCCTCCCGGCCGACACCTCGGCCCCGAAGGCTGCGTAGTCAGTTCTTCTGCTCGCGAAACCCCCGTCGCACGGCGGGGGTTTCGTCGTTCCTAGACTTGGGTCGTGAGCGATCTCCTCGAGAACCCCCGTGCCGGACGCGTGAAGGCCGTTGCGGCCCTGGCCAAGAAGGACGTCCGGGCCGAGACCGGCCTGTTCCTGCTGGAAGGACCCCAAGCGGTCCGCGAAGCGCTGGAGTACGCGCCGGAGCTCCTGCGCGAGCTGTACGTGACCCCCACCGCCGCAGCCCGCTACGGGCTGGACGACGCGCCGGTGGACACGTGGTTCGTGACCGAGCAGGTGCTCGACGCGATGGCGGACACCGTCACCCCGCAGGGCGTGGTCGCGGTGTGCCAGCAGTTCCCGACGTCGGTGAAGGACGTCTTCCCGGACCGCGCTGCGGCTGCCGCCGACGCGGAGGCCCGTGATGCGTCCGACGAGCAGGCCGCGTTGCCCGGACTGGTCGCCATCCTCGAAGAGGTGCGGGACCCGGGGAACGCCGGCACGATCATCCGCGCCGCTGACGCGGCCGGAGCCGATGCGGTGGTGCTGACCGGCCGGTCGGTGGACCCGTACAACCCGAAGGTCGTCCGGTCGACGACCGGGTCCCTGTTCCACGTGCCGGTGTCGGTGGGTGTCACGCTGGCGGACACGATCGAGCGGGCGAAGGCCCTCGGCTACACGGTGCTCGCCGCCGACGTCTCCGGCGACGACCTGCCGGTGGTGCGCGCCGAGGGGATGCTCGACGGTCCGACCGCGTGGGTCTTCGGCAACGAGGCACGCGGGCTCACCGCCGACGACCTGGCGCTCGTCGACCGGGCAGTCAAGGTGCCGATCTACGGGCAGGCGGAGTCGATGAACCTCGCCACGGCGGCGTCGGTGTGCCTGTACGAGTCGGCCTTCGCGCTCCGGAGCTGACGCTTCTCCACAGACCGGTCGTCGGCGTCGGCCATCCACCGTCCGCTCGGTGCAGGTGGGTGGTATCCCGACGGCCGGTAGGCTTGGGTCTCGTGTCAGAACCTCTCGAGATCAGCGAATCGGCCGTCGCCGACGCGGTGGACGCGGCCCTCGCCGCCGTCCGTGCCACGACGACGGTCGCCGAACTGAAGCAGGCCAGGGCCGAGCACACCGGTGAGCAGTCACCGTTGGCGCGGATGAACGCATCGATGCGCAGTGTGCCGCCGGAACAGAAGGCCGCGGCGGGCAAGCTCGTCGGGCAGGCCCGTGGGCGGGTGAACGCGGCGATCGCCGAGCAGGAATCCGTCCTCGCGGTGGCCGAGGAACGCGCACGGCTCGAAGCCGAACGCGTCGACGTCACCGCGTTGCCGACCCACCGCGCCACCGGCTCCCGCCACCCGCTCTCGCTGCTGAACGAAGCCGTCGCCGACATCTTCGTCGGCATGGGGTGGGAAGTCGCAGAAGGCCCGGAGCTCGAGCACGAGTGGTTCAACTTCGACGCGCTGAACTTCGACCAGGACCACCCCGCCCGGGCCATGGCGGACACGATCTTCGTCGAGCCCGTCGACCGGCACCTGGTCATGCGGACCCACACCTCGCCGGTGCAGGTGCGGTCGCTGCTGTCGCGCGACCTCCCGCTGTACGTCATCGCGCCCGGACGCGTCTACCGTGCCGACGAGCTCGACGCCACGCACCTGCCGGTCTTCACCCAGGTCGAGGGCATCGCGATCGACAAGGGCCTGACGATGGCGCACCTGCGCGGCACGCTCGAGCACTTCGCCCGGCAGATGTTCGGCGCCGAGGCGCAGATCCGCCTCCGCCCGAACTACTTCCCGTTCACCGAGCCCAGTGCCGAGATGGACGTCTGGCAGCCGAACGCCAAGGGTGGCGCACGGTGGGTCGAGTGGGGTGGCTGCGGCATGGTCAACCCCAACGTCCTGCGTGCCGCCGGGATCGACCCGGACGAGTACCAGGGCTTCGCGTTCGGCATGGGCATCGAGCGGACGCTGCAGTTCCGCAACGGCCTGAACGACATGCGTGACTTCCTCGAGGGCGACATCCGCTTCTCGCAGCAGTTCGGAACGGTGGTCTGATGCGCGTCCCACTCCGTTGGCTCGGTGAGTCCGTCGACCTCCCCGACGACGTCACCCTCGAGCACGTCCACGCGGCGCTCGTGTCGGTCGGCTTCGAGGAAGAGGACGTCCACACCTTCGACCTGACCGGCCCCGTCGTGGTCGGTCGGGTGCTCGAGCGCGTCCCCGAGCCGCAGAAGAACGGCAAGACCATCAACTGGTGCCAGGTGGACGTCGGCGAAGCCGAGCCCCGCGGCATCGTCTGCGGCGCGCACAACTTCGACGTCGGCGACCTCGTCGTCGTCACGCTGCCCGGTGCGGTCCTGCCCGGGCCGTTCCCGATCGCCGCCCGCAAGACCTACGGACACGTGTCCGACGGCATGATCGCCTCGGCGCGCGAGCTCGGGCTCGGCGACGAGCACGACGGCATCCTGCGCTTCGCCGACCTCGGCATGGAGCCAACCGTGGGCGCCGACGCGATCGCGCTCCTCGGCCTCGACGACGCCGCGGTCGAGATCAACGTCACGCCCGACCGTGGGTACGTGCTGAGCATGCGCGGGGTCGCTCGTGAGTACGCGCACGCCACCGGAGCCAGCTTCCACGACCCCGTCGAGCGCATCGCGCCGCGTGCGGCCGAGGGCTTCCGGGTCACGATCGACGACCAGGCTCCGGTCCGGGGTCGGGTCGGCGCCTCCACGTTCGTCACGCGCGTCGTGCGCGGGATCGACCCGGCAGCGAAGACACCCTCCTGGATGGTGTCGCGCCTGTCGCTGGCCGGGGTGCGTTCGATCTCCCTGCCCGTCGACATCACGAACTACGTCATGTTCGAGCTCGGCCAACCGCTGCACGGCTACGACCTGCAGACGATCGCGGGGGGCCTCGGCGTCCGCCGGGCGAACGCCGCTGAGACGCTCGAGACTCTCGACGGCACCGTCCGGGAGCTCGACCCCGAAGACCTCGTGATCACCGACGACGACGGTCCCGTCGGGCTCGCCGGCGTCATGGGCGGGGCCCGCACCGAGATCTCGGCGAGCACGACGGACATCCTGATCGAGGCCGCCGGGTTCGACCAGGTCTCGATCGCCCGCACCGCTCGTCGGCACAAGCTGCCCAGTGAGGCATCCCGTCGCTTCGAGCGCGGGGTCGACCCGCTGGTGGCCGAGGCCGCGGCGAACCGCGCCGTCGAGCTCCTCGTCGAGCTCGCCGGCGGCACCGCCGACCCCCTCGGGTCCACGCTCGTCGACAGCGACCCGCGGCCGACCGTCACGATGCGGGTCTCCCGCCCGGCCGAGCTCGTCGGCGTCGACTACACCGACGCCGAGGTCATCGAGACGCTCCGTGCGATCGGCGCCACGGTCGAGTCCGACGGCGAGCAGCTCGCGGTCACCCCGCCCACCTGGCGCCCTGACCTGACCGACGACACCACGCTGGTCGAAGAGGTCGCGCGCATCGTCGGCTACGACCGCATCCCGAGCGTCCTGCCCGTCGCCCCGCCCGGCCGGGGGCTGACCCGGCACCAGCAGGCACGTCGTCGGGTGGCCTCGGCGCTGGCCGCGGCGGGCCTGACGGAGGTCGTCACGGCCCCGTTCGTCTCGGCCGCCACGCAGGACGACTACCCGGGGATCGACCCGCAGGGCGGACCGAGCGTCGTGCTCGCCAACGCCCTGGACAGCGAGCAGAACCTGCTGCGCCGCAGCGGCGTCCCGGCCCTGGTCGACGCCGCCCGCCGCAACGTCTCGCGCGGGCTCGTCGACGTCGCCCTGTACGAGACGTCCCGGGTGTTCCTGCCGGTGACGGGCGTGACGCTCGGCACCGACGAGGTCCCGGCGGGCGCCGTCCGGCCCGACCGTGCGATGCTCGAAGCACTGGACGCCTCGCTGCCGGCCCAGCCCTTCCACGTCGCCGCACTGTTCACCGGCCACCGCGTCGTCAAGCAGCCCGGCGCCACCGCGGAACCGTTCGGCATCGCCGACGCCATCGACACGGCCCGCCAGGTCGCGTGGGCCGTCGGTGTGGAACTGACCGTCGCGCAGACCACCCACCCGTCGCTGCACCCGGGTCGCGCCGCGTCCCTGCTCGTCGACGGCACGGTGGTCGGCGTCGCCGGGGAACTCCTGCCCGGACTGGCCGAGGCCGCCGTCCTGCCCCGCGTGGTGGCGGTCGTCGAGCTCGACCTCGACGCGCTCGTCGCCGCAGCCCCGGAACTCGTCGCGGTCGCGCCGATCGTCTCCTACCCGGCAGCCACGCAGGACCTCTCCCTGGTCGTCGACGCCGGGGTACCGGCCGGCGAGGTGCTGGATGCGGTGCGCTCTGGCGCCGGAGACCTGTTGGAGTATGCTCGGCTCGTGGATGACTACCGGGGCTCCGGCGTGGACGAGGGACAGAAGTCCCTGACGTTCGCCCTGCGCTTCCGTGCCACGGACCGCACGCTGACCGCTGCCGAGGCCACCGAGGCCCGTGACGGCGCTGTCCGACGTGCCGGCGAGCGATTCGGGGCGACCCTGCGCGACTGACCCACACGGGATCAGCACCGCCCGGGGTCGCCGCCTCCGACTCTCTCGACGACCAGTCCGACCAAAGGTGGAATCCCATGTCCGTATCCGTCGCCGTGGCGGGAGCCTCCGGCTACGCGGGTGGCGAGCTCCTGCGTGTGCTCTCCGCCCACCCCGAGTTCGAGGTCAGGACGGTGACCGCGTTCTCGAACGCCGGACAGCCCCTGATCGCGACCCAGCCGCACCTCCGTTCGCTGTCGCACCTGACCCTGGCGGAGACGACGGCCGAGACGCTGCGCGGGCACGACGTGGTCTTCCTGGCGCTGCCGCACGGACAGTCGGGTGCGATCACCGCGGAGCTCGGCGACGACGCGCTCGTCATCGACTGCGGCGCGGACCACCGTCTGACGGACCCGGCTGCGTGGGAGCGGTTCTACGGCGGCGACTACTTCGGCGCGTGGACGTACGGTCTCCCCGAACTCCTGCTCGCGGCTCCCACTCCGGGTTCGGCCGACGAGTGGCGCGACGTCGACGACATCGCCTCCCAGGGCAAGCAGCGTTCCGCCCTGGTCGGCACGAAGCGCATCGCGGTCCCCGGCTGCAACGTCACCGCGGTGACGCTCGGCATCCAGCCGGGCATCCAGGCTGGCCTCGTCGAGTCCGACGACCTCGTCGCGGTGCTCAGCGTCGGGCCGAGTGGTGCCGGCAAGAAGCTCAGCACCACCTACCTGGCCTCCGAGATCATGGGGTCCGCCAGTGCCTACGCCGTCGGGGGGACGCACCGGCACGTCCCCGAGATCCAGCAGAACCTGCAGGTCGCGGGCGCTTCCGACGTGACGATCTCGTTCACGCCGGTCCTGGTCCCGATGTCGCGGGGGATCCTGGCGACCACGACCGCGAAGCTCTCGCCCGGCGTCAGCGCGCGTGACGTCCGGCTCGCGTGGGAGCAGGCGTACGCCGACGAACCCTTCGTGCACCTGCTGCCCGAGGGCGAGTTCCCCCGGGTGGCCGACACGATCGGCGCGAACACCGCGCTCGTCGGCATCGCCGTCGACGAGGCCGCCGGCCGCGTCGTCGCGGTGACCGCCCTCGACAACCTCGCCAAGGGCACGGCGGGCGCCGCCGTCCAGTCGGCGAACATCGCCCTCGGTCTCCCCGAGACCACGGGCCTCAGCGTGGACGGAGTCGCACCGTGACCGACGCAGGCACGACCACCCAGACCGAGCCGGGCCTCCAGGGCGTCACCGCGGCAGCGGGTTTCCGCGCCGCCGGCGTGACCGCAGGCCTGAAGACCAGCGGCAAGCCGGACGTGGCACTCGTCGTCAACGACGGCCCCGACGCGGCCGTGGCCGCCGTGTTCACCAGCAACCGTGCCCAGGCACACCCGGTGATCTGGTCCCGCCAGGTCGTCGGGGACGGCGTGGCCCAGGCCGTCGTCCTGAACTCCGGCGGCGCGAACTGCTTCACCGGACCGTTCGGCTTCCAGACCACGCACCTCACGGCCGAGGCCGTGGGCGACGCCCTCGGGATCGGGGCCGGCGACGTCGTCGTCTGCTCCACCGGGCTCATCGGCGTCGGCGACCAGTCCTTCCGCGACAACGTGCTCCGTGGCGTCGACCTGGCGAGCGCCGCACTCAGCGACGACGGCGGTCCGGACGCCGCGACCGCCATCATGACGACCGACACGAAGGCCAAGCAGTCCGTCGTGACCGAGGACGGCTGGACCGTCGGCGGCATGGCCAAGGGTGCCGGCATGCTCGCACCCGGGCTCGCGACGATGCTCGTCGTCATCACGACCGACGCCGTGCAGACGCCGGACCAGCTCGACCAGGCGCTCCGGGCGGCCACCCGCATCACGTTCGACCGGGTCGACTCCGACGGCTGCATGTCCACCAACGACACCGTCGTCCTGCTGTCGTCGGGTGCGAGCGGCGTGACGCCCGAGGTCGGGGACTTCCAGGAAGCCCTGACCGCGGTCTGTGCCGACCTGGCCCGGCAGCTGCAGCAGGACGCCGAGGGCGCGAGCCACGACATCACGATCGAGGTCGTGCACGCCGTGACCGAGGACGACGCC
This sequence comes from Curtobacterium poinsettiae, assembly GCF_047226435.1. Classification (NCBI taxonomy): domain Bacteria; kingdom Bacillati; phylum Actinomycetota; class Actinomycetes; order Micrococcales; family Microbacteriaceae; genus Curtobacterium; species Curtobacterium poinsettiae. The sequence goes on along the minus strand of NZ_CP178434.1, from coordinate 3,079,632 downwards.
GTGACCGTCGGTCGGAGCGTCGCCCGGAACAACCTCTTCAAGGCGGCCGTCTTCGGCAACGACCCGAACTGGGGACGGGTGCTCGCAGCGATCGGCACCACCGACGCCGAGTTCGACCCGTACGCGGTGGACGTCAGCATGAACGGTGTCCGGGTCTGCCACGCGGGTGCACCCGACGAGCCGAGCGACTCCGTCGACCTGACCCCGCGTGACACCCACGTGCGCATCGACCTCGGGGTCGGCACGCACTCGGCCACGATCCTGACCAACGACCTCACGCACGACTACGTGCACGAGAACAGCGCGTACTCCAGCTGATGGCGGCCGACACGAACGGGGCCGGCACGCCCCTCACGAAGGAAGAAGAACACGAGTTCGCCGCGGTCAAGGCCGCGACGCTCATCGAGTCGCTGCCCTGGCTCAAGCGCTTCTCGGGCAAGGTCGTCGTGGTCAAGTTCGGCGGCAACGCCATGGTGAACGAGGACCTGAAGCGCGCCTTCGCCGAGGACATGGTCTACCTGCGCTACGCCGGCCTGCACCCTGTCGTCGTGCACGGTGGGGGTCCGCAGATCTCGGCCGCCCTCAAGGAACAGGGCATCGAGTCCGAGTTCCGCGGCGGCTACCGCGTCACGACGACCGAGGCGATCACGGTCGTCCGGGACGTCCTGGCCGGCGAGGTGAACCGCGAGATCGTCGACTTGATGAACGAACACGGCGAGGGCCTGGCCGTCGGAGTGTTCGGCGACGGCGGCTCGCTGTTCACCGGCGAGAAGAAGGGCGTCGTCGTCGACGGGCAGGAGTACGACCTCGGCCACGTCGGGGACCTCACCCACGTCGACCCGTCCGGTGTGCTCGCCGCGATCGAGGCCGGCCGGATCCCGGTGGTCTCGAGCATCGCGATCGACGACGCGCACCCCGACCAGGCGCTCAACGTGAACGCGGACGCTGCGGCCGGTGCCCTGGCGATCGCACTCCGGGCGTCGAAGCTCATGATGCTCACCGACGTCCCGGGGCTCTACCGCAACTGGCCGGACCGTGACTCGATCGTCGACCTCATCGCCGTCGAGGAACTCCGTGAACTCCTGCCGAGCCTCGAGTCGGGGATGATCCCGAAGATGACCGCGTGCCTCGACGCCGTGGTCGGCGGGGTCGGCGGCGCGACCATCATCGACGGCCGGATCCCGCACTCGATCCTGCTCGAGGTCTTCACCCTGCGGGGTGCGGGCACCGAGGTGATCCCGGACCCGAGCCGACGAACCGAGAACCAGATGACCCACGCCGAGATCGGCCGGCGCGTGGCGTCGCCGTCGATCGACAGCAGTACCGGCCAGCACGTGGCGGGTACGGACGAGAAGGGACACCAGCAGTGAGCACCGAGACGCAGACCGAGACCTGGAACGACCGGTTCGGGGCGTCGCTCATGCGATCCCTGACCCCTCCGAAGATCATGCTCGAGCGCGGACAGGGCTGCCGTGTGTGGGACGTGGAGGGCAACGAGTACCTCGACTTCCTCGCGGGGATCGCGGTGAACTCGCTCGGCCACGCGCACCCCGCGTTCGTCGCGGCGATCGCCGACCAGGCGGCGAAGCTCGTGCACGTGTCGAACTACTTCGCCACCCCGCCCCAGCTCGAACTCGCCGAGCGCCTCAAGCGCATCACCGGCGCGGGCGAAGCGGGCCGTGTCTACTTCGGCAACTCCGGCGCCGAGGCGAACGAGGCCGCGTTCAAGCTCGCCCGCCTCAACAGGGGCGCCGACGGCACGAAGACGCGGATCCTCGCGCTCAAGCAGGGCTTCCACGGGCGGACGATGGGCGCCCTCGCGCTCACCGGCAAGCCCGCACTGCAGCAGGACTTCCTGCCGATGATCCCGGGCGTCGAGCACATCGACACCTCGATCGACGCGCTCGAAGCATCGATCGACGACACCGTGGCCGCTCTGATCCTCGAGCCCATCAAGGGCGAGGCCGGCGTGGTCGACCTGCCCGAGGGGTTCCTGCTGGCCGCCCGCCGGCTGACCGAGGAGCACGGTGCGCTGCTGATCCTCGACGAGATCCAGACGGGAGTCGGCCGGACCGGCAACTGGTTCGCGTTCCAGGGGCACGGGGTGACGCCCGACGCCATCACGATCGCGAAGGGCATCGCGGGCGGCTTCCCGATCGGCGCCCTCGTGACCTTCGGCTGGGCGTCCGACCTGTTCTCGGCCGGGCAGCACGGTTCGACCTTCGGCGGCAACCCGCTCGGCACCCGTGTGGCGAACGCCGTGCTCGAGGAGATCGAGCGCGCTGACCTCGTCGCCAGCGCGGTGGTCAAGGGTGAGCGCATCCGTGACGGTATCCGTGCCATCGGCTCCCCGCTGGTCGAAGAGGTCCGCGGCACCGGCCTGCTCATCGGCGTCGGTCTCGCCGGCCCGGTCGGCCCGCTCGTCAACGCAGCCGCCCTCGAACGCGGCCTCATCATCAACGCCCCCAACGAGTCGAGCCTGCGCATCGCGCCGCCGCTCATCGTGTCCGACGCCGAGGTCGACGAGTTCCTGTCGATCCTCGCCCAGAGCCTCGCGGCCGTCGCCGCAGCGCAGGAGCCCACCGCATGACCCGCCACTTCCTCCGCGACGACGACCTGAGCCAGTCCGAGCAGTCCGCGATCCTCGACATCGCCGACCGCATGAAGGCCGACCGCTGGGCGGAGAAGCCGCTCGCCGGTCCGCAGAGCGTCGCGGTGATCTTCGACAAGTCGTCGACCCGCACCCGGGTGTCGTTCCACGTCGGCATCTCGGACCTCGGCGGCAGCCCGCTGATCATCTCGACGGCGAACAGCCAGCTCGGCGGCAAGGAGACCCCGTCGGACACCGCTCGCGTGCTCGAGCGCATGGTGTCGGCGATCGTCTGGCGCACCTACGGCCAGGCCGGGCTCGAGGAGATGGCCGCCGGCACGACGGTCCCCGTCGTCAACGCGCTGTCCGACGACTTCCACCCCTGCCAGCTCCTCGCCGACCTGCTCACCATCCGTGAGCACCGCGGCACACTGGCCGGGCAGACCGTGGCGTTCATCGGTGACGGCGCGAGCAACATGGCGCAGTCGTACCTGCTCGCCGGTGCGACCGCGGGCATGCACGTCCGCGTCGCCGCCCCGGCCGAGTTCTCCCCGTCGGCGCAGGTCGTCTCCGACGCCGAGGACCGCGCTGCCGTGACGGGTGGCTCCGTCCTCGTCGTGACCGATCCGGTGGCCGCTGTGGCCGGTGCCGACGTCGTCGTCACCGACACCTGGGTCTCGATGGGCAAGGAGTCCGAGAAGCAGTCGCGCCTCGACACCTTCGCGGGGTACCGCGTCGACGACGCGCTCTTGGCGCACGCCGCCGCCGACGCCGTCTTCATGCACTGCCTGCCGGCAGACCGTGGGTTCGAGGTGACCGCCGACGTCATCGACGGTCCGCGCAGCATCATCTGGGACGAGGCGGAGAACCGTCTGCACGCCCAGAAGGCGCTGCTGGCCTGGCTGCTCGCCAACGACTGACCGACCGGGTGATCACCAGTGGCTGACCGCGTCGTCCTCGCGTACTCGGGCGGTCTCGACACCTCCGTCGGGATCGGCCGGTTGCGCGACGGCACCGGCAAGGACGTGGTGGCACTCGTGGTCGACGTCGGCCAGGGCGGCGACGACCTCGAGGCGATCCGGCAGCGCGCACTCGACTGCGGCGCGGTCGAGGCGCTCGTGGTCGACGCCAAGGACGAGTTCGCGGACGAGTACATCGTGCCGGCGCTCCGAGCCAACGCGCTGTACCAGAAGCGGTACCCGCTCGTCTCGGCCCTGAGCCGACCGCTCATCGCGAAGCACCTCGCCCTGACGGCGAAGCAGCTCGGTGCGGACAGCGTCGCGCACGGCTGCACGGGCAAGGGCAACGACCAGGTGCGCTTCGAGGCCGCCGTCGCGGCGATCGCGCCGGACCTCCGGACCATCGCCCCGGTGCGGGACCTCGCCCTCACCCGCGACCGTGCCCTCCAGTACGCGCAGGAGCACGGGCTGCCGGTCCAGCAGCCTGAGCGGCAGCCGTGGTCGGTCGACCAGAACGTGTGGGGTCGTGCCGTCGAGACGGGTCTCCTCGAGGACCCGTGGAACGGCCCGACCGAGGACCTCTACGCGACCACGCAGGACCCGGCCCTCCCGCAGCCGGCCGACGAGGTCACGATCACCTTCGACCGCGGGGTGCCGGTCGCCCTCGACGGGCAGCGGTTCAGCGTGCTCCGGATGGTGCAGGAGCTCAACGCCGTCGCCGGCAAGCACGGGGTCGGACGCATCGACGTCGTCGAGGACCGCGTGGTCGGGATCAAGTCGCGCGAGGTCTACGAGGCACCGGCCGCGGTCGCCCTCATCGCCGCGCACGAGGAACTCGAGAGCCTGACGCTCGAGCGAGACGTCGCGCGGTTCAAGCGCGGTGTCGAGGCCGAGTGGGCCGACCTGGTCTACGACGGCCTGTGGTTCGGCGGACTCAAGCGCAGCCTCGATGCCTTCGTCGAGCACACCCAGCAGCACGTCTCCGGCGACGTCCGGTTGCGGCTGCAGGGCGGACGCGCCACGGTGACGGGTCGTCGGTCCGAGCAGAGCCTCTACGACTTCGACCTGGCGACGTACGAATCCGGCGATGCGTTCGACCAGTCCGTGTCCAGGGGGTTCATCGAACTCTGGTCACTGCCCAGCAAGATCTCCGCCCGCCGCGATGCGGCGAACTGACCGACAGCCGCACCGCACCGACCACCAGCCCGCGGCCCCGCCCCGGCCCGCCCGAGCACCGACGAAACGACGCAGGACGACATGACCGACGAGAAGACCGACGCCACCAACACCGGTGCCCTCTGGGGCGGCCGCTTCGCCGACGGCCCGAGTGCGGCCCTCGCTGCGCTCTCCAAGTCGACGCACTTCGACTGGCAGCTCGCGCCCTACGACATCGCGGGGTCACGTGCCCACGCCCGAGCGCTGCACACCGCGGGCTACCTGACCGCCGACGAGCTGGAGCGCATGCTCGCCGGCCTCGACCGGCTCGAAGCGGCGCACGCCGACGGCACGCTGCAGCCCGACGACTCCGACGAGGACGTCCACGGCGCCCTCGAACGCCTGCTCATCGCCGACCTCGGTCCCGAGCTCGGCGGCAAGCTCCGCGCGGGTCGCAGCCGCAACGACCAGATCGCCACCCTCGGCCGGATGCACATGCTCGACCACGGACGGCGCATCGGGCGGCTCGTGATCGACCTCGTCGACGCGATCACCCAGCAGGCCACCGAGCACCCGTCCGCGATCATGCCGGGGCGCACGCACCTGCAGCACGCCCAGCCCGTGCTCCTGGCCCACCACCTGCTCGCGCACGCCTGGCCGCTCGTCCGCGACCTCGAGCGCCTGCGCGACTGGGCCGGCCGCGCGAGCGTCAGCCCGTACGGCGCCGGTGCGCTGGCGGGCAGCTCCCTCGGTCTCGACCCCGCTGCGATCGCCGCGGAGCTCGGCTTCGACCGCCCGGCCGACAACTCGATCGACGCCACAGCAGCCCGCGACGTCGTCGCCGAGTTCGCGTTCGTCCTCGCGCAGATCGGCATCGACGTCTCGCGTCTGTCGGAAGAGGTCATCCTCTGGAACACCAAGGAGTTCGGCTTCGTCCGGCTCCACGACGCGTTCTCGACCGGGTCGAGCATCATGCCGCAGAAGAAGAACCCGGACATCGCCGAGCTCGCACGAGGGAAGTCCGGGCGTCTGATCGGCAACCTGACCGGCCTCCTCGCGACCCTCAAGGGACTGCCACTGGCCTACAACCGCGACCTGCAGGAGGACAAGGAGCCGGTTTTCGACTCGGTCGCCACGCTCGAGGTCCTGCTGCCCGCGTTCACCGGCATGATCGCGACCCTGACCTTCGACACGGACCGGATGGCGGAGCTCGCCCCGCAGGGGTTCTCGCTCGCGACGGACGTCGCCGAGTGGTTGGTCCGCCAGGGTGTGCCGTTCCGTGACGCGCACGAGGTCTCCGGCGCGCTCGTCCGGTACTGCGAGGAGCGCGGCATCGAGCTCGACGAGCCGACCGACGACGAGTACCGCTCGGTGTCCGAGCACCTCACGCCCGACGTCCGGTCGGTCCTGACCATCGAGGGCAGCGTCGCGTCGCGCTCCGGCGTCGGGGGCACCGCGCCCGACCGGGTCGCCGAGCAGCTCGCGTCCGTCACCCGCCGCGTCCGCGACCTGGCCGAGGGCGCACCCTTCTCGCGATGACCCGGGGGATCGCCGCGCTGCTCGCCGAGCCCGCCCCGGTCATCGCGCCGGCCCTGCTCGGTGCGACGATCGCCGGCCGCGGCGTGACGCTCCGCATCACCGAGGTCGAGGCCTACTCCGGCACCACCGACCCCGGATCGCACGGCCATCGGGGGATGACGGAGCGCAACCGCCACCTCTTCGGTCCGCCCGGCACGCTGTACGCCTACCGCTCGTACGGCATCCACACCTGCGTCAACGTCGTGAGTGGGCCGGCCGGCACCTCGTCGGGCTCCCTGCTCCGCGGTGCGCAGGTCGTCGAGGGGCTGGACCTCGCGCGAGCGCGTCGCGGTCCGACGGTCGCGGACGTCGCGCTGGCACGCGGGCCCGGCAACCTCGGGGGAGCGCTCGGCGCGGTCCTCGGGCAGGACGACGGCACGTCGCTCCTCGACGGTTCCGGCCCGTTCGTGCTCACCCTGGCACCCGGCCTGGAGGCCCGGCTCGCCTCCGCCGGACCGGCCCGGGTGATCGACGAGCTCCTGTCCGAGACCCTGCCCGGCCCGCGGGCCGGCGCTGCCGTCCCACGGATCTCCCGCGGTCCGCGCACCGGCGTCGGCGGCATCGCCGGCGGGGTGCGGTACCCCTGGCGCTTCTGGCTGACGGGTGACCCCACGGTCTCGACGTACCGACGGCACAAGGGTGCCTTCGGCCCGTGAACCCGGCCACGGGCCTCCCGGCTGCCGCGCCTGCCGGTCGTCCGTCGCCGCTACGATGGCGGGGTGTCCAGTGATACCGCTCAAGACGTCCTGACGCGCCAGCAGAACGACCCCGCCTTCGACTCGGTGTGGGACGAACTGCAGTGGCGCGGTCTGGTGCAGGTCTCGACCGACGAGGCCGCGCTGCAAGAGGCCCTCGACGGTGAGCCGATCACGTACTACTGCGGCTTCGACCCGACGGCCCCGTCGCTGCACTGCGGCAACCTCCTGCAGCTCCTGACCATGCGCCGGCTGCAGCTCGCCGGGCACAAGCCGCTCGCGTTGGTGGGCGGGTCGACCGGTCTCATCGGCGATCCGCGTCCGACGGCCGAGCGCACGCTGAACACCCCGGAGACCGTGGCCGAGTGGGTCTCCCGACTGCAGACCCAGGTGTCGCGGTTCCTCAGCCCGAACGGCGACAACGGCGTCCGACTGGTGAACAACCTCGACTGGACCGCCCCGATGTCCGCGATCGACTTCCTGCGCGACGTCGGCAAGTACTTCCGCGTCAACTCGATGCTCAAGAAGGACGCCGTCGCCGCGCGGCTGAACTCCGATGCGGGGATCAGCTACACCGAGTTCAGCTACCAGATCCTGCAGGGACTCGACTACCGCGAACTCTGGCGCCAGTACGGGTGCACGCTGCAGACCGGCGGTTCGGACCAGTGGGGCAACCTGACCTCCGGCACCGAACTCGTCCGTCGCGCCGAAGGCGCCACGGTGCACGCCCTCGGCACCCCGCTCATCACGAACTCCGACGGCACGAAGTTCGGCAAGAGCGAGGGCAACGCGATCTGGCTCGACGCCGAGATGACCTCGCCGTACGCGATGTACCAGTTCTGGCTCAACACGACGGACGCGGACGTGATCGCCCGGTTGCGGCAGTTCACGTTCCTGACGCGCGCCGAGATCGAACGACTCGAGCAGGCCGTCGCCGACGAGCCCTTCCGACGAGAAGCCCAGCGGACCCTGGCGTTCGAGGTCACCTCGATCGTGCACGGCGTGATGGCGACCCAGGCGGCGATCGACGCCGCGGCCGCGCTGTTCGGCAACGGCGACCTCGGTGCGCTCGACCCCGAGACCCTGCGGTCGGCGATCGCCGCGCTGCCGGGGTCGGTCACGCTCGACCCCGGGGCGGACGTCGCACGGGCACTCGTGGAGACGGAACTCGTGAAGTCCCTCGGCGAGGCCCGACGCGCGATCGACCAGGGCGGTGTCTACGTGAACAACGTCCGAGCCGAGGACGCGGCCGCCCCGTTGTCCGACCTCGCCCTGCCCGGGGGAGTCCTCGTGCTCCGTCGCGGCAAGAAGACCCTCGCCGGTGTGACGCTCGGCTGACCCCGATCGCTCGACCTCTCGTGATGCCCGGTTCCCCTGCGGAACCGGGCATCACTGCGTCCGGGCGACGTGTGTTGCACAACGCGACACGCCCGGGATGGGAGCTGGCTTGGCGCACCCGCTCAGGGCTGCGTATAGTTCTTACTCGTCACCCCAAAGGTGCGGCGGAGCGGCTGGAGCGAAAGCCCAGAGCACGTCGGCCCTCAAGCGGGACCATCCTCCACTGAAGTTCAGATCGGGCCTTGCGCCGGATCGCTTCGACGCCTAGGATGACAAGCCCACCGGTTCTCTCCCCTCGGGATGAGCCACTGGACCTCCGGGTCCGACGAACAACCGGTGGCAAGCCAAGAACACAAGCCTTGTGGCTGAAGCTCGAACTCGAGCCGAAGAGCAAGTGCGTCTGGTCCTTGAGAACTCAACAGCGTGCACATTGTCAATGCCAATTTATTGATTGACCTCGTGCCTGGTCGGCTTGCTGACTGGGTCATGAAGCAATTCCTTTTGGATTGAAGATTGTCAGTAGACAGTCAACAGTCAGAATCAACTCGGTCTGATGCCTTCGGGTGTTGGGTCTGTATTTTTTTACGGAGAGTTTGATCCTGGCTCAGGACGAACGCTGGCGGCGTGCTTAACACATGCAAGTCGAACGATGATGCCCAGCTTGCTGGGTGGATTAGTGGCGAACGGGTGAGTAACACGTGAGTAACCTGCCCCTGACTCTGGGATAAGCGTTGGAAACGACGTCTAATACTGGATATGATCACTGGCCGCATGGTCTGGTGGTGGAAAGATTTTTTGGTTGGGGATGGACTCGCGGCCTATCAGCTTGTTGGTGAGGTAATGGCTCACCAAGGCGACGACGGGTAGCCGGCCTGAGAGGGTGACCGGCCACACTGGGACTGAGACACGGCCCAGACTCCTACGGGAGGCAGCAGTGGGGAATATTGCACAATGGGCGAAAGCCTGATGCAGCAACGCCGCGTGAGGGACGACGGCCTTCGGGTTGTAAACCTCTTTTAGTAGGGAAGAAGCGAAAGTGACGGTACCTGCAGAAAAAGCACCGGCTAACTACGTGCCAGCAGCCGCGGTAATACGTAGGGTGCAAGCGTTGTCCGGAATTATTGGGCGTAAAGAGCTCGTAGGCGGTTTGTCGCGTCTGCTGTGAAATCCCGAGGCTCAACCTCGGGCTTGCAGTGGGTACGGGCAGACTAGAGTGCGGTAGGGGAGATTGGAATTCCTGGTGTAGCGGTGGAATGCGCAGATATCAGGAGGAACACCGATGGCGAAGGCAGATCTCTGGGCCGTAACTGACGCTGAGGAGCGAAAGCATGGGGAGCGAACAGGATTAGATACCCTGGTAGTCCATGCCGTAAACGTTGGGCGCTAGATGTAGGGACCTTTCCACGGTTTCTGTGTCGTAGCTAACGCATTAAGCGCCCCGCCTGGGGAGTACGGCCGCAAGGCTAAAACTCAAAGGAATTGACGGGGGCCCGCACAAGCGGCGGAGCATGCGGATTAATTCGATGCAACGCGAAGAACCTTACCAAGGCTTGACATACACCGGAAACGGCCAGAGATGGTCGCCCCCTTGTGGTCGGTGTACAGGTGGTGCATGGTTGTCGTCAGCTCGTGTCGTGAGATGTTGGGTTAAGTCCCGCAACGAGCGCAACCCTCGTTCTATGTTGCCAGCGGGTTATGCCGGGGACTCATAGGAGACTGCCGGGGTCAACTCGGAGGAAGGTGGGGATGACGTCAAATCATCATGCCCCTTATGTCTTGGGCTTCACGCATGCTACAATGGCCGGTACAAAGGGCTGCGATACCGTAAGGTGGAGCGAATCCCAAAAAGCCGGTCTCAGTTCGGATTGAGGTCTGCAACTCGACCTCATGAAGTCGGAGTCGCTAGTAATCGCAGATCAGCAACGCTGCGGTGAATACGTTCCCGGGCCTTGTACACACCGCCCGTCAAGTCATGAAAGTCGGTAACACCCGAAGCCGGTGGCCTAACCCTTGTGGAAGGAGCCGTCGAAGGTGGGATCGGTGATTAGGACTAAGTCGTAACAAGGTAGCCGTACCGGAAGGTGCGGCTGGATCACCTCCTTTCTAAGGAGCATCTGGTCAGTGCTGGTCGCCCATTAGGGGTGGTTGGTTGCTGGTCCAGGCGCCTGTTTCGGACCGAACGTGTCCGACGGGTAGCTCATGGGTGGAACATTGACAGTGCAGTTGGGAGTGATGCTTCCGACCTCAGTACGCTCTGCTTGCAGGGTTGGGACGGGTCGGGGGTGGAGCGCTCAGCTGGTGCACGTTGTTGGGTCCTGAGGGACCAGGCTTCCTGCTGCTACGTGAGTGGTGGTGGGGGTTGGGCCTACGGGTCCTTCGTCGGGCCAGTGTGATCCTGCTGTTGTGGTGGGGGAGTGCTGGTGCCGATCGTATGTTGAGAACTACACAGTGGACGCGAGCATCTTTGATTCGCGTCATCCATGATCAGCCTTTGGGTTGTTGAGTGGTGACGTTGGATCGCAATTTTAATCTTTGTGGTCAAGTTTCTAAGAGCAAACGGTGGATGCCTTGGCATCTGGAGCCGATGAAGGACGTAGAAATCTGCGATAAGCCTCGGGGAGCTGATAATCGAGCTGTGATCCGAGGATTTCCGAATGGGGAAACCCCGCCAGGCGTTTTGCGACCTGGTGACTCCCGCCTGAATATATAGGGCGGGTAGAGGGAACGTGGGGAAGTGAAACATCTCAGTACCCACAGGAAGAGAAAACAACATGTGATTCCGTGAGTAGTGGCGAGCGAAAGCGGATGAGGCTAAACCGATCATGTGTGATAGCCGGCGGGCGTTGCATGGTCGGGGTTGTGGGACACGTCACTCAGTTCTGCCGGACTGGGGCGGTTACAGCGCATCATAGTCGAACCGGTTTGAAAGCCGGGCCGTAGTGGGTGCCAGCCCCGTAGACGAAATGGTGTTATGGCCGGATGTGTATCCCAAGTAGCACGGGGCCCGAGAAATCCCGTGTGAATCTGTCAGGACCACCTGATAAGCCTAAATACTCCCAGATGACCGATAGCGGACAAGTACCGTGAGGGAAAGGTGAAAAGTACCCCGGGAGGGGAGTGAAATAGTACCTGAAACCGTTTGCTTACAAACCGTCGGAGCCTCCTTAGTAGGGGTGACGGCGTGCCTTTTGAAGAATGAGCCTGCGAGTTAGTGATATGTGGCGAGGTTAACCCGTGAGGGGCAGCCGTAGCGAAAGCGAGTCTGAATAGGGCGTTTGAGTCGCATGTTCTAGACCCGAAGCGAAGTGATCTATCCATGGCCAGGTTGAAGCGACGGTAAGACGTCGTGGAGGACCGAACCCACTTCAGTTGAAAATGGAGGGGATGAGCTGTGGATAGGGGTGAAAGGCCAATCAAACTTCGTGATAGCTGGTTCTCTCCGAAATGCATTTAGGTGCAGCGTTGCGTGTTTCTCGCCGGAGGTAGAGCTACTGGATGGCCGATGGGCCTCAACAGGTTACTGACGTCAGCCAAACTCCGAATGCCGGTGAGTGAGAGCGCAGCAGTGAGACGGTGGGGGATAAGCTTCATCGTCGAGAGGGAAACAACCCAGACTACCAACTAAGGTCCCTAAGCGTGTGCTAAGTGGGAAAGGATGTGGAGTTGCACAGACAACCAGGAGGTTGGCTTAGAAGCAGCCACCCTTGAAAGAGTGCGTAATAGCTCACTGGTCAAGTGATTCCGCGCCGACAATGTAACGGGGCTCAAGCACACCACCGAAGTTGTAGATTTCGCACTATAGACAAGCCTTCGTGGTTCAGTCGTGCGGAGTGGTAGGAGAGCGTCGTGTGGCGAGTGAAGCGGCGGAGTGATCCAGCCGTGGACGCTACACGAGTGAGAATGCAGGCATGAGTAGCGAAAGACGGGTGAGAAACCCGTCCTCCGAAAGACCAAGGGTTCCAGGGCCAGGTTAATCCGCCCTGGGTAAGTCGGGACCTAAGGCGAGGCCGACAGGCGTAGTCGATGGACAACGGGTTGATATTCCCGTACCGGCGAACAACCGCCCAAGCTAATCCAGTGGTGCTAAGAGTCCTAACCCGGTACAACCGGATCCCTTCGGGGTGATGGTGGCCGGTCTAACGCTCGACCCCATGCTGGTGCGGTTAGCGTATGAACAGGTGTGACGCAGGAAGGTAGCTGAGCCAGGCGATGGTATCCGTAAGGTGAACCTGGTGTAAGGATGTAGGGCTGACGATAGGCAAATCCGTCGTCTGTGTGCCTGAGATCCGACGCGTACCCGTAAGGGGAAATCAGTGATCCTATGCTGCCGAGAAAAGCATCGACGCGAGGTTGCAGCCGCCCGTACCCGAAACCGACTCAGGTGGTCAGGTAGAGAATACCAAGGAGATCGAGAGAATCGTGGTTAAGGAACTCGGCAAAATGCCCCCGTAACTTCGGGAGAAGGGGGGCCGGACACGTGACCGGATTTACTCCGTGAGCGTTGAAGGCCGCAGAGACCAGTGGGAAGCGACTGTTTACTAAAAACACAGGTCCGTGCGAAGTCGCAAGACGATGTATACGGACTGACGCCTGCCCGGTGCTGGAAGGTTAAGAGGAAGGGTTAGCCTTTGGGCGAAGCTCTGAATTTAAGCCCCAGTAAACGGCGGTGGTAACTATAACCATCCTAAGGTAGCGAAATTCCTTGTCGGGTAAGTTCCGACCTGCACGAATGGCGTAACGACTTCCCAGCTGTCTCAACCGCGAACTCGGCGAAATTGCACTACGAGTAAAGATGCTCGTTACGCGCAGCAGGACGGAAAGACCCCGTGACCTTTACTACAGTTTGGTATTGGTGTTCGGAGTGGCTTGTGTAGGATAGGTGGGAGACTGTGAAGCGGGCACGCTAGTGTTCGTGGAGTCATTGTTGAAATACCACTCTGGTCACTTTGGATGTCTAACGTAGGACCCTGATCGGGTTCATGGACAGTGCCTGATGGGTAGTTTAACTGGGGCGGTTGCCTCCCAAAGAGTAACGGAGGCGCCCAAAGGTTCCCTCAACCTGGTTGGCAATCAGGTGGCGAGTGTAAGTGCACAAGGGAGCTTGACTGTGAGACTGACAGGTCGAGCAGGGACGAAAGTCGGGACTAGTGATCCGGCAGTGGCTTGTGGAAGCGCTGTCGCTCAACGGATAAAAGGTACCTCGGGGATAACAGGCTGATCTTGCCCAAGAGTCCATATCGACGGCATGGTTTGGCACCTCGATGTCGGCTCGTCGCATCCTGGGGCTGGAGTAGGTCCCAAGGGTTGGGCTGTTCGCCCATTAAAGCGGTACGCGAGCTGGGTTTAGAACGTCGTGAGACAGTTCGGTCCCTATCCGCTGCGCGCGTTGGAAATTTGAGAAGATCTATCCCTAGTACGAGAGGACCGGGATGGACGAACCTCTGGTGTGTCAGTTGTTCTGCCAAGGGCACCGCTGATTAGCTACGTTCGGACCGGATAACCGCTGAAAGCATCTAAGCGGGAAGCCGTCTTCGAGATGAGATTTCCATGCACCTTGAGTGTGAGAGGCTCCCAGCAGACTACTGGGTTGATAGGCCGGATGTGGAAGCGGGGACTAACGACCCGTGGAGCTGACCGGTACTAATAAGCCGAAGACTTGATAACACACTGATTTCCGTGCACTTGTTGCACGGGCTCGCGTCCACTTTGTGGTTCCCGACAGACGATCGGGAATCGAAACTGAATACACCGCTCTGCCCTCTTCACGGAAGGCAGTAGTCGGGACAGCTTTGAGACCAATGTATGATCTGGTCGAGAGTGTTCCGGTGGTCATAGCGAGAGGGAAACGCCCGGTCACATTCCGAACCCGGAAGCTAAGCCTCTCAGCGCCGATGGTACTGCAAGGGGGACCTTGTGGGAGAGTAGGACGCCGCCGGACTTAACGTAAGAAAGATGTGGCCATCGGCCCTCCATCGAGAATTCGCAGGGGAAACCCTCGTTCTCGGTCGGGGCCGGTGGCCATTTCTGTTTCTGCCGCCGTTCACTCGACGCCGGCTCCGGTTCGTGATGGACTGGAACCACCGTCGGGCGACCGACGCGGCACCCAACACAACGACACAGCGGACGAACGCCCGAGGCACTGCACCGGGCACGCGATGAGGAGCAACGGTGGCGAACGACGACGATCAGCGGCGGAACGACGGCGACCGCGGAGATCGACCCCGGCGGGACGGCGATCGTTTCCCCCGTCGTGATGGTGCTCCGCGTCGTGACGACCAGAGCAACGGCCGGTGGTCCTCTGGTCCTCGTGAGTTCGAGCGTCGCGAGGGTGACCGTCGCGATCGTCCGCATGGTGGCGACCGTCCGTTCCGCGATGGTGCTCCCCGCCGGGACAGCGCTCCGCGTCGTGACGGCGATCGTCCGTTCCGGTCAAGCGACCGCAATGACCGACCCTCGTGGCAGGGTGATCGTGGCGCCGCCGGCCGTCCGCCGCGCGGGGATGGTCCGCGTGGTGCCGACCGCCCGGGTCGTGACGGTGACCGTCCGTACCGTGGTGGGTCTTCGGATCGTCCGGCTCGTGATGCTGACCGTCCGTACCGTGGTGGGAGCTCTGACCGTCCGCGTCGGGACGGTGACCGCTCGTACCGCGGTGGCTCGGATCGTCCCGCTCGTGATGGCGATCGCCCGTACCGCGGTGGCTCGTCCGATCGTCCCGCTCGTGATGGTGACCGCCCGTACCGCGGTGGCTCGTCCGATCGTCCCGCTCGTGATGGCGATCGCCCGTACCGCGGTGGATCGTCCGACCGTCCGGCTCGTGATGGCGATCGCCCGTACCGCGGTGGCTCGGACCGTCCCGCTCGTGATGGCGATCGTCCGAACCGTGGCGGGTCCTCGGACAGGCCGCGCCGTGACGGGGACCGACCCTTCCAGGGCGGTTCGGACCGCCCGCGTCGTGATGGCGATCGTCCCTACCGCGGGGGATCCTCGGACCGTCCGGCTCGTGATGGTGACCGTCCGTACCGTGGTGGCTCCTCGGACCGCCTGCGTCGCGACGGCGACCGTGGCGGCTCCTCCGACCGTCCGTTCCGTGGCGGGTCCTCGGACCGTCCGAGCCGCGATGGTGGCGAGGAGCGTCGTCGGTTCGGCGACGGCTCCCGGCACGCCGGTGCACGCTTCGGCGAAGCGGCCCGCGACGACTGGGAAGACCGCGATCCGTACGGCACGAAGTCCATCCGTCCGCGTCACGAGGACCCGGAGATCCCCGAAGAGATCGATGCGCGTGACCTCGACCCGGCCGCCCGCATGGAGCTGAAGACCCTCAGCAAGGACAACGCGGACTGGGTGGCTCGTCACCTGGTGGCTGCTGCGCTGTTCGTCGACGACGACCCGGAGACGGCGAACCAGCACGCGCTGAGCGCGGCTCGTCGTGCTGGTCGGGTCGGTGTCGTCCGTGAGACCGCTGCCATCACCGCCTACCGTCTCGGCGACTTCGCCACGGCCCTGCGTGAGCTCCGCACCTACCGCCGGATCTCGGGTCGCAACGACCAGCTGCCGATGATGGTGGACTGCGAGCGCGGCCTCGGACGTCCGGAGCGCGCGCTCGAACTCGGCCGCTCGGTCGAACGGTCGGCCCTCGAGACACCGGTGCAGGTCGAACTCGCGATCGCCATGTCCGGCGCCCGTCTCGACCTCGGGAATCCCACAGCTGCGCTCGGCGAGCTGGAGATTCCACAGCTCGACCCGTCCACCGCCTACACGTGGTCCCCGGCGCTCTACAGTGCTTACGCGGCCACGCTCGAGGAGCTCGGTCGACAGGACGAGGCCGACGAGTGGTGGGCCCGAGTGGACCGCGCGGCAGCGGCCCTCGCCGAAATCGCGGACGACAACGCTTGGGAGACAGTTGATGTGGTCGAGGAAACGATCGAAGTCGAAGTACACGGAGACGCCGGAGACGCCGGAGACGACGACGCCGAAGACCTCGGAACCGACAACGTCGCGACCGACGCACTCGACGGCGACGACGACTCCGCCGACGATGTCGACGACGACCTCGACGACGAACCAGCCTTCGACGACCTCGACGACGACACCTCGGCAGCCGACGAGCCCGGCGAGATCGACGACGACAACCCCCGCGACGTCGACGGCTCCGCAGCCGGCTGAGCACCCGGCGGCGCTGACCGACGGCGTCGACGTGGTCCTCACCGACCTCGACGGCGTCGTCTACCGGGGCCGCAACGCGATCCCGCACGCGGTCGAAGCACTGACCCGGGCATCCCTCACGGCGCGGGTCGGCTACATCACGAACAACGCATCGCGCCGCCCGATCGACGTCGCTGAACACCTCGAGCGCTACGGGCTCGAGGTGTCCGAGGGCGACGTCGTCACCTCGTCGCAGGCCGGCGTCCAGCTGCTCGCGACCCTGGTGCCGGCCGGGTCGACCGTCCTGGTGACCGGCGGGCTCGGCCTGTCCAGCATCGTCGAGGCAGCCGGGTTCACGGTGACGTCGAGCGCCGAGGACTCTCCGGCAGCGGTGATCCAGGGCTTCTCGCCGGATCTCGGCTGGAAGGAACTGGCCGAGGCGTCGTTCGCCCTGGCCGACCCGGACGTGCCGTGGGTGGCGACGAACATGGACTGGTCGATCCCCGTCGAGCGCGGCATCGCCCCCGGCAACGGGACGCTCGTGTCCGCCGTGCACCAGGCCGTCGGTCGCATGCCCGTGGTCGCCGGCAAGCCCGAGCGGCCGATCTTCGACACCGCGGTGGAACGCTTCGGCGGCGGTCGGACCCTGTTCATCGGTGACCGGCTGGACACCGACATCAAGGGCGCGAACGACGTCGGGATCCCGAGCGTGCTCGTGCTCACCGGCATCGACCAGGCCAAGCAGGTGCTCGCGGCCGACCAGCGCTCGCGTCCCACCTACGTGCTGGAAGACCTCCGCGGCTTGTCCCAGCCGTACCCGGAGACGGTGCGGCGCGAGGACGAGGACGGCACCCGGTACGTGACCGTCGGAACCTCGACGGTGGCGATGCGCGGGCACGTGGTCCGGGTGCTCGACGCCGGGACGGACATCGATCGACTGCGCGCCGGCTCCACGATCATCTGGGAGTCCGAGTTGGCCATCTACGGGCTCGACGTCGACCCGCAGCTGTACGGCGGCGAGTAGCGTGTCGGACGTGCCGAACCCCGAGCAGCCGTCCGCCGAACCCGAGCAGCAGGACGCCTTCGCCGCGCGGACCGCCGAGGCAGAGACGCTCCCGCTCGTCGATCGCGCCGACGCCTTCTCTGCGCTGCACGACGAGCTGCGGACGCGGCTCGAGAGCGGCGGCTCCGCGAGTGCCTGAGCCGGACGGAGCCGTCCCCGACGCGACCCCGGTCCGCCTCGACGCGCTGCTCCCTGCACGCGGACTCGCTCGGTCGCGCACCGTGGCCAGCAAGCTGATCCAGGACGGCCGAGTGCTCGTCGGCGGGCGTGCCGTGCTCAAGCCGTCGACGCCGGTCGCGCCAGACGCCGAGATCGAGGTCGACGCCGCGGACGAATGGGTGTCGCGTGCAGCCCGGAAGCTCGTCGGTGCGCTCGACGCCTTCGACGTCGACCCTGTGGATCGTGTCGTGCTCGACGTCGGCGCGAGCACCGGCGGGTTCACCCAGGTGCTGCTCGCACGTGGTGCGCGCCGTGTCATCGCGCTCGACGTGGGCCACGGACAGCTGCACCCCACCATCGCGCTCGACGAACGCGTCGCCGTGGTCGAGGGGACGAACGCCCGGAACCTCACGCGCGCCGACTACCTGGCGCTCGACGACGCAGCCACCGACACGAGCCTCGTGGTGGGGGACCTGTCCTTCATCTCGCTCAGACTCGTGCTGCCGGCGCTGGCCGAGGCCGTCCCGGCGGACGAGTTCGTGCTGCTGGTGAAGCCCCAGTTCGAAGTGGGCCGCGGCGGTGTGCGCGAGGGCATCGTGCACGACGCGGGGCTGCGGAACGACGCGCTCATGAACGTGCTCTGGGCGGCGTGGGACCAGGGCCTCGGTACCAGCGGGCTCACCGCATCGCCGATCGTCGGGACCCACGGCAACCACGAGTACCTGGCCCGCTTCCAGCGCGGTGTCGGGGGCAATCCGACAGAATGGAGAGTCCGGGCGACCGAACTCACGGAAGGGTCTTCATGAGCGACGAACGGCACATCCTGCTCGTGTCCCACACGGGTCGCCGCGACTCGATCGACGCCGCGGTCGAGGTCTGCGACCTCCTGCACGCCGCCGGTCTCACGCCCGTCATGCCCTTCGACGAGTACGCGGACATCCGCCGCGCCGAAGCGTCGGTCGGCAAGGTCGACATCCTGGGCGTCGACGTCCAGCCGAACCAGCTCGAGATCGTCATCGTGCTCGGCGGCGACGGCACGATCCTCCGCGCCGCGGAACTCGTCCGGAACACCGGTGCTCCGTTGATCGGCGTGAACCTGGGGCACGTCGGGTTCCTGGCAGAGAGCGAGCGCGACGGTCTTGCCGAGACGGTCGAGCGTGCGCTGTCCGGCGAGTACAACGTCGAGGAACGCGTCACCCTGCAGGTCGACGTCGTCGTGGGCAACCAGATCGTCTACTCGAGCTGGGCGCTGAACGAAGCCACGATCGAGAAGGCGTCCCGTGAGCGGATGCTCGAGGTCGTGACCGAGGTCGACGGGCGCCCGCTGTCGTCCTTCGGTTGTGACGGTGTTGTCGTGTCGACCCCGACGGGCTCCACGGCGTACTCGTTCTCGGGTGGTGGCCCCATCGTGTGGCCCGATGTGGACGCACTGCTCATGGTGCCGCTGAGCGCCCACGCCCTGTTCGCCCGTCCGATCGTCGTCGGGCCGGACTGCACGCTCGCGATCGAGGTCCTGCGGCGAACGAGCGGCGTCGGCGTGCTCTGGTGCGACGGACGCCGCACCCACGACCTGCCCCCGGGTGCCCGCGTCGAGGTCCGGCGTTCGCCCGACCCGGTGCGCGTCGCCCGGCTCAAGGACGCCCCGTTCACCGACCGGCTGGTCGCGAAGTTCCAGCTGCCCGTCGCCGGGTGGCGCGGCCCCCAGAGCGACGAGGACGACCGATGAGCACGGAGGACGACCGATGATCGAGGAGATCGCGATCCGCGACCTCGGTGTCATCGGTGAGACCACGCTCGAACTCGGGCCGGGCTTCACCGTGGTCACCGGGGAGACCGGTGCGGGCAAGACGATGATCGTCACCGCACTCGGGCTGCTGCTCGGTGCGCGGGCCGACGCCGGTTCGGTTCGCCGTGGCGCGTCGAGCGCGGTCGTCGAAGGCCGCTGGCACGTCCCCGAGCAGGACGCGGTCGCCGAACGTGTCGAGGACGCCGGCGGCACCGTCGAGGACGGCGAGCTCATCCTCACCCGCACGGTCTCCGCCGAGGGGCGCAGCCGTGCCACGGTGGGCGGTCGCAGTGCCCCCGTCGCGGTCCTCGGTGAACTCGCCGACCAGCTCGTCACCGTGCACGGGCAGTCCGATCAGATCCGCCTGACCTCGGCCACCGCGCAGCGGGCAGCGCTGGACGGGTTCGGGGGATCCTCGCTCGAGAAGGCCCTTGCCCGGTACGTGGCCGCGTACGACGCCTGGCAGCAGCACGCCGGTGAACTCGAGGTCCTGGTCCGTGACCGGGACGACCGGGTGGCCGAGGCCGAGCGGATCCGTGCGGCCTCCGACGAGATCGAAGCCGCCGACCCGCAGCCCGGGGAAGACGTCGAGCTGGCCGAGCGCGCCGAGCGCCTGGGGAACCTCGAGGAGCTCCGGCTGTCGGCTGCCCTGGCGCACGAGGCACTGTCCAGCGAGTCCCTCGACGGCGTCTCGGACGTCGTCGGCCTGGTCGAGTCCGCGCGCCGTGCCGTCGAGCGTGTGGTGTCGTCGGACAGTGCCCTGCAGCCGGTGCTCGAGCAGCTCACGGAGCTGGGCATCCAGGCGGCCGAGGCGTCGGCGAGCATCTCGAGCTACCTCGGTTCCCTGGAACCCGAAGCCGGGCACGACCTCGAACTCATCAACGAACGCCGGGCGTTGCTGGCCGGCCTCACCCGCAAGTACGGCGAGACGGTGGACGACGTCATCGCCTACGGTCAGCGCGCGAGTGACCGGCTGCTCGAACTCGACGGCGACGACGACCGGATCGCGGCGTTGCAGCAGTCGGTCGAGCAGGATGAGCAGGCGCTCGAGTCCGCCGCCGCAGCGCTCACCACGGCGCGCACAAAGGCGTCGGCCGACTTGGCGAAGCGTGTGACGGCCGAGCTGAAGACCCTCGCGATGGGTGGCGCGACCCTGGTGGTCGAGGTCACGGACGCGGGGGAGTACCGCCGCCACGGCCGTGACCAGGTGACGATCCTGCTCCAGCCGCACTCCGGCACCGACCCCCGGCCGATCGGCAAGGGGGCGTCCGGTGGTGAACTGTCGCGCGTCATGCTCGCGATCGAGGTCGTCATGGCTGGCAGCACCACCGTGCCGACCTTCGTCTTCGACGAGGTCGACGCGGGTGTCGGTGGGGCGGCGGCCATCGAGATCGGCCGGCGGCTGGCGAAGCTCGCCGAGCGCACGCAGGTCATCGTCGTCACGCACCTGGCCCAGGTCGCCGCGTTCGCGAACAACCACCTCAACGTCGTGAAGGACGCCAGCGGTGCCGTGACCTCGTCGAGTGTGCGACGGCTCGAAGGCGAGGACCGGCTGCAGGAGATGGCTCGGCTGCTCTCCGGGCTCGGCGACAGCGCCAGCGGCATCGAGCACGCCCGCGAGCTGCTCGACGTGGCCGGCCAGCGGGCCTGACGGCCAGACCTGCCTGATCCCGGTGACCCGGCCACGTCACGACGACCCGGCCACCCACCCGCGCAACGCCCACGGCGAACCGGGGTCGCGCCTCCCGGCAGTTCTGACGTACGATGGAATCCCGTGGCGGACACTCTCAGCGGCGGTACCAATTCTTCGAACTCGACCCCGAAGGTGACGAAGCAGATCTTCGTGACCGGCGGGGTCGTCTCGTCTCTCGGCAAGGGCCTGACGGCGGCCAGCCTCGGCAACCTGCTCACTGCTCGCGGCCTCAAGGTCGTCATGCAGAAGCTCGACCCGTACCTCAACGTGGACCCGGGCACCATGAACCCGTTCCAGCACGGCGAGGTCTTCGTGACCGACGACGGCGCGGAGACGGACCTCGACATCGGGCACTACGAGCGCTTCCTCGACATCAACCTGTCGCAGGCCGCGAACGTCACGACCGGTCAGGTGTACTCGACGGTGATCGCCAAGGAGCGTCGCGGCGAGTACCTCGGCGACACGGTGCAGGTCATCCCGCACATCACCGACGAGATCAAGCGCCGTATGCGCGAGCAGGCGCAGAACGACCCGCAGCCCGACGTCATCATCACCGAGGTCGGTGGGACCGTCGGCGACATCGAGTCGCAGCCGTTCATCGAGTCCGCCCGTCAGGTGCGGCACGAGCTCGGCCGCAGCAACGTGTTCTTCGTGCACGTGTCGCTGGTGCCGTTCATGAACGCCTCGGGTGAGCAGAAGACCAAGCCGACGCAGCACTCCGTCGCCGCGCTCCGCTCGATCGGCATCCAGCCCGACGCGCTCGTGCTGCGGAGCGACCGTCCGGTGTCGGAGTCGAACAAGCGCAAGATCGCGCTGATGTGCGACGTCGACGAGGACGCCGTGGTGAACGCCGTGGACGTCCCCTCGATCTACGACCTGCCGACGCTGCTGAACAACCAGGGTCTCGACCAGGTCATCGTCGAGGCGCTCAAGCTGGACGCCGGTCCGGTCGACTGGACCGCGTGGACGCCTGTGCTGAAGGCCGTGCACGAGCCGAAGAAGGACGTCACGATCGCGCTGGTCGGCAAGTACATCGACCTGCCGGACGCCTACCTGTCCGTCACCGAGGCGCTCCGTGCGGGTGGCTTCGCGCACGACGCGAAGGTCACGCTGAAGTGGGTCGTGTCCGACGACTGCACCACCCCCGAGGGCGCGGCGAAGCAGCTCGGCGACGTCGACGGCATCTGCATCCCGGGTGGGTTCGGCGTGCGCGGCATCGAGGGCAAGCTCGGCGCGCTGCAGTTCGCGCGTGAGCAGGGCATCCCGACGCTCGGCCTGTGCCTCGGCCTGCAGTGCATGGTCATCGAGTACGCCCGCCACGAGGTCGGTCTGACCGACGCGTCGAGCACCGAGTTCGACCCGGAGACCTCGACCCCGGTCATCGCGACGATGGCGGAGCAGGTCGACATCATCGCGGGTGGCGACCTGGGCGGCACGATGCGCCTGGGCCTGTACCCGGCGTCGTTCACCGAAGGATCGCTGGCGGCGGAGCTGTACGGTGCGCCCGAGGCCTCCGAGCGGCACCGTCACCGCTACGAGGTGAACAACAAGTACCGCGAGCAGATCGCGGGTGCCGGCCTGGTGTTCTCGGGCACGTCGCCCGACGGCACGCTGGTGGAGTACGTCGAGCTGCCGCGCGACGTGCACCCGTTCTACATCGCCACGCAGGCGCACCCGGAGCTCCGCTCGCGTCCGACCGATGCGCACCCGCTGTTCGCGGGGCTCGTCGCGGCCGCGATCGAGCGCCACGAGGCGTCCAGCCTGTTCGACCCGCAGACCGAGGAGCAGGTCGCGTAACGCGAGTGGTCTCTGACTGGAGGCGCGGTGCCAGCTGGCACCGCGCCTCCCGTCCGTCTGGGGGCGCGTCCACGGCACCTGATTCCGGACACGGAACCACGGAATGACGCGGTGCTGTGTCCGGAACCTGGTTCCGACGGGGCGTCCGGCGCGCGCGTGCTTGGATGGAGCCGTGACAGACGCACCGATCGCCGACGAGTCCGCCTCCTTCGAGGTCACCGAATCCACCGTCGTCTACGAGGGCGCCGTCTGGGACGTGCGTCGCGACACCGTCGCGTACAACGGTGACGCGATGGTCCGCGAGTACATCGACCACACCGGCGCGGTCGCGGTGTACGCCGAGGACGACGAGGGCCGCGTCCTGGTCATCCAGCAGTACCGGCACCCGGTGCGGATGCGTGACTGGGAGCTGCCCGCCGGCCTGCTCGACATGGCGGGCGAGGACCACCTGACCGCCGCGAAGCGCGAGCTGGGCGAAGAGGCCGACCTCGAAGCCGACACGTGGGAGCCGCTGATCCGCTACAACACGTCGTCCGGCGGCAGCGACGAGTTCATCCAGGTCTACCGGGCGCGCGGCGTGCGGTCGACCGGGTCCGCGTTCGAGCGCGAGGCGGAAGAGGCCGACATCGTGACGCGCTGGGTGCCACGGGCGGAGCTGCTCGACGGGATCCTGGGCGGTCGGCTCAACAACTCGGCCCTCGTCGTCGCGACGCTCGCGGTCGAGGCCATCGAACAGCGCAGCAAGTGAGCGGGGCAGCGGTCGACGGTCTGCGTGACCTGGTCGGCGCCGGTGCCTGGACGCACAAGCCGCAGGCCTCCGTGCTCGACGGCGACGTGTTCCGTGTCACCGCCGTCGAGGGCAGCGATGCCTGGCGGACCACCTCGTACGGGTTCGTGCACGACTCGGAGCACGCGCTGCTGCAACCGACCGACGGCCCGTTCTCGGTCGAGGCGTCGTTCGTGCTCGACTACACCGAGCAGTTCGACCAGGCCGGGGTGTTCCTGCGCGTCGACGAGCGGACGTGGATCAAGGCCGGTGTCGAGTTCTCGGACGGTGCTCCTCAGCTCGGCGCCGTGGTCACGCGTGGGTTCTCCGACTGGTCCGTGTCGCCCGTGCCGGAGTGGGTGGGCCGGGTGGTGACCGTCCGCGCGAGCCGCGACGGTGACGCCGTGACGATCCGGGCGTGGGCCGAGGGCGACGAGCCCCGGCTCGTCCGGGTCGCGTACCTGGACCCGGAGGCCGTCGTGTCCGCGGGGCTGCTGTGCGCCGGGCCGACGCGGGCTGGCTTGACCGTGACGTTCACCGGCTTCCGGGTGGGCGCGCCGGACGAAGCGCTGCACTGACGGGCAGGTGGCCGTTCGCCGGTTAGCCTGCTGAGGTGATGCCCCTCGATCGTGCCGTGGAGACGTACCTGCGGCACGTCGCGATCGAGCGGGGACTCTCGCAGCACACGCTGTCGGCGTACCGGCGGGACCTCGCCGTGTTCGCCGAGTGGCTCGGCGTCGCACCGGTCGTCGAGTCGGACGGCGCTGACCGGGCCGGAGGCTCCTCGGTGCTGCAGGACGTCGCTCGCCTGGCGCGGGCGGACGTCTCGGGGTTCGTCGAGCACCTCGCCACGCGACCATCGGGACCGTTGGCGCCGCGGTCGATCGCGCGCATGCTCAGTTCGGTCCGTTCGTTCACCGCCTTCGCCGCGGGAGAGGGCTGGCTGCCGCTCGACCCCGGCACCGCCGTCCGTCCGCCGAAGGCCCCGATGCGGCTGCCGAAGGCGATCCCCGTCGAGGACATGGAACGGCTGCTCGGGGCGGTGTCCGTCGATGCTGACGACCCCGTCCAGCTGCGGGACAAGGCCCTGCTCGAGCTGCTCTACGCCACCGGTGCGCGGATCTCCGAGGCGGTGGGGCTGTCGGTCGACGACGTCACCACGCTGTCGGACGCCGCTGCCGACGCTCCGGGCCTGGGCCCCGGTGCGGACGGGCTCGCCGTCGTGAAGGTCACCGGCAAGGGCAACAAGCAGCGGATCGTCCCGCTCGGCAGCTTCGCGCGGGCCGCGATCGACGCGTACCTGGTGCGGGCACGGCCGGTGTTCGCGGCACGGGGAGCGTCGACGCCGGCGCTGTTCCTCGGCGCCCGTGGTGCGCGGTTGTCGCGACAGAGCGCCTGGCTCGTGATCCAGGCCGCTGCTGCCGCCGCCGACCTGGAGGCGCACGTGTCACCGCACACCTTCCGGCACTCGTTCGCGACGCACCTGCTCGAGGGCGGTGCTGACGTCCGCGTGGTGCAGGAGCTGCTCGGGCACGCGAGCGTCGCCACGACGCAGATCTACACGATGGTCACGGCCGACATGCTGCGGGACGTGTACCAGACGGCGCACCCGAGGGCGCGGCGGCAGGCGCTGCCAGATGGGCGCGACGGGCGCGCTTCGTGAGCAGCACGATGGGGGGAGACGGGCGTGCTTCGTGAGCAGCAATGGTCGGGTCGCGGCATCGCACTCGACATCTCCTGCTCACGAAGTGCCGTCTCCCGGTGCACTACGGTCGGGGCGTGCCCTCGACGCTCGACGACTTCTGGACCGCACGACGCCTCGAGCGACCGGACCTTCCGGTGGACATGCCGGAAGCCTGGTCGTTCGGTGCGACCCCGGAGCAGGCGGACGCGCTCCTGCAGCTCGTGCTCGACGGGGTCAAGGTCGGCACGGCGTCGTCGCTCTGGGACTACGAGGCGACCGGTGACCCGCTGCCCGCAGTGGACGAGTTGAGCATCGTGACCGACGGCTCCGATGCGCCCCGCGCGGTCATCGAGACGACGCTGGTCCAGGTGGTCCCGTTCGATCAAGTCGATGCTGACCACGCCTGGGCCGAGGGTGAAGGCGACCGCACGCTCGAGCACTGGCGGGCCGTGCACGAGGCGTTCTGGCGTGCACACTCCGAGCACCCGCGCGGGTTCGCGCCGGGCATGCCCGTCGTGTGCGAGCGGTTCCGGCTGCTGTGGCCGAACGGCTGAGGCCGATCCCGAACGGCTGAGCCGGATCCCGATACGGGGTCAGGCGGGAACCGGCTCCGCGTCGACCTCGGTGAAGACGTCCTTCACCGCCGCGAGCAGCCGCGCGTTGAACTCCACACCGAGCTGGTTCGGCACGGTGACGAGCACGGTGTCGGCAGCGCGGACGGCCCGGTCGGCCGCGAGCTCCGCGACGAGCTGTTCGGGCTCACCGATGTAGGACCGCCCGAACCGGGCCAGTCCGCCGTCGAGGTGCCCGACCTGGTCCTGCCCCTCGACCTGTGCACGGATGCCGAAGTAGTGGCGCGACTCGTCGTCGATGATCGGGATGATGCTGCGCGAGACCGACACCCGTGGGGTCCGCTCCCAGCCCGACTCCGCCCACACCCGGCGGAAGCGCTCGATCTGCTCGGCCTGCAGCTGGTCGAACGGCACACCGGTGTCCTCGGTCAGCAGGGTCGAGGACATCAGGTTCATGCCCTGCTCGGCCGTCCACTCCGCGGTGGCGCGGGTGCCGGCACCCCACCAGATGCGGTCGCCGAGCGAGTCGGACAACGGGGAGATCGGCAGGGACCCGACCGATCCGGTCATCTGCGGGTTGGCGTTGGCCATCGGCTCGCCGGCGATCGCACGGCGGAACACGCTCGTGTGCGCTCGGGCCATGTCGCCACCGTTCTCATCGGAGGCGTCGGGCACGTAGCCGAACTGCTGGTAGCCGGCGAGGGCGGTCTCGGGTGATCCCCGCGAGACGCCGAGCTGCAGTCGCCCGCCGGAGATCAGGTCGGTGGCCGCGGCTTCTTCCGCCATGTAGAGCGGGTTCTCGTAGCGCATGTCGATGACGCCGGTCCCGATCTCGATCCGGCTCGTCTTCGCGGCGATGGCGGCGAGCAGCGGGAACGGTGCGGCCTGCTGCGGCGCGAAGTGGTGGACGCGGAAGTAGGCGCCATCGACGCCTGCTTCCTCCGCTGCGACGGCGAGGTCGATCGCCTGCACCAGGGCCTCTCGCCCGCTGCGCACCTTCGACCCCGGCACGTCACGCCAGTGTCCGAACGACAGGAACCCGATCTTCGTCATGTCCATGCGAACGCATCCGGGGGCGGGGTCATTCCGCCGCGACTACCGTGTCCGGGATGGAGGACCCCCGCCCCGCACTCGAAGCCGAACGCGCCCGCAACGAACGGCTGCTGACCGAGGTCGAGCGGAGCATGCGTGACGTCAGTGACGCCCGGCAGGATGCCAACTCCGACGACGAGCACGACCCCGAGGGTGCGACCCTGGCGTGGGAACGTGGCTCGCTCGGTGCGGTCCGCGACGGTGCGCAGCTGCGGATCCGCCAGGTGGACGCCGCGCTCGCACGGATCGACGAGGGCACCTACGGCCGCTGCACGGTCGGCGGCGAGCCGATCCCGAAGGCCCGGCTGGCCGCCGTCCCGTGGGCGGCGACGTGCGTCGCGCACGCCTGAGGGGTGGGCGGACGCTGCCACCTGCTGGCCTGGAGGCGCGGCGCAACCCCGCCCCGCGCCTCCCGGCCTGCGCACCCCGCGTCCACCGCGTGCGCCGCTGATTCCCAGCCGCGCGCCCTACGTTTTCGGCATGGACGGCGACCCGAACGACCGACCCGGCGACGCCCGGGCCGATGGTGCGGCCCGACAGCGCTTCCAGTGGTTCCACCGCCTGCGCGCCTGGATCCACGAGCGGCCGCACGTGCACCTGTTCTACAAGGTGCTGGTCGGTCTGGTGGGCGGGCTGGTCGTCATCATCGGGCTGATCCTGGTGCCGCTGCCGGGCCCGGGGTGGCTCGTGGTGTTCATCGGTCTCACCGTGCTGGCGAGCGAGTTCCACTTCTTCCACAAGATCATCACGTGGCTCAAGGCGCAGCTGCACCGCTTCTGGGACTGGGCCAAGCGGCACGGGCCGAAGCGTCTGCGCGATGCGGCCGACCGGGGCAAGGCCGACGTCGATGCTGCGCACACCGGAGCGGCGCGGACCGTCGGGGTCCGTGCGCGCGCTCGCGGGGCGAACTCGGCACACCCGGGCCACTAGTCGGGCCGTCGCAGTCGGCACCGTGCGGTGCTGGTCACCGCGTGCGAGGTTGACGCCTCCGTGCGGCGCTGCAGGCTCGCACCGAGCGATCAACCTCGCACCGAATGGGCAGCGCCGCACCGTGCCGGGCGCGCCTACTCGGCCGCGACCCGGACCGAACCAGTCGCGGTGCGCTCGATGACCTCGGCAGCGCGCTCCTCGACCTCGGCGGCGTCCTTCGACGACAGCTGCAGCACGAGGGCGACGACCGCGGCGAGCACGATGAAGCCGCCGTAACCAGCGATGACCGGGACGAGGCCGACCGACGGCTCGAGCAGGCCTCCGATGACCGAGGGCACCCCGAACGCCAGGTAGCTGACGACGTAGATCGTGGAGAGCAATCCGGCGCGGTGGGTCGGTGCAGCGGTGGCGAGCAGCATCCGCAGCGGTGCCTGGAACCCGGCGCCGAAGCCGACACCGGCGACGGCGCTGCCGACGACCATGCCCGGCAGGGAGTGCGCGAACACGAACGACACGGTGATGATCGGGCCGAGCACGAGCGCCACGAGCCCGAGCAGGACCGCACGTCGGGTGTCCATCCGCTGGATCGCCAGGCCGGTCAGGGCGCCGACACCGGTGACGACCGCGATGAGCGCACCGGCGGCGAAGTGGTTGGTGATGCCGAACACCGCGCCGAGTGCCGAGGGGACGAGCGACAGGAACATGCCGCCCAGTGCCCAACTGGCCACGAGCGATCCGGCGACGCCGCGGAACAGCCGACGCGATGACCGCGGCACGCTGATCGTCGGGCGCAGGGAGCGGAGTGCTCCTGGGCGACGCTCCACCTGCTCGGGGACGACGGACAGCGCGAGGACGAGCAGCACGAGGAGCGCGCCGAACAGCAGGTAGACGAGCTGCTCCGGCGCCGGACCCCACTGCACCAGGGCGCCGCTCGACAGCGCGCCGGTGGCCAGGGCGATCGGCGGGATGACCCCGTTCAGCACACCCGCCATGGTCGGGTGGCGTTCGAGGGAGTTGTCGATGAGGGCCGCGCCGAGTGCGCCGATGAGCAGTCCGACCGAGACGCCCTGCACGATCCGGTCCACGATGAGCGCGACGACCCCGTCCGCCGCCGCGAACAGGCCGAGCGACAGTGCGACGCCCAGCCCGCCGACGACGAGCACGGGCTTCCGGCCGACGTGGTCGGACAAGCGCCCCGCGATGAGCAGGCTCGCCAGCAGGCCGGCGACGTAGATGGCGAAGACCCCGGTGAGCATGAGCGGCGTGAGGTGCCACTCGGCGGCGTAGACCGGGTAGATCGGCGACGGGACGGCCGACGAGGCGACCGAGACCAGGAGCATCGCCGCCAGGATCCAGAACCCGGCGACCGAACGAGCTGACTGGTGCATGCGCACCCCTTTCCATCTCCGTGCAGTACGACTGCATTCGTACCGCACTCGAACAGTACGACGCAAGTCGTACAGCAAGCCGAACGGTGGTAGCGTCCCGTCCATGCCCGCGCACGTCGATGCTCCCGAACGGTTGCCGCAGCCGTCCGTGGCCGAGATGGACCTCCCCGTCGTCATGGACGCCCTGAGCGACCCGATCCGGCTCGCGATCCTGCACCGCTACCTGGTCGACGCGGCCGGGGGTGAGCGCAGCTGCGGGTGGGTCGGCATCGACCGGCCGAAGTCCACGCTGACCCACCACTTCCGTGTGCTGCGCGAGGCCGGGTTGCTCGAGCAGCACCTGGAGGGCCTGACCCGCGTCAGTCGTGTCCGGGTGGAGGACGTGCAGCAGCGGTTCCCCGGGCTCCTCGACCTGGTGCTCGACTGGCAGGTCCCATCGGCCCTGCTCCGCGAGGGGCTCGCCTCGTGAGCGGCGAGCCCGACGCCGCCCCGAGCCCGACCGTGCACACGCTGCCGTCGATCGTCGCAGACCCCGCCGTCGCCACGGCGCTCGCCGCGGACCTGACGGCCGCCGGCTTCACCGTCGACCGGCTCGACTCCCTGTGGGGCGCCGAGGCTGCCGCATCGCTGCACCGCGGTTCGCGGGTCGCTGCGCTCCGTGCGCTCGCCGCCCGCGAGACCACGCCGCTCAGCACCCTGGCGACGCTGTTCGTGCTCGGGCTGCCGGTGGCGCGGGCTGAGGCAGCCGCCGCGTTCCCGACCGCCGGGCTCGACGCCGTCATCGCATCGGGTCTGCTGCGCAGCGAAGGCGAAGGCGAAGGCGAAGGCGAAGGCGACGGCGACGGCGACGGCGGCGCCCCGCTCGTCCACCCCACCGTCGACCTGCGCCCCTACGCCTTCGTCGACGACCTCGGCGCCGGCAGCTGGTGGATCGTCTCCGACCTGGGCGAGCTCGCCCTCGGACACGAGATCAGCGAGGAACACGTCCTCGGCATCGGCGGCGCCACCACGACGCTGAGCGGCCTGCAGGTGCCCGTGCCGGTCGAGCGGGTGCTCGACCTGGGCACCGGCTGCGGGATCCAGGCCATGCACGCGCGGCGGTTCGCCGACCACGTGGTCGCCACCGACATCTCGCGCCGTGCCCTCGACATCGCCCGCTTCAACGCGCAGTTGAACGGCATCGACGGCATCGACTTCCGGTTCGGCTCACTGTTCGAGCCGGTCGCGGGGGAGCGCTTCGACCGGATCGTCTCGAACCCGCCCTTCGTCATCACGCCTCGTCGCGAAGGCGTCCCGTCCTACGAGTACCGCGACGGCGGCATGGTCGGTGACGCCCTGGTCGAGACGGTGCTCCGGGGCCTCGGGGACCACCTGGAGCCCGGTGGCACCGCACAGCTCCTCGGCAACTGGGAGTACCGCTGGGGCGTCGACGGCCTGGACCGCGTGCGCGCCTGGTTCGCCGACACCGGCCTCGACGTGTGGGTGATCGAGCGCGAGCGGCAGGACCCGACGTCCTACGCCGAGACCTGGATCCGCGACGGCGGCACCAAGCCCGGCACGGACGGGTTCGACACCCTGATGGGCGCGTGGCTCGACGACTTCGCGGATCGCCGCGTCACCGGCGTCGGCTTCGGTTACGTCGTGGTGCGTCGACCCCTGCCGGGAGGCCCGTCCGGCCTCCGCCGGTTCGAGCGCGTCCCCGAGACGCTCGGCTCCAACCCCGCGGGTCTGGGGGCGACGGTCGCCCGCGTCCTCGACGCGG
Organism: Curtobacterium poinsettiae; assembly: GCF_047226435.1. Lineage (NCBI taxonomy): Bacteria > Bacillati > Actinomycetota > Actinomycetes > Micrococcales > Microbacteriaceae > Curtobacterium > Curtobacterium poinsettiae. The sequence goes on along the minus strand of NZ_CP178434.1, from coordinate 3,048,483 downwards.
CCGCCTGGCTCGCTGCGCACGACGACGCCGCGCTCGCTGCCGCCCACCTGGCGGTGGCCGGTGACGTCACCGAGGAGCGGTACTACTGGCCGGGCAACGACGACCCCACCGTGATGACGCTGGTGCAGGGCGGCGGGCTCGGGCGCCGGGTGGACGCGGACACCGCACTCGCGGCGTTCGTGGGCGCGTGCGACGGTGACCTGTCCGTCGCGGCGATCATCGGCGCGCTCGCGCAGATCACCGGCGCGGACGAGCAGGCCCTCGCCGCCGACCTGCTGCCGGCGGCGCGCGACCTGGTGCTCGACGGGCTGCTCGTCCCCGCCGCCTGACGATCAGGCGCGGTGGTCGCGCCAGCTGTGCTCGGGCGTGTAGCCGAGGAGTTCGCGGGCCTTCTCCGACGACAGCAGCGAGCTGACGCCGTCGATGTCCGCACGGCGCTCGATGTCCGGCACGAAACGCTCGACGAGTTCGATCGTCGGGGTGTCCATCACCGTGTCGGGGCTCGCGATGACGAACGCCTCGAACCCGGTGAGGTCCGCCTCGAGCGCACGGCGGACGGCCTGGGCCCCGTCGCGCGAGTCGATGTACGACCACAGGTTGAACGTCTTCGCCTCGGGGGTGGCGTCCCACGGGAACGCCGGGTAGTCGGTCTCGTCCATCACGTTCGAGAAGCGCAGCCCGATCATCTTCAGCTCGGGGTCCCAGCGCGTGAAGTGGCGGGCCATCTCCTCCTCGACCGCCTTGCCGAGCGAGTACGACGACTGCGGGCGGACGGCGAACTCCTCGTCGACCGGCAGGTAGGGCGGCAGGTGTTCGCCCATCGGGATGCCGAGCAGGGTCTCGCTCGACGCCCACACGACGTTCTTGATCTTGGCGGCACGGGCGGCGTGGAAGACGTTGATGGACGAGGTCACGTTGTTGGTGATCAGGGCCACGTCGGGCACCTGTCCCGGGGCCGGCACCGCCGCGAGGTGCACGACGGCGTCGACGTGGTCGTACCGGTCGTCGATGCCGAGCAGGGCGTTCAGGACCTGGCCGTGGTCGGTCAGGTCGATCCGCACGAACGGGACACGCTCGGGCTTGTCCGGCGAGGGGACACGGTCGAGCAGGACCACGTCGTACCCGTGCGCATCGAGGTCGCGCACCACCGCTCGTCCGAGCTTGCCGCTGCCACCGGTCACCACTACACGCGTCATCGCGTCACTCCACATCGTCGTCGGAACACGCCCTGGCGGGCACCGACCATCCTGCCCCGCCTGCCCTGACACGACCAGGCCCTGTCCGTACCCCACTGCCGGGGCGGGGGTCTGTCAGGCGGTGGGGGCGACCTGGGCGATCGCCAGACGGGCGACGAGCTCGACGTGCTCGGCCATGTCGCGGGTGGGGTCGAAGAGCCACTGGATCTGCATGCCGTCGGACACCGCGAGCAGCACGCTCGTGAGCTCGTCGGGGTCGATGTCGGACCGCAGCCGACCGTCCTGCTGCATGGTGCGGAAGTCGGCGGACAGGTCGCGGCGGCTGCGATCGTAGCGCTCGCGGAAGTACTCGTGCGCCGGGTGCTCGGCGTCGGTGGCGGCCGCGGCGGACAGGTTGACGAACATCTGCACCAGCCCCGGGACCTCGGCGTTGTGCCGCACGATCGCCGCGAGCAGGGCCGCCGGGTCCGCGGCCTGCCAGTCGTGTGCCAGGTCGAGCTCGTCGCGGCGGCGGAGGATCTCCACCCAGAGCTCGTCCTTCGAGTCGAAGTAGTGCAGCAGGCCGGCCTGGGTCAGTCCCACGGCGTCGGCGATGTCCTTGATGCTCGTCCGCCGGAAGCCCTGCGACGCCACGAGGTCCAGCGCGACCGTGAGGATCTCCTCGCGCTTCGCGATGCCCTTTGCGTACGAACCCCGTCGTGCCATGGCCAGACTGTACCGCCCGCGGGAGACCCCAGAAAACCAACCAACGGTCGGTTTTGGGTGGTACGGTGCAGGAGCTGCCAGCGCGGGCGGCGAACCCGGTGGATGGTGGGTGTGGGCGACGAGGCCCCGGCCGTCCAGGCGGCGCCCCGCGGCCCTGAACGAGAGGACCGACCACCGTGACCACCGTGAACGACGCGAGCACCGCCTCCAGTCCGTCGACGCCGCTGACCGAGCGCATCGATGCGCTCCTCGGCCAGTTGACCACCGACGAGAAGGTGCAGCTGCTCACCGGACGTGACTTCTGGACCACCTGGCCCGTCGAGAAGATCGGGCTGCGCCGGATCCTGATGTCGGACGGGCCGTCCGGCGTGCGCGGCGAGGTGTGGGACGAGCGTGACCCGTCCCTGAACCTGCCGTCGGCGACCGCGCTGAGCGCCTCGTGGGACCGCGCGATCGCGAAGCGCTACGGCGCCGCCGCTGCCGTCGAGGCCCGTCGCAAGGGCGTCGACGTCGTGCTCGGCCCGACCATCAACCTGCACCGGTCCCCGCTGGGGGGCCGGCACTTCGAGGCGTTCAGCGAGGACCCCGTGCTCACGGGCGACCTGGCCGCGTCGTACGTCGACGGTGTGCAGGAGAACGGTGTCGCCGCCACCCCGAAGCACTACATCGCGAACGACTACGAGACCGACCGCTTCACCGCGTCGACCGAGGTGTCCGACCGCGCGCTGCGTGAGCTGTACCTGCTGGCGTTCGAGAAGGCCGTGACCGAGGCGCACGCCTGGGCGGTCATGTCGTCGTACAACGCGATCAACGGCGTGACGGCGTCGGAGAACGACCTGCTCGAGACCCCGCTCAACTCGGAGTGGGGCTTCGACGGCATCGTCGTGTCCGACTGGACCGGAGTGCGTTCGGTGGACTCCGCGAAGGCGTCGCAGGACGTCGCGATGCCCGGACCGAACCCGTGGTGGAGCGAGGGGCCGCTGCTCGCCGCCGTGCAGTCCGGCGAGGTGTCGATGGCGGCGATCGACCGCAAGGTCCGCCGGATCCTGACCCTGGCGGCCCGCGTCGGCGCGCTCGAGGGCTTCGAACCCGTGGCCGCGTCGCCCGTGCACGTCGAGGACGGCATCGCGTTCGTCCGCGAGGCCGAGGCCGAGGGCACCGTCCTGGTCCGCAACACCGGTGTCCTGCCGCTCGACGCCCCCGCCGTGTCGCGCATCGCGGTGATCGGCCACAACGCCGACCAGGCCCGCACGCAGGGCGGTGGCTCGGCCACGGTCGTGCCGTCGCAGGTCGTGTCGCCGCTGGACGGCATCCGTTCGGCGTTCCCCGGCGCGAGCGTGGACTACGCGATCGGCGCCGTCGTGCAGGAGGGCATCGCGGAGTTCCCGCTGTCCACCATCACGAACCCCGGCACCGGTGAGCCCGGAGCGCGGGTCGCCTTCGTCAAGGACGGCGAGGAGCTGTTCGTCGAGGACCGCCGCGCGACGGCACTGTTCTGGTTCGGCGGTGACGCGCCGACGCGCGAAGCCGACCGGCTCGACATCACCACCACCTACACCGCCGAGTCGACGGGGACCGTGCGGTTCGGCATCGGCGCGGCCGGACGGTCACGCATGTGCATCGACGGCGAGCTGCTGCTCGACGAGGACGTGCCGTACGAGGGCGACCAGCTCGGCGCCGCGTTCCTGAACCCGCCGGCGCGGTCGGTGCCCGTGTCGGTGACCACCGGCCAGCAGGTCGCGATCCGGATCGAGTACGACGTCATCCAGGACGAGACGCTCGGCGGGGTGCTGGCGTACCAGTTCGGTACCGAGCCGTCCGACGACGACCCCGCCGTGCTGATCGACGCAGCGGTCGAGGCCGCTCGTGGTGCGGACGTCGCCGTCGTCGTGGTCGGGACGAACTCCAAGGTCGAGTCCGAGGGCTACGACCGCTCCTCGCTGGCGCTGCCCGGTCACCAGGACGACCTGGTGCGCGCGGTCGCCGCCGTGAACCCGAACACGGTCGTCGTCGTGAACGCCGGTTCGCCGGTCGAGATGCCGTGGCGGAACGACGTCGCCGCGGTGCTGCTGACCTGGTTCGGCGGGCAGGAGTACGGCAACGCCCTGGCCGACGTGCTGACGGGGCGGCAGGAGCCCGGTGGACGCCTGCCCACCACGTGGCCGGTCGCGATGGCCGATGTCCCCGTGCTCGACGTCACCCCGGTGGACGGCAAGGTCTCCTACGACGAGGGCGTCCACGTCGGGTACCGGGCCTGGCTGCGGGCCGGCACCGAGCCGGCCTACCCGTTCGGGCACGGCCTCGGCTACACCACGTGGTCGATCGACGGGGTCTCCGCGACGCCGACCGTGCGCGAGGGCGACGCCGTCATCGTCACGGCGACCGTCGCGAACACGGGCGACCGCGCCGGCAAGCACGTCGTGCAGGTCTACGCGTCGCGTGCGGAGTCGGCGGTCGACCGCCCGGTTCGCTGGCTGGTCGGGTTCGCCCCGGTCCGGCTCGGTGCCGGGGAGTCGACGGAGGTCTCGATCGAGGTCCCGGCACGCGCCTTCGCCCACTGGGACGGTTCGTGGCAGTACGAGTCGGGGACCTTCACGCTGTACGTCGGCGCTTCCGTCGTCGACGACGCCGGAACCGCGTCCCTCGAACTGGAGTGACGAAGTCGTCCGGTTTCCGCGCAGCTCCCGACTCCGTTCAGTAACATCGGTGTGCGCGAGTCGGCTGGTTACCGTCCGCGCACGCACCGACTACGGGGTCGCTGGGTGAGCGATTCGGCCTCCTGATCCGGCCGTTGTCGCCCTGGCTTCCCCGGTGCGTCCCAGAATGCGTCCCCGCGTCCGCGCGGGGGCGCATTCGTCGTTCCGGGTCGGAGCCGCATCGGTGCTCCGTGCCGGAACCTCGTTCCGTGGATCGTCCCGGACTCGGTGCGCACCGGTGAACCGGTTGCCGGACTTCGTGCCGGTTCGCAAAAACGAGTGACACTTGGTCAACTTCTTTGCTCCAGGGACGCAGATCGGTGTGACAAACCGGTCGGTAGGTGGAACGATGGGGGCACCATCTCGTGCGGATCAGGGACGAGATGGTCATCCGGCCGGGCTCTCGGGCTTCACCAACTCGATCAGAGCCCCGCCGGATGCCCTCGACTCTCGGTGGCGGCAGGGCCGCAGGCGATCAGGCTCCAGGCGTCTGCCCGCGTCGCTGGCCCTCAGGCCCGCAGCGCCGGAGCGACCTCCTCGGCCACGATGCGCAGGATCCGCTCGTGTGCCGCACGGTCGCCGTTCGCCGGCAGGGTGATGACGAGCTCATCGGTGGCGGTGACAGCCGGGTCGGCGAGCAGGGCGTCGACGATGGCCGCCGCCCCGCCGGACACGACCTTGCTGAAGCGGAACGGCGGCGTGCCCGACAGCGGTCGGCCCTCGTCGTCCATCCCGGACGCGTACCCGGTCAGGAACTCCTGGTGCACGGCGCGGTCGTGGTCGTCGAGGAGCGGCACCACGATCCGGCCCACGGCGACCTTGGACTCGCGGTGCGGGTGCAGCTCGGCGAACCGCTCGCGGTAGGCGGCGATCTGGTCGGCCTGCGCCTCGGCGAACGGCGCACCCGTGTCCTCGGTGTTCAGGGTCGAGCAGTGCAGCAGCAGCCCCTTCTCGGCCGTGCGCACCGCGGTGCCCATGCTGCCGCCACCCCACCACACGCGGTCGCGCAGGCCCGGGCTGAGCGGCTGCAGGGTCAGGTCGGCCCCGGCGGGGATGCTCTCGTAGCCCTTGCCGGCACTGCCCAGGGGTTCGCCCTGCAGGACCTCGAGCAGCCGTCCTGCGCGGGCCTCGGCCTCGTCGCGGAAGCTGCGGTCGACCGTGCCGAACACCGGGTCGAGGATCGGCCCGTACCCGGCGATGCCCGTGCTGATGCCGAGCTGCACACGGCCGCCGCTGAGCAGGTCGACCGTGCTGGCATCCTCGGCCAGGCGCACCGGGTCCTCGTAGCGCATGCCGAGCACGGCGGTGCCGAACGCGATGGTGCTGGTGCGCTGCGCGGCGGCCGCGAAGAAGGTCATCGGGCTCGTCAGGTACGGCTCGAAGTGCCGTCCACGCACCCAACCTGTGCCGTAGCCGAGGGACTCGGCGGTCTCGAACAGGCGCAGGCCGTCCTCCAGGGCGCCGGCGGCGCCGTCGGTGCCGCCGTGGTTCGGGACGAAGGAGAGGAAGCCGAGTTCGCGCATGGCGCGAGTCTATGCGCACGTATCGAAACGCGCCTGAGTCGGCGACGGGGCGGACGGGAGGCCCGTGGCGGGCCGACACCGCGCCTCTCCCCACCGGCACGGCCGGTCCGCCGCTGGCGCGTCGCCCCGGGACCGGCGGCGTGGGCCCAGTCCGTCATGGCCGTACCTGGGAGGATGGGCGCATGACCGACGTCACCACCGTGCCCCCGCTCGTCGCCGCGATCCCGGCGGCGGTGGACGGCGTCGTCGACCCCGACGAGGTCTACGAGGCCTTCGCGGCCTGGGCCGCCGAGGGCGGCCGACCGCTGTACCCGGCGCAGGATGAAGCGGTCATCGAGCTCGTGTCCGGCGCGAACGTCGTGCTGAGCACGCCGACCGGCACCGGGAAGTCGCTCGTCGCGGCCGGCGCGCACTTCGCCGCGCTCGCCGAAGGCAAGCGGAGCTACTACACGGCACCGATCAAGGCGCTGGTGTCCGAGAAGTTCTTCCAGCTCGTCGAGCTGTTCGGTGCACAGAACGTCGGCATGGTCACCGGTGACTCGAGCGTCAACGCCGACGCCCCGATCGTCTGCTGCACCGCCGAGATCCTGGCGAACCTCGCCCTGCGGCAGGGGCCGGACGCCGACGTGGACGTCGTCGTGATGGACGAGTTCCACTTCTACGGCGACCCCGACCGAGGCTGGGCGTGGCAGGTGCCGCTGCTCGTGCTCGAGCGGGCGCAGTTCCTGCTCATGTCGGCGACCCTCGGCGACGTCACGACCATCGCCGACGACCTGTCCCGCCGGACCGGTCGGCCCACCGCCCGCGTGACCGGTGTCTCGCGACCCGTGCCGCTCGAGTACCAGTACGTGATGACGCCCGTGCAGGAGACGGTCGAGCGGCTCCTCGAGGAAGGCAAGGCGCCGATCTACATCGTGCACTTCGCCCAGGCCGCCGCACTCGAGCGGGCGCAGTCGCTGATGTCGGCGAAGGTCGCCTCGCGCGAACGCCGTGACCAGATCGCTGACGCCATCGCCGGCTTCCGGTTCAGCGCCGGGTTCGGACAGACCCTGTCGCGCCTGATCCGGGCCGGCATCGGCGTGCACCACGCCGGCATGCTCCCGAAGTACCGACGACTCGTCGAGCAGCTCGCCCAGCGCGGCCTGCTGCCCGTCATCTGTGGCACCGACACCCTGGGTGTCGGGATCAACGTGCCGATCCGGTCCGTGCTGTTCACCGGGCTGACGAAGTTCGACGGCACGAAGATGCGCCAGCTGTCCGCGCGGGAGTTCCACCAGATCGCCGGCCGGGCCGGACGTGCCGGGTACGACACCGAGGGCGACGTCGTCGCCGAGGCACCCGAGCACGACATCGAGAACGCCCGCGCCGTCGCCAAGGCCGGCGACGACCCGAAGAAGAAGAACAAGATCAAGCGGAAGAAGGCGCCCGAGGGCTTCGTGTCCTGGGGGCAGGCGTCGTTCGAGCGGCTGATCGCGGCCGAGCCGGAGCCGATGGTCTCGCGCATGCGGATCACGCACGCAATGGTGCTGTCGGTCGTCGCCCGTGGTGGCGATGCCTTCGCGGACGTCCGGTCGCTGGTCTACGACAACCACGAGCCGCGCTCCCGGCAGCTCGCGATGGCCCGGCGGGCACTCGTCATCGCCCGGACCCTCATCAACGCGCGGGTGATCGAGAAGGTCGACGGTGCCTACCGCCTGACCGTCGACATCGCACCGAACTTCGCGCTCAACCAGCCGCTGTCGCCGTTCGCGCTCGCCGCGTTCGAGTTGCTCGACCCTTCTTCTCCCACTTATGCACTGGACATGGTCTCGGTCGTCGAGGCCACGCTCGACGACCCGCGGGCGATCCTGTCGCAGCAGCAGTTCAAGGAGCGTGGCGAGGCCGTCGCCCGCATGAAGCAGGAGGGGATCGAGTACGAGGAGCGGATGGAGCTGCTCGAGGAGGTCACCTGGCCGAAGCCGCTCGACGAGCTGCTGACCGCCGCCTACGAGGCCTACGCCGCCGAACAGCCCTGGGTGCTCGACTTCCAGCTGTCCCCGAAGGCCGTCGTCCGCGACATGTACGAACGCGCGATGACCTTCGGCGACTTCGTGCGCTTCTACCAGCTCACCCGCTCCGAGGGGCTCGTGCTCCGCTACCTGTCCGACGCGTACCGGACCATGCGGCAGACCATCGCCGAGGAACAGCGGACCCAGGAGCTCGACGACCTGATCGAGTGGCTCGGCGAGGTCGTGCGGCAGACCGACTCCTCACTCGTCGACGAGTGGGAGGCGCTGCTCAACGGCGACGTCCTGCTGGCCTCCGAGGAACACGAGGAGATCGCGCCGCCGCAGCCCGCACGGCTCACCGGCAATCCCAGGGCGTTCCGGGTGCTCGTGCGCAACGCCCTGTTCCAGCGGGTGCTGCTCGCCGCGGCCGACGACATCGACGGGCTCGGGGAGCTCGACGCGACCGCCGGCTTCGACCGGTCGGCGTGGGACACCGTGCTCGAGGAGTACTACGAGGAGCACGACAGCATCGGCACGGACGCCGACGCACGGTCCATGCAGTACCTGGTGCTCGACGAGAGCGGTGCCACGGCATCACCGCGGGTCTGGAAGGCACGGCAGATCTTCTCCGACCCCGAGGGCGACAAGGACTTCGGGTTCTCGGCGACGATCGACCTGGACGCCTCGGACGAGGTCGGCGAGGCCGTCGTGCGGGTCACCGAGATCGGTCGGTTCGACGGGTGGGCCGAAGTCGACGTCGACTGATCCGCGCGGGGGTTGTCGGACGTGTACCGTCTGCCGCACCACCCCGACCCGAGAGGACTGCGTCATGCGCATCGGATCCAGCATCGCCCTGATCGTCATCGGCGCGATCGTCGCCTTCGCGCTGAACATCCAGCTCGCCGGCGTCGACCTGCGCCTGATCGGCTACATCCTGATGGCAGCCGGTGTCGTGCTGCTCATCATCAGCCTCGCCGTGGCCTTCGGTGGTCGCCGCACCACGACCACCACGCGCTCGGGCGTCGACCCGGCGTCGGGGGAGCAGATCACGCAGCAGGAGCGGCGCGACGGGACCTACTGACCCGCGGGGACAGGACTTACTGACCGCCCAGCTCGGTCTTCCCGTCAGCCGGGTGGAATTCGTCTGCCCCCAGAGCCGATGCGCGAGCGATGATCCGCTCGACGGCATGCGACTGAGCTCGTTCCACCTCTCCGTCGAAGGGGGCGGTGCTGTCGGGCATCAGATCTGCTTCCGGTTCGAGTGGAGGTTCGTCTGGCGGTTTCGATTCCGCCGAAGTCGCTGCTTGCCGCTCCGCCGTCAGAAGAGGGTCGCGGGCGGGGTGGCGTCGGGCAGCGCGGACGGCTCGGGGACCTCGGCCCCGGGCCAGCCGGGACCGTGCGGCACGTCGGTGCCGTTCTGGAACGCGGTGGCAGCACCACGGGCACGGACGTCGGCAGCTTCGTTCATCTCGTGACCGACGTGGCCGCGGACCCACTCGAACGTGACCTTGCGACCCTGCAGTTCCGCGTCGAGTTCCTTGATGATCTCGACGTTGAGGACCGGCTTGCCGTCGGCCTTCCGCCAGCCCTTGCGCTTCCAGCCGGCGAGCCACTCGGTGCAGGCCTTGATGGCGTACTGGCTGTCGCACAGGATGTGCAGCGGCTCGCCGGTGTCCTTCGTGGCACGGAGCAGCTGCAGCACGGCGGTGAGCTCGCCGATGTTGTTCGTCGCGCGGGGCCAGCCTCCGGCCGCCCACCGGTCGTCGTCGACGTACCAGGCCCATCCGGCGGGGCCGGGGTTGCCGAGGGCTGAGCCGTCTGCGGCGGCGACGATCGTCACGATGGGACCTCCTGGTGGTGCCGAGTGCTCGCGAGTGCTGGTCAACCGTAACCGACCGTACGGACGGGCTCCGTCCGGCGGGGCGGCGACCGGATCAGCGCGCTGCGGGATCCAGGTTGAGATCGGTGTCCGTGATGAGTTGGTCGCCCGCGCCGGTCTGCAGCGACGGGTTCAGCCAGCGGAGTTGCGCGACGGTGATGCCCAAGCGTTCGGCGACCGTCACCTGCGCGTCGTCGCTCGACACCTGGTACGACACCGGCACGCCGTCACGTTCGTGCACCCAACCGTTCGCCCCGGGCCGCGATGCGCCCACGTCGACCTGCAGGTCCGGGTACGGGTCGGGGATCGTCCAGTGCAACGGAGCGATTGCGAGCACGGGGCCGATGCCGGTGCGTCCGGAATCGTCCCCGTCATCAGACGGCGCCGGCACGAGCGCGACGCTGTGCAGAAAGTCCGGAGTGGGGCCGGCGTCTGACAGCCCGACCGAGTCCGGAGCGCCGGTCTCCGGGTCCCAGATGACGACTCCGGCACGGTACCCGCTGGCGTCGCCGGCACCGTCAGCGTCACCTCCGCGGAACTCCAAGCTCATCCACTGCGGGTTCGTCGTGCGGTAGCCGGACAACTCGGCGTCGAAGGTGCCGCTCTCGTTCGCGACGACCCGCACGTGGATCCGGGTGTCACCGCTCGCCGAGACGACATCGGTCTCGGCGGCGACCGTGCCGGCCGCCAAGACCTGCGGTGTGCTGACCTGCTGTGCGGCGGAGGTCGGGTCGGCTCCCGGGCTCCGGCTCGTCCCGTCGAGTGATGCCTGTCGCGTCGGCGTCGGGATCGCGTCGTCGCCGCCGAACGCTGTGCACCCGGCGAGCAGCAGCCCCACCAGTAGCGAGCCGATCACCGCGGTCGTCGCGGTCCGTGTTCGTCGCATCGTTCCCCCTCGTCCGCAGCGTAGCGGGGGCCAGGGGCGTCATCGAGTGCGGGGAGCGGACCGAGCCAGGCTCGTTACACGGGGCCGAGGACTAGCGTCCGCTGCAGGAGGAAACACCATGAGCGACAGCATCCCGAAGGCCCCCGGCCCCGAGCCGTCCGACGACCGAGCACGCAACGACGCGCTCCGCGACGCCGCGCACAGCGACGACGTCGACGGGGTCAGCGGCCGCGAGCAGCGAGCGGCGGACACGTCGTACAGCCCGTCGAGTGAGCGCGAGATGGACGCGTCCCAGACGAAGCAGCGTGACGACGACGACCTGCGTGAGGACGGCATCGACCCGTCCAAGGTCATCGCGGCCCCCGGGACCGGCGGCGCGGACGACGCCGGCGACGTGGAGCCCGAACCGGGCGACCTGCACCTGCCGTGGCGGTCAGAGGAGGACCGCCGGGGCTGATCCGGGCTACCGGGTCGCGAGCTCGAGTGCGCGCACGAGTTCCTCGCCGTCGCGGACATCCCAGAACGCCACGAGCTGCGGACCGAAGAATCCATCGAGTCCGGTGTTCGCGTAGATCTGCGTCTGCAGACCGCGGGTCACGCCAGCGAACGGACCGAACTGCTCCTGCCACTCGACCGTGCAGTGCCGTCGGTCGGCCGACCAGCGCGTCGTGCGGTCCGATCGGCCCACCGGGACGTCGCGGGTCCCACGCGCCGTGATGACCAGGGCGCGGCGGTCGGTCACGGCGTAGACCGTCGTCCGCTTCCGGTGGAGCTTCACGAGGAACCGGCCGAACAGCAAGTGGAGGCCGAGGACGAGGAAGAGCGGGAAGACGACGAGCTCTGGCCCGATCTGACCGTCTCGGAGGACGCTGACGGTGCCGAAGCCGACGAATCCGCACCAGAGCAGCGAGAACGGAATGAGGAAGCCGTCGCGGCCCGAGAAGAGCTTGGCCGGGTCACTGGTGCCCGCCCAGTACAGGTGCTCATCGGGACGCAGATGTTCACGGGCGGCCTGTTGAGGATCGATCACCCCTCGACAGTACGACCTTGCCCTCGCCGTGGCTGACCGGTGCGTACCCCGCCCGCTACGACACCGTGTCCGGGTGGGAGCCCGTCCGCTGGCCGGACTCGAGTGTCGCGATCGCCGCGAGCTCGTCGTCGGTCAGCTCGAACCCGTCCACGTCGAGGTTCGACCGGATCCGCGAGGGCGTGACCGACTTCGGCAGCACCACCACGCCCTGCTGGACGTTCCACCGCACGAGCACCTGCGCCACGCTCACGCCGTGTGCGTCCGCGATGCCGGTCAGCACCGGCTCGTCGATCAGGCGCCCACGACCGAGCGGGGACCACGCTCCCGTGACGATGCCGTGCTGCTCGTGGAACGCGATGAGCTCGCGCTGCGGCAGCCAGGGGTGCCGTTCGACCTGGTTCAGCGCCGGTACCTCGCCGGTCTCGTCGATGAGTCGCTGCAGGTGCGGCACCTGGAAGTTCGAGACGCCGATGCTCCGAGCCCGCGCCGACTCGCGCAGTTCCACCAGCGCCCGCCAGGTCTCGACGTAGCGGTCGTTCGCGGCGGCCGGCCAGTGGATCAGGTAGAGGTCGACGGCGTCGAGCCCCAGTTGCTCGAGGCTTCCGTCGAACGCCCGCAGGGTCGCGTCGCGCCCCTGGTGGTCGTTCCACACCTTGGTCGTCACGAAGACGTCGTCACGGTCCAGCCCGGAGGCCCGGATCGCCTTGCCGACGCCGGTCTCGTTGCCGTACATCTCGGCGGTGTCGACGTGCCGGTAACCGGCGTCGAGCGCGAGGCCGACCGCCGTCTCGGCCTGGGTGTCGTCGACCTTGTAGACGCCGAAGCCGATCGCGGGGATCGAGCGGCCGTCGCGCAGGGGAACTGAGGTGACCATGCACCCATCCTGCCGGTGCCTGGCGGGCGCGCGCCGGGCCTCCAGGCCGTCTGTGGAGAACGCGACCCGTACGCCGGGCGCACGTTCCTTCCCATACCGGCGGCGATGGCGAGTGGAAACGGGCGTACCTGCTCAGAACTTCCGACCGGGTACGCCCGATTCGACCAGGTACGCCCGAAAGCGCCCGCTCAGGTCGGCAGGTGCACCGGCTCGGTGTCGGGGAGCGGGCTGGCGTCGCGGCCGCGCAGGTCGGGCAGCCAGCTCCGCATCGCCAGGGGGAGCAGCACGCCCAGCCCGGCCATCACGGCGCCGACGGTGAAGCCGCCGACGGGGCCGCTGCCGTCGATCAGGAAGCCGGCGATCGCCGAACCGCCGGCCGCGCCGATCAGCTGGCCGGTGCCCATCCAGCCGTAGGCCTCGGCCGTGTCGGAGAACTTGACGGTGGCGGAGACCGAACCGAACATCACGGCGAGGGCCGGCGCGATGCCCACACCCGCGATGACCAGGGCGAGGCACAGCCACCAGAAGCCCGTGCCGCCGAGGGCCAGGGTGAGGCCGACGAACACGACGGCCATGCGCGTCCACAGGGTGTTGCGGGAGATCGGGCGGTGGCCGAACGCCAGGCCACCGGCGAGCGAGCCGACCGCGAACACCGCGAGGACGATGCCGGCGTTCGGGCTGCCCTCGCCGAAGACGCTGGTGACGCTCGCCTCGACCGCGGCGCACGCCCCGATCAGGAGCAGGCCGGTCAGGGTGGCGACGACGACCGCCGGACGCTTCAGCACGACACCGAACGCGCGCTTCGAACGAGGGATGCGGACGCGTCCGAGCTCGGGGGAGGCGATGAACCACGTGCCGCCGACGACCAGGAACACCATCGCGACGACGATCGCCTCGGCCGTGCCGACCTGGGTCGCGACGAAGGTGGTGATGACCGGGCCGGCGACCCAGATGAGCTCCTGCGCGCTGGCGTCGAGGGAGAAGAGCGGTGTGAGCTGCGCCGACGTCACCATCTTCGGGTAGATGGTGCGCACCGCCGGCTGCACGGGCGGGACCGCCAGCCCGCCGAGGAACCCGACCACCACGTATCCCCAGAGCGGCATGACCACGAATGCGATCACCACCATGCTGACCAGCGCGACGATGCTCGTCAGGATGAGGACGGGGCGCATGCCCCAGCTGCCCATCCAGCGGCTCGTCAGCGGCCCGGCCAGCGCCTGCCCGACACTCGTCGTCGCGAGCACCAGACCGGCGGCGCCGTAGGAGTGGAACACGTGCTCGACGTGCAGCAGGTAGGCCAGCGACAGCATGCCGAACGGGAACCGTGCGGTGAGCTGTGCGGCGATGACACGACCCACGCCAGGGGTCTTCAGGAGGGGCCCGTACGTACTCACGAGACGAGTGTACGGACCGGCCGGATCGGGGTGTCCCCCGTCCTGGGGAGGGGGCCTTCGCGACACGCCGATGGGCTGATTCCACATCTGTGGATCGTGACTGTCCCCCGGTGTGGGGAAGTGTCGGTGGCCGGCCGCAGACTGGCGGAAACTCGGGCCTCCCGGGAATCCACAGACTGTGGAGGGCGTTGTGGAGAACTACACGGCTGTAACACTCCCTCTTGTGGTCGGTGCTGCGGCTAGCCACTAGATGTAGTGTGGAGACATCGCAGCGGCCCCTCCCGGACACGACTGCGGACAGACATCAGCACCACCTCCACAGCACAGCAGAAACCAGTAGGAACCAGGGGAGAACATGGCCGTCACCGTCTACACCAAGCCGTCCTGCGTCCAGTGCACCGCGACGTACCGGGCCCTCGACAACAAGGGCATCGAGTACGAAGTGCACGACGTGTCCACGGACGAAGCAGCGCTCGAGCACGTCAAGAGCCTGGGCTACATGCAGGCCCCCGTCGTCGTCACGGACGACGACCACTGGTCGGGCTTCCGCCCCGACAAGATCGCGACCCTCAGCGCCGAACTGGCGTAGTCGTCCTGCGGGCCCCGAAGGGGCCCGCAGGCAGGGCATCTCGGGAGGCGCGACTCGCCTCTCCTGGCCCGCCCGGTCCGCCTGTCCGCACCTTTCCACGAGGAGCGCACCATGAGCCGATTGGTCTACTTCTCGAGCGTGTCCGGGTACACCGCACGCTTCGTCGAGAAGCTCGGCCGCGATGCGGACCGGATCCCGATCTACCCGAGCGAACCGTTCCTGCACGTGGACGAGCCCTACGTCCTGGTGCTGCCCACCTACGGTGGCGGCAACGGCGACGGGGCAGTGCCCAAGCAGGTCATCAAGTTCCTCAACGACGCCCACAACCGCTCGCTCATCCGCGGCGTGGTGGTGGGTGGCAACACGAACTTCGGCGAGGCGTACGGCCTCGCAGGGGACGTCATCGCACAGAAGTGCAACGTCCCCCTTCTCTACAGATTCGAACTCTTCGGGACCCCTGACGACGTGTCGGCGGTCAACTCAGGATTGGATGCATTTTGGACGCAGCAGTTGCAGACGTCGATCTGACGTCGCCGCAGACGGGGATGGACTACCACTCCCTCAACGCGATGCTCAACCTCTACGACGCGGACGGGAACATCCAGTTCGACAAGGATCGTGAGGCCGCCAAGCAGTTCTTCCTGCAGCACGTCAACCAGAACACCGTCTTCTTCCACAACCTGAAGGAGCGGCTCGACTACCTGGTCGAGAACGAGTACTACGAACAAGCCACGATCGACATGTACTCGCTGGACTTCATCCAGCGACTCAACGACCTGGCGTACTCGAAGAAGTTCCGGTTCCAGACGTTCCTCGGCGCGTTCAAGTACTACACGAGCTACACGCTCAAGACGTTCGACGGCAAGCGGTACCTGGAGCGCTTCGAGGACCGCGTCGTCATGACCGCCCTCGGCCTGGCCCAGGGCAACGAGCAGCTCGCCATCGACCTGGTCGAAGAGATCGTCGCCGGCCGCTTCCAGCCCGCGACCCCCACGTTCCTCAACACGGCGAAGGCACAGCGCGGCGAGCTCGTCTCCTGCTTCCTGCTCCGCATCGAGGACAACATGGAGTCGATCTCGCGCGGCATCAACTCCTCGCTGCAGCTCTCGAAGCGCGGCGGCGGCGTGGCCCTGCTCCTCTCCAACATCCGCGAGGCCGGCGCCCCGATCAAGCAGATCGAGAACCAGTCCTCGGGCATCATCCCCGTGATGAAGCTGCTGGAAGACTCCTTCTCCTACGCGAACCAGCTCGGTGCGCGTCAGGGTGCCGGCGCGGTCTACCTCAGCGCCCACCACCCGGACATCATGAAGTTCCTCGACACCAAGCGCGAGAACGCCGACGAGAAGATCCGCATCAAGACGCTGTCCCTGGGCGTCGTCGTGCCGGACATCACGTTCGAGCTCGCGAAGAACAACGAGGACATGTACCTGTTCTCGCCGTACGACGTCGAGAAGGTCTACGGCGTCCCCTTCGGCGACGTCCCGATCTCCGAGAACTACCGCGCGATGGTCGACGACTCGCGCATCAAGAAGACGAAGATCAAGGCGCGTGACTTCTTCACGACCATCGCCGAGATCCAGTTCGAGTCGGGCTACCCGTACATCGTGTTCGAGGACACGGTGAACAAGGCCAACCCGATCAAGGGTCGGATCAACATGTCCAACCTGTGCTCGGAGATCCTGCAGGTCAACACCCCGACGACCTTCAACGAGGACCTGTCCTACAAGGAGATCGGCAAGGACATCTCCTGCAACCTCGGCTCGCTGAACATCGCGCTGACGATGGACTCGCCCGACTTCGGCAAGACCATCGAGACCGCCATCCGCGGCCTGACCTCGGTCTCGCAGATGTCGCACATCACCTCGGTGCGTTCCGTCGAGGACGGCAACGACAAGTCGCACGCCATCGGCCTCGGCCAGATGAACCTGCACGGTTACCTCGCTCGTGAGCGCGTCTACTACGGCTCCGAAGAGGGCATCGACTTCACGAACATCTACTTCTACACGGTGCTGTTCCACGCCCTTCGTGCGTCGAACAAGATCGCGATCGAGACCGGCGAGACCTTCGACGGCTTCCGCGACTCGAAGTACGCATCGGGTGAGTTCTTCGACAAGTACACCGACCAGACGTGGACCCCCGCGACGGCTCGCGTTGCCTCGCTGTTCGACAACGCGAACATCACGATCCCGACGCAGGACGACTGGAAGGCGCTGAAGGCGTCCATCCAGGAGCACGGCATCTACAACCAGAACCTGCAGGCCGTCCCGCCGACCGGTTCGATCTCGTACATCAACCACTCGACGTCGTCGATCCACCCGATCGCGTCGAAGATCGAGATCCGCAAGGAAGGCAAGCTCGGCCGCGTCTACTACCCGGCGCCGTTCATGACGAACGACAACCTGGACTACTACCAGGACGCGTACGAGATCGGTGCCGAGAAGATCATCGACACGTACGCCGCCGCGACGCAGCACGTGGACCAGGGCCTGTCCCTGACGCTGTTCTTCAAGGACACCGCCACCACGCGTGACATCAACAAGGCGCAGATCTACGCATGGCGCAAGGGCATCAAGACGATCTACTACATCCGTCTCCGCCAGCTCGCGCTGGAGGGCACGGAGGTCGAGGGCTGCGTCAGCTGCATGCTGTAGAGCTTCCGCTCTGCTCCCTGGAGGCGCGGTGCCAACCCGCACCGCGCCTCCAGTCCGTCACTTAGTCACCATCTCTGTAAGGAACACACGTTGGTCGAGAAGCTGAAGCTCATTGATCGGGTCCAGGCCATCAACTGGAACCGCATCCAGGACGACAAGGACGTCGAGGTCTGGAACCGTCTCGTCAACAACTTCTGGCTGCCCGAGAAGGTGCCGCTGTCGAACGACGTGCAGTCGTGGAACACGCTGACGCCGGCCGAGCAGACCCTGACCATGCGCGTGTTCACCGGTCTGACCCTGCTCGACACCATCCAGGGCACCGTCGGCGCCGTGTCGCTCATCCCCGACGCGATCACCCCGCACGAGGAAGCCGTCTACACGAACATCGCGTTCATGGAGTCGGTGCACGCCAAGTCCTACTCGTCGATCTTCTCGACGCTCGCGTCGACGCGTGAGATCGACGAGGCCTTCCGCTGGTCCGAGGAGAACCCGAACCTGCAGAAGAAGGCGTCCATCGTGATGGACTACTACCAGGGCGACAACCCGCTGAAGCGCAAGGTCGCCTCGACGCTGCTCGAGTCGTTCCTGTTCTACTCGGGCTTCTACCTGCCGATGCACTGGTCGTCGCGCGCGAAGCTCACGAACACCGCCGACCTGATCCGCCTGATCATCCGTGACGAAGCCGTCCACGGGTACTACATCGGCTACAAGTACCAGAAGGGCCTCGAGACCCTCACGCAGGCCGAGCGTGACGAGCTCAAGGACTACACGTTCTCGCTGCTGTTCGAGATGTACGAGAACGAGGTGCAGTACACGCAGGACCTCTACGACGAGGTCGGTCTGACCGAGGACGTCAAGAAGTTCCTGCACTACAACGCCAACAAGGCGCTGATGAACCTGGGCTACGAGCCGATGTTCCCGAAGAACATCACGGACGTGAACCCGGCCATCCTCTCCGCCCTGTCGCCGAACGCGGACGAGAACCACGACTTCTTCTCGGGGTCGGGCTCGTCGTACGTCATCGGCAAGGCCGTGAACACTGAGGACGAGGACTGGGACTTCTGATCCTGGACTGACTCGACGGGGACGCCCCGCTGGCTTCGGCCGGCGGGGCGTCCTTCGTTCACCGGCCCCGCCGCCCGAGAGGCTTGCTGGCACCCCCGTCGAGGTTCAGCTCGGAAGGGGCGTCTGCGACCGACCGGTTCCACCTCGACTCGAGCAGGCGAGCGTCATCCCTTGACGGCCGAACCGGCGACACTCTGGATGAAGAACCGCTGGAACGCGAGGAAGACGATCAGGACCGGCAGCACCAGCAGGGTCCCGAAGGCGAACGTCTGTCCCCAGTCGACCGGCGTCTGGCCGGAGAACACGCTCATCTCGAGCGGGAGCGGGCGGGCGGTCGGATCGGACGTCACGATCGACGGCCAGAGGTACGACCCCCACGAGCTGAGGAACGTGAGGATGGCCACGGTCGCGAAGACCGGTCTGGCGTTCGGGACGACGACCCGGGCGAACGTGCCGAATGCCCCGAGACCGTCCAGGCGCGCGGCCTCCTCGATGCTCTTCGGCAGGTTGAGGAAGAACGTGTAGAACAAGAAGATCGAGAACGCGTTCGCCACGAACGGGATCATCTGCACGAACAGGGTGTCGCGCTGGCCGTTCAGCAGGAACAGCAGCGGGACCGCGACGGACTCGAACGGCACGATGATCAGCAGGACGACGATGACGAACACCGCGTTCTTGCCGCGCCACTGCAGGCGCGCGAAGGAGTAGCCCGCCATCGAGTTCACGACGAGCCCGCCGAGCACGATGACCAGCGAGATGGCGACGGAGTTGCCCATGAACCGCCAGAAGTACCCCGTCGCGTCCGAGTCGAGGGCCTTGAAGACCCCGAGGTAGTTCTGGAGCGACAGGTGGATGGGGAGGAAGCCGGTGAAGCCGTCGAGGACCTCGGAGCTCGGCTTGAAGCTGCCGATCAGCAGGTAGTAGATCGGCGAGAACATGACCGCCGACATCACGATGAGGATGGCGTAGGAGCCGGCCTTCGAGAGTCGCTTGCGGGTGGGTCGGATGGTGCTCAACTTTCGCTCCTCTGGCGCAGGACGGCTCGCTGGACGAGGGTGATGACGACGATGATCAGGAAGAGGACCACCGAGATGGCGGCAGCCTGGCCGACGCTGTTCTCGGCGAGGATCGCGTTCGTCGCCTGGTACAGGACCGTGCGGAGGGCGTTCTCGTTCCCGCCGGCGGTGGTGATCAGGATGTACACCTGGTCGTAGACCCGGAAGGCGAAGATCGTCGTGAGCAGCACGACGAAGATCAGGGTGTTCCGGACGCCGGGCACGGTGATGTAGCGGAACTGCTGGAAGACGTTCGCTCGGTCGAGTCGTGCGGCCTCGTAGCGCTCCTCGGGGATCTCCTGCAACGCCGCGAGGATGATCACCATCTGGAAGCCGACGCCCTGCCAGACCGACAGGACGATGACGGAGAGCATCGCCGTGTTGCCGGAGCCGAGCCAGTTGTGCGCGCCGACGGTCCCGCCGGTCACGGTCTCGACCGCGCTGTTCAGCAGGCCGTCCCCGCTGCGGTCGAGGATGACGCGCCAGATGACGGCGACGAGCGCCATGGGGAAGACGACGGGCATGAAGAAGAACGTGCGGAAGAACTTGATGCCCTTGAGCTGCTGGTTGAGCAGGACGGCGAACACGAGCGCCAGCCCGGTCTGCACCGGGATGACGACCGCGGCGAAGAAGAGGTTGTTGCCGAGGGCGCGGAAGAACTGCGGTGCCTCGACGGGGTCGGTGAAGAGGCGCACGTACTGCGTGAACCCGAGGAACGTCGGCGGACGCGGCGACCCGATCTGGACGTTGAAGAACGACAGCCCGATCGCGGCGACGAAGGGTACTGCGATGAACAGGACGATGCCGCTCATCGCGGGGAGGGCCATCAGCGGACCGGCGAAGGTGCCGCTCCGCTGCTTGCGCAGTTGTCGGGGAGCGCGGTGCTCCCGCGCCCTGGATGGCGTCGGCGGGGCATCCGACTGGGGACTGGTCGTGCTGGTCACTGGTGCTCCTGGTCGTCCTGTTCGGGGGCGGTGCCGGTGGAGACGTCGGGCAGGCCGACGTCTCCACCGCCGATCACTTGTAGTCGTTGCTGTCGGAGAAGGCCTGGTCGATGGACTGGGCCGCGGTGGTCAGCTGCTCCTTCGCGTCGGCGCCGCCCCAGACCGCGGAGAGCGCACTGGCGAACTTCGAGGTGATGACCGGGTAGCCCGGGGTCACCGGTCGGTAGACCGCGATACAGGAGTCCGTGATCGCCGTGGCGGGGCAGGACTGCTCGAGCTGTTGCCCCCAGAGGGCGAGGGCACCACCGGGCTGGTAGTCGGCCTGCTTGTCGAACACGGACTTCGTCGCTGCCGGAGCACCGTTCGCGTCCGTGATCGCCTTGACGCTGGTGTCGTTGAGCAGGTAGTCCATGAAGGCACCTGCGGCCTTGCCGTTCTTGGTGGCCGAGCTCATGCCCCAGGTCCAGGACCCGGCGCCGACCTTCTCACCCTTGCCGAAGTTCGGCAGCGGCAGGGCCACGAGGTTGCTGCCGACCGCCTTCGAGTAGGCCGGGTAGTTCCAGTGTCCGCTGAGGCTCAGCGCGACGCGGCCGTTCTGGAAGGCGTTGCCGTCCGTGTTCGCGTCGACGTAGGGCTTCCAGGACGCGATGTCCTTGAGGGCCTTGACCGAGGCGGCGGAGTTCAGCACACCGGTGGCCTTGTCACCCTGGACGAGGTTGCCCCCGGCAGACTGGACCATCGGCGAGAAGCCGTACGTGCCCCACTCGGCGTTCAGCGACGCTTCGGTGAGGTCGAGCGCTTTCCCTGAGGAGTTCGCCGCGGCGAGCTTCTTCAGCGCCGCCGAGAACTGTTCCGGCGTCCACGCAGTGGACGGCGAAGTCGGGAGCTGAACACCGGCGGCCTTGAGGAGCTTCTTGTTGCCGTAGAGGCCCATCGCCGAGCTGTACTGCGCGAGGCCGTAGAGCTTGCCGTTGTCGGTACCCTCGGCGATCGAGCCGCTCGTGGCGTTGCTGACGGTGGACTTCGACACGTAGTCGCTGAGCGGAGTGAGCTTGCCGTTGTAGACGTAGCTCGCGAGCGTCGGGCCGTCGATCTCGAGCACATCCGGCAACTTGTTCGTCGGGGTGTTCGTCACGGTGCTGGTGTAGGTGTCGCCGGAGATGAGCTTCAGGGTCGCCTTCACCTTCTTCTGCGACGCGTTGAAGCCCTTGACGGCGTTCTGGATGGCCGCGACCTCGGAGTCCTGGCCTTGGTGGCCCCAGACGACGATGCTGCCGGTCCCGCTGCCAGCAGCACTGCTGGAAGCGGAGCCGGAGGAGCAGCCGGTGAGGGCAGCAGCGGCGACCGCGGCGAGGGCGATGACCGTTCCTGTCCGGCGGACGAGGGACGTGGTGTGCATGGTTCTCCTTGAGTGGGATCGGGTGTCGGTCGGTGGGACGGCGCTCAGGGAGCGGCCGTACCGCTGCCGGCGGGGCAGGGTTGGGTCTGGGTCTGGGTCTGGGTCTGGGCCGTGGGCGTCGCTGGACGGAGGGCCAGCCGACCGTCGACGACGTGCACGTCGACCGGGTCGTGCAGGAAGCCGGGCAGGGGTTCTCCGGCGCGGCCGTTCGCGAAGGTCATCAGGACGGGTGAGCCGTCGCGACGACGGACGATCCGGCCCGAGTAGCACGTCACGTCGGTCAGCGGCTCGGCATCCGTCACGTCGAACGGACCGAAGGGCCCGTCGATCGGGACCGACCAGGTGCCCGGTGTCTCGTCGGCGCGTGGATTGGCCGTGCTGAGGGCGTCAGCGGGGCAGGAGAACACCAGGAACCAGGCGCCGTCGACCTGCACGACCTGCGGTACCTCGAGGTGGACGAAGCCCGATCCGGGTGAGGTCAGCGGTGGCTGTACCTCCCAGCGCTCGAGGTCGGTGGACGTCGCGTGTCCGATGACTCCGCGGTCGTCGAGCGCTCCCTCGGTGGAGCGGGCGGTGACGAGCATGTGCCAGAGGCCGCCAGAGGGGTCCTCGTGGACCCACGGGTCGCGCCAGGCCTCTTCCGGGAAGAGTGCGCCGTCGACGTCGGGGTCGTTGCCGAGGGTCTCGTACCAGCGGGGGTCGGAGCGCGTCACAGGGCCGGGCAGCTTCTGCCAGGTGACGAGGTCGTCGGACACGGCGACCCCGACCGTCTCGATGTTGGTGTGGACGGGTTCGTCCTCGAGGAACCGTGTGCCGGTGTAGAACATCCGCCAGCGGTCGTCCTGGCCGCGCACGACGCTCCCGGTCCAGGTCGTCGTCCCGTCGAACGCGTTGTCGGGACCGGGCCCGAACGGTCCGTCCAGGATCGCCCAGTCGACGAGGTCGTCGGAGACGGCATGACCGATGCGGGCTGCACGGTGTCGACGGTGCTCGTCGCCGAGTGACCGCGGTGCGTGGAGGAAGAACACGTGGTGGCGGTCGCCGTCGTCGGCGAACCAGAAGTCCCACACCCAGTGGTCGGGGAGCCTCAGCACGGGAGCACCGTTGCCCGGAAGCGGCGTTGGCCGTCGGTCGAGGGAAGGTCGTGCACGGGGTTCCACCACTCATCATCGAGGGGTCCACCGCCATGGTGAACCGGTTAATCACGTATGGTGTACCGGTTCACCACGGTCTGTCAAGCCCGTATGCTGGAGAGGTGCGAACAATGACGACGAGGTCGAGATGAGCGCCCGTCGAGTGACGCTCTCCGACGTCGCCGCTCGCGTCGGGCTGTCCAAGGCAGCCGTCTCGCAGGTGCTCAACTCCCACCCGGCATCGCGCGTTTCCGTCGACGCCGCAGCCCGCATCCGTGCCGCAGCGGGTGAACTCGGTTACCGACCGAACCTCACCGCACGGTCACTCACCACTCGCCGGTCCGGTGTCATCGGACTCGTCTCCGAGGCCATCACGACTGACCGGTTCGGGTCGGGCATGATCCGCGGCGCCCTCGCCGAGGCGAAGCGCCAGGGATACGTCCTCTTCATCACCGAGACCGAGGACCAGCAGGCCGGGATCGTCTCGTCGTTCGGTGTGCTCGTCGACCACCAGGTGGACGGGCTCATCTACGCTTCGATCCGACCGCACGCCGTCGAACTCCCTGAGATCAACGCGGACATCCCCGTCGTCATGCTCAACGCAGTCGCATCCCGTCCGACCGCCACCGTCCTCGCCGATGAGCACGCCGGCGGCGAGTCGATCGTG
This sequence comes from Curtobacterium poinsettiae, assembly GCF_047226435.1. NCBI lineage: Bacteria > Bacillati > Actinomycetota > Actinomycetes > Micrococcales > Microbacteriaceae > Curtobacterium > Curtobacterium poinsettiae. The sequence goes on along the minus strand of NZ_CP178434.1, from coordinate 3,024,809 downwards.
CGGCTCCTGCTCGACGCCGGCCACACCGAGGACGTCGTCATCATCGGCCGCGATCGGTCCGTCCGCCCGGCTTGGACCACCCGCGCGATCGAACGGCGCCTCGCCGGGATATCGGCGGCCCTCGCGGCCCACGACGTCGTGCCGATCAGTGAGATCGACATGCCCGAGTGGGATCCCGACCACGGCTACGAAGCCATGCGGGGCCTGCTCGCCAGCGGCCGTCGCCCTGGAGCGGTGATCGCCCTGAACGACCGGCTCGCCTTCGGTGTCTACCGCGCCCTGACCGAAGCGGGACTCCGGGTCTCCGAGGACGTCTCAGTCGTTTCCTTCGACGACGACGACATCGCGTTGTACCTCGAACCGACCCTCACCACCGCGGCGCTGCCGTACGAGGAGATGGGGGCCCTGGCGGTCCGCATCCTCCTTGACCCGGACTTGACCGTCGGTGAACAGCTCGTCCCGATGCCGATCCGGGTACGCGGTTCGGTGTCCGCAGTACCGCAGGAGCTCAAATCGTTCGACAGGCCCCACTGAGTCGTCCAGCGACGGTCCGCGGCTCGGGATGTGCGATCGCAGCCTGGGCCGAGCGGGCATCTCGTTCGTCGACGCCATGGTCCGTTCGGCGAGCGCCGAACCGCGAGCTGCCAACGTCGGACCAGGGGGGGTGTGATGCCCCGACGAACCCACGTGTGCCACGCTCAGAGGAGCGCGGATCACGATCACCTCTGTCGCCGACGAGCACGTGGAGGAGCCCGCCTTGATCATCACGAAAACCAACGGGTCGGTCAGCAGTGTGCTGAACGACACGTTCCGACCGCTCCCGGAGCAGGTGCGACGTAGCCTCGGCCTTCTCGACAACGACGACCACTTCGCGTGGCTCGTCTTCTCCGCGCCGATCGACGACCAGACCTGGCGCGCCGGCCCGCAGGCGGTCATCGACGAGTACGGCGACTCGTACCTGCAGGCCGGTGGCACCGCGGAGAAGATGACCGTGGAGCTACGCCGCCGTGCGGACGACGGCGAGTACCGCTTCTCCATCGTCGGCCGTGCCCACGATCTGTCGGAACCGCTCACGGAGACCATCGACGTGCAGGCGGCGCACGAGTCCCGGCATTCAGCCGAGCTGTTCACGGCCGATCAGGCGGCGCCGGTGTTCATGCACTACGTCGAACACCAGACGGTCCCCGACGGCTACGCGCTCCGTCTCGTCGCCGACATGTAGAAGATGGTGACGCCTCCCGTCCGTCATGTGTCGCGCGAGCGCGTGGAGTCTCGACGTGTTCTCGCCGGTGCCAAAGACTTCCGACTGCCCACGAGCGCTGTCCACGGGGTGCTTGAGGTGGGCTGATGTGACCGGTGGAGGCCTACGCGTTGAGCGTGCGCTCCAGCTCCGCGGCGATGGCGGTCATGCCGGCCTCGTTGGGGTGGAACGAGGACATGTCCAGGTGGAACGGCTGGATCCAGGGCTTCGCTGAGCCGAGCGCGTGGCCCTCGCTCAGCGCCGAGGCGAGGACGAGTTCGGCGCCGGTCCTCGATGCCGCGTCGCGGAAGACCTTGCGGATCGCCGTCTTTATGACCAGGAACTGATCCAGCTCGTCCTGGTCGAACGGCGTGTGCTCGAGCGAGTCGCCGTCCACCACCGTGAGGTAGTCGACAAGCATGATCCGCGCACGTGGTGCCTTCTCGCGGGCCTTCTCGACGACCTGCACGAGTCCCGCTGTCGCCGCTTCGACGGCCTCGTCGGTCGGTGCGGGGATGTCGTCCGGCAACATGGTGCTGAGCGTGGCGACCATGGGAGATTCCGGTGCCGTCCGGCGCAACGCCACGGAGAACATCGCACCGGCGAACTGCAGGTCGTTGCCGCCGGCGGTCACGGTGACCACGTCGGCATCGGCCGGAACGCCGTCGACCTGCGGCGGGTAGACGACACCGGACAAGGCTTGCTGCGGGGTGTCGAGGACATTCGCCGTCGTCGCGCCCGAGACGGTGAGATCGACGAGTTCCGCCGAGAGGCGTCCGGCGAGCTGGTGCGCGTAGTTCTTCGCGGACCGCACGGCGCTGGCGTCGACGATCGGCTCGATGCCCGGGCCGGCTGCGAAGGAACTCCCGAGTGCTGCGATGACCTTGGAGGGGGACATGGGACCAGCGTGTCACCGGGAGCACCTCGTTGCCGGAGCGTTCGTTCAACAATGACCATCCCGCGTCGGCCACACTGAACGGAGAACGAATCCAGATCACCTCGGTCAGCGCAACGAGTGAAGCGGCACATGATCATCGAAGAGACCAACAGCAGCATCAGCAGCATCCTGCGGGACACCTTCCGGCCGATGCCCGACCAGGTCCGCCGCATGCTGGGACTCCTCGACAACGACGAGCACTTCGCGTGGAGGCTCTGGTGGTGTCCCGACGACGCCGACTGGATGTTCAACCCCGACAAGACTGAGGAGCAGTACGGCAACTCCTACCTGCAGGCCGGTGGCACCGCCGAGAAGATGAGCGTGGAGCTGCGCCGTCGCGAGGACGACGGGGAGTACCGCTTCTCCATCGTCGGCCGTGCCCACGATCTCACCGAACCGCTCACGGAGACCATCGACGTGCAGGCCGCGCACGAGCCGCGGCATCCTTCCGAGCTGTTCACGGCCGACCAGGCTGCGCCGGTGTTCATGCACTACGTCGAACACCAGACGGTCCCCGACGGCTACACGCTCCGTCTCATCGACGACATGTAGAAGGTGGCGACGCCTCCGTCGCGTGTCCGCGACCGTGTGCGGGACAGGAGGCGCGGTGCCAGCTGGCACCGCGCCTCCCGTCCGTTGTGTGTCACGAAATCGCGTGCAGTCACGCGGCCAGCTTCCGGTGCAGGCGTCACGAGGTGCGGGTCGCACCGATCGCCCAGACGCGGGGCGGTTCGGCACCGTTGACCGCGTGGTCACCGATGATCCGCGCCTTGAACACCCACGGGTTGTGGCTGCCGGCGGTGCGAGCGTTCCGCCAGTGCCGGTCGAGGTTCTTCGTCGTGCTCACCCCGGACGCCGCGAGCGCGTCGAACAGGTGCGAGGTCGCCGTCGTCGCCAGCGTGGTCAGCGCCACCTGCGCCTGCGCGGTCGCGAGTTCGGCGCGGTCGTTGCGGCGCTCGTCCTCGGCTGTGTCGAGCCCCGCTCCCTCGTATGCACCCTGCAGGGCCGCGGCGGCCCGGTCGACGATCGCGGTGGCGGCGAACCCGGCCGCCGACACCTCGCCGACGACCTGGAGGATCTGCGGGTCCGATGCGAACGTATCGGCGTTGCCGTGTGAGAAGACGCGGGTGCGGTTGCGGACCTCGCGCGCGATCTCCCGTTCGGCTGCGACGACGGACCCGGCGAGGACGCTCAACAGCACGCCCTGGTAGAACGCCGTCTGGTACTTGAACCGCTCGTCGAAGGGGATCACCGCGTCGGCCTGCACCACGGCGTCGTCGAAGGTGCTGGTGCCGGAGCCGGTGGTGCGCTGCCCGAACCCGTCCCAGTCGTCGGTGTGGGTGACCCCGGGCTGGTGTGCGTCGACGATCGCGATGACCCGCTCGCCGGTGTCCGTGCGTTCGGCGTAGGTGTCGATCCAGTCGGCGAAGATGCTGCCGGTCGAGTAGTACTTCTGCCCGGTGATCCGGAACGTCCCGTCCGGCTGCGGGGTCACCTTCGTGATCACGTCGCCGACCTGCACTGACCCGACCTCGGTCCACGAGTTGCCGGCGATCTCACCGCGGCCGAAGCGGTCCAGCCACCCCTCGCGTTCCCCGGACCGGGCGACCAGCCGGTCCTCCACCAGTGCGAAGTGGCCGCGGAGCGCCTGGGGGATGTTGCTGTCAGCGGCGGCGAGTTCGGTCAGCAGGCGGAACAGCTGGGGCAGTGTCGCCCCGGCTCCGCCGTGGGCGACGGGGACGCGGACGGCGCCGAATCCTGCGGCGGCGAGTTCGCGGATCTCCTCGAACGGGAGGCGGTGGTCGCGTTCGCGCTCAGAGGCGCCGGCAGCGATGCGGTCGAAGATCGGACGGAAGCGGGCGAGGAGTTCGTCGTCGGCCCGGTCGTCGATCGTGCTGTCGGCGGTCTGGTTGCTGATGGTCACGAGGACTCCTTCGTGCTCTGGGTTGCTACCTGTCGCGTGGTGTGGCGCCGTGTGGTGTCGATTCGTCCGGTGTGGGCGGACAGCCCGACCAGATGTGCGCCATCGCGAGACTGTGGCATCGCCGAACGCCGGCGAGAAGGGTTGTGTCGATGTGTGTCGGAGGGTGACTTCCCATGACACGTGACCACGCTGCGACGCCGTGAGCGTTCGCAGCAGCGCCTTCGCGGTGCTGCGCGTGTGTGATGGCCGCGGAGCCCGTCCGACGAAGAGGGGCGTGCTCCTCCGAGAAGCCCGCGTGTGCCGCGCTCACAGAAGCGCGCGTCAATGAGGGAGCACGCACCCGCCAGAGGACTGGCCACTGCCTGGCCGGGTGTGGGCGAAAGCCTCGGTTTCGGCGTCGTTCACTCCGGTGAGGTTCAGGCCGGCGGTGTCGTCCCAGCGCCCTCGGTGTCGTCGGCACCCGCAAGACCTGTCCCGGCCTGGTCGAGGTTCTCGTGTGGGTCGCCCATGTCGCCGGTCGCAGCGCCGGTGCGGGACAGCCCGAAGTGTTTGCGGACGGCGTTCGCCTCGGCGGGGGACAAGGTGCGTCCGGCTCCGAGGGACGGCGCGCCCTTGATCGCGTCCTTCGTGTACCCGACGTGCACGTCCGTGCCGTCGAACGTGGCGTCGTCGGCGGGGACGAGCGCCTGGTGACGCCCGAGCAGTCCGGTCGCGACACAGACGTAGGCCGCACTGCCGTCCTCCTCGGAGGGGAACGCCTGCACGACCTTGCCGACTGATACGCCGTTGCGATCTCGGACAGTCGCACTCTCGACCTGGTGGATGACGCCCTTGGTGATCATGACCGTAGTCAACGCCCTCGAGTCTGACGCTTCGCAGACGCCGTCCCCCTGGTGGGCGGTCAGGACCCGAGCGCCGATGGTGACGGAGAGACGCCCTGTCGTGGTCGGCACCCCGGTGCCAACGTGCCTCGTCGGCGCAACCGCAGCCGCGCCTCCAGGCCGGACCGAAAGCCGCCCACGCGGCGGACGCAACACGAACGGCGGCCCGCCTCCTTCCGGAAGAGAGCCGCCGTGGTGTCTCGCAGTGGTCAGCGCCCCGACGGGACCGCCGCGCCGACGAGCTCAGCCCGGACGATGTCCGCTCCCGCGGACAGCGCGCCGAGCTTGTCCAGCGCCGCGCCCCGCGCCAGGGGTGCCATCCCGCAGTTGGAGCTGGGGATGAGCTTGTCCGCATCGACGAACTCGAGCGCCCGACGCAGCACCTCCGCGACCTCTTCCGGGGTCTCCACGGTCTCGGTCGCCACGTCGATCGCCCCGAGCATGACCTTCTTGCCACGGATGAGCTCGACGAGTTCAAGCGGAACGTGCGAGTGGATGCACTCGAGCGAGACGATGTCGATCGACGACTGCTGCAGCAGCGGGAAGGACTGCTCGTACTGCCGCCACTCGGCGCCGAGGGTCTCCTTCCACTTGTTGTTCGCCTCGATGCCGTAGCCGTAACAGATGTGTACGACGGTCTCGGCGCGCAGGCCCTCGGCTGCGCGCTCGAGCGCGGCCACGCCCCAGTCCTGCACCTCGTCGTGGAAGACGGTGAAGGCGGGCTCGTCGAACTGGATGATGTCGACGCCGGCGTCCTGCAGTTCCCGGGCCTCTTGGTTGAGGATCGTGGCGAACTCCCACGCCAGCTTCTCGCGGCTCTTGTAGTGCTGGTCGGAGAGCGTGTCGATCATCGTCATCGGGCCGGGGAGCGCCCACTTGATGGGGCGATCCGTCTGAGCCCGCAGGAACTTCGCGTCCTCGACGAAGACCGGCTTCCGACGGCTCACGGCACCGACGACGGTCGGGACGGCCGCGTCGTAGCGGTCGCGGATGCGGACGGTTTCCTTGCGCTCCAGGTCGACGCCGTCCAGGTGCTCGATGAACGTCGTGACGAAGTGCTGGCGGGTCTGCTCACCGTCGCTGACGATGTCGATGCCGCGGCGTTCCTGCTCGTGGACGGCGGACCGGAGGGCGTCCTGCTTGCCCTCGGTCAGGGCCGCGCCCTGCAGCTCCCAGGGGGACCAGAGTCGTTCGGGCTCGGCGAGCCAGGACGGTTTCGGCAGGCTGCCGACGATCGAGGTGGGGAGGAGAGAACGCATGGGTGTGATGGTCCAGTCAGTCGAAGGGCAGAGGAAGTCAGTGCGCGAGGGCGAGGTCAGCCCACCGGGCGAGGAGTGCGCGGTGCGGCCGCACCAGGTGCTCCTCGGTCCACCGGCCCTGCGTGATCCCGAGGCGGCTGCGCTCCTCGCGGTCGTACGTCACCGGGGTCGGCGTGAAGTCGGTGTGGTCGAGGGTGGGGCGGTAGGTGCTGCCGGCCGGGGTGTTCGCGGCGTAGACCTCCGGGCGGTAGATCTTCTGGAAGGTCTCCATGGTGGCGATCGTGCCGATGAGCTGGAGGTTCGTGTAGTCGCCGGTCAGGTCGCCGCGCGTGTAGAACGCGAGCGGGGCAGCCGCCCCGGCGGGCTGGAAGTACCGGACCCGCATGCCCATCCGGCCGAAGTAGTCGTCGGTGAGCGAGGAGTGCTCGTGCTCGTACTCGGCGCCGAGGACGGGGTGGACGTACCCGTTCCGGCGGTAGGTCTGGCTCGTCGAGACGCTGATGCAGACGACGGGCTCGGCACTGAAATTCGAGTGGAACGCGGAGGACTCCAGGAAGCGCTGGAAGAGTGCCCCGTGCAGCGCCCCGAAGTCAGACGGCAAGCCCGGGGACGACGGCAGCAGGACGGAGAAGTCGTAGTCGCGCAGGTACGACGAGAAGTTGTTGCCGAGGATCCCCTGGTGGCACTCGCCGGTGTGCTCGTCGACGATCGTGACGTCGAGCATCTCGAGCAGCGGGAACTCGGCGTCCGAACCACCGTCGGAGAACTCCAGCGCCACCGAGACGATGTCGAGCTGCAGACGGTAGCGGTCGTGTGCCGCGGCCAGCTCGTTCGCTCGCCCGTCGATCATCGCCAGCGCAGCGCGGAGGTTCTGCTGACGGTGCTCGCCGCGCGCCAGGTTGGCGAAGTTCGTGGTCAGCCGGGAGCTGTCGGCGGGGGAGTAGTCCTCGTCGAACCGGGTCCGGGTGATGCTGAAGGTGAGGTCGTTCGCCATGGTCGGCAATCTGTTCGTCGAGCGCCCGCGGGCGCTGGGGAAGGGGTGCCTCGATCATCGCGGGATTCATGGGTCATCAGGTAATACCGAGACGCTATGCACCGGTATAGCCTCGGCCTATGGCCCGTGTCTCGAACGACATCACCCTGCAGCAGCTCCGGTACTTCATCGAGGTCGCGACGGAGGGCTCGATCAGCGCAGCGGCCGACCTGCTCTACGTGTCGCAGCCGACGATGTCCGCGGCGATGAAGGACCTGGAGACGCGGATCGGGCGCCCGCTCTTCACCCGATCGGCCCGGGGCGTCGTCCTCACCGTGGACGGCGTCGAGTTCCTCGGGTACGCCCGGCAGGTCGTCGAGCAGGTCTCCCTGCTCGAGCAGCGGTACGTCGGCGGCCAGCGGTCGCGTCGGCTGCTCGGGGTGTCCGCCCAGCACTACTCGTTCGCGGTGGAGGCCTTCGTCCGGATGGTCGAAGCGGCGGCTGCGGACGAGTACGAGTTCTCGCTGCGTGAGACGCGCACCTGGGACATCATCGAGGACGTCCGCACCCTGCGCAGCGAGGTGGGCATCCTCTACCGCAACGACTTCAACAAGCAGGTGCTCGGCAAGCTGCTGCGGGACGCCGGCGTCGTGTTCACACCGCTGTTCGTCGCGCAGCCGCACATCTTCGTGGCCAAGCGGAACCCGCTCGCGTCACGGGAGCGTGCGACCCTCGAGGACCTCGCCGACCTGCCTCGGCTCACGTTCGACCAGGGTGCGAACAACTCCTTCTACCTGGCCGAGGAGATCCTGTCGACGATGTCGAGCAAGCGGGAGATCCGCGTCTCGGACCGAGCGACGATCTTCAACCTCATGATCGGCCTCGGCGGGTACACGATCTCCACCGGACTCATCAGCGACGACCTCGACCCCGAGATCGTCGCCATCCCCCTCGACGTCGACGAACGCATCGAGATCGGCTGGATCGCGCACGCCTCGGTTCCCCTCACCGTGCAGGCGCAGACCTACCTGGACGAGTTGCGCGCGGTGGTCACCAGTTACGGCGTGGAGCCGCTGGGGTAGGCAGGCGGTGGGTCCGGCGGGTCCGGCGATCGGCCTGGAGGCACGACACGCGTCCGTCAGGAGGCTGCGGTCTCGATCATCGCCGTCACGTGCGGTGCGCTCCACCGCAGGAGCGCGTCAGATGGCGGGTCCTCGAGGTCCTCACCCCAGATCGCGACGGCGGCGCCCGACATCGGAGCCGCGAGCAGCGAACCGGAGTCGCCGTCCCACGTCCGGAGTGACCAGTTCTCGCGGAGATCGGCCACGGTGTACTCGCTGTCGGCCGGGTCGAGGTCCGTCGGCACCTCGTACAGGTAGTACGAGTTGTAGTTGAGCATGTCGATCCCGGCCTGCTGCAGGTCGACCGCACTCGCCCGCCGCGCTCGCCGTTCGCGCCGCTCGGCTGCGTCCTCGGTGTCGCCGTCGAAGCTCCAGTACGTGACGTGGATGCGCGGGTCCAGTCGCCCGACCGCAACCCGATTGATCCCGTCGTTCCAGGCCCAGACCTCGCGGTTGCCGAGAGCGGCCGCCATCGCGTTCATCCAGGCGACGCGCTGGGCGGCGGTGACGTCGTCGCCCCATTCGTCGCCGCCGATGTGCACGGTTCGGCTGGCGGGGAAGGTCCGCCGCACCTCGGCGTACATCTTCTTGGCCAGCGCGAGACTCCCGGGCGCCGACGGGTCGAGCTCGCTCTCGCCCGAACGGATGCGATCGACCCACTTCGTGCCGTGCTTCGCCTCGAGCAGGTCGAATGCCGCAGCCATGTGGCCCGGAGTGTCGATCTCCGGCACGATCGCGACACCCCGCTTCGCTGCGTAGTCGGAGATCGTGCGTGCCTGCGCGACGCTCAGGAACGGACGATGGGTCACGCGGCTCGTGTACACGCCGTCGTCGAGATCAGCGTTGGCGAGGGTCTGGCCGAGCACCGTGCTCTCGATCCCGACGTTCTGGTCATCGGTGAGGTGCAGGTGCAGGAAGCGCCCACCGTCGTCGGCGAGCAGGTCGATGTGCCGCTTGATCAGCGCCACGGGGTAGTAGGCGCGAGCGACGTCGAGCATCACGCCCGTCTCCGGGCGCGCGCGCTTCGTGGGCGTGCTGGTGATGGTCGCAGTCGACGTGCGGCACTGCTTCGCGGAGTACGCACCCACGCAGGCCAGGACGGAGTACTTGCCGGCTGCGGCGCGGGCAGGTGTCCCGCGGACTGCGGTGACGGAGGTGCTCGAACCAGCGGCGAGTGCCTTCACCGCGACCCGGCCGAGTGTGTACTTCTTCGTGCCGGCGGACAGGTACAGCCAAGCGGAGGAAGCCGGCTTCCGCACGGCGGCAGTGTTCTTGATCTTGAGGGTGGTGCGAACGGCACTGCCGGTCGAGGTGACGGTGGTCGTCGCGGTGACCTGGGTGACCGTCACCGTCGAGGTGGTCGACCCGGCAGCCGACCCGGCGATCACATCGATGCCGATCAGGGCTGCCGCAGACACCGCGATCGCCAGACCGGCTGCGACGGTTCGTCTGACGTGGTGTGGCGCAGGCGCTGTGGACGATCGGGACGAGATCCTGTTCTGACGTGCCACCACGCGCTCCCTCTCAGCCCTGCACGTCGTCGACCCGCGAGACGGCGCCATCTTTCTACCGCAGGTGGATCACACGGCGCAGGTTCGTATCCGAACCACGTCGAAGGCGCATCGCGGCCCACCGACATCGCGGTCAAGCGGAGCCGTGAGCCGACCCCTCAACGCACCTCCGCGCTCGACCACAGCTCACGCGCAAGACCCCGGACCCGGCGAAGAACGGATTCCAGGCTGAGGACGGCCGCGACGAGCAGTGTGCCCGCCTGCACGACCAAGAACGCCACGAGCGCCACCGGGACGAACGCAGTGACGATCCAGGCGGCGGCGAGCCCCAGGAGCATCACCGTCAGGGCTCGAACCGCGGCGAACTCCCGCTGGCTGTGGAGGGCGAGCAACCCGCCCGCGGCGAACGCCAACGGGACGAGGGCCTGCATCGCGATCGACACGGGGAGCCACATATGGCTCTCGGTCGCTGGTGACAGCGCGGCCACGAAACCGACGACGGCGACGGCGAGGAGTGCGCGTGCCCCGTCGCGAGTGAGCGCGGCGCCCGCAGCGGCTCCCACCCCGGCCGACACGGAGACCACCGCGACGGTCGTGACGAAGCTCGCCGCGATGAGGTGTGCACTGACGAATCCGAGCAGGTTGTCGATCGCGAGCAAGGCGGCACCGATGGTCGCCATCATCAGGGCGACGGTGGTGGCTCTGCGCACCGAGAGCCCGAATCGTGGCGTGCTCATCGCTCGTCCCCGTTGAGCGGCCTTCGTCATGTTCTTCCTCCACGCGTCGTCGCCGAGATCACGGCGAACCCAGCCAGAGTGCTGCATATCAATACGAAGCACAACCTTGCAGGTGCGATCTGCACCTCGAGCAACTATCGCCATCAGACCACGAGCGCGCGGCGCTTCAGCACCTCTCCGGCGAGGCCGCTCCCGTAGCGTCGTTCCATGGATCGAGACGTACTGACGGTCGAAACAGCCACGTCCGCGGATGTCTCCGCGGCTCAGGCGCTCATCGACGGCGCACGGCAGTGGCTCCGCGCGCGAGGGATCGACCAGTGGCAGGACCCAGTTCCCGACGCCGTTCTCCTGCGCGACGCAGAGCAGGGGCGTCTCTTCGTGGTGCGCCAGGACCAGGTGATCGTGGCGATGGTCACGGTGTCCGACTCCGACCCGGAGACATGGGGAGCGGACAGCAGTCCCGCGGTGTACGTGCACCGGCTGGCTGTTGCTCAGACGCACCGGGGCAGCAGGCTCGGGCAACGACTGCTGGCGTGGGTCGAGGCACGAGCTGCCGACCGTGGGGCTGCCTGCGTTCGTCTCGACTGCGCGACGGACAACGCGGGTTTGCGGCGCTTCTACGACCAGCTCGGGTTCCGGCACGTTCGCGATGTGACGGTGACCTCCCTCGACGGCGGGCGCCAACTCGCTTCCAGCCTCTACGAACGCGGGTTGGCCCGGTAGCCGATGTTGAGCCGGACGCGAGTCCGACGGCCGCACCGGCGGGTTGTCCCGCCCAACCGGCCCGATGCCGACACGGCCATGACGGCCGCGTGCATCAGTAGTCGGGGTCCTGACGGTCCTGGTCCTGCCAGGGGAGCATCCGACCGGCGACGAGCGCGAGCACGCCCCCGAACAGGTACACGAGCGCGACGGCCCAGCACGGGTTGCGTCGGACAGGCTTCGGCTTCGGCTTCACGCCGCCAACCTACGGCGTCGCGGACGGCAGTTCGAGGCAGTGTGCCATGACGGCTTGCTGGACCGGCAGCAGCGCGGCCTTGAAGGCGTGCCCGACGAAGGCAGGGTGTTCGAGCGCATCGGTGCTGAACTCCCGACCGCGCACGAAGGGTGGACACGGGTCGAGCAGCACCCCTGTCGGCGCGAGGTCGAGCAGGGCCGCGGTGATCCGGAACGGTTCGAGGGCTCGGGCGTGCTGACCGGGGCCGTCGGTGAGGATCACGTCCGCCGACCGGACGGCGGTCTCCAGGTCGTCCGTCCACACGGCACCCGGGGAGGCGAGCTCGGCGGGGCAGCACTGGACCAGATCGAGCTGCAGGACCCGAGCCGCTTCCTGCCACGCCCGAGCGATGTTGCCGTCAGCACCCACGAACAGGTATCGGAGCGACGAGATGTCGCCTCGCTGCCGCAGCGCGTACAGGTCCGACAGCACCTCGCAGGGGTGGTTCTCGTCGGTCATCGCGTTCACCACGGGCAGTGCCGCTGCTGCGGCCAGACCCTCGACGACGGCGAGGTCGTGATGGCGCACGACGAGGATGTCAGCCCACGCAGCCAGGTACTGCGCGACGTCCGTCAACGCTTCTGGCTTGTCCAGCGTGGTGTCGGGGAACACGATCGGCTGCAGGCCCATCAGGGACGCGCCCCGTTCGAACGTGACCCGGGTCCGCAGGCTCGTGGACGGGAAGAACATCACCGCGGAGCCCGCCGTCGCGGGCCCTCGGCCGTCGCGGTAGTCGTCGGCCAGGTCGAAGACGGCGTCGACGTCGGACCTGCTCCAGTCATCGAGCTTGGTGAGCGATCGCATCCCACCACCCTAGGGACGCGCCGGCGCGCCCCCGACGTGACCGGATGACGGCCTGGAGGCGCGTGGCGGCGCCGCCACGCGCCTCCAGACCGTCGTGTGGTCGGTCCGACAACGCATCAGCGCCGTCGGCACCGCTTGGGTGGTTCCCTTTCCACTCCCTCATGGGAAGGCGCGAGCAGGCGTCCTACTGTCGTCTCAACCCGAGGTGCCCCAACGCCGGCTGGGACGTCGGCGGCGGCTGCGGGGCTCGGCGGAGGTGAGGAGGAGAGCGATGCCCCTGCGCGTCTTCTTCCCCCTCGTGTCGCTGACGTACGGGATCGGGAACTGGTTCACCTACCTGGCGCTGATCGTCTACGTGCAGACCCAGGCCGGGTCGACCGCGAGCGCGGGGCTGTTCCTGGCGCAGACGGTCCCGGCACTGCTCGTCGCCGGTCACATCGCTCGAGCTGTTCCGATCGAGAGCGTCCGCACGGCGTGGATCGGTTGCCAGGTCACCCTGGCCGTGATGACGGTCGGCGCGGCGTTCTTCGTCGAGCACCTGTGGGTGGTCTACGTGTACGCGGGGTCGAGCATGATCGTCCGTGCGGTTGCGAATCCGCTCCTGCTGTCGCTCGTGAGCTCGTCGGTCACTGCCACTGAGCGTCCGGTGGTGCTCCGCTCGGTGAGCGCGACGTCGGCAGTGACCCTCGCCGTCGCGCCGGCCGTGGGAGGTTCACTGCTCCCAGTGATCGGGCCGACGTGGTTGCTGCTCCTGAATGCGCTGATGTTCGTCGGCGTCGGAGCAGCCATGTGGGCTCACGGCGGTGTCGGACGTGCGTTGCGAGCGGCTCGCGATCATGGCGGGAGGACGGCGACCGAACTGCGCACGGGGAGCTGGTTCCGCTTGCCGGGGTTCGCCGCCCTCGTTCGCGTGGAAGGGTCCGATCTGTGGGCCTGGCGACAGCCCTACACACGGCTGTGGATGCTCCTGCTCATCGCGGGCGCGGTCCTCAACATCATCGAGACGCCGCTCGTGTTCGAGGTCGTGAAGCTCGGTGAAGCCGCGTACGGATGGATGCTCGCCGCCTACGGATGCGGCGGCCTCGTCGTGCTGCTCAGTAACCTGCGCCGTGGTCGCGCTCAGGACCTGTCCCCCGGGAACGACCGTGTGCCCGCGTCGATCTCAGCAGTGGCGCTGGCCGCAGGCTTCCTGGCGGTCTCAGCGGTCGCGTTGGCGAGACCGTCGGAGGTCACCACGGTGGTGACGGCGGTCGCCGCGTTCTTCCTCCTCGGGTACGGAGCGAGCTGGCTCTCGGGGACGTCGCGGGCGTGGCTGAACTCGTCGTTCCAGGACCAGGGCGACACCGTCACGAAAGCGATGTGGACCTGGGCTTCGCAGGTGACGCTCGCGATCAACCTCGTCGTCTACCTCGCGTTCTTCGTCGTCTACGCGATGGTCCCGACCGGAGCGTGGATGCTCGTGCCTGCCCTGGTCGCCTACGGCGCGCTCCTGGTCACCCTTGCGCGGACCCGATCGCCACGAACGCTCGTCGTGGGCTGAGCCGAGGGCCTGCGCGTCAGCTCGTCGTGTCCGCCGCAGGCCCCTGTGTCGTCAGCCCGTGCTCCGTCTTCTCCCAGTAGTGCGGCCGGGTCAGGAGCTGCCAGAGCGCCTTGTAGGCGGCGATGGAGTGCAGCGTCCAGTACACGGGGTTCAGGAGCGACCAGAGGATCAGGTGGAAGGTCCCGCGCTTGAACGGGCCCATCATCGACAGGTAGATCATGATCGCGTTGCCGACCAGGAAGTTGAACAGGCACAGCCACAGCACCCACACCGGGAACAGCGCATCGACGGTCTCCCGCGGCAGGAAGAACGTGACGACGGTGAGCGCGTAGAACGGCAGCACGCAGAGGAACGTCGCCGGAGTACCTGCGATGAGCAGGACGAACGCCGCGAACCGGACGAGTCCGATCTCACGGACCAGTGCGACGGGCCGCCGCGCGTGGACGAGGCTCGTCTGCATGTAGCCCTTGATCCACCGGGACCGCTGCCGGATGAAGTTCGGCACCGAGGTGTTGGCCTCCTCCATCGTGGTGGAGTTGATGACGCCCACCCGGTACCCGACAGCGCTCGCCCGGATGCCGAGGTCGGCGTCCTCGGTCACGTTGTAGGGGTCCCAGCCGCCGAGCTCGATGAGCGATGCCGTGCGGAAGTGGTTCGACGTGCCGCCCAGGGGGATCGGCAGGGACGCGTGGTCCAGACCGGCCAGCATGTAGTCGAACCAGTACGAGTACTCCAGCGTGAACATGCGGGTGAGGACGTTCTCGCGGGCGTTGAAGTAGTTCAGCGCCGCCTGCACGCACACCGTGGACTCGCCACCGCGCTCGAACGCGATCAGTGCCTTCTTCAGCTGGTCGGGGTCTGGTGTGTCCTCGGCGTCGTAGATCACGAGGAAGTCGCCGGTCGCGACGTAGAGCCCGACGTTGCACGCACGTGGCTTCGTCTGCGGGTGCCCCTTCGGCACGCTGATGACGCGGAAGTGCGGCGGTGGGTTCGCCGCGGCGATCGCGTCCCGTGTCTCCTGGTCCTCTTCCTCGGTCAGGATGATGACCTCGAGCTTGTGTACCGGGTAGTCCAGGCCGCCGAGGTTGTCGATCAGCTGGGCGACGATGTTCGCCTCGCGGAACACCGGGACCAGGACCGTGTAGCCGGGGAGATCTGCGTCGTCCAGAGCGGCGACCTCGGTGTCGGTGATCCGTTCGACGACGTCGTAGCGGGCTCCCTGCGTGGCGACGACGAACTTGAAGCCCGTCCCCGCGAGGAACACGAGGCTCGCTGCGATCAGTGCTGCGATGGCGGTCTGGACGGGCCAGACGATCCCGCACGCCACGGCGATCACGGCGAGGACGATGCCCGAGGCCTTCTGTGACCGTGAGAAGACGACGCGGGCGGAGAGCGTCGGGTTCCGGTCGTGGAGTTCGTTCGCGGCAGCGTCGGCGACGGCGCCGTGGAACTGGCTCAGCACGGCACGGCGGAGCGTCCAGCTGTCGACCGAGACGAACGTGACCGGAGCCCCGAGCTCCTCGGACAGCGCATCGCCGAGGGTGGCGTCGTCGGCTCGGCCGGAGGTGAGGACGAGGATGCTCCCGTCCTGCAGCACGCGCACCGGCATCCAGTCCTCGGCGAGGTACCGCTGTCCGGATCCGGGGCGCTGCAACGCCGGGTCGATCCCGGAGGCCTCGAGTTCGGTGAGTTCGTCGGGTCGGGACGTGGCCGTGTGCCGGCCGAGCCCGGAGGGGTGCGGGGTCGTCACGCGTCACCACCACCCGAGCGATGCACCGATGGCGGCCATCCACTGCAGCGTGATCGGCCGGTTGAACGCAGCCGCCCACGCGATCACGATCTGCGCTGCGCCCACGGCAGCGATCAGGCCACTCACCCGGGTGGTCCGGGCGGCGGGGACCACGGCGATGCCCATCATCGTCATGATGAGGAACACGTTGCCCGCGGAGTTCACCGGGATGAGGCCGCCCACGTAGCCGATGATCAGTGCCCCGAAGACGAACACCGAGATCAGGACCGAGCCGGGGCGCCGGCTCAGCAGCGCCAGGGCGCAACCGCTCACGACCGGGGCGAGGATGAGCAGCCCGTTGAGTGTCGTGACGAGCTCCGGGACGAGCGCCCAGAGCGCGGGGTCGTAGTGGACGGCGTTCTGGAACACCAGCAACGGGTTCCGTCCGAACAGCGCCTCGAGGAACATCACCGCCCCGAAGACCGCGATCGTCGGGAACAGCACGATGAGCACGTTCGACCATCGCGCCCCCGACTCGCTCCGCCGTGCGACGGAGAGCAGTGGGGCGGTGATCGCCGCCGCGACCACGAGGACGAGCCCCGAAGCATCCGCCAACGCCGCGAGCATGAAGAGGATCCCGGACTCGAAGCCTGCCTTGGTGTTCCGGCTGGAGACGAAGCGGACCATGTTGATCGCGCCGATCCCGAACAGTGCGATGCCGAGGAGCGCTTCGAAGTTGCCCGTGGCGGTGTACGCGAAGAGCGGGTTCGCGCCGATCGCGACGAGGAAGACCGTGCTCTTCCACCACGGGAAGCGTCGCTGGACCATGGCCTCGAGCAACTGCTGCAGCAGGATCCCGGCGACCAGGGCCCCGGCCGCCGCGAGGCCGGCGGCGCCACCGGGGATGAGCCGCACCAGGACCGTGCCCAGCGGCGGGTACAGCTCACCGAGCCACGAGACGTCCGCCCGGTCCCAACTCAGTGTCGCGACGTGGTCCACGACGGAGCGGTTGACGGTGACGTCGGCCACGGTGGGGTCGGCGCTGACGACGGCGAGGATCAGGAACGGGACGGCGAACGCGAGCCGGAGCAGCCACCGTGCGCCCGCGCGGCTCGGGAACGGTTCCAGCCGTGTGCGCGCGTGGCCGTCCGCACGCGCGGCTTCCAGCTCGCGCCGCAGGGAGCCTGCACGTTCCGCTTCCAACAAGACCACTGGGGCCACCTCACAGCAAGGCCGACTCGGTCTTGTTTGACATCGATATCCGCGCACGACACGCAAGTCGTGGACGCCGCGGCAGTGCGGACGCGAGCGAATCCTCTCACCTCCAGCCGATCGCCGACCCGGGCCTCGGTCTGTCTGACCGCACGTGACGTCGAGCACGCGGCTGTCGGGTGCTCGTACCGGCCGGTCGAGGCGGTTCGACCGCGTCGTCGAGGCGATCGACGTGTTCGCCTCCCGCCCAGACGCCACCCGTGCGGGCATGCGTTCCGCGGCTATCGTCGAGGTCGCCCGACGGTCGTTCCGTCAGGCCTGACGAGTTCATTCACATCGGTCACTGACGACGGCTCGGGCACCGGATCGAACATCGCCACGCGGAGCGGAACACGACCATCGCAGTTCGGGAGCCCGGCGATCGAATCGACTCGCACCACTCCGTTGCCATCACGCTCGAGCCGGTACTCGACTCCGTACCCGGCATCGAGGCTGCCGAGCGATCGCCCCGGGGTCATGGTCCAGTTGCGCGCCTTGCAGCCGCGGACAGCTGCCACGTCCTCACCGTTGTTCCCGTTGCCCAGTTCGACCTCTGTGGGTGCGAACGGCCAGGGGCCGGCGAAGAGGTCGGTGTCGTGGTTCTGGCGGAGCGTCTCCATCGCCACGCTGGCGAGGCGATCGATGTAGGAAGGCGTCGCGCTGTGAGCGAGTTCGGGGATGCTGAAGTCGTTCCGGTTGCGCGCCACAGCCTCCGCTTCGAGCTCTGCGCGGACTGCTCGTACCCAGGGGTCCTTCTCGAGCGGCCCCGATGGTGCTGCGCCAACCCACCGGACGTCTGGGTAGACGGCCGGGGGCTCGTCTTCGGCGCATCCTGCGAGCGTGAGGACTGCGCAGCCGATCGCAAGCGGCACCCACACCACACGCCGCAGCCGACGACGTCTTCCGCGGTTCGAACTCCCCGATGCCACTGCTGCGAAGCGCTGTGTCCCCGACTTCCCCCAGGTCGCCATGGAGTCGAATCTACACACCGGGGTGTCCGGCCCGACGGTGCTGCGCCCCGAGATGCCCGCGCGGGTGCCGATCGTCACGGGACCACCTGACGGTCTGGAGGCCGCTTGCGGCGCCGCCCCGCGCCTCCTGTCCGTCATCTGGTCGCGCGGCCTGCGGCGACCACGCTCCAGAGCGCCCCGCCGACGAGGGTGACGGCGCAGGCGACGAACGCGGGAACGTCGTCGGCGCGTCCGAGTCCGACGGAGACCAGGCCCACGACCACCGTCGCGCCACCGGCGATGCTCGTCGGGACGACCGCTGCGCGGTGGCCGAGGAGCCAGTTCTCGTCGCTGCGCATGGTTGCCCTGGTGCGGATGCCGGCGATCCCGTTCCTGCCGATGACGCCGCGCGCCGGCAAGGCGACTAGGACGACGGTTAGCGCGGCGGCGACGATCTCGATGGCGATCATGTGCGGTCTCCTTCCGGGGTCGTTGCGCGCTCAAGCGGACTTGCAATGCACCCGCTGCGTCGCACGAGTCCAACCTGCCGGTATACGGTGAAATACGCAAGGGGTTGAGTCGGCGAGAAGTGGGCAGCGCGGCTGTGGGGGTACTCATTGCGCTGGTGCGAGGTCGTGCGCTTCGCTTGCCGAGACCGCCGGACCGTCGGACCGTCGGCGGCAGTGTGAGGGGTGCAGGTGCGGACGAGCAGGCTGCCGGGGCGTTCGCCGCTCCTGACGCGCACCCTCGCTACGACCATCGTGGTGACAGCTGGGCTGGCGCTGATGACCGGGTGCAGCTCGCCCGACCTGCCGCCGTCGTCAGCGTCTCCGGTCGAGGTGACGAAGGCGTACCTCGCTGCGGCCGAGGCGCAACGGTGTGACGTGACGAAGGCGTTGACGCTCGACAGCACGTGGGCGTGGTGCCGGGACCCGACGCTGCGGAAGTACACCGTCGCGGACAAGGCGGAATCGGTGCCGTTCAACCCTGGCCACACGACGGAGTCCTGCGTCGACACGACGGTGACGAGTCGAGCGTCGGAGGAATCGGAGCCGATGAACGGGACGCGCACGTGGAGCTTCTGCTTCACGAAGACGGCGTCCGGATGGCGGCTCACGGACCAGGGACAGGGCTAGGGCGTCCGCCCCTCCCGTGTCGGCCGGAAGGGCCAGGCGTCAGCGTGCGTATGTGGCACCGCGACGACCTGGACCGCGTCCCGGTAGACGATCCGACCCGGCGAGCGGGTCACGAGCTGCATCCACGGGATCCCGTGGCGGTCGAGGAGTTCCAGGTACGGGCCGACCATCTCGAGCAGCTCGACGGCGTCGGCGGCGAACCAGGCCCGGGCCCCGGGGTTGCGGGTCTCGTCGTAGCAGTCGGGCTGCACCGTGGTCGGGTCCGTGTACATCGCGGTCGCGTGCAGGTTCGCTTCTCGGAGCCACCTGGTCTCGGCGTCACTGAGCCTGCCGTCCCGCTGCAGACCGTTGGCGAGGGCGAAGACCCCCGGGAACCGCCCGCGACGGTTGGGAACGGCGCTCTGGTACCGGACGAACTCGCTCACGACAGCGAGCGTAGGAGGCTGTGCAACGCTGCACCGACTCCGCGGATCACTGCACGGCGCTCCACTCCTGGGGGAGCGCAGTCGTGCCCCACGCCGGGTCGGGCACCCAGCCGGACCAATCGGTGTCGAACGGGAAGCGCTGCGCGACCGCGAGTTCGGTGGCTTCTTCGCCAGCGCGCTCGATGATCGCCCGCATCGCCGCCGGCCAGTACCCGCCGGCCGCGTAGAACTCGAGCTCGTCTTCGTCCTTGTACCGGACGGACCACGAACCGTCGGGTTCGGTGGTCGCCACCACGTCGAGTGTCCAGTCCTGACTGTCGAACCCGATCGGCGTCCGCACCCACGGCAGCTCGAGGTTGACGTACCAGTCGGGAAGCCAGTCCGACCCGTCGTGCCAACGCCAGACGGACCAGCGCGTCCCCTTCTGATGGACGCGGACGACGCTGGAGCCGACCCACCGGTCGTCGACGTAGGAGCCGTCCCAGTTCTCGGGAAGCACGAGGCGTCCGTTGGGGCCGCTCCCGACGCCCGCTCGTCGTCGGACGGCCGAGCCGACCGTCGTGGCGACCACCGCGAGCTCGTCGTCGTCCACCAGGACCCGGCCGGCGACCGCGAAGCCGACCGCTTCGCCGCGCTCGCCGAAGTCGTTGAGGCTCCGGAGCGCAACGGGAGTCCCCGAGGGGAACGGATCAGTCCTGGTGTCGGATCGCGCAGCGTCGGTCATCCACCGATGGTGCCACGGCGCAGTCTTCGGAACGGCTGACTCACCGCCGCACGTACCGGTGCTCCGGCCGCCCCGCAGCCCCGTACCGCAACTGCATCGCCACCGTCCCGTCGGCCGTCAGCTGCGCCAGGTACCGCTGCGCCGTCGCCCGCGAGACCCCGATCGCCGCAGCGACCTCGGCGGCCGATCGTTCTTCACCGGCGACGAGCTGCTCGAGCACCAGCGCAGCAGTGGCCGCCCGGGACGGGGATGCCCCACCGCTGTCCCCGGCGTGCAGGATCCGGAACGCCCGCTCGACGGCCTCCTGGTCGAGCGTCGACCGCTCGTCGAGCACGTTCCGCGACCGCGCGTACGCCTGCAGCCGCTCGGCCAGCACCCCGGCTGCGAAGGGCTTGATCAGGTAGGCGAGCGCTCCGCTCCGCATCGCCCGGCGCACGGTGCCGGAGTCCGAGGCCGCGCTCAGCACGAAGGCGTCGGCGCCGGTGTCGATCAACCGCAGCAGGTCGAGGCCGCTGCCGTCGGGCAGGTACACGTCGACGAGCACCAGGTCCACGGCTCCGCCCGACAGCGCGGAGCGAGCACCCGCGAGGGTCCCGACGGGTTCGAGCGCCCGGAAGCCCGGTACCTGGTCGACCTGCCGCCGGTGCAGGTCTGCGACGTGGAAGTCGTCGTCGACCACCAGCACGGTGAACACGGAACTCACGACACCACTCCTTCCAGTCGGGCGCAGAACACCGCGCCGTGGTCGTCGCCGCAGGGGGAAGCGAGCCACACGTCGCCACCGTGTCGCCGGGCGATCTCCCGCGACAACGGCAGCCCGATCCCGAGCCCGTGCACCTGCGCGACGTCCCCGGACGCGGCGGTCATCGTACTGCGGAGGAACAGCGAGTCCGCGGCACCGTCCGGCACCCCCGGCCCGGAGTCCATCACCGACAGGTGCAGGGTCGTACCGTCGTCGAGCACCTCGACCTCCACCCACGGGGAGCCCCCGTCCCGCGTGCGCTCGTCCCCGCGGAGGGCCGCCGTCACCGCGTTGTCCACTAGGTTGCCGAGCACGGTCGTGACGTCGCCCGGCTCGGTGATCGTCCCCTGCACGAGCGTCTCCGCCCCGATCCGCAGCAGCACCCCGCGCTCGGCGGCCTCGACGCCCTTCGCCCCGAGGAACGCCTGCAGGTACGGCTCGGTCAACCGGTCGGCGTGCTGCACCGGGTAGCGCAGCGGCCCGCGCTCCTGCACGTCCGCCAGGTACGCCCGCGCCCGTGCGGTCTCGCCGATGTCGAGCAGCCCCGAGATCGCGTGCAGTCGGTTCGCGAACTCGTGGCGTTGCGCCCGGAGCGCTGTGCTCATCGCTCCGACGGCGTCGAGCCGCCGGGTCAGGGCCTCGACGTCGGTGCGGTCGCGCAGGACAGCGACCCGGCCCAGGTCGCGTCCGTCGCGGAACACCGTGCGGACGTCGACGAGCAGCACCCGGTGCCCGGCGACGATCGTGGCGCTCGCCGGAGCCGCGGTGGTCACGTCCAGCATCGACCCGAGCGGCGCGGGCAGGTCGAGGGAACCCACCGGCTGCCCGACCGGGCCCGCCAGCCCGAGCAACTGCACGGCTTCGGGGTTGCAGACGGTGACGACCCCCGACGGGCCGATCGCGATGACGCCTTCACCGACCCCGCCGAGCACGGCCTGCTGGTTCTGCACGAGCGTCACGAGCTCCTCCGGCTGCAGCCCGAGCGTCAGCCGCACCAACCTGCGTCGGATCAGCACCGACGCGATCAGCGCGAGCAGGACCGCCGCCAGCCCGGCACCGATCACCGGCATGCTGTCCTCGACCAGGGTGTCGTAGACGCGTGCCCGGGTGAACCCGACGCTCACCTCGCCGACGACGGTGGACTGCCGGGAGGCGCGGCTCGTCCCCGCCCCGCCGGCTGCGGGTGCGGAGACGGGCACCTTCGCCCGCGCCGACTCGCCGAGCGTGCCGCGGGCCCAGGACACGGTCTCGCGTCCGGCGAGTGCGGCGTCGGGGGAGGTGCTCACCATCTCGCCGATGCGGTCGACGTCGGGGTGGGCCAGCCGGACACCCCGGTCGTCGGTGACCACGACGAAGAGCGCCCCGGTCCGGCGCTGGGCGGCAAGGGCAGCACGCTGGACGGGCCCGTCGGCGAGGGTCGCTCGGTCGAGGTCGGTGCCGTCGACGCTGAGCCGGGCGACCGCGGCCCGGACGTCGGACTGGGCGGCGACGCTCTGCGCGATCGCCAGTGCGGTCCCCTCGGCAGCGCGCTCGAGCCGGGTGACCTCGATCCGGACGAACACGGCACTGGTCAGGGCGACGACGGCGACGACCACGGCGAGCTGCAGGACGAGCACCTGGGTGGCGAAGCGGAGCCTGGGGCGCCGTGAACGGTCGTCGGTCACGACCCCAGCGTACGGAGGGTGCGCCGACCTGCTTGCGCACAATGCGCAGAATGCGGTCAACGCGCGATGGTGCGCCAATGTGCAGAAGCGCGCCGCGCCTCCAGGCCGGGTCGTAGCGTGCCCGGACCGCCAGACACGGACGAAGGAGTCCTGATGCTCGTCATCCTCGGGTACGCGATGGTCCTGACCTTCATGGTCCTGATCATGACCAAGCGCATGTCGCCCATGCTCGCGCTGATCATCGTGCCGACCGTGTTCGGCCTGTTCGCGGGGGCGGGCCTGGGACTCGGCGACATGGTGACCGAGGCGATCGGCACCCTGGCGCCGACGGCAGCGCTCCTGATGTTCGCGATCATGTACTTCGGGCTGATGATCGACGTCGGCCTGTTCGACCCCCTCGTCCGGTTCATCCTGCGGGTGACCGGCAACGACCCGGCGAAGATCGTGCTCGGGACGGCCCTGCTGGCGGGCGCGGTCTCGCTCGACGGGGACGGCTCGACGACGTTCATCGTGGTGACCGCGGCGATGTTGCCCATCTACCTGAAGCTCGGCATGAGCCCGGTCGTGATGACGTGCGTCGCCGGTCTGACGAACGGCACGCTCAACATCGTGCCGTGGGGTGGTCCCACCGCCCGGGCCGCCGCTGCACTGAAGATCGACCCGACGGACATCTTCGTCCCGCTCGTGCCGTCGCTCGTGGTGGGGCTGCTGCTGTGCTTCACGTTCGCGTGGACGATGGGGCTGCGGGAGCGGAAGCGCCTCGGGCTGATCGAGTTCACCGAGGCCTCGCGGGGTGCAGGGGTGCCGGAGCGCGCGAACGCCCGGGCCGGGTCGCGCGTGCTCGCGGCGGTCGGCGGGACCGGCGGCGGGATGTTCACGAGCCCCACGGTCGCGCTCGGGCTGCGCGGCGGGAAGGCCGACGGCCGACGTGCGGACGGCGACGGCGTGGACGGAACCGGTGCGACGGACGAGGGCGCGGGCACCGGCACGATGGCCGAGACGATGCTCGACCCGAACCGTCCGACCCTGCGCCCGAAGCGCATCTGGTTCAACCTGGCACTGACCGTCGCCGTGATGGTGGCGCTCGTGATGGGCCTGCTGCCGCTGCACTTCGTGTTCATGATCGGCACGGCGATCGCCCTGCTCGTGAACTTCCCGCAGCTCAAGCAGCAGACCGCGCAGATCGTCGCGCACGCCCCGAGCATCGTCGGTGTCGTGTCGATGGTGTTCGCCGCCGGGGTGCTGATCGGGGTGCTCGACGGCACCGGGATGGTCGCTGCGATGGCCGACTGGCTCGTTGCGGTCATCCCGGACTCGATGGGCCCGTACCTGGCGGGCATCACCGGCATCCTGAGCATGCCGCTGACGTTCTTCATGAGCAACGACGCGTTCTACTTCGGGATCCTGCCGGTGCTGTCCGAGAGCGCTTCGGCGTACGGGATCACACCGGCGGAGATGGCCCGCGCCTCGGTCGTCGGGCAACCCGTGCACATGCAGAGCCCGCTCGTCCCCGCGATCCTGCTGCTGGTGTCGCTCGCCAACGTGAACCTCGGCGACCACCACAAGAAGGTGCTGTGGCGGGCCGCCGTGGTCGCGATGGCGATGCTCGTGGTGGCGATCGTGGTGCGGGTCATCCCGTTCGGGTGATCTGACCGCCACGCCGGAGTGCGCCGGGCCGGCTCAGGCGGGGTCGAGCTCGCGCGTCAGGGCTGCGACGAAGTCGTCGACGTCCTGCTCCGAGGTGTCGTACGCGCACATCCACCGCACCTCGTTGCGGCTGGCGTCCCAGTCGTAGAACCGGAAGTGCTCCCGCAGCCGGTCGGCCACGCCGGCGGGCAGGGTCGCGAAGACCCCGTTCGACTGGGTCTGCTGGCTGAAGCCGACACCTCGGATGCTGCCGTCGGCGATGCCGGCCTCGAGTGCACCGCGCAGGCGGGCGGCCATCGCGTTGGCGTGCCCGGCGGAGCGCAGGTACAGGTCATCGCTGAGCAGGGCGATGAGCTGGGCGGAGACGAACCGCATCTTCGACGAGAGCTGCATGTTCATCTTGCGCAGGTAGTGCAATCCCTCGGACGCGGAGGGGTTCAGCACGATGATCGCCTCGCCGTAGAGCATGCCGTTCTTCGTCCCGCCGAAGCTCAGCACGTCGACGCCGGCGTCGGTGGTGAAGTCGCGCAGGGGCACCCCGAGCGACGCCGCGGCGTTCGAGATGCGAGCGCCGTCCATGTGCAGCGTCATGCCGAGCGAGTGCACGTGGTCGGCGATCGTCCGGATCTCGTCCACCGTGTAGGCGGTGCCGAGCTCGGTGGTCTGGGTGATCGACACGACGAGCGGCTGCGCACGGTGCTCGTTGCCCCAGCCCCAGGCCTGCCGGTCGATGCGCTCGGGGGTGAGCTTGCCGTCCGGTGCATCGACCGTCAGCAGCTTGATGCCCCCGATGCGCTCGGGTGCTCCGGCCTCGTCGGTGTGGATGTGCGCGGTCGAGGTGCACACCACCGCACCCCAACGCGGCAGCATCGACTGCAGGCCGACGACGTTCGCGCCGGTCCCGTTGAACACCGGGAACGCTTCGGCCTGCGACCCGAAGTGCTGCCGGACCACCTCGTGGAGACGCGCCGTGTAGACGTCCTCGCCGTACGCGGTCTGGTGGCCGTCGTTGGCCTCGGCGATGGCCGCGAGGATCTCGGGGTGCACGCCGGCGTAGTTGTCCGAGGCGAAGCCCCGCAGGTCCAGGTCGTGGAGTCGGAGGGTCACTCGCTCATCCTAGGTTCGGGGGATCAGGTGCCCTGAGCGACGGTCGCACCCGCGTCGCGGGCCGCGTGATCGGTACGGTGGTCGCCATGGCCCGATTCACGCCCCCTGCTGCCGACGCGATGCGCGCACGACTCCTGCTCGCCGCGCGGGACGAGTTCGCCGCGGTCGGACTGGCCGCCGGCAGGGTCGAACGGATCGGCGCGGCGGCGTCGAGCAACAAGGCGCAGGTCTTCCACTACTTCGGCAGCAAGGAGGGCCTGTTCGACGCCCTCGTCGCGGAGACCATGACCGAGACGTTCGCCGACGCCCCGCTCGACACCGCCGACCTGGCCGCCTGGGCCGGCGGGGTGCACGACTCGTACGTCCGTCGCCCCTGGGCCCAGCGGCTCGCGACGTGGCACCGGCTCGAGCGTGCCGACATCCCGCTCGAGTCCGTCGCGACGAGCTACGCCGACGCGGTGGCCGAGGTCGAGCACGCCCAGCGCGCCGGGGTCCTGCCGCGGGCGTTCCGTCCGGCGGTGCTCCTCGGGCTCGTCCTGCACACCGCTGCGTTCTGGAGCGCGACCGCTCCGGAGTACGAGCCGCTCGTGCAGGCCGTGACGCCACCGCGACGTCGCCAGGTCGTGGTGGACGCGGTCACGGCGCTGCTCGGCGGGAAGTCCTGACCGAGGGCTCGACCGGCACCAGCGCGACCGCGATCGGACCGGGCGGGCGGGACGGAGCCGCGCCGGGCCTCCTGGAGGTCCCTCAGCCGGTTGCGCCGGCGGCGACCCGCAGCGTCCGCTCCGCATCGTCGAGGTAGACCGCGAGCAGTGCCGAGGCGGCGTCCTGGTCGCCACCGCGCAACGCGGACACGATCGCGTCGTTGCGTTCGACGAAGTCGGCGTGGAACGACGCCGGGTCGGCGGTGGTCAGGAACGCGAGTCGCATCTCGGCGAGCAGGCCGTCCATCAGGGCGTGGATCCGCTCGCTCGGCACCGCGCGCACGAGTTCGGTGTGGAACCGGATGTCGGCGGTGCCGACGGCGCCCCAGTCGCCCGCGGCTGCTGCGGCCCGGGCGTCCGCGACCGCTGCGGCGGCCGCGGCGAGGGCTGGCGAGTCGGGGGAGCAGGCACGCACAGCGGCTTCCTCGAGAACCCGCCGAGCCGCGTAGAGATCGGTGACGTCGGCGGCGGAGAGACGTCGGACGAACACCCCGCGGTTGAACACGTGCTCGACCAGTCGGTCGCGGGCGAGCAGCCGGAATGCCTCGCGCAGGGTGTTCCGCGACACCCCGAGCTGATCGCTCAACCGCTCCTCGGACAGCTGCGCCCCGGGGGAGAAGCCGCCCGACGCGATCATGGTGCGCAACCGCGTGGCCGTGGAGTCAGCGCCGCCGACGGTTCGGGTCATGGCACCGATCCTGGCACGGGCGGCGTTTGTGAAGGGCGTGTTACAGAGCAGAACCGGCTCTTGCGATTGTTGAACAATGCGGTCCAGACTGTCCCGCATGTTCGTCCTCATCGGCGTCGCCGTCGTCATCGTCGGCTTCGCGTTGCGCGTCAACGCGCTCCTCGTCGTCACGGTCGCGGGCATCGTGACCGCGGCCATCGGCGGGATCGGTCCCGTCGGCATCCTCGACGCGTTCGGCAACGGGTTCGCCTCGAGCCGGTCCGTCACGACCTTCGCGCTCGTCCTGCCCGTCATCGGCCTGATCGAGCGCTACGGCCTGCAGGACCAGGCGAAGCGTCTGATCGCGAAGCTCGACAAGCTCACGACGGGTCGTCTGCTCGCCGGCTACCTGGTGATCCGGCAGGTCACCGCGGCGGTCGGCCTGACCAGCATCGGTGGCCCGGCGCAGACCGTCCGCCCGCTGGTATACCCGATGGCCGAGGGCGCGGCGACGAAGAAGTACGGGCGGATCGACGACCGCATGCGCGAGAAGATCAAGGGCTACTCGGCCTCGTCCGACACCGTCGGGGTGTTCTTCGGCGAGGACGTCTTCGTCGCGGTCGGCTCCATCCTGCTCATCACGACGTTCGTCGACGCGACCTACGGGCTGTCGCTGGAACCGATCGACCTGGCCCTGTGGGCGATTCCGACGGGCATCGCGGCGCTGATCGTCCATGGCGGACGCCTGCTGCTGTTCGACCGCCGACTCGACAAGATGGCGGCGGACGCCCGTGCCGACGCTCCGACTCTGGGGGCCGCAGCGTGATCACCAGCGAATGGCTCTACTGGCTCATCGGCGCGTTCTTCATCGCCGTCGCCGTCCTGATCGTCACCGACACCGCGCACGCGAAGCGCCTGGGCAACGCCGCGTTCTGGGGCATCCTCGGCCTGTCGTTCTTCGCCGGCACGTTCGTCGCCGCTGGCAGCATCCCGCCGTGGACGCTCGGCATCGCCGTACTCGTGATGGTCGCGCTCGCCGGACTCGGCTTCACCGGCACGACCAGCCGCACCCGGGTCGCGAGCATCCCCGGCGCCGGTACCGGTGCGGAGACCGGCCCCGCCGAACCAACCGGCGTGACGCAGAAGATCACGAGCGCGGGCAGCGGCAGCACGAGTGTGCTCGCCACCACCAGCCCGGACGAGCGTGCCGCGTTCGCGACGAAGTACGGCAACCGGCTCTTCATCCCGGCCTTGGTGGTGCCCGTGGTCGCCGTGCTGGTCGCGACGCTCGGCCCGCTCGTCTCGTTCGGCGGCGAACCGCTGCTGGCCGAGGGGAGCGCGACCCTGACCGGCTTGGGCATCGGCTCGGTCCTCGCCGTGGTCGTGGCCGTGTTCGTCCTGCGCCCGCCGAAGATCGCCACCCCGATCCGCGAGGGCGGTCGGCTCCTGCAGGCGATCGGCTGGGCGGCGCTGCTGCCGCAGATGCTCTCGACCCTCGGCATCGTCTTCACCCAGGCGGGGGTCGGCGACGCGGTCGGCACGATCATCAAGTCGGTCCTTCCCGACGGCTCGCTGCTCGCCGCAGTGGTCATCTACTGCCTGGGCATGGCCCTGTTCACGATCATCATGGGCAACGCGTTCGCCGCGTTCCCGATCATGACGGCCGCGATCGGCTGGCCCGTCCTGGTGCAGGGCTTCGACGGCAACCCGGCCGCGATCTTCGCGATCGGCATGCTCGCCGGCTTCTGCGGCACGCTCGTCACCCCGATGGCCGCGAACTTCAACCTGGTGCCGGCCGCCCTGCTCGAGATGCGGGACAAGTACGGCCCGATCAAGGCGCAGATCCCCACCGCCGCCATCCTGCTCGTCGTCAACATGGGAGTCATGTACCTTGTCGCATTCTGATGCCGCCCCGATCGACCTGACCCGGGCGGCCTGGGCCGACCGCTTCGCGGCCGTCGCCGCGGACAACACGACCCGTGAGTACCCGTACGCCGCGCACCACGCGACGTCCGGGCCGGACGACCGGGCACTGCCCGTCGAGCTCCACCCCGCCTTCGCCACGTCGTACGACTGGCACTCGTCGGTGCACATGCACTGGCTCGCGGCGCGCCTGGTCGCGCACGGTCTGCCCACCGACCTGGAGGCCCGGCTCACCTCGATCCTGCAGGCGCACCTCACGACGGATCACCTGGCGACCGAGGCCGCTTACCTGCGCGAGACACCGCACTACGAGCGCCCCTACGGCTGGGCCTGGCTCGCACGGCTCGCCGCCGAGGTGTCGGCATCCGAGGCGCCCGCCGTCCGGGCACTCGCACCGGGGTTCGCGCCCGTCGTCGACGTCCTCGAAGACCTGGTCGTCCGGTGGATCGACG
This sequence comes from Curtobacterium poinsettiae, assembly GCF_047226435.1. Classification (NCBI taxonomy): domain Bacteria; kingdom Bacillati; phylum Actinomycetota; class Actinomycetes; order Micrococcales; family Microbacteriaceae; genus Curtobacterium; species Curtobacterium poinsettiae. The sequence continues at coordinate 2,995,764 of NZ_CP178434.1, read as the reverse complement.
GTGCCGCGCACCCGGTCCGGCACGGCGTGCACTCGAACTCGGCGTTCGGGCTGCTGCTCGTGCTCGAGGCCGCCCGGTCACTCGAACGTCCGGCCCTGGCGGCAGCGGTCGAGGGGGCAGCACGGGACTGGTTCGGCGCGGACGCCGGGTGGCCGTTCGCCTGGGAGCGGAGTGGGCACGACTTCCTGTCCGCCGGTCTCGCCGAAGCCGACCTGATGCGTGCGGTGCTGCCCGCTGCGGAGTTCGCGACGTGGGCCCGTGGCTTCTTCGCCGCGGTGCAGCCGGGCGACGCGATCCTGCGGTCGACGGTGGTGCGCGACGAGAACGATCCGCAGCAGGTGCACCTGTTCGGGCTCGACCTGTCGCGGGCGGGATCGGCCCGGCGCATCGCGGACGCACTCCGTGCCGGCAGCTCGGACGACTCCTGCATCGCGGACCTGCTCGACGACGCCGCCGACCGGCTGCTGACCTCCGGGCTCGCGGCGAGCGTGGGCGAGGAGTACTACTCCACCCACTGGCTGGCGAGCTTCGCCTGGGACGCCATGGAGGCCCGGGAGCACGCCGCTCGATGACCGGCTTCGGGGTGGTGATCGTCTGCGGACACACTGAGGATCCGGAGGTACCTTCGGGGCCATGAGCGATCCGAAGGACGACGAGACCCTCGACGACTTCCGCGAGGCGCAGGAGACCGACTACGAACCGGAGCCCACCGTGCTCGACCCCGACGACCTCCCGGTGGTCGACGACGCGAACGACGAAGTGCTCCCCGACGACGAACGGCCGGTGCCGCTCGACACCGACGACGACGTGGTCTGACCGACCGCGGCCGACGCCGACCCATGCGCCGTGGGGCGGGGCCGGTGTCGGCTCAGTGGAGCGGGATGGTCCGCGCGAAGGTGCGGGTGACCGGTGTCGCTTCGAGGAACGGTGCCATCGCCGGAGCACCCTCGGGCGTCGCACGCCAGGCCACGTACGTGTCGTGGTCCGCGGCGGTCGTCCACGACTCGACGACGACCATGCGCGCCGGGTCCTCGTCGTCGACGAGGACCTCGAGCGACTCCAGGCCGTGGAACGACGCGGTCTGTTCGAGCGTCTCGCGGATCGCACCCTGGAGCGCGTCTTCGGGGGCGTCGCTCTGGAACTGGACCTCGAGCAGGACGGTGATCGACATGGGGAACCTTTCGTCAGCGGTGTCCAAGCCAACTCCGGACCCCCTGCGCTTGTTCCGGGTCGGTCAGTCGAGGATGCGGAACCGGAGCGGATCACCAGGCCGGAGCTGCGCGGCACGGTCGACCGACCGGGGCGTCAGGACCGCGACGACCGGGTAGCCGCCGGTGACCGGGTGGTCGGCGAGGAACAGCACGGGGAACCCCTCGGGCGGCACCTGCAGCGATCCCGTCTCGACACCCTCGCTCGGCAGCTCGCGTGTCACGGAGCGGGCGAGCGGCGTCGCAGCCGTGGTGCGGACCCCCACGCGGTCGCTGTCCGCACTGACGGCGAAGTCCTGACCGGTCAGGGTCGATCGCCACTCCGGGGTGAACCAGTCGTCGCGCGGCCCGGGCACCACGTCGAGCACGACCGGCTCGTCCGGCCACCGCGGTTCGGGCTGCGGCACCGCGTCGACGACCGGCCACGAGACCCGGGCTCCGCCGACCGGCAGGAGGTCGCCGGCCGACAGCGGCGGCGGACCGAGGCGCGCCAGGGAGTCCCACGAGCGGCTGCCGAGCACCGGTTCCACCGCGAAGCCCCCGAGGACCGCGATGTAGGCGCGCAGGCCCACGGTCGCGGTGCCGATACGGAGCGTGTCGCCCGGGGCCAGCAGCAGCACCTCGTGCGAGGCCGCCCCGCGGACCGATCCGTCCGCCCGCTCGACCTCGACCGGGCAGGCCGCGCCGGTGGCGGCCGCCACCACGTACGCGTCGGTGCGGAGCGTGACGGAGCCGAGCACGGCCTCCAGGACGGCCGCGTCGGCACGGTTGCCGACCAGTCGGTTGGCGAGTGCCGCGGACCCGCGGTCGGCCGCGCCGGCCGCCCCGAGGCCCATGTCGCTGAAGCCCGGGCGACCGAGGTCCTGCGTGGTCACGCCGTAGCCGACCTGCACGACGGTCAGCGCGCTCATGCCGCACCCGCCACGACGAAGCGGACGAGGGTGCCGGCTGGCGCGAGCGCCGGGGGCGTGCGCTCGAGCGACCACATCGGCACGTCGGTGCGGCCGATGAGCTGCCAGCCGCCGGGCGAGGTCCGCGGGTAGACGGCGCTGAACTCGCCGGCCACCGCGACGGCACCGCTCGGGACGGCCGTGCGGGCGGTGCTGCGGCGGGGCAGGTCGAGCGGTCGATCGCTGCCGGTCAGGTAGCTGAAGCCCGGGGCGAAGCCACAGAAGGCGCTCGTCCAGAGCTGCCCGGTGTGCCACGCCACGAGTTCGTCGCGCCGCATGCCGGTCAGTTCGGTGACGGTGTCGAGGTCCTCGCCGTCGTAGGTGACGGGGATGACGAGCGGTTCGGCGTCGTGCGCTTCGAGCGTGGCGCTGACCGGGATGACGTGCGCCAGCTCCGAGCGGAGCCGACCGGCGTCCGTCGTCGCGGGGTCGAACCGGAACAGCAGCGTCCGGGCGCCGGAGACGACCTCGGTCAGGCCGGGCAGGGAGGCCTCGTCGAGCCCGGCGCGGAAGGCGACGACCTCGGCGAGGGACTCGAACGTGGCGAGGAGTGCGGTGCCGCCAGCGGAGCGGACGTCGGGACCCGTCACGGCGCGAGCGGTGCGGGCAACACGAACGGCGCGATCGTCACGCCGTGCTCGGTCAGGAGTGCTCGGATCGCACGGGCCATCGCGACCGCGTCGGGGGAGTCGCCGTGCACGCACACCGAGTCGGCACGCACCGCGATCTCGGACCCGTCGACGGCGATCGCGACGCCGTCGGTGACCATGCGGAGCACCCTCGCCGCGACCTCGTCCGGGTCGTGCAGCACCGACCCCGGCTGCTTCCGGGACACCAGCGAGCCGTCGGGTTCGTAGGCGCGGTCGGCGAAGGACTCGCTCACGGCGCGGAGCCCGTGTCGTTCGGCCGCCAGCAGCAGTTCCGACCCGGGCAACGCCAGCACGGCGAGCGACGGGTCGACGTCGGCGACGGCGCGGACGACCGCCTCGGCCTGCACCGGGTCGGCGCAGGCGGTGTTGTACAGGGCGCCGTGCGGCTTGACGTAGGTGACGGCCGCGCCGGCGACGTGCGCGGTGGCCGCCATCGCCCCGAGCTGGTGGACGACGTCGGCGTACAGCTCGTCCGGTGTGACGTGCACGGGGCGGCGGCCGAAGCCGATCAGGTCCCGGTAGGCCACGTGGGCGCCGATCGCCACACCGCGTTCCGCGGCGGCGCGGGCGGTGGTGAGCATGATCGTCGGGTCGCCGGCGTGGAACCCGCACGCGACGTTGGCGCTCGAGACGACGTCGAGCATCGCGGTGTCGTCGCCCATGGCCCAGGCGCCGAAGCCCTCGCCGAGGTCGCTGTTCAGGTCGATCGTCGTCACGGGTGCTCCCTGTCGTCGCGGGTTGTTGAACAATCTACCGAGAGCCCCGGCCCGTGTCATCCGCTTCCCCCGCTCGGACGGTGGATTCCGAGGCGGGGCACGTACTGTCCGAGTCCTCAGTACCCCGGTGGCGGTGCCGCCGGGTCGATCCCTGCACTGGAGCAGCTCATGACCGACAGCAGCAACACGCACGACGCCCCGAAGAACGACCCCGAGGGCACCGAGAAGCCGGGCGGCCTCGGCGACGACAACACCATCCCGAACAACCCCGACGGCCTGGCCGCGGGCCACTCGGGCGACGACTCGCACTTCAACCCGGAAGAGGACGGCGAGCAGTAGGCGCTCCTTTTCGGCCTGCGGGTCGATGCAGAACGACACCGTCGTTGTCCTCCGACAACGGCGGTGTCGTTCTTCGTCGGCACGCATCCGCACCGACGAAACAATCAGAGCAAAACCTTCCGGCCTGCGGTTTCCGGTGCTACAGTCCCGATCACCTAGCAGCGCTAGGTATTCGAGGGCCCCGAAGCCCCCTATGACTCGAGGAGGAGTCATGTCGACACCGTCGTCGAAGGAAGAACCCACACGCGGCATCGCCGGGACCGCGTCCCCCGCGGTCACCGCAGCCGCCGGAGCCACCGCCACGGACGCTGCTGCGTCCCGAGCGTTCTCGGTCGAGGGCATCACACAGTCCGTCAGCACCGTCCGGGTGGGTCGCGGGTACCTCTGGGGCCTGAGCTTCGCCCAGTTCGGCCTGTTCGTCGCCCTGCTCACCCCCGTCTTCGTGAGCATGTCGATCAAGGCCACGGAGCTGAACCCGACGAGCCCCGAGACCGTCGTCGGCTCGGTCCTGCCGTTCGGAGCGCTCGGTGCCCTGTTCGCCAACCCGCTGTTCGGTGCGCTCTCCGACCGCACCCGCACGCGGTGGGGTCGTCGTCGCCCGTGGATGGTCGGCGGTGTCGTGGTCTTCGTCGGCTCCCTCGCCTGGCTCGCGTTCTCGCCCGACGTGCTGCAACTCACCCTGGCCTGGGTGCTCGCGCAGGTCTCTGCCAACGCGGTGCTCTCGACCCTGACGGCGAGCTTCGCCGACAACGTGCCGGAGTTCCAGCGCGGCAAGGCCTCGAGCGTCATCGCGCTGGCGCAGAACATCGCGATCCTCGCCGGGCTCTACCTGGCCGTGTACCTGGTCGGCAACCTGCCGGTCCTGTTCATCGCACCGGGTGTCCTGGCGATCGTCGCGGTCCTCGTCTACTCGTTCGTCGCCCGTGACGACCTGCCGACGACTCCGGTCAAGCCCTTCAGCTGGGTCAACCTGATCAGCTCGTTCTGGACGAACCCGATCAAGCACCGCGACTTCGGGCTCGCCTGGTGGGGCCGCTTCCTCATCACCTTCGGCACGTTCATGTTCACGACGTACCGACTCCTGTACATGCAGGACCGCATCGGGCTCCCGCAGGGCGAGGCGGTCGGGGTCGTCGCGTTCGGCGTGCTCCTGTACACGATCGCCCTGCTCGTCAGCGCAGCGGTCTCCGGCTGGGTGTCCGACCGGATCCAACGTCGCAAGGTCTTCGTCTGGGGCTCGACGGCCATGACCGCCGTCGGTCTGGTGATCCTGGCCCACGTCGACACGGTCGGCGGGTTCTACTTCGCCGAGATCGTCCTGGGCTTCGCCTTCGGCATCTACGCCGCCATCGACACGGCCCTGGTCGTCGACGTGCTGCCCGACCCGGAGCGCCCTGGCAAGGACCTCGGCGTCATCAACATCGCGAACGCGTTGCCGCAGTCACTCGCCCCCGCCGTCGGCCTGTTCCTGCTCGGCATCGGTGGCGGCCAGAACTACACGCTCATGCTCTGGGGTGCCGGCGTCGCCGTCATCCTGGGTGCCCTGGTGATCCTGCCCATCAAGTCGGTCCGCTGACCGACGCGACCGCCTGGAGGCGCGACCTGCGTCCGTGACGCACGCCGCGCCTCCAGGCGGTCACCTGCACCGCCGGTGACCGTTTCAGCGGGCGCCGTGCTGGCGCAGTGCGACGACGACCTCGTCGAGGAAGTCGTCGACCTGCCCCTGGTCGTACCCCTCGCGGAACTTCGTCGGCTGGAACCGCACATCCATGACCTGTTCCGGCGTGAGCGGGTCGACGGGCCGCCGCTGCTCGTACCCGGTCAGGGTGGCCTGGATCCGGTCGAGGAACGCATCGACCTGGCGCTGGTCGTACCCGTCGCGGAACTTGGTCGGTCGGAACCGCTTCTCGGACACCTCTCGTGCGAGCATGTGCTCCCCCTTCTGTCTGTCCGGCAATGCTCCCATGGGCCGGTTGCCGAGGGTCAGCGCTGCGGCGTCCGCTTGCCGAACAGTGCGTCGAGGAACCGCGAGAACCGGGACTCCGGCTCGTGGATCGTCTCGATCGAGCGGGTCGGCGACCGGAACGCCAGGTCGTGCAGCATGTTCCGCTTCGAGCCGTCCCAGTTCGCGAACAGGTAGGTCCCGCCGATGAACGACATGCTCCGGACCGGCGCGCGCTTCCACGAGTCGGCAGCCACGTAGTACCCCGCGTGGCCGGCGCGGATGTGCTGGATCACGGTGTCCACGTCGATGACACCGGTCGGTGTCACGACGGCGGTGATGCCCGTGCGGTCGCGGGCGACGTACTCGATGAGGTGTTCGGTCACGATGGAACTCTTCGTCACGGTGGTGAGGCGCCACGGGGGAAGCGTGGCGAAGGGGATTCGGAACCGCCGTTGCTTCCGTTCCCAGAGTACGTCCGCCTCGGGCGCGGCGTTCCCCGATGTCCGCCGTTCGTCCGTGGAAGAGCGCTCAGCGGATGGGCGTGTGGTGGTCGGCCGTCCGGTGGTCGGGTGTCCGATCCGCCCACGCGGCGATGCGGTCGATCGCGTCGTCGAAGTCCCGCGTGCCGGGTCGGTTGAGGAACGCGTGACGGCTGTCCGGCAGGACGTGACGTTCGACGGGGACGCCCGCGTGCTCGAGCTCGCCCGCGAAGCGTTCCCCCGACCCGCGCATCACGTCCCGCTCGGCGTCGACCATCAGGGTGCGAGGGAACCGGGTGAGGTCGTCGGACGCCGGGTAGACCGCAGCGGGGTGGCCGCCCGCGTACGCCCGGTTGCTCAGGTCCAACAGCACCGGGGCGTGCGTGAACCACCGGTGTCCGCGGACGAGTCGCCGCACCGCCCGGTCGCGGGGGAGTCGGGCGTGGAAGAACCCGTAGGTCAGCACGAGGCCGACCAGTGCCGGGGCGGTCGCGACCGCGGAGGCCGCCAAGCACGCACCGGCGCTCGCCCCGCCGAGCAGCAGACCCGAGGGTGCCTCGTCCTGCAGGTGGTGGAGGACGGCGACGATCTCGTCCCGCGCGTGCGGTGCCCGTCGTCGCCCACGTGGTCCACCCCGGCCGAGCCAGGGCAGCCCGGGCAGCGGTCCGAGGCGGTAGCCGACGGTCACGACCGGCAGCCCGCGCTCGGCGAGTGCCCGTGCGACGGCGTCGGACTCGGGCAGTTCGAGGTCGCCCCGGAAGAACCCGCCGCCGTGGACCCAGACCAGGGTCGGGGCTCCCGTGCTGGCGCTCGGATCGGCCGGTCGGTACCGACGGACGGGGACCGGCCCGTGTGGTCCGTCGATCTGGTCGTCCCGGACCTCGACCCGGACGGTCCCCTGGTGCATCCCCCGCATGGGAGCAGTGTGGCAGCACGCCGGCGGACGCCACAGGCACACCGCTGCAGCGTCCGGAGGGACACATCCCGGTAACGATGCGGGCGACCGTTCGGCGGCGCAGGCAGCGTGGAGGGATGCGCCTGACGAGAACCGCCCTGATCCTGACCACTGCGACCCTGGCCGCACTGCTGACGGGGTGCTCCGGCGCGGACGGGGCGGACGGCAGCGCGGCGACCCCGACCGTGACCGAGACCGTCACCGCCCCGCCCTCCGACGCCGCGAGCACGCCGACGCCGACCCCGACCCCGACCTGCGGGCCGACGAGCGGCGCCGAGGCTGCTGCCGCGGGCATCGCGGCCCTGCCGCTGCCCGCCGGACTCGAGGACGCGAAGTGGGACGCCGCGAACGCCGACTACTCCGGCTACGACGCCTGCGCGCCGCTGTCCTGGTCCGTGGTCGAACCCGAGTTCGCCACAGCCGGCTCCCCGTACGCGATCCTGCTGTTCCACGAAGGCCGGTACCTCGGCACCGCCACTGCCGAGCAGTACGCCTTCGAGCCGACGATCGAACGACGGAGCGAGTCGGCCGTGACGGTGACCTACAAGTTCGCGAAGGCGGGCGAACCGAACGCAGCACCCTCCGGCCGGACCACGGCCACCTTCACCTGGAACGACGAGACCGGCCGCGTCGACATGACGGGTGACACCCCGCCCGCTCAGTGACGATCGGGCGCTGCCCGTCGCGGTGACGCCCGTTCCGCGAGCGCGGCATCTGCCGGCACGACATGCTGTCCTCATGCAGTCCGTCCGTGCAGCCGCCCCCGGTGTCGCCCTCGCCGTCGCGATCGGCATCGTCGCCACCCTGGTCGGCCGGGTCGTCCCGGTGGTCGGCGGCCCCGTCCCCGCCGTCCTGATCGGTGCCGTGGTGGGGTGGCTCGTCCGGCGTCGCACCGGTGGCACACTCGCGGTGCTCGCCCCCGGGGTGAAGTTCTCGTCCAGCCGGGTGCTGCAGTTCGCGGTGGTCCTGCTCGGCGCGCAGCTGTCCATCGGCGAGGTGCTGCGCATCGGCGGTGAGACCCTGCCGGTGATGCTCGCGACGCTCGTCGTCTGCCTGGTGGCCGCGTGGGGGATCGGTCGACTGCTCCGGGTGTCGGGCGCGCTCCGCACCCTGATCGGCGTCGGGACCGGCATCTGCGGCGCCTCGGCGATCGCCGCCGTCACGCCGGTCATCGGCGCGGTGAGCGCCGACGTCGCCTACGCGATGTCCACGATCTTCCTCTGCAACATCGCCGCCGTCTTCGCCTTCCCGCTGCTCGGGCACGCCCTCGGCCTCAGCCAGCACGCCTTCGGCGTCTTCGCGGGCACCGCCGTGAACGACACGTCGTCCGTCGTCGCCACCGCGACCGTCTACGGTCGCCAGGCGACCGACACCGCGGTCGTCGTGAAGCTGGTGCGCACCCTGATGATCATCCCGATCGTCATCGGGCTGGCCGGACTGGAGGCCCGCCGCGCCTCCCGCGAGCAACTCGCCCCCGCCTCGGGGTCGGGCCGCGGATTCCGCGTGTTCCGCTTGGTGCCGTGGTTCCTGATCGGGTTCCTCGTGGTGGTGCTGCTCCGGACGGTCGGGGTCCTGCCCGCGTCCGTGGCACCGGGGTTCGCGACCGCCGCCTCGTTCCTCATCACGGTGGCGCTCGCCGCGATCGGCTGCTCGACGGACTTCGCGGCGCTGCGACGTGCCGGGTTCCGTCCGATGCTGCTCGGCATCGCGCTCTGGGTCCTGGTGGCGGGGACGAGCCTCGGCGTGCAGGCGGCGTTCGGGCTGCTGTAGGGGCTTGCCCGAGCCGGACCCATCGTTTATCGTTGCATCGAAATTCGATGGTATCGATGATCGACAGGGGAAGCAGCCATGACCACACCCGTCTACGAACCGCCCCGCGGGCGGAACTCCTACTTGGCCTACGTCGTTTCGTGCGCCATCGGCATCGTGTTCGTCGTCTGGCGGTACGTCGAACAGCTCGTCCAGTCGATCACCTCGGGCACGGTGGCGGTGCCGATCCGGATGCGTGAGACGAGGGCCATCCCGCAGCCCCCGGGTGGCGCGACGGTGACGTCCGACCAGCTCGTGCTCCGGGCGCCGGTCGCCGACGTGCCGGGTGGTGCGATCGGGTGCATCCGCGTCGGCGACGCCCTCGAGGTCCTGCTCGTCAGCGTCCTGATCGCCCTGGTGGCGGCGGTGGCCTGGAAGATCTCGCGCGGCGGGCTCTTCGACCGCTCGACCACCCGGATCCTCGACTGGCTCGCCGGCGCGGTGCTGGCCGCCGGGTTCCTGCCGTCGTTCGTCCGCCGGATGGGGTGGAACTGGGTCGTGTCCGGGCTCGGCTGGGACGGGTACCTGCCCACGCCGGTGGTCGATCACCAGTTCCTGCCCGTGTACCTCGGCCTGCTCGTCGTCGTCTGCTTCCGGTTCGCGCTCACCGCCTCGCAGCGGATGGTGCGGGACCAGGCCGGGCTGGTCTGATGCCCCCGGAACAGGAGGACGGCCACGCGGTCGTCTGTCACCTCGACGATCTGCTGGCCGCGCGGGGGATGACCCTGACCGAGCTCGCCGACCGCGTCGGTGTGACCGTCGTCAACCTCTCGGTGCTCAAGAACAACCGGGCCCGCGCGATCCGGTTCTCCACCCTCACCCGACTGTGCGAGGTGCTCGGCTGCCAACCGGGCGACGTCTTCTCGGTGCGCACGGACTGACGATCCCCGCCCGTGCCTCACGTGATCCGGGAGTCGATCACCGCCCGGTCGCCGCGGTACCGCGAGAACCCGTACTCGACGGGTGTCCCGTCGGCAAGGCACATCAGCCGTTCGATGTGGAAGATCGCCTGGCCGGGATCGATGTCGAGCAGGTCGGCCGTCCACTGGTCGGCGTTCACGGTGCTCAGGAGCAACCGTCGTGCCTCCGGCCGCGCGCCGGCCTTCCTGACGAGTACATCCGGCACGTACTCGGTGAGCGGTTCGGCGACCAGGTCGGGGAACCGCTCGTGTGGGACCCAGCTCGTCCGGACCCGGCTCGGTTCGCCGTCGAACGAGATGAGGCTCTCGACGAAGAACGCGCTGCTGCCGGTCATCTCCAGGTTGCGCCGGACGGTCTCCGGCGCGGTCACCTGCTGCACGCACAGGTGCACGATGCTGAGCCGGGGCGACTCGAACACGCTGCCCCCGGCCGTCTCGCCGTAGATCGTGACCTCGTCGGACGTGCGGGCCAGGCTCACCGAGGCGACGGGCCGCACACCGAACGTGCCTGATCGCGGCGCACGGGTGAGCAGCCGCTGTTCCTTGAGCAACGCGAGGGCAGCTCGCAGGACGTTCCGCGTCGTGCCGTACAAGTCGAGCAGCTCCCACTCGTACGGCAGCGGACCGGTGAACCGCCCCGCGACGATGTCGGCCCGGATCAGGTCGGACACCTGGCGGGCCGCGTCGGATCGTCGGTTGAACCCGATCCAGTGCCCCGGCGTCGACGGTGTCGCCCCGACCCCCATGTCGGTCCAGGCAGCGGACGGGGCGAACCCCTCCGGCACGGTCCCGGTCACGAGGTCACCCCCACCGTCGACAGGTCGCCGGTCCAACCGGCCCACCGCAGGAACTCCCGGGCCAGCCGCACCGGGTAGTCGGGTGCCTGGATGTCGAGCGAGACGAACACGCGTCGGTAGAACGTCGGCCCGCCGAGCAGGTCCACGGCGATGCCGAGGTCGACGTCCGGTCGCAGGTCGCCCGCGTCCATCGCCCGCTCCAGCATCGCGTTGACCCGCAGCCGCCGGTCCAGGTGCCACTCGGCGACGGCCTCGGCGACCCGCGGCTCGTGCGACGCGGTCTCCACGATGAGCGGGAGCGCCCGACCGACCGGCGTCGCGACGAGGGCGTGCACCCATCCCCGGGTGAGTCCCAGGACACCCTCGGCGATCGGGGCGTCCTGCACCGTCGGGATGTGCGCCTCCATCAACCGGATCACGGTCTCGGTGAGCAGGACCTCCTTGCTCGACCACCGCCGGTAGATCGTCGCCGCACCCACGCCGGCCGCGTCGGCGACGGCCCGGATCGTGAACGCGCGGGGGTCGCCCTCGGCCAGGATCTCGACGCACGCGGTGTACACGGACTCGCCGACGGCAGCGCTCCGCGGCCGGCCCCGGACCGGCGCCTCGACTCGCGTCGTGGTGCTCATGCCGCGTCCCAGTGCTCGAGGACCTGGTCCATGGGCCAGACCTCGCCGATCTTGGCGGCGATGTCGAACAGGTTGGCCTCGTGCACGCTCGGCAACCGGTCGCCGACGGCTTCGCGCACGACGATCGGCACGAACCCGTACTGCATGGCGTCCGTGGCGGTCGCGCGGATGCACCCGCTCGTCGACAGCCCCGCGATGAAGAGCGTGTCGACGCCGCGGGCGACGAGGTCGGCGGCCAAGGACGTGCCGAAGAACGCGCTCGGGTACTGCTTGGGCACCAGGGTGTCGCCGTCGAGCGGTTCGAGCCCGTCGACGAACGCTCCGGTCGACGCGCCGGGCAGGTACGCGGCGAGTGCCGGCACCTTGCGGAAGAACACGCCGGCGTTGGACCCGTCGGCGGAGAGTGCCATCGTCGTGATCGCCACGTGCACCCCGGCGGCGCGGGCAGCGGTGGTGAGCTCCCGCATCCGCTCGACGGGTTCCTCGACGCCGGCGTAGAGCCCGCAGTCGGGGTCGACGTAGGCGCGGACCGGGTCGACGACGACGAGCGCAGCGCGTCGTCCTGGCTGCAGCGTGCCGGTGAAGCCGGCTGCCGCGTAGTCCTGGTGGTCGTCGGTCATGGCGTCCTGCTTCCGTCGTGGGTGGTCGTTGCCAGGGTGGGGACGGTCACGTGGACGCCCCCGGCTCGGGGATCGGCCCCGACCTGTCGGGCCGGAGTGGCGCCTCCCGGTCGGGAGGCCCGAACGGCCCGAACGCGACGATGAGCGCCCCCAGGGCCGCGCAGCCGGCGAACGTCAGCGCCGCGGCGCGGACGCCGTCGACGAACACCTGGACGTCGCCGGACGGCAGGCTGAGCAGGCTGCCGTCGTAGGCCGCAGCCGCCTGTGCCGCGGACAGGCCGCCCGTCGCGATCGCGAGGCCGAGTGCCGTCGAGAACAGGAAGCCGGCGTTCTGCAGGGCCGAACGGATGGCGTTCGCGATGCCGCGGCGGTGCTCCGGGACGCGGGTCATCAGTGCCGACGTGCTCGGCGTCATGAACACGCCCGTGCCGACCCCGACGGCGCCGAGGCCGGTGGCGGTGACGGCGTAGGCGTCGCCGTCGGCGAGGGACACCGCGAGCACCGCGGCGCCGAGCGCGATCAGGAGCATGCCGATGGTCGACAGCGTCCGCGCGGCGACCCGGCGGGCGAGGAACCCGGCGCTCACCGCTGCGACCGTCGTGCCGATGGGCGTGGGCAGCACCCAGAGCGCGGCGTCGACAGCGTCCTTGCCGTCGACGGCCTGGAACGACAGCGACGCCAGCAGGACCAGTGCGTAGCTGGACAGGGCGCACAGCCCGGCGGCGGAGAACAGGGTGATGGTGGTGCGGTCGCGGAAGATCGCCGGGTCGACGAGGGGGTGCGCGACCCGGCGTTGCGTCCACACGAACACACCGCCGAGCACGACGGCGCCGGCGGTCATCGCGACGACGGGCACGGCCGACCAGCCGATCGAGCCGCCGGTCGAGACCGCACCGACGAGCAGCCCGACGGCCGTGACGGACAGGACTGACCCCGGCACGTCGAGGCGCTCGCCGGAAGGGGGACGCGTGCTGTGCGGGATCAGCCGGAGCGACCAGATGAGTCCGGCCAGTGAGATCGGCACGCCGGCGAGGAAGATCCACCGCCACCCGAACGACTCGGCGACCAGCCCGCCCACGACGGGCCCGATGACCTGGCCCACCGCGGCGACCGTGGCGTTCAGGCCGAGGCCGAGCGACAGGATCGACTCCGGGAAGACATCGGTGAGCAGCGCGGTCGTGTTGGTGACGATCGCTGCCGCCCCCACGCCCTGCACGAGTCGGGCACCGAGCAGCACCGCGGCGTCCGGGGCGAAGCCGCAGGCGAGGGAGGCGAGCAGGAAGACGAGGATGCCGGCGATGTACAGACGGCGCCGACCGACGAGGTCGGCGATGCGCCCGAAGACCAGGATGAGGGTGGTCGTGGTGAGCATGTAGCTGAGGAGCACCCAGCTGGACTGCACGGCGCTGGCGTCGAGGTCACGGCTGACGTCGGGGAGCGCGATGAGGAGCGCGCTCGAGGAGATGAAGACGAGGACGACGCTCAGGCTCGACGCGCAGAGCACCTGCCAGGCGCGTCGCCGGGCGGCGCCCTCGTCGATGGTGCGGCTACCGATCGGTCGGCCCTCGCACGGCGGACGACGGCGGCACCAGGCGGTGGTGCGTCGTGACCCGCTGGAAGGCGGCGGCCGCGGACAGCACGAGGCGGTCGTCCCACGGCCGCGCGACGAGCTGCACGCCGACGGGCAGGCCGTCCGGCGCGGTGCCCGCCGGCATCATCAGCGCGGGGAACCCCACGTAGTCGAACAGCCGGGTGTTCCGGGGGATGACGTCGTGCAGGTTGAGGCGCTCGCCGTCGACCGACATCGTCAGGTCGTCGAGTCGCGGGGCGGTGGCGCCGATCCCGGGGGTGAGCACCACGTCCACGCCGGCTTCGTCCATCCGCGCGACCATCGCGGCCTGCACGAGCGGGCGACGGCGGAGTGCCCGGAGGTAGTCCGCCGCGGTCGGCAGGAACGAGACGTCGAACCGCGCGCGGGTGCCGGCGTCGAACAGGTCGGCCGTGTCGGCGTTGGCCTCCTGGTTCGCGGCGAGCTCCCCGTAGAACACCGTCCAGCACTCGGAGTCGATCGACTCCAGGTCGTCGAACTCGATCGGCACGAGTGTCGCGCCGAGCTCGCGGAAGCGCTCGACCGCCGCGGCGTGTGCGTCGAGCACCGCGCGGTCGACGCGTTCGGTGAACCAGTCGAGCGGGACCCCGATCCGGAGCCCCTCGACCCGTTTGGGCGCGGCCTCGATGAGCGGCACGGTGGGGAACGTCGTCGGGTCCTCGCCGTCGGAACCGGCGATGACCGCCAGGACGAGGGCGAGGTCCTCGGCCGAGCGTGCCATCGGGCCGACGTGGTCGAGCGTCCACGACAGGCTCGCGACCCCGGTGCGCGGCACGAGGCCGTACGTCGGCTTGATCCCCGTGGTCCCGCAGAGGGCGGACGGGACGCGGATCGATCCGCCGGTGTCGGACCCGAGCGCGAGCGGGACGATCCGGGCGGCCAGCGCCGAACCCGACCCGGTCGAGGAGCCACCGGTCCAGCGCTCGGGGTCCCACGGGTTCCGCACGGCGCCGTACCGGGCGTTGTGCGGCCCGCCGCAGGCGAACTCGGTGGTGGCCGCCGTGAACACCGGGATCGCGCCGGCGGAGCGGAGCCGAGCCACGACGGTGGCGTCCTTCGGGGCCACACGGTCACCGGTCTGGAGCGAGCCGCTCGTGACGATCGTCCCCGCGACGTCGATGATGTCCTTCACCGCGAACGGGATGCCCTCGAGCGGCCGGGCGTCGTCGTCCGCCCAGCGGCGGGTGGACTCGGCGGCGGCTTCCTCGGCCCCCTGCACCAAGCGCAGGACGGCATCGGACCAGACGTCGTCGCTCGTCCAGTGCGGGGCGAGTGCGGCGAGGACCTCGGAAGGGGTCGTGGTGCCGGACCGGTACGCGGCGAGGAGTTCGACGACCGAGGCGCCGGCGGGGTCGGTGGCAGCCCGGCACACCGCCAGGTCGTCGTCCGGACCGGCAGCGGTCGGCGCCGGGGCCCCGTCGATCGCCGCGCCGAGGAGCCGGCCGAACAGCTGCGCGCTGTGGGCCGGTTCCGCGGGCAGCGCCGACGGAGCCGCGGGCAACGGGTTCGCGCGACTCGCGGCCAGCGCGCGGTCGAGCTGCGGTGCGATGGTGCCGCGGACCAGGGCGGCGACGTCCGTCACGCGGGGACCGCCGCCGCTGCGTGGGCGTCGGCGAGGTACCGGAACACCCCGGGCTGCCGGTCACGTCCGAGCGGGAAGTCCCGGCGGGCTGCCGAGACCTCGCCGACGTCGATGGTGGCCCGGATGATCGGCCCCGCCTGGTGGGCGGGGGCCGAGACGACCAGGTCACCCCGTGGTGAGACGACCGAGGACCGACCGAAGTAGCTGACGGTCTTGCCGTCGACGGTTTCTTCGCCGCCGCGGTTCGGGGCGAGGACCCACGTCTGCGTCTCGAGCGCACGGACCTGCAGTTCCTGGGTGAACAGGGTCTCGCGGAAGCCCATCGACGACACGAGCACGAGCATCACCTCGGCCCCGGCGGCACGTGACGCGAGCCAGTACTCGGGGAAGCTCCGGTCGTAGCAGATGAGCATGCCGAAGCGGGTGCCGAGCGCGTCGAACACGACCGGTCCGGCACCGGCGGCGAAGTAGTGCTTCTCGTCGACGTCGGAGATCGCGTTCGTCGGGATCGACGTCTTGCGGTACGACGCCACGCGGTCGCCGTGCACGTCGGTGCCGTGCACGAGCGTGCCGTCGGCGTCGATGAGCACCGCACTGTTGTACTGCGCGTCGCCCGCGTCCTCGTAGAGACCGAAGGCGACGGCGGTGCCCAGACGCTTCGCCGCGCTCGCGAAGCGGGCGGTCGCCGGACCGGGGACGGGCTGTGCCCAGGACTTCCGGCTGTCGTTGACCACGCCGCAGAAGTAGGGCGTGGTGCAGAGCTCGGGGAACACGACCAGGTCGGCACCCTCCGCGGCCTGCTCGAACAGGGCGATGAGTTCGTCGAGTGCGGTGTCGCCGTCAGCGGGGGTCTCGCCGGCCTGGACGACCGCGACCTCGATGACCGGACGGCTCGCGGCGGCGCTCATGCGGTGACCGCGCTCGGAGCAGCGGACGCGACGCCCTCGCGGGTGCGCATCAGCGGCTGGATGCGGGTGCCGAAGTCGTCCATCCCCTGCAGGAAGTCGTCGAACACCAGCATGATGCCCTTGGTGCCCTCGACGGCGGCGGCTTCGTCGAGCATCGCGGCGACGTGCTCGTAGGAGCCGACGAGCGTGCCCATGTTCATGTTCACGGCCCCCTCGGGCAGCGAGATCCGCTTGGCCGTGTTGCCGTCCTCGCCCTCGGCGTCGGTGAGCGCCTGGCCGGTCATCCAGGCGATGGCCTCGACGTCGACCCCGTCGCTGTACCGCTCCCACTTCGCCTGGGCGGCCTCGTCGGTCTCGTCGGCGATCACCATGAAGAGCACGTAGGAGCCGACGTCACGGCCGGTCTTCTCGCGTGCCTCGAGCAGGGCCTGGTTCTGTTCGGCGTAGGCGGTCGGGGTGTTCACACCGACGCCCATCGAGAAGTTGTAGTCCGAGTACTCCGCGGCGAACGCCATGCCCTGGGACGACTGACCGGCCGAGACGATCGGGATGTGCGACGTCGGCCGCGGCAGCATCCGGCAGTCGTCCATCTGGAAGTACTCGCCGTGGAAGTCGCTCCGGCCGGTCTCCCACAGCTCCTTCATCACCTGCATGTACTCGGTCTGGTACGCGTAGCGGCGCTTGAAGTGCACCTCGTCGCCCGGCCACAGGCCCATCTGGTCGTACTCCGCCTTCTGCCACCCGGCGACCAGGTTCAGCCCGAAGCGGCCGTGCGAGATCGAGTCGACGGTCGCCGCCATGCGTGCCGCGATCGCCGGCGGGATGGTGAGGACCGCGGTCGTCGCGAACAGGCGGATCCGTTCGGTGCGGGCGGCGAGACCGGCCATCAGGGTGAAGGACTCGAGGTTCTCGTCCCAGAAGCCGCTCGGGCCACCGAAGCCGCGCAGCTTGATCATCGACAGGGCGAAGTCGAAGCCGTACGCCTCGGCCTTCTGCACGATCTCGAGGTTCAGGTCGAACGACGGCTTGTACTGGGGCGACGTGGTGGAGATGAGCCAGCCGTTGCTGCCGATCGGGATGAAGACTCCGATGTCCATGGGGAACTCGCTTTCTGTGGTGGGTGTCGAAGGGGGAGCAGGGTCAGGGACGCTTCGCGGCGGCCTTGGCGGCGGTCGCGACGGAGTGCCGCCGGATGGTCTGCGAGACGGCGACGGCGACGATGAGGGCGCCGCCGTAGAAGAGCTGCTGCACGAAGTTGTCGGCGCCGAGCATCTGCAGACCGACCACGCCGGAGAACAGGAAGTACACGGCGATGAACGTGCCGATCGCGTTGAAGCGCCCCGGGACGATCGCGGTCGCACCGAGGTAGCAGGCGGCGAACGCGGGGAGCAGGAACGACTGTCCGCTCGACGGGTCGGCGCCGCCGAGGGTGCCGGCGTAGACGACCCCGGCCACCGCGGCGGTGAAGCCGGCGCCCACGAACGCACCGACCCGGAGCCGTCGGACGTTCAGCCCGGAGAGTTCCGCGACGGTGCGGCCGGTACCGACGAACAGCAGCCGTCGGCCGACCGGGGTGGCGCTCAGGACGACCAGGACGACGACCGTGGCGATCAGGCCGTAGACGAACGCGAGCGGCAGGCCTGCGAGCCCGCGCCACCCGACCGTGGCCTGCACGAGCGCCGGGTCGATGCCCGTCACCGAGGACGACACGCTCATCCACTGGATGATCCCGATCATGAAGGTCGACGTGCCGAGGGTGACGATGAACGAGTCGATGCGGAACCCGACGGTCAGCAGCCCGTTGATCAGGCCCACGACGACGCCGATGACCAGACCGGCGGCGATCGCGGGCACGAGCGGGACGTCCATCTTCGCGTTGAGCACGGCGATGGTCATCGCGGAGAGCGACATCGTCGAGGCGCCGGACAGGTCGAACTCACCGGCGGTGAGCGGGAACAGGAACCCGAGCGCCAGGATGAGCAGCACCGACTGGGACCCGAGGATGTTCTGCAGGTTGCCGAGGGTCGGGTACGTGTCGGGCAGCGCGATGCTGAACGCGATGACGATGACGAGCCAGGCGCCGAGCAGCGCGTACCGCTCGGTGTGCCCCCACGAGAAGCGCGGGCGGGTCGGACGGACGATCGAGGTCTCGAGGACGGGGTCGGCGGTGGTGGACATCAGGCGTTCTCCTTGACTGCGGAGGAGGCATCGGGGGAGGACGAGCCCGCGGGGGACGGGGACCCGGTGGGTGACGCCTGGGCATCTCGGTCGACGAGGCTCGCCACGACCGCGGCCGCGATGACGTCGCGGTCGACGCGGTCGTCGGTCAGCACGTCGTGCACGCGACCCTGGGCGAGGACGACGACGCGGTCGCAGACCTGCGCGAGCTGGTCGTAGTCGGTGGAGGCGCAGACGATTGTCACGCCCTGCTCGGCGCTCCGTCGAAGCATCGAGAAGATCGCGGCGCGTGCCCCGACGTCGATGCCCTGGGTCGGCTCCTGCAGCAGCACGAGCCTCGGGGCGTCCTGCATCCACTTGGCCAGGACGGCCTTCTGCTGGTTGCCGCCCGACAGCGTGCCGAACAGGGCGGCCGGGTCGGCTGGTCGGACGTCGTAGTCGCGGACGAGTCCCGCGACGTGGGCGCGTTCCCGCGCGGGCGAGAGGCCGAGCAGTCCGCGGAGCTTGCCGAGGACGGGGAGCGTGACGTTCTGCTCGACGGACAGGGTGAGCGCCCCGCCCTCGCGCTTGCGGTCTGCGGGAACGTAGACGACGCCGCAGGCGATCGACGAACCGGGCGTCACCCGCGTCAGGTCGACCGGAGCGGGTGTCGCCCCGTCGTGCCGCACGGTGAGCGAGCCCGTCGCGGGGCGTGCCCCGTACAGGCCGGGCAGCACGTCCTCGACACCGGAGCCGGCGAGCCCGGTGATGCCGACGACCTCGCCGTCCGCCACGTCGAACGACAGACCGTCGACGACGCCGACCCGCAGGTCCCGCACCGTCACGACGGCGTCGCCGGTGGTCGCCGGGCGCGGAGTCCTGGCGGCGGGACCGTCCAGTCCGCGTCCGACGATGAGGGAGACGAGCTCGTCCGCCGTCGTCGTGGCGGTGTCCCGGTGCGCCTGGACCCGGCCGGCCCGCAGGACGGTGACACGGTCGGCGTGTTCGAGGACCTCGGACATGTCGTGCGACACCAGCAGCGCCGAGGTGCGGCCGTCCGCGACCAGGTCCTGCACGACCCGGAAGAGCAGGTCGGCGTCCTCCTTCGGCAGGAAGACCGTCGGCTCGTCGAGCACGACGAGCGCCCGGTCGTCGCCCAGCTCGGCGACGGCCCGCAGGATCGCGACGAGCGCCTTCTGGGTGTCGGTGAGTTCGTCGATCCGGGCCCGTGGGTCGATGTCGACCCCGTACCGCGCGAACAGCTCGGCCGCGGCACGGTGCTCGGCGCCCCAGCGGACGAAGGGTCCACGCCCGGCCACCACGGTCGCGAGCCGCAGGTTCTCGGTCACACCGAGCGAGGGGACGAGTGCGAGGTCCTGGTGGACGAAGCTGATCCCCACACGGCGGAAGTACCCGGGAGGCACCGGTAGTGGCAGCCGGGCGCCACGGACCTCGATCGTCGCGCCCGGTTCCGGCGCGTAGGTGCCGGACAGGACCTTGATGAGGGTCGACTTGCCGGAGCCGTTCTCGCCGAGCAGCGCGTGCACCTGGCCCGGCAGGACCTCGAGGTCGACGTCGTCCAGTGCGGTCAGCCCGCCGAAGCGCTTCGTGAGCCCGCTGATCCGCAGGACCGGCGCTGTGTCCGCACCCGTGCCGACGACCGCAGCCGACGATGCGGAGCCGAGCCGAGCCTCCCGGGTGGCGGTCACTCGGCCGCGCCCCAGATCGCTTCGTACCCGGTCTTGTACGCGTCGCCGTAGCCCTTGCTCGGCGCCGGCGGCGTGCCGGTCGCGTCGACGTTGTCCTTCGTGAAGACCTTGAGCGGGGTCTTCTCGTCACCGTCCTCGATGATCGGCGTGCCGGTCAGGACACGGCCGGCCTGGTCGAGCGTCGCGTAGGCGAGCCACTCCATGTTCTCGCCGATGTCCATCGTGAGGACGCTGCCCTCCTGCAGGATCTTCAGCACCGCGGGGGTGCCGTTGTACGACGAGGTGAACACCTGGCCGGTCTTGCCGGCAGCGGTCACACCGGCCTCGACGTAGAGCGTCATCGAGTCGTAGACCGGCAGGACGTAGTCGAGGTTCGGGTCGGACTGCACGGCGGACTGCACGGTCGACGAGATCTTCGTCGCCCAGTCGGCGACGGGGACGTTGGTCACCTTCACCTTGCAGCCGTCGCACTGCGCCTCGAACTCGTCCTGCATCGCCGTGACGATGCCGTCGGACGGGGGCACCTCGGACGACGTGATGATGAGGACGTCGCCCTGACCCTTGGTCTCCTTGATGGCCCAGTCGGCGTTGAGCTTCGCGGCTTCGTGGAACGGGGCGGTCACCTGTGCGGCCACGAGCCCCTGCAGCTGGTCCGGCAGCGCTTGCCCGGTCTGGTAGGTGTGGCTGATCAGCACGGGGATGCCCGCTGCCTTCGCACGCTTCAGCGCCGGGACGATCAGCTCGCCGTTGACACCCTGCGCCAGCACGATGATGTCGGCTCCGCGGCTGATCGCCTGGTCGATGCCGGCGGAGTGCTCGGTGGGTGTGCCCTGGTTCGTGTACTCGATCCACTTGGCGCCGTACTGCTCGGCGACCTTCTCGCCGGCCTCGTCGACCGCGGTGATGAACGGGACGGCTGACGAGTTCGGGATGTTGAAGATCGTCTTGCCGGCGATCCCCGACATGTCGAAGCGCGCGCCCTCGAAGGTGAACGCCGGGTCGACGCTGGCGGCCTCGATCTGGCTCGTGGCGTGCTCGACGCCGGCGGTGACGTCACCGGAGCTCGTCGACGCGGTCGAGGTGGCGGAGCACGCGGACAGGAAGAGCACGCCGGAGATCGCGGCGGCGAGGAGCACGGGACGCGACGGACGCGTTCGGGACGGTGCGGGGGACGACATCGGTCGGGGACCTCCTGGACGGGTGGAGCAGGGAAGGTGCGGGGACGGGGAGCCGGTGCGGGGACGGGCGGCGGGGACGCCGAAGGCCCCGCGGCGCGGGGTGGAGCGTGCAGGGAGCCGGGGACGGGCGGCGGGGCATCGGATCGGGGCGGGGCCGACGTGTGGCGGATCGCCGGTGACGCCGGCCGCTGCAGTGGGGTTGATGCGAATGTAACGGCCGCGGGGTGCCGACAGAGGGTCGCCCGGTAACGGTCCTGTTAGGCGTTTGTTTCGCTGGTGTTAGGCCACCTGCGGCGCCCGACGCGGAGGGGCGTTCGACCCACGGATCCGGGGCGGACGACTGCGCCACCGACCCGCGTGCAGGGGCGGATCCGGGCGGTGACGGGCCGGCGACGGCGGGGCGAAACACGCCGGACCCATCCGAGGCGACTTCCGGAAACGACGCTCTCACAATCCGGCGCGGTCAGTGGGGACGACGCCTGGCGGAATGGCGGAGCGGCCCGGACGCGCAGCCCCGCTGACCGGGACATTCGGGTGCCGCAGGGCCGGGGCAGCTGGCGTAACCCAGCCGATACGGACGCGGTACGGCGGCGAAACGAACGAGCGGTGGACTGCACCAAGCACCCACCACCCGCCCATCGACAGGAGCACCCCGATGATCACCACCGTCGTCGCCGGCAACCCCAAGCCGGCCTCACGGACACTCGACGCCGCGACGGTCGTGCTCGAGCGGCTCACCGGCCGGGCCCCGGACCACGTCTTCGACGTCATCGACCTCGGAGCCGGACTGCTCGGCTGGGGCGACCCCGCCGTCTCGGACGCCGTCCGCACCGTCGCCGGCTCCGACCTCGTCGTCGTCGCGTCGCCGACGTTCAAGGCGACGTACACCGGCGTGCTCAAGCTGTTCCTCGAC
This sequence comes from Curtobacterium poinsettiae, assembly GCF_047226435.1. Classification (NCBI taxonomy): domain Bacteria; kingdom Bacillati; phylum Actinomycetota; class Actinomycetes; order Micrococcales; family Microbacteriaceae; genus Curtobacterium; species Curtobacterium poinsettiae. Next base: position 2,973,691 of record NZ_CP178434.1, on the reverse strand, counting down.
CAGTTCGGCACCGGCGACGGACTCGCCGGCGTCGTCGCGGTGCCGCTCATGCTCGGTGCCGGTCCGGCGCACGCCCTCGCTCCGGAGGTCTTCCTCAAACCGGTGCTGGTCGAACTTGGCGCGACCGTCGTCGCCCCAGCCCTGTACCTGAACGACAAGCACTACTCGGACCCCGCATCGACCGACGTGTGGCTCGCCCGCTGGCAGGACGTCGTCCTCGCCGCCGCCGCTCACCAGGAAGGAACCGCGTCATGATCAGCCCCTACTCCACCGAGGCCCCGGACCGCTCCGCGCTCAAGCAGGCGTTCTCCGGGTTCCCGTGCGGTGTCGCCGCGCTCTCCGCCGTCGTCGACGGCGAACCGACCGTGCTCGTCGCGTCCTCGTTCACGGTCGGCGTCTCACAGGACCCACCGCTCGTGATGTTCGCCGTGCAGCACACGTCGACCACGTGGCCGGTACTCCGCGACGCCGGCACGATCGGGGTCTCGATCCTCGGTGAGGGGCACGCGCAGGTCACCCGGCAGCTCGCATCGCGGGACAAGTCGATCCGGTTCGTCGGTGTCGACACGACGGTCGCCGAGACGGGCGCGGTGTTCCTGCAGGGGGCGCCGATCTGGCTGGAGTGCTCGGTCGAGCACACCTACCCGGCCGGCGACCACGACATCGTGGTGCTCCGGGTGCTCGGACTCATGTCCGACTTCGCGCACAACCCGCTGGTCTGGCACCGGTCCGCCTTCGCGACGCTGACCGCCTGACCGGCGCCGGGCAACGGACGGGAGGCCCGCCCCACGTGAGCAGGTCTGCTCACGCTGGGCGGGCCTCCCGTCCGGGGCAGCCGGGTGCGCCGGGTGCGCTGGGCCTGCCGGTCCTGCGGCGTCAGCCGCGCAGCGCCTCCGACAGCTTCACGCGACTGCCGGTGCGGAGCAGCGCGTTCTCGTAGACGCGGGCACCGATGACCACGACCGCGACCACCGAAGCGGCGACGATGACGAGCGACAGGATCGGCTCCCACCACTCGGCCGTCCCCAGGAAGATCCGCATCGGCATGCCGATCGGGGCGCTGAACGGCACGTACGACATGATGCCGAGGATCGTCGGGTTGTCGTACGCGACGATGATCAGGAAGTACGGGATCATCACGAGCATCATCACCGGGGTGGTGACGCTGCCGACGTCCTCCTGCCGGGACACCAGCACGGCGGCGGCCGCGAACAGGGACGCCAGCAGCACGAACCCGATCGCGAAGAAGCCGATGAACCACAGGATGCTCGGGCCGAGCATCGCGAACGTGTTGTCCTGCCCGGTCACCGCCAGGGTGACGATGGCGGCGACGGCCACCGCGACGATCTGGGCGAACGCCATGACGCTGTTGCCGAGCACCTTGCCGGCGAGCAGCGCCCGGGCCGGGATCGCGGACATCAGGATCTCGACCACCCGCGTCGACTTCTCCTCGACCACGCTCTGCGCGATCGACTGGCCGAACGTCACCGCCGACGCGAAGTACACGACGCCGAACGCGATCGCGATGAGGTAGACCAGCCCACCCGGCAGCGCGTCCGGGTCGAGCAGCTCGATGCGCGGGGTGACGCTCAACGCCGAGACGACCTCGGACGGGGCCTCGTCGAGCCCGACGACCTTGTAGCCGAGCGGGTCGTCCGACGGCACGATCGCGGCGTCGACGTCGCCCTTCGTGACGAGCCGTTCGGCGTCGTCGACCGATGCCGACTTCGTGACGTCGAGCCCACTGGTGGTCGGCAGCGCGACACCGTCGACGACCGCGACCGCGGTGGTGTCGTCGGCGGTGGCCTTGCTCACGATCCCGCCGACGACGATCGAGGCGACCACCATGCCGATCAGGATGAGTGCCGAGACCACGAAGGCCTTGCTGCGGATGCGTGCCTGGATCTCGCGTGCGGAGACGAGCCGCACGGCCTGCACGAAGGAGCTGTTCATCGGACGACCTCCCGGAAGACCTCGCTGAGCCGCGGCACCCGCGGCGAGAACGACCCGACGGAGCCGTGCTGGACGGCACGCTGCAGGACGCGCTGGGCGGTGGCGGCGTCGGCCTCGAAGACCGCGTAGCCGCCGTCGAACTCCCGCACGGCCACACCCGGCTCGTCGCGGAGCCAGGCGACGTCGCCGTCGACCAGCAGCTCCCACGCGGCGGGGCCGGCCTGCTTGCGGAGTTCCTCCTGCGGACCGGCGGCGCGGATCGTGCCACCGGCGATGACCACGACGTCGTCGCACAGCCGTTCGACCACGTCGAGCTGGTGGCTCGAGAACAGCACCGGGACGCCACGGGCGGCGGTCTCGCGCAGGACACCGAGCACCGTGTCGACGGCCATCGGGTCGAGGCCCGAGAACGGCTCGTCGAGCACGAGCACCTCGGGGTCGTGGGCCAGCGCCGCCGCGATCTGCACGCGCTGCTGGTTGCCGAGCGAGAGCTTCTCGACGGCGTCGCCGGCGTGCTGCGTGAGCTCGAGTCGTTCGAGCAGTTCGCCGGTGCGGATCGTCGCGGTGCGCTTCTCGACGCCGTGCAGCCGGGCCAGGTAGGTGATCTGCTCGGCCACCGGCATCTTCGGGTACAGGCCGCGTTCCTCGGGCATGTAGCCGAAGCGGCGGCGGTCGGCGGGACGGACCGCGGTGCCGTCGATCGAGACCGTGCCCGCGTCGGCCTGGAGCACGCCGAGCATGATGCGCATGGTGGTGGTCTTGCCGGCACCGTTGCCGCCGACGAAGCCGGTGAGGCGGCCGCTGCCGACCGTGAACCCCACGTCGTCGAGCACCCGGCGGTCACCGAAGTGCTTGGTCACCCCTTCGATGGTGAGCATGTCGTTCCCCTTCGTCACGACGCTGGTCGTCGCTGCGTCCGACGCTATTGGCCGGGAGGCACGCCCCGCCTCCGCCGCCAGGCGGGACTTGGGTGGGTGGTCGGCTCCACCGCGTGGGGGAGGAGCGTGCGGGGTGGGTGCGGCCGGGGTACGGGGCGCGTGCGTCGAGTCGGCACGGTGCGGGCTTGTTCGGCTGGTGCGGGTTCGGTTGCTCGGTGCGTCGTGCTGGCGCGGCACGGTGCGGTCAACGCTGCACGGGTTGAACGATGGCGCACGGTGCGGGCGTGGGGTGCGGTGGTGGGCACGGTGCGGGCTTGTTGGGCTGGTGCGGGTTTGGTTGCTCGGTGCGTCGTGCTGGCGGGGCACGGTGCGGTCAACGCTGCACGGGTTGAACGATGGCGCACGGTGCGGCGATGTCTGCGAACTCGGCACCGTGCGGACTTGTCCCGCCGGTGCCGGATCGGTCGGGCTCGGTCAGCCGGCGACGCCGTGCTCGAACGCCCAGACGACCGCCTGGATCCGGTCGCGCAGTGCGAGCTTCTGCAGCACGTTCGACACGTGGGTCTTCACGGTGGCGTCCCCGACGTAGAGCTCGGCGGCGATCTCCGCGTTGCTCAGGCCCCGGGCGAGGAGCCGCAGCACCTCGGTCTCCCGCTCGGTGAGCCCGGCGGCGGTGAGCGCCTCCCGGCCGGACGTCGCTGCCGTCGCGGTGGTCGCCGGCTCGGGCCGGGTCTCCGGCAGCGTCGTCGCCGTCGCCCGGCTGATCACCCGCCGCGTGACGTCCGGCGCGAGCAGAGCGTCCCCGGCGGCGACGGTCCGCACCGCGTCGATCAGCCGCTCGGGGGAGGCGTTCTTCAGCAGGAACCCGCTCGCTCCCGCCTCGAGCGCCTGGAACAGTGCATCGTCGCTGTCGAACGTCGTGAGGATGAGCACCGCCGGCGGGTCCGGCAGCGCCGCGATCCGCCGCGCGGCCTCGAGCCCGTCGACGCCGGGCATCTGCACGTCGAGGCAGACCACGTCGGGGCGAAGCGCCTGCACGGCCTCGACCGCCCGCGCTCCGTCCGACGCCTCTCCGACCACCCGGAGGCCCGGCTCGGACTCCAGGATCACGCGGAACCCGGCACGGACGAGTTCCTGGTCGTCGGCCAGCACGATGGTCAGGTCGGCCGTCCCGTTCACGTCGTCGGCAGCCATGCACGCACCAGGTAGCCTCCCCGGGCGCGTGGCCCGATCTCGATCCGTCCGTCCACGGCGTCGACGCGTTCCCGCATCCCGACGTGCCCGAGCCCGCTGCCGGAGGTGCTCCGGGCTGCACGGGCACCGAGTCCATCGTCCGCGACCTCGACCTCGACGCTGTCGTCCAGGTACCGCAGCCGGACGTCGGCGCGGGCGGTCGGTCCGGCGTGCTTCAGGATGTTCGTCACCGCTTCCTGCACGATCCGGTACGCCACGGCGGCCACCGTCGGTGGCACCGGGCGCTCGGTACCCACGACGACGTACTCGGCGGGGTGGCCGGCCACCCGGGCCGACTCGGCCAGTTCGGCGATCCGCGTGATGCCCTCGGTGCTCGGCCCGTCGCCACCGGTCGTCCCGCCGCCGGCCGCATCGTCGTCGGAGCGCAGGGTACCGAGCATCCGCCGCAGCTCCTCCACCGCGGTACGGGCGTTCTCCTCCACCACCCCGAGCGATGCGGACGCCTGCCCCGGGTCGCGGTCGAGCACGCGCCGTGCCGCACCCGCCTGCACACCCATCAGCGACACGTGGTGGGCGACGACGTCGTGCAGCTCGCGGGCGATCCGCACCCGCTCGATCGTGACCGCTTGCGCGGCCGACCGTTCCCGCTCCGCAGCGAGTTCGGCGGTGCGCTCGGCGAGCTGGTGCCGCGCGACGGCGGAGACCCAGGCGCGGTTGCCGGCGTACCAGGCGGCGCCGAAGTAGATCACGTTGATGAAGATGTTGAGCAGCGAGAACGCCACGTACGGCGCCACGGGCGAGTCCGTGTCGTTCGGCAGGGAGTTCGGTGACGCCCACCCGAACGAGATCGCGATGAACAGCCACGCGAACATGCCACCGATGACGACCCAGCGCACCGCTTCCGACCGGACACGGTCCGAGCACCACGCTCCGACCGTGTACAGCGCGATGAAGAGCGTGAAGTTGACGAGGAAGACCTCGGGGACACGGAGCAGCTGCGTCGCGGCGAACGCCACCGCCGACACCAACGCCACCGACATGGGGAACCGTCGGCGGAACGCGATCGGTGCCGCGTTCGCGACGATCATCAGGGCCGAGACCCACCAGGCGGCCTGGTCGTCGCCGTACGTGCCGGCCGACCCGTACAGGAACGTCGTGAGCGCGAGCCCACCGGCCAGCACCACGGCGAGCACCGTGTCCTGTCGGTACTCGTGCCGCCCCACCGGCAGTCGCGACCACTCCGCCGTCGTCCCCACTCGCGGAACGCTAGCGGAATCCCGGTGCGATGTCGCCATCACGCTGGACTGCTCGGCGTCCGCTCGCTTCACGGTGCTCTGGTCACCCGTCGGGTTCGGCGATCGCCCGGATGACGGCGACGTGCCGCTCGAACGCATCCCGTCCTGCGTCGGTGAGGGCGAGCCAGCTCCTCGTGCTCCGCCCCACGCGAAGCCTGCGGACCCGGAGGAACCCCGCCTCGCCCAGAACCGCCGCTGCTTGGGACAGTGTTGAGTCGCTGACCTCGAGTGCGTCCCGGACGACACCGAACTCCGCTTCGTCCACCGTCCTGAGCAGGGCGAGCAGTGAGAACCGCACCGGCGAGTGGATCCGGTCGTCGAGTTCGTGCCGAGGGTGGGCGCCGCTCGTCATCGGCGCCGCGGCCGAGCCTGCGCTGCCGCCACGATGAGTGGAGCTGCGACGACGAGCGAGGTCGCTCCCCATGCCATCAGCGACGTCGACCCGTCGAGTCCTCGGAGCACCGCGGCGTCGAGCGGAGCAACGGCGAGGACGTAGAGGACGCCGGTTGCGACCCAGGCGACGGTCATCAGTCGGTTGCCTCCGCGGGGGACGACCCGCCGGGTACTCGCGACGAGCCACAGTGCGATGACGGCGACAGCGGCAATCGCGAGGACGGGCAGCCGCGGGGCACCCAGCCCCTCGGCCACGAACACGAAGGACGCGACCAGGGCGGCACTGCACAGGAACACCGGCGTCTGCCAGCCGCGCCCTTGCCTGAGGCGAGTCCCGGCTGCAGCTCCTCGAGTGGAAGTGTTCATGTTCACAGATGGTAAACGTGAAACTGCCGCATGCGCGGATGTCCCAGTGGAACCGCAGCTTCGGGGCGAAGGGGCCGGCCAGTGCGCGACGAGAGTAGCCTCCCGCCAACGAGCAGGGGAGACGCCATGCAGTTCCTCGTCAACGTCATCGACGACGGCCAGGCCGCCGCCGTCGGCAACACGTACTCCGCGACCGACGCCGAAGCCGCCGCGGTCGACGCCTTCAACCAACGGATGGCCGACGCGATCGTGTTCGCGGCCGGGGTCTCCGCACCGGCCGACGCCACCCTGGTCGACGCCCGTGCAGGTGCGGGCGACGCGGCCACCGGCCCCGCGACGGCCGGGCGCGCCACGACCGGACCCGCGACCGCCACCGACGAGTACGTCGCCGGCTTCTGGGTCATGGAGCTCCCGGACGCCGAGACGGCGGCCCGGGTGGCCCAACAGGCGTCGCAGGCGTGCAACCGGAAGATCGAGCTCCGCCCGCTGCTCTGACGGCACGGACCCCACCCGGCCGACGGACCACCGCGGGGACGGCGCTCGCCGCGGTCACGACGGCCCCGACCACGAACGTCGCGACGAACCCGATCGCACCGACGAGCGCTCCGGCACCCGCCGCGCCGACGGCCTGCCCGAGCACGAGTGCGACGAACAGCATCGACGTGCCGGCCGACGACCGCTCGGAGTCGATCTCGGTCGTCCACGCGATCAGCGCCCCGGTCGCCGCCGTGTAGCCCCAACCGAACACGGCACACGCCAGCAGTGCTGCGACCGTCGACTGCGGCAAGGCCCCCAGCACGACGACGGCGACGGCGACCGAGCCCGCCGTGACCGCCCAGAGGGTCCGGGCGTGCAGTCCGTTCGTCCACCGCGCAGTGACCACGACGGCCGCTCCGCCGACCCCGAGCGCGATCCAGGCCGACACCGAGACCACGACCGACGCACCGGCGTCCACCAGGGCCGAACGACCGTAGGTCCAGACGACGGCGGACCCGGCCCCGAACAGCAGCGCCAGCACGATGACCCCTCGGTGCGCCGCGAACCACGGAGCACCGGGCAGTGGGGGCCGGGATGTCGCCGCACCACCCCGGGACACCACGAGCAACAGGGTTCCGACGGCCAGGGCGAACACCGCGGACACCGCCCAGGCCGTCCGCCAGTCGGGCAGCAGCACGAGCGCGAGGACCCCGGCGCCCACGAGCCCCGGTCCGGTGCCGGCGTTCACGACCGCCTGCGCTCGACCGAGCAACGCGGACGGCACCTGCTCCTCGACGAGTCGCACGAGTGCGGGGGACGCGAGCCCGGCGCCTGCCGACGCGAGCACTGCGCTGACACCGAACGGCACCGGACCGTCGGCGGTGGCCATGGCGATCGCACCGACCCCCGCCACCAGCGTGGCAACCGCGACGAGGACCCGGGGCATCCGTGCGGCGAGCAGGAACCCGGCGACCGCACCGACGCAGTACAGCGCCGAGGCGCCCGACGAGACCCATCCGGCGGCGTCGGACCGGAGCCCCAGGTCGCGTTGCGCGTCGGGCAGGAACAGCCCGTACGCCAGCCGCACCAGGCCGTAGGTGGCCGCGATCAGGCCGAGTCCGCTCACGAGGAGCAGTCGATGTCGCAACGAAAACGATCGTTTCACTTTTCAGACCCTAGGGTGCTGTCATGGTGATGCGCCCAGGAACCGAGCAACGGCTGCTCGACGCCGCCGAGGAGCTCTTCTTCTCGCAGGGGATCGCCGCCACCCCGATCGACGCCGTCCTCGAACGGGCCGGGGTCTCGACGGCGACGCTCTACCGCGGCTACGCGAGCAAGGAGGCACTCGTCGCCGCGGCGCTCACCCGTCGCCACGACGACTGGATCGCCACCTGGGACCGTGCGGTCGCCGCAGAACGGGACGACCTGGGCCGGCTGCTGGCCGTGTTCGACGCCCTCGACGACTACCGCTCGACGCCCACGGGCTCCCGCTGGTGCGCCTTCCTCGGCACCGCCGCCGAGTACGCGGACGCGCCCGCCGAGGTCCGGCAGGTCCTGGACCTCGAGACCACCACGTTGCGGCAGCGGCTCGTGTCGCGGGCCGCGCCGGTGGTCGGTCCCCGTGCCGAGGCCCTCGCCGACCAGCTGCTCCTCATCGTCTCCGGTTCCCTTGCGATGCGGTTGCGCGACCCCGCGCTCGACACGACGACGGCACGGTCCGTCGCCGCGTCCCTCATCCGGGAACACACCACCCCCGACGGAACGGCGCCCACCCCATGACCCGATCGCGTGCTGCCACGATCACCCGCCGCTCCCTGCTGATCGGCGGGACGGGCGTCGTCGCCGCGGGAGCCGTGGCCGAGGCGATCAACCTCGGACTGCTGCCCGGGCGCTCGACCATGTACCGGGTCCTCGGTCTGGACGGCACCGACGGCACGGTCCCCGACGTCGAGCCCGTCCCCACGACCTCCGGCACCTTCGTGTCGGCGGCGCGGAAGGGCCGCACCGTCGGCTGGACGATCGCGGCACCGGCGTCCGACACCCCCTTGCCGGTGGCGGTCGCCCTGCACGGGTACGGCGACGACCACACCTCGTTCTTCGGGCGCAGCCTGGGCTACGACCGGTTCCTCGCGGCGCACGTGGCCGCCGGCGGAGCCCCGTTCGCGATCGCCTCGATCGACGGCGGCAACCGGTACTGGCACCCACGAGCCGACGGGGACGACCCCGCCGCGATGGTCGTCGACGAGTTCCTGCCCCTGATCGCCCGCCGCGGGTACGACACCGACCGCCTCGCCGTGACCGGCTACTCGATGGGTGGCTTCGGCGCGCTCCGGCTCGCAGGGGTCCTCGGCGCCGCGCGCGTCCGGGCCGTCTCGGCCATCAGCCCCGCGCTCTGGAAGTCGGCCGCGGACACCGCCCGCGGCGCCTTCGACGACGCGGCCGACTTCCGCGCGAACACCGTCCTCGGGCGGCAGCGTGCGCTCGACGGCGTCGCGGTCCGCGTCGACTGCGGCAACGGCGACGGGTTCGCGCCGGCGGTGCACGCCTACGTCGACGGCTTCGCCGAGCCGCCGGCCGGGGGCTTCGCACCCGGCGGCCACACGCACGGCTACTGGCGCCGCCTGGCGCCCCAGCAGCTCGCCTTCCTCGGCCGCCACCTGGGCCGCTGACCCGAGCCACGCCCCGGACGCGCGTCGCGGCGGACGGGAGGCCCGTGGCGGCCCCGCACCGCGCCTCCAGGCCGTCGACCGGTCGCGGCAACGGCCCGTGCCGGGTGACCAGGACCGCTCAGGCGCGCCCGCGGTTGCGGCGCCGGATCTCCTTCGGAGCCCGCCCGGCCACGAAGGACCGCGCAGGATCGACGAGGAAGCCCTGCCGGAGCGCCTCGCGCCCGACGAGCATCCGGAAGCCCATCTGGTCGCGGTTGCTCAGCGTGACCTCGGACTCGACGACGCGCCCGGCCAGGGCGATCTGCGTCAGCACCACGATGCGTTCCTGGGTGTGCCCGGTGGAGCTGCGGACGACGCGCCGGTCGTGCACGTCGCACTCGATCGTGGCGGCGTCGGCATCGGTGTCCTGCCAGGGGTGCAGCGAGAACCGGACCCGCTCGCCGGGCAGTTCCTCGAGGTCGAAGGCGTGCAACGCGGAGCTCCGGGCGCCGGTGTCGAGCTTCACCTTGATCCACGGCACGCCGAGGTCCGGCAGGCCCGCCCACTCCCGCCACCCGGCGACGACGAGCCCGCTGTCGGAGGACTTCGGAGCTCGGGCCATGTGCCCATCCTGTCGCATGCTCCGCGGCCACGTCCTCATGCTTTGATGGAGCGTCGCCGTCGATCCGACCCAGCGGAGAACCCCTCGATGAAACTCGCCATCCTGTCGCGTGCGCCCCAGGCGTACTCGACCCAGCGCCTCCGCGCAGCGGCACTCGACCGCGGGCACGAGGTCAAGGTGCTCAACACGCTGCGCTTCGCGATCGACCTGTCCGGTGACGACCCGGACCTGCTCTACCGCGGCAAGCTGCTGAGCGACTACGACGCCGTGCTGCCGCGCATCGGCAACTCGATCACCTACTACGGCACCGCCGTCGTGCGGCAGTTCGAGCAGATGGACGTCTACACGCCGAACACGGCGAACGGCATCACGAACTCGCGTGACAAGCTCCGGGCGAACCAGATCCTGTCGCGGCACGACATCGGCATGCCGGCGACGACGTTCGTGGCCGGCCGCAACGACGTGCGCGGCGCGATCGAGCGGGTCGGCGGCGCGCCCGTCGTCATCAAGCTCCTCGAAGGCACGCAGGGCATCGGCGTGATCCTGGCACCCGAGGCGAAGGTCGCCGAGTCGATCGTCGAGACCCTGCACTCCACCAAGCAGAACGTCCTGATCCAGCGGTTCATCGCCGAGAGCCGCGGCCGGGACATCCGTGCCCTGGTCGTCGGTGACCGGGTCGTCGCGGCGATGCGCCGGACCGCCTCGGGTGACGAGTTCCGGTCGAACGTGCACCGCGGCGGCACCGTCGAGAAGGTCACGCTCACGCCCGAGTACGAGGCCGTGGCCGTCCGTTCGGCGCAGATCATGGGCCTGAAGGTCGCCGGCGTCGACATGCTCGAGGGCAACGACGGGCCGCTCGTGATGGAGGTCAACTCCTCACCGGGGCTCGAGGGCGTCGAGCGCGCCACCGGCCTCGACATCGCCGGTGCGATCGTCGACTTCATCGCGAACCAGGTCGCGTTCCCCGAGATCGACGTCCGCCAGCGGCTGTCCGTCTCGACGGGCTACGGCGTCGCCGAGCTCCTCGTGCACACGAACGCCGACCTGGTCGGCAAGACGATCAAGGAGTCCGGGCTCTGGGACCGCGACATCACGGTCCTCACGCTGCACCGCGGCTCGAACGTCATCCCGAACCCGCGCAGTGGCGTCGCCCTCGAGCCGGGCGACCGCCTGCTCTGCTTCGGCAAGCTCGAGGAGATGCGGTCGATGATCCCGGAGCGTCGCAAGCGGCGTGCGAAGGTGCGGAAGCTGCCGAAGGACATCTGATCCGGAGCCGTCCAGCGCATCCGGATCGCGCACACAGGCCAGATGCGGAAGTATGTGTCGGTGACGATCATGACGGAACGGCCGGTCGACCAGGCATCGAGCAGTGAACCGGAGCAGCCCGGCAACGCCACGGCGAAGCACCGGAACGTCTCACTGCTCTCCGTGGCGACCACCACGGCGGAGCGTGTGACGACCTCGGCCGACATCGAGGCCAAGCTGCGTGGGGTCCTCCGTCGACTCCGTCTGCCGATGGGACTGCTCGAGCGCGTCGCCGGGGTCATCGAACGTCGCAACTGGGGCGAGGGCCAGACCTTCCAGGACGCCGCGATCGACGCCGGCCGCCGTGCCATGGCCGAGGCCGGGGTGCGTCCGGACGAGATCGGCCTGCTCATCAACACCTCGGTGACCCGTCCGCACCTGGAGCCGTCGGTGGCCGTCCGCCTGCACCACGGGCTCGGGCTGCCGTCGTCGGCCATCAACTTCGACATCGCGAACGCGTGCCTCGGGTTCGTCAACGCCATGAGCGTCGCCGCGGGCATGATCGACTCCGGGCAGATCAAGTACGCGCTCGTCGTCGACGGCGAGGACGCCGACCAGGTGCAGCTCAACACCATCGACCGCCTGAACCAGGGCGGGCGGAACCGCAAGGACTTCATGAGCGAGTTCGCCAGCCTGACCCTCGGGTCCGGCGCCGCGGCGGCCGTGCTCGGCCCGGCGGACCTGCACCCCGAAGGACACCGGATCGTCGGCGGCGTCACCCGCGCGGCGACCCAGTGGTACGACCTGTGCGTCGGCAGCGTCGACGGCATGTTCACGGACGCCAAGATGCTGCTCAAGGGCGGCATGGAGCTCGTCGTCGCCGCCTGGACCGAGGCCCGCGCCCACTTCGACTGGGCCGACATGGACCGCTACGTGCTGCACCAGGTCTCCGACGTGCACACCAACGCCTTCGTCGAGGCGATCGGCATCCCGCGCGACAAGGTCCCCACCACCTACCAGCGGTTCGGCAACGTCGGCCCCGCGTCGATCCCGATCACCCTGGCCGACGAGGTCGCCTCCGGCGGCATCTGTCGCGGTGACCGCGTGTTCCTGGGCGGCGTCGGCTCCGGCATCAACACGGCGATGATGGAACTCCACTGGTGAGGTCCCGGTTGCCCCGCGTCGCCGCGAGCACGGCTCCGGCGACGCAGCCACCCTCCCTGCCCGGCCTTGACCCGGCGTGGTCGCGTCTGGTCACGGTCCCCGCGTGGTCCGGAGATCGCAGGGGAGGAACGGATCGCGCCGCGCGCACCTGGCACCTCCTCGACACGGCCGGGTCCCTGGCCGCGCTCGGCGTGGAACCGGTCGGCACCATCCTGTGCGTGCACGGCAACCCGACCTGGTCGTACCTCTGGCGGTCGGTGCTCCGCACCTCGCTCGAGGTCGCCCAGGCCGGCGGCCCGGCCTGGCGCGTGGTCGCCGTCGACCAGCTCGACATGGGCTTCTCGGAGCGCACCGGCGTCGAGCGGGGGCTGCCGCAGCGCGTCGCGGACCTCGGTGCCCTGACCGACGAACTCGGGCTGACCGGCCCGGTCGTCACCCTCGGCCACGACTGGGGTGGTGTGGTGTCGCTCGGCTGGGCGGTCGACCACCCGGACGTCCTGGCCGCCGCGATGACGTGCAACACCGCGGTGCACCAGCCCGACGAGGCCCCGATCCCGGCACCGCTGCGGCTCGCCCTCGGCCCCGGCATGCTCGGCCGCGCGACGGTCGTGACGCCGGCGTTCCTCGAGACCACCCTGGCCATCGCGCACCCGAAGCTCGACCGTGCCACGGCCGACGGCTACCGGGCGCCCTACCGTGGTGCCGCGCGGCGCGGTGGCATCGGCGGCTTCGTCGCGGACATCCCTGTCGACGCCCGGCACCGGAGTGCGCCGGAGCTCGACCGCATCGCTGCGGGTGTGGCGGCGCTCGACGTGCCGGCGCTCCTGCTCTGGGGTCCGCGTGACCCGGTGTTCCTCGAGCGCTACCTGGACGACCTGACCGAGCGGATGCCGCACGCCGACGTCCACCGGTTCGAGGGCGCCGGGCACCTGCTGCCTGATGACGCCGACGTGGCGGGCGCGGTGTTCGACTGGCTCGGTGACCGCCTGCCGGACGGTGGCCGTCCTGCACAGGCCGACCCGGGCCTCCAGTCCGGACCCGTGGACACGGACCGGCCCGCCGCGGCGACGCCGCCGCTCTGGGCGCGGCTCGACGAGCTGCGGGGGAGTGACGAGCCCGCCCTGGTCGAGATGGCCGCCCCGGGCGGTCCTCGCACGATCACGTGGCGGCTGCTCGCCCGACGGGTCGACGAGATCGCCGCCGGGCTGGACGACCTGGGGGTCCGGAGCGGCGACCGTGTCTCGCTCCTGGTGACCCCCGGTGCCGACCTGACCGCCGTCCTGTACGCCTGCGTGCGGATCGGGGCGGTCGTCGTCGTCGCCGATGCCGGTCTCGGCCTCGGCGGCCTGACCCGCGCGGTCCGCGGTGCCCGACCCGACTGGATCATCGGCGCGCTGCCCGGCCTCGGTGCCGCGCGTGCCCTCGGCTGGCCGGGGCGACGCATCGCGACGGTCTCGCTGCCCGCACCGGCACGGAGGGCGCTGCGCGTCGAGCACACGCTCGTCGACGTCGCCCGACGTGGTGCGCGTCGTCTCGCGCACGGGGCGGAACTGCCGGCGGTGCCGTCGCCGGACGCGCCCGCCGCGGTGCTGTTCACCTCGGGATCGACCGGCCCGGCGAAGGGCGTCGTGTACACGCACGGGCAGCTGAGTGCCGTCCGGGACGCCCTTGCCACCCAGTACGACGTCGGGGTCGGCACCGGACTCGTCGCCGGGTTCGCACCGTTCGCGCTGCTCGGCCCGGCCCTCGGCGCCGGGTCGGTCGCGCCGGACATGGACGTCACCGCACCGCGCACGCTCACGGCGAAGGCGGTCGCTGCGTCGGTCGCCGCCGCCGATGCCACCGTGGTGTTCCTGTCGCCGGCAGCGCTGGCCAACGTGGTCGAGACGGCGTCGGAGCTCACCGACGCCGACCGTGCGGCGCTGCGGGGCGTGCGGCTGTTCCTGTCGGCCGGCGCTCCCGTGTCGGCCGCGCTGCTGACCGCGGCGACCGAGCTGATGCCGAACGCCACTGCCCACACCCCCTACGGCATGACCGAGGGGCTGCTCATGACCGACGTCGACCTGGACGGGGTCCGCGCCGCCGGCCGGTCCGACGACGAGGGGATCTGCGTCGGGGTGCCGGCGGAGAACGTCCGCGTCCGCATCGCGCCGCTCGACGGTTCCGGTCGCGCGACCGGAGCCCTGACGGACGCGCCCGGGGTCACCGGCGAGATCGTCGTCGCGGCACCGCACGTGCGCGACCACTACGACCGGCTCTGGCGCACCGACCGGGTCTCGCGCCTCGGGGTCGACGACCCGCGCGGGCACCGCACCGGGGACGTCGGACACCTCGACTCCGCGGGACGGGTCTGGGTCGAAGGCCGGCTGCAGCACGTGCTCACCACGCCCGACGGGGTCGTCACACCGGTCGGGCCGGAGCAGCGGATCGAGGGCGTCGACGGTGTCGGACGTGCCGGGGTGGCGGGCATCGGTCCGATCGGCACGCAGCAGGTGGTGGCCGTCGTCGAGACCGAACCCGCCGGGCGCCGGCCGGGTCTGGCGTCGCCGCAGCTCGCCGCCGCGGTCCGCGCTGCCGCCGGGGTCCGGCTCGCCGCGGTGCTCGTCGTGCCCGTGCTGCCGACCGACATCCGGCACAACTCGAAGGTCGATCGCACCCGGCTGTCGCGCTGGGCCGGCTCGGTGCTGTCCGGCGGACGGATGGTCCGGCCGTGAAGGTCCTGGTCACCGGGGCAAGCGGGTTCCTCGGGCAGGCCACCGCCGCGGCCGTGCGGGACGCCGGGCACGAGGTCCGCACCTTCCAGCGCCGTCCCTCGGGCGTCGCCGGGGTGCAGGACGTCGCCGGCACGATGACCGACGACGCCGCGCTCGCCCGCGCGGTCGGCGGGGTCGAAGCCGTCGTGCACCTGGCCGCCAAGGTGTCGCTCGCCGGGGACCCAGCCGACTTCGCGCGCGTGAACGTCGACGGGACGCGATCACTGCTGCGAGCCGCCCGTGCCGCCGGGGCCGCGCGCTTCGTCTTCGTGTCGTCGCCGTCGGTCGCGCACACCGGTTCTTCGCTCGTCGGGGCCGACGCCGGACCTGCCGAACCGTCCCGTGCCCGTGGCGACTACGCCCGCACCAAGGCCGCGGCGGAGCTGCTGGCACTCGACGCCGACGCCCCGGACTTCGCCGTCGTGGCGGTCCGGCCGCACCTGGTGTGGGGGCCGGGTGACACGCAGCTCGTCGGACGGATCGTCGAGCGGGCCCGGGCCGGACGACTCCCACTGCTCGACTCCGGCGCCGCGCTCATCGACACGCTCTACGTCGACAACGCCGCGACGGCCATGGTCGCGTCGCTCGAGCACGCCACGGACGACGGCGTCCACGGCAACGCGTACGTCGTCACGAACGGTGAGCCCCGACCCGTCGCCGACCTGCTCGCCGGCATCTGCACGGCGTCGGGCGTCCGACCGCCGCAGTGGAACGTGCCGGCGGCGGTCGCCCGGATCGCGGGATCGGTGGTCGAGGCCGTCTGGCGTGTCCGACCGGGCGAGGACGAGCCGCCGATGACCCGGTTCCTGGCCGAACAGCTCTCGACCGCGCACTGGTTCGACCAGCGGCGGACCCGGCGCGACCTGCAGTGGACCCCGTCGGTGTCGATCGACGAGGGGCTGGAGCGGCTGCGCGTTGCGGCTCAGGCTTCGTCGGCCGCCACGTAGACCCAGGCCGTCCAGCCCGAGGCCAGCGTGACCCGGATGCGCTGGTAGTCGGCGACCTCGTAGTCGTCGACCGCGCGGAGCTGCCACTCGTACCCGAGCGTCAGGGCCACGCCCTCGACGACGTCGCCCGCGGCGCCGCGGCGCAGGATCGGGTGCCGGTCGGAGCCGCTCGTCCGGATGACGTCCGGGTCGGTGATCGTCACCCAGTCGAGTCGCCAGCCGGGCAGGGAGTCCGCGGTCGTCGGGACGTGGTCGCCGAACAGGGACTCCTGCACCAGGGGCTGCTGGAGGGTGCCGTACGAGAAGACCCGGTGCGTCGCTCCGGGGCGCGGCGTCGGACGCTTGACGGGACGCGGCGCGATCGCCGGGGTCGAGGTCCAGACGAGTGCACCGGCCAGGCCGGTCAGGCCGAGGTGCAGCAGCCCGATGATGCCGACGACGCCGCCCCAGGGGAAGCCGACCGCGAACGCGATGATCCCGACGACGAGACAGACGAGCGCGAACGCGCCGAGACCGATGACCCAGCGCTGGCCGGGGGAGAGACGCTTCACGTCGCGAGGCTAGCGGACGGGCAGTGGACCGGAGGACCACCCGGGTGGGCCGACGTGGTCGGGTGGGGCGGGCCTCCAGGCCGTCGCCGTGTGCACGACGTCAGCCGGTGAAGCGGTTCCAGAGCTCCGTGACGATCGGCCAGACGTCGCCCGCGCGGTCGGCGGACCCGACGGCGACCAGGACGACGGGGACCAGGGTGACGGCCACGCTCACCAGGACAGCGAGCACGACGGCGGTCGTCGCGGTGGCGGTGTGCCGGCGGGTCAGGGCGAGCAGGAGCAGGGCGAGCACCACGACCGCGCCGAGCAGGGCGATGAGGGTGACGCGGACGAACGGGAACGGCACGAGGCCGGCGGTCGTGGCGGTGACCCCGCCCAGGAACCCCACCAGTGGCAGGAAGCCGCCGACCGCGATGGCGAGCACGAGGAAGACCCCGATGCCGCTGGCGATCCAGACGCCGCGGGGTCGGGGGCGCCGGTCGCGGGACCGGCGCCCTCCGGACCAGGCGGTGGTCACGGCTGGTCCCGGTGCCGCGGTGCCGCTGCGGCGTCGGCGGCGTCGTCAGCCGATTCGGCCGCGGCATCGGCGGCGTCGGCGGCCCGGTCGCGGGTCGTGCCAGCTGTCTCGACGACGACGTCGCGGGCCTGTTCGGCGGCGTCCTTCGCGGACGATGCCGCGTCGGCGGCCTGTTCCGATGCGCGGGCGAGGGACTCCGAGGCGGAGTCGCGAACACGCTCGCCGGTCTCGGCAGCGGCGTCGACGGCACGCTTCGTCGTGTCGGCGGTGGCGTCGGCAGCGCGCTTGGTGGCGTCGGCGGTGGCGGACGCTGCCTGTTTGGTGGCGTCAGCGGTGGCGTCGGCAGCCTGCTTCGTCGCGTCCGCTGTGGCCGTGGCAGCGCGCTTCGTGGCGTCCGCGGTCGTCTCGGCGGCCCGCTTGACGGCGTCGCCGGTCGACTCGGCCGCCTGCTTGAGGGCGTCGGTCGTCTGCTCGGCGGCGCGACCCAGCGGGGACTGCTCGTCGTCGAACGGGCCGTGCACGTCGAGGACGCGCACGTCGACCGTGGTGTGCAGGTCGGACAGCTGGCGCGTCGCTGCGCGCACCTGCTGCCGGACCTCGGCGGCGACGTCGAGCACCGGGTGCGGGTAGCTGACGACGACGGCGACCTGGACACTGAGCTCGCCGTCCTGTTCGTCGACCTGCACGCCGGCGGTGCCCGCCGAGCGGCCGAGCTGCTTCCGCAGCTGGTCGGCGGCACGGGCGGCGATCCCGCCGAGGTGGTGCACGCCGGGCACGCCGAGTGCGGTCTCCGCCGCGGTGCGCGCGACGATCGTCGCGGTGCTCGCGTCGTCGGGCAGCGGCTCCGTCAGTGCTGCGGGCAGGGCCACCTCGGTGACCTGCGTGTTCGCATGGGGGTCGTGCTGCATGGTTCCTCCTCGTTCGGGATCAGCGCGGGGACGCGTCGGGGCACCCGTTCGACGGGTGCCCCGACGCGGTCGTGCGACCTACTTCTTGAAGACGTCCTTGACGTCCTCGCCGGTCTGCTTCGCGCTCGCAGCGGTCTGGTCCTTCTTGCCTTCGGCGACCTTGGCGTCGTCGTTGGTCAGGTTGCCGACGGCTTCCTTCGCCTTGCCGGCGAGGTCCTGAGCGGCGTTCTTGATCTTGTCGTCGAGTCCCATGACGGGTCCTTTCGTGGGTGGGCGTGTGCCCGGTGGTGTGGAGGTGGGCCGGGAGGCCCGGGGGTGCGTCCGGCTGACGGGTGTCAGTGGACGCGGGTCGCCTTCGCGAGCGCGGAGCGGGTACCGCCGGTCAGGTGCACGAGCACCGGGACCGGACGGCCGAGGGTGCGGTCGAGGACCGCGACGGCTCGGTCGACGGCGTCGAGCACGGTGACGGCGTCCCCGCCGCGGCGGACCGCGACACGGATCCGTGCGGCGCGCTGCCGGCGGACGAGGTAGGTGTCGACGCGGGAGCCGACCACGTCGCGGACACCCGCGAGTTCGTGTTCGACGACGTCCCGGACGAGTGCGACGTTGATGGTGACCGCGTCGTCGCCCGAGCGTTCCCGGACGGCGACGGACGTGCCGCCACCACCGCGGGTGGACGCCCACACGAGTGACAGGACGACCACGAGGGCCGCGGCCCCGGCGACGATCCACAGCGCGGACGCGGGCACGTCGAGGCTGCGGGGGAGGTCGACGTACGGCTTGAGCGCATCCTGGACGGCGGGCAGGACACCCGCGCCCATCGCGATCCCGACGACGACGGCGACCAGGCCGAGGACGAACAGGATGATCCGGTTGAGGGTCCGGTTGCTCTTGGTCATGCGAGGGTTCCCTTCTCCTCGACCCGGACGCGGACGCGTCGGCCGAAACGCTCGTCGAGGCCGCTCAGGCGCTCCACGACGGCGGCGCGGACGGTCGCCTCGTCGACCGGCACACCGGTGACGGGGACGATGCGGACCTCGGTGGAACGGCCGCGGGCGGTGGCGGAGGCGTTCCCCTCGGGGACGCCGGCCGCCATGCCGGCGGCGTTCGCCGCGGTGGAGGCGACGATGCGGGAGTCGATGACGACCGCACCACGCTCGTGCTCGACGACCGATCGGTGCTGGCGACCGGGCTTGAGGGCCAGGACGACCAGCACGACGCCGAGGACGACGAGCACGCCAGCGATGACCTCGACGATGGTGACGAACGCGGCGTCCGGGCGGAGCGCCGTGTCGACCACGGTCTGGGGGTCGGCGACGAGCGGTGGGCGTCCGATGGCGCTGAGCACCGACTCGGTGCCGATCCAGGCGGCCACCAGGGCGAGCACCACGAGGGCCACCGCCACTGCTGTGGAGCGGGAGCGGTGCACGCTCCGACGACGGATGCGTCGTTCGACGGAACCGTTGCTCATGATGGCCTCCTAGCGGGCGCGGGACTCGTGCTCGCGCACGATCCCGGTGAGTTCGATGTGGGCACTGCCGACGCGGCGCCCGGTCAGGTCGCTCACGCGGCCCTTGACCTGGTCAGCGATCCGGATCGACCCGGAGACGATGTCGTCGCTTGCGGCGATCGGCCCGGTGATGTCGAGGGACAGTGCTCCCGACGCGTCGCCGAGGCCGACGCGCACCCGCTTGGCGGGGGCGCCGAGCCCTTCGGCTGCGACGGCCCGCGCCAGCGAGGTGAGCGCGCGTGCGGTGATCTCGACGCGGCCCGGGACGTCCGGGCCGGCGTTCACCGGGAGCTCCGGCGTCCGGTCAGCACGTCGGTCAGGGCGCCGCGGTCGATGCGACCGGTGGCGAGGGCGGCCACGAGGGCCCCGATCGCACCGAACACGATCACGAGCACGAAGCCCCAGAACCCGAACTGCAGTGCCACGACGGCGAGGACTGCGCCGATGAGGGCGCCGATCAGCGTGTTGCTCATGCGACTCGCGCTTCCTTCTTCTCGTCGTCGTTGTCGTCGTCGTCACCCGGGATGTAGACGTCCTGGACGGTCACGTTGACCTCGGCGACCTCCATGCCGACGATCTGCTCGAGGGCACGGGCCACACCGGTGCGGACACCGTCGGCGACCTGCTGGAGCGACACCGGGTACTCGGCGACGATCACGATGTCCGCGGCGACCTGCTTCTCGCCGACCTCGACCTTGACGCCCTGACCGAAGTCGCGCTGGCCGATCGCGTCGCGGATGGCGCCGATGGCACGGGCTGCGCCGTTGCCGAGGGAGTGCACGCCGTTGACCTCGCGGGCGGCGATGCCGGCGACCTTCGACACGACGGTGTCGTCGATGACGGTCTTGCCGGTGACGCCGCTGGTGCCGGCGTGCGAGGTGGCACGGGTCGCCGTGGTGGCCGGGGTGGGGGTGGTGGTGTCAGCCATGGTTCATTCCTTCCGTTGACCCGCCGGGCGTTCCCAGCGGTTGCTGTTCACGGATGAGACGGGCTGTGGAAGAGATTCGTCACACACGACTTCTCGGATTCGGGAAAAATCCAGGGATCCCCGGAAATCCGGGGATCTGCGTGTACCCCCGGGGCGTTCCGTCAGGCCGTTTCGCCGATTCCGGCCGCGTCGTTGCGTTCGGCAGCGGCCCGCATGGCGCGGACACAGGCCATCGGGGACTCGCCGCGCTCCTCGCGGAAGAGCTGCTGCAACCGACGGGGGAGCACCCCTGCGGCGGCTGCGATGTCGTCGAGCGTGAGCGGGTCGTCGAGGTGCTGTTCGATGTAGGACACCGCACGACGGACACGCCACGACGCCCTGCCGGCCTCCGGCTGCGCCGCGAGTGCCGCGCGCTTCGTGGTGGCCGGGTCCTCGCCGAACCGTTCGCGGTAGGTCTCGGCGAACCGGCCGGGGTTCGTGAAGCCCCACCGCCGGGCGATCACGGCGATCCCCGACGACACGAGCGGGCAGTCCGCTGCAGTCGCGCCGCCGCGGTCCGCGCGCAAGAGCTCTTCCCGCACCCGGTCCAGGCGGTGGTCGCGGAGGAACCGGTGCGGAGTGGTGTCGAGCGTCCGGGCGAAGACGTCCTGCAGTCCACGCTGGCTGAGCCCGCAGGCGGCGGCGATGGTGGGGATCGAGGGGCGTTCGGCGGCGTGCAGCTCGATGAACCGGACGGCGTCACGCAGCCGGTTCGCCACGGGGACGTCGTCGCCGCGGTTGCGGATGGGGAACGTGTCGAGGATGACGACGGCCAGCCGACGGTTCAGCGCGGTCCGCATCGGGCCGAGCACGCGGTCGTCGACCAGTGCCGGGCCGAGTTCGCGGATGAGGTGCCGGAGGGGTTCACGCCGGGCGATGACCTCGTCCTGCTGGTCGAACAGCAGCGGACCGTCCGGCAGCCGGTAGCCGAGGTCCCGGCCGACGCTCCGCAGGAAGCGGTCGGACACGTGCACGCCGTTGTAGACGGTGCCGTCGGACTCGAACCGGTACGCCTCGGACGCCGAGGCGATGTACGGGCTGCCCGGCTCGACGACGCGGGTGCGGTCGGCGAAGTGCATCTCGAGCCGGCCCTTGGTCAGCCAGAACACCACGTGGTCGTCCCGCACACCGATGACCCCGCCGCGTCGCCCGCCCTCGGCACGCATGGTGCGGAGTGACAGGTCGTCGTCGCCGACGACCGTGTACTCGTACCGGGTGTCGTCGGTGGCGAAGGTCTCCGAGGCGAAGTCCGAGCCGCCGTACTCCGCGGCGAAGATCTCGGAGTAGTCGGAACCCTCACCGTCGGAGAACCGCAGCCGGCGGAATCCGTTCGTCGTCGAGGGGTCCATGCGCCGATCATGCCACCAGTTGCACCGGACAAGGAAAGGAATACCCTAGGGGGGTACCGTATTGAGAACGGTGGAGGCGGACATGCACGAACACGTCGGGTACATCGGCGACAAGGACGACCTGCTCAAGCGACTCCGTCGCGCCGAGGGGCAGGTGCGCGGGATCGCGCGGATGGTCGAGGACGAGACGTACTGCATCGACGTCCTGACCCAGATATCCGCGGCGAACCGGGCGCTCGAACGCGTCGCGCTGTCGTTGCTCGAAGACCACCTGGCGCACTGCGTCGCCGAGGCCGTCGCCGAGGGCGGGGACGCCGCCGACGAGAAGGTGCGCGAGGCCAGCCAGGCGATCGCCCGGCTCGTCCGCTCCTGACCCCTGACGATCGATCAACCAGAAGGAGACACCATGACCACCGAGACGCTGCTCGTCGAGGGCATGACCTGCGAACACTGCGTGATGAGCGTCACCGAGGAACTCTCCGAGGTCGACGGGGTGACGGGCGTCGACGTCCGACTCGTCCCCGGCGGCTCGTCCGAGGTCACCGTCAGCTCCGCGGCGCCGGTCGATGCGGACGCCCTGCACGCCGCGGTGGCCGAGGCAGGCTACGAGGTCGCGCGCTCGTGACGGACCGCACCGTCGAACTCGACATCACCGGGATGACCTGCGTCTCGTGCGCGAACCGCATCGAGCGAAAGCTCGGCAAGATGCCCGGCGTCACCGCCACCGTGAACTACGCCACCGAGAAGGCGCAGGTGCAGGTCGCGGCCGACGGCACCGCCGACCCCCAGTCGCTGATCGCCGCGGTGGAGTCCGCCGGTTACGGCGCCACGGTGCCGGCACCGCCCGCTGCCGCCGACGCCGAGCCCACGGCCGACCAGGACCGGGCGGAACCGCTGCGACGACGCCTGGTCGTGTCCGCCGTGCTCGCGGTGCCCGTCGTGGTGCTCTCGATGGTGCCGGCCCTGCAGTTCCCGAACTGGCAGTGGCTCGCCCTGACGCTCGCGGCACCCGTCGCGGTCTGGGGAGCGCTCCCGTTCCACCGTGCCGCGTGGGTGAACGCACGCCACGGTGCCGCCACCATGGACACCCTGGTGAGCGTCGGGGTCCTCGCCGCGTTCGGGTGGTCGCTGTACGCCCTGTTCCTCGGGGACGCCGGCACGACCGGCATGCACATGACGTTCTCGTGGTTCGCCACCGATCCCGAGGCCGCCGACCTGTACCTCGAGGTCGCGACCGCCGTGACGGTGTTCATCCTCGCCGGCCGGTACATGGAGGCCCGTGCGAAGACGCAGTCCGGTGCCGCACTCCGGGCGCTGCTCGAACTCGGTGCGAAGGACGCCGCGGTCCTGCGCGACGGTGCCGAACACCGCGTGTCGACCTCGTCCCTCGTCGTCGGCGACGTCGTCGTCGTGCGACCCGGCGAGCGGATCCCGAGCGACGGCCTGGTGCAGGACGGCTCCTCGGCCGTCGACCGCAGCATGCTCACCGGCGAGTCCGTGCCGGTCGAGGTCGGACCGGGCGACCGTGTCACCGGTGCCACGATCAACGTCGGCGGCCGACTCGTCGTCGCCGTCACCCGCATCGGTGCCGACACCGAGCTCGCCCGCATGGGGCGCCTGGTCGAGGACGCCCAGACCGGCAAGGCCGAGGTGCAGCGTCTGGCCGACCGCGTGTCCGGCGTCTTCGTGCCGATCGTCATCGCGCTCGCCGTGTTGGCCTTCGTCGGCTGGCTCGTGCTCGGCGGCTCGGTCACGGCGGCCTTCACCGCCGCCGTCGCCACCCTGATCATCGCGTGCCCGTGCGCCCTCGGGCTCGCCACGCCCACCGCGCTGCTGGTCGGCACCGGTCGGGGCTCGCAGCTCGGGATCCTGATCGGCGGCCCGCAGGTCCTCGAGCGCACGCGCGGCGTCGACACCGTCGTGCTCGACAAGACCGGCACCGTCACCACCGGGTCGATGACCCTGCGGTCCGTGACCGTCGTCGACGAGACCGAGGACGCCGTGCTCCGGCTCGCCGCCGCGGTCGAGGACGGCTCGGAGCACCCCGTCGCCCGCGCCGTGACCACCGCGGCCCGCGCCCGGGGCGCCGACCTGCCCGCGGCCGAGCAGTTCACCGCCACCGCCGGTGCCGGGGTGCAGGCCGTCGTGGACGGTGACGTCGTCCTGGTCGGCACGACCCGCTGGCTCGCCGACGCATGGTCGATCACCCTGCCGCCGGTGCTCGCCGACGCCGTGGACGGCGCCGAGGCCGACGGGGCCACCGCGGTCGTCGTCGCCCGGAACGGCAGCGCCCTGGGCGTGGTCGTCGTCGGCGACACCGTGAAGCCCGAGGCCGCCGACGCGATCACCCGCTTCCGCGCGCTCGGCCTGCGCCCGGTCCTGCTCACCGGCGACAACGACGGCGCAGCACGTGCCGTCGCCGCCCGGGTCGGCATCGACGAGGTGCACGCCCGCGCGACCCCGGTGTCGAAGCTCGAGACCGTCCGCCGGCTGCAGTCCGAGGGCCGGAGCGTCGCGATGGTCGGCGACGGCGTGAACGACGCCGCCGCGCTGGCAGCCGCAGACCTCGGCATCGCGATGGGCGCCGGCACCGACGCGGCCATCGCGGCGAGCGACATCACGGTCGTGAGCGGTCGGCTCACCGTGGTGGCCGACGCCGTCCGGCTGTCCCGCGCGACGCTCGGCGTCATCAAGGGCAACCTGTTCTGGGCGTTCGCGTACAACGTGGCGGCGATCCCGCTCGCGATGGCGGGGCTGCTGAACCCGGTGCTGGCGGGTGCGGCGATGGCGTTCTCGTCGGTCTTCGTCGTGACGAACAGCCTGCGCCTGCGCCGCTTCGCACCGCAGTCGTGAACCCGGCCACAGTCGTGAACCGGGCAGGCCGACCGCAGCCCTGAACCCGGCAAGCCGACCGCGGCGATGAACGCGACCGGCCGGGAGGCGTGACGCGCGCAGCGAACGCGAGCCGCGCCTCCCGTCCGACTGTGCGCACCACCTGCCGGAGCGCACTACGCTCGAAGACGGTCCGCGACGCAGCGCTGCGTGACCCGCGGGCTGTACGTCTCGAACGTGATCCCCAGGAGGACCGAAGTGACCGAATCCGCTCCCGTCGACCCCACATCGACCGAAGGCTGGAAGAAGCTCGACAGCATCGCTGCCGGCTTCACCCCGGACCTGCGAGGGTGGTTCGACAGCGACCCCGGTCGTGCCGAGCAGTACACCTTCCAAGCTGCCGACCTGACCGTCGACCTGTCCAAGGGCCTGGTGACCGACGAGGTCGTCGCCGCGCTGCTGCAGGTCGCCAAGGACACCGGCGTCGCCGAGCGCTTCCAGGCGATGCTCGCCGGTGAGCACATCAACGTCACCGAGGACCGCGCCGTACTGCACACCGCGCTCCGTCGTCCGAAGGCGACCGAGGGCCTCGTGCCGGCCGCGCCCCTGACCGTCGACGGCCAGGACGTCGACGCCGACGTGCACGCCACGCTCGACAAGGTCTACGGCTTCGCCGAGCAGGTCCGCAGCGGCGCCTGGACCGGTGTCACCGGCAAGCGCATCGAGACCGTCGTCAACATCGGCATCGGTGGCTCCGACCTCGGCCCGGTCATGGTCTACGAGGCGCTCAAGCCGTACGTCCAGCCCGGCCTCGAGGCCCGCTTCGTGTCGAACATCGACCCGGCGGACATCTACGAGAAGACCGCGGACCTGGACCCCGAGACCACGCTCTTCATCGTCGCGTCGAAGACCTTCGGCACGCTCGAGACCCTGACGAACGCGCGCCTCGCCCGCCAGTGGCTGTGGCAGGAGCTCGGCCTGACCGACGCCGCCGACGACGAGAAGAAGAACGCCGTCGCCAAGCACTTCGTCGCCGTCTCCACCGCGCTCGACAAGGTCGAGGCGTTCGGCATCGACCCCGAGAACGCCTTCGGCTTCTGGGACTGGGTGGGCGGCCGCTACTCGGTCGACTCGGCCATCGGCACGAGCGTCGTCATCGCCATCGGCAAGGAGAACTGGGAGCAGTTCCTCGCCGGCTTCCACGCCATCGACGAGCACGTCCGCACCACGCCGCTCGAGCAGAACGTCCCCGTCCTGATGGGCCTGCTCAACGTCTGGTACACGAACTTCCTCGGTGCGCAGAGCCACGCGGTCCTGCCCTACACGCAGTACCTGCACCGCTTCGCCGCGTACCTGCAGCAGCTCACGATGGAGTCGAACGGCAAGCGCGTCCGCTGGGACGGCTCGCCCGTCACCACCGAGACCGGCGAGGTCTTCTGGGGCGAGCCCGGCACGAACGGCCAGCACGCGTTCTACCAGCTCATCCACCAGGGCACCCGCCTGATCCCGGCCGACTTCATCACGGTCGCCAACCCGGCCCGTCCGCTGCAGGACGAGACCGGCGACGGCAAGGGCGTCGCGCCCGGCACCGACGTGCACACGCTGTTCCTGGCGAACTTCTTCGCGCAGACCAAGGCGCTGGCGTTCGGCAAGAGCGCCGACGAGGTCCGCGCCGAGGGCACCACCGACGAAGGAATCGTCGCGGCCCGCACGTTCCCCGGCAACAAGCCGACCACGTCGATCATCGCGCCGGAGCTCACCCCGAGCGTGCTCGGCCAGCTCATCGCCCTGTACGAGCACATCGTGTTCACCGAGGGCACGATCTGGGGCATCGACTCGTTCGACCAGTGGGGTGTGGAGCTCGGCAAGCAGCTGGCGCTGCAGGTCACGCCGGCCGTCGAGGGCGACCAGGCCGCGCTCGACGCGCAGGACCCGTCGACCAAGGCGCTCATCGCGAAGTACCTGGAGCTGCGGAAGTAGCGCACGCCCCCACCTGACGGACGGGAGGCCCGTGGCGGATCCGCCACGGGCCTCCCGTCCGTCGTGTGCGTGCGCTGCGGCCGCGGGCCGGTCGCCGGGCCGGTTTCGCGCTCAGCGACACCTCATGCGCGCGCCGTCCCGTGCGGTGTCGCTCAGTGCGGAACGCGGCTGGTCGCGGTGCCCCGCCACCGCGACGGACGGTCCGCCGGTGTCGGTCGGAGCGGCTACGGTCGAGGGCATGGAGCGTTCGGAGATCCTCGCCGCGGCTGCCGCCGCGCACGCCGCCCGCATCGCAGCGGCGGGTGGTGACGACGCCGCGGCGCGTGAACGGGCCGACAGTGTCCGGCGCCGGGCCGACGGGCTCACCGACCGGTACGACACGGTCGAGGGCACGGACACCGAGTCCGACGCCCGTGACGCCGCCCGCCGTCGTGCGGGAGAGGCGGACCGCGCGGCCTCACGCACCGAGGGCGTGCTGTCCGACTGGCACCGGATGGGCACTCGTCGTGGCGTCACCCCGGACGCGCAGGTCCGCACGGCCTGGACCGTGACCGGGGTCCCCGAGCGGGGTGACGCCCGTGCGCTGGCGAACGTGCTGCTCTCGACCGCGGGGCACGCGGGCCGCGTCGCCGACGCCGCTCGGCGCAACCCCGCCCTGTCCGGCGCCGCCAGTGCGGCCGCTCGACGCACCGTCCGCCGCTACACCGACCACGGTGCGGACATGGCGTCGTTGGGGGACGTCCTCGGCGACGGCCCCGTCGACGACGACCGCTGACGCTGCATCGCAGATTGGACCGCTCCCGTCCTCATCAGGTGTTCTGTGGACCGATCCAAACGACCTGACGACAGAATGTCCAATTGACAGGACATGGAATCGGGTTACGATCGGTCCACGCACTGACGCGCGATCACCGACGAAGGAGTCACCGAATGGTCGACATCAAACCGACAGCCCCGACTGTCGCACTGCCCCCGTTGGGGACCGGGCCGCACCGCCGACGTCTCGGCGTGCTGGCCCTCGTCGCCACGTTCGGCGGGTTGCTCTTCGGGTACGACACCGGCGTCATCAACGGCGCCCTGAACCCGATGAAGGCGGAGCTCGGCCTCACCAACTTCACCGAGGGTGTCGTCACGAGCTCGCTGCTGTTCGGCGCCGCGATCGGTGCCATGCTCGGCGGCCGCATCGCCGACGGCTGGGGTCGCCGCAAGACGATCATCCTGCTCGCCGTCACGTTCTTCGTCGGCACGCTGATCTGCGTGTTCGCGCCGACGTTCGAGGTCATCGTCATCGGTCGTGTGCTCCTCGGCCTCGCGGTCGGTGGCGCGTCGACTGTGGTGCCCGTCTTCCTCGCCGAACTCGCCCCGTACGAGATCCGCGGATCCCTGTCCGGCCGCAACGAGCTGATGATCGTCATCGGCCAGCTCGCGGCGTTCGTGGTCAACGCGGTCATCGGCAGCGTGTGGGGTGAGGGCAACGGGGTGTGGCGAGTCATGCTGGCCGTCTGCGCGCTCCCCGCGATCGCCCTCTTCGTCGGCATGCTCCGGGTGCCGGAGTCGCCGCGCTGGCTCGCGTCGAAGAACCGTTACGACGAAGCACTCTCCGTCCTCGAGCAGGTGCGGACCACCGACCGTGCCCGTGCCGAGCTCGACGACATCAAGCGGAGCAACGACATCGAGGCGAAGGTCGAGCGCGTCAGCGGGTGGCAGACGCTGCGCGGGAACAAGTGGCTCATCCGCATCGTGCTCATCGGCGCCGGACTCGGCGTCGCGCAGCAGCTCACCGGCATCAACTCGATCATGTACTACGGCCAGACCGTGCTCATCGAGTCCGGGTTCCAGGCATCGGCAGCCCTCATCGCGAACATCGCACCCGGTGTGATCGCCGTGATCGGTGGCGTCATCGCCCTGTACAACATGGAGAAGATCAACCGCCGGACGACGCTGATCCTCGGGTTCACGCTGACGACGACCTGCCACTTCCTGATCGGCATCGCGTCGGTCGCACTGCCCGAGGGCAACCCCGCTCGTCCGTGGGTGATCCTGTTCCTGGTCGTCGCGTTCGTCGGCTCGATGCAGACCTTCCTCAACATCGCCGTGTGGGTCGTCCTGTCCGAGATCTTCCCGACCCAGATCCGTGCGCTCGGCATGGGCATCTCGGTGTTCTGCCTCTGGATCGCGAACGCGTTCCTCGGGCTGTACTTCCCGACCATCGTCGCCGCGACCGGCATCACCGGTACTTTCTTCGGCTTCGGGATCGTCGGGCTCCTCGCCCTGCTCTTCATCTGGAAGTTCGTGCCGGAGAGCCGCGGCCGCACCCTGGAAGAGGTCGAAGAGGGCGTCACCACCGGCAACATCTTCACCGTCCCCGTGAAGGCGTCGCGCCGCTAGGCCGCACCACGCTGCACCGAGTGCGCAGAAGACGTCGGGTCGCCCCAGGGCACCCGGCGTCTTCTGCTCATTCGGTGTGCGACGAAGCACGCAGACGGACGGGAGGCCCGGTGCCAGCTGGCACCGGGCCTCCCGTCCTGTGGTCGCGCTACGGGCGCAGGAGCACCTTGCCGACGCGGCCGGCGGTGTCGCTGGCGCGCACGGCGTCGCGGACCTGCTCGAAGGCGAAGGTCTCGGCGACGGGGAGCGTCAGCGAGCCGTCGAGCACGCGGGTGATGAGCTCACCGAAGAGCTGGCCCTTCGTCTCGGCGGGCATCGTCTTGCTGACGACGGAACCCCAGAAGCCCTTCACGGTGAGCTGGCCGAAGATGACCTTGCCCGACGGGATCTCGAGCGTCGGCGACGCCATCGCGCCGAAGACGACGAGGGTGGCGTTCTCGCCCAGCACCGAGGCGATGTCGCCGGCGGCCTTGCCACCGACGGACTCGACACCGGCGATGATCGGGGCGCCGCCGGTGATCGCGGCGACCTGGTCCTGCCAGTCGTCGGCGTCGGTGGCGACGATGCGCTCGATGCCCTGCTCACGGAGCTCGTCGACACCGGCGGCGCGACGGACGAGTCCGATGACGTTGATGCCGCGTGCGGCACCGAGCTGGGCGACCATGCGACCGACCGCACCGTTGGCGGCGTTCTGGAGGATCCAGTCGCCCTCGTGCAGGTCGAGCGAGTGCAGCAGGCTGATGGCGCTGAACGGCATCGAGACGAGCTGCGCGGCGGCCTCGTCGGTCATCGCGTCCGGCACCGGCACGAGGCCTGCGGCGTTCGCGGTGTAGTACTCGGCCCAGACGCCGAAGGCGCCACCGGCGACGCGCTGGCCGACCTGCAGGTTCGTGACGCCCTCGCCGAGCGCCTCGACGACGCCGAGTGCCTCGGTGCCCGAGGCGGCGGGCAGCTCCGGCTTGAAGCCGTAGGTGCCGCGGACGGTCCACAGGTCGTGGTTGTGGATGGGGGAGAGGACCGTGCGGACGAGGACCTCGCCGGCGGCGGGCGTCGGGACGGGGCGCTCCTGCACCTCGAGGACGTCGGCGGGCTCGGCGAACGTCTCGTGGACGACGGCGCGCATGGTGGTGGGGGTGGTGGTGCTCATGGGTCAGTCCTCCGAGACGACGATGGTGACGTCGATGTTGCCGCGGGTCGCGTTCGAGTAGGGGCAGACCTGGTGGGCTGCGTCGGCGAGGGCCTGGGCCTGGTCGTGCTCCAGGCCGGGGATGACGACCTCGAGCATGACGGCGAGCTGGTAGCCACCGTTGCCGTTCGGGCCGATCTGCACGCGACCGCCGACGGACGAGTCGGTGATCTTCACCTTCTGGCTGCGGGCGACGCCCTGCAGTGCGGAGTGGAAGCAGGCCGCGTAGCCGGCTGCGAAGAGCTGCTCGGGGTTCGCGCCGTTGCCGGAGCCACCCATCTCCTTCGGGATGGCGAGGTCGAACTCGACCGTGCCGTCGCTCGTGGCGACGTGGCCGTTGCGGCCTTCGCCGGTGGCCAGGGCCTCGGCGGTGTAGAGGGCTTCCATGGGGTTCCTTCCTTGTGGGGCGGATCGTGCAGTTCGGGGTGTGCGGCGTGCTCTCGCGCTCAGCGACAGTTCACGGGCACACGTGGCCGTGAGGTGTCGCTCAGCGCGGAACGGCGCCGGGGTCAGCGCCGGCGGCGTCGCGCTCGGGATCGGCCGCCGTGTGCATCGTCTCGGTCAGCCGGTGCAGCGTCGCGATGAGCTCGGCAGCGGCACGTTCGTCGGCCAGGCCCATCCCGGCGGCTATGCGTGCGGGGATGCCGCTCAGCTCGGACCGCAGTTCGCGGCCGCGCTCACCGACGGTGACGGTGACGACGCGTTCGTCGGTGCTGCGGCGCTCGCGACGGACCAGGTCGCTCTGCTCCATGCGGCGGAGCAGCGGCGAGAGGGTGCCGGAGTCGAGCTGCAGGTGTTCCCCGAGGCTCGAGACGGTCTGGTCGCCCTCGACCCACAGGGTGACGAGCACCAGGTACTGCGGGTACGTCAGGCCCCAGGGTTCGAGCATCGTGCGGTACGCCTGCGTGGTGGCGCGGGACGCCGCGTAGAGGGAGAAGCACACCATCTCGTCGGTCACGGGCATGCGTCCACACTGTCACGCAACCCAGTTGTGCACAACTCGATGCAGCGGATGCCCAGCTGACGAACACGCCGACGGCCCGTGCGGTTAGGCTGACGTGACCCACGATGACCAGCTGCGACCTCGACAACACCACGACCCCCGGCAACGGATCGGCGTCGTCCCACGGCAAGACGATCCTGATCGGTGAGCACGCCGTGGTGTACGGCGCACCCGCTCTCGTCCTGCCGGTGCTCGACGCGCGGGTCGTGGCGACGGTCACCCCGGTCGCCGCCGACGCCGAGCAGCCCGGTCACAGCCTGCAGTCCACCGTGCACACCGGCCCCCTCGACCTGGCCCCCGCTGCCGTGATGCCGACCGTCACCGCGGTCACCGCGACCCTGCGGCACTTCGGGGTCACCGACCGGCACTTCCACGTCCGGGTCGACAGCGAGGTCCCGACCGCCCGCGGCATGGGCTCGAGCGCCGCGGTCGCCGCGGCCGTGACCGCCGCCGTCGCCGACGCGCTGGGCGAGACACTCGACGTCGAGACCCACCACGAACTCATCCAGGAGTGCGAGCGCGTCGCCCACGGGCGTCCGTCGGGCCTCGACGCCCGGGGCGTCGTCGCGTCCGCGCCGGTCTGGTTCGAGGCCGGGCACATCGAACCCGTCGCGCTCGGCGCCCGGTTCACCTTCGTCGTCGCAGACACCGGCGTCCCCGGGCACACCAGGGAAGCCGTGTCCGCGGTCCGAGCACGCCACGACCAGGACCCGGCCGGTGTCGGCGCCGTGATCGACCGGATCGGCGCGCTCGCCCGGCGGGCACGGGGGACACTCGAGGACGGCGATGCCCAGGCTCTGGGTGTCACCATGGACGCCGCGCACGACCTGCTCAGCACACTCGACGTGTCGAGTGTCGACCTGGACCGGCTCGTCGACGCCGCACGCGCTGCGGACGCCCTCGGCGCGAAGCTCACCGGCGGCGGGCGGGGCGGGTGCGTCCTCGCGCTCGCCGCGGACGACGACCACGCGGACCGCATCGCGGCCGCACTCCGCGCTGCAGGGGCCGCAGCCACCTGGACCACCACGATCGGAGCCCGCGCTTGCTGACAGCCACCGCCGTCGCGCACCCCAACATCGCCCTCGTCAAGTACTGGGGGAAGGCAGACGCGCAGCTCGCGCTGCCCGCCACGGGCAGCGTCTCGATGGGGCTCGACGTGTTCCCGACGACGACCACCGTCACGGTGGACGGCGGACGGGAGGCGCTGGGCGCACGGGGAGACACGTTCACGCTGAACGGTCACGTCGTCGACGACGGGGCGCTGGTGCGCGTGCAGCAGTTCCTCGACCTGGTGCGGGAGCTCGCCGGCAGCGACGCCCGCGCGTCAGTCGTCTCCGAGAACACCGTGCCGACCGGTGCCGGGCTGGCCTCGAGCGCCTCCGGCTTCGCAGCGCTGGCCACCGCGGCCGCCGCGGCGTACGGCCTCGACCTGTCGCCGCGCGACCTGTCGCGTCTGGCCCGTCGTGGTTCGGGTTCGGCCACGCGCTCGATCCCCGGCGGTGTCGCCGTCTGGCACGCCGGCGACGACCAGGGCTCCTTCGCCGAGCCGATCCCCGCTCCGCCGATGGCCATGGTCGTCGTCACGATCGACGCCGGCCCGAAGCCGATCGGGTCGCGCGAGGCCATGCGTCGCACCATCGCCACGTCGCCCTTCTACCCCGCCTGGGTCACCTCGACCACCGAGACCGTCGGTGACATGCTCACGGCCTGTGCGGCCGGCGACTTCACCCGCATCGGCGAGATCACCGAGAGCAACGCGCTCCGGATGCACGCCACGATCGAGGGCGCCTTCCCGCCGATCCGCTACCTCAACGCCCGCAGCGTCGCCGTGTTCGACGCCGTCGCCGAGCTGCGTGCCGGCGGGGTCGAGGCCTACGCCACGGCCGACGCCGGCCCGAACGTCGTCGTGCTCACGAAGCCGCAGGACCGGTCGGCCGTCGCCGGGGCGCTCGCGTCGCTGGGCGACGTCATCGAGTCCGGCACCGGACCTGCCGCGCGGGTGCTCCGCTCCGAAAAGACCGGGAGCAATCCCGACCAGAAGGAGTCCGCGCAGTGATCGAGTTCCGTGCACACGGCAAGCTGTTCGTCGCCGGCGAGTACGCCGTCGTCGAGCCGGGCCAGCCGTCCGTCCTGATCGCCCTCGACCGCGCCATCACGGCGAAGGTGCGCGAGGGCCACGGCGCGGGCAGTGTGCACTCCGAGGAGTACGGGCACCTCCCGCTCACGTGGACCCGTGCCGAGGACGGCCTGGCGCTCGACCGCGAGCACCACCCCTACGACTACGTGATGGCCACGATCGACCTGGTCGAGAAGCTCCGCGCCGAGCGCGGCATCGCCCCGCGGTTCCACGACCTGCGCATCGAGAGCCAGCTCGACGACGCCAGCGGCCGGAAGTTCGGACTCGGGTCCTCGGCCGCGGTGACCGTCGCGACCGTCGGTGCCCTCGACCGCTTCTACGGCATCGGTCTGACCCAGCGCCAGCGCTTCCAGGTCGCCCTGCTCGCGACGATCCGGGTCAACCCCCGGGCCTCGGGCGGTGACCTCGCCGCGAGCACGTTCGGCGGGTGGCTGCGCTACAGCGCCCCGGACCGCGAGCGGCTCGCCGCCATGCTCGGGGACCACGCGGTGTCCGCGATCCTGGCCGACGCGGACGCGTGGCAGGGCTTCGACGTCCAGCGGCTCCCCGCCCCCGAGAACCTGCAGCTGCTCGTCGGCTGGACCGGCTCGCCCGCGTCCACCACGAAGCTCGTCGACGTGGTGCGTCGGCACCGCAACGGCGGGTACCAGGCGTTCCTCGACGAGAGCCGCAGCTGTGTCGACGACCTGACCACGGGCCTCCAGACCGGCGACGCCGAGCGCACGCTCGATGCCCTCAAGCGTGCACGCGTGCTCATGCAGCGTCTCGGTGACTCGGTCGGGTCGCAGATCGAGACCGAGCGGCTCGCGACCCTGTGCGACGTCGTCGAGGCGGCTGGCGGGGCGGCGAAGCCGTCCGGTGCCGGCGGCGGCGACTGCGGCATCGCGCTCGTCCCGGCGGACACCGACCCCGCCGGCATCCACCGCGCCTGGGAGGCGCACGACATCAGACACCTCAGCGTCGCGGTGCGAGCACCAGAAGGAGCCCTCGATGAGTGACCTGCTCACACCGATCCCCACCAAGTGGGTCGGTCCGATCCGCGTCAGCGGCAACGCCGTGCAGGGGGAGCACGAGGTCCCCCTCGCCACCTACGAGTCGCCGCTCTGGCCGTCCGTCGGCCGCGGTGCCCGCATCTCGCGCATGGTCGAGGACGGCATCGTCGCGACCGTCGTCGACGAGCGGATGACCCGATCCGTCGTGGTCCGTGCCGACAGCGCCGCCGCCGCCCACGTCGCCGCCGGGCAGATCCTGGCACGCCAGGACGAGCTCGCCGCGATCGTCGCCGGCCAGAGCCGGTTCGCCAAGCTCATCGAGGTGCACCCGGAGATCGTCGGGGACCTGCTGTTCCTGCGCTTCGCGTTCACCACGGGCGACGCCTCCGGCCACAACATGGTCACCCAGGCCGCGGACAAGCTGCTGCCGGCGATCCTGGACTGGCAGCCGGGCCTGCGGTACGTGTCGGTGTCGGGCAACTTCTGCACCGACAAGAAGGCCACCGCGGTGAACGGCATCCGTGGCCGCGGCCGCAACACCATCGCCGAGATCGTGATCCCGGGCGAGGTCGTCGAGAAGCGCCTGCGGTCGAGCACCGCACGCATCGTCGAGCTCAACATCGCGAAGAACCTGATCGGGTCGACGATCGCCGGCGCCATCCGCTCGGCGAACGCGCACTACGCCAACATGCTGCTCGGCTTCTACCTGGCCACGGGCCAGGACGCCGCCAACATCGTCGAGGGCTCGCAGGGCATCACGAGCGCCGAGGACCGCGACGGCGACCTGTACTTCGCGACCTCGCTGCCGCACCTGATCGTCGGCACGGTCGGCAACGGCAAGGGCGGCGACCTGCCCGTCGTCGAGGACGCCCTGGTGCGCCTCGGCTGCCGCGACGACCGCGAGCCGGGGGCGAACGCCCGCCGCCTCGCCGGTCTGTGCGCCGCCACGGTGCTGTGCGGGGAGCTCTCGCTCCTCGCCGCGCAGACCAACCCGGGCGAGCTGATGGCCGCCCACGTCGCCATGGAACGCCGTGGCACGAAGCCCGCAGGCGGTGCAGCATGAGCGGCGTCGGCATCCACGACATCGCGATCGCGACCGGGCACCACGTGCTCGAGCTCGACGACCTGGCCGAGCGGCTCGGCGTCGACCCGGCCAAGTACCACGTCGGCATCGGGCAGGACGCGTTCAGCGTGCCCGCCCCCGACGAGGACATCGTCACGATGGGCGCCACCGCTGCGAAGGAACTCATCGACCGGCACGGCGTCGAGGGCATCCGGACGGTGCTGTTCGCCACCGAGTCCGGCGTCGACCAGTCCAAGGCCGCCGGCGTCTACGTGCACGGTCTGCTCGGGTTGCCGAAGGCCGTCCGCGTGGTCGAGCTGAAGCAGGCCTGCTACGGCGGGATGGCCGCGGTGCAGCTCGCGCTCGGCATCGTCGCCCGCGCCCCGCACGAGCGGGTGCTCGTCATCGCCGCCGACGTCGCGCGCTACGACGTCGACACCGCCGCCGAGCCGACCCAGGGTGCCGGTGCCGCCGCGATCCTGGTGTCCGCCGACCCCGACCTGATCGAGATCGAGCCGGCCGCCGGCGTCTACACCGCCGACGTCGACGACTTCTGGCGGCCGAACGACCGCTCCACCGCGCTGGTCGACGGACGGCTGTCCGTCAGCGCCTACGTCGACGCGTTCGTCGGCGCGTGGGACGACCTCGCCGAGCAGGGCGGGCCGGCGTACGAGGACATCGTGCGCTTCGTCCACCACCAGCCGTTCACGAAGATGGCGCTCAAGGCGCACCGGAAGCTCACGCAGCACGTGGGCGTGCCGTTCGACGAGTCGGAGCTGTTCGTCGGGTTCACGTACAACAAGCAGACCGGCAACACGTACACGGCGTCGCTCTGGATCGGGCTCGCCGCACTGCTCGACCTCGACGAGCACCTGGCGGGGGAGCGCATCGCCCT
Source organism: Curtobacterium poinsettiae (assembly GCF_047226435.1). Classification (NCBI taxonomy): domain Bacteria; kingdom Bacillati; phylum Actinomycetota; class Actinomycetes; order Micrococcales; family Microbacteriaceae; genus Curtobacterium; species Curtobacterium poinsettiae. The sequence goes on along the minus strand of NZ_CP178434.1, from coordinate 2,937,478 downwards.
GTTCAGCTACGGCTCGGGCAGCGTCGGCGAGCTCATCACCGGTGTCGTCCGGCCCGACTACCGCGAGCACCGCCGGGTCGGTCGGGTGCGCGCGCTGCTCGGCGCACGCGTCCCGCTGACGGTCGACGCGTACCGCGAGCTGCACGCAGCCGGCGCCGCCACCAGCGAGGACGTCGAGCGTCCGCGCGTCACGACCGCGCCGTTCCGGTTCGAGGGTGTGCGCGGTGGCGCGCGCCACTACGAGGCGACGACGCAGCAGGCGTAGCCGGCGTCGCCGGGCTGCTCCCGCCCCGCGGACCCGGCGCACGTGCCGGCACCTGTCGCTTCCGCGGACCGGACTGGAGGCCCGTGGCGGCGCCGCCACGGGCCTCCAGTCCGTCCACCGGTCACGCCGGCGGTCTCGTGCACGAGGGCGAGGTGCCGGTAGTCTTGCCGCGGAGATCGGAGGGTCGATGGCGGAGCAGCTGGGCGCGTCCGGCGCCGTCCGTGCCCTCGTCGCCACCCTGCCCCGCGCACCGCACCTGTCCGACGTCGTCACCGGCGTCGGCACGATGGTCGGCAAACCCACTCGCGTCGTCGACGTCGACGGTCCGAGCTGGGGGCCGCTCACGGCGCTCGTGTCGCAGTTCGAGCACGAGAACCTGGTGCTCGTGCCCGCCGGGGCGCCGCCGCTCTACCGCATGCACTGCGTGCTGCACGAGCTCGGGCACCTGGTGCACGGCGACGTCGGCACGCCGACCGCGTCGTCCGTCGCCGAGTTCGCCGCCGGGGGCCACGTGTGCCGTCGTGCGCTCGACGCCGACTCGGGGCTCGTGAGCATCTCGGACGACGACGAGCACTTCGCCGAGCGGTTCGCGTACGAACTCGCGACCGTCCTGCTCGCCGGTGCCACGGGCGCGGACGAGCGGGCCTACGGCTGATGGCAGCACTGCACGCCGCAGCCTTCTGGTTCGCGGCGCTGATCTTCCTCGCCCGCACGCCGTACGTGCTGCGGAACCCGCGCGGCCGGGCGGCCTGGGGTGCCACGGGTGTCGGCGCACTCGGGCTCCTGACCCTGGGCAGCGTCGTGCCGCAGACCGTGCTCGACGGCGCACTGGGCGGCTCGAACCTGATCAACCTGGTGCAGAACGTCTGCGCGACCGTGGCGTTCTGGCTGATGCTGCGGGCGAGCACCGACGACCTGCCGGAACGCCCGATGCTGGCGAAGCCGGTGGCGCTGCTCGTCGTGGTCGTGGCGTTCACCGTGCCGTTCCTGCTGGTCGAGGAGCGCGGCGGTACCGACTTCGACTTCATCGTGCACGGGATCGCACAGACGCCGATGTGGTTCTACGCGACCGTCTACATGGTGAGCGTGGGGCTGATCGCCGCGACGACCCTGCGGCGTGGCGTGCTGCAGAACCCGGTGGCGCTCGTGGTGTTCCGCGTCGGGCTGGCCCTGGTGGTCCTGGCGAGCGTCGACGAGGTCGCCTCGCTGACGGCGGACCACTTCGGGGTGTTCCCAGCCGGGGTCCGTGACGGACTGCGTCTGGCCTTCGACCCGCCGTTCTACCTGGGCATCGTGTTGATCGTCGTCGCGATGGCCTCGTTGACGTTCCGGCGGTGGGGGCGTGACCTGCGGCACCGCGGGCACCACCGCCACCTGCGCCGCATCGTGCGCCGGCACGAGGTGCGCGCGGTCGAGCGGCCGGGCGACCCGCAGGCCCGGACTTACGACCTGGTCATCGCGATCCGCGACGCCGAGGTGCAGGGACGGACCCTTGACGATGCCGAGCTCGCCCAGGTGCGGGCGGCGGAACGGACCCTGACCCGGAGCCTCGGAGGATGACGGCGTGACGATCGTGTGGTGGGTGCTCGGTGCGCTCGTGGTGCTGGCGGTGGCGGCGCTGCTCGTCCTGCTCGTGGTGCGGAAGGTCGTCGGACGGATCGTGCTGCCCGGGGGCGACCGCTGGACCCCCGTGCTCGGGTCCGACGCCGACTCCGTCCGGCTGCCGATCACCGACGACACCGTGCGCCCGGGGGAGTACGGCCTGTGGCACGACGGCCCGGGCCACACCACCGTCGGGCCGGTGCTCGAGATCGACGAAGCCGCCGGGTCGGTGCGGCGGGCCGTGGTGCGGACGACCGGCGCGGTGTCGTCGCGGGTGCGGTGGAGTGGGCACGTGCACCCGGACCCGGCGGCGATGGAGGTCGACTGGTCCGAGGTGTCGCTGCCGACGCCGGTGGGGCCGGCACCGGCGTGGGTGGTGCGGCCGGGCCCCGACGGCGCGGCCGACGGCCGTGCGGGAACGGACGGCACCGCCGACGGCGTTGCCGACCGCGTTGCCGACCGCGATGCCGCCCGGACCTGGGCGGTCCACGTCCACGGGATCCGGACGACCCGGGTCACCGCGCTCCGGACCGTCCCCGCGGCGCTCGAGCTCGGCTGGACGTCGATCGTCCCGTCGTTCCGTGGCGACGGCGAGGCCCCGTGGGAAGGCCGGGCCTCGCACCTCGGTGCCCGCGAGTGGGCGGACGTCGAAGCGGCGCTCGACCACGCCGTCGCGAACGGCGCCGAACAGCTCGTCCTGGTCGGCTGGTCGATGGGCGCGACGATCACGCACGAGCTCCTCGCCCGCTCGGCGCACCGCGACCGCCTGGCCGGGATCGTGCTCGTCGCCCCCGCGCTGGACTGGTCGGTGGCGGTCCGGTCACAGGCCCGCCGTGCTGGTCTCCCCGGCATCGTCGTCTCGGCCGCCCTCGGTGCGATGGCGACCCCGGTCATCTGCCGGCTGGTCGGGCTGCGGGAAGCCGTCGACGTCCGGGCCCTCTCCTGGTTGCGCGCACCCCGGGCGTTGCCACCGACCCTGCTCATCCACTCCGCCGGCGACACGACGGTGCCGTTCTCGGCCAGCCAGGAGTTCGCCGAGGCACACCCGGGCACGGTGACGCTGGCGGTCAGCGAACCGGCCGAACACGCGTGGGAGCGCAACGTCGACGCCGTCTGGTTCGACCGGACGATCACGACCTGGGCGTCGAACCTCGCGCACACCGCGGCACAGGAGTAGAAGGAGCCATGGGTCAGCTCATCTACGGCGGGCAACCGCTCGACCTGCGGATCGACGACCGCGCGCTCACACACCTGCAGATCGTCATCGTCAACATGCTCCGGCGCGACCACCGTTTCGCGTTCTCGTGGAAGGACGACGTCATCCACGGCAACGGTCGCAGCACGATCTGGTTGCATCCGAGCGTCAGCCTGCACTTCAAGTTCACGGGGAGCCGGGTGCCGTCGATCAACCGCAGCTGGCTCGAGGACCTCTACGCATCGGCCACGTCGGGGTCCGGGCTCGTGCTGACACCGGAGCCGACGGACACCAGCACGGCCGACGACTCGGCGTGGTCACGTGCCGTCGCACCCGGGGACGCGGACGACGCCTCGAGCACTCCGAGCGGTACCACAACACGCTGATCTGGGTCAACGGGTTCCGGTCAGTCCGTCCGACCCGTACGCTTTCTGTACCGCGGTACAGAGTCGTCCCCCGCACCGGAATCCAGGGATCCGGTGTTGACCTGTCCCGCGGCAGGAGGGGGACCCGAATTGACCGTGACGCACTGCGAGTCCGGCACCGACCAACCATCGGTGCTCTGGGCGAGCGAGCGAGGTGAGTCCCGGATCAGGGGATTCGCCGCTCATGCGACCGGCGCCGTGCGCCGGGACCGCCGCGTCACGGTGCTGGGCTCGCCGATCGGTCTCGACCGACCGGCGCTCCTCCGGGATCGCCCCGGCCATCGGATTCGGGTTCCGTGGCCGGGGCGGTCTCTCCGCTCGCCTCAGTAGACGTCGCGCACGTACCGCTTCGCGCGACGCATGTCGGCCAGGTACGCCTGCGCGTCGTCCTCGTCGCGCCCGCGGCCGGTGCGGATGACCTGCAGCAGCGCGGCCTCGACGTCCTTCGCCATGCGTGAGGCGTCGCCGCACACGTACACGTGGCCGCCGTCCTCGAGCCAGGCGAACAGCTCCGCCGACCGTTCGAGCATCCGGGTCTGCACGTAGACCTTCTCGGCCTGGTCGCGCGAGAACGCCAGGTCGAGGCGGTCCAGCACGCCCTGTTCCTGCAGCTCGGCGAGCTCGTCCTGGTACACGAAGTCGGTGTCCCGGTGCTGGTCGCCGAAGAACAGCCAGTTGCGCCCGGTCGCACCGGACACCGCACGCTCGTGCAGGAACCCGCGGAACGGCGCGACCCCGGTGCCCGGTCCGATCATGATCATCGGCGCCGACTCGTCCGCCGGTACCCCGAACGACGCGTTCGGCTGCAGGTACACGTCGACGGTGCCGTCCGGGTCGACCCGGTCGGCCAGGAACGTCGACGCGACGCCCGCGTACATCCGGTGCGGGTCGCCGTAGCGCACCGACGCGATGGTCAGGTGGATGCGGTCCGGGTGCGCCAGCGGGCTCGACGAGATCGAGTACTGGCGAGCCTGCAGCGGCCGGAGGTTCGGCAGCAGCTCGTCGAGTCCGGGGGCAGCCGACCCGGCGTCGCGGAGCAGGTCGAGGACGTCACGTCCCCACAGCCAGCGGTCCAGCTCGTGCTTGTCGCCGTGCGCCACGACGGCGGCGAGCTCGCTCGACGGCGCGCGCTGCACCAGGTCGGCGATGAGGTCCTTCGAGGGCGTCCGGATCTCGCGGTCGGTCCGCAGGACCTCGCTGATCGGACGGCCGTCGAACGCCTCGCCGCCGTTCGCGCCGACCTGCTCGAGCAGGCCCGCCACGAAGACCTCGTCGTTCACCGGCACCACCGCTAGGGCGTCACCGGCCGCGTACTCGATCCCCGAGTCGCCGAGGTCGAACTCGTAGTGCCGGATCTCCTTCGCGCTGCGCGGCGAGGAGAGCAGCCGGTTCTCGACCAGGCGCGACGGGTACGGGTTGCGCTTGTTCCACTGCGACCCCGGCCGGGAGGCACGGCTCGCGCCCGCCCCGCCGGTCGCGGCTGCACCGTCGCCGGTGCCACCGCCCGTGGCAGCGTCGGGTGCAGCCGTCGCGCCGGTCTCGGCGGCCAGGCGGTCGAGGACCCCAGCGGTCCACAGTGCGGCCGCGTCCTCGAAGTCGACGTCGCAGTCCACGCGGTCGTGGACCCGCGTCGCGCCGAGCTGCTCGAAGCGGGTGTCGAGGAGCTTGCCGGCCTGGCAGAACTCGTCGTAGCTCGTGTCACCGAGCCCGAGGACGGCGTACTGCAGCCCCTCGAGCCGCGGCACCGTGCTGGCCTGGATCGCGTCCCAGAACAGGCCGGCGTTGTCGGGCATCTCGCCCTCGCCGTAGGTCGAGGTGACGACGAGCACGTGCGACATCTCGGCGAGCTGCTCGGGCGTGACGGCGTCGAGCGCGCTGGAACGGCCACCGAGCCCGCGGGCCCTTGCGCCGGCGACGAGCTCGTCGGCCAGGAACTCGGCGTTGCCGGTCTGGGTGCCGAAGAGCACGTCGATCGTCGTCGTGGGCGCGCTGGCCGCGACCTTCTTGCCGGCGGCGGCGATGCCCGCGATGAACCCGGCGAGCCAGGACTCCTGGGCGGCGGAGAACGGTGCGTCGACGGGGATCAGCGACCCGGTCGGGGGGAGCAGGCTCACGCGGTCACCGCCTCGGTCGGCGCCTGCGGTGCACGGCGCGCGATGTCCTCGAGCGCCGCGGTCGCGAGCAGCTCGTCGAAGCGTGCCTCGCGGACGCGGCCGTCGTTCTGGGCGTTCTGGTGCATGATCCACCCCGTGGTGCCCGGCGCGTCCATGCTGCGGTTGTTCCGCTGCGTGAGCGCGCGCTTGTAGTCGTCGAGCCGCTTGATCGCGATCAGGGTCGCGAGCTGGTCGTCGGCGAACCGGTCGAGCGTGCCGCGCAGGTACTTCACGACGCGCTGCTTGACGGAGAAGTCCTCGGTGAGCACGAGGTTCTTGACGGCGTCGGCGACCCGCGGGTCGGCGGCACCGGACGCGCCGGGGACGCGCTCGAGGGCGACGTCCTGGGCGACCCCGAGCACGGTGTACGACGACAGCAGCGAGAACATGTCCTCGCCCTGGTCGCCGAGCGCCGGGGCACGGCCGTCGAGCACCGTGCGCTGGTCGCGGTAGTCGAGCTTGAACGCGCGGAGCTTGTCGGTGGCGATCGAGGTCGCGAGCTCGTCGAGGAGCTCCGGCCGGGTCGCCGCCGCCAGGATCTCGCCGGCGTCCTGCGTGAGCAGCAGGGCGCGGGGCATGCCGACGAACACGTGTGCGCGTGCGGTGTCCCACTCGGCGAGCAGCCGCTCGGCCAGGGCCGAACCGGTCGCCTCGAGATGCCACTCGAGCAGCAGGCGGGCGGCGGCCTCGTGGAACGCACCGCGCTCGGTGTCGGTGACGGGGAACACCAGGAGCGAGTCGGTGCTGGCACGCTCGGCGACCTGGCCGGACGGGTCGTACTGGTACAGGAACCCGCCGGACATGCCGTTGCCGAGGCCCTTGCCGAACGCGCCGAGGTTGAACACGGCGCCACCGGTCATGTACTCGCAGCCGAAGTCGCCCACGCCCTCGACGACGGCGGTCGCGCCGGAGTTGCGGACGGCGAACCGGTCGCCGGCCTCGCCCTCGACGAAGGTGCGGCCGCCGGTGGCCCCGAAGAGCGCGAAGTTGCCGACCAGCACGTTGCCGCCCTGTTCGGCACTGCCGCCACCGGGGGCACGGACGATGATCCGTCCGCCGCTCTGGCTCTTGCCGACGCCGTCGTTCGCGGTGCCGGTGTGCTCGAGTACGACGCCGTCGTTGTTGAAGACGCCGTAGGACTGCCCGGCTGATCCCTGCGTGCGGATCGTGACCGCGCCGTCCACCAGCCGGCGGCGTCCGCGGTCGTCCGTCGTCACGGCGGGCAGGCCCTGCACGTCCTCGGAGCGGAGCTCGTGGTTGAGCAGGCGCTCGAGGTCGATGCCGAGCTGGCCGCCGACCGACTTGTCGCTGTTGCCGAGCAGGACGCCGTGCACGAGCACGTGCTCCTGCGCGTGGTCGACCAGGGCGGTGCGGACGCGCTCGAGCAGGGCGTCGTCGGTGTGGAAGTCCTTCTCCAGGTACTCCGGGTCGGTGACGACCTTCTCGGGCACCTGGGCGAGCAGGGCACGTGCGTCGAGCCGGCCGACGCTCGCCGGGTGGTCGAGGAGCTGCAGCAGGTCGGTCCGGCCACGGGCCTCGCGCAGGGAGCGCAGGCCGAGACGGGCCAGGATCTGCCGCACGTCGTGCGCGATGTTGAGCAGGTACTGCGCGAGCGCGCGGGGGTCGCCCTCGAACGCCTCGGCGTTCGTGGTCAGGCCCGCCGGGCACTTCACGTTGCAGTTCTTCGCCATCACGCAGCCGAGCATCATGAGCGCGGTCGTGCCGAACTCGAAGCTGTCGCCGCCGAGCAGGGCGCTGGTGACGACGTCGCTGCCGGTCTGGTGCGCACCCGAGCAGCGGAGCGTGACCTTCTGGCGCAGGCCGTTCGCGACCAGGGCCTGGTGCACCTCGGCGACGCCGATCTCCGCGGAGCGGCCGGCGTACTTCAGGCTGGTGACGGCCGCGGCGCCCGTGCCGCCGGTGTTGCCCGCGACGTTGATGACGTCCGCGCCGGCCTTCGCGACACCGACCGCGATGGTGCCGATGCCCTCGGACGAGACGAGCTTCACGATCACCCGGACGCGGGCGGCCTTGCAGTCGTGGATGAGCTGCGCGAGGTCCTCGATCGAGTACGTGTCGTGGTGCGGCGGCGGCGAGATCAGCTCGACGCCGGGCGTGCCCCCACGGGCCGCGGCGATGTCCACCGTGACCTTGGGTGCGGGCAGCTGACCACCCTCGCCGGGCTTCGCACCCTGGCCGATCTTGATCTCGAGCTCCTCGAGCATGGGGTCGGCGAGGTAGCCGGCCCAGATGCCGAACCGGCCCGAGGCGAACTGCTTGATGCGCGAGCCGCGGATGGTGCCGTAGCGGGAGTGGTGCTCGCCGCCCTCACCGCTGTTCGACATGCCGCCGACCATGTTCGTGCCGTGCGCGACGGCCTCGTGGGCGGTGGCGACGAGCGCGCCGTGGCTCATCGCGCCGGACGCCAGGGTCCGGGTGATCTCGTGGGCCGGCTGCACCTCGTCGAGCTCGACGCTCGCCGGGGCGCTCTGCAGCAGCGCGAGCAGCGCGACGGCCGCACCGGTGGCGCGGAGCGTCACCTGGGTGTCGTCGACGGCGTCGACGTCGATCTGCCCCGGGTGGAGCAACGCGAGGCCGTCTGCCAGGGCTGTGTGGCGCAGTGCACCCGTGGTCCCCGTCGACGTGAGCTCCAGGCGGAACCGCTCCGTTCCTCCAGGCAGGTCCTGGTCGTCCGACGGACGCGAGCCGGACAGCCCGCGCACGGTGACGCTGGCGTTGCCGCTCGTCGAGAAACGACCGAGCTCGCGCGCGAAGTCCTCGGCCGTGTCGATGCCCGTGACGTCCGCGGGCAGGGCGAGCACGTCGCGGAGCGCGGCGGGGCGGCGGGACCGCTCGTCGTGCGTGGTCTGCAGGAACGTGACGTAGCCCGGCGTGATGCGGTGCGCGTCGATCTCGGCCTCGCTGAGGCGGTCGTACCCGGTGTTCCGGTACGCGGCGTCGGTGATGCCGAACGAGTCGTCGAGCTGGCGGAGCGTGAGCAGCCGCAGCGCGTCCGAGTCGCCGGAGCGCTCGAAGGCCGGGCGCTCCTCGGTCATGCCGCCGAACCCGCGGACGCTCGCGACGCCGAACGAGTGGCCGGCGCCGTCGGAGCGTTCCTTGAACAGGCCGAGGAGCGGGACCTGACCCTCGGACGCCACTGAACGGGCACGCTCGTGCCAGTCCGTCGCCGCCTGGGCGATGCGCACGAAGCCGACGCCGCCGACCGGGGCCTGCATGTGCGGGAAGACCCGTGCGAGCACGTCGTCGCCGGTGTCGAGGTAGTTCGGCTCGAAGAACTCGCCGCCGATGTAGCTCTCGGCGGTGCACAGGCCGACGCGGCCCATGGTCTTCGCCAGGGCCTTCTCGGCGGCCTTGCGGAACTGCTTGAGTGCCAGGTCGGTCGCGGTCAGCTCACCGGCGGGTGCGGGCGCGGCGGGGTACTTCTCCTCCGCACGCAGCCGTGCGCTCAAGCTGTACACAGCGGCGGCACCGAAGCCGAGCGCGGTCGCGACGTGGTGTGACGATGGCAGCTGACCGCTCTCCGCGACGACGGACACCCGCAGGCGCAGACCGGTCTCGATGAGTCGCTGGTTGACGGCCGCCACGGCCAGGATCACGGGAAGGGGCGCATGGGTCGACGACACCTCGCGGTCGGTTACGACCGCGATCCCACCACCACGCGACGCGAACGCCTCGATCGCGTCGCACAGGGCGTCCAGTGCGCCGCGCATCGCGTCGGCGTTCGCCTGCTCGTCGGCGGGCACCGGCACGTAGAGCATGTCGAAGCGCCCGAGCGGCACGATGTCCTGGTCACGCAGCCGCACCATGTCCAGGTGCCCCAGGATCGGCGACTGCACGACGAGCTGCCGGCCCGTGGTGCCGGTGCCGTCCGGCTTGGCGCCGAGTGCGACGCGCATCGACATGCCGTCGGCTTCGCGGATCGAGTCGAGCGGCGGGTTCGTCACCTGGGCGAAGCGCTGCGAGAAGTACTTCGCCATGCCGCCCTCGGTGTCGCTCAGGGCGTTGATCGCGTTGCCGTAGCCCATCGCCGAGATGCGCTCCGACCCGTTCTGCAGCATCGGGTCGAGCATGAACCGGAAGCTCTCCTGGTTCAGCGAGTACGCGACGTACCGGCCCGCGAGCGACAGGTCGCCGTCGTAGCCCAGGGTGTTCCTGGTGCGCTCGTAGGCGGGCGCGGGCAGGTCGTCCAGGTTCACGCGGGCCGCGTCGAGCAGGGTGCCGTAGTCACGGCGGGCCGCGAGCATGCGCAGCACCTCGCCGGTGCGCATGCGGGATCCGGTGCGGTGGTCGACGACGAGCATGCCGCCGGCCTCGATGCGGCCGCGGTGCACGACCTCGTCGGCGGCGAACTCGACCTGGCCCGCCTCGGACGACACCATCAGGTACTCGGCCGTCTCGACGGTGCGCAGCGGGCGCAGGCCCAAACGGTCCAACCGGGCACCGACGACGTCGCCGTCGCTGAAGATCACGGCCGCGGGGCCGTCGTTCTTCTCCTCGTACAGCGAGAAGTACTCGAGCATGTCCCGGACGTCGGGGGTCAGGGTGCGGTCGTTCTCCCACGCCGGGGGCATGAGCGAGACGACGGCCTCGACGATCTCGAGCCCGTCGTCGAACACACGGCTCTGCAGGGTCTGGTCGAGCCGGCTCGAGTCCGACTGCCCGGGCGGACGCACGATGCTCCGGGTGCGCGCACGCGCGAGCGCCTCGTCCGACAGCCGGTTCTTCCGGTCGGTGTTCAGCTCGCCGTTGTGCGCCATCAGGCGGAACGGCTGCGCCATCGTCGGGTGCGGCTCGGTGTTCGTCGAGAACCGGGTGTGGAAGTACAGCGTCCGCACCGAGTGCCGGGGGTCACGCAGGTCGGTGAAGTAACCGATCACCTCGCCGGAGTTCAGCCGGCCCTTCAGGATCTGGGTCCGGGCGCTGAGTGACAGCGGGTACAGGGCGGCGTGCTCGGCACGCTCGGCGGCGGCCTGGGCGTAGGACACGGCCTCGATGGCGAGCAGGGCACGGTTCGCGGCGGCGTCGACCTCGGTGCGGTCCCAGTCGGACGGTGCACGGAAGACCCACTGCACGATCGGCAGCTGGTACTGCTCGGCCTCGGGGCGCGCGACCGAGTGGTCGACCGGGACGTCACGGACCAGCAGCAGCTCGAAGCCCTCGGCCGCGATGGCGTCCGAGACCGTCTGCTGGGCCCGGGTGCGCTCGTCGGCGCCGTCCGCGCCGGTGCCACTCGGCACGAAGCAGTTCGCGACGCCGAAGTGCCCGGCGCGCAGCTGCTGGCCGGTGATGGCGCTGAAGAACTCCACCGACAGGTCGATGCTGACGCCCGCGCCGTCACCGACACCCTCGGCGGACTTGCCGCCGCGGTGCGGGATGGAGCACAGCGCTTCGTCGCCCTTGCGGATGACGTCGTGGCTCGGCGTCCCGTCGAGACGGGTGATGAAACCGACGCCGCAATCGCTCGATTCGCGGGCAGGGTCGTAGAGACCGAAGGGTGTGGGGTTCACGTGCGGGTCCAGTGGGGCGTTGCCGGCAGCGGACGGCGCGGGCTGCATCGATGGAGCGCTCGCCGCGGGCAGACCGATGGTGGCAGTCGGGCCCTGTGGGGTGGTGGTGCGGTAGGGCGATGCTACGGCTTGGTATACCGACCGTGCAACACGGGTGGTCCGGGCGTGTGACGGGGTCGCACCGTGCGGGTCTGTTCGGCTGGTGCGAGGTTGCACGCTCGGTGCGAGTTCGTAGCGCTGCACGGAGCGTGCAACCTCGCACGGGATGGCCGACGCCGCACGGTGCGGCGTGCCGCGGGCGCCGTGCAACCTCGCACCGGGTGGGTGACCCGGCACGGTGTCAGGCCGCTCGCTCACCGGTTCGGTCGCTCACCGCGATCGGCTCCGTGACTGCCGTGCTCGCGTCGGCGGCGGGGGTCGTCCCGGGGCGGACGAGCTCCGGGTGACGGCGGCCGGTGCGGAACACCCACGCCTTGAAGAGCACGAAGCGCACGCACGTCGCGAACAGGTTCGCGGCCGTCAGCACGAGGATCTCCGTGCCGTGCGAGGCTCCCGGCGTCGTGCTGTGCAGCACCACGAGCGACCCCGACGTGATCGCCCAGGCGACGCCGAAGACCACCAGCCCCTGCACGTGGTGTCGCCCGGCTCCGGCGCGGCCCCGCACGCCGAACGTGAACCGCCGGTTGAGGGCGGTGTTGCCGATCGCCGTCAGCAGCAGGGCCAGGAAGTCCGCGGTCTGCGCTCCGATCGCCGGCCGGAACAGCGCGTAGAGCACGGCGAACGCCACCGTGGAGAGCACCCCGATCGCCCCGAACCGCAGCAGCTGCCCGAGGAACGCGACGTGCGGTGGGGTGAAGGGGCGGCGGCCGATCGCCTCGTACACGGCGCCGATGGGAACCCGACCCGTGGCGATGCCCCGCGAGACGCGCCACATGCCCTTCAGGTCCGCGGTCGCGGTCGACGCGATGTGCACCGACGAGTTGACGTCGTCGACCCAGTCCACCGGGACCTCGTGGATGCGCAGTCCGGCGTGCTCGGCCAGCACCAGCATCTCGGTGTCGAAGAACCACGCGTCGTCCTCGCAGAGCGGCAGCAGGTGGTCGGCCGCGCGCTTGGTGACGGCCTTGAAGCCGCACTGCGCGTCGGAGAACGACACCCCCATCGTGGACCGGAGCAACAGGTTGTACGAGCGGGAGATGAACTCGCGCTTGCTGCCCCGCACCACCCGCGACGAATCCGCCAGCCGCGTCCCGATCGCCAGGTCCGAGTGCCCGGAGAGCAGCGGCGCGACGAGTGGCTCGAGGGCCGCCAGATCCGTCGACAGGTCCTCGTCGACGTACACGAGCACCGTCGCCGGGGACGCGGCCCACACGGCCTTGAGCGCACGACCCCGGCCCTTCTCGGGCAGGTGGACCGCGTGCACGCCGGGGAGCATCGCCGCGAGGTCGTCGGCGATCCGGGCGGTGTCATCGGTCGAGGCGTTGTCCGCGATCGTGATGCGCCACGAGTGGTGCAACGACGTCCGGCAGAACGTGTGCAGCCGCCGCACGTGGGCGGCGAGTGTGTCCTGCTCGTCGTAGCAGGGGACGACGATGTCGATGTCGATGTCGAGGGGCTGGTCGGTCTCCGTCATGCCGCTCATGCTCGGGAGCCCGGCTACGGGGGCCGAAGCAGGGCCCTGTGTCCGGGGTAAGAACGAACACCACGTGAACGCAGCGGACACGACACCTGTTGTCCGGATACGTTCGACGCACGATGACGACCGAGCGCGACGACGCACGACGGACGGCCGTGCTGCTCCCGGGGGAGCGGCTGGGTCTGGCGCTCGACGAGCGGTGCCCCGAGTTCACCGAGCTGCTGCTCGCGCCACCGTTGCACGGCATCCGTCCGGACGGACACGACTGGCTCCGGCGGCGCTACGAGCAGATCGTCCCGCTCGTGCTCCCTGCAGCGCTGCGGGCGGTCGAGCACGGTGAGCCGCTCGACCCCGACTGCCTCGTCCGGCTGCGCGAGGTCGCCGCCGCCAGTGCCGGTGATCCGCACGTCGACGTGTCGGTCGTGCTCCGCGGCGCACTGCCCGCCATCCGCGTCTTCGCGCTCGTCATGCACACGGCCACCCGCGAGCACGCGACGACGATCGACCACGCGGGGCGGACGATGCTCGCGATGAGCCGGGCGTCGCTCGTGGCGCACGAGCTCGGCTCCTGCTGGGCCGAGGCTTGGGCGCAGCAGCGTGGCGGTCCGTCAGAGGACGCCGCGGCACCGCTCGGCACCGACGACATCGACCTGGTCGCGTCCGCGCCCGGCCTGGACGAGACCGAGGAACGGATGCTCGCGCTCGCCGCCAGCGGGCTCTCGAACGACGCCATCGCCAAGGAGACCGCCTACAGCCGGCAGGCCGTCGCCTGGCACCTCGGGCGGCTCATGAAGTCGTGGAAGGCGCCGAACCGGACGGCGCTGGTGTCGGTCGCCTTCGTCCGGGGCTGGATCCGGTCGCGGCGCCAGCTCGGCCTGGCGGCGGGGACCCGGCCGTTGGGGATCGAAGCACCGCCGGCGCACGACGACGCCCCCTGAGACCGGGGTCCCAGGGGGCGTCGTCGGCCGGAGCCGGAGTCAGCCGCCGTTGACGTGGATGACGTTGTCGATGCGCTCGATGTTGCCGAACACACCCCAGTTCAGCCAGCCGCCGTCACCGTTGTTGGTGACCTTGCCGGGGCCCTTGAACCAGTAGATGACGTAGTTGCCGCCCTTGATGTCAATCGACTGGGCATCCGCGACGTCGCCTTCGACGGTGATGTCCTGGTTCTTGTTGACCACCGCGACGGTGAGGCGGTCGGGGTTGCCGGCGTTCCAGTACCCGACGTCGAGTGCCGCCTGCACGGCACCGCCGCGGTCGCTCTGGTCGTTGACGGCGTCCTTGATCGCGTTGACGATCGCGACCGGGTCGAGGTTGACGTTGACGCTGCCCCCGACGGACGACGAGGTGCTGGGCGCGGGCTCGGCGGCCTGCGCAGGGGCTGCGACGAACGCCCCGGCGATGACGGCGCCACCGAGGGCGGTGCCGGCGAGGAGCTTCACGGACTTGCGCTTGAACGAGTTCATGATCGTGTTTCCCATCTCTGCAGTGGTGACCCGTTCGGGTCGTCTTGCTCGGACAAGACCCAGCCTGCGGGCGCTCCGCCACGGATGCACGCGATCGGGTTCGACGTTGGTCGATCGTCTGACGATCCGGACCGCGCACGACTTTCGTGCTCAACGACACCGCACGCGGCCAGTGGTGCGTGAGGTGTCGCGGGCGCGTGAGCACGCGTCCGAGCGCCTGACGAGCGGTTCAGCGGGGCAGCAGGATCTGCACGATCGCGACGACCACGAGCGCTGCGATCGGGACGCCCGCGATCCACACGCCCGCCCGCATCTGCGTCCGGCGGATCGTGGGGGCTGCGTGCGATGACCGTGCGAACTCGGTCGCGGCCACGAGCTCCGGCGCCGCGGCGGGCGGTGCGGGCTCGGGTTGGGGCCGGTCGTCCTCGAACGCCGGGACCTCGACCACCAGGTCGGCGGGGTCCGGACGGCCGGGCAGCTTGTCGTACGCGTTCGTCACGGGGCCTCCTCGTCCGACGTTCTCCGACCAGTATGCGACCCCGTGCCCGGCCCCGGCCCCGTGCCCGTGCCCGGCCCCGTGCCCGTGCCCACGCCCACGCCGACGGCAGCGGCAGGCAGGTCCACCGTGAACGCCGTCCGCCCCGGCTCCGACGAGACCCGGACGCTGCCGCCGTGCGCCAGGACCACCGCTCGGACGATCGCGAGCCCGAGGCCACTCGTCCCCTGCCCCGGCGAACGCGTCCGCGAGGCCTCGCCCCTGGTGAAGCGGTCGAACAGGGTGGGCAGGGTCTCCGTGGGGATCGGCGGCCCGTCGTTCGCCACGACGAAGCGCGCCACGGAGCCACCGGCCCCGTGGCCCTCGTCGACGCCGTCCAACGCCTGCAACGACACCACCACGGTCGTGCCGACGGGTGTGTGCGTCCGCGCGTTCGCGAGCAGGTTCGTCACCACGCGGCGCAGTCGTGCGGTGTCCCCGGGCACCACGAGCGGGTGGTCGTCGACGACCTGCAGCGTCCACCGGTGCTCCGGCGCGGTGGCGCGGGCGTCCATCGTGGCCTCGACGACGAGCGAGGTGAGGTCGACGGGCTCGGGCACGATCGGTGGCGCGGTGCCGAGGGCCGAGGCGTCGAGCCGCGCGAGCAGCAGCAGCTCGTCGACGAGCTCGCCCATCCGGAGGGCCTCCTGCCCGATCCGGTCGACGTTCCGGTGGATGGCGTCGAGGTCCGACGAGCCCGCGGTCAGCTCGGCGTAGGCGCGCACGGTCGCGATCGGCGTGCGGAGTTCGTGCGACGCGTCGGCGACGAAGGTGCGCATGCCCGCCTCGGCGTCGCGTCGGACCGTCAGGGCCCGGGCGACGTGGCCGAGCAGGCGGTTCAGTGCGGTGCCGACCTGGCCGACCTCGCGGTTGGCTGTCAGGTCGGCGTCGGCGACCCGCACGGGGATGTCCGTGTCGCCGCGCTCCAGGTCGAGTGCCGTGACGTCCGAGGCCACGGACGCGACGCGCTCGAGCGGTCGCAGGGACCGTCGCACGAGCAGCGCGAGTGCCCAGGCGGCGACCACCAGGCCGAGCACCGTGACGATCCCGATCACGAGCAGCAGGCGCGCGATCGCGGCGTTCAGGTCGCCGAGCGGCAGGGCCGTGACGAACACGTCGCCGTCGTGCCCGACCGCCTGCACCCGGTAGGCGCCGAGGGGTCCGAGGTCGATCGTCGCGGGGTCCGCGCCGATGTCGACCGCGGTGAGCGTCTTCCGTTGCGCCGACGCCAGCCCGTGCTGGTCTCCGTCGCTGTCGGTGTACCCGCCGAGCACGACGGTGCCGTCCCGCACGATCGCGACGACCGTGCCGGCGGACTGCCCGGGTGCACCGATGAAGGCGTTGTCGGGATCCGGACGATCCGACGACGACGAGGATGACGACGAGGACGACGACCCGGGCGGCGGTCCGGTGGGCGTGTCCGCGCCGTCCCGTCCGCCGACGGTCCGGTTCGCGGCCGTCGACAGTTCCGCGTCCAGCCGGTCGACCAGGTACCCCCGGAACGCGACGACGGTCACCGCCCCCACGACGACGTTCGTCGCCACGAGCAACAGCGCGACGGCCGCCACGACCCGCCACCGCAACGACGGCACCCGTCCGGCGCCGGGGCGGCCGTGACGGTGGGGAGAGGCCCGGATCACCCTCGCCGATCGGCTCACGTCGTCGGCCGCAACACGTACCCCGCCCCGCGGACGGTCTGCAGCATCGGCTCGCGCCCGACGTCGAGCTTCTTCCGCAGGTACGACACGTACATGTCCACCAGGTTCGACGACGTGCCGAAGTCCATGCCCCACACGCTCGCCAGCAGCTGCTCGCGGGACAGCACCCGGTTGGCGTTCCGTGCCAGGTGCCGCAGCAGTTCGTACTCGGTCGGCGTGAGTTCGATCGGGTCCCCGTCGCGGCTGACCGTGCGGGCGTCCTCGTCGAGCCGCAGGTCGCCGACCACGAGCTCGGTGCTCGCCCCGGCTGCGGCGACCCTGGCCGAGGTACGCGCCAGGATCCGCGCACGGACGAGCAGCTCCTCGATGCCGAAGGGCTTGGTCAGGTAGTCGTCGCCGCCGCCGGTCAGCCCGGCGAGCCGGTCCTCGGGGGCGTCGCGTGCGGTGAGGAACAGCACCCGGACGCCGTCGCGGGCGTCGCGGAGCCGTTCGAGCACCTCGAACCCGTCGATGTCGGGCAGCATCACGTCGAGCACGATGACGTCGGGCTGGAACTCCCGGGCCGCGAACAGCACGTCGCGACCACGGTGCACGGACCGCACCGCCCAGCCGTCGCCCGCGAACGCCAGGGCGACGGCATCGGCCAGGGCGTGCTCGTCGTCGACGACGAGGGCGCGGACGGGGGAGCCGTCGGTGTGCTGCAGCGGGTGGCCGGGCATGTCCCGGAGCCTATCCACCGCGCCCCCGTCGCCGGTCACTCCGTGCTGCTCAGGTCGTAGACGGTCTGGCCGCCGACCGTCGTCGACCCGTAGTTCGCCGCGACCCACTCCTGGATCGCCGACGCGGTGGACGACCCGCCGCCCATCCCGCCGCGGGAACCGGACGAGACGTAGTACCCGATGTCGCCGTCGGCGACGGCGGCCTTGAACTGCGCGAGCGTCGGAGCCGGGTCGCTCGACCAACCGCCGATCGCCATCACGGCGGTGTCGGTGTCGAGTTCGAGCTGCGCGGCCGACTGCGATCCGTTCACCGCGGCCGCCCACTTCGCGTCGGATGCCTCGAGCAGCTTCCGCAGCGCCGACGAGGTCGACGTGCCGCCGCCTGTGCCACCACCCCCGGCCTGGAGGCCCGTGCCCGACCCCGCCTCGGAGCCCGCGCCGTCGGATCCCTCCGTCGTACCGCCCGGTGCCTGCCCGGTGGCGCCTTCCGGCGCCTCGCCGGAAGCGCCCTCCGGCGGGGTCCCGCCGGGACCCTGCTGGGAGTCGGACGTGCTGTCGGAGCCGCCGTGGTCGGAACCGGAGGCCGGTCCACCCGGTCCATCCGTGCCTCCCGGCATGCCACCGGTGCCACCGCCGCCCGTCCCACCGGAGCTGCTGCCCGCCGGACCGACGCTCGGGATCGAACCGGAGTGCGCGACGGTCGTCGTGGCGAGGGCGTAGGCGGTGGTGCCGGACAGCCCGAACAGGGTGCCGGCGAGGACGCCGACCGTGACGAGCCTGCGCAGCGACGGCACACTGCCGATGACGATCAGTGCCGCGGACAGCAGCCCACCGGCGAGCATCACCCAGCGGAGCCACGGCAGCCACGTCGGGTTCTCGTTCAGCAGGCACCAGCCCCAGAACGCGGTGACGCCGATCATCGCGGCGAGGCCGAGGCGGCCGAGGAAACGGGCTCGTGCGTGCCAGAGCAGGGCGCCGCCGGTTCCGACGAGTCCGGCGATGGCCGGGGCGAGGGCGACCGTGTAGTACGGGTGGATCGTGCCGGACATGTACGAGAACACCAGGCCGGTGACCAGGAGCCACCCGCCCCACAGGACGAGCCCGGCACGGGCGGGGTCGGCCAGGTGCCGGCGGCCGATGACGACCAGGCCGACGACCAGGGCGATGAGCGCCGCGGGCAGGAGCCACGAGATCTCGAGCCCCATCTCGGACGAGAACAGCCGGTTCAGGCCCGTCGAGCCACCGAAGGAGCCACCCGCGGTACCGCCGGTCATGCCGCCGCCTCCGCCACCGTTGCCCGAGCCGCCGAAGATCCGACCGAGGCCGTTGTAGCCGAACACCAGGTCGAGGACGGTGTTGTTCGTCGAGCCGCCGATGTACGGGCGGGACTCGGCGGGCCAGAGCCACACGGCGACGACCCACCAGCCGGCGGCCACCACGAGGGAGCCGGCGGCGACGACCAGGCCGATCACCCGCCGGCCCCACCCGGTGCGGGCGGCGAACAGGTACACGAGGCCGAAGGCGGGCAGGACGAGCAGGCCCTGCAGCATCTTCGTCAGGAACGCGAAGCCCAGGGCGACCCCGGCGAGCGCGATCCACCTCCAGCTGCCCTTCGGCAGCGCCCGCACCGTGCAGTACGCGCCGGCGGTCATCAGCAGGACGAGCAGGGCGTCCGGGTTGTCGAAGCGGAACATCAGGGCCGCTGCCGGGGTCGCTGTGACGACGAAGCCCGCGAGCAGGGCGCCGACGTTCGCGGTGGTGGCACCGAGTCGGGCCAGGGTGCGGCGGACCGTGCCCCAGACCAGGGCGACGGAACCGACGGCCATCAGCGCCTGGGGGAGCAGCAGACTGGTGCTCGAGAAGCCGAACAGCCGGGCCGACAGCACCATCACCCAGAGTGAGGCGGGTGGTTTGTCGACGGTGATGAAGTTCGACGAGTCGAGGGAGCCGAAGAAGAACGCCTCCCACGACTTCGTGCCGGCCTGCACGGCGGCGGCGTAGAAGCTGTTGGCGTACCCGGAGACGCTGAGGTCCCACAGGTACACCACGGCGGTCACGGTGAGGAGCGCCCAGAACGCGGGCCGGAGCCAGCGGGCGTCCTCGCGCTCGCCGAGGAACAGCCGGGCGAGGGGCGGGCGGCGCCGATCCCGCGCGGCACTGCGCGCGGGGTCGCGTCGGTCGGTCACGGGTACCGGGTAGGTGGTCATGTCGATGAGCATCCGGGGCGTTCCCCGACTGCTGCACTGTGCCGGCTGTGGGCGAGCTAAGGACGCACGGTGCGAGGTTGGCCGGCGGGGAGAGCGCGGGCGGCGCGGGCGCACGGTGCGCTGTCGTCCGGTCCGTGCGGGGTCGCCTGCTCGGTGCGCGGTTGTAGCGCTGCACGGGGTGGGCAACCTCGCACGGGGTGAGCGAGGGTGCACGGTGCGGCGCCGGCACCCGGGTGGGCAACCTCGCACGATGTGAGCGAGGCCGCACGGTGCGCCGCTGGCACCGGGGCGGGCAACCTCGCACGGGGTGAGCGAGGCCGCACGGTGCGAGGGGTCAGGCGTACCGCTGCGCCGCCCGGAGCGCGGCCCCGGTGTACGAGCCGCCGAACAGGAACACGTGCAGCAGCAGCGGCGCGAGCTGGTGGAGCTCGACGCGCTCCTGCCAGCCGTCGGCCAGCCGTGACTCCCGGTCGTAGGCGGCGAGCACCGTCTCGAGCCGGGGCAGCCCGAACAGCCCGAGCAGCGCCAGGTCGGTCTCCGCGTGCCCGCCGTGCGCGATCGGGTCGATGAGCACGGCGCCGGTGGGTTCGGACGAGTCCGTCGGCCAGAGGACGTTGCCGGCCCACAGGTCACCGTGCAGGCGAGCGGGGCGGTCCCCGACGAGCGCGGGCTGCGGTGAACCGAGGGTGCCGTCCTGTACCCGCGACGCGACCCGCTCGAACACGGCGGCCTCGGCATGGTCGAACCCGCCGGCGTCGACGATCCGGCGGACGAAGTCCAAGATCCGGTACTCGGCGAAGAACTCGCCCCAGGTCGCCGGTGCCTGTTCGGCTGCGACGAACGGCGTGCGCGAACGGCCCATCCGCAGCGCCGCTCCTCGGGTCCAGCCGGTGGGAGGTGCGCCCCAGTGGTCGGCACCGGCGGCGTGCGTGTGGGCGAGCGATCGGCCGAACCGCTCGGCCTGGGCGGTGGTGGGGGAGCCGTCGGAGATCAGTTCGAGGTCGAGCACGGTCGGACTCGGGCGCCCGAGCACGCGGGCGAAGCGGGTGCCGCCGGCGTCCTCGGCCTCGGCGAGCCAGGCGAGCCCTGCGGCCTCGGCTGCCGCTTCGTCCGCGGTGGTGAACGTCTTCACGTGCGTCTCGGCCATCGGTCCATCCTGCCGAGCGGACACCGCCGACCGTTCAGACGACGCTCACCCGGTCACCCGGTGGGCTGTCCCCACCCCGTCCCACCCCGCCGCGCGGCGTGCACGACGAGCGCGAGCTGCACCCGGTTCTCGACGCCGAACTTCTCGTACACGTGCCCGACGTGCGTCTTCACGGTGGCCAGGCCCACGTACAGCTCGGCGGCGATCTGCGCGTTCGACGCCCCGTTGGCCACGGCGAGCGCGACCTCGCGCTCGCGCTCGGTCAGCAGGGCGAGCAGTCGACGTTCCTCGGCACCGTCCGCAGCAGCGCCGCCCGTTCCACCGGCCGCGGGGCCCGAGCGTGGCCCGGCGGCGAACGCGATCACCCGGTCGAGCACCGAGGGGGACAGGATCGAGCGCCCGGACGCCACGGTCCGTACGGCCTGCACGAGTTCGTGCGGCGGGGTGTCCTTGAGCAGGAACCCACGGGCGCCGGCCTGCAGCGCTCCGAGCACGAGGTCGTCCCCCTCGAACGTGGTCAGCACCAGGACGGCCAGGTCGGGCCGCCGTCGCAGTTCGCGTTCGGTGGCGACGAGTCCGTCGCACCGGGGCATCCGGATGTCCATGAGCACGACGTCGGGCGCGGTCGCGGCGATGACGCCCTCGGCTTCGAGCCCGTCGCCCGCTTCGCCCACGACCACCAGACCGTCGTCGCCGCTGAGCAGCATGCGGAGCCCGACGCGGACGAGCTGGTCGTCGTCGACCAGGACGACCCGGACGGGAGCGGTCACGGCGTCCACGGCAGCACCGCCTCGACCACGTGCACGCGTCCGTCGTCGCTGCCGGCACGGAAGCTCCCGCCGACGAGTCGGGCGCGTTCGGCGAGCCCGCGCAGACCGTGCCCCGCGACGGAGCCGGCGGCGTGCCCGGCACGCTGCCCGGCGGCGTCGGCGTTCGTGCGCGCTGGCTCGTCGGTCAGCGTGTTCGACACCACCACCCGGATCGCCGGACCGCCGACGGTCTCGACGACCACGTCGACGGGCTGTCCGGGGGCGTGCCGACGGACGTTCGTCAGCGTCTCCTGCACGATGCGGTACGCATGTCGCCCGACGGCAGTCGGCACCGCCGCGGCGTCGGAGTCGACGCGCGCCCGGACGGTCGCGCCCCCGGAACGGGCCTGGTCGAGCAGGGCGGGCAGGTCGACGAGTGTCGGCTGCGGAGGCGCGGTGCCGGTCACCTCGTCGCCGGCGTTCGCGGCCGGGTCGCGCAGCACCCCGAGCACGTCGCGCAGGTCGGTGAGCGCGGAGTGCGCCTCGGCCCGCACGACCCCGGCCGCTGCGGCGGTCTCGTCCGGGGTGAGCCCCGGGCCGCGGTACTCGAGTGCGCCGGCGTGCAGCGCGACGAGGGAGAGCCGGTGGCCCAGGACGTCGTGCATCTCGCGGGCGATGTGGGCGCGTTCCTGCTCGCGGGCGCGGTCCTCGCGCAGCTGCTGGTCGCGCTCGAGCAGGTCCGCGCGCTCGCGCAGGGAGAGCAGGAGCGCCCGGCGCTGCCCGATCCCGATGCCGATCGCGACGAGCAGGGCGATGCTGACGGTGCCTGCGAGCACGATCTGCCAGAACGGCACGGATTGGTCGGGGGCCAGGACGACGTCGTATAGCACGGTGGCGCCGAGCAGCACCGCACCGACGACGGCGATCTCGACGGCACGGCGCCGGGTGGCGAGCGAGACCGTCGCGATCGCGGCCGACCCGACCGCCAGCGTCGACACCGAGCTGAGGGCACCGATGACGACCGTGACCACGAGCGGTGCCCGGTGCCGGAACGGCAGCAGGACGAGGGCGACCAGGCCCGCTCCCATGTCCCCGAGGATCAGGGCGCCGACATGCAGGTCGCTCCAGCCGCGGGTGTCCGTCGTCGGCCACACCAGACCGGCGGTGAACAGCCCGGTCAGCGCCGCGACGGCCACGCGCCACGTCTGGGACCACACACGCTGCCCGAGGGGCACGGCGGGGAGCGCGGTCGAGGTCATGCCCCGAGCCTAGGGAGCCGCGTCGACGAGCGGATCCGCCGAAGGTCGGAGCTGCCGGAGCTGCCGGAGCTGCCGGAGCCGCTCGACCGGCGACCCGCCCGCCCGCCTCAGACCGCGTCGACCAGCGCCCGCGCCAGGGGGTGCCACGCACGGGACGACGGCCCGCTCAGCACCAGGGTGCGCTCGAGCCGCCGGGCCATCGGGATCATCACGAGGTCCGGCGGCAGCATCCCGCGGCCCAGGGTCGGCACGATCGACACGCCCTCGCCCCGCTGGATCATCCCGAACATCGTGCTCATCTCGCGCACCCGGTGGGCGTACCGGAACGGCCGGCCGTCGAGTTCGTGGAGCTTCTGGACCTGGTACTCGCACCCGCCGCCGCCCGCCACCAGGCCGTCCTCGTGCAGGTCGTCGAGGGTGAGTGCTGGCAGCTCGGCGAGGGGGTGGTCGCGGCGGATCACGGCGGCCATCTCGTCCCGCGCGACGACCACGCCGCCGTCCGGCACCGGCGACGGGTCGACGAGCACGGCGGCGTCGACGGTGCCGGCCTCGAGCCACTCCGGCATCTCGTCGTCGTCCCCCTCGTAGACCTGCACGTCGACGTCCGGCAGGGTCACCGCCCACAGCTCGCGGAGCCGCGGCAGCAGTCCCTGGCAGACGGTGGGGACGGCGGCGAGGCGCACGGTGCCGCGCGCCGTGCCGGGCCGGACCACCGCCTCCAGGGCTTCGACCGAGGCGAGCACGCTGCGGGCGTGGGCCAGCAGGCGGTCGCCGAGCGGGGTGGGGGCGGCGACCGCGCCGCGGTGCACGACGGAGCCGCCGACCTCGCGCTCGAGCCCCGCGACGGCGTGCGACACCGCGGACTGGCCGACGCCCAGGGCGACGGCCGCGGCGGTGAAGGACCCGGCGTCGAGCGTGGCGACGAACGCGCGCAGTTGCTGGACCGAGACGGTCATGCGTCCTCCTCATGTGGGCATGAGCGACATGCGTTTGCCGCATGTCGCTCGGTGGTCCGACACTAGGCCACGTGAACGCCCTCCTCTACGTCCTCGTCGCACTGACCTGGGGCTCGAGCTTCCTCTTCGCGAAGATCGGCCTCGACGGTCTCGCCCCGCAGCAGGTCGCCACCGTGCGGACCGTGCTCGGTGGGGTGACGCTCGTCGTGGTGCTCCTGGCGACCCGTCGGCGCTGGCCCCGGGAACCGCGGACCTGGGCGCACCTGGCGGTCGTCGCGGTGTTCCTCAACGCGGTGCCGTCGTCACTGATGGCGTGGGCGGAGCAGACGGTGCCGTCCGGCCTCGCGAGCATCTACAACGCGACGACCCCGATCATGACGCTGGCCGCGCTCGCGGTGCTCGTGCCGTCCGAACGCCTGCGCGGACGGCAGGTGCTCGGGATCGTGCTCGGCATCGTCGGGGTGCTCGTGCTGGTCGGCCCGTGGGACGTCCTGACCGACCCCGAGGTCCTGGCGAGCGTGCCGGGGCAGGTCGCACTGCTCGGCATGACCGCGTCCTACGGCATCGGGCTCGCCTACCTGCGGCGGGTGGCCGTGGCGAGTGCGTACGACCCGGTCACGCTGGCGACGGTCCAGCTGACGCTGGCCTCCGGGATGCTGCTGCTGGTCGCGCCCGTCATCGCGACCGGTCCGGTCGAGCTGGACGGGAGGATCGTGGCCGCGATGATCGCGCTCGGTTGCGTCGGCACGGGGCTGGCCTACGCCTGGAACACGCGGCTCGTGCAGGCGTGGGGCGCTGGTCGCGCCTCCACCGTCACCTACCTGACGCCGGTGGTCGGGGTGGCGCTCGGGGTGCTCGTGCTCGGGGAGCGGGTGCGGTGGAACGAACCCGTCGGCGGACTCGTCGTGCTGCTCGGGATCGCCCTGGCGTCCGGGGTCCTGGTGTGCCGGAAGGTCCCCGCGCCGACCGCTGCCTGACCGGACACCCGTGTGGCGACCGCCCCGGACGGGTGTCGTCGGGGCACGCGCGACGCGGCAGGACGAGCCGTAGGATCGGCTGCGACGACGACGAGGTCGTCGACGACGACGGAGACCGGCATGCACGACACCCACACCACCCGCGCGACCGCATCGGTCGCAGCGATCCTCGCCGAGTCGGCGGCACGGTACCCCGACGACGTCGCCGTCATCGTCGGCGACGTCCGCACCACCTACGCCGAGCTGTGGGCCCAGACCCTGTCCTACGCCGGAGCGCTCCGTGCGCGGGGCGTCACCGAGGGGTCGAAGGTCGCGATGCTCGTGCCGAACGTCGCGGACTTCCCCCGCGTCTACTACGCCACCCTCGCCCTCGGCGCGGTGGCCGTGCCCGTGCACGCCCTGCTGAAACGCCGCGAGATCGAGTACGTCCTGCGCGACAGCGGGGCCACGTTGCTCGTCTGCGCCGCACCGCTGCTCGGCGAAGGTGCTGCCGGCGCCGAGCTGGCCGGGGTCGACGTGGTGACCGTGCTCGCCCCGGCGCCAACCGGCGACCAGTCCGCGGCCGGCCCCGACCGGCTCGAGGCCCTGGCCGCGCAGAGCGAACCGCTCGACACCTACGTCCCCAGGCACCCGTTCGACACCGCGACCATCCTGTACACGAGCGGCACCACCGGCCAGCCCAAGGGCGCCGAGGGGTCGCACTTCGCACTGCTCGAACAGGTCAACACCAACCTGATGACCACGTTCGACATGCACCGCGGCGACGTCCTGCTCGGCGCGCTGCCGCTGTTCCACACGTTCGGGCAGACCTGCACGATGAACACCGGGTTCCGCGCCGGCGCGACGCTGGTCATGCTGCCGAAGTTCGACGGCGACTCGGCGCTCGCCGCGATGGTCGAGCACGGCTGCGGCATCTTCATGGGCGTCCCGACGATGTACATGGCGCTGCTCGACGCCGCGACCCGGTCCGAGGCCCGTCCGACGCTCCGGTACGCGATCTCCGGTGGTGCCTCGCTGCCGCTGGCGGTGCTCGAGCGGTTCGAGCAGGTCTTCGACGCCCCGATCCACGAGGGGTACGGCCTGACCGAGACCTCGCCGGTCGCCACCTTCAACCACGTCGGACAGCCGCCGCGGCCCGGCACGATCGGCACGCCGGTGTGGGGCGTCGACGTCGAGATCGCCGACCCCGAGGTCCGCGACGCGATCGTCATGCTGCCGCACGGTGCGATCGGCGAGCTCGTGATCCGCGGCCACAACCTGATGAACGGGTACCTCGACCGGCCCGAGGACACCGCAGAGGCCATCGTCGACGGGTGGTTCCGCACCGGCGACCTGGGCACGAAGGACGACGACGGCTACCTGACGATCGTCGACCGCACCAAGGACATGATCATCCGCAACGGCTACAACGTGTACCCCCGCCAGGTCGAGGAGGTGCTCGCCACCCACCCCGACGTGGCGATGGCCGCGGTGTTCGGCGTGCCGCACGCGGTGCACGGGCAGGAGATCGAGGCGGCGGTGGTGCTGCGCTCCGGCGCGACCGTCGAGCCGCAGGTCCTGGTCGACTTCGTCGCCGCCGAGATCGCCGCGTACAAGTACCCCCGGGTCGTGCACGTCCTCGACGCGCTGCCGCTCGGCCCGAGCGGCAAGGTGCTCAAGCGCGAGCTCGTCGACCGCTTCGGCGTCGAGGTGACCGCGGTCCCGTGACCGGCCCCACGACCGCGCAGGAGCGATCCGTACGCTGACCGGGTGACCGCCAGCAGCGCCCCGTCGACCGCACGACTGCTCTTCGCGTCGTCGCACCCCGGGCCGACCGTCACCGTGACCGTCCTCGCCGCGGTGGTCGCCGCCGCCGTCGGACACCCGGTGTGGCTCGTGGCCCTGGTGGCGCTGACGGTCGTCGCCGGGCAGCTGTCCATCGGGCTGGCGAACGACTGGATCGACGCGGACCGCGACCGGGCCGTCGGACGGCGCGACAAGCCCGTGGCCCGCGGCCTCATCGCCGTCGGCACCGTCCGTACCGCTGCGTACGTCACCGCCGGGATCGCCATGGTGCTCTCGCTGTTCCTCGGGCCGGTCGCCGCGGTCGCGCACCTCGTGCTGGTCGCCGCCGGGTGGGCCTACGACGCCGGCCTGAAGCGTTCGGTGTGGTCGGTGGCGCCGTTCATCGTCGCCTTCGGGCTGTTGCCCGTCGTGTCCGTCGCGGCCGGGCCCGAGGGACAGTGGCCGACGTGGTGGGCGATCGCGACGGGGGCCGTCTTCGGCATCGCGATCCACTGCACCAACGTGCTGCCCGACCTGGTCGACGACGCCGCCACCGGTGTCCGGGGGTTCCCGCACCGGCTCGGGCTCCGCGGCGCGGGGATCGTCGCGTTCGCCTCGCTCGTCGTCGCGGCCGCCCTGGTGCTCGGCGGACAGGTGCTCGGTGACGACCCGGTGCGGGGCGTCGGGATCGTGCTCGCGCTCCTCGGTGCCGTCGTGGTGCTCGTCCTCGCCGTCGTCGGCGTGCGGCTGGTGCTCGCGGGACGGGCGTCGCGCACCCTGTTCCGGCTGGTCATCGCGTCGTCGCTCGTGCTCGTCGTCGAGCTCGGCTTCGCGGGCGCGCGACTCGTCGCCTGACGTCAGCCGTCAGGCCCAGCGCATCGCGTAGAGCCGGGCCAAGCCGTGCGCGGTCGGCAGCGACAGGGCGGTCCGGAGCAGCGCCTCCCGTCCGGTCGTGCTGACGGGGCCGAGCGGACGACCGAGCGCCATGTTCGCCTCGGCCTGGCGAGCCGCACGACGGGCGGCTGCCTGGCGGCGGGCGGCGTAGCCCGGCCACGGCCCGGCCGTGCCGGTGCGGACCGCTCCGGCGAGCAGCGGCGCCAACTCGGCGGCGTCGAGCCACCCGAGGTTCATGCCCTGCCCGCCGATCGGGCTGATCTCGTGGGCGGCGTCGCCGACGAGCACGACCCGGCCGGCACCGACGCGGTCGGCTGTGCGGCGACGCACCCGGAAGCCGCTGGTCATCGAGCAGGTCGCCGGGTCGGGGACGACACCGGTGCGCTCCGCGACGAGGGCCGCGAGACGGGCGACGAGCGCGGGGTCCGGGTCGCCCGTCGCGCCGCGTTCCGCTGCGGCGAACGCTGCGTCGTCCGGCACCAGTGCCACGTACCGGCGACGCGCGCCCGGCAGCGGGAAGGACTCGACCACGCCGTCCGGGCCCACGTCGACCAGCGCGGCGGACCGGGCCGACGGAGCCTCGGGGTCGGCGAAGTCGCCCATCACGTAGCGGTCCGGGTACTCGCGCCCGGTCGTTCCGATGCCGAGCAGGTCACGGACGACGCTCCGAGCGCCGTCCGCACCGACGACGAAGGCCGCACGGACCGTCACCACGTCGCCGTCCGGCCCGGTCCCGGTGGCATCGACGTGGTCGGTGTGCCGGGTGAGGGCGGTCAGGGCGGTCCCGGTACGCAGGGCCTCCGGCGCACCGGTGTGGAGCCGGTCGCGGAGCAGGGACTCGGTGCGGTGCTGGTCGAGGGTCGCCACGTACGGGTGGGTCGGCGAAGCCCGGTCGAAGCGCAGCGTGCCGAGGGTCCGACCGCGGCTCCTGGCCACCCCTGCACGGACGAGCGACGCCTCGGCGAGCACCGCGGTGTCCAGGCCGATCGCGGCGAACGCGTCGAGGGACGGCGGGTGGATGCCGATGGCCCGCGAACCGGTCGGCGGCTCCGCGCGGCGTTCCCACACCCGGACGTCGACGCCCCGCGCCGCGAGGAGCGCCGCCACGAACAGCCCGACGGGTCCGCCGCCGACGACGAGGACGTCCGTCCGTTCCGAGTGCACGGGGGCGAGCCTACGGTCGGCGTGCGCCGGGGCACTCAGTGAGCAGAAGACGTCGGGTCAGCGCGCCGTACCCGGCGTCTTCTGCTCACTCGACGGCGCGGGCGCGGGCGCACGCACAGGTGCGGCCGCAGGCATCGGCGCGGATGCGCTGCGTGCCGCACGAGCCCGCGCGCGGAACCGCTCGACGGGCACCTCGACGGCGTACGCGGCACCGATCGACACGATCACCACGGCGCCGACCAGGCCGACCGTGCCCCAGGGGCCGATCGCGAAGGTGCCGAGCAGCGCGATCACCAGCGGGTGCCAGAGGTACGCCGAGTACGACACCCGGCGGCCGAACCACGACACCGGCGTCCACCCCAGGGCCGCGGACACGGGGGACCGGACCGAGACCAGGCCGCCGATCGCCACCGCCGAGACCAGTCCGGTCGCCGGCAGCACGATCCCGAACGTCGACGCGTGCTCGGTCCAGTCGTCGTCGATGCCGAGCAGCACCGCGACCAGCAGCACGAGGCCGACCCAGGTCGCCAGGTGCCCCAGGACCCCGGCGGCCCGCACCCGCACGCGTTCGTCGTCGAGCAGCAGGGCGAGTCCGCAGCCGATCGCGAGCGGCACCACCCCGAGCACGGGCGAGAAGTAGACGTCGGGCGTGGTCCCGCCGCTCGGGGTCCGGTAGCTCGCCCACGACACCGCCGACGCCCCGACGACCAGGACGCCGAGCCCCGCGAGGAGCCAGCGACGCCGCACCCTGAGCGCGGCCAGCAGCACCAGGACCGGAGGCCACACCAGGTAGAACTGCTCCTCCATCGACAGGCTCCACGTGTGCGCGAAGACGCCCTGCGAGGTGTCCCAGAAGGCGCGGAACAGGTTGCCCGTGTAGGTCAGCGCGATGAACGCCGCTTCGCCGGAGTGCAGTGACGCGCCCTTGTAGTCACCGGCCCAGTTCCAGAGCAGCAGCCCGACCACGACGAGCGCCAGCAGCGCCGGGTACAGGCGCAGCAGCCGCTTCACCCAGAACGAGCCGAGGCGCACCCGCCCGGTGCGGCGCCGTTCGCCGAGCAGCAGCGTCGTGATGAGGAACCCGGAGAGCACGAAGAAGACCGTGACCCCGATGAAGCCGCCCTCGAACTGCGGCACGTGCAGGTGGTACAGGACGACGACCAGGATGGCGAGCGTCCGGAGTCCGTCGAGCGCGGGCGCACGGTGCGTCAGCGGGGGCGGCGGAGCCTCGGGCGCACCGGTTCCGGCGCGTGCCGGGGCGGCCGTGCGGTGCTGCGGTCGCGCCGATGTCGGCGCGTCCGTCGGCGCGTGCGTCAGCGTCGTCGTCGCCATGGTCCCTCCGCGCGCTGCTCGGTTGCGTGTCGCCGACCAGGGTGCCTCTCGCGGGTAAGAGGAGGCTCAACGAGCGGGGTGTACCAGGCTCGTCAGTGTCGACGCCGAACGTGCGGACCGTCGCGCTGCGCGCACAGCGACCATGTCGCTGTCGTACGACGGCGACATGGTCGTTCCGCGTCGGCGCCAGCCCCGCGCACCACGCGTCGGCCGGGAGGCCCGTGGCCAGCCCGCACCGCGCCTCCAGACCGTCGCGCCCAGCGTCCACCGCACGCACACCGTGAGCAGGAACGGTCGGGTCCGACGTGCGGACCCGACCGTTCCTGCTCACGAAGCGAGCGCGCGAGCGCGCGAGTGGACTCGGCGGCTACTCGGCCTTCTGCAGCTGCCAGGGGTCCGGCTCGCGGTCGCCGTTCGGGCGCACCGGGCGGACGTCGCCGACGATCGGGATCGAGCGCTTCCGCATGAACCACACGTAGCGGACGAAGAAGTGCGTCAGGGTCGACATCCGGTTGCCGGCGCCGAGCAGGCTCGTGATGTGCACGAACACCCAGGCGAGCCAGGCGACCGGGCCGACCATCGTGATCCCGCCGCGCAGCTGGGCGACCGCGGCGTTCGTGCCGATCGTCGCCATGGTGCCCTTGTCGAAGTACTTGAAGCGCTCGGTGGCCTTGCCCTCGAGCAGGCGCACGATCTGCCGAGCCGAGTGCCGGCCGCCCTGCAGTGCGGGCTGGGCGAGCTGGGCGAGGGCGTCGTCCTGCGCGGCGATGTCGCCGGCGGAGAAGATGCGCTCGGCGCCCTTCACGCTCAGGTCGTCGTTCACCTGGATGCGGCCCCCGTGGGTCTGCGGCAGGCCCCAGCCGGAGACCTCCTTGTGGGCGGCGACACCGGTCGCCCAGACGACCTGCGACGCGGGGATGAACTCGCCGTCCGCGGTCATCACGCCGTCGGGCTTGACCTCGGAGACGCCCGTGTTCAGCCGGAGCACGACACCGCGCTTCCGCAGCACCTTGGCGGCGTAGCGACGCAGGCGCGGGGCGAACGGCTTGAGCAGCTCACCACTGCGGTGCACGAGCGTGATGGAGATGTTGCCCCGCTCGATCTCCGGGTACGCGCCGACGAGGGCCTGGTCACGGAGCTCGGCGAGCGCGCCGGCCATCTCGACGCCGGTCGCGCCGCCGCCGACGATGACGATGCGGATCTCGTCGGGGCCCTGGTTCGCCGCCGCCTCTTCGAGTCGGGTGAACAGCTCGTCGCGGATGCGGAGCGCCTGCGAGCGGGAGTACATCGAGTACGCGTACTCGTACGCGCCGGGGGTGCCGAAGTAGCTCGTGTTCACGCCGTTGGCGAGGATCAGGTAGTCGTAGTGCAGGTGTTCGCCGTCGGACATCTCGGCGATGCGCTCGTCGGTGCGGATGCCGGTGAGCAGGCCGTGGCGGAACTCCGCGTTCGACTGCCGGGCACGGAGCGAGCGCAGGAAGTACGTCACGTCGCCGGCGTTCAGGCCGCCCGTCGCCACCTGGTACATCAGGGGCTGGAACATGTTGTAGACGTGGCGGTCGACCAGGGTCACCCGGACCGGCGCGTCGGCGAGCTCCCGCATGGCGGCCACACCGGCGAATCCACCGCCGACGATGACGACGTGCGGGCGGGTGTCCTGGGTCATGCTTGCTCCGGTGTTCCTCGGGTGCGTGTGGTCACCCACGAGGGTACGCGCGGTTCGGCAGGGCGCATGACGGGCAGGGGCCGGGAGGCCCGTGGTGGGTCCGTCAGGCGTCGAACCGCCCGTAGGTGTTCAGCACGTTCCCCTTGCTCGTCACGGTGCTGTCGACCAGACGCAGGCGCGTGGGCGGGTCGGTCGGCTCGAAGAGCCGCCGGCCACGGCCGGCGATCGCCGGGTGGATCATGAGCTGCAGTTCGTCGAGGACCCCGGCGAACAGCAGGCTGCGGACGAGCGTGACACTGCCGCACACGGCGATGTCGGCTCCGTCGCGCTGCTGCAGGTCGCGGACGAACGCGGGGACGTCGCCCGGGATCCGGGTGCTGTTCTGCCAGGTCAGGTCGTCGCCGAGCGTGGTGGAGGCCACGTGCTTCTCGATCGGGTTGATCCACTGCCCGAAGGGGTCCTCCGGGTGGGCTGGCCACCACTCGGACCACTCGAGGTAGCTGTTCCGGCCGAGCAGCACGGTGTCGGTGCGGGCCGTGAAGGCACCCATCGCGGCACCGAGCTCGGCGTCGAAGCTGTCGTACTGGAACTCGTAGGGGTCCTGCACGACGCCGTCGACCGACGTGAACAGACCGGCAGTGGTCTTCCGCATGGTCCGGATCGTACGCGCTGGTCAGCTCCCGGTGCCGTTGCCCGGGAACCGGTCCGTGCCCGGCACCCGGGTCGTGGACTGTGACCGATCGGCGCCGATCGCGTGGCCGACGGCGAACCCGACGCCGCCACCGACGAGCAGCGCTGCGAGTGCGACGACGGCGGCGAGCACCGGCCAGAACCACGGGGGCTTCGGGCCGGTGCTCCGGCGGTCGCCCGTGGTTCCGGCTCCGTACCAGGGGGTGGTGCCGTTCGGGGCGCCGGGGTTCCAGGCTCCGGTGTCGGCGCGGTACGGCTGCTGCTGCTGCGGCTGCTGCTGCGGCGGCTGTTGTTGCGCGAGCGCGGGCCCGTCGAGCGTGGCGGTCGACGTCGGGGTGGCGTCCCAGCCGGTCGGCGTCGTCGCCCGGTTCGCCGGGACGGAGCCGTCCGGTTCGTGGCCGTGGGTGGGAGTGGTGTCGCTCATGCCAGCACTCCACACGGCCCGGCTGTGGGCAGCCGATGACCAGGCTGACCCGGTGCTGCGAACCGCCGCGTAGCCTCGGCTCGTGCGCGCTGCTGTGGAGACCGTCCGGATCGACGGGCTGCCCGTGCGCCTGCACACCATGCCGTCGCGCGGGCCGCTCCGCGACGAGGCCGACCCCACCGTCGTGTTCGTCCACGGCATCGGGATGTCACACCGGTCCTTCGCCCGGTCGCAGCGCGCCGTCGCCGCCGAGCACCACACGATCAGCGTCGACCTGCCGGGGTTCGGCTGGTTGCCCGCGGCCGGTCGGCGGCTGTCGATTGAAGAGCTCGGCGACGTGGTGGTGCGGGCCGTCCGACACCTGGTCGACGATGACCTGGTGCTCGTCGGGCAGTCGATGGGCACGCAGGTCGTCATCGAGTCCGCCCGCCGTCACCCCGACGCCGTCACGGCGATCGTGCTCGTCGGTCCGGTGATCGACGCCGAGCGGCGATCGCTCCCGATGCAGGCGCTCGACCTGGGCCGCGACGGCTTCGTCGAGGGGGTCCGGATGAACACGGTCCTGGTCACCGACTACCTCCGGAGCATGCGCCAGTACCTGCGCGAGCTCGGGCCGATGCTCCGCTACCCGACCGAGCAGACGATCACCGAGGTCACGCAGCCCGTCCTCGTCGTCCGCGGCACCCAGGACCCCATCGCGCGGCACGACTGGTCGGCCCGGCTCGCGGCCGCTGCGCCGGACGGCACCTTCGTGGAACTGGCGGGGCCGCACCACGTGCAGGAACGGCAGCCGGACGCGCTCGCACGACTCCTCGAGACGTTCCGCAGCGCCGAGCGCCTGGAGGGACTCCGATGACCCGGCCGGCCACGTCGGGGACCGAGGCGGCGCGGACGACGCGATCCGGGCCTCCAGGCCGTGTCCCGCTGGTTCGGCGTGCCTGCTGGGCCGCACTCGACTGGGGGTACGCGGCCCGGTGGCAGGTCCGGAGCCTCGGCCCGACCACCGCGGACGACTACCGGACCGGCGACGGGCAGCCCGTCGTCGTGGTCCCCGGCGTCTACGAGACCTGGCACTTCATGCGGCCGCTGATGGACGCGCTCCACGACCGGGGACACCCGGTGCACGTGCTGCCGGTCCTGCGGCACAACCTGCGACCCGTGCCGGACTCGGCGCGTGCGGTGATGGCGTACCTGCAGCAACAGGACCTGCGGAACGTGCTCGTGCTCGCGCACAGCAAGGGCGGGTTGATCGGCAAGTACGCGATGACGCAGCTCGACCAGCACGAGCGGATCGACCGGATGGTCGCGGTGTCGACGCCCTTCGCGGGGTCGGTCTACGCGCGGTTGGCGCCGGTGCCGCACCTGCGGGCGTTCCGGGCGGCGGACCCGGTGCTGGCGGGACTGGCGCGGGAACTCGATGCCAACGCGCGGATCACGTCGGTGTACGGGGTGTTCGACACGCTCATCCCGGAGGGCAGCGAACTGCAGGGCGCGACGAACGTGCGGTTGCCGGTGGGCGGGCACTTCCGGATCCTCGGCGATGCGCGGACGCGGTCGGCGGTGCTGGCGGCTGCGGCTGACGGCTGTTCCGGCCGAGACTCGGCCTGACGGACAGTTCTCGCTGTTCCGACGGCGCCGACTGTCCGCCGGGCCGAGACTCGGCCGACGCGCTCAGCGGGCAGCGACGCTCGCGCGCTCGACGATCCGGTGCGGCACGACGACGGTCTCCGGCGCGACCCCGCGGTCCGCGATCCGCCGGGTCAGCAGGTCGAGTGCCGCCGTCGCGAAGGCCCGACGGTCGAACGACACCGTGCTGAGCGACGGGATCGCGTACGCGGCAGCCTCGACGTCGTCGAACCCGATGACGCTGACCTGCTCGGGCACCGGGACCCCGCGGGCGGCGAGCACGTGCAGCACCCCGAACGCGATCGAGTCGGTGAAGGCGAAGACGGCGTCGGGCAGGGGGTGCTCGTCGAGCCAGGCCGCGAAGGTCGTCGCCGCGGCGCTCGTGGTCCACGCCGGCAGCGGGACGCGGAGCGACGGGTCGGGTGTGATGCCTGCTGCGGTGAGCGCTGCGGTGTACCCGTGTTCGCGGAGCTCGCTCGTCGCCGTCGCAGCCCCCTCCGCTGACGCGCCGACGATCGCGATGCGCCGGTGCCCGCGGGCGATGAGGTGTGCGGTGACCTGGTCGGCCGCCGCACGGCTGTCGACGTGCACCTGGTCGACGTGCTCGGGCTCGACCTCGCCGATGACGACGGTCGGCGGCAGCCCCTCGGTCGAGGCCAGGACACTCGCGCTGAGCGACACCGGGTTGAGGATCAGTCCGTCCACCAGGTGTGCGCGGGCGCGGGACACCAGTTCGTGTTCGAGAGTCGGGTCGTTGCCGGTCTGCTCGAGCTGCAGGACCCAGCCGCGTTCGCGGGCGAGTTCCACGAACGACTGCGCGAGTTCGGCGGAGTAGGCGCTGCCCATCTCCGGCAGCGTCAGCGCGATCGCTCCGGAGCGGCCGTTCCGCAGCCCGCGGGCGGACAGGTTCGGCACGTAGTCGAGCTCGGCGATCGCGCGCTCGACGCGTTCACGGGTCTCCGGGCGCACGACGACGCCGCCGTTGACGACGTTGGAGACGGTCTTCGGGGACACCCCGGCGAGGGCAGCCACGTCCCGCACGGTTGCGCGCATCGGGACGAGCGTAGCGCGGCGGCGGGCAGGGGTGGGGCGGCGTGCGGCGACGGTGGCGCGGTGTGGTGCGGGGCTAGCCCGCGGCCTGCACCGCGACCGTCCGGCGCGTCCGCACCGACTCCTGCGCCGCCAGCACGATCGACAGCGTCCGCAGGCCGACCCCGACGTCCGGCTGCGGCTGCTCCCCGGACGCCACGGCCGCCAGGAACGTCCGGAGCATCGGCACGTCGTGGTCGGGCCCGTACCGGAGCTCGATCGGCCGGCCGCCCACGGCGTCGAGCCCGCGAGCAGCCGCCCCGAAGAAGTCCACCGACACCGTGCCGCCCGTCCCGGCGACGTCGAGCGTCAAGCCGCCCCACACCGGCGACGTGTCCGGTCGGCTCCACGAGCAGTCGATCGCCGCGATGGTGCCGTCGTCGTACGTGATGGTCACCAGGCCCGCGGTCTCGGCGTTCGCTCGGTCGGCGTGCAGCACCTGGTTCGCGACGGCGGTGACGGACACCGGCGTCGCTCCGGTCAGCCCGTCGATCAGGTCGGCGACGTGCACGACGTGGTCGACGAGGGCGCCGCCTCCGCTCAGCCGGACGTCGGTGAACCAGTCGCGGGCGAGCGGCAGCATGCCGTTGTTCGCGCCCCGCACCGAGAACACCGTGCCGAGTGCGCCCGAGTCCCGCGTCGCCCGCAGCCGGTCGAACGCCGAGGCGAAGCGCACCGGGAACGCCATCATCAGCAGCACCCCGGCGCGGTCCACGGCATCGCGGATGGCGAGGCCGTCCTGCCACGAGGTCGCGAGCGGCTTCTCGCAGAGCACGTGTGCCCCCGCTGCCGCCGCGAGCTCGACGAACTCGCGGTGCCGGGCGTTCTCGCTCGTGACGATCACCGCGTCCGGGCCCCAGGCGAGCAGCTCGTCGACCGAGTCCGCGTACCCGGCGCCGAGCGCGCGTGCCAGTTCGGCTCCGCGCAGGTCGCCGAGTTCCGTCCCCGTGGACACCCCGCCCGGGTCCGTGCCGCGCACCTCGACATCGGGCATGGCCGCCAGAACACCGAGGTAGCTGATGGCGTGCGTGTGGGCGAACGAGAGCACCCCGATCCGGAGCGTCACCGTGCGACCTCGACCGGCTGGCCGGACTCGATCGACTCGATCGCCGCGTTCGCGATCCGCACCGCGGCGACGCCGTCGTCGACGGTGACCCGGGGTGGCCGACCGCCGTCGAACGCTGCGAGGAAGTCGGTGAGCTCCAGCGCGTACGGGTCGGCGGCCGGGTCCACCGGCGGCAGGAAACCGTCGACGGACGCCGGCGCCGCCAGGTCGCTCCGGGTGTCCTCCTCGGCCCGGGAGGAGTGCGACAGGCTGCCGAGCGTCCCCGTCACCGAGTACTCCGTCGTGAAGGCCAGGTGCTGCGGCCCCCACAGCCCGGCGACGTGGCTGATTGCGCCCGACTCGTGCGTGAGCAGGACGTGCGCCGCCTCGACCGGCTCCGCCTCGGACCCCGCGCGGACGCTCACCGCCGACACCCGGGTCACCTCGCCCGCCACCCAGCGCGCGATGTCCAGGTCGTGGATCATCTGGTCCATCACGATCCCGCCCGACAGCGCGCGGTCGCCGAACCAGGGGACGTGGGTGGGGAAGGCGCCGGATCGCGAGAACCGCAACACCGCCAGGTCGCCCAGGAGGCCCGTGGTCGCGGCCTCGTGCAGGCGCGCGTACGCGGGGAACCAGCGCACCACCTGGGCCGGGTAGAGCTGGACGCCCGCGTCCGCAGCGCGGGCCGCCAGGTCCGCCGCGTCCGCGTCGGTCCGGGCCAGGGGCTTCTCGGAGACGACGTCCTTGCCGGCCGCGATCGCCGCGCGGACCACCTCGGCGTGGGCGTGCGTCGGGACCACGACGTCGACGACGTCGACCGCGGCGAGGAGCTCGTCGAGGCTGTCGGCGACGGTGATCGTGCTGCCCTCGGCACGGGCGGTGTCGGCGAAGGCGTCGACGAGTTCGTGGGCGCCCTCGCGAGCGTGCACCACCACATCGCCCAGGCGGAGCAGCCCGGGCAGGTGCGCGACGGAGATGCCGCCCGCGCCGACGAGCCCGATGCGTTTCCGGGCGAGGGGCTCCGACTGTGGCGTCATGGGGTCAGCGTAGGAGATGCGGTCCGAGGACGGGCAGGGTCAGCCGAGCCAGCCAGGGTCGGTGAAGAGCTCCTCGAGCTCGCGCAGCAGCCGGGTCGTGTGGAAGCCGTCGGCGGCGGCGTGGTTGACGTGCAGCGCCAGGGGGAGCAGCGTCCGGTCACCAGCGGTCCGGTACCCGCCGAGCGTGATGATCGGCAGCAGGTGGTCCCAGCCGTCACGCACCTGCAACGAGAACCCGGTGAACGACGCCCCCGGCAGGGTCGACACGTCGAACACGTTGCCGGGGCGGTCGTCCTGCGGGAACATCCGGGTGTCGTCGCGGTACCGCTCGATCGTCGACACCGCGGCATCGTGGAAGGTGCCGAAGTCGTCGTCGTACGGCACGACCAGGGCGGAGAACGTCTCGGTGTCCGGGTGGAACACGGTGAACATCGGGTGGACGCGGTCCCACACGGCGGGGGAGCCGTCGTCCAGCAGCTGCATCCGGAACTCGTCGTGCCGGTTCACCACGGTCGCGATGGCCCAGAGCTGTGACGCGTAGGTCCGTCGGCCGGTCGAACGGACGCGTTCGACGAAGGCGGTGACGTCGAGCTCGACGGTCACCTCGTACGCGCACGGCACCCGCTGCCGGTAGTGCTCGAAGTGCTCGCGGCGGGCCCACTGGTCGACGTCGATCGCCCGGAGTTCGGTCATGGCTCCACCCTCGTGCGGAATCGCTTCCCTACGGTGGAGCCATGCCGACGCTCGAACGTGTTCCCGCCCTGGTCGCCACCGGATTCCTCGCGATCCCCGTCGCTGAAGCCCTCGTCGCGTTGCCGAGCGACGTCCTGACGAAGATCGAGGGCGCACCGATCGACGCCGACCTGGCCGACACCGCCGCGTTCTCGGAGGCGTACGGCTACCCGCTGGCCGGCGGTGCCAACTGCATCGTCGTCGCGGGGAAGCGCGGCGACGAGGTCCGCTACGCCGCCTGCGTCGTCCTGGCATCGACGAAGCTCGACGTCAACAGGGTCGTGAAGCAGCTGCTCGACGTCCGCAAGGCGAGCTTCGCCCCGATGGACGAGGCGGTCGAGCTGACCGGCATGGAGTACGGCGGCATCACGCCGATCGGACTGCCGTCGTCGTGGCCGCTCTACATCGACGCGCGCGTCCTCGACGCCCCCGAGGTCGTCATCGGCGCCGGGCGCCGCGCCGCGAAGCTGTTCCTGCCCGGCGCCGCACTCACCGCGTTGCCGAACGTCACCGTGGTCGAGGGCCTGGCGACCGAACCGGTCAGTCCGACGGCCGGATGAGGCAGAACGGGTGGCCCGCGGGGTCGAGGTAGACGCGGAACGTCTCCGTGCCTGACCCCGTGGCCGTCGCACCGATCGCGAGCACCGCGGCCTCGCCGTCGTCCAGGTCGTCGACCTTCACGTCGAGGTGGCTCTGCTGCGGGACCGTCTGCCCGGGCCATTCCGGCGCCTGGTAGTCGTCGACCTGCTGGAACGCCAGGATCGGACGGTGGTCGGTGAACGGGAGGGCGAGCTCCGCCCAGTCCTCGTCGAAGCCGACGATCTCCCCGCCGAGCAGCTCGGCGTAGAAGCGGGCGAGGGCGCGGGTGTCCGGGCAGTCCAGGACGACGACGTCGAGTGTGCCGATCATGGCCGACACGGTAGACCCATCAGCGCGCCGCGGTCAGGGCCTTCGTGATCCGCTGCAACGAGACGGTCTCGGCGGTCCCGAGTTCCTGCGCGAACAGGCTGAGCCGGAACTCCTCGAGCATCCACCGCGCGTGCACGAGCTCCGGGTGCGCCCCGACCGCGGGCGGGAAGACACCGCCGGCATCGGTGTAGCGGTCGGTCGCCACGGTGACCTCGCGCATCCACGTCGCGTCGCGCCCGGGGTTCTGCAACAGCTTCTGCACGCGCGCCTCGATGCCCTGCAGGTACACGCGGATCCGACGCAGGCGGTCGAGCCCCGCGACGGCGACGAACCCTGGGAACACCAGGCGCTCCATCTGCTGCCGCATGTCGCTCAGGGCGGCGAGCAGCGACATCGAGTTCGCCTGCTTGAGCGCTCGTTCGGCGGAGCGTTGCGCGGCGAGCACCGCCGCGACCTCGGACACCGCGGTGAACATCGTGTCGACGACGGTGGCCGACACGGCATCGCGGACGGCCTCGAACCCGGCCTTCGTGAAGACCATGCCGTCCGGGTGGGCCCGACGGATGCCGGCGTCGACCACGGCGGCCAGGACGTCGTCGAACAGCGCGGCGGTCGACGGGTAGGGGCTGGCGGCGAGCGCGAGCTTCTCCTGCGCGGTCAGGTGCGACTGGATGTACGACACGGGCGACGGCACCGCGTGCATCACCAGACGGCGGACCCCGGCGGGCATCCGGACGACGCGGTCGGAGGGAGTGGCGAGCAGTTGCACGCCGACGGTCGCCTTCGGACCCGTGCCTTCCTCGACCAGGGACGGGTACGCCCGGATGACGCCGCCGGCCTGCTTGGTGTCGAGGGTCTGCGGCAGGTCCTGGTCGGGCCAGGCGGTGAGTCCGGACTGTTCCAGCGGGCGACCGGCGCCGGCGGACGCGACGCGAGCCGCGCCTCCTGACCGTCCCGCGCCCTTCGCCGTGGCGGAGGCGACGCTCTGCTGGGTCCGGTCCTTGAGCTTGGTCTGCAGGGCCGACAGGTCCTTGCCGGTCTCGACCCGGCGACCGCGCTCGTCGACCACCGCCCATGTCGGCAGCAGGTGTGCGGGGACGCGGGTCAGGTCGAAGTCGGACTCGGAGACCGGCACGTAGGTCATGCGCTGGATCGCCTTGGCGAGGGTGGCGCGGAACGACTCCGTCGGCTCGGTCGGGGCGTCGTCGGGCAGTTCGGCGACGATCTTCTCGGCCCAGTCGGCAGCGGGCACCACGTTCTTCCGGATCTGCTTCGGCAGCGACTTGATGAGCGCGGTGACGAGTTCTCGTCGGAGGCCGCGGACCTGCCAGTCGAAGCCCTCTTCGCGCATCCGGGGCAGGAGCGCGAGGGGGACCTGCACGCTCACGCCGTCGTCCTGGGCGCCGGGCTCGAAGCGGTACTGGATGGCGAGGCGCTGGTCGCCGCTGTGCCACTGGGTCGGGTACTCGACGTCGTCCTCGGCCGCTTCGGCTGCGGATTCGTCCAGCAGGTCCGACCGGCGCATCGTGAGCAGGTCCGGCTGCTCGCGGCGAGTGGTCCGCCACCACCCCTCGAAGTCGCGGGTCGTCGCGACGTCGGCCGGGATACGGGCGTCGTAGAACTCGTAGACGTTCTCGTCGTCGAGCAGGATGTCGCGGCGACGGGTGCGTTCCTCGAGCTGCTCGAGTTCCTTGCGGAGCTTCCGGTTGGCGCGGTCGAAGGCCTGCTGCGATTCCCACTCGCCCTCGACCAGGGCGTGCCGGATGAACAGCTCGCGGGAGTGTTCCGGGTCGATCCGCGAGTACTGCACGCGGCGGCGCTGCACGATCGGGACGCCGAACAGGGTCACGCGCTCGTAGGCGACGACCGCGCCCTGCTTCTTCTCCCAGTGCGGCTCGCCGTAGGTGCGCTTGAGCAGGTCACCGGCGAGCGGTTCCACCCACGCGGGGTCGATCCGGCCGACGGTCCGGGCGAACAACCGGCTCGTCTCGACGAGCTCGGCGGCCATCACCGCGTCGGGCTGCTTCTTCGCGAGCACGCTGCCCGGGAACACCACGAACCGGGTGTTCCGGCAGCCGAGGTAGTCGCGCTTCTCGCGGTCGCGCAGCCCGATCTGGCTGAGGAGTCCGGAGAGCAGGGCCCGGTGCACGGCGTCGCCGTCCTCGGAGCGTGCCTGCCCGACACGGACGTCGACCTGCTTCGCGGCGCGGGAGAGCTGCCGGTACAGGTCCTGCCACTCGCGGATGCGCAGGTAGTTGAGGAACTCGGCCTTGCACAGCCGCCGGAACGCGCTCGACGACAGTCCCTCCTGCTGCTCCTCGATGTGGTTCCAGAGGTTCAGCAGGGTCAGGAAGTCACTCGTCGGGTCGGCGAAGCGGGCGTGCAGCTGGTCGGCGTGCGCACGCTTCTCGAGGGGGCGCTCGCGGGGGTCCTGGATGCTCAGGGCGCTGACGATGGCGATGACCTCGCGCCCGACGCCCTGGCGCCCGGCTTCGAGCACCATGCGACCGAGGCGGGGGTCGATCGGCAGCCGGGTCAGCTGCCGCCCGGACTTCGTGATGCGGCCGTCCTTGTCGACGGCGCGGAGTTCGCGCAGCAGGTCGAGGCCGTCCTTCACGCCCCGGCTGTCCGGCGGCTGCAGGAACGGGAACGACTCGATGTCCCCGAAGCCGAGCGAGATCATCTGCAGGATCACCGCGGCCAGGTTCGTGCGGAGGATCTCGGGGTCGGTGTACTCGGGGCGACGGCCGAAGTCGTCTTCCGAGTAGAGCCGGATCGCGATGCCGGCACTCGTGCGGCCCGCTCGGCCGGAGCGCTGGCTGGCGCTGGCCTGCGAGATCGCCTCGATCGGCAGACGCTGCACCTTGGCTCGCGGGGAGTACCGCGAGATGCGCGCCGTCCCGGTGTCGATGACGTACTTGATGCCGGGCACGGTGAGCGAGGTCTCGGCGACGTTCGTGGCGAGGACGACACGACGGCGGATGCCCGGGGTGTGCCGGCGCTCGAAGACGCGGTGCTGGTCGGCGGCGGACAGGCGGCCGTACAGCGGCAGGACCTCGGTGCCCGGGTAGCGCTTGCCCTCGATCGCGTCCTGCGCGTCGCGGATCTCGTTCTCGCCGGACAGGAACACGAGCACGTCGCCCGGGTCCTCCTGCGCCAGCTCGTCGAGGGCGTCGGTGATGCCCTGCAGGGTGTCGCGGTCGTCGGCAGCGTTGCCGCTGTCACCGGTGCGGGAGTCCGACTCGTCGTCGGCGGCGTCGTCCTGGTCTTCGGCGACGAGGGGGCGGTACCGGATCTCGACCGGGTA
Organism: Curtobacterium poinsettiae; assembly: GCF_047226435.1. Lineage (NCBI taxonomy): Bacteria > Bacillati > Actinomycetota > Actinomycetes > Micrococcales > Microbacteriaceae > Curtobacterium > Curtobacterium poinsettiae. The sequence goes on along the minus strand of NZ_CP178434.1, from coordinate 2,895,319 downwards.
GGTGCGGCCGGACACCTCGATGATGGGGGCGTCGTCGAAGTGCTTCGAGAACGACTCCGGGTCGATGGTCGCACTCGTGATGATGAGCTTCAGGTCGGGGCGCCGGGGGAGCAGCCGCTTCAGGTAGCCGAGCAGGAAGTCGATTGTCAGGGACCGCTCGTGCGCCTCGTCGATGATGATCGTGTCGTACCGCTTGAGGTCGCGGTCGAAGTGGATCTCGTTCAGCAGGATGCCGTCGGTCATCAGCTTCACGCGGGTCTCGGAGCTGACCTTGTCGGTGAACCGGACCTGGTAGCCCACGAGTCCGCCGAGTTCGCCGCCGCCCAGTTCTTCCGCCACACGCTCCGCGATGGTCCGGGCTGCGATCCGACGGGGCTGGGTGTGCCCGATGTGCTCCCGACCGAGCTCGAGGCAGATCTTCGGCAGCTGGGTCGTCTTGCCCGAGCCGGTGGCCCCGGCGACGATGACCACCTGGTTGTCACGGATGGCAGCCGCGATGTCGTCCCGCCGCTGCGAGACCGGCAGTTCGGGCGGGTACGTGATGACGGGCAGCGGAGAAGACATGAGCATTCCAGGATACAGGCGCGCCGGGCGGGAGGGGCGTCAGACGATCTGCCCGGCCAGCGCGTCCGCCGACCGGGACGGCAGGTCACACACCCGGTCGTGGCAGACGTACGCAGCGGGGTCGAGCACATCGCGTCCCTCGAACAACGAGAACCCCGCCGCGGCCCAGTCGCGGGCCTGATCCGGCGTGGTGGTGGCGACGACCGTGCCGGGGCGCCGAGCACGGTGTGCAACGGCCTGCATCGGATCGTCGGTGCTGCTCGTGACGACGACGATCTCCCGTGACGGCCGCTGCAGGGCGAGGGCGACACCGAGGGCGTCCGCGTGGCCCAGGGGGCGTTCGGTCCCGGTGCGGGCCCGGTCGGCGACGAGTCGTGCCGCGGCGGTCCGCAGTTCCTGGTCGCCCGTCAGCGCCCCGAGTGTCGCGGCGGCCGATGCCAGCGCCACCGTGCCGGACCGCATCGCGGTCTGCGGCTGTTCGCCGGTGGCCGTCCCCGCAGCGGCCAGCACCGGGTCGACGTCGAAGCGCTCGGCCAGACCGTCGTCGACGAGCGAGCGTGCGACGGTCGCGTAGGAGACCTCGCCCGTGACCAGGGCCAGTTCGAGCAGCCCTTCGGCCAGCAGTCCGACGTCCTCGACGGTGGCCGGTGCCGAGGACACCCCGCGCGGTGTGCTGGACCGCACCGACACGTGGCCGTCCTGCACGTGGGCGGCGAGGACCGCGTCGGCCGCACCCCGGGCGAGCGCGACGAGTTCCGGATCACCGTGCCGTGCGCCGGCGATCGCGAGCCCCCGGATCGCCAGGCCGTTCCACCCCGTGAGCACCTGGTCGTCCAGCGGTGGTGGGTCGAGCTGTGCGCGCTCGGCGATCGGTCGGCGGTACCACTCGCCCTCGACCCGACGGCCGTCGATGGTCGATTCGCTGTCCTGTGCGGCGACGAACGCCCCGTCGGCGCGGCGCAGGGTGTCCCGCAGGAAGTCGGCGATGCCACGGGCCTGCTCGGCACCGGCGACCGCGAGCAGCCCCGCGTTGTCGGAGAGCATCCGTTCGTAGTGCGGCACGCTCCAGTCGCGCCTGGTGGCGTACCGGAAGACACCGCCGTCGGCGTCGGTCAGCTCGGACGCGCGGATCGCGTGCAACGAGCGGTCGAGCAGCCCGTCGGCCTCGGCGTCGCCGTCGGCCGCCGCGTCGGCGAGGAACTCGAGCAACGGCGTGCTCGGGAACTTCGGCGCGCCGCCGAAACCACCGTAGGTGGTGTCCTCTGCGTGCAACAGCTGGCTCGTGACGGCCCGGACGGTGTCGACGGACGGGAGGCCCGGGTCGGCTCCGGTACCGCTCTCGCCCGAGCGGGCGGTCGCGTCCGCCACGGCACCCTGCCGGATCGCCGTCGCGATGGCCGAGGCGTTCGCGTCGACCTCGTGCCGACGTTCGGTCCAGGCGTCGAGCACCGCTGCCAGGATCTGCCGGAACGCCGGGACCTGCCCGACGGGAGTGGGTGGGAAGTACGTCCCCGCGAAGAAGACGTGGCCGTCGGGCGTCAGGAACGTCGTCAGCGGCCAGCCGAGCTGCTGCGTGAACGCACTCGCCGAGGCCATCAGGCTCGCGTCCACGTCAGGGCGCTCTTCGCGGTCGACCTTGACCGACACGAAGTCCCGCCGGAGCAGCTCGCCGATCTCCGGGTCGGCGAAGCTCTCGCGCGCCATGACGTGGCACCAGTGGCACGTGGCGTACCCCACGGACACCAGCACCGGGACCCCGCGCTCGCGTGCTTCGGCGAAGGCTTCGGGGCCCCATTCGCGCCAGTCGACCGGGTTGTCGGCGTGCAGCCGCAGGTAGGGGCTGACCGAGGTGCCGAGGCGGTTGTCGTTCATGGCTCCAGCGTGCCCCCGGGCGACTGGACGGACCACCGCTCGGGGGGATCTGTGGACGAGCTGCGCGCTGTGCACAGGCTGCGCAGGGGGATCAGCGCGGGAGCCATCCCGTGAGCGACGCGAGCCGTGCGGCCACCTGGGCGGGGCTCTGGCCGTCCGTGTCCACCCGGGTGACGGTGTCCGCGGTGGCCGAGTCGAGCCTCCCGGCCGTCCGCGTGCTGTGCGCGAGCTGCGCCTGCGGGACCGCGCCACCCGCCCGTCGTGCGAGCCGTTCGGCGGTCGTGTCGTCCGCGGCACGGAGCAGGACGACACGCACCAGCGGGTCGTCGCCCATCGCCGCAGCGAGGCGCTCGTGTTCGAGTACGGACACGGTGTTCGTGTAGACGAGCCGGTGGTGTCCGATCGCCCGGTAGCCGGCCCAGAGCGCGGCGAGGTTCCGCTCCGTCAGGTGCGCCTCGGGGTGTTCGACGTGCGGTGCCGGGTGGGCCAGGTCGAGCAGGTCGCCCTCGATCACCGCGTGCCGGACGTCCGCCGCGACGAGCAGGTCGTGCAGCGCCTCGGCCGCCGTCGACTTGCCCACGCCGGAGCGTCCGCCGATGAACAGGACCTCGGACCGGAACACGGTGTCAGCCCAGGTCGAGGGAGAGGAGTGCGAGTGCGGCGTCCTCGGGACCGTAGTCGAACAGGTGCTCCCAGAAGGGGTCGTCGGCCCACGGCACGTCGCCGTCCGCAGGGGTGGCGCGGGCGGTCTCGACGAGCCAGTCGAGTTCGGGGAGGACGGCGGTCGCGAACTCCGGCGGTTCCCATCCCAGTGCACGTGCCGCCGTGGTGTCGAGGACGAACGGCGGTCGTGACGACCATGGCGTGCCGCCGACGAAGGCGGGCGCGTCCTCGTCGAGCAGGACCTCGTCGAACCGGTGGTCCAGGTGCCCGCCGATCGTCCGGACGATCTCGAGCGCGGTCGGGGCCGAGGCGTCCGCGACGTTGAGGATCCGGCGGTCCGGCGCGTCCGCGACCACACGGACGAGCGAGCCGATGCCGCTCGCCGCCGTCGTGTGGTCGACGCCGCGGCCGTGGTCGGCGAGCAGGATGCGTTCCCGGCCGTCGAGCACACGGCGGACGACGAACCACTCCCGTGGGCGGCCGATGCCGACGCCGTACACCTTCGACGGGCGGAGCACCGTGACCGGGGCACCGTGGTCGAGCAGGACCTGCTCGGCCGCCACCTTCGCCGCACCGTAGCCGTCACGACTCGTCGGGTCGCCGTCGCCGGCGGTGACCGTGGGCTGGATCTCGGTGACCGCGCCGCCGAACACCGGCTTGTCGAGCGAGTTCGCGTGCCGCCCCTGCTCGTCGGCGTACACCGACCTGGACGACACGAAGACCGTCGAGCCGACGTCGTCGAGGAACGGCAGGAGCTGCTGGGCGTCGTCACGGGTCAGGCCGACGGTGTCGACGAGCAGGTCGGCTCCGGGGCGCAGCAGGTCGCGCAGGACGGACCGGTCGCGGCGGTCGCCGGACGTGAACGTGGCGCCGGAGGCGGTCAGGGCGTCCGCTACGGGGCCGCCCTGGCGGGCGAGGACGTCCACCTGCCAGTCGTCGCCGCCCCGGCCGGACGCGTCGAGGAGCTCGCGTGCGACCGCCGAACCGATGCCGCCGGTGCCGCCGAGGATGACCGCGCGTCTGGTGCTCATGGTGCAACGGTAGTGCGGCGCGGCAGTCGGCCGGCGGCAGTCAGCCGGCCGCAGTCAGTCGGCGGCCGCCGGCCAGGTGCGGCCGTCGTTCCGCGATCGGATCGGTCAGGACGCCAGTTGCTCGTGCCGCCACCAGTCGGCCAGCGAGCCGTCGTAGACCTGCACCCGGTCGTGCCCGAGCACCGTCAGGGCCAGGGCGTCGACGCACGCGGCGCTGCCCACCCCGCAGTAGGTGACGATCTCGCCGGCGCCGATCACCGCGGCGAAGGCCCGCTCGAGTTCGGCCCCGCGCAGGTACGCGTTCGTCTCGGGGTCCACCAGCGAGTCCGCCGTGATCGGGGTGCTGCCCGGCACGATCGGCGGGTGGTCGTCGCCCAGGGCAGCCCACGAGGCGGCGAACACCAGGGACGCCGGCTCTTCACCGGAGACGGCACGGGTCACGCGGTCGTGGTCGGCCCAGAGCGCGCGTTCTTCGCCGGCCAGGAACGCGCCGGCGTCTGGGCCGGACGGCGCCGCCGGCGCGCGGAGTGCACCCACACGGACCGGCCGGCCTTCGTCGCGCCACTTCGTGAAGCCGCCGTCGAGCACCGCGACCGAGTCGAAGCCGAACGAGCGGAAGATCCACCACAGGCGCGCCGACCACTCACCGACGCTGTCGTCGTAGATGACCACGGTCGACGTGTTGGTCACGCCGAGCTGCCCCGCGGCGGCCTCGAAGCGCTCGGCACCGGGGCGGGTGAAGGGGACGTCGGCGTCGGCGGCCGAGAAGTCGTCGATCAGGTCGGCGAAGCGGGCGCCGGGCACGTGGCCGCGCTGTTCGTGGGCGTCGCGTCCGGGCAGCCAGGTGGTGTCGAACCCGGCCCCGACCGTGTGCACCGAGGCGTCGAGCACGACGAGCTCGTCAGCACCGAGGTGGTCTGCGAGCCACTGCGTCGACACGAGTGGTGAGGTCAGGACGGGGGCCATGCGGGCCACCATAATCCGCACCCCTGACGTGGGCCAGAGTCGTGGACACACGGCGCAACCGGGGGTGCGTGTGTGGGCGGTGACCGACGGTCCACCAGTCGTTCGACGAGTGGTCCGTCGGAACATGCGCGGGCACCGAGTGCGTGCGCATCCGTCGACGATGCACGCGTTGTTCGACAGGTGGATCGTCGTGAAACGGGTGTCGCCGCAGCCCCCCCCCGCACAACGGCCCACCCCGGCAGTACCGGAGCGGGCCGCAGCGCAGCGCGAGCGTCAGTGCGCTGCGGCGGGGATGCTCCCGGTCGTCGCGGACCCGGCGCGGGCGAGCCGCTCGAGCCGGACCGACTGCCGGTTGATGAGCAGTCCGCCGGCCAGGGCGACGAGCACGAGCACGCCGGCCGAGATGCCGAACGCCACGTGGTACCCGTCGAGCGTGGCCTGGGCCTGCTGCAGCTTCGTCGGGGCGGCGGACAGCCCGGACAGGCTGTTCGACACCACGTCGGCGAAGATCGTCGACAGCAGGGCCGTGCCGATCGAGCCACCGATCTGCTGCATGGTGTTGACGGTTGCCGAGGCCACACCGGCGTCGGCCCGGGCGACCCCGGTGGTCGCGGTGTTCATGGCGGACGAGAAGATCGTGCCCATGCCGAGACCGATGACGATCAGCGCCGGCAGGACGGTGCCCGCGTAGGAGCTGTCCAGGTCGGTGCGGAGCAGCAGGAGCAGTCCGGTCGCGGCGACCAGGCCACCGGCGAAGATGAGGATCTTCGGCCCGACGCGCGGCAGCAGGCGGCCACCGATCTGCGTCGCCGAGATCATGATCGACAGCGGCATCGGCAGGAACGCGAGACCGGTCTGCAGCGAGCTGAAGCCCAGGGTCTGCTCCAGGTAGTAGGTCAGGAACAGGAAGATGCCGAACATGCCGATCGCGACGAGGCCGATCGCGATGAACGAGCCGCCGCGGTCACGGTCGAGCACGACGCGCAGGGGCAGCAGCGGGTGGGCGACGCGGGTCTCGATGAACACGAACGCGGCGATCAGCACGACACCACCGGCGAGCATGGCGATCGTGACGGGGGAGTCCCAGCCGTTCGTCTCGGCGTTCGAGAAGCCGTAGACGACGCCGACCAGACCGAGCGTGATGGTGATGACGCCGAGCACGTCGATGCGCGGACGCTCGACCTTCGGCGGCTTCTCCATGAAGACGAGGGCGCCGATCACGCCGAGCACGGCGAAGACGACGTTGACGTAGAGGCACCAGCGCCAGGACGCGTACTCGGTCAGCACGCCGCCGAGCAGCAGGCCGATGGCCGCGCCGGAGCCGGCGATGGAGCCGAAGATGCCGAACGCGCGGCCACGTTCCTTGGGGTCGCGGAACGTGGTGGTCAGCATGCCGAGTGCGGACGGGGCGAGCAGCGCGCCGAAGACGCCCTGCAGTGCGCGGGCCGCGACGAGCAGGCCGAACGAGTCGGCCAGGCCACCGAGCACCGAGGCGACGGCGAAGCCGACGAGCCCGATGATGAAGGTGTTCTTGCGTCCGAACAGGTCGCCGAGGCGCCCGCCGAGCAGCAGCAGCGAACCGAAGGCCAGCGAGTACGCGGTGACGATCCACTGTCGCTGGTCGGTGCCGAAGTCCAGGTCGGCCTGGGCCGAGGGCAGGGCGATGTTCACGATGGTCGCGTCGAGCACGACCATCAGCTGTGCGAGGGCGATGACCGCCAGAGCGATCCAACGGTGGTTGCTCTTGGCGGGGGTGGTGCCCGGAGTCGTGGGTGCTGTCCCGGTGGGGGTCGGCACGGTGTGTTCTGCCGTCACGGCAGCCTCCTCGAGAAGGTTGGAGGGTGAGGTGGAGGTGCGCGCCGTCGGGCACTCCGGTGGTGTGGTGGTGACGAAACCGGATGCGAGGCATCCGTTTGTGGCCAGTGTAGACCGAAACGGAAGGATGGCATCCACTTGTTCCCAGAAAGTGCAACTACGGTCAGATCGTGAGCACCACCGAGTCCGCGTCCGACCTCGAGCGACCGCTGCGCGCCGACGCTGCGCGCAACCGCGAGCTGATCCTGCAGACGGCACGCAAGTGCTTCGCGGAACGCGGACTCTCCGTCACGCTGAACGACATCGCGCACGAGGCCGGTGTCGGCGTCGGCACCGTCTACCGCCGGTTCGCCGACAAGGACTCCCTGATCGAGGCGCTGCTCGCCACCAAGTTCGAGGCCATGAACGACGCCGCAGCGCGCGCCGCGGACGTGTCCGACCCGCGCGAGGCACTCCGGGTCTACCTGATGGGCGTCTTCGCGTTCCGCGCCCGCGACCGTGCCCTCGCCGACGCCATCGTCCGTGCCGGCAAGGCCCGCCCGTCCATCGTGCAGGAGCGCGACCGGCTCGAACGTCAGGTCGCCGCGATCATCGGCCGTGCCGAGACCGCCGGCGTCGTCCGGCCGGGCTTCGACTACCGCGACCTGCCGATGCTCACGGCGATGGTCGGCGCGGTCGCCGACGCCACCCGCGAACACGACCCGGACGCCTGGCGCCGCTACGCGGAACTCCTGATCCAGGGCGTCCTGCCGGGCACGGACGACTCCGCGCCGATGCTCGGCGACCCGCTGGACCGCGAGTCGATCGAGCGCGCGCTGCACGCGCAGTCCTGACCACTGCGGACTGGAGGCCCGTGGCGGCGCCGCCACGTGCCTCCAGTCCGGCGGTGGTCGCCACCAGCGCGCCCACCGCGACGGGCGCGACCGGACCGGCCGGACCTGCCGGCTAGAGCCAGCTGGGGATCCAGTAGTGCGACCGGACGAAGTCCCACGGCACCTGCATCGCCGTCCACATCGGGTACCAGTAGACCGAGGCCAGCACGACGACGCCCAGGTACACGCCGACCCACAGGATCGCCCGCGACCGGCGTGACCGTTCGTCGCTCCGTCTGCCGAGCACCAACCCGATCGCGGCGGCCAGCGCCATCAGCATGTAGGGCTCGAAGGCGATCGTGTAGAACTGGAACACCGTCCGGTCGACGTACATCAGCCAGGGCAGGTACCCCGCCGCGACGCCGAGCAGGACGAAGCCGTACTCCCACTTCCGGCGCAGGACCCAGAGCACGAGCAGCGCCACCGTCGCGATGACCGAGGCGTACCAGATGAACGGGTTCGCGATGCCGGTGATCGCCTCGCCGCAGCGGTCCGCCCAGCAGCCGTCCTGCCCGGCGTCCGTGCCGACGTAGAACATCGACGTGGGGCGCTGCATCACGAGCCAGAGCAGCGGGTTCGCCTGGTACGAGTGCGGGGTGTGCAGCCCGATGTTGAAGGCGTAGATCTCCGACTGGTAGTGCCACCAGTTCTGCAGGCTGTCCGGCACCCAGGCGAGGAGCCCCGTCCACCGTTCGCCGCCCGACGACAGCCAGTTGCGGTCCCAGCCGTCCTTCGACACGAACCATCCGGTCCACGACGCCACGTAGGTCACCGCGGCGATCGGCACGGTCAGCAGGAACGACACCGGTGCCTGCTGCAGCAGCGCGCTCGACGACCAGAACTCCACCCCGGCCCGGCGGCGCATCATCATGTCGCTCAGCACGGAGTACACGGCGAAGAACGCCAGGAAGTACATCCCCGACCACTTCGTCGCCGCCGCCAGCCCGAGGGCCAGGCCCATCGCGAACAACCACGGTCGCCACCAGAGCACCGGCCCCCACAGGGTGGTCCGGCCGGCGGCGGCGCGGTCGGCGACCCACGCGTCGAGCCGTCGTTGGCTGTGCCGCCGGTCGAGCAACAGCGCGCCGAAGCCCAGGATCACGAAGAACGTCAGGATGCCGTCGAGCAGCGTCACCCGCGACATCACGATGGCCTGCCCGTCGATCGCGAGCAGGAAGCCGGCGAGCGTGCCGATCATCGTCGAGCGGAACAGCGACCGGGCGATCACCGCGGTGAGGAACACCGTCGCGATGCCGAGCACGGCCACCGTGAAGCGCCAACCGAACGAGTTGTCCGCCCCGAACAGCAGCATCCCGAGGCCGATCAGGTACTTGCCGAGCGGCGGGTGCGCGATGAACTCAGCGGCACTCGTGAAGACGTCCGTCTCGCCGCGGACGAACCGGTCGTCGGTCGTCGGGGCGCCGTCACCGCTCGGGTTCGCGGGCCAGGTGCCCTCGTACCCCAGGTGCACGATCGACCAGCCGTCCTTGACGTAGTACGTCTCGTCGAACACGAGCGAGTGCGGGTTGCCGAGGTTCACCAGCCGCAGCACGGCGGCGAGGAGCGTCACGGCGAGCGGACCCGTCCACCGCCACACGGCGACCCGCTGCGACGTGGAGAGCACCCGCCCCCACCAGTCGTCCAGGCGCGAGCCGACCGGCCCGTCGGACACGGCCGTGCGGTCGTCGGTCAGCTCGCTGGTCATCGCTGAGCATCCTACGGATCGACCTCTGTCCCCGCTGCGACGGGCGTGCACGCGCCGCGCGGCCGCGCTGGACGACGCCGGCGTCGCCGCGCCGGGCCGCGCCGGCGTCGCCGTGCGGGGACAATGGGTGCGTGATCGTCCTCGCAGCAACCCCCATCGGCAACCTCGGGGACGCCTCGCGCCGTCTCGTCGAGACCCTCTCCAACGCCACGGTCGTCGCGGCGGAGGACACCAGGACCGCCATCCACCTGATGCGCGCCCTGGGCATCGAGAACCGTCCGCGGCTCATCGCCCTGCACGAGCACAACGAACGGGCGAAGGCGTCCGAGGTCGTCGAGCTCGCCCGTGACGAGGACGTCGTCGTCCTCACCGACGCCGGCATGCCCGCGATCAGCGACCCGGGCTTCCCGCTCGTCGAGGCCGCAGCCGCAGCCGGGGTCACCGTCACCGCGCTGCCCGGGCCGTCGGCCGTGCTGATGGCGCTCGCCGTGTCCGGGCTGCCGACGGACCGCTTCACGTTCGAGGGGTTCCCCACCCGCAAGGCCGGGGAACGCCGTCGCGTGTTCCAGGCACTGGCGGGGGAGCAGCGGACCATGGTGTTCTTCGAGTCGCCGCACCGGCTGGCCGAGACCCTGGCCGACATGGCCGTCGGGTTCGGGGGCGACCGCCGCGCCGCGGTCTGCCGCGAGCTCACCAAGCTCTACGAAGAGGTCCGCCGCGGGCCGCTCGACGAACTCGTCACGTGGGCGTCCGAGGGCGTGCGGGGCGAGATCTGCGTCGTCGTCGCCGGGGCCGCCGAGGCCACCGAAGAGGCAACGCTCGACGACGGGGTACGCCTGGTGCTCGAGCGGGTGGCCGCCGGCATGCGCATGAAGGAGGCCGCCGCGGCGGTCGCGGACGCGACCGGGCTGTCGAAGCGCGACCTGTACGAAGGGGCGCTCGCGGCGCGCTGAGCGGGGCTCGTCACGTTCGCGTCCGCCGGTCTGGAGGCGCGGGGCGGGCCCGCCACGGGCCTCCCGGACCCGGTTCTCCACAGTCCACCGCCGCACGCGTCATCAGCGTTCGGAGCGCCCGTAGGATGGTCCGCATGTCCGCCGGGTCCTCGTTCAGCATCACCACGCCGATCTTCTACGTGAACGACGTGCCCCACATCGGGCACGCCTACACCGAGGTCGCCGCGGACTTCCTCGCGCGCTGGCACCGGCAGCGTGGTGACGACACCTGGCTGCTCACCGGCACCGACGAGCACGGGCAGAAGATCCTGCGCACCGCCTCGGCGAACGACGTCTCGCCCAAGGAATGGGCCGACCGCCTGGTCAACGACGCCTGGAAGCCACTGCTCGACACGGTCGACGTGGCGAACGACGACTTCATCCGCACCACCGACGAGCGCCACGAGCGTGGCGTGACGGCGTTCCTGCAGAAGCTCTACGACGACGGCTTCATCTACGCCGGTGAGTTCGAGGGCTTCTACTGCGTGGGTTGCGAAGAGTACAAGCAGCCAAGCGACCTGGTGGCCGGCACCGGTGCGTACGAGGGGCAGCAGGTCTGTGCGATCCACTCGATCCCGGTCGAGGTCCTGGCCGAGCGCAACTACTTCTTCCGGATGTCCGACTTCGAGCAGCGCCTGCTCGACCTGTACGAGTCGAACCCGCTGTTCATCCAGCCCGAGAGCGTCCGCAACGAGATCATCTCGTTCGTCAAGCAGGGGCTCCGCGACCTGTCGATCTCGCGTTCCAGCTTCGACTGGGGCATCACGATCCCCTGGGACAGCGACCACGTGCTCTACGTGTGGTTCGACGCCCTGCTCAACTACGTCACGGCGCTCGGCTACGGCACCGACGACGACGAGGCCTTCCAGCGCCTCTGGCCGAGCGTGCACATCGTCGGCAAGGACATCGCCCGGTTCCACGCCGTCATCTGGCCGGCGATGCTCATGGCCGCGGGGCTGCCCGTGCCGGAGCGCGTCTTCGGCCACGGCTGGCTGCTCGTCGGCGGCGAGAAGATGTCCAAGTCGAAGCTGACCGGCATCGCGCCGTCCGAGATCACCGACACGTTCGGGTCCGACGCGTTCCGCTACTACTTCCTGCGCGCCATCACCTTCGGGCAGGACGGCAACTTCAGCTGGGAAGACATCTCTGCGCGCTACCAGGCCGAACTCGCGAACGGCTACGGCAACCTGGCGTCCCGGCTGGTCGCGATGCTGCAGAAGTACTTCGACGGCGAGGTCCCGGCGCGCGCCGAACTGACCGAGTCCGACCAGGCGATCGATGCCCTGGCCGTCTCGGTCACCGAGCGTGCCGACGCCGCGATCGCCGCCTTCGCCCCGCACGAGGCGATCGCCAGCGTCTGGGAGCTCGTCGACGCCCTGAACGGCTACATCACCGAGCAGGCGCCGTGGGCTCTGGCGAAGGACGACGCCGAGCGCGAGCGCCTCGGCACGGTCCTGACCACCGCGCTCCGCGGCCTCGGCACCGTCACCGTCCTGCTGTCCCCGGTCATGCCGAAGGCGACCGAGAAGCTCTGGGCCTCGATCGGCGCCGGCGGGTCCGTCGCCGAGCAGCGGGTCGACCGCGCGTACGAGTGGCAGGGTGCGTCGCACGTGGTGCCACTGGAGAGCGGGCTGTTCCCCCGGATCGAGCAGGTCTCCGAGTGACCGACGCCGAGTCGCACGTCCGGTCCCGCAGTGACGGGGCGTCCGGGGCCTCGAAGCGCGACCTGACGTACCCGCCGCTTCCCCAGGCGCTCGTCGTGCCGGTGTACGACAACCACACCCACATGGAGATCGCCGACGGTGTCGGCGACGGGGGTGACGGTCCGCTCGAGTACCGCGAGCACCTCGACCGTGCTTCCAGCGTCGGCGTCCGCGGTGTCGTGCAGGTCGGCACGGACCTCGCCACCTCGGAGTGGTCCGCGTCGATCGCCGCTCGGGAGCCCCGGGTCCTGGCGGCCGTCGCGCTGCACCCGAACGAAGCGCCCGTACTGCAGGAACAGGGGCTGCTCGACGAGCACCTCGCCGGCATCGAACGGCTCGCCGCGCTGCCGCGGGTCCGGGCGATCGGTGAGACCGGCCTCGACTTCTTCCGCACCGGCGAGGACGGTCGCGACGCCCAGGTCCGTTCGTTCGAGGAGCACATCCGCATCGCGAAGGAGCACGACCTCGCGCTGACGATCCACGACCGCGATGCGCACGACGCCGTGGTCGAGGTCCTCGACCGCGTGGGTGCCCCGGAACGCACCGTCTTCCACTGCTTCTCCGGCGGACCGGACCTGGCCCGGCTCTGCGCCGAGCGCGGCTGGTACATGTCCTTCGCCGGCACCGTGACGTTCAAGAACGCCGCACTGTTGCGTGAAGCCCTGGTCGTTGCCCCGCGGCACCTGATCATGGTCGAGACCGACGCGCCGTTCCTGACGCCCACCCCGTTCCGTGGTCGTCCGAACGCGCCGTACCTCATCCCGCTCACCCTGCGGTCGATGGCAGACACCCTGGGCACCGATGCCTCGATGCTCGCGGCCCAGATCGCCTCGAACACCGAGCTCGTCTACGGTGCGTGGGACGCCGAGCCCGTGACGGTGGACGAGTAGTCGTGGGTGCCCTGCTCGGCCCGGCAGAGATCCGGGAACTCGCGGCCGAACTCGACGTCACCCCGACGAAGAAGCTCGGCCAGAACTTCGTGCACGACGCCAACACCGTGCGGCGCATCGTGTCCGTCGCCGGCGTCACCCCGTCGGCGCAGGTGCTCGAGATCGGCCCGGGGCTCGGGTCGCTGACACTCGGGTTGACCGAGACCGGCGCCCCCGTCACCGCGGTCGAGATCGACAAGCGCCTGGCCGCCAAACTGCCGTCGACGGTGTCGTCGATGCAGCCGGACGCCAGACTGACGGTCGTGCAGCAGGACGCCATGACCGTCGCCGCCACGGACCTCGACGTCGAGCCGACGCACCTCGTCGCGAACCTGCCGTACAACATCTCCGTGCCCGTGCTGCTGCACCTGCTCGCGACCTTCCCGTCGATCGAGCGGTCGCTCGTGATGGTGCAGGCCGAGGTCGGGTACCGGCTCGCCGCCGGCCCCGGCAGCAAGGTCTACGGTTCGCCGAGCGTCAAGGCCGCCTGGTACGGGTCGTGGAGCACCGCCGGGCTGGTCAGCCGGCAGGTCTTCTGGCCGGTGCCGAACGTCGACAGCGTCCTGGTGGCCTTCGACCGGCACGAGCCCCCGGGTGACGAGCGTCTGCGGTCGCGGGTGTTCACGCTGGTGGACGCCGCGTTCCAGCAGCGGCGCAAGATGCTGCGGCAGAGCCTGTCCGGGGTGCTCGGCGGTAGTGCGCACGCGTCCGAGGTGCTGACGGCGGCGGGCATCGACCCGACCGCCCGGGGCGAGGCGATCGGTGTGGACGACTTCGTGCGGCTCGGGCGGACGGTCCTGGCGGCTGCGGAGTAGTCCGTCCCTCCCCGCGAGCGAAATACGGAATGTTTCGGGGTGTCCGGTCGGTGCTCCTACGGTTGATCGCATCAACCAAGGAGGCATCATGGGATCCACCGAGTCGCCCCTCTCGCCCCGCCGGGTGCCGAGCCCGTCCACAGCAGCCGAGCGCCGAGCGTTGTTCGCACGGACGCCTCGGCCTGAGGGCACGTTCGAAGAGCGCCGCGAGCGTCGGCGGCGTGCGATCGAGGCGATCGATCCGGACTGCCGCGTCGAGCCGATTCGAGCGTCTGCGCCGGGTGCCCTGACCGTGTTCGAGTCGCTCGGTTCCGATGACTTCGACGAGCACCGGGTCCCGGAGTTCCACAGATGCTCCGGCCGACCCGCCGCGGTCCTCGTGGAGACGAGTTTCATCGAGTGCGTTCTCCACCGTGCGGAGCCACAACATGCCCGAGCTGCGGCGTTCTGGGATCACCTCGACCTGGCCGACACGAGCATCGTGGACAGCGGGTTCGCCGAGTTCGAGATCTTCGAATCAGCGCATCGCAAGGGACCGCGGGCGGCACGTCAGCACAAATCGGCCTGGCGGGACCTGCTGAGTTCGACCCAGATGCACTGGGCCAGTGTCGACGCGGTCGCCGATGACGTCCCCGGCCTGATGGAAGAGTTCGGCCTGACCGCTGCAGGTGCCGTGCATGTTGCCACGGCTGAGCACTGGGAGGTCGACGGCTTCGTGACCGTCGATCCTTCGTTCGGTGTGGTGGACCGGGCACGCCTCCCGCTGATGATCGACGTCGAGGGCGCTCACTTGGCGCGACGCCTGCGTACCAGCTGACCGCGATGGTGCGAGGTTCCGTGGTCGGTGCGAGCCGAAGTGGCTCGCACCGACCACAGAACCTCGCACCATTCGAGGCACCCGGGTCAGTGCTCGCGGGACGCCATCATCTCGAGGATCTGCTGGTGGTTGCCGTTCCGCTCGGCGAAGCGCAGCGGGTGCACGTTCTGCACCAGGATCTCCGGTGCAGCACCGGACTCGATGAGCGCCATGACCTCGTCGGCGAAGGCGTCGAGCGGCATCCCACCGAAGTCGGCGCCGCCCATCAGGTCGGTCATGACGGCCGGTGGCGCGAGCTCGAGCACCTCGAGCGACGAACCGACGAGCTGCTGGCGCAGGGCCTGCGTGTAGGCGTGCACACCGGCCTTCGTCGCGCTGTACGTCGGTGACGCGGTGAGCGGGACGAACGCGAGACCGGACGTCACGGTCATCAGGGTGGCCGAGGGCTGGGCGAGCAGGTGCGGCAGGAACGCGTCGATGAGCCGGATCGTGCCGACCAGGTTCGTCTGGACGAGGTCGAGGGCATCGTGGATGTGTCCGGGGTCGCGGAGGTCCTCGTCGCGCATGATCCCCGACATGGTGATCAGGGCATCGAGCGACGGGTAGGCCTCGAGCACCGAGGTGGCAGCGGTTTCGATCGACGACGCATCGGCGACGTCGATCTGCACGGTGCCGAAGCCGTGCTCGGCGGCGAGGGAGTCGAGGAGGGCCTGGCGACGGCCGCCGATGACGACGGTGCTGCCGGCGGCCTGCAGGCGCTGGGCGAGCGCGAGACCGATGCCCGAGGTCGCGCCGGGGATGAAGACGGTGGAGTTCGTGATGTCCATGACCACCACGATGCTCCGCGGACGGGGTCACAACCAGAGCGCGGTCATCGGGGGATCGCCGATCCCTGGCACCCGGGCGGGAAGCGGACGACAATCGACCCATGGACCGTGCCGCGCTCGCCGACTTCCTCCGCCGTCGCCGCGAGCTGCTGCGCCCCGAGGACGTCGGCCTCGGGCAGGGCCCGCGACGCAGGACTCCGGGGCTCCGCCGTGA
Source organism: Curtobacterium poinsettiae (assembly GCF_047226435.1). Taxonomy (NCBI): domain Bacteria; kingdom Bacillati; phylum Actinomycetota; class Actinomycetes; order Micrococcales; family Microbacteriaceae; genus Curtobacterium; species Curtobacterium poinsettiae. The sequence goes on along the minus strand of NZ_CP178434.1, from coordinate 2,879,534 downwards.
AGAGGTCGCTGCCCTCGCCGGCATGTCCGTGGACTACTACACGCGACTCGAGCAGCAGCGTGGCCCGCAGCCGTCCGAGCAGATGATCGCCGCGATCGCCCGCGCCCTGCGGTGCAGCCTCGACGAGCGCGACCACCTGTTCCACCTGGCCGGGCAGAACGCCCCGACCCGGATGCACCGCGCCGACCACGTCGACCCGGCGATCCTGCGGGTGCTCGACCGGCTCGAGGACACCCCGGCGATCGTCGTCAGCCATCTGGGCGAGACCCTGGTCGAGAACCGGCTCGCGGCGGCACTGCTCGGGTCGTCCGTCAGCCTGCCCGGCAACGAGCGCTACCAGGCGTGGCGGTGGTTCGTGACTGGGAAGGAGCTCGCGAAGTACGCGCCGGAGCAACACGAGCGACTGGCCCGGGTCGTGGTGGCGTCGCTGCGGGCGGCGGTGGGGCTCGCGGGCCCGGGCGATCGTCGGGCGACCGAACTCGTCGCCGAGTTGCAGACGCGCAGCCCCGAGTTCCGCGACCTCTGGGCCAAGCACGAGGTGGCCACCCGCTGGTCGGACAACAAGACCATCGTGCAGCCGGAGCTCGGGCGCATCACCGTTGACTGCCAGGTGCTGCACACCGACGACCAGGCGCAGGCACTGCTGTTGTTCACCGCGCCTCCAGGATCAGAGGACGCGCAGAAGCTCGAGCTCCTCGGGGTCGTCGGACAGCAGACCTTCGCCGGCTGACGACCTCGCACGGTGCGCGTTCGCTCGGCTCGTGCGAGTTTGGTCGACCCCGCACGGTGCCAGGTTGGTGAGCCCGTGCATCGTCGACCGCTTGGTGCCGCCCTACAGTCCGCCACCGAGCGACCAACATCGCACCGACCGGACAAGCGCGCACCGTGCGACCCGCCCCGCCCGACCCGACCCGACCCGCCCCGCCCCGCCCCGCCCGCCACCGAGAAGCAACGCCGCGTCACACACTTGGCCGCGTGCGGTATACCGTGCCTAGGGTGGGGGCGTGAGCACTCCGCGCGTGTACGTCATCCACGAGAACCCCGAGTGGTTCCCGCCGCTCGCCGCCGCCTTCGAGGCCGAGGGCGTCCCGGTCGAGGAGATCCTGCTGACCGAGGGGCAGATCGACCTCGCGGCCGAGCCGGCACCCGGCGTGTACTGGAGCCGCATGTCCGCGAGCTCCCACACCCGCGGCCACGAGCACAGCAAGGAGTACACCCGCGCCGTCCTCGGGTGGCTCGAGCGAGCGGGTCGCCAGGTCGTCGGCGGCAGTCACGTGCTCGAGCTCGAGGTGTCGAAGGTCGCCCAGCACGGCCTCCTGCAGCAGGCCGGCTTCGACGTGCCCCGCACCACCGCCGTGTTCGGCACGACGACGCTCAAGCAGGCGGCGAAGGACTTCACGAACGGCCAGGACGTCCCGTTCATCACGAAGCACAACCAGGGCGGCAAGGGCCTGGGCGTGCGGCGCTTCGACTCGCTCGCCGAGTTCGACGCCTACGTCGACAGCCCCGAGTTCGAGGCCCCGGTCGACGGCATCACGCTGCTGCAGGAGTACCTGACGGCGCGCGAACCCTTCATCACCCGCGTCGAGTTCGTCGGCGGCGAGTTCGTCTACGCCGTCCGCGTCGACACCAGCGCCGGCAGCTTCGAACTCTGCCCCGCCGACGCGTGCGAGGTGCCCCAGGTCATCGCCGGCGCCGTCTGCGACGTGCCCGGCACCGAGACCGCCGGTGCGCCCCCGGCGTTCGCCGTCCGGACCGAGATCACCGCTGGCCACCCGCTGGTCCAGCAGCTCCGCACGTTCCTCGCCGACCAGCGAATCACCATCGCGGGCGTCGAGTTCATGGAGACGACGGACGGCCGCACCGTCGTCTACGACATCAACACGAACACGAACTACAACCCTGCTGTCGAGGAGTCCGCGCCGGCCTCCGGCCCGCGCTCCATCGCGAAGTACCTCGGCGGCCTGCTGGCGGCCGAGTACGCCGCAGAGCTCACGGCCTGAGACCGCAAGGACCACCGGACTGGAGGCCCGTGGCGGGCCCGCCACGGGCCTCCAGTCCCCTTTCCCACACCCCCAAGGAACCCACGTGCGATTCGGATACTGGACCCCGCTCTTCGGCGGCTGGCTGCGCAACGTCGACAACGAGAACATGCCGGTCACCTTCGACTACGTGAAGCGCCTGGCGCAGCGCGCCGAGCGGATCGGCTTCGACCTGACGCTCGTGCCGGAGCTCAACCTCAACGACATCAAGGGCATGGCGGCGCCCTCGCTCGAGGCGTGGTCCCTCGCGGCGGCGATCGCGGCGACGACCGAGCGCCTGGAGATCATGGCGGCGATGCGTCCCGGCTACCACCTGCCCGCGGTGACGGCGAAGCAGGCGGCGACGATCGACGACATCTCGTGCGGCCGGTTCACCTTCAACGTCGTGAGCGCCTGGTGGGCGGAGGAGGCGAAGCAGTACGGCGGGATCTTCTCGGAGCACGACGACCGGTACAAGCGCACCGCGGAGTTCGTCGAGGTCATGAAGGGCCTGTGGCGCGAGACCCCGTACTCGTTCTCGGGTGAGTACTACGACATCGAGAACGCCCACCTCGAGCCGAAGCCCCGCGTGACGCCGCGCATCTACGCCGGTGGTGAGAGCGAGGCCGGCAAGGCCGCGATCACCGGGTACGCCGACGCCTACCTGACCCACGGCGGCACGGCCCCGGAGCTCCGCGCGAAGATCGACGAGATGAAGCGCCGCCGCGTCGACGCCGGGCTGCCGCCGTTCGAGGCGTTCGGCATGGCCGCCTACGTCATCGTCCGCGAGACCGAGGAAGAGGCGCAGGCCGAGTTCGCCCGGATCACCGACGTGCAGCACGGCACGGCGTACGAGTCGTACCAGGACTTCATCTCGAAGTCGCAGCTCGAGCACGTGCCCTCGCTCGAGGACTACTCGGTGTCGAACCGCGGCCTGCGCCCCGGGTTCGTCGGCACCCCCTCGCAGGTGGCCGCCCGCATCAAGGAGTTCGAGGACGCCGGCGTCGACACGCTCCTGCTGCAGTTCTCGCCGCAGCTCGAGGAGATGGACCGGTTCGGCGAGCAGGTCATCCCACTCGTCCGGCCGACGGCCCCGACCACCCCGACCGCCGCGGGTGTCTCGGAGCCGGTCTCGTGAGCACCGAGGACGACTGGGCCTTCGAGACCCGTCAGATCCGCGCCGGCTTCAAGGCCGACCCGGGCTGGGGCGCGAACGTGCCGCCGATCGCACAGAGCGCCGCGTACGTGTACCCCTCGGGCGAGGACGCGGCCGCGCGCTTCATGCTCGACGCCCCCGGCCACACCTACACGCGGGTCAACAACCCGTCGGCGGCAGCGCTCGAGCGCCGGATCGCCGACCTCGAGGGCGGGATCGGCGCGCTGGCGCTGGCGTCCGGGCAGGCGGCGACCTCGCTGGCCGTCCTCGGTGTCGCACGCGCCGGCGACCACGTGGTGTCGAGCGCCTCGCTGTACGGCGCGACCTACACGCTGTTCGCGTCGACGCTGCGGGACCTCGGCATCACCTTCACGTTCGTGCAGGACCCGACCGACCTGTCCGAGTGGGCGGCGGCGGTGCGTCCGGAGACGAAGGCGTTCTTCGGCGAGTCCATCCCGAACCCCCGCGGGGACGTCCTGGACTTCGCCGGGGTCTCCGGCGTCGCGCACCGGGCAGGTGTCCCGCTCATCGTCGACAACACCATCGCGACGCCGTACCTGGTCCGCCCGATCGAGCACGGTGCCGACATCGTCGTGCACTCGGCGACGAAGTACCTGGCCGGACACGGCAGCGCCATCGCCGGGCTCATCGTCGACAGCGGGAACTTCGACTGGGCAGCCCACGCCGACGCCTACCCGCAGCTGGCCACGGCCGAGCAGTCCGGGTTCGCGAACACGAACTTCGCCGAGAAGTTCGGGCGGCGGGCGTTCATCCAGCGCACCCGCTCGAAGCTCTCCGCCGACCTCGGGCCCGCGATCGCACCGTTCAACGCGTTCCTGGTGCTGCAGGGCGTCCAGACCCTGTCGCTCCGCATGGACCGGCACGTGTCGAACGCCGCCGCCGTGGCCACCTGGTTGGACGCGCACGACCAGGTCGAGCACGTGCACTACGCCGGCCTGCCGGACTCGCCGTGGCACCACCTGCAGCAGCGCTACGTGCCGAAGGGGCCGTCGGCGGTGCTGTCGTTCGACCTGGCCGGCGGGGTCGCTGCAGGCCGGCGGTTCGTCGCGGCGCTCGAGCTGTTCGACCACGTCTCGAACCTCGGGGATGTCCGCTCGCTCGTCGTGCACCCGGCATCGACCACCCACGTGCAGATGACCTCCGCCGAGCGGGCGGCCGCCGGGGTGGGGGACGGACTCATCCGCCTGTCGATCGGCCTGGAGCACATCGACGACATCACCGCCGACCTGGCGCGGGGCTTCACGGCAGCTGCAGCGGGATAGGTTGGGGGCATGACCACGTTGGCCGCCCCGACCCGCGTGCGGACGCGCGCCCCCGGCAAGATCAACGTGTTCCTGTCCGTCGGGGCGCTGCAGGACGACGGCTACCACGACGTCGCCACGGCGTACCAGGCCGTGTCCCTGTACGAGGACGTCACCGCCGAGGCCGCCGACGACTTCTCGGTCACCTTCACCGGCCCGATCGACACGCGTGCCGTGCCGGTCGACGAGTCGAACCTGGCGATCCGTGCGGCCCGGCTCGTGGCCGACGCGGCCGGACACCGCGGTGGGGTGCGGCTGACCATCGACAAGCAGGTGCCGGTCGCCGGCGGCATGGGCGGTGGCTCCGCGGACGCCGCGGCGACCCTGCTCGCCGTCGACACGCTCTGGGGCACCGCGCTCGGTCGCGAGGAGCTGCTCCGGCTCGCCGCACAGCTCGGCGCCGACGTGCCGTTCGCGTTCGCCGGCGGCACCGCCGTGGGCACCGGTCGCGGTGACGAGCTGAGCCCGGCGCTGGCCAAGGGCGAGTTCCACTGGGTCCTCGCCCTGAGCGACGACGGGCTGAGCACCCCCGCCGTCTACCGTGCGCTCGACGAGCACCGGGAGCGGTACCGCGCCGACATCTCCCCGGCGCCGTCGCACCCCGTGGTCGAGGCCAACGTGCTGCAGGCCCTGCGCGCGGGCGACCCCGACCTGCTCGCCGACTGCGTGCACAACGACCTGCAGGCACCGGCCATGCGCCTGCAGCCCCGGCTCGCGGCGACGCTGGAGCTCGGTGAGAAGTCCGGTGCCCTGGCCGGCCTGGTGTCCGGCAGCGGACCGACCGTGGCGTTCCTGGTCGGTGACCGTGACGCCGCGCTCGAACTGCAGGTCGAGCTCAGCGCCGCCGGCCTCGTCGCACTCCGTGCCACCGGCCCGGTGCACGGCGCACGCGTGGTGCACTGACCCGACGCTCGACCCGGTCGGCCGACGGTCGGCGTCCCACCGTCAGCGGCTGTACTTCCAGAGGATGACCGTGCCGGTGTGCCAGTAGCGCACGACGTGGAACCCCTCGGCCACGAGCGTCTCGGTGACCTGCGGCCGGATGTTCCGTGACTTGCCGCCGACGAACCACACGGTGTCGATGCCGGAGAGCCGCGCGGGTACCGTCTCCGCGACGTCGCCGTTGACGTCCCAGAGCTGCCCGCGTGCGGCGCCGGTCTCCGTGACGGCGAGGTCCCGCATGCCGGTGAACGCGTCGGGGTAGGTGTCGGCGATGACCTGCGTGGTGGTGGTCGGGTGCCCCCAGACGCTGCCGAAGACGACGCCCTCTTCCTGGTCCGTGCGCCAGTCCCGCTCACGATCGATGATCGCCGCCGCGTTCGCCCAGTGCGAGTCCTGCTTGGCGTGGGGCAGGCGGACGGTCGTGCTCGTCGGCGCCGACACCAGCAGCATGCCGACGACCGCGAGCGCCACCCACCGGCGGGGACGGATCGCGGTGATCGCCAGGCCGATGAGCAGCGCGACGAACGGCAGGCTCAGGCTGGCGTACTTCGGCGTGTACAGGTGCTCGCCGGCCGCGGTCGCGCCGACCAGCAGCGCGGTGGGCAGGATCGTCAGCGGGACTGCGACGCGGACCGCCTGCATGCGCAGCGCTTCGCGGGCCGCGGGGGCGGGGCCCCGGGACGCGCGGACGGCGAGCACGACGGCGACGCCCATCAGGACCCACCCGAGCGCCGCGTACGGCCACACGGCCCCGAACCAGGCGGTCGCGACGACCTGTCGCACCGTCGCCCAGCCGACGCCGGTGATCCAGCCGACCTGCTTGGCCTGCCCGGCCGCCAGGACGATGAACGGTGACACCACGAGCGCGGCCCCGACGGCGGCGACGCCCCAGCGGACGAACGCCGCGCGGTCCACCATCGGCGCCGGCACCGGACCGGTGCGCTCGGACAGCACGGCGTCGCGCCGCGCGGCACGGTCGGCGACGGCCGTCCAGAGCAGCACGACCCCGTGCGCGACGACGGCCAGGGCCAGGTACACGTTGAACAGCACGGCCAGCACGGCGAGCAGCCCGTAGACGACCCACCACCGGGTCGCGTGGTGCCCGGACCGGCTGCGTCGGACCGCGGTGATGCCGACCAGGGTCAGCGCGACGGCGAAGGTCGTGACGGTGGCGTACGGGCGTCCTTCGCCGCCGGCCCAGGCGACGCGGGGCAGCAGCAGGAACACGATGCCGGAGACGACGCCCAGGCGGACGCCGCCCAGCCGCCGGCCCAGGGCGACGACGAGTCCGGCCGACACCCCGATGGCGAGTGCGCTCGGGAACCGCAGGGTGAAGGGGGAGTACCCGACCAGGGTGAACCACACGTGCATCACCGCGTAGTACAGACCGTGCACCGCGTCGACGTTCTGCAGCTCGGCCCAGAGCGCCGGCCAGCTCCGCTGTGCGCTTGCGACGGTCGCGGCCTCGTCGTACCAGACCGACGGCACCCAGGCGAAGGCGGCCACGACGACGACACCGAGCGCGCCGACGGTGATCTCGGGCGTCCGTGCGAGGGCCCGGACAGCGGCGACGACGAGCGCCCAGGCGCGTGCGCGCACCGACGAAGCCGACGTCGTGCGTCGGATCGGGACGGTGCCGGTACGCGGGGAACTCACGCCCGCGACCGTACCGATCTGCTCTGGGGATCCGCCGCGTCCGGGCGCTGAACTCTCACATGCACGAGTTCGTTGCGACGGGCCAGAATGACGGGATGGAACCCCTCGTCGCCCCTGTCTCCGCGCTGTCCCCGGGGCGGGCGCAGCTCGGTTCGCGCACCGCGGCGCTCGCCGACGTCGGGACGACCGGGCTGCGACGCCTGGCCACATCGCGCATCCTCGTCGTCGGGGCCGGCGGGCTCGGGGCACCGGTGGTCGCGTACCTCGCCGGGATCGGTCGGCTCACGGTCGTCGACCCGGACGTCGTCGACGCCTCGAACCTGGCCAGGCAGACGCTCTTCGCGGCGGCCGACGTCGGCTCGCCGAAGGCGCAGGTCGCGGTCGCCCGGGCCGTCGCCGTCGACCCGGAACTCGACGCGGTCGCGGTGGTCGGGTCGTTCACGCCGGACCTGGTCGCCGGGCACGACGTCGTGGTCGACGCCGCCGACTCGGTCGTGGTCACCCGCGCCGTCTCGGACGCCTGCGCCGCGGCTGGTGTGCCCTTCGTGTGGGGCACCGTGCTCGGCCACGACGGGCAGGTCAGCGTCTTCCGCGACGCCGGACGAGACGGTGTCGACTTCCACGACCTGCACCCCGACGCCCTGCCGGACGAGGGGTCGTGCGCCCTCGACGGGGTCGTCCCCGCCCTGTGCGGTGCGGTCGGCGCGGTGATGGCCGGGCAGGTCCTCGCGCTGGTCACCGGCACCGGCGACCCCCTGCTCGGCCGCGTCCTGACCGTCGACGCCCGCCGCTGGCGCTGGACCGAGAGCCCCGTCCGTCGCGGCCCCGCCTCGCGTCGCCCGGCACCCGCGGCCGCCGCCGCGCCGCCGCGCATCGCGCCGTCCGCCCTGGCCGCCCGGGTGGCGGACCCGGCGGACCCGCTGGTCGTCGTCGACGTCCGGACCGCCGAGGAACGCGCGGCCGGCGTGGTCGCCGGTGCCGTCACCGACGACACCGGCGGGGACGAGGTCGTCGTCTACTGCGCACGCGGACCCCGTGCGGACGCGTGGGCGGCCAGACAGCCGGCCGGGAGGCGCGTGGCGGTGCTCGACGGCGGGTTCGAGGCCTGGCGTCGCGAGGGGCTGCCCGTGGCGATCGAGCACCGGTCCTGACCCAGCCCGGTCACCAGCACTGCCCGGTCGCCGCATCCGCGGCTAGGATCGGTGGATCATGACGCAAATGCGGGTACGGGACGCTGCGGCCTTCCTCGGGATCAGTGACGACACCGTGCGTCGGCTCGTCGACGGCGGCACCTTCACCCGTGCCACGGACGACGCGGGGCGGGCGGTGGTCGACGGGCGCGAGGTCGCTGCGTACGCCCGGGAACGCAGCTCCGAGCTGACCGACCCGGCAGCGGCGGTGACGAGCTCGGCCCGCAACCGCTTCGTCGGGATCGTCACCGACCTGGTCGTCGACACCGTGATGGCGCAGGTCGAACTGCAGTGCGGCCCGCACCGGGTGGTGTCCCTGATGAGCGCCGAGGCCGTCCGCGACCTGGGGCTCGAGATCGGGTCCGTCGCGGTGGCGTCCGTGAAGGCCACGATGGTCGCGGTCGAGGCGCCCACCCGACACGAGGACGAGCGATGAGTCGTCGTCGCCTCCGGTCCGCCGCCGCACTGGCCCTCGCGGTCGCCGTCTCGACCGGGCTCGCCGCCTGCACCGCTGCAGACACGGGCCCGGGCGCGTCGACGCCGTCGGGCTCCGGGACCGAGGGACCGACCGGCTCGATCACCGTCTTCGCCGCGGCGTCGCTCCAGCAGACCTTCACGACCCTGGGCAAGGAGTACGAGCAGGCGCACCCCGGCGCCTCGATCCGGTTCTCGTTCGCCGGGTCGAGTGACCTCGTGAGCCAGATCCAGAACGGCGCTCCCGCCGACGTGTTCGCGTCGGCGGACGAGGCGAACATGGCGAAGCTGTCGTCGGACGACCTGGCGAGCGGATCGCCGCAGGACTTCGCCACGAACACGCTCGAGATCGCGGTCGCACCCGGCAACCCGAAGGGCATCTCGGGGCTCGACGACCTGCGCGCCCCGGGCGTGCAACTCGTCACGTGCGCCGCCCCCGTGCCGTGCGGTACCGCGGCCGCGAAGGTCGAGCGAGCCGCCGATGTCGACCTGCGCCCGGTCAGCGAGGAGCAGTCCGTCACCGACGTCCTCGGCAAGGTGGAGTCCGGGCAGGCCGACGCCGGACTGGTCTACGTGACCGACGTGCGCGGCGCGGACGGCAAGGTCGACGGTGTGCCCTTCGACGAGTCCGGGGACGCCGTCAACACGTACCCGATCGGCGTGCTCCAGCAGTCCGCTGACCCGGAGCTCGCGAAGGCGTTCGCGGAGTACGTCCGCTCCGCCGACGGGCAGCGCGTGCTGTCCGCCGCGGGCTTCGGGAAGCCCTGACCCGTGGCGCCGCGCGCTGACGGACGGCCGCCGGTCGCGTGGTGGCTCCCGCTGCCCGCGGTGCTCGGCGGACTGTTCGTCGTCGTGCCGGTGCTCGCGATGCTCGGTCGGGTGGACTGGTCGTCGTTCGTCGGGCTCGTGACCTCCACCGCGTCGCTGACCGCGCTCGGGCTCAGCCTCGGCACGGCGCTCGCGGCCACCGGGGTCGCGTTCGTCCTCGGGTACCCGCTCGCCGTGCTGTTCGCGCGGTCACGCTCACGCTGGGTCGGTGTCGCACGGGCGGTCGTGCTCCTGCCGCTCGTGCTGCCGCCGGTGGTCGGTGGCCTCGCGCTGCTCGCGGCCTTCGGTCGGCTCGGGGTGGTCGGAGCGTTCCTCGACGACCACGGGCTGCACATCGCGTTCACCACGACCGCGGTGGTCATCGCCCAGACCTTCGTCGCGATGCCGTTCCTGGTGTCCTCGGTCGAGGGGGCGCTCCGTGTCGAGGGCGACCGGTACGAGCGGGTCGCCGCGACCCTGGGCGCCGGGCCGACCCGGACCTTCCTGACCGTCACGACGCCGCGGGTCCTGCCGGGGATCGTGTCCGGGCTCGTGCTCTGCTTCGCCCGGGCACTCGGCGAGTTCGGGGCGACCCTGACCTTCGCCGGCAGCCTGCAGGGGGTCACCCGGACCCTGCCGCTCGAGGTCTACCTGCAGCGCGAGGTCGACCCGGACACCGCGGTGGCCCTGGCCGTCGTGCTCGTGGTGGTCGCCGTCGTGGTCATCGGGGCGTCGTCGATCCGCACCCGCGGAGCACTGGCGTGACGGGCGCGGAAACCGTGGCCGTCCGGGCGCACGTCGTCGTCGGGTCGCGGGACGTCGACGTCACGATCGAGGTCCGCGCGGGGGAGTGCGTGGCGGTCATCGGGCCGAACGGTGCCGGCAAGTCCACGGTGCTCGAGGCCCTGGCCGGACTGCTGCCGATCGACGCCGGCCGGATCGAACTCGACGGCGTCCGCGTGTCGGACCCACGGCACACCGTCCCCGCACACCGCCGCCGGACCGGGCTCGTCGCACAGCGGTCCGACCTGTTCCCGTTCCTCGACGTCGTCGGGAACGTCGCCTTCGGACCCCGTGCCGCCGGAGCCGGTCGCGCCGCCGCCCGGGAGCGTGCCCGCGATGCGCTCGACGCCGTCGGGGTCGCCGACCTGGCCGCCCGCGACCCCCGGACGCTCTCCGGCGGTCAGGCGCAGCGCGTCGCGATCGCCCGCGCGCTCGCCACCGACCCCGCGGTGCTGCTGCTCGACGAACCGACCTCGGCGCTCGACGTCGGCTCGCAGGACGAGGTCCGCGCAGCGCTCCGGACCGCGGTCGCCGGCCGGCCCGCCGTGCTCGTCACGCACGACCCGGTCGAGGTCGTCGCCCTGGCCGACCGCGTCGTCGTGCTCCAGGGCGGCCGGGTCGTCGAGCAGGGCACCCCCGCGGCCGTGCTCGGCCGTCCGACCAGCGCGTTCGCCGCGACGTTCTCCGGGCTCGCGCTGGTGCGCGGGACCGCCACCGGGGGTGGGATCGCGATCGACGGCGGGGGTGCGCTGGCGTCGGGGACGCACGCCGTGCCTCCCGGCCGGCCCGCCCTGGCCGCCTTCCACCCGACGGCCGCCGTGCTGACGCGGGACGGCGCCGGAGCCGCGCGCACCGTCTCGTCGCTCGAGCCGCGCGACGGACTGGTCCGCGTCCGCGCCGGCGACCTGGTGGCGGACCTGACGCTCGCCCGGCTGACCGCGCTCGGCATCGTCCCCGGCGACGCGGTGTGCATCGACGTCCCCGCGGCCGAGGTGGCGGTGTACGCGCCCCGCGGTTGAGACAATGGTCCGATGACCTCCTGGTTCCCCAAGGTGTGGCCCGTGGCCACGCCGATCCTGGCGGCCGTCGTGCTCGCGTTCTCGTACGGCCGCTACGGACTCGGCACCGCCGTGGTGGTCGTCGTCGCCGTCGTGCTCGCGGTCACGGTGCTCGCGGCCGTCCACCACGCCGAGGTCGTTGCACACCGGGTCGGGGAACCGTTCGGGTCGCTCGTGCTGGCCGTCGCCGTGACGATCATCGAGGTCGCGCTCATCATCTCGCTGTCGAGCTCCGGCGGTGCGCAGGCCGAGACCCTGGCGCGCGACACCGTGTTCTCGGCGGTGATGATCACGATGAACGGGCTCGTCGGCCTCGCGATCCTGATCGGGACCCTGCGGCACAACACCGTGCGCTTCAACCAGGAGGGTGCGAGCGCCGCGACCATGACGGTGGCCGCGCTCGCCGTGCTGACCCTGGTGCTGCCGACGTTCACCACCGGCACCGACGACGCGTCCTTCACCGGCACGCAGCTGGTGTTCGTCGCCATCGCGTCACTCGTGCTCTACGGGTTGTTCGTCGTCACGCAGACCGTGGCGCACCGCGACTTCTTCCTGCCGGTCAACCGTGCCGGCGGGGTGCTCGTCGAGTCCGAGGACGCCCACGCCGCACGCCCGTCCGGCCGCACCACGATGGTGTCGCTCGGGTTGCTCGTCGTCGCGCTCGTCGCCGTGGTCGGACTCGCCAAGGTGGAGTCGCCCGCGATCGAGGCCGGGGTCGCCGCCGTCGGGTTCCCGCCGTCGTTCGTCGGTGTCGTGATCGCGCTGCTCATCCTGCTGCCGGAGGGCATCGCGGCGTCGAAGGCCGCCGCACGGAACCGGATCCAGACGAGCCTGAACCTGGCGATGGGGTCCGCGATGGCGTCGATCGGGCTGACGATCCCGTCGATCGCGGTCGCGTCGCTGTTCATGCCGGGGACCCTGCTGCTCGGGCTCGGGCCGTCGCAGATCGTGTTGCTCGCGTTGACGATCGTCGCGGCGGTGCTCACGGTGCTGCCCGGTCGTGCGACGCGACTGCAGGGTGGGGTGCACCTGGTGATCTTCGCCGCGTTCATCGTGCTGTCCGTCTCGCCGTAGGGCGCGGGCGGGGCGGGCGCGGGGCGGGCGTACCTGGTCGAATCGGGCGTTCCTGGTCGGAAGTTCGCACCAGGTATGCCCGGAAGCACCAGGCATCGCGGGTGTTCTGGGAAGGAACGGGCGCGCCGCTCAGCCGCCGAACTCAGCCCCCGGCGAAGGGCGGCATGACGTCGACGACCTCCACGCCCGACAGCGAGGTCGCCCGGTCGCGCGTGGTCACACCGTCGACCAGGTACGAGCAGCGCTCCTGCAACGCACTCCAGCGCGCAGGGTCTGCCACGGCAGCCGTGTCGATCGCTCCGAGGGCCGCGTCGATGGTGGCGCCCGACGTGGTCAGCGAGTCGACACCCACGGCAGCCCGGGCCGCGGCGAAGAACCGGATCGTGGTCATGGCTCAGCCGCCGATCGCGCTCATGCCGCGGGTCGGGTGCACGAGCTCGTCGCTGTCGTCACCGTGGTCGCGGGGCTTCGCCCACATCGCGAGCCGCCACAGCTCGGCGACCTGGTCGTCGTCTGCCCCGGAGCGCATCGGCCCGAGCACGTCGGTCTCCTCGTCGGAGAACAGGCAGCTGCGCACGTGGCCGTCGGCCGTGAGCCGGGTGCGGGTGCAGTCGGCGCAGAACGACTCGGTGATGCTCGCGATGATCCCGACGGTGCCGAGCGGTTCGCCGGTGACGGCATCGTGCACGCGGTACCGCTCGGCCGGGGCGCCGTCGCGCGGGGCGTCGTCCGGCGTGAGCACGAACGACGTCGCCAGCAGCGCGCGGGTCTCGGCCGCGGTGATCATCTCGGTGCGGTCCCAGGCGTGGTCGGGGTCGAGCGGCATCTGCTCGATGAACCGCAGCTCGTAGCCACGCTCCAGGCACCAGCGGAGGAGCTCCGGGGCGGCCTCGTCGTTGATCCCGCGCAGCAGCACCGCGTTCACCTTGATGTCGAGCCCGGCGTCGTGCACGGCCGACAGCCCGGCGATGACCTTGTCGAGGAACGGGCGTCGGGTCACGGTGGTGAAGACGTCGGGGTCGACGGTGTCGAGCGACACGTTCACGCGTCGCAGTCCGGCGTCGTACAGGCCCTGGGCGCGGTGGGCCAGGCCGATCGCGTTCGTGGTGAGCGACAGCTCCGGGGCGTCGGGCAGTGCGGCGCACCGGGCGATCACGTCGACCAGGTCGTGCCGCAGCATCGGCTCGCCGCCGGTGAACCGGACCTTGCGGACACCGAACCGCGCCGAGCCGATCCGGACCAGCCGCTCGATCTCGGTCGCCGTCATCAGGGCTTCGTCGGGGGCGAACGGCAGCCCTGCCGCGGGCATGCAGTACGTGCAGCGCAGGTTGCAGCGCTCGGTGAGCGACACCCGAAGGTCGACGGCGCGACGCCCGAAGCGGTCGACGAGCCCGGTGGGAGCCGGGTCCACGGAGCCGGTCGTGCCGAGCAGGGTCGCGGGTGCCATGGTCGTCAGCGTACGTGCTCCACGCGTCGGAACGTCAGCCGCTCCCACCACCGGCGCCAGTCCGACCGGCTCGTCCGCAGCAGCGTGACGACCACGATGACCGCCACGGCCGCGAGCAGCCACCACCGGTAGGCGTCCGCCGACGGCCACACCCCGCGCAGCGCGATGGCCAGACCGATCGACAACCACTCCCACCGCCCGGACAGCACCACGAACGGGATGAGCAGCAGCGCGTACCAGGGGTAGCGCGGGGTCACGGCGAGGAACGTCACGCCGATCATCAGGACCTCGCCGGACCAGGGGCGCGCCGGGTCCGACAACCGCCACGCGACGAACGCCGCCAGCAGGACCAGGAGCCCGACCGCCAGGGTCCCGGCGTCGCCCTTGACCACGAGCGACACCAGCGCGAAGCGGGAGCCGTCCTCGTAGCCCTCCTCGTTCAGGTAGCCGGGCAGGTACCCGAGCACGTCGAGTCCGGTCGTCAGCACGTACGGCACGTAGAGCAGCCCGAACACCGCGATGCCGATCGGGATCGCCCACCACGCCCGCCCGCGGCCGAGCAACGGTGGGTACACGATCGCCGGGATGAGCTTCGTCGCGGTCGCGGCCCCGAGTGCGATCCCGCCCCAGATCGGCCGGCCGAACGCGACGAGCACGACACCGGCCGTGGCGAGTGCGGCGCCGACGACGTCGACGTGCGAATTGGTGACCGCCTCGGACGCGACGAGCGGCGACCAGGCCCAGAGCGCCGCCCACCAGGTCGGACGGCCGATCCGGCGGAGCACCACGACGAGCCCGATGGTCACGCCGAGCGACACGAGCAGGCCGGCGACCTGGAACGGCAGGTACTGCGCCGTCGCCGGCACGAAGAACCGCACCGCCGCGAACCACAGCTGCGCCATCGGCGGGTAGATCGTCGTGACGTCCGGCCGGTTGATCGCGGTGCAGTGTCCGTCGGCGCCGTCGCCGAGTCCGCGGAACCGGGGCTTCAGCGGGTCGCACGTGCCGTCCACCTTGTCGGGGAACAACCAGTCGGGTCGCAGACCGGACAGTGCCGCGGATTGGGGGGTGTGCGCGTACGGTGAGACACCGGCATGCTGGACGATGCCGTCCCACGCGTACCGAGCGGAGTCGGTGCTCGTGTTCGGCGGGCCGACCAGGGCAGCGATGCCGATCACCACCGCTCCGCCGATGACCATGGTGGTCATCCACCGGACGGGCACGAAGCGCACCGCGAGCACGGCGATGACGAAGACGGTCCAAGCGATCAGCGTCCACGCAACGAATGCAGAACGATGGCCCGATCGGAGGAACCCCAGATGCGTGACGCCGACGGCGATGACGCCCGACAGGGCCAGCACTCCGACGACGGCCAGCACGGTGCCGATCCGCGCGGCGGTGCCGTCGGCCAGGGACGGTCGGAGGGCACGCAGTCGGTCGCTCATGGTGCGTCGAGGCTATCCGGCGTCCAGCGTCTGCTGCACGACGGACGAGCAGCTCTGGCGTCCCCCAACCGCAACGCCCGCTCGGCGGTGGTGCTCGGACGCCTGCTCGGCATCGCGTTCCTGATCTGCTTCGGTACCGGGATCTACAGCCACCTGCTGCAGGAACCGCTCGGCTGGATGCGGTTCCCGACACGGCCGACGCAGCTGTACCAGTTCACGCAGGGCCTGCACATCACGACCGGGATCGCGATCATCCCGCTGCTGCTCGCCAAGCTCAACACCGTGATGCCCGCCCTGGTGCAGGTACCGCCGGTGCGCGGCGTGCTGCACCTGCTCGAGCGGCTGTCGATCGCGGTGCTCGTGTCCGCGTCGATCATCCAGGTCGTCACCGGCCTGCTCAACACGTACCAGTGGTACCCGTGGCCGTTCCCGTTCCGCCAGGTGCACAACGCGATGGCGTACGTGATCATCGGCTCGCTGGCCATCCACATCGCGGCCAAGCTGCGGGTCATCGCCCGCTACTGGCGGAAGCGCGACTCCTACGACGTGCACGGCCGGTTCATCGCGGACCCCGCGTCCGGCAGTGAGCTGCTCCCACCGGGCCTGGAGGATCGTGGTGCGTCCGCCCCGAGCGCTGCGGTCGCCGAGACCGCCGGGTCCACCGCCCCCGGCCTGTTGGGCCGCGTGTTCCGCTGGATCGATGGCGTCGACGGCGTCGACGCCGCCGGCGGCGCCGAGTCCCGTCCCACCGGACCGGAAACGGCCCCGGAGACCCGCGAGGTGTCCGAGGAGCCGAGTCCCGCCCAGCCGACGGCCGACGTGCCGGAGCCGGACCGGGCCTCCCGGCCGACGCCGGAAGCAGCCACCGGACGACGCCAGCGCATCGCCCGACGCGGGTTCTTCGCCGGTGTGACGGCGGCGACCGTGGGGGTCGTCGCGCTCACGGCGGGGCAGTCCTCGAAACTCGCGGAGCCGTTCAACGTCTTCGGCGCCCGTGGGCGTGGCATCGGCGCGAACGGCCTGCCGGTCAACCGCACCGCGCGTGCCGCCGGCGTGCTCGCCAGCGCGACCGCAGCCGACTGGACGCTCACCGTCGTCGGCCACGACGTGAGCCGGACCTTCGTCCGGGCGGAACTCGTGGCGCTCGGCACCGCGCAGGTCGACCTGCCGATCTCGTGCGTCGAGGGCTGGAGCCAGATGGGTACCTGGAAGGGCGTGCGGATGCGCGACCTGCTCGACGCCGTGCAGGCGCCGCAGGGATCGCACGTGCGGGTGACGAGCCTGGAACGGCACGGCGGCTACCGGATCATGGACATGGGGCCGGAGTACGCCGAGGACCCGACGACGCTCGTCGCCCTCGAACTGAACGGCGCGACACTCGACCTGGACCACGGGTTCCCGGCGCGGATCATCGCTCCGGGGCGGCCCGGTGTGCTGCAGACCAAGTGGATCGAGAAGATCGAGGTGCTCCGGTGAAGGCCGCGCGGATCGTGCTCGTGGTGATCGGTGTGCTGGTCATCGCGTTCGGGGCGTACGTGCTCGTGACGTCCGTCACGCCGAAGCGCATCGGCGGGCTCGGGGTGTGGCTGCTCGCGGCGGTGGTGCTGCACGACGCGATCCTGTCGCCGTTCGTGGTCGGTGCCGGGCTGTTGCTGCGTCGGGCCGGACGCTCGTTGCGGGCCTGGGTGCTCGTCGTCGTGCAGGCGGCGATCGTGCTCGGCAGCGTGCTCGCCCTGGTGGTGCTGCCGGAGATCGCGGCCAAGGACCACGGGCAGAAGAACCCCACTGTGCTGCCGTTCGACTACGGCACGCGGCTGCTGCTCGTCGAGGGGGCGCTCGTCGTCGTCGTGGTGGTCGTGCTCGTGGTCGGGGTGCTGCGGTCGCGTCGCGCAGGTGGGCCGTCTGGTTCGGCCGGTTCGTCCGCGGTACGCAGCACTGGTTAAAGGGACAACCTTTCGGTATGATCAGGCCATGACCGAGGAGACCCCGTGGCTCACCCGCGAGCAGCTGCGCGCGTGGATGAAGCTCGTCGCGGTCATGGAACTCCTGCCGGCGGCGCTCGACCAGCAGCTCCAGCGTGACGCCGACCTGACGCACTTCGACTACATGGTCATCGCGATGCTCTCCGAGACCGACACCAGGACCCTGCGGATGTCCGCGCTCGCCTCGGCCACGAACGCCTCGTTGCCGCGGCTGTCGCACGTGGTGTCCCGGCTCGAGAAGCGCGGGCTCGTCACCCGGTGCCCGTCGACCTCCGACCGCCGGGCCACCGACGTCCGGCTGACCGACGCCGGCTACGCCACCATCGTCGACGCCGCTCCGGACCACGTCCGCACCGCCCGCCGGGTGGTCATCGACGCGCTCTCCGACGAGCAGGTCGCGCAGCTCGACGGCATCGCGGCGTCGCTCCTGACACGCCTCGACCCCGAGGGGCGGTTCGCGGCGCTGACCTACCCGCGCGAGGACGACGACACCGCGATCTGCGAGCAGCGGCTGACGGGTGCGGCGACGGACTGAGCGGCCCTGCGCGGTGCGCTGCGGACGATCGTCGGTCGTGGTGCTTGCAATAGGCTCGCCGCATGACCGACCCCGCCGCGCCGTCCGACACGTACTCCTACC
Source organism: Curtobacterium poinsettiae (assembly GCF_047226435.1). Lineage (NCBI taxonomy): Bacteria > Bacillati > Actinomycetota > Actinomycetes > Micrococcales > Microbacteriaceae > Curtobacterium > Curtobacterium poinsettiae. Next base: position 2,861,540 of record NZ_CP178434.1, on the reverse strand, counting down.
TCGGACCCGCCGGCACCTTCACCGAGGCGGCCCTCAAGCTCGTCGAGGCCGCCGCCGGCAAGCCCTGGCGGAGCGTCAACAACGTCGGTGAGGCCCTGGACGACGTCATGTCCGGCCGCTCCGTCGGGGCCGTCATCGCGATCGAGAACAGCGTCGACGGCGGGGTCAGTGCCACGCAGGACGCCCTGGCCCGGATCCCCGGTGTGCGGATCGTGGGGGAGTACCTGGTCCCCGTCGACTTCGTGCTCGTCGCCCGACCCGGCACGACCCTGGCCGACGTCCGCACCGTGAACGCACACCCGGTCGCCTACGCGCAGACCCACAACTGGCTCGAGGCGAACCTGCCCGGCCACGGCCACATCCCGGCGTCGTCGAACGTCGCCGCGGCCCTCGCCCTGCTCGAGGCGGACCCCACGGCCGACGCCGCCGTCGCGCCGCCCGGCATCACCGACCACCACGACGTCGTCGTGCTCGCGTCGTCCATCGGGGACAACGCCTCGGCGGTCACCCGGTTCGTGCTCGTGTCGAAGACGCTCGCGCTGCCCGAACCGACCGGAGCCGACAAGACGAGCGTCATCGTCGAGCTGCCCGCCGACCACCCCGGCGCCCTGGTCGACATGCTCGAACAGTTCGCGACGAGGGGCATCAACATGGGGCTGCTGTCGTCACGGCCGATCGGTGACGAGCTCGGCCGCTACCGGTTCGTCATCGACCTCGACGGGCACGTGCGCGACGAGCGGGTGGCGGACGCGCTGCTCGGCCTGCGGCGGTTCAGCCCGCGTGTGACGTTCCTCGGGTCGTACCCGCGGGCAGACGGTGCCCGCCCCGAGGTGCCGGCGCGCTACTCGGACGCCGCCTTCGTCGAGGCGCGCGACTGGTTGCGCGCCATCGTGTCCGGCGAGCCCGGGGGGCGGTAGCGCGGACCGCGGCCCGCGGCCCGCACGACAGGGTCAGGCTCAGGGCACCTGGCGCGAGCCGTGGCGGTCGTCCGCCGGGTCCGGCACGCGCACGGAGAGCCCCATCGGATCGATCCGCGAGCGGAAGGCGATGACCTCGCCCACCGGGTCGCCGTCGATCTCGAACTCGTCGGGGCGCTCGAGCCGCGCCGTGAACTCCTGCCCACGCAGGTAGCGCAGGGGCCGTTCCTCGCGCGAACGCGACACGATCTTCTTGCCGACGGCGGTCTTGCCCAGGTTCGACCGGCGGAACGCCCGCAGGATCCCGTTCTCCCAGAACACCCGCGCCCCGATCCGGACCCAGCCGAAGAACCCGCGGGGACGCATCACGGCGATGTCGAACACGCCGTCGTCGATCTCGGCGTCGGGCAGCAGGATCGCGCCGGCCTGCAGCATGCCGCAGTTGCCGACGATGAGCGAGTGCGCCCGGAGCGAGTGGTTGCCGTCGTCGTCGAGCTGGTAGCGGAACTCGAACGCGTTCGCGTCGCGCACCGAGCGGAACAGCGAGTCGACGTAGGCGAGCCAGCCGACCTTCTTCTTCAGCTCGGGCCGGGTGTTCACGAGCATCCGGGCGTCGAGCCCGAGGCCGGCCATCACCAGGAAGCCGAAGCGTTCGCGCTCGCCGCCGGGACGCTCCACCTTGAGCATGCCGAAGTCGATCTTGCGGTCGTCGCCGTGGAAGATCGTCCGGACGCTCGCAGCCAGGTCGTCGAGGGGCAGCTTCATGTTGCGCGCGAGCAGGTTGCCGGTACCGCTCGGCAGCAGGGCCAGGGTCGAACCGGCCTCGTGCACGACCTCGGCGACCGCACGGACCGTACCGTCACCACCGGCCGCCGCGACGACGTCGGCACCGGCCTCGATCGCTTCGCGGGCCATGCCGCCGCCCGGGTCCTCTTCGGAGGTCTCGAACCACAGGGTCTCGGCCCAACCGGCCTGCTCCTGGTGTTCCTGGACCGTGCGCTTGAGGGTCGGCAGGTGCACCTTGACCGGGTTGTAGACCACCGCGGCCGTCCGCTGCTCGGTGGGGAGGGCGTCCTGGTCCGCGGGCGCGGTCTCCGAAGGGCTCGACATACGTCCACGCTACCGATCGAGGCTGCGTGCGGTTGCCCCTGTCTAGGATGGAGCGGTGATCGATCCACAGCTGCTCCGCGACAACCCGGACGTCATCAAGGCTTCACAGCGGGCACGCCGTGCCTCCGAGGCCGTCGTGGACGAAGCCGTGGCCGCCGATTCCGCCCGCCGCAGCGCGATCACCTCGTTCGAGTCGCTCCGCGCCGAGCAGAACGCGTTCGGCAAGACCGTCGCCAAGGCCCCGAAGGACGAGAAGGCCGCGCTCGTGCAGCAGGCTCAGGCCCTCGCCGCCAAGGTGAAGGAGGCGCAGGCCACCGTCACCGCGGCCGAGGACACCTTCAACACCGTCGTCCGCGGCATCCCGAACGTCGTGCTCCCCGGGGTCCCCGAGGGCGGCGAGGACGACTTCGTCACACTCCGCACCGTCGGCACCAAGCCCGAGTTCGACTTCGAGCCGAAGGACCACGCCGACCTCGGCGAGCACCTCGGCATCATCGACATCCCGCGCGGCGTGAAGGTCTCCGGCTCACGCTTCTACTTCCTGCGCGGCATGGGCGCCCGGCTCGAGATCGCCTTGATGTCGCTCGGCCTCGACCGTGCGATCGCCGCGGGCTTCGAGCCGCTCATCACCCCGACGCTCGTGCGCCCCGAGACGATGGCCGGCACCGGGTTCCTCGGCGAGCACGCTGCCGAGGTCTACCGGCTCGAGGCCGACGACCTGTACCTGACGGGCACGAGCGAGGTCGCTCTGGCCGGCTTCCACGCCGACGAGATCCTCGACATCGAGAAGACCGCGCACCGCTACGCCGGCTGGTCGACCTGCTACCGGCGTGAGGCCGGGTCGGCGGGCAAGGACAACCGCGGCATCCTCCGCGTGCACCAGTTCAACAAGCTCGAGATGTTCACCTACGTGCATCCCGACCAGGCCGAGGCCGAGCACGAGAAGCTCGTCGGGTACCAGGAGCAGATGCTGCAGGACCTCGGGCTGCACTACCGCGTGATCGACGTCGCGGGCGGTGACCTCGGCACGAGCGCCGCGAAGAAGTACGACATCGAGGCCTGGGTCCCGACGCAGGGCACGTTCCGCGAGCTCACCTCGACGTCGAACTGCACGACCTACCAGGCCCGCCGCCTCGACATCCGCTACCGCACCGAGAGCGGCAAGACCGCCCCGGTCGCCACCCTGAACGGCACCCTCGCCACCACCCGCTGGATCGTCGCGATCCTCGAGACGCACCAGCAGGCCGACGGTTCCGTCGTCGTGCCGGAGGTCCTGCGCCCCTACCTCGGTGGCGTCGAGGTGATCGAGCCCCGATGAGCACCCAGGGACGGTTCGTGGACGGATCCGAGCAGGGCGCCGGCGCCGAGGCACCCGCGCGAACCAAGCGCTGGCTGGTCGCGCTCGACATCGACGGCACCACCATGCGTGAGGACGGTGTCATCACCGAGGCCGTCGTCGCCGCCGTCCGGAACGCCGAGGCCGCCGGGCACGAGGTCATGCTCTCCACCGGCCGCAGCGAGGGCATGACCGTGCCCCTGCTCGAGACCCTCGGCATCCGGCCGAAGTACCTGGTCTGTGCCAACGGTGCGCTCGTCCTGGCCCGTCGCGCCGACGGCTCCTACGTGCGCGAACACGTCGAGCGGTTCGATCCGTCCGAGGTGCTGCAGACCATCCACGGTGCGCTCGAGAACGCCGCGTTCGGCGTCGAGGACGAGACCGGTCACTTCCTGCTGTCCGGCAACTTCCCCGACGACACGATGACCGTCGAGGGTGAGCACGTGCCGTTCGAGCAGCTGCTCGGCGTCGAGGCCACCCGCGTCGTCGTCATCTCGCCCGGCCACGACACCGAGGACTTCCTGCAGATCGTCGAGCAGATGGGCCTGCACAAGGTCTCCTACTCCGTCGGCTGGACCTCGTGGCTCGACATCGCCCCCGAGGGCGTCACCAAGGCCACCGCCATGGAACGCGTCCGCGAGTGGCTCGACATCCCGCGTTCCCGCGTCTTCGCCGCGGGAGACGGCCGCAACGACATCGACATGCTCCGCTGGGCCTCGACCTCCGGTCGCGGCATCGTCATGGGCCAGGCCCCCGACGACGTCGTCGACGCCGGCAACGAGCTCACCGGCGGCATCGCCGACGACGGCTTGGCAGCGGCGCTCGACTCGCTTCCGCGCTAGTCCGCCTCCGCGCGCACCCCTGCCTGGAGGCCCGTTAGACTTCCAGGGACGCGATCACGTCTCGCCACGTGGTCGCGTCACTGGAGGGTTGTCCGAGCGGCCGATGGAGCCTGTCTTGAAAACAGGTGGGCAGAGATGTCTCGTGGGTTCGAATCCCACACCCTCCGCGATGGACACACGGTTGCGCCCACTCCGCCTCGACGACGCGGCCGTCCTGGCTGCGGTCATCACCGAGAACGCCGACCACCTACGACCGTGGGAACCGGCCCGTGCACCGTCGTACTTCACCGAGTCCGGGCAGCGGGACGTCATCACGCAGGCCCTCGCCGCGCAGCGGTCCGGCAACGCGGTGCCCTTCGTCATCGAGTCGACCGACGGGGAACTCCTCGGCCGCATCACGTTGAGCGGTGTCGTCCGCGGCGCCCTGCAGTCGTGCGCGATGGGGTACTGGATCCGCGCCGACCGCACGCGCCAGGGCCACGCATCCCGCGCTGTCCGCGCCGCGGCCGATCACGCGTTCGACGTGCTCCGTCTGCACCGCGTGCAGGCCGAGACCCTGCCCGAGAACGTCGGCTCGCAGCGCGCGCTCGAGTCGGCCGGCTTCACCCGGTACGGCTTCGCGCCGGAGTACATCAAGATCGACGGGGTCTGGCGCGACCACGTCATGTTCCAGCTCCTCGCCCCCACGCCGGTCCCGTGATCGAGGTCGTCGAGTACCGGTCGTCGTGGCCCGAGCGGTTCCGGCAGCTGCGCGATGCGTACGCCGCCGCACTCGACGACGCTGACGTGCGGTTCCGGAGCATCGAGCACGTGGGCAGCACGTCCGTGCCCGGCTTGGCGGCGAAGCCCGTGCTCGACGTCGACGTCGTGGTGGACGCTGCCGACGTCCCGGCTGCAGTTGCGGCGATGGCGACCATCGGCTTCGAGCCGCGGGGTGAACTGGGCGTCCCCTGGCGGCAGGCGTTCCGGGCGCCGGACCGCTTCGCCCCGACCAACACCTACGTCGTCGCGGCCGGGTCGCTCGCACTGCGGAACCACCTGGCCGTGCGCGACGTGCTGCGTGCCGACCCGGCGCTCCGCGACGAGTACGCCGCCGTGAAGCGCCGGGCAGCCACGGAGGCCGAGGACATCGACGACTACATCGAGCGCAAGAGCGAGGTGCTGGGACGGATCCTGCGCGTCGGTGGCCTGTCCGACGACGAGCGCGCCGCCATCACCGCCACGAACCGTCGGATCACGGACCGCGGCGCGGGCGGCTGACGCGATCGGGGCGGGTGGCGGTTCTGGTTCAGGAATCCGGGTGATCGTGAACCAGAACCGTCAGCGCCCGAACGGGAACAGGTCTCAGGCGCTGGCGAGCATCGGGTAGAGCGCAGTGAGCGGGGCGCTCAGGCCGGCACGGACGTCGCGGCTGACCTGGTCGGCGAGGACCTCGTGCTCGCCGGCCTCGACCGCGTCCCAGATCGACCGGACGATGTCGGCGGGGTCGGACTTCTCGACGTCGAGGTCGGCGATCATGCCGGTGTCGGTGTAGCCGAGGTGGGCGCCGACGACCTGGGTGCCCTGGGGTGCGAGCTCGAGGCGCAGGGAGTTCGTGATCGACCAGAACGCGGCCTTCGACGCCGAGTACGCGCCGGCGAGGGCGACCCAGCTCAGCGCGGAGTGCACGTCGACCAGCGCACCGTAGGCGATCGAGGGGGCGAAGGTCTTGGCGACGCGGAGTGCGCCGAAGACGTTGGTGGCGAAGATGCGCTCGACCTCTTCGACGGAGACGTCGACGAGCGGGTCGGAGCCGGCGATCCCGGCGTTGTTCACGACGACGGTCACGTCGGCTGCGGCGCGGGCTGCGGCGTCGACGCTCTCCTGGCTCGTGACGTCGAGGGCGAGCGGGACGATGCGCTCGTCGTCCCAGGTGCGCGGGTTGCGGGCGGTCGCGTAGACCTTGGTGGCGCCACGCTCCAGTGCCTGGCGGACGAACTCGGCGCCGAGGCCGCCGTTCGCTCCGGTGACGAGGACGACGGCGTTGGTGAGGTTGGTCATGAGTGCTCCAGAGAAGAGAAGTTGAGTACGGAAATCGAACCTAGCACGTTGTGTCCGGAAATCGAACCCAGCTAGGATGAACACATGCTCGGCATCCTCGGCGGCGACGAGCGCTGCCCCATCGCACGCTCCCTCGACGTCCTCGGCGAGAAGTGGACGCTCATGATCGTCCGCGACGCCCTCGGCGGCTCGACCCGCTTCAGCCAGTTCCAGCAGAGCCTCGGCATCCCGCGCGAGGTCCTGACCGCACGCCTGGCCTCACTCGTCGACGGGGGAGTGCTCGAGCGCACGACCTACAAGCCCGAGGGAGCCCGTGCCCGCGAGGAGTACGTCCTGACCGGCGCCGGCCGCGACCTGTCGCTCGTGCTGCTCGCCCTCGGCAGCTGGGCGGACCGGCACCGCCCGTCCGAGCGGCCGTCGGACCTGCGCTTCGTCGACGCCGACAGCGGCGAGGCGGTCGAGGCCGCCGCCGTGACGGTGGATGCGCAGCAGCGCATCCCGACCGCGCGCCTGCGTGCCGTCATGGAGCCGGCGCCCTGAACGCGACCAGCTGACGGACGGGAGGCCCGTTGCGGCCCCGCCCCCGAACCTCCAGTCCGCTTTTGGGTGCGTCAGCGACGCACGTCGCACCCGCAGCTCGCGCCGAGGACCAACTCGGCGGGGACCAGGTCACGGTGCCACTGGTTGTCGGCGTCGAGGCCGAGCACGCGGTCGACCGCGGCGACCGCCATCGTCTCGATCGGCTGCCGGACCGTGGTGAGCTGCGGGTTCGTGTAGTCCGCTTCGGCCGCGCCGTCGAACGACACGATCGCGACGTCCTCGGGGACGCGCAGACCGAGCTCCCACAGTGCCCGCATGACGCCGATCGCCTGCATGTCCGAGCTGACGAAGACGGCTCGGGGCCCGGTCTCGTCGGCGAACATGCGGAGTCCGGCTTCGTAGCCACCGCGGCGGGTGAAGTCGGTACGGACGATGGGCCCGTCGGGCAGGCCGGCCTGGCGCAGGGCACGCATCCAGCCCTGCTCGCGGAGCTCCATCGATCCGGTGTGCCCCATCACGAGGCCGATCGAGGGGTAGCCGTGCTCGACCAGGTGGCGGGTCCCGTCGAGGGCGCCGCGCAGGGCGTCGACACCGATGCTCGCGTACTCGGGGACCTCGAAGAACGTGTTGAGCAGGACCATCGGCAGGCCGGGGTCGGTGACGGTCGACAGGTCCGGGTGGGTCATGATGCTCGTCACGATGACACCGTCGACCTGGCGGGCGGAGAGGCTGCGGAGCCGCTCACGCTCCTGGGCGGCATCGCCGTCGCTGTTGGCGAGCAGGACGTCGTAGCCGCGTGCTGCGGCGGCGTGCGTGACGGCGACGGCGAGCTCGGACCAGAAGGGGTTGTCGAGCTCCGGAACGATCAGGCCGAGCATCTTCGACGAGCCGGTGCGCAGGGCCTGGGCGCTCGCGTTCGGGCGGTAGCCGAGGACGCGGATGGCCTCGCGGACACGTGCGGCGGTGGCGGCGGCGACGGGGCGGGGGCCGTCGTGCACGACGTAGCTGACGACGGAGGTGCTGACACCGGCGTAGCGGGCGACGTCCGCGCGGGTGACCGCCCTCGGGTTCGTCGGGACGGTCACGGGTGCCACCTTCGTCGGGTCCGGGAGCGTCGTTCGGGTGCCGGCCACGACGGACCGGCACCCGAACGACACGTGTTACTCGGACGCGATCGTAGCCGACGACGTGCTGCCGGCTGACGTCGGTGCGCTCGTCGGCGTCGCGGGCGTCGCTCCGGCGTTCGTCGTCTCCGGGGCGTCGCCGAAGTCCGGCACCTCGAGCCGGGCGCCGCCCTGCAGCGCCGACTGGTGGGCGATGATGCCCGGCAGGGTGAAGCGCGCGGCGGTCCAGGCGTTCACCGGCGGCAGGGTCCGGTCGACGACGGCGCGGACGAAGTCGTCGGCCAGGAACTGGTGGCTGCCCTCGTGCCCGGTCGGCACGCCGTCGTACTCGGCGGGCAGGCGGTCGGTGTCGTGCACCTCGGCGTAGCCGGACACGAACGCGTCACGCAGGGACGGGTCGACGTCGGCCAGGCGCGGGTCGTCGAGGGACATCGTCGCCTGGGTGTCGATCTTGTCGCTGATGTCGTACGAGTCCTCCTTGTCCTGCCACACGCTCGTCTTCGCGAGCTGCTCGAAGCTGGCCTCGGTGCCGAAGTAGCGGAACCGCGACTCGCGGATGTGCGACGGGTAGCCGACGCGACGCATCTCGTTGATGCGCATGACCCCGCCGTTGTCGAGCTCGAACAGGGCGGTGGCGTTCGAGAAGTCGTTGTCGAACTGGCTGACGTCCTTGTCGAAGACGCCGTCGCCGCGTTCGTCCTTCACGCCGATGCAGCTGACGCTGACCGCGTGCCCGGGGATCGCGCCGAGGACCCCGCCGACGGAGTGCGTCGGGTAGAGCATGGGCGGGTAGCTGGCGGTGCGCTTCCACTCGTCGCCGCCGCTGTACTGGTACGCGGCGTAGAAGCCGAGGTCCATGTCGTGCACGTAGTCGCCCTCGGCGTAGAAGACCCGACCGAAGGCGCCGGCGGCGACCTGCTTGCGGGCGAACACCGTCGCGGGGTTGTAGTAGCTCGTCTCGCCCATCATGTAGGTCAGGCCGGTCTCGCGGACCGCCTGGATGATGTCGCGGATCTCGTCGACCGAGATCGCCATCGGCACGGCGGAGTACACGTGCTTGCCGGCGCGCAGGGCCTTGACCACGAGCGGGCCGTGGGTCCAGCGCTGCGTGAAGATCGCGACGGCGTCGACGTCCGAGGCGAGGACGGCGTCGAAGTCGTCGAAGGTGCCGTCGAGGTGCTGCGTCTCGACGAGTTCGGATGCCCGCTCGTCGACCAGGTCCGTGACGTAGACCCGGTCGACGTCGGGGTGGAGCTTGAACAGCTTGGCGAACTGGGGGGCGAACTGGCCCGCGCCGACCATTCCGACAGAGATCATCAGTGACCTTTCCAGGGGTGTGGGATGCGTCGCCGAGCGGGTCGCTCCGATGCGATCGAGCGCCATCCTGACACACGCTGTCTACACGTGACAACCCCTGTCCACAGCACGGAAAAAGCCTCTTGCGAGCCGTGGTCCCCACGTGTAGATTCCCGGCTCACGGACTGCTGCACGTCAGTCCACCGCAGACGAAGGAGTCGCGATGGCAACCGAGAGCCCTGTGTCGTCACCCTTGACGACCGCCAGCACGAGACGGAGGAGTCGGTCCGCCGACCTCGCCCGTGCCCGCACCACCGCCCCGCGGCGCCGCCCCAGGAACGACCTGTGGCTCGCGCTCGTCTTCATCGCCCCGGCAGCCGTCGGGTTCGCGGTGTTCCTCGCCTGGCCGACCGTGCGGGGCATCTACCTGAGCTTCACCTCGTACAACCTGCTTACCGAGCCGGAGTTCACCGGCCTGCAGAACTACGCCCGACTGGTGCAGGACTCGATCTTCTGGCACTCGATGGTCGTGACGATCGAGTACGTCCTCATCAACATCGTCATCCAGACCGTCGTCGCGCTGTTCATCGCCGTGATGATGCACCGGCTGACCAAGTCGACGTTCGTGCGTGGCATCGTGCTCGCGCCCTACCTGGTGTCGAACGTCGTCGCCGCCCTGGTCTGGCTCTGGATCCTCGACACCCAGCTCGGCATCGGCAACGAGATGCTCGCAGCGCTCGGCCTCGACCGCATCCCGTTCCTGCAGAGCGACGTCTGGGGCATCCCCTCGATCGCGCTCATCAACGTCTGGCGACACGTCGGCTACACGGCGCTGCTCATCTTCGCCGGCCTGCAGTCCCTGCCCGAGACCGTGTACGAAGCCGGGCGCATCGACGGTGCGAGCGAGTGGAAGATGTTCTGGCGCATCACGGTGCCGCTGCTCCGCCCGATCCTGTCCCTGGTGCTGATCATCACCGTGATCGGGTCGTTCCAGGTGTTCGACACCGTCGCCGTCACCACGCAGGGCGGCCCCGCGAACGCCACGAACGTCGTGCAGAACTACATCTACAACCTGGCGTTCGGTCGGTTCCAGTTCGGCTACGCGTCCGCGGTCTCGGTCGCGCTCCTCATCGTCCTCAGCATCATCACGATCATCCAGTACCGACTCACCCGCTCGGGTGAGTCCGACCTGGACTGAACGGAAGCGCCATGACCACGACCCTCACCCGCTCCGTCTCCACGTCCCGCCCGCCCCGGATGGGCGCCGGCCACCGTCGCCGCCCGTCGCTCGGCCGGGTGCTCGCCTGGGTCGCGATGATCCTCGTCATCGTCGTCACCCTGTTCCCGTTCTACTGGATCCTGCGCACCGCGCTGTCGTCGAACACCGCGATCAACTCCGACCCCACCTCGCTGCTGCCCGTCGGGTTCAGCCTGGGCGGGTTCGAGCGGGTCTTCGGCCTGCAGTCCACCGAAGAGGCGTTGGCGCAGGGCGGCTCCGGCGCCGCGCTGAACTTCTGGCGGTACCTGCTCAACTCGATCCTGGTGTCGACGCTCGTCACCGTCGGCCAGGTGTTCTTCTCGGCAGCGGCGGCCTACGCCTTCGCCCGGCTGCGCTGGCCCGGCCGCGACAAGGTGTTCGGGGTGTTCCTGGCCGGGCTGATGGTCCCCGCGATCTTCACGCTGCTGCCGAACTTCACGCTCATCAAGCAGCTCGGGCTCGTCGACAACCTGCTCGGCATCGCCCTGCCGACGATGTTCATGACCCCGTTCGCGGTGTTCTTCCTGCGCCAGTTCTTCCTCGGCATCTCGAAGGAGGTCGAAGAGGCGGCGCTCATCGACGGCGCCGGCAAGGTCCGCGTGTTCTTCCGGCTCGTCATCCCGATGGCGGCCGCCCCGATCGCCACCCTCGCCGTGCTGACGTACATCACGAGCTGGAACGACTACTTCTGGCCGCTCATGGTGTCGTACACCGACAGCTCGCGGGTGCTGACCGTCGCGCTCGGCGTCTTCAAGTCGCAGACCCCGCAGTCCGGCACCGACTGGGCCGGGCTCATGGCCGCGACCCTGGTGGCGGCGCTCCCGATGATCCTGCTGTTCGGCGTCTTCGCCAAGCGGATCGTCAACTCCATCGGCTTCTCCGGGATCAAGTGACCCGGCTGTCGGACAGGACGAACACCATGACGAACCAACTGACCCGCCGCACGCTCTTCGCCGGCGGCGCCTCCGCCCTGGCCCTCGGTGCGCTCGCCGCCTGCTCGTCGCCCGGTCGGCGTACGACCAGCCGATCGGGTGCACGGACCGTGAGCTACTGGCTGTGGGACGCGAACCAGCAACCCGCCTACCAGGCCGTCGCCGACGCCTTCCACCGCGCGAACCCGGACATCACCGTGAAGATCACCCAGCTCGGGTGGAACGACTACTGGACCAAGCTCACCGCGGGGTTCATCGCCGGCACCGCGCCCGACGTCTTCACCGACCACCTGACGAAGTTCCCGCAGTACGCCGACCTCGACGTGCTCTACAAGCTCGACGAACTCGACGCGACCAAGGGCATCCGCGACGACGACTACCAGTCCGGGCTCGCCGAACTGTGGAAGGGCCAGGACGGCCACCGCTACGGCTCCCCGAAGGACTGGGACACCGTCGCGATGTTCTACGACAAGAAGGCGATGGCGAAGGCCGGGGTCTCCGCCGAGGAACTCGGGTCGCTCGAGTGGAACCCGGACGACGGCGGCACGTTCGAGCGGATGCTCGCCCGGCTGACGGTGGACTCCAAGGGCCGACGCGGCGACGAGGACGGCTTCGACAAGGACGACGTCGCCGTCTACGGCATCTCGTCGAACGGGTCGGGCGGCGACGGCTTCGGACAGACCCAGTGGTCGCCGTTCACCGGGTCGGTCGACTGGTTCTACACGAACGAGAACCCCTGGGGTGACAAGTTCCGCTACGACGAGCGGGTCGTGCAGGACACCCTCGCCTGGTACTACCGGCTGGCCGAGAAGGGCTACATGGCGAAGTACGGGGTGTTCTCCACCACGACCGGGCCCGAGGTCCAGCTCGGCGCTGGCAAGTGCGCGCTGTCGTTCAACGGCTCGTGGATGATCGGCTCGTACCTCGGCATGGACGACCTCGACGTCGCCGTCGCCCCGACCCCGATCGGTCCGGCGGGACACCGCGCGTCGATGTTCAACGGGCTCGGCGACTCGATCACGAAGCAGGCGAAGGACCCCGAGGCCGCGGCGAAGTGGGTGGCGTTCCTGGGCAGCGACGAGGCGCAGCGGATCGTCGGTCGGAGCGGGATCGTGTTCCCCGCTCGTCCCGCGGGCACCGAGGCCGCGGTGGCGTCGTTCCGGAAGCGCGGCCTGGACGTCTCGGCGTTCACCCGGCAGGTCGAGGAGGAAACGACGTTCCTGTTCCCGGTCACGAAGAACCCCGCCGACGTGCAGGCCCTGCTGCAGCCCGCCTTCGACGACGTCTACGCGAACGGCAAGCCGGTCTCGACGCTGACCGGGGTGAACGAGCAGGTGAACAACCTGCTCGCCCTCACCTGATCGCGCGCGGTGCGGGTCGGCCACGGGCCTCCCGTCCGACGGTGCGCACGGTGCGTGTGTGGTGACTGGGTGCGGGGTTGGTGGCGTGGTGCGGCGCTGTGAGCGCGCACGGTGTGGGCAAGCTCGCACCGGGTGGCGAAGCCCGCACGGTGCGGTGGCCGGGAGGCGCGGTGCGGGCCGGCCACGGGCCTCCCGTCCGGCGGTGCGCACGGTGCGTGTGTGGTGACTGGGTGCGGGGTTGGTTGCGTGGTGCGGCGCGGTAAGCGCGCACGGTGTGGGCAAGCTCGCACCGGGTGGCGGTGGGCGCACGGTGCGGTGGCCGGGAGGCGCGGTGCGGGCCGGCCACGGGCCTCCCGTCCGGCGGTGCGCACGGTGCGTGTGTCGTGACCGGGTGCGGGGTTGGTGGCGTGGTGCGGCGCTGGGGGCGCGCACGGTGTGGGCAAGCTCGCACCGGGTGGCGGTGGGCGCACGGTGCGGTGGCCGGGAGGCGCGGTGCGGGCCGGCCACGGGCCTCCTGTTCGGCGGTGCGCACGGTGCGTGTGTGGTGACTGGGTGCGGGGTTGGTGGCGTGGTGCGGCGCGGTAAGCGCGCACGGTGCGGGCAAGCTCGCACCGGGTGGCGAAGCCCGCACGGTGCGGTGGCCGGGCGGCGCGGCGCAGCCGACGGGTCAGAGGTCGTGCAGCTCGCGGTCGCGGAACCACTTCAGCAGCCAGGCCGCACTGGTCCGGTCGAACGAGCGCGGGAAGTCCATCGTGCCGGAGAGGAAGGGACTGAAGCCCGCTTCTGACCGGATGTCGGAGTCGTCGAGTGCTCGGTACGCCATCGACCAGCCGTCGAAGCGCCGGCGCTCGATGTCCTCGCGCACGAGCGACTTGACCTCACCGTGCCGCCGGTCCTTCGCGATGACGTCGTACCGGTCCTGCACGCTCCATGCCGGCCCCTCGAGCAGCTGCATGAACCGGCCGCCCTTGGCGAGCAGGAGCCCGGAGACCCCGAGCGCTTCGTTCCGCAGCCGGGACTCAGCGAGCAGCACCGCCATGGCCTGGTCGTCGAAGGGCACGACGGCACGACTCATGTAGACGATGGAGACGAGCACTCCTCCATACTGCTGGGTGGCAGGCCGTTGCGCGAAGTGGATGTCCGCAACGCGCCCCACGTATCGGCGCCGCGGATCAGCCCTGCGGCAGCTCGTGCGCGGTGACGTCCTCGTTGCGCTTCTTCCGCCAGGGGCGAGCCGGGGTGTTCGGGCCGTCCCACACCAGGATGGCGCCCCAGGCCGCAGCGATCAGCGGCACCGAGATGATCGCGCCCGTGATGCCGGCGAGCACGGTGCCGGCGGTCAGGCCGATCAGGATGACGAGGCCGTGCAGCTTGAGCGTCCGCCCCATCAGGACCGGCTGCAGCAGGTTGCCCTCGAGCTGGTTCACCAGCACCACGATGCCGATCACGATGAGCGCCTGCACCGGGCCGAGGGCGACGAGCGCGACGAGGGCGGCGAGGATGCCGGCAGCGGTCGCACCGACGATCGGGATGAACGCCGTGATGAAGACGATGACGGCCAGCGGCAGGGCCAGGGGCACGCCGACGATCGCGATGCCGACCCCGATGCCGATCGCGTCCACCGCGGCGACGGTGGCGGTGCCGCGGACGTAGCCGCCGAGGGTCGAGACGACCCGGTCACCGACACGACGTGCGCGGGCGTAGCGCTCACCGGTGAAGGGACGGAGCAGGAACTCCCAGATGCTCGGGCCGTCCTTGAGGAAGAAGAACAGCACGACGATCATCAGCACGAGCCCGGTCAGGAAGTTCGCGGTGGCCGACGCGCCCGCCAGCGCACCGGAGCCGAACTGGGCGCTCGTGACGAAGTCGGACGCCGACGCGACCGCGTCGTCGATCTGCTTGTCGGAGATCGAGAACGGCAGGTTCTTCGCGAACTCCTGCAGCTGCTGGAACCCGTCGACCGCCGACTTCTGCAGCTGCGACCACTGGTTCTCGACCGCGACGACGATGAGCCAGCCGATCAGGCCCAGGATCGCGAGCACGCCGATCAGGACGGCGAGGGTGGCGAGCACCGACGGCACGCGGTGCTTGCGCAGCCACGACACGACCGGGTGCATCGCCGACGCGATGATGAGCGCGAGGAGCACGGGGATCGTGACGACGCTCAGGATGTTGCTCGCCCAGACGACCCCGGCGACGACCACCACGACGATGATCAGCTGCAGGCACCGGGTCGCGAAGTGCCCGGCGGAGTCGGACCATGCGGCCTGGACCCTGGACGGCGGGGCTGGGGTGGTCGGGCGCGGAGCGTCGCGGAAGAACGGCATGCGCCAGACGCTACCGACCAGCGGGCCGCCGCGCCGCTTCTGACGGGCAACGCGTCGAGGGCAGCACGTCCGCGCGCCTAGGATCGGGCGCATGGCGACCGTCCTCCTCGTCCGTCACGGACGCACCACCGCGAACGCCACCGGCGTCCTGGCCGGACGCACCGCCGGCGTGCGACTCGACGCCGTCGGGCGGACCCAGGCCGAGCGGACCGCGGAGCGCATCGCCGCGGTGCCCGTGGTCGCCGTGGTGTCGAGTCCGCTCGAGCGCTGCCGACAGACCGCCCGCGCGATCCTCGACCGGCAGCCCGGCCGCCAGACCGACCGGCAGTCCGGCGCGTCCGATCTGCTGATCGAGCGGGCCATCACCGAGGCCGACTACGGGCAGTGGCAGGGCCGGAAGCTCGCCGACCTGGCGAAGGAGCCCCTCTGGCGCACGGTGCAGGCGAACCCCAGTGCCGTCGTGTTCCCCGGCGGCGAGTCCATGCAGACGATGCAGTCCCGTGCCGTCGCGGCCGTCCGGCGCATCGACGCCGAGGTCGAGGCGGAGCACGGACCCGGCGCGGTCTGGGTCGCGGTGAGCCACGGCGACATCATCAAGAGCGTCCTGGCCGACGCGTTCGGCATGCACCTGGACCTGTTCCAGCGCATCGGCGTCGGGCCGGCCTCGGTGTCGGTCGTGCGGTACGGCGAGCACCGCCCCGAGGTCGTCGCGACGAACACCGAGTCGGGCGACCTGTCCTGGCTGCGCACCGCCCCGGCTCCCAGCGGGGAGGCCGCGGTCGGCGGCGGCGCAGGACATCCGGAACCCGATGCGCACACCGGCACCGGGCGTCCGGCCCCCGACGCGCCCGGCTGACCTGCGCGACCCTGAACGGGCGGAGCCGAGCGCTCCTACAATGCGGGTATGCCCACCATCGTCCACGGCTTCGACTGGCCGGACCGCCTCGTCGTCGGCACCATCGGCCGTCCGGGTGAGCGCGCCTTCTACATCCAGGCCCGCTCCGGTCGACGCGTCACCAGCGTCGCGCTCGAGAAGGAGCAGACCTCCGTGCTCGCCGACAAGATCGACGAGCTCCTCGACGAGGTCGCGACCGTCGACGACAACCGCTTCAGCGTGCCGCCGTCCGTGCCCGCCGAACTCCGCGACCCGGAGCCCCTCGACCAGCCGGTCGAGGCCGAGTTCCGCGCCGGAGCGCTGAGCTTGGGCTTCGACCCGTCCACCGCCCAGGTCGTCATCGAGGCGTACCCGATCGACGACGAGGTCGAGATCGTGTCCGAGGAGAGCGAGGACGGCGTCGAGATCGAGGCCGTCGTGGAGATCCCCGAACCCGCCGAGCTGTTCCAGGTGAAGATCCCGGTCGGCACCGCCCGGGCATTCGTCGAGCGCACGCGTGAGGTCGTCGCCGCCGGTCGTCCGCCCGGCGACGCATGAGCGACGGATCGCTCTCCGTCCGGGCGCGCATCCGTGAGGCGTCCAACGCCACCTTCCTCGCCGACCTCGACGGCGCGACCGTCGTCTACAAGCCCGTCGAGGGCGAGCGCCCGCTGTGGGACTTCCCGGACGGCACGCTCGCCGGCCGCGAGATCGCCGCACACCTGGTCTCCGAGGCGTTCGGCTGGGGCGTCGTCCCGCCCACGTGGATGGGCGACGGTCCGTTCGGCCCCGGCATGGTGCAGCGCTGGCAGGACGTCGACCCCGAGCAGGACGCCGTCGACCTGGTGGCACCCGAACTCGCCGAGGCGGACGGTTCGCCCTGGCTGCCCGTGCTCGAGGCCATCGACGAGCGCGACCAGCCCGTCACGCTCGTGCACGAGGACTCCGAGGCCCTGCGCCGGATGGCCGTCTTCGACGTCGTCGTGAACAACGCCGACCGCAAGGGCGGGCACGTGCTCGCGATGCCCGACGGCCACCGCTTCGGCGTGGACCACGGGCTCACCTTCCACGTCGAGCACAAGCTCCGGACGGTCCTGTGGGGTTGGATCGGCGAGCCCCTCGGGCCGGACGAGCTCGAGGGCCTCGACCGCGTGTCCGAAGCCCTGCGCGGCGGGCTCGGCGACGAGCTCGCCGAGCACCTGACGGACGAGGAGATCGACACGCTCCGGGCGCGCTGCGCGGCCCTGCGCGCCGTCGGGATCTTCCCGCCGCCGCCGGGTCACGGCCCCGCCGTGCCCTGGCCGCTGTTCTAGACGCACCCAGGGACGTAACTGGAGGCCCGTGGCGGTCTCGCCACGGGCCTCCCGGCTGTCCGGGGCTGGCTTCAGAGCCCCCAGTCGTCGCGGAAGAGCGCGCCGCCGGCCCCGCGACGCGAGCCGAGGTACGAGCCGACCACGGCGACCCCGAGGTCGTCGTTCTCCGGCGCCACGACGCTGCCGTCCACCCGCTTCGCCATCGCGTCGATGAACCGGGCGAGCCCCGGGTCCTCGCCGAGCCGGAAGAACGTCGTCTGGGCGCCGAGGCGTCCGGCGTTCTCGAGCTCCCGGACGGTCAACGCGATCGTCACCGGGTCGGGCGGGTAGTCGAACCAGACCTGCCCGTTCGGCTCGAGGTGCGAGGTCGGCTCGCCGTCCGTGACGATGAGGAGCACCGGTTGGGCCGTGGGGTGCTTGCGGAAGTGCCGGTTGGCGAGCAGCAGGGCGTGGTGCAGGTTCGTGCCCTTGTCCCACATCGCGTCGAGACCGACGAGCTGTTCGACGTCCATCACCTCGGCCTCGCGACCGAAGGCGATGAGCTGCAGGTCGTCGCCGCGGAACCGGGTCGACACCAGGGTGTGGAGCGCCAGGGCCGTGCGCTTCATCGGGACCCAGCGGTCCTCCATCGCCATCGAGAACGACGTGTCGACGAGCAGCGCGACGCAGGCCTGGGTGCGGGCCTCGGTCTCCTGCACCTCGACGTCGTCGATGCTCAGGTGCACGCCGGCTCCCTGCCGACCGCTGGCCGCCGTCCGCACCACGGCGTTCGTGATCGTGCGGGGGATGTCCCACGGCTCGGTGTCGCCGAACGCCCACTGCCGTGACGCCCCTGACGGTTCACCCGCGGCGCCCGAGCGACGGAGGTCCCTGGCGCCCTGGCGACCGGACATCTGCTGGGCGACGTCCTTGAGCAGGCTCTTGCCGAGCTGCCGCATCGCCTTCGGGGTCAGCCGGAGCTGCCCGTCGGCACCGCGGCGCATCGCCCCCGAGTTCCGGAGCGCCTGTTCGAGCCGCTGCAGGGTCTTCGCGTCGACCGCCGCTTCGTCGCCCAGCTGCCGGGACAGCGCGTCGAGGTCCAGGTCGTCGAGTTCCGAGCCGGGGCCGGACTGGGCGAGCTGGTCGGCGAGCGCGTCGAGGTCCGCGATGTCCTGGAACACCCCGGTGCCGTCGCCGAGCCCGAGGCCCTGCTCGCCGTCCATGCGCTCCGACCCGCCCCAGTCCTCGCCGGGCCGCAGGGACCGCAGGTTCCCGTCGAGCTGGGACAGCTGCCCCATCAGGTCGGGGGAGCCGAAGGCCTGCTGGGCGAGGGAGTCGAGTTCGTCCCGCTGCTCCTGGGTCATCGAGTTCCGCATGCGCTGCGCTGCGGCCGCACGGGCTGCCAGGTCGTCGAGCAGCTCGTCGACGTTCGCGGGGTCCGACGGGAAGTACTCGCCGTGCTGGTCCATGAAGTCGTCGAACTGCTGCCGGGTGTCCTCACCGCGGGCGTGCGCCTCGAGCAGGGCGTTGAGGTCCTGCATCATCGCGCTGACCGCGGCCCGGTCCTGTTCGGTGGCGCCCTCGAGCGCCTGCTTCATACCGGCGAAGCGCTGGTCGAGCACCTCGCGGCCGAGCAGGTCCTTGATCTCGTCGTACTTCTGCCGGGCCACGGGGCTCGTCCAGTCGTAGCCGCCGAGCTCCTGCACCGCGGCGGCGGGGGAGGGCGACAGGCTGTCGAGCTGCAGTTCGGCCAGCGCCCGCTCGCCGTCGTCGAGGTCGACGTTGCGGGCGAGTTCGCCGCGTTCGGCACGGAGCGCCTGGTCGAGCAGTTCGCGGACCTGCTGCAGGGTGCCGTCGAGGTTGTTCCGGCTCGTCAGTTCACGGCGCCGCTCGGCCACCTGGCGGGCCAGGTCGTCGAGGCCGCGCTGCGTCCGGCCACCGCGTCGCAGGAACTCCCGCATCGCGCGCTCGGGCGACGTGCCGCCCATCACGTCCTGCCCGATGGCGTCGAGTGCCTCGGCCAGGTCGACCGGGGCCGCGAGCGGGTCCGGCCCGTTGGTGTAGGCCCCGTAGCGGGTGTCGCGCGTCAGGCGTCGGTTCTGCCTAGCCATAGACGGCTTCGCCCCCGCCGGACTCCTTGCTGATGCGTCGGGCGAGGAACAAGCCCTCGAGGGCGAGCTCGATCGCGCCGGCGCGTTCGCCGTCGTTCGTGGCACCCATCCGGTCGCACACCTGGTCGTACAGGTCGGACTCGCCGATCGACGGCAGCCCCTCGAGGAACGCCCGGGCGCTGACCTGCTCGCCCGTGGTGACCATCGTGCCGCCGTCGAGCGCGTCCACGAGCACCGCGAAGTCGAGACCCCTGAACCGGGCGCGCACGGTCTCGGCGGTCGCGGTGCGGAGCAGGTGCTCGAGGACCTCGTCGGCCCGGTCCTCTTCGCCGTTCTCGAACTCGATCTTGCCGCCGAGGACGTCCACCGCGGTCTCGAGGTCGATCGGGCGGGCGACCGCCTCGTCCTCGCCCTGGCGTGCTGCGCGGTGCACGGCGGCGGCGGACACCGTCTCGGCACCCGCGATCGCGAACCGGGCGCTCACGCCGCTGCGCTGGTCGACGGCGCTCGACGAACGGAGCGCCCGGGTGAAGCGGGCGAGGATCTCGATCAGCGCGTCGGGCACCTCGGCCGTCAGCTGCGCCTCCTGCCGGATGACGGCGATCTCGTCGTCGAGCTCGATCGGGTAGTGCGTGCGGATCTCGGCGCCGAAGCGGTCCTTCAGCGGCGTGATGATCCGGCCGCGGTTCGTGTAGTCCTCGGGATTCGCACTCGCCACGACGAGCACGTCGAGCGGCAGCCGCAGCACGTAGCCGCGGATCTGGACGTCGCGTTCCTCCATCACGTTGAGCATCGCGACCTGGATGCGTTCGGCCAGGTCGGGCAGTTCGTTGATCGCGACGATGCCACGGTGGCCGCGCGGGACGAGCCCGAAGTGGATGGTCTCCGGGTCGCCCAGGCTGCGACCCTCGGCGACCTTCATCGGGTCGACGTCGCCGATCAGGTCGGCGACGCTCGTGTCCGGCGTCGCGAGCTTCTCGACGTAGCGGTCGTCGCGGTGCCGCCAGCTGATCGGCAGGGCGTCACCGAGCTCGTCGGCACGACGGATGCTCGCCGTCGTGATCGGTTCGTACGGGTGCTCGCCGAGCTCGGAGCCGGTGATGACCGGCGTCCACTCGTCGAGCAGGCCCTGCAGGGTGCGGAGCAGGCGGGTCTTGCCCTGGCCGCGCTCGCCGAGCAGGACGACGTCGTGCCCGGCGATCAGGGCGCGTTCGAGCTGGGGGATGACGGTGGTCTCGAAGCCGTGCAGGCCGGGCCACGGATCGGTGCCCTGGCGCAGGGCGGTGAGCAGGTTGTCGCGGATCTCGGCGCGGACCGTCTTCTGGACGTGACCAGAGGTGCGGAGCTCGCCGACCGTGCGGATGTCAGGTCGGGTCACGTTCTGGACGTTACGCCTTGTCGGACGGGAGGCCCGTGGCGGGCCCCGCCACGGGCCTCCCGTCCGTCCGCTTGTGGGTTTCCATCGCACTTGCGATCATTGAGATCCCGGCGACGGAGCCGGATTCGAAGTAGGGGGATCCGGCTCCGCCCCCGGTTGCTCGTACCGCATCTGAACCACATCGGCGATCTCGGCGTACGGTCCCCTTTCGTGAGCAGCGCGAACGCAACCATCAAGAGCCTGGTGCCCGCCAGGATGGACCGCTTGCCGTGGACCCGGTTCCACTGGAGCGTCGTCGTCGGACTCGGCGTGTCCTGGATCCTCGACGGTCTCGAGATCCAGATCGTCTCGAACGCCGGGTTCCAGGCCGACCTGAACCTGTCGACGCAACAGGTGACGTTGCTCGGCACGATCTACCTGGTCGGGCAGGTCGTCGGCGCCCTGGTGTTCGGGCGGATGTCCGACCGGCTGGGCCGCCGCAAGCTGTTCATCCTGACGCTGGCCATCTACCTGATCGGTTCCGGCATCGCGGGCCTCGCGCAGGACTTCTGGTTCCTGGCGGCCTTCCGATTCGTGGCGGGGTTGGGCATCGGTGGCGAGTACGCGGCGATCAACTCCGCGATCGACGAACTCATCCCCGCGAAGTACCGCGGGCACGTCGACATCGCCATCAACGGCACGTACTGGGGTGGCGCGGCACTCGGCGCCTTCGCGAACATCTACCTGCTCGACACGTCGTACTTCGCCGAGGACATCGGCTGGCGCATCGGGTTCTTCCTCGGCCCGGTGCTCGGCATCGCGATCATCTTCCTGCGCCGGCACATCCCGGAGAGTCCGCGGTGGCTGATGACGCACGGACGTCAGGAAGAAGCCGAGGCCACCGTCTCCCGCATCGAGGCGTCGGTGGAGCAGGCGACCGGCAAACCGCTGCCCGAGGTCGACCAGTCGAAGGCGATGACCGTCACACCGACCGACCGCGTCGGGTTCCTGACCATCGCGCGCGTGCTGCTGAAGCAGTACCCGACGCGGACGCTCGTCGGCGCGACGATGATGATCACGCAGGCGTTCCTGTACAACGCGATCTTCTTCACCTACGCGCTCGTGCTGACGAACTTCTTCGGCCTGAAGACAGCGGAGACGGCGGTGTACTTCTTCCCGTTCGCGATCGGCAACCTGCTCGGGCCGATCATCCTCGGGCGCTTCTTCGACACCTGGGGTCGTCGCCAGATGATCTTCCTGACGTACCTGGTGTCCGGGCTCGTGCTCGCCACGTCGGCGTTCCTGTTCCGGGCCGACGCGATCTCGGCCACGGTGCAGGTCGCCTTCTGGTGCGTCTCGTTCTTCTTCGCCTCGGCCGGTGCGTCGAGTGCGTACCTGACGGTCAGCGAGATCTTCCCGCTCGAGCTGCGGTCGCAGGCCATCTCGTACTTCTTCGCCCTGGCGCAGATCTTCGGTGCGGTCGCCCCGGCCATCTACGGTGCCTTCATCGGGGACGGGTCGTCGCGGGAGCCGCTGTTCTGGGGGTACCTGCTCGGATCCGCGGTGATGATCGGCGGCGGCGTGGTGGCCCTGATCTTCGGGGTCGACGCCGCGCGGAAGGGGCTGGAGGACGTCACCCAACCGCTCTCGGTGCTCACCGGGGATGCGAAGTCCGACCGGAAGTGAGCACGGTGGCGGCGGCCTGACATTCTGTATGCAGAGTGTTTAGCGCCGCCGCCGCAGCGCTGTCACTGTGCCTGCATGGCACTCCTCCACAGTCCGACACCGGCGACGATCATCCACGACAGCGGCCGCCCGCTCCCCGGGGGCTTCGCCCGTGCGTGACCCTGGGGTGATGGAGCACACCCCGATGCGCGCCGCGGCCGGCGACCTCGATCCCCACGGCCTGCGCCGCAGCCTGCTGCGCGACGCGGTGTTCCTGCGCCTGCTCGACAACGTCCTGCGGGGCGAGTACCGCCGTGGGCAGCGGCTGCGGCTCGACACCCTGGCATCGGACATGCGGGTGTCGCGGACGCCCGTGCGCGAAGCCCTGGTGACCCTCGAATCGCTCCAGCTGGCGACCGTCCAGCGGTACGTCGGGGTCGTGATCTCGCACTGGTCGGTCGACCAGATGACCGAGCGCCTCCGGATCGCGCAGACCATGCTCGCCGATCCTCCGTCGAGCGCCGTCGGCTACCAGGACCGGTTCGACAAGGCGTGGCTCCGCGAGTGCTGGACCGAAGCCGGTGCCTTCGTCGAGCTCGGGTCCTGGTACCTGCGGCGCCGCGGATCGTCGGTGAGCGGCGACTGGTTGCTGTCGCAGCGCATCGTGCTCGACATGTTCTTCACCGATGACGTCGCCCTGGCGAACGGGATCGACGCCGTGGTCGACCGGCGCCGACGGGTCGAGATCGTGGAGCGAGCGGTGGACGCCGCCGGCCGCGATGCCCTCGACGACTGCGCCGCCGCACTCCTCGAACTCTCGACCGCCCTGATCGCACTGCCGGACCGCTTCCGGGTGGTGGTGTCGGCCTGATGCGCGTCGGCTGCGGATCCGTTCAGGTCCGTGCCGACCGCCGCGGATCCGCTGGTCGCGATGCCGTTCACCGAGCATCGCCGGTGCGCCTCGCACCGGATCGTCAGGAAACGTCGTGGCAGCCTTGACCGGTTGCCGTCCCCGGCGTGTCCACCGACGACAGGAGTGCCCGTGAACGACGTCCGCGACCGATCCCACCGCTTGAACCGAGCGTCCGGGATCGCACGGCACGGACGTCTCCGGCGCTCGAGCCCCCTCGCGACCGTGGCCAAGACGGTCTCCGCCGTCGTCGCGGTGGCGCTCGTGAGCTCGGTCTCGGTCACGGCGATCGCGGCGAAGCAGGTCACGGACGACCTCGGTGACGGTGTGGAGATCCAGGGCCAGCCCGCGCCGCAGGCGAAGGGTGGTCCCAAGCCCCTCAGCGCCTTCAAGGGCGGGTTCAACATGCTCGTCGTCGGCACCGACAACGACCCCGACCAGAGCGCTGCGTTCGGGGAGCGCGACGCGACCCTCAACGACGTCAACATCCTGCTGCACGTCTCGGCGGACCACACCAACGCCACCGCGGTGAGCATCCCGCGTGACCTCGTCACACCGATCCCGGCCTGCAAGAAGACCGACGGCACGGGCACCGCCCCGGCGATGGCGGCGCAGCCGATCAACACCTCGTTCGGCGAGGGCGGCCTGAACTGCGTCACCCAGACGGTCGCCGGGCTGACCGGGCTCGACATCCAGTACTCGGCGGCGGTGTCGTTCAAGGGCGTCATCGAGATGTCGAACGCGATCGGCGGCGTGCCGGTCTGCGTCGCCCAGCCGATCACCGACTCGTACACGGGGCTGAACCTGCCCGCCGGCACCTCGACGCTGCAGGGTGACGATGCCCTGGCGTTCCTGCGCACCCGGCACAGCGTGGGCGATGGGTCGGACCTCGCCCGGATCTCGAGCCAGCAGGTGTTCCTGTCGTCGCTGCTCCGAACCGTGAAGTCGAACGACACCCTCGGTTCGCCCGCCCGCCTGTACAAGCTGGCCCGGGCGGCGGCGTCGAACATGCAGCTGTCCCAGAGCCTGAACGACATCGGGACGATGGTGCAGATGGGCCTGGCGCTGCGGGACCTGCCGCTGGCGCAGGTGAACTTCGTGCAGTACCCGGGCACCACGGGCGGCACCGGGGTCTACGCCGGCAAGGTCCAGCCGACGACGTACCTGGCCGACCAGCTGTTCGCGAAGATCAAGGCCGACCAGTCGTTCTCGCTCGGGGCGGACAGCACGGGCATCGGGTCGGAGACGAGTCCGACGCAGACGGGTCCGACGCAGCCGACCGCTGCACCGTCGTCTCCGGAGGCTGCGCCGAAGCCCGCGACCCCCGCGACCCCGGCAGCACCGTCGTCGGCTGCGCCCCGCACCCCCTCGGCGACGCCCGAGACCATCGACGGACTCGAGGGCCAGTCAGCCGACCAGCAGACCTGCTCCAAGGCGTTCGGGTACTGAGGCGCGGGGCGGGCCCTCGCTGGCCCCGAGTCTCGGTCGGGCGGACTCTTTGCGGCCTTCAACGCCCGTGGACTGTCCGCGGGGACGAGTCTCGGCTCGGTAGCTGCCTGCCCCCGAACGCAGGAACGGGGGCGCGGTGGTGGGCCGCGCCCCCGGGGAAGTCGCTCCCCGCCGGGCGCCACGCGATCGGGCGCGCCGGGCCCGCGCGGAGAACGACGTCGGGTGCTGTGTCGCGACGACGGGGGCGAACCCCGGAACGTGATTGCCGCGTCCCGACGATGCTATGCAGTGGGGTACGCCCCGACAACCCCGATGTGTCCCCACTTCGGGGGACCGCGCTATCCGGCCCGAGCCACGCGCGGGCGTGCGTCGGGTCGAGAGTGGCGCGGTCCTCCTGTATGGTGGTCGGAGCGCTCGCGAGAGTGCTTGGAGACGTCGCATAGTCCGGCCGAGTGCACCACCCTGCTAAGGTGGAGTCCCCTTTGAGGGGACCGAGGGTTCAAATCCCTCCGTCTCCGCACTGTACGAACAGCATGACGAAACCCCGGTCCGATCGGACCGGGGTTTCGTCGTTCCCGGGCGCCTCGCACGGCGGTCGACCCCGCCGGAACCAGGTTCCGCGGCTCGAGCGCGATCAGGCGCGGGGCGGCCCCGTCGTCGACCGGACCACGAGCGTCGGCGGCACGAGCGTCCGGATGGGACCCGCCGGGGCTCCCGCAGCCGCGCCGATCCGCTCCACCAACCGCGCAGCCGCCAGGCGCCCCACCTCGTCGTTGTGCGGGTCGACCGTCGTCAGGCGAAGCAGGGGTGACGCGGCGAGCGGGGTCTCGTCGTTGCCGATCACCGAGACGTCCTGCGGCACGCGGAGTCCGGCTTCCTGCACGGCGGCGATCGCACCCATCGCCATGACGTCGTTCGCGGCGAACACCGCGGTCAGGTCGGGGTGCTCCCGGAGTGCGAGCCGCGTGCCCTCGTAGCCGGTGGCTTCCGAGGTGGGGCCGGAGCCGGAGACCAGCGGCTCGATGCCGGACGCGACCAGCTGTGCGACGGTGGCGTCCCGGCGGAGCGCAGCCGGGCCTCCCGAGCCGGTGACGTGGACGATGCGGCGGTGACCCAGCCCGATCAGGTGATCCGCTGCCAGCCGTCCGCCGGCGGCTTCGTCGGATGCGACCACGTCGAGTCCGCCTGGGACGTCCTCACGCGCACCGGCGACCACGACCGGGGTGTCCGCGGGGACGACGACGTCGGGGAAGCCCTCGGCGGCGAGCACCACGCCGTCGACCCGCAGGGAGACCAGGTCGTCGAAGGGCGAGGAACCGAGGTGGGCGTTGGCGCGGGTGTCGGCGAGGGTGAGGCGGAGTCCGTGCGGGGCGAGGGCCTCGCGGATGCCGTCGAGCATCGGGACGTACCAGGGGTTCCGGAAGTCGTCGACGATGACGCCGATGGTGCGGGTCCGGGTGCCGGCGAGGATCGCGGCGGCGCGGTTCGGGCGGTAGCCGAGCTCCGTGACGGCGGCGAGCACCGCGGAGCGGCGGGCGGGGGAGACCCCGGGGTCGTCGCGCAGCACCATCGACACCAGGGACTTCGAGACGCCCGCGCGTGCGGCGACGTCGATGATCGTCGGCAGGCGAGGGGTCACGCTGAGCCTTTCCGGCACGGTGCTTGACAGGACATGGGCTGGTGCGGCTACAGTCTACCGACACGTTCTGGAACGTTCCAGAATCGGATCCAGCGACCTTCTCGAAGGAGAGAACATGAGCGACAGCATCGGCGTCGCCGTCATCGGCGCGGGCATGGCGGGCAAGGCCCACATGGCTGCGTGGCGGAACGCACCCTCCCTCTTCACCTCGACGCTGCCGCCGGTCCGGCTCGTCTCGGTCGGCGACGTGTACGAGCCCCTCGCCGCCGAGGCCGCACGGCGCTTCGGCTACGAGCGGCACGACACCGACTGGCGGGCCATCGCGGCAGCGGACGACATCGACGTGGTGAGCGTCGTCGTCGCGAACACGCTGCACCGCGAGATCG
Organism: Curtobacterium poinsettiae; assembly: GCF_047226435.1. NCBI lineage: Bacteria > Bacillati > Actinomycetota > Actinomycetes > Micrococcales > Microbacteriaceae > Curtobacterium > Curtobacterium poinsettiae. The sequence goes on along the minus strand of NZ_CP178434.1, from coordinate 2,834,774 downwards.
TCGAGGGGCTGCTCGCCGCCGGCAAGCACGTGCTGTGCGAGAAGCCGCTGTCCGACTCGCTCGACGACGCCCGCGCGATGGCGTCCGCCGCTGCCGAGGCCGAGCAGCGCGGAGTCCTCGGCCGCATCGGTTTCACCTATCGTCGGGCTCCCGGGCTCGCGGCCATCAAGGAGCTCGTCGAGGACGGCACGCTCGGCCGGGTCCTGCACGTCTCGGGCCGGTACTGGACCGACTACGGCGCCTCGCCCGACGTCCCGTTCTCGTGGCGCTTCGCCGGGGAGCCCGGGTCCGGGGCGCTCGCCGACGTCGGCTCGCACCTGTCCTACGTCGCCGAGTTCCTCGCCGGACCGGTCCGGAGCGTCAGCGGTGGGACGTTCACCACGTCGATCACCGAGCGACCCGTGGCCGCCGCACACGCCCTGCGGGGGCAGGCGGTCCCGCTCACCGGTGCGACCGCGGCCGTCGGGAACGACGACTACGCCACGTTCAGTGCACGCTTCGGTGACGGCACGGTCGTCGGGTCGCTCGAGGCCTCCCGCGTCGCGGCCGGGCACCCGAACGGCCTCGTCATCGAGGTGTTCTGCGAGCGCGGGGCCGCCCGGTGGGACCAGGAGCGCGCCTCCGAGATCGGCCTCGCGCTGCAGTCCGACGGCTCGCGCACGGGCGGGTACCGCCAGGTCGTGCTCGGCCCGGACCACCCCTACGTCGCGGGCGGCATGGCGATGGACGCCCCGGGCGTCGGCTGGGGGCAGAACCAGATGTTCGAGTACCAGGCGCGGGCGTTCCTCGACGAGGTCGCCGCGCTGTCCGGCGACGTGCCCGACGCGCTGCCCGCGAACGCCACGTTCGACGACGGCGTGCACAACATGCAGGTCCTCGACGCTGTGGCACGGTCCGCCGCGGCCGGGGGTGCGTCCGTCGACGTGGCCGACGCCGTCGTCCCGACCACGGAGGGTGTCCGCGCATGAAGCTCGGTCTCTACGACGCGATCCTGCACGACCGCCCCCTCGCCGACGCACTCCGGGTCATCGCGGCCAACGGCCTCACCGGCATCGAGCTGAACACCGGCGGCTTCCTGCCCCCGGTGCACGTGCCAGACTTCGACGCGATCCTGGTCGACGACGACGCCCGTGACGCCTTCCTCGCGCAGTTCGCGGGGACGGGTGTCTCGATCGCCGGCCTCAACTGCAACGGCAACCCGTTGCACCCCGACCCCGCGATCGGTCCCGCCCACGCCGAGGACGTCCGCCGCAGCATCCGCCTCGCGGCCCGCCTCGGACAGGACCGCGTCGTCACGATGTCCGGGCTTCCGGCGGGGGAGCCGGGCGGGACGCGGCCGAACTGGATCGTGAACGCGTGGAACTCGGCCGCGCTCGACGTGCTCGAACACCAGTGGAACGTCGCGGTGCCGTTCTGGCAGGAGATCGACGCCCTGGCCCGGGAGCACGGCGTGAAGGTCGCGCTCGAGCTGCATCCGCAGAACCTGGTGTTCAACCCGGCGACGATCCGCGAGCTCGTCGAACGCGGCGGGCTGACGAACGTCGGGGTCGAGCTCGACCCCTCACACCTGTTCTGGCAGCACATGGACCCGGTGGCGGTCGCCCGCGACCTCGGCCCGCTGGTGTTCCACGCCGCCGCGAAGGACGTCCGGATCAACCCGCACGCGGCGATCAACGGCGTGCTCGACAACTCGTTCCGCCGGTTGTCGACCGACGAGCCACGCACGAACCTGGGCGGCGACGAGTGGGCGAACGAGTGGCCGAAGCCGTCGGCGTGGGACTTCGTCGCGCTCGGCAAGGGCCACGACGAGGCGTACTGGACGACGTTCCTCGAGGCCCTGCGCGCGATCGACCCGGACATGTGGGTGAACATCGAGCACGAGGACACCGAGCTCGGGCGCGAAGACGGCGTCGCGGTCGCCGCGCGCGTGCTGCGCGCCGCGGACGCGGCACTGCCGCACCGGGCCTGACCGTCCGGCGGCAGACCCGCACACCGCCTGGAGGCCCGTGAACCGTTCCGCGCACCGGGTGACGGATCCGCTCGTGGTGCGCCGTGCCTCCCGGCCGCACCCTGCGCGGATCGGCCACCGGTGCGCGGAACGACCAGTCGGTGCACCCGTGCCGGGTGCTGTCACCGGGCCGGGGTAGCATGCACGACACCTGTCCTGTGACGATGGAGCCCTGCGTGCCGGAACCGACCGACCCCGCCTTCCCGCTCGAACACGTGCGATCGGTGGGCGACGACATCGTGGCCTCCGTCGCCACGGTGATCGACGGCAAGACGGAAGCCATCCGAACCGCCCTGACGGTGATGCTCGCCGAGGGGCACCTGCTCGTCGAGGACGTCCCCGGGGTCGGCAAGACCGTGCTCGCCAAGGCGCTCGGCGCCTCGGTCGGCGGATCGGTGAACCGCATCCAGTTCACCTCCGACATGCTGCCGTCCGACGTCACGGGCGTGAACATCTTCGACCAGTCGTCCGGCACCTTCCGGTTCTCGCCCGGTCCGGTGTTCGCGAACGTCGTCATCGGCGACGAGATCAACCGCACCAGCCCGAAGACCCAGTCGGCCCTGCTCGAGGCGATGGCCGAGTCGCAGGTCACCGTCGACGGCGTGACACGGCAGCTGGACCGTCCGTTCATGATCGTCGCGACGCAGAACCCCATCGACATGGAGGGCACGTACCCGTTGCCCGAAGCCCAGCGCGACCGCTTCATGGCGCGCATCGCGATGGGCTACCCGAGCGTCGACGCCGAACGGCAGATGCTCGCGAACCGCGGCGGCATCGACCCGCTGTCGCGCCTGCGGCCGATCGTCGACGTCACCACCCTGCGGCAGATCATCGAGACCGTGGCCCGCGTGCACATCGCCCCCGACGTCGAGGCGTACATCATCGCGATCGTCCGGTCGACGCGCACGCACCCCGACCTGGTGCTCGGTGCGAGCCCCCGTGCGACGCTGCACCTCGCGCAGGCCGCGCGTGCGCACGCTGCGCTGGCCGGCCGGCCGTTCGTCACCCCCGACGACGTCGCAGCGCTCGCCCCGATCGTCCTCGCACACCGGCTCGTGCCGGTCGCCCGCGGGCTCGGCGGCACCGGCGAGGACACCGTGCGCGAGATCGTCGTCCGCATCGTCTCGGACACCGCCATCCCGTTCACGGCCACCCCCGTCCGCTCCTGATGGCGCGTCCACCGGCACCGCCGTCGCTGCTGCGACGCGTCGGTGCCGCGCGGTCCACGGCCGCCCGGTTCGGTCGCCGCGGGCTCTCGTTGGCACGCCGGACCCCGTTCCCGCGTCCGACGGTCCGCGGCTGGACGGTCATCGCGGTCGGCATCGGCCTGGTCGGCGGCGGCCTGGTCGGCTCTACGAGCGTCGCGGTCACGGCAGGGCTCCTGCTGCTCGTGCTCGTCGTGCTCGGCATCGTCATGGCGTTCGTCGTCGCGACCCCGCTGCGAGGCAGCCGCAGCACCGCCCGGGCGATCGTGCAGGTGGGCGAGGTCTACCGCGAACGCATCACCCTGGGCGGCACCAGCCTGCCGTTCGGGCCGCGGGCGACGCTGCTCGTCCGCGAACAGCTCGAGGACGCCTTCGCCAGCCTGGCCGAGGCGGAGACCTACGCCGAGGTCGGACCGGGCCTGCCGCCGGCGGTGCTCGACGTCGAAGCGCTCGCGATGCACCGCGGCCGCTCGCTGGTCGGGCCCGTCACGATCCGGGTCGAGGACCCCTTCGGCCTGCTCCGGATCGACCGTCCCGTCGTCGCGGCCGAAGAGATCGTCGTCGTGCCGGCCTCGGCGCCGCTTGGTGCGATCGACGCCGGAGCGCTCGCCGGTGCCGTCTCCGCCGACGAGGGCCGGGTCGGACAGGGCGGTTCGGCCGACGACAGCGAACTCCGTCCGTACCGACCGGGTGACCCGATCCGCCGGGTGCACTGGGCCCAGAGTGCGCGCCGCGGGGAACTCCACGTCCGCCAGACCACGCAGGCCCAGCCGCCCGAGGCCGTGATCGCGCTCGACGTCCGGCGCGAGTCCTACCAGCGCCTCGGTCGGGAAGACCTCGCCGAGCTCTCCGACCTGGGCGGCGACCAGGCCTTCGAGCACGCCGTGGTGGTGGCCGCCAGTGTCGCCCGCGCGCTCGCCGCCCGGACCTCCCGCGTCGTGCTCGTGTTCGACGGCCCCGAAGGCGCGACCCGGCACGCGGGCGACGTCGGCGGGCTCACCGACGTGCTCGTCGGGCTCGCCGACGTCCGGCTCCGCTCCGATGCGCGACAGGTGACCGACGTCCTGCCCGAGGTCCGCGGCCGCGACGTGCACGGGATGACCGCCGTCGTGACCGGTACCTGCACCGCGGAGGAAGCCGCCGAGCTCGTCAGTGCGACGAGTGGGTCGAGCCGCGGCATCCTGGCGACCATCGTGCCGCCGGACCCTGCCGTCCGGGGCATCCTCGACCGCGGCGGCTGGCGGACCCTCGTGGTGCCGGTCGCCGGTGCGACGCCGTCCGGAGCAGCACGGTGACCGGGGCGACCGCCCCGGTGCGTGGCCGCGTGGACGTGCGCGAGATCCTGGAGCGGGACGACCTGCGTGACGTCCCGAGCGCCTGGGTCGTCGCCCTCGCGCCGGTGCCCGTGCTCCTCGCCGCCCTCGCCATCCGGCCGCTCGTGCAGGGCATCGCCTGGTGGGTGTCCGGTGTCGTCGTCGTCGCCGTGCTCGTCGCGGTGATGCTCGCGGTGCGCCGGCAGACGCCCGGCATCCGCTTCGTCGTCCTGGTCGGCACGGTCATCGCCTGCTCGTGCGCCGCCGCCCTGGTCAACGACATCCAGCCGCTCGGGTGGCTCGACGCCGACGGGGCCCTCGGGCAGACGCTCGCCGCGATCCGCCTCAACCCGGCACCCCTGCCACAGACCGACGCGATCCGGCTCGTGGTCACGGCGTCGATCGGGTGGGTGGCGGCGGTCGCACTGTTCCTCGCCGCCATCGCGCGGATCCCGTCGCTCGCCGCGGCCCCGGCCCTGGTGATCCTGATCGTGCCGGGCGTCATCACCGGCCAGCCCGCCGGCACCCCGCTCGTCATCGCCACGTCGGTGGCGTTCCTCGCCCTGCTGTGGTTGTCGGTGCGCCCCGTGCAGCGCGCACTGCCCGCCGCCGTCGTCGGTGCCATCGGGCTCGTCGTCGCCATCGGACTGCCGACGATCGTGCCGCTCAACGCCAGCTGGCTCTCCGGCGTCACCGGTGCGATCCAGTCCCCGATCCAGCCCGGACGGCCCGGCACCCTGCTCGAACTCGGCAACGACCTGCGCCGCCCGAGCGAGCTCGAGGTCTTCCGGTACCGCTCGTCGGACGGGCAGCCCGAGTACCTCAAGCTCGCCGACCTGGACGAGTTCGGCACGGGGGACTGGGTGCCGACCGTGACGAACGCGGCCGAAGCCGACACCGCCGACGAACAGCAGTGGGCCGAGGGCGTCAACCCGCGCCTGGCGAGCCGCGGCGACGTGACGGTCCGTATCACCGGGCTGTCGAGCACCTACCTGCCGGTGCCGTCAGGTGCGGTCTCGATCGAGTCGCAGTCCACCAACCTCGACCTGTCGCAGTGGCGCTGGATGGGGAACTCGAGCACCGTCCGGTCGACCGGCGCCGCGACGGCCCGGGGTGCGATGTACGAGGCGTACGGCGCCTCGACCTTCGCCAACGACTACCTCGACGCGGTCGCCGCCTCGGGGGTGCTCGCGCGCTCCGACGGCCGTGGCTTCCGGGAGCCCAGCCGCGAGCAGCTCCGCACCGACCTCGCCCTGCCCGACGACCTGCCGGCGAACATCTCGTCCACCGCCACCCGTGTCGCCGCAGCCGCGACCGACGACTACGTCCGGGCACGGGCGCTCGAGCAGTGGTTCCGCAGCGACCTGTTCACGTACTCCGAGACCGCTCCGGTGGAGCAGGGCTACGACGGTGACAGCATGGACGTCGTCTCGACGTTCCTGCGCGTCCGCGACGGGTACTGCGTGCACTTCTCGTCCGCGATGGCCGTGATGGCCCGGACGCTCGGCATCCCCTCGCGCATCGCGGTGGGGTACCGGGCCGGGTCGCCGCAGCCCGACGGCGAGTACGCGGTGTCGAACCGGCAGCTGCACTCGTGGCCCGAGCTGTACATCAAGGGCGCCGGCTGGGTCGCGTTCGAGCCGACGCCCGACTCCGACGAGGCCGCTCCGTCCGAAGAACCCTCGGCCTCCCCGACGGCAGCGGCGCCGGAGACCCCGCTGCCGGCGCCCGAGCAGACCACCCCGGCGGAAGAGTCGGCGTCGTCGACTCCGTCGGAGTCCCCGGTTCCGGGTGCTGCGGGTGCGTCCAGCACCGGCGGCGGCGGTGGCCCCGTCGGTCTGCTGGTGGGCCTGTTGCTCGTGCTCGCGGTCCTGGTCGCCCCGGGCTTCGTGCGTGCCGTTCGTCGCCGCTCCCGGCTGTCGGCGATCGCCGCCGGTCGGTCACCTGCCGTGCAGGCGTGGCGGGAACTGCTCGACGACGTCGCCGACCACGGGTACGCCCCGGGCCTCGCGCCGCCGGGTGACGCCGCCGCCGTGGCCCGGACTGCCCGAGCCGTGCTCGGACGCCTGCGGCCCGGACTGCCCGCGTCGGTCGTGCCGCACCTGGAGGCCGCCGTCGACGCGGTCGACCGTGAGCGCTTCGCCGCCGACGGGGCCGCATCGGCGGACGGTGCGGCGCTGGGCAGCCACGTCCGACAGGCCCGTGTCGCCCTCGACGAGTCGGTGCCGAGCGTGCGCGTCGTGCGGTCGCGGCTGCTGCCGCCGAGCCTGTTGCCGTCCTCGGCCTGGTCCCACGACGGGCCGAAGCCCCGCCGTCGGGATCGTCGCACGGCCTGACGCCGGCGCGGCCGCGTGGTGCGAGCCTCGCACGGTGCGGGGTTCGTCGGGCGCTGCGGGGTTCGTCGGGTGGTGCGTGGTTGGTGGCTCGGTGCGGGGCTGTAGGCGTGCACGGGGCGGTCGAGCGGGCACGGGGTCGCGAACCTCGCACGGTGCGGGCTCCGTTGGGCGATGGCCCGGCGGATGTTGCACGGTGCGGGGTTGGTCGGGTGGTGCGTGGTTCGTGGCTCGGTGCGGGGCTGTAGGCGTGCACGGGGCGGTTGAGGGGGTACGGGGTCGCGAACCTCGCACGGTGCGGGCTCCGTTGGGCGACGGCTCGGCGGATGTTGCACGGTGCGGGGTTGGTCGGGTGGTGCGTGGTTGGTGGCTCGGTGCGGGGCTGTGGGCGTGCACGGGGCGGTTGAATGGGCACGGGGTTGCGAACCTCGCACGGTGCGAAGCCCCGACCGCCGCGCCCGACCGCCGCGCCCGGCCGCCAGGCCCGCCCGCGGGCCGCGGCAGCGTCAACGCCGGCGGATGACCGCCTCGAGCAGGGTCGCGACCAGCTCGCCCGGGTTGACCCCCGGCAGCGCCGGCGCGTCGAACACCAGGCCGACGTTCGCCGCGATGAGCACGTTTGCGAGCTCCTCCGGCGTCATGCCCACGTCGACCTCGGGGTGGCCACCGAGCCACAGCCGCACCAGTTCGAGCACGCCGTCCTGCAGCACCCGGCGCTGCCGGATGAACTCGGGCAGGAACTCCGGGTGCCGGACGGCGTACCCGCGGAACGTCGACAGGAGCGCGAACTGTTCGCTTTGGTCGTTCTGACCGAACGCGACGCGCAGGACGTTCCCGACGTCGACGGAGTCGATGTCAGCGTGCACGAGTTGCCGCAGGGAGCCGAGCACCACGTTGGTGGACCGCTGCATGACCTGTCCGAGCAGGTCTTCCTTCGACGAGAAGTTCGAGTAGACCGCACCCTTGCTGAACCCGGCGCGCGCAGCGACCTCGTCGAGCCGGGCGCCGTGGACCCCCTGTTCGGCGAAGACGGCCGCACCGGCGGCGAGCAGGCGCTCTCGGACCTCAGCGCGCGGGATGCGCTGGGCGGGGGAAGCGTCGTCGCTCATCGGTTGGTGCTCCGACCTGTGCTGGTGGTCGTCGGGGAGAACATCGTGGAGGAGACCTGCCGCGCCGCGCGTCTGATCCCGCGCGGCATCAGCGAAGCCCCCATCCCCACGTCTGCTCGGAACCGCCGCGTTCGGGTCGCGTCGGTGCTGTGCGGACAGCGTTCACCGGGATCGCACCGGCAGAACCACCAGGACGATACCCGGCGGTACTGATCGTACCGTCGCGGAGCCGCGGATGACAGCCCCTCAGTCCTCATGCTCTTCCCGGACGCTGCCGGCACCGGTCCGACGCCCCGGTCGACGGAGCAGTCGGAGCGCGTCCGGTCGCAGGCTCCGACCGCGCCGCAGCAGCGAACCGAGAGTCGACTTCGGCTGCCAATCACGACCGTTCGGCAGTCCCCAGCCGCGGCGGACCGCGCCCCAGCGGAGCCCGAGCGACAGGGTGATCGCGAGCAGGATGCCGATTGAGGGTGACCCGAGGGCCGAGGCGATCACCATCGTGGCCGACGCGGCGACGGCCACGGTGGCGTACAGCGCGTTCCCGCCGAAGACCGCCGGCACCCGTCGCAGCAACAGGTCGCGCATGGCCCCGCCACCGACCGCCGTGATGGTCCCCATGATGATCGCGGCGGGCCAGTCGAGGCCGGCGTCGTAGGTCCGCTGCACGCCGACGACCGCCCAGAACCCGATCACGGCGGCGTCGAGCACGGTGAACAGGCGGTCCCAGGTGATCTCGGAGAACGACACGAGGAACGCGATGAGCGCCCCGGCGACGGCGACCGGCACGTACAGCGGGTCGACCAGTGCGACGGGCGGCCCGTTCTGCAGCAGGGTGTCGCGGAGCATCCCGCCACCGAGTCCGGAGACGAACCCGACGACCAGGAACCCGAACAGGTCGAAGTCCATCGCGCGGGCGATGGAGCCGCCGAGCAGGGCGGACGCGAAGACCCCGGCGAGGTCGAGCACGTTCGTGACCGACGCCAGGCCGTCGACGGACAGCAGGTTCATGAGAACCATCAAACATCACGTCGCACGACTGGCGGGCCGATCCGCGGTTAGGTTAGCCTCACCTTCGTCATGCTCGCCACTCTCGTCATCGGTCTCCGTGAAGGCCTCGAAGCCACGCTCATCGTCGGCATCATCGCCGCGTTCCTGCGTCGCAACCGCGTCCCGCTCGCCCCGATGTGGTCGGGCGTCGGGCTCGCGGTGCTGCTCAGCATCGCCGTCGGCTTCGGGCTGCAGGCCGTCGAGCAGGCGCTGCCGCAGGCGCAGCAGGAGGGCATGGAGGCGGTCATCGGCATCGTCGCCGTCGTCTTCGTCACGGGCATGATCGTCTGGATGCGCACGCACGCGCGCACCCTGACCGCCGACCTCGAAGCGAGTGCGACCGCCGCGCTCGGCCGCGGCACCGCCTGGGCGCTCGCCGGCATGGCGTTCCTCGCCGTCCTGAAGGAGGGCTTCGAGACCTCGGTGTTCCTCCTCGCCACGTTCCAGGCGTCGTCGGACACCGGCCTCGCCGCGCTCGGCGCCGTGATCGGCATCGCCGCCGCGGTCGTCGTCGGCTTCGGCATCTACACCGGTGGCGTCCGCCTCAACCTGTCGCGGTTCTTCACCGGCACCGGGGTCTTCCTGGTCTTCGTCGCCGGCGGCCTGGTGCTGACCGTCCTCCGCCGCGCGCACGAGGCCGGCTGGATCGTCATCGGCCAGCAGCGCACCGTCGACCTGTCGTGGCTCGCCCCGAACGGTTCCGTGCAGGGCGCCCTGGTCACCGGCGTGCTCGGCATCCCGCCGGACCCACGGGTCATCGAGGTGCTCGGCTGGGTCCTCTACGTCGTCCCGGTACTGGCCCTGACCCTGTGGCCGCGCGCCTGGCGTCCGTCGCCGGACCGTGTGCCCCGGGTGCGCGCCGTCGTCGCCGGCACCCTCGCCGTGGCGGCAGCGGCGCTCGCGATCGCCGTGCCGACCGGCGGTGTCGACCTGCCCCGCACCACCGCGGTCAGCGGCGACGCCAGCTCCGTCTCGGCCAGCGTCGACGGTGCGTCCGGCGTCCTCCGTGTGGCCGGCACCGGAACCGGCCAGGAGGCCCGACTCGCCCTGCCGACGTCGGCCCACCGCCGCGTCACCCGCGCGGGCGTGGCCGCCGACCGGTGGCGCGTCGTGCAGGACGGAACCGGTGCGCAGGGGAGTGGTGCTGACCGTCCGTCGAGGCTGACCCTCGACGACCTCGTCACACTGTTCGGCCGACTGCCCGTCGGGGTCTCCCCGTCGACGAACCCCGGCCCGTTCGCGGCCCGCTGGGCCGTCCGCGACACCGTGACCCTGTGGACGGTCCGGGGTGGGGTCCTGGACGCCACCCGCGACGAACGCGACGTGCTGACGCTGAGCGGTGGGGGCCTCCCGTCCGCACGCACCACGACCCTGGACCGCACCGTCTGGTCCGTCCCCGACGCCCGCGTCGAGCGGTCGGCCGCCTCGGTGGCCGCGGCCGACGCCCGGTCCGCCGACCTGCTGCTCTGGAAGGCCTGGCTGCCGATCGCCCTCGGCACCGCGGCCGCCGCACAGGCGCTGCTGGCGCTGCGTGACCGCCGTCGTCGGCGGCTCCCCACGACCCGCACCCCCGAACCCGTCCCCGCTCGTGGCCCTCCGGCCGCGGACCCTGCAAGGAGCACCGACCATGTCCTTCGGTAAGCCCGTCCGACCCCTGATCACCCTGGGCGCCCTCGGCGTCGTCACCGCCCTCGCACTCTCCGGATGCTCCGGCGGGTCCGCCGAGACCGGCGGCTCCGGCACCGACGCGAAGGTCTCCCGCGTCACCGTCACGCTCACCAACGACGGGCAGGACGCCTGCGCGGTGTCCGCGACGAAGGTCCCCGCGGGCCCCGTCACCTTCACGGTGAAGAACGAGTCGTCGACCGCGATCACCGAGGTCGAGCTGCTGCAGGACCAGCGGATCCTCGGCGAGAAGGAGAACCTGGCACCCGGCCTCGACGCCGTCCGGTTCACCGCCACGCTGACCGGCGGGAAGTACCAGGTGTACTGCCCCGGTGCCGAGACCGAGCTGACGGACTTCACCGTCACCGGCAAGGCCGCATCCACTGCGAACAGCAGCGCCTCGACGCTGCTCCGTGACGGGACGAAGGGCTACGCGACCTACGTCGACGGCCAGGTGACCGACATGGTCGCCGCGGTCGAGCAGCTGCAGAAGCACATCGACGCCGGCGACCTCGACGCGGCGAAGACCGACTACGCGAACGCCCGTCCGTTCTACGAGCACGTCGAGAGCGACGTCGACGGCTTCGTCAAGAAGGGCTTCAAGGCCACCGACAACGCGGGCAACCTCGACTACCTGATCGACATGCGCGCCTCGAACCTCGACCCGGCCGTCGGCTGGAGCGGGTTCCACGCCGTCGAGAAGGACCTGTTCCAGGCGGGGAAGATCACCGCGTCGACGAAGCAGACCGCCGCGGACCTGACCGAGGACGTCCAGCTGCTCGCGAAGCTCGTGCCGACGCTCGACTACAAGCCGGAGGACCTGGCCAACGGCGCCGCCGGGCTGCTCGAAGAGGTGCAGTCGAACAAGATCACCGGCGAGGAAGAGGCCTACAGCCACATCGACCTGGTCGACCTCGCCGCCAACGTCGAGGGTGCCCGCCAGGCCTTCGCGTACCTCAAGCCGGGGCTGACCAAGCTCGACCCGACCTTGACGAAGCAGATCGCGAAGCAGTTCGACGCCACGAACACGCTGATGGACGGCTACCGCGACGCCGACGACCTGGGCGGCTTCGCCAGCTGGGACGCCGCCACCAAGAAGTCCGACGCGAACACGATCTCGCAGCAGATCCAGGCGCTGCAGGACCCGCTGTCCCGCCTGGCCGAGAAGGTCGCGACCGCGTGACCGAGCCGGATGGGGGACCCCGGGCGGACGAGGCGCCCCGGGCGGACGAGGGACCCCGGGCGGACGAGGCACCCCGGGCGAACGTCTCGCGCCGCGGACTGTTCGGCGCCGGCCTGGCCGTGGCCGGTGCCGGGGTCGGCGCGGCCGCGGGCATCGGCGGCGCCACCGCGGCGACCGGGGTGAACCCGTTCACGGCGGCGACGAACGGCGACGAGTCAATCGACCTGTCCACGAGCCACCCGTTCTACGCCACCGCGGCACGGCAGCCACAGGGCGGGATCCGCACCACCCCGCAGCGGCACTGCGTCTACATGACGTTCGACCTGTCGACCACCGTGACGACCGAGCTGCAGGTGCTCCTGGCCCGCTGGTCGGCCGCGATCGCCCAGCTGCAGGCCGGCAAGACCGTCGGCAGCGTCGAACCTGCCCACGGCAACGGGGTCGGTGCCGACACGGGCGAGGCGCTCGACCTCGGTCCGGCGTCCCTGACCGTCACGGTGGGGCTCGGCCCGGGCGTCTTCGACGAGCGCTTCGGGCTGGCCGACCGGCGTCCGGCGTCGCTCGCCGACATCCCGACGCTGCCGAGCGACAACCTGCAGCGGGGCCTGACCGGCGGCGACCTGTCGCTGCAGGCCTGCGCGGACGACCCCCAGGTGGCGTACCACGCGGTGCGCGACCTGGCGCGGATGGCCCGCGGCACCGCGACCGTCCGCTGGACCGTGCTCGGCTTCGGTCGGGCATCGGCCGGGCCGGACCAGAGCACGCCCCGCAACCTGATGGGGTTCAAGGACGGCACCCGGAACATCACGACCGACGCCGACCACGACCGGTTCGTCTGGCTCGACCGCGACGCCGGGTGGATGGCCGGGGGCAGCTACCAGGTGGTGCGGAAGATCCGGATGAACATCGAGACCTGGGACGCCGACGTCGTCAGCGACCAGCAGCGGGTGTTCGGGCGGACGAAGATCCAGGGGGCACCGCTCTCCGGCGGACAGGAACACACCACCCCGGACTTCCACGCGAAGGACGACGACGGTGCGACGAAGATCGACGCGACGTCGCACATCGCCCTCGCCGCACACGAGGCGAACGGCGGCGTGAAGATCCTGCGCCGGCCGTACAACTACACCGACGGGCTCAACGAGTACGGCCAGCTCGACGCCGGGCTGCTGTTCATCGCCTACGTGAACGACCCGGACCACTTCACGCGGTTGCAGCGGAAGCTCGGCGCCTCGGACCGGCTGAACGAGTACGTCTCGCACATCGGCTCCGCGGTGTTCGCCGTGCCGCCGGCACCGCGCAAGGGGTCGTACATCGCCGAGCAGCTGTTCCGCTGAGCTGAGTCGCCGACACGACCCACCGACGCAGAAGAGATGGGCGTCCTCCGCCGTTTCCCTGGAGGCGGAGGACGCCCGCGTCGCGGAGTCTTGTCGAACGGAACCACCGCCGACTTGCTGAAAGCGACCCGGCACGACGCGTCGCGGTGCGACAACCCCGAGAGTACCGCGTGGATCCGCGGATCCGCAGTGTTCGACCGGGATGGGACAGCAACCGTGGCGGCCGGCTCGCGCGACGCGTGCGCCGGACGCGCCCCGGGCCTCCTGACCGACGCGAACCGGCCGCCTCACCATGGTGAGACGGCCCGTTGCGGTGTGCGCTCGGGAGGCGCGGGGTCAGTCCGTCAGGACCATCGCAGCACGTCGTGCACGGTTGCGGCGGAGGACCACGAGTGCTGTGGTCCCGGCGAGCAGGAGCAGGCCGGCCGCGATCGCCGGAGCGGTCAGGTCCGCACCCGTGTAGGCGAGGTCGCCACCGGCGCGCGGGTCGTCGTCGGTCCCGCCGACGCCGCCGATGCCGGCGTCGTCACCGGTTCCCGCGCCGGGGCCGGGGGTGACCCCGCCACCGGTGCCCGGGGTCGGGTCAGCCGGGTCCGTCGGGTTCGTGGGGTCGGTCGGGTCCGTCGGATCGGTGGGGTCGACCGCCGCGGCGACCGGGATCGTCACGGCGAGGGTGACGGTCTGATCACCCGGCAGGGAGACCACGAGCGGTGCGTCGGTCGTGGCGACCGGCTCCGCCACGGCGGCGAGCGAAACGGACCCGGCGGTGCGGGCGGCAGCGCGTGCAGCCGGCGCCTCGATGTCGGGGACCGTGACGGTCAGGGTCGCGCGACCCTGCTCGTCGTTCGTGTCGATGATCGTCGGGTCGATGGCGGCCGACGCGAGCTCCTTGCCGTCCGCGCTGACCGAGACGGTGCCGGCCTTCGCGGGGTCCTCGCTGCTGAACACGAGCGACGACAGGTCGAGCTCGATCTCGTCGCCGGGCTGGAACCCGTCGGACGGGGTCGGCGTGACCGTGACCCCGACGGCGCGCTGGTCGGTCGGGGGCGTGACCGTCGGGTTGGCGAGGAAGTAGTCCACCTGGGCCTGCAGGTCGACCTGGCCCGAGTCGGCGATGTTCGTGCCGGTCGCGAAGGCGCCGAAGTTGTCACCACCGGTCGACAGGAACGAGTTGACGGTCACCTTGAGGGTGTCGGTCAGCGCGATCGGCTCGCCGTCGAGGGTCATCCCGGTGATGCGGTCGCCACGGCCCTTCGACGGGTCGTAGGTGTACGCGAAGCCGTCCGAGACGCCGAGCTTCAGGAACGGACGCGGCAGACCGTCCGGCTGCCACTGCTGCTCGAGGGCGTTCTTGATCTGCTGGCCCGTCATGTCCTCGGTGACCAGGGTGTTCGCGAACGGCTGGACGAGCGCGGCTTCCTTGTAGGTGACGGTGCCGTCCGGGTCGCCGGCGCCGCTCGACGCGGCGATCATGTCGGTGCGGAGTCCGCCGGGGTTCATGAAGGCGACCTGTGAGCCGTTGCGCTCGGTGGCGCTGCGCTGGACCTCGGCGATGTAGTTGCCCAGGACGGATTCGCCACCGCGGTTCTCGGTCGTGCGGTCGGACTGCACGGCGCGACGCAGGTCACCCGTGATCGTGCCGAGCTTCTTGCTGCCCTCGACGTCGGCGACGGCCTTCGCGGCGGTCACGATGTCGGCCACCGCGTTCACCGAGGTGGGGTCGGTCGGCACACGGGTCTCGCCGTTGACCGACTTGACCTCGCTCGTGATGCCGGTGAGCTGCTTGTCGGCGTCCACCGTGAGCTGCAGGTGCCCGAAGGCCACGCCGTAGGACCCGGCCTGGATCACCGGACGCTTCGTGCCGTCGGGGCCCGCGATCGAGTGGTTGTACGTCGCGTGGGTGTGCGCTGAGACGATGGCGGAGACCTTCGACGAGACACCCGAGGTGATCTCGCCGAACACACCAGAGCCGGTGGCGTCGGCGAGGACGTTCGTCGGTGCGCCCTCGTGGACGAGCAGGACGAGCACGTCGGCCTCGTCGTTGTCGTCCTTGCCGTCGGTGAGCTGCTCGGCGTACTTGTTGACCTGGCTGACGATCGGGGCCATCGCGAGGCCCTCGACACCGCCGGGGCTGACGAGCCCGGGGATGAGGTCCTCGGTGGTGGCGCCGATGAAGCCGATCTTCACGCCGCCCTTCTCCACGATTGAGTACGGCGTGAACGCGGGGTCCGTGGTGCCGGCCTTGACGATGTTCGCCGAGACGTAGGGCCACTCGGCGCGGTCCTCGATGCGGCCGGTCAGGTCGCTCTGGCCCTTGTCGAGCTCGTGGTTGCCGATCGCGCTGACGTCGAGGTCCATGGCGTTCAGGGCGTCGATCGTCGGGGTGTCCTGCTGGATGAGCGACGTGAAGGTCGAGGCCCCGACGTTGTCGCCGACGCTGGCGAAGATCGTGTTCGGGTTGGCCTCGCGGTACGACTGCACGACGCCGGCGAGCTTCGCGGCGCCCGCGGCCTTGTCGGCGGCGGTGCCCTCGGACTCGATGCGACCGTGGAAGTCGTTGACGTCGATGATGTCGATCGTCGTGTCGCCCTCGGCGGCGACGGCTGCGGACGGGACGGACAGTGCGACCAGGACCCCGGCGGTGGCGAGGGCCGCGCCGGCGCCGAGGCGCCGTCGGGTCGTCGCACCGGCGGATCCGGTGGTGTGGGAAGTGTTCATCGCCGTCGAACCTACGAAGACGCACAGGCGACTCGCCAGACCCCGTCGCATCTCGTCACACGACGTTCACATCCACGATGTCGAGCTTCAGCGGATCTCCCGCCAGGTCGTCTCGGCCGCGCTGCCGATCACGGCCTCGATGATGTCGGCGGAGCGGGCGCCGTCCGCGAAGGTCGGCAGTCCGTCTGGTGCCACCCCGGTGCGGGCCGCGGTGTAGGTGTCGGCGACGAAGGCCGCGAACGCGTCGAGGTACCCCTGCGGGTGTCCGGCCGGCACGATCGCCAGCCGGCGCTGGTCCGGGTACCCCTGCGAGGGGTCGCGCACGACGATCTGCGCGCCGCGCTCGTTGCCGAACCACGCGGACTCGGGCTGCTCCTGGTCGAACGCCGCGCTGCCGCGGGTGCCGTCGACCTCGAACCACAGGCGGTTCTTGCGGCCCGACGCGACCTGCGAGATCACGACGTTGCCGATGCGGCCCGTGGCGGTGCGGAAGGTCGCCACGGCGGTGTCCTCGGTGGTGACCTCGGCACGCTCCGCCGCGTCCGCCACCGGGTCCGGGTCGGGGGAGCCGGAGAACGACGGACCGGACGCCGCAGGCCGGGTGGGGTAGACGATGTCGGTCGCCGCGGACACCGAGGCGAAGCGCTCACCCGTGACGAACTCGACCAGGTCGCACCAGTGCGAGCCGATGTCGGCGAACGCGCGGGACAGCCCGCTCGAGGTCGGGTCGACCCGCCAGCTCGAGGCGTCCTCGTCGAGCATCCAGTCCTGCAGGTAGTGGCCGTGCACCGCGAGCAGCCGGCCGAGCTCCCCGTCGGCGATGCGCGCCCGGATCTCGCGGACCATCGGGTGGTAGCGGTACACGAACGGCACCGTGGCCACGACACCGGCGTCGGCAGCGGCGGCGACGAGCTCGGCGGCCTGGGCGGGGTCGATCGCCAGGGGCTTCTCGCACACGACGTTGATGCCGGCCGCGCTCACCGCGAGCGCCTGCGGGTGGTGCTGGTCGTTCGGGGTGCAGATGTGCACGACGTCGGGGGCGTCGGCGATGACCTCGTCGAGCGAGGCGTAGCCACGGGGCAGGTCGAGCTGCGCCGCCACCTGCTCGGAGCGGGTGGCGTTCCGCCCGAGGACACCCAGGACCTCGGCACCGGAGGCCCGGGCCGCCCGGGCGTGGACGCCGGCGATCATGCCCGTCCCGACCACGGCGACACGGAGGCGTCGCCCTTCGTACCCATTGCTCATGGTGCTCCCTCGCGCCGGAATGACACCACCGTAGCGGCCCGGTCATCCACCGGGGCCGATGAGTACCGTCTGCAGCATGTCGAGCCTCCAGACCAGCCTGCTCATCCTCGGAGCCAGCGGCGACCTGTCCAAGCGCCTGCTCCTGCCCGGCCTCGCGACCCTGCTCCAGGTGAAGGACGACTGGGACGTCCAGCTCGTCGGGGCCGGTGTCGAGGACCTGTCCGACGCCGACTGGAAGGCGCAGGTGCGCGAGTCCTTCGAGAACGCGCAGGCGTCGAAGAACGAGGAGGACGAGGGCGCTTCCGGCGACACGGCGCTGCCGGAGCGACTGCAGGCCGTGGTCGACGCCTCCACATACCGGAAGGCCGACGTCACCGACCCGGACGACCTGCGGGCACTGCTCGAAGTGTGCGACCACGACCCGGCGATCTACTTCGCGCTGCCGCCGGCCGTCACCGAGAAGAGCTGCGAGCAGCTCGCCCACCTCGACCTGCCCGCCCGCACCCGGCTGGCGCTCGAGAAGCCGTTCGGCACCGACGCCGACAGCGCCTCGAAGCTCAACGACCTGCTGCACTCGTTCATCCCCGAGGAACGGATCCACCGGGTCGACCACTTCCTCGGACGCTCCACCGTGCTCAACCTGCTCGGGCTGCGCTTCGCCAACCGCATCATCGAGCCCCTGCTGTCGTCGCAGCACGTCGAGCGCGTCGACATCGTCTACGACGAGACCCTCGGGCTCGAGGGTCGTGCGCGCTACTACGACAAGGCCGGCGCGCTCACCGACATGATCCAGAGCCACCTGCTGCAGGTGATGGCGGTCGTCGCGATGGAGGCCCCCGCCTCGATCAAGGCCGACGACCTGCGCACCCAGAAGGAGCTCGTGCTGCGGGCCGTCCGGCCCTGGGGTGGCGACGTCGTCACCGCGGGCAAGCGCGCCCGGTACACCGCCGGCACCGTCGGCGACCGCCAGCTGCCGTCGTACGTCGACGAGGACGGCGTGGACCCGTCGCTCGGCACCGAGACCCTCGCCCAGCTCACCCTGGAGATCGCGAACTGGCGCTGGGCCGGCGTCCCGTTCACCCTGCGCTCCGGCAAGGCGCTCGCCGCACAGCGCCGCGAGATCGTCATCACGTTCAAGGACTCCCCGCACGTGCCCGAGGGACTCACCGGCACCGAACTGCCCGACCGGCTGCGTATCTGGATCGCCCCGGACGAGATGCAGCTCGAGCTCAACGTCAACGGCGCCGGCGACCCGTACACGATCGACCACACGAGCCTCGAAGTGACCTTCAACCCCGGGCGCCTGAGTGCCTACGGCGAGGTGCTGGCCGGCGTGCTCGAGGGTGACGCGACGCTGTCGGTCCGCGGCGACAGCGCCGTGCAGGGCTGGAAGGTCGTCGGGCCGTTCCTCGACGCGTGGAAGGCCGGCAAGGCGCCCCTCGACGAGTACGCAGCGGGATCGGTCGGCCCCGACGGCTGGGACAACATCGAGGCCTGAGCCCGACGGGCGGCGTAGCGTCGGGCGACGTGAACACCACCGACGACGTCCTGCAGACCGTTCCCGAACCCGCCGGCGCCGACATCCGTGTCGACGACGTCTCCTACGACCACGAGGGCACCGAACTGCTCGGTGTGCTCGCGAAGGACGCCGCGATCGCGGGCCGTCGTCCGGCCGTCCTCGTCGTGCACGACTGGCACGGCGTGAACGAGCACGTCGAAGCCCGGGTGACCATGCTCGCCCGACTGGGCTACGTCGCGTTCGGCGCGGACGTCTACGGTGCGGGCGTCCGCCCCGGGGACGACACCGCGGCCCAGGTCGCCGGCGGTTTCTACCAGGACCTGCCGCTGCTGCGGGCCCGCGCCACCGCCGGACTCGAGCGACTGCTCGCCGACCCGGACGTCGACCCCGCCCGCGTCGTCGTCATGGGGTACTGCTTCGGCGGCTCGACCGCACTCGAACTCGCACGGACCGGGGCCGACCTGGTCGGTGCCGTGTCGTTCCACGGCGGGCTCATCGCGCACGACCCCTCGGACGCCGCCGACATCCGGGCGAAGCTGCTCGTCCTCACCGGGGGCGCCGACCCCGTGGTGCCGGACGAGGCCGTGCACGCGTGGCAGGACGAGATGCGCGCTGCGCCGGACGTCGACTGGCAGGTCGTGACGTACTCGGGCGCGATGCACGCGTTCGCGGTGCCCGGCACCGACGCCCCGGACCACGGTGCGCAGTACCAGGAGCGCGCCGACCGCCGGTCGTGGCAGGCGCTCCGGGTGTTCCTGGCCGAGGTGTTCGACGAGGAGCCCGCGGCACGGTGACCGCGCGGCCGCCGGGGGCTGCTCGCGACACGCCGGGCACGGGGGCCGGAGCGCCTCGATTGGCGCCCGGGCCGCACCTGTTGTAGAGTCTTCCACGGCCGCAAGGCCACGCGCTCGTAGCTCAATGGATAGAGCATCTGACTACGGATCAGAAGGTTGGGGGTTCGAGTCCCTTCGAGCGCACAGTACGAAGAAGGGCCCCGGTGGACACCACCGGGGCCCTTCTCCGTTCCGGCCGGCGAGGGCCAGAGCCCGGCGAGGGTCAGCCCGCGGCGTGGTGCGGGTACTCGGCGGAGCGGCCCTGGAACGCCAGGATCGCGGGGTTGCGGATGTGTCCGTCCCCGATCTCGATCGCCCGGCGGATCGTCTCCGACCCGGCCCAGGCGTCGGCGCCCGACATCACGGTCCGCAGGAACGGCAGCAGCGCCTCGCTGATCTCCCAGGTCGACGAGTTCCAGAGCAGCGACGGGCTGTGGTCGACCGCGTAGTAGTTGGTGGTGCCGCCGACGGTGGTCATCGGTTGTGCGAAGGACGTCGGGTGCGCCCAGCTGAACCCCATCCCCTCGTCGACGGAGACGTCGACGACGAGGCTCCCCGGACGGAAGGCCGCCAGGTCCTCGGTGCGCAGGAACACCAGGGGCGCGTTGGGGTCCTGGAGCGTGCAGTTCACGACGATGTCGTTCTCGGCCAGGTACGGCGCGAGCGGGACCGGCCCGTCCGGGGTGCTGACCACGCTGTCGAACGGCGGTGCGTCGGTCTGCCCGAAGTGCAGGATGTCGACGGAGGGGATGGGTGAACCGACGGCCGCGATGTCCCGGTTGGTCAGGACGCGGACGTCGTGGATGCCGTGTGCGTTCAGGGCGGTCACCGCACCGCGGGCCGTGGCACCGAACCCGATGACGACCGCGGTGAGCCGGCGCCCGTAGTCGCCCGTCGACCCGCAGAGCTGCAGTGCGTGGATCACCGAGCAGTAGCCGGCGAGTTCGTTGTTCTTGTGGAACACGTGCAGGCCGAAGCCACCGTCGTCACGCCAGTGGTTCATCGCCTCCCACGCGATCAGCGTCAGTCGTTTGTCGACGGCGAGCTGCGTGAGTTCCCGGTCCTGCACGCAGTGCGGCCACCCCCAGAGCACCTGACCGTCACGCAGGTCCGCCAGGTCGGACGGCAGGGGCTTGGGCAGGAGGACGACGTCCGCGGTCGCGATGACCTCGTCACGGTCGGCCATCGCGCCGACGAGTGGTTCGAGCTGGTCGTCCGGCACGCCGAAGCGAGCGCCGTACCCGCGCTCGAGCGTCATCGCTCGGCGAAGGGCCGGATCGATGCGCTCGAGGTGGGCCGGGTGGATCGGCAGGCGGCGCTCGTCGGCCTTCCGGGAGTCGGCGAGCACCCCGAGGTGGAGCAACTGGTGCGCTGGCGCTGTTTCGGTCATGGTGCACTGTACGGTGCAGGCCGACCACGGGTGCGCCGGACGGGACGACCGCTCAGGAACCGGGCGAGTACGGCCGGGCCGCGTCGATGATCTCCGGGGCACGCTCGATGCCGAACGACGTGAAGAGCGGCGACCACAGGGCCTTGAGCTGCGCGACGAGTTCGTCGTCGGTCAGCTGTGTCGAACCGTCCACCATGCCCAGTGTCGTGTTGAGGAGCAGCAGGACCGACGGCTGGACCTCGGCCGCGTCGACGTCAGCGGCCGCCACCCCGGCGCTGACGAGCTCGCCGCGCGTCATCTCGAACCAGTCGAAGCCGCGCGGCACCGGCACGCCGGCCTTGCCGAGTTCGTGCAGGAGCCGCACGGCGCCGCCCGCGACCGAACCCCTGCGGACGTCGATCCCGGTGGTCAGGAGGAACACGGTCAGGCGCTCGAGCCCGGGCTCGGCGGGCAGCGCGTCGAACAGTTCACGCCAGCGCTGCTGCTGCAGCTCGATGACCGCCGTCGCCAGGTCCTTCTTCGACGGGAACAGGTGGTACCCGATCGCCGACTTCGGCTTGCCCATGGCCTCGGCCACGCGGGAGAACGTGGTCGCCTCGTAGCCGAAGGCCGCGAACTGTTGCCCTGCGGCGTCGATGATGGCTCGTCGAGACGCCTCCATGGCGAGCTGCCGCTGGTTCATCTGGCGCGGTGTCCTTCCTCGCCCGGGATCGAGCGGTCAGTGAACACCACATCCTAGGGCCGCTCACTCCTGCGGCCCGTCACCCCGTTCGGGTCAGGCGGCGCAGAACGTGTTCCACGCCACGTCGATCCCCTTCCGGTGCAGCGAGTCGAGTCCGACGTCGAGGTGCTTCCGCTCCGCGTCCACCAGGTGCGCGCACCGGTGGTCCTGGGCCACGGTCTGCAGCTGGCCGAGCGCGGTCACCAGGTCGGTGTCGATCGCGTCGAGCTGGGGCCGGATGGTCGCCAGGTCCGGTGCCGTCGTCGGTGCGGTCCACGGGTTGTGCGTCCAGTGGTTGATGAGGCCGCGCTGGACGACCTTGCTCGCGGCGATCTGTGCGCGGACCACCCGGGTCACCAGGACGGGGTCGACGCCCTGCTGCTCGGCCAGGGTCACCGCTTCGTCGACGACGGCCTGTTCGCGCACCGGGTCGGCGACCGGCTTGCCGCTCAGCCACTTCGACTCGGCCACCGGGTCGGCGAGCTCGAGTCGACGCAGGATGAGCGCGCCGAGGGTGTCGAGCTGCGCCGTCGACGCCGCGGGACCGGAACCGTCGTGGGAGATGGTCATCGTGGAACCCGTCGGTTCAGCCGAGGTGGACAGGGTGTCGGCGTTCGCCACCGACGTGGGCAGTGCGATGCCCGCTGCGAGCAGGCCGAGGGCGAGCGCGGTCGCGGCGCTCCGGCGGGCGCGCTGACGGGCGGAGGTCGAGGTGGTGGGGTGTGCGGTGTTCACGGGGTTTCCTTCCCGAACCGGCGCCGGAAGCGTCGGGTCAGATCGTCGATGATCGGTTTGATGACCTCGTCGTAGAACGGGTAGACGCCGAAGTGGTCGGCGCCCTCGTCGCAGTAGCAGTCCATCGAGATGGCCTCCTCGAAGTTCGAGAAGACGTAGGTGGCACGGTGCGGGAACACTGCGTGCGGCTCGTCGTCACGCGGGGTCGTGGTGGTCACGGCGGTGCTCGATCCCGGTCAGCAGCCGTCAGCCGGCCAGGCGTGCCGCGGGGACGCCCGGGTCGCGCCCGGAGACCACCACGGCGTCGATCTCGGTGGACCCGTTCCCCGACCCGACCGTGCGGTTCTGGATCTGGTTGAGCGCCCAGTTGCCCGGCAGGGACTCGAGCTGGTTGCCCGCCCACGCCGGCGACATCCCGGCGACGAACGAGAAGTGCGCGAGTCCGGAACTGCTCACCGCGGTGCACGTGGCACGGGATCCGTAGACGCCCTGCTTGTACAGGTTCCCCCGGCCCCGCAGGCCGGCTGCGACGCCGCGGAAGTACGGCACCACGAGCGACTCGTCCTGCGCGGCGGTGGCGTCGAAGTCGGCGGCGAAGTAGATGGTGGTCTGCTTGGGGATCCCGAGTTCCCGAGCGGCGTCGTGGGCGCGGTGGGCGTCCTTGACGCCCTGCTCCTCGGTGAACCACGAAGCGGCGAACCCGCCCTCCTCGAAGATCGGCCACAGCCCGAGCCCGGCACTCGCCATCACGCGCAGTTCGTCGGGCGTCAGGGCCTTGTCGAGCGCCCCCGACCGCTGGTGGTTCGTCAGGTAGCGGCCGACGCCGGTGGCGCCGGATGCGCGGACGGCTGCAGCGCGCGCGTCGTCGAGGCGCACGGCGGTGTCGGCCCCGGTCGTGGCCCGGTCGGGGTCGCCCGTGCTCGCTGCCAGCGCCGCCCACGTGCCGGCGTCGCACGTCCCGGTCTGCTCGGCGGGCGGGAACGCCTGGAACTGCTGGAACGCACGGACCACCGCGGCGTCCGCCGCGGAGTAGGCGCTGCTGAACACGACGCGCTCACCGTTCAGCACGAGGAGCGCCTTGACGAGCAGCACCCAGGCGCCGGTGGCCCCCACGCCGACGACGCTCGGTCCCGCGGCGCGGAGTGCAGCAGCCGTCCCCGGACCCCAGGCTCCGTCGACCGTGACGCCGACCGCGACCTGCACGGCGCGGATCGCTGCCGCGTACGTGCTCGTGTCGACGACTCCGCTCGTGCTGCCGTACGCGCCGCCGACCGCCTCGGCGTACGTGCGGTTGAGGTACTGCTGGACGGTGCGGACCGATCGGGACCCGCCGGAGGCGAGCCGCACCGGGTCGACGGTCAGGAGTGCGCCGAACAGGTGGGCCGACAGCGGGAGCCCGCCGGGAGCTGCGCCCAGGTCGGACCGCAGGGCCTCGGCGGCCGCGACGGTGGCCGCGTCGAACGCACCGGTGAGCGAGACGGTCGACGCGCCCTTGCAGATGAGTCCCGCCTGGACGAGCCGGCGCCAGGTCTCGGCGTCGTCGCCCGTCTCGGCGCCGACGTCCCCGTGCTGCTCGAGTTTCTGCCGTGTCGTCGGACCGAACGTCGCGACGACGGGGGAGATGCCGAGGAGCGACTGGGTTCCCTGCACGATCCCGAGCACGGTGCCGCTGCCGGTCAGTCCGTCCTCGTCCACCTGCACCCACCCGTGCACGTGCCCGAAGGTCTTGTTGAGCCAGCGCTGCACGGCCAGGACACCCGCGTCGGCCGAACCGGAGGTGCCGGTCGACCCGGGGGAGCCGGCCGAGCCGGAGGGGGTCGCCGCGTCGGCCGGGGCCGCGAGCGTGGTCGTGACGAGCGGGACGGCGGCGGTGATGCCGATGAGCGCAGTTCGGCGCGAGATGTGCACGGGGGTGCCCCTTCAGTTGCCTCGAGCGTCCGCTGGCCACCGATCACGCTGTGCGATGCTGATGGCTGCGGCATGGTCCGAGCAACTTCGTCCCTCAACTTGGGACGGTCCTGCATTTCAATAGACGATCGACTGATGAAGCGCTCAGTCCGACAGAACGGACGGGAGGCCCGTGGCGGTTTCGCCACGGGCCTCCCGTCCGTTCCGTCCGTTCTGTCGGTGCGTCGACTACGCGACGGTCGCGCGCGCCTCGGCGAGCGACGGGTAGTCCGTGTAGCCCTCGGCGGTCGCGCCGTAGAAGAGCTCCGGACGCGGCTCGTTGAGCTCGGCGTCGTGCTCCCAGCGGTGCGCGAGGTCCGGGTTGGCGATCGCGGCGCGGCCCACGGCGACGGCGTCGGCGTGGTCGCCGTCGACGAGCGTGATGGCCTCGTCGCGGGTGGTGAGCGACGAGAAGCCGGAGTTCACGATGAACGGGGCACCGGTGGTCCGGCGGATGTGCTGCACCAGGTCGCCGGTCGGCTCGGCGTGCAGGACGTCGACGAAGGCGAGCCCGAGCGGCGCGAGGCCCTCGGCGACGGCCGTGTAGGTGGCGCGGACGTCGTCGGCGTCGTCCTCGATGACGCCCTGGATCCCGTGCTCGGGCGACAGGCGGATGCCGGTGCGCTCGGCGCCGATGGCCTCGGCGATGGCCGTGGTGACCTCGATCGCGAAGCGCGCGCGGTTCTCCGGGGAGCCGCCGTACTGGTCGGTGCGGGTGTTCGACACCGGCGACATGAACTCGTGCACCAGGTAGCCGTTGGCACCGTGGACCTCGACCCCGTCGAGCCCGGCGGCGATCGCGTTGCGGGCGGCCTGCACGAAGCCCTGCACGGCCTCCTGCACCTCGGCGGTGGTCAGCGCGTGCGGGACGGGCATGTCGGCCTTCGAGCCGTCGGCCAGGTGCGTCTGGCCGGGAGCGGCGACGGCGGACGGGCCGACGATGCGCGGCGTCTGCGAGATGTCGGTGTGCGAGACGCGGCCACCGTGCATGAGCTGCATCACGATCGTGCCGCCTGCGGCGTGCACGGCGTCGGTCACGCGGCGCCAGCCGGCGATCTGGTCGTCGGTCTCGATGCCGGGCTGGCCGGGGTAGGAACGGCCCTCCTGCACGGGCCAGGTGCCCTCGGTGATGATCATGCCGAGGCCGGCGCGCTGCCGGTAGTGCTCGACGAGCAGGTCGTTCGGGACGCCGTGCTCACCGGCGCGGGTGCGGGTGAGCGGGGCCATGACGACGCGGTTCGACAGGGACAGGGCACCGATGTTGGTGGGTTCGAAGAGCTTCACGTCAGGGGGAACGACGAGTTGTCCGATGCAATTCCGTCTCGGAGCAGTTCTTCAGGCAGCGCCGTCAGTCGCGCGGGCACACCAGCGTCGACGAGCGCACCTGACCCTCCGGCCGGATCACCTGGTGCTGGGAGAGGGGCTTGCCGCACAGGGGGCAGCCCCGGTCGATCGTCCGGTCGTCGATGCCCTCGGGGCGGCCGGCGCCGATCTGCGAGGGGCCCATCTTGTCGATGAGCGTCGTGTTCCATCGTTCGTACCACTGGCCGAAGCGTCCCACGGTGCATCCTTTCGTTCGTGCACGAACCATTATGGCACTGATGGTCGCGGATCACACCTGGTCGACGCGTTCCAGCAGCTCGGTCAGTTCGTCCTTCAGGGACTCCAGGCGAGCGAGTGGCCACCCGAGCCGGTCGGCGACGGCCAGCGGCACCGCCTGGGCGCGGTCGCGCAGGGCGTGTCCGGCGGTGGTCAGCGAGACCTCGAGCTGGCGTTCGTCGGCGGCACTGCGCGTGCGGCGGACGTAGCCGGAGGCCTCCAGTCGCTTGAGCAGTGGGCTCAGTGTCGCGGAGTCGAGTCGCAGCTCGCCGGCGATCTCGCGCACCGACCGCGGGTCCCGTTCCCACAGGGCGAGCATCACGAGGTACTGCGGGTGGGTCAGGCCCATCGGTTCGAGCAGGTCGCGGTACAGCCCGATGACGCTGCGGCTCGTCGCCGCCAACGCGAAGCAGAGCTGCCGGTCGAGCGCGAGCGGGTCCGGTGCGGTCTGGGTCATGCGCCCAGGGTACTTCGTTCGTGCACGAAGTGGTCTGAGGCGCGGTGGTGGCGCGTCCATGCAGGGACAGGTATCGACAGAACACCAGTCGATCGACGCGTGTTCTGTCGCGCGTTGCGGACGCATCAGGTGCGGACGCATGCGTCGGGGCGGTAGGCGCAACGGCCTGGAGGCCCGGTGCCGGTCTCGTGGACCGGCACCGGGCCTCCAGGGTGGTTGCGCTGGTGCGTCGACTACGCGCGGTGCGCGGGCGGGTGCCCCGAGTCGTGCGTCGTCGCGTCCGGCTCCACGGGGAGTGCGTGGGTGCCGGTGTGCGTGTCCTCGTGCCCGGCGACCGGGTGGGAGCGCTCGAGCTTCGCGCCCTCCACGTCGACGTCCGGCACGATGCGGTCGAGCCACTTCGGGAACCACCAGGCGCTCTTGCCGAGCAGGTGCATCGCCGACGGGATGAGCAGCATGCGGACGACGAAGGCATCGATCAGCACACCGAACGCCAGCCCGAAGCCGATCGGCTTAATGGTGGACGAGTCCGAGAAGATGAAGCCCGCGAACACCGAGATCATGATGATCGCCGCTGCTGTGACCACCGCGCGACCCGCGTGCAGACCGCGCTGGACGGCCACCTTCGCGCTCGCGCCGTGGGCGTAGGCCTCACGCATGCCGGACACCAGGAACAGCTGGTAGTCCATCGCCAGACCGAACAGGATGCCGATCTCGATGATGGGCAGGAAGCTCAGGATCGGTGCCGGGTCGTGCACACCGAAGACCGAGCCGAGCCAGCCGAACTGGTAGATCGCGGTCAGACCACCGAACGACGCCAGCACGGACAGGATGAACCCGGCGGTGGCGGTGATCGGCACGAGGAACGACCGGAACACGATGATCAGGATGATCAGCGACAGTCCGACGACCACCACGAGGTAGAGCGGCAGCACGTTCGACAGCTTCTCGGAAACGTCGATGTTCG
The DNA here is from genome assembly GCF_047226435.1 of Curtobacterium poinsettiae. Lineage (NCBI taxonomy): Bacteria > Bacillati > Actinomycetota > Actinomycetes > Micrococcales > Microbacteriaceae > Curtobacterium > Curtobacterium poinsettiae. Next base: position 2,807,443 of record NZ_CP178434.1, on the reverse strand, counting down.
CCGACGCGTTGCCTGCGACGCCGAGCGTGACCTTGCCGTCGTCGGTGGAGACGGTCTGCTCGCGCAGGTCCTTCACGACGTTCTCGGTCGAGACGCTGTCCGGGCCACCCGAGGGCTTCACCTGGAACGCGACGATGTCACGGTCCTTCGATGCACCGATGGGCAGCACGGCCTCGACGTCGTCGTTCTTCGCGATCGCCTGGCCGATGGTGACCTCGGTCGCGGTGACGTCGCTCTTGCTGATCGACTCCGGCAGGGTCGCCACGACGAGCAGCGGGCCGTTCTGGCCGGCGCCGAACTCCTTCTCGAGCGTCTTGTAGGCCTTGTACTGGCTGGAATCGACGGCCTCGGACGATCCGCTCGGCAGGCCGAGGCGCATCTGGGTCGCCGGCAACGCGATGGTGCCGAGCACCGCGACGCCGAGGACGAGCGTGATGACCGCGCGCCAGCTCGACATGGGCTTGTTCGGGATCCGCGTGGAGTCGGTGTTGCCGATCTTCGCGCGCTCCTTCTTCCGCAGGATCCGCATGCCGATCAGCGACAGCAGGGCCGGCGTGAAGGACGTCGCGATGAGGATCGCGAAGAGCACCGCGACCGCACCGACCGTGCCCATCAGGCCGAGGAACGGGATGCCGGTGATGTTCAGGGCGAGCAGCGCGACGATGACGGTCGCACCGGCGAACACCACGGCGTTGCCCGAGGTGCCGTTCGCGAGCCCGATCGACTCGTGCACCTGCATGCCCTGCTTCAGCTGGGTCCGGTGCCGGTTCAGGATGAACAGCGAGTAGTCGATGCCGACCGCCAGGCCCAGCATCACCCCCAGCACCGGCGTGACCGAGATGAACTCGACCACGCTCGAGAACGACAGGGCGGTGAGCGAGGCGACGCCCACGCCCAGGACGGCACTGACGAGCGGGACCGCGGCGCCGATGACCGTGCGGAGCATCAGGAGCAGCACGATCGCGGCGATGATGACACCGCCGATCTCACCCGGTCCGAGGATCGACGGCACACCCTGCGCGATGTCGTTCGAGACGTACACGTTGACGCCCCGGATGTCGGCCGACTCGGCGTCGTCCGCGATGGCGGTCTTGGTGTCGGCGGGGACCTCGTAGGTCGACGTCGTGAACTGGACGGTGCCGATCGCGGCGCTGCCGTTGTCCGACACGAAGCGGATGTCCTTCGACAGGTCGAGCAGGTCCGAGCCCTGTTCGAGCTCCCGCTCGTTGTCGTCGAGCTTCTGCTTGTTCGTGTCGATCTTCTTCTGGGCGTCGGCGATCTGCTGCTCGCCGGCGTCGATCTGGGCCTGCTGGGCGTCGATCTGCGCCTGGGCCTGCTGGAGCTGGGCCGCTGCGGCCTGCGCCTGCGCGGCGGGGACGGCTGCGCCCCCGGCTGCCTGCGCCTGGGCCTTCTGCGCGTCGAGCTGTGCCTGCGCGTCCGCGATCTTCTGCTTGCCGGACTCCAGCTGCGCCTTCTGCGCGTCGAGCTGGTCCTGGCCGGTCTCGATCTTCGCGCGGCCGGACTCGATCTGGTCGCGACCGTCGACGATCTTCTGCCGCTGCTCGTCGAGCCGGTCCTGCGTCGCGAAGCCGCTCGTCGTGCCCTTGACGCCGTCGAGCTTCTCGAGGCTGGTCAGGAAGTCGTCGATCTCGGACTGCTGCGAGGACGAGAACGCCTTGCCGTCCTTCGTCTCGAAGACGATCGTGCCGTTGCCGCCGTTCGCCGACGGGAACTTGTCGGCGAGCTGGTCCTGCACCTGACTGGTCTTGGTGTTCGGGATGGTGATCGACGACGAGATCGTCCCGGCGAAGAGCGTGTACGTGACGCCCGCGACGGCCATGATCACGACCCAGGTGATGATCACGAGCCAGTGGCGTCGTGCGGAGAACCGTCCGAGACGGTAGAGGAGACCGGCCATGCGGAGTGCCTGCGGTCCTTTCGTTGTCAGGTGCTGGTGGTGCGGGGTGCGCCGGTGGACCCCTGGGGGACGAGGAGGTGGGGTGGTGTCAGTCGTCGGCCATGTAGCCGCTGCGGACGCTGTGCACGAGTCGGGCGAGCAGGTCGTCCCACGCGTCGAGGGCGGGCTGGTCGAGGTCGGGGCCGGAGGTCGCCAGCCAGTGTTCCGCGATGACGACGATGCCGCTCATGAGGCCTTCGACGAGCAGCGCTGCATCGAGGGGGTCGGCGGCCGGGTAGCGACGGGCGACCTCGTGCCGGAGTCGTTCGGTCACGCGTGAGAACGCCGTCTGGGTCAGGACCGCGGCCTTCGGGTCGTCCTTGCCGGGGTCGCCGAGGATCCGGTACATGCCGGCGATCGCCGGGGCCAGGTCGGCGCCGCGGGCCGCGGACTCGAGCTCGTCGAACATCGACGCCCGGCTGCCGTCGCCCACCGGCGTCCGGGCCATGTCGGCGAGGAACCGGTCGATGATGACGGACAGCTCCTGCTCGCAGACGGCCAACAGGACCTCGTCGAGCGAGGCGAAGTGGTTGAACACGGTGCGCCGGGCGATGTCGGCCCGGGCGGCGAGGTCGTCCACGCTGAAGTCGCGTCCGCCGCGCTCGTCGATCAGGTCGCGGGCGGCCTGCAGGATCGCCGCGCGGTGCTTCGCCTTGAGGGCGGCACGGCGGTCGGTCACGATGGTCACGAGAGGGAACACTAGGTGCATCGATGCACTCGGTGCAATGAGGCTCGGTGCTTCCCCAGGTTCGTCCCCCGGCGTGAACGTCTGTGCTGCACCGGTGTTCAGGCGGAGGCGTCCGGTGCCAGACTGGACCGACGAACCACCGTCGTACGAAGGAGTACCCGATGCCCGTCCGCCTGTCCCCGGAGACCCTCGACGAGATCGCCGCGAACGGTGTCGCCGTCCCCACCTACGACCGCGCCGGGATCACCGCCGGCATCGTCCACTTCGGCGTCGGCGGGTTCCACCGCGCGCACCAGGCGATGGTGATCGACCGGCTCCTGCAGCAGGGCGAGGCCCGCGAGTACGGCATCTGCGGCGTCGGCGTGCTCGAGCAGGACCGCCGGATGGCGACCGCCATGGCCGAGCAGGGCGGCCTGTACACGCTCGTCCTCAAGCACCCGGACGGCACCCGCGAGTCCCGCGTCGTCGGCAGCATCGTCGAGTACCTGCTCGCCGTCGACGACCCCGACGCCGTCGTCGAGAAGATGGCGCACCCGGACACGAAGATCGTCAGCCTGACCATCACCGAGGGCGGCTACAACTTCGACCACGTCACGGGCGAGTTCGTCGCCGACGAGCCGGGTGTCGCCGCCGACCTGCGCGGCGACGGCCCGCCCCGCACGGTCTTCGGCCTGGTGGTCGAGGCTCTGCGCCGCCGACGGGACCGCGGGCTGGAACCCTTCACCGTGATGTCCTGCGACAACATCCAGGGCAACGGGCACGTCGCCCGGTCGATGTTCACCGCCTACGCCCGGCTGCAGGACCCGGCCTTCGCGGACTGGATGGACGAGCACGTGTCGTTCCCGAACTCGATGGTCGACCGCATCACCCCGGTCACGGCCGACGAGGACCGCGCATGGGTCCGCGACGAGCTCGGCATCGACGACGCCTGGCCCGTCGTCGCCGAACCGTTCTTCCAGTGGGTGCTCGAGGACGACCACCCCGCCGGCCGGCCGCCCTACCAGGACGCCGACGTGCAGATCGTCGAGGACGTCGAGCCGTACGAACTCATGAAGCTCCGGCTCCTCAACGCCAGCCACCAGGGGCTCTGCTACTTCGGGTACCTGTCCGGCTACCGCTACGCGCACGAGGCCACACAGGACCCGGCGATCGCGACCTTCCTGCGCCGCTACATGGACGAAGAGGGCGCACCGACGCTGCACCCGGTGCCCGGCATCGACCTCGATGAGTACGAGTCGACCCTGATCGAGCGCTTCCAGAACCCCGAGGTGCGCGACACCCTCGCCCGGCTCTGCGCCGAGTCGAGCGACCGGATCCCGAAGTGGCTGCTCCCCGTCGTGCGCGAGAACCTGGCCGCCGGTCGGCCCGTCACGCTGTCCGCCGGCATCGTCGCGTCCTGGGCCCGCTACGACGAGGGCACCGACGAGTCCGGCGAGCCCATCGAGATCGTCGACCGGCTCGCCGAGCCCCTGCACCGCATCGCCCTGACCCAGCGCGAGGACCGCCTCGCCTTCATCGCGAACCGCCAGGTCTTCGGCGACCTGGTCGACGACGAACGGTTCGTCGCCGCCTACCGCGACGCCCTGGACGGGCTCATCGCGGACGGCGCGCACGCCACCGTCACGCGCCTGTCGCGGTCCTGAGACGCGACCGACGAACGGACGGGAGGCCCGTGGCGGCGCCGCCACGGGCCTCCCGTCCGCCTGCTGGCGGCTGCCGTCAGACGCTCACCGCGCGACGTCGTCCCACGGCACCGGGGTGGTCTCGCCCGTCTCCCAGTCGCGACGCAGCACGCCGTAACCGACCGACCCGACGGCCGGGCCGCCGTCGACAGGCCACGCCTCGCGGTAGTGGGCCTCCTGCACCCAGCCGGCACGGACGAAGACCCGGCGCATGGCGGTGTTGTCCTCGCGGGTCTGGCCCTCGAAGCGCGTGATCGCCGGCATCGTCGTGAACACGTGGTCGGTCACCGCACGCAGGACGGGAACCCCGAGGCCGCGGCCCCGGAACCGACCGGCCAGGCGCAGGTCGAACAGGGGGACGGGGTCGGCGAGGTCCTCGAGGCGGACCAGCCCGATGCGTCCGAGGTCGTCGTGGTCGAGCCAGGCCGTGTCGTGCTCGTCGTCGCGGTAGGCGCCGGAGTCGACGGCGCTCGCCGCGTCGGCCGCGCTGATGCGCCGTCGGACGTGGAACGGGAACTCCTCGGACGTCAGGAACGCGAGCAGATCCGGGCGGTCGGTGCCGGTGGGGTCCAGGCGGGTGAGTCGGACGGCGGGAGCTGGCATGCCGCTCAGGGTAGTTGCACGGTCGTCGGGCAGGCTCGGGGCGTGCGAGGTGGGACGAAGACGACGACCACAGCCCTGACGGCCCTGGTGCTGGTCGGACTGGTGGGGTGTTCCGGCGAGCCGGGCGGTGCGTCGGCTCCTGCTTCTGCCGCTGCGTCGGCTCCGGGTGCAGCGGCGCCGTCGACCGACCCGGCGACCGACCCCGCAACCGCGCGGGCCTTCGCGTCGCTCGAGCGGCGGTACGACGCTCGGCTCGGCATCACCGCGGTCGACACCGGCAGCGGCCGGAACCTCGTGCACCGTGCAGGGGCGCGGTTCGCGTTCGCGTCGACGGTGAAGGTGTTCATCGCGGCGGCGGTCCTCGACGCCTCGTCCGACGCCGACCTGGCGACCGTCGTGCACTACGACCGCGGTGACCTGCTCGAGTACGCGCCCGTGACGAGCGAGCACGTCGACACCGGGATGACGGTCCGGGAGCTCATCGACGCGGCGCTCCGGTCCAGCGACAACACCGCTGCCAACCTGCTCGTGGAGCGGCTCGGCGGCCCGGACGCCGTCGAGCGGTGGCTGCGCGGCATCGGGGACCAGACGACGAGCGTCGACCGGGTCGAACCCGACCTGAACCAGGCGACGCCGGGCGACCGGCGTGACACGACGACGCCGGAGCGGTTGGCGGCCGACCTGCGGGCGGTGCTGCTCGGGGACGTCCTCGACGCTGCCGACCGGCGGGTGCTCCGCGACGCGATGCTCGGCAACACGACCGGGGACGCGACGATCCGTGCCGGGGTGGACCCGTCGTGGCGGGTCGCCGACAAGACCGGCACGGCGTCCTACGGGGTCCGGAACGACATCGCGGTCGTGACGCCGCCGGGACGAGCACCGATCGTGCTCGTGGTGATGACGAGCCGGGCCGATGCCGCCGCGGAACCGTCGGATGCACTGGTCGCCGCGGCGACCCGGGCCGCGGTGGCCGGGCTGACCGGCTGAGCCGCACGCCTCGCGGAGCGTCGCGGGACTACCGGAGTGTGCTCGCCCAGCGCTCGATGGTGTCGTACGCCCGTTCCCGGACGTCCGGCGCGGACAGGACGACGTCGTGCAGGGCCCCCGCGAGCCGGCGGACCGTGACCTCGTCACCGAGGGAGAGCGCACGGTGCGCCACCGTGTCGACGTTCAGGGCGACGTCGGCCCGCGCCATCCCCGGGTCCCACCGCGGCTGGAGCATGCTCTTGTCGCTCAGCATCACCAGGGTCGGGACCGTGATGCCGAGCCCCTTCTCGACCTCTGCCTGACCGTCGAAGACCGCGGCGAGCCACCCGGGGTGCAGGGGGAAGCCGCGCTCCGGCCGCCACTGCTGCTCGTAGGTCCACGACCCCTCGCCCTCGGCCGAGACGGTGCGCGTGTAGAAGCCGGGGTCGACGGCGGGCATCGGCGCGAGCGGGTTCCGGCGCGCGCCGAGCCTGATGACCGGTGCGACGATGGCCCGCCCCACCGCGGTGGCCTGGAACTCGAGCCACGGGCTGTTCAACACCAGGCCGTGCACGAGCTCCGGGTGCCGGGCCGCCCACAGCGACAGGGTCAGACCGCCCGTGGAGTGGCCCATCGGCACGAGCTTGCGGCGGTCCGAGCCGGGGTGCTCGGCCGAGATCGCGTCGAGCGCTGCGGCGATGTCCTCGTCGTACACGGCCAGGTCGTCGACCATGCCCGGGGTCTGGTGCGGACGCAGACTCCGACCGTACTTCCGCAGGTCCAGCGCGTGGAACCGGGCGCCGAGCCGCTCCAGGCGTTCGGCGAGCTCGACCTGGAAGAAGTAGTCCGACCAGCCGTGCACGTAGAGCACATCGACCCCGTGCAGGGGCCCGCGACCGTGCAGCAGCAGGTCCGTCGGGGTGTGCCGTCGGCGGACCAGGGTGGCGACGACGGGGCCCTCGGAGTCGGTGCCGAGCGGCAGTTCGAGCCGCTCGTACGGTGCTCCGAGCACGTCCTCGTGCCACCCCTGGTCCGTCATGCGCCGAGCGTATCCGGCGCCGGTGCGGGCGGTGCTGCTGCGGGGTCGTGCACCCGTCACCCGGCCAGGACCACCCGCTCCCTCAGACCCCGGTCAGTTGTACGACGCGAGTCGGTTCGGAGCGGTGTTGCCCGCAGGTGTGGGAACCGCGCCGCCGACGCCGTTGATGATGCTCGAGATGGTGCCCGTGTCGCCGAGCGAGACGGTGACGAGCCCGTGGGCGCGGACGCCGGCGGTCTGCGGGACCTCGAACGCCCGGTCGGCGTGCACGGACGGGTTCGTGTTGAAGAAGGCGTAGACGCCGCCGCCCCAGATCTCGTGCTTCGTGACCGAGGACGCCACCTTGTAGGCCGCGTAGCCCGCGCCGGTCGGGCTCTGCCAGGAGGCGTTGTCCGGCACGTCGTACGGCATCTCGTTCTGGAAGAAGATCGTCCTGCCGTTCTCACCGTTCCAGAGCACATCGTACTTCTGGTAGTGCTCGACGAAGAGCCCGGTGGCGAGCACGTCGTTGCCGTTCACCTCGACCCCGGTCGCGCCGGTGTTGACGTTCCAGCCCGTCGGTGCCCCGCCGTGGTCGGCTCGCCAGGCCCAGATGTGGTCGACCAGTGTGTCGTCGGCGTTCACCTGCAGGGTGGTCGTCGCCTTGCCCTGCACGCTCGAACCGACGCGGAAGAAGACGTCCTGGATGCTCTGCGGATCTCCCGCGTGGTCGACGTGCGACCCAGCGCTGCCGAGGCGGACGAGCTGTGCGCTGTTCTGCGCACCGGCGTCCACGACGAGGTTCGACACGTTCACCCCGGCGACGTCCGTCGACGTCAGAACGGCGTTGCCCCTGGTGGGAACGAGGGTGGGGAAGCCGATTCCCGTCACGACGGTGTCCGCCCTGGTGACGGCGATCGGCGAGTCGAGCTGGTACGTGCCCGGCGTGAAGAACAGGTTCAGTCCCTGTGCGAGTGCGGCGTTGATCGTGGCGGCCGAGTCGCCCGGGTGCGCGACGTAGAAGTTCCGCATCGGGAGGTCGGTGCCGGCGGTGTTCGGCCACGTGACACCGCTCGCGTTCTGCTTGAGCGAGGGGACGAACACGTGGTACTTGTTGGACGAATCCACGTACAGGTACGGCTTCTCCCGAGTGGTCGGCGTGGTGGCGAGCGTCGTGTAGCTCTTCGAGAAGTCGTTCGCCGGGGCGCCCTGGACCCCTGAGAAGGTCATGTTCCAGTTGCCGCCCTGCCACGACCCGATCGTCGAGTTCCGCGTGTACCACTGCTGCTGGGACCCCGAGGTCACCGTGCCGTCCACCTTCGTGTCGGCGATGTAGCCGCCGGACGAGTACCCCTGTCCACCATCCTGGTTCGACGGACCCATCGTCAGGTTGCCCTTCACGTGGACCCGGCGCATCGGGGCGGCCTGGGACACCGCCCACCGGTCGGTTCCGCTCTCGGGCGCGATCGCCACGTTCTCGACCGACCGCCAGAAGTTCTGTGTCGCGTTCTTCTCGTCGCCGGCGTTCCACCCGGAGTCGACGTTCACCGCGCCGTTGATCGTGACGTCGTCGGGGTTCTTGCCGAGCCCGGCGACCGACGTGTAGAAGCCGAGGTTCGCCCAGATGCGGCCGTAGCTGCCGGGCTTGAACAGGAAGACGTGCCGCTGCGTGCCGAACTGCGCCGTCGTGCTGCGGAGCTGGCTGGTGAACGCCGCGTCGACGTCGGCCTGGATGGTCGACGCCGGCACCGTGGGGTCGTAGACCTTCACGTTGCTGCCGAAGTCCGGGGTGTCGCTCGTGGCGACTGCCTGGGCCGAGATCGCCGGAGCCAGTGCCCCCACGACTCCGACGCTCAGGGCGAGCGCGAGGATCCGCTTCATCCGTCGTTGCATGATGCTCGATTCGTCATCGTGCGGCGTCGTTGCCGCACGGGACAGACCGTAGACCCGTTGCCGCGCTCGGACAGTCGGGAGAAAAGGGGACAAGTGCCCCGGCGGCGGGGACTAGCTGCGTGGCGCCCGGACGAAGAACAGCGTGAGGGCACCGAGGACGACCGCGGCGACGATGAGCGCCCAGGCGAGCAGGACGACCGGCCCGTCCCAGGGGGAGACGAGCAGTCCGACCCCGATCACCAGGGCCACGGCGGCGCCGATCAGGGCGAGGCGGTGCGGTCGTACCGGAGCGGTGCGTGTCACGGTTCCAACGGTACGCGCGAAGGGCTGGCAGCGCGGCGTCGAACGGGTACGCCGGTCACACCGTCGTGCGCATCACCCACCGCCACTTCGCGATGCGGCGGTCGCGCACGAACCCGAACTGCGTGAACAGTTCTTCCGGTCCGGTGTGCAGGTACGCCCCGCGCTGCGGTTTCCGCTCGACCGTCTGCTCCGGGTAGGCCTCGACCGTCCCGCCGCCCGCCCGGCGGATCTCGTCCAGGGCCGTGGTGACCGCGGCACGTGCGACACCGTGGCCGCGGTGCCGGGACTCCACGAACACGCAGCCGATCCGCCAGTCCGGCGGGGTCGAGGCGTCGCGTGCGTAGGCGCCGGGGTTCAGGATCGTCGGCAGCTCGGCCGGGCGTCCGAACTGGCACCAGCCGACCGCCGAGCCGTCGGCGTAGACGAGCACCTGGCGGTTCGTGCCGTTGCGCACGTGCCGGTGCTTCGCCTCCTGGTGGGACACCGTGGGGTCCGGTGTGCCGCGCGGGCCGTCCGGGTGGAAGCCGATGCACCAGCACCCGCCCCACACGCCATTGCTGCGGGTCACGAGCGCGGCGAAGTCGGGCCACGTCTCCTCGGTGAGCATCGCCGTCGAGTACTCCATGCGCCGATCATGCTCCGCACGGGCGGCGAGCGCCGAGCGGCGACCGACCCCGGCACTTTCCCAGCGGACACGACGGTGTTCCGCGGGGAAGTCCCGGCGGCCACCCGAGCAGGACTGCGAGCCTCTCCGGACCGCGCCGACGGTGGCGCGGACGAGGGGGAACGACATGACGATGCGACGTGCAGGGGGAGCCGCGCTCGGCTTCGTGGGTGGCAGTGTGCTCGCCGGGTTGCTGGTGAGCGTCGGGGTGACGCCGGTGATCGCGGTCGCCGGCGTCGGCACGACCTCGGCGATCGGGGTGTTCGAGTCGTTGCCGGAGGACATCGAGATCGGGCAGCTCCCGCAGCGCAACCAGATCTGGGCGTACCGCGGCGGCGAGCCGGTGCACCTGGCGAGCGTGTGGGACCAGGACCGCCAGGAGCTCACGCTCGAGCAGATCAGCGACCACCTGGAGCACGCCGCGGTGGACGGCGAGGACAAGCGGTTCTACGAGACCGGCGGTGTCGACGCGACGTCCGTCGTCCGGTCGCTCGTGAGCGTCGCCACGTCCGGGACCGAGGGCGGGTCGGGTGGTTCGACCCTGACGATGCAGCTCGTGCGGAACATCAAGATCCAGCAGGCCAGCGAACTGCCCACGGCCGAGGAGCGCGAGGCCGGGTACGAGGAGGCGACCAGGCGGACGCCGCAGCGCAAGCTCGCCGAGATGAAGCTCGCGATCAGCCTGGCGAAGCAGTACACGAAGCGGCAGATCCTGGCGGCGTACCTGAACATCGCCTACTTCGGCGACCAGACCTACGGCGTGCAGTCGGCGGCGCAGCACTACTACGGCAAGTCGGCGAGCGACCTGACCCCGGCCGAGGCGGCGTCGCTCATCGCGATCGTGCAGTGGCCGGAACGACGGGACCTGTCGACGCCGGACCACCACCGCGACAACGCCGCCCGGCGGAACGTGATCCTGCGGTCGATGCACGAGCAGGGGCACCTGTCGGCCGAGGAGTACCGCACGGCTCGGCTGTCCCGTGTCGCCGACTCCGTGCACCTGACGGCACCGCAGCAGGGGTGCGAGGCGGTCGAGGTGGGCGCTGCGTTCTTCTGCGACCACGCGGAGACCATCGCCCAGCGGCTCCCGCAGCTCGGCGCGACGAAGCAGCAGCGGGCGGACGCCTGGCGCACCGGCGGGTACCGGATCCAGACCACGCTCGACCTCGACCTGAACGCGGAACAGAAGCGGCTGCTCGACCGGTACGACCCGAAGACCGAGACCCGGCTGGCACTCGGGGCCACGTTCAACACGGTCGAGGCAGGGACGGGCCGCGTGCTGACGATGGCACAGAACACCGACCACGACCGCTCGTCCGACGCGCCCCGCACCGCGACCTCGCTGAACTACGCCACCGACGAGGCGGACGGCAGCTCCACCGGCTTCCAGACCGGGTCGACCTACAAGATGTTCACCCTGCTCGCGTGGATCGAGGCCGGCCGCAGCCCGGACACCGTCGTGGACGGCACGCCGCACCCGCACAGCGAGTGGACCGCGTGCGGGGAACCCGCCTCGGCGTTCTGGCAGCCGAAGAACGACTCAGCCGGGCAGCGTGGTCCGTACTCGGTCCGGTCGGCGACGGCGCAGTCCGTCAACGCCGCGTACCAGTCGATGGCCGAACAGCTCGACCTGTGCGACATCCGCGACGTGGCCGAGCGGCTGGGGGTGCACCTGGCGAGCGGCGGCGAGCTGCCGTGGAACCCTGGGTCGTTGCTCGGCACCGAGAGCATCGCCCCGCTCACGATGGCCTCGGCCTACGCCGGCATCGCGAACGGCGGGCGGTTCTGCGCACCCGTGGTGATCGACCAGGTCGTCGCGCCCGACGGCGAGGAGCTCGGCGGACAGCCCCGCTCGTGCACGCAGGCCGTGTCCCGGCAGACCGCGGCCACCGCGTTCGACGTCATGCAGGGCGCCTTCCGCGGCGGGACGGCGAGCGGTGGGCAGACCCCCGACGGCGCGACACTGTTCGGCAAGACCGGCACCACGGACGCGGCCGACCAGGTGTGGTTGGTGGGCGGGACCTCGCGTGCCGTCACCGCCTACTGGCAGGGCAACACGGACGGCGCGAAGCACAACCTGCGGACGTTCTCCAACGGCCAGGGCGGCACCTACGCCGGGTCGCGTGCGGCCGTCTGGCGCGACGCGCAGACGGCGGTGAACGCGGCGCTGCCGGTCGGCTGACGGCCCGGAACGCAGCCACGAACGGCCTGGAGGCGCGGTGCCAGCTGGCACCGCGCCTCCAGGCCGGTTCTCGGTTGCGTCCTACGACAGCTTCTTGCTGTCCTCGAGCCAGCCCGCGAGCTTGGTCATGTAGTCGGCCTGCGACGTGTAGTCGAGGGCCGGGAACGTCCAGCTGTGGACCTGGCCGGCCTTGAGCGCGGCGTTGTCGGCGAAGGTCGGCTGCTTCTCGAGGTCGGCGACCTGGTAGCCCTGCTGCGACAGCAGCAGCACGTCACCGGTGATCTGACCGGCGTTCTCCCACGAGTAGATGCCCCAGTAGAAGCCCTTCGGCTTCGGGTTGACGAAGTCGACCCCGTACGACGCGTACATCTGCAGCGACGGCTCGTCGGTCGGGCGGGTGACGTACGCGCCGTCACCGTCGGCGTACATCGAGACGACCGACAGGTCCGTGTCCTTCGAGACCTTCTCGAGCTCGTCGGCGGCGGTGTCGAAGCGCTTCTCGGCGGCGTCGACCGTCGACTCCTTCGCGCCGAGCGACTCGGAGAGCTTCGCGATCTCCTCGATGACGTCCTCGCCCTTGCCGCCCCACTTCACCTCGGCGACCGGCGCGATCGCCTTGATCTGCTTCTCCTGCGCCTTGTCCTTGAAGCCGTAGCCGGGCTGCTTGGTGTCGAGCGTGCCCTTCGCGTCGGTCGGGTAGACCGAGGTCACGACGAGGTCGGGCTTCAGCGCGGCGAGCTGCTCGAGGTCGATGTCGCCGTAGGCGGTGCCGAGCTGGGTGATGCCGTCGGTGTCGAGGCCCTTGAACCGGGCGTCCTTCGCCATCGTCAGCTGCCCGAAGGTGCCGACGGGCTTCAGGCCGTACTCGATGAACGACAGGGCGATGTCGTTCAGCACGACGACGCGCTTCGGCGTGTGGTCGATCTTGACGGTCGCGCCGGTGGCGTCCTGGTACGACCACGCCTTCGACGCGGCGGTGCCGCCGTCTGAGTCGGAGTCGTTCGAGTTGCCGGTGCTCGAGCAGCCGGTCAGGAGGAGTGCCGAGACGGTCACGGAGGTCAGGAGGGCGGCGCGCAGGTGGCCACGTCGGGAGGTCTTCACATTAGGAGAGGCTAACCTAACTTTGCGGCACTCGCCAGCGCGTCTTCGGTTTTCGTGCGCGTGACGGTGTGCTCGGCCGGGGCGTGCGGGACCGGGTCGTGCTCGTCCGCTTCGGGCCCGATCATCGGCGCACCGGTCACGGGGTCGGGGAACACCCGTGCGTGCAGGCCGAACGCGTGCTCGAGCAGTGCCGGGGTGAGGACCTCGTGCGGTGTGCCGTCGGCCACGACCCCGCCGTCGTGCAGCACCACGAGCCGGTCCGAGTACCGCGCCGCCAGCGACAGGTCGTGCAGTACCATCACGATCGTCGACCCCTGCTCGCGGTTCAGCCGTCGGACGAGCCGCAGGACCTCGAGCTGGTGCGCGAGGTCCAGGTAGGTCGTCGGCTCGTCGAGCAGGAGCGTCTCGGCCTGCTGCGCGACAACCATGGCGATCCAGGCGCGCTGGCGCTGTCCGCCGGACAGGCTCGTGACGTCACGGTGCGCGACCTCGGTCAGGCCGGTGGCAGCGATCGCGTCCTCGGCGACGGCGGCGTCCTCGGCGGTCCATGGCTTCGCCCACGACTGGTGCGGGTTCCGGCCGCGCATCACCAGGTCGAGCACGCTGGTGCCGGCCGGGGCGACGGGGGACTGCGGCAGGATCGCGAGCTTGCGGGCGACCTGGCGGTTCGGCTCCTTGCGGATCGGGGCGCCGTCGAGCAGGACCTCGCCGGCCTGCGGCTTGAGCACGCGGCCGAACGCTTTGAGCAGGGTCGACTTGCCGCAGCCGTTCGCGCCGAGGAACGTCGTGACGGTGCCGCGTTCGATGCGCAGGTGCAGGTCGCGCAGGACCGGCTGGCGGTCGTAGCCGACGGACAGGCCCTGGGCTTCGAGCACGCTGTCGTGCTCGTGCTCGTGCTGGTGGTCGCGGTCGTGCGCTGTTGTCATCGGGACATCTCCTTGCGGTGACGGACGAGGAGCCAGATCAGGTACGGCGCCCCGATCACGGTGGTGATGATGCCGACCGGCACCTGCCACGGGAACGCGGAACGGGACAGCAGGTCGGCGGCGAGCACGAGCACGGCTCCCAGAGCACCGGCGAGCAGCAGCGGCGGCCGGTTCGTGCCGGCGAGCCGGAGCCCGACCTGCGGCACGACGAACGCGACGAAGCCCACCGGTCCCGCGGCGGCCACGGCGGCGGCGGTCAGCACGACCGCGAGTGCGATGACGAGCAGCCGGTGTCGCTGGACGCCGAGTCCGACGCCGGTCGCGACCTCGTCGCCGAGCTGCCCGATACCGAGTGCCGCACTCGTCGCGAGTGCGATCGGCACCGCGACCACGGCCACCAGGAGCAGCGGCCAGACGCTCTCCCACGAGGTGCTCGACAGGCTGCCGACCAGCCACTGCGAGGCCGCGGTCGCGACCGTGATCTTCGCCCGGACGAGCAGGTAGCTGGTCACGGCGTCGAGGGTCGCGCTCACGCCGATGCCGACCAGCACGAGCCGGTAGCTCTGCACGCCACCGCGCCAACCCAGGCCGTAGACCAGGACCGCTGCGACCAGGGCGCCGATCGTGGCGGCCACCGGGATCCCGCCACCGAGCACCAGGGACGACACCGAGTACGTCCCGCCTCCCAGGACGATCGCGGCGACCGCACCGACGCTCGCGCCCGCGGTGACGCCGATGATGTCCGGGGTGCCGAGGGGGTTCCGCGTGAAGGTCTGGGTCAGTGCCCCGGCGACCCCGAGGGTCAGGCCGACGAGTGCGCCGGTCAGCACGCGGGGCAGGCGCAGGGTGGTGATGATGAAGGCGTCGGGACCGGACTCCAACCCGAGCAGGGACCGGATGACGACCCCGGGCGCGATCCACGTCGAGCCGACCGCGGTGCCGAGGACGATGAGCACCAGGACGGTGGCGAGCGACGCGACGGTGTACCAGAACACCCGGGGGCGCCAGGCGAGGCCGACGGGGCCGATGCGGATGCCGGCACGGCCGGGGGTGCGGGCCGCGGGGCCGTTCGTGCCCGGCGCACCGGGTGTACTGCCGGGCATGCCGGTTGTGCTGCCGGGCGTCCTCCCGCTGCTGCGCACCGCTGCCCCGCTCACAGTGACACCAGCGATCGGCGGCGGGCCACGGCGACGAACACCGGGCCCCCGATGACGGCGAGCACGATGCCGACCTCGACCTCGGAGAACCCGCCGATCAGGCGACCGATGACGTCGGCGACCAGCACGAGGGCGGCGCCGACCAGACCGGACACCGGCAGCGTCCAGCGGTGTCCGGTGCCGACGAGCGCGCGGGCGACGTGCGGGACCGTCAGGCCGACGAAGCCGATCGGGCCGGCCGCCGCGGTCGCCCCGGCGGCGAGCAGCGTGATCCCGCCCAGGCCGACCAGCCGGGCGACGAGCACGTTCTCGCCCAGGCCCTTCGCCAGCTCCGACCCGAGCCCGAGGGCGTCGAGGGCGCGGACGTTCAGCACCGCGAGCACGAGTCCGGCGGCCAGGAACGGCCACACCGCCCCGAGGATGTCGAGCTGGCGTGCGGCGAGCGACCCGACGACCCAGAGCCGGTACGCGTCGAGCGACGCCTGGTCGGTCAGCACGACGAACGAGGTCAGGGCGGCGAGCAGCGCCGAGACCGCGGCGCCGGCGAGGGCGAGCGGCACCGGGCTGGCCGTGCCGCTGCCGGCGATCGTCACCGAGAAGACGACGACGCTGGCGACCAGGGCCCCGACCAGTGCGAACCAGACGGTCGCGCTCGTGCTCGTCACCCCGAACACGTAGACGCCGAGCACCACCGCGAGCCCCGCGCCCGACGAGACGCCGAACAGACCGGGGTCGGCGAGTGGGTTGCGGGTGTGTCCCTGCATGAGCAGTCCGGCGATGCCGAGGGCCGCGCCGACCGCTGCGCCGATGAGCGTGCGCGGGATGCGGGAGCCCCACACGATCGCCTCGTCGGTGCTCGATCCGGTGCGCGTGAGCCCCGCCCACACCTCGGCGACGCCGATGCGGTTGCTGCCGAGCAGCATGCTCGCCACGGCGACGAGGACCAGGGCGACGACGAGGCCGATGATGACCGCGGTCCGTCGTCGCATCGCGGTCCGGTGCACACCGAGGGCGCGGGACGCGTCGCCGTCCCGGGCGCTGGACACGACGGGTTCGGGGGCCTCCGGACCGGAAGCCAGAACGGGATTGGGGGCTGGCACGGAAGTCATCTTAGGTTAGCCTTGCCTCATGGCGAAGACCCCGCGGCTCCTGCCGACGAACCCCCGGCTCTTCCGCGCCCGTGTCCTCCGGACCCAGCGGGTGACACCCTCGATGCAGCGTGTCACCGTCACCGGCGACGACCTGCACGAGTTCGGCTACCTCGGTTTCGACCACTGGTTCCGCCTGTTCGTCCGTCGCCCCGACCAGGACGCCTTCCGGATGCCCGACCTGGACGGCAAGAAGTGGTGGCCGACGTTCCTCGGCATCCCCGAGGACATCCGCCCGCACTGCGCGAACTACACCGTCGCCGCGTACCGGCTGCTCGCCGACGGCACCGCCGAGCTCGACATCGACTTCGTCGTGCACCTGGACCACCGCGGTCAGCTCGAGGGCCGTGCCGCGATCTGGGCCTGCTCCGCCCGCCCCGGCGAAGAGCTCGCGATGCTCGACCAGGGCTGCATCTTCGACGTCCCGGCCGGCACCAGCGAGGTCGTCGTCGCGGCGGAGGAGACCGGCCTGCCGGGCATCGTCGGCATCGCCGCGTCGTTGCCGCGCGACACCGTCGGCCGCATCATCCAAGAGGTCCCGACCGCCGCCGACATCCGCGACCTCGACGCCCCCACCGGCGTGCAGGTGACGTGGATCGTCCGGCAGCCGGGCGCGGTCCCCGGCAGCGGCGCCCTCGCGGAGCTGCAGCGGCACGTGCCGTCCGACGACAGGGGCTACGCGTTCGTCGTGGGGGAGTCGAAGCTCGCCACCGAGGGCCGCCGCCACCTGCACCGTGCGGGACTGCCGAAGTCGCGCATCACGTTCTCCGGGTTCTGGAAGCACGAGACGAAGGTGTCTGTCCCCGCCTGACCCGCGCGCTGCCTGGCAGGTGTGCCCGGTCCCGCCAGGTACGCCCGCTCTCGCCGGGTGCGCCGCGCCCGTGGCGCGACCAACGGACGGACGGGAGGCCCGGTGCCAGCTGGCACCGGGCCTCCCGTCCGTGGTGGGGCCGCGTCAGCCCTTGAGGCCCGAGCCCGTCACGCCCTCCACGATCTGCCGCTGGAAGATCAGGTAGAGGATGATCAGCGGCAACGCCGCCAGGAGTGCACCAGCCTGGATGTCGGCGTAGCGCTGCCCGAAGCTGCCCTGGACGGTGGCGAGCCCGACCGGGATCGTCATGAGGTCCGGGTTGGACAGCACGAACAGCGGCAGCAGCAGGTTGTTCCACACCCCGACGAAGGTCAGGATCGTCACCGCTGCGATCACCGGACGCGACAGCGGCAGGATGACCGACCAGTAGACCTTCCAGATGCCGGCGCCGTCGATGCGCGCAGCCTCTTCGAGCTCCTTCGGGATGCCGTCGAAGAACTGCTTGAAGATGAACACCGCGATCACGGCGGGCACCTGCGGGAAGATCACCGACCAGTACGTGTTGAGCAGGCCGACCGCGTTGAGCTCCTGGAAGATCGGGATGATCAGCACCTGGGTCGGGATCATGATGCCCAGGATGATGAGCAGGAACGCGATGTTCCGGCCGCGGAACACCAGCCGCGACAGCGCGAACGCCGCCATCGAGGCGAACAGCACGGTGAGCACCGCGGTCACGACGCTCGTGATGCCGCTGGCCAGGTACCAGTTCCAGATGTCGCCGGCCTGGAACAGCGACGCGTACGAGTGCAGCGTCGGGTTCCAGTTCGACAGGATCGAGTTCGCGCCGAGCGCGGCGACGCCGTTGTCGGACAGCGACGTCTTCAGCGCGAACACACTCGGGATGAGCCAGATGATCGCGAAGATCGTCAGGATGATGCCCGACGCGATCGTGAAGCCGCGCCCGCTGACACCGATCTTGGCGGCGCTCGTGGGAGCGGCGGACGAGACCCCGGTGCGGAGCTTCCGGCCGGTGGTGATGCTCTCGGTGGCGGTCATGTCAGGCACCGATCTCTCGCTTGGCGGCAGCGCGCTCGACGAGCTGCCGGATGACCGCGATCGCCACGATCACGATGAACAGGAGGACCGACGCGGCCGACGCGGCACCGAGTCGGTTGTCGGTGAAGCCGACGCCGGTGATGAGCTGCAGCGAGACCTGGGTGGAGATGCCCGGGCCGCCGTTCGTCATCAGGTAGACCTGGTCGAAGATCTTCAGGCTCGCGATGATCTGCAGCAGGATGACGAGGGTCGTCGTGCGGCCGAGCAGGGGGAGCGTGATCGACTTGATCTGCTGCCAGTTCGAGGCACCGTCGACGGCGGCGGCCTCGTACAGTTCGCGCGGGATCTCCTGCAGGCCGGCCAGGTAGAGCACGAAGTTGAAGCCGAGGGTCCACCACACGGTGGCGATGGCGACACCGATCATCGCCGTGTTCGGGCTGGCCAGGACACCGGCGCCCGGAGTCATCCCGAGCAGCGACTGGACGCTCGCGAAGAGACCGGTGCTCGGCGTGAAGATGAACACCCAGATGAGCGAGATCGTCGCCGACGGCAGGATGAACGGCAGGAAGAACGCCAGACGGAAGAACCACTGGCCGCGGTTCATCCGGTTCGTCAGCACGGCGAACACGAACGCCAGGATCACGAGCGGCGGGGTCGTGTACAGCGTGAACTGCAGCGTGTGCCAGAGCGAGGACCAGAAGTCGTCGCGACCGAGCATCTCCGCGTAGTTCGCGAACCCGGCGAAGCTGCCGAGCCCGGTGCGGACCGTCGAGGTGTTGAAGAAGCTCGTGACGATCATCCAGACCGTCGGACCGAGCAGGAAGGCGATGTAGAACAGGCCGAACGGGGCGAGGAACAGCCAGCCGCTGCGGCCCTGGCCGCGGGTCAGGCTGGAGCGGTACGGGCGGAGTCGTCGCGGCGCGCTCGCCGCGTCCGTCGGGCGGTCGAGGACAGGTGCTGTGGTCACGTCATCGTGCCTTTCGCAGGGTGTTCACGTCGTTCGTGGTGGTCGCAGGCCCGATCACAGCGGGCTCGGCGTGTTGAGGTAGGTCGACAACTGGGACTTGATCGCGCTCATGGCCGCGGCGGGGGAACTGCTGCCCTGCTGTACGAGGGCCAGCTGGGCGCCCACGGTGTTCTCGAACGTGGACCCGGAGCCGCCGTACCAGGCGGCGTCGTCGAACACCGCGGTCTCGGCGGCGGAGGCGTAGTTCGACTGCGGCGTCAGCTTCTTGTAGGCCGAGCTGTCGTACGTCGGCAGGTACGCCGGCACGTGGCCACCCTGTGCCCAGGTCAGGCTCTGCTCGAGCATCTGCTTGATGAACAGCATCGCCGCCTGCTTCTGCTCCGGCGTGCGGTCCTTCTTCGGCAGGATGAACGTGTGCGAGTCGGCCTGGGTCGCCGGCTTGTCGAAGAGCTGCGGGACCGGAGCCATCCCGAACTTCAGCCCCTTGATCGACTGGGCGGTGCTGATCTCCCACTCGCCCTGCATGAAGAAGCCGGCCTTGCCGGTGAACATGAGCGTCTGCGCGGTGGCGTAGTCGAGGCCCTTGTTGAGCCAGCCCTGCTTGACCCACTTCTGGGTCATGTCGGTGACCTTCGTGTAGGCGTCCTCGTTGACGGTGAGCTTGGAGCCGCCGTCGCTGATGAACGGCGTCGCACCCTCGATCTGGTTGTACATCGTCCAGAAGAAGCGCCACGGGGTCGCGACCTCACTGACGTTCGCGACGTTGAGCGCCGTGCCGCCGGTGACCTTCGAGACTGCCGCCAGGGCCTTCTCGAAGGCGTCGATCCCCGTCAGGTCCTTGAGGTTGTCGTCGCTGTCGAGCAGGCCGGCCTTCCGGCACACGTCGACGTTGTAGAACAGCACGAAGGGGTGGGTGTCGAGCGGCACGCAGATGTTCTTGCCGTCGGTCTTCTGCGCCGTCCAGGCCTTCTGGTTGAAGTCGGCGGCGCTCATACCGACGCCGGCGAGGTCCTCGGAGGTGATGGGATCGAGCAGGTCACCGTCCCACAGGGGCTTCGCCCGGGTCAGGTGGGAGATCGCGACGTCCGGCGGCTTGTTCCCGACGGTGGCGAGTGTGACCTTCGAGTAGTACGGGTTGCCCCACGCGAACGTGGTGGCCTGCAGCGCGCTCGATCCGCCGTGCTGCTTGGCGTAGCCGGCTTCCATGTCCTGCATGCGGACGCCGTCACCGCCGCCGAACAGGTTCCAGAAGACGAGGGTCTCGGGGTTGAGGGCACTGCCGGCGAGACCGGCGGCGAGGGGACTGGAGCAGGCGGCGAGCGGCAGGACCGTCGCGGCCGCTGCACCGGCGGCGAGGAAGCCCCGCCGCGAGAGGCGCGACGCAGGTGTTGCGGGTGGGATCGGCATGGCATCACTCCATCGGGATGGGCCGGGCTCGGGAACAGGGTCGGTGCTCCCGCCGGAGCATCGCTGCTCCGGACCCGGAGCACTGCTGCTCCGGACACGGAACGACCTTCCGGTGCTCCGTGAGCGCTCACATTAGCGCTCGCCCCTGTCATCCGCCACCCCTTTCGCGACGGCGTGGAACCCGGTAGCGTTTCCGTCAGGTGAGCGCTCACTTTCGTGACGGCCCGCTTCGGTTCCCGTACGCGCCCCCACCGCTCCCCGCACGAACCGCACTGCCACGATCGAAGGAGATCCATGCCCCGCACACACCTCGTCCTCGACGCCGCGTTCACCGTGGGGCCGGTGCGACGTCGCCTGTTCGGCGGGTTCGTCGAGCACCTCGGCCGCCACGTCTACGACGGCATCCACGAGCCCGCCCACGAGACCGCCGACGAGCACGGCTTCCGAGGGGACGTCGTCGAACTCGTCAAGGAACTCGGCGTCTCCGCCATCCGCTACCCCGGTGGCAACTTCGTCTCCGGCTACAAGTGGGAGGACGGCGTCGGCCCCGTCGAGCAGCGCCCCCGCCGTCTCGACCTCGCCTGGCACTCGACCGAGACGAACGAGGTCGGCCTGCACGAGTTCCAGCACTGGCTCGACCGGGTCGGCTCCGAGCTCATGCTCGCCGTGAACCTCGGTACCCGCGGCACGCAGGAGGCGATCGAGCTCCTCGAGTACGCCAACATCGACGCCGGCACCGCACTGTCCGATTACCGTCGTTCCAACGGTCGCCAGGAACCCTTCGCCATCACGATGTGGTGCCTCGGCAACGAGATGGACGGCCCGTGGCAGCTCGGCCACAAGAACGCCGACGACTACGGCAAGCTCGCCGCCATGACCGCCAAGGCCATGCGACAGATCCAGCCCGACCTCGAGCTCGTCGCCTGCGGTTCCTCCGGGGCGTCGATGCCGACGTTCGGCGAGTGGGAGCGCACCGTCCTCGAGCACACCTACGACGACGTCGACTACATCTCCGCGCACGCCTACTACGAGGAGGACGACGACCTGCCGTCGTTCCTCGCCTCGGGCGTCAACATGGACCACTTCATCAAGACGGTCACCACGGCCGCCGACCACGTCCAGGCGCAGAAGAAGTCCGACAAGCGCATCGACATCTCGTTCGACGAGTGGAACGTCTGGTCGATCAAGAAGTGGGAAGCCAAGGCCAAGACCTTCACGCTCGACGAGTGGCCCGTCGCCCCGCGTCTGCTCGAGGACGTCTACACCGTCGCCGACGCCGTCGTCGTGGGTGGCCTGCTCATCTCGCTGCTCCGCCACGCCGACCGCGTCGCCTCGGCCTCGCTCGCCCAGCTCGTCAACGTGATCGGCCCGATCATGACCGAGCCCGGCGGCCCGGCCTGGCGCCAGACGACGTTCTTCCCGTTCTCGGTCACCTCGCGCCTGGCGCAGGGGACGTCGCTGCAGGTCAAGGCCTCCGGTGACACCGTCGACGGTGGCAAGCACGGCGAGGTCCCGGTCGTGGACTCCGCCGCCACCGTGACCGAGGACGGCAAGGCCGCGGTCTTCCTGGTGAACCGCCACCCGTCCGAGCCGACCACGGTGACGATCGACCTCGCAGGCATCGGTGCGACGGGCGACGTCCACGCCGAGGGTGTCTGGGACGACGACCTGCACGCCGTGAACGACCTGGAGAACACCTCGCGCGTGGGGCTGCGCACGAACGAGTCGGTCCGCCGCGAGGGCGACACCGTCACGATCGAGCTCCCGCCGGTCTCCTGGACCGCCGTCTCGATCGGCTGACAAGACGCCTCGGCGCACGCCACGGCGGGCGTCGAGTGAGCACAGAGGACGTCGGGCGCTCGCGCCCGACGTCCTCTGCTCGTTGCGGGGGCGCGGCGCGCGGCGGGCCGCGACCGAGTCTCGTCTGAGCGGACAGAGCGCGGCACGCGGATGGCGCAGCCTGTCCGCGGGGCCGAGTCTCGGGCCTCGGACGTGGACGCGGCGGCCGGGAGGCCCGTGGCGGCCTGGCACCGAGCCTCCCGTCCGGCGTCCGGCGAGACCACGACCGAGTCTCGTCTGAGCGGACAGAGCGCGGCACGCGGACGGCGCAGCCTGTCCGCGGGGCCGAGTCTCGGCACGAGCGCGCCGCGTCAGCGCGCCGGCGGTGCCGCCGTGCTCGCGCGCTCGACGAGCCGCACCGGCACCAGGTCGGACGCGACGCTGACCCGCTCGCCGTCGATCTGGGCGAGCAGCGTGGCGACCGCTCGGCGGCCGACCTCGTCGAAGGACTGGTGCACGGTGGTCAGCGGCGGCCAGAACGAGTCGGACTCGGGGGAGTCGTCGAACCCCACCACGCTGAGCGACGACGGCACCGGGCGGCCGGACTCGTGTGCGGCGCGCAGGACCCCGAGGGCGGTCTGGTCGTTCGCGGCGAACACCGCGGTGATCTCCGGCCGTGCGGCGATCTCGAGCCCGGCCTCGTACCCGTGCTCGGTCGTCCACCCACCGCGGAACACCGGGGGGACGGGCCGACCGGCGCGCGACAGGGTGTCCTGCCACGCGGCGAGGCGACGGGCCGCCGAGTACGACGAATCCGGACCGGCGACGTGCCAGACGGTCTCGTGGCCCAGGTCGAGCAGGTGCTGCGTGGCCTGCCGGGCGCCGTCGGCCTGGTCGGTGTCGATCGCGGGGTGGTCCGTGCTGCCCGTGGAGTCGACGATCACCATGGGGACGCCGTCGGGCAGCACGACCTCGGCGGTGTCGATGATGTGCGACTCGATGATGATCACGACGCCGTCGACGGCCTGTTCGTGCAGGCGTGAGAAGGCGGACCGGACGCCCGCCTCGGTGCGCGAGGCCATGGGCAGCAGGGTGATCGTGAAGTCGGCGACCCCGGCGGCGTCGGCGATCGCCTCGAGCGTGCGCATGTTGCCGAAGGACGCGAGCGTGAACATGATCACGCCGATGGTGCGGAAGCGGCCCGAGCGCAGGGCGCGGGCGGCACGGTTCGGCCGGTAGCCGAGGGACTCCATCGCGCGCTGGACGCGGTCGCGGGTCTCCGGGCTGACGTTGTCGAAGCCGCGGGCGACCCGCGAGACGGTCTGCATCGAGACCCCCGCGGCGTCGGCGACGGCGGCCATCGAGGGGGCGCGGCGGGTGCCGGCGGGGGACTCCATCGTCACGCTGGCGCTCCTTCCGGATCGAGGGGCCGAACGGTCGGCCTCCCCGGACGCTAGCGCATGTTGACGTTGCCATGCTATCGTCGCGACGTTCGATGTTGACGTCAACATCGGTGACCGCCCGGACACCCTGATCCGGCCCGGGCCGAGCCGCCGACATCGACCACCCGAACGCAGCAGACGAAGGAGTCACATGAGCACGCTCGCAGCGCGCCCCGGTGAGGCAGCACCGCGCCCCACCGCCGAGCGCCCCGCCGGCCGCCGCCCCAAGCCGCGGGGACGGTTCACCGGATGGCTGTTCGTCGGCCCGTTCGTCGTCGTCCTGGTCCTGATGCTCATCGTGCCGATCGGGTACGCGCTCTGGCTCAGCCTGTTCCGCGACCAGCTCATCGGCGGCAACCAGTTCGTCTGGTTCGCCAACTACGTGCAGCTCTTCCAGGACGCCAAGTTCTGGTCCGGGCTCGGTCGGGTCGCGATCTTCCTGGTCGTCCAGGTGCCGATCATGCTCGGCCTCGCGCTCGTCGCCGCCCTGGCCCTCGACAGCGCCCGACTGTGGGGGACGAGCTTCTTCCGCATCGCGGTGTTCCTGCCCTACGCGGTCCCCGGTGTCGTCGCAGCCCTGATCTGGGGCTTCATCTACGGCAACCAGTTCGGTCTGACCGGTGCCGCGAACGACGCGCTCGGCATCGACCTGCTGCAGCCGTTCAGCCCGAGCTGGGTCCTGACGTCGATCGGCAACGTGGTCACGTGGGAGTTCCTCGGCTACAACATGCTGATCTTCTACGCCGCACTCCGCACCGTCCCCGGTGAGCTGTACGAGGCGGCGGAGCTCGACGGCGCCGGCCCGATGCGCACGGTCCTCTCGATCAAGCTCCCGGCGCTCCGCGGCCCGATGGTCATCGCCACGATCTTCTCGATCATCGGCAGCTTCCAGCTCTTCAACGAGCCGAACCTGCTCAAGACGCTCGCCCCGAACGTCATCGGCAGCGCCTTCACCCCGAACATGTACGCCTACTCGCTGTCCTTCAGCGGCCAGCAGTTCAACTACTCCGCCACGGTCGCGATCGTGATGGGCGTGATCACCGCGGTGATCGCCTACGTCGTCCAGGTCCGCGGCACCCGCGAGGAGAACCGATGAGCACCATCCAGCACCCCGCCGGGCCCGCAGCGGCCACGGTGACCGAGGCGACCACGACGCAACGTGCGCCGCGCACCCGCTCGATCCGCGCCTCCCGGCAGCTCCGCACCGCGGAAGGCGGACGCAAGCCGAAGCGTTCCGGCCTGCTGACCGCGGTCATGGTCGTCTTCGTCGTGTACTCGTTCGCGCCGCTGTTCTACCTGCTCGTGAACAGCACGAAGACGCAGTCGTCGCTGCTCTCCACCTTCGGTCTGTGGTTCGGCGGGGACTTCAACCTCTGGCAGAACATCGTCGACACGGTGACGTACAACGACGGCATCTTCCTGCAGTGGTTCGGCAACACGCTGCTCTACGTGGTCGTCGGCGCCGGCGGGGCCACCCTGCTCGCCACGGTCGCGGGCTACGGCATGGCGAAGTTCCAGTTCCCGGGGCGCCGTGCGGTCTTCGCCGTCGTCCTCGGCGCCATCGCGGTCCCCGGCACGGCACTGGCCGTCCCGACCTTCCTGCTCTTCTCGCAGGTGGGCCTGACGAACACCCCGTGGTCGATCATCCTGCCCTCGCTGATCAGCCCGTTCGGCATGTACCTGATCTGGACCTACGCGGTCGACGCGATCCCCGCCGAACTGCTCGAGGCCGCCCGCATGGACGGTGCCGGCGAGTTCCGGATCTTCTTCACCATCGCGCTCCGCCTGCTCGCTCCCGGTGTCGTCACGGTCCTGCTGTTCGCGGTCGTCGCCACCTGGAACAACTACTTCCTGCCGCTCATCATGCTGAGCGACCCGAAGTGGTACCCCCTGACGGTCGGCCTGAACCAGTGGAACGCGCAGGCCACCGGGTCCGGCGCGCAGCCGATCTACAACCTCGTCGTCACGGGATCGCTCCTCACGATCATCCCGATCGTGGTCGCGTTCCTCTTCCTCCAGCGCTTCTGGCAGTCCGGCCTCGCAGCCGGGTCGGTCAAGGCCTGACCCCTCGGACACCAGGCGCACGGCGACCCCGCCACGCGCCGCCCGGTCCGGCACACAGCAGCACCACCCCCTCCACGAAGAAGTGAAAGGCACTCCCATGAACAAGCGTCTCCGGCGCGGGCTCAGCGCCCTCGCCATCGGCGTCACCGCGGCGATCGCCCTCGCCGCGTGCGCCTCCGGCAGCTCCGGCTCCGGCGGTTCGGCCGACGACATCGACAAGGCCTTGAAAGACGGTGGCACCCTGACCTACTGGTCGTGGACCCCGTCGGCGAAGGCCCAGGTCGCCGCGTTCGAGAAGCAGTACCCGAAGGTGAAGGTCAAGCTCGTCAACGCCGGCACCGGCGCCGACCAGTACACCAAGCTGCAGAACACGATCAAGGCCGGCTCGGGTGCCCCCGACGTCGCCCAGGTCGAGTACTACGCCCTGCCGCAGTTCGCCCTGTCCGAGTCGCTCCTCGACCTGTCGAGCTACGGCTTCGACTCGCTCGAGAAGGACTTCGCGAAGAGCACCTGGAGCTCGGTGTCGATCGACGGCAAGGTCTACGGCCTGCCGCAGGACTCCGGCCCCATGGCGCTGTTCTACAACAAGAAGGTCTTCGACAAGCACGACATCGCCGTGCCGAAGACGTGGGACGAGTACGTCACCGCGGCCAAGAAGCTGCACCAGGCCGACCCGAAGGCGTACATCGCCGCGGACTCCGGCGACGCCGGCTTCACCACGAGCATGATCGCCCAGGCCGGTGGCACCCCCTTCACCACCGACGGTGACAAGGTGACCATCAACCTGCAGGACGCGGGCTCGAAGAAGTGGACGAGCACCTGGAACGAGCTCGTCGAGCAGGGCCTGCTGTCGAAGACGGTCGGTTGGACCGACGACTGGTACAAGCAGCTCGGCAACGGCGAGATCGCCACGCTGATCACCGGCGCCTGGATGCCCGGCAACCTGGAGTCCGGCGTCGCCCAGGCCTCGGGTGACTGGCGTGTCGCCCCGATGCCGACCTACGACGGTGGCACCGCCCAGACCGCGAACAACGGCGGCAGCGCCGAGGTCGTCATGAAGCAGTCGAAGAACCCGGCACTCGCCGCGGGCTTCCTCAAGTGGCTGAACTCCTCGAAGGAGTCCACGAAGGTCTTCATGGAGTCCGGCGGCTTCCCGTCGACCACCGCTGACCTGGACTCGTCGGCCTTCCTCGACGAGAAGCCGTCCTACTTCGGCGGCCAGCAGATCAACAAGGTGCTCGTCGACGCGTCGAAGTCCTCGGACAACGACTTCACGTACCTGCCGTACCAGGTGTACGCGAACAGCGTCTACGCCGACACCGTCGGTCAGGCGTACGAGAACGGCACCTCGCTCGACGCCGGCCTGCAGGCCTGGCAGAAGGCCCTCGCCAAGTACGGCAAGGACCAGGGCTTCACGGTCTCGACCAAGTAGTTCCCGGTATCCCCGCGGGGCCGTGCGGACACGTCCGCACGGCCCCGCTCCACGCCCGGCTCCGGCCGGCCATGAGAAGGTCACACCATGCGCTTCGCCATCGGCGACACCGACTTCCTGCTCGACGGCGAGCCGCACCGGGTCCTGTCCGGCGCGATCCACTACTTCCGCGTGCACCCCGACCTGTGGGCCGACCGGATCCGCAAGGCCAAGCTGATGGGCCTCAACACCATCGAGACCTACGTGGCGTGGAACGCGCACGCGCCGTCGCCGGGGGAGTTCGACCTGTCCGGAGGCCTGGACCTCGGCCGCTTCCTCGACCTCGTCGCGGCCGAGGGCATGCACGCCATCGTCCGCCCCGGCCCCTACATCTGCGCCGAGTGGACCAACGGCGGGCTGCCGTACTGGCTCTTCGCCGACGGCTCCGTGGGGGTCCGCCGAAACGAGCCCGGGTTCCTCGCAGCGGTCGAGACGTACCTGCAGCACCTGGCCCCCGTGCTGGTCCCGCGGCAGATCGACCAGGGCGGGCCCATCGTCCTGGTGCAGGTCGAGAACGAGTACGGCGCCTACGGCTCCGACCCCGAGTACCTGCGCGCGCTGGAGCAGATGCACCGCGACATCGGGCTGACCGTCCCCTTCACGAGCGTCGACCAGCCGATGGGCACCATGCTCGAGGACGGCTCGCTGCCCTCACTGCACAAGACCGGTTCGTTCGGCTCCCGCTCCGCCGCCCGGCTCGAGCGCCTGCGGCAGGCCCAGCCCACCGGCCCCCTGATGTGCTCGGAGTTCTGGGACGGCTGGTTCGACAGCTGGGGCGAGCACCACCACACCACGCCGGCGTCCGCCAGTGCCGAGGACCTGGACGTCCTGCTCGCCGCCGGCGGCTCGGTGAACATCTACATGTTCCACGGCGGCACGAACTTCGGCTTCACGAACGGCGCGAACGACAAGGGCGTCTACCGTCCGATCGCGACGTCGTACGACTACGACGCCCCGCTCGACGAGGCCGGCCGACCGACGTCGAAGTTCCACGCGTTCCGCTCGGTCATCGAGCGCTACGCGCCCGTGCCGCCGCTGCCCGCAGCGATGGAGCCGGGTGGGTCGGGTCGCCTCGGTCCCGTGGCCGCGTCCGGCGACGGCCTGGAGGCCCGGATCACCCCCGCCACGGACCTCGCCGTCCGGCTGGACCGCGTCGCGTCGCTCCGTTCCCTGCTGCCCACGCTCACGACGTGGTCCGCGCACGACGAGCCGCCGACCTTCGACGCCCTCGGAGCCGCAAGCGGCTTCGTCGTCTACCTCGCCGAGGCCGACCTGCCCGCCGGAGGGGTGCTGACCGTCGGCACCGAGGTGCGTGACCGTGCGATCGTGTCGGCCGACGGTGTCGTCGTCGGGGTCCTGGAGCGCGAGCACCACGACCGGGCCATCACCCTGCCGCCGGTGACCGGCACGCTCGAACTCCTCGTCGAGGACCAGGGCCGGGTCGACTACGGCGTCCGCATCGGTGAGCCGAAGGGCTTGATCGGGGGCGTCTCAATCGACGGCGTCCCGGTGGCCCGCTGGACGGCGTCCCCGCTCGCACTCGACCCGATCGCGCCGGCAGCCGTCACCGCACTGGCCGAGGTCGCTGCCTCCGGCGGGGACGTGCTCGCGGGGCCGACGTTCGCCGCGGGGTCGTTCGACCTCGACACCGTCGACGACCGGTACCTGTCGCTCGTCGGGTTCCGCAAGGGAGTCGCCTGGGTCAACGGATTCTGCCTCGGTCGGTACTGGTCGCGAGGCCCGCAGCGGACCCTGGCGATCCCGGGCCCGGTGCTCCGCCACGGTCGCAACGAGCTCGTCGTGCTCGAGCTGCACGCCGCCGCGTCGCGCACCGCGTGCCTGCTCGTCGAGCCCGACCTGGGCCACACCGAGGCGTAGCCGCGCGGCCGCCCTGGTCAGATCGGGCCTACCTGGTCGAATCGGGCGTACCTGGTCGGAAGTTTCGACCAGGTACGCCCGATTCCGCTTTCCAGCGCGGGCGTCATGGGAAGGATCAGTCGCTGTCGAGGGCGTCCAGGTCTGCCAGCGCCCGCTCGGCGTCGGCGATCCGGTCGGCCTCGGGGCGACTCCACCACTCGGGGCCGCGCTCGCCCAGGCCGTGCTTGGCCAGGCCGTTCCGGTGCCGCGCCGCCGCCAGGGCCTCGTCGTCGCCTGCGCGCTTCGCGGTCTTCACGGCGTTGCGGCCGCGCCCCAGGTGCGAGCGGAGTGCGGCGGCGAGATGCTCGGGCACGGCGGGGTCGGTGCGCCGCCAGCGTCGGCCGTCCACGACGAAGAAGTGGTCGTCGGGTTCGGCGGTCATGGTCCGAGTCTGCTCCGTCGGTGGTGGGTGGACAGGGGTCGATGAGCCGCGAACGCGTCCGCCCGCCGACCCGGTCGACCTGCTTCGCGGGCATCGACCAGAGCGGAGTGCGTGGCACGGACCGACACACGAACGGCCCGACGTCAGCAGACATCGGGCCGTTCGTGTGTTCACGAGCAGGTGCTCACTTGTCGTCGACGGCGTCCTTCGCCTTCTCCGTCTGCATGCGCGCCTCGCCCATGTGCTGGTCCTTCTTGCCCTGGGCGTGGAGCTCCTGGTCGTCGGTGTGCTTACCGACCTTCTCCTCGACCTTGCCCACGATCTTCTGGGTGGCGTCCTTGGCCTTGTCTCCGAGCGACATGGTGATTCCTTCCGGTGGGGGCATCACCGGTGGACCCGGCGGTGTGTCACCGACAGTACGGACGGCGGTGTACCCCGTTCACTGCGGCAGGACATGTGCTTCGCTGATCAGGGGATGAGGCGGTCGGCCCGGTAGCGAGCGAACAGGTCCGCGAAGGCCTGTTCGGTCCGACGGAACGCCGTGAACCCGGCGTCTCGGCTCTTGCCCATGTCGGTCACGACCTCCATCGCGCGGCCCAGGTCGGCGTCGGTGTGCCACCACGAAGCGAGTCGGTTGATGTCGGCCTCGGCGAGACCGTGGCGCTCGGCGATGCCGGCCCACTCGGACTCGTACGGGGCCATCTGCTCCTCGAGCGGTCGCGGAGCGTCCTGGTAGCCCACCACGCGCGCGGGGTCGACACCGAGGTGCGCGGCCAGGCGCGGCCACATCCAACGCCAGCGGAAGACGTCACCGTTGACGATGTTGAACGGCTCGTCCGCACCCTCGGGTGACGTCGAGGCCCACACCATGTGCTCGGCGAGGATGCCGGCGTCGGTCATGTCGGTCAGGCCGTTCCACTGCGCCTCACTGCCGGGGAACACGAAGTCCAGGTCGAGTTCCTTCGCCAGCGTGGCCTGCACGGCGAGTGTGAGGCCCATGTTCATGGCGTTGCCGACGGCGTGCCCGATCACGGTGTGGGAGCGGTGCACCGACCAGGTGAACCCCTGGCGCTCCGCGGCTGCGAAGAGTTCGTCCTCTTGCGCGTAGTAGAAGTTCGGGGTGTCGAGGCGCGGCTCCTCCTCGTGGAAGGGGGTGTCGGGCATCTCGCCGGCGGCGTACGCCTCGAACGGGCCGAGGTAGTGCTTCAGGCCGGTGACGAGGGCGACGTGCTCGAGCGGAGCGTGCGACAGTGCCGCGAGCAGGTCGCGGACCATTCCGCCGTTTACGCGGATGTTCTCCGCCTCGGTGTCCTGCCGCTGCCAGGCGGTGAAGAAGACGTGGGTCGGGTGCTCGTCGGTGAGTGCGGCCGCCAGGCTCTCGGGGTCACGCAAGTCGGCCGCGACGGTCCGGACGCCCTGTTCGGCGAGCGGTCGGCGGGAGAGCGCCGTCACGTCCCAGCCGAGGTCGAGCAAGTGGCGCACCAGGGCAGAACCGGTGATGCCACTGGCTCCGACGACCAGGGCTTCGCGGCGGGCAGGGGTCGGTTCGGTCGATCCGGTTGCAGTCATCCCTCGATGCAACTCACGTTGGACGACACGTGTTCCCTCAACGCGGACGGCGGATGCGGATCGGACCCTTGGCGGTCGACGGGTCGACGACGGACCCGCCCTGGGTGATCTCGACCTCGCCGCGCGCGACCATGCGCCGGGCGGCTCGCCGTGCCGGCTCCATCAGCGGTCGCCAGTCGTCCGGGTCCAGCGAGCGTGCGACCTCGGACGGGCAGATGCTCGAGGTCCGTGCCCGGGCTGCGAGCAGTTCGTCGATGCGCTGCTCGAGGGCCCGGTCGGTGTCGTCGAGACCGTGCCGGCGACAGGCGCCCGAGCACCACTTCGCCTCCGGTGCCGCGGACGACGGCATCCGCCGACCGCACGAGGCGCAGGTCCGCTCGGCGTGTGCCGACTCCGACGCCGACGCATCGGCTTCCGTCCTGATCGCCCGTCCCATCACCCCATCCTCGTCCTGCCGTCCGCGGGGGTACACAGCGACCACGCACCCGGTCCAGGTGCGCCTGGCAGCATCGGAGCGGTGAACCCCGACACCGTCCCCGCCCGTCCGTCCGAGCCGGCTTGGGTCCAGCACGTGATGTGGTGGCACGTCTACCCGCTCGGCTTCGTCGGCGCCGAGGTCCGCCCTGCGTCACCGGTGGGGGAGCATCCGCTCGAACACCGCCTCGACGGCCTGACCGGGTGGCTCGACCACGTCGTCGACCTCGGTCTGAACGGCCTGTTGCTCGGCCCGGTGTTCGCGAGCTCGACCCACGGGTACGACACGGTCGACCACTTCCGGATCGACCCGCGCCTGGGCGACGACGCCGACTTCGACCGTCTGGTCACCGCGGCGCACGAGCGGGGCGTGCGGGTCCTGCTGGACGGGGTGTTCAACCACGTCGGCCGCGAGCACCCGGCCTTCACCGCGTTGTCGGAACAGGGCCCCGAGGCACCGACCGCCGACCTGTTCGCCATCGACTGGTCCGGCTGGCAGCCGGGACAGCCCGTGCCCGTCGGGCTGTTCGAGGGGCACGACATCCTCGTCGCGCTCGACCACGACAGCCGCGCCACCGAGGACCTCGTGGTGCAGGTCATGACGCACTGGTTGGAGCGGGGGATCGACGGCTGGCGGCTCGACGCGGCGTACGCGGTGCCGCCGGCGTTCTGGGCGCGGGTGCTGCCACGGGTGCGGGAACGGTTCCCGGATGCCTGGTTCAGCGGTGAGGTCATCCACGGCGACGCGGCGGCGATCGCACGCGACTCGACGATGGACTCGCTCACCCAGTACGAGCTGTGGCAGGGGATCTGGCACGGCATCGCGGACCGCAACGGCCACGAGCTCGCGCACGCGATCGAGCGGCACGACGCCCTGCTCGCCACCTTCGCCCCGACCACGTTCGTCGGCAACCACGACGTGACCCGGATCGCGAGCGCGGTGGGGGAGCGGTTCGCCGGGCACGCCGCCGCGGTGCTGTTCACGGTCGCGGGGACGCCGGTGGTCTACGCCGGTGACGAGTACGGCTGGACCGGTGTGAAGGAGGAACGCGAGGGCGGCGACGATGCAGTCCGCCCGGAGTTCCCGGCCGAGGTGCCCGCGCCGACGGACCTGACGCACGCGTACGAGGCGCTCATCGCCCTGCGCCGCCGGAACCCGTGGCTGCACCGGGCACACACCGACGTCGTGCACCTGACCAACACCGCCGTGGTGCTGCGCACCGCGACGGCGGACGCCGCCGTGGTGACCGCCCTGAACCTGTCGGACGACCCCGTCGAGGTGCCCGTGGCCGACGCGACGCAGGTCGAGGCGGGCGGGGCCGATGTCGGGGACGGGACCCTGCGCCTCCCGGCCGGGGGGTGGGCCGTCCTGTCGCGTTCGTGAGCAGAAACGGTCGGGTCCCCATCGAGGACCCGACCGTTTCTGCGCACCGAGCGAACGCGAGCGAACGCGAACGCGCGCTCCCTACTTGCGGGCGGACGCCGCCCGGCGCTTGTTGAACACGTCGAACGCGACGGCGGCGAGCAGCACCAGACCCTTGATCAGGGACTGGAACTCGGTACCGACACCGAGGATCGACATGCCGTTGTTCAGCAGGCCGATGATGAGACCGCCGACGATGGCACCCGGCACGGTGCCGATGCCGCCGGTGACGGCCGCGCCACCGATGAAGACGGCGGCGATGGCGTCGAGCTCGAAGCCGTTGCCAGCGCCCGGTGCCGCCAGGTTGAGCTGGCCGGTGAAGACCACGCCCGCCAGGGCCGAGATGACACCCATGTTGACGAAGAGCAGGAACGTGACCCGCTTCGTCTTCACACCCGACAGCTGCGCGGCCAGCGCGTTGCCACCGATCGCGTAGATGTGGCGGCCGAACACGGCGCTCCGCATGACGACCGAGTAGATCACCACGAGCGCACCGAGCACGACGAGCACGATCGGGGTGCCGTTGTAGCTGGCGAGCAGGAGTGCCACGTAGATCACGAGCACGGCGCCGAAGGCCGTCTTCACGATGAACCAGGCGAACGGCTCGCTCTCGAGCTGGTACTTGCGACGCGTGATGCGACCGCGGAACGCTGCGATCACCATGACGGCCGCGGCGGCGAAGCCGAGGATCATCGTGAGCGGCTCGTACCCGGTGGTGCCGAAGGACGGCAGGAAGCCGGAGCCGAGCGAGCGGAAGCCGGTCGGGAACGGCGAGATCTGCTGGTTCTGCAGCACGATCTGGGCCGCGCCGCGGAAGGCGAGCATGCCCGCCAGCGTCACGATGAACGCCGGGATCCCGAAGTAGGCGATCCAGAAGCCCTGCCAGGCACCGACGAGGGCACCGACGACCAGGCAGAGCACGACCGCGATGGGCCACGGGATGTTCCACTGCGTGATCATCACGCCGGCCATGGCACCGGTGAAGGCGACCACCGAACCGACCGACAGATCGATGTGCCCGGCGATGATGACCATCACCATGCCGATGGCCAGGATGAGGATGTAGCTGTTCTGGACGATCAGGTTCGACACGTTGATCGGGGCCAGCGTGATGCCGTTCGTGGTCACCTGGAAGAAGATGACGATGACGATCAGCGCGATGAACAGGCCGATCTGTCGGAGCTGCCCGGTGAGGTAGCCGACGGCGGACTTAAGCGCGTTCATTGACAGGGGTCTCCCGTTCCTGGGTCATGTACTGCATGAGGACCTCGGGCGTCGCCTCGGAGCGCGGGACGTCGGCCGTGATGGTGCCCTCGGAGAGCGTGTAGATGCGGTCGCAGATGCCGAGCAGTTCGGGGAGCTCGGAGGAGATCACGATGACCGCCTTCCCCTGGTCGGCGAGCTGGTTGATGATCGTGTAGATCTCGTACTTCGCGCCGACGTCGATGCCGCGGGTGGGCTCGTCGAGGATGAGCACGTCGGGGTCGGCGTACATCCACTTCGACAGGACGACCTTCTGCTGGTTCCCGCCGGAGAGCTTCCCCGTCACGACGTCGACGTTCGGCGCCTTGATGTTGAGGCTCTTGAGGAACTGGCTCGCGACCGTGGTCTCCTCCGAGGAGTTCACGAACCCCCAGTTCGCGAGCTTCCCGAGCGCCGACCCGGAGATGTTCCGCTTGATGTCGTCGATCAGGTTCAGGCCGTAGCGCTTGCGGTCCTCGGTGACGTAGGCGATGCCGTTGTCGATCGCCTGCGAGACGGTGTGCGTCTTGATCGGCGTGCCGCGCTTGTAGACGGTGCCGCTGATGCCGGTGCCGTACGACTGGCCGAAGACGCTCATCGCGAGTTCGGTGCGGCCGGCACCCATCAGCCCGGCGATGCCGACGACCTCGCCGGCCCGGACGTTCAGGTTGGCCCGGTGGATGATCTCGCGCGACGAGTCGAGCTGGTGGTGGACGGTCCAGTCCTCGATGCGCAGCAGTTCCTCGCCGATGACGGGGTGCTCGCGCTCGGGGTACCGGTTCGACAGGTCGCGGCCGACCATCCCGCGGATGATGCGGTCCTCGGACACATCGTCGGCGCGCATGTCGAGCGTCTCGATGGTCTTGCCGTCACGGATGATCGTGACCTTGTCCGCGATCGCCTTGATCTCGTTGAGCTTGTGGCTGATGATGATCGCCGTCATGCCCTCGGCCTGCAGCGAGCGGATGAGCTCGAGCAGGTGCGCGGAGTCGTCGTCGTTCAGCGCGGCGGTGGGCTCGTCGAGGATGAGGAGCTTCACCTCCTTCGAGAGCGCCTTCGCGATCTCGACGAGCTGCTGCTTGCCGACACCGAGGTCGACGACCTTGGTGACGGGGTTGTCCTTCAGCCCGACGCGCCCCAGCAGCTCGGCTGCCGTCAGGTTCGTCTTGTTCCAGTCGATGAAGCCGCCCTTGGACTGCTCGTTGCCGAGGAAGATGTTCTCAGCGATCGACAGGAAGGGGCTGAGGGCCAGCTCCTGGTGGATGATGACGACGCCGGCGGCCTCGGAGTCGTTGATGTTGGCGAACCGCACGGGTTCGCCGTCGAGCAGGATCTCGCCGTCGAAGGAGCCGGCCGGGTAGACCCCCGACAGCACCTTCATCAGGGTCGACTTGCCTGCGCCGTTCTCGCCGCAGATCGCGTGGACCTGGCCGCGCTCGACCTCGATCGTGACCCCCTGCAGGGCCTTGACGCCGGGGAACGTCTTGGTGATGTCCCGCATCTCGAGGATGGTGTCCGCCATGTGGACGCCTTTCCGTCGTGCGCGCGCGTGCGCGCGCTGGTGGAGACGGACTGGAGGCGCGGTGCGCAGCTGGCACCGCGCCTCCGGTCCGAGAGATGGGCCCTGACTACTTCAGGTCGGCTTCGGTGTAGTACCCCGAGTCGACGAGGACTTCCTTGTAGTTGTCCTTCGTGACGACCGTCGGCTGGAACAGGAAGGTCGGGACGACCTTGACCTTGTTGTCGTAGCTCTTGGTGTCGTTGACCTCGGGCTTCTTGCCGGTGAGCAGGTCCTCGGCCATGGTGACCGACTGCTTGGCGAGCTTGCGCGTGTCCTTGTAGATGGTCGAGTACTGCTGCCCGGCGATGATCGACTTGACCGAGGCGGCCTCGGCGTCCTGGCCCGTGACGGTCGGGAGCGGACGGTCGCTCGTGCCGTACCCGGCACCCTGCAGTGCCGAGATGATGCCGATCGAGATGCCGTCGTACGGCGAGAGCACGCCGTCGAGCGTGGTGCCGCCCGAGTAGGACTTGGCGACCAGGTTCTGCATGCGGGCCTTGGCCGTGGCCGGGTCCCACTGCTGCGTCGCGGCCTGGGACAGCTTGTCCTGGCCGGACTGGATCTTCAGCGTGCCGTCCTCGAGGTACGGCTTGAGCGTCTTCATGGCGCCGTTGAAGAAGAACCCGGCGTTGTTGTCGTCGAGCGAGCCGGCGAAGACCTCGATGTTGAAGGGGCCCTTCTCGCCGGTCTTCTTGCCGTCCGCGTCGAGGACACCCAGGCCGGTGAGCAGGCTGTTCGCCTGGTCGACGCCGACCTTCTCGTTGTCGAAGGACACGTAGTAGTCGACGTTCTTGTTGCCCGTGAGCAGGCGGTCGTACGAGATCACCTTGATGCCGGCCTTGGCGGCGGCGTCGAGCTGGTCGGAGAGCGCGCCACCGTCAATCGACGCGATGATCAGGACCTTCGCGCCCTTGGTGATCATGTTGCTGACCTGCTGGGCCTGCTGCTGGACCTTGTTGTCGCCGTACTCGAGGTCGACCTTGTAGCCGGCCTTCTCGAGGTCGCTCTTGACGGCGTTGCCGTCCTTGATCCACCGCTCGGAGACCTTGGTGGGCATGGCGACGCCGACGAGGGCGCCCTTGTTGTCGCCGCTGCCGCCACCATCGGTGGATGCACGGCCGCCGGCCGAGCAAGCGGCCAGCGAGATCGCGATGCCGACGGCTGCGACGCCCGCGATGATCCTGCGCTTCATCATCGAAGTACCTCTGTTCCTTCGCGTCGTCCTCGACGCGGTCGGGTGCCGGGGCTGCTGTGCCCCGCGGGATGCGCTCGTGTGAGCGCTCACATCTTGTGGGTTCCGTGACGGGGTGTCAACTCAGCGTCGCCGTTTCGTGATCTTGCCGCGGTGGCCGGACCGAGCGGTACGGTTGGCCACGTGAGCACCAGGACCGCCCCCGAGGGCACGGGCGGCAAGCGCCGGAAGGCCCCGACGATCTTCGACGTCGCCGAACGCGCGGGCGTGTCCCACCAGACCGTCTCGCGTGTCATCAACGGTGACCCGACCGTCCGCGAGCAGTACCGGACGCAGGTCACCGACGCCGTCACCGCGCTCGGGTACCGGCCCCGCGCCGCCGCCCGGGCACTCGCCGGCGGGCGGAGCAAGGCGCTCGGCATCATCACCGCCGGCGACGCGCTGTACGGACCGTCGAGCACCTCGATCGGCTTCGAACGGGCCGCGCGGTCCGCCGGGTACCACGTGCTGCTGTCCACCCTGCCCGAGGAACCGACGCCGTCCGACCTGTCCGGCGCGCTCACCACGCTGCTCGCGCAGGACGTCGCCGCGATCGTGCTCGTCGCCGCCGACAACCGGGTGCTCGACGCCCTCGCCTCGCTCACCGTGCCGGTCACGGTGCCCGTCGTGGTGTCGAACGCGGTGCAGCGCGACGCCGTCCGGAACCCGGTCGCGCCGAGCGTCGCCGCGGTCGCGATCGACCAGGCCGCCGGCACCTCGCTCGTGATGCAGCACCTGTTCGACCGCGGACACCGCCGGATCGTGCACATCGCCGGACCGCACGTGTCGCAGGAGTCCGAGGTCCGCCGTGCCACCTACGTGCGGATCATGCAGGACGCCGGGCTCGAACCCGTCGTGCTCGAGGGCGACTGGACCCCGGCGAGCGGCTTCGCAGCTGCCCGGCACATCGACGTTGGGACGGTCGACGCGGTCTTCGCGGGCAACGACCAGATGGCGCTCGGGGTGCTGCACGCCTTCGCCGACGAGGGGCTGCGGGTGCCCGACGACATCGCGGTCGTGGGCTTCGACGACGTCCCCGAGGCCGCGCACTTCACGCCGCCGCTGACCACCGTGCGGCAGGACTTCCGGGCGATGGGGGAGCGGGTGCTCGACACCGTGCGGGCCCTGGTCGAGGGGGAGCCCCGTGACGAGACGCTGCTCGCGCCCGAGCTGGTGGTGCGGCGCAGCACGTAGCGCCCCCTCGCACCGTGGGGCGGTGTGCGGGTGGTGCGAGGTTCTTCCGTGCGCCGGCCCGCGGCGCACGGTGCAGCGTTGTGCGGCCGGTGCGAGGTTGATCGCTCGGTGCGGCGCTACAGTCCCGCACCGAGCGATCAACCCCGCACCGGTTGAGGGGCCGCGCACGGTGCGAAGCCGCGCACGACCCTGCACCGACCGAGGGGCCGCGCACGGTGCGACACCGCGCACGACCCCGAGCTGACCCGACCGTCAGCCCTTCAACGCCCCGGACGACAGCCCGGCGACGTAGAACCGTTGCAACCCGACGTACAGCGCGATGCAGGGGATCATCGCCACCACCGACCCGGCGACGAGGTTGCCGTAGGACACCTGCCCGTACGCCCCGGTCTGCAGGTTGAGCAGCGCGACCGGCAGCGTGTACAGCGAGTCCTTCGTCAGGAACGTCAGGGCTCCGAGGAACTCCGTCCACGACGCCAGGAACGCGTAGAGCGCCGCGGTCGCCGCCCCGGGCAGGAGCAGCGGGCGGAGCACCGACACGACGACCCGGAAGCGCGAGGCCCCGTCGACGAACGCCGAGTCCTCGAGCTCGGTGGGGATCGACTCGAACGCGTTCCGCATCACGAACACCCCGAACGGCAGGTTCACCGTCGTGTAGAACAGCACGAGCCCGAGCAGCGAGTTCGTCAGCCCCATCGCGTTCATCTCGAGGTACAGCGGCGTGAGGATGGCCTGGAACGGCACCATCATCGTCAGCAGCACCAGGCCGAACACGACGCCGGATCCCCGGAACCGGAAGCGGGCGAAGCCGTAGCCGGCCATCGTCGCGATGACCGCGGTCAGCACCGCCGTGGCGATCGACACGATGAGCGAGTTCACGACGCCGGTGAGCAGGTGCGACGACGAGGCGAACACGGCGGCGAAGTTCTGCCACCCGAGCTGGAAGAACGTCGCCGGGTCCGGGGCCTGCGTGATGACGGCCTCGGACTGGAACGCCCGCAGGATCGACCAGATGAGCGGGACGCCGAACACGAGGGCCGATCCGATGCCGGCGATCGCGTAGAGGGTGCGCTTCACGGTGGTGTCGCGCGGGTGCTGGACGCTGCCCTGCTGGTGGCGACGACGTCGGCCGTCGCCCGTGGTGGTCAGGGTCCTGGTGGACAGGTCCGGCGCCGCGAGGGCCGCACGGGAGGTCGTGGTGCTCATGGCTCAGTCCTTCTCTCGCAGTGCCCAGAACTGGAACACCGTCACGGCGGCGATCACCACGACGAGGGCGATCGACTGGGCGGTCGCGGCCCCGAGCTGCAGGTTCACGAACCCGCGGTTGTAGATCGCGTTCACGATGGTGGTGGTCTCGGTGCCCGGTCCGCCCTGGGTCAGGATGTAGAACTGGTTGAAGGCCAGCAGCGACCCGATCACCGAGATGATGACGCTCAGCGCGACGGTCGAGCGGATCATCGGGAACGTGATGAGGCGTTCGGTCTGCCACCAGGACGCCCCTTCGAGCTGCGCGGACTCGTAGACCTCGTCGGGGACGCCCTGCATCGCCGACATGAGCAGCACCATCGTCAAGCCCGACACCGCCCAGACCACGAGCACGCAGATGAGCACCGTCGCCAGCGGGCCGTTCACGAGCCACGCGGTGCTGCCGTCGGTGATCCCGAGCCAGCGGAGCACCATGTTGACGGCGCCGGAGTTCGGTTGCGCCTCGAGCACGAGCATGAACGAGAGCGTCGTCAGCCCGACCACGTACGGCAGGAAGAACACCGTCCGCAGGATCGTGCTGCCGCGGCGGCGGGCCCGGACGAGCACGGCCAAGAAGTACCCGAGCGCCAGGATCGGCAGGGTCACGATCGCCGTGTACAGCAGCGTGTAGCCGATCGCGTGCACGAACGTCGGGTCCTGGAACAGCGTCAGGTAGTTCTGCAGCCCGATGAACCGGTACGGACCGATCAGGGGCCAGTTCGTGAACGAGATGTAGAGCGCGAACACGAGCGGGACGAGCACGAAGACGGCGACGAACAGGATCGCCGGGGCGACGAGGACGGCGCCGGTGCGCGGCGGGTGGGTGAGCGAGTTGCGGGTCCGGGCGGAGCCGCCGCGCCCCGGGCCGCGGCCCACGGTGGGACGGCCCGGGCCGGTCCGGGCGGCGGGACGCCGGGTGGAGATGGTCGACATGCGTGCACCTCTCTGTGCATCAACAAGAGCGAGACGAGCCAGAGCCCGAGACGAGCGAGACGAGCGAGCAGGCAGGCTCAGGCCTGCACCTGGTCGAGGATCCGCTGGTAGTCGGACTGCGCCGTCCGCATGGCGGCAGCGCTCCCCGACCCGAACACGGCCTCGCGGAACATCGCGAAGTACGGCGACGACGGCTGGTTGTTGAGCAGGTTGTACGCCAGCGTCTGCGGCGCGTAGCCCTTCTCGATGGCGTCGAGCGGGCCGTACGCCAGCGGGAACCGCTTGCGGTACTCCGGGGTGGCGGCGTCGGACCGCGTCGGGAAGTACCCGCCGTCCGGCAGTGCCTGCTGCTGTTGGAGCGCGTTCGCGTACTGCATGAACGCCCATCCACCGGACGGGTTCGCCGCCCCGTTCGGGATGCACATGTTGTCGCCGCCGTCGAAGAACGACCGCTGGCCGTCCCACGACGGGATGAGCACCGTCTGCATCTTCGCCCGCATCGCCTTGGTGGCCGCGGGCACGGTCGCCCCGTACGAGGTCGGGAAGATCCCCACCTTGCCGGCCCGGAAGTCGGCACCCCACGTGGTACCGGCGTCGGAGTACGTCGCCTTCGACAGCACGCCGTCCTTCCACAGTTGCCGGTAGAACTCGAGCATGCGTTCGAGGGCCTCGTTGCCGGTGATGTTCGGCCGCTGGGAGCCGACCTCGCCGGTCATCATGTCGACGCCGGTCGCCCAGACGTGCGGCTGCGTGACGAAGCCGATGATGCCGGCGGCGTTGCCGGAGATCGACCAGCCGTACACGTCGTCGTCGAGCTTCCGGATGGCCTTCGCCGCGTCGAGCAGCGTCGACAGGTCCCTCGTCGACTCCTCGACGTCGAGGCCCGCACGCTCGAACAGCTCGGTGTTGACGAACAGCTGCGAGTTGTCCGCCAGGTAC
The DNA here is from genome assembly GCF_047226435.1 of Curtobacterium poinsettiae. Taxonomy (NCBI): domain Bacteria; kingdom Bacillati; phylum Actinomycetota; class Actinomycetes; order Micrococcales; family Microbacteriaceae; genus Curtobacterium; species Curtobacterium poinsettiae. The sequence goes on along the minus strand of NZ_CP178434.1, from coordinate 2,766,048 downwards.
GGCAGCCCGTAGTACCGGTCGCGGTACTCGAGCAGGCGCAGGTGCCCCGGCGAGATCGCATCGAAGTAGTCCAGGCTCTTGACGACGTCGGTCAGGTCGGCGAACGCCTCGCGGAAGATGAACAGCTGCGAGTTGATGTCGTCGATGTCCACGACGTCCGGCGGCTCACCGCCGCGGATCGCGGTCGCCAGCTTGGTCACGTACTGCGCGTCCGGCACCGGGGTCAGCTGGACCTGCAGCTCCGGGTTCGCCTTGTTGAACCCGGCGACGGCCGACGTCAGGCCGGCCTGGGTCGCCGACCGGCACCACACCTGCACCGTGCCGGTCGCGTTCTTCCCGAAGCTCGCGGGCTTCGCGACGACCTTCGGCAAGGTGCCGGAGCACCCGGCCAGGGCGAGGGCTGCCCCGCCGGCGACGCCGCCGACGAGGAACGCACGGCGGTCCACGCCGGTCACCGCGCCAGCGGGAGCCAGACGCGCATCGGCGCGGCTCCCCGGTTCGCCCACGCGTAGTACGGGACCGCGGTCGCGGTGACGTCGTGGACGTTGCGACCGGCCTGGAGGCCCGTGGTGGCGCCCTGCAGACCGGCCACGTCGTCGACGTTGGTCGCGTCGCGGGCCGTGGTCGCGCCTCCCGGCCCGTCCAGACGCTGGTACGGCCAGGCCGGCTGCACGTGCTCGGCCGGGGCGTGCCCCGGGATCCGCAGCGTGACGACGCCGTCGAGCAGGTCGCCGCGGTGTTCCTCGGTGATCGGCGCGTCGGCGTCGACCGTCAGGTCGTCGACCGTGAAGCCCCGCTGGTCCGCCTGCTCGACCGCGTACACGAGCGGGCCGCGCTCGATCGCGACCTGCCCGCGGGCGGCGTCGATGCGGGCGTCGGCGACGTACCGGTGCGGCGTCGTGTCGAAAACGAGCTCGACGGTGTCGCCCGCCGACCACTCGCGGTCGACGACGTGCAGCGTGCCCGCCGTGGGGTTCGCGGACCCGTCCGGACCCGTGACGGTCGTGGTGTCCGACCAGGCCGGGATCCGCAGGCCCAGGGCGAGCGGGCCGTCCTCGGTGACCGTGACGCGGACGCGGCCGTCGTGCGGGGAGTCGGTGTCGACGCGCACCGGACCGAGGTCCGCGGTGGCGTACTGGTGGATCTGCAACCCGCCGTCCGTCGCGGTCGCCAGGTAGCCGTCGAGGCTCGCGAAGGTCCGCATGATGTTCGGCGGGCAGCAGGCGCAGTCGAACCAGCCGCGACGCCCGTGGGCGGGGGAGCGGTTCTCGTCCTGGTGGGCGTGGTCGCGCTGCTGCAGCGGGTTCACGTAGAAGTACTCGGTGCCGGCCAGGCTCACCCCGGCGAGGAACGCGTTGTAGAGCAGGCGCTCGATCGCGTCCGCGTACACGGGCTTGCCGGTCGCGAGCAGCAGGCGCCAGGCCCACTGCACCCCGCCGATCGCCGCGCAGGTCTCGGCGTAGCCGCGGTCGGTCGGCAGCTCGTACGGGTCGCCGAACGCCTCCCAGTCCCAGCGAGCCCCGAGGCCGCCGGTGATGAACGCCTTCGTCGCCATCATGTCCGCGAACTGCGTCTCGCTCGCGGTGAGGAGCTCGGTGTCCCCGGTCTCGATCGCGACGTCCACGGCACCCGCGGCCAGGTACACGGCGCGGACGGCGTGCCCTTCCACCGTCGTGGCTTCGCGGCTCGGCACCCGGTCGGAGAAGTACGTCGGCTCGCCGCCGGCACGCTCGATGATCCCGTGGCCCCGGGCATCGACGAACCAGTGCGCCAGGTCGAGGTAGGCGCGGTCGCCGGTCTCGCGGTACAGCTCGACCAGGCCCATCTCGACGACGGGGTGGCCGTCGACGTCGCGGGTCTTCGGCGTGCCGTCCGGGGCGGTACCGTCGCCGAACGTGCGGACCAGGTGGTCGGCGTTCTTGATCGCGACCTCGAGGAGCCCGGTGTCGCCCGTCGCACGGTGCTGGGCCACGGCCGCCTGGTACAGGTGCCCGGCGCAGTACATCTCGTGGCTCCACTTGAGGTCCGTGTACCGCTCGCCCTTGCCGCGGACCTGCTGCACGGAGTCCAGGTAGCCGTCCTCGGCCTGGGCTCGGGCGTACAGCGCGGTGACCTCGCGCTGCAGGTCGAGCAGGTCCTCGGCGGGGGCGCGGCCGTACTCCCACGCCACGGCCTCGAGCCACTTCGTCACGTCCGAGTCCATGAAGATCGGGCCGACGGCCTCGCCCTCCTCGAGCCCCGCGGCGATGCGCAGGTTGCGGAAGTTACCGGCCGTCTCGAGCTGCTGGTAGCCGCTCCGCACGGCGTCGCGGCCGTTGCGCTCCTGTCGGAGCGCCCAGAAGCCGCCCGTGATCCGGGCGTCGCCGGTCGGCAGCGGCCGGAGCGTGAGGTGCGCGTCGGCGGTCGGGAGGACCGGGGTCGCGGTGTGCGCGCCGCGATCGGTCGCGAGCGTGGTGGTCATGTCGCCTCCTTGCGATGTGACTCGGGCCGTCCGGGTCGTCATCGATCCGGAAAACGGTTTCTGCGGTGGACGCTACGACACGGGGCGCACGTCGCGCAAGAGCATTCCGGTGCTTTTGTGTAAGGTCATCGGCATGTCCTGGTCATCGGAAAGGTGGTTGCCGTGACGCTCGAACGCACCGGACAGCCGATCCGGATCACCGACGTGGCGGCGCTCGCCGGAGTGTCGATCGGCACCGCGTCGAAGGCGCTGAACGGCACCGGACAGCTGCGGGACGCCACCCGGCTGCGGGTGAAGGAAGCCGCCGAGAAGCTCGGGTTCGTCGGCGACGCCCGTGCCCGTGCGCTGTCCTCGGGGCGGACCTACACCGTCGGCATGATCACCACCGACTCGTTCGGCCGGTTCTCGATCCCGGTGCTGCTCGGTGCCGAGGACGCCCTGTCCGCTGGGCGTATGGCCGTGCTGCTCTGCGACACCCGCGACGACCACGTGCGCGAGGCCCACTACCTGCGCTCCCTGGCGGCCCGCGGTGTCGACGGCATCATCGTGACCGGCCGCTCCGCCGACGCCCGGCCCCCGATCGACGCGTCCATCCCCGTCGTCTACGCCTTCTCGCCCTCGACCGACGACAGCGACGTGTCGGTCACGCTCGACGACGCCGCCGGTTCGGCACTCGTCGCCTCGCACGTGCGCTCGCTCGGGAAGCAGCGGGTCGCGATCGTGACGGGGCCGGCGCGGCACCGGTCGGCAGCGCGACGCGTCGCCGGTGCCACGTCGGTGCTCGGGTCGCACCTGGTCACCGAGCCGCTGTACGGCGAGTGGTCGGAGCGCTGGGGGCGGCAGGCCGTGGACGTGCTGGCCCGGCAGTCGCCCGACGTCGACGCGATCGTCTGTGGCAGCGACCAGATCGCCCGGGGCGTGTGCGACCGGCTGCGGGAGCTCGGGCGTTCGGTGCCCGGAGACGTCGCGGTCACCGGGTTCGACGACTGGGACGTGATGGCGCTCGCCTCGAGGCCGCCGCTGACCACGGTCGACCTGCGGCTCGAGGAACTCGGGCGCGTCGCGGGGCAGGCGCTCCTCGCCCTGATCGACGGCGGGACCGCGGCGTCGGCGGCCGTGACGCCGTCGCTCGTCATCCGCGAGAGCACCGTCGGGGCGTAGGTCGGTCACGACACCCCGTCCGCCGTGGTCGAGTGGTCACGAACCGTCGCTCTGCGCGCCTCCAGCCGACCGTTCGTGACCGCGCGGTGGGGAGGCAACGGGGTGTCGTGACCGTGCCGGGCGCCGCCGTTCGGGGTGTCGCGGGTCCGGCGGGTCGGCGCTCCCGGGTGTGGGGCAGCGAGGGGTCAGGACTCGCGCGGGTGTGGGGCGGCGAGGGGTCAGGACTCGCGTGGGTGTGGGGCGGCGTGTGGTCGCATGTCGTCGTCGCCCTCGTGCGTCGCGCGGTCACGACCCGTCGTGCGTGGGACGTCGATCGGTCAGGAATGGTCGGCTGCAGGTGCGTCGGACGACGGTTCGTGACCGGTCGGCGGAACTGAGCGGGGAGTTTCGACCGGCGGGGGAAGCGGGCGGACGAGTGGGACGGGCAGGACGGGCGGCGCGCCGCCGCGTTGCGTGTGTGAGCGCTCACGTGCCAGGATGTGAGCGCTCACTGAGGACGACGAGGTTCTGGAGGAACGCATGGGCGACGACCGCCGACAGCGGATCGTGGACGGCCGCACCACGCTCGGGATCGAGCTCGGCTCCACCCGCATCAAGGCCTGCCTGGTGGACGAGGACCTCGTCCCCATCGCAGCCGGCTCCCACGAGTGGGAGAACGAGTACGTCGACGGGCGCTGGACCTACTCGCTGCAGGCCGTCGAGACCGGACTCCGTGCCGCGTACGCCGCCCTGGTGGCCGACGTCGAGTCGCAGTACCGCGTGACCCCGACGACCTTCCGCGCGGTGGGCGTGAGCGCGATGATGCACGGCTACCTGGCGTTCGACGCCGCGGGCGAGCTGCTCGTGCCGTTCCGCACCTGGCGCAACACCTCCACGGGTCCCGCAGCCGAACGGCTCAGCGAGGCCCTCGGGTTCAACATCCCGCTGCGCTGGTCGATCGCGCACCTGTACCAGGCGGTCCTCGACGACGAGCCGCACGTGGCCGAGATCGCCGGTGTGACGACCCTGGCCGGCTACGTCCACCGTCGTCTGACCGGTCGGAACGCGCTGGGTGTCGGTGACGCCAGCGGCATGTTCCCCATCGAGGGCGGCCCCGTCGACAGCGGCCCCGGTGACCCCGGTGCCAAGGACTTCGACCCCGCCATGCTCGCCACCGCGCAGGACCTGATCGGCCTGCCGGACCTGCGGTCCCTGCTGCCCGAGGTCCTCGTCGCCGGCGCCGAAGCAGGCGACTTGACCCCCGAAGGTGCGGCCTGGCTCGACCCGACCGGCACGCTCGAACCCGGTGCACCGCTCTGCCCGCCCGAGGGGGACGCCGGCACCGGCATGGTCGCGACGAACGCCGTCGCCCCGCGCACCGGCAACGTCAGCGTCGGCACGAGCATCTTCGCGATGGTCGTGCTCGAGCAGCCGCTGACCACCGCGCACGAGGAACTCGACGTCGTCACCACCCCGGCCGGGGACGCCGTGGCGATGGTGCACTGCAACAACGGCGCGAGCGAGATCGCGAGCTGGGCCCGGGTGTTCGGGCGCTTCGCCGAGGCCTCGAGCGAGCGGACCGGCGCGACGCCGATCGGCATCGACGACGTCTACGCCACGCTGCTCGCCGAGGCCGTCGCCGACGACACCGACCCGGACGCCGGCGGCCTGCTCTCCTTCAACTACCTGGCGGGCGAACCGGTCACCCACGTCGAGGACGGCCGGCCCCTGCTGCTCCGCACCCCCGGCGCACGCTTCACGCTCGGCAACCTGGTGCGCTCCGAGGTGCACGGCGCCTTCGCGACCCTGGCCATCGGCATGGACGTCCTGCACGGCGAACAGGTGCAGGTGGACCGGATGACTGCGCACGGCGGGCTCTTCCGGACGCCCGGCAGCCCGCAGCGGCTGCTCGCGGCGGCGTTGCGCGTGCCGATCGCGCTCGAGGAGACCGCGGGCGAGGGCGGAGCGTGGGGGATCGCGGCGCTGGCCGCCTACCTCGAGCACACCGACCAGCAGCTCGCCGACTACCTGTCGGACACCGTGTTCGGCGGGGACGCCGTGCACGTGGCCGAACCCGAGCCGGCGGACGTCGCCGGGTTCCAGACGTACCTGGACCGCTACCGGGCGGCACTGCCCGTGCAGGACGTCGCCGCGGCGGCGACCCGCCCCAGCGCGACCACAGGACCGACCGAAGCGACCGACGGCGCCGACCCGCGCCTCCAGACAGAGGAAGTGACCCGATGACGGACGCGATCGACGAGACCACACGCCAGGCGGTGGCGACGACGCGGGAGCGTGTCGCGCGCCTGCACGGCGAACTCGTCCGCTACGGCCTCGTGATCTGGACCGGCGGCAACGTCTCCGAGCGCGTGCCCGGTACGGACCTGTTCGTCATCAAGCCGAGCGGGGTGTCGAGCGACGACCTGACGCCGGAGAACCAGGTCGTCTGCACCCTCGACGGCGTGCCGGCCGAGGGCTGGGGCAACGCGCACGGCCCCTCGAGCGACACCGCTGCGCACGCCTACGTGTACCGGAACATGCCCGAGGTCGGCGGTGTCGTGCACACCCACTCGACGTACGCCACCGCCTGGGCCGCCCGCGCCGAGGCGATCCCGTGCGTGATCACGGCGATGGCGGACGAGTTCGGCGGACCGATCCCGGTCGGCCCGTTCGCGATCATCGGCGACGACTCGATCGGCCACGGCATCGTCGACACCCTGAGCGGTCACCGCAGCCGTGCGGTCCTGATGCAGAACCACGGCGTCTTCACGATCGGCAAGGACGCGAAGGACGCCGTCAAGGCCGCCGTGATGTGCGAGGACGTGGCACGGACCGTCCACATCGCGAAGCAGGGAGGCGAGGTCGTCCCGATCCCCGAAGCAGACATCAATCGACTCTTCGATCGCTACCAGAACGTCTACGGACAGAACCCCGAAGGAGCCATGCGATGACGCAGGACACCACCGTCGACCCCCAGGCCACGCTCGACAGCTACGAGGTCTGGTTCCTCACCGGCTCCCAGGGGCTCTACGGCGAGGAGACCCTGCGCCAGGTCGAGGAGCAGAGCAAGGCCGTCCACGCGGAGCTCGCCGGGCACCTGCCGGTGCAGCTCGTCTGGAAGCCCGTCCTCAAGGACGCCGACGGCATCCGCCGGGCGCTCATCGAGGCGAGCGCCGACGACAAGGTCATCGGTGTCACCACGTGGATGCACACGTTCAGCCCGGCCAAGATGTGGATCGGCGGCCTGCAGGCCCTGACCAAGCCGCTGCTGCACCTGCACACGCAGGCGAACGTCACGCTGCCCTGGGCGGACATCGACTTCGACTTCATGAACCTCAACCAGGCCGCGCACGGCGACCGTGAGTTCGGCTACGCCCTGGCCCGCCTGGGCGTCCGGCACGCCACGGCCGTCGGCCACGTCTCGGACCCGCGCGTCCAGCAGCGCGTCGCGAACTGGACCCGTGCCGCCGCAGGTGCCGCGGCCGTCCGCGAGCTGAAGCTCACCCGCTTCGGCGACAACATGCGCTACGTCGCCGTCACCGAGGGCGACAAGACCGAGGCCGAGATCGAGCTCGGCGTGCAGGTCAACACGTGGGCGGTCAACGAGCTCGCAGCAGCGGTGGACGCCGCAGCAGCGGACACGGCAGCGGTCGACGCGCTCGTGGCGACGTACGAGCGCGACTACGACGTGGACCCGTCACTCCGCAGCGAAGGTGGCGAGCGTCACGCCGCGCTCCGCGACGGCGCCGCCATCGAGATCGGCCTCCGCACGCTGCTCGCGCAGAACGGCAGCGCCGCCTTCACCACGAACTTCGAGGACCTCGGCTCGCTCAAGCAGCTGCCGGGCCTGGCCGTGCAGCGCCTGATGGCCGACGGCTACGGCTTCGGCGCCGAGGGCGACTGGAAGACCTCGGTCCTGGTCCGCGCGATGAACGTCGCCGGCGCCGGCCTGCCCGGTGGTGCGAGCCTGATGGAGGACTACACCTACGACCTCACCCCGGGCGCCGAGAAGATCCTCGGGGCGCACATGCTCGAGGTCTCGCCGACGCTCACCACCACGAAGCCGACGCTCGAGATCCACCCGCTCGGCATCGGCGGCAAGGACGACCCGGTCCGCCTGGTCTTCACCGCCGACTCCGGCGAGGCCGTCGTCGTCGCGCTCTCCGACACCCGCGACGGGTTCCGCCTCACCGCGAACGTCGTCGACGTCGTGCCCCCGACCGAGGCCCTGCCGAAGCTTCCCGTCGGCCGTGCGGTCTGGGAGCCCCGGCCGTCGTTCCCCGTCGCCGCCGAGGCCTGGCTCACCGCCGGCGCCGCGCACCACACCGTCATGACGACGGCGGTCGGCCTGCAGGTCGTCGAGGACTTCGCGACGATGGTCGGCACGGAGTTCCTGGTGATCGACGAGCACACCACCGCACGCGGGTTCCGCGACGAGCTGCGTCTCCAGCAGACGTGGCACCGTCTCGACCGCGGCTTCTAGGGGAGTCAGGACCCACGATGGACGACGTGATCGCGGCCGAGCGCACGCGCACGAACTGGGCGGGCAACGTCACCTACCGCGCCTCGGCGCTGGCCCGCCCGACGTCGGTGGACGAGCTCCAGCAGCTCGTCGCCTCGACGCCGCGCCTGACGGCGCTCGGCTCGCGACACTCGTTCAACACCATCGCCGACACGGATGCCGTCCAGGTCTCGCTGTCGGACCTGCCGCCCGTGCTCGACATCGACACGGCCCGGCGGGTGGTCCGTGTGGCCGCGGGCATGACGCACAGTCAGGTCGCGGCCGGCCTGGAGGCCCGTGGCTGGGCCCTCGGGAACCTCGCGTCCCTGCCGCACATCTCCACGGCCGGTGCCGTCGCCACGGGGACGCACGGCTCCGGTGTGCGGAACCCGTCGCTCGCGCAGGCGGTGGTCGGCCTCGACGTGGTGCGCGCCTCCGGCGCGCTCGACCACGTCGACGCTGCGTCGCCGGACGGGCTGCTCGACGCCCACCGCGTGGGGATCGGCGCGCTCGGCGTCGTCACCGCGGTGGAGCTCGCGATCGAGCCGACGTTCCAGGTCGCCACGACGGTGCACCTCGACCTGCCGTGGGAGGCCGTGGCCGCGCAGTTCGACCAGGTGATGTCCGACGCGTACTCGGTGTCGATGTTCACGTCGTTCGACGACCGGGGCGCCCGGCAGGTCTGGGTCAAGCACCGCGTCGACGAGGCCGCACCGACGGTCGACCTCGTGGCCCTCGGAGCCCGTGCAGCCTCGGGTCCGGTGCACCCGGGTGAGAACGACCCTGCCGGGGTCACCGAGCAGGGCGGCGTGCCAGGGCCGTGGGCCGAGCGGCTGCCGCACTTCCGGTCCTCGTTCACCCCCTCGACCGGGGCCGAGATCCAGGCCGAGTACCTGATCCCCGCGGCCTCGGCCGTGGCGGCACTCGAGGCGCTCCGACCGCTGGCGTCGCTGTTCGCGCCGATCCTCATCGCCGCCGAGGTCCGCACCATCGCGGCCGACACCGCCTGGCTCGCGCCGTCATCCGGCCGACAGTCGGTCGGTCTGCACTTCACGTTCCGCCGGGACGCCGCCGCCGTGGCCGCGGCGGTCACCCGGATCGAGGACGTCCTCGAGCCCTTCGACCCGCGGCCGCACTGGGGCAAGGTCTCCGCTGCCGGCGCCGAGCGGCTGCACGAGGCGTACCCGCGGCTGTCCGACTTCGCCGCACTCGCCCGTGACCTCGACCCCACGGGGCGGTTCCGCAACGCGTTCCTCGCGCGCATCCTGTCCTGACGCGATTGACAGGTGTCCCGCACCACCGGCTGTGGTGCGGGACACCCGGGTCCTCAGTCCTTGCGGGACAGGTCGATCAGGAGCCTGACCACGGTCACGAGCAAGCTCGCGATCCCCAGCCAGGGCACCCGACGCCTGGACCGATCATCGGTGTCGTTCGACATCGCTGACCTCCTGGTGTCGTCGCCGGCTGACACGAGGAGCTTCGGCCGAGGGATGCGTCGCCGAGCGGGCTCGGCTACCATCGGTTCCGAGCGTTGGACTCGGGATGGTTGATGCATCCCTTGGCTTTCCACTCGGAAGGCGAATCGAGGCCCGGAACTGTTGTCGCAGTCCCGGGCCTCACGCTTTCGCCCAGGTCGCGCTCCGGCGGTGACGCGACCGGAGCCAGCCTACGTGCATGTGTCCGCTGATATGCAGATCGACTCTCACAGGGGATCCCCATCGGATGCCCCGGCGAACCCCCGCTTCGGTACCGGTCGTCCACATGTGAGGACGCAAAGGTCGGGGCATGGCGAACCTCAACCGCATCATCGGCATGGCCTCGAAGGTCATCGACAAGCAGCTCCAGAAGCGTGGGCAGGGGGGAACCGCGCCCGGCGCCGGATCGCAGCAGGGCGGGACGGACTGGCGTGGCATCGTGCGGAGCGCCGCGGACAAGCTGACCGGTGACGACCGGGGCCAGCAGCAGCCGCCGCAGCAGTACGGCCAGCCGCAGCAGTACGGCCAGCCGCAGCAGTACGGCCAGCCGCAGCAGTACGGCCAGCAGCAGCAGCACGCAGGCACGCCGCAGCACGGGGCCGACGCCGACAAGGTCGCCCTGGCGAAGTACGACTACCTGCTCCGCACCTCGTCGCCGGAGCAGCTCGAACAGGTCCACCACGACGCCTTCGCGCGGCTCACCCCCGGGCAGCGCCAGCAGGTCCGCGACCGCCTGAACTCCGAGCTCCCGCCCCACGAGCACCTGCGCGACGACTCGGCGGGCGGCATGGCCCGTGCGATGACCCGCGGGGAGATGTCGCGTCCGGGTCTGGTCCGACGGGTCCTCGGGGGTTCCGGCCGCTCGGGCAACGCCAACGGCAACGGTCGCGGCCGCGCCGGGGCCTTCGCCGGCGGTGCAGCGGTCGGCGCTGGCGCGATGGCGTTCGGTGGCCTCGCCGCCGCGGTGGCCGGGGGAGCGGTGCTGAGCGCCGCCGCCGGTCCGGTGCTGGCCGGGGCTGCCGACCTCGGCGTGGACTTCGAGGGCATCGCCTCGGGCATGGGTGACCTCGGGCTCGGTGACCTCAGCGGTGGCGTCGAGGGACTCGCCGGTCAGGGTGAGCAGCTCCTCGGTGGCTTCGGTGAGCAGGCCGCGGGCTTCGGTGAGCAGGCGTCCGGTCTCGGCGAGCAGGCGTCGAACCTCGGCAACGACTTCCTCGGTGGGCTCTTCGACCGCTGACACACGACGGTGCGAACGCATCGGGAATAGCGGGACGGCGTCCGGCGCTTGCAATGTTTCGTCGTGCGTCGTCCGACGCACGCGAGATTCGGACGGGCCACCGTCGCGGTGTCAGGATGGATGCCGCCCGGCGGGTGGACCGTTCCGCCGTCGCAGCGACCGCCACCGCGATCGCGCCCCCTTCCCCGAGGAGCAGCCCCGTCATGAGACGCCCCAACCGCCTGACGATCACCGCGGCCGTCGCCGCAGCAGCAGCCCTGGTCCTGACCGGCTGCTCGGGTGGGGGCTCGTCCGACGACGGCGCCGACGGCACGGCCAAGGGCGGCACGCTCAACATCCTGACGCCGCAGACCTCGTTCCACCTCGACCCGGCGACCAGCCAGAGCCTCGGCATCACGTCGATGGGGCTCGTCGCGCGTCGACTCACCACCTGGGACGTCGAGCCGGGCAAGACGGCGAAGGTCGTGCCCGACCTGGCGACCAACACCGGCGTCTCGAGCGACGACGGCAAGACCTGGACCTACACGCTGAAGGACGGCGTCGAGTTCCAGGACGGCACGCCGATCACCACGAAGGACATCAAGTGGGGCATCGAGCGCTCGTTCGCGCCGACGCTGAGCGGTGGCCTGAGCTACCACAAGTCGCTCCTGGTCGGTGGTGACTCCTACAAGGGCCCGTTCGACGGCAAGTCGCTCGACAGCATCGAGACCCCGAACGACAAGACCATCGTCTTCAAGCTCAACGCCGCGTACGGCGACTGGCCGTGGCTCGCGTCGATGCCGGCGTTCACCCCGGTGCCCGAGGGCGACGGCAAGGACACCGGCGCCTACGACCTGAAGCCGGTCGCGTCCGGCCCGTACCAGGTGCAGTCGAACACGCAGGGCTCGCAGGTCACGCTGGTCCGCAACAAGAACTGGAGTGCGAAGACCGACGAGGTCCGCACGGCCGGCCCGTCGAAGATCGTGTTCAAGGAGAGCCAGGACCAGTCCACGGCCACGCAGACCCTGATCGCGGACAACGGCGACGCCAAGAACTCCTTCGGGGCGATCTACCTCGGTGCCGCGGAGCTGAACCAGGTGCGCAGCAACCCGGCCGCCCAGGACCGCCTCGCCACCTCGAAGGCCGGCCCGATCAGCTACATGGCGATCAACACGCAGCGCGGTGCGCTCAAGGACCTCAAGGTCCGACAGGCCCTGCAGTACGCCGTCGACCGCAAGTCGTTCCGGATCGCCGCAGGCGGCGCGATCGCCGGGTCGTACGCCTCGACCCTGATCACCCCGGGCATCGCGGGGCGCCAGGACTACGACCTGTACAAGACGAAGGCCACCGGCGCCGTCGACAAGGCGAAGCAGCTGCTCAAGGAGGCCGGTGTCTCGGGCCTGAAGCTGACCCTCGTCACGCAGAACGACCCGACGTACCTCGCCCAGGCGCAGGCGCTGCAGTCCGGCCTGAAGCGTGCCGGGATCACGGTGACGCTCAAGCCGCTCGACTACGACTCCTTCACGCAGGCGACCACCAACGGCACCGACTTCGACCTGTCGCTGTCGAGCTGGCAGCCGGACTTCCCGAGCGCGAACGCCAACCTCCAGCCGCTCTACGCCTCGTCGCAGATCGGTGGCGGCGGCTACAACGTCTCGAAGTACCGCAACCCCGAGGTCGACGCCCTCATCGCGAAGGCGAGCTCGACGGTCGACCAGGACGCCGCGCAGAAGCTCTGGGCACAGGCCGACCAGAAGATCATGGCCGACGCCCCGGTCGTGCCGCTGATCTACGCGAAGCAGTCGTTCCTCGCCGGGTCGAACGTGCAGAACTTCCAGATCGCGGACTTCCCCGCGTACCCGAACTACCTCAAGGTCTCGCTCAAGCAGTGACCGATCCGATCCTGCAGGTCGAGGGGCTCCGCGTCGTGTTCGGCGACGCGGAGCCCGTCGTCCGTGACGTCTCCTTCGACCTGACGCCCGGCCGGGTCCTCGCCCTGGTGGGGGAGTCAGGCTCGGGCAAGTCCGTCAGCGCCATGAGCGTGCTCGGGCTCCTGCCGCCGCAGGCCTCGGTGTCGGGCAGCGCCCGGTTCCGCGGCGAAGAGCTCATCGGTGCCGCCACCGAGACCGTCCGCGCCGTCCGTGGTGCGGGCATCGGCGTGGTGTTCCAGGAGCCGATGAACTCGTTCACACCGGTCCTGTCGATCGGCACCCAGATCGCCGAGGCCGTCCGGGTACACCCGTCGGGACTCGACCGTGCCGGTGTCACGGCCCGCGTCGACGAGTTGCTCCGCGACGCCGGGCTCGCCGACCCCGAGCGCATCCGGAAGGCCTACCCGCACGAACTGTCCGGCGGCCAGCTCCAGCGTGCGATGATCGCGATGGCCCTGGCCGGCGATCCGGTGGCGCTCTTCGCCGACGAACCCACGACCGCGCTCGACGTCACCGTGCAGGCCGGCATCCTCGACCTGCTGCGTCGGCTCGGCCGCGAGCGTTCCCTGGCCGTGCTGCTCATCACCCACGACATGGGCGTGGTGGCGGACGTCGCGGACGACCTGCTGGTGCTGCGTCGCGGCGACCCGGTCGAGCACGGGACCGTCGCCGAGGTCTTCGCCCACCCGACCGCCGACTACACGCGCGAGCTCCTCGCGGCCGTCCCCAGCCTGGAGGCGCGTGGAAGCTCCGCCGAGCCGCTCGCGTCGACCGAGACTCGGCCTGCCGGACCGGACGCGGCTCCGGCAAGCCGCAATCTGTCCGCAGACGCGAGCACCGCCTCGGCCCCGGCCGACGTCGACGACGCGAGTCGCGCCTCTCCCCACCGGCACGGCCGGCCCGCCGCTGGCGCGTCGGACCGGAACCGGCGGCGTGGGCCCAGTCCGCTCGTGGCGCGCCTGCGCGACGTCGCCGTGCGGTACTCGCGCCGAGGCGGACCCACCGTGTCCGGTATCGACCTCGACCTGCACGCCGGTGAGACCGTCGGCCTGGTGGGCGAATCCGGTTCCGGCAAGTCGACGATCGGGCGCGCGCTCGCGGGCCTGGTGCCCGTCGTCGCCGGCTCGGTCGAGGTGGACGGCAGCGACCTGCGCACCGCTCGCGGACGCCGGCTGCGCGAACTGCGCAGCCGGGTCGGCATCGTGTTCCAGGACCCGGCGTCGTCGCTCAACCCGCGGCAGACCATCGGCTGGAGCATCGCGGAACCGCTGCTCGTGCACGGCACCGACTCCGCAGCCGAACGCGCCGAGCGTGTCCGCGAACTGCTGATCGCCGTGCAGCTCGACCCGACGTGGGCCGAGCGGTTCCCGCACCAGCTGTCCGGCGGCCAGCGGCAGCGAGTCGCCGTCGCGCGTGCGCTCGCGCTGCGGCCGGCACTCGTGATCGCCGACGAACCGACCTCGGCACTCGACGTGACGGTGCAGGCCGCCGTGCTCGACCTGCTCGCCGGCCTGCAGCAGGAGTTCGGCTTCGGCATGCTGCTCATCAGCCACGACCTCGCCGTCGTCCGCCAGCTCGCCGACCAGGTGATCGTGCTGCGCGACGGCCGGATCGTCGAACGGGGGAGCACCGACGCGGTGCTCGACGACCCGCAACAGGACTACACGCGCATGCTCCTCGCCGCAGCGCCCGTCGCCGATCCCGTGCGACAGGCCGCCCGCCGCGAGGCGTGGCGCGCGTGGGAAGGAGTGGCCTCGTGACGGCCAACGTGGTCGACCGACCGGTCGCACCGTCCGGCCGTACGACCGGCTTCCGGGCCGTCGTGCGGCGGGTGCGGCAAGACCGCTGGGCGGTGGCCTCGGCCGTCGTCATCGCGGTGTTCCTGGTGGTCGCCGTGGCGGCCCCGCTCATCGCGAAGGCGTCCGGGCAGGACCCGTACTCGTACGACATCGACGCGCTCAACTCGTTCGGCGCTCCGCGCGGTCCGGGCGGCGGCATCAGCGGCGAGCACTGGTTCGGCGTCGAGCCCCTGACCGGGCGCGACCTGTTCTCGATCGTCACGTACGGCGCGCGGACCTCGCTCGGCATCGGACTCGCCGCCACCCTGGTGTCGATCGTCATCGGCGTGCTCGTCGGCGTCACGACCGGGTTCTTCGGCGGCTGGTACGACCGGGTGCTCTCGCGGGTCGTCGACGTGATCTTCGGGTTCCCGTCGCTCGTGTTCATGATCGCCCTCACCGCGATCGTGCCGTCGTCGTTCCCGAAGCCCGTGCTCGT
This sequence comes from Curtobacterium poinsettiae, assembly GCF_047226435.1. Lineage (NCBI taxonomy): Bacteria > Bacillati > Actinomycetota > Actinomycetes > Micrococcales > Microbacteriaceae > Curtobacterium > Curtobacterium poinsettiae. The sequence goes on along the minus strand of NZ_CP178434.1, from coordinate 2,751,047 downwards.
CGTGCTCGTCATCGGGTTCTTCGGCTGGCCGGCCGTGGCCCGTGTCGTGCGAGGGCAGACGCTGTCGCTCGTCAGCCGGAACTACGTCGTGGCCTCCACCGCGATGGGTGCCGGCCGGTGGCACGTCATCCGCACGCAGCTGCTGCCGAACCTCGCCGCGACCATCACCGTCTACGCGACGATCTCGATCCCGTCGATGATCGGTGCCGAGGCCGCGCTCTCGTTCCTCGCCGTCGGGGTCAACCCGCCGACGCCGTCGTGGGGTCGCAGCATCGGTGACGCCATCGGCTGGGTGCAGACCGACCCCATGTACCTCGTGTTCCCCGGAGCCGCACTGTTCCTCATCACCCTCGCCTTCAACGTGCTCGGCGACGCCCTGCGCGACGCCCTCGACCCGCGAGGGGGCACCGCGTGAACGCTGCGACCCTGCGGTTCCTCGCGGTCCGCCTGCTCGGTGCGGCGGTCGTGCTGCTCGTCGTCGCGGCCATCACGTACGCGCTCTTCATGCTGCTGCCGACCAACCCGGCGCGGGCGATCTGCGACAAGCCCTGCACCCCGGACCGACTGCGCGAGGTGCAGGCGTTCCTGGGCACCGACAAGCCCTGGCTCGCACAGTTCGGCGCCTACCTGGCCGGCATCTTCACCGGCCGGACCTTCGGCAGCGGCAACAGCGTCATCGAGTGCGCGGCACCGTGCTTCGGGTACTCGTTCCAGCTGCACGAGAGCGTCACCGAGCTCATCCTCGCGCGCCTGCCCGTCACCGCCTCGATCGCCGTCGGAGCCGCTGTGCTGTGGCTCGTGGCCGGGGTGTTCGGGGGCACCGTCTCGGCGCTGCGCCGCGGCACCTTCGTCGACCGGGCCGTGATGACGGTCGCGGTCGCGGGTGTCTCGTCGCCGGCGTACCTGGTCGGGCTGCTCGGCATCCTGCTGTTCGGGTTCGTGCTCGGGATCCTGCCGACGAGCGGCTACGTGGCCTTCGGTGACGACCCGGTCGGCTGGTTCACCCACCTGATCCTGCCGTGGTGCGTGCTCGCCTTCATCAGCGCTGCGATCTACGCCCGGTTGACCCGCGGCGAGATGCTCGAGTCGATGTCGCAGGACTTCGTCCGGACCGCTCGGGCCAAGGGACTGCGCGAGCGCCAGGTCGTCGTGCGGCACGGACTCCGGACGGCGATCCTGCCCGTGGTGACGCTGTTCGGGCTCGACCTCGGGTCGCTGCTCGGCGGTGCAGTCATCACCGAGAAGGTGTTCTCGATGCAGGGTCTCGGCGCGCTGCTGATCGACGCGGTGCACACGCTCGACCTGCAGGTGGTCGTCGGCTTCACGCTGTTCTCGGCGCTGCTGATCGTGACCGCGAACGTGATCGTCGACATCGTCTACGCGTTCGTCGACCCGCGGGTGCGGCGCCGGGCGTAGGGCGCGGTCGAGCCTCGCACCGTGCGGGGCTCGCTGGTTCGTGCGAGGTTGCCCGCTCCGTTCTGCACTACGGCGCCGCACCGAGCGGGTAGCCCGTCACGGTCCGACGAACCCTGCACCGTGCGTCTGCGCCCGGCCCGGCCCGGCCCGGCTCGCCCCGCCCTGCGCCGGCTGCCCGCCCCGCCCTGCCCCGGCTCTCCGCCTGCCCGGCTGCCTCAGGCCGGGCGCCCCACGAACCGGTAGACCGAGCCGTCGTCGGTGCGCGTCAGCACGCCGAGGTCCACCGCATCCCGGCGCACGATGGACACGTCGGCCGCCAGCATGCCGATCGCGGCGTTCAGCACGGCCTCCGGCACGGCGCGGTCACACCCGAGGCGCTCGAACACGAGCTCCACGATCCGGACGGACAGCGCATGTCGTTCGACGTCCTTCACCGGCATCCGCTCGATCCGGTCGAACTCGAGCACCGCTGCCGGCGACTGCAGCCGCTGGAGTTCCCGTGCCGTCCGACCGAGCACCGCGGCGTCGGGGCCGTCGTCGGTGACCCAGTCGAACGAGCCGACCGCCGCCTGGGTGCGGTCGTCGGCGGGGGCTCCGCCGAACACCGCCGCACGGAGGGCCGGGGACGCCAGGACGGAGACGACCTGACGCGCCCGGCCGACCACCCGGGCGACGTCCATCAGAAGTACGTGATGCCGTGCGGCGTCCGCGGCGGCAACAGCATCGCGCGGAGCAGCTCCACCGACGCCGGGTCCGCAGCGCGGACCAGGCCGGCGGCCGCCAGGGTGACGGGGGAGACCGAGCCGATCAGCACCGCACCGAGCTCCGCGACGTCGAGCTGGACGTCAGACCCGGCCACGTCGACGTCGTCGGCGACGCGCGTGACGGTGCCACGGGCCTCCTGGACGTCCAGCCGGTACGTGCCGGTCGTGTGGCCGAGCGCATCGGTGACCGCGAGTGTCAGCGAGCCGTCGGTGGCGAACGGCCTCGACTCGAGCACCGCCGCCACGTCGAGCACGCGCAGCCAGACGTGGTCCTCCTCGTGGTCGACGTCGTACGCACGGTTGTCGCCGAGCGCCGCGACGATCGGGTCGTCGAGGCGGGACCGGTTGTACTTCACGACGTCGTTGAGGTCGACCGACAGCAGGAACTCCCACAGGGCGGTGTAGGCCCGGTCGTCCGCGTAGACCAGGTCGACGATCTCGAGCGCGGTGTCGGAACCGCTGGTCTCCTTGACGCGCCAGGTGACGTAGCCGTCGATCTCGTCGGAGCCGTCGGGACGGTGCACCGCCGCACGGACGTCCTTCGCCTTCTGCCCGTCGGGGCCACGCAGGCCGAAGACGACGTCCCAGGTGCCGGTGTTGCGGACCATCGAGCCGGGGGTGCGGACGTGGAAGCGGTCGAAGACCGCCTTGCCCGGGCCGTCGGCCAGCCACTGCGGCGTCACGACCGACACCGTGCCGGAGGTCGGCGCCAGCAGGGGGAGCGCGCGCTCGCGGCGGACGTGCACAGCACGCTCGCGGATGGCGCAGCCGAAGCCGAAGCGGCGGTAGATGGTGCCTTCGGACGCGGTCAGCGACGCGACGGCGTAGCCCTCTGCTACCCCGCGCTCGAGCGCGTGCGTCATCATCCGGCGCAGGATGCCGCGGCGACGCTCGGTCGGGCGGACGGTGACCGCGGAGATCGCCTGCGTGTCGACGGAGGACCCGTCGCCCCAGCTCAGCGCCTTGCGGAACCACGTGAAGGTGCCGGCCGGCCACGTCTCGTCGACGGACCCCGGGAACGGCTCGCGCACGTAGACCCCGAGGAACGTCTCTTCGTCGGCGATGAAGTGGGACGCCATGCGGGCTGCGCCCTCGGCGTCGGGGTCGGCTTCGTGGAAGCCCATCCCGACGGCCTGCATCCACGCTGCCGTCTCGGCGTTCGGTGCCCCCTTGTCGTCCGTCCCGGGCGCGAACTCGCGCAGCTCGTAGCGGTCGTCGAATGCATCGTTGCTCACGTTCCGACACTATCGGGACCGGGTGACGTCGCGACAGCCGGGTGGTCTGCGTGGGGTCACGTGCCGGGAGTTGGGTGTCGGGGTGCACGGCGCGGGGTGCGGGGTGCGGGGTGCGGGGTTCGTGGTGCGGGGCGGTGGGCGGTGGGCGGTGTGCGGTGGGTGCGGGGCGCACGGTGCGGGGTTCGTGGGTCAGGGCGGTGGAGGTGGCTCGGTGCGGGGTTGTGGCGGGGCACGGGGCGGGCAAGTTCGCACGGGTCGGGCGATCCGGCACGGTGCGCATGCCCGAAGAACCTGCACCGCACGATGAGCCCTGCACCGCACGACGAACCCTGCACCGCACGACGAACCCGGCGCGGTGCGGTTCCGTGGTCGCGTCCTGGGGGCTCGCCCGGAGCTGCACGGTGGGGGGTTCGTGGGCCGGGGCGGTGGAGGCGGCTCGGTGCGGGGTTGTGGCGGGGCACGGGGCGGGCAAGTTCGCACGGGTCGGGCGATCCGGCACGGTGCGATTCCGCGGTTCCGCGGTTCCGCAGTTCCGCAGTTCCGCGGCTCTGCGGCAGGAGCTCGCACCGGGAGCGGGAACGCGCACGGAGTCTCCCGCGCTGCACGGTGCGCAGGCGCGACGAACCTGCACCGCACGACGAACCCCGCACCGTGCGACGGGCGGTGCCGTGTCAGTCGGTCGCGCCCCGCGGGGGATCGACGAGCAGTCCGACGCGGTCGGCCAGGTAGTCGGCGAGGGGGACGGCGGCGCCGGCCGTCGGGGACCACCGGACGGAGGGCACGTCGTCGGCGACGAAGAGCACGCCGTCGGCGGCGACCAGGGTCTCGTCGACGGGGATCGGGACGGCGCCGTGGTTGACCGTCTCACCGGCGGCGAAGTGTCCCTTCGCGGCGGCGGCACGGTAGGCGCGACGGACCTCGGCGGAGACCGACTGGTACTGCGAACGACCGGGTTCGGTGACCCGGGTGATCGACCCGGTGGCCCAGACACCGCCGGCGGTCTCGGGGGACGACCCGATCAGGAGCGCTCCGACCCGCCACACCCGCCCGAGCGGCCGCATGGTGGGGTCACGACGGATCCCGAGGACGGCCTTCGGCTGGACGTACTCGCCGAGCGCTTCGTCGGGGACGTCCGCGGCGCGGAGCCGTCGGGCCGCTGCGTCGAGGAGCTCCCGCGCCCGCTGCACTCCGTCCGTCACGTCCACCGAGCCTAGACCGGGTGGGGGTCGTGGTCTCGGTGGTGCTCCGTTCGACGTGGTGTGCTGCGCTGCGACGCCCGCGGCCGGTGCCCGCCCGACGACGACGAGCGGTGCTGACGAAGCCCGCGGTCATCATGACCGCGCCGTACGTCAGGAGCACGCCGGCGACCAGCGGGATGAGCCAGCTGCGCGATCCGTTGACGAGCTGGTTGACCAGGCCGATCTCCGGGACGCTGTACCAGAGGACACCGCGGATCTGCACGGCGGTGACGGGGGCGGGGTCGGCCTCGGCGTTGTTGTCGCCCTTGAGGACGAAGGTCCGTCCGCCGTCCGACGACGAGGACACCGACACCACGCGGTGGCTGATGACCGCGGGCTGGCCGGAGACGATCTGGTAGGTGACGACGTCGCCGACCTGGATGTCCTCGACGGGGGTCGGCCGGACCACGAGCAGGGTGCCCGGGGGGAGTGTCGGCTCCATCGACTGCGTCAGGACGGTGAGCGGCATCGACCCCGTGGCCTTCGGGACGACGATCAGCACGACGGCCAGCGCAGCCACGATGAGCAGGAGCCCGGTGCTGAGCCCGAACGCGACGGCGCGGACGACCGCTCGCCACCCGGTGCGTGGGGCGGGGGTGCTCATGCGCCGCATCGGATCGCCGCCCCGTTGTCCTGGGTGAAGAGCGTGACCTTGCCGGTGCCCGCGACGGTCGAGGTGGGGTTGCCGGCGCTGTCGAGCACCTTGACGGTGACGGTGAGCGTGCCCGAGGTGCCGGCGCTCGCGGGGACGTCCGGCGGTGCGATCGTGATGAACGCGGAGTAGTCCTGCGCCTTCTTCCCGACCGGGGTCGAGCCGACGAAGGCCCCGTACCAGGTGTCCTGCGGGCGGTTCGCGGCGTCCCAGCGCACCTCGACGTACCAGCCGCCGTGGTCGGTGCAGACCAGCGACGGGGTGGTGTCGACGGTCGCCGCCGGGGTGGTCAGCGTGAAGCTGCCGGTGACGACGCCCGAGCTCCAGGTGCCGCTCGTGACGGTGAGGCCGACGTTCACCGTGGTGGTCGCACCGGCCGGGGCAGACGACTGCAGGGTGCTGCGCGTGCACCAGATCGCGGAGGCCCCGGCGGCGAGCTTCGCGCTCATGCTCGGCAGCGACGCCCAGGTTCCGCTGACGGATCCGGTTCCGACGGCCGTGCTCGTGGTGCAGGCCGTGGTCGAGGCGACCGGCCAGGCGACGACGGTGACGGCCTTGGCGAGTGCAGTCGAGCTGCCGGAGGCGACCGAGACCGTGGTGGTGGCGGTGCCGCCGAGGGTGCCCGAGTCGGTCAGGGTGATCGGCTTCGTCGTCGAGGTGACACTCGCCGAGAAGGCGGTGGTGAGTGCGCTCGTGCCGCCGATCGACGCCGTGACGGTGCCGACCGTCGTGCTCGCCGCGGTGGTGCCCGAGGCGCTCCACAAGGCCCACGCGGCACTCGAGGTGCCACCGACGAACACGGCGGTGAGGAGCACGGCGACGAGGAGCCGGAGGCGGCGGTTCATGCGGCGACCTGCGTTCCGGTGACGGTGAGGGTGAAGTCGGTGGTTGCGCCGGCGACGGTCTGCGGGGCGTCGGCGTCGAGGGCCATCTCGAGGCATGCGATGCCGCTGCCCCCGGCCGGCAGGGTGACGACACCGGAGCCCGTGTCGAAGGTGGCGAGCCGCGCGCTCGTGCCGGTGAGCCCGGGCACGCACTTCGCGGTCGACGACACCATCGCGAGGTGGAGCGTCAGCTCACCGGACGCCGCCGCGACGGATGACTTCGAGGACGTCGTCGTGACGCGCACGGAGAGCGGGATCGACCCGGTGTTCCGCATGGTGAACGTGCCGGTGGTGCTGGTGCCCGGCCCGAGGACCGCGGTGTTCATCGCCGTCGTGCCGCCGACGGTGATGGTCGCCGTCGCGGAGCGCACGGTGGTGGCGGCCGTGCTGGCCGTGCCGTTCCAGAGTGCGTAGGTGCCGCCGACGCCGAGGAGCGCCGTGCCGACCGCGACGACCAGGCCGAGCGCGACCGGCCACACCCAGCGGTGGCGTCGGGAGGCGCGGTGGCGTCCCGTCGTCCGCGGTGTGGCGGTCATGTCCCTGCTCCTGGTCGTCGTGGTCGGTGGGGTGCGATCGGTGGGTCAGGAACCGATCGCGGTCTGGGTCAGCGTGAAGGCGAGCGCGCTGAGGTTGAGCGAGCCGCCCTGACCGGTGGTCGCGGCGGCGGGCAGCGTCACGGTGAAGACGACCTTGACCGTCGAGGTGGACGACGACGGCGAGACGACGAAGGTGTTCGCGTTCGACGAGGACTGCACGATCGAGGCGCTCGTCGACGTGACGGCCAGCGTCTTCGTCGTGGCGGCGATCAGCGCGCTGTCACCGGTGATGCTCTGGTTGGCGTAGGTCAGGTTGGCCTTGAGGTCCTGGCCGGTCGCGCCGATGTTCAGCGTCTGCGTGAACTGGAACGTGTTGCCCGGCACCATCAGCGCCTTCGTCGGGTCGATCGCGGCGGAACGACCGTTCGTGATGTCGGTCCAGGCGCCGTCGTTGTTGGCGCTGAGCGTCAGGGTGCCGGCGCTCACCGCGGACGCGGCGCTCGAGGCGCTGGCGTTCCAGAGGGCGAACGTGCCGGCACCGCCGAGGAGGAGTGCGACGCCTGCTGCGCCGGCGATGGCACCGGTGACGATCTTGTGCATGGAGTGGTTCCGTTCCTGCGTGCCTGGGCGCGCTGAAGCCCACCGGGGACGTTCGGGTGTCCTGCCCGGTGGGGAGGTTGTCATCGACCCAGTGGTTGGAAGGGGTCGCGGCTGACCGGTGCCGAGAACGGTCGCCGGGCCTCTGAGCGCAGGGACTGCTGCTCGGGCGGGCTGGACTCGCTCTGGGGACGACGTTAGCTGTCCCCCAAAGTGCGGACAAGCGAGAACGAGCGTTCACCGGGACCCCAGAACGGGGGGCATTTGAGTCCTCGTGTTGGAGGACATGGTTTGTACCCCGATTTCTGGGTGTGCGCTCCGTGCGGACAGGGGAAACCCGGAAGGAATGCCGGTACGGGTGGCGTCGTTGCACCGTCCGGCGGAAACGAGGAGGGCCCATGGACATCGTGCGTTGGTTGTTCGACGCGCAGATCGTCATCGGCGACCAGACGGTGCTGTGGCGTGAGGTGATCGGCAACGTCTTCGGGCTGCTCAGCGCCCTCGGTGGCATGCGTCGCAAGGTCTGGGCCTGGCCGGTCGGACTGGTCGGCAACGCCCTGCTCTTCACCGTCTTCATGGGTGCGCTGTTCGACACCCCCAACCCCGTCAACCTGCTCGGTCAGGCGGGCCGTCAGGTCATGTTCATCATCGTGAGCGTCTACGGCTGGTACCGGTGGACGCACCGCCCCGAGGACGCGACGACCGTGATCGACCCGCACTGGGCCTCCTGGCGGTCCCGCCTGCTGCTCGTCGTCGGCCTGGTCGGCGGCACCGCCCTGCTGACCCCCGTCTTCCGCGCGCTCGGATCCTACGAACCGGTGTGGAGCGACGCCTGGATCTTCGTCGGCTCGCTGCTCGCCACCTACGGCATGGCCAAGGGGTGGGTCGAGTTCTGGCTCATCTGGGTGGCGGTCGACCTGGTCGGCGTGCCGCTGCTGTTCTCCGCCGGGTACTACGCATCGGGGCTGATGTACGTCTTCTACGGCGTCTTCACCCTGACCGGGTTCTTCGTGTGGATGCGCCAGCGGGTCCGCCCGCCGGCGGCGCCGATCACCGTCGGCTGACGGCCCGGGGGTACGGCCCCCGCTCTGGGACGAGACAAACGGCCCGCGATGCGCTGCAATGGTCGGATGGAACCCCTGCACGGCGAACGCGTCGAGGACGACGAGTCCCTCGCAGAGCGCACCGTGCGCGCAGCCATCCGCGCGTACCGGTTGCACCCGTTCGACGACGTCGACGCCGCGGTCATCGCCGACGTCGCCGGCGTTCCGCTCGAGACGGTCGAGCGGCTGTTCCCGACCTGGCACGCCCTGCTGCTGGTCACCTACGACCGGTGGGTGCGGCTGCGCGGGACCCGACGGAAGGCCCCGCCGACGTGCATGATCGAGCACGTCCGCCTGACCCTCGCCGAGGACGTCGCCGATCCGGGCCTCGTCCGGGTCCTCGCCGGACTGATCACCGTGGCCAGCTCGGAGTCCGGGTTCGCCGAACTGTTCCGCAAGCGGTTCGAGGAGTACGCCGAGCAGCTGACCGTCGGGCTGCAGCGCGACTTCGACAAGGGCGCCGAAGAGGCCGGGATCCCCGCGTACCAGGCGGCGACGCAGCTGCTCGCGATGTACGAGGGGCTGCAGATCCAGATGCTCGTCCGCCCGCACATCGACGTCCTGGTCGAGTTCGACCGTGCGGCCGACACCCTGCGTCAGGGGTGGAAGCGGCATGCCGTTCCCTCGTGGGACCTCGACGAGACGCCTGTCCGCGTCTGAGGGCCGCGAGCGCGAGCGCACCGCGAACGCGACTCGTGCATCAGGAAAGTGCTTGCCAAGTTGGAAAGTAGTTGCCATACTGGTGTCAACGAGAGGGGACACCATGGACAACACCACCGCACGACCCGGACCCGCCGAGGCGGCCCGACTGCTCGACCAGGCGGACCGGATCGGCCGACGCGCGCACGACGCCGTCCGCTGGCCGTACGTCACGTTCATCACCGCGCTCGGCGTCGCGACGTCGCTCGGCACGCTCGGCATGGGACTCACGACGGGGGACGCGTTCGCCGCGGTCTACGTCGGCACCCTCGTCGCGCTGTTCGCCCTGGTGGTGTTCTTCATGGTGAGCATCCGCGGCCGCTCGGCCTTCGCCCGGAGCCGCCGCTGGACCGTCTACATCGCCAGCTGGGCGGTCACCTACCTGGCGGCGATCGCCGTGGTCGGGTGGGTGCACGGCTCGGTGCTCTGGTCGGGCATCACCTCGGGGCTCGTCCTGCTGGTCGCGCTCGTCTGTGCGGCTCGTGAGGCCCGCTCGTGAGCACCACGGAACGGACGCACCCGCGGCACGAGCTCGACGACCTGCTGCAGCACCCGGTGCGCTTCTCGGTGATCGCCGCCCTGACCCGCGCCGGCACGCTGGGGTTCCGCGAGGTGCGGGACGCGGTCGAGGTCAGTGACTCGGTGCTGAGCAAGCAGGTGTCCGCGCTCGAGGCGGCCGGCTACGTGTCGGTGGGGAAGGGCTTCGTGGGCAAGACGCCCCGGACGTCGATCACACTGACCGCCTCGGGCCGGGCCGTCTGGGCCGCCCACCTGGACGCGCTCCGCCGCATCGCCGCCGGCTGACCGGCGGCGCGAGCGCGGCGGGCCGGCGGCGCGAGCGCGGCGGGCCGGCGGCGCGAGCGCGGCGGGCCGGCGACGCGAGCACGGCGGGCCGGCAACGCGAGCGCGGCGGGCCGACGGCGCGAGCTCCGCGGGCCGGCGACGCGAGCACCGCGGGCCGACGGGGCCGAGCACCGCCCCGCTCAGCCCCGCCGCCCCCGCCGCCACGACAGCACCTGCCGCACCGTCACCTTCGACCCGTACTGCGCGACCGAGTGCCGGAACAGGTACTCGGCGAACCACAGCAGCAGCCCGGCGACGACGAACACCTCGACGATGCAGACCACCGACTCCGTCACGGTCAGGGCCCCGACGGCGTTCCGCACCATCGCGGTGATCGGCGTGAAGGTCGGGAAGTACGTGAAGAACTGCGCCACCGGCGACGTCGGCGTCGTCATCACGAAGAACGCCGCGTACACGGGGATGATCAGCGCGAAGATCGCTGCCGACTGCAGGGCCGAGGCGTCCTTGATCGACGGCACCGCGGCCCCGACGGCGACGAACAGCCCCGATGCGAGCAGCACTCCGCCGACGAGCAGCAGCGCCCCGGTCACCATCCGCCACGGGTCGACGGTCAGCCCGCCGAGCTGCGACGACAGCAGCGGCAGGGCGACGAGCAGTCCGACCAGTCCGGGCACGACGAACACGCTGACCTGCACGAAGCCGACGAGCAGCATCGCGATGACCTTGCCGCGGATCAGGTCGCCCGCGGTCACCGTGGTCAGGATCATCTCGGAGATCCGGTTCTCCTTCTCCTCGACCACGACGGTGACCATCCGGGCGGCGAGCAGGATGACGAGCCCGAAGAACGCGGCGACGAACAGGAACGGCGGCACGACGGACAACCAGCCCGGGGCGACCGTTCCGTCGGCGTAGGTGGTGACGTCGGTGGCGGGCGGGTTGCGGAGCAGCTGCACGGTCTCGGGGTCGTCGACCGACGCGGCGACGCTCTGCTCGAGCACCCGCTGGGCGAGCGACGAGTACACGCCGTTGGCGAAGAGCCCGCGGTCGGCCGCGTCGACCCGGATCGCGGTGGTGGACGGTGACGACGGGAACACGATGAAGGCGTCGAGGTCGCCGGACCGCACGGCGGCGCGGTCTGCGGCGGCGCTGGTGGACGGTGTCCCGCCCCACTTCGCGGCGACGGACTCGGACACCAGGCCGGAATCGTCGACGTAGTGGAACGGTGTCTTCGTGGCCGACGACCCGGAAACCACCGAGTCCGTGCCGGCGGCCTGTCCGATGCCGACGAGCAGCGAGACCACCACGATGACGACCGGCAGCGCGAGCGTGCCGATCCAGAACGCGGGCTTCTTGACCGCGCGGACGAACTCGAACCGGACGACCGTGCCGAGGTTGCTCATGCCGCTGCCCCGTCGGTCGACGTCAAGGCCAGGGCGTCGTGCCCGTACACCTGCACGAAGATCTCGTCGAGCGGGATCCGGCGCATCTCGAACGCGGTGACGTGCACCCCGGCCGCGATCAGTTCCGCCAGGACGTCCGCACCGTCCGGGGCGGCGGCCTGCGTGGGGACGAGGTAGGCGACGTGCCCTTCGTGCCGGGCGAGCCGGTACAGCGGCGACTTCGGCACCGGGCCGTCGAGCCCGACGCGGGCGACCGCGCCGCCGAAGGCGTCCTGCACGTCGGGCACGGATCCGTAGGCGGCGGCCCGGCCGTCCTTGAGCAGCAGGATGCGGTCGCAGAGCCGCTCGACCTCGTCCATGTGGTGGGTCACGAGGACCACGGTCGCGCCGTCGGCCTTGCGCTCGTCGACCAGGTCGAGCAGGAGCCGCCGGTTCACCGGGTCGAGCCCCTTGGTCGGTTCGTCGAGGATGAGCAGCCGCGGCTGGTCCATGATCGTGATGCCGAGCTGCACCTTCTGCTGCTGCCCGCCGGACAGCTTGTCGACGCGCAGCTTCGCACGGTCGGCCAGCCCGACGCGCGCCAGGTAGTCCATGCTCCACGCGGTCGCTTCGGCGCCGCGCAGCCCGCGCAGACGCCCGAAGTAGGTCATCACGTCGATGACGGATTCCTTGCGGTACAGCCCGCGCTCTTCGGGCAGGTAGCCGATTCCGCCCGTGGCCGGCCGGTAGGGGCGGCCGTCGATCGTCAGCGTCCCCGCCGTCGGCGTGGTGATGCCGAGCAGCGCCCGGATCGTCGTGGTCTTGCCGGAGCCGTTGCTGCCGAGCAACCCGAACGTCTCACCGGGGGCGACGTCGAACGACAGCCCGTCGACCACGGTGCGGTCCCCGAACCGCATCACGAAGTCCTGCACGCCGATGCTCGCCCCGCTCATGCGGCGACCCTACCGGCAGCGGCTGACGTCTCGGATGCCGGTCGCGGCCCGAGATGGTGACCTCACGGCGGACGGGAGGCACGGTGCCCGCCTGCACCGCGCCTCCCGTCCGCCACCTGGTTCCGTCAGGAACGCAACCAAGCCGTCCCCACGCCCGACAGGGCGCCGTCGACCACCGGGGCCGAGGCGAGCAGCAGTTCGCCGGCCGGCAGCGCGAAGGGCTCGTCGCCGAAGACCGTCACGCTCGTCCAGCCGTTCGGCCGACGGAACGCGAGCACGTCGTCGCGGCCGGTCTCGATCCACTCGAGCTGTTCCTCGGACTGCAGCTGGCCACGCAGGCCGAGCGCCTTCCGGTACAGGTGCAGGGTGGAGTCGGGGTCGGCGTCCTCGGCCTCGACGCTGGAGTCGGCGAACCACGCCGGCTGCGGCAGGTGCGAGCCGTCCGGACCGAAGCCGAACGACGAGCCGGTGCGCGTCCACGGGATCGGCACGCGGCAGCCGTCACGGCCGACGTCGACGCCCGGGTTGCGGAAGAACGCCGGGTCCTGGCGGTCGGCGTCCGGGATGTCGCCGACCTCGTGCAGGCCGAGCTCCTCGCCCTGGTACAGGTAGGCGGAGCCGGGCAGGGCGAGCTCGAGCAGTGTGGCGGCCTGTGCGCGGCGCAGGCCGAGCGACCGGTCGAGCGCGTCCTGCGAGCCGCCGGCGAGCAGCCAGGCGCTGCCCTGCTTGTCGGTGCCGCCGGCGCGCGGCGGCAGGGCGTAGCGGGTGGCGTGCCGGACGACGTCGTGGTTGGAGAACACCCACGTGGTCGACGAGCCGGACTGCTCGGCGAGGCCGAGGTTGAACTCGATGATCGTGCGGAACTGCCCGGCGTCGAAGTCGGCCTCGAGCAGGTCGAAGTTGAACGCCTGACCGAGCCCTTCGGCGCTGGCGTAGCGGGCACGGCGGTGGGCGGGGACCCAGGCCTCGGCGACCGCGGTGCGGGCCGGTGTGTACTCGTTGAAGACCGTCCGCCACTCGGCGTAGATCTCGTGCACGTCGTCGCGGTCCCAGAGCGGGTGCGTGCCGTCCTTCGGCATCTCGGCGAGCTCGGCCCAGGTGGGCAGGGTCTCGCCCAGGTCCTTCGCCAGGCCGTGGGCCACGTCGATGCGGAACCCGTCGACGCCGCGGTCGGACCAGAAACGCAGGGTGTGCAGGAAGTCGTCGCGGACCTCGCGGTTCGCCCAGTTCAGGTCGGGCTGCTCCTTCGCGAAGCTGTGCAGGTACCACTGGCCGTCGCCGACGGCGGTCCAGGCCGGCCCGCCGAAGATCGAGATCCAGTCGGCGGGGGCGTCCTCGCCGGACGGTCCACTGCCGTCGCGGAACACGTAGCGGTCGCGGGCGGGGGAGCCCTTCGGCGCTGCGAGCGCCTCGCGGAACCACTCGTGCCGGTCGCTCGTGTGGTTCGGGACGACGTCGACGATCACCCGGATGCCGGCGGCGTGCAGTGCCTCGACCATCCGGTCGAAGTCGTCGAGGGTGCCGAGGCGCGGGTCGACGTCGCGGTAGTCGTCGACGTCGTAGCCGCCGTCGGCCAGGGCGGACGGGTAGAAGGGGCTGAGCCAGACGGCCTCGATGCCGAGTGAGGCCAGGTACGGCACCCGCTCGGTGATGCCGGGCAGGTCGCCGATGCCGTCGCCGTTCGCGTCGGCGAACGAGCGGGGGTAGATCTGGTAGACGCTGGCCTGGCGCCACCAGGTCTCGTCGTTCGTGGTGGCGGCGGGCTGGGCGAGGGTGTCGGTCACGTCGGGCCTTTCGTGGGTCGAGGGGTTCGTCGGGTTCGTGGGGTGTGTGTCGGTCGGGTCCGCACCGGCGGTGTCGGTCACTTGATGGCGCCCTGCGTCACGCCCGCCATCACCCACCGCTGGGTGACGAGGTAGACGATGATCGCCGGGGCCATGGCCATCAGGTACGAGGCGAACGACACGTTGTAGTTGTTGCTGAACTGCGTCTGGAACATCTGCTGCAGCACCGGCAGGGTCTGCAAGCCCGGGTCGGAGGTGATCAGCGACGGCATCACGAAGTCGTTCCAGGACGCGAGGAACGCGAAGATGCCGACGGTGGCGCCCATCGGTGCCAGCAGCGGGAACACGAGTCGCCAGAACACCTGTCCCGTGCTCGCACCGTCGATGCGTGCACTCTCCTCCAGTTCCGCCGGGATCGAACGCAGGAAGGCCGTGAAGAGCAGCACGCTGAAGGACAGTTGGAACATGACGTGCAGGATCGCGACGCCGAGCGGGTTGTCCAGGTGCGCGAGCCCGGTGAGCTTCACCTGCGACAGCGCGAGCACCGGGAACGGCAGGAACATCGCGGCGAGCAGGTAGAAGAACGACCAGCGGAACAGCCGGCGGTCCCAGTTCCGGGCGATCGCGTACGCCGTGAACGAGGCGAGCAGGATCGTGCCGACGACGGTGATCGCGGCGACGAACACGGAGACCCCGAACGCCCGCGGGAAGTCGGTCAGCTGCCACGCCTGCACGAAGCCGTCGACGCTGAACGGCGCCGGCAGCGAGAACGCGTTGCCGTCGACCGCCTGGCCGATGGTCTTGAACGCCATCGTCAGGGTGACGTAGAGCGGCACGAGGACGGTCAGTGCGCAGAGGACGAGGACGACGGTGACGGGCCAGTTGGCGGTGCCGCCGCGCCGACCGGCGGATCGTCCGCCGGCGGATCGGTCGGCGTCGACGGACCGGATGCTGCCGGTCGCGGTGGTCCCCGGTCGCAGGGGTGCTTGCAGGGACATCAGAGCGCTGCCTTCCCGCGGGTCGCCCGCAGCTGGATCACGGCGATGACGACCGCGATGACGAAGAAGATCGTGGCGTTCGCCATCTGGTAGGCGTAGTCGCCGCCGTTGAAGCCCTTGAAGATCGACATCGCGACACTGGTGGTCGAGGTGCCGGGGCCGCCGTCGGTCAGGCCGACGATGATGTCGTACGAGTTCAGGAAGTTCTTGAACCCGATGACCAGGTTGATCAGGATGTAGCCCGCGGTCAGCGGTGCGGTGATCGAGACGAGTTGGCGCCAGGCACTGGCACCGTCGAGGGCCGCCGCCTCGTACACCTCGCCCGGGATCGAGAGCACCCCCGCGATGTAGATGAGGAGCGTCGAGGGGATCGCCTGCCACGCGGTGACGACCACGATCGCCAGCCACGCCAGGTCGGGGTTCGCCAGGATGCTCTGCTCGAGCGGCCCGAAGCCGATCGCGGTGGCGAAGGCCGGCAGGCTGTTCGCGAACAGGAACGAGAACACGTAGGCGATGACGATCCCCGAGATCACCATCGGCAGCACGAACACCGCACGCAGCGCGATCTTGCCGCGGATCTTCGACGTCAGCGCGATGGCGAGCAGGAACGCGATCGCGTTCACGACGATCACGGTGACGAGCGAGAACCCGAGCGTGAACAGGTACGCCTGCAGGATCGCCGGGTCGGAGAACACCGCGATGTAGTTGGTGAGCCCGGTGAAGCGGAACTCGCCGAAGCCGACGGAGTTCGTGAAGCTCAGCACGATGCCCATCACGGCCGGCAGCGTGATGGCGAGCGTGAAGAGCACCAGCGCGGGCAGCAGGAACGCCAGGAACAGTGGGTCGACGCGGGGCTTCCGGCGTCCGTCCCGCAGTCCCTTCCGTCGTCCGGCCTGGAGGCCCGGGGCGGCCCCGCCACGGCGGCGGCGGTCCGCCGTCGTGATCGATTCGGTGGTCGTGGTTGCCATTCGGACGTCTCCTTACGCGGCCGTGCGGAGCGCGAGACGCGCCCAGTCGGCGTCGAGGGTGCGGAGCTGGCGCTGCGGGTCGCCGCCGAAGGCGATCGACTGCGCGTAGTTCGCGACCGGGATCTCGGCGGGGATGAGCTGCGAGGCACCGAGGTAGAAGGCTGCGTCGTCGTAGTACGACTGCATGCCGCGCAGGGCGGGGTTCGACGCGGGGGGAGCGTCCTTGCGCACGCCGAAGCCGTTGTTGTCCGCGTTGTACTGGTCGTTGACCTTCGACTGCATCAGGAAGGTCAGGAACTCGCGGGCGGCCTCCTGCTTGCGCGACGCCTCCGGGATCCAGAGGGCCAGGTCGACGTTCACGCGCACCTTCCGGTCGGCCGGGTCGTCGGTGACGGGCAGCGGGAAGGTGCCGAGGTCCATGTCCTTGTTCGTCTTGGCGATCTCACCGAGCGCCCACGGTCCCTGCAGGTACAAGCCCGCCTTGCCCTGGGCGAAGGCGAGGTTGCCGTCGCCGTACCCACGGCTCGCGGCGCCGTCCTGGTGCCAGGCGCGGAGTCGCACCATGCGCTCCATCGGCTCCCGCAGGTCGCGCTCGAACGAGACGGCCGATCCCGTTCCGACGTTCGTGCCCTCGCGCCGCAGGGCCTCGAAGGTCGCCGGAGTGTCGATCATGCCGCCGATCGAGTAGTCGAACATGCCCTGGGCGATCGTCCAGTTGTCCTTGAACGTGCCGTAGATCGGCGCGATGCCGGCCTTCGTCAGGCGCTCGCACACGTCGGCGAACTCGCTCCACGTCGTCGGGACCTCGATCCCCTGCTCCGCGAACAGTGCCTTGTTGTAGATCACCGACGCCGCGGTCACCGAGTAGGGTAGGGCGCTCTTCCGGCCGGGGTAGTCGGCGGTCTGCTCCATGAGCGGCCACAGGTCGGGGTTGATGGTGTCGGCCTGCGGCAGGTCGGACAGGTCCGTCAGCGCACCGTGCTCGACGAACGGCACGACCGAGAAGTTGTAGTTCCAGCAGCCGAGGTCCGGCGGTCGGTTCCGGACGAAGTTCGCGGACATGCTCGAGGTCGAGTCGCGGACGACCCGGATCTTCGACTGGGTCTGGTGGAACCGTGCGATGAGCTCGTCGAAGTAGCCGATGACCTCGGGCTTCGACACGTAGAACGTGATGGTCTCCGGCCTGGCGCTCGAGGACCCGATCGGGGCGCACCCGGCGAGCGCGAGGCCCGCCCCGATGCCGCCCGCTCCCAGTAGGAACGAGCGTCGGCTGACCGAGGCTGCGTTCCTGGCGGTGGCGTGTGCTTGCACGTCGTCTCCGTCCGTCCGGACCCGGCGTCCCTGCCGTTCCGTCCCGCGAGCGGCTCCGATGCAGCCCGCGGAACTAAATGTAGCGAGAAAATCTAATTCTGCAAGGAACTCGTCGCACGATAGGGTCACGGCATGCCGCCACCCCGTGGAACGAGCGCAGAGACGCTGCTCGCGTACGCCTTCGACTCCGCGGCGTTCACCGCGACCGAGGCGATCGACGCCACCGGGCTGACCCGGTCGACCGTCCTGGGTGCGGCCGAGGAACTCGTCCGGCTCGGCTGGCTCCGCGAGCTCGACGACGCCCGTGCCGCGGGGGAGTACCGGATGGGACGCCCCGCCCGGCGCTACGAACTCGACACCGTCGCCGGGGTCGTCGTCGGCGTGGACGCCGGCCAGCACCGGGTCACCACCTTCGTCGCCGACCTGCGCGGCACCGTCCTGGGCCGTGCCGAGGGGGCGCTCGGTGCATCTGGCCTCGACGTGCCCGTGCGGCTCCGGGTCATCGCCGACACCGTGGCCGCTGCGCTCGCTTCGGCAGGCGTCGACCGCACCCGGGTCCTGGTCACCGTCGTGGGTGTCCCCGCACCGGTCGACGCCGCCGGTGCCTCGCCCGACGACGGCGGCTTCTGGGTCCGGATGAACCCGGGGTTCGACGGCACCGTGCCGGGCGGGCGGGTGCTCGTCGAGAACGATGCGAACCTCGCCGCGCTCGCCGAACGGCCGTCCTCGGGTGACGCGTCCTTCGCGGCGCTGCTGTCCGGCGAACGCTACGGCGCGGGCCTCGTCGTCGACGGGGTCCTGCTGCGCGGCGCCCACGGCGGAGCGGGGGAGATGCGGGTGCTCGAGCTCGTCGAGGGCGTCGGTTCGTCCGCCGGCATCGGCGCCGTCGCCCGAACCTTCGTGGCCGACGCCGTCGCCGCGGGGCGCATCCCCGCGGACGCCGCGCTCGCCGCGGACGCCGCACTGGTGTTCGCGGCCGCACGGAGCGGTGATCCGGTCGCGCGCACCATCGTCGACCGCCTGGGCGACCGCCTGGCCCGGGTCTGCGTCCTGCTCGCGAGCCTGCTCGACATCGACCGCGTGGTGGTCGCCGGCGCGATCGCCCAACCGGCGGTCGCCGTCATTGACCGTGCCCGCGACCTGCTCGCCGAGGGGCACTTCGACCCGGTGCCCGAACTCGTCGCGTCGTCGCTCGGCGCCGACGTCGTCGTCATCGGGGCCGTGGCCCACGCGGTCGATGCGGTGCGGGCCGACCCGCTGTCCTTTCCGCTGCTCAGCCGGGCAGCGGCACCTCGTGGTCCCGGTCCCACGGTTCCGTCCAGCCGAGTCGGTCGAACAGTGCATCCAGCAGCATCGCGGTGAAGCCCCACACCAGGTGGTCGTCGCCGTCGGCCTCGATCGTGAACGCTGCTCCGCGCCACTCCTGACCACCGCGGCGGATCACCGTCACGCCGCGGTTCGCCGGGTCGAGCAGATCGGCAACCGGCACCCGGAACACCGCGGCCGACTCGTGCTCGTCGACGACGTGGATCGGTGACGGGTCCCGCCACCAGCCGATGACCGGCTGGACCAGGTGGTTCGAGAACGCCAGCGGTACGGCGGGCAGGGGGCCGAGCACCTCGACGCCGGCGGGATCGAGGCCCGTCTCCTCCTGCGCCTCGCGCAGTGCGGCGGCGACGGCGTCCACGTCGCCCGGGTCGATGCGCCCGCCGGGGAACGCGACCTCGCCGGCGTGGGCGCGCAGGGTCGTGGCCCGGGCGAGGAGCAGGACGTCGAGGTCGCGCGGGACCCCGGGTGCCGTCGCGGGTCGGTCGCTCGGGATGCGGTCGAGGACGCCGAAGAGCATCAGGACGGCCGCCCGTCGCGGGGTGGACGTCCCGCCGGGCTCGCCGATCGGCCCGGCGTCGCCCCAGCCGTCCGCAGCGACCGCGGCGAGTGCTGCCCGTGCTGATCCGTCGTGCGTCACCCGTTCACCATAGATGCGGCCACCGGGAGCTCCGGTGACGCTGGCGCGCAGGAAGCTTCACTGGGGATTGTTCGGGCGTCTCCTGGGAGCGGGGCAGGTGGGAACTGTGGGAACCGGAAGCGCCTCGGTGCCCCGTTCGCAGCGGGCCACCGCCACGATGGCAACGTCCGCCGGGAGGCCCCATGTTCCACGATCTGCTCCGACCCCTGTTCCACATCGCCGTCGTCGCACCGTCCGTGCTCGTCCCGGTCGACGTCATCGCGGTGCTCCTCACCGTCGCCGCGCTCCTGCCCGCGTTCGGTCGTCGCTCCCGGCACCCGGTCCGGGGCCTGGTCTGGCGGCTCGGCGCCATGGCCGTCGGAGCCGTGCTCGGCTTGGTCGCGGTGTGGTGGTTCGGCGACGTGCAGGACCTGTACGGGGTGTCGTTCACGCCGGTCACCCGGATGTGGGTGGCCTTGGCCTTCGGCGGTGTCGGCCTGCTCGTCGTGGTCGTCGTCCAGGGCGGCTGGCTGCGCCGCGTCCTCGGCCTGCTCGCGGCGGTGGCGGTGGCGCTGGCCGCCGTCCTCGGCGTCAACGTCGACTTCGGCGCGTACCGCACGATCGAGCAGGCCGTGACGACGGATCCGTACCCATCCGGTCCGCTGGGACACGAGACGGGGGTGGGGCGCGCCTCCAGTCCGGTGGTGGACCCGGCCACCTGGCGGGCACCCGCCGGCATGCCGCGGCGTGGGAAGGTGCTCTCCGTCGACATCCCGTCGACCGTCTCCCACTTCCACGCACGGCCGGCGGTTGTGTACCTGCCGCCCGCAGCACTGACCGAACGACCGCCGACCCTGCCCGTCCTGATCAGCCTCGCCGGGCAACCCGGCCAGCCGAGCGACATGTTCCAGGCCGGCCGGCTCGGCGCGGTGATGGACGCCTTCGCTGCGGCACACCACGGGCTCGCCCCGATCGTCGTCGCACCCGACCAGCTCGGAGCGCCGGACCGCAACCCGATGTGCGTCGACTCGTCCCTCGGCCGCTCCGCGACGTACATCATGACCGACACCACGAACTGGATCCGGCAGCACCTGCGCGTCGGAGCGTCCCCCTCCGCCTGGGGCATCGTCGGGTTCTCGCAGGGCGCGACGTGCGCCATGCAGTTCTCCACCGCACACCCCGGCGTGTTCGGCACGACCTTCGCCATCTCGAGCGAGCTCGCACCCCTGAACGGCTCCGTCCAGCACAGCATCCAGTACGGGTTCGGCGGCTCGGCCTCGCGGTACGCCGCAGCGGCACCGCGGGCGATCATGCGTGCGCACGGTCCCTACCCCGGGCACCTGACGGTGTTCGCCTACGGCAGCGACGACGCCCCCTACGTCGCGTCGACCAGGGCACTCCGCGCCGCCGCGAACGCCGCCGGCATGCAGACCCGGCTGTTCGTGTCCGAGGGCTCCGCCCATGACTGGAACACCGTCCGCTACGCCCTGCGCGTCGGGATGCCCGGCGTCATCGCGCACCTGGGCCTCCGGTGAGCGCGATGGCCGCGGCCTTCGCATGGGCGAGACCGAAGCGTCTCGTGCCGGTGGCCCGTCGGTACCCGCTGACGAGCGTCGTCTCGGCCCTGACGGTCGTCGCCGGCATCGCCGCCGTGGTGCTCCGCTGCGTCGGTGCGCACGACGGCCGGACGCCCGACTCCCTGGGCGGGACGATGGGTCCGCTCGGCGTGGTCGCGGTGACGAGCAGCGTCGTCGGGTTCCTCGTCACCTTCGTCGCCGTCGTGGTGTGCACCGGGGCGTCCGAACGGCTGCTCGGCTGGCGGCGCACCCTGCTCGCGATGGTCGTCACGACCGTCGTGGGGACCGGCCTCGGAGCCGTGCTGCAGCTGTTCGACGGCGCCCCGGCGAACCGCGGTTTCCTCGTACACCTGGGGCACGTCGGACCCTGGACGTGGATCGTCGGCACCATCGTCACCGCGAGCGCGTTCGCCGGCGCCCTGTGGCGGCGCCGGATCCGGGTCGTGTCGATCGCCGTCGTCGCGGCACTGCTCCTCTACGCCGGACACGCGTCCGACCTGCACGCGGCGCTCGCCCTGGTCGTCGGCCTGGTGCTCGGTCGCGTGCTGCGACGGTCCCCGGTGCGGAGCGGCTGGACGCGGAGCTCCTCACGCGAGACCCGGGTGCTGCTGGTGGCCGCGGTGACGGTGTCGGCGGTCGGACCCGTGCTCGCGCTCGTCACCGGTGCCCAGTTCGGACTGCTCGCCCCGCTCGCCGTGGTGCTCGACACCGGGCCGACCGGGAGGATGCCGCACTGCTCGGTGACCGGGGTGACCGCCAGCTGTGTCCGGGCGCTCGCCGCGGTGCACCCGCACGGCTTGTTCCAGTCGCTGCTGGCCGTGATGCCGCTCGTGGTCCTGGCGGTCGGCGCCGTGGGACTCCGGCGTGGCAGCCGGTTCGCGCTGTGGCTTGTGGTGACCGTCGACCTGATCACCGGCATCGCGACCGCCGTGTCGTACGGGGTGCTGCCCGAGCGGCACCACGCCGTCGTGCAGCGTCTGGCATCGGACCACCTCGCGGTATCGCTCTCCCTCGTCGCATCGGTGTTGGTGCCGATCGCCACCGCCGTGGTGCTCGTCCTGCGCCGCGCCGACTTCCCGGTCCGGACCGACCGGCGACGACTGCTGACCTTCGCGATCACGGTCGCCGGCGCGGCCCTGGTGCTCGCGGTCGTCGTCGTCGGCGTCGCCGTGGCCTCGGGCGACAGCGTGCGGGAGCCCCTGCACCTGGCGCTCGCCGTGCTCGGCCCGATCGCCCCCGTGACCCTGCCCACACACCTGGCACTGGCCGAGCCGGCGCTGCGGTTCGTCGTGGGCATCTCGGGCCCACTCCTGTGGCTGGCGGTGGCGATCGCCGCGGTCCGGCCGACCGGTGCCGGACGCTCGGACAGCGACCTCGACGGGCAGGACGCCGCCCGGGTGGCCGCTCGTGCCCTGCTGGTCGCGGGCGGTGGCGACACCTTCGGGTGGATGACGACCTGGCCCGGCAACGAGTACTGGTTCACCGAGGACGGCCGCGCCGGGGTCGCGTACCACCGCACCGGCAGCGTCGCCGTGACGACCGGTGGCCCCTTCGGCCACGAGGACGCACGGCTCGCAGCACTCGAGGGCTTCGCACGGGCCGCGGACGACCACGGTTGGACGCCCGTCTTCTACGGCATCGACGCCACCCTCGGTGCTGCACTCGCACGACTGGGCTGGACGACCCTTCCCGTCGCCGAGGACGCCGACCTCGACCCGCGCACCTGGACGACCACGGGCAAGCGCAAGCAAGACGTCCGCACGGCCGTCAACAAGGCCGCACGCTCCGGCACCACCGCGCTCTGGTCGGACTGGGCCTCGCTGCCCGGCTCGGTCACCCGCCAGATCGAGGCGATCTCGGAGGAGTGGGTCGCCGAGCGCGAACTGCCCGAGATGGGGTTCACCCTGGGCGGGATCGACGAGATGCGCGACCCCGCCGTCCGCACGCTCGTCGCTCTGGGCGAGGACGGCACCGTGCTCGCCGTCACCAGCTGGCTGCCCGCCCACCGCGCCGGCCAGGTGGTCGGCTGGACACTCGACGTGATGCGCCGCGCCCCGGACGCCCCGAACGGCGTCATGGAGTTCCTGGTCGCGAGTGCGGTCGACCGGATGCGCGCCGACGGGGCCGAGCGGCTCAGCCTGTCCGCGGCACCGCTCGCGTCCTCGGCGGAACCGCAGACCGGCGGCCGGAGCGGCGTCGAATCGGTCCTCGACGTCGTCGGCGGAGCCCTCGAACCGGTCTACGGGTTCCGCTCCCTGCTGCGCTTCAAGGCGAAGTTCGGCCCCGACCTGCACCCACTGGTGATGGCGTACCCGGACCCGGTGGCGCTGCCCACGATCGGCGTCGCCATCGTCCGCACCTACCTGCCGGGGCTGTCGCTCCGCCAGGCGGTGGCGATCATGCGCGAACGGCGTCCGGCGCCCGCAGCCCGGGCCGAGCAGCCAGCCGCGCGCGTCGGCTGAACCGGACGGCTCCCCAGCGCCGTCGGTACGTTCGGTGCATGGGAACCGAACGCGCCGACGGACCGGCGGTGGACGAGCACGATCCGTACGAACGTCGCCCCGGCTACGTCACGAGCGTCGACGGCCGGACCGACCGGATGACCACGGACATGTTCGCGGGCGTCGTGGTCGGGTTCGTCCTGCTGCTCGTCTTCGGGTTCTTCCAGCTCGTCGAGTGGATCGCGATCGGAGCGGCCGTCGTCATCGGTGCGGCGGTGTGGTTGGTCCTGCGCAGCCGTCGACGGCGTGCAGATCGTCGCGCGGGTCGGTCCCCCGACGCCGTCCCACGTGCGCGTGACCGCGCCATCGCCGAGGCGAACGGTGGCCGCCACTTCTTCGTCGCCCAGAACCCGGTCGTCGTCATCGTGATGGGCGCGATCTTCATCGCTGTTGCGGTCGCCCCACTGCTGTTCGGCGGGTTCTCCGTCGGCCGGATCGTGACCGGGGTCATCGTCGTCGCGAGCGGCGTCCTGTGCATCGTGCAGGGGATCGGCACGCTGCGGGTGCGGCGCCGGGAGCGCAGCGGCGGCTGAACCGCGGTCGG
The DNA here is from genome assembly GCF_047226435.1 of Curtobacterium poinsettiae. Taxonomy (NCBI): domain Bacteria; kingdom Bacillati; phylum Actinomycetota; class Actinomycetes; order Micrococcales; family Microbacteriaceae; genus Curtobacterium; species Curtobacterium poinsettiae. The sequence goes on along the minus strand of NZ_CP178434.1, from coordinate 2,727,159 downwards.
CGGCCCGCCCGAAGTGGGCGCATCGGCGTGGCCCGAAGGCCAATAAGCTCACTTCCGTGACTGCAGTGCAGACCGGTCGACGCTTCGGCGCGACCCGAGGCGAATTCGCGCTCCTGATGACCGTGACCGTCGTCCTCGGACTCGTGGTCCCGGCAGGCGGGCTGCTCGCCGCCTTCGGCTCGCTGCTGACCGGCGTCCGCGACGACCGTCGCCGCGTCCGCGCCCTGTTCATCGTCGGCCTGGGCATGTTGGTGCTACAGGTGGCGTTCGTCGCCGTCGCACTCTGGGGCCCGGTGCAGGTGTGCAACTCGACGAACGGCAGCCCCGAGACCTGCCAGACGTACTGGCCCTGGGAAGGCTGACGCGTCTTCGACGCGACCACAGGGCGGACGGGAGGCCCGGTGCCAGCTGGCACCGTCCCTCCCGGCACGGCCGTCGCCCCGCTGGCGCGGTGCGCCGGTACCGGCGGGTGGGGCCCACCTCCCGGCACGGCCGTCGCCCCGCTGGCGCGGTGCGCCGGTACCGGCGGGTGGGGCCCACCTCCAGGCACGGCCGTCGCCCCGCTGGCGCGGTGCGCCGTGTCCGGATCGGCCGTCGCACGACATCTCTCAGTGAGCGACCCTGCTCCCACCGAAGGAGAGAACCGATGAACACACGAACCCGCTTCAGCGTCACCGCGGTGGCTGCCTGCGTCGTGGTCGCCGCCCTCAGCGGTTGTGCTGCGAGCACCCCGACTCCGGCGCCGTCCGCCACCACGGCGATGACCGGGGACAAGACCCCCGTCCCGTCCCCGTCCCCGACCGCGACGGACGCCGCGACCACGGACGACCAGACTCCGTCGACGTCCCCGTCGAAGGCCCCCGGGACGTCGGCGCTCGCGCAGCACATCTACGACGAGTGCAGCAAGGGGGCCGCGGACGCCGGGGTCACCCTGACCTTTACGGACGACCCGTCGGGGTACCCGGGCAGCGACGGGACCTACCAGCTCGTCTACCCCTTCACCTTCGACGACGGGCACACCGATCCGTACGCCGTCTACAACTGCACGCTCACCGACGACACGGTGGACTCCTCGTACGTCAGCAGCGGGATGACCGACAGCCACTGACCTGCCGGGGTGCATCCGTTGCCGGACCGTGACCCGGTGGGGCGTTTCGGTGGGTCATGCTCGTCCTGTGCAGAAGCGCCTCGTCATCACCGCCGTCGGACTCGTGCTGGTCGTGCTTCCGCTCCTGTCGGGGTGCAGCCGGCAGCCGGCGGATCCCATCGCGTCGGCCAGAACCCTCGCCGACGCACCGGACTGGGTCAGCACGCCGACCGGCACAGATTGCGGCGAAGTGGAGCTCGAGACCGACGGCGCGCTCCCGGCCGAGAGCCTGCAGTGCCTGACGGACGCGAGCGGAGCCGGCGACGTGGCGTCACTCGCCTGGGTACGGCGGACGACCGAGGGCGATCCGACCCCGTACTTCGTCCAGACGGACGGGGCAGGGGCGACGGTCGCGTCGACGGCGGCCTACGACACCTACGGCCAAGGCGGGTGGCACGAGTACGGGTGCCCGGACATCGCAGCGTTGCCGGGCTGCTCGGACGAGGCAGATCGGTAGCTGATCGGCTGCCCGGACAACGCCCGCTGGCCGGCCCGTCGAGTGCGCCGAGACGGTGTCCGCACACTAGGTCGCACGAGCGGAGCGATCTGAACACCGTGTGAACGACCAAACCGGTCACCACGGTGGCCCCGAACGACTCCACGGTGGCCGAAGTCCGGCCGCCGACAGTCGACGAGGAGCTTCCCGTGAAGAAGAACACCCGCATCCTGAGCACCGCGACCATCGCCGTGGCGCTGACGCTCGGCGGTCTCGCAACGAACGCGACCGCTGCGAACGCCGCCGAGGACACCTCCACGAACGCGACGTCCCCGGCACTCATCCAGGGCCCCCTCGTCCAGGGCCCGCTCATCGACATCGGCGGGATCCTCGACTCGCTCCGCATCGGTCAGTTCCAGTAGCGCCCAGAGGAACCGGAACCAGCGGAACCGCGATCCGGCCCGGTAGCGGCCGCGTCCCGACAGGAAGAGTCTCTCTGTGACGAGCAAGCACCACCATGGCGACCGGGACGAGCAGGAGGCCGGCATCCGCGTCCCGTTGACCTCCGCGCAACGAGGCATCTGGTACGCCCAGCAGCTGGACCCGTCGAACGCGACGTACCAGATCGGGCAGTACCTCGACCTCCGGGGCGCGCTCGACCAGCGGCTCGTCCGGATCGCGCTGAACACGGTGGTCGCCGACCTCGACGCGCTGTCCATGCGCGTCCGGTCGGACGCGGACGGTCCCTACGGGGTCATCGTCCGTCCGCGTCCGACCGACGACGTCGTGCAGGTCGTCGATTTGCGTCACCTCGATCCGGAGGCGGCGCTCTCCGAGGCGATGGCGTCCATGGACCGGGCGATGGAGACCCCGCGCGATCTGCAGGGTGACGACCTGTTCGGCGCGGTCCTGTTCCAGATCACGGACACCCGGTCGCTGCTCTTCCAACGGGTGCACCACCTGCTGCTCGACGGCTACTCGGCGGTCATCGCGCTGCGGTACATGGCCGAGGTGTACACCCGTCTTTCGCAGCCCGCACCGTCGAGCCGGGGCCTCGACGTCGCTGCCGAGCCCCGCGCACACCTCGCCGCCCGGCGGCCGTCGGTGCTTCCCGGGTTGGACGAACTCCACCGTGACATCGCCGAGTACGAAGCATCCGCGCAGCGTGACGCCGACGAGGCCTACTGGCGCGGCGCACTGGACGACGACGCAACGGTCGCCGGCCTCGAGGGCACCGCGAGGTCGGCCGCGAGGTCCATCGTGCGGGTCGCCGTGCCCCTCGACGACGCGCGTGCTGCACGCCTCACAGCACTCGGCCGGGACCTCCCCAAGACTGTCGTCGCCATCGTCGCCCTGTACATGGCGAAGATCACGGGGGAGGAGCGTGTCGCGCTCGGGCTCCCGGTCACCGCCCGACGGGGAAGAGTGGCGAAGAGCACCCCGTCCATGCTCTCGAACATCCTGCCGCTGCGGATCGACGTCCCCGCGAACGCCGAGATCTCGGACATCATCGCCCATGCTGGCGACGTCGTCCGGAGCGCTGTCGGACACCAGCGCTTCCGCGTCGAGTCCCTCGCCGGGGCACCTCGGCACGCGGGGCCTTCGGTGAACCTGTTGCCCGTCATCGACGAGATCCGCTTCGCCGACGCCGTCGGCGCGGTGAACATCCTCTCGACGGGTCCGGTCCACGACCTCTCCATCGTCCTGTCGGGGCTGTCCAGCGACGCTGCCACCGCAACCCTGCAGCTCGAAGGCGACGCTGAGCTCCACACGACGGCGAGTCTCGCCGAGCACGCGGACCGGTTTCTCGCGTTCGTCGACCGTGTGGTCGGCTGCCCCGAGGGTCTCACCGTCACGGGCGCGACGATCCTCGACGAGGACGAGGTCCCGCTCCTCCTCGGCCAAGGTGCCGGGGAGACCGTCACCCTCGACCCGGAACCGGTCATGGAGGCGTTCGCCGACGTCGCCCGTCGACGCCCGGACGACCTCGCCGTCGTCGCCGAGGACGGCACGACGACGTTCGCGGCGCTCGACGCCGACGCGACACGACTCGCGCACCACCTGATCCGCGAAGGCGTGGTTCCCGGGAGCCGGGTCGCCGTCCGCATCGAGCGCAGTGCTCTCCTGCCGATGCTCGTCCTCGCCGTGCTGCGCGCCGGCGCGGTCTACGTCCCGCTCGACCCGGAGTACCCGACCGACCGGGTCGCCGGGATGATCGAGGACGCGAGTCCGACGCTGGTCCTCACGAGCAGCGCGCAGCTCGTCCGTGACCGGGCCGCCGGCGCCTCCTGGCAGGTTCCCTCGCTCCCGGTCGACGCCGACACCACGGTGTGGCGACGCCGGACGGACGACCCGAGTGCTCTGCCAGCGATCGCCCCGGACGCGCTCGCCTACATCGTCTTCACCTCCGGGAGCACCGGGCGCCCGAAGGGCGTCGGCGTGAACCGGGCCGCCCTGCGGAACCTGTTCCAGCACCACCGGGCCGAGATGTTCGACCCGGCCGAAGCGCGGCTCGGCCGGCCGCTCCGCGTCGCGCACACCGCTGGCCTGTCGTTCGACGCGGCGTGGGATCCGCTGCTCTGGCTCTTCGCCGGACATGAGCTGCACGTCGTCGCCGACGACGTGCGTCGTGACCCCGAGCGACTCGTCGAGTACTTCGTCCGCCACCGGATCGACGCCATCGAGACCACCCCGTCCTTCGCGGAGGCACTGCTCGCCGCGGGCATGCTCGACGCCGATGTCCACCCCACGGAGATCGCCGTCGGGGGCGAAGCGGTCGGCCCGGCCCTGTGGGACGCACTGGCCCACCGCGACGACGTGCACGCCATCAACCTCTACGGCCCCACCGAGGCCACGGTGGACAGTCTCACCGCAGTGCTGGAACCGGGACGCCCGCCGCACATCGGCTCGTCAGTGCGGAACACGCGGCACTACATCCTCGACGCTGCCCTCACACCGGTACCCGACCGCGCCGTCGGCGAGCTCTACCTCGCCGGGGCGAACGTGGCAGAGGGCTACGTGGGACAGCCCGGGCTCAGCGCCGAGCGGTTCGTGGCTGATCCGTTCTCCGCCGACGGTTCCCGCATGTACCGCACGGGAGACGTGGTCCGTCGTCGCCGTGACGGGTCCCTGCGGTTCGTGGGACGCATCGACGACCAGGTCAAGATCCGTGGCTACCGCGTGGAGCTCGCCGAGGTCGAGGCCGCGATGATCCGCCACCCCGGGGTGGACCTCGCAGCGGCCGTCGTGCTGGGCGAGGGTCCTTCCAGTCGCATCGTCGGCTACGTCACCTCCGACGGCGACCTCGGGAACCTCCCGGCGGCGGTCCGGGAGGGCATGCGCTCCGACGTCCCCGACTACATGGTCCCCTCGGTCGTCGTCGCGCTCCGCGAGATGCCCGTGACGCCGAACGGCAAGCTCGATCGTCGCGCGCTGCCAGCACCGGAGCTGTCGGGTTCCGGCACGGTGCTGCCGCCACGGAACGACGACGAGCGCGTCGCCGCTGCGGTGTTCGCCGAGGTCCTCGGGGTCTCCGCGGTCGGGATCGACGACGACTTCTTCGCAGCGGGCGGCCACTCCCTGCTGGCAACCCGGCTCGCCGCGCGTCTGTCGGAACAGTTCGACCGGACGATCACCGTGCGGGACGTGTTCGAACGGCCGACCGTGGCTGCTCTCGTCGGAGCACTCGACACGGGCACGCCGACCGATCGCGCAGCCCGCCTGGCACGGAGGACGCGCCCGGACACGATGCCGTTGTCGCTCACGCAGCGGCGACTGTGGTTCCTGAACCGCCTCGAACCGGACTCCGCCGCCTACAACATCCCCGTCGTGCTCCGCCTCGACGGTCCCTTGTCCGCCGAGGCCCTGCGCGCAGCGTTCGTGGACGTCGCGATGCGGCACGAGCCGCTCCGGACGATCGTCCCGTTCGTGGGCGACGGGCCGGTGCAGCAGGTCCTCGAGGGTGCTGCCGCCGAACCGCCGTTCCTGACGGTCACGGTCCCCGAGCACCGCATCGACGACGTCGTCCGCGCCGAGGCGACGCGTGGGTTCGACGTCACGAGCGAGACGCCACTCCGCGCGGTGCTGCTCCGCATCGACGACGACCACCACGTGCTCGTCGCGACGATGCACCACATCGCGTCGGACGGGTGGTCGCTCGCACCCTTCGCCCGCGACCTCGGGACCGCGTACGCGGCCCGTGTCGCCGGGACCGAACCAGCGTGGCTGCCGCTGCCGGTCGACTACGCCGACTTCACACTGTGGCAGCGGGAACAGCTCGGCGACGCCGATGACCCCTCGAGCGAACTCGCCCAGCAGCTGGCGTTCTGGCGGATGGCACTCGCGGGCGCGCCGGACGAGATCTCCCTGCCCCGGAACCGCGCACGTTCCGTCGACGACGGAACCGTTCGACAGACCGTCGGTGCGGTGGAGCTGACCCTCGACCCCGCGCGGCACGCCGAGCTCCGCCGCTTCGCCGGGGACCACCGCACCAGTCTGTTCATCGTGCTGCACGCAGCCGTCGCCGCCGTGCTCCAGCAGCACGGCGCGGGTGAGGACGTCGTCATCGGGACCCCGGTCGCCGGACGGACGGACGCGCAGCTCGACGACCTGGTCGGCTTCTTCGTCAACACCGTCGCGCTCCGCACCTCGCTCGACGGTGATCCGAGCGTCGAGGACCTGCTCGAACGGATCCGATCGGGCAACTCCGCGGCGTACGCCCACCAGGACGTCCCGTTCGATGCTGTCGTCGACGCCGTCCGGCCACCCCGGTCGGTCGGTCGTCACCCGGTGTTCCAGGTGATGCTGACACTGCAGAACACCCGGCCGGCGGCCCTCGATCTCGGCGACGTCGCGGTGACGGTCCCCGCCCAGTCCACCAGTGCCGGGGTGAAGACGGACCTGCTCCTCGACGTGACGACCCCCGGTGGTGACGACGGTGGAATCGTCGTCACGTTCGGGTACGACGCGACACTGTTCGACGAGACGACCGTCACGCGGCTCCGCGACGCGCTCGACCGCGTGCTCACCGCCTTCGTCGAGGGTCCGCACCGTCGCCTGTCCGACATCCCGAACGTGGACGCTGAGACCGCCCTCGAACTCGACCACCAGTCGCGTGGCCGGACGTTCGTCGTGACGGGGACCGTGCTCGACCGCCTCGACACCACGGTTGCGAGCTCGCCCGACGCAGACGCACTTGTCGACACCGCCGGGACGGTGTCCTTCGCCGACCTGGCAGTGCAGACGACCGCGGTCGCGACCAATCTGGCGCGCCTCGGCGTGCGTCGTGGTGACCGCGTCGCCGTCGCCCTCCGGCGCAGTTCCGACGCGATCGCAGTGGTGCTCGGCGTCCTTCGGGCCGGTGCTGTGGCGGTGCCGATCGACGTCGCCTACCCGGACGCGCGCATCGGTCAGATCCTCGCCGGGGCGGAACCGACCGTCGTGGTCGCCCACGACGCGGAGCGCACCTGGTCGGTCGCCGACGCGGCAGGGGTGCCCGTGCAGGTCGTCGCGCCCTCGGCGCTCAACCGTGACGTCGGCGACGCCGCAGCTCCCGTCGCCCCTGCACCGGAGGACGTCGCCTACCTGGTCTACACGTCGGGGACCACCGGGACGCCGAAGGGCGTGCAGGTGTCCCACGCGGCACTCGCCAACGTGCTCGCGCAGCACGAGGACGCGATGATCCGTCCGGTCCGCGACCGCGTCGGTGGTCGAGCCCCGCGGATGCTGCACCTGTCCGGGCTCGGCTTCGACGCGGCGTGGGACCCGATCGTCTGGCTCGTCGCCGGCACGACGCTCGAGGTGGCCGACGACGCCACCCGGACGAACGCGGAGACGGTCGTTCGAGACGTGGTCGAGCACGGCATCGACGTGATCGAGACCACGCCGTCGTACGCCCGTCAGCTGGCCGCGGTCGGACTCTTCGACGCCGTCGCGGAGCGCGACGGTCACCTGACCGTCGCGGTGGGTGGAGAAGCCGTCCCCGCGGACTTCTGGAACGAGGTCGCCGAAGCCGACCACATCGACGGTTGGAACCTCTACGGACCGAGCGAGAGCACGGTCGACGCCGTCGTCGCGCGGATCGAGCCCGGCGCCGTCACCATCGGACGGCCGATCGCGAACGTGACGGCCCGCGTCCTGGACGACTTCCTGCAGCCGGTGCCGCCCGGAGTCGAGGGAGAGCTCTACCTGTCGGGCAGCTCCCTCGCGCACGGCTACCGCGGACGGTCCGCCGAGACCGCCAGCCGCTTCGTCGCCGACCCCCAGGGAGACGGCACCCGGATGTACCGCACCGGCGACGTCGTGCGTCGCCGCGTCACCGGGGAACTCGACTTCCTCCGCCGTGACGACGACCAGGTCAAGCTCCGCGGGTACCGGATCGAGCTGGCCGACGTCACCCAGGCCCTCGAACGGATCGACGGCGTCGAGGCTGCCGTTGCTCGTGTCGTCGTGCCCGGCGGACCGGACACCGCACGGCTCGTCGCGTGGGTCGTCGGGACCGTCGACGAACAGGGTGTCCGCCGATCCGTCGCCGCCGATCTCCCCGACTACATGGTCCCCTCGGCCATCGCCGTCGTCGACGCGATCCCGCTGACCCCCAACGGCAAGGTGGACACCGCCGCGCTGCCCGAACCGACCTCGACCGGCGGCGACGGCCAGCCCGTGAGCGACGACGAGCGGACGATGTCGCGGGTGTTCGGCGAAGTGCTCGGTGTGCGCGACGTCGGCATGCACGACGACTTCTTCGCGCTCGGTGGACACTCGCTGCTCGCGGTCGGGCTGATCGGGCGCGTCCGGGACGAACTCGGTGCCACGCTGCCCCTCCGCAGCATCTTCGACGCCCCCACCCCGGCAGGTCTCCTCGCCGCGGTCGGATCAGCGGGAGCCGCCACCCAGCAGGGCGACCGGCAGACCGACCCGGCGCTCCGCGCGTGGGCCGCGCAGCACCCGCGACGGGAAGGCGAGCAGCTGCCGCTGTCGCCGAACCAGGCGCGGCTGTGGTTCCTCAACCGGCTCGACCCCACCTCCACCGACTACTCCGTGCTGTTGCAGGCGACGTTCCGCGGCGATCTCGACACGGACGCGTTCGCCGACGCCGTCGACGACGTGGTCGTCCGGCACGAGATCCTCCGGACGACGTACCCGGAAGTCGACGGTCAGCCGGTCCAGCGCATCCACGACGTGGTGCCGGGCATCGTCACCAGCGCCGCGGTCGACACCTCAGCGGGCTTCGACCTCACGGTGGACCTGCCTGTCCGGGCCGGGCTCGTGGCGACGGGAGACCAGCAGTGGCGTCTCGACCTGTTGATCCACCACATCGCCACGGACGGGGCCTCGCTCGGCCCGCTGGCGCGCGACATCGCCACCGCGTACGCCGCGCGGACCGGGAGCACGGCGCGTGCGCAGCGTCCGCTCGAGGTGCAGTACGCCGACTTCGCGCGGATGCAGCGCGCCCTCCTGGAATCCGACGGTGGACGGCACGACGCGTCGTTGTCGGCGTGGGTCGAGCAGCTCGCCGGCATCCCGGACGAGCTCGCCCTGCCTGCTGACGGACGTCGGCCGGAGTCGGCGACCCGAGCTGCCCGGCAACTGCGATTCACACTGCCCGAGGACGTCGTCTCCGCGGTGCACGCCGCTGCCGGACAGGCGCAGGCCAGCAGCTTCCACGCGTGGCTCGCCGGGCTCGCCGGCTACCTGCACCGCATCGGTGCCGGTGACGACGTGGTGATCGGATCACCGTCCGCCGGGCGGTCCGACCCGGACACCGCTGACCTCGTGGGCTTCTTCGTGAACACGTTGCCGCTGCGCATCGGGATGACCGACGCACCGGACCTGGTCGCGACCATCGAACGGGCCCGAGCCGCAACACTCCACGCCATCGAGCACGAGTCGGTGCCGTTCGAGCGCATCGTCGAGGCGATGGCCCCCGAACGTCGACTCGGACGACACCCGCTCTTCCAGACCATGCTCTCGGTGGAGGAGGACAGCGGGGTCTCGATCTCGCTGCCCGGCGTGACGACCGACCGACTCGAGCCCGACAGCACCGGAGCAGCCAAGGTCGACCTGTCGTTCGTCCTGCGCCCGCGTTCCTCGGGAGAGGTCGACGGCGTCCTGGAGTACGACGCGTCGATGTTCAGCGATCGCGCGGCGCGAGGGTTCGTCGAACGGTGGACGGCGTTCCTGGCAGCAGCGGCCACCGCCCCCCGGCGGCCGCTCCTCGACGTCCCCGTGCAGGCCGGCACCGGGCGCCTCGATGCCTGGCCGGCCGCGACCGACCACCGGCAGCAGTCGATCCTCGAGGCGTTCGCCGACTCCGTCGCCGCCCGCCCGACCGCACCCGCCGTCGTGGCCGGAGGCGTCTCGCTCACCACGGCGGAACTCGACGCTCGCGTCGACGGGATCGCGGCCCGGATGATCGCCGCCGGGCTCCGACGCGGCGACGTCGTCGCGCTGCCCCTGGGCCGTGGCGTCGACACCGTCGCCGCGCTCCTCGCGGCGTGGCGCGCCGGCGCGGTCGCCGCTCCGATCGACGTCGAGCTGCCCCGCGACCGGATCGCCACGATGCTGCGGAGCGCCGACGTGCGTCTGGTGCTGCACCACGGCGTCGGCGGCGGGACGACGGACACCACACCTGCGGACGTGGCGACCCTCGCAGCGTCCGACGCGGGCGTGCCGTCGGACCGGCTGCTCCGGATCGACGACGATGCGGCATCGGGGCCCGCCGTGCCGGCGCGCGTCGAGCCGCCGCGGCTCGACGACCCCGCCTACCTGGTGTTCACGTCCGGTACGACGGGCGAGCCGAAGGCCGTGCAGGTGCCGCACCGCGCGCTGGCCGCGCTGTTGTCGAGCCACCGTGCGACGCTCCTGCCCGACCCCGAGGAACGACGCGTCCGCGTCGCGCACACCACCGGCGTCGGGTTCGACGCGGCGATGGACCCCGTGGTCTGGCTCGCAGCAGGCCACGAGGTGCACGTCGTCGACGACTCCACCCGGCGCGACCCCCAGGCCCTCGTCGCGCTCCTCGCCGAGCGTCGGATCAGTGCGTGGGAGACCACGCCGAGCTACGTCACCGCCCTCGCCGGACAGACGGAGCTCGAAGCGCTGTTCGATGACCGCGACGAGGCCGACCCGTTCGTGCTCCTGCTCGGTGGCGAACCGCTCGACGCAGGTCTCTGGTCGTGGCTGCGCGACCGGCCGGCCGTCGCAGCGTGGAACCTGTACGGTCCGACCGAGGTCGGCGTCGACTCCATGGTGGCGAGGGTGGCCGACAGCCCCGCCCCGGTACTCGGCGCGACGACGGTCGACACCGTCGGGTACGTCCTCGACTCCCGCCTGCGCCCGACCCCGGTCGGCAGCGTCGGTGAGCTGTGGCTGGCGGGCGAGCAGCTGGCGCACGGCTACCGCGGCCGGCCCGGCTCGAGCGCCGAGCGGTTCGTGGCCGACCCCTTCGCCTCGGACGGATCGCGGATGTACCGGACCGGTGACCTCGTCGTCCGACGAGACGCCGACGGGGACGAGCGTCCCGGCGTCGTCTCCCTGGGCCGCAGTGACGGGCAGGTGAAGATCCGTGGCCACCGTGTCGAACCCGGCGAGGTCGAGGCGGTCCTGCGCGGTGCCGGCGGCGTCACGCACGCCGTGGTCCGTCCGGTCGACACCGCACGCGGCACGGAACTCGGCGCCTGGGTCGTGACGGACGGAGTCGCCTCCGATGCGTTCCTCACCGCACTGTCCGACCGTCTCCGCTCCCGTGTACCCGACTACATGGTGCCCGCCGGGATCGCGGCGATCGACGCCGTCCCGCTGACGCCGAACGGGAAGGTCGACGTGCGGGCACTCCCCGAGCTCCGGATCGGTGGCGGTGCCGGGGCGGCTCCGAGCGGACCCGCGGAACTCGCGATCGCCGCGGCGTTCGCCGCGACACTCGGTGTCGACGGCGTCCGCGCCGACGATTCCTTCTTCGCGCTGGGCGGTCACTCGTTCGTCGCGCAGCCGACGATCCAGGCGGTCAACGAAGCCCTCGACGCGGACCTGCCCGTGCAGGCGCTCTTCCAAGCGCCGACCGTGGCCGGACTCGCCGCCTTGGTCGAGTCCGGCGGTGCGGACGTGGCGGAGTCGCTCCGGACGATCCTGCCCCTCCGGCCCACCGGGCAGGGTGCCCCCGTGTTCGCGGTGCACCCTGCGAGCGGCGTCGCGTGGAAGTTCTCCACGTTCGTCGCTCGTCTGGCCACGACCCGACCGATCCTCGGCGTCCAGATGCCCGGGATCGCGCCGGACCGTCCGGAACCCGCGACGGCCGGATCGTTGGACGAGCTGCTCACCGAGTACGTCACCGCCATCCGCGGCGAGCAACCCCACGGCCCCTACCTGCTCACCGGGTACTCGTTCGGCGGCCGGCTTGCGCACCACATCGCGGCGCGGCTGCAGGCCGAGGGCGAAGAGGTGGCGCTCCTCGCGGTGCTCGACGCGTACCCGACCGAAGCATCAGCGTTCGACGGTGTGGCCGACACCGATGACATGTGGCGCGGTTTCCTCGACGCGAACGGTGTGACGCCTCCTGCTGGCCACCTCGACGGCGAACGGGTGCTCTCCCTCCTCGCTGAGGCTGGCAACCCGCTGGCCGACGTTCCGGGCCCCGTCGTCGACCGCATGGTGCGGCGGTTCCGCCGGCTCGGGGAGCTCCTCGACGACGCTCCGGTCCCCGTCGTCCACGGTGATCTCCACGTGTTCGCCGCGACCGAGGACGTCCCCGCGAACCGTCCGGCCCCCGCGGTGTGGGAGCAGTTCGTCACCGGGACGGTGACGTCGAGTTCCGTGGGAGCCCGTCACCAGGACATGCTCACCGACCGGGCACTCGACGACGTCGCACCGGTGCTCGACCACCTCCTCGAGAACGTCCGACACACCGACGCACGCAGAGCGAACCGACTCGGCGCCGGCTCCGAAGACCCAGGTGGGAACACCCCTGCAGCTGACCCAGAGGAGCATCGACCGTGACGAACCCGTTCGACGATCAGGACGGCACCTTCCGGGTGCTCGTGAACGAAGCCGGACAGCACTCGCTCTGGCCCGAGTTCGCCGACGTTCCCCGAGGGTGGGTCGCCGTGTTCGGTCCCGCCGTCAAGACGGCGTGCACCGACTACGTGTCGGAGCACTGGCACGACATCACACCGTCCTTCGAGAGCACCCGCGTCGCGTCGTGATCTCCGTACGAGGGATCACGAAGCGGTTCGGGACCCACCAGGCGCTCGACGGCGTCGAACTCGAGGTGCCCGAGGGCACGGTGCAAGGGCTCCTCGGGCCCAACGGCGCCGGCAAGACGACGACCGTGCGCGTCCTCACGACGCTGCTGCAGCCCGACTCCGGCGACGCCTTCGTCGCCGGACGATCGGTGTTGACCGAAGGCCACGCCGTGCGACAGCGTCTCGGCGTGTCCGGCCAGTACGCAGCGGTCGACGAGAAGCTCACCGGCTTCGAGAACCTGACGATGGTCGGCGAGCTGTACGGCATGCGTCGGAAGGACGCGAAGGCTCGAGCACGTGAGCTCCTCCGGGAGTTCCGCCTCGACGACGTCCCCGACGACAAACGTGCGGGCACGTACTCGGGGGGGATGCGCCGCCGGCTCGACCTGGCCGGGGCGATCGTCGCCCGGCCCCCGGTCGTCATCCTCGACGAACCGACCACCGGGCTGGACCCCCGCGGTCGTCGCGACACCTGGGACGCGATCGAGTCGCTGGCATCAGGTGGGACCACCGTGCTCCTCACCACCCAGTACCTCGAGGAAGCCGACCAGCTCGCTGACTCCATCGCGGTCATCGACGGAGGACGCATCATCGCAGAGGGCACGGCCGCGCAACTCAAGGCCCAGACCGGCGGAGCACGGCTCGACATCGTGCTCGCCCCCGGTAGCGACATCGACCTTGCCGTGGACGCTGTCCGTCGGGTGGGTCACGAACCCGCCGTCGACAGGCGAGTGGGTCGCCTCACCGTCGGTGCCGGCGGAGGCAGCAGTGATCTCCTCGACGTCGTCGGCGCACTCCGAGCCGTCGGGCTCGAGACGTCCGAAGCGGCACTCCGGCAGCCGACGCTCGACGAGGTCTTCCTGCAGCTGACCGGGACGCCAGCTGATCCGGACGCGCCCGTCGCAGCGGTGGGGGCGAGGTCCTCCGAGCCCGACCCGGTGATCGCCGGGGGACCGACGGAGGCGAGCCGATGAGCATCGCGAGCGTCCTCCGCGACGGCCGGGTCATCGCCCGACGGAACATGCTCGGCGTCCGCCGAACGCCCGGGGCGCTGGTGACCGGTGTCGCGCAGCCCATCATCTTCGTGCTCATCCTCGGGTTCGTGTTCGCCGACGCACTCGGCGGAGACGACTACCGCGAGTTCCTCATCGGCGGTGTCCTCGCGCAGACGCTGACCTTCAACTCGTCCTTCACCGCCGTGTACCTGGCGAAGGACCTGCAGACGGGCCTCATCGACCGGTTCCGGGCCCTGCCGATGTCGCGGGTCGGGGTCATCCTCGGGCGCACGACCTCGGACCTCATGACGAACGCCATCTCGATCGTCGTCGTGATCGCGTGCGGCCTGGTGATCGGCTGGCGTGTGCACTCCGACATCGGGTCCGTGGTGCTGACGTTCGGGCTGCTGCTGCTCTTCGCGTTCGCGACGTCCTGGATCGGGGCGTTCATCGCGCTGACCGCTCGCAGCGTCGAGGTCGCACAGTCCCTCGGCCTGCTCTGGCTGTTCCCCGTGTGCTTCGTCTCCGGAGCGTTCGTGTCCGCCGACATGCTCCCCGGTCCGCTCCGGGTGGTCGCCGAGTGGAACCCCGTCACCGCCGTCGCCACCGCGGTGCGGCGGGGCTTCGGGAACGAGCCGCCGTCCGGGTTCGCCGTCGGGCACGGATGGCCGGCCGACAACGCGCTGCTCTACGCGTCCTTGTGCTGCGTCGCCATCATCGCTGTCTTCGCACCCATCGCCGTCGTGCAGTACCGACGCATCAGCAAGCGGTGATCCATCTCCTGCTGACCACCGTCGACGACGTCCTCGCCACCGGGGATCGCCTGCTCGGATCGACGGGCGGCGCGGGTGCTGCCTCGCTCGTCAGCGCAGCCGATCGTGCCGCTGCCGACAGCAGGCGAGCAGACCTGGATCGACGGCGGACCCTCGCCGGGCGACTCGCGCTCCGGTTCCTGGCCTGCGCCGTGCAGGGCCGTTCGTGGTCCGACGCCGCGTCCGTCCCGGTGGACCGGACCTGCGAGCACTGCAGCGCGCCGCACGGTCGCCCTCGTATCGCTGGGTCCTCCGCGTCCACCTCGACCTCTGGACGACTGGTGCTCGTTGCTGTCGGCGATGACGCGGCTCGGCTCGGGGTCGACGTCGAGGAGTACCCCGAGACCCTGTGGGACGGGTTCGACGACTACGCGCTGCACCCGTCAGAGCGGGCGGCGATGCCGACCGGACGCGATGGCCTCGTCCACCGGGTCCAGGTGTGGACCGACAAGGAGGCACTCCTCAAGTCAGTCGGTGTCGGCTTGCGCGGCGAACCGTCAGGGCTCCGCGTCGCCGCGGCATCGGCCGGCGTCACGACGGCAGCTCCCCTCCTCGGATGGCGCCCCGTGGCGCAGTCAGCCGACCCGCGGCTCGCGACGGCGTGGACCGTCACCATCAACGCCGGTCGCCGGGCGGCTGCCTCGATCGCGGCGGCGCACCCGACCCCGATCCGCCCCTGGAGGATGGACCGACAGGGGGCCGAACCGGTGCAGCCGGACGTCCGCCGCGACACGGCAGCCAGCGTCCCTGCAGCGACAGCGTGAGCAGCCGGGCCTGGAGGGACGGTGCAAGCTGGCACCGGTCCTCCCGTCCGCCTCCTGGCGCACTCCACGACGGCAGCCCGCGCGCTCGTCACGTCGAGAGCACGGAATGCAGTTGCGGCTCGACCGCTGCGGCGAGGGCGGCGTGGCCGTGGTCGTTCGGGTGCACGCCATCGGAGCAGAGCAGCGCGGGGCTGCGGTTGATCGCCGTGGCGAGCCCGGGAACGAGCGAGAGACCCACTCGTCGGGTCTCCTCGTCCAGGATCCTCCTGACCGCCCGCCACCCCGGCGGGTAGTCCGTCCCGTACGGCGAGTACAGGTCCAGAACCGCGAGCCGACCGCTGGGGAATCGCCCGTGGAGAGCTTCCAGGTCCCGGGCGATCGCCGCGCGCACGTCGTCCTCCCGACCGAGAACGATCACCGAGTCGTTCACGCCGAGCGCGACGACACACGCGTCCGCGCCGGAGGCCAGGACATCGGAGAGCAGCCCGAGCGTCGCTCCGTCGTCCGATCGGTCGATCCCGCGACGTCGCACGAAGCCGACACCGTCGATCGCGAAGTGCAGCGCACCCCACCCGAGACGCTTCGCGACGATCGTCGACCACCGGTTCTCCGTCCTGCTGATCCCGCGCCACCCCGTGACGATGGAGTCTCCGTAGAACGCGACTGTCGGCACGACTGCAGCGTAGAGCGCAGCGTCGACGCCACGCGGAAACGTGACACCGATGCAGGCCCGGACGTCCACCGAGGGTCGTGCGTGCCCTGCGCGAATAGCCCCCTGGTCGTCCTCTCATGGCGCGGGGCGTCGTACCGACCTACCGTCTACTTGTCAGACGATCGTCTGTCGAATAGGCCCTCTGGAAGGAACCTGCTCCATGCGTCACGCTCCTCGCCTCCGCCGGACCAACGCGCTGCTGATCACCAGCGGTGTCCTCACGGCGGCAGCGCTCGCTGTCGGGGCAGCCGGGCCCGTCTCCGCGGCCAACGCCGACGGTACGGCGCACACCCAGTCCGTGGCCGCCGCCAGCGGTGGGAACTACGTGGCCCTCGGCGACTCGTACGCGGGCGGCTTCGGCGTCGCCCCCTACAGCTCGGGTCCGGCGGCCGGCTGCTTCCAGTCCACCACCGACTACCCGCACCAGGTCGCAGCGTCGCTGGGACTCCAGCTCGACGACCGCGCCTGCGCCGGTGCCACCACCGGCAACATCTCCCGGGTCGCGCAGAAGACCGGAGCCGGAAGCGCCACTGCGCCCGTCCAGGCCGATGCGCTGTCCAAGGACACGGACGTCGTCACGGTGTCGATCGGCGGGAACGACCTGGGGTTCGCCGGAGTCATCGCGAACTGCGTCGCGCTGGACAAGGCCGGCCCGGTGTTCGCGGAGATCCACGGGAAGACCTACAACCACTGCAAGGACTACTACGCACCGGTCGTGCACGGGGTCGAGCGGGACCGTCTCGCAGCGCGCGTCCGCACCGTCGTGGCACCTCGGCTCGCGCAGACGTTCCGCGTGATCGCGCAGCGCGCGCCGCAGGCGAAGGTGTTCGTCGTCGGCTACCCGATGCTCGCGCCCGGCACGGCGCAGGCCCCGAAGGGATGCTTCTCGAGCCTCCTCGGTGACTCCGGACTCGAGCCGCCGTTCCCGCAGAACGCGTTCCCCTTCACCCCGACCGACACCGCTTACTTCCACCGCACCCAGAACGCGCTCGACGGAGCGGTCAAGGCTGCGGCGAAGGCTCGTGGGTTCACCTACGTCTCGACGCTCCAGGGCTCTGCTGCGCACACCCCCTGCGCTGCGTCGGGCTCGGCATGGATGTCGGGACTCACCCTGACCGATCGCGGTACCGCTGCGGACAGCACCCCGCTGGCCGGGACGAAGTACTCCATCCTGTTCGGCGCACTCCACCCGAACGCTGCCGGCATCGCGTACCTGCGTGACCAGACCAAGGCCGCGATCGTCGGATCGCGCTGACACTCCGACGGCGGATCTGGTCGCGTCGCTGACGCGACCACGAGACGGACGGGAGGAACGGTGCCAGCTGGCACCGGGCCTCCCGTCCGTCTGCTGGATGCAGCTTCCGTGCCCTCCTGACCGTCAGCACGGGTGGCGGTCGGTCTTCAGGCCGCCCGCGTGGCAGCGATCAGTCGGTGCGCTCGAAGAGCGCTCAGGCCGTCGCGGACACGGGTCTTGGCCGTCCCGACGGTGATGCCGAGCTGACTGGCGACTTCTGCGGTGCTCCGTTCGCCGAAGTACCGCAACACCACAGCGTCCCGCTGTTTGTCCGAGAGGTCAGCCAGAGCGATGCGCAGGGTGGGGCGGAGGAACAACGCGTCGCGCTGGTCGTCGTCGCGGTCGACGCTGTGGTGGTCACGAGTGCCGATGCGGAGCTCGCGTTTCCGCAGGGCTTCGAGACTGCGGATCCGGTCGATCGCCCGACGATGCGCCACGGTGCGCAACCACGACTGCAGATCGGCTCGGTCCGGATCGTACCGATCCGGGTGCTGCCAGAACTCGAGGAACGCTTCGTGCACGACGTCCTCCGCGAGGTGTCGGTCGACGATGACCGTCCCCACGAACCGTCGCAGTCCCGGAGCGTGCTGCTGGTACGCAGCGATGAAGGCGGCGGGTTCGGACTGATCGGCACTGTGTGTTCGACACATGTTGCCCCCTTGCGTTGCTTCAACGTAGATCGTTCTGGACGGATCCGTCTCCCCCCTTTCGGGGCGTGCGAGCAGGCGACGAAGCGCCGTGGGTGATCTGATCGTGGGGCGCGGGGGCGCGGGGGTGACGGCCGAGACGGGAGGCACGGTGCCAGCTGGCACCGTGCCTCCCGTCAGGTTCCGTGTGGGCTTCCGGGCCTCGGACTGCCCGCGCTCAGGCGGACTGGCCGAGGAGGCCTCCGGTGAACTCGCGCAGGGCCCGGGTCGCACGCTGCGACAGGGTTGCCTCCGGCATCATGCTGGTCGACCCGTGGAACGCTCCCGGCCAGACGTGCAGTTCCGCCTGGACACCAGCGGCCCAGAGCGCGCTGGCGTAGGCGACGGTCTCGTCGCGGAACACCTCGGTGCTGCCGCAGTCGACGTACGCGGGCGGGAGCCCGGCGAGGTCCCTCGCGCGGCCGGGGGCGGCGTAGATCGACACGTCCTCGCCACCCCGCCGGTCACCGAGGTAGGCGTCCCAGCCGAACCGTGTCATCTCCCGGTCGGCGACCCCGACACCGTCGAACTGCCGAGCCGACAGGGTCGCGTCGCGGTCGTCGAGCATGGGACTCACGAGCACCTGGCCGATCACGGTCGGCCCCTGTCGGTCGCGGGCGAGGAGGGCCGTGCCTGCGGCGAGACCGGCACCGGCGCTCTGCCCGACGAGGACGATGCGCTCCGGGTCGATGCCGAGTTCGTCGGCGTGCTCGGCAGCCCAGACGAGTCCGGCGTAGCAGTCCTCGACCGGGTAGGGGTCCGGGTGCTCCGGAGCCAGGCGGTAGTCGGGGCTGACCAGGACGACGTCGTGCACGAGCAGCCACTCGTCGTAGGAGTCGAGGTTGCCGAGGTGGTGGCCGAACATCATGCCGCCGCCGTGGATCGCGTAGGCCAGGGCGGCCGTGCCGGTGCGGCCGGTGCGCTGGATCACGGCGAGGTCGATCGGGTCGCCGCGGTGCCCCGGGACCGTGACGCTGCGGCGCTCGAGGCCGCGAGCACGCAGTCCTTCGTCGAGCTGCGCTTCGGTCATGTCCAGCTGTCGCATCTGCGGCAGCATCTGGGTCGTGAGGTGGAAGCGGCCGCGCGCGTCCATGGCGGTGAGGAAGGGGACGAACTCAGGATCGAACGGCGGGCGGGGGAGGGCGATGGTGTCAGACACGTGAGGGCTCCTCGGTGATGGTGGTCTGGTCGGTGTGTGCGGGGGTGGGGGCGGCAGGGTCGGCGCGGATCGTGCCTTCCCGGACGTCGCTCGTCCGGGCTCGGAGCATGCCGGCCACGACGAGCAGGGCTGCGATCACGGCGAGGCCGAGACCGGCGATGGTGAGAGCGTCCTGGAACCCCTCGAGCCGGGCGGCGGTCCAGGTGGTCGTGGTGATGCTCCCGGCGACGAAGGCTGCGACGATCGTCCCCGCCGTGGCGACCGCAACACCGCTCGCGAGCTCGCTCGAGGTGTCGACGAGCGCGGCCCCGACCGACGTGCGGTCCGCGGGGAGACCGGTGAGGACGGAGGCGCCGGCGACGACGCCCACCACGCGCATGCCAGCAGCGACGAGCACGAGCGCGACGAGCACCCACGGGTACCCGTACCGGCTTAGGGTGCCGAAGACCACGAGGCCTGCGACGACCGAGACGGCGCTCGTCCAGGCGGCACGGCCCAGGCCGACCCGCTGCACGATCGGTCCGACGAAGCGGCCTCCCACGAGCAGCACGACCACCTGCGGCAGCGTTCCGACCGCGGCCAGGGCCGGCGGCCAGCCCCAGGCGAACTGCAGCTGCAGGGTCACGAGGTACGACAGCCCCGCGACGGCGAGACCCGACGCGGCCTTGAACGCCAGTCCGCTCGAGACCAGTGGTCGAGCGAGCAGGTGCAGGTCGATCAGCGGGTGCCGGGCGGTCCGCTCCCGGACGACGAACCCCACCGCGCAGGCGACGGTCAGGGCGAGGGCGGCCCACCCCGACCAGTCAGCGGCTCCGGACTCGACCAGGATCGTCGGCGTCACGAGCGCCCCTGCGGTCGTCGCGGTGCCGAGCAGTGCCCCGATCACGTCGACCGGGTCGCGGCGGAGCCCTGCAGCATCGTCGCGGACGACACCGAACCGGATCCCGACGAGCGCGAGGACCGCGATCGGCACGTCGGCCAGCAGCAGCACCTGCCACGGCGCGACGGCGAGCACGAACCCGCCGACGGTCGGCCCGATGGCCAGACCCACGAGTCCAGCCGTCGAGATGACGGTGAGCGCCCGGACCCGGAGCCCTTCGTCGTCGAAGAGCCGGAACGCCAGCGCCATCGACCCGGGCGTCGTCATCGCCGCAGCGACGCCCATCGCGACCCGCACGGCGATCAGTTGCTCGGTCGACGTGACCACCGCCGTGGCGAGGCTCGCCAGGGCCAGCAGGACGAGCCCGGCGAGCATGACCCGGCGGCGACCGATGCGGTCGGCGACGGCGCCGAACAGGAGCATCAGCCCGCCGAAGGCGACCGAGTAGGCACCCGAGACCCACTGCAGGCCCGTCGTCGACGAGCCCAGGTCGCGACCGATCGTGGGCAGGGCGACGTTGAGCACGGAGTTGTCGAGCATCTCGAACAGGAACACCGCCGACAGTCCGGCGAGGGCGATCCATGCGTCGCGCAGACGAGGAGACAGGCCACCGGCGGGCACGTGCCCGGGGCTGCGAGGGGAACTGGGGGACACGATGGCGCACTCCTTCGAGGGAAGAAGTGGCGACTCGTTCGATGCCGCGTGCTGGTGCGTCGCAGATCGCGGCGCCTTTTACCTCAGTGATCCAGACCATACACGGACCGACCGGTCGACGGAAGTCCGCGCGCGGGAGCGGTCGCCGCAGGACCTACCCTGGACGGATGCTCTCCCGCCGCGAAGCCGCCGTCCGGCTCGACATCCCCCTCGAGATGGCGACCCGCCACGGCATCCCGTCGCGCCTGAGCGAAGCGGAGCTCGACGCGATCGAGCAGGACCCGCCCGCCTGGCTCGTGCAGTCCCGCGCCAACCGCACCGGCACCAAGAAGGTCTGGGCCCGTCTGGAGTGCGTGGTCTGCGGCTTCGACGAAGAGGCACGTCCGAAGAAGTGGTGGCCCGAGTGGGACTACTTGATGTGCGACTACCACGCCCCGTACCAGGCGCCCGAGCCCACCGCCGGACTGACGCGGCGCGAGGTCGAGGGCATCGGCAGCCGTTTCATCGCCCTCGTCGACGAGAAGCCCTAGCCCACAGGCTCCGCCGGGCGCGCTGCGGCAAGCAGACGCGACCACGCAGACGGACGGGAGGCCCGGTGCCAGCTGGCACCGGGCCTCCCGTCCGTCGTGGTGCGGCCTGCGGACGCTACTCGGTCGTCGAGACCCAGTCGATGAGCAGGTTGCCCTGCTCGCCCCAGTTGCCGACCTGGAACATGAAGCGGTGCGGGGTGGTCGGCACGTCGTCCGTGACGGTGTCGAGGACCGTGCCGTCGACGCTGTAGGTCACGGATTCACCGGGCACCCAGTCGACCTTGTACGTGTGCCACTCGCGCCACGAGACACCGGTGCCGACCTGGACCCGGTCGGACTCCTTGCCCGGGGTCATCGAGTGGTGGAACGCCGAGGGGCTGTCCTCGAAGTTGCCCTCGGGGAAGTCGATCTCGCCGTCGGACCACACGTTCGACGTCGGCCACAGCATGAAGGCCGCGCCGTTGCCGTCGCCGCCGGTCGCCTTCGCGCGCACCGAGAACGAGCCGCCGACGTGGTCCCAGGCGCCGTCGGAGGAACCGAAGGTGCCGGCCGCTCCGGCACCGGTGCCGAGGGCGACGTCCATCACGCCGTCGTGGACCGAGACGGTCTTGCTCGGCGCGTAGATGCCCGAGGTGCCGTCGGGGTACGGGTGCCACGACTGCGGGTAGAGCGACTGGACCAGGCCGGTGACGGCGTTCGTGGTGAAGTCCTCGACGAACGGGGCGTCGGGCGCGAGTGCGGACAGATCTGCGGGGGAGGCATCGGCGTCCGGGGCAGCGTCCACTCCGGGTTCCGCATCGGGCGCGGGCGCGGGCGCGGGTTCGGGTTCGACGACGGGCGCGGTGTCCTCGACCGGCGCGGAGTCCTGCGTGGGCTCCGCCTCCGGGGTCCACTCGTCGGTGGGGGCCGTGGGCTCCGTCTCGTCCGGGACCGGTGTCGGGGTAGGGTCCACCGGGGCGTGGTGCCGGTGGCGCTCCCCGTCCCAGCCCCACCAGGTGCGGGCGGAAGCGGCGGTCGGGACGCCGAGGACCAGGGCGCCGGCGGTCGCGGCCGCCAGGATCGCGCGGTGGCGGATCATCGGGTGCGCCCGTCGGTGGCCGCAGAGGCGGTCGTGGACCTGGGAGTGGACGGGTGTCGTGGGGTCGTGCCGCGCGGCGGCGTGCACGTGCTTCGGGTCGAGATGTCGGGCTCCTCGTGGATGCTCGGGCGCAGGATGCGGGGAGGGACGGACGCAGCAGCCGGCCGGGTGCCGAGGGTTTCGTTGACGCGTCCACGCACATCTTGCATCATCTGTGACCCGTTCGGGGGGTGTCACGGAAATCGACCGACGAACATCCGGTGGCCGCAGTCGAACGCGCGATCAGGCCCGGGGGATCGGCTGCAGGCGCTGCAGCTGCGTCACGTGTCCCGGCTCGAGCTCGTCGAGCGAGGCCACCCCGAGCAGCCGCATGGTCCGCTCGATCTGCTCGGACAGGATCTGGATCATCCGGTCCACCCCGGCCTCGCCGCCGGCCATCAGCCCGTACAGGTAGGCACGGCCGACCATCGTGAACGTCGCGCCGAGGGCCACGGCGGCGACGATGTCGGCGCCGGACATGATGCCCGTGTCGAGGTGCACCTCGGTGTCGTTGCCGACCTCCTTGACCACGGAGGGCAGCAGGTGGAACGGCACCGGTGCCCGGTCGAGCTGCCGACCGCCGTGGTTCGACAGCGTGATCCCGTCGACCCCCAGGTCGGCGAGGCGCTTCGCGTCCGCCAGGGACTGCACGCCCTTGACGACGACCTTGCCCTGCCACTGGTCGCGGATCCAGGCGAGGTCCTCGTAGGTGACCGTCGGGTCGAACATGTGGTCGAGCAGCTCCCCGACGGTGCCGGACCAGCGGTCGAGCGACGCGAACGCCAGCGGCTCGGTGGTCAGGAAGTCGAACCACCACCACGGCCGCGGGATGGCGTTCACCACGGTCCGAGCGCTCAACTGCGGCGGGATCGAGAACCCGTTCCGCTTGTCCCGCAGCCGCGCACCCGCGACGGGGACGTCCACGGTGACCAGGAGCGTGTCGAACCCGGCCTGCTGGGCGCGGGAGACCAGCGCCATCGACTTCTCGCGGTCCTTCCACATGTACAGCTGGAACCAGTTGCGGCCGTGCGGGTTGGCGTCGCGGACGTCCTCGATCGCGGTGGTGCCCATCGTGGACAGCGAGAACGGGATGCCCGCTCGCCCGGCCGCCCGGGCTCCGGCCCGCTCGCCCTCGGTCTGCATCATCCGCGTGAAGCCCGTCGGCGCGATGCCGAACGGGTACGACACCGGCGCCCCGAGCACCTGACGCGAGGTGTCCACCTTCGACACGTCCCGCAGGATCGCCGGGGTGAACTCGATGTCCTCGAACGCCTGCCGCGCACGGGCGAGCGAGATCTCCGCCTCGGCCGCGCCCTCGGTGTAGTCGAACGCGGCCTTCGGGGTACGGCGGGCGGCGATGTCCCGCAGGTCCCAGATCGTCAAGGCCTGTTCGAGGCGCTGACGCCGACCCGGCAGCGACGGCTTCTTGAACTGCATGAGCGGCGCGAGGTCCCGCACCGTCGGCAGCTGCCGCTTGACCCGCGTGCGAGCGGCGGACGCAGGTCCGGTCGCGGGTGCCGGTGCCCCGGTGGCGGGGTCGATCCGGTGCTGGTCGTCCGTCGAGGTCATGCAGACATCCTACGTCTCCGGATCGATCGAGGGCCGGGACGATCTGCCGTGGCCGCCGCACCGGACTGACGGGGGCCGTGGCTACCGTGGACGCATGCAGCCGCCAGCAGCCGGGACCCTCCGCATCCTCCACCTCTCCGACACCCACCTGACCGGCGACGGGGCCCTGCACCAGGGCGCGGTCGACACCACGGTCGCGCTCGAACGGCTGCTCGCCCACGTCGACGACGTCCCCGGCATCGGGCTGGTG
Source organism: Curtobacterium poinsettiae (assembly GCF_047226435.1). NCBI lineage: Bacteria > Bacillati > Actinomycetota > Actinomycetes > Micrococcales > Microbacteriaceae > Curtobacterium > Curtobacterium poinsettiae. The sequence goes on along the minus strand of NZ_CP178434.1, from coordinate 2,702,917 downwards.
GTGGTCTCCGGCGACGTCTCCGAGGACGGCAGTCCCGAGTCCTACGCCACCGTGCGGGACCGCGTCGGCGGCTGGGCGCAACGGCACGGTGCAGCCCTCGTCGCGGTGCCCGGCAACCACGACCTGCGCGAGGGCTTCCGTCAGGTCCTGACCAACGGGCACGTCCTGGGCGAGGGCGGCGCGGCGCTCGTGCACACCATGGAGTACCTGCCGCCGACGGTCCCGGTCTCCGGGCAGTCGGTCGTCGCCGGTCGCCGGATCGTGACCGTCGACACGAGTGTGCCGGGTGCCGGGTACGGCGAGCTCAGCGACACGGCGCTCGAGCACCTGCGCACGGCCCTCGCCGACGCGGACGGCGCAACCGACGCCCCGCACGGCACCGTCGTCGTGCTGCACCACCCACCGCTGCCCGCCCCGACCGAGCTGCACGAGGCACTCCGCCTGCAGAACCCCGAGGCGCTCGCCGACGTCATCCGCGGTTCCGACGTCCGCGTCGTCCTCGGCGGCCACTACCACCACCACTTCGCCGGGTCGCTCGCCGGCGTCCCGGTCCTCGTCGCCCCCGGCGTCGCGAACGACACCGACGTCGTCGGCCCCTACGACGAAGAGTCCGCCGTCGTCGACAGCGGCGCACTCGTCGTCGACGTCGCCGCGGACGGCTCGGTCTGGTCCACACCGGTCCGCGTGCCGCGCGGCGACGCCGACCCGCGGGCCTTCCACCTCGACGCCGAGACGGTCCGGTCCGTCATCGCGGCCGCCGGCAAGCACTGATCCGAGCGCCAGCGGGCGCCGCGCCCGGTCGTTGCGTGCGGTGCACGCGCGTCAGGACGGACGGGAGGCCCGTGGCGGGGCCGCCACGGGCCTCCCGGCCGTCGTCTGGTCGCGTCCACAGCCGTGGTACCCCGCGTCTTCGGGTTGCATGCGGGAACACCGAGTAGCACGGACGCACACCTGAGCGAAGGAGCACCCATGCGAGTCGGCAGTGCAGTGCAGTACGACCGGTACGGAGACTTCGACGTCGTCGAGCTCGTCCCCCAGGAGAAGCCCACGGCAGGTCCGGGCGAGATCGTCGTCGAGATCGTGGCCGCGGGCCTGAACCACATCGAGCGGTTCCTGCGCGAGGGGAAGCTCCGCGACCACGTCGACCTCGAGTTCCCCGCGCACCAGGGTGTCGACTTCGCCGGCATCGTGCGCGCGCGGGGCGACGGCGTGAAGGACCTCCGCATCGGCGACGAGGTGATGGGACACGCGCCGACCGGCGGCGCCCACGCCACCTGGATCGCGGTGCCGCGCGGCGCCGTCATCAAGAAGCCGGAGCACGTCGGGTGGGAGGTCGCCGGCGGCCTGTACCTGGCGGGCTGCACGGCGGTGTCGATCGTCCGGTCGCTGCGGCTCGGACCGCAGGACACCGTCGTCATCTCGGCCGCGGCGGGTGGCGTCGGGCACATCGAGTGCCAGTTGGCGCACGACGCCGGCGCGACCGTGATCGCCCTGGGCAGCCCGCGCAACCACGACTACCTGCGACAGATCGGGACGCTGCCCGTCGCGTACGGCGAGGGCGAGGAGGACCGCATCCGCGACATCGCCGACGGACGGCCCATCACCGCGTTCATCGACAACCACGGCGAGAGCAACGCCGAGCTGCTGGCCGAGCGCCTCGGCGTCGGGCAGGAGCGGTTCGTGTCGTCCGAGGAACGCCGGGACATCGAGGTCCGGTTCCTCCGCGCGCCCGCCGAGGACGAGGAGACCCGCGAGCTGCTGACCCTGCTGGCGAAGGCCGTGCAGGACCGTCGCGTGCAGGTCCTGATCTCGGGCTTCTACCCGTTCGAGTACATCGTCGAGGCGTACGAGGACCTGGCCGAGATGAAGTCCCGCGGCAAGGTCGTCATCGGGATGCAGACCGTGGAGACCGGGGCGCGGCTCGACTGGTACCGCTCCGAGAAGGCGCGTGACCTGCGCGACCGGTACGCCGACGCGCGGGGGACCGACACGGAGACGATGGCCGGCGGATCGGCCTCGCCCGCGAGCTGAGCGAGCTGAGCGTTGACGGGGCCCGGCACCTTCGTGCCGGGCCCCGTCCGCGTCAGCTCAGGATGTCCTTCGAGGCGAACCGGCTGTACGCCAGCGCTCCGAACACCACGACGTACCCGAGCTGCAGCACCGCGTTCGACCCGAACGAGTCGAACGAGATCGGGTCGCGCAGCAGGTCGCCGAAGCCGAGCCACTGGTGCGAGAACAGGTACGGGTGCAGCCAGTCGAGCTGGGGGAGCTGGTCGAGCACCTGCGACGCCCCGGCGAGCACGACCGTCGCCGCCATCGCCCCGACCGGCACGTTCGTCAGGGTCGAGGCGAACATGCCGATCGCCACGAGCCCGAGCATCGACATCGCGACGTACAGCGCGAGCAGCAGGGCCCGGCCGGCGTACGACCAGCCGTCGACCTGCGTGCCGGACAACAGCGTGACCGGCCCGATCGGGAACAGCACGGCACCGATCGCGGCGCCGACCAGCACGACGAGCAGCGTGGCGGCCAGGCAGAACGCGACGGCGCCGACGAACTTCACCAGGACGAACCGCACCCGGCCGGTCGGTGCGACGAGCAGGTAGCGGATCGTGCCGTGGCTGGCCTCGCCCGCGACGGTGTCCCCGGCCACCACACCCACGGTGAGCGGCAGGAACAGCGGGATCGACACGGTCAGCGCGGTGAACGCCACGAACAGCCCGTTGTTGGTGATGTCGCCGAGGAACGCCGGCCCGCCGTCGTCGCCGTCGGTGGTCAGCCGCACGGCGACCGCGATCAGGATCGGCACGAGTGCCAGCGCCCCGAGCATCGCCCAGGTGCGGCGTCGCCGGAACACCAGCGCGAGCTCCGAACCGAGCAGTGCGAACGTGCGCTGCCGACGGCGGACGGGCACCTCCCGCACGGCCACGTCAGGCTGCGACATCGAATCCCTCTCCGGTGAGTGCGACGAACAGGTCCTCGAGGGTGCCACCGCCGACGTCAAGGCCACGGACCCGGACGTCGGCGCGCACGAGTTCGGCGGTGATGGTCTCGGGCAGCAGCCCGTTCGGCAGGTCGGCCACGAGCACGTCGGCCCCGCCGTCGTGCCGAGGAGTCAGCCCGAGCCGCGTGAGGACGGTGCCGGCCTGGCCGACGTCGGGCGTCCGCACGGTCACGGTCCGGGCGCCGGCTGCGCGCAGCTCGTCGAGGGGGCCCTGCGCGACGATCTTGCCCGTCCGCATGACGGCCGCGTGCGTGCAGACCTGTTCGATCTCGGCCAGCAGGTGGCTCGACACGAACACCGTCGTGCCGTCGTCGGCCAGGGACCGGATCAGGTTGCGGACCTCGCGCGTGCCCTGCGGGTCGAGGCCGTTGGTCGGCTCGTCGAGCACCAGCAGGTCACGCGGCGACAGCAGGGCGTTCGCCAGGCCGAGCCGCTGCTTCATGCCGAGGGAGTACGCGTGCGCCTTCTTGTCGGCCGCGTGGGTCAGCCCGACACGGTCGAGTGCACCGGCGACGCGGGCCTTGCGGGTGCGCGGGTCCGACGTGGGGTCGGCCGCGTCGAAGCGCTGCAGGTTCGCCCGACCGGACAGGTACGGGTAGAAGGCCGGCCCCTCGACGAGCGCGCCGACGCGGGGCAGGACGTCGTGCAGCGCCTTCGGCATCGGTTCACCGAGCAGTTCGATGGTGCCGCCGCTCGCGCTCGACAGACCGAGCAGCATCCGGATGGTGGTGGTCTTGCCGGAACCGTTCGGCCCGAGGAACCCGAACACCGCGCCGCGCGGCACCGCCAGGTCGATGCCGTCGACCGCGCGCTGCTTGCGGAACACCTTCTGGAGGCCCGTGGTGCGGATCGCCAGGTCGGGCGCCGGCCCGGCCGTGCTCACCTGGTGGTCGGCCGTGCTCACTTCGCGGCGTCGACCAGGGAAGCCACCGGCACGGCGCCCGCGAAGACGCGGCCGTCGTCGGTCAGGTAGACCGACACGAGCGACGTCTGCACCGCGCGGCCGCCGTCGACGGGCTTCGTCAGCTGGTCGAGCAGGCCCGAGGCGTCTCCGTCGAGCCCGGACTGGTCGGCGGTGCCCGTGGGGAGCTCGGCGATGGTGCCCCAGCCCGTGCCCGTGAAGGTCGGCTCGTCACCGCTCGGGGTGCCACGGCGGTCGCCGTGCTCGCCCTTCGTGTGGGTGCCGGCGTCGGACAGGTCCTTCTCCGTCACCTTCGCGTTCGACGGCGGGGTGAAGTCGAAGAGCCGGGCTGCCGGGGCGCCGTAGTCGAGGCTGGTGAACCCGACCTGCACCGCGGGCTCGTCCGCGCCGGCGGCCTGGACGCTCGCACGGAGCGGGAGCCCGGTCTGCTGGTCGACGGCCAACCGGACGGCTCCGACGAGGGTGTCGGACGACTTCGGGGTCAGGGTGATCTGCCAGGCGTCGTGGCCGGCGACGCTGACCTGGGTCGGCTTCGACACGGTGGTGGTCGGGGTGATGGCGTCGATGGCCTGCTCCGCGATGTCGGCCGGGGTCGTCGTGCCGTCCTGCGGGTCCTTCGCGGTGTCGCTCGGCAGCGTCACGTGCGTGGCGGTGCGCTCCTTCGAGTCCCAGGTCCAGACGTCGGAGCCGTTGTGGACGACGTCCTGCTCGGCGAGCTGCTGCGTCAGCTGGACGCGCTGCTTGTCGGGGCCGTCGACGTAGACACGGGCGGTGTGCGACGCGGTGAGGAGTCCGAGCACGTCGGAGGCGTCGCCTTCCACCGAGGAGCCGCCGGACCCGGTGGGCAGTTCGGGGAGCCCGAGCGCGCTCGTCTGCGAGAGCTTGCCCGAGTACTGGGCATCCGACGACTTCGCGATGCTGGCGATGACGGCCGCCGCAGTGGGGTTCGTCCCCGCGATCGGGTCGTTCGCGGCGTTCGCGATCATCGGCGCGGCCACGGCGCCGGCGACGACGACCGGTGCGATGACGGCTGGCAGCCAGGCTGACTTCTTCATCGGGTTCCCCTCGTGGAGCATTCGAGTCGTGGGTACCGTACGTCCGGCCCCCGACAGGCAGCTGGGCGTCGCTCGTAGACTCGTGGGGCGACCGGCGGCGGTCGTGTGGCGGCGAAGGAGGCGGCATGCGCGCGGTGCTCGGTCTGGACATCGGGACGTCGAGCACGAAGGCCTTGCTGGCCCGGTTCGACGGCACCGTGCTCGCCGAGGTGAGCCGTCGCCACGAGGTCGACCGCCCCGAACAGGGCCTGGTCGAGATGGACTCCGACGTCTGGTGGGAGGAGTTCACGTCGCTCACCCGCTCCCTGCTCGACCGTGTGCCCGACGTCGAGGTGCAGGCGGTCGGCGTGAGCGGCATCGGACCGTGCGCGCTGCTGACCGACGTCGACGGTGCGCCGCTCGGTCCGGCGATCCTGTACGGCATCGACACCCGGACGGCGACGCTGCTCGACGACGTCACGGCGGAGCTCGGCGGCGAGGGCGCGATCCGCGCCCGCTGCGGGTCCGCCCTGAGCACGCAGGCCGCCGGCGTGAAGCTCGCCTGGCTCGCGCGGCACGAACCCGACGTCTGGGCGCGGGCCGTACGGTTCACGATGCCGTCGTCCCGCGTGGTCGAACGGCTGACGGGGGAGTACGTCCTCGACCACCACTCGGCCAGTCAGACGACACCCCTCTACGACGTGCACGCGAACGCCTGGATCCCGGAGTGGTGCGACCGACTGGCACCCGGTCTCGCGATGCCTCGCCTGCTGTGGTCCGGCGACCAGGCGGGCGTCGTGACGCCCGAGGCGGCCGCGGCCACGGGCCTCCCGGCCGGCATCCCCGTGACGGCCGGGACCATCGACGCCTGGGCCGAGGGCGTGAGCGTCGGCGAGTCCGTGCCGGGCCGGATGTTCCTGCAGTACGGCACCACGATGTTCATGATCGTGCCGACGGCCGAACCCACGTCGGTGCCGGGCATGTGGACGACCGTCGGCACGCACCCGGGGCAGCCGAGCGTGTCCGGTGGGATGGCGACCTCCGGGGCGATCACGGACTGGCTGCGACGGCTGGTCGACGGCGAGTGGTCGACCATGCTCGAGGAAGCGCGGTGCTCCGGCATCGGGGCGAACGGGCTGCTGATGCTGCCGTACTTCGCGGGGGAACGGACGCCGATCGCCGACCCGGACGCTCGCGGCGTGCTCGCGGGGTTGACAGTCCGGCACACGCGCGGCGACATCTACCGGGCGACGCTCGAGGCGACGGCGTACGCGGTACGGCACCACCTCGAGGCCCTCGGCGACGCGGGGGTCGAGGTCCGCGAACTCGTCGGGGCTGGCGGCGGGCTGCTCGGACGGCTGTGGCCCACGATCGTGTCGGACGTCACCGGGCTGCGGCAGACGGTGCCGAGCGTGACGATCGGTGCGTGCTTCGGCTCGGCGTTCCTGGCGGCCGAACTCGTCGCGGGGCCGGGCGACACCGTGGACATCGGTGCGTGGAACCCGCCGGCGACGGTGATCGAGCCGGACCCCGAGGCGACGGCGGCGTACGAGGCGGGGTACCGCGACTACCGCGACCTGTACGAGGCGACGAAGGCCGTCGTGCACCGCTTGGCCGCGCGGGGCTGATCGGCGGCGGTGCCGCTCCGCGGAACACCGGTGTTCGCGTGCCGAACACCCGAATGGGCGTGTTCAGTGCGCGAACACCGGTGTCGTGCGGAACCCTGCCTACGCCTGCGCGTCGACCCCGGCGGGGGCGCTGCCGTCGTACTCGCAGATCGCCTGCACCTTCGAAGCGCTGGCACTGGAACGGTCGAACTCGTAGCCGAGCCACTCCTTCGCCAGCCGACGGGCGAGCTCGACGCCGACGACGCGCTGCCCCATGCAGAGCACCTGGGCGTCGTTCGACAGGATCGAGCGCTCCACGCTGTACGAATCGTGCGCGGTGACGGCACGGATGCCCGGCACCTTGTTGGCGCTGATCGCCACACCGAGGCCGGTGCCGCAGATCAGGATCGCCCGGTCGGCCTCGCCGTTCGCCACCAGGCGCGCAGCGTCCACGGCCACGTGCGGGTAGGCGGTGTGGCCGTCCGCGTCGACGCCGACGTCGGTGACGTCCGACACCCGGTCGTCGGCGAGCAGGTCGGCCTTGATGATCTCCTTGTAGTCGAACCCGGCGTCGTCGGACCCGATCACGAGACGGTACGTCATGCGTGTGTTCCTTCCTTGTCAGCACGGGCGGCGAGGACCTCGCCGACCCGCGTGAGGATCATCCCCATCGAGGTGGCACCCGCGTCGGGTGTCCCCAGGCTCTTCTCGGCCAGCGGCCTGGCCCGTCCGACCTTCGGCGTGAGGTCGGCGGTCTTGTCGGCCTCGTCCCGAGCGACTTCCGCTGCAGCTTGCCACGCTCCGGCGAGTGGCTGACCAGCTTCGACCGAGGAACGCAACTGCTCCACGAACGGCAGCAGTGCGTCGAGCAGTGTCTTGTCACCGCGCGACGCCCCGCCCAGGTGGACGATCGAGTCGGCGAAGGCCTGTGCCGCGTCGACGACGTCGGCTGCCTGGTACGACTCGCGGTCGTCGCCGAGGGAGCGGCCGAACGCCTCGAGTGCGGCGCCCCACAGGACACCGGAGGTGCCGCCCGCGAACGCGGCCCACGCATCACCGGCGCGTCCGAGGACGAAGGCGACCCCGGCCTCCGGGCCGAGCCCGTCGACCGCCTTGCGCGCCGCACCGATCCCCTTGACCATGCCGCGGCCGTGGTCGCCGTCCCCGGCGACCGCGTCGATGCGGCCGAGCGTCTCCTCGTGCTCGCGCAGGAGCGCGTCCATCGCCTCGACGGCGGCTCGCGCCGTCTGCGCGGTCTGCCGGGAGGCATCGGTCGCCTCCGGCACGACCGTCGCCTCGTCCTCGGCGGCGTCCACCGCATCGGCCGGCACGAGCGCCGCGACCGGTGCCGCCACCTTGCGGTACGCGGGCGTGTAGGCGTCGGCGCGCCAGAGCCGTTCGAGTTCGTCGTCGAGCCACTGCAGCGTCAGCGAGCAGCCGCCCATGTCGAGGCTCGTGACGAGTTCGCCGACCTCGGGTTCGACGACCTCGAGCCCGGCGTCCTGCAGCAGCGGCAGCACCCGGCCCCAGAGCAGGAAGAGCTCCTCGTACTTGGTGTCACCGAGCCCGTTGAGGATCGGGGCGACCCGGGTGCCGGCCGTCGCGGGGCGGTCGGCGAGCAGTCGTTCGGCGAGCAGCGACGCCAGGTCCGTCGCACGGAGCAGCGGGACGTCCTGGATGCCCGGCTCGCCGTGGATGCCGAGCCCCAGGCCGAGGTGGCCGTCGGGGACGGTGAACAGCGGTTCGGTCGCACCGGGCATGGTGCAGCCGGAGAACGCGACGCCGATGGTGCGGGTGGCGGCGTTCGACGCCCGGCCGATCCGTTCGACCTCGTCGAGGTCGGCGCCCTCGGCAGCGGCGGCGCCCATCGCCTTGAAGACGGAGAAGTCACCGGCGATGCCGCGGCGCTTCGTCTCGTCGTCGGCACTGGCGATGTCGTCGGTGACCACGACGATGCGGGTGTCGATGCCCTCGGCACGCAGCCGCTCGGCCGCGAGCCCGAAGTTCATGGTGTCACCGGCGTAGTTGCCGAACGACAGCACGACACCGCGGCCCTGGTCGGCGGCCTTGGCGACCGAGTAGACCTGCGCGGTCGACGGCGAGGTGAAGACGTTGCCGACGACGGCGCCGGTGGCGAAGCCCGGGCCGACGACGCCGCAGAACGCGGGGTAGTGGCCGGAGCCACCCCCGACGACGACGGCGACCTGCGGTGCGGCCCCCTCGGTGGGCAGGGTCACGACGCCGCCGTGGACGCCGCGGACCCGGTCGGCGTAGAGCGCGAGCCAGCCGCTCAGTTGGTCTTCGGCGAACTCGTCCGGGTCGTCGTGGATCGTGGTCATGGTGCGGGTCCTCCGGAGGTGGTGGTGGGGTGGTGCACCGGGCGACGACGGGACGACCGTCGTCGCCCGGGTCTCAGTGTCCTCGGTCGCCCTGCGGGACCTTGAGGAAGTGGATCATCACGAACGCGCAGGCGTACAGGCCGACGAACGTCCACGTGGCGGCCTGGCCACCGCCGCCCAGGGCGAAGACCGCGGCGACGACACCGGTGCCGAGGAACGCGGCACCGCCGGCGGCCGTGGTGTACATCGCCATGGCGGCGCCCTTGTGCTCGGGGGCCAGCGCCGGCATGATCGCGCCCATCGGCACGAACCCGGCGAGCAGGCAGCCGAACACGCAGCCGGCGACGACGGAGAGCACGTAGCCCCAGTCTGAACCGGCGGGGACGAGCTGCGGCACGTACCACCAGGCGATGAGCCCGAGGGCGGAGCCGACGATGCCGAACCACTTGACGGTGCGCTGCCAGCCGATCTTGTCGCCGACCCAGCCGAACAGGGCGTTGACCAGGATGTTCGTGGCGTAGACGCAGACCGTCATGAGCAGCCAGCGGCTCTGGCCCCAGCCGCGCTCGTTCGCGATCACGGCGGGCAGGACGACGAACATGCCGAACTCGGGTGCGGTGTTGATGAGTCGGACGAGGAAGCCCATCAGGATCTTCGGCCGCGTGACCGTCAGGCGGATGCCGCTCGTCAGCACCTGCCAGGCGCTCTCACCGGCGGGGGCGATGCGCGTGAACCCGTTCGGCAGCCGGACGCCGAACAGCATGATGAGGAACCCGATCACGACGAGGGCGATCGAGGCGACCATCGCCCCGGTCTCGCCGACGGTCCCGCCGCCGAACACCGGGATCGCACCGATCGCGAACAGCGAGCCGAGGGTCGGCAGACCACCCGTGAAGGCGACGTAGAACCAGCCGACCGCGGAGCCGTTCCGTTCGACCGGGGTGGTGATGTTCACCCAGACCAGGAACGCGAAGGCGAACAGCGGGTACCCGAAGCCGCGCAACGCGTACGTGACGGCGGCGAACGGGACGCTGCCGGCGCCGAGTGCCAGCAGGAACAGGACCTCGAACACGACCCAGACGGCGAAGCCGAGGATCATCACCCGGCGCGGCCCGACCAGGTCGGACAGGGCACCCGAGACGTAGCTGCCGATCAGTGCGGCCAGGCTGTAGAACGTGACGATCGTCGCCACGGTGGCCTCGGGGCTGCCGAGCACGGCCACCATGTGCGGCGTGATGAAGTTCGACTCGACGCCGTTCCCGGTCATGAAGACCAGGACGGCGACGAACCCGAGGGCGAGCGGACGGGGGATGCCCATCCGGTCCAGGCGGCCCTCGGCGCGGGGGGTGGTCGTGCGGGCGCCGGTGGCGCGTGATGTCGTCGCTGACATGCTCGTTCTCTCCCTGCTGGTGGAGTCGGTCAGGCCTGCGGCGCGGCCGTGGTGGGGGCGGTCAGGGACGGGATGATCGACACCTTGACGCTGGCACCGGCGGAGTCGCCGACCAGGTCGAGCGCCTCCTGGAACTGCTCGAGCGGGAACTGGTGCGTGCAGATCTCCGACATCGGCAGGGTCTCGGCCTCGAGCAGCTTGATCGCCGCCGGCCAGGTGTGCGGGCCGAGGTGGGCGCCGCGGACGTCGAGCTCCTTGTCGTCGGAGATGATCGACCAGTCCACGGACACGTCGTCCTTGAACACCGAGTACTCGACGAAGGTCCCGAGCTTGCGGAGCAGGTTCAGTCCCTGCGGCACCGCGGACGGGTGCCCGGTCGCCTCGATGTAGACGTCGGCCCCGTAGCCGTCGGTGAGCTCCTTGACCCGGGCGACCACGTCCTCCTGGGCGATGTTGATCGTCAGGTCGGCGCCGACCTTGCGGGCCAGCTCGAGCTTCGCCTCGACCACGTCGAGCGCGATGATCCGGAGCGGGTTCTTCTGCCGCGCACCGGCGATGGCGGAGAGGCCGATCGGGCCGGCGCCGGCGATCACCACGGTGTCGCCGAACTTGATGTCACCGCGCTCGACGGCGTGGAAGGCGCACGACAGCGGCTCGGAGAACGCGGCGACCTGGCCGGGCAGGGCCTTCGACACCGGGTGGGTCAGTGCCTTGGCGGGCACGAGGACGTACTCGGCCATCGCGCCGTCGTAGCCCTTGAAGCCGAACATGTCGTGCACGTTGCACATCCAGTACGCGCCCTCGAGGCAGTAGCGGCACTCCCAGCACGGCACGATCTGCTCGCAGGCGATCCGGTCGCCGAGGTCGACGCCGCGCTTGGCCAGGGCGGCGTCGTCGCCGGCGACGATCGTGCCGACGAACTCGTGCCCGGGGATGCGGTCGCGCTCGGCCCAGGCCGCACGGTTCTCGTCGCCCCAGAACTTCGCGGCGCCGTGGTAGCACTTCAGGTCGCTCGCACAGATGCCGACGGCGTCGGTGCGGAGCAGGAGTTCCCCGGGGCCGGGCGTCGGCACCGGACGCTCCTCGAGCCGGTAGTCACCGGGGCCGTGGACGACGACGGCGCGCATCGTCGTGGGGATCGTGGTGGGGGCGGTCGTGGCCGCGTTCTCGGTCGTCGTCGACATGAGCTGTTCCTCCGTTGGGTGGCTTCGGCGATGACTGTACACCTTCGAGAACGTTTGTCCAGAACACAATTTCTGGTACGTTCTGCACCGAACGCAAGGGAGCGAACATGACGACGGACTTCGCCGCGGCCCTCCGACCGGGCCCCGACACGATCGACCTGACCAACGACTTCAGCGGCCGCACGGCGGTGGTCACCGGCGGGGCGTCCGGCATCGGCAACGCGATCGCCCGGGTCCTGGCGGCCCGGGGCGCCCGCGTCGCCATCGTCGACGTCCGGGCCGACGGTGCCACGTCGGCCGCGGCCGACCTGCCCACGTCCGCCGTGCCGTCGACGGCCGCACCGGACACCGCCGCCGACGGGGCGGACGCGGCCACGAGCCTCCACGCCGGGTTCGCCTGCGACGTGACCGACGCCGACTCGGTGACCCGCACCGTGGCGGACGTCGTCCGGCACTTCGGCGGCGTCGACGTGCTGGTGAACTGCGCCGGCATCGCCGCCCTCGCCCCGGCCGAGGACCTGGCAGCCGACACCTGGGCGAAGACCATCGACGTCAACCTGACCGGCACGTTCCGCGTGGCGCAGGCCGTCGGCCGGCACATGCTCGACGCCGGGTACGGGCGGATCGTGAACATCGCGTCGCAGGCGGCCCACGTCGGCATCGACGGGCACGCCGCCTACTGCGCGTCGAAGGCCGGCGTCATCGGCCTGACGACGGTGCTCGCGCTCGAGTGGGGCGGACGCGGCGTCACCGTGAACACCGTGTCGCCGACCGTCGTCCTGACCGACCTCGGCCGTGCTGCCTGGGCGAACGAGAACGGCATCCGGCACCAGGACGAGATCCCCACCGGCCGCTTCGCGACGCCCGACGAGATCGCCGCGGCCGTGCTGTTCCTGGCGGGGGAGTCGAGCGCGATGGTGAACGGCGCGGACCTCCGTGTGGACGGCGGGTTCACGATCCGCTGAGCCGTGCTCGGACTACGATCGCGGTGTCCGATCGAGTCGAAGGGTCCCGCTCCATGTCGTCCGAGAGCACTGCCGGCCCCGGCCCCGACTCGTCGCGGACCCGGTTCCCGCTGGACACCGTCTACCAGGCGGCGCGGATGTACTACCTCGAGGACGCCACCCAGGTCGAGATCGCCTCGCGCCTCGGGGTCTCGCGCCCGACCGTCTCGCGGCTCGTGGCCGAGGCCCGCAAGGCCGGACTCGTCCGCATCGAGGTCGTCGACCCGTTCCAGGACGAGACCGTGGCGCTCGCCGAACGCCTGCAGGTCGTGCTCGGGCTCCGCGCGGTGCACCTCGCCGCGGTCACCCACGCCGCGACGCTCGGCGCCGACCTGGCCGCACCGCTGGCCGCCGCGGTCGAGGGCATGGGACTCGTCCCCGGCGACGCCGTCCTGATGTCGTCCGGTCGCACCGTGTACGACGTCGCACGATCGGGCATGCCGACCATGCCCGGCGTCCAGCTCGTGCCGACCGTGGGTGGGCAGGCCGACCCGATGCCGTGGTTCCAGACGAACGAGATCACCCGGACGGCCGCGGAGCACTCCGGCGCGATCCCGGCGTTCCTGTTCGCCCAGGCGCTGCCGTCCCCGGCGATGCGGTCCACCCTCGACGAGGACCCGGCGTTCCAGCACGTCGTCGGACTCTGGAGCCGGGCGAAGGGCGCGATCCTCGGCATCGGTGCGCCGACCCACACCCGCGACGCGCTGGCCCGGGGCATCCCGGTCGAGGACGCCGCGTTCGACCGGGCCGCCGGTGACGTCTGCCTGAACTTCTACGCTGCCGACGGCTCGGCGATCGAGTTCCCCGGCAGCGACCGGATGGTGCGGACCTCGCGCGAGGTCCTGTCGACCGTTCCGCACGCCGTCGGGGTGGCCGTGGGCAGCGCCAAGGTCACGAGCATCGTCGCCGCGGTGCGGGGCGGCCTGGTCAACGAGCTGGTGACGGACGCCGCGACGGCACGTGCGGTGCTCGACGCACTCGCCTGAGTGACCGTTCCTTCCCATCACGCGCGCGATGGATGGTGCTTCCGGGCATCCCTGGTCGTTTGTTCGTGGCAGGTACGCCCGGTTCCGGCAGGTACGCCCGGTTCCGGGGGCGACCGCCTGCGGCCGGGAGGCGCGGGGCGGGGCCGCACCGCGCCTCCCGACCGGTGGTCCCCACGTCTAGCGCGTGCGCTGCACGTCCCACAGGTGGTGCACCGGGTCGTGCGCGTAGTAGGTGGCGAGCGTCGCGACGGTGAAGGCGCTGCCGTCGGACCGGAGCCCGGTGCGCTCGAGCACCTCGTCGGGGACGGCGGCGAAGGCCCGGGCCGCGCGGTCCGCCGACTCCCGCAGCTGCCGGGCGACGACCGCGGGGTCCTGCTCGCCGTAGCGGTCCTCGACGGCGGTGGCGTCCTGGTCCCAGTTCGCGAAGGCGGGGGCGTCCTCGGTGAGCATCAGGTCCAGGCGTTCGGCCATCTTCCGGTGCACGTCCCGCACGTGGGCGCCGTACTCGAGCGGTGACCACGTGTGGTCGTCCGGGCGGTCCCGGACGTCGTCGCGTCCGAGGACCTCGGGCCACCCTGCGGTGTTGTCGTCGATGATGCCCGGCACGTCGCGGATCGTCACGGCGCTGCCGTCGTAGCCGCACTCGGGGCACGCGGTCTCGATGACCCACGTCCAGCTCTTCGTCTCGGGTTCGATCGCCACGGGCCCGATGTTACGGCGTCGTTACACAGTTCCGTCCTTCCGCGCGCTGGTGCGGATCGGGCGTGACCCCCGTCCGGGTGACACGCCGGTTCCTGAGAATCCCCGGCCAATGACATTTCGGTTGCTCGGTAACGTCGCTCGCTGTTCTGGGCCGGTACCCGACGGCCCACCGATCTTCTCGAGGAGCAAGGCATGGGTTCCGACCCCAGCAGTACCAACACCCGACCACACCGACGGCTGCGTGAGAGCGACGTCACCGTGGTCGACAAGAGCATGATGCGACGAGCCGTCAGCGGCATGGTCGTCGGCAACACCATGGAGTGGTACGACGTCGGCGTGTACGGCTACCTGGCCGTCACGATGGGGAAGGTCTTCCTGCCGACGGCCGAACCCTCGGTGCAGATCCTGTTCAGCCTCGGTGTCTTCGCGGCGACGTACATCGCACGCCCCCTGGGCGGCATCGTGTTCGGACGCCTGGGCGACAAGATCGGCCGCCAGAAGGTGCTCGCGACGACGCTGATCATGATGGCGGCGTCGACGTTCCTGATCGGTGCGCTGCCCGCGTACGCCACCATCGGCGTCTTCGGTCCGATCCTGCTCGTCGTGCTGAAGCTCGCGCAGGGCTTCTCGACCGGTGGCGAGTACGCCGGGGCCACGACCTTCGTCACCGAGTACGCCCCGGACCGCCGTCGCGGCTTCTTCGCGAGCATCCTCGACTTCGGCAGCTACCTGGGCTTCGCGCTCGGTGCCACCGTCGTGTCGGTGCTGCAGATCACCCTGGGCGACGAGGCGATGACCGCCTACGGCTGGCGCTTCCCGTTCCTGGCGGCCGGTGTGATCGGTGTCGTGGCCATCTACTTCCGTCTGCGCATCGAGGAGTCGCCGGTGTTCCAGGCGACCCAGGCCGCGCAGGAGGCCGCGAGCGAGTCCCGGGCGTCCTTCGACGGTGAGCGTCCGGCCAACGTCGTCGCGATGGTCCGCCAGCACTGGCGCCCGATCGTCATCGCGATCATGCTCGTCGCCGCGTCGAACACCGTGGGCTACGCCCTGACCTCGTACATGCCGACGTACCTGACCGACTCGCTCGGCTACTCCGCCATCGACGGCACCCTGCTGACGATCCCGGTGCTCCTGCTGCTCGCGGTGATGCTCCCGCTGACCGGCAAGCTCTCCGACCGCCTCGGCCGCCGCGTCGTGATGTGGATCGGTGCCGCCACCACGGTCGTGCTCGTCGTGCCGGCGTTCATGCTGATCGGGCACGGGGCGCAGTGGTCGACGCTCGCCGGCCTCGGGCTGCTCGCGCTGATGACCGCGCTGTGGGTGTCGAACCAGGCCGCGTCGCTGCCGGCGCTGTTCCCGACGTCGACGCGGTACGGCGGCATGGGCTTCGCCTACAACATCGCGATCGCGGTGTTCGGCGGGACCACGCCCCTGATCGTGCAGGCGCTGCTCACCGCGACGGGTGACGAGCTCGCCCCGGCGTACTTCCTGATGGCGATGAGCGTCGTCGGCGCGATCGGTGTCTTCTGCATGAAGGAGTCCTCGCAGCGCCCGCTGCCCGGCTCGATGCCGGCCGTGGAGACCGAGGACGAGGCGAAGGAGCTCGTGCTCACGCAGGACACGAACCCGCACCTGGACCTCGGCGACCTGCCGTTCGCCGCGCAGGACGCCGCGGCTGCCGCTGCGCGCGAGGCCGCCGCTGCGCGTGAGGCGTCACCGGCGCGTTGACGCTGCGGCTCTCGACGTGACCACGGACGGGAGGCGCGGTGCGGGTCCGACCCGCACCGCGCCTCCCGTCCGTGCGTGCGTGCGTGCGCTGCGACGATGCACGCGACGATCGACTCGTGCCCTGTCGCAACCTGCGCACGCAGCGGATGTGTGCGCATGAGACGACGATGCACGAGTCGATCGACTCGTGCTCTGTCGCGAGACGTGTGCGTACCCACGCGCGCCCTCACTCGTGCCGGTGCTCCGACGCCGGGTCCACCGCGGGCCACTCCGGGAACGGGTCCGCCCAGCTGCGCCACACGTCCGGCCCTGCGAGCAGCTCCGACGGCGTGAGCAGCGCCCCGTCGAGGGCCCGCTCGATCGCCCGGACGTCGAGCTGCTCGCCGACGAACCACAGCGCCTGCCCGATCGGGGCATCGGCGTCCCACGACGGGTTCGCGGTGGGGTCGAGCGCGAGCATCGACCCGAAGCTCGACCACGAGCCGACGTGGTCCGGCCGCGATGCCAGGCGGAAGAACCCCCGCGACCGCAGCACGCGGCCGTTCACCCCGGCGGACAGGTCCTCGGCGATGACGGACGACAGTCGCCCGGGGTGGAACGGCAGCGGCTCCCGGTAGCGCATCGAGACCAGGGCGTCGCGGGCGTCGCGCCCGGTGTCCGCGCCGCTCGACAGTGCGCGCATCCAGCCGGCGCCGGTGGCGAGCACCCGTGCCGCGCCGCCGTTCGAGGCCGGCAGGTCGGCGGCGCTCCGGATCGCGGGCAGGGCGACGATCACGGCCTGGGGCGCCATCCGGTGCAGCAGGGACACGAGCGCCCGACGCCGACGGCCGGACAGCGGCTCGATGCGGTCGAGGGCGATCACCGTCGCGTACTCGACGAGTGCCGCCATCCGGTCCGCGGCCACGAAGGCGTCGTCGACGTCCGACCAGAGCAGGTGTGCGACGTCGTCGGCCCGCAGCACGCCGACGACGTGCCTGAGCACCCGGTCGTCGCCGGTCTCGGACCGTGCCGCGTTGGCGAGCAGCATGCCGACGGCGCGGGCATCGGCCCCCGGGTGCAGGGTGACGACGAGCCCGTGGTCGGCCTCGGGCCCGCAGAGCCGGTCGAGCTGGTCGGCGCGGTCCGCCACGGCACGGGCGGTGGCGAAGGCGCTCCCGGCGACGTGCATCCGGTGCCCGTCGGAGATCCGGGCGGCGACGCGGTCGGCGTCGACCTGGTGCAGGGCGGTGACGAGGGTGATGGCAGCAGCACGCATGTGGGCTACTGTAACTGAAAACCGTTATCAACAAGGAGGCTCGTCGTGAAGGTCCGCAACTCCCTCAAGGCGCTCAAGAAGATCCCCGGCTCCCAGGTCGTCCGGCGCCGCGGCCGCGTCTACGTCATCAACAAGAAGAACCCCCGCTGGAACACCCGGCAGGGCTGACGTCAGCGGCGGTCCGTAGGGTGGCGGCATGCGACTGCTGCTCATCCGCCACGGCCAGACCCCCGCGAACGTGCACGGCATCCTCGATGCCGTGGTGCCCGGACCAGGACTGACCGAGCTCGGGCAGCAGCAGGCCGACGCCCTGCCCGCAGCGCTCGCCGACCGCGGGATCGAGCGGCTGTTCGTGTCGTCGATGGTCCGGACGCAGGTCACGGCGGCGCCCCTGGCGGCCTCGCTCGGCCTCGAGCCCGTGGTGCTGCCGGGCCTCCGCGAGATCGAGGCGGGCGACACCCAGGGCAAGAGCGACACGGTGTCCGTGCAGACCTACATCTCCACCGTGCACGGCTGGTCCGGCGGTGACCGCACGACCCGGATGCCCGGTGCCGAGAGCGGCGTCGAGTTCTTCGAGCGCTACGACGATGCCGTCCGCCAGATCGAGGCCACCGGGGTGGCGGTGGCCGCCGCCGTCAGTCACGGTGCCGCGATCCGCACGTGGGCGAGTGCAGCTGCGCAGAACACCCCGGACCACTTCGGCACGAAGCGCCACCTGGAGAACACCGGCATCGTCGAACTCGAGGGCTCGTTCGCCGACGGCTGGCGCCTGGTCGACTGGGAAGGCGAGCCCGTCGGCGGCGACCAGCTCATCGACCGCACGGCGCTCGACCCCACCGGCGAGCGGTTCTGACGCGACCAGCGGGCCGCCAACGCGACCCCGAACGGACGGGAGGCCCGGTACCAGCTGGTACCGGGCCTCCCGTCCGTCCGTCGGGGCGTCGACTACGCGAGCTGCGACGTCGGCGCCGAAGCGGACGTCAGCGGCACGATCACGCCGTGCGACTCGCGCAGGACGTCGAGCGTGCGCTGGACCTCGTCCGCGCGCTCCTCGGTCGTCCAGCCGAGCGCACCGGCGAGCACGTCGGCCAGCTCGTCGAGCAGGTCGATCGTGACCCCACCGACGAACGCCAGGTTCGTGCGGCGCAGGACGACGTCCACCAGGTGGACGGCCTGCTCGTGGCGGGCGAAGTAGGCGACCTCGGCGCGGGTGAGCGACGGGTCGGACTCGAGCGGCTCCACCGGGCCGTCGGTCAGGACGTCCACGACCTCGGCGGCACGGGTGCCGTAGCGCTCGAGCAGCCCCTCGACCAGTGACTCGTCCAGCCCGTCGCGGTGCGACTTGATCCACAGGGCGCGCTGGGCGTCGGTGGTCGGGAACTCCTTGCCACCGCCGATCGGCATGCCGGTGGTGTCGACCTTGCGGCTCATGCCGAGCTTGGTCGTCGCCTCGGTGGACAGGTGTGCAGCGAGGGCACGGAACGTCGTCCACTTGCCGCCGACGAGCGACAGCACGGTCGACTTCGGCAGGCCGGCGATCTGGGTGTCCACGATCCGGTAGTCACGCGACACGAAGCCGGGGGCGGTGTCCTCGTGGCGGGGGAGCGGGCGGATGCCGGAGTAGCTGTAGACGATGTGGTCGCGGGTGACCTCGATCTGCGGGAACACGTGCTTGACGAGCCCGAAGAAGTAGTCGATCTCCTCGTCGGTCGTCGTGACCGGCTTCGCGGGGTCGGCGTCGATGTCGGTCGTGCCGATGAGCACCCGGCCCTTGAGCGGGTAGATGAGGACGATGCGGCCGTCGTCGTTCTCGAAGAACAGCTCGCGGCCCTTGGTGGCTTTGAGCAGCTCGTCGTTGTGGACGACGATGTGCGAGCCCTTCGTGCCGCCCATGAACTTCGTCTCGCCGCCGAACGCCTCGTTCGTCAGGTCGGTCCAGGGGCCGGAGGCGTTGATCACGACGTCGGCCGTGAAGACGAACTCGTCGCCGGTCTCGCGGTCGCGCAGCAGGACGCCGCCGTCGCGGGTGCCGGCTGCCTCGACGTAGTTGACGGCGCGTGCCTTGTCGGCTCCCGCGGCCAGGCCGTCCTTGAGGACGTCGAGGGCCAGGCGCTCGGGCTCGTGCACGCTCGCGTCGTAGTAGGTGCCCGTGTACTTCAGGTCCTTGTTGAGGGCCGGCATGTCCTCGAGCGCCGCCTTCTTGGTGCGGAAGACGTGCTTCGGGACGGAGCCGCCGTCGCGCGAGAAGGAGTCGTAGATCGTCATGCCGATCTTGATGAGCATCGCGCCGCGCTCCTTGGTGGAGCGCTGCTTGTGCGTCAGCATGCGCAGCGGGGCGTTCATGATGCCGGAGAACGTCGAGAAGATCGGCATGGTCGTCTGCAGCGGCTTGACGTAGTGCGGGGCGATGCGGATCAGGCCGTTGCGCTCCTGCACGCTCTCGCGCACCAGGCGGAACTCGCCGTTCTCGAGGTAGCGGATGCCGCCGTGGATCATGTGGCTCGAGGCCGCGGAGGCGCCGGAGGCGTAGTCGCCACGCTCGACCAGGGCGACGTCGACGCCCTGGAGTGCGAGGTCACGGAACGTCGCGATGCCGTTGATGCCGCCGCCGACGACGAGGACCTGCGCGTTCGGGCGCTCGGTGAGGGCGGTCACCGTGTTCCGGGGCTGTGTCTTCTTCGACATGGTTCGTCGCTTCCTTCGTCTGTTCGTGGGGTCAGGATCGATCGTGCGCTCGTTCGACAGGGCGGGCAACTCGCGTGCACGAACGTGCAGCACACGTGTCGTCCAGGCCCGACGCGGCGGTCTGGAGGCGCGGCCGGGGTTGCAGAGGCCCTGCACGTCCGTGCATGGTTGCGTTCGACAGATCGGAGCACCATGAGTGACGCGGCTCAGCCCATGCGCACGCAGCAGGCGCTGCGCGCCGCCCACCTGTACTACCTGCAGGACCTGACGATGGACGCGATCGCCGACGAACTCAGCACCTCGCGCTCGTCGGTGTCGCGGCTGCTGAAGTACGCCAGGGACACCGGGCTCGTCGACATCCAGATCCGGTCGCCCCTGGACCAGGCCGCCGCGCTGAGCCGGAGCATCCGATCCCGCTTCGGGGTGCACGCGCACGTCGTCCCGGTGCCGGACCACACGAGCGACGTCGACCGGCTCGAGCGCGTCGCACTGTCCGCCGCCCGGATCCTGACGCAGTACGTCGAGTCGAACATGGTGATCGGGATCTCGTGGGGTTCGACCGTGAGCGCGGTCAGCCGGTACCTGGTGCCGAAGACCACCCACGGCTCGACGATCGTGCAGATCAACGGCGCCGCGAACACCCGCACCACCGGCATCGTCTACGCGTCCGAGATCCTGCGGCGGTTCGGCGAGGCGTACGGGGCGTTCGTGCAGCAGTTCCCGGTGCCGGCGTTCTTCGACGACCCCGCGACGAAGGAGGCACTGTTCCGCGAGCGCTCGATCCGCCGCGTGCTCGACCTGCACGAGCGGATGGACCTCGTCGTGTTCGGTGTCGGCGCCCCGCAGGCCCCGGTGCCCTCGCACGTCTACTCCGGCGGGTACCTGGACCCCGAGGACCGCGATGAGCTCACGCAGGCCGGGGTCGTCGGGGACGTCTCGACGGTGTTCTACCGGTCCGACGGCTCGTGGAAGGACATCGGCGTGAACGCACGGGCCGGCGCTCCCGACCTCGACACGATCAAGCGCGCGCCCCGGCGGGTCTGCGTCGTCGCCGGGCGGTCGAAGGCGGCGTCACTGCGGGGTGCGCTGGCCGCCGGGCTGATCACGGACCTGATCCTCGACGAGAGCGTGGGGCAGGCGATCCTGCAGCCCTGAGTCGGGATCTGACGCAGTTTGTCGGTGGTCCGTCCTACGTTCTGGTGCATGGTGCTTTCTCTCGAACGGCCCGGGCCGCGGTACTTCCGGCGGATGGTCGGCAGTGACGTCGACCAGGCCCTCGCGTTCTTCACGGGCGACTACGACTTCCGTGCTCCCGTCGTCCGGCGCACCCACGAGAACGCCCACTGGGACTTCGCGGGCGTCGGTGACGAGCGGATGTCCCTGCG
Organism: Curtobacterium poinsettiae; assembly: GCF_047226435.1. NCBI lineage: Bacteria > Bacillati > Actinomycetota > Actinomycetes > Micrococcales > Microbacteriaceae > Curtobacterium > Curtobacterium poinsettiae. Next base: position 2,681,692 of record NZ_CP178434.1, on the reverse strand, counting down.
CTCGTCGCGGTTCATGGTCGACCTGCGCAGCGAGAGCCAGGTCGACGACGAGTTCCTGGTCGCGTGGCTGCGCAGCGGTTCGAGCCGGATCACCACGGGCGGCGAGACGTTCGAGCTCCAGGCCGGGGTGCCGGTCGTGCTGCCGTTCGCCGAGCCCTACGCCCTGCACCACCACGACATCGCCCTGAACCTGGTGCAGCTCGACCGCGACTTCGTCCGTGCCGTCGCCGGTGACGACGACTTCGCGTTCGAACCGATGCGCCGCCCGACCGCCGACGGCATCGCGCTGTGGCGATCGGTGGTGCGGAAGTACTCGGCCGTCTGGCTCGACGTCGAACAGGCCATGAGCCCGATGGTCCAGCACGACATCGCCGAGGCGTTCGCGACCGCGGCGATCCGTGCGTTCCCGCGGCGCAACAAGTGGCGTGCGTCGGTGTCCGGCAGCGGCCCCGAGCACGACCGCCTGCGCCGGGCGCTCGAGTTCGTGCACGAGCACGCGCGTGAAGCGATCGGCACGCCGGACATCGCGGCGGCGGCCGGCCTCAGCCCCCGCGGGTTGCAGCAGTCGCTCCGTCGGCACCTCGACCAGACGCCGGGGGAACTCCTGCGCGGCGTGCGGCTCGACGGCGCCCGGACGGACCTGGTCGGCGGTGCGCTGGACGAGACGACCGTGGCCGAGATCGCGCGGACGTGGGGCTTCGGGCACCTCGGTCGCTTCTCGGCGACCTACCGCAGCCGCTTCGGTGAGCTGCCGAGCGAGTCGCTGCGCGGGCACTGACCGACTGCTGCGGCGGACGGTTCCGCCGAATCTCGTGACACGGATCGCGCTGCCGCTGTCCGGATGTTCGGCTCAGCGCTGCTGTGGGCGAATCCGGTGCTGAATGGACGGGACGAACGCACCGCCCACGAAGGAGTCCGCATGCGCATCGGCGTCCCCACCGAGATCAAGAACAACGAGTACCGCGTCGCGGCCACCCCCGCCGGTGTCGCCGAGCTCGCATCGCACGGCCACCAGGTCCTGGTGCAGGCCGGCGCCGGGTCCGGTTCGGCGTTCACCGACGACGAGTACCGCACCGCCGGCGCCACGATCGTCGACACCGCGGCCGAGGTGTGGGAACGCGCCGAGCTGATCCTCAAGGTGAAGGAGCCGGTCGCGTCGGAGTACCCGATGATCCGCCCGGGGCAGGTGCTCTTCACCTACCTGCACCTCGCCGCAGACCGCCCCCTGACCGACGCCCTCATCGACTCGGGTGCGACGGCCATCGCCTACGAGACCGTGCAGCTGCCGGACCGCTCGCTGCCCCTGCTGTCGCCGATGTCCGAGGTCGCCGGGCGGCTGTCCGCCCAGGTCGGCGCGTTCCACCTGATGCGGACGAACGGCGGACGCGGACTGCTGCTCGGCGGGGTCCCCGGCACGCCGAAGGGCCGCGTGGTCGTCATCGGCGGCGGCGTCGCGGGGGAGCACGCCGCGACGATGGCGCTCGGCATGGGGGCCGACGTCACCGTGTTCGACATCAGCCTGCCGCGGCTCCGGGCCCTGGACGCCCGGTTCGACGGGCGTGTCACGACCCTGCGGTCGTCGGCGCACGCCATCGCCGAGGCCCTGCGCGACGCGGACCTGGTCATCGGCTCGGTGCTGATCCCCGGGGCCTCGGCTCCCAAGCTCGTCACCGACGCCATGGTCGCCGACATGCGACCCGGCTCGGTGCTGGTCGACATCGCGATCGACCAGGGCGGCTGCTTCGAGGGTTCCCGCCCGACGACCCACGACGACCCCACGTTCGCCGTGCACGACACCGTGTACTACTGCGTGGCGAACATGCCCGGCGCCGTCCCGCGCACGAGCACGATCTCGCTGACGAACGCCACGCTGCCCTACGCCGTCGCGATCGCCGACCGCGGGTGGGAAGCCGCGCTCGAGGCCGACCCCGCCCTCGCCGGAGGCCTGAACGTGCACGCCGGCCGGGTCACGAACGCCGCGGTCGCCGCCGCGCACGGCCTGGTCGTGTCCGCGCGCTGATTCTTCGCGCTGAGCGACACCTCACGGCCCAATCGCTGCGTGAGGTGTCGCTCAGCCCGAAACGACGCGCAGGCAGTCGCGCGTCAGGCCGCCACCGGAGCCGCCGCCCGACCGGCACGGCCGCCGACCCAGCCGGCGCGGGCCCGCACCACCACGGTCACCACGACCACGGCCGCCGCAGCCACCACGGCCGCCACCGCCGTCGGGACGGAGACGAGCGGCCCGTCGAACCGGGCCACCGCGACCCACGCCAGGCCCCACGCGACCGAGGCCATCGGTGCCAGGCGTCCCCGGCCCCACAGCGCGATGAGCACCCCGACGAGCCCGGCCACCGCGGCGACGAGCACGCCCCACGGGTCCTGTCCGAGTCCGAAGCCACGGAAGCCCGCCGCCGTCAGCACCGCGGCGGTGTTGGCGGCCGTCGCGACACAGACCCACCCGAGGTACAGCCCGAACGTGCCGTCGGTCAGGATCGCCTCGACCACGCCCCGGGACGGGGTCCGGCGCAGGATCGTGAACGTCCAGATCAGCACGACGAGCAGTGCGACGATGATCGGTTCGCTCGCCCACAGGAACCCGAACTGCACCGACAGGATCCACGCGGCGTTGAGCAGCAGGGAGAGCACCGCCGGCACCACCAGCCGCTCGTGCCGTTCGTCGTTCGCGGTGCGGAAGAGCTGCAGCACCGCGTAGCCGATGAGCCCGGCGTAGACCACACTCCAGATCGAGAAGGCCGGGCCGTCCGGGGCGATCGCGGTCGAGGACGCCGACAGGGCGCCACCGGCGGCGTCCTGGATGGGCGTGCCGCCGGCAGCGCCCGACCCCACGTACGCGCCGATGACGGCGACGACCGCGCTCACGGCCACCGCGATGCGCTTCCAGATCCTCTTCATGACAGTCCCTTTCGTCAGCATGCTGATGACCTGCACCGTAGGCGGCCGGTGGCGGCGGTCGTGCAGCGCGCGTTCAGGCAGGACGCGGGGCGTGTGGCGGAGCCGGCACGGGCCTCCAGGCCGGAGACCGGCCACCCTGCGTACGGTGGGCGCGTGAGCGTCGAACTGAACACCGTCTACATCGACCGGATCGCCCCGATCGCGAGTCCGTCCCTCGACGACACCTTCCGGATGCTCGACGAGCAGGGCGCCAGTGCGTGCATCGTCCTGCACCAGCCCGACGCCCAGGAACTCGGCGACGTCGCGGTCGCCCTCGGTCTGCACGAGCTCGCCGTCGAGGACTCCGCCGAGGGGCACCAGCGACCGAAGCTCGAGCGCTACGGATCGACGCTGTTCGTGGTGCTCAAGCCCGCGCTGTACAACGACCAGCAGGAAGAGGTGGCGTTCGGCGAGGTGCACGCCTTCGTCGGTGAGACGTTCTTCCTCGTCGTGGTGAAGGCCGACCCGCGGGGCAAGCAGACCGTTCCCCGGGCACTGCAGCGGATGAGCGGCAAGCCGGGTCTGGTGACGGTCGGGCCGCAGGCGCAGCTCTGGGCGCTCATGGACTCCATCGTGGACGGCTACGTGCCGGTGATCGACGGGCTCGAAGAGGACATCAACCAGATCGAGGACCAGCTGTTCTCCGGCGAGGCCGGGGTGTCCCGCCGGGTGTACGAGCTGTTCGGCGAGGTCGTCGACTTCCAGCGTGCAGCGCGTCCACTCGTCTACATCATCGAGAACCTGCACCGCGGTGCCGAGAAGTACCACCTGCCGGTGGAGATGCAGCGCCGGTTCCGCGACGTCCTCGACCACTCGATCCGGGTGGTGGAGCGGCTCGACACCTTCCGGCAGCTGCTGCAGAACGCCCTGACCGTCGACTCCACCCTGGCGGCCCAGAAGCAGAACGACGACACGAAGAAGATCTCCGGCTGGGCGGCGATCCTGTTCGCACCGACGCTCATCGCCGCGATCTACGGGATGAACTTCACGCACATGCCCGAACTCGGCTGGACGTGGGGGTACCCGCTGTCGATCGTCGCGATGGTCCTGTTCGCGGCGATCCTGTACGTGGTGTTCAAGGTGAAGCGCTGGTTCTGAGCCGCGCCGCAGCCGGATTTGCAGCGGACGGCCCCGGACCGGAAAGCTCTGACGTGCAACGACGCCGACTGGAGCCCGCATGCCGCACGAACTCGTCCACCTGAGCGCCGGTGGCGTCTCGCTCGTCCTCGACTGCCGCGACGACGCGCTCCCCGCCGTCGTGCACTGGGGAGCGGCGCTCGGCCCGCTCGACACCGCCGCGCTGACGGCCCTCGCCGACGCCGACGTCACCCCGGTGTCCCCGAACGAGATGGACGCCCCCGTCCGCCTGTCGGTACTGCCCGAACCGCACCGGGGCTGGAGCGGCCGTCCGGGGCTCGCCGGGCACCGGGACGGTGCCGACTGGTCGCCGGCGTTCACGGTGACGGCCCTCGCGGTCACGGACACCACGGTCACCGCCGACGCCGCGGACACCACCGCCGGGCTCACGATCCGGGTGGTGGTCGAGATGCTCGGCTCCGGGCTCGTGCGGGCCCGGGCGAGCGTGACGAACACCGTCGACGGTGCCTACACCGTCGACGACCTGACGCTCGCGATGCCGATCCCGTCGGGGGCCCGCGAGATCCTGGACTTCGCCGGCCGCTGGGGCAAGGAACGGACCCCGCAGCGCCGGGAACTCGTCGTCGGCACCCACCAGCGCGAGGGACGGAAGGGCCGCACCGGCACCGACGCGGCGACCGTGCTGACGGTGGGGGAGCCGGGCTTCGGCTTCGCCCGCGGCCAGGTCTGGGGCGTCCACACCGCGTGGAGCGGGAACCACCGGCACCACGCCGAACGGCTCGCCACCGGCCGCCAGGTCATCGGCGGCGGCGAACTCCTGCTGCCCGGCGAGGTCCGGCTCGACACCGGTGCCACCTACGAGGGGCCGTGGGTGTACTTCGCGCACGGCGACGGACTCGACGACCAGGCCCGACGGTTCCACCGCTGGCTCCGCAGCCGCCCGCAGCACCCGACGACGCCGCGCCCGACGACGATCAACGTGTGGGAGGCCGTGTACTTCGACCACGACCTGGCCCGCCTCGTCGACCTCGCCGAGCGTGCTGCGGCCCTCGGCGTCGAACGCTACGTGCTCGACGACGGCTGGTTCCGCGGGCGCCGCGACGACCACGCCGGCCTCGGCGACTGGTACGTCGACGAGGACGTCTGGCCGGACGGGCTCGGCCCCCTGGTCGACCGCGTCCGTGCACTCGGCATGGAGTTCGGCCTGTGGTTCGAACCCGAGATGGTGAACGAGGACAGCGACCTCGCCCGCGCCCACCCGGAGTGGATCCTGCAGGCCGACGGACGACTGCCCGCGCGCTCCCGCGACCAGCAGGTGCTCAACCTGGCGATCCCCGAGGCCTTCGCGTACGTGCTCGAGCGGATGACGGCGATCATCGGCGAGTACGGCATCGAGTACGTCAAGTGGGACCACAACCGCGACCTCGTCGAGGCGGGCTTCCCCGGTGGCGGTGCAGCGGTCCACGAGCAGACCCTCGCGGCGTACCGGTTGATGGCCACGCTCGGCGAGCGGTTCCCGGCGCTCGAGATCGAGTCGTGCTCGTCGGGTGGCGGCCGCGTCGACCTCGGCGTCATCGAGCACACCGCGCGGGTGTGGGTGTCTGACGACATCGACCCGCTCGAGCGTCAGCAGATGCACCGGTGGACGCAGCAGCTCCTGCCGCCGGAGCTGCTCGGCTCGCACATCGCCAGCGGCCGGAACCACACCACCGGTCGGGTCCACGACCTCGCCTTCCGCGCCGGTACCGCCCTGGTCGGGCACCTCGGCATCGAGTGGGACCTGGCCGGTGCGACCGCCGAGGAGTCCCGGGCGCTCACCGAGTGGATCGCGCTGTACCGGGAGCTCCGCCCGCTCCTGCACGGCGGCGACCTGGTGCGCTCGGACGAGGTCGACGACTCGCGGCTCGTGTACGGCACGGTCACGCCGGACCGGCAGCAGGCGGTCTTCTTCCTGGCGAGCATCGGGCGCTCCGAGGTGTCCGGCACCGGCCGGGTCACCTTCCGCGACCTCGACCCGGACACGTCGTACCGCGTCGACCCCGTGGTCATCGGGGCCGGCCATGACCTGGTTCGACCGGACTGGTGGTCCGGCCCGCGCGTCTTCAGCGGACGGGTGCTCGGCACGGTCGGCCTGCAGCCGCCGCTCATGCCGGCCGAGGGCGTGGTGCCGTTCCGGGTGACGGCCGTCTGACGGCGGGTGGTCGGGACACCCGGCCTGGAGGCCCGCCCCGCGTCCGGCGGACCCGTCGCGGTCCGTCATCGGGTGCGTCCGGCCCGTTAGGCTTCCGGTCATGCCGCACTCCGGACACGCGACCCCGGTCTGGGCCCTCAAGCTCGCCGTCGTCACCGCCCTGGTGGGCGTCTCCGGCGGCATCGCCGGCATCGCGGTCTGGCTCGCGCTCCAGCTCATCCAGTTCGTCGCCTTCGGGTACGGGTTCGGTGGGCACCTCGAGGCGGCCGACGCCCCCTCCGGGCTGAACCGGTTCCTCGCGCTCACCGCCGCCGGGGTCCTGACCGGGTTCGCCTGGTGGGCGCTCCGTCGGTGGGGTCGTTCGATCGTCTCGGTCACCGCGGCCGTCGACGGCAAGCGGATGCCCGCCCTGGCGACGCTCGCGAACGCCGGCGTCCAGATCCTGGCCGTGGGGCTCGGGGCGTCCATCGGCAAGGAAGTCGCGCCGCGCGAGGTCGGGGCCTGGCTCGCCCAGCTCGTCACCCGTCGTGCGGGGCTGACGGCGCGCGAGACGAAGATCCTCGTGGCCTGCGGTGCCGCGGCCGGCCTCGCCGCCGTGTACGACGTGCCCCTCGGCGGTGCCCTGTTCGCGGTCGAGGTCCTGCTCGGCGAGATCAGCTTCGCGACCGCGCTGCCCGCCTTCGCCACGAGTGCCGTCGCCGCCATCACCGCCCGGCTCGTGATCCCGGACGAGGTGCTCTACCACGTGCCCGCGATGCACCTGTCGCCGTCGCTGCTGGTCTGGGCGATCGTCGTGGGGCCGGTGCTCGGGCTCGCCGGGGTCGGGTTCGTGAAGCTGACCAACCGACTGCAGGGCATCGCGCCGAAGGGCTGGCACCTGCTCGTCGTGCTGCCGCTGGTGTTCGCGATGGTCGGGCTCATCGCGATCCCGTTCCCGGAGATCCTCGGCAACGGGCGGGCGCTCGGCCTCGTCGCGATGAACAGCGCCCTGGACGATTCGTCGTTCGCCGGTCTCTCGCCGGTGGTGTTCCTGCTGCTGCTCGGGGTCCTGCGGACCGTGACCACCTCGGCCACCATCGGCGCTGGTGCGGTCGGTGGCACGCTGACCCCCTCGATCGCGATCGGTTCGGCGATCGGCGGCGGACTGGGTGGCGCGTGGCTGCTGCTCTGGCCGGCTGACGGCCCGAGCCTGGCGGCCTTCGCGTTCGTCGGTGCCGCGGCCTTCCTCGCCACCACCATGCGCGCACCGTTCACGGCGCTCGTGCTCGTCGTCGAGTTCACGCAGCAGGGCACCGACATCCTCGTGCCCTCGTTGCTCGCGGTGTCCGGCGCGGTCGCCGTCGGGTACGTCCTCGCCCGTCGTCGCAGCGCCCAGATGGTGTGAGGACCCCGGACGTTCCGGTGCGGACGGCGGCCCAGGGGCCTACTGTCGGCGCCAGGACGGAGCGACGGGCTCCGCACCGAGACGAGGAGCAGCCGATGGCGGGGTTCGACGACATCACGAAGAAGGCCCAGGAGTTCCTGAAGGACGGCAAGGTCCAGGACGCCCTGAAGAGCGAGAAGGCCGAGGACGTCAGCGACAAGGTGCTCGGCGGCGTGGCCGACGCGGTCAAGAAGGCCACGGGCGGCAAGTACGACGACAAGATCGACGGCGCCCGCGACGCAGCGGACGAGAAGATCGGCAACGAGTAACGAACGACGTGCGACGGCCCAGGTCCCGGCGTGGTCCTGGGCCGTCACCGTGCCGACTGGACGCGGTCGGGAACAACGGACACCATGGACGGGTTGCTCCGGACAGCAGCACCAGGAGGACGAGACGTGACAGTCGTGGCGCCGAACCAGCCGCTCACCGAGACCGAGGTCGAGGCGATCAAGCAGGACTTCCCGATCCTCGCGCAGGACGTGAACGGGCAGCCGTTGGCGTACCTGGACTCCGGGGCGACGGCGGAACGCCCGCGTCAGGTCCTCGACGCTGAGCGACGCTTCCTCGAGCACGACAACGCCGCCGTCCACCGCGGTGCGCACACGCTCGCGGCGCTCAGCACCGACGCCTACGAGGACGCCCGTGCCACCGTCGCCGGGTTCATCGGCGCGGCTGCCCCGGCCGAGGTCGTCTGGACCGAGAACGCCACCGACGCCCTCAACCTCGTCGCCTACGGCATGGCCAACGCCAGCCGCGGTCGCGGGGGCGTCGACGCCGCACGCTTCCGGCTCGGCGCCGGCGACGAGATCCTGGTGACCGAGGCCGAGCACCACGCCAACCTCGTGCCGTGGCAGGAACTCGCAGCCCTGACCGGTGCGACCCTGCGCTGGATCCCGGTCGCCGACGACGGCACCTGGACCGCCGACGACGCCGCAGCGCTGATCACCGACCGCACGAGGGTCGTCGCGTTCTCGCACGTCTCGAACGTCACCGGGATGATCGCCCCCGTGGAGCAGGTCGTCGGCCTCGCCCACGCCCGCGGTGCCCTCGTGGTGCTCGACGCCTGCCAGTCCGCGCCGCACCGTCCCCTCGACGTGCAGCAGCTCGGTGTCGACTTCGCCGCGTTCTCCGGGCACAAGATGCTCGGCCCGAACGGCATCGGCGTGCTCTGGGGACGGAGCGAGCTGCTCAACGCCCTGCCGCCGTTCCGCACCGGCGGCTCGATGATCACCACCGTGACGATGGAGGGCTCCGAGTTCATGCCGGCGCCCGAGCGGTTCGAGGCCGGCACGCAGCCCGTGTCCCAGGCGGTCGCCCTGGCCGAGGCCGTGCGCTACCTGCAGGGCATCGGCATGGAACGGGTCCGCGCCCACGAGGAGCACCTCGCCCGCCGGATGCTCGTCGGCCTCGCTGCCGTGCCCGGCATCCACCTGGTCGGCCCGCCCGCCGGTGTCCCGCGCTCCGGCCTGGTGTCCTTCGACGTCGACGGTGTGCACGCCCACGACGTCTCGCAGTACCTCGACGCGCAGGGCATCGCCGTGCGCTCCGGCCACCACTGCGCCCAGCCCCTGCACCGCCGGCTCGGCCTCGTCGCGACGAGCCGTGCCAGCACGTACGTGTACACGACCGAACACGACGTCGACCGGTTCCTCGCAGCCGTCGCCGAGATCCGCGACTACTTCGGAGCGACCGCGTGAACGCCCTCGACAGCCTGTACCAGCAGGTCATCCTCGACCACGCCAAGTCGCGGCACGGCGACGGTGCGATGCCGGACGCGGACGCCTCGCACTTCGAGCGGAACCCCACGTGCGGCGACGAGATCACGGTCAGCCTGCGGCTCGAAGCCGGCACCGACCGCATCGCCGGGCTCGCCTGGCAGGGTGACGGCTGCTCGATCTCGATGGCATCGGCATCGGTCCTCACCGACATGGCCGTCGGCCGCACGGTGCCCGAGTTCCTCGAACTGACCGAGGAATTCCGTACCATGATGCGCTCACGCGGCGTCGGTGAACCCGACGAGGACGTCCTCGAGGACCTCGTCGCCTTCCACGGCGTCTCCAAGTTCGTCATGCGCGTCAAGTGCGGCATGCTCGCCTGGGTCGCGGCGGAAGCCGCCGCGCGCGAGGCGACCGCGTCCCGCTGAGCCGGGTGCGGCCACGCAGGGGGCGCGATGATCTTCGAGACGGAGCGACCCGGCGCAGGCCGGGCCGACGCGATCGTGCGGGCCTACCTGACCGAGGTCGCGTCGCGGTGGTACGGGCGCGCGGCGACGTCGGCCGAGGTCGACCGTGCGCTCGACGAGGAGCCGTACGACGACCTGCAGGGTGACTCCGGGGTGTTCGTCGTCGCGAGTGAAGGGGAAGCCGCTGCCGCCTGCGCCGGCGTGCGCTTCGTGGGTGCCGTCGGCGAGCTGACGAAGGTGTTCACACTGCCGGAACACCGCGGCCGAGGCATCGGTTCGGCGCTCCTGCGCCACGTGGAGGACTTCTGCCGAGACCGCGGGACCACGTCGCTGCGGCTGGACACGCGGGCCGAGCTCGCCGAGGCCTGTGCGCTCTACGAACGGCTCGGCTTCGTCCGGGTGTCGCCGTTCAACGATGATCCGTACTCGGACCGCTGGTACGCGAAGTCGCTCAGGGGAGCGTGACGACGAGCTTCCGGGCGGAGACACCGTCGCGGAGCTCGGCCAGGGCGTCGGGGATCGCGGCGAGTCCCGATCCGACGACGGAGGCGGTCGGGGTGGCACGGTACCGACCCGTGCGGAGCGCTTCGGGCAGGAAGTCGCGGTAGATCGCCGGGCCGACCTCGGACTCCGTCGGGCGGCCACCCCAGATCGCGGTGATGTGCACCCCGTGTCGGCGCTCGAGCCGCGCACGGATCGTCGTCACCGGTGTCGGGTACGCGGATGCGAGCCGGCCGGAGCCGGTGGCCGTCCGGACGATCGGGAGCGTGCGGGTCAACGAACCCTGACCGAAGGCGAGGGTGCCGGCGAGCTCCCGGTCGCCGAGTGCGTCGAGGATGCGGCGTGCGGCACCGTCGTCGCGGTAGTCGAACACGGCCTCGGCCCCGAGGCCCTGCACGAACCCGTGGTTCTTCGGCGATGCGGTGCCGATCACGGCGTACCCGGCGGCGCGGGCGAGCTGGACGGCGTTGGCACCGACGCTCGTGGACGCACCCCACACCAGGACGACGCCGTCGCGGTCGACCGTGTCTACCGTCGGCAGTGACAGTGCGAGCTGGTCCGGTTCGAAGAGACCGGCCGCTGCGGTCGAGACGGCGAGTGGCAGGACCGCCGCCTGCTCGGCGGACAGGTCGTCGGGCACCGGGGTCGTCACGCGTTCGAGCAGCAGGACCTGGTGCTGGAAGGCGCCTTCGGCAGCGCTGTTCCGGTGCTGTTCCTGCCCCGCCGCGTGCCCGACGACCCGGTCGCCCACGCGGAACCGCTCGACGTCCGGGCCGATCGCGACCACGGTGCCGGCGACGTCCGACCCGAGGACCGCGGGGAACCGCAGCTTCGGGAACACCAGGTGCCGGAAGAGCCCGCTGACGGCGTCGACCGGGTTGACCGCGACGGCCTCGGCACGGACGACGAGTTCGCCGGGGCCGGGCTGGGGGACCGGAGCGGGTCCGACGGCGAACCGTCCGGTCGACGTGGTCCACAGTGCTGCGTTGCCGGATGACGACATGGTGTCCCGATCTCTTGCTCGAAGTGAGTCATGACACGACGTGTCATCGCCCAGTCAACCATGACACGCCGTGTCATCGCCACTACTGTGAACACATGCGTTGGTCTCCGGATGCCCGAGGGCGACTCGAACGAGCGGCGTTCGAGTTGTTCGCCGAGCAGGGCTACGAGGCGACGACCGTGCCGCAGATCACCGCACGGGCCGGACTCACGACCCGCACCTTCTTCCGGCACTTCGCCGACAAGCGCGAGGTGATCTTCGCCGGCGACGAGATCCCCGACCTCGCCCGGGCCGCCATCCAGGGCGCGCCGGCCGGGGTCGACCCGCTCGACATCGTCGTGCGCGGCCTCCGCACCGTCGCCGACGAGCGGTTCGAGGGGCGTCATGACCAGGTCGGTTCGGTGCGGCGGCTGGTGCTGTCCGAGCCGTCGCTCCGGGAGCGCGACGCACGGAAGCGTGCCGACCTGACGGACGCCGTGCGCGAGGCCTTCGTCGGCCGCGGGCTCGACCCGTCCGAGGCGGCGGTCATCGCCGAGACGACCGTGATGCTGTTCCACCTGGCGCTCGAGGCCTGGCTCACCGGACCGGCCGAGCGCCGGATGGCCGACATCGTCGACGAGCAGCTCAGTGCGCTCCGTGGGGTGCTCGATCGGCGGCCCGCAGCGTCATGAACACGTCGACACCGTCGTCGGTGTCGAGCACGAAGCCGTGTCGTTCGTACAGTCGGCGGGCAGGGCTGCCCACCAGCACGTTGAGCCGAGTCGAGCCGTCGTGGGGCTCGTCGAGGACGGCGCGCAGCACGGTCGACCCGACCCCACGGCCCTGGACGTCGGGCGCGAGGTAGAAGTGCTCGACCCAGCGGACGCCGTCCTCGTTGCGCACGGTGATCGAGCCCACGTCGCGGCCGTCGACCACGACGATGCGGGTCAACTGTGGCTGGAACGCGTCGCGGAGGCGCTGTCGCACACGCGCCTCGTCGAACACCTCGAGTCGTGTCAGGTCGTCGCGCAGCACCACGGCCCGGAGCTCGACGAGCCACTCGAGGTCTTCGGTGGTGCTGTTCCGCAGTGCGACGTCCATCCGCTCAGCCTACGAACCCCGCGAGCGCTCAGACCGCACTGCGGAGCGAAGTGACCATGCTCCGCAGGATCTGACGGGCCTCGGTCTGCTGGTCCGCGGTCAGGTCGGTGAGCATCCGCTGCTCGACCCCGCGGATCGCCGCACTCGCCTGCGCCAGGCTCCGTCGTCCGCTGTCGGTCAGCTGCGTGGGGAGCGCCTTGCCGACCGACGGCTCGGTGGCACGGGTGACGAAGCCGTCCCGCTCCAGGGTCTGCAGCAGCACGTTCATCGACTGCCGGGTGACGAACGTGCCGCGCGCGAGCTCGGAGTTCGACAGGCCGGGTCGCTGCGCCAGCAGTTCGAGGCAGGAGTAGTGCGTCACCGTCATGCCGAGTGGGCGCAGCACGGCTTCCATCGAGGCACGGAGGGCGCTCGCGGTCTCCTTGAGCAGGTAGCCGATTGACGTCTCGAGGTGGATGCCGGTGTCGTCTTGACGCATGTCAGTAGTCTGACATAGGTTGTCCCGTGTCAGAAGACTGACACGAACCTGAGGAGCACCACATGCCCGTCACCGGCCCCGACTTCATCTCCCTGCAGACCCGCGACCTCGATGCCTCGCAGGCGTTCTACGAGCGGTACCTCGGTCTCGTCCGTTCCCAGGCCGGCCCGCCGCACGCCGTCGTGTTCGAGACGACGCCGATCGCCTTCGCCCTGCGTGACATCGTCCCCGGCACGGACCTCGACGCGGTGGCACAGCCCGGCATCGGCGCTGCGATCTGGCTGCACGCGACCGACGTCCAGGCGATCCACGACGCGCTGGTCGCCGACGGGCACCGGATCGTCTCGGCGCCGATCGACGGCCCGTTCGGCCGGACGTTCACGTTCGCCGACCCCGACGGCTACCACGTGACGCTCCACGACCGCGCCTGAGCCCCGGAGCCGGCCATGCGTCGGGCGCGGGCGGCGCGCCGGACGCGGGGCGGGCCTCCAGTCCGTCGCCGGAGCCGACCGTCACGCTTCGTCACGATCCGTGACGGTCCGAGGTGTCCGACGTAGCGTCTCGACCCGTGACCACCAGCAGCGAGCACCGGCAGATCCGCTTCAACGCGTTCGACATGAACTGCGTCGCGCACCAGTCCTCCGGACTGTGGCGGCACCCCCGCGACCGGTCGCGGGACTACCGCGACCTGACCTACTGGACCGACCTGGCGAAGACGCTCGAGGGCGGGGCGTTCGACGGCATCTTCATCGCCGACGTCCTGGGCACCTACGACGTGTACGGCGGCTCGAACGAGGCCGCGCTCCGCACCGGGTCGCAGGTGCCCGTGAACGACCCGATCCTGCTCGTCTCGGCGATGGCGTCGGTGACCGAGCACCTGGGCTTCGGCATCACGGCCGGCACCGCGTACGAGCACCCGTACCCGTTCGCCCGACGCATGTCGACGCTCGACCACCTGACGAAGGGCCGGGTCGGCTGGAACGTCGTCACCGGGTACCTGCCGAGCGCCGCACGCAACATGGGCCAGACGGACCAGCTGTCGCACGACGACCGGTACGACGTGGCGGACGAGTACCTCGAGGTCCTCTACAAGCTGTGGGAGGGCTCGTGGGAGGACGACGCCGTCGTCGCCGACCGCGAAGCCGGGGTCTTCACGGACCCGGCGAAAGTGCACCCGATCGAGCACCACGGGACGCACTTCGACGTGCCGGGCATCCACCTGTCCGAGCCGTCCGTGCAGCGCACGCCCGTCATCTACCAGGCGGGCGCGTCGCCGCGCGGCATCCGCTTCGCCGCCGAGAACGCGGAAGCGGTCTTCGTGGGTGCACCGACCGTCGAGCAGCTCGCGTCGACCGTCGCGAAGGTCCGGGACGCCCTGGAGGCAGCTGGTCGCGACCGGTACGCCGCCCGCGTCTACACGCTGCTCACCGTGATCACGGACGCCACCGACGAGCTGGCCCAGGCGAAGTACGAGGACTACCTGTCGTACGCGTCGGAGCTCGGTGCGCTGGTGCTCAACTCCGGCTGGATGGGCGTCGACCTGTCGCAGTGGGACCCGGACCAGCCCCTCGGCGACGTCGAGTCGAACGCGATCCAGTCGGCGGCGGCGAACATCGCGGCAGCGACCGGCGAGGACGGGTCGAAGTGGACGATCCGCGACCTGGCGCGGCAGACGGCGATCGGCGGGCTCGGCCCGGTGGCGGTCGGTGGGGGAGCGACCATCGCCGACCGGCTGCAGGAGATCCAGGAGCTGACCGACGTCGACGGCTTCAACCTGGCGTACGCGGTCACCCCGGGCACGTGGGAGGACGTCATCGAGTTCGTGATCCCGGAACTCCGTGCCCGCGGGGCCTACCCGGAGGCGTACGAGCCGGGTTCGCTCCGGCAGAAGCTGCACGGCCGCGGGGACCGGCTGCCCGACGAGCACCGTGGGGCGTCGTTCAGGATCGGGAGCCGGGCGGTCGTAGGCTGATCGGGTGATCGAGTCGTCCGTGGTCGTACGTCCTGCGGCCCCGGACGAGACCGACACCTGCATCGACCTGTGGGCTGCGGCCGTGGCGGCCCGTGACGGCGTCGCCGAGGACCCGGCGGTCCGGGAGCGCGCCCGGCAGAAGTTCGCCGCTGACCACGTCGCCTGGCTGGTGGCGCCCGGACCGGACGGCGCGGTGGACGGCTTCGTGCTGGTCACGGCACCCGGCACCGGACGGTCGACGGACCCGGCGGACGCCGCCTACCTGTCGTTGCTCGCGGTGCGTCCCGGCGTGCAGGCCCGCGGGGTCGGACGGTCGCTGCTGTCCGAGGCCGTGCACGATGCCCGGGTTGCCGGCCACCCGCGCGTGGTGCTGCACGTGCTCGGCGACAACGACCGGGCGGTGCGGCTGTACGAGGCGGGCGGCTTCGTGGCGACGGGCGACGAGTTCGCGCACGCGCTGAGCGGAGTCACCACCCGCGTGTACGTCGCGGGCTGACGCTGGCTACGCGTCCCGACCGTGCACCGGCGTCCACGTCGGGTAGGTCGCCGAACGCCCGTCGCCCGACGACGTGCGGGTGATCCGGCGCTGCAGCCACGGCAGGACGTACTCACGGTAGTAGCGGAGCTCTTCTCCCAGGCGGGCCCGGGTGGCGCCGGCATCCGTGGGCTCGACCGGCACGGGGCCGTCGAGGACCGCGTGCAGCGCCAGGTCCGCGACGCGCTGGTGCCCGGTGGCGTTCATGTGCAGCCGGTCGTCCGACCAGAACTCGGCGCGGCCGAGGTGCGGGTCGCGGGAGACGTCGACGAACGGCAGGCCGCGGCGTCGGGCGAGGGTGCCGAGCGCCTCGGCCCAGGCGTCACCGCGGCGGTTGATCAGGGAACCGAGGGGCAGGCGGGCGCTCGGGTCGGCCGGGCTGAGGAGCGCCAGGCGTGCGCCGGTGGCCTCGACCCGGTCGGCGGCGGCCTCGACCTGCCCGATCAGCGCGTCCACCTCGAAGCGCGGGCGCAGCAGGTCGTTGCCGCCGGCGCAGAAGGTGATCAGGGTCGGCGCCGGGTCGAGCGCGAGGGCGGCCTCGAGCTGACCGCCGAGGACCCCGGCGAGCAGTCGGCCGCGCACCGCGAGGTTGGCGTACGAGACGTGGGCGTCCGAGGCGCCCGCCATCGCGCTCGCGAGTCGTCCGGTCCAGCCGGGGAACGGAGCGGCCCCGGCGTCGCCGATGCCCTCCGAGAAGCTGTCGCCGATCGCGACGTAGCGGATGGTGTCGTGCATGCGCCCATCATCGTGCACATGCCTGTGCAGGTTCCCGGCACGACAGTCGTACCGGGAACCCGCATCAGCGAACCCTCACAGCACCGACTTCGGGACCCGGTGCAGGGTGACTGCGCCGACGGCGGCGAAGGGGTGCAACGGGTCCGGCGCGGTGGAGCCGGTCGGCCCGCCGAGCTTCGAGTCACCGACCGCGCTGAGCACCGCGTAGGCGTCCTCGGCGGTCCAGCCGTGCTCGTCGACGAGGAACGCGAAGGCGTCCTCGTACCCGCGCCGGACGCTCTCCTGCACGGGGTCGCCGAGACCGACGAACAACCAGTCGTCAGCGGTCTCGATGCGGGGTGCGCGGAGCACGGGGCCGCCCTTGACCAGGTCGACGGAGACGATCGCGGTGCCCTGGGCCTCGATGGCGACGAACGACGACTCGCCCTCGGCCATGAGCGCGTGGATGTCGCCGATCGACAGCAGTGCACCGGGGACCCGGACGGGCAGGGACACGATCGAGCCGGGGCGGGCCTCGGTGACGTCCATGTTGCCGCCCTCCGGGTAGGCCGGCATGATCGTCGAGTTCTCACCCTCGGCCGGGGCCGTCCCGATGCACCCGATCATCGGCCGCACGGGGAACCGGTGCCGGTCGGACACCTGCACCGTGCCGTCCGAGATCGGGCATCGGCGGGCGAAGACCCGGTCGCCCATCACGTGCTGCAGGGCCCCGGAGCCGGGCAGGGACACCGACCACCCGTGCGTGGTCAGCTCGATGGCGTGGATGGTCACCACGAGGGTGTCGCCGGGTTCTGCCCCCTCGACGAACACCGGGCCGGTCACCGGGTTGATCGGTGCCTGCAGCTGCGCCATGTCGTGGTGCTGGTCGAGTTCGGCGTAGACGGCGTCGGTGGTCTCGAAGCCGATGGTCTCGCCGGTGCCGGGGCGGACCCGCAGCACGGGCTCCCGGTCTGCGGAGAACCCGGGGCGGCCGAGGGTGTTCGGCAGGAAGTGGTCCGGGGTCATCGTGCGTCCTCCGTCGTCGGTTCTGCTTCCGAGCCGACCTCGGTGGAACGGCCGGTGCGTCGGTAGTACAGGAACACGGCCGCGCCGACGATCAGCCAGACGATGCCGCCGACCTTCGCCTCGACCGCGGCGTTCAGCAGGACGTACCCGATGATCAGGAACCCGATCAGCGGCACGACCAGGTGCAGCAGCCAGTTGCGCGACTTCCCCTTGACGACGTGGTGCACGAAGACGGACACGTGCAGGAGCATGAAGCCGAACAGCGCGCCGAAGTTCACGAGCGACGAGATCGTGTCGATCTGCCCGACGAAGAACAGCACCAGGATCGCGGACAGCACCGAGACGACGATGATCGCGTTCTGCGGCACCTGGCGACCGTTGAGCTTGTGCAGGAACGCGGGCAGCTGACGGTCGCGGCTCATCGAGAAGAGGAGGCGGCTCGTCGCGGCCTGCGCGGCCATGGCGTTCGCGATGCCGACGGCGAGCACGTTGACGGCGAAGAACGCGGTGGCCCACCCGCTCGACGACGCCTGCTCGACGATGGTGAAGAAGGCGTTGCCGGCCTCACCCTTCGGGAACGCGTCACGACCCCCGGCGAGGGCGCTGGCGAGCCAGGTCTGCAGGATGAACAGGAACGCCACGATGACGAGCGCCAGGATCATCGCCGTGCCGGCTCCGCCACGACGGCCGGTGGACTCCTCGGACAGGGTGGAGATGCCGTCGAAGCCCAGGAAGCTCAACACCGCGATCGACAGCGCCGACGCGATGAGCGGGGCCGACACCTTGGCCGGGTCCCAGATCTGCGCGGTGCTGAAGGACGCGTCCGGGATCGTGCCGCCGGTCAGCGCGACGATCGCGATGACGACGAAGATCGCGACGAAGACGAGCTCGATGAGCAGGAAGATGCGGTTCGCGAGCTTGAGCGAGGACACCCCGGCCAGGTTGATGACGGTGTTGATCGCGACGAACACGAGCGCCCACAGCCAGCGGGGCGTGCCCGGGAAGATGCCGACCATGCTCTCGGCGGCGAACACGTAGAGCAGCGTCGGGACGAGCAGGTAGTCGAGCAGGATCGCCCAGCCGGCGAAGAACCCGGCGGTGGGGTGGATGCCGCGGCCGACGTACGAGAACACGCTGCCGGCGAGGGGGATCGACTTCGCCATCTGCGCGTAGGCCAGAGCGGTGAAGATCATCGCGACGAGGCCGACCAGGTACACCAGCGGCACCATGCCGCTGGAGGCGTTGTAGACGGTCCCGAAGATCGCCCACGGGGCGATCGGGACCATGAAGACCAGCCCGTAGATGAGCAGGTCGGTGGTGCTGACGGAGCGCTTGAGCTCCTGCTTGTAGCCGTAGGCCTCGAGCTGCTGCTGTGCGGAGAGCTCGCTGTGCTGCTGCGACATGTCGGGTTCCGTTTCGGGTGGAGGGACGGGTGCGGCTGTGGGGGGTGGGGACTTCCGGTCTGGAGGCGCGGGGCGGGCCCGCCCCGCGCCTCCAGGGATGGTCGTGGCCGGGTCAGGCGTCGTCGTGCGCGGCCAGGAAGGCCCCGACGACCCGGCGGAACTCCGCCGGCTGCTCCAGGTGCGAGCAGTGGCTCGCGCCGGGGAAGACGTGCTGTCGGACGTCGGCGATCCGCTCGACGAACGGGGCCCACGTGGCGGGGGTGGCCTCGTCGTGCTCGCCGGCGACGACGAGCGTCGGCACGGCGACGCGGTCGAGCCGGTCGACGATGGTCCAGTCGCGCATCGTGCCGACGACGTGGAACTCGTTCGGGCCGTTCATCGTGTGGTAGACCGTCGGCTCGCGCTCCATCTGCTCCTCGGAGTCGACGAAGTCCGGATGGCTCGGGACCACGCGGCAGACGTGCCGCTCGTAGAAGACCTGCGTCGCCGCAAGGTACTCGGGGTCGTCGACGGTGCCGGCCGTCTCGTGCCGGGTCAGGGCGTCCTGCACGTCGGC
The DNA here is from genome assembly GCF_047226435.1 of Curtobacterium poinsettiae. Lineage (NCBI taxonomy): Bacteria > Bacillati > Actinomycetota > Actinomycetes > Micrococcales > Microbacteriaceae > Curtobacterium > Curtobacterium poinsettiae. Next base: position 2,662,578 of record NZ_CP178434.1, on the reverse strand, counting down.
GGGCAGCTGCGCGCGGAGCTCGGCGGCGCCGTCGACCCAGAGCTGCATCGACGCGGGGGAGTTGCAGATCGCCAGCGAGCGGAGGCCCGCGGGCTGCTGCACCGCGATCTCGGCGCCGAGCATGCCGCCCCACGACTGCCCGAGCACGTGGTGGTCGCCGAGCCCGAGGTGCTCGACCAGGGCGGCGTACTCGTCGACGAACAGCTGCGGCTGCCAGGTGTCGGCCGGGGCGTCCGGGCGGTGGGTGCTCCGGCCGCAGCCGAACTGGTCGTGGTGGACGACGGTCCGGCCGGTCTCGTCGGCCAGGGCCGCGAGGTTCCGGAGGTAGTCGTGGGCCATGCCGGGCCCGCCGTGCAGGACGACGAGGGGCAGCGCGCCGGCGACCGGGGTGTCGGGCGTGGTGACCCGGTACCAGGTCTCGCCGTCGCGGAACGGCATCGTGGATTCGGTGATGCTGGACATGGGGGTCAGCATGGAGCGGAAAAAGGTCCCACGCAATACCTTTTCTGCTGCCTTAACGTGGTCGTAACACCGTGAAGGGGGGTCCGTGTGTCCGATCGTGCGACCGAGACGCGCGTCGACGAGGTCGAGGACCGCCTCGTGACCGCCGTCGCCGTGGGCGAGTACCTGCCCGGCGCGAACCTGCCGCCGGAACGCGAACTGGCCGGCCTGCTCGGCGTCGCCCGGGTCACCGTTCGCAGTGCGATCGCCCGGCTCGTCGAACGGGGGCTGCTCGAGACCCGTCGAGGCCGGGGCGGTGGCACGTTCGTCCGCACCGAGTGGCCGGACAGCTCGTCGGACGCCGTCGGGCGGGTGCTGCTCGCGCGGTGGGAGGCGATCCAGGACACCGCCGACGCCATCGCGCTGCTGCACGGGGCGCTCGCCACGGCCGCCGCGGAACGGGTGACCCCGGAGGACGCCGCCCTGATCCGGGCACGGCTCGAGGTGTTCCGCGACGCCACCTCGGGCCTCGAGAAGCAGCAGGCCGACGCCGTGCTGCACCGGACGATCATCGACGCCGCGCGGAACGACGCCCTGCGGACGGCGCTCGCCGGGTTGGAGGCGCAGATCTCCATCGCCGCTCCGGCGCACCTGTGGGGCACGGCCGAGGGCATGGCGGAGATGGAGACCCGTGCGCTCCACGAGCACGAACGGCTGGTGGACGCGGTGTGTTCTGGCCGCGCACCCGAGGCGGGCGTGATCGCCCGGCAGCACGTCGGGATCGACGTCGAACTGCTCGAACGGGCCGTGCGGCGGACGGGGCAGGTGCCCCGGCACTGAGGGGCGGTCTGTCGGTCGGTGTGTTGCTTCTCGGTTGGTCGGTCGGTGCGGCGGTTGCTCGTCAGTGCACGGCGGGTGCCGGCACCGGGTAGACGTCGTCCGGCATCGGCCACGGCGCCCACTTCGGCCGCGGCGCGTACACCAGGTACGGCTGCGGCGTCGGGTAGCTGACGAGCTCGAGCGTCGATCCCCACGGCGTGCGGGTGTAGACGAACCGGTTGCCGGCCCCCGCCTCGTCACCACGCAGGTCGCGGGGGTCGGAGTTCCGGGTGCCCCCGGCCGCCTCGACCCGGGCGAGCGTCTCGTCCAGGTCGTCGGCGTAGATCGCCAGGTGCTGCCACCCCAGGTCGGACGGGTGTGCGGCGTACCGCTGCTCGGGTCCCAGGTACTCGAACAGCTCGAGCCCCGGGCCTTCGGGCAGCGCGAGCATCCGCATGGCCCCCTGCGCCATGGTGCTCGGGATCCCCAGGTACCCGTGGGCCTCGGGACTGCTGTTCGGCATCTCGTCACGACGGCGCATGTCGTACAGGACGACGGCGTCGAACGCCGCCTCGAAGAACTCCGTGGCTGCGTCGATGTCCGGCACCGTGACGCCCACGTGATCGATCCTGATTCCCCTGCTCATGGTCGATTCGTACCACCGGCAGTCGCCACCGCTTCTGTCCGGGCGAGGTCCGTGCGGGGTGCGTGCCCATCGATGCGGCAAGCCGCAGTGCGGGTCTCCTGCGACCTTCCGGAACGGTCGTTCCAGGACGGGGGCTGGGACACACGACCGTTACACGAGGGAAACGGCGGGGGCGAAGTCGCTCCGTAGCTTCGTGCTCAAGCACGCACCGCCCCGCTTCCCACTCCCTCGGAGGACGCCATGGCTACCGACATCGCGACACCAGTCGCCGCGCCCCACGCCCCCACCACGACCGCCGCTCCTGCCCCGGCGGGTGCCGGCGTCGTCAAGCCCGGGTACGACCCGGCGCTCACGAACGAGGACCTCGCCCCGCTCCGCGAGCAGCGCTGGACGAGCTACAACTTCTTCGCCTTCTGGATGTCGGACGTGCACTCGGTCGGCGGCTACGTCACCGCCGGGTCGCTCTTCGCCCTCGGCATCGCGAGCTGGCAGGTGCTCATCGCCCTGGTGGTCGGCATCCTGATCGTGCAGGTCTTCGCGAACCTGGTCGCCAAGCCGTCGCAACGCACGGGAGTGCCGTACCCCGTGATCAACCGCGCGGTGTTCGGAGTGCTCGGCGCGAACGTCCCCGCCATCATCCGCGGTCTCATCGCGATGGCCTGGTACGGCGTGCAGACCTTCCTGGCGGCACAGTCGCTGAACATCATCTTCCTCAAGTTCATCCCGGCGTCGGCGGGGCTGCTCGACCACTCGTTCCTCGGGCTGTCGGCCCTGGGGTGGATCTCGTACGCGATCCTCTGGGTGGCGCAGGGGGCGCTGTTCTGGATGGGCATGGAGGCCATCAAGCGGTTCATCGACTGGGCCGGACCGGCGGTCTACGTGGTGATGATCGTGCTCGCGGTCTACCTGGTCAGCCAGGCGGGCATCGGCAACATCTCGTTCACCCTGTCGGCGGGCGAGCCGCTGTCGTTCGGGGCGTCGATCCCGGTGATGCTGTCCGCGGTCGCCCTGGTGGTCAGCTACTTCTCCGGCCCGATGCTGAACTTCGGTGACTTCTCGCGCTACGGCCGGTCGTTCCGGGCGGTCAAGCGCGGCAACTTCTGGGGACTGCCGATCAACTTCCTGTTCTTCTCGGTCCTGACGGTGCTCTGCGCGAGTGCGACGGTGCCGGTGTTCGGCAAGCTCATCACCGACCCGATCGAGACCGTGCAGGCCATCGGAGCACCCTTCGCGATCCTGCTCGGTGGCCTGACGTTCGTCACCGCGACCGTCGGCATCAACATCGTCGCGAACTTCATCAGCCCCGCGTTCGACTTCTCGAACGTGGCGCCCCGGAAGATCTCGTGGCGTGCCGGCGGCATGATCGCCGCCGTCGGCTCGGTGCTCCTCACCCCGTGGAACTGGTACGGCAACGACCAGGCGATCCTGTACACGCTCGGTGTGCTCGGTGCGCTGATCGGCCCGCTGTTCGGCATCCTCATCGCGGGCTACTACATCGTCGGCAAGCAGCGCATCGCGATCGACGACATGTACTCCACCAGCCGCACTGCCCGGTACTGGTACCGCGGCGGCTTCAACCCGAACGCCATCTGGACCCTCGTGGTCACCGGCGCGGTCTCGGTCGCGAGCGCGGTCCTGCCCCCGGCGCTGGGCGTGCTGCCGTGGCTGTCGAGCTACAGCTGGTTCATCGGCTGCGGCCTGGGCCTCGTCGTCTTCTGGGCACTCGAGCGCGCCCGGCCGAGCATGCCCGTGCTCGACGCGGACGACCCGACGGTCGACGACGGCGCGGCCGTCGGTCGCGCCTGACCGTCGGCGTCGCGGCCCGTCCTCCACAGGGCGGGTCGCGACGCTCGCTCGTCCACGGATCCACACCACGGCCGGGAGGTCCGCCCCGGCCCCGCCACGATGGTCACCACCCAGCACCACCGGTTCCACCGCTCCACTCGTTCCACCCGCTCCACCGGAAGGACCCCGATGCGCATCCGCGTCGTCAACCCCAACACCACCGCGTCGATGACGCGTTCGATCGGCGTCGCAGCCCAGGCCGTCGCCGCGCCCGGCACCCTGATCGAAGCGGTCGAGCCCACGATGGGGCCGTCCTCGATCGAGAGCCACTACGAAGAGGCCCTGGCCGTCCCCGGGTTGCTCGAGCAGATCGCCCGCGGTGAGCAGGACGGGGTGGACGCCTTCGTCGTCGCCTGCTTCGGGGACCCGGGGCTCGACGCCGCGCGGGAACTCGCGACGGTGCCGGTGATCGGGATCGCCGAGGCCGGGTTCCACGCCGCCGCGATGCTCGGCCGCCGGTTCGGCGTCGTCACCACCCTGGCGCGGACGACCGGCCGCGCCCACGAGCTCGCCCAGCGCTACGGGTTCGCACCGCTCGTCACCGAGATCCGTGCGTGCGAGGTCCCGGTGCTCGAGCTCGACGACCCCGCGTCCGGTGCGCGGGCGCTCGTGACCGAGGAGTGCCGAGCCGTCATCGACGGGGGAGCCGATGCCGTCGTGCTCGGGTGTGCGGGCATGGCCGACTTCTGCGCCGAGATCTCGCTCGCGATCGGGGCGCCGGTCGTCGACGGTGTCGCGGCTGCCACGGTCCTGGCCGAGTCGCTCGTCCGCCTCGGGGTGTCCACGGGCAAGCGTGGTGAGTACGCCCTGCCGCCGACGAAGGCGATGTCGGGGCTGCTGGCCGGCTTCGAACGCCACCCGGTGGCGGTCGCGACGGCCGGGGCGGGCGCGTGACGGGCCTCCCGGCGGCGGCCGCCACCGCCGACCTCGTCGTCCGCGCGCACCGAGCCTGGGTCGACGGCACGTTCCGTCCGGCCGCGGTCGTCGTCCACGACGGACGGGTCACCGACGTCCTGCCGGTCGATGCGGTCGTCGACACCGTGCAGGACCACACCGTGCCGGACGGGCAGGTACTGCTCCCCGGGCTCGTCGACACCCACGTGCACGTCAACGAGCCCGGCCGCACCGAGTGGGAGGGCTTCGCATCCGCGACCCGGGCCGCTGCGATGGGCGGTGTCACCACGATCGTGGACATGCCGCTCAACTCGATCCCCGCGACGACCACGGTCGAGGCGCTCGCCGTCAAGCGGGCGAGCGCCGAGGGCCGGGTGGCGGTCGACGTCGGGTTCTGGGGCGGTGCGGTCCCCGCGAGCCTCGGGACGCTCGACGCCCTGCACGACGCCGGCGTCTTCGGCTTCAAGTGCTTCACGGCGCCGAGCGGTGTGGACGAGTTCCCGCACCTCGACCCCGAGCAGCTCCGCGCCGCGATCGCCGAGATCGCGCGGATCGACGCCCTGCTGATCGTGCACGCCGAGGACCCGGAACACCTCGTGCCGCACCAGGCGCTCGGTGGCCGGTACGCGGACTTCCTGGCCACCCGGCCCGTCGCCGCCGAACGGTCCGCGATCGCGCAGGTCATCGACGGCGCACGGGCCACCGGGGCACGGGTGCACGTGCTGCACCTGTCCGACGCGGGCGCGCTGCCGATGCTCCGCGCGGCGAAGGACGACGGCGTGCGCATCACGGTCGAGACGTGTCCGCACTACCTGTCGTTCGAGGCGGGCACGATCCCGGACGGCGCGACCGCCTACAAGTGCTGTCCGCCGATCCGTGACGACGCCAACCGCGACGCGCTGTGGGCGGGCGTGCTCGACGGCACGATCGACCTCGTGGTGTCGGACCACTCGCCCTCCACCGCGGACCTGAAGACCGACGACTGGGGCCTGGCCTGGGGTGGGGTCGCCGGGCTGCAGGTCGGGTTCCGGGCGGTGTGGACCGAGGCCGAGCGTCGCGGAGTCCCGCTCCAGGCACTGCTGCCGCTGTTCACGACCGGTCCCGCAGCCCTGGTCGGGCTGCACGACCGCGGCGTTATCGCGCCCGGTGCGCTGGCCCACTTCGCCGTGTTCGACCCCGCTGCCCGGTCCGTGGTCGACGTCGCCGGGCTCGAGCACCGCAACCCGGTCTCGGCGTTCGACGGGCTCCGTGTGCGCGGCAGCGTCACCGAGACCTGGCTCCGTGGCCACCGCATCGCCACGGCCGACGGCGGCGTGGTGCGGGTCGAGGGTCGCCTGGCCGGTCGTCCCGTGCTCGCGTCGGAAACACCCCTGTAACGATCGTTCCGGTATCGTCGGATCAGGAACGGAAGGAACCACCATGCTCCCAGTGAACCCACCTGCCCGTCTCCTCATGGGCCCGGGGCCGATCGACGCCGACCCGCGCGTGCTCCGGGCGCTGTCGACGCCGCTCGTCGGCCAGTACGACCCGTGGATGACCGCGACGATGAACGAGACGCAGGCGCTCTACCGCCGTGTGTTCGGCACGCAGAACGACGCCACGCTGCTCGTCGACGGCACCTCGCGTGCGGGCATCGAAGCGGTGCTCGTGTCCCTGCTCGCCCCGGGGGATCGCGTGCTCGTGCCGGTGTTCGGCCGGTTCGGACACCTGCTCGCCGAGATCGCCGGCCGTGCCGGTGCCGAAGTCCACACCATCCAGACCCAGTGGGGCCAGGTCTTCACGCCGTCCGCGATCGAGTCGGCCATCGCCCGCGTCCGGCCGAAGGTGCTGGCGGTCGTGCAGGGCGACACCTCGACCACGATGAACCAGCCCCTCGACGAGCTCGGTGTGATCTGCGAGCGGTACGGGGTCCTGCTCTACACCGACGCGACCGCGACCGTGGGTGGCAACCCGCTCGAGGTCGACGCCTGGGGGATCGACGCCGTGAGCGCCGGGCTGCAGAAGTGCCTCGGCGGCCCGTCCGGCAGTGCTCCCGTCACGCTGTCGCCGAAGGCCGTGGCGGTGCTCGACGAGCGGCGGAGCGTCGAGGCCGGCATCCGCGAACCCGGCGACGTCGTCGCCGACGAACCGATCCGCTCGAACTACCTCGACCTCGCGATGATCCTCGACTACTGGGGTCCGCGCCGACTGAACCACCACACCGAGGCCGCGTCGATGCTCTACGCCGCCCACGAGTGCGCCCGCATCCTGCTCGAAGAAGGCCGCGACGCCGTCGTCACCCGCCACGAGACCGCCGGGCGCGCGATGCTCGACGGCGTGCAGGCCCTCGGCCTCCGGGTCTTCGGCGACGTCGCCCACAAGATGCACAACGTCGTCGCCGTCGAGATCCCGTCCGACGTGGTCGGCGACCAGGTCCGCGCCGCGATGCTCGACGACCACGGCATCGAGATCGGCACGTCGTTCGGGCCGCTGCACGGGCGGGTCTGGCGCCTCGGCACCATGGGCTACAACGCGCGGAAGGACACCGTCGTCACGACCCTGGCCGCGCTCGAGCACGCCCTGCGTCGGGCAGGGCACGCGGTGCCGCACGGCGGCGGGGTCGACGCGGCCCTCGACGTCTTCCGCGACACCACCGCCACCGCCACCGCACGCGCCCAGGCCGAGGTGCTCGCGTGAGCGCCGTGCCCGTCCTGAACGCGACCGCCGTGGGCACCGCCGACGCCGAACTCGTCGCCGGCTGGTGCGACGAGCTCGCCGCCCTCAGCGCCGAACCGGCCCGGATCACCCGCGTCTACCTGTCGCCGGAGCACGCTCGGGCCAACGCCCTCGTCGCGGGCTGGATGCAGGACGCCGGACTGTCCACGTGGCAGGACGCCGCCGGCAACCTGCACGGTCGGGCCGCGGGCGCGACGCCCGACGCCCCCGTGCTGCTGCTCGGCTCCCACCTGGACACCGTGGTGGACGCCGGCCGGTACGACGGCATCGTCGGGGTGCTCATGGCGATCCGCACCGCCGCCCGGCTCACCGCCGACGGCCCGCTGCCCGTCGCACTCCAGGTCATCGCGTTCTCCGACGAAGAAGGCACCCGCTTCGGCAAGGCACTGCTCGGGTCGTCCGCCGTGGCCGGGGTCTGGGACGACGCCTGGTGGGACCTTGCCGACGATGACGGCACGACCCTGCGGCAGGCCTTCACCGACTTCGGCCTCGACCCGGAGCGTGTCGGTGACGCTGCGGTCGACCCGGCCTCCGTGGTCGGCTACCTCGAAGCGCACATCGAGCAGGGGCCGCACCTGGAGCAGGCCGGCCAGGCCCTCGGGGTCGTCACGAGCATCGCGAGTGCCCGGCGGTTCTCGGTCGAGGCCGTGGGTGAAGCCCGGCACGCCGGCGGCACCCCCTACGAACGACGGCACGACGCCCTGCTCGCCGCTGCCGAAGCGGCGTTGGCGGTGGAACGGATCTGCCGGGCGTCGCACCAGGTCGGCACGGTCGGCACGATGACCGTCGAACCCGGAGCCGTCAACGTGGTCCCCGGACTCGCACGGTTCTCCGTCGACCTGCGGGGCGAGTTCGACGACGAGCGCGACGAGGTCTGGGACGAACTCACCAAGGCCTTCACGCTCATCGGTGAACGGCGCGGGGTGAGCGTCACCCCGACCGAGGTGCACCGTGCGCCCGCGGTGTTCTGCTCGCCCCGGCTGATGGACGCCGTCCGCGCCGGGATCGTGTCGACGGGCGAAGCCGCACCGATGGAGCTGTTCTCACGAGCCGGCCACGACGCGATGTCGCTCGGGCTCATCACCGACGTCGCGATGCTGTTCCTCCGCAACCCCGACGGCATCAGCCACCACCCGGACGAGTTCGTGTCGACGCCGGACATCGCCCTCGGCCTCGACGCCCTGGCCGTCGCCGTCGATCGGGTGGCACGCGCATGAGCACCGCCGGCCCCGACGTCCGCGCCCGGATCGACTCCGTCTGGGAACAGCTCTCGCCCGCGGAACGACGAGTCGCCGCCATGGTGCGGCACGATCCGGAACTCCTGCTCGTCGGCACCTCCGCTGAACTCGCGGCCGAGTCCGGCACCTCGAAGGCCACGGTCTCGCGACTCGTGCGGTCCCTGGGATTCCAGGACGCCGCCGAGGTCCGGCAGAACCTGATGTCGGCGCGGGGCTCGGGCCTGCCGTGGGTCGCCGAGGACGCCGCCCACGTCGACCAGCGTGCGGTGGAGACACGGAACCTCGACGCAGCCTTCGCGTCCCTCGGCCGAGCGGACCGGCCGCGGCTGGCCCGTCGGATCGTCCGTGCCCGCCGGGTGCTCGTCCTCGGCGAACGCGGGGCCTACCCGATCGCGCTGCAACTGCGGTCCCAACTGGCGCAGGTGCGGTCCGACGTCCGGGTCGGTCCGTCGCCCGGGCAGCGGCTCGGGGAAGAGGTCGCCGACCTCGACCGGCACGACCTCGTCGTCCTGGTGACCGTGCGCCGGCACACCGCCGGGGTCGAACGGATCGTCCGGCACTGCGTCGACTCCGGCGCGGACGTCGTCGTGCTCGGCGACCCGACGGCCGCGGTCATCGCCGCTCCCGCCACCACCGCGATCCTCTGCCCGGTCGACTCACCGTCGGCGTTCGACTCGATGGCCGCGCTGTTCGCCGTCGTCGCGGCGATCACGAACGACGTCTACGACGCCTCGGGTCCCGGTGGCCGGGTGCGGGTCGACGCCGTCGCCACCGCCTACGACGCCCTGGGGGAACTCGCAGCGCCCTGATCGCCGTCCCCGCCGCGCAGCTCGGCGGCGAGCGAGGCGTTGCGGTCGGCGATGAGCTTCGGCATGTACCGGGCCAACGCGAGCACCTCGGCCAGGCGGCCCAGCGGACCGAGCGGAGCGCGGAACGTGATGGTGTCGACCATGCGCGTCCCGCCGGCCGACGGCTCGAACCGGTGCTCGTGGTGGAAGCGGGCGAACGGCCCACGCACCTGTTCGTCGACGAACCGGTGGGGAGCCTCCAGGGCGGTGATGCCGCTCGTCATCTTCCAGACGATCCCGAAGTGCCGCGCCCGCCAGGTGACGGTCTCGCCCAGGCCGATCGTGCCGGTCGTCGTGCCGGCGACGGCGCGTTCGTCGGTCGCTGCCATCGAGCGCTCGTGCGCGCCGATGTCGAGCGACAGTGCGAAGGCGCGCTCCGGCGGCACCGGCAGTTCCGTCACGACACGGAACGAGACGGTCACGACGTCGGCCAGATCGTCGGGGCGGACCGGTCGTCGTCGGCATCGCTGATCTCGGGGACCGAGAGCACCAGGCGCTCGGTGCGGAGGGTGACGGGCTGCACAGAACGAGCCTAGCCACGACGGCGCGGGCGGTAGCGTCGGGGGATGACGTTCGACGCGCTCCCGTTCCCGGTCATCGACGGCCACAACGACCTGCCCTGGGAACGCCGTGACAGCCACGACTCCGGCGTCGACGGCATCGACACCGAGACCGACTCGCTGCACACCGACATCCCGAAGCTCCGTGCCGGCGGCGTGGTCGGGCAGTTCTGGTCGGTGTTCGTGCCCGCGGACGACCCGGACCCCGTGACGACCACCCTGCAGCAGGTCGATCTCGCACACCGGATCATCGAGCGTTACCCCGACGACCTCGCGCTTGCCCGCACCGCCGCCGAGGTCCGTGCGGCGGTCGACTCCGGCCGGATCGCGTCCCTGCTCGGCGCCGAGGGCGGGCACTCGATCGGCGACGACCTGGCCGTCCTCCGCACCCTCGCGCGGCTCGGCGTCCGGTACATGACGCTCACACACAACGACGACACCCCCTGGGCCGACTCCGCGACCGGGGAACGGGCGCACGGCGGCCTGACCGACCGCGGGCGACAGGTCGTCGCCGAGATGGAGCGGATCGGCATGCTCGTCGACCTGTCCCACACCGCCCCGGCCACCATGCGGGACACCCTCGACATCGCGACCCAGCCCGTCGTGTTCAGCCACTCGTCGACCGTCGCGATCGACGACCACCCGCGGAACGTGCCCGACGACGTGCTCGCCCGGCTCGCCGACAACGGTGGCGTCGTGATGATCACCTTCGTGCCGAAGTTCGTGTCGCGGGTGTGGGCCGACTGGGAGGAGTCGGGCATGGCCGGCGAACCGCCCCTGGTCACGGTGTCGGACGTCGCCGACCACGTCGAGCACGCCCGCGACGTCGCCGGTGTGGCGCACCTGGGCCTCGGCGGCGACTACGACGGCACCCCGGTGCTGCCGCCGGACCTGCGCGACGTGTCGCGGTACCCGGTGCTCGCGGCGGAGCTGGTCCGCCGCGGCTGGGGCGAGTCGGACCTGCGTGCGCTGGCCGGCGGCAACGTGCTGCGGGTGCTCGAGGCGACCGACGAGCGGTTCGCCCTGACGGCGTTCGTGCGCTGACGCGGTCGATCGCGCCACGAAAGCGACTCTCCTCGGCGCTGGTCGTGCTCACTCCCGCGAAAGCGACAGAACCCTGCGAACCTTCCGCGGACACCTGTCGCTTTCGCAGGCCGGGACCCGGGCGTGGATGCGCGAATCGGGTCCGGCGCGCACGCGCCGTCACGAACAGGACCACCTGGGGTCCGGTGGCTAGGATCGGGCGCACACCGCGCCTCCAGGAAGAGCGATGCGCGACCTGAGCTGCGAAGGACGGACCGGATGAGCGGCACCATCTACGAGAACATCTCCCAGGCGTTCGGCAACACCCCCCTCGTCAAGCTGAACCGCCTGCCGAAGGCGGGCGGCGCCGAGGTGCTCGCGAAGCTCGAGTTCTACAACCCGGGCGCCAGCGTCAAGGACCGCCTGGGCGTCGCGATCATCGACGCCGCCGAGGCCTCCGGAGCGCTGCAGGCCGGCGGCACCATCGTCGAGGGCTCGTCCGGCAACACCGGGATCGCCCTGGCCCTGGTCGGCGCCGCCCGTGGGTACCGGGTCGTCATCACGATGCCCGAGACGATGAGCGTCGAACGCCGTGCGGTGATCCGTGCGTACGGGGCCGAGATCGTCCTGACCCCCGGGCCCGAGGGCATGAAGGGCGCGGTCGCCAAGGCCGAGTCGATCGTCGCGGAGACCCCCGGCGCGATCCTCGCCCACCAGTTCGAGACGGCCGCGAACGCCGAGATCCACCGGAAGACCACGGCGGAGGAGATCCTCCGCGACACCGAGGAGCACGTCGACGTGTTCGTCGCGGGTGTGGGCACCGGCGGCACGATCACCGGGGTCGGGCAGGTGCTCAAGGAGCGCGTGCCCGGCGTGCAGATCGTCGCCGTCGAGCCGAAGGACTCGCCCCTGCTCACCGAGGGCAAGGCTGGTCCGCACAAGATCCAGGGCATCGGCGCGAACTTCATCCCCGAGGTCCTCGACCAGAGCGTCATCGACGAGGTGTTCGACGTCGAGCTCGACGACGCACTCCGTGTCGCCCGCGCCCTGGCGACCGAGGAGGGCATCCTGTCGGGCATCTCGTCCGGCGCGATCATCCACGCGGCCCTCGAGATCGCCGCCCGCCCCGAGAACGCCGGCAAGCGGATCGTCGCCATCGTGTGCGACACCGGAGAGCGCTACCTGTCGACGGTGCTCTTCGAGGGACTCACTGCGTGAGTCGTCCCGTCCGACGAGGCGTGCTGCGGACCATCCGCGAGGACCTGGCCGCAGCACGCCGCGGTGACCCTGCTGCGCGCGGCGACCTGGAGAACGCGATCGTCTACTCCGGGTTGCACGCCATCTGGACGTACCGGGTGACCCACCGGCTCTGGAACGCACAGGGGCTGCCCGGGTCGCGGTTCGCGGCGCGGCTGCTCGGGCAGGTCGCGCGGTCGGTCACCGGGATCGAGATCCACCCGGGGGCGCGCATCGGCCGCCGGTTCTTCATCGACCACGGCATGGGTGTCGTCATCGGGGAGACCGCGGTCATCGGGGATGACGTGCTCGTGTTCCACGGTGTGACCCTGGGTGGACGCGGTGGCGACCACGGCCCGAGCGCCCGACGGCATCCGGTGGTGGGGGACCGCGTGGTGCTCGGCGCGGGGTCGTCGCTCATCGGGGCGATCACGATCGGTCCGGACTCCGTCGTCGGCGCCAACACCGTGGTCACGAAGGACGTACCGGCGGGGTCGGTGGTCACCGGGGTGGCCGGGACGCCTCGTCCCCGGTCCGGGCACGAGGGCGTCCCGTCGCTCTGAGCGCGTCGCACCGCGCCTGGCACGCAAAACACCGGTGTTCACGCATTGCACCCCGGCGTGCGGGTGTTCAGGACGCGAACACCGGTGTCTTGCCGGTGTCACCGAGCGAGCGTGAGCGTCAGCTCTTCTCGCAGGCGATGCCGTCCTTGTCGCGGTCGAGCTTGGTGTTCGCCCGGTACAGCGCGTCGTCCTTCTTCACCGTGCCCTTGAGCGCGCGGTAGGTGGCCTTGCCACCGGAGACGACCTTGTTCTTCTTGACGGACTTCTTCGCGATGCCGCCGGAGTAGACCTTGTGCACCGCGGTGCAGTTGGCGTAGGACTTCGGTGCTGCCTGGGCGGTCGAGGTCCCGCCGACGACGACGGTGGTCGCGAGGACGGCGGTGGCGGCGGCGATGCCGAGGGTACGGATGATGCGCACGGGTTCCCCCTGGAACTGGTGGTGATCGCGCGAGCGATCGCCGCGTCGGGTACGCGGCGTGGTGATCCTACGACGTGATCGACGCTCACGACCTGCCCCCGAACGGGGTGCGCTGTCGGCGGCCTCGGGCATCCTGGTCAGATGGACGGCGAGCAGTTGCACGAGATCGCGAGCCGCACGGCCCTGGCGCTGCCGGCGGCCGTCGAGACGCACCCGTTCGGCGAGGGCTCCGTCGTCTACAAGGTCGTCGGCAAGATGTTCGTGATGGTCACCGAGGTACGCGGGACACCGATCGTCAACCTGAAGTGCGCGCCGCCGCACGGGGCGGCGCTGGTGCGCGACCACGACGAGATCACGCCAGGGTGGCACATGAACAAGCGGCACTGGATCACGCTGGCGCCGGGTGGCGGCATCGACGAGACCCTGGTCGAGGACCTCGTGGCGAACGCCTACGACCTGGTGGTCGCGGGACTGCCCGTGGCGAAGCGCCCGATCGACCCGTCGCGGGGCGCGCTGCCGGGCCGACCGGACGCAAGGAGCTGACCGGACGCAAGGAGCTGACCGGACGCACGGAGCGGCGCGGACGCACGCGGCTCGACGGGCTCAGGCCCGCGCGGCGACCTTCGACAGGTCCTGCACGACCTTCGGCGCCAGCCGTTCCCCCGACTCGAGCACGGCCCGTGCACGTCCGGGCGACAGGTCGCTGAAGATCTCGCCGATGGTCACCCCGTGCTCGGGCCGGTACGTCACCGCGATGGGGTCGCCCGCTGTCACCGATCCGGACTTGACCACGCGGAAGTACGCGCCGGGTCGGCCCTCGTCGGCGAACCGCTTCACCCACTTGTCGATCCCCATGCGCCTGGCGAAGGTGCCGCACGGGATCCGGGGGATCGTGACCTCGAGTTCCAGGGTGTCGCCGATCCGCCAGCGTTCCCCGGTCACGGCACCGGTGACGTCGATGCCGCTGGTGCGCAGGTTCTCGCCGAACAGGCCGGGCGTGACCTCGCGGTCGAGCAGCTCGGCGAAGTACGCGGCGTCCTCGTCGGCGTAGGCGTACACGGCCTGGTCCGGACCGCCGTGGTACTTGCGGTTCGCCTGCACGTCGGCACGCAGGCCGAGGGGCCGGACGCGGACGCTGCCGGCGACCGGGCGCTTGTCGATCGCGGTGACGCCGATGATGCCGGAGTCCGGCAGCAGGCGGTCGACGCGGCAGACGGCGGTGACGAGCGGCATGGAGCCACTCTGGCGCACGCAGGGCCCGTGCGCCAAGCCGCGCTCGCACCGGCCTGACACGTTGGTGCTAGCGGGTGAGCCTCCCTCGGAACTACGGTGAACGAGTTCCGGCCTCCCGCCGACGTGGAGGCAGCGGCCAGCCCGCGTCACGAGTGGAACAGACAACCAGGGAGGCACGAGATGGCGTTCGTCACCACGAGCGATGGGGCAGAGATCTTCTACAAGGACTGGGGGCCGCGCGACGCGCAGCCGATCGTCTTCCACCACGGCTGGCCCCTGTCTTCGGACGACTGGGACGCCCAGATGCTGTTCTTCCTCGGCAAGGGCTACCGCGTGATCGCGCACGACCGTCGCGGGCACGGGCGGTCGTCGCAGATCGGCACCGGACACGACATGGACCACTACGCGAGCGACACGGACGCGCTCGTGCAGCACCTGGACCTGCGGAACGCGGTCCACATCGGCCACTCGACCGGCGGTGGCCAGGTCGCGCGGTACGTCGCACAGTACGGCGAGCCCCAGGGCCGGGTCGCCAAGGCGGTCCTGGTGTCCTCGGTGCCGCCGATCATGGTGCAGAGCGACTCGAACCCGGAAGGCACGCCCATCTCGGTGTTCGACGGGTTCCGGAGCGCGCTCGCCGCGAACCGCGCGGAGTTCTTCCAGGCCGTCGCCGAGGGGCCGTTCTACGGCTTCAACCGGCCGGGGGCAGAGGTGTCCGCCCCGGTGGTCGCCAACTGGTGGCGCCAGGGGATGACGGGCAGCGCCCTGGCCCACTACGAGGGCATCAAGGCGTTCTCCGAGACCGACCAGACCGAGGACCTCAAGGCGATCTCGGTCCCGGTCCTCGTGACCCAGGGCGACGACGACCAGGTCGTGCCCTACAAGGCCGCAGCCATCAAGCAGGCGGAGCTGCTGCCCAACGCGACGCTCAAGATCTACGAGGGCTACCCGCACGGGATGCTGACGACCCACGCGGACGTCATCAACCCCGACCTGCTCGCCTTCATCCAGCAGTAGGACCGCCCAGCACACGAAGCGGCCCGGTCAGGGGCGCACACCGGCACCGTCCGGGTGCGTCCCTGACGTCGTGTGTGACGAAACGGGTCCGGCGTCCGTCTCATCGGTGACCACACCACGAGGAGCCGACGTGACCCGCACCGCTGCAGTCCCCAGGAACGCCCCCGCGCACGTGCTCGCCCTGGCGCGTGTCCGCTCGCTGGCCGCCCGACCGGTCGGACCGTTCACGGTCGTGCCGGCGCATCCGCGCACCCAGCCGTTCACCATCCACCACCAGTAGAAGGAACGCGTGCACCACCAGTCCCTCGCCGAGCTCGACGACGCGGTCCTCGCCGGCCGGTCGTCCGACGGCGACGTCCGGGCCTTCGAGGTCCTGATCCGTCGCCACACCCCGCTGCTCCGTGCCTACGCCCGTCGGACCCTCGGTTCCACCGACGAACTCGACGACGTCGTGCAGGAGACCTTCATCACCGCGTGGGACCGCCTCGACTCCCTCGACGACCTCGCCCGCGTGAAGTCGTGGTTGATGCGCATCCTCAGCCGGAAGTGCCTCGACCGCATCCGTGCGCGTCGCATCCACGACGACGTCACCGAGCTCGAGGTCGCCGCACCCGCGGACGACGCACCTGACCGGGTCGCTGAAGCGCGTTCCCGCGAGGACGCGGTGGAACGTGCACTGGCCGAACTGCCCGAAGCCCAACGACGGTGCTGGATCATGAAGGAGGTGCTCGAGTACCGGTACGAGGAGATCGCCGCCGAACTCGACCTGCCACCATCGACGGTCCGGGGACTGCTGTCCCGAGCGAGGAAGAACATGATCCGACTCATGGAGGGATGGCGATGACCGACCACGACGGCATCCGTCCGGACCTGCCCGACAGCTCCGAGGCGCTCGACGCCCTGGAGCCCGGCGACCTCGACGGTCACTCGATCGACGAGCTCACCGACTACCTCGACGCGGGGATGCAGCCGGCCGACCCGAGCATCGACGACTCACCCGCGTGCCAGAACGCCCTCGCGGCGATCATCCGTGTCCGTCACGCGTCGCTCCGATCACTCGAGGTGGCGGCGCGTGAGGAGGCCCCGGCCGACGAGTCGTGGATCAGTGGCGTCCTGGCGAACATCTCGATCGAGGCCCGATCCGGCCGCGACGTGCCGCTCCGCCCCCTGTCCGAGACGGAGCGCCCGGTGATGACCGAGGGCGCCATCCGTTCCCTCATCCGGCGGACCGGCGACGCCGTCACCGGCGTGCTCGTCGCCCGCTGTCAGCTGGAGGGCGACGTCACCGAGCTCGCGTCACCGGTGCGCGTGGTGGTCGAGATCGCGATCGCCCCGGGCCTGTCCATCCCGACGGCCGCCGACCTGGTCCGGACCGCGGTGGGCGAGGCGCTGGCGGAGCAGACCGACCTGCTCGTCGAGGCGATCGACGTGGTCGTCCGCGATCTGCTGCCGGAGCACGACGACGCGACCGGCACCGACCCGGAGGAGGCACGATGACGACCACCGACGAGGCCCTCGCGGCGATCGAGACCGCGGTGACCGAGGTCTCCGGGGTCACCGACCTCTACCGCTCCCGCCCGCTGGTCGCGAGCGCCGTGCAGGCGGTCCGGAGCATCGCCACGAACGCCGGCCCGCTCAGGATCGTCGTCGATGACGAAGGGGTCCTGCGCGTCGTCATCGGCACCGACGGCTTCCGCCCGGCCCCGGAGGTCGCCCGCGCCGTCCACGACGTCGCCCTGGCGACCGCCGCGGCCCACGACCTGGCGCTCAGCCGCGTCGACGTGCGCGTCGCGCGGGTGGGCTGACCGCGACCACACGACGAACGGGAGGCCCGTGGCGGATCCGCCACGGGCCTCCCGTTCGTCTGCCGGTCGCCGTCGCGACCCGCGCCGATCAGTAGAAGTTGCTCGCCTGCGAGTGCGCCCACGCCGCGCACGGGGTGCCGTACGCCGAGCTGATGTACCGCAGACCCCACGTGATCTGGGTGGTGGCGTTGGTGCGCCAGTCCGATCCGACCGTGGCCATCTTCGACCCGGGGAGCGCCTGCGGGATGCCGGTGGCACCGCCGTTGGCGTTGACGGCCTGGTAGTTCCAGCCGGACTCCTTGGTCCACAGGTTGTCCAGGCACTGGAACTGGTCGGCGCCCCAGCCGTACTCGGACGACGCGAGCGAGGTCGCCGTGGCCTTGGCCCCCGCGACGGTGTTGCCGGCGGCGAGCTTCCGGGCGGCCTCGGCTGCCTCGGCGGCGGCCTGCCGGTCGGCGGCGGCCTTCGCGGCGGCGGCTGCCTTCGCGTCGACGTCCCGCTTGTCCTGCGTCGCACTCGCCTCGGCGACGTGCGTGGCGGACGCGACGGTCGTCGAGATCCGGTTCGTCAGCGCCGCACCGGACAGTTCCGGGTAGTCGCTCAGGGCGTCGACCCGCTGCTCGAGCGACGAGGTGTCGACCTTGGCGTTCGCGGTCTGCATGACGGTCTTCGCCGTGGTGATCGTGGCGGCGGCCTGGGCGCGGTCGAGTGCGGTGCCGTGCAGCGCGGGCTGGGCGGTCGCCGAGGCACTCGGGGTGCCGGTCGGCATGCCGAGGGCTTCGCCGATCGCGGGCTGCGTGCCGACGGTCAACGCGCCACCGGCGACGGCGAGGACCGCGGCGCCGCCGGCGATCATCGTCGCCCGGTGTCGCAGGGCACGGCGCATCCGGCGGCTGGGGGTGTTCAGCGCCTCACGTCGGGTCGAGGCGGTGGGGGTGGGGAGCTCAGGGGTGTGTCGCATCGGTTCCGCAGGTCGGCGGCTCGGTGGGGACGGACTCCTGCTCGCACAACGGGTCGTGCGGGCGTGCCGGATGCTGGCGGTGTCGGTGACACCGTCGGCGACGACGGAGGAGTCCTCGAGCCGGTGAGGACCGGACGGTGGTGTGGGGCCCGTCCGTCCGCCGGGTACGCGGCCGTGGGGTGGCCGCGGTCAGGCGGAGCGGTCACTGTGACCGGTCCGACTGGGCAGCGCGTCCAGGAACGCTGGCAGAACGGTCCGTCCACCGCTTGGTAACGGTTCGGTAACGGTCCTGCGCGAGGCTAGAAGGTGTGAGGTTCCTGGGCGTGCTCGCCCTGGGCCACACGCTCGAGTGCGGCCAGGGCTCCGGCGATCGCCTCGACGTCCGGTTCGTCGAGCTCGGCGATGAGCTCGGCCACGATCCCGGTGCGGTTCGCGCGGGCCTGCTCGACCGCCTCGATGCCCTCCGGCGTCGCCGTGACCATGAACGCCCGACCGTCGCGCGGGTCGGCTTCGCGCTGGATGAACCCGCGCTGCTCGAGTTCGGTCAGGATGCGGGTCATCGTGGGCTTCGTGACCACCTCGATCCGCGACAGGTCGCCGGGGCGCAGCGGTCCGTGCCGCTGGATCGACGCGAGCGCGGAGACGATGCCGTACCCGAGCGAGGCCGAGTCGGTGCGGGCCCGTCGGTTGATCCGACCGACCGCTGCGGCCAGGCGTGCGGCGACCTCGGTACGGTCCGTCGGGCGGGGGTTCATGTGCTGCTCCGGGTGCCTGGTTCAGGTGGTCGCCAGCGATGCTATCGGTCCGTGCGGCCCCGGGACTGGGAGCGCCGGGCGCGTGGCCGGCGCTCCGGCCGGGAGGCCCGTGGAGCGCCGAGCGCCCGCCTCGCGTCGGCGAGACGGGCGGTTCCTGAACGCGGGTACAGGTGGACTCAGCGCTTCTCGCCCGGCAGCTGGTGGATCGCCTCGGTCGCGAGCTCGGCCGCGACGTTGTCGCCCGACTCGGTGGCCGCGCGCAGGCGTCGGAAGTCCTCGGTCATCCGGTCCCAGTCGACCAGTTCGTCGAGGTTCGGCAGCCGCAACCGGAACGCCAGGCCGTCCATCGTGTCGCGGCAGACGCGCTGCAGGTTCTCGTTGCCGCACTCGGCGACGTACAGGGCGAAGACGTCGAGGGCGTCGTGGTTGACGGCGGCGACCTCGTGGGCCTCGAGCTCGGTGATCGTCTTGTCGAGCTGGGCCAGGATCTTCTTCCGGCTCGCCGTGCCGAGGCGCGGGACCGCGAGCCGGACCACACCGCCGAACAGCACGCCGAGGGTCTGCATCGCCTCGATGACCTCGGCGGGGTCCGGCGTCGTGACGCGGGTGTACCGGTTCGGGGCCATCTCGATCAGGCCGGCGCGGGACAGCTGGCTCAGGGCCTCGCGGATGGGCGTGCGGGAGACGCCGAGCCACGAGATGAGCTCGTCGTCGTTCAGTCGTTCCCCGGGGAGCAGGGTGCCGTCCATGATCGCGTCGTGGATCTTGTGGCGGACGGTGTCACGGAGCAGCTGGTGCTCGGTCGGGGCGCTGCGGGGGACCGGCATGCGTTCTCCTTCGGGGGTGGCGGCGTCGGGGCGCCGGGCGAACGGGCACGGTCGACATCGCACGTGCTCGCATCACCGTACCTGATATGACAACGGCGTTGCGATCGGTTCAGCGCGTGTCAGTACCGGGGTGTCAGGTGCCGGTTCGGGCGGGTCCTCGATCGACGAGCAGGCGGATCGTGGCCGGGTCCGCGGCAGCGTCGTACCAGCGCTCCAGCACGGCGACGAACGGGCCCGGGTCGGCGGCGATCCGGGCGAAGAGCGTCATCGACGACCGGAGCTTCACCTCGACGACTTGCGGCCGCGGCGGAGTTCGTCGAGTGCGACGTCGTGCACCCCCTGCTGGGCGCGGACGAAGCGGTCGAGGTCGAACGGGTCGTCGGTCACCGGACGACCCCGCCCCAGCCGTACCGGACCGTCGTGCCGTCGACCACGAGCAGGGAGTCCGGCGCCCGGTCGAACAGCCCGGGCATCCCGACCGCGTCGGGCAGGTCGCCCTCGAGCCGGTCGAGCGTGGCCGCACGGGTGGTGAGCACCGGGTGCTGCCGCTGCCAGAACAACGTCTGCGCCAGGTACCGCGCGTGGATCCCGGCCCGGGTCGTGAGCTCCGCGGCCAGCGGCGTGTCGACGACCTCGCCCACGGTCACCCGCACCGACGCCGCGTGCTTCGGCTTGGCCGCCCCCGTCGGGCGTTCCTGCCGGAGCGACCGCGCCCACCGCACCGGGTGCAGTGCGCGGGTCGGGTGCCGGACGGAGCGGTGCGCGATCGCGTCACCCCGGCGCCGGGAGCGTGCGTGCGCGAACGTGTACGGCACGCCGAGCAGCGCGTGCGCCGCCACGATGGCGGGCACGTTCGCGGTGTCGACCGTGCGGTAGGTCACCCCGCGCCGCCCCTGGTCGTCGACCGTCAGGACCTCGATCGTGACCTCGGTCATGGTGCCGAGCCGCCCGGCGGACGGGAACGGCGGGACCCGGGTCTCACGGAACACGTACGCCGACAGTCCCACCCAGGCGCTGCCGTCGACGACGTCCGGGCGGGTGCCGCGCGGCACGAGCCGCCGCAGCGACGCCGGGTCGTGCCGCCAGTGCGCGAAGACGATGTCCTCCCACGCGTGCTGGGTGACCGGGCGGTGCAGCAACGGCACCGCCGCGCGGGTCCACGACGGCTGGGTCACGGCTTCGGCGCGTGCCGACCGACCCGGATGCTCCAGAGGACCAGCGGCAGCTGCAGGGGGAGCCGCAGGACCCCGACCAGCCGCATCGCCCGGCTCGAGGTGGGGTGCTCGAGCAGGTCGTTCGCCATCTTCAGGTTCGCCGGGAACACCGCCGCGAACAGTGCCGCCGCAGCCCAGCCCGAAGCGCGGCGGGTCGCGGGGAACGCGAGCCCCGCGGCGATCCCGAGCTCGGCCACGCCGGAGGCCAGCGTGGTCAGCCGCGGCGGCAGGGCCTCCGGCACGATCCGGTCGAAGTGGGTGGGGCGCAGGAAGTGCATGGCACCCGCCCCGCCGAGGGCCACTGCCAGGATGGTGGCAGTGCGGTTGGCACGTCGGATCCGCTCACGTCGTCGCATGTGCCCATCGTGCCCGCTCGTCCTCGGAAGCAGCCGGAGGCGCGGCTCAGTTCAGTGCGCACGCACGGCAGTGCGCGTTCACGTCAGTGCGGTCGCGACGAGGTCGAGGACCGCCGTCGCCACCTCGGCCTTCGTGCCGGAGGTCTCGCGGACGACCTGGCCACCGGGGACCAGGACCTCGATCGCGTTCTCCTCGCGTTCGAAGCCGGCCGACCAGCCGACGTGGTTCACGACGAGCAGGTCCGCGGGCTTCCGGCCGATCTTGGCGCGCCCGAGTTCGACCCGGGCATCGCGGTCGGGTTCGGTCTCGGCGGCGAACCCGACGATGACCTGCCCGGTCCGCCGTGCTGCGACGAGGTCGGCGAGCACGTCCGGGTTCCGCACCAGCTCGAGCGTCATGCGCTCGCCCTGCGCGTCCTTCTTGAGCTTCTCGGAGTGCACCTCGGCCGGTCGGTAGTCGGCGACCGCTGCGGTCATCACGACGACGTCGGCCTCGGCGGCGGCCGCGTGCACGGCGTCGGCGAGTTCGAGCGCGGACCCCACGGGCACCACCGTCGCGTCCAGTCCGGCGGTCAGCGAGCCGTCCACGTTCGCGGCGACGAGGGTCACGGACGCGCCACGACGGACGGCTTCGGCGGCGATCGCGATGCCCTGGCGGCCGCTGGAGCGGTTGCCGACGAACCGCACCGGGTCGAAGGGTTCGCGGGTGCCGCCGGCGCTGACGACGACGCGGACGCCGGCCAGGTCCCCCTGTTCACCGCGGGCCCCGGTCCCCGCGCCCGTGCTGGTCCCCCCACCGCGGCGGCCGGCCGGGGCGGGGTGCTCGTCGAGCACCGCGAGTGCCGCGACGACGATGTCCTCGGGCTCCGCCATCCGTCCGATGCCCGCGTCGTCGCCGGTGAGCGCGCCGACGACCGGTCCGACCAGGTGGACGCCGCGGTCACGCAGCGTGGCGACGTTCGCCCGGGTCGCGGGGTGCTCCCACATCTGCGGGTGCATCGCGGGGGCGACGACGACGGGTGCCTCGGTCGCGAGCAGCGTCGTACCGAGCAGGTCGCTCGCCAGGCCGTGCGCCATCCGGGCCAGCGAGTCCGCGGTGGCGGGGGCGATGACGACCAGGTCCGCCCGGCGACCGAGCGCGACGTGGCGCACCTCGGCGACGTCGTCCCACACGCTCGTGGTGACGGGGTTGCGGCTGAGGGCCTCGAGCGTGGGCAGACCGACGAAGCGCAGTGCGCCCTCGGTCGGGACGACGTGCACGTCGTGGCCACGCTTGACTAGGTCGCGGACGACCCCCACGGCCTTGTAGGCGGCGATGCCCCCGGTGATCCCCACGATGACGGTCAGGGCGCGCTCTGCTGCTGCGTTCACCTGGCTCACGCTACCGGGGCCACGTGCGAGGATCGACGGCATGTGCACCGTCGTCGTCCGCGTCGACCCCGGGTCCGCGTGGCCCGTCACCGTCCTGGCCCTGCGGGACGAGTCGCCCGAACGCCCGTGGGACCCGCCCGCCGCGTGGTGGCCGGACCGCGACCCCGAGGTCCGCGGTGTCCGTGACCGTTCCGCCGGTGGAGCCTGGCTCGCTGCGTCCGACCGTGCCGGACTGGCCGTGGTGCTCAACCGCGCCGAACCCGTCGCGAGCGCCGACGGGACGTGGACGACCCGCGGGGTGGTGCCGGTGGACGCCGTCGCCGACGACCTGCTGCCCGGACACGACGGCACGCTGCCGACCACCCGGGCCTTCAACCTGGTGCGCGCCACGGCCGAGGGCGCCTCGGTGCTGACCTGGGACGGCGATCAGGTCCGCACCACCGAGCTCGGTCCCGGCGTCCACATGGTCACCCACGGTGCGGCGGACGACCCCGCGGCACCGCGCATCGGTCGGTGGCTCGAGGCCTTCCGCTCGGTCGACGCGCCGACCGGCCCGCCGGTGCTCGGCCCATTCGACGAACTCCGCACCGTAGACGCCGGTGCCGACGCCGGGGACGGGTGGGGTGGTTGGTTCGGCGTGCTTGCGGAGTCCGCAGCGCTGCCGAGCGACCACCCCGACGCGATCCTCCGCGACGTGCACGAGACCGAGGGGCACATGACGACGCTGTCGATCGTCGCGGCAGCGATAGCTCCGGGCCGCACCGTCCTGCAGCACGCCCGGCTGACCGAACCCGGTCGGCTGGACGGGTCGGTGGAGCTGCACCGCGCCTGACGCGCTCGGCGCGCCGGACCCGACCCGGGCCTCCCGGCTGCGCCCCGCGCCCGTCGCGAGACGCCGGCGTCTCGCCGAGACGCCGCCGAAAACGGCGGCGTCTCGTGCGTTCCGGGGCGTCTCGGGATGACGCCGGCGTGCAGCGTGCGCTCCCCACCACCGGACGGGAGGCCCGTGGTGGCGCGACCACGGGCCTCCCGTCCGCCTGTCCCTGCGTTCTCGAGCGCGCGAGACGCCGGTGTGCCTGTCAGGCGCCGCCAGGTGCGCGAGACGCCTCCGGATTCGGCGGCGTCTCGTGGAGCTGGAGGCGTCCTGGGGAGACGACGGCGTCTCGGCTAGAGCGGCGGGCGCGTCCCCGTGAGGTCCTCGGCGACCGCCCAGAGCGAGCGGGCGAGGTCGGCGCTCCGCGCAGAGCCCGGGATCGACACGGTGGTGGTCGGACCGGTCATGCCGAACGGACCGGAGGGCCCGTAGTACGCGCCACCCACGGCGTTCGGGCCGACCGCCGCGTAGAGCAGCGGTTCGGTGCCCTGCTCGACGGCCTGGGTGAAGGGCAGCGCGCGGTTGCTCGACCGCACCGGCTTCGACCGACCGAGCGAGCGCCCGGCGGCCTGCAGGTTCGTCCGGGTGTAGCCGGGGTGGGCGGCGGTGCTGACCAGGGGCACGTCGGCCTCGACCGTCAGGCGGTGCAGGTGCAGCGCGAGGAGCAGGTCGGCGAGCTTCGACTGCGCGTAGGCACGCCAGCCGTTGTAGCCGCGCTCCCACTGCAGGTCGGCGAAGCGGATCCGGCCGGGGATCGCGGCGAGGCTCGACATCGTCACGACACGGGGTGCCTCGGCCAGGGGTGCACCGGTCCGGGCTGCCCCGGCGCGGAGCAGCGACGGCAGCAGCAGGTTCGTCAGGGCGAACGGGCCGAGGAAGTTCGTGCCGAACTGCAGCTCGAAACCGTCGACGGTCTCGAAGCGCTCCGGCGGGGCCATCACGCCGGCGTTGTTGACCAGGACGTCGATCGGACGTTCCTCGTCCACGATGCCGCTCGCGAAGCGGCGGACGCTGGCCAGGTCGGCGAGGTCGAGTTCGCGGACCTCCACGTCGGCGCCGGGGTGGGCGGCGCGGATGCCGGAGGCGGCGGACTCGCCCTTCTCGGTGCTGCGGACGGCGAGCACGACGCTGGCGCCGGCTCCGGCGAGGCGCAGGGCGGCCTCTCGTCCGGTGCCGCTGTTGGACCCGGTGACGACGATGCGGCGTCCGGTCTGGTCGGGGAGGTTCGGCATGCGGGTGACCGTACTCGTCCGGGCTGGCCGACCCCGGCCGGGCCTGTGCCGGACCGGTCGCCGACCCCGGCCGGGCCTGTGCCGGACCGGTCTCCGACACCGTGCGCGCTGGGGCGCATCGTGCTATGTTGATGCAAACGCATGGAAATGCGATCAGGAGGACACCATGAGCAACGCATTCGGCACCGACCGTCCGTCGGACGTCCCGCCGCCCGCACCCGATCGGGTCGGGCCCCTGCAGCTCGGCCTCGACACCTTCGGCGACGTCACCGAACGCGCCGACGGCAGCCTGCAGTCCGACGCGCAGAGCATCCGCGACGTCGTCGACCAGGCCGTCCTCGCCGACCAGGTCGGCGTCGACTTCATCGGCGTCGGGGAGCACCACCGCGCCGACTTCGTCGTCAGCGCCCCCGAGGTCGTCCTCGCCGCCATCGCCGCCCGCACCGAGCGCATCCGCATCGGCTCGGCCGTCACGGTGCTGTCCTCCGACGACCCCGTCCGCGTGTACGAGCGCTTCGCCACCGTGGACGCGCTGTCGAACGGCCGCGCCGAGGTCATCCTGGGCCGCGGCTCCTTCACCGAGTCGTTCCCCCTGTTCGGCTACGAGCTGAGCGACTACGAGGTCCTGTTCGAGGAGAAGCTCCAGCTCTGGGCAGCCCTGCGCGGCGGCGACGCCGTCACCTGGTCCGGCACCAAGCGCGCGGGCCTGGTCGACCAGGACGTCTTCCCGAAGCTCGAGCACGGCGCCATCCCGACCTGGATCGGTGTCGGCGGGTCCCCGCAGTCGGTCATCCGTGCCGCGTCCTACGGGATGCCGCTCTTCCTCGCCATCATCGGCGGGCAGCCGGCACAGTTCGCCCCCTTCTCGCGCCTGTACCGCCAGGCCCTCGCCCAGCTCGACCTGCCGCAGCAGCCCATCGCGATGCACTCGCCGGGCTTCGTGGCGGCCACCGACGAAGAGGCCGCCGAGCGCTACTGGCCGTACCACAAGGCCGTCACCGACCAGCTCGGACGGGAGCGCGGCTGGCCGCCCCTCGACGTCGCCGGGTACCGTGCGAGCCTGTCTGCCGGCGGGTCGCTCTACGTCGGCTCGCCGGAGACCGTCGCCCGCAAGGTCGCACGCAACATGCGGATCCTCGGCGCCTCGCGCTTCGACATGCGGTACGCGACGGGTCGCCTGCCGCACGCCGACATGATGCGGTCGATCGAGCTCTACGGCTCCGAGGTCGCGCCCCGCGTGCGCGAACTGCTGGCGCAGCCCGTCCCCGTCGCCTAGCGACCGGTCCCGGTCCGTGTCCGCAAAACACCGGTGTTCGCACTCCGCACCGCCCTTCGCGGGTGTTCGGAGCGTGAGCACCGGTGTCTTGCGGGTAGGTTCCGGCGGTCAGCGCGGCGCGCGGGCGACGGCCGGGAGGTCCGGGGCGGCCACCGAGATCGGCTCACGGGGGCCGCGGGTACGGTCCAGGGCATGTCGTCACACCCCGACCACGCCTCCGGTCCCGTTCCTGGTCACGCCTCCGACTCCGTCGTCGAGCGCCGGTTCCGCGGGCGGATCATGGGCGTCGGCACGACCTCGGGCGTCCGCATCGTCGTCGGCATGTGGGACCGCTCACCGTTCGGGCCGTTCACGGACGTGTTCCTCGAGCTCTCCGACGGCACCAGCGTGCTGCTCGCCCCGGACGAGATCGTCGCCGCGTACGTCTCCGGCACCTACCGCTTCGACACGGTCTCGGTCGTGGACGTCCACGCCCGCCGCACCGCCCGCGGCCTGGAGCTGAGCGCCGGTGCGCTGCAGGCCTCGATCGACGTCGGCGGGATCTCGCCGCTCGGCCGTATCCTGCGCATCGTGCCGAAGCCGATTGCCCGAGACCCGCGCTGGCTCGCTGCGATCGACCCCGTGGCGCGCCTGCTCGCGCCTGGGTCGGGCACCGCGGGCTCGGCGGGCAACGGCCGCCGCGAGTACTACGGCGTGACCGGGGCGCACGACGTCACCGGTGTGCGCGGCACCTGGGCGGGGGAGTCCCTGGGGGACCTTGCGCCGCTCGACCCGCCCGTGGCGTTCGGCTTCGCCTCGATGCCGAAGATCCCGCAGGTCGTCGACGTCGAGACCACCATCCGCGAACCCGTCTGAGCCCGGCCGGCCGGGAGTCGGTTCCGTGCGTGTGCATGTTCCGACGATGCACGTGTCGAACGACTCGTGTCCGATCGCTCGATGCACACGCATCCGGTGCGTGTGCATGCAACGACGTTCCACCTGTCGATCGACGCGTGTGGTGTCGCATCCTGCACACGCATGTGCGGCCCGACGGCCGGGATCTGCCGGGGCGGGGGCGGCGAGGCGGAGGTGCGCCGGGCCTCCAGGCCGACCTCGACCGGACCACCTCGACGCGCGGGGCTGACGCGTCCAGCGGCGGAGGGGCACACTGGTCGGAACGGTACGGCCCCGTGAACCGACGGTCGCACGTCGGGCGGATCGGGGCGCATGACGCAAAGGAGCACCATGACCGACACACAGACGGAGCAGCGCGCCGCGATCTCGGACATCGTCCACGGCGCCCACACGGCACTGCTCACCACGGTGAGCGAGGACGGGAACCTGCACGCCAGGCCCCTCGCGGTGCAGGACAAGACGTTCCACGGGACCCTGCGGTTCCTGGTGCAGGACGGCAGCGAGAAGGTCGAGGACATCGCGCGGAACCCGCACGTCAACGTCTCGATCGAGTCGCAGGGCGGGTACCTGTCCATCGCCGGGACCGCGACCGTGACCCAGGACGACTCCGTCGTCGACGAGCTGTGGTCGCCGTTCGCCGAAGCGTGGTTCCCGGAGGGGCGTCAGGACCCGACGATCCGGCTCCTGACGGTCGAGGGGGTCTCGGTCGAGTACTGGACCCAGGACACCGGGCCGGTCGGCAGCCTGGTGCAGATGTTCAAGGCGGCACTCGGCAAGCAGAGCCAGCCGGACACGGGCGACCACGGGACGCTCGAGCTCTGAGGCTCTGACGGCGTGGTGGGCCCGGCCCGGCCCGGTGCTGTGCTGTGGCGCCGGCTTGGTGCGCTGACGCCGTCGTGTTGCTGTGGCGCCGCCTCGCGCGCATGACGCCGCCGGATTCGGGGGCGTCCTGCGCGCGAGGCGGCGTCGTGACGAGACGCCGGCGTCCTGCCGCGACGAGACGACGGCGTCGCGCGAAGACCAGCCCGGTCTGCGCGTCAGCTGCTCACGGCGGGCCGAGCAACCAGAGCACCGCGACCAGCACCGGCTGCCCCGCCAACGCCGCGGACACGAGCGTCCACCGCATCCAGGGCTTCGCGACCAGCTCGGGCGACCCGAACAGCGGCGCGAGCGGCATGAGCAGCCGCGGGGTCGAGGCCATCGGCAACGACACCGCGAAGACGTACAGCGCGTACCCGGCCGAGTACAGCACCGTCGTGGGTCCGAGCCGGCGCGTCGACTTCCGGAGCAGCCAGATCGGGTACGCGACGAGCAGGAACACCACGATCAGGATCCCGCCCACGCCGAGCCAGCGGCCCGCGATGAGGAACCACGGCGTCAGCGGCACGAAGTCCACCCGGCCGATGAAGTTCACCCACCAGGACATCTCCGTCTCCAGGTACGCGTTCGGCGTCCCGGTGACGTGCGAGGCGATCACCGGCCAGGCGAGTCCGGCGGCGACCATGGTCAGGCCGGCGGCGACGACCCCGACCTGCTCGCGGAGCGGGAAGCCCTCGAACACGCGGCCGGTCTCCCGCCGCGCACGGACCCACCGGACGAGCGCGACGACGCCGAGCACGAGCGGGATCGCCAGGGCACCCGGGCGGGTGAACGCCGCGGCGACCCCGAGGGCGGTCAGGAGGGCGTACCGCCGACGTTCCAGCGCGAGCAGCGCCCCGAACGACAGCACGAGGAACATGCTCTCCGCGTACCCGACCTGCAGCAGGAACGACAACGGACCGCAGCTGAAGAAGAAGACCGCCCACATCGCCGCTGCGTGCCCCGCCCGGTCCCGCACCAGCCGGTGCAGCAAGAAGGTGGCGAGCAGGCCGGCGACGATCGCGACCAGCGGTGCGCCGAGGTCGAAGGGCACCCCGGTCGAGGCCGTCAGCGCCCGGATGGTGAAGGGGAACGCCGGCAGGAAGGCCCAGGCGTTCTGGGCCACGTTGCCGGCAGCGTCGAGGGGCAGGGCATCCGGGTAGCCGTGCAGCGAGATCTGCTCGTAGTACTGCCCGTCCCAGGCGACCAGGAACGCGCCGAACCCGTGTTCGTTGCCCCAGATCGCGTTGTCCGGCAGGGCACGACCGATGAGCGGGTACGCGAGCGCGAGCCACAGCGTGGACAGCACCCGGCCGCCGGTCCAGACGAGCAGGACCGCCGCCCACGCGGGCAGCGACGTCACGGTGTCGAGGGCACGCCGTCGGCCGGCGGACCACCGCCCGGCGAGCACGCCGGCACTGTCGGTGCGGCTCACGCGCGAGTTCCTCGGCGTTCGGGTGGTCGGGTCGGCACCCGGCCAGGGTAGTCGGCCCGAGCGTGAGGATCGCCCCGCACCGCGCCTGGAGGCCCGACCTGCGTCGTGCAACCCACCTCGCGCCCGGTGGACGGCCGGTGCCGAGTGCGGTGGGCGGCTCGTTCCGCGCGCCGTCTCGACGCCCGGTTCCGCGTGGGGACGGGCGACGCCGTGACGGCAGGGACGTCCGCGGGCATAGTCTCGATGGGCGATGACGACGACGGCGACGACACCCAGACGACGGACGGGCAGCACGGCGGTCGCCGTGCTGGTGGCCGGGGCCTACTTCATGGAGCTGCTGGACGGCACCATCCTGGCGACCGCCGCGCCGGCGATGGGGCGTGACCTCGGAGTCGACTCCGCCGCGGTCGGTGTCGCGATCACCGCCTACCTCGTCACCCTCGCGGTGTTCATCCCGGTGTCCGGCTGGCTCACCGACCGGATCGGTTCGCGGACCGTCTTCGCCGGGGCCATCGCGCTGTTCACGATCGCGTCCGCACTGTGCGCGCTGTCGACCGGGCTGGTGGAGCTGACGCTGTGGCGCATCCTGCAGGGCCTCGGCGGAGCGCTCATGGTGCCCGTCGGCCGGCTCGTCGTGCTCCGGAGCGCCGGGCGCGAACAACTCGTCACCGCCATCGCCATCCTGACCTGGCCGGCCCTCGCCGCCCCGATCATCGCGCCGTTCATCGGCGGCGTGCTCGTCGAGACGCTGTCGTGGCACTGGATCTTCCTCATCAACATCCCGCTCGGCGTCATCGCGTTCGTCGCTGCCCTGGTGCTCGTCCCGCAGGAGCGTGCGGCGCAGCGGGTGCCGTTCGACTGGTTCGGGTCGCTGCTCGCCTGCGTCGGGCTCGGCTCGCTCGTCGTGATGGCGTCCCTGCTCGCACTCGATGTCATCCCGGTCCTGGCAGTCGTCGTGTCCGGTGTCGTCGGAGCCGTCTGCTGCTGGTTCGCGATCCGGCACTTCCGTCGGGCGCCGCACCCGATCATGGGGCTCGACGCGTTCCGGCTCGAGACGTTCCGGGTGTCGCACGCCGGCGGCAGCCTGTTCCGTCTGGCGGTGTCCGCGGTGCCGTTCGTGCTCCCGCTGCTGTTCCAGGACGCCTGGGGCTGGAGCGCCGTGCTCGCCGGGTCAGCGGTGCTCTGGGTGTTCGTCGGCAACCTCGGCATCAAGCCGATGACGACCCCGTTCCTGCGCTGGTGGGGCTACCGCCCGGTGATCATCGTGTCGTCGGCCATCGCCGCGCTGACCGTGGTCGCGATGGCGTTCATGACCGAGGACACCCCGTTCTGGCTGCTCGCCGTGCTGCTCGTCGTCAGCGGTGCTGCCCGCTCCGTCGGCTTCACGGCCTACAACACCATCGCCTTCGCCGACGTCGAGCAAGCAGACATGACCCCGGCGAACACGCTGTCGTCGACCCTGCAGCAGACCGCGGCAGGCTTCGGGGTGGCCGTCGCCGCGGTGGTCATCCGCGCGGCCTCGGGGCTCGGGGGCGACGGACCGTACACGGTGGCCTTCTGGGTCATCGCCGCCCTGCTCGTGGTCGCCTGCGTCGAGGGCATCCTGATGAGTCGCTCAGCGGGCGACACCGTCCGTCCGGTCCGCCGTGTCCGCGCCTGATCCCGCCGCTGTCCGTTTCCGTCACGGTCACACGGACGAAACCCGGCAGGCGTTACAGTCTCAGCAACCGTCCGCGGTACCCGAGTACGGTGACCGCGGCAGGGTGACCGGAACACCCGGACAGGAAGGCAGCATGGCCGCGCCAGAGCAGCAGAGCACGATCGCATCGGACCAGACCGTGCAGCCCACGCAGCTCCGTGTCGTCAGCTACAACCTCCGCGAGCACACCGCCAACGGCGAGCTCGCCGCACTGGCCGAGGCATCCGACGCCGACGTCCTGTGCGTGCAGGAGTGCGACAGCAACGACCTCGCTCCGTCGATCGGCGGCCTGTCGCTCGCCGCGTCGACCCGCACCAACCGACTCGGGCTCGCGATCTACAAGCGCGACGACCGCTTCGAGGTGCAGGACTTCAGCATCCACTCGCTGCAGAAGTCGCTGCACGACCGGGTCCTCGCACCCGCGCACGAACGGCTCATCGCGATGCACCTGCGCGACACCGAGGCCGACGCCGAGGTCGTCGTCGCGTCGTTCCACGCCTCACCGTTGACCGCGACGAACTCCCTGCGCCGCAAGCAGATCGAGGCGGCGCACCAGTTCCTCCGCGAGCTGGCGAAGGACGTCCCCGCGGTCATGGTCGGCGACTTCAACTACCCGTGGTTCCAGACGAACCTGCGTCGCAAGATCGAGCAGGGCGGGTTCGCACTGTCGCTGTCCGACCAGCCGACGTACCTGCGCTACCGAAAGTTCACGGGCCACTTCGACTTCGCGACGAGCGTCGGGCTGCACATCGCCGGCGTCGAGACCCTGCCGGCGGGCATCTCCGACCACCGTCCGATCCTGGTGCGAGCACACTACGAGCACCCCGGCGAGACCGGCGCCGTCACCACCGTCGAGGCTCCCGCCGCCTGACCGGGTGCCCTCAGGCGCTGGCCGCTGGCTACCGCGGTCGCGCGACATGCCGCGCGCGCATGGCCGGCTGGTCACGAACTGTCGGTTGGCGGCCGGGTGGGCGACGGTTCGTGCGCCCGCGGCGGACGTGAGCGGGGAGTCGCGACCGCTCGGTGGTGGGCGGTCGGGCGTGTTGGCGTCGCGTTCCGGGGGCGCGACCTGCAGCGCGCGCATCGCCGGCTGGTCACGAAGTGTCGGCTGGCGGCCGGGTGCGCGACGTGCCGCGGGTGTGCCGCCGGCTGGTCACGAAGTGTCGGTTGGCGGCCGGGCGGGCGACGGTTCGTGCGACCTCGGCGGACGCGAGCGGGGAGTCATGACCGCTCGGCGGTGGGCGGTCGCGCGCGTCGGTGTCGCGTTCCGGGGCGTACGACCTGCCGCGTGTGCGCCGCCGGCTGGTCACGAAGTGTCGGCTGGCGGCCCGGCGGGCGACGGTTCGTGCGACCTCGGCGGACGTGAGCGGGGAGTCGTGACCGCTCGGTGGTGGGCGGTCGGGCGTGTCGACGCCGCGTTCCGGGGGCGCGACCAGCCGGCGGACGTGAGCGGGGAGTCGTGACCGCTCGGCGGACGACGCTGGGCGCGCCCGTTCAGCCCGCAACGCACTGGAGGCCCTGTGCCGGTCTCGTGGACCGGCACCGGGCCTCCAGGCGGTCGCCCGCAGAGCCCGCGACTGCGGGTCAGCGGCGCAGGGTCGCCCGCGCCAAGCGGTTGCCGATGAACTGGCCGAGCTGCACGATGACGACGATCGCCGCCACCGAGACGTAGACCACCCACCAGTCGTAGCGCTGCGAGCCGTAGGTGATCGCGTACTCGCCGAGGCCGCCGCCACCGATCAACGCACCCTGCGCCGTCATGTCGACGATGCCGATGTAGATGAACGTGTAGCCGAGGATCAGGGGGCCGAGACCCTCGGGGATGAGCACGGTCAGCAGGATCGAGACGGGGTGCGCGCCCGACGCCCGAGCCGCCTCGACGACGCCCGGGTCGACCGACAGCAGGTTCTGCTCGACGATCCGGGACACCGCGAAGGCCGCGGCCAGCGAGATCGCGAAGGTCACCGCGGGGACGCCGATCGTGGTCTGCACGACGACCCGCGACAACGGGGCGATCGCGGCGAGGAAGATCACGAACGGGATCGGGCGGATCAGGTTCACGAACACGTTGAGCACCGTGTACGCGGTGCGGTTGCCGAGCACGTTGCCCGGCCGGGTCGCGTAGAGCAGCAGGCCGAGCGCGAGGCCGATGACCCCGGCGATGACCAGCGAGATCAGCGACATCACGATGGTGTCGCGGATCGCTGCCAGGAAGACGTCGAACGTGTCGATCACGCTCTGGAACGAGTTGTTGTTCACGCGGCGGCCTCCTCGTCGGTGGTGACGCCGTCGGCGCGGAGCGCGGCGATTGCCCGGTCGATGGCGTCGGAACCGCCGGTCACCCCGGGCCCGCCGGACGCTCCGGGCCCGCTGGGCACTCCGGGCCCGCCGGAGGCACCGCCCGCTGCGCTCAGCTCGTAGGTGAGCGAGCCGATCCGACGCTCCCGGATCTCGCCGACCCCGCCGTAGACGAGCTCTGCGGTGACCCCGGCGGCGCGGAACGCGGCGTCGATGCGGTTCTGCAGCCCGGCCTCGTCGGTGATCTGCACCGTGACGAGCCGACCCGGGTGTCGGTCCCGGAGACGCCGGAGCGTCTCGGGTGAGGGCCGGTCGTGCAGCGCGGTGCGGACGAAGCGCTGCGCGGCACCGGTCTTCGGTGCGGAGAACACGTCGTAGACGTCCCCGACCTCGACGACCCGGCCCTGCTCCATCACGGCGACCCGGTCGGCGATCTGCCGGACGGCGTCCATCTCGTGCGTGATGACGATGATCGTGACGCCGAGCTCCCGGTTCACCCGGCGCAGCAGCGCGAGCACCTCGGACGTGGTGTCCGGGTCCAGGGCGCTGGTGGCCTCGTCGGCGAGCAGCAGGTCGGGCGACGCCGCCAGGGCGCGGGCGATGCCGACGCGCTGCTTCTGGCCGCCGGACAGCTGTTCCGGGTAGGCGTGGGCACGCTCGAGCAAGCCGACGAAGTCGAGCAGCTCGGCGACACGGCGGTCCCGCTCGACCTTCGGCACACCGGCGACCTTGAGCGGGTACGCGACGTTGCCGGCGATCGTGCGGGACCGGAACAGGTTGAACTGCTGGAAGATCATCCCGATGTTCCGACGTGCCAGACGGCGGTCCCGCTCGGGGATCGCCGTCAGTTCACGGCCCGCGACGGTGACCGTGCCGGAACTCGGCAGCTCGAGTGCGTTGACCAGGCGGACCAGGGTGGACTTGCCGGCACCGGAGTACCCGATGACGCCGAGGACCTCTCCCTGGTGCACGTCCAGGGAGACGTCCTCGACGGCCACCACGGTCTCGCCGGTGTCGGCGCGGCGGTAGTGCTTCGAGACGCCGCGGAGTTCGACGAGGACCGGCACTACTGCTTGGCCGCCTTCGCGTCCTGCTCGACCTGGGCGAGCTCGTCCTGCAGCTTCGAGGCGCTCTCGTCGCGGGCGACGGCCTCGGGCAGGTCCTTCGCGAAGGCCTTCTGCACGGCGTCGTCCTGGAACAGCTCCGCCAGCTCGAGGTAGGTCTTGTTGCCCTTGTCCTCGTCGCGGACGGCGAACACGTTCACGTACGGGGCAGCGGTCGCGCTCGAGGGGTCGTCCTGGTAGATCGCGTCCGAGATCGGCAGGCCGGCCGCGGTGGCGAAGTTGTTGTTCACGACGGCGGCGGCGACGGAGCCCTGCTGCAGCGCGTTCGCGGTCTGCGAGGCGTCGAGGGGCTGGACGTCGACCTTCTTCGTCTCGATGTCGTCCGCGGTGGAGAACGCCGAGCCACCGTCCTTGAGCGTGATCAGGTCCGCCGCCTG
Organism: Curtobacterium poinsettiae; assembly: GCF_047226435.1. Classification (NCBI taxonomy): domain Bacteria; kingdom Bacillati; phylum Actinomycetota; class Actinomycetes; order Micrococcales; family Microbacteriaceae; genus Curtobacterium; species Curtobacterium poinsettiae. The sequence continues at coordinate 2,627,726 of NZ_CP178434.1, read as the reverse complement.
CAGGATCAGGAGCGCACGGGCCTGGTTGATCGAGTCGTTCGGGATCGCGACCTTCGCGTTCGCGGGCAGCTCGGACGGCTTGTCGTACTTCGTCGCGTAGAGCGGCAGCGGGTACACGGCGGTGGAGCCGATGGGCTGCAGGTCGTCGTCGGACGTGACGTTGTAGTCCGCCAGGTACTGGATGTGCTGGAACTGGTTGATGTCCAGCTGGCCGTCCTTGAGCGCGGGGTTCGGCAGCGAGTAGTCCGAGAAGTTCGTCAGCTTGACCGTGACGTTGAGCTTCTCCTTCGCCAGCTTCGTGTACGTGCTCCAGTAGCCGAGCGACTTGTCCGAGACACCGATCGTGACGGTCTTCGGCGCTGCGTCGCCGGCTGCTCCGGCACCGTCGCTGCCGGAGCGCAGGGCTCCGACGACCACGGCGACGACGATGGCCACGACGACGATCGCGGCGGCGACGATCCAGCCGATCGGACGCCTGCCCTTCGGCTTCTCGGGCAGTGCTGGGGCTGCGGACATGCTGGTGCTCCTCGTGGGCCGTGCGTGCGGGGGAGCCGCGGTGGTCCGCGGCGTGGAGACGAGTGTGACCTGCGCCCCACCGCCGGAGCGAGTTCCGTTCCGTCGTGTTACGCAGCACTCGACCCGTGCCGCGTGCGTCGCAGGACGCGTCCCGACACGACTTGGTTGACTCGGACCGTGCGCAGCATCGAACTCGTCCTCGGCCCGGGGTCGGACGCCGCCGTGCGGTCGGCCTGGCAGGCCCTGATCGACGCCGACCTGCCGAGCCTGGGACGACACCCGTCCCCGTCGAACGCGCCGCACGTCACCCTGGCCGCCGGGGAGACGCTGCCCGTGCCCGCCGGGTTCCGCACCTCGGTCCCGACGTCGATCCGGCTGGGCGGGCTGCTGCTCTTCCCCGCGGGCGCCGGCCGTTCGGTGCTCGTGCGCGCGGTGGTCCTCGACACGGCGCTCACCACCTTCCACGACGAGGTGCACGCGGTCGCCCCCGGCGGCGTCGAGACGTCGGTGCCCGGGCACTGGTCGCCGCACGTCACGCTGGCGCGCCGGGTGCGCGACGAGGACCTGCCACGGGCGGTCGCGGCACTGCGTGCCGTGCCGCTGCCGGAGACGCTGGACGTGGGCGGTGTTCGGCACTGGGACGGTGAGACGCGGACGATCACGCCGCTCGCGTTCACGTCGATCTGACCTCCGGCGGGGCGACGGCAGCACTGCCCGGCACTGCGCGGCACTGCGCGGCACTGCGCGGCGCTGCGCGGCGCTGCGCGGCACTGCGCTGCGCGGCCTGGAGGCCCGGGTCAGGTCCCGAGCACCCGCTCGCCGAATGCGGATGCGAACGTCCGACCCGGGTCGGCTCGGGCGGCCAGGTCGCGGAAGTCCGCCAGTCGCGGGTACAGCGCGGCGATCGCCGCGTGGTCGAGCGAGCTCATCTTGCCCCAGTGCGGTCGGCCGTCGAAGGGCGCGAGCCGGGCCTCCAGGTCGGGCAGGAGCGCGGCGACCTCGGCCGGGTGCTTCTGCCAGGTGAACGCGATGCAGAGGACGTCCTCGCCCTGGGTCGGGCTGAGCCAGAGGTCGTCCGCGGCCATCGTCCGGAGTTCGCAGACGTGCAGGTGCGGCTGGATCCGGTCCGCCAGTCCTCGGAGCGCGTCGAGGGCTCCAGCCGCGTGCCGGAGCGGGACGAAGTGCTCGCTCTGCACCTCGGATCCGTGGCTCGGGACCGACCCGATCGGGAAGTGCGGCAGACGGTCCCACCACGGGCCGACGGAGCCGTCGCGCGCGGTCCGGTGGTCGTCGCCGGGGGTGCCGGGCAGGCGGGGCGCCCCGGCCAGCGCGTCCGGAACCGGCACGTCTTCGGCCCCCTCGGGCACGCGCGACTTCACCAGGACCTCGGTGATCGCGTCACCGAACACCGTGTACGCGCACACCGAGTACGCGGCGGCGTGCACCTCGGCGACGTTCGCCGTGAAGGTGTCCCAGGGGATCGAGCCGTAGACGTCCTGACGCATCCGGTAGGTGGGCTCGACGTCGAGGGTCACCCGGATCACGATGCCGAGCAGGCCGAGGTGCAGCACGGCACCGTCGAACCCCGGGTCCGTCCGGTCGATCGTCCGGGCGGAGCCGTCCGGACCGAGCACCTCGAACGCGCGCACGGCGGTGGCGAGTGACCCCAGCGCCGTGCCGGAGCCGTGGGTACCGGTCGCGACCGCGCCCCCGACGGAGATGTGCGGCAGTGATCCGGTGTTGTGCAGGGCGAACCCGGCGCGGTCGATGTCGGACGCGACGTCGCCGTACCGGGTGCCGGCACCGAGCGTCACCGTGCGGTGCTCGGCGTCGACGACCAGGTCGGTGGGGATCCCGGTCAGGTCGAGCAGGACGCCCGGGGAGTCGGCGACGTCGTTGAAGGAGTGCCGGGTGCCGAGTCCGTGCGCCCGTTCGGCGTCCGCCACGACCTGGGCGGCCTCGTCGATCGACGACGGACGGACGACCCGTTCGGCCGTGTACGTGACCGTGCCGGACCAGTTGAGCTCGCTCGTCGTCGACCGCATGGCGCCCACCCTGCCACGCAGTCCGGCGCCCGGCGCGAGCCGGGTGTGAGCCGGGCGCCGGTCCCCGTCACGGGGTCGGCGCCCGGCGGGGTCCGTCGGTCAGTGCGCGGGCGGGGGCGTCGGTGCGCCCTCGGGCACCTCGGGTCGGCGGACGAACACCGACGCCAGGATGCCGAACAGCGAGATGATCGCACCGACCATGAAGGCGGTACCGACGCCCGACGCGGTGGCCACCTGGACCCCACGGGCACCGGAGCCCTCGACGGCGGTGGCCGCACCGATCGTCAGCAGCGTGACGAACAGGGCGGTGCCCGCCGCACCGGCGAGCTGCTGCGCCGTGCCGAGCACCGCGCTGCCGTGCGAGTACAGCTTCGGGGGCAGCCCGCCGAGCGCCGCGGTGAACAGCGGCGTGAAGGTCAGGGCCAGCCCGATGCTCAGCACCACGTGCGCACCGAGGACGAACCACACGCTCGTGTCGACGCCGACGGTGGAGAGCGCCCAGAGCACGGCGCTGACGATGATCGATCCGGGGATGAGCAGCACGCGCGGGCCGCGGCGGTCGTAGATGCGACCGACGATGGGGGAGAGCAGGCCCATCAGCAGACCACCGGGGAGCAGCAGCAGGCCGACCTGCAGGACCTCGAGCCCGAGGACGCGCTCCAGGTAGATGGGCAGCAGGATGAGCGTGCCGAACATGGCCATGAAGCTCAGACCCATCGCGACGATCGGCACCGTGAAGCCGCGGGTGCGGAACGTGCGCAGGTCGAGCAGGGCGCTGTCGGTGCGCTGCAGGCGCGTCTGCCGGACGATGAACACCGCGAGGGCGACGGCGCCGACGACCAGGGCGGTCACCGGGACGAGCGGACCGGTCGCGCCGGCTTCACCGATGCTGGACAGGCCGTAGACGATGCCGCCGAACGCGAAGGCGGAGAGCACCACCGAGACGACGTCGATCGGCGCCTTGCGCGGCGTCGAGACGTTCTGCACCTTGACCATGCCGAGGATGAGCGCCGCGATCGCGATGGGCAGCACGAAGCCGAACAGCCAGCGCCACGAGAAGGCGTTGAGGATCAGGCCGGAGATCGTCGGGCCGATCGCCGGTGCGACCGAGATGACGATGGAGATGTTGCCCATGATGCGGCCACGGTGCGCGGGGTCGACGAGGGTCAGGACCGTCGTCATGAGCAGCGGCATCATGATCGCGGTGCCGCTGGCCTGCACGATGCGGCCGATGAGCAGCACCGTGAACCCGGGGGCGAGCAGGGCGATCAGCGTGCCCACCGAGAACAGGCCCATGGCCCAGACGAACACCGGGCGGGTGTTGAACCGCTGCAGCAGGAACCCGGTGATCGGGATGACGACCGCCATGGTGAGCAGGAAGCCGGTGGTCAGCCACTGACCGGTCGCGGCGCTGATGTCGAGGTCGTCCATGAGCCGGGGCAGCGCCACGCCCATGATCGTCTCGTTGAGGATGACGACGAACGCGGAGACGAGCAGCAGCCCGATCACGAGTCGGGTCTCGGCAGCGGACGGCTGCGAGACGCTTCCCGTGCGGGGGGCGGAATCGACGGCCTGGGTCATGCGGGTGCTCCTGGTGGGTCACGACGGGTGGAACGGGTGTGGCGCAGGACGCGCAGACAGGCCAACTCCCTGAGTGGATGCGATTATTCCGCTTCGCTGGCGACGTCCGCAGGTGGACGATTGGCACCGCCCCCGACGTGCCCGCGCGACGTCGGGCGTGTCCGCTCAGTGCAGGATCGCGAACCCGTCGGCGTCCCCGTGCGGCACGACCGACCGCAGGGAGACGTCGGTCACGGTCGCCGACGGCGGCCCGGTGCGCAGGCACGCCATCAGGGAGTCGACCGCGACCGAGGGGCCCTCGGCCTCGACCTCGACCGTGCCGTCCCAGAGGTTCCTCGCGTAGCCGACCAGGTCGAGCCCGTCGGCCTTCCGAGCGGTCCAGTACCGGAAGCCGACCCCCTGGACGGTCCCCGACACCACGGCATGCACCCTCGTCACCGTCGTCATGCCCTCCACGCTAACCGCGGCGTGCTCCCGGGAGTTTTCGGCCCCGTGACGATCTGTTTCCGGCTCGTGACGAGCGCACCCCGTCGGCAGTGATAGTGTCATCCCAACCCGAACACTTCGAGTCAGATTGACACTATCTACCTCATGGACGAACCAGGCATCCGCGTCGCGGTCTCCACCGTGATCGTGGCGCTGCGCCCGCACCCCGACACCGGTGCGCCGGCGCTGTGGATGCCACTCGTGCGTCGCGTCGCCGAACCGTTCGAGGGATCCTGGGCGCTCCCCGGCGGCTGGGTCGGCGACGACGAGGGGCTCGAGGACTCGGCGGCCGCCCGACTGCGCGAGACGACGAACGTCCAGCCGCGCTACCTCGAGCAGCTCTACGCGTTCGGCGACGTCGGACGCTCCCCGAGCCGGGTCGTGTCGATCGTGTACTGGGCGCTCGTGCACCCGGACGAGGCGAACGTCGTGCCCGACGACTGGAACGTCCGGTGGTTCCTGGCCGACGAGCACCCGCCGCTCGCCTTCGACCACGACCGCATCGTCGAGTACGCCCTGTGGCGGCTGCGCAACAAGATGTCGTACTCGCGGATCGCGCAGGCGTTCCTCGGTGACCGGTTCACCCTCGCCGAACTCCGCGGCGTGTACGAGGCGGTGCTCGGCCGAGCACTCGACCCCGCGAACTTCCGTCGGCAGGTCGAGAAGACCGACGCGGTCCTGCCGACCGACGAGACCACGAGCGGGGGCCGGCACCGTCCGGCTCGGCTGTACCGCTCGAACCCCGACCTGGCCTACGCGGACAACGGCCCGCTGCAGACCGGGGCCGATCAGCACCAGCAGCGGAACCGATAGGAAACCCCGTGTCCATCGCCACGACGATCGAGCTCATCTCCAACGGCAAGGCCGGCGGCAGCACCTGCACGCCCGACCTCGCGATGCCGACGTGGGACTTCGACTCCCGCCCCGGGTACGGCCCGGGATCGTCGATGTCCGACGTCATCCCGACGAGTGCCCCGCGCCAGGGCGTCCTGCCCGACGAGTACAAGACGGCCCCGACCGACGAGCTCGACGAGCGCATCGAGCGGGCGAAGGCCACCCTCGGCGACCGGGTCGTCGTCCTCGGGCACTTCTACCAGCGCGACGAGGTCGTCCGGCACGCGGACTTCCTCGGTGACTCGTTCCAGCTCGCGAACGCCGCCCTGACCAAGCCCGACGCCGAGGCGATCGTGTTCTGCGGCGTGCACTTCATGGCCGAGACCGCCGACATCCTGGCGCGCGACGACCAGCGCGTGATCCTGCCGAACCTGGCCGCCGGCTGCTCGATGGCGGACATGGCCGACATCGACAGCGTCGAGGCCGCGTGGGCCGAGCTCACCGCCGTGTACGGCACCGAGCCCGACGCCGACGGCCGCGTGCCCGTGATCCCGGTCACCTACATGAACTCCGCCGCCGACCTCAAGGCCTTCTGCGGGCGCAACGGCGGCATCGTCTGCACCTCGTCGAACGCAGCGACGGTGCTCGAGTGGGCCTTCGAGCGCGGGCAGCGCGTCCTGTTCTTCCCCGACCAGCACCTCGGCCGCAACACCGCGAAGGCGATGGGCATCAGCACCGACCTGATGCCGATGTGGAACCCCCGGAAGCCCCTCGGCGGCAACGAGACGAGTGACCTCGAAGCGGCGAAGGTCATCCTCTGGCACGGCTTCTGCTCGGTGCACCGTCGCTTCACGGTCGACCAGATCGACCGGGCCCGCCGCGAGCACCCGGGTGTGCGGGTCATCGTGCACCCGGAGTGCCCGATGGCCGTCGTCGACGCTGCCGACCACGCCGGCAGTACCGACCTGATCCGGAAGACCGTCGCTGCCGCCACCGAACCGACGACCTTCGCGATCGGCACCGAGATCAACATGGTGAACCGGCTCGCCGCCGAGTACCCGCAGCACACGATCTTCTGCCTCGACCCGGTCGTCTGCCCCTGCTCGACGATGTACCGGATCCACCCGGGCTACCTCGCCTGGGTGCTCGAGGCACTCGTCCGCGGCGAGGTCCTCAACGAGATCGTCGTCCCCGCCGACGTGCAGGCCGACGCCAAGGTCGCGCTCGAGCGCATGCTCGCTGCCAAGCCCCGCGGCTGACACACGAGTCCGACCGAACGAGGGAGACCACCGTGCACGTCGTCATCGTCGGCTCCGGCATCGCCGGGCTGACCGCAGCGATCCGCGCCAGTGCCCTGCACGACGTCACCCTCGTGACGAAGGGCGCGCTCGCCGACAGCGCCACCGCGTACGCCCAGGGCGGCATCGCGGTGGCGCTCGGTGCCGACGACTCCGCGGCACTGCACCAGGCCGACACCCACGTCGCCGCGGCCGGCAGTGCCGACGCGCGTGCCGTCGAGGTCCTGTGCACCGACGGCCCGGCCCGCGTCCGCGACCTGCTCGCCCTCGGCGTGCCCTTCGACCGGTCGTCGGACCCGGCGACCCTCGACCGGTACGGCGACGACCTGGCCCGCGGTCGTGAAGCCGCGCACGGCCGGTGGCGCGTCGTGCACGCCGACGGTGACGCGACCGGGGCCGCCGTCGAGCGCACCCTCATCGCGGCACTGCACCGACGGCACGTCACGATCCTGGAGCGCACCAGCCTGACCGACCTCGTCGTCCGTGACGGGGTGGTCGTCGGCGCCGACGTCCTGGACCTGCTCGGAGAACCCCGCCGGCTCGACGCGGACGCCGTCGTCATCGCGTCCGGGGGAGCGGGGCACCTGTACCGCGAGACGACGAACCCCCTGGTGGCGACGGGCGACGGGGTCGCCGCCGCCTGGCGAGCCGGCGCCGTCCTCGCCGACCTGGAGTTCGTCCAGTTCCACCCGACGCGGCTGGCGGTCCCCGGCGGCGGCCTGGTGTCCGAAGCCGTCCGCGGTGAAGGTGCCGTCCTCCGCGACGCCGCCGGACACCGCTTCATGACGGACGTGCACCCGGACGCCGAGCTCGCCCCGCGTGACGTCGTCGCCCGCGGGATCGCCGCCGCGGTGCGCGACCAGGGCAGCGCACCCGTGCTCCTCGACGCCACCGGCCTCGACGCCGGGTTCCTGGTCGCCCGGTTTCCCGGACTCACCCGGGCCACCCGCGCCGCCGGGTTCGACTGGACCCGCGAGGGCGTCCCGGTCGCACCGGCCGCGCACTACTCGATGGGCGGCATCGCCACCGACGCCGAGGGCCGCACCAGCCTGCCCGGACTCCTCGCCGTCGGTGAAGCCGCCTGCACCGGGGTCCACGGCGCCAACCGGCTCGCCTCGAACTCCCTGCTCGAGGGGCTCGTCTTCGCGGTCCGCGCAGCGGACGCGGTCACCGCACCGCGACCCGGCCTGCTCCGCCTGCGCGGGGACGCCGGTCTCCACGTCACCAGCGTGCCCCGAGCGGCCGACGCGACCCCTTCCTCCCCCCATCTGCTCGGCCGTCACGCCGCTCCGCAGGCTCCGCAGCGCGCCGGAACCGGCAGGCGTGGGCCCAGTCCGACCCGGCCTGGAGGCGCGACCCACCTCGACGACGCCGGTGCCGTCCGGCAGGCGGTCCAGTCCGTCATGACGGACCGCGTCGGCCTGCTCCGTGACGCCGTCGGGCTGGCGAGCGCGCGCCGCGACCTCGACGCGCTGACCGCGCCGACCGGCGGCGGCGTGCGCGAGCACGAGGACCGTGCGCTCCTCGACCTGGCCCGACTTGTCGCGCTCGCCGCCGAGGCCCGCACCGAGTCCCGCGGGGCGCACGCCCGCACCGACCACCCCGACACCGACCCCACCGCCCCGGCCTCGTACGCCTGGGTCGCCGACCGCACCGACGCCGGTCCCGACCAGCACGCCCACGAACGCGCCGACGGTTCCGCAGCCGTCCCGCAGGAGGTACCCGCATGACCACCGACCCCGGCACCATCCCGCCGCACGCGCTCCGTCGCGTGATCGAGACCGCGCTCGAGGAGGACGCGCCCTGGGGCGACGTCACCAGCGAGACCCTGATCCCCGTGGAGGCGACCGCGACCGCCACCCTCGGCGCGCGCGAGTCCGGCGTACTGAGCGGCGGGTCGGTGTTCGTCGCCGTGATGCACGCCGTCGACCCGTCGATCCAGGCTGTGGTGCACGTCGCCGACGGCACGCGCTTCGCGGCGGGCGACGTCCTCGCGACCGTGACCGGGTCGGCGCGGGCCGTGCTGCGGGCCGAACGGGTCGCCCTCAACCTGGTGCAGCGGATGTCGGGCATCGCCACGGTCACCGCGGCCCACGTCGCCGCCGCCGCGGGCACCGCTGCGCGGATCGTCGACACCCGGAAGACGACGCCGGGCCTCCGGGCACTCGAGCGGTACGCCGTCCGGTGTGGTGGCGGACACAACCACCGCACCTCGCTCTCCGACGCCGTGCTCGCCAAGGACAACCACCTGGCGGTGCTCCTGGCCGGCGGGATCGGCATCGGCGACGCGATCGCCCAGGCCCGCCAGCGGCTCGGGCACACCGTGCACGTGGAGGTCGAGGTCGACCGCATCGACCAGATCGAAGCAGTCGTCGCGGCCGGGGTCGACACGGTCATGCTCGACAACTTCACCCCCGACGATCTGGTGACCGGGGTCGGGATCGTCGCCGGGCGCGCGCTCGTCGAGGCCTCGGGAGGCGTGTCGCTCGACACCGTCGCGGCGATCGCGGCCACCGGCGTCGACGTCATCTCGGTCGGGGCGCTGACCCACTCGGCGCGGGCGCTCGACCTGGGGCTCGACATCGACGTCGCGGTGCCCGAGCACGTCGCGGTGCCCGTGCAGGACTAGTCGTGTTCTACCTGGACCGCGCGGCCACCACCCCGGTCCGCCGCGAGGTGCTCGAGGCGATGTGGCCCTACCTGACGGGGGTGTTCGGCAACCCCTCGTCGACGCACGGGGTCGGGGACGAGGCCGCGCGAGGACTCACCGCCGCACGGGCCGCCGTCGCCGCGGTGCTCGGGTGCCGGCCCGCCGAGGTCGTCTTCACCACCGGCGGCACCGAGGGGGCGAACACCGGGATCAAGGGGATCGCCCTCGCCGCGCCCCGCGGTCGGCACGTGGTCACGAGCGCCATCGAGCACGAGGCCGTGCTCGAGAGCTGCGCCTACCTCGCCCGCTTCCACGACTTCGACGTCACCGTGCTGCCCGTCGGGCCGGACGGCCGCGTCGACCCGGCGGTGCTGCGCGCGGCGCTCCGCCCCGACACCACACTCGTCTCGATCGCGCACGCCGACAACGAGATCGGCACCGTCCAGGACGTCCCCGTGCTCGCCGCGGTGGCGCACGAGGTCGGGGCGCGGTTCCACACCGACGCCGTGCAGTCCGCGCCCTGGCTGCCGATCGGCCTCGGGACCCTGGGCGTCGACGCGCTGTCGTTGTCCGGGCACAAGCTCGGTGCTCCGAAGGGCACCGGCGTGCTCGCCGTGGGTTCCGGCGTCCCGCTCGAGCCGCTGCTGCACGGCGGTGGTCAGGAACGGGGCCGGCGGTCCGGCACCGAGGACGTGGCCGGAGCGGTGGCGGTGGCCACGGCGCTCGGGCTGGCGGCGGAGACGGTGCGGTCGGGGGCAGGCACGGCGACCACGGTGCGCGACGCGGTGCTCGACGGCGTGCTCGCCGCCGTCCCCGGTGCGTTCGTCTCCGGGTCGCGGGAGCACCGGCTGCCCGGGCACGCGTCGTTCTGCTTCCCGGGCGTCAACGGCGAGACCGTCCTGCTCGAGCTCGAGCAGCGCGACGTCGTGTCGTCGTCGGGCAGCGCCTGCGCAGCGGGCAGCACGGAAGCCTCGCACGTGCTCACGGCGCTCGGGATCCCCGAGGACGTGGCCCGGACCGCGCTCCGTCTGACGTTCGACGCGACGCTCACGGCCGGCGATGTCCCGTTCGTCGTGGGGGCCGTGGCCGACGCCGTGGCGACCGTCCGCGCCCTCGGCTGAGGTGTACTAGACGTTCTACTCCATCTCTGGGTACGTGTCCCCTCTTCTGCGGACAACCGATCTGCGTCAGAGTGTCGTCATGGCGAACGTGATGGTGGCCCGGACACGACGGGACGACCGCTTCCGAGCGGTGCAGCTCCTGCCGGCGCCGGCCACTCTCGTCGCGCTCGCCCTGGCAGCGCAGCACGACCTCGGCACGGCCCCGCTCGGGCTCATCGCCGTGGTCGGAGCGCTCGCGACCGCCGGGAGTGCCCTGCTCCCGATGGTCCGGCCAGCCGCCGCCCACCGGTCGATGCCTGCACCGACCGAGACGGACCGGTACCGAGAGGACACCGAACACCCTTGAGGTCCACCACCGTGCGGTTCCCCTGAACCGAGCCGCGCGGTGGACCCAGACCGGATGTCGACCCCCTGATCGGCGTCCGGCGCGGGGCGCGACGTTCCCCTGTCGTCGTGTCCCGCCGTACACCGCGATCCCGCCGTGGGTCGACGTCCGCACCCCTCCAGCGGCGTCGGTTCCCCTGCAGCCCACGGCGGGATCCGGTTCCCCGGTAGCGTCGTCGCATGCCCTCGTACCGCGTGACCCTGGCGATCGGCGCCCTCGCGCCCGGGACGGCACCGGACGCCGTCCTGCCCGCCGCTGCCGCCCTGGTGCGCGAACACGCCGTGGTCGAGGCCGAGGACGTCCGGCTGCTCCGTGGCGTCCCGTGCGCGGTCGTGCGCTTCGAGGCCGAGGACGACCGTGTCGCCGCGGCCGTCCGCGACGCCGCCGTCGACGGGCTGCGGGACGTGGTCGAGATCCGCTCCGACGTCGTCACCCGGCGCGAGGGCGGTCGCTGGATCCCGGTCGCCTGACGGTCTGGCGGTCGCCTGACCCTCAGACGGGGTGCTTCGCCGGCTCGGGGGTCCCCGGCCAGACGTAGTCCAGGTCGTCCGGCACGTCGGGGAACAGCTCCCGGTAGTGCTCCGGCGCCTTCTGCACGAGCTTCGACCGGTGCGAGACGTGCAGGGCCTCTTCGTCGTTCCACGGCGGGATCGGCACGTCGCCGCGCTCGTACACCGCCAGGTCCTCCGGCACGCGGCCCAGGTCGAGCAGGGTCTTCTCGAGACAGGTGTCTGCGTACCCGCGCTCGGCCCAGACGCGGCACGTGGCCTCCTGGTACGCCATCAGCGCCGGACGGTAGCCGCGCCACATCGCCGTCACCGGGTGGTGCTGCCAGCCGTAGTCCGGGAGCGTCAGTGCGCGCATCACCTGGAGTGTCTCGACCCGCTGCTTGCCGAGCCGCCGGTCGTCGAGGACCTCGGCGGATGCCCGGAAGTCGGCGTACGGCAGGAAGGTCTGCATGGCGCGGACGCTACCCCGACCGACTGGCACCCGACACATGTCGTCACGAACGTGCCGCCCGCCCCGGCAGCGTGTGAGCATCGACCCCATGAGCGGAGAACTGGTCGTCGGCGTCAGTGGCAGCCCATCGGACCCCTCGCGGACCTCGACCCTGGTCGCGGCGACGGTCGCCCGGCTCGCCGAGGAGATCGACGGGGCCCGGACCGAGACGATCGAGATCGGGCCACTGCTCGCCGACCTCGGCGCGGCCTCGGGTCGCGAGACGATGTCGGACCGCACCCGACGGGCACTGGAGACGGTGGAGTCCGCCGACGTGCTGGTGGTCGGCAGCCCGGCCTTCCGCGCGGCCTACTCCGGCGCCTTCAAGCTGTTCTTCGACTGGGTCGGCCAGTACGACCTCGTCGACACCCCGGTGCTCCTCACTGCCACCGGTGGCAGCGACCGGCACGCCCTGCTCGTCGAGTACCAGATGCGCCCGTTGTTCGGCTTCTTCCAGTCCACGACCCTGCCGCTCGGGGTGTTCGGCAACGAGCGGGACTTCACCAAGCGCGAGGGTGGCTACGACATCGCGAGCGTCGACCTCGAGCTCCGCATCGACCAGGCCGTGCGCCGCGCCGTACCGCTGGTCCGTGGCGGCTTCGCCACCGCAGGCCTCACCGACGTGCGGCGTCCCGCCGACTTCTGATCCGCGCGCGTGCGCCCCGTCCTTCCGGGCGTACCCGGTGCTTCCGGGTGTCCCTGGTCGGAAGTTCCCATCAGGGACGCCCGGAACCACCTGGCATCGCGCGTGCGATTGGAAGGAACGGGCGCGACCCAGCGTGAGCAGCAGGCGGACGGGAGGCCCGTGGCGGCGCCGCCACGGGCCTCCCGGTCTTCTGTGGGTCAGGCGAGCAGGGACGCGACGTGCGCGACCGCCAGTCGGTAGCCGTCGGCACCCGCGCCGGCGATGACCGCCGTCGCGGCGGTGGCGACGTGGTCGACGTGGCGGAACGGCTCGCGCTTCCACGTGTTCGACAGGTGTACCTCGACGACGGGGACCCACAGGGCCTCCACCGCGTCGTGCAGCGCGACCGAGGTGTGCGCGTACGCGGCGGGGTTGATCACGACCGCGGCGAAGTCGTCGAGCGCCTCGTGCAGCCACTCCACCAGCTCGCCCTCGCGGTTGGTCTGGCGGAAGTCGGCCTCGAGCCCGTGCACCGCCGCCTCGGTGTGCACGATCGCCTCGATCTCGGCGAGCGTCACGGTGCCGTACTGCTCCGGGTCGCGGCGCCCGAGGATGTCGAGGTTCGGGCCGTTGAGGACGAGGATGCGCGACGCGTCGGTCATGGGCCGAGCGTAGCGAACCGGGGGAGCGATGCGCGGCGCGGACGATGCATGCGCGGGCTATGTGAACGGTCACAAACCGGTGTAACGTCTTCGTCCGGGTCGGCAGAGTTGTCGACTGCAACACACTGACGTGGAGATGTGAATGGTTCTCGCTGCAGCGAACGAAGGGATCCGGCTCGACTTGGGCTGGGTCGACTACCTGATGATCATCGTGTACTTCGCGGTCGTCATCGGGATCGGGTTCACCGCCCGCAAGCAGGTCCGGACGAGCATGGACTTCTTCCTGTCCGGCCGCTCGATGCCGGCGTGGATCACGGGCCTGGCGTTCGTGTCCGCGAACCTCGGTGCCACCGAGATCCTCGGCATGGCGGCGAACGGTGCCCAGATCGGCATGGCCACCCTGCACTACTACCTCGTCGGCGCCGTGCCCGCGATGGTGTTCCTCGGCCTCGTGATGATGCCGTTCTACTACGGCTCGAAGGTCCGCTCGGTGCCGGAGTTCATGCTGCGCCGCTTCGGCAAGGCGCCGCACCTGGTGAACGCGATCGCGTTCGCGGTGTCGAACGTGCTCATCGCGGGCATCAACCTGTACGCGATGGCCATCGTCATCGAGGCCATGCTCGGCTGGCCGGAGTGGCTGGCGATCATCGTCTCCGCGGGCTTCGTGCTCGTCTACATCACCCTCGGCGGACTCTCGAGCGCGATCTACAACGAGGTCATGCAGTTCTTCGTGATCATCGCCGGGCTCATCCCGCTGACGATCGTCGGTCTGCACCGCGTCGGCGGCTGGGACGGCCTGTCGAAGGCGATCACCGAGACCCAGGGTGTGCAGCACCTGCAGGCCTGGGCCGGCACCGGCTTCGGTGACGTCACCAACCCGATCGGCGCCAACTGGCTCGCCATCGTGCTCGGCCTGGGCTTCGTGCTCGGGTTCGGGTACTGGACCACCAACTTCACCGAGGTGCAGCGTGCATTCTCGGCGAAGAACATGTCCGCGGCCCGCCGCACCCCGCTCATCGCCGCGATCCCGAAGCTCTTCATCCCGGCCATCGTCGTCATCCCCGGCCTCATCGCCGCGGCCGTGGTGGGCAACCAGTTCGCCGACGGCACGCTGACCTACAACGACGCGATCCCGAAGCTCATCCAGATGTACCTGCCGACCGGTGTGCTCGGCATCGCCGTGACCGGTCTGCTGGCATCGTTCATGGCTGGCATGGCGGCGAACGTCTCGTCGTTCAACACCGTCTTCACCTACGACATCTGGCAGCGCTACATCCGCCCGAACATGCCCGACCTGCACTACCTGAAGACGGGCCGCTGGGTCACCGTCGTCGGCGTCGTGGTCGGCATCGCGACCGCGTTCATCGCGGCCCAGGCGTCGAACATCATGACCTACATGCAGACGCTGTTCTCGTTCTTCAACGCACCGCTGTTCGCCGTGTTCATCCTCGGCCTGCTGTGGAAGCGCATGACGACGCAGGGTGCGCTGTGGGGCTACGTCCTCGGCATCGTGACCCCGACGATCACCTGGATCGCGTACCTGGTGAACCCCGACCTGTTCGCCACGGCCACCGCGGAGACCCTGTACGGCGCGATCATCTCGTTCGTCACCGTGCTGGTCGTCGGCTTCGTCGTCTCGATGCTGACCAAGCCGAAGGACGAGAAGGAACTCGGCGGGCTCGTCTACGGCATCGGCAAGATCGACCTGCACGGCGACTCGGTCGCGACGGACACCGCCTGGTACCGCTCGCCCGCGCTGCTCGGCACCGTCGCGCTCGTGCTGTGCGTCGTCCTGTACCTCCCGTTCCTCTGATCCGCGAAGGAGACCACTGCTCATGAGTGACACCACCACCCCCGGCGCGATGACCGAGGAGCAGAAGGCAGCCCTGGTCCGCTCCACCCGCCGGCTCGACCTGCGCCGCATCCTCGGCGGCCTGTTCGTCCTGTACGGCGTGATCACCACCATCGTCGGGATCGTGCACTGGAACACCGACCCCGAGAAGACCGGCGGGATCCACATCAACCTGTGGGTCGGGATCTCGCTGCTCGTCGGCGGCGGGTTGTTCTTCCTCTGGGACCGCCTGAACCCCGTGCCCGCCGAGGACATCATCGGCCAGGCCGAGGCCGAGGCACACCAGCGTGCCGCGGGCGAGGGGCGCGAGCTGGCCTGAGCCCGTCTGGCTCGGGCGTCCCCGGCCGACGCAGAACGACGAAGTCGCTGTCGCACGACAGCGACTTCGTCGTTTCCGCCCTCGTCGTCGGACGCCCGTACCGGTTGGTTCCCCCACGAAACGGTTGCGCGCTGATCCAGCTGGGTCCAGGTTGAGCGGAACGAAAGGAACCGCCATGGAAACGATGGTCTTCATCAACCTGCCCGTCACCGACCTCGAGCGCTCGAAGGCGTTCTACGAGGCGCTCGGGTACTCGATCAACCCGGCGTTCAGCGACGACACCGCGGCGTGCGTGGTGGTGAGCAACACGATCTCCGTCATGATCCTGACGACGGCGAAGTTCGCGGACTTCACCGACAAGACGATCGCCGGTCCGGACACGATCGAGGTCATCAACTCGCTCAGCGCACCGTCGAAGGAGGACGTCCACCGTGTCGTCGACGCCGCGGTGGCAGCCGGCGGCACCGAGGACCGCCCGGAGATGGACCTCGGCTTCATGTACCAGCGGAGCTTCACCGACCCGGACGGACACCGCTGGGAGTACGTGTGGATGGACGAGCAGGCGACGCAGGACGATCCGCCCGCCGAGTGAGTCCCGGGGTGTCGGCGGCGCCCGCCAGGATGGTCGCATGAGCACCGAGCCCGTCGACGCCCCGCCCGTGCCCGACCTCGTCACCGGTGACGACGGCCTGGCCCGGCCGGTCTGGGCGTCGTCGGACGACCTGCTGCGCGCCTACTACGACACCGAGTGGGGCATGCCCGTGCGCGATGAACGCGGGGTGTTCGAGCGGCTGTCGCTCGAGGCGTTCCAGTCCGGCCTGTCGTGGCGCACGATCCTGGCGAAGCGACCGGCGTTCCGTGCAGCCTTCGCCGACTTCGACGCCGACACCGTCGCGGCCTTCGGCGAGGACGACATCGAGCGGCTGATGGCCGATGCCGGGATCGTCCGGAACCGCGCGAAGATCCTCGCGACGATCACCAACGCGAACGCCACGATCGCCCTGCGGCAGGACGGCGGGCTCGCCGGCTTCGTGTGGTCGTTCCGGCCGACGACCACGCCCGAGCCTCGGTCCTCCGCCGAGGTCCCGACGAAGTCGGACGAGTCCCTCGCGCTGTCGAAGGCGCTGCGGAAGCGCGGCTTCGCCTTCGTCGGGCCGACGACGATGTACGCCCTGATGGAAGCGCTCGGCATCGTCGACACCCACCTGGTCGGCAGCCACCGGCGCGGGACCTCGGGCGTCTGGAACTGACGGCCGAGCCCACGAGCACGAGAACGAGAGCGCCGGGACTATGGTCACGACATGGCCGACGAGATCCGGATCGCGTTCCTGCTGTTCCCGCACCTGACCCAGCTGGACCTGACCGGTCCGGCCCAGGTGCTCAGCCGCGTGCCCGGCGCGCGCGTCGAGTACGTCGCGGCGACGCTCGACCCCGTGCCGAGCGACTGCGGCCTCGCGCTCGTCCCAACCGTGACGATCCAGGATGCAGGCGCCGCGGACGTGCTGGTCGTCCCCGGCGGTGACGGTGCCTTCGACGCGATGCTCGACCCGGACGTCGTGGCCTTCGTCCGGCGCCAGGCCGAGGACGCCACGTGGATGACGTCGGTGTGCACCGGGGCCTTCGTGCTCGGCGCCGCCGGGCTGCTCGCCGGCCGACGCGCGACGACCCACTGGGCCTCGAAGCCGATGCTCGAGGCCTTCGGTGCGCAGCCGGTCGACGCCCGGATCGCTCGGGACGGCGCCGTCGTCACCGCCGCCGGGGTGAGCGCGGGCATCGACATGGCGCTGTGGCTCGCGGCCGAGCTCGCCGGACGCCCCGCGGCCGAGGCGATCCAGCTGCAGATCGAGTACGACCCGCAGCCACCGTTCGACCACGGATCAGCCGAGCGCGCCGACGCCGTCGTCATCGCCCGGGCCCGTGCAGCAGCCGAGGAATCGCGCGGCGACCGGGTGACCCGCGCCGCCGCAGCCGTCCTGCGCTGACGCGGACCTCCACACGGTCACGAATCCCCGCTGGTCTCCGCCGAGTGGTCACGACACGTCGTTCCGGGCGCGGCCAGCCGACACTTCGTGACCGCTCGGGGCCATGCAGGCGGGGGGGTGTGACCGGCGCCGCGCCCGCGGCTGTCCTGCGCTAGCGCAGCGGCTTCCGCATCTGCGCCGACGTCACCTGGTACCCGAGGGCCGCGTACAGCTCCTGCGCTCCCGTGTTGTAGCCGAACACGTTCAGCCCGATGCTCGTCGCACCGCGTTCGGCAGCGGCGCGGTGCCCGAGCTCGAGCGCGCGACGGGCGTGCCCGCGACGCCGGTGCGCCTCGTCGATCTCGACGTCGAACACCCACCAGTCGGTGCTGCCCGTCGTGAACGGCCCGATCCAGAGCGACCCGACGACGGTGTCGTCCTGGTCGAGGACCTCCCACACCAGGTGGCCGTCAGCGGGGGAGCCGTCCGGGAACCAGCGGTCCCGCGACTGCTGCTCGTTCGCCTCGGCCTGCTCGCGGCTCTCGCCCGCCTGCATCCGCGACTCGACGTACTCGGCCATCGTGCGGTGGAGCCAGGCCGGGAGGCGCGTGGCCGGCATCGCGACGAGCCGCGTGTCGGTCATCGGTTGCCCTTGGAGCCCCGGCTCGGCTTGCCGCGCATCTTGCCGCGTCCGGGCGTGGGCCCCTTGCCGGTGTTGGACTTCTTGCCGGCGCCGGACTTGCCGCTGCCGGGTGACTTCGCCTTGGCCTTGCCGCCGGCGCCGCCGGCGCCCTTGGAGCCCGACGCACCCGACCCGCCCGACGCGCCCTTGGCGCCCGAGCCGGCCTTGGCGCCGCCACGAGCCGGACGCGAGTCGTCGTCGCCGTCGCGATCCGGGCCTCCTGGTTGGCGCGAGCTGTTGGCGGTCCGCCCGCGCACCACGCCGATGAACTCCTCGGTGGTCTCGGTGGCGTCCTCGTCCCGCCAGACCAGCGCGATGCGCGTGCCCTCGGCGTCCATGAGCGGACGACCGACCAGGTCCTTGCGGCTGGCGGCGCGGAACAGCGACTGGGGGAGCACCACGACGCCGACGTTCGCCTCGACCAGGTCGAGCGATCCGTCGATGTCGGCGGGCACCGGGCCCGCGTCGATCACGTGGACCTCGGCGTCGGCGAGGTCGACCTCGGCGAGTTCGGCGAGGGGGGAGTCCTTGGGCATCGCGACGACGGCCGTCTCGGTCCAGAGCGGGATGGCGTTGTGCCGCTCGGACACGGGCATGCGCGCGAAGACCATGTCAGCCTCGCCCGCCAGCGTGTCGTCGACGTCGTCGGCACCGATCGGCCGCAGCCGGAGCTCGATGGAGGGGAAGCGATCCCGCCAGACACGGGCCCACTTTGCGGGGGAGACCCCCGGCACGAAGGCGATGGTGAGAGCCGCGGTCATGCAGACGAGCATAGGGGCCGTACCCTTGTCCTCATGGCGCAGGAACAGACCATGAAGCCCGAGACGGCTGCGAAGAAGCTCGGCATCTTGCTGACGGCCGCTCCGGAGTCCTTCCAGAGCGCTCCCCTCACGCGGACCGCCTTCGACGAGCTCCGGACCGAACCCCCGACCTGGCTCGAGGACCTCCGACGCGACGGCCCGCACCCGCGACCCGTCGTGGCGCAGAAGCTCGGCATCTCGATCTCGGGTCTGAGCCGCGCCGGGATCGACGACGCGCTGACGACGGCGGACATCAAGACGCTGCTCGAGCAGAAGCCCGAGTGGCTCGTCCGTGAGCGTGCGACGCAGGCCGCCGTGCACGCCGAGAACGCCCGCGTGAAGCAGGAGCGTGCCGCCAAGGCCGCTGCCCGCGCCGAGGACTGACCCCACCCGCACCACTCCGCCGCACCGAGGACGCCCCACGTGCACGAGACCGTCGCCGACGCCATGCTGGTCGTGCCGCAGTTCGCGTCCGTGTGCTGCATCGTCGGTGACCGCTACCGGCCGCGTCCGGGCGTGATCGTGCCGGCGGGCGTGATGCTCGTCGCGATGCTCATGCCCGTCGTCGACGCCGGCGCCGTGTGGACCCTGTTCGCCGCCACCCTGCTGCTGTTGCTCGCACCGCTGCCCGTCATGCGTCGACGCCGCGCCGACGGCCGCCGTGCGGAGCCGATGGACGTGCACCGCGCGCTCTCCGCCGTCGTGATGGCGGGGATGCTGCTGATGGGCCACGCCTCGGGCGTCGCCGGTGACCACGCCGGGCACGGCATCGCGCTGTCCGCGGTGCTCGGTGCCGGCGTGATCGGCTACTGCGCCTTCAGTGGCTGGCTGCTCCGGTACGAGTGGGGGCGCGAGGACCGGCGAGCCGTCCGCAGCGGCGAGGTCTTCGCGATGACCGTCGCCGTGGTCGGCATGACCCTGGCGATGTAGCCCAGCCCAGCCCGCGCCGGCAGCAGCGGCTGCGCCCGCAGCGACGGCGGGAGCGGGGGCGTCAGTCGCGCGCGGCGCTGTCCGCCGGGGCGTCCGCCGCGTGCGTCACCCGCTGCTTGGCCGCCCGGATCGTGTCCTTCGGCACCGGCGGTACCCCGCGCCGGATCCCGCGCAGGCCGACGACGAACAGGATCGCGGTGACGATCGCGAACGCCGCGAACGTGATCCCGGTCGCCGCCCACAGCGGCAGGGCCAGGGCCAACAGCGCCACCGCGAAGCCCGCCAGTGCGACCAGGGTCGTCAGGGCGAACCCGACGGCCACCCCGGTGAGCACCAGCCCGGTCTTCGCACCGCTGGCGCGCTCGCCGATCTCCCGCCGCGCCGAGGCGACCTCCTCACGTACCGCGCGCAGCACCGGCTCGAGGGCCTTCTGCACGAGTCCGGCGGTCACGGTGTCGCGGAACGACGGCCGGCCGGGTGCGGTGGTGTCGTCGTGATCGGTGCTGCTCATGAGGGTCTCCTGTCCGGGCGCGGCGGTCCGCGTCCCCTGACAGGACGCGACCGACCCGATGATCGTCACGCCGCCGCGCGTGCGTGCGGTGCGTTCCCAGGTTGTGCAACGGACGCGGAGGCCCGCCCCGCGTCGACGACGCAGGACGGGCCTGGCGGGGTGGCCGGGTCCACCGCGCTACTCGGTGACCTCCTCGAGGTCGTCGATCCCGCGGGCGGCGGCCGCTGCGCGGCGGGCACGCATCGACGGGGCGACGAGTGCTGCGAGCACGGCCACGACCGCGACCCCGGTGCACGCCCAGAACCCGATCGTGAAGGCGTCGTCGGTCGGCAGCCCCTGCGGCGTGCTGTGCGAGGTGATGAGCGCGGCGATGACGGCGGTGCCGACGCTCGAGCCGATGGTGCGGACGACCGTGTTGGCGCTGATGGCCTCGCCGGTCTGGTTCGCGGGGACGCTCTCGATGATCGCGTTCGAGCAGGCTGCCAGGGCCATGCCGATGCCGATGCCGGTCAGGACGCCGGAGGCCACCACCTGCCACAGCTCGGCGTGTGCGATGGCTGGCAGCACGAACGCGGCGACGATGGCGAACCCGCCGATGAGCATCGGCGGCTTCGGGCCGACCTTGCGCACCAGGACGCCGGCGATCGGCCCGGCGACCACCATCATCACGACGGTCGGCAGCAGGAAGAGCCCGGCCTGGGTGACGTCCTTGCCGAAGCCGTAGCCGAGCGCCGTCGGGAGCTGCAGGAGCGTCGGGACGAGGACGAAGGTGCCGAACATCGCGAACCCGAAGACCAGTGCGACGACGTGGGCGGTCCAGACGCCGCGGACGGCGAAGAGCCGCACGTCGATGAGCGGCTCGGCGACCCGCAGCTCGACGAGGACGAACACGACCAGTGCGACGGCGCCGAGGACCAGCAGGCCGATGGTCTTGGCGTCGCCCCAGCCCCAGGTCTCGCCCTCGCTGACGGCGAGCAGGATCGCGACGAGCGACACCGCCAGGACGAACGTGCCGGCCATGTCGAGGCGTCCGGGCTTCCGCACCGGGGACTCCGGCATGCCGAAGACCGCCCCGAGCAGCGCGATGACGACGAGCACGGCGGGGAGCCAGAACAGCCAGTGCCAGGACAGGTGCTCGACGATGGGTCCGGCCGCGACGATGCCGACACCGGCACCGATCCCGAAGATCGCCGACAGCAGACCGATCGTGACGCTGACCTTCTCCTTCGGCAGCTCGTCCCGCACGATGCCGATCGACAGCGGCATCACGGCACCGGCGGCGCCCTGCAGTGCCCGTCCGACGATCAGCACGCCGAGGTTCGGCGCGAGCGCGGCGAGCACGGCCCCGACGAGCAGGATCGACAGCACGACGATCAGGACCTTGCGCTTGCCGATCATGTCGCCGAGGCGACCGAGGATCGGCGTGAGCACCGAGGCGGAGAGCAGGTAGGCCGTGAGCACCCAGCTCGTCGCACTGGTGGAGGCGCCGAGGTCCTGTCCGATGGTCGACAGCGCCGGGGCGACCAGCGACTGCAGGACCGCGAAGGACAGGCCGCCGAGGGACAGGGAGACGATGATCGCCGTGCTGTTCGGCCGGCGCCCGTTCGTGGTGGGGTGCGAGCCGGTCCGTGGGCTCTGCATGGTGTCGGTCATCGTGCTCCGTGTCCTCGTGGTCGATGGCGATGTAAACAACTGCTGACATCACGAGCGTACGCCGGAACGACCGCATGTCAACGCTTGCTTACATCCCTGTGAGGACCGCTAGGCTGCGCACCATGAGCAAGGACGCCGCGGCCACCCGACTCCTGCTCGTGCAGGCCGCCCGCCGACGGTTCGCCTTCGACGGGTACCGCGCGACGACCGTGCGCGAGATCGCCGGGGACGCCGGGGTCAACGTCGCCCTGATCAACCGGTACTTCGGGTCGAAGGAAGGGCTGTTCCGCGCCTGCCTCGACCGCGTCGTCCGTGACCTGGGCGCCGAGGAGACGAGCGAACAGGGGCTCGAGCGGGCGCTCACGGGGATCATCACCCACATCGTGCGGACGCCCACCGACGACGACTCGCTGCAGCTGATGCTCCTGCTCCGGTCCTCCGGCGACGACGGTGCCGACGCCATCCGCCGCGAGACGCTGCGTCGCTACGCCGAACGGCTCGCGGGCACCGTCGGCGGTGCCGGGTCCGACGCGCTGCTCGTCCGGGCCGAGATCGCGCTCGCGGTGGTGCTCGGGATGTCGATGCTCCGGCAGTCCACCGCGGTGGAACCCCTGGCATCCGCCGCCGACGCCGTCGTGTCGGCGGCGCTCGAGGACGCCCTCCGCGCCCTGCTCGCGCCGCCGCGGTAGCGTCGAGGGGTGTCCGACCGACCCGCACGTCGCCCCGACCCCGCTCCGCGCCTGGACGAGGTCGACGAGCGCATCCTCTGGACCCTCGCCGCGGACGCCCGGATCCCGAACAACCGGCTCGCGGCCGCGGTCGGCATCGCGCCCTCGACGTGCCTCGCCCGGGTCCGTGCCCTCGAGGACGCCGGGGTGATCCGCGGCTACCGGGCCGAGGTGGACGTCGCGCGCCTGGGGTTCTCGATCGAGGCGATGGTGTCCGTCCGCGTGCACGCCGCCGCTCGCCACGAACTGCGGGACTTCGCGAAGCGCCTGCTGCGGGTGCCGGTCGTGCAGGACGTGTCGTTCCTGGCCGGGGACAAGGACTTCCTCGTGCACATCGCGTGCGAGTCGACCGAGCAGCTCCGGGACTTCGTCGCCGACGAGCTCAGCGGTGACCCCTCGGTGGCGACGACGCAGACGAACATCGTGTTCGAACGCCTCGTCGCCGACCGCGCCGCCCAGGGCCGCTCGTTCGACGAACTGCGGCGCTGGCGGGCCTGAGGCACGAACCCCGCGTCAGGGGCCCCGGGGCAGTAGCTCCGGGTCAGCGCTTCCGCGTCATCGGGATGTGCGGGATGCGGTCCTCGAGGTACTCGTCCCCGGAACGCACGAATCCGAAGCGGCCGTACCACTGCTCCAGGTGGGACTGGGCGCCGAGGGCGATGCTCGGCGAGCGCGACTCGGCGATCGCCGCCTCCATGAGCTGCCCGGCGAGTCCCTGCCCGCGGGCATGCTGCGCGGTGGCGACCCGGCCGATGCGCTCGGTGCCGTCGGGCTCGCGGAGCAGACGCAGGGTCGCGTCCACCGAGCCGTTGCCGGCCCAGAACTGCACCGTCCCCGGCTCGAGGTCGCGGCCGTCGATGTCGCCGTACGCGGCCTCCTGCTCGACGACGAAGACATCCTGCCGGAGCCGCAGGATCTCGTGCAGCGTGACGATGTCCAGGTTGCGGGTCGGAGCGTTGAAGATCGAGACCACGGACGGCCCTTCCTGAGTATTTCTTCCGAAACAGGGTGTGTTCCGGACCGGATCGGCGTACATTGCCGATCAACCACTCTACGTGCGCAGCCGAGATCAGGAGGTGAGCGCATGGACAACCCGTTGCGCGCACCCTGGCGCGCCGCACTCCGCATCGTCCTGCTGGGCGTCGGGACCCTCGCTGCCCTCGTGCTGCTGTCCCTGCTGCTCGGCGCGCGCCCGGCATCCGCCGCCACGACCGCCCCGCCTGCTGCCGAGCAGCGCGGACTCGTCGGCAACGTGGTCGAGGGCGTCGGTGGCACCGTGCAGGGGGTGACCGGCGAGGTCGGCAAGGTCGTCGGCGGCGTGACGGACCCCGTCCGCAAGGCCGTCGTGCCGGCACCCGCGGCACCGGCACCTGCTCCCGCAGCCCCGGCACCGGCACCGGCAACATCGGCGCCTGCTCCCGCAGCCCCGGCGCCTGCCGCGGTCCCCGCCGCACCTGCTCCCGCCGCTCCCGCGCCTGCCGCCCCGGCCCCGTCGAGCCCCGCTCCGGTCGCCTCCACACCGGCTGCCCAGCCGACCACGACCGCCCCCGCGGCCGACCCGGCCACGCGCCCGGTGCGACAGGTCGTCGACCAGGTGACCAGTGCCTCCCGGCCGGTCACCGACGCCGTCGCGAACGTCCTGCGTCCCGTCACCGGCACCGTGGAACACGTCACCGGCGCACGCCCCGTGACCGCCGTCGTCGACACCGTCGACGACGTGGTCGGCAGCGTCCCGGTGGTCGGGACGGTCCTCGGCGACGACACCCTCGGCACCGTCACCGGTCCGGTCACGGGCCTGGTCGACGACACGCTCGGCTCGGTCGGCACGACCGTCGGCACCGTCCCTGCCATGGTCGAGGGCGTTGTCCCGTCCGTGGGCGGCGCCCTGCCAGGAGGCACGGATCCCGTCGTCGACGTCCCCGCACTCCCGGTGGGCGGCGGCTCGAACCCGCCCGCCGGGCCCGTCCCGTCGGCGCCGGTCGCCGACGTCCCCGTCCGGCCCGGAACCGTCGCCACGCAGGGCGCCACGGTGCCCACCGCACCCGCATCGGCGCGTGTCGTCGCCGCCGGTGCGGTGGGCGACCGCGCAGCCGGACTCCGGCCGTCGGTGCCGGTCGACGTAGCCGCCACGACGGCCACGGTCGGTCCGGTCGTCACGGCCGTCGATGTGCAGGACGCGACCCTCGGCGGACACGCGCTGCTCGTCCCCGAGGACGGCGAGGGCCACGGGCTCCCGTTCGACGGAGCCGACGCCGGCGTGCTCGGTGGCAGTGCCTCCTCGACCTCCGGCGGCGCAGCAGCCGTCGGCATCGTCGGCTCGACCGACGACATCGTCTCCCTCGCCGCGGGGTCTCGCGGCACGCTCTCCGACGACGCGGTCCCCGCATCGGTCGTCGGCGAGCACGACGTCGCCCCTGACTGAGATCGGTGCGCCTGTCCGCCACGGCAGGCACGCACACATCCCGGCTGCGTCCGCGGTCGGTGACGATCTCGATCAGGGAGCACGACCATGAACAAGTACGTCTCCAGAGGGCTCTGGTTCGCCCTCTTCGTCGGCGGGCTCACGCTCGGCGGCACGGCTGCGGCGAACGCGGCCACGACATCCGGTGCCGACGGCACCGTCTCGGGCACCCAGGTGGTGCCCTCCGTGGACGCTCCGGTGTCCCTCGGCGGCAACGCGATCGGCGTGCTCGGTGACGCAGTGTCCACCGTGACCGGCTCGGCCGGCGCTGCCCCGGCCCCGGCGGCTGCTCCGGCGCCCGCCGCCGTGTCCCCGAGCACCTCGGGCGAGGACGGCACACTCTCCGGCACGCAGGTGGTGCCGGACGTCGCAGCACCGGTGACGGTCGGGGGCAACGCCGTGGCCGTCGGCGGCGACGCGGTCTCGACGAGCGCCCCCGCGGCTGCCCCCGCGGCTGCTCCGGCTCCGGCCCCGGCGCCGGCGGCTCCCGCTCCGGCCCCGGCGGCTCCCGCTCCGAGCACCTCGGGGGAGGACGGCACCGCCTCCGGCACCCAGGTCGCCCCGACCGTGACGGCCCCGGTGACGGTGTCCGGCAACGGCATCGGCGTCCTGGGTGACGGCACGTCGACATCGACCGCCCCCGAGGCGACGGCACCGACGACCCCGACGGCCCCGGCCGCCGAGGCCCCGGCAGCGCCGACCACCTCGGGAACCGACGGACTGCTCTCCGGCACCCAGGTGACCGGTCTGGTCGACGTCCCGGTGACGATCGGTGGCAACGGCATCGGCGTCCTCGGTGACGGCAGCTCGACGAGCACGGCTCCGGCCGCAGGCACGAGCACGGGCACCGGGACCGCCCCGGCGGCCGGTGGTTCGACCTCGGGTTCGGACGGGACGGCCTCGGGCACGCAGGTGTCACCGGTGGTCTCGATCCCGGTCACGGTGGCGGACAACGGCATCGGACTGCTCGGGACGGGTACCTCGACGAGCACGGCTCCGCCCGCAGGCACGACCACGGGCACCGGGACCGCTCCGGCCGCCGGTGGTTCGACCTCGGGTTCGGACGGCACAGCGTCGGGCACGCAGGTCAGCCCGGTCGTCGCCGTCCCGGTCACCATCGGTGGCAACGGGATCGGCATCGTCGGTGACGGCACGAGCACCGGCACGACGGCTCCGGCCACCGGTACCGGCTCCACGACACCGACGACCGGCGGCACGACCTCCGGTGACGGCGGTCTGCTCTCCGGCACGCAGGTGACCCCCGTGATCAGCCTGCCGGTCACCATCGGTGGCAACGGGATCGGCATCGTCGGTGACGGCACCAGCACCACCCCGGGCACCGGCATCGTCGGTGACGGCACCAGCACCACCCCGGGCACCGGCACCGGCACGGACCCCGGCACCGACCCGGGTACTGACCCCGGGACCGACCCGGGCACGGACCCCGGAACCGACCCGGGCACGGACCCCGGAACCGACCCGGGTACTGACCCCGGGACCGACCCCGGCACGGATCCCGGCACCGACCCCGGGACCGACCCGGGAACCGTCCCCACCGGGACGGACCCCGGAACCGGCACCGAGCCCGGCACCGTGACCACCCCCGTGGGTGTGGTCGACGTCGTCGAGCCGACCCGGGCCTCCACAGCGGGCGTGGCGACCACCACGACCGCCGCCACCAGCGGGGTCCGGACCAGCGCCGGGACCGTCGCGGCGGCCGCCGCGGCCGGTGACGGCCAGCCGGAGCTCGCGTACACGGGAGCCGGCTCGCCGGTCCTGCCGGCCGGGTTCGCGCTCCTGCTGCTCCTCGCCGGAGCCGGCACGCTCGTGCTCCGTCGCCGGCACTGACCGCCGGGTGATCGAGGGGCGTCACACCGTGGCGCCCCTCGTCACCGTGCCGGGGGAGACCTCCGGTCACGTCGGCGCATCGGATGCGTGTGCAAGTTCCGACGGACCGCTCGTCGATCGACTCGTGGATCGTCGCGGTCTGGACGACGGACACCGCGGACGCAGGACCCGTCCGGGGGAGACGCCCGGTTACGACGGCGCTCACGAGCAGGGCGCGGCCGTCAGCGGCCTGGGGTATCGTTCCGACTACGCAAGCGCTCCGGGGTCGGTGGAAATCCGAGCCGGTGGTGACAGTCCACGAACTGACGACGGGTGCGAACCCGCCAGATGTTGACCCGGTGGAAATCCGGGACCGACGGTGAAAGTCCGGATGGGAGGCGCGCTGGGCGGACAGGACGACTCCACGACCCGTGGGGTGCGACCCGTCCGTCGATGCCGACGATCGTCGAACGCCCCCGGAGTCCCGTTGAGAGGACACCAGTGTTCACCGGCATCATCGAGGAACTCGGCACCGTCACCGCCGTCGAGCAGCAGGGCGACTCCGTCGCGCTCACCGTGCACGGCCCCGTCGTCGTGCAGGACGCCCGGCACGGCGACTCGATCGCCACGAGCGGTGTCTGCCTGACCGTCGTCGAGCAGACCCCCGAGACCTTCACCGCCTTCGTCATGAAGCAGACCCTCGACATGAGCGCCCACGGCACACTCCGGGTGGGGGACCGCCTGAACCTCGAGCGCGCTGCGTCGGTCGGCGACCGCCTGGGCGGACACATCGTGCAGGGCCACATCGACGGCACCGCCACGGTGCTCGAGACCTCCGACGGCGACGGCTGGCGGCGTGTGCGGTTCTCGCTCGCGCCGGCGCTCAGCCCGCTCGTGGTCGACAAGGGCTCCGTCGCGCTCGACGGGGTCTCGCTCACGGTCAGCGCCGTCTCCCCGGAGGACACCCACCCCGACGCCGCCTGGTTCGAGGTGAGCCTGATCCCCGAGACGCTCGAGGCCACGACGCTCGGGCTCCGTGTGCCGGGTGACCGGGTGAACGTCGAGACCGACGTGCTGGCCCGGCACGTCCGCCGCATGCTGCGGCTCGACGCCGCGGCGCAGTCCCTCGAGACCGCCGCGCAGCCGCTCGAGACCGCCGGATCGGAGGCCCGGTGATGGTCGCCGAGGCCGGCACCGTCCCGCAGGCGCTCGGCTCGTCGAGCATCGAGACCGCGATCGCGTCGATCGCGGCGGGCCGCCCCGTCATCGTCGTCGACGACGAGGACCGTGAGAACGAGGGCGACGTCATCCTGTCCGCCGAGCTCGCGTCGCCGGAGTGGATCGCCTGGACGGTCGCGCACTCGTCCGGGTTCATCTGCGCGCCGGTCAGCACCGAGATCGCCGATGCGCTCGACCTGCCGCCGATGGTGGCGCACAACGAGGACGTCCGCGGTACGGCCTACACGGTCACCGTCGACGCGGCCGTCGGTGTGACCACGGGCATCAGCGCCCACGACCGCGCCCGCACCCTGCGGGTCCTCGCCGACCCGGACTCGGTGCGCGACGACCTGCACCGACCCGGCCACGTGGTGCCCCTGCGCGCCCGACCGGGTGGGGTCCGCGAGCGCGCCGGGCACACCGAAGCAGCGATCGAGCTCGTCACCGCGGCCGGACTCCGTCCCGCTGCGGCGATCTGCGAGATCGTCGACGAGGACGGCAGCATGATGCGACTGCCGGCGCTCGTCGCACTCGGGGCGCGCGAAGGCGTGCCCGTCATCACCATCGCTGCGCTCGCCGAGTGGCTGGACGCGGCAGACCGGGCGGCGGCAGCGACTGCCGCGCCCACGGAAGGAACGACACGATGAGCGGAGCAGGCGCGGCGGACCGCGACCAGGTCGACGGCACCGGGATCCGGGTGGCCATCATCGCCGGACAGTGGCACGACACGATCGCTGCGGGACTGCTGGCCGGGGCGCAGCGCGAGGTCGAGCGGCTCGGGGCGACGGCCGACGTCATCCCCGTCCCCGGCAGCTTCGAGTTGCCCGTGGTCGCGAAGACCGCGCTCGGCGCCGGTTTCGACGCCGCGGTCGCGCTCGGCGTCATCATCCGCGGTGGCACCCCGCACTTCGAGTACGTCTCGGGCGCCGCGACGACCGGGCTGACGCAGGTCGCGATCGACACCGGCAAGCCCGTCGGGTTCGGTGTGCTCACCCTGGACGACGAGCAGCAGGGCCTCGACCGTGCGGGGCTGCCCGGCTCCAAGGAGGACAAGGGCGCCGAGGCCGCACACGCCGCGATCAGCACCGCGGTGACGTTGCGGTCGCTGCGCGTCCTGGTCTGAGCTGCTCTCGGCCTGACGCTCCACGCAGAACGGCCCCGCACCGGTGAGGTGCGGGGCCGTTCTGTCTGCGCTCGTCGAGCGGCTGCGCCCGCTAGCGCTTGCCGAACACGTGGATCGGCAGGAAGAAGGAGAGGCTCATCAGGAGCACACCCGCCATGAAGACGAAGGCCTGGCCCGACTCGACCTGGAAGGCGAACCCGAACAGGTACATCGACACCAGCAGCAGCAGGATCGAGAAAACAGCGGCGATGACGCGGCCCACGGGATACCTCCGGGTGTCGACGAGTGGATCGTTCCCCAGTCTATCCCCAGCAGGGGGTGTGCCGGTTCACGCGCCGGGTCGGGTCGCGATCAGACGGTCGACGACGGCGAGCAGGGTCTCCATGTCGACGCTGCCGCGCTTCGGTCGGACCTCGCTCGCGGCCCCGAGTGAGGCCTGGTGGTACAGCCCGTCGCCGAGGAGCTTGACGGCCTGCGCGGTCGGCTCGTCACCCAGGGCGTCGACGAGTGTCGTGAGCCAGGCGTTCTCGGTGTCGTCGAGGGTGCGACCCGCCTCTTCGTAGCCGGCCTGCTGCAGGCGGCTCGCGGCGAGCAGGGCGAGGTCGAGCTCGCTGCCGACGAACAGGCAGTTGCGGACGAAGTAGCGCGCGGCGCCGTCCTCGGCGTCCTGCATGCGCTCGACGTCGATCGCGGACAGGTCCGACAGCCGTTCGCAGAGCCCCTCGACCAGGGCGGCCTTCGAGCCGAAGTGGTAGAGCAGCCCACCCTTCGAGACACCGGCGCGCGCGGCGACGGCGTCGAGGGTGGCGGGGCGCTCGCCCTCTTCGCACACGATGGCGACGAAGCTGTCGAGGACACGGTCGCGGGCACTGGCCATGCCGAGAGTCTAGGAGCAGTTCCCGGGGGCGCGGACGCCAGCACGGCCGCAGTCGCCGTGAACGCTCACGAAGTGCCGTGTGCCCGTTGCTGATCGCGCCCGCAGGGGCTAGGGTCGGAGCGACCGTGAAGGTTCACGAGACGACAAGGATCCGCATGTCAGCGCAGACGGCGAACACCGCCACCACTCCGACCCCGACCACCACGGACCGCCCCGGGTGGGCCGTCCTCGGCCCCGGCGGCATCGCCCGACGCTTCCTCTCGCAGCTGCCCGCCAGCGGGGGCGTCCTGGTGGCGGCCGGCAGTTCCTCGACCGAACGCGCACAGGTCTTCGCCGACGAGGCTGCCGGGTACGGGTTCGCCGACGTGACCGCCGGCACCTACGACGAGGTCCTCGCCGACCCGCGCGTCGACGCCGTCTACGTGTCGACCGTGCACACCGGGCACGCCCGGCTCGTGCTCGCCGCACTCCAGGCCGGCAAGGCCGTGCTGTGCGAGAAGCCCCTCGCCGTGAACCACGGCACCGCGATGGCGCTGACCGATGCCGCTCGCCAGGCCGGCCTGCCGCTCGTCGAGGCGTTCATGTACCGCTTCCACCCGCAGACCGCGGCGCTGGTCGACCTGGTCCGCGACGGCGTGATCGGCGACGTGACCCACATCGACGCCTCGTTCGCGTTCCGGACGGGGGAGCGCACGGGGCGGCTGTTCGACGTCGACACCGCCGGCGGCGGGATCCTCGACGTCGGCGGCTACCCGGTGACGATGGCCGCGGCGATCGTGCAGGCCGCCACCGGGGTCGCGGTCGCCGAGCCCGTGGACCTCACCGCCACCGGCACGCTCGGACCGACCGGCGTCGACGAGTGGACGGTGGCGCAGCTCACCTACAAGGGCGGGGTCACGGCCTCGGTCCGCACCGGCGTCTCCGTGCAGGACGACAACGCGGTGTCGGTGTACGGCACGCGCGGCCGCATCGTCCTCACCGACCCCTGGACGCTCGGCGACGACCCCACGATCGAGATCCGCACGGTCGACGAACCCCCTCGTTCGCTTTCTTTCGCGGGAGAGCACCCCTACGCCCGAGAGGCCGACGCCACCACCGACGCCCTGCGTGCCGGTGCGGTCGAGGCAGCGCAGATGACCATCGACGAGACCCTCGCCACCGCGCGCACGCTCGACCGGTGGCGCGCGGCGATCGGCCTGCGCTACCCGTTCGAGGCCGAGTCCGCCGACATCCCGACGGTGTCCGGCCGACCGCTCGCCGTGCAGGACGGCAACCCGATGCGGTACGGCGAGGTGCCGGGGGTCGGCAAGCGGATGTCCCGCCTGGTGATGGGCGTCGACAACCAGCCCGACCTGGCCCACGCCAGCGCGATCTTCGACCTGTTCGTCGAGCAGGGCGGCAACGTCTTCGACACCGGGTACATCTACGGCGGCGGGGTGCTCGAGGGTCGGCTCGGGAAGTGGATCCAGAACCGGGGGATCCGCGAGGACGTGGTCGTCATCACGAAGGGGGCCCACACCCCGCACTGCGACCCGGAGTCGATCACCCGGCAGCTGCTCGAGAGCCTGGACCGACAGGGCACCGACTACGCGGACATCTACATGATGCACCGGGACAACCCGGACATCCCGGTGGGGGAGTTCGTCGACGTGCTCGACGAGCACCGTCGTGCCGGCCGCATCCGCGTCTACGGCGGCTCGAACTGGACCCCCGCACGCTTCGACGAGGCGAACGCCTACGCCCGGGCCAACGGGAAGCACGGGTTCGAGGTCCTGAGCAACCACTTCGGTCTCGCCGAGGCGTACGACGTGCCGTGGGACGGCTGCGAGCACGCGACCGACGCCGCGTCGAAGGCCTGGCTCGAGGAGCGCCAGGTCCCGCTGCTGCCGTGGTCGTCGCAGGCCCGCGGCTTCTTCACCGGCCGCGCGACGCCCGAGGACACCAGTGACGCCGAGCTCGTCCGCTGCTACTACTCGGACGACAACTTCGAGCGGCTCCGGCGTGCACGCGAACTCGGGGAGCAGTTCGGCGTCCCGGCGACGGCGATCGCCCTGGCGTACGTGCTCCACCAGCCGTTCCCGACGTTCCCGCTCTTCGGACCCCGTACGATCGCGGAGGCCCGGTCGTCCATGACCGGGCTCTCCGTCGACCTCACCCCGGAACAGGTGGCATGGCTGGACCTCCGCGCCTGACCCCGGGCGGCCGCGCGACGATCATCGACGTCGCCGCGGCCGCCGGGGTGTCCCGGCAGACCGTCACCCGCGCGATGAACGGCATGTCCGGCATCAGCGCGGCGACCAAGGACCGCGTGCTCCAGGCCGCGGCGGCGCTCGACTACCGGCCGTCGCGGTTCGGCCGCGGGCTCGTCACCGGCGGCGACCACCAGCTCGGACTCGTCGTCAACGACCTGCGGAACCCCTACGCCCCCGCGCTCGCGTCGGCGGTGCTCGGCCTGGCCGCCGCTCGCGGGTGGAACGTCATGCTCGCGGACGTCGGGCTCGCGAGCGACTCGGACCGGATGGTGGAGTCCCTCGGCGCGCAGACCGACGTCGTGATCGGCTACCTCGGGTCCCGGGCGCCGGAGTGGATCGAACGGCTCGGCTCGGTCCCCGTCGTCGAGCTCGACCCCTCGGGCCCGGTGACCCGCGCCGCGGTCCGGATCGACCCGACCGCCGCGATCGAGGACCTCGCCGACCACCTCGTCGACACCGGGGTGAAGCACCCCGTCGTGCTCGACGCCGCCGCCGACGGTGTGCCGAGCCAGCGGGGGGAGCGCATGGTCGCGGCGCTGCGGCACCGCGGGTACCTGCCCGACCTCGTCATCGCGTCCGTGCCCACCGCCGAGGCCGGTGCCGAGCAGACCGAGCGGATCCTCGCCGAGCACCGCCGTGTGGACGCGGTCCTGGCGTTCAACGACGTGCTGGCCCTCGGCGTGCTGTCGGCGTGCCGTCGTGCCGGCGTCGACGTCCCCGGTGACGTCCGCGTGGTCGGTGTCGACGGCCTGCCGCTCGGGACGCTCGTCGCGCCGACACTCACCACGCTGGCCGTCGACCTGGACGAGGTCGCCGGCCAGGCCCTCGACCTCGCGCTCGGCATGCTCGCGGGCGAGCTGCCGCGCTCCGGCGCAGCCGTGGAGCGCACGGTGCGACACCGGTTGCTGCTCCGCGAATCGGCGTAGGTCCGAGAACGCGACCAGAGGACGGCCCGACGGCAGACGGCACGACCGCCACGGGCCTCCCGGCCGTCGTCAGTTGCACTTGCAACCAAAACCGTCCGGACGGTACACTAACGGAGTCCTGACGGGGCGCGTGTCCATCCCGCGTCCCGTCTCGTCTGCCCCACGTACCACCCGCCGTCGACCTGGTCCGGCTCGAAGTCCCAGGAGTCCGCCGTGTCCGCACTGCTCACCAGCCCCGTCGCCACCCGCGTCACCGGGAGCCGCGCCCGACGGTTCCTGGCGCTCGCCGTGCTCATGCTGCCGGTGCTGCTCATCTCGGTGGACAACACCATCCTGAGCTTCGCGCTGCCGTCGATCAGCCGCGCGCTGAACCCGGACGCCACCACGCAGCTCTGGATCGTGGACGCGTACCCGCTCGTGCTCGCCGGACTGCTCGTCGTCATGGGCAGCATCGGCGACCGGATCGGCCGCAGGCGGATCCTGGTGATCGGCGCGACCGGCTTCGCCCTGTTCTCGGTGGCCGCGGCCTTCGCGACCGACGCCTGGATGCTCGTCGCGGCACGGATCGCGATGGGGGTCTTCGGCGCGATGCTCATGCCCGCCACGCTGTCGATCATCCGCAACGTGTTCGTCGACGCGGGGGAGCGGCGGATGGCGCTCGCCGTCTGGTCGACGATGTTCGCCGCCGGCAACGCGCTCGGCCCGCTCGTCGGTGGCGCCCTGCTCGCGCACTTCCACTGGGGCAGCGTGTTCCTGGTCGCGGTGCCGATCCTCGTGCTCATGCTCGTCGGTGTGCCGTTCTGCGTGCCGGAGTCCCGCGACCCGCTGCCCGGGCCGGTCGACCTGCCGAGCATGTTCCTGTCCCTCGGAGCCCTCGCACCGATCGCCTGGGCCATCAAGTCCGTCGTGCACCCGGAGGAGCGCGGCCTCGCGATCGCCATGCTCGCCGTCGGTGTCGTCTGCGGCATCGCGTTCGTCCGCCGGCAGCTGCGGTCCCGCACGCCGATGCTCGACCTGCGGCTGTTCCGCAGCACGGCCTTCACCGGCAGCGTGCTGATGAACCTGGCGGCGATGTTCTCGCTCACCGGGTTCCTGTTCTTCATCGCCCAGCACCTGCAGCTCGTGGCCGGGCTCGATCCGTTCGCGTCCGGCGTCGTGCTGATCCCGGGGTCGGTGCTGACCATCGTCGCCGGGCTCGCGGTCGTGCCGGTCGTCGCCCGGGTCGCACCGCGGTGGGTCGTGTCGGTGGCGCTGCTGTTCTCGGCGGCGGCGTACGCCCTCGTCGCGGTCCTCGGACACCACGCGTCCATCGCGGCCCTGGCGTTCGCGTTCGTGCTGCTCGGCATCGGCATCGGGGCGTCCGAGACGGTGACGAACGACCTCATCATCTCGACGGCCCCGGCGGACAAGGCCGGTGCGGCATCGGCGATGTCCGAGACGGCGTACGAGATCGGCGCCGTGCTCGGCACTGCGGTCCTCGGCACGATCCTGGCGACGACCTACCGGGCGCACGTGGTGGTGCCCGACGGGTTGTCCTCGTCGGCGCACGTCGCGGCACAGGAGACCCTCGGTGGCGCGGTCGCCGCGGCCGGTCAGCTCGGTGGTGGCGCCGGGCAGGCACTGCTCGAGTCGGCACGGGCGGCGTTCGACTCCGGCGTGACGATCACCGCGGGCGTCGCGGCGGTGCTCATGGTCGTGGCGGCAGCGGGTGCGCTCGTCATGCTCAAGCGCCGCTGAGCGGGCGCGGAGTCGTCGCCACGGCGCGCCCGGCCGTGCCCGAACCTGTGAATCGTTGACCTCAACCAGGGTTCAGGTCATACGTTGGGTGACAGCCGCCGAGTGACGGCAGCCCCTCCCGAAGGAACGACCACGATCACCATGCCCGACGAAGCAGCGGCCACCATCGCCGACGCGTACAAGTCCGCGTTCCGCGGGCACCCTGCCGGCGTCGCCGTCATCACGGCCGAAGGCCCGGACGGACCGACCGGCCTCACCGCGTCGAGCGTCGCGAGCGTCGCCGTCGACCCACCCGTCCTCGTCTTCTCGCTCTCCACCAACTCCGGCTCGGCCGGGGTCGTGCTCGGTGCGCCGATCTTCGTCGTGCACCTGGTCGACTCCCTCGGGGTCGCACTGGCCAAGCGCTTCGCCTCGACGGGCAGCCCGGCGGCCGACGACCCGATCTGGGGCACCTTGCCGTCCGGCGACCGCTACCTGCCGAGTGCGGCGAGTGCCCTCCGCTGCCGACCGCTGTCGACGACCCCGATCGGCAGCTCGACCGTCGTCGTCGCCGAGGTGCTCGACATCGTCGTCGGAGCCGACCGTGGCGAGCCGCTGGTCTACCACAACCGGGAATTCCACTCCCTCACCGATCGTTCCCGGCTCTCGTGAGCCGCGGAGCCGCGTCCACAACCCACTGATCGAAAGGACCTCACATGGCTGAGTACACCCTGCCGGAACTGCCGTACGACTACGCCGCGCTCGAGCCGCACATCAGCGGCAAGATCATGCAGCTGCACCACGACAAGCACCACCAGGCCTACGTCACCGGTGCCAACACCGCGCTGCAGCAGCTCGGTGAGGCCCGTGAGTCGGGCAACTTCGGTGCGATCAACAAGCTCGAGAAGGACCTCGCGTTCCACCTCGGTGGTCACGTGAACCACTCGATCTTCTGGACCAACCTCGGTCCGGACACGAAGGTCCCCGAGGGCGAGCTCGCCGCGGCGATCGACGAGTTCTTCGGTTCGTTCGAGCAGTTCCAGGCGCAGTTCGCCGCCGTCGCGAACGGCATCCAGGGCTCCGGCTGGTCCGTGCTGGCCTGGGACACCGTGGGCCAGAAGCTCACCACGTTCCAGCTCTTCGACCAGCAGGGCAACATCCCGTTCGGTCTCGTCCCGATCTTCATGCTCGACATGTGGGAGCACGCCTTCTACCTCGACTACCTCAACGTCAAGGCGGACTACGTCAAGGCCGTCTGGAACATCGTCGACTGGGAGAACGTCGCCGCTCGTTTCGAGAACGCGAAGTCGCAGCGGTTCGTCACGCTCTGATCCGCGTCGGCGGGTCACCACGGTGACGACCTGACGAACGGGAGGCACGGTGCCAGCTGGCACCGTGCCTCCCGTTCGTGGTCCCGGGGCGCTCCGGGCCGGGCGCGACTGCCGGGGACGCGATCGGTTGGTCGTGGGGACGCCGCCACGCGGGCTCAGCGCACGGCGTCGCGGCCGGGCGCACCGGCGGCGAGGTCGTGGGCGATGCGACGCAGTGCGGCGTCGACGTCGGTCTGTGCACGGTCGACCAGCGCGCTCCACTGGGCTCCGCGTGCGGCCATCACCGTGCGTTGGGCAGCTCGTTCGGCGAGGACGGGGTCGGCACCGTGTTCGCGGCACCACGCCCGGATGGCCGCGACGTGGCAGCGGTGCGCACGGCGCTGTCGGTCGCGCCCGTCGAGGGACTCGACCGATCCGAGTTCGAAGGTGAGTCGTGCGGCCAACGCGCGGTGCGGGTCGTCGAGTCCGCCGAAGGTCGCGACCAGGTGATCGGCGAGGGCATCCACATCGGATGCCGGATCGAGCGCCGTCGCCGGGCGGTTGGCCGCGAGGTGCTCGACGACGGAGTCGATCAGGGCGTCCCGCGAGCCGAAGTGGTACACGACGGGGTAGGCGCTCGTCCCGAGCACACGGCCGAGGCCCCGGACCGTGACGTCCTCGATCTTGGTCTCGACGAAGTGGTCGACCACCTTCTCGAGGATCGCGGGTTTGCGGGTCGGGTCGGGCTTCCTGGGCATGGCATCTCCGTCGTCGTGGCGGTGGTCGCGCGACCGTTCACATACTAGCATCGGTATATCAGTTTCGGGAGCGGACCTGACAGGAGGCATATCCTTGGTGCACCCTCCGTTTCCACCGATAGAAACGGAGAAATACTCGTTTCCAAGTACACTGTTGCGGATGTCCATGCCGTTCGAGCGCGCTCTGCCGCCGTCACGGCCCGAGGGGACCCCCGCTGGACGGGTGGTCGCGGGCCGTCGCCGTGGCGCCGGAAAACGCTTCCTGGTCGTCGGCGACGTCCTGGACGGCGTCCTCGTGCACACCACCGCGCACCGGATCGGGGTGCACGACCCGGCAGCGCAGATCCGCCACCGTCCGACCGGGGCCGGCGGCAACACGGCCACCTGGCTCGGCTGGCTCGGGGCCGAGGTCGACGTCGTCGCCCGGGTCGGGGTCGACGACGTCTACCGGCACGAGCGTGCGCTCGAGGACGCCGGGGTCCGAGCCCACCTGCGCTACGACGCGATGACGTCCACCGGCGTCGTCGTCTCCGTCCGCAACGACCACGGCCGCACCGCGATGTCCGATCCGGCGGCGAGCGGGAAGATCAGCGCGGCCGACGTCCCGCCCTCGTTGGTCGCACGTGCTGACATCGTGCACCTGACGGGTGCCGCCATGCTCGGCGGCGGGGTCGACCGGCTCGCCGCACTCGTCGCGTGTGCCCGGACAGGGCCGGCGCGCGTCGCGGTGGACCCCTCGTCGGTCGCGGTGATCGAGACCGTCGGCGCGGACCGGTTCCTCCAGGCGCTGCGGGGCGTCGACGTGCTCTTCCCCGACCAGCAGGAGGCGCTCGCCCTCGGCGGAGGGGACGACCTCGACGCCGCGGTGCGCCGGCTGACCGAGCACGTCCCGCTGGTCGTCGTCACGGCGGGGGCGGACGGCGCACTGATCGGGCGCCGGGGGCGGAGCGTCCAACGGGTCCCTGCGACGCCCGCGACCGTCGTCGACACCATCGGCGCCGGGGACGCCTTCGTCGCCGGGTTCGTCCGCGCCTGGGCGACCGACCCGGTGCGGGTCGGTGCGGCGGCACGCGAGGGCACCCGGGTCGCCGCTCGGGCACTCGGTTTCGTGGGCGGTCGGCCGCCGGTCTGAGCGACCTGAGCGACCTGGGTGATCTGCGTGATCTGCGTGCTCTGCGCGATCTGACCGGCGGTGCTGCCTGCGGGTCAGCGCTCCGACGGCTCGGCGACCACGTTCAGGGTCTGGACGAGTCCGGCACCCACGGGTGCGAGCCGGATCTCGACGCGCAGCCGCCCGCACGCGCCGGGCATCCACCAGCGCAGGTGCGACGGTGCGGAAGAGGACTCGGCCACCGGTGTCGCAGCGAGGTCGGCGTCGACCTCGGACACGGCCTGGGCGACCGCGCGCCGTCGACGGTCGTAGGGCACGTCCATCGCCACGTTGGGCGTGCAGATCGCGTCCGCCAGGTCGTCGCGCCAGTCGGCCAGGAGGCGCATCACCGCGGCCTGCGCGGCTCGCGTCGCGCGGCTGGTCACCCCCACCCCGGTGCTCGGTCCGGTCGCCGCGGGTGCGTCCGTCGTCAGCGCCGCCTCGAGCACGAGATCGTGCGCCTGCTGCGCGGCAGCGGAGACCTTGGCCTGGGTGGCGTTCTCGAACGCGACGACCCCGAGGCCGTCGCGCACGGACCACCGCATGTGGGCGGAGAAGCCCGGGTAGCCGCCGGAGTGGGACACGAGTTCGCCGAAGCGGTCGTCCTGCTCGACGAACAGCCCGAAGCCGTACGCGGTTGCGCGGGGCGAACCCGGGACGACCGACGGGGGGACGACCCGCATCGCCTGCTGCATGAGCCGGCGGTCGGCGGGGGAGACCGGACCGGGTTCGGGCGCGCCGGAGAAGCCAGAGCCGAGGTGGGTCGCCCAGCGAGCCAGGTCGCGCACGGTCGAGAACAGTCCACCGATCGACGAGAACGCGCCAGGCCCGGTCATCGGCAGGGGTTCCCAGTCGCCCTCGTGCCCGCGGACACCGGTGACCACGAACCCGCTGGACTCGTCGGCGCGGAACACCGTGTCGGCCAGTCCGAGGGGACGCAGCACGATCTCGCTGGCGGCCTGGGTGAAGGGCTGCCCCGTCACGACGGCGACGACCCGGCCGAGCAGTGCGTACCCCAGGTTCGAGTACGCGAAACGGGTGCCGGGCAGCGAGTCGAACAGCAGGCCAGCACGCAGGACCTGGTCGAGCTCGGTGTCCGAGATGGACTCCTGGCGGTCGGCCCAGGGATCGTCGGTGGGGAACCCGGCCGACATCGTCAGCAGCATCCGCACCGTGGGGACGGGAGAGTCCGGGGTCGGCAGGGCGACGGCGTCGAAGGCCGGCACGAAGTCGGTGATCGGGGCGTCGAGGTCGAGCAAGCCCCGGGCGACGAGCGTCAGCAGGGTCGCGGCCGTGACGCTCTTGGTGCACGAGGCGATGCGGTACACGGTGTCCGCGTCCGGCCGCTGACCGTCACCGCGGTCGCCGTGCCCGCCCGAGGCGACGAGCCCGGAACGGTCGAACACACCCCACACACTGCTCGGCGCGATGCCCTGTTCGACACGAGCGCGGAACAGCTCGTCGACCTGGTCGACGACCGCAGCCGCCGCGGGGTGCGCATCGTTCGCGAGCGGCGCATCCTTCACGAGCGGCGCATCCGCTCGTAGGCGTCCAACGCCCGCTGGCGTGACGCCTTCAGGTCGACCATCGGCTCGGGGCGCAGCTCGTCGGCGGGGACCCAGCGGTGGACGTACTCGCGGTGCGGGTCGAACCGCTCGAGCTGCCGATCGGGGTTGAAGACACGGAAGTACGGTGCGGCGTCGAAGCCGGAACCCGCGACCCACTGCCAGTTCGCCGCGTTGTTCGCGGGGTCGGCGTCGACCAGCGTGTCCCAGAACCACTGCTCCCCGACGCGCCAGTCGACGAGCAGGTTCTTCACCAGGAAGCTCCCGGCGGCCAGCCGCACCCGGTTGTGCATCGCACCGCTGTGCCAGAGCTCGCGCATGCCGGCGTCGACCAGGTCGAAGCCGGTCAGGCCCTGTCGCCAGCGCTCGAGCTCGGCTTCCTCGGGGTCACGCCAGGGGAACGCGTCGAAGTTCCGACGGACGTTGACGGTGGCGATGTCGTCGCAGTGGAAGTACTCGTTCCAGTTGAACTCACGCCATGCCAGCTGCCGGAGGAACGCCGAGGCGTTCTGGCGCTGCGCGGGCTCGAGCCGCTCGTGCAGGCGGTGCCACACCTGGTACGGGCTGATCTCGCCCCACCGCAGGAACGGGGAGAGGCTGCTCGTGGCCTCCATCGCGGGCTCGTCCCGCTGGTCGTAGTCCTCGAGCGCGTGCTCGACGAAGTGCTCGAGCTGCTGCCGGGCGCCGTGCTCGCCCGGGGTCCAGGCGTCGCGGAGCCCACCGGCCCAGTCGGGCTCCGTCGGCAGCAGCGCCCAGTCGGACAGTGCGTCACCGGTGACGTCGGCCGCAGCGGGCAGGTCGTCC
Source organism: Curtobacterium poinsettiae (assembly GCF_047226435.1). Lineage (NCBI taxonomy): Bacteria > Bacillati > Actinomycetota > Actinomycetes > Micrococcales > Microbacteriaceae > Curtobacterium > Curtobacterium poinsettiae. Next base: position 2,587,101 of record NZ_CP178434.1, on the reverse strand, counting down.
GGATCCGGCAGGGGGTGCCGTGGCTCGGGCAGTGCCTGGACGGCGTTCCAGAACGGCGTGAACACCTTGTACGGCTCGCCCTGGCCGGTGAGCACCGTCCACGGTTCCCAGAGCAGGTTCGCGGCGAAGCTGTGCGCCTCGATGCCGCGATCGTGCAGTGCGCCCTTGATCCCGGCGTCGATGTCGCGCTCGACTGCGCCGTACCGACGGTTCCAGTACACGGCGTCCGCGCCCGTCTCGGCGACGAGCTGGTCGATAGTCTGCGCCGCGGCACCGCGTCGCAGGACCAGCCGGGAACCCCGCTCGCACAGGTCGGCGTCGAGCGCGGTCAGGGAGTGGTGCAGCCACCAGCGGCTCGCCGCACCGATCGGACGGAGTCCGGGGGACTGCTCGTCGAGGACGACCACCACGGTGACGTCGCCGCCGTGGTCGATCGCCGCACGGAGCGCCGGGTTGTCGGACAGCCGCAGGTCGTCACGGAGCCAGACGATCGCGCCGGTCACACCGTCGCCGAATCCAGCGTGGTGACCGCTCGGGGCGTCGACCGCCGGCCCGGTGCCGTGCCGACTGCCAGCCGGAGCTTGGTGCAGAGTTCGGTGAGGGTGCGGAGCTCGGGGTCGGACAGGCCGGCGCCCACCTGCTGGGCGATGCTCGCCGCGTGCTGCACGGCGACCTGCCGGTAGACGTCGAAGCCGTGCGGGGTCAGCGCCACGATCACGCCGCGGGCATCGGTGGGGTCCGGCTGCTTCTCGACGATGCCGCGGGCGAGCAGTCGGTCGACCAGGCGGCTGACGCTCGGCTGGGTGAGCAGCAGGTGCCCGGTGAGGTCGCGCATCCGGCAGCGTCGACCGGGCTGGGTCGACAGGTTGAAGCACACGTCGTACTCGTTGAACGAGATCTCGTCGCCGGGGAAGTCCGCGTTGAGACTCCGCATCACGGCGACCTGGGCGCGGAACAGCGCTTCCCAGGCGGCCACGGCGGTCGCCTTCTCACTGCGGCGTGTCTCGCTCACGTTCGCGTTCCCTCCGGTCGTCGGACTGACCACACTACCGACGGGCTCCGACAGGAGCCGGGCGACATGCACGAGGGCCGGCCACCTGTCGGCGACCGGCCCTCTCCCTTGCACCAAGAGTTTCCTGCAATCACATTCCGCAGGCGGTGCCACAGCAAACACCGTCTGCACCACCGACTGTATAACGAAGCGGTAACGGGGCGCCAGCCTCTCCGGGCCCGGTTCGCTGCGAGTTCACCAAGAGCAGTCGGAGCGTTTCAGAAGAGGTCGGGTGACGGGGTCGACGCGTACCGCACTGCGACGTCCGCGTGCCGGTCGAAGCGGTAGCCGACGCCGCGCACGGTCCGGACGATCTCCTCGAAGGCGCCGAGCTTGGAGCGGAGGCGACGGACGTGCACGTCGATGGTGCGCTCGTTCGGGGTCTCGTCCTCGCCGTCGGACCACAGGCCCTCGATGATCGCTGAGCGGTCGACGGTCTGGCCCTCGCGGAGGACCAGGAACTGCAGGAGCTCGAACTCCTTGTAGGTCAGGGGCGCGGCTTCACCGTCGAGGGTCACGCGCTTCCGGGAGATGTCGATGACGACGCCCGTCTCCTCGGGTTCGGGCTTCTCGGCCTGCTTGCGGGCGGCCACCGCGGAGCGGTCCTGCAGCGCGAGGCGGACGACGTCGACGTCGCGGCCACCGGAGTGCTCGGCGGCGACGGCGACGGCCGCGTAGGTCTCGGACGACGGGACGAGCTGGGCGGTGAGTGCCTTGAGCTGCTCGACGACCGCGGCCAGGGTCGTGCCGGCGGCCGCGGCCTTGGCTTCGTCGATGCCGACGTACAGGGCGAAGCCGCGAGCCTCGGTGCCCTCCGGCAGGGCGCGGTTCCGCTGCGGCGCGACCACCGGGCTCGTCGGCGCGGTGGCCGGTCCGCTCGCCGCCGGGGAGACGGGTCGCGGGCGGATCGGCGTCACGGTGCCGAGGTCGGTCGGGGTCGGTACCGAGCGGAGCGCGGTGCGGGGCTGGGCGATGGTGAGCGACATGGTGGTTCTCCGGGCGGTGTGGCCGGTGCGCGGGTGGGCGGCGGCCGGTGTCGAATGCGTCATCCCGGGTACGGCGGTACGCCGATGTGCCCTGCGGTCCTGCTGCGGACCGGGGCCGACCCGGGGGAACGGGAGACAGACCTCGTGACGTGGTGCGCGTCGCCGACGGTGTCCGTCACCCGGGGATCACGCTCGCGCGACGGGGGTGGTGTCGCGGGGGATCCGGCTGGAACGGGTGCCGATCAGGCACACATTCGACAACGCATGACCGACATGGTCGGCATCATCGTGCCGACGGTCCCCACTGCCCCTGCGGAGGAGCACGCCTCGGAGAGGACGCGGGTGGACACGGTTGCAGTCATGTGACGAGTATCTGCGGTATACCAACGCGGTGTCAACCGTCCGCACGGACGGTGCGGTGAGCGCGACCGCACGGACGACAGGAGGCGCGGTGCCGACCGGCACCGCGCCTCCTGTCCGTGGGGTGGTCGCTACTCGGCCAGGCCGTAGAGCCGGTCGCCGGCGTCGCCGAGACCCGGGACGATGTAGCCGTTCTCGTCGAGCTTCTCGTCCAGCGCGCCGAGGACGATCGAGACGTTGCGGTCGCCGACGGCCTGCTCGACCATCGCGAGGCCCTCTGGCGCGCCGAGGATGCACACGCACGTGACCTCCTGCGCACCGCGGGCGAAGAGGAAGTCGATCGCAGCAGCCAGGGTGCCACCGGTGGCGAGCATCGGGTCGAGCACGAAGCACTGGCGCCCGGTCAGGTCGTCGGGCAGGCGCTCGGCGTAGGTCTGCGGCTCGAGGGTCTCCTCGTTGCGGGCCATGCCGAGGAAGCCGACCTCGGCCGTCGGGACGAGCTTGACCATGCCCTCGAGCATGCCGAGCCCGGCACGGAGGATCGGGACGACGAGCGGGCGCGGCTTGGCGATCGCGACGCCCATGGTGTGCGCGACCGGTGTGTCGATCGGCGTCGCCGTGACCCGGACGCCCCGCGTGGCCTCGTACGCGAGGAGCGTGACGAGCTCCTCGGTCAGGGCGCGGAACGTGGGAGAGGGCGTCGTACGGTCGCGGAGCACCGAGAGCTTGTGGGTGATGAGCGGGTGGTCGGCGACGTGGACTCGCATAGGGTCGAGCCTAGCGTGCCGTCGACCGTCAGGAGGTCCCGTGGAGGAGCCCGCAGCCCGCCCGTTCGTCCAAGCGATGGAGCGCGCGCTCGACGAGGCTCGACGGTGCCTGGAGACCGACGACGTGCCGGTCGGCGCCGTGGTGCTCGACCGCGACGGGGCCGTGGTCGCCACCGGCCGGAACGAGCGCGAGGCGCGGCAGGACCCGACCGCCCATGCCGAGGTCCTCGCACTGCGTGCCGCCGCGGCGGTGACGGGGGACTGGCACCTCGAGCAGCACACGCTCGTGGTGACGCTCGAACCGTGCCCGATGTGCGCCGGCGCGGTCATGGCCGCGCGGGTGCCCCGGGTCGTGTTCGGCGCGTGGGACCCGAAGGCCGGTGCCAGCGGCAGCGTCTACGACATCGCCAGGGACCGCCGGCTGCCGCACCGCTCCGAGGTCATCGGCGGGGTGCTCGAGGCGGCGTGCGCCGAGTTGCTCGACGCCTTCTTCAGTCCGCGGCGAGGATGACGATCGCCTCGGTCGGCGGCTGCGGACCGGTGCGCAGGACGTCCGGCTCGACGTAGATCACCCGGGCGATCGGCACGGCGCTCCGGACCCGCTGCTCGACGGTGTCGATCCCCGCGGCGACGTCACCGAGCCGGCGGTCCCCGTCGACGGCGACCTTCACGCCGACCATGAGCTCGTCCGGCCCGAGGTACAGGGTCTTCAGGTGGATGATCGCGTCGACCTCGGGGCCGTCGAGCACCGCCTGCTTGATGCGCTCGACGTCGGCGGCGGTGGCGCCCTCGCCGACGAGCAGGCTCTTCGTCTCGATGCCGAGCACCACTGCGACGGCGATGAGCAGCGCCGCGATGAGCATGGTGCCGATCGCGTCGAACACCCCGTTGCCGGTGATCGCGGTCAGGCCGACGCCGAACAGGGCGAACACCAGGCCGAACAGGGCAGCGGTGTCCTCGAGCATCACGACGGGCAGCTCCGGGGCCTTCGCGCGGCGGACGAACTGCACCCAGCTCTGCGAGCCCTTCTGCGGCCGGGCTTCCTTCAGGGCCGTGCGGAGCGAGAAGCCCTCGAGCCCGATGGCGATGACGAGCACGACGAGGGGCAGCCACCAGTTCTCGAGCGGGTGCGGGTGGGCGAGCTTCTCGATGCCCTCGTAGAGCGAGAACACACCGCCGACCGAGAACAGGATGATCGAGACGACGAACGCGTACACGTAGCGTTCACGGCCGTAGCCGAAGGGGTGCTCTTGATCCGCGGCGCGTCGGGCCTTGCGGCCACCGAGCAGCAGCAGGAGCTGGTTCGCCGAGTCGGCCAGGGAGTGCACACCCTCGGCCAGCATCGACGCGGAGCCGCTGATCGCCGCCGCGATGAACTTCACGATCGCGATGCCGATGTTGGCACCGAGTGCGGCGAAGATCGCCTTCGTGCCTCCGGAAGCGCTCACAGCTGTCCCCTTCTCGTGGTCTGCGACACGATCCTAGGCGGGTGGCGTCGGTAGGGTCGGGAGCATGACGATCGACCTGCCCCGCACCGCCCTGCTCGGGGTCGGTTCCATGTCCGGCGCGGTCCTCGACGGCCTGCTCGCCGCGGGACTCGACCCGGCCACCGTGACCCTGACCACCAAGTCCGAGGCATCCGCAGCGGCCCACCGTGAGCGCGGTCTCGACGCCACGGCGAGCGACACCGACCCGGACGCCAACCGGGCGGCGGTCCGCGGAGCCGCCCTCGTCGTGGTCGGCGTGAAGCCGTACATGATCGCGGACCTGCTCGACGAGGTCGCCGGTGTCCTGGAGCCCGGCGCCGTCCTGGTCAGCGTCGCCGTCGGTACCACCACCGCGAGCATGGAGGCACGGGTGCCCGCCGGTGTCCGGGTCGTCCGTGCCCTGCCGAACACCCCGATCGGCGTCGGCCACGGCGTCACCGGCATCAGCGCGGGTACCTCGGCCGATGCCGAGGCCGTCGCGCTGGCGTCGTCGGTGTTCACCGCCTCGGGCGAGGTCATCGAGGTGCCCGAGTCGCAGCTCGACGCACTGTCCGCGGTGTCCGGCTCCGGACCCGCCTACGTCTTCCTGCTGGTCGAACAGTGGCAGCGTGCCGCCGAGGAGCTCGGGTTCAGCCACGAACAGGCGGCGATGATGGTGCAGGGCACGGTCCGGGGCGCCGTCGAGTTGCTCGGGCGCTCCGGCCGCGAGCCCGCCGACCTGCGCCGTGCGGTCACCAGCCCGAAGGGCACGACGGAGCGTGCCGTCGCGGTGCTGCAGGACGCCGACCTGGCGGACACGCTGCTGCGCGCGTCGCGCGCCGCGATCGCACGTGCCGAGGAGATCGCCGCGTCGTAGACGCAACCGCAGTGCGGACGGGAGGCCCGTGGCGACGCCGCCACGGGCCTCCCGTCCGTCCGCTGGTCGTTACTCGTACGCGGCGAAGCGCTCCAGGTCGGTCTCGGAACCCGAGACGATGATGACGTCGTCCTCGCCGATGACGCTGTCCGGCGTCGCCGGCACGAACGGGCTGCCGGGCGGCTTGATGCCGAGCACCGTCAGGCCGAAGCGGGTCCGGATGACCGTGGTGGCGAGGTCCTTGCCGCGGACCGCGCGCGGCGGGAACATCTTGACCACGGCGAAGTCGTCGTCGAACTCGATGAAGTCGAGCATCCGGCCGGAGACCAGGTGCGCCGTGCGCTCGCCGGCCTCACGCTCCGGGTAGACGACGTGGTTCGCGCCGATGCGGGACAAGATCGTGCCGTGCGACCGGCTGATGGCCTTCGCCCAGATCTGCGGGACGCCGAGGTCGACCAGGTTCGCCGTGATCAGGACGCTCGACTCCAGGTCACTGCCGGTGCCGACGACGGCGATGGCGAAGTCCTGTGCGCCGATCTGGCGGAGCGCGTCGATGTCGGTGGCGTCCGCCTGCACCGCGTGGGTGACCCGGTCGGACCACTTCTGCACCAGCCCGGCGTCGGTGTCGACGACCAGCACCTCGCGGTCCTGGCGTTCGAGCTGGCCGGCGGTGGCGGCACCGAAGCGACCGAGCCCGATGACCAGGACGGGAGCGTCGTGACTGATGGCACCGTGCTGGTGCGACGAACGGGTGCGGTCAGCCAACGATCGGCCTCTCCTCGGGACGGCGGAACAGTTGCCGGCTCTGGCTGGCGGCCAGGGCAGCGGCGATGGTCACTGTACCGACCCGGCCGAGGAACATGGTGGCGGCGAGGACGTACTTGCCCGGTTCGGGCAGGTCCGCGGACACACCGGAGGACAGGCCACTGGTCGAGAACGCCGAGATCACCTCGAAGAGCACGCGGTCGAGCGAGTCGTCGGTGATCTGCAGGAGCACCACCGTCGCGACCGCCACGATCGTCGCGCCCCAGAGCACGATGGCCACCGCGACCCGCAGGACGTCGCTCGGGATCCGGCGGCCGAAGGCCTCCATGCTCTGACGACCGCGGGCCTCGGCGACGGCGGCCAGGAACAGCACCGCGAGGGTCGTGACCTTGATGCCACCGGCGGTCGAGGCGGACCCGCCGCCGATGAACATGAGCATGTCGGTGACGAGCAGGCTCGAGCCGTTGAGCTGGTCGAAGTCGACGAGCGAGAAGCCACCCGACCGGGTCATGGTCGACAGGAAGAGTGCCTGGAACGCGGTGCGCCCGGCGCCTTCCTCGCCGAAGGTCGTCGGGTTCGACGCCTCGAGCGCGATGTAGACGGCCGCGCCGCCGAGGAGCAGGACCGCGCTCGTCGCCAGGGTGAGCTTGACGTGGATCGGCCAGCGGCGCGGGGTGCGCAGCTGCTTCGTCAGGGCACGGATCACCGGGAACCCGATGGACCCCGCCACGACCCCCACCATCAGGAGCGACAGGAACCAGTAGTCGTGGGCGAACGGGTCCAGGCCGTCGGCGTTGGGCGAGAACCCGGTGTTCGTGAAGGCCATGGCCGCGTAGTAGAAGGAGTCGCCGACCGCGGTCCAGAACGGGATGCCGGCGATGAGCACCGACGGCAGGAGCAGCAGCCCGAGGACGATCTCGATCGACAGCGTGCTCACCGCCACGGTCGCGAGCAGGGTGCCGACCTCGCCGAGCCGGACGGCCTGGCCCTCGGGCACGGCGCCGTGGTGGGTGCGGAGCGGGTTCGAGTCGCCGGCTGCCATCAGCTTGGCGCGCAGGCCGAGCTTGCGGGTGACGAACAAGCCGAGGATCGACGCGAAGGTCAGCACGCCGACGGCGCCGATCTGGGTGCCGATGACCACCAGGACCTTGCCGAACACCGACCAGTGCGTCGCCATGTCGACCGTGGACAACCCCGTGACGCAGACCACCGACGCGGCGGTGAACAGGGCGTCCGCAAAGTGGGTGCTGCTGCGGTCCGCCGTGGCCCACGGCGTCATGAAGAGCACCGTGAACAGGAAGATCAGCGCGATGAACACGACGATCGCCAGCCGGGACGGTGACGAGCGGAGCACCGTCGCGATCCGGCTCGCCCGTCGTCGGCCGACACCCACGTGGTGCGGGATCGGCTCGGTTCGGTCGAGCATGCGTATGCCTCCGAGGACATGGGCCGGGACGGTTCGTCATGGTACATCCGTGGCGCCCCGGCTAGCCTTGCCACCATGGCCGACATCTTCTCCGTCGTGGCGGACCCGACCCGGCGCGAGCTGCTCGGCACCCTGCTGTCCGCCTACGGTTCGGACGTCACCGGCGGGGAGCTCAGCGTCGGCCAGCTCGTCGAACGCCTCGGGGTCAGCCAGCCCACGGTGTCGAAGCACCTGCGTGTCCTGCGTGACATCGGTCTCGTCACCAGCCGTGAAGAAGGGCAGCACCGCTACTACCGACTCGACCCGGAGCCGCTCGTGCGCCTGGAGGAGTGGGTCCTGCCGTTCACGGGGGCGGTCGACGCCGACGGCACCCCGGCCACCACGGCGTGGACGCCGGACGGCCAGCCCGTGTCGATCCGCCGGAACGGTGCGGCCGGCAAGGCGACGGTGGAGGTCGGCACCGAACTCGGTCGCGTCATGGCGGAGGCGTCGTACCGGGCGACCGCCGCGATCTCCGGCGCGCAGCAGGGCTGGGAGCGCGTCGTCGACCGCAGCCGCAAGCGCTTCACCCGTCGGGGCGACGAGGACTGAGTCCCGTCACACCCGCCGGCGAGCACCTGGCGAGGGTCGGTGCGCGCTGCTCGGACTGATCCTGGACACCGGGTCGCACGCGCCTCTACAGTTGCCACTGACCACACAGGTCACACCACTGGCGTGCGCAGCGCGTGCGAGCCCCGAAGGCGGACCATGACCGGCAGTTTCGACGATGTGCGCTTCCTCACCGTCGCTGAGGTCGCCGAGATGATGCGCGTCTCGAAGATGACCGTCTACCGGATGGTGCACGCCGGGGAGCTCCCCGCGATCCGCTTCGGCCGCTCCTTCCGCGTCCCCGAGTCAGCCGTCGCCGACGTGCTGCGCGGTGGTGTGGCGGACGTCGGCTGAGCGCGCGTTCGACATCACAGCGGGCAGCCGGTAGACTCGGGCAGGTTGATTTTCCGCGGTCTCTTCGGCCCGGTGTCCGTACATCAGCATCAGTCCGAGCGAGGTCCACATGGGTTCTGTCATCAAGAAGCGTCGTAAGCGCATGGCGAAGAAGAAGCACCGCAAGCTCCTTCGCAAGACGCGTCACCAGCGACGCAACAAGAAGTAGATCCTCAACAGGTCTGCGCAGGTCGAAGGACCTGCACGAGAAGCCCCGGTTCGCCGGGGCTTTTGCGTTCCCGGGCTACGCTGGGACCATGCCCGCAGTGACGTTCCTGACGAAGCCCGGATGCCACCTGTGCGACGACGCCCGGCCCGTGGTCGAACGCGTCGTCGCCGACCACCCGGGGGTCACCCTGCAGGAACGCTCGATCCTCGACGACGACGCCCTCCGCCAGGAGTACGCGGAGGACATCCCCGTGGTGCTCATCGACGGGCGCGTCCACAGCAACTGGCACGTCGACGCCGACCGGCTCGCACGTGCCCTCGAGAAGGCCGGTTCCCCCGCATGATCTCCCACGTCGTCGCCTGGACCCTGCGCGAGGACCTCGACCGCGCCGCGTCCATCGCCCGGATCCGTGAGCTCCTGACCGGCCTCACCGGCACCATCGGGTCGATCCGTTCGCTCGAGGTCGTCGAGAACGTCGCCTACCCGGAGAAGAACAGCGACGTCGCGGTCGTCGCCACCTTCGACGACCTCGCCGGACTCGACGAGTACCAGGTGCATCCGGCGCACCAGGCCGCGGCAGCCGAGATCCGCGACCTGGTCACCGCGCGGGCCGCCATCGACTGGCAGAGCTGAGCCGGGCCTCCCGTCCCGCCCCGGCGCTGCGTGCGTTGCGTGCGTCCAGTGAGCAGAAGAGGTCGCCTCCGATTTCCGGAGGCGACCTCTTCTGCTCACTCGCTGGTGACTACGGGGTCAGGCGCGTCGGGCCACGGAACAGGTACGTGACCTCGCGGATCGACGGCTCACCGAGCATGAGCATCAGCACGCGCGCGAGGCCCATGCCGAAGCCGCCGTGCGGCGGGACGCCGTAGCGGAAGAAGTCGAGGTACCAGCCGAGCTCCTCCGGGTCGAGACCCTTCTCGACGGCCTGCGCCTCGAGCACGTCGACACGGTGCTCGCGCTGGGCACCCGTGGAGATCTCGGCGCCGTTGAAGATGAGGTCGTAGCTGTTGGTGACCGACGGGTCGCCGGGCTTCCGCATGTGGTAGTACGGCCGGATCGAGGCGTCGTACTCCGTGACGAAGACGAACTCGGAGCCGTGGTGCTCCTTCGCCCAGGCGGCGACGCGGCGCTCGCCCTCGGGGTCCAGGTCGCCGTCGGCGCGGACGACGTCGTAGCCGCTGTCGGCGACGATCTTGCGCGCGTCGGCCAGGGTCACGCGGGGGAACGGCGTCGCGGGGACCTGCAGCTCGAAGCCGAAGACCTCTTCGATGTCCTTGCCGTACTTCTCCTTGACGGCGGTGATGCCGGCGACCAGGACCGCTTCGTGCATCGCCATGACGTCCTCGTGGGACTCGATCCACGAGAACTCGGCGTCGACGCTGGTGAACTCGGTGGCGTGACGGCTCGTGAACGAGGGGTCGGCGCGGAAGGCGTCGGCGATCTCGAACACGGCACCGAAGCCGGCCGGCTGCGCCATCTGCTTGAAGTTCTGCGGCGACTGGGCCAGGTAGGCGGTGGTCTCGAAGTACTCGAGCTGGAACAGTTCGGCGCGCGACTCGGACGCCGACGCCATCAGCTTCGGGGTGTGGATCTCGATGTAGTCGCGGTCGACCCAGTACGTGCGGAACGCGTGCTCGAGCGTCGTCTGGATGCGGAAGATCAGGTTCTGCTTGCGGTTGCGCAGGTCGAGGAAGCGCCAGTCGAGACGCTTGTCGAGCGACGAGTCGTCGGCGATCGGGGTCTCCGGGATCGCGGCGCTCACCACCTGCAGCGCACCGATCTTGACCTCGAGCCCGCCGAGCTTCACGCGCTCGTCGTGCTTCAGCGTGCCGGTGACGTGCACGAAGGTGCCGTGCGCCAGGCCGGAGATCTCGTTGGTGGTCGCGAGCGCGGACTGTGCGGCGTCGTCGCCGTCCTCGGCCTCGCGCGTCGCCGGGTTCACGAGCTGGACGGCGCCGGTCTCGTCGCGCAGCACGACGAACTGCACCTTCTTCTGGTCTCGGACGGTCTCGACCCATCCGGCCACGGAGACGGGACCGTCGGGGAGGGCTGCCAGGTCGGCGATGCGGGTGCGTTCGATCACGGTGGTCGAGTCTAACCGCCTGCGTCCGGGGGCGTGGGCGGCAGCGCTCCTCCCTCAACAGGGCCGCCCGCGTCCGGCGTTCTCCACCGATGGCCGGGAGGCCCGTGGCGGCGTGCGAGGACTCCCTAGCGTTGTCGACGTGGCCGGGTCGCGGGACGAGAGGGGGACCGGGTGGGGACGGGGACGGGGGAGCTCGCGACCTGGCCGCCTGCGGCGGTCGCGGTGGTGGTGGCGGCGCTGTGCACTGCGGCGTTCACACTGCTCGCGGCGTTCGTCGGTGGGCTGTGGGCGGTCATCCGGTGGCGGCGGGACGTCGGGCGGGAGCAACGGGACCGCTACTGGGCGCGGTTGACCGTGGTGTTCGACCTGATCACCGCGGCCGAGGTCGGGCGTCGCGAGATCGGCCGGAATCTGGCGCAGGCGATGTACGACATGCAGAAAGTCCCCGCCGGAGAAGAACCCGCTGCAAGGGTGTCGGCGGAACTGTTCATCGAGAAGAGGAGACAGTGATGACGACTCGTCTGCGCCGTGCCTGGCGAGAGCTGGTGCGGAAGGAGGACACGGTTCCCGTGGAGCGGCCGTACATCGGTCCTGCGCCGGGCGAGAGCCCGTGGGACTGGGCGCAACGCGGGGCGATCGACTGGCAGCTCCATGTCGAAGAAGGGGAGCTGAAGCTCGAACTCGAGCGGCAGCGCATGCGTGCCAGGGTGCTCGCCGAAGACGGCGCGACGTCAGGGGAGCGACGCGCGGAGTGACCCGAGGGTGCCGATGAACTCCTCGGCCATGCCGGCGCGCTCGACGAGCTTCGCGTGGCGGGTGCGGGCGTCGTCCAGGTACGCATCGAGACGTGCAGCCAGCGCGGGTTCGTCCTCTGGGTCCTTCGCCGCGAGGGCGTCGACCACACGGAGCAGCTCGGCCATCTCGTCGAGCGTGAACCCGAGCGGCTTCATCCGGCGGATCACGAGCAGCCGTTCCAGGTCCTGCGCGGTGTACACCCGGAACCCGCCGGTGGTGCGGCCGCTCGGCACGAGCAGCCCGACCTCGTCGTAGTGCCGGATCGTGCGCAGGGACATGTCGGCGCGGTCGGCGAGTTCGCCGATGTGCATCGTGTCGGGGACGTCGCTGGTGCTCACGGAGCGCGACTCTACCCTCACGTGAAGGTAGAGTTCCGAACGATGTCCGTGATCACACACGCGCCGACGGCCCCGAGCGTCCTCGCCGCCCTCCGCTCGCCCCGCATGCTCACCCGGGAGGTCCTGGCCGGCATCGTCACCGCGCTGGCCCTCATCCCCGAGGCGATCTCGTTCTCCGTCGTCGCCGGCGTCGATCCCGCGGTCGGCCTCTTCTCGAGCGTCATCATCGCGATCGTGATCTCGATCGTGGGCGGTCGACCCGCCATGGTGTCCGCCGCCGCCGGTTCGGTGGCGCTCGTCATCGCGCCGCTCGTCCGACAGCACGGGATCGAGTACCTGGTGCCCGCGATCGTCCTGGGCGGTGTGTTCCAGCTCCTGCTCGGGTTCCTCGGGGTGGCGCGGCTGATGCGCTTCATCCCGCGCAGCGTCAACGTCGCGTTCGTGAACGCCCTGGCCATCCTCATCTTCACCGCCCAGCTGCCGAACCTGCTCGGCGACGACGTCCCGTTCATCGTCTGGCCGCTGACGGCACTCGGCATCGCGATCATCGTCGGGTTCCCGTTCCTGACGAAGGCGATCCCCGCGCCGCTCATCGCGGTGGTCGTCATCACCGGCATCACGATGGTGTTCAGCGTGGCCGTGCCGACGGTCGGCGACGAGGGGGCACTGCCGACGGCACTCCCCGGCTTCAACGGCATCGTGACGCCGTTCAGCTTCGAGACCCTGCAGATCATCGCGCCCTACGCGTTCGGCGTCGCGATCGTCGGCCTGATCGAGACGCTGCTCACCGCGCAGCTCGTCGACTCCATCAGCGAGACCGGGTCGAGCAAGTGGCGCGAGTCGTGGGGCCAGGGCGTCGCGAACATCGCGTCGGCGTTCTTCGGGGGGACCGGTGGGTGCGCGATGATCGGCCAGACGGTGATCAACGTGAAGACCGCGGGCGCCCGGACGCGCATCTCGACCTTCACTGCCGGCGTCTCGGTGCTCGTCCTGACGATCGTGCTCCACGACCTCGTCGCCCAGATCCCGATGGCGGCCCTGACGGCGGTCATGCTCATGGTCTGCGTCGCGACCTTCGACTGGCACAGCATCCGGCCGCGCACCCTGCGGCGGATGCCGCTCGGTGAGACCGCGGTCATGCTCATCACCGTCGTGGTGGTCGTCGTGACCGAGAACCTCGCCACCGGGGTGCTCGTCGGTGTGGTCGTGGCGGCTCTGGTCTTCGCCCGACGGGTGGCGCACGTGGTGACCGTGGTGCGCGAGCCGGTCGACGACCGCACCGTGCGGTACCGGGTCCGCGGGGCGCTGTTCTTCGCCTCGTCGAACGACCTCGTCACGCGGTTCTCCTACGCAGAGGACCCGGAGCACATCATCATCGACATGGCCGACGCCCACGTGTTCGACGCGTCCACGGTCGCGGCGCTCGACGGTGTCGAACAGCGGTTCGCCAAGCACGGCTCGACGGTCGAGGTGGTGAACCTCAACACGGGGTCGATCGCGCTGCACGGACGGCTGTCCGGAGAGCTCGGCGGCTGAGTGCTTCCGCATCCGGTGAATCTCCTGAGGGGGCGGTGGGAACCGCGGGCGACCTACACTGGAACCCATGCCCGCGACCCGTCTCCACCTCGTCCGGCACGGAGAGGTGCACAACCCGGGCCGCGTCCTCTACGGCCGGCTCCCGGGCTTCGGGCTGAGTGAGCTCGGCGCGCAGATGGCCGAGGCCTCCGCGGCCGCCTGGAAGGACGCCGGCATCGACGTCCGTCGGGTCGTCGCGTCCCCGCTGCAGCGCACGCAGGAGTCCGCCGCGCCCTGGTCGGCGGCCTACGGGCTCGACGTGACGCTCGACGAGCGGCTGATCGAGCCGACCAACCGCTACGAGGGGCAGCCCCCCGGGTTCACGAAGCGCTCGCTCGGCCGTCCGGCGGAGTGGCCGTGGATCGCGAACCCCCTGCGCCCCAGCTGGGGCGAGGCGTACGAGTCGATCGCGAACCGCATGCTCGCGGCGATGACCACGGCGTGGGAGAGCGTCGACGAGGGCGACGTCGTCCTGGTCAGCCACCAGCTGCCGATCTGGATGGTCCACCGGAAGCTCGCGGGGGAGCCCCTGTGGCACGACCCGCGCAAGCGTCGCTGCGACCTGTCGAGCATCACCACCGTCGAGCGTGTGCCCGCCACGTCGAGCGGTCGGTTCACCGAGGTCGGGTACGCGGACCCCGCGCAGGAACTGCGCGCGACCGCCGTCGACGAAGGAGCAGTGTGAAGACCACGACCAGCAGGAAGCGCATCGCGACGATCGCGGCGACGGTCGTCGTGGCCGCCCTCGCCCTGGCGGGGTGCTCGACGGACAACAGCGACCTCGCGAAGCAGTACGGCAACGGCACGACCCAGAACTACATCTCCGGTGACGGCGCGGTGACCGAGGTCTCCGCAAAGGACCGCACCGACCCGGTGACCTTCCGGGCCGAGGACTCGAACGGCGACACCGTCTCGTCGAAGGACCTCCGGGGCAAGGTCGTCGTCCTGAACTTCTGGTACGCCAGCTGCCCGCCCTGCCGTGCCGAGGCGAAGTACCTCAACGAGGTGCACGACGAGTACGCCGACTCGGACGACGTCGCGTTCATCGGCGTCAACGTCCGCGACGAAGCAGCGACCGCGGCCGCCTTCGAGCGCACCTTCGACGTGCAGTACCCGACCGTCCTCGACCAGCGCACGGGCACGATGCAGCTCGCGATGTCCGGGCAGATCGCGCCGAACGCGGTGCCTGCGACGATCGTCCTCGACACGAAGGGGCGCGTCGCTGCCCGCGTCCTCGGCGCGGTCGACGGCACGGGCATCCTGAAGACCCTGGTCAGCGACGAGCTCGACGCCGGCAAGGCCTCCTGACCCGTGGCCTCCAACCCCTTCGCCGACGCGATCCTGAGCGGCCAGATGGCCGTGGCGCTGCCCGTGGCGGCGCTCGCCGGGCTCGTGTCGTTCCTGTCCCCGTGCGTGCTGCCGCTCGTGCCGGGGTACCTCGGGTACGTCGGCGGTGTCGCCGAGGGCGGGCAGCGTCGGGGTCGTGTGGTGCTCGGTGTGCTGCTGTTCATCGTCGGGTTCACCGCGGTGTTCGTGGCGTACACGACGGTGTTCGGGGCACTCGGCTTCTGGCTCGTCCGCTGGCGTGACCTCATCACGCAGGTCCTCGGGGTCGTCGTCATCGCGATGGGCTTGGTGTTCGTCGGACGGTTCACGTTCCTGCAGCGCACCATCAAGCCCAGCTGGACCCCCGCGACGGGGCTGCTGGGCGCACCGCTGCTCGGCATCGTGTTCGGCCTCGGCTGGACGCCGTGCCTCGGCCCGACCCTCGCGGCCATCAACCTGCTCAGCGTGCAGTCGGGCAGTGCCTGGCAGGGCATGTGGCTCGGTGTGGCGTACTGCCTCGGGCTCGGCATCCCGTTCGTCCTCGTCGCGCTCGGCGCCGGCTGGGCCACGGGAGCCATCTCGGCGGTGAAGCGTCACATGCGCACCGTCAACATCATCGGAGGAGCGATCCTGATCGTCATCGGTCTGCTCATGGTCACCGGAATCTGGTCGGCCGTCATGTCGAGCGTCGGGGCGGTGATCCAGAGCTTTGTCCCCGCGGTCTGACCCGAACGAGCACACCCCGACGGGTGCAGGCGAGGGAGCCGACACCGCTTCGGACCCGCAGCGACCGTCCGACCACGTCGACGGCTCCGGCCCCACCGACGGCGGCGTCAACCAGCCGAAGCTCGGCTTCGTCGGGTACCTCCGGTTCTTCTGGCGGCAGCTGACGAGCATGCGCACGGCGCTGTTCCTGCTCATGCTGCTGGCCCTCGCGGCGATCCCGGGTTCGCTCGTGCCGCAGCGCACCGCCGACCCGAACGGCGTCGTGCAGTACAAGGCGGACCACCCGCAGCTCTTCCCGGTCCTCGACAAGCTCCAGGTCTTCGACACCTACACCTCGGTGTGGTTCTCGGCGATCTACCTGCTGCTCTTCGTCTCGCTCATCGGCTGCATCGTGCCCCGCACGAAGCACCACTGGCAGGCCCTGCGCACCCGTCCGCCGAAGACGCCCGCGCGTCTGACGCGACTGGCGGGATTCCGCACCGTAGCGGTGCAACCGGACGCGATGATCGACGGCACCACCGGGATCGACCCGGCCACGGGCCTCCCGTCCGCCGAGCACGCGGTGACGCGCGCGATGGCGATCCTGAAGCGCTCCGGGTACCGCGTCGAACGGTTCGGCGACTCGGTGAGCGCGGAGCGCGGCTACCTGCGCGAGACCGGCAACCTGGTGTTCCACTCGGCCCTCGTCGGGGTGCTCCTGGCGGTCGGTGTCGGCGGTGGCTTCGGCTTCACCGGTCAGCGCCTGCTGGTGGAGGGCCAGACGTTCTCCAACGTGCTCGGCTCGTACGACTCGTTCAACCCCGGGCGCTGGTTCCAGCAGACCGACCTCAAGGGCTACAACCTGACCCTCGACAAGTTCGTGACGAAGTACGAGGAGCGGAACCTCGACGCCCTCGGCCAGGCGCTCGACTACTCGGCCACCGTCACGAGCACCGAGAAGGGCGGCGAGCCGAAGACCAGCCGTCTCGGCGTGAACGACCCGCTGCACGTGGGTGGCACCAACGTCTACCTGCTCGGCAACGGTTACGCGATGCAGGTCACGGTGCGCGACGGCGACGGCAACGTGGCGTTCAAGGACGTCGTGCCGTTCCTGCCGCAGGACGCGAACTACACCTCGCTCGGCGTGATCAAGGCCCCGGACGCCAAGCCGGACCAGCTCGGGATCCGCGGGTTCTTCTACCCCACCGCGGTGAAGAACGCGAGCGGCGCCTACACGTCCTCGTACCCGGACACCGAGAACCCGCTCCTGACGCTGCAGGTCTACACCGGTGACCTCGGCCTCGACGACGGCGTGCCGCAGAGCGTGTACACGCTCAACACCGGCGGGCTGAAGCAGATCGCCGGCACCGACGCATCGACGGCGAGCCTCGCGCTGAAGCCGGGGCAGACGAAGAAGCTCCCGGACGGTGCCGGGTCGATCACGTTCGACGGCGTCAAGCGGTACGTCTCCCTCGACGTGCACCACGACCCGTCGCAGCTGTGGGTGGGCGGGTTCGCCCTGCTCTCCACCCTCGGTCTGCTCACCTCGCTGTTCGTCCCGCGCCGTCGCGTCTGGGTGAAGGTCGTCCCGCGCAAGGACACGCAGGGCGGCGAGTACGACCTCGAGTACGCCGGCCTCGCACGCGGCGAGGACCCGAACCTCGAACGGGCCGTCGCGGACATCGCACAGCGCCACACGTCGGACCTCGGAGTTAGGATGCCCCAGTGAACGACATGACCACGAACCTCGCGACCTACTCGGTCGTGCTCACGTACTCCGCGATGGCGGTGTACGTGGTCGCGTTCATCTCGTTCGCCCTCGACATGGCCAAACGCTCCGGTGAGGTCACGGCCGCCGCGAAGAACGCGGGCGCCGACGACAGCTCGGCGGGTGCGGCCAGCGCTTCTTCCGCACGCGGGGCGAAGACCGTCGCGACCGTCCGTGGCGGCACCGTCGTGCTCGAGCAGGTCGCCGCGCCGCCAGCGGGCGGTTCGTCCGGCCGCAGCACGAAGTTCGAACGTGTCGGCATGGCGATGACGATCCTCGCGCTCGTCCTGCACGTCGCCTCGGTCGTCCTCCGCGGCATCGCGGCCGACCGTGTCCCGTGGGGCAACATGTTCGAGTTCTCGCTGACGGGCACGGCGCTGATCACGCTGATCTTCCTGCTCGTGCAGTTCTGGCAGAACCTGAAGTTCCTCGGCGTCTTCATCACGGGCCTGACGATCATCCTGCTCGGCATCGCGACGGTGAACTACTGGGTCCCCGTCGTCCCGCTGCAGCCGGCCCTGCAGTCGTACTGGCTCGTCATCCACGTCTTCGTGGCGATCTCCGGCACCGGGTTCTTCGCGCTCGGGGCGGGGCTCGCGGTGGCGCAGCTCGTGCAGACGTACCGCCAGGGCCGCACCGCCTCCGGCAAGCTCCGCTTCATGGCGACGCTGCCCGACGCCGACCGGCTCGAGGTCCTGACCTACCGCGTCCTGCTCGTCGGTTTCGTCCTCTGGACCTTCACCCTGATCGCCGGTGCGATCTGGGCCGAGCGTGCCTGGGGTCGGTACTGGGGCTGGGACACGAAAGAGGTCTGGACCTTCATCATCTGGGTCGTCTACGCGGGCTACATCCACGCCCGTGCGACCCGCGGCTGGCGCGGTGCGCGGTCGTCCTGGCTGGCCTTGATCGGCTTCGCCGCGGTGATGTTCAACTTCTCGGTCGTGAACGTCTTCTTCAAGGGCCTGCACAGCTACTCGGGTCTGTGAACCACACCGGTCGCTGAGGCGGCTCTGGTCGTGACCACGGCCGGACGGGAGGCACGGTGCCAGCTGGCACCGCGCCTCCCGTCTGTCGTTCGGTCGCGTCCACGGACAAGAAGACGCCGTCGTGTCGGCTGGACGCCGCGTCCTCGGCGTCGAACGGAGACGACGGCGTTCTGCGGAGACGACGGCGTTTTGCGGAGACGACGGCGTCTTGCGGAGACGGCGGCGTCTTGCGGTGACGACGGCGTTCTGCGGAGACGACGGCGTCCCGCGCCCGGAGCTACTCGGCAGCAGCTGCGGCCAGCACGGTGTGCACACGTGCCACCCGCTCGCGCCACCACGCGGTGCGTTCCGGCGACGCGGCGTACCGCTCGACCATCTCCGCCGCGACGTCCACCCGACGCACCGGCACGCGGCCGTCCACCGGCAGCAGGGGCTCCGCCGTCACGTCCCCGGCGAACATCGCCGCCGTCCCGAGGCCCGCGGCGTACCCCGGGGTCATCGCCGCGGCGGCCAGGAACGCCCCCATCCCGAGTCCGACCGACGTGTCGAGCGCACTCGAGACGACGCACGGCAGCCCGGCGTCGGCGATGACCGCGCCCGCCGCGGTGATGCCCCCGAGCGGCTGGGCCTTGACCACCAGGACGTCGGCTGCGCCGGCCCGGGCGACCGCGAGGGGGTCGCTCGCCTTCCGGACGCTCTCGTCCGCGGCGATCCGCACCCCGAGGCCGGCGATCCGCGTCCGGAGCTCGGCGAGCTCGGGCAGCGTGGCGCAGGGCTGCTCGGCGTACTGCAGGTCGAACGGTGCGAGCCGCTCGAGTGCCGCGGCTGCCTGCTCGACGCTCCACAGCCCGTTCGCGTCGACGCGGACGGAAGCATCGGACCCCATCACCCGGCGGACGGCCGCGACACGGGCGACGTCGTCGTCGACGGTGGTGCCGGGCTCCGCGACCTTGACCTTCGCGGTGGCGCAGCCGGGGTAGCGGGCGAGCAGGTCGGCGACGTCGTCGGCGGCGATCGCCGGGACGGTGGCGTTGACCGGCACGGAGTCGGCGGCCGGCTCGTGGTCGGTCCACCCGAAGTCGACGGTGGCGCGCAGCCATGCCGCTGCCTCGGCGTCGTCGTACTCGACGAACGGCGAGAACTCCGTCCAGCCTGCGGGGCCGCGCAGCACGACCGCCTCGCGCGTGGTGATGCCGCGGAACCGCACCCGCATGGGCAGGGCCACCACGTTCGCGTCGGCGAGGAGTTCGGCGAGGTCGGGGAGCACGTCCGCCATCCTCCCACCGCACCCAGGTCGCCCGCCGGTTCCTCGGAGGGGACCGCCAGGGCAGGGCACTAGCATGCATCGGTCGGCTCCGGTCGGCGAGGGGAACGACCCGGAACGAGGGAGGCTCGGTGGCGGTGGATCCGCGGCAGCGCGCAGCACAGCAGCGGGCAGCACAGCGCCAGGCCGACCCGTCGAGCGCCGGCGCTCGTCCGGCAGCCCGTCCGGCGTCTGCAGCCCGTCCGAGCGCGGATGCCCGACCCGCGGCGAACCCGTCCCGAGCGACGGCGCGTCCGACAGCCGGGTCCGACGACTTCGCCCGGCTCATGCAGCGCAACACCGTCGACGTGCGGCAGGCGGCCTCCAAGAAGCGCCGCAACCCCGTCGTCGGCAAGATCGCCCTGGGCCTCGCCGTGGTCTCCGCTGCGGTCGACGCCAGCGCGTTCGCCGTGTTCATGGGCGGTGACACGAACTTCGCGTTCGGCATCTGCTTCGTCGTCGTGTTCCTGACGCTCATCGCCGCCGTGCTCGGGTTCGTCGCCGCCGTCGGATCCTTCGGCCGCTGGTACGGCGCCGTCGGGGTCGTCCTGGCGTTCTTCGCGAACCCCGTGATCCTCATCGTGATCATGGTGTTCGTCGCGCCGGAGCTCCTGACCGACATGGGCGCCTGACCCGGCAGACGCCCGGCGGTACGTTGGGGGCATGGCTGCTCCCGTCTCCGACCTGTTCGACCCCGACGTCTGGACCACCGCTCCGATCGCGGAGCAGTTCACCGACATCACGTACCACAAGCACGTCTCCAAGGGGATCGTCCGTGTCGCCTTCGACCGTCCGGAGGTCCGGAACGCCTTCCGCCCGCGCACGGTCGACGAGCTCTACCGCGCCCTCGACGACGCCCGGCAGGACCCCCGCGTCGGTGTCGTCCTGCTCACCGGCAACGGCCCGAGCCCGAAGGACGGCGGGTGGGCGTTCTGCTCCGGCGGCGACCAGCGCATCCGTGGACGGAGCGGCTACCAGTACGTCGGTGACGAGGGTGCACCGCCCGAGGGCGTCGACCCCGCGGCCGCGCAGGCGTCGATGGGGCGGCTCCACATCCTCGAGGTCCAGCGCCTCATCCGGATGATGCCCAAGGTCGTCATCGCGGTCGTCCCCGGCTGGGCCGCCGGCGGTGGGCACTCCCTGCACGCCATCTGCGACCTCACCATCGCGAGTGCCGAGCACGGCAGGTTCAAGCAGACCGACGCCGACGTCGGCTCGTTCGACGGCGGGTACGGCAGCGCCTACTACGCCAAGCAGATCGGGCAGAAGTTCGCCCGCGAGGTCTTCTTCCTCGCGCAGGAGTACTCCGCCCAGCGCGCCTACGAGATGGGTGCGGTGAACGCCGTGGTCCCCCACGAGGACCTCGAGCGTGAGGCGATCCGCTGGGGCGAGATCGTGCTCGGCAAGTCCCCGACGGCGATCCGGATGCTCAAGTACGCGTTCAACGCCGTCGACGACGGCATGGTCGGTCAGCAGGTCTTCGCGGGCGAGGCGACGCGGTTGGCGTACGGCACCGACGAGGCGGTCGAGGGCCGCGACTCGTTCCTCGAGAAGCGCGCTCCCGAGTGGACCGCGTTCCCCTGGCACTACTGATGCCCCGTCCGCTGGTCGCGACCGGTACGTCGGACCCGTCGGCCGTGCTGCGCGCCCTGGAGGCAGCGCTCGCCGGCGGCCCCGCGCTGCTCCCCGTCGCCGAGGGGGCTCCGGCGCGGCCGAAGGCACCTCCGGCCGAGGTCCGGCAGGCGGTCGCCCTGGTGGTCGAGACGAGCGGGTCCACCGGGACCGGCAAGCGCGTGGCGCTGTCGTCCGAGGCGCTCCTCGCCGGTGCGGCGGCGGCCGACGCGGCGCTCGGTGGTCCGGGGCGCTGGGTGCTCGCGCTGCCGACGCACTACATCGCCGGCCTCAACGTCCTGACCCGCTCGATCACCGCCGGCACCGAGCCCGTCGTCGTGGCACCCGGCCACTTCGCGGCCGCCGCGTTCACCGAGGCGGCCGAACGGCTCGTCACCGGTCCGGCCGCGCCCCGTCGGTACACCTCGCTGGTGCCTGTCCAGCTCGCCCGGGTGCTCGACGACCCGGACGCCACCCGCGCCCTCGCCGGGTTCGACGCGGTCCTGGTCGGCGGACAGGCGACCCCCGCGCCGCTCCGGCAGCGCGCGCACGACGCCGGGGTCCGGATCGTGACGACGTACGGCGCGAGCGAGACGAGCGGTGGGTGCGTGTACGACGGCGTCCCGTTCGGCACGGTGCGCACCGCACTGGTCGACGACGAGCTGCACCTGGCCGGGCCGATGCTCGCCGAGGGGTACCTCGACGACGACGACCGCACGGCATCGGCCTTCGTCGAGCGGGACGGGCTGCGGTGGTACCGGACCGGGGACACCGCGACCCTGTCCGGCGGGGTCGTCCGCGTGCTCGGACGCCTCGACGACGTGGTGATCTCCGGTGGCGAGAAGGTCCAGCTCGGGGCGGTCGAACGGCTCGTCCGGGGGCTGCCCGGGCAGCAGAGCGCCGTCGTCGTGCGGCGCTCGGCGGGGGAGTGGGGCGAGGTCCCCGTCGTCGTCACCGAGCAACCGCTCGACCCGGACACCGTGCGCGCCCACGTCGGAGCCGCCCTCGGCCGTGCCGCCCGGCCGGCCGACGTGGTCCTGGTGGGCCGGATCCCGATGCTGGCGTCCGGCAAACCCGACCGGCGGGCCGTGCAGGCGCTCGTCGACCCGGCAGGGCCGTAGGGGCGAGCCGCCGGGCGCCGCATCGGCAATAAGATCGGTGCTCGTGGCACGAACGAAGAACTCGACGCAGAAGCAGGGCCGGTCCGGCAACCCGGCGAAGGCCGCTGCCCCCGCCCGCACCAAGCGGAAGGCGACCGCACGCGACTGGATCGGCGGCGCGCGTCTGCGCACCCTGACCCTCGGCGTGGTCCCGGTCGTGCTGGGCACCGCCGTCGCGTTCGTCGACAGCGGTGAGCCCGGGGACTTCGGTGACTACCTGGCGAAGGGCAGCCACCTCGCCGTCGCGCTGCTCGCCCTGGCCGTGGCGCTGTTCCTGCAGATCGGCGTGAACTACAGCAACGACTACTCCGACGGGGTCCGCGGCACCGACGAGTACCGCGTCGGACCCGCACGGCTCACGGGTGCCGGGCTGGCCAAGCCCCGGACGGTGCTCACGGTCGCCCTGACGTTCTTCGGCCTGGCAGCCGTCGCCGGCCTGGTCATCGTGCTGCTCACCCAGCTGTGGTGGCTGCTGCTCGTCGGGGCCGCCGCCATCGTCGCCGCCTGGTTCTACACGGGCGGCAAGAAGCCGTACGGGTACAACGCCCTGGGCGAGGTGTTCGTGTTCGTGTTCTTCGGACTCGTCGCCGTGCTCGGTACGCAGTTCGTGCAGATCCGCGAGGTCACGCTGAGTGGCTGGGCCGCCGCGGTGGCCGCCGGGTTCTTCGCCTGCGCGGTCCTGATGGTGAACAACATCCGCGACATCGACGAGGACCAGCTGGCGGGCAAGCGGACGCTCGCCGTGGTCGTCGGTCGTCCGGTCGCCCGCGTGCTCTTCGGCCTGTTCCTGATGCTGCCGTACGTCGTGCTGCTCTGGTTCGTGCTGCTGTACTTCCGCACGGGCTTCACGTACTTCTCGCTGCTGCTGGCGCTGCCGGCCCTGGCGATCGGGGTGTCGTCGCGGAAGCCCCGCGAGCTCATCACGGCGCTGCAGCTGTCGTCGTTCGCGTCGCTCGCCTTCGGCGTGGTGCTCGGGATCACCCTGGCCGTGCAGCCGTAACCGTTTCGGCTCCGACCTGACGACCCCGTGCCCGGGGTCAGTCGGCGTCGGCGTCCCGGCGTGCTTCGTGCCGGTCCGCGTCGGACACCGGACGGACGACGGGAGCGGCCGCGGCATCCGAGTCGGCGGCGTCGACGAAGTCGTCCTCGAAGTCCGAGTCGGCGTCGCGCTCGGGGACGCCGCGGCGGTTCGCCAGGCTCAGGGCGACCTGCGTGCGGAGTCCGGACAGTGCGATGTACGAGATGAGCAGACCCACCAGGGCGGCGATGATCGTCGCCCAGTACCACTTCAGCGGCGTCAGGAGCAGGAGGAGCACGAGCGCCACCACGAAGATGCCGAGCCGAGCCAGGGTGTACAGGAGCCACGCTTTCACACGGTGAGTCTACGGAAGCGCCGACCGGCAGGGGCATCACAGGGTCGCGACCTAGACTTCACCGCATGGTCCGCTTGTGGTTGATCGTCGTCGTGGCCGCCGTTGCCTTCACGGTGTACGCGGCCATCGACTGCGGCACGATGCCCCGTCAGCGCATCCGTTCCCTGCGTCGCGGTGTGTGGCTGCTGCTCGTGATCATCCTGCCCGTGCTGGGCGGCGTCCTGTGGTTCCTGCTCGGTCGCACCCCCGCGACGGACCCCGGTGCATCCGCCCGGTACCGTGGACCCGAAGACGACCCGGACTTCCTCGGCACCACGCCGGAGCCGGGCGACACCCTCACGGACAAGGACCAGGACGACGCGACCCTCCGAGACCTCGAAGACCAGTTCCACGAGCGCGACGACGACGGCCGCACCGATCGCTGACGGCCCCGCCGGCTCGGGCAGCCCGGCGACCGACACCGCGCTCGCGCTCCTGCAGGAACTCGTCCGCGCCGGCGTCACCGACGTCGTGGTCAGCCCCGGTTCCCGGTCCCAGGCACTCGCGCTCGCCGCGGTCGCCCTCGAGCGTGCCGGCGGACTGACCGTGCACGTCCGGTTGGACGAACGGACCGCCGGGTTCTTCGCGCTCGGGCTCGCGGTCGAGACGCACCGAGCCGCCGCGGTCGTGACCACGTCGGGCACCGCGGTGGCGAACCTGCACCCCGCCGTGCTCGAGGCGCACCACTCGGGCGTGCCGATGATCGTGCTGAGTGCGGACCGCCCCGACGAGCTCCGCGGCATCGGGAGCAACCAGACCACTGTGCAGCCGGGGATCTTCGGCGAGGCCGTCGCCTTCGTCCGCGACGTCGAGGCCCCGTCGGCGCACGGCGTCGATGCCTCGGTCCGCGACACCCTGCGCGCCCTCGCCCGACAGACGGTCGCCGCCGCAGCCGGGCACACCGGGCAGCCGGGGCCCGCACAGCTCAACGTCGCGTTCCGTGAGCCGCTCTCCGCCGGGCTCACCCCGGAGCACGTCACCGCCGTCCCCGACGACGAGATCGACCTCGCCTTCGCCACCCGCCGCGCCCACACCGGTCTCCCGGTCGCCGAACTCACCCCGGACGACGAGCCGGCCACCGTCGTCATCGCCGGGCACGACGCCGGCGAGGAAGCTGAGCGGATCGCCTGGGAACTCGGGGCGCCGCTCCTCGCCGAGGTCTCCAGCGGCGCGCGCTTCGGCCGCAACCTGGTCGTGGCCTACCGTGAACTCCTGCGCGACGCGGACCACGGTGGCGCCGTCCGCCGCGCCGTCGTGCTCGGCCACCCGACCCTCAGCAGAGAGGTCCCCGCGCTCCTGCAGCGCGACGGGGTCGAGACGATCGTCGTCCGCGGACCGGCGGCCGACCCCTTCGACCCGGGGCGTGCCTCCCGACCGGACGCCGCGACCACCTTCGTGTCCGACGTCCGCGTGACGGGCCGCACCCGCCCGGAGCACCGTGCGTGGGTCGGCCGCTGGGTGAGTGCCAGCCGACGGATCCTGGGGGACGGCGACGCCGGCCCGGACCTCGACGCCAAGCGCTCCGCCGACCGCGCCGAGCGGAACAAGTTCCTGCGTGACGAGGTCGCGCTCCGTCGCCGACCCGTCGACCGGGCCATGCTCGCCGACGCCGTCTGGGGGGTGACCTGGCCGCACGACCGCCTGGTCCTCGGCGCCTCGCAGCTCATCCGCGAAGCCGATGCCCGGGTGCTCGGCAAGAAGATCCGGGTGCACGCGAACCGCGGACTGGCCGGCATCGACGGCACCGTCTCGACCGCGCTCGGCATCGCCGCGGCACTCGAGCAGTCCTCCGCCTCGGTGGGCACCACGCGCGTGCTCCTCGGCGACCTGACGCTGCTGCACGACCTCGGCGCGTTCGTCACCGGCACCGAGGAACGCACCCACCGGGTGCAGGTCGTCGTCGGCAACGACCACGGTGGCGCCATCTTCCGCGGGCTCGAGGTCGCGAAGACCACGCCGGACGCCGACATGCGCCGGATGATGTCGACCCCGCAGCACGTCGACGTCGAACGGGTCGTCACGGGTCTCGGGTGGGAGTACCGCCGGGCGGCCACGTGGGGCGACCTCGAACGGGTGCTGACGGACCCCGCCGAGCGCGTCGTGATCGAAGTACCGCTGGCCGACTGACCGGCCACGGGTGCCCCGGCCACGCTTCGACCCTGTCTCCGCGCGGCCCCTGGGTGCTTCAGGCCAGGGCGTCGGTGATCGGTCGGAACTTCAGGGCCGTCTCGGCGACCTCGCGCTCGGGCTCCGAGCCGGCGACGATCCCGGCGCCCGCCCAGGCGCGGACGCTGCCGTCGTCGTCGATCCGTGCGCTGCGCAGCGCGAGCATCCACTCACCGTCGCCCGTCGCGCTCATCCAGCCGACCGGCCCGGCGTAGCGACCGCGGTCGACGCCCTCGAGCTCGGCGACGAGCCGCACCGCGACGTCGGTCGGGGTGCCCGCGACCGCGGCCGTCGGGTGCAGCGCGTCGGCGACGTCGAGCGAGGTCGTGTCGGGCGGCAGCGTCGCCTGCACGTCCGTCGCCAGGTGCCACAGGTTCGGCAGCTGCAGCCGGAACGGTTCGGCGTCGGCGCGCAGGTCCGTGGCGAGCGGTGCGAGGGCCGCGAGCAGGCTGTCGATCGCGAAGGCGTGCTCCTCGACGTCCTTGGCGCTGCTGGCCAGGGCCTCGGCGGCGGCACGGTCGGAGACCTCGTCGGTGCCCCGTGCGGCGCTGCCGGCGAGCACCCGCGCGGTCAGCCGCGTGCCGTCGGTGCGGGCGAGGGTCTCCGGCGTGGCACCGACCAGCCCGTCCACTGCGAAGGTCACGCACTGCGGGTAGGCGGCGGCGAGGTCGAGCAGGACGGCTCGTCGATCGGCCCCCGACGGCAGCGTGCCGACCAGGTCGCGGGCGAGCACCACCTTCTGGGCGCTCCCGGCCACGATGCGGCGGACGGCCTCGGACACGTTGGCGGCGTAGGTGGCTTCGTCGATCTGCCCGGGACGCAGCTCGACGGAGACGTGCGGTCCGACCCGGGGGACCGGGACCGAGGTCCGGGTGAAGGCCAGGGGCTCCGCGCCGGCCGTGGTGTCGATGGCCGTCAGCCAGGCCTTGCCCCGACGGCGGCCGAGGACCACCCGGGGCACGATGAGCACGCTCTCGTCGGCGGAGTCGTCGGCGAACGCGAACGACCCGAAGGCGACGAGCCCCGAGCCGCGCAGCTGGACGGGGTCGTCGACGACGGCGGTCGCGACGACACTGCGCCAGAGCGCGGCCGCGTCACGCATCCGGTCGGGGCCGGTGAAGGTGAACCGCAGCGCCTCACCGATGCCGACGATGCCGTCGCCGTTCCGGACGAAGGCGAGGGGTCGATCGCGGAGCGTGTGGCGGAGGACGGTGCCCGGGTCGTCGAGGATCCGGGTCGAGACCGTCAGCGGGGGCGCCGCCGTGGTGGTTCGGGTCACGGCTCCGATGCTACGCGCCGATCCCGCACCGCCCGGGTGGCTGCGAGTCCGGTGAACGCTCGGTCGGGACCTCTAGGATTGACCACGTGAGCAGAGCGGACCTGAACAAGCGCCCGGACGAGGTGGCGGCGATGTTCGACGACGTCGCGGCCAAGTACGACCTCACGAACGACATCCTGTCGGCGGGCAACGCCCCGCTGTGGCGTGTCGCCACCGTCCGCGCGGTCGACCCCCAGCCCGGCGAGAAGGTCCTCGACATCGCCGCGGGCACGGGCACCAGCGCGGCGGCCTTCGCCAAGAAGGGCGCCGAGGTCACCGCGCTCGACCTGTCCGCGGGCATGATCGCCGTCGGCCGTGAGCGTCACCCCGAGATCACCTTCGTCGAGGGCGACGCCGAGCAGCTGCCCTTCGACGACGACACGTTCGACGCCGTCACGATCTCGTTCGGACTGCGCAACGTCAACGACCCGAAGCAGGCGCTCGCCGAGATGCTCCGCGTCCTGAAGCCCGGTGGCCGCGTCGTCATCTGTGAGTTCTCGACGCCGCCGCGTGCGCTGCTGCGCTTCGGCTACGGCACCTACCTGAAGCGCGTGCTCCCGGGCATCGCGCGGCTCTCGAGCAGCAACCCGGCTGCCTACCGGTACCTCGCCGAGTCCATCGACGCGTGGCCCGACCAGCAGGTGCTGACCCAGTGGCTCCGCGGTGTCGGCTTCTCGGTGGTCGCCTACCGCAACCTGACGGCCGGTATCGTCGCACTGCACCGTGGCCGCAAGCCCGTCGCCGACACGGTGCGCGAGTCCGCGGCACGGCGTGCGAAGGCCCGCCGTGACCACCAGAACACCGGCGAGCAGCCGCGCGTCGACCCGGCCGCCGACTGACCGGTCACCACCCCCGAAGACGGAGCAGCACTTGAATCCGAGCGTCCCGGTCGCACGTCGCGCGCCGAGCCTGCGCGCGTCGCTGGGCATCGGCGAGCGGTTGTTCGCCACGCCCGCCGACCGTCGCTTCATCTCCGCGGTCGACGACGGGCTCGAGCTCGTCGAGCAGGGGCTCGAGGACGCCATGCGCTCCACCGACACCCTCGCCGACACCACCAGCCGGTACCTGCTCTCCGCCGGGGGCAAGCGCATCCGTCCGACGCTGACGCTCCTCATCGCGCAGCTCGGCGACGGCGTGACCGACGCCGTGGTCAAGGCCGCGGTGAGCATCGAGACCACCCACTTGGCGTCGCTCTACCACGACGACGTCATGGACGAGGCGCCGGTGCGCCGCGGGGTCCCCGCCGCGCAGATCACCTACGGCAACAACGTGGCGATCCTGACCGGCGACCTGCTCTTCGCCCGCGCCAGCCTGATCACCGCGGACCTCGGCACCGAGGGCATCCGGATGCAGGCCGAGACGTTCCAGCGCCTCTGCATGGGCCAGCTGCACGAGACCACCGGTCCGCAGTCGCACGACGACCCGCTGGAGCACTACATCCAGGTGCTCAGCGACAAGACCGGTTCGCTCATCGCCACCGCCGCCCGCGCCGGTGTGATGTTCTCCGGTGCCGACCGGGCCTACCTCGACGCCGTCGGCACGTTCGGCGAGAAGGTCGGTGTGGCCTTCCAGCTCGTCGACGACGTCATCGACCTCGCCCCCGCGACGGACAAGACCGGCAAGATCGCCGGCAACGACCTGCGCGCAGGCGTCGACACCCTGCCGATGCTGCAACTGCGGCGGATGGCCGTGACGGACCCCTCGGCACAGCACCTGGTCGAGCGCATCGAGCGCGACGTCAACGGCGCCCCCGACGACGTGGTCGACTCCGCTCCGTACCAGTCGGCCGTCTCCGCCCTCCGTGAGCACGAGGCCACCGCAGCGACCCGTGCGGTCGCCGTCGCCTGGGCCCGCGAAGCCGTCGACGCCCTCGCTCCGCTGCCCGACGGCATCGTGAAACGGGCGCTCACCCGCTTCGCGGACTCCGTCGTCGACCGAAGCCGCTGAACACCCCTCCCGACACGGCACGCCCACCGCGGCACGGTCGGGAGGCACCCCCGGGAACCCCCACCCGAACGAACTGGAGACGATCAGTGCCCACCCTCCGACTCGCCATCGTCGGCGCCGGCCCGGCCGGCATCTACGCCGCGGACATCCTGCTGCGCGAGGCCCGCGGTTACGACGTGTCGATCGACCTGTTCGAGCAGCTCCCGGCGCCCTACGGCCTGGTCCGGTACGGCGTCGCCCCCGACCACCCGCGGATCAAGGGCATCATCAACGCCCTGCGCGACGTCCTCGACCGCGGGGTCGTCCGGCTGTTCGGCAACGTCCGCTACGGCGAGGACATCACCCTCGACGACCTCAAGAAGCACTACAACGCCGTCGTCTTCTCGACGGGTGCGATCAAGGACGCCGACCTCGACATCCCCGGCGTCGACCTCGACGGCTCGTACGGTGCAGCCGAGTTCGTGAGCTGGTTCGACGGCCACCCCGACGTCCCGCGCACCTGGCCGCTCGAGGCCGAGAGCGTCGCGGTCATCGGCGTCGGCAACGTGGCCCTCGACGTGTCGCGCATCCTGGCGAAGCACGCCGACGACCTGCTGCCGACCGAGATCCCAGAGAACGTGTACCAGGGACTCAAGGCCTCGCCGGTCACGGACGTGCACGTCTTCGGCCGCCGTGGCCCGGCGCAGGTGAAGTTCACACCCCTCGAGCTCCGTGAGCTCGGCGAGGTCCGCGACGTCGACATGGTCGTCTACGACGAGGACTTCGACCACGACGAGGCATCGAAGACCGCGATCGCGACGAACAAGCAGGTCATGGTCATCAACCGTGTCCTCGAGCAGTGGCGCACGCGCGAGGTCGGCCAGGCCAGCCGTCGGCTCCACCTGCACTTCTACGCGAAGCCGATCGAGTTCGTCGGCGACGAGCAGGGCAAGCTGACCGCCATCCGTTACGAGCGCACCCGTCCGAACGGCGAGGGCGGCGTCGAGGGCACCGGCGAGATCCGCGAGATCCCGATCCAGGCCGCCTACCGCGCCGTCGGGTACTTCGGTTCCCCGCTGCCCGGTGTCCCGTTCGACGAGCGGCACGGCGTCATCCCGAACCACGAGGGCCAGGTCCTCGACGACGACAACCAGCAGATCCCCGGTGTGTACGCCACCGGCTGGATCAAGCGTGGTCCGGTCGGGCTCATCGGGCACACCAAGTCCGACGCCATGGAGACCGTGCAGCACATCGTCAACGACCAGGCGAGCTGGTGGACGCCGGAGGACCCCTCGGACGAGGCGATCCCGGCCCTGCTCCGCGAGCGCGGTGTCGAGTACACCGACCTCGAGGGCTGGCACCACCTCGACACCCACGAGCAGGCCCTCGGGTCGATCGACGGCCGCGAGCGCATCAAGGTCGTGCCGCGCGACGAGATGATCGACGTCTCGCTCGGCCGCGTCGACGCACCGACGAGCTGACTGCCGTGACCGACACGCGCCCCGTCCCGCCCACCGCGGTGCGGGGCGCGTCTGCGTCGGGGGTCCGGTTGCAGGGCGTCGACGTGGCGCGCGCGATCGCGCTGCTCGGCATGGTGGCCGCCCACGTCGGCGCCATCGCGGAGCAGCTCGAGTGGACCGACCCGGCGACCTGGACCGCCGTCGCCCACGGCCGCCCGTCGACCCTGTTCGCAGTCCTGGCCGGTGTCTCGATCGGCTTGACGAGCGGCCGCACGGACCCGCCCGGCCCGCCGACGATCGGACGGATCCGCGCCCGGCTCGCGATCCGTGCGGTGGTGGTGGTCGTCATGGGCTTCGCGCTGATGGCGCTCGACACCCCGGTCTACGTGATCCTGCCGACGTACGGGGTGCTGTTCCTGCTCGTGGTCCCGGTGCTCCGCCTCCGGCCGGCGGCGCTGCTCGGCATCGCCGCCGTCTGCGCGCTGCTGTCGCCCGTCGCCGCGCTGGCGATCGCCCCCGCCTACGCGGATGCGGGCATGGTCGGTGTCCAGCTCGGCCTGGTCTACCCCGTGGTCACCTTCCTGGCGTACGTCCTGGTGGGGCTCGCGGTCGCCCGGGTCGGCCTGGAGGACCGTGGCCGGCAGGTCGCGCTCCTCGTGTCCGGCGCACTGGTCGCCGCCACCGCGTACGTCGCGGGCTCGTTCCTCGCCCCGCTGCCGGACGACGCGGCCCTGGCGTTCCCCGGCGTGCCGTACGCGGGCGAGGGCTCGACCCCCGGCCAGGCGCTCGCCCAGCTGTTCCTGTCTCCGCGTGACCACTCGTCGTCGGTCGTCGACGTGCTCGGGACGGCCGGCGTCGCGGTCGCGCTCATCGCGCTCTGCGTCCTCGTGTTCGACGGCCGCGGGCGGGTCGCCGAGCGGATCGCGTTCCCGCTCGCCGCTGTCGGGTCGATGCCCCTGACGGTGTACTCGGGGCACCTCGTGGTCCTCGCGACGCTGCCGACGTACCCCGAGTCGGCCGAGGCCTGGGGCTGGTTCGCCCTCGGCTCGGTGGTCTTCGCGATGCTGTGGCGGCGGTTCCTCGGCCGCGGCCCGCTCGAGCGGGTGGTGGGAGCCCTGGCGTCCCTCGTCCCGCTGCGCTGAGCGCACCTGGCGGACCCGCGCCGGCCACGGAACGCTTACCGCACCGTGCAGGGTTGTCCGTTCGCCGCGGGCTTGCTCGCAGGGTGCCCCGCTGTCGCGACGCACGGTGCGGCCAAGGTCGCACCGGGTGGAGGACGACGCACGGTGCGCGCCGCCACGGTGCGCGCTGCGACGCTGCGACAGCGTCGGCTACTGCAGCGCCGCCGTGAGCCGCGCGACGTTGTCGAGCACCTTGGAACGGCGCGGACGGTCGACCCACTCGTCGAGCGTGAGTTCGAAGCTGTGCTCCTTGTACGCTTCCTGCACCTCGCGCAGGGCGTCGACGAAGCGGTGACCGCGCACCATCACGGAGACCTCGAGGTTCAGGCTGAACGAGCGCATGTCCATGTTGCTCGAGCCGATCACCGACACCTCGTCGTCGATCGTGAAGTGCTTGGCGTGCAGGATCGTCGGCGCGCGGTAGAGCCAGATCTTCACGCCGGCCCGCAGGAGTCCCTCGTAGTAGGAGCGCTGCGCGTGCCAGGTCATCGTGTGGTCGCCCATCTCGCCGACGAACAGTTCGACCTCGACCCCACGCTGCGCCGTCGTGGTGATGGCGTAGAGCATCGAGTCGTCGGGCACGAAGTACGGCGAGGTGATCGACACCTTCTGCTGTGCGGAGTAGAGCAGCGCGTTGAACAGGCGCAGGTTGTTCTCGCCGTCGAACCCCGGTCCGGACGGCACCACCTGGCAGTCGAGCGCGTCGCCGCGGTCGGCCCGCTGGACGGGGTCGCTCTCACGCAGCAGCAGCTCGTCGGTCTCGCTGTACCAGTCGGTGACGAACAGGGCGTTGAGCCCGGCGACGACCGGCCCCTCGAACCGGGCGAACAGGTCCTTGTAGACCATGCCCTTCTCGACGTGGGACCTGATGTCGTAGGAGGCGTCGATCAGGTTCTGCGAGCCGGTGAACGCGACCGAGCCGTCGAGCACCATGATCTTCCGGTGGTTGCGGAGGTCGGGACGCTGGAACTTGCCCTGCAGTGGCAGGAGCGGGAGCATCAGGTGCCACTCGATGCCCGCCTGGTCCATGAACGCCAGGGTGTCCTTGTACCCCGGGTACCCGCGGCTGGCCCAGTGGTCGAGCAGGAACCGCACGGTCACACCGCGGGACTGTGCCCGCGCGAGCGCCTCGAAGAAGGGCCGGGTGGTGTCGTCGAGCGTCGCGATGTAGAACTCGACGTGCACGAAGCGGCGGGACTGGTCGATCGCCCGGGTCATCTCGGCGATGGACTCCTCGGAGTCGGGGTAGAGCTCCGCCGAGTTGCCCCCGACCAACGGCATCGCTCCGAGCTCGCGGTTCAGCCGTGTGACGCTCTCCAGCCACGCGGGCCACGGGTGGTCACGGCGGACCCGCTCGATGCCCTCGGTCTGCTCGAGGATGTACGCGTTGATCTCGGTCTGCTTCTCGCGTCGGGCGCGCGGGAGCTTCGTCGACCCGATGACCAGGAAGACGATGAAGCCGATGTAGGGGATGAGGAAGATCGCGAGCAGCCACGCCGTCGCGGTCTGCGGCTTCCGGTTGATCGGGACGTAGATGATCGAGAAGACGCGGATCGCCAGGTCCAGCAGGACGAGCAGGACGGTGATGACGACGGTGAGCCAGTGCTCCACGGGGTGCCGGTGTCGGGTGTCGTTCGCAGGGGCCGCGGGTCAGCGGAAGTTGATGAACTGCAACGGGACGTCGAACTCTTCACCCTTGAGGAGCTGGATCGTGTTCTGCAGGTCGTCACGGCTCTTCGACGAGACGCGGAGCTCGTCACCCTGGATCTGGCTCTTCACGGTCTTCGGGGCGTTGGCACGCAGGAACGCACCGATCTTCTTCGCCACGTCCTGCTCAATGCCGTTCTTGAACTTGACCTCGATGCGGTACTCCTTGCCCGAGGGGTACGGGTCGCCGGCGTCCAGGCTCTTCAGGCTGATGTTGCGCTTGATCGCCTTGCTCTGCAGCACGTCGAGGACCGCCTTGGCGCGCTCTTCCGAGTTCGCCTTGATCAGGACGTCCTCACCGCTGAACGCGACCGAGGCGTCGGCACCCTTGAAGTCGTACCGCTGCTCGATCTCCTTGGCCGCCTGGTTGAGGGCGTTCTCCGCCTCCATCTTGTCGACCTTGCTGACCACGTCGAAGGAACTGTCTGCCATGCGGAACAGCCTAACGGCGGACAGGAGGCCCGGTTCCGGTCGCGCGGATCGGCTGACGGTGGTCACGACCACCGTCAGCGATCCGCTATGCTTTTGTGCGCGCCTTCGGTTGGTGATCACACCGGCTGGGTGCGCATGGCAAGTTACCCAAGCGGCCAAAGGGATCTGACTGTAAATCAGCCGGCGTAGCCTTCGGGGGTTCGAATCCCTCACTTGCCACCATCTGATCGGCCCCGTCCACTGCGGACGGGGCCGACGGTGTTTCCGGGAGGATGGGTGCATGGCCTCCGACCTCACCCCCGCCCAGTTCGCCGACCTCGCCGAGTCGATCGCCCGTGACGCCGCGGCGCTGGCCGCACGGCGCCGCGCCGAGGGGGTCGAGGTCGCGGACCGGAAGTCGAGCATCGTCGACGTGGTCACGGCCGCTGACCGCGAGGTCGAGGCGCTGATCCGTGCCCGCATCGCCGAGGCCCGTCCCGACGACGCCTTCCACGGCGAGGAGTCCGGATCCGCCTCGGGTGCCTCGGGCATCACGTGGGTGGTGGACCCGATCGACGGCACGGTCAACTACCTGTACGGCAGCGACGAGTACGGCGTGAGCATCGGTGTCGTCCGCGGCGGGGCCGACCCGATGACCTGGGAGCCGATCGCGGGCGTCGTCGTGGCACCGGCGACGGGCACCGTCTTCCGCGCGGCCGCCGGACAGGGCGCGACGCGCGACGGGGAGCCGTTGTCCG
This sequence comes from Curtobacterium poinsettiae, assembly GCF_047226435.1. Lineage (NCBI taxonomy): Bacteria > Bacillati > Actinomycetota > Actinomycetes > Micrococcales > Microbacteriaceae > Curtobacterium > Curtobacterium poinsettiae. The sequence continues at coordinate 2,552,264 of NZ_CP178434.1, read as the reverse complement.
TCGCCGCGCCCGGGTCGCTGGCGGAGACGCTCGTCGCCACCGGGTTCGGGTACACGGCGGACCGTCGCCGCGAGCAGGTGGCGGTGCTCGCCGGTCTCATCGGCGAGGTGCGGGACATCCGCCGTGGGGGAGCGGCGTCGCTCGACTGCTGCGCGGTCGGGGCGGGGACGGTGGACGCCTACTACGAACGCGGGATCAACCCGTGGGACATGGCGGGCGGGGCCCTCGTGGCACAGGAGGCCGGCGCGGCGATCCGCATCTGGGAGGCCGGGGGGACCCGCTCCTTCCTGTTCGCGAGCCCCGCCGTCGCCGACGAACTCGAGGCGCTGGTGCGTCGGCTCGAGGCCGGTGCGCTCGGATCCGTGCCGGCCTGACGACCCGCCGGGCACCACCTCCGGGGGTGCTGGGTGGACATGACCACGACTGGCGACCTGGGACGTCGCCTGCTAGCGTGCTCAGGTCCCGTTATCTGCTCGTTACCAACGAGTGGGCCCTTCTCCGATCAGGATCGCCACCGCACGCATGCCCCGTACTCCTCTGTCGTCCGCTCCCACCGACGGTTCCGTCGACGCCGCCACCCCGGTCGTCCACCAGACCCGACGCGCTCGGATCGAGGCAGAACGAGCAGCGGCCAAGGGCTCGACCACGGCGCAGGACTCGACGGGTCCGAGCTTCGACGACGTCATCGGAGCGGCCACGCCGGGGACCCCTGCGGCCCCCGTGTCGCCGATCGACTTCGCGCCGGCATCGCCCGCGCGCCCGGCCTCGCGCATCCAGACGCCGCCGGCACCCACCTCGCCCGACGTGCAGGCGCAGTCCGTCGCCCCCGTCGTTCCCGTGTCCGAGCCCCGCCGCGTGGCCGGTCAGGTCCCCGCCTCGCGCCGCCGCAACGGCCGGACAGCCACGACGGCCCCGGCCCCGGTCGACCGCGCGACGCGCCACATCCCCTCCACCAGCACGCCCGTCGCAGCGCCGACCCGGAAGCGGGGCGCGTCGTTCCGCCGGTCGGCCTCGCGCGTGACCGCCGTCGGCGCCCTGCTCTTCGCGGCCGGCCTGGTCGTCTCGACCTCCCTGCCGGCGCAGGCCCTCTGGGTGCCCGAGTCCGGGTCGACCGCGGCTCGTGCCACCTCCGGTGGTGCCACCCAGTCGATGCAGGTCGGGGCTGCCGCCGACGGTTCCACCGCCCGAGACCAGTTCACGGTGTCCGATGCCACGCAGTACGCGAACGTCGACTCCTCGAGCTTCACGAACGACCCGACCGGCACGATCCAGTGGCCGTTCCTGACCGGCGTCCCGATCACCTCGGGCTTCGGGGGCCGCCAGGTCGCCGGGTGCTCGTTCTGCTCGACGAACCACATGGGCGTCGACTTCGCACCGGGTGAGGGCACCCCGATCGGTGTCATCGCCGCCGGCACCGTGATCAAGGTGCAGGCGAACGACGGCGGCTTCGGCAACGACGTCTGGGTGGAGCACGACGTCGACGGCAAGCAGTTCGTCAGCGTCTACGGCCACATGGAGGACAACTCCTTCAAGGTGGTCACCGGCCAGCACGTCGAGGTCGGCGACATCCTCGGTCTCGTCGGCAGCACGGGCAACTCCACGGGCCCGCACCTGCACCTCGAGGTCCACGTCGACGGAGTCCCGGTGGACCCGCTGGCGTGGCTCAAGGCCAACGCGAACTAGCGGCCCACGACGCGGCACGCCCGGGCGTCTCGTCCGGTTCCGGAGCAGCGTCGGAGGTCTGCTATCCTCGTGTGGTGCCGTTCGCGGCACATCGCCCCGATAGCTCAGTGGTAGAGCACCTCCATGGTAAGGAGGGGGTCGTCAGTTCAATCCTGACTCGGGGCTCCGACCCGGTGCGCACGCCGCTCCGGATCTCTGGCGGGGTAGCTCAGTTGGTTAGAGCACACGACTCATAATCGTGGGGTCGCGGGTTCAAGTCCCGCCCTCGCTACGCGCAAGGCCCTCTCGTCCAGGATCCCCTGGGTCAGGGGGCCTTCTCTGTTGGTGGCGGCGCAGACCCCTGCTGCGCCGCCCGACTGCCCGACTGCCCGCTCAGTCCACCGCTGCTTCCGCGTCGGTATCGACGTTCTCCTGCGCGGCGAACTGGGTCCGGTGCAGCTCCTCGTACCGCCCACCGGTGGCCAGCAGCTCGTCGTGCGTACCGCGCTCCACGATCGAGCCGTCCTCGACCACCAGGATCAGGTCCGCGCTGCGGATGGTGGAGAGTCGGTGGGCGATCACCATCGCGGTCCGTCCCTCGAGCGCCTCGCCGAGTGCGGCCTGCACGGCGGCCTCGGACGTCGAGTCCAGCGCTGCCGTCGCCTCGTCGAGGATGACGACGCGCGGCTGGGCGAGCAGGAGCCGCGCGATGGTCATGCGCTGCCGCTCACCGCCGGACAGCCGGTAGCCGCGTTCTCCCACCATCGTGTCCAGCTGGTCGGGCAGGGACCGGATGAGCGGTTCGAGACGAGCGCGACGGACGGCGTCCCACACCTCGTCCTCGGTCGCCTCGGGCCGCGCGAACCGCAGGTTGGAGCGGATGGTCTCGTGGAACAGGTGGCCGTCCTGCGTCACCATGCCGAGGGTGTGCCGCATCGAGGCGAAGGTGACGTCGCGGACGTCCGTGCCCGCCAGGCGGACGGTGCCGCTGTCGACGTCGTACAGGCGCGAGAGCAACTGCGCGACCGTGGACTTGCCCGCACCCGACGTCCCGACGAGGGCGACGGTCTGGCCCGGCTCGATCCGGAAGGACAGCCCGTGCAGGACCTCCTCGCCGCCGCGGGTGTCGAGCGTCGCGACCTCCTCGAGCGAGGCGAGGGACACCTTGTCGGCCGACGGGTAGGCGAACCGGACGTCGTCGAACTCGACGGACACCGGCCCGTCGGGGATGGTGACCGCGTCCGGCTGCTCCTGGATGAGCGGTTCGAGGTCCAGGACCTCGAAGACGCGCTCGAAGCTGACCACGGCGCTCATGATCTCCACCCGGGCGTTCGCCAGGCTGGTCAGCGGCGCGTACAGGCGGGTGAGCAGGAGCGCCAGGGTGACGACCTCGCCGGTGTCCAGCCGCCCGGCGAGCGCGAGGAAGCCGCCGAGCCCGTACACGAGCGCCAGGGCGAGTGCGGAGACGAGCATCAGTGCGGTGAAGAAGACGAACTGCAGCATCGCGGTCCGGACCCCGATGTCGCGGACGCGGGCAGCGCGGACGCGGAACTCCTCGGCCTCCTCGTCGGGCCGGCCGAACAGCTTGACGAGGGTGGCGCCGGGTGCCGAGAAGCGCTCGGTCATCTGGGTGCTCATCGCGGAGTTGTGGTCGGCGGCCTCGCGGCGCAGTGCGGCCAGGCGGCTGCCCATCCGGCGCGCGGGGACCAGGAAGAGCGGCAGCATCACCACGGCGAGGACCGTCACGAGCCACGAGGTGCTGAGCATGACGATCAGGGTGAGGACCAGCGCCACCAGGTTCGTGACGACGCCGGACAGGGTGCCGCTGAAGGCCTGCTGCGCACCGATCACGTCGTTGTTCAGGCGGCTCACGAGCGCGCCGGTCCGGGTGCGGGTGAAGAACGCGATCGGCATCTTCTGCACGTGGTCGAAGACGGCGGTGCGGAGGTCCAGGATCACGCCCTCGCCGATCCGTGCCGAGTACCAGCGTGTCGTCAGCGACACGGCGGCGTCGGCGACGGCGACCAGGGCGATGACCACGGCCAGCCGGACGATGGTGGCGACCTCGCCCCGGGCGACGATGACGTCGACCACCTGTCCCGCGAGCACCGGCGTCGCGACGGCGAGGAAGGCACCGACGACGGAGAGGGCGATGAACACCAGCAGCTTCGCCCGGTACGGCACCGCGAACGTCAGGATCCGTCTAACGGTCGCGCGGGAGAACCCGTGCTTGCCGCCCTGCGCGGACGAGATCTTGTACAGCGAGCTCCAGGCAGCGCTCTCCATGCTCATGGCGGTTCCTTTCCCGGGCCCCGCGCCCAACCTAGATGGCCGACGGGGTCATCGGTGACCGATCCGGGCACGGTGCGCCGGGCGGCCACGTGCTGCAGCCCGCTACCGGGTGCGGTGGGAGCCGGTGTCGGTCCGCGTCGCGAGCACCCCGGCGGTGCGGAACGCGTCCTCGACGGCGGCGGTGACCTCGTGCCAGGCGGCCCGACGCCGGTTCGCTCCGATGCTGCCGCCGGACACGGCCGTGCCGTGCCCGGCCCGGCGCAGCGAGATCGTCGTGGTCGCACCGTCCACGACGGTGGACAGCTCGTACCGGCGGTACTCCCGGGCCGGCTGCACGAGCGCGCCGAGCAGGATGGTGAGCGCCCGGCTGCCTGCCGTCGCGGTCATCGTGCCACCGGTCGACTCGACGTGGTGACCGGTGCGGCGCAGCGCGGCGGCGGCGACCTCCATGGCGGTGCACCGGTCGCCCGTGTGCACGGCGAACTCCGTCGTGGTGTCCATCGGCCCTCCCCGTCCCGAACGAACGCGTGCCGAACGGCACGCACCGATTCCCCCGAATCGGTCTCAGACAGTCTAACTGATGCGTTCTCATGGCCGACAGTGCGGCCCGCGCGCCAGACGGACCCGCCCGGACGGGCCTTCAGTAGACTGCCGTGGTGTCAGTGAACCCCGAGCTCGTCGGCAGGACGTTCCCGCCGGCCCAGCCCTACCTGGTCGGCCGCGAGAAGGTGCGCGAGTTCTCTCGTGCGGTGTTCGCGACCAACCCCGTCCACCACGATCCGGACGCCGCCCGCGCCGCCGGGTACGCCGACGTGGTCGCACCCCCGACGTTCGCCGTCGTCGTGCAGGAAGCCACGCTCGCGCAGCTCCTGAACGAGCCCGACGCCGGCATCGACTTCTCCCGCGTGGTCCACGGCGAGCAGTCCTTCACCTACGACCGTCCGATCGTCGCCGGTGACGAGCTCACCGCGACCCTGACGGTGACCAGCGTGAAGACCCTCGGCGGCAACGCGATGGTCACGGCCCAGAGCACCATGAACGACGCCGAGGGGGAGCACGTCGTCACGGCGACCTCCACCCTCGTGGTCCGAGGAGACGACGCATGACCGCCGCACCCGCCACCGCGCTCGAGGTCGGCACCGTCGTCGCCGAACGTGCCGTGCACCTCACCCGTGATTCGCTTGTCCGGTACGCCGGCGCCTCGGGCGACTTCAACCCGATCCACTACCGCGACGACGTCGCCGCCTCGGTCGGTCTGCCCGGCGTCCTCGCCCACGGCATGCTCACCATGGGGATCGCCGTGCAGCCGGTGGCCGAGTGGCTCGGCGACCGCGGCTGGGTCGCGGGCTACGGCGTCCGTTTCACGCGCCCCGTCGTCGTCGACCCGGAGCAGGGTGCCACGGTCGGCATCGTCGCGAAGGTCGGCACCGTCGACGAGGACGGCCGTCCGAAGCGCATCGACCTCACCGTGACCGCCGCCGGGCAGACCGTGCTCGGCAAGGCGCAGGTCACGGTGGTGTTCCACTGACCGTGTCCGAGCCGGTGCTGGCCGACCTGACGACGCTCCGCGTCGGCGGGCCCGCCACCCGGCTGCTGACGGCGACGACGACCGACGAGCTCGTCGCCCACGCGACCGACGCCTTCGACGACCACGAGTGGCTCGTCCTCGGCGGCGGCAGCAACCTGTTGGTCGCCGACCAGGGCTTCGACGGCACCGTCGTGCTGGTCCGCACGACGGGCGTCGACGCGGACCGCGACGCCGACGGCGTCACCGTCCGCGTCGCCGCCGGTGAACCGTGGGACCCGTTCGTCGCCACGACGGTCGCGAACGGCTGGACCGGCCTGGAGGCCCTCAGCGGCATCCCGGGCACGGTCGGTGCGTCCCCGGTGCAGAACATCGGCGCCTACGGGGTCGAACTCGCCGACGTGCTCACCCGCGTCGAGTTCCTGGATGCGGCCACGGGGGAGCGCGCGTGGGTCCCGGCAGCCGAGCTGGCGCTCGGCTACCGCACGTCGACCCTCAAGCACGGTCGGCGCGGTGTCGTGCTGACGGTCGAGTTCCGGCTCGGACTCGCGGGGGAGCACGGCGTGCCCGTGCAGTACGCGCAGCTCGCCGGTTCGCTCGGGGTCGACCTCGGCGCGCTCGTGCCGCCCACGACCGTCCGCGACGAGGTCCTGCGGCTGCGCGGTTCCAAGGGCATGGTGCTCGACGGGGACGACCACGACACCTGGAGCGCGGGATCGTTCTTCACGAACCCGATCGTCTCGCCCGCGTTCGCCGAGACCCTGCCAGCTGATGCTCCGCGCTGGCCCGCGGGCGACGACGTCAAGCTCAGTGCGGCCTGGCTCATCGAGCACGCCGGCGTCCACCGGGGGTACGCGGTGCCGGGTTCGCGCGCGGCGATCTCGTCGAAGCACACCCTCGCACTGACGAACCGCGGCGGGGCGACGGCCGCGCAGGTGGCCGAGCTCGCCCGGTACGTGCAGGTGAGCGTCCTGAACCGCTTCGGTGTCTCGCTCGTCCCGGAACCCGTGGTGGTGGGGGACCTGCTCGGCTGAGCGTCCGCGCGATGGGACCGACGAGCACGACGCTCCACGGGCCTCCCGGAACGGGAAGAACGGGCCACCTCGACGAGGTGGCCCGTTCCGTGTCCGGCAGTGTCTACGCGAAGAACTCCGCCAGTCGGGCGACGCCCTCGGCGATGTCGTCGTCGCCCAGCGCGTACGACAGACGCAGGTAGCCGGACGGACCGAAGGCCTCACCGGGGACGACCGCGACCTCGGCGTGCTCGAGGATCAGGTCCGCCAGCTCGAGCGTGGTCGTCGGGGTGGCGCCGGCCCATTCGCGGCCGAGCAGTTCGGTGACGTCCGGGTAGACGTAGAAGGCACCCTGCGGGGTCGGCGTCCGGAACCCCGGGATCGCGTTGAGGCCGTCCACGATCGACCGACGTCGACGATCGAAGGCCTCGCGCATCGCGGCGACGGGTTCCTGGGGACCGGTCAGCGCGGCGATGGCGGCGCGCTGCGACACGTTGGAGACGTTGGACGACAGGTGCGACTGCAGGTTGGAAGCGGCCTTGACGGCGTCGGTCGGGCCGATGAACCACCCGACGCGCCAGCCCGTCATGGCGTAGGTCTTCGCGACGCCGTTCACCAGGATCGTGGTGTCGGCGAGGGCGGGGACCTCGGCCAGGATGCCGGCGAAGCGGACGCCGTCGTACACCAGGTCCTGGTAGATCTCGTCGCTGATGACCCAGATGCCGTGCTCGAGCGCCCACTCGCCGATCGCCCGGGTCTGCTCGGCCGAGTACACCGCGCCGGTGGGGTTCGACGGCGAGCAGAACAGCAGTGCCTTGGTCTTCGGGGTGCGGGCTGCCTCGAGCTGCTCGACGGTCACCAGGTAGTCCTGGTCGCTGCCGGCGAAGACCTCGACCGGCTCGCCACCGGCCAGGCGGATGGCCTCGGGGTAGGTGGTCCAGTACGGCGCGGGCAGCAGAACCTCGTCACCGGCGTCGACGATGGTCTGGAACGCCTGGTAGACCGCCTGCTTGCCGCCGTTCGTCACGATGACCTGAGACGGCTCGACCGTGACGCCGGACACCCGGGCGGTCTTGTCGGCGATGGCCTGCTTCAGTTCGGGCAGGCCGGTGGCGGGGGTGTAGCGGTGGTTCTTCGGGTCCTGCGCCGCGGCGACGGCGGCATCGACGACGTGCTGCGGGGTCGCGAAGTCGGGCTCGCCGGCGGCGAACGAGATCACCGGGCGCCCGGCGGCCTTGAGCGCCTTGGCCTTGGCATCGACCTTGAGCGTCGCGGACTCGGCGATGGCGGCGATGCGGGACGCGATGCGCGGGTGATCGGCCGACGCGGTGGCGAGGGTGTCGGGGGACACGTGGGCGGTGGACTCGGGGCCTGGGGCTGCGGTGCTCACGGGGCTCAGCCTACCGGCGCGGCACGCCGTGGAAGGGGTCAAGTGGACACCGTGTGACGGACTCCCGTAGACTCGTCCACCGGAACGCGGATCGGTGACGAACCGTGTTGCGAAGGGCGGTGGCTCAATTGGTAGAGCAGCGGTCTCCAAAACCGCAGGTTGCAGGTTCGAGTCCTGTCCGCCCTGCAACTCTGGAAGGGTAGAAGTTGGCGAGCAAAGACATGGAGACGACGGCGGACGACGTCGTCGCCCAGGCGAAGCAGGACCGGGCCGAGCGCCGCGGGCCCATCGCTGCCATCGTGCTCTTCATCCGTCAGGTGATCGGCGAGCTGCGCAAGGTCGTGACGCCGACCCGCAAGGAACTCTTCAGCTACACGGGTGTCGTGCTCGTGTTCGTCGTCGTCATGATGATCCTGGTGTCGATCCTCGACTTCGTGTTCGGTCTCGGCGTCGGGTACGTCTTCGGCAACGGGCCCACGGCCTGACCCCGACGTCGGTTGCCGTGCGCAGCCGTTCCGAGGAGTACGGTCGCCCGAGACGGCGTCGAGCGTGACGGCGTCGATCGTGACCATGACCGACCGCCAACCCGACCCGAACCACCGAACGGAAAGAATCGACTGTGTCTGACAACTCCCGCGATGACATCGACCTCGCGACGGCTGCCGAGCAGTCCTCCGAGGTCGAGGAGAACCAGGAAGGCGACGTCGAGACCGGCGAAGGACGCTCCGTCGAGTCCGCTGAAGAGCGTGCGATCTCGATCGAGGGCGACGACGACGAGTCGCTCGGCCTCAGCTCCGAGCCCGACGACGGCACCGTCGACGCCGGCCTCGACGAAGCGCTGACGGCTCTGCAGGAGTCCCGCGACCCCGAAGCCGACGCCGTCGTGGACGACGCCCTCGAGATCGACTCCGCCGACGAAGCCGAGGCCGCCGTCGAGGCCGTCGAGGACGAGGAAGAAGTCGAGCTCGAATCCGAGACCGCCGCCGAGGCCAACGAGACGCTCGCTGCCGACGAGGCACTCGACGCCGAGGACGAGGACGACGAGCCCGCCGAGGTCGACCCGTACGAGGCCTTCAAGGCCGAGCTGCGGATGAAGCCGGGAAAGTGGTACGTCATCCACTCCTACGCGGGCTTCGAGCGCCGCGTGAAGTCGAACATCGAGAACCGCATGGTCTCGATGTCGATGGAGGACTACATCTACCAGGTCGAGGTCCCGATGGAGGACGTCGTCGAGATCAAGAACGGGCAGCGCAAGCTGGTCACCCGCGTCCGGATCCCCTCGTACGTGCTCGTCCGCATGGACCTCAACGAGGACTCGTGGTCGGTCGTCCGCCACACCCCGGGCGTCACCGGCTTCGTCGGCAACGCCCACAACCCGACCCCGCTCCGCTTCGACGAGGCGTTCGGGATGCTCAAGTCCCTGGTGCAGGTGGCCGAGGCCGCTCCGACCAAGGGCGGCGCGAAGGGCAGCGGCTCGCTGCAGGCACAGCCCGCAGCCGAGGTCGACTTCGAGATCGGCGAGACGATCACCATCAAGGAAGGCTCGTTCGCGGGTCTTCCGGGTTCGATCTCCGAGATCAAGCCGGAGAGCGGCAAGCTCACCGTCCTCGTCTCGCTGTTCGAGCGCGAGACCCCGGTCGAGCTCAGCTTCGACCAGGTCACCAAGCTCTAGCGACCACCACGCTGTAGCGATCACCGAGATCGACTACACTGAACGGGTTTGGGCCCGCGCGCCTCGTGCGAGCGGGCCTTCACCGCTGTCCGGAACGGCCGGACCAGCGGGAGAGTGCACGGATCCCCGTGTGTTCGATTCCAGGAGGAAGACAAGTCATGGCACCGAAGAAGAAGGTCACGGGCCTGATCAAGCTGCAGATCAACGCGGGAGCCGCCAACCCGGCACCCCCGATCGGTCCGGCGCTCGGTCAGCACGGCGTCAACATCATGGAGTTCTGCAAGGCGTACAACGCGGCGACCGAGTCGCAGCGTGGCAACGTCGTGCCGGTCGAGATCACCGTCTACGAGGACCGTTCGTTCACGTTCGTCCTGAAGACCCCGCCGGCCGCCGAGCTCATCAAGAAGGCTGCTGGTGTGCAGAAGGGGTCCTCGACCCCGCACACGGTCAAGGTCGCGAAGATCTCGATGGACCAGGTCCGTCAGATCGCCGAGACCAAGCAGGCCGACCTGAACGCCAACGACATCGAGCAGGCCGCGAAGATCATCGCCGGCACCGCACGCTCGATGGGCATCACGGTCGAGGCCTAAGCACCGATCGGGCTCCGGCCCACCACCAGACACCTTTCCGTGGGAGAGCCTCGCCGGCTCGCCAACCACGTATCTCGCAAGGAGACCACCATGGCGAAGAAGTCCAAGGCCTACCAGGCCGCGGCCGCGAAGATCGAGGCCGACAAGTTCTACACCCCGACCGAGGCCGTCGCCCTGGCCAAGGAGACCGGTTCCTCGAAGACCGACTCCACGGTCGAGGTCGCGCTCAAGCTCGGCGTCGACCCCCGCAAGGCCGACCAGATGGTCCGCGGCACGGTCATCCTGCCGCACGGCACGGGCAAGACCGCCCGCGTCATCGTCTTCGCGACGGGCGCGGCTGCTGAGGCCGCCATCGCCGCCGGCGCCGACGAGGTCGGTGGCGACGAGCTCATCGCGAAGGTCGCCGAGGGCTACACCTCGTTCGACTCCGCCGTCTCGACCCCGGAGCTCATGGGCAAGGTCGGTCGTCTCGGCAAGGTGCTCGGCCCGCGTGGCCTCATGCCCAACCCGAAGACCGGCACCGTGACCCCGAACGTCGCGCAGGCAGTCAACGACATCAAGGGCGGCAAGATCGAGTTCCGCGTCGACAAGCACGCCAACGTGCACTTCGTCGTCGGCAAGGCCTCGTTCACGCCGGAGCAGCTCGACGAAAACATCTCGACCGCGCTCGAGGAGATCAACCGCCTCAAGCCGTCGTCCTCGAAGGGCCGTTACGTCATGAAGGGCGCCGTCTCGACGACCTTCGGTCCCGGCATCCCGCTGGACGTCAACAGCATCTGAGTCCACTGACTCGTGGAAGGACCCGCACCGGCAACGGTGCGGGTCCTTTCCGCATGTGGGGCGCGTGTCCCGATAACGTGGTGTGGTGCGCACCCTCGTGAACTCGCTCCGGCTGATCGCCGTCATCGCCATCGTCGTCGCGGTCGTCGCGCAGTGGCTCGAGAGCGCGAAGTCCCCGACCTACTCGTTCTGGAACTTCTTCGGCTACTTCACGATCCAGTCGAACCTGATCATCGCCGTGGCCCTCGCGGTGACGCTCGTCGCCGCGGCACGTCGCAAGCGGGCGGACCTCGCCGTCTCGGTGCTCCGCGGTGCCGCCACGGTGTACATCGCGACGACGGGCATCGTCTACAACACGCTGCTCACGGGCGCGAACGTGTCGGCCTCGGTGCCGTGGTCGAACGACATCGTGCACAAGATCATCCCGGTGTACGCGGTGCTCGACTGGCTGCTGTTCTCGGACCGAGCACGGCTGCTGCTCCGGCACGTGTGGTGGTTCCTGCTCTACCCGGCGGTCTGGACCACCGTGGTGCTCGTCCGCGGTGCGACCGACGGGTGGGTGCCGTACCCGTTCCTCGACCCCGCGCAGGGCTACGGTGTCGTCGCGATCTACGTCGTCGGGATCGCGGTGTCGATCACCTTGCTCGGGATCCTGGTCGTGGGGATGAGCCGGTTGCGGCTGGTGAAGGTCTAGCTGGTGACGGTCCAGCAGACGGTCCAGCTGACGGTCTAGGAGCGGAAGCCGCGCAGTTTGTCGAGCACCAGGTCGGCGAGCTGCACCAGCCCCCGGATCTGGTCGTCGTCGCGGTCGACCCAGCGGCACTCGGGTTCGTCGGCCACCGGGACGAACCCGTCGTGGCGTTCCCAGACGAACAGGGTGCGGTCGGCGCCGAGCACGTACTGCTGCCACCAGATCTGCCGCAGGTAGTGCCGGGGGATGCTCCGCCAGCCCTTGCCGGTGGTCTTGATCTCGGCGAGCACCACACGGGACGACTCGTCGACCCCGACGCCGTCCGGGGTGGCGAGGTGCGCGCGGTTCGCGGCGGCGTGGAACAGGTGCGCCGAGGGCTGGATGCCGTGTGTGGCGGCCACCCAGGCGGCGATGACCGGTTCGCGGTCCTTCCCGTGCTCGGTGAACGCGTTGCCGGAGAACCGGGAGCCGTAGCGCTTCTCGGTGACGACGGCCTCGACGGCGCGCAGGGAGGCGAGCCGGGCGACGTCGGTGGCGGTGATGCCCATGGCGCGGGCGCGGAGCCACGCGACGCGGTCCGAGGAGTGCGCGACGATGCGCTCGGTGTGGCCGCGCAGGGCGGTGAACGCGTCACGCGCGGCCGGGACCGGCGTACCGGGGGCGGGATACGCCTCCAGACCGGGGTCCAGGTCGCCCCACAGGGTGGGCTGCACGATCGTCACCCCATGATTGTCCCCCCGACCACCGGCAGGACCGAAACCGACGCGCTCACGCGGCGGGCGGGTGTGCGTCAGGAGGCCAGTTCGCGGCCCTCGGCGAAGGCGACGAGCTCGTCGACCCCGGCGGGGGAGAGGGCGTAGCCGATGGCGAGGGCCGCGGCACCCTGCAGCGCTGCGAGGGAGCCCGCACGGGACTGCACGATGACGAGGTGCTCGCTGGCGAGGGGCATCGAGCGGGAGTAGACGACCTCACGGACGCCGGCGAGCAGGTGCTCACCCGCCTGCGTGATCGATCCGCCGAGCGCGATGACGGACGGGTTGATGAGCGAGATGCACGTCGCCAGCACTTCGCCGATGTCACGGCCCGCCTGCCGGACGGCGTAGATCGCGTCGAGGTCAGATCGGTTCACCAGGTCGATGACGTCGGCTCCGGTGTGCACGTCGTGCCCCTTCGCGCGGAGGGCCCGGGCGATGGCCGGACCGGAGGCGACGGCCTCGAGGCAGCCAGTGTTGCCGCAGTGGCACGGGACGTCGCCCGCCCGCGAGACGCGCACGTGCCCGATGTCCCCGGCGGTGCCCTGGGCGCCGCGCTGCAGTCGGCCCTCGGACACGATGCCGGAACCGATGCCGGTGGCGACCTTCACGAACAGCAGGTGGTCGATGTCCGGCCAGCCGTGCTCCCGTTCGCCGAGCGCGGCGATGTTCACGTCGTTGTCGAGCAGGACGTGGGCGGCGATGTGCTGGCGGAGCCACGAGGGCACGTCGAAGCCGTCCCAGCCGGGCATGATCGGCGGGTTGGCCGGTCGTCCGGTGGAGAACTCGACGGGTCCGGGGACGCCGATGCCGATCGCGATGACGTCCTGTCGGTTGCGCCCGACCTCGGCGAGCAGGTCGTCGATCGTCTCGACGAGCCACGACAGCGTCGGTACCGGGCCGGCCGCGATGTCGATCCGGGCATCACGGGTGGCGAGCGGTGCCGCGACCAGGTCGGTGACGGCGACGCGGCCGTGCGACGCACCGAGGTCGGCGGCGATGACGAGCCGGGCGCGGGGCTTCAGCGCCACCTGGGCGGGCGGACGGCCGCCGGTGGAGACGGCGGTGTCGACGGCACCGACGAGTCCGATGTCGATCAGGGAGTCGAGGCGCACGCCGATGGTGGAGCGTGCGAGTCCTGTCAGTGCGGCGAGCTCGGCCCTGGTGCGCGGCACGCCGTCGCGGAGGATCTGGAAGAGCTCGCTCGTCCCGACCGGAGGCGACGCTGCCGTCCGGTTCAAGTCGACCATGTGGGGAGTGAAGCACACATCGTTCGCGCCACGCAATGAAGTCCGTCGACATTCCTTCGACTTCTGCTTGACCGCCGACAAAAGTGCTCGTAGTGTGACGATCGGTCACTGACGACCGCACCATCTCGACGAGGAGAACCCTGGTGACCCAACCGCTCTCGGTCCAGCTCTACACGGTCCGCGATGCCCTCAGCGCCGATCTGCCCGGCACCCTGCAGCGCATCGCCGACATCGGCTACACGAACGTCGAGGCCTTCGGCTTCGTCGACGACGCCGACGAACTCGCCGCCGCCCTGCGGAGCGCAGGCCTCGCCGCCCCGAGCGGCCACGCCCGGCTGCTCGACGCCGGCGAGCAGGACCTCGAGCGCATCTTCCACGCGTCCACAACCCTCGGGTTCGGGACGCTCATCGACCCGCACATCGACGAGGCTCGCTGGACCACCCGCGAGGACGTCGAGGCGATCGCCCGCGAACTCAGCGCGCTCGCCCCGCGGGCGGCCGACCACGGTCTGGTGCTCGGCTACCACAACCACGCGTTCGAGTTCTCGAACCGCATCGACGGCGTCAGCGCCTACGAGGTCTTCGCCGACGCCCTGTCCGACGACGTCGTGCTCGAGCTCGACACCTACTGGGTGCAGGTCGGCGGGGACGACCCGGTCGCGGTCATCGGCAAGTACGGCGACAAGGTCCGGTTCCTGCACGTCAAGGACGGCGACGGCTCGCACGACGACAAGCAGCAGGTCGCCGTCGGCAACGGCATCATGCCGATCCGCGACATCATCGCCGCCGCACCCGACGCCCTGCACGTCGTCGAGCTCGACGACCACGACGGTGACGTCCTCCAGGCCGTCGCCGACTCCTACACGTTCCTCGAGGGGGCCCGCGCATGACCGACACCACGACCGCCGCTGCGACGGCGACCGACAGCACGCTGCGCACCGGCCCGGTCGGCGTCGGCGTCATCGGCGCCGGGGTCATCTCGGACCAGTACCTGTCGAACCTCACGGTCTTCCCCGACGTGACGGTCCGCTTCATCGCCGACATCGACCTGCCGCGCGCTGCCGCCCAGGCCGAGAAGTGGAGCGTCCCCGGCTCGGGCACCGTCGAGGAGCTCCTGGCCGACGACGACATCGAGATCGTCGTGAACCTGACGATCCCGGCTGCCCACGTCGAGGTCGCGCTGCAGGCCCTGGCCGCAGGCAAGCACGTCTGGGGTGAGAAGCCCTACGCCCTCGACCGTGCCAGCGCCGCGGAGCTCCGTGACGCTGCGGTCGCCGCGGGCAAGACGGTCAGTGTCGCCCCGGACACGTTCCTCGGCGCCGGCCTGCAGACCGCGCTCCGCACCATCCGCGAGGGCCGCATCGGCACGCCGCTCAACGGCCTGACGCTGTTCCAGAGCCCCGGCCCGGAGTCGTGGCACCCGAGCCCCGAGTTCCTCTTCGCGTACGGCGCCGGTCCGCTGTTCGACATCGGCCCGTACTACATCACCACCCTCGTCCAGGCGTTCGGACCGGTGAAGAAGGTCACGGCGACGGCGTCGAAGTCCCGCGCCACCCGCACCATCGGCTCCGGACCGAAGGCCGGCACCGAGTTCCCGGTGGACGTCCCGACGAACCACTCGGCGCTCATCGAGTTCGAGAACGGCGGGAGCGCGCAGAGTGTCTTCTCGTTCGAGTCCGACCGGGGCCGGACCGGCTTCGTCGAGATCGCGGGGGAGACCGGCACCGTCGTGTTCCCCGACCCGAACAACTTCGACGGCGACACCGAGCTGTACCTGCTCGGTGCCGAGGAGCCCGAGACGATCCCCGCGGTCGGCTCCACCTCCTCGCGCGGCACCGGCGTGGTCGACCTGGCCCGCTCGCTGCGGGCCGGCGAGACGAACCGCGTCCCCGGTGCGCTCGCCTTCCACGTCCTCGACGTGATGGTCTCCATCGCCGAGGCAGCAGAACGTGGCGAGGCGGTGCTCGTCGAGAGCACCGTGTCGCCCTCCCCGACCCTCCCCGAGGGCTGGGACCCCGCGGAACGCACCCTGGCCTGACCGCCGGGGTGCTGCCCGCAACCCACAGCAGCACCCGACCAGCACCATCCGCAGCACCAGCTCCACCTCTGCACCATCCCTGCACCATCTCAACGACGAGAAAGTAGAGAGTCATGCGCACTGCCATCCGCGCACTGGCCATCACCGCGGCCGCCGCACTCACCGTGACCGGCCTCGCAGCCTGCTCCTCCGGATCGTCCGGCGGCGCCGGCGACTCCAAGACGCTCACCTACTGGGCGTCCAACCAGGGCACGTCCCTGCAGAACGACAAGGAGGTGCTGACCCCCGTCCTCGAGAAGTTCACCAAGGAGACCGGGATCAAGGTCGACCTCCAGGTCATCGGCTGGAACGACCTGCAGAACAAGATCCAGACCGCCGTCACCTCGGGCCAGGGCCCGGACGTCGTCAACATCGGCAACACCTGGGCGACCTCGCTCCAGGCCACCGGCGCCTTCCAGGAGTTCGGTGACGCCGAGATGAAGGCGATCGGCGGCGCGGACAAGTTCGGCAAGGTCGCCCTGTCCACCGGTGGCGCGCCCGACAAGACGGTCACGAGCGTCCCGCTCTACGGCCTCGCCTACGGCCTGTACTACAACAAGAAGATGCTCGCGGACGCCGGGATCACCCCGCCCACCACGTGGGAGGACATGGTCGCCGACGCGAAGAAGCTGACCAAGGGCGACACCTACGGCTTCAGCCTCGCCGGCGGCTCGTACACCGAGAACTCGCACTTCGCGTTCATCAACTCGGCGCAGAACGGTGGCGAGTGGTTCGACAAGGACGGCAAGCCGACCTTCACCTCGAAGGCCAACGTCGACGGCATCAAGCGGTACCTCGACCTCATGCAGGACTCGAAGGTCGCCAACCCGTCGAACGCGCAGTACGACAACGCGACGCAGTCCACCACGGACTTCGCGAAGAAGAAGGCCGCGTTCATCCTCAACCAGAACAACGCGAACGCGACCATCGAGTCGCTCGGCATGAAGTCGTCCGAGTACGGCGTCGTGGCCCTGCCCGCCCCGAGCGGTGGCGAGCAGATCGCCTCGTTCCCCGCTGGCATCAACCTGTCGGTCTTCAAGAACACGAAGAACAAGGACGGCGCGCTCGAGTTCGTCAAGTACATGACGAGCATGGACACGCAGACGACGCTGGACAAGCCGTACTCGGCCCTGCCGGTGCTCGCCAAGGCTGCTGACTCCGTCACGGACGAGCAGACGAAGACGTTCCTCGACATCTACAACAACAAGGCGAAGCCGCTCCCGCTGGTGCCCGCCGAGGACCAGTTCGAGTCCACGGTCGGCAAGGCGATGAACGACATGTTCGCCAAGATCGCGACCGGTTCCAAGGTCTCCGAGGCCGACATCAAGTCGGCTCTGCAGACCGCCCAGGACCAGGTGTCCCAGGCCGCCGGTTGATCCACCCTGGAGGCCCGGGTCGCGTCCGCAGGACGCGCCCGGGCCTCCAGCCCCTGACGCTCCAGAGCCGACCACCCGTCGGCCGTGAGGCACACGCCCCACGCACCCCGCGCCTCCCGGCTGCCACGGCACGCGCGGACCGCACCTGCACGCCCCTCCTGCCGAAAGGCCCCACCAGATGTCCACGACGGTCCTGCCCGACTCGGAGCGCATCGACCTGACGCACACGAAGGCCCCGACGATGTCGGGCCGTCCGCCAGGTCGCAAGCGCAAGACCCACTGGCTGCCCTACGCGCTCGTCGCGCCGGCCATCCTGTTCGAGCTGCTCATCCACATCGTCCCGATGCTCACCGGCATCTGGATCTCGTTCATCCAGCTCACCAAGTACTTCATCGCGAACTGGGGCGCCGCGCCCTTCGCCGGGTTCCGGAACTACCAGGTCGTGGTCGACTTCGACCAGGCGATCGGCCGCGGGGTCCTCAACTCGTTCCTCATCACGTGTGCCTTCACGGTCCTCGTGGTCGGGCTCTCCTGGACGTTCGGCATGGCCGCAGCCGTCGCGCTGCAGAAGCCGTTCGCCGGACGCGGGCTGTTCCGCACCCTGTTCCTCGTGCCGTACGCGCTGCCGATGTACGCCGGCGTCATCACCTGGAAGTTCATGTTCCAGCGGGACTCGGGGGCACTGAACCACCTGCTGGTCGACCAGCTCGGACTGTTCGGTGGCAACGCCCCGTTCTGGCTCATCGGCAACAACGCCTTCGTCGCGGTCGTCGTCGTGGCCATCTGGAAGACCTGGCCGTTCGCGTTCCTGATGCTGATGGCCGGCCTGCAGTCCGTGCCGAACGACGTGTACGAGGCCGCCTCGGTCGACGGCGCGAAGCCGTTCCGGCAGTGGCGCTCGATCACGCTGCCGATGGTCCGTCCGGTCAACGTGACGCTCGTGCTCGTGATGTTCCTGTGGACGTTCAACGACTTCAACACCCCGTTCGTGCTGTTCGGCTCGACCGCGCAGCCACCGGCCGCGGACCTGCTGAGCTTCCACATCTACAACGCGTCGTTCATCACCTGGAACTTCGGTTCCGGCGCCGCGATGAGCGTCCTGCTCCTGCTCTTCCTGCTCGTCGTCACCGGCATCTACCTCGCCGTGACCAACCGGAGGTCCGTCCGTGCGTGAGACAACTGGCGCCAAGTCCTTCAAGATCATCACCCTGGTCGTCCTGACGCTGTTCACGGTCGTGCCGCTCTACGTGATGATCACCACGGCCATCAAGCCCCTCGGCGACGTGCAGGACAACTTCACGTGGATCCCGTCACGGATCACCTTCCAGCCGTTCATCGACATGTGGTCGACGGTGCCGCTCGGCCGGTACTTCATCAACTCGCTCGTCGTGTGCACGGTGGCGACGGTGTTCTCGCTGATCATCGCGACGTTCGCCGCCTACGGTGTCTCGCGCTGGAACTTCAAGGGCAAGAGCACCTTCACCACCGCGGTGCTCTCCACCCAGATGTTCCCCGGCGTGCTGTTCCTGCTGCCGCTGTTCCTGATCTTCACGAACCTCGGCAACACCCTGGGGATCCAGCTCGTCGGGTCGTGGCTCGGGCTGATCATCACGTACCTGACGTTCACGCTCCCGTTCTCGATCTGGATGCTCGCCGGGTACTTCGAGACCATCCCGCGCGAGCTCGACGAGGCCGCGATGGTCGACGGTTCGGGTCCGATGGGTGCCCTGTTCCGGGTCATCCTGCCGTCGGCCCGTCCGGGTCTGGTGGCGGTCGGGATCTACTCGTTCATGACGGCCTGGGGTGAGGTCCTCTTCGCCTCGGTCATGACGAACGGGCTCGGTTCGACCCTGGCGGTCGGTCTGCAGCAGTACTCGACGCAGACGAACGTGTACTGGAACCAGGTCATGGCGGCGTCGCTCGTCGTGTCGATCCCGGTCGTGGCCGCGTTCCTCGTGGTCCAGCGCCAGTTCGTGGCCGGCCTGACCGCGGGTGCCGTGAAGTAGGCGGAGCCCCTTTCCGCAAAACACCGGTGTTCGCGCTCGACGCCCCCGCATCACGCGGTGCGCAGCGTGAACACCGGTGTTCTGCCGTTCCCCACCGACCCCGGCCACCCGACGACCGACAGGATGGAAGCATGAGCGACGAGACCCGGGGGCGGCAGCTGCTGCCCGGACAGACCAGCCGCGTGCACGTGTACGACGTCGGGTCACGGACCGCGCGGCTCGTGTTCGAGTCGGCAACGGTGCTCGTCGAAGCGCCGAACGTCCTGGACGCCGACACCCTGGTGCTGAACGGCGACGGCGACCTCTGGCTGCTGCGGTTGCCGTCGACCGACAGCGGCACCGTGCTCGACGAGACCGCGCTCGTGCCGGTGCCGATGGACGGCGTCGACGAGATCAACAACGACCACGTGCTCGACCCGTCCGGCACCTCGATCGTGGTGAGCGCCCGCGACGGCGAGCTGTACCGGGTCCCGTTGCCGGACGGCGGCCCCGCGACCCGGATCACCGACGTCGCCGCGGCCCTGCCGACCAAGCGGAAGTTCTACCTGCACGGCATCGCCCCGGACGGCAGCGCGCTCGCCGCGGTCGTGGGTGAGCTGTCCGAGGACGGCGTCTGGACGACCGACGTCGCGATGGTCGACCCCGCGACCGGTGAGCCGACGTTCGTCACGCGGGACGAGCACGCCGACGACGGCTGCACGATCACCGCCGACGGCACGCTGCTCTGGAACACCGAGCGCTTCACACCGGGGACCGCGCAGCTCGCGTCACTCCGGCCCGGCGCCGACGACCCCGTCCGGATCACGAACGACGAGCGGGTGAACTGGTTCCCGCACCTGTCGCCCGACGGCGCACACCTGCTGTCCCTGTCGTACGAGCCCGGCGTGCAGGGCCACCCGGCCGACCACCGCGTCGAGCTCCGGCTGCTGCCCGGCTCGCTCGTCCGCGGCGCCCGGATCGCCGTGCAGCCGGAGACCCTGGTAGCGCTCGACGGCGGGCAGGGGACGGTCAACGTGCCGCCGTGGGCGCCGGACTCGACGTGGTTCGCGTACTGCGACTACCCGGTGGCGCGGTAGCGGGAGCGCCGGGGGGATCGGCGGCGTCCTCACGCGCTGAGCGACAGTCCACGCGCTCCTGGAGGCGTGGACTGTCGCTCAGCGCGGAACGCGGACGGACGCCCCGCGCCTGCCCGCGCACCCGCCTGCCCCGCTAGACCTCGCACACCTGCCCCTGCTTGATGTGCAGGCGCCGCTCGGCCCGCTTCGCAACCCACGAGTCGTGCGTGACGATGACGACGGTCAGCCCGCGCTCCCGCCACTGCTTCTCGATGAGCGCCATGATCTCGTCGCGGGTCGACTCGTCGAGCGCACCCGTCGGCTCGTCGGCGAGCAGCACGCTCGGGTTCTTCACCAGCGCCCGGGCGATCGCCACCCGCTGCTGCTGTCCGCCGGAGAGCTCGGCCGGCAGGTGCTCCATCCGCTCACCCAGCCCGACCTCGCGGAGGGCAGCCACCGCACGCTCGCGGACCTCGGTCCGGGACCGGTTCGCGAGCGACCCCGCGAACGCCGTCTCGACGTTCTCGAGCGCCGTCAGCGTCGGTATCAGGTTGAAGCTCTGGAACACGAAGCCGATCTCGGTCGCGCGCAGGTCGGTCAGCGCGCCGTCGCCGAGCTTCGCCACGTCGCGGTCGCCACCGAGGTGGATCGACCCGGCACTCGGCCGGTCGAGCGCTCCGAGCATCTGCAGCAGCGTCGACTTCCCGCCGCCGGTCGGCCCCTGGACGGCCACGAGCTGCCCCTGCGGGATCGTCAGGTGGACGTTCGTCAGGGCGGTGACGGTCCGGTTCTTCTGCTGGTAGGTCTTGCTGACGTTCGTCAGCCGGTACATCGGACTGGAGGCACGGCGCGCCTCCGCCTCGCCGGTCGCGGTGTCGGTGCTGGTCACGGGTGCTCCTGTCGTCGGTTCGGTCGTGTCGGTGCGGCCGGGCATCAGGCCACGCTCCGGAGCGCTTCGGCCGGACGGAGCCGGCTCGCACGCCAGCCGCCGAGCGCGCCGGCGATGAGCCCGCCGAGGATCGCCAGGCCGATCGCCAGCAGGATCACCTCGACGGTCACCGGGGCGTGCAGCACCACGTCGGTCGTCGACGCGGTGCTCGCGCCGCCGCCGAAGCCACCGGCCGGTGCACCGCCCGTCGTGCCGCTGCCCGCGGCCGCGGTCGCTGCGCCGCCGGGCATGCCACCGCCGCCACCGGCACCCCCGCCGGTCGTGCTCGAGGCGCTCGCCGAGATCGTCGGGCTGATGACGTTCAGCACGAGGATGCCGATCAGGCCGGCCGCAGCGCCGAGCACGCCGCCGATCAGGCCCTGCACCAGGGACTCGCCCGCCACCTGTCGGGTGATGCGGCCGTTCGACCAGCCGATCGCCTTGAGGGTCCCGAACTCGCGGGTGCGGCGGGTCACGCCGGAGATCGTGAAGAGGATCGCGATGAGGAACGCCGCGGCGAGCACGACGATCGACAGCCACGTGCCGAGGTTCGAGACCAGGCTCGACGCGGTGCTGAGCGACCCGGACACGCTCGAGGCCAGGTCGGCCTCGGTGGAGACGGTGGCACTCGGCAGCTTCGCCTGCAGTGCGGACTTGATGGTGCTGACGTCGGACGACGACTCGGCGGAGACGGAGATCGAGGTGACCTTGCCGTCGAGGTCGGCGAGCGCCTGCGCGGTGTCGAGCGGGATGTAGGTGTTCGAGCCCGTGGTCGAGGCCGAACCGGTGGAGCTGACGATGCCGATGACGGTGAAGTCCGTGCCGCCGATGTCGACGGTGTCGCCGACCGCCTTCGACTCGCTCTTCGCGTACGACGCATCGAGCACGACGACGTCCTTTCCCGCGTCCTCCGCGGCGAAGGTGCGCCCCTTCGTGAGCTCGGTGCTCGTGAGCGGA
Organism: Curtobacterium poinsettiae; assembly: GCF_047226435.1. Classification (NCBI taxonomy): domain Bacteria; kingdom Bacillati; phylum Actinomycetota; class Actinomycetes; order Micrococcales; family Microbacteriaceae; genus Curtobacterium; species Curtobacterium poinsettiae. The sequence continues at coordinate 2,530,248 of NZ_CP178434.1, read as the reverse complement.
CCGACCGTCGCGCCGGACACCGGGATGCCGGTCACCGTGAACGAGTCGACGCTGAACGACCCACCGCCGAACCCGCCGCCAACGCCGGTGTCCCCGCTCGGTGGGCCCTGCTGGGTCGTGCTGTCGCTGCTGGAGTCGCTGCTGCCGTCCGTGCTGCTGTCGTCGGTCGACTGCTGCTGGACCTGGCCGGAGAACGTGCTGTTCTCGAGGGTCAGGACACCCGTCGCGGCCTCGACGCCGTCGGTGCTCGTGATCGTCGACAGGTTCGCGGCGTCCAGGGTGCTCGTGCCGCGCGCGACCGCGAGCCGCGACTGCGACAGGTCGGTCGAACCGCTGTCGTCGTCGCTGTCGCCCCGGCTGCCGAAGTCGAAGCTCGGACGCCCGCCGTTCGTCGACGCCGTCGCGGTCTTGGTGACGGTGATGTCGGTGCCGACGCCGTAGACGGACTGCAGGACGCTCGACTGCGCTGCCTGCACGCCACCCGAGATCGACGACACGATCACCACGAGGGCGATGGCCAGGGCCATCCCGATCGCGATGATGACCGTCTGCTTCTTGCGGTTCGTGAGTTCGCGCCTGAGGTAGGTCAGGAACATGGTTCTCCTCGGTGGTGGCCGGCTGGGGTCACCGGCCGCGCAGAGCACGCGGCGGGGCCGACGGAGGAGAACCTAGGCAGCGTGGTTGTGGCGGTCACTGCTGCTTCCGATGAACCGCGTAAGCACCCCCGGCAAAGGATGACACGTGATATTCTGGATGCGTGGCGATCGTGCGGAGTGGGGTGTTCAGCATCGCCGCGACCGCTTTCCGGGCCTCCGTGCAGATCGTCTCGAACGTCGTCGTGGCACGCGTCTTGGGGCCGGACGCCTACGGGGTCGCCGCGGCGGTGCTCGCGCTCGGTGTCGTCCTCGAGCTGGTCCGCAACAGCGGGTTCGCTGCGGTCGTCCTGCGTTCGGGTGCGCTCCCGGCGGACGTCCACGTCGCACTCCACCGGGCGAGCTCCCTGACTGGGATCCTGCTGGGGGCCCTCGTCGCCGCCGCAGGTCTCCTCGTCCTCCGGGCGCTGCCGTCGTCGCCGTCCGGCGGGCTGCTCCTGGCGATCGCAGTGGCCTTCCCGCTCGCCGGCCTCGTCGCCGTCCCGATCGCCTCGATGGTGCGCCAGCACGAGATGGGACGGGTCGCACTCGTCGAGTCGATCGCCGTGGTGCTCGGTTCCACCCTGTCGATCGGTCTCGCGCTCGTCGGCGCCGGACCCGTCGCGATGGTGGCGCAGGTGGTGGCCCTGTGGATCGTGATCACGGTCGGCGTCGTCGTCCTGCGCCGCGTGCCCCGCGGCACGGCAGCACCGTGGCGTTCGGTCCGCACCATGGCCGCGCTCGCGCGGGACGTGTCCTTGGTCCAGCTGGTCTCGCTCGTCGCCAGGGCAGGGGACCGCGTGCTGGTGGCGGCGCTCTTCGGCCCGGCGGCGTCCGGCTTGTGGGTCCAGGCCGTGCAGCTGATGACCTTGCCGCTGGACCAGATCGGGGCGGCTGTCCAACGGATCGCGGTCCCGGCGATGGCGGGCGTCGACGCCGTGGTGCTCCGTGAGCGGTTCCGGCGACTCGTCGGCACGGTGACGCTCCTGGCGTGGCCGGTCCTCGCCGTGCTCGGGGTGCTCGCCGGCCCGATCGTCCACCTGCTGTTCGGTGACGACTGGCTCGGCTCCGCGGCACTCCTGCCGTTCCTCGTCGTCGCGGGCGGGGCGCAGGCGCTCGGGTTCGCGGCCGTCTGGTACTTCATCGCCAGTGGCCGCGCCGGGCGACAGGTCCGTTGGGCGCTGGTCACCCAGCCGGTCCTCGTCGGCGCCCTCGTCGTCGGCACCGTCTGGGGGCCGCAGGGCATGGCTGCCGCGTACGCGGTGGCCTGCTCCGGGCTCGTGGTGCCGGCCTTCCTGGTGGCGACGAAGGGATCCGGTCTGCGGTTGCGCGACCTCGGACTCCCGGTCCTCCCCGCGGCCGCGGCCACGAGCGCCGCGGTCCTCGTGTCGGCCGTGGTCCGAAGCGGGTTCGGTGCTGATCCGATCGGCTCCGTGCTCGTGCCGGGCATCCTGGCAGCACTGGCGGCACTGCTCGTCGCCCTCGTCTTCCCCGACGTCCGATCGGCCCTGCCCCGTCGGCGCCGACGACCTCCCCGTCCCCGTCCCAGGAAGGCGCTCGCCCGTGGCCCGGTTCCCTGATCCCGTCCCCCCGGTCCCACCCGTGCGGACGGCTGTCATCCCCGCCGCCGGTCGCGGCACCCGACTCGGTCGTCTGACGCAAGCGATCCCGAAGGAGCTGCTGCCACTCGGCGACCGGCCGACGCTGGACATCGTGGTCGACGAACTGATCGGCGCCGGGATCGAGCGCATCGTCCTCGTCACCCGGCCGGACAAGACGGCCTTGAACGACTACGTCACGGACGTCCTCCGGCCGGACGCCCGAGCCCGGGGTGTCGAGTTGGAGACCTGTCTCCAGACTGCCGGGCCGGGCAACGGGGGAGCGATCCTGTCGGCTGCGACCCGCGTGCGCGATGAGTCCTTCCTCGTGCTCTGGGGTGACGAGGTCGTCTTCGGTGAGAACCGCAGCGCCGTCGTGCTCGACCGTCACCGCAGGACCGGACTGCCCGTCATCGCTGTCGTGCGTGCTCCGCGTGCGGCGCTCCGACGCTGCGGTGTCGCTCGTGTGGACGCCAGCGGGAGGGTCGTCGAACTCGTCGAGAAGCCGGTCGACCCGCCCGTCGACGGGCTCGCTTCGGTCGGTGGGTACGTGGTCACGCCAGCGGTGCTCGGAGCGCTGCGCGCCGTGGCCCCCGCGGCCGACGGGGAGCTCTACCTCAGTGCTGCGCTCGGCGCGCTCGCACTCGACGGGGGCGTGCAGGCCGCACGGATCCACGGCGACTGGCACGAGACCGGGTCGATCGACGGCTACACGACCGCGTTCGCCGCAGCGGTTGCCTCCCGCCGTTGATATTTCGCATGTGTAATGGGTATGCTGGTCGTCGACACCGAACGAAGGACAGCCATGCTCACCACCACAGCCCCTGACCTGCGGGCCGCCGCGCAGATCGTCGAGGCGTACTCCGTCCAGGTCGACCGGTTCGCCCGTCGGTTCCCCGTCGACGAGATCGCGCGCATCGCGGCCGTGCTCGTCGACGCCCACCGCGACGGACGCTCGGTCTTCGTCTTCGGCAACGGGGCCTGCGCGGCGTTGGCGAGCCACATGGCGGCCGACCTCGCGAAGAGCCTGGCTCCGTCCCGTCAGGCCGACCCGCTCGCTCCGGTCGCCGAGCGGCTGCGGATCCTCGCCCTGACCGACAACGCCGCAATGATGACCGCCGTCGGCAACGACTTCGACTACGACGACGTCTTCCTCGAGCAGCTGCGGGTCCTCATGCGCACCGGGGACGTCGTGTTCGGGCTCAGCGCCTCCGGGGGATCCGCCAACGTGCTGCGCGCGCTCGACTTCGCCCGCGACCGCGGCGCCGTCACGCTCGCCTTCACCGGGGCGATGCAGGGACTCCCGCCGATCCTCGACCTCGTCGACGTCGCCGCCGTGGTGCCGTCGTGTGACATCGACGTCATCGAGGACTTCCACGTCGCGTACCACCACGCGCTCACCCGTGCCTTCGTCGCCGGCGTCCAGGTCGCCCGCTCGTGATCATCGCCCGCTCCCCGCTCCGCGTCTCCTTCTTCGGTGGGGGCAGCGACCTCCCCGCGTACTTCTCCGAGCAGCCCGGGTGCGTGGTCAGCACCACGATCGACCTGGCCGTCGAGACCGTCGTCCGCCCCCGTGCACGTGGTGGGATCCGCGTCGTGACCGACGGCGTGCAGACGGCGGACTCCCCGGCAGCCATCGAGCACGACTTCGTGCGCGAAGCCCTGCTGCACGACACCCCGGCGGTCCCGGTCGACGTCTCGATCCACTCCGACGTCCGGAGCTCCGGGACCGGCCTCGGCACCTCCGGCGCGGTCGTCACCAGCCTGGTGGCGGCGTTGGCGGCACTCCGCGGTGCCGACCTCGAGCCGAGCGCGCTCGCCGCCACGGCCAGTGAGATCGAGATGATCCGCTGCGCGCGTCCGGTGGGCCTGCAGGACCAGACCGCGTCCGCCCACGGGGGACTCCGTCGCTACGACTTCGGCACCGACGGCTCGACGGTCGCGACGCCCATCGACATGCCGGAGCGTGCCAGGCAGGACCTCGAATCGTCGCTCGTGCTGGTCGACACCCTGATCGGGCGGGACGCCGGACAGCAACTCGGCCGCCAGTCCCGCACGATGTCGCGGCCGGGCGGAGCGCGGGACCGCGTGACACGGATGGTGGAGCTCGCCCGGGTGATGGGCGACGAGCTCGCCGCCGGTCGCACCGACTCGTTCGGCCCGGCCCTGCACGAGGCATGGACGCTCAAGGCCGCGGTGCTCGGAACGACGGCGAGCCCCGTCGTCGAGCTGTACGAGCACGGACGCACGCTCGGGGCCACCGGCGGGAAACTGCTCGGTGCCGGCGGAGGCGGGCACATGCTGTTCGTCGTGCCCCCGTCCGAGCGTGCTGCGTTCGTCCGGGCCCTCGGCCCCGAACGCGTCGTCCCGTTCGCCTTCTCGGAGACCGGGACCCGTGTCCGCGTCGCGTGACCGCCACCGGTCGTTGGAACGGCTCTCCGAACGGCCGCTCGACGGCGTCGATGCACTGTTCCTCGACCGGGACGGTGTGCTCATCGTCGACCACGGACACGTCGGGTCGCTCGACCGCACCGAGCTCGTCCCCGACGCCATCGAATCGGCTGCTGCGGCCTGGCACGACGGCATCCCGGTGGTCGTCGTGACGAACCAGAGCGGCATCGCCCGGGGCTGGTACGACTGGTCCGGCTTCGACACCGTGAACGGGCGCATCCGCCGAGCCATGCAGTCCCACGGCGCGGACGTCGACGTGATCGTCGGGAGTGCTCGACTGCCCGGTGACCCGGACCCGTGGCGGAAGCCCGGACCCGGCATGGTCCTCGCGGCGGCAGCGACGTTCGGCATCCGGCTCGCCGGGTCCTGGATCGTCGGTGACCGTCCGTCCGACCTCGCCTGTGGTCGGACCGCCGGGCTCGCCGGCGGTGTCCTCGTCGGCGACCTCCACGCCACGGGGGTGACCCCCGCCGCCGGGATCACCACGGCGGCCACGATGATCGGCGCGACGGCCGGACGACGGGAACCCGCACGATGAGCGGCGTCGCACCCCAGCCCACGGTCGGCGTGGTCATCCCGGTCGGACAGCGCACCACTGTCGAGCTCGGCCCCCAGTTCGCAGCGCTCGCCCGGCAGACGTGGACCGGACCCGTCGAGATCGTGGTCAGTTGCAACGGTGAACCCCGTCACCTGGTCGATGCGCGGATCGCTGCAGAGGAGTGGCCGCGCGGCTGGACGGTCCGCTCCATCGACTCGTCCGCGATCCGAGGCGCTGCCCCGGCGCGGAACGCCGGTTGGCGGGCACTCCGCTCCGACATCGTGCTGTTCTGCGACGCTGACGACGTCGTCGCGGACACCTGGATCGCGGGGATGGTGCGCGGGCTGGCCGATGCCGGTGTCTGCACAGGTCCGCTGCTGCACGACGCGCTCAACGAGCCGTGGATGTGGGAAGCGCCCGAGCAGGCGTGGCCGATCGTGCGGTTCGGGCACCTCCCGCACACGTCCGCAGCCAACCTCGGCATGCGGCGCACCGTCCTCGAGGCCACCGGGGGCTTCGACACGTCGCTCGGTGCCGCCGAGGACATCGACCTGGCATGGCGTGCGACCTACCTCGGGTTCCCGACCCACTTCGAACCGTCCGCATCGGTGCAGTACCGACTCCGCCGGGGCACCCGGGAGCTGTTCCGGAACAACCGGCACTACGCGCGCTGGGACCGTGTCCTCGTCGACAAGCACCGAGCGCACGGCGCCGCCTGGCGTCCCCGCGAGGTCCTCCGTCACCTCCTGGCGACCGGATGGGCGCTCGTGGGCGCACCGTTCGGCCGACGGCGACGACGTGCTGCGGCGATCCGCCTCGGGACGGTCGCCGGCTGGGTGGAGCGGTTCACCGGCCGACGCCCCACCTCCACCTAGGACGGTCAGCCGACGTCGCCGTACTGCTGGCGCAGGTGTTCGGCGTACCCGCCCGGGGTCCTGCCGGCGAAGCGCCCGCTCGTCACCACCGGCAGTTCGACGGTCGCGTCCACGCGGAACCCGAGTGCTCGGGCCCGGGTGACCAGGCGGGCGTCCTCGTGTTCGGGGACGGGGTCGAACCCGCCGAGCGTGACGTACGCCGCGGCGAGCACGCCGAGGTTGGCGCCGTGCACGTGACCGAGCGCGGCGCCCGGCGGGTGCGCCCGCGTCCACCGGTCGATCACCGCGGGCGCCAGGTCGTCCGGGTCCGGGACGACGGCGCCGACGAGCACCTGCGCGCCGGATTCCAGTGCGTCGGACTGCTGGACGAGCCACCGCTCGTGCACGCGCGAATCGGCGTCGGTGTGCGCGAGCCACCGAGCCACCGGGTCGCCGTCGTGCGCTCGCAGCGCGTGCGTCGCCCCGATGGACCGTGCCCGACCGACCCCGACACGGTCCGTGGTCAGGACGTCGACCGGGTACCGATCGACCACGGCAGCGGTGTCGTCCGTGCAACCGTCCAGCACCACCGTGATCGCCGCGTCGACCCCGGGCCGCTCCGTGGCGAGCCGGTCGACCGCCACCAGGAGCGATCCGAGGCACGCGGCGATCCGGTCGGCCTCGTCGTGCGCCGGGACGACCACGTCGATGCGCGGTCGGTGGTGGGGTCCGGTCACCGGACGATCCCCTCGGCCCGGGCCACCGAGGTGACCGCCGGGCCGGGCAGCACGCTCAGCACGAAGTCCGCTTCCACGTGCCGGAGCAGGGCGGGACGCGGCCAGCGTTCGGTCAGCCGCGCGTCCACCGCGTCGCCGCTCGACACGGCCTCGTCGTCGGGGTGCCGCCAGTGACAGGCGACGAGCACGCCGTCGTCGTCGAGCGAGGTGAGCACGCGGTCGATCGTGGCGTCGAGGTCGGCCGGGGACAGGTAGTACCCGACCTCGGACATCACCACCAGGTCCCAGCGGCCCTCCGGCCACTCGGACGGCAGGGCCGCCTGCACGAACCGCGCGGTCGGGGCACGGCGGGCGGCACGCTCGAGCGGTGCCGCCGAGATGTCGGTGCCGAGCACGTCGTCCGCGCGTTCGGCCAGGGCGGCGGTCAGGACGCCGGTCGCACAACCGAGCTCGAGCGCCGAGCGGAAACGCGGGCGGGGGAGCGCCGCCAGTGTCACGGCCCGCTTGCGCTGCTCGTACCAGGACCCGTCGAAGTCCCACCCCTCGGGCTTCCGGTCGTAGTGCGCGTCGAACGACTCGCGAGACCGCGACGCGGCGGACTCCGGCACGAAGAACCACTCGGTCGTCCGCAGGTGGTGTGCGGCGTGCCGGTCGTCGACGATCGCCTCGTCGCCGACCGCGGGCGAGAGCGGCCGGGTCTGCGACGGGTAGGCATCGAGGGCGGCGCGCTTCCGGGCGACGAGGTCCTCGGTCAGCGGCAGCGCTCGAGCGCGGTCCCACGGGGCGACGGTGTGCTCCGGCTCGTCCCAGTGCCACGCCCAGATCGGGTACGCGAGCAGGTCGACGTCGGGGGCGCTCGCCGCGGCGGCCTCGGTGACCTCGCCGGCGATGCGGTGGTCACGGTGCCCGTCTCCAGGCCACGGTGCGACGAGGAGCACCGGGTGCGCGGCCGCGGCCAGCGCCTGGTCGACGGCCTCCGTCACGCGGTCGCGGTGTTCGCGGGTCGTGCCGTCCGGGATCCCGACCGAGGTCGACGTGACGTCGGGGTGCAGGACGCGCACGGCCGCAACGAACTCCGCGTCGCGTGCGGCGGCGAGCGCCTCCGCGGTCGTCGTGGGGGAGTCCGGGTGGGAGCGCTCGCCGCGGGTGAGGAGCAGCACGTGCACGGGGGTGCCAGCCTGCGCAGCCGCCGCGATCAGGCCACCGGCACCGAGGGTCTCGTCGTCGGGGTGCGGTGCGACGACGAGCACGGACCCGGTGTCGGCCAGGTCGATCGCCGGTGCGTCCACGCCGTCGAGGAACCGTGTCCACGCCGCCGGGTCGGTCCCCGGTTCGCGGTGGTCGAAGTTCACCACGCGACACCGCCGCGCTCGAGCACCATCCGGCCGATGCGGGCGAGGTCGCGTGCACCGTGGTCCTGCAGGACGTAGAGCTCGAGGTCGGCGACCCGCGCGGCGACGGCGGCATCGGCGGTCAGCGGTGCCGGGCCGATCGTCGCGACCACCCGTTCGCGCACCGCGTCGACCGACCGGCGCACCCGCGATCGCACCGTCTGGGCGAGCAGCCGCCAGTCGGTGTCGTCGGAGGCCGGGTCGGAGCCGTCGATCCGGGCAGCGGCGTCGGCGAGGGCGTCCTCGGCGTCGGCGAGGTCGGCGACGGTGGCACCGAGGGCCGCCTGCAGCAGCTCGGACTCCGGGTGCGCGGCCGCGGCGTCGCGGAGCACCCGTGCGAGCCCGACCGCACCGCCCCACCAGCAGGCCGCGACGCCGATGCCGCCCCACGCGAAGCCCGGACGCTCCAGGTACCAGCCGGGGGCGCCGACGGGTCGTGCCCGGACACCGTCGAAGTCGACCGGTCCGCTCGGCACGTCGGGCATGCCGCGTGCGACCCAGGCCTCGTCGTGCACGGTGACGCCCGGCTGTCGCAGGTCCACGGCGACCAGGACGCGTTCGTCACCCAGGTGCGCGGTGACCAGGGCGTGCGAGAGCGTCGAGGCGAGCGAGCACCACGGCTTCCTGCCGTGGAGCAGGACCGTGCCGTCGTCCTGTGGTGCGGCGTCGAGCCGCAGCCCCAGGCCCTCGGCGGCGAAGACGCCCCAGGTGGAACCGTCCGGGGCGTCGACCCCGGCCTGCGCCAGGATCCCGAGGGCGTCCAGGTGCGGTTCGACGGTGCGGGCAGTGGCGACGTCCGCTGCGGCGACCGCGGCGAGCGTGCCGAAGAAGCCGCCGGCCGTGCCGGCGGACAGGGGCGGGGTGGCGGCGGCGACCGCCTGCGCGACCGCCAGGCGGTCCGTCGGTGTCGAGCCGGGCCTCCCGGTCGTCCGTTCGATCCGCGCGGTTTCCAGGTGCCGGGCCGACGACGGCCAGGCTGCAGATCGCAACATGCTCCCAACGTACGGAGCGTCGGGCCGTGGACGTGTCCTCGATCCACAGAACGCACTGGGCTGGGCCACAGACGACTCATAGGAACTTCTCGATACTCGAAGACGTGACCATCTCCCAGCCCGCAGCAGCCCCGCGCCTCACACGTGCCGACGGAACCCCGTTGCGCATCCTGGTCGTCGACGACGAAGCCAGCCTCACCGACCTGTTGTCCATGGCGCTGCGGTACGAGGGCTGGGACGTGAAGAGCGCGAACGGCGGGCAGGACGCCCTGACGACCGCGCGGGAGTTCAAGCCCGACGCGATGGTGCTCGACGTGATGATGCCCGACCTCGACGGGCTGCAGGTGCTGAGCCGGCTGCGGCAGAACAACGACGACACCCCGGTGCTGTTCCTCACCGCCAAGGACTCCGTCGAGGACCGGGTCACCGGACTCACCGCCGGTGGTGACGACTACGTCACGAAGCCGTTCTCCCTGGAAGAGGTCGTGGCGCGTCTGCGCGGGCTCATCCGCCGCTCGCAGATCTCGATCTCCGAGGCCGGAGACTCGCGCATCGTCGTCGGCGACCTGGTGCTCGACGAGGAGTCGTACGAGGTGCACCGCGCCGGCCGGCCGATCGAACTGACGGCCACCGAGTTCGAACTCCTTCGCTTCCTGATGCGGAACCCCCGTCGCGTGCTCTCGAAGGCGCAGATCCTGGACCGTGTGTGGTCGTACGACTTCGGCGGCAAGTCCTCGGTCGTCGAGATCTACATCTCCTACCTGCGCAAGAAGATCGACGCCGGCGAGACGCCGATGATCCACACGGTGCGCGGCGTCGGGTACGTCATCAAGCCGACCTCGTGACCCTGCGGCGTCGGCTCGTCCTGAGCATCGTCGCCCTCGTCGTCGCCGTGAGTGCGGTGATCGGGGCGGGGAGCATCATCGCGTTGTTCTCGATCCAGCGCTCCGCGATCGACGAGCAGCTGCAGTTCGCCACGAACCGTGCGCAGCGATCCGTCGAGCAGCAGGGCGGGAGCGGCCCGGGTCTGGACATCGGCCGCCCGTCCGGACAAGCGTCCGGGACCCTGACGGTCTACTTCCTCAACGGGGACGTCATCGTCGGGAGCGTGCTGGACAACGCCGGGGGGATCGAGCGTCTCTCGGCGCCGGTGGTCGCGCCGCTCGGCGGGGTGCACGTCGACGGGCGTCCACACACCATCGACCTCGGCGGTGACCTCGGTCGCTACCGGGTGACCGCGGCGACCGTCGGGCCTGCCGTGCTCGTGGTCGGCCTGCCGATGGCACCCGTCTACGAGAGCGTCTGGAAGCTCCTGGGGGTCGTGCTGGTCGTCACCGGACTCGCACTCCTCGCCGCCTCACTGGTCGCCGCCCTCGTGGTCCGGCGTTCCCTGCGGCCGCTCGACCGCGTCGCCGAGACCGCCTCGACCGTCGCGCGCATGCCGCTCGACCGCAGTGACGCCCTCGACGGTGTCCGTGTGCCGGACACCGACCCCCGCACCGAGGTCGGCCGGGTCGGCAGCGCCTTCAACCGGATGCTCGGGCACATCGGCAGTGCGATGCAGGCGCGGGAACGCTCGGAGCAGAAGGTGCGGCAGTTCGTCGCCGACGCCTCGCACGAGCTCCGGACCCCGCTCGCCTCGGTGCGCGGGTACGCCGAGCTCACCCGGCGCATGGGCGGCGACCTGCCGAAGGACGTCGTCTACGCGATGAGCCGCATCGAGTCCGAGTCCATCCGGATGACCTCGATGGTGGAGGACCTGCTGCTCCTCGCCCGACTCGACGAGGGCCGCGAGATCCAGTTCGCCGAGGTCGACCTGACCGGCCTGGTGCTCGACGCCGTGAACGACGCCCACGCTGCCTCACCCGAACACCCCATCGAGGTCGACGTCCCACCGGAGCCGGTCACCATCACGGGGGACGCCGCACGCCTGCACCAGGTCATCGTCAACCTCGTCACGAACGCCCGGACCCACACGCCCGAGGGCACCCGCATCACGGTCGGGCTCGCCCCGGTCGACGGCGGCGTGGACCTGACCGTGCGCGACACCGGCCAGGGCATCGACCCGGAGTTCCTGCCGAAGCTGTTCGAGCGGTTCGCCCGTGCCGACAGCTCGCGCTCCCGCACGGTCGGGTCGACCGGGCTCGGGCTCGCCATCGTCGCCGCGGTCGTGCAGGCGCACGGCGGGCGGGTCGAGGTCACGAGCGAGCCCGGGGACACGGTGTTCACGGTGCACCTGCCGCGCGACCCCGCTGCGGCTGCTGCCGCGGCGGGGTCGGTCGCGTCGTCGTCGTCGGCCGAGCCGGCCGAGGGGGCCGGGTCCGCCGACTGGTCGGCGACGCCCGCTGCGGTGGACCGCACCCACTGACGGAGGGGAGGCGCGGGGCGGGCCCGCACCGCGCCTCCCGACCGCTGTTTGGTCTCGTCCACGGCATCTGCTACTGTTCTCGAAGCCAAAGACCGCCGGATGTCGTGCTGCTTGCAACGTGTTTGTGAACATCGTGACCGAAGGTCCTCACTCGTGAGGCATCCCGCGCAGGTGTTCCGAACCACTCCCACCATCTGGTGAGAGCAGCTCCGAGCCTCTGCGCCGGAGCTTTTTTCGTTCGTGGACCTGGGGCTGCCGGCAAGACCCCCAAGGAGAACCATGGCGAACAAGGAAGCTGCGGTCGCCGAGCTCACGGAGTCCTTCCGTAGCTCGAACGCCGTTCTGCTCACCGAGTACCGCGGTCTCACGGTCGCGCAGCTCAAGGAGCTCCGCAACTCGATCCGTGAGCACGCCACGTACGCCGTGGTGAAGAACACGCTGACCAAGATCGCGGCGAACAACGCCGGCATCTCGTCGTTCGACGACGAACTCGCCGGTCCGTCCGCTCTCGCCTTCGTCCACGGTGACACCGTCGCCGTCGCGAAGTCGCTGCGTGCATTCGCCAAGGCGAACCCCGAGCTCGTGGTGAAGGGCGGTTACTTCGACGGTAACCCGCTCACCGCGACCGAGGTGGACAAGCTCGCCGACCTCGAGTCCCGTGAAGTGCTGCTCGGCAAGCTCGCCGGCGCACTCAAGGCCTCGCTGTTCGGTGCTGCGTACCTGTTCCAGGCACCCCTCTCGCAGGCCGTCCGCACCGTGGACGCCCTTCGCGAGAAGCAGGAGTCCGCGGCCTGATCAGGCTCGCGTTCATCAACCACACGTACTAGCTAGTAGTAGGAGAAAATCATGGCGAAGCTTTCGCAGGACGAGCTCATCGAGGCCTTCAAGGAGCTCACGCTCATCGAGCTCTCGGACTTCGTGAAGAAGTTCGAAGAGGTCTTCGAGGTCACCGCTGCTGCCCCGGCCGCTGCTGCCGCTCCGGCCGCCGCTGCCCCGGCCGAGGCCGCTGAGGAGAAGACCGAGTTCGACGTCATCCTCAAGTCCGCTGGTGACAAGAAGATCCAGGTCATCAAGGAGGTCCGTGGCCTGACGTCGCTCGGCCTCGGTGAGGCCAAGGCGCTCGTCGAGACCGCCGACGCCAAGATCCTCGAGGGTGCGAACAAGGAGACCGCCGACAAGGCGAAGGCGACCCTCGAGGCCGCTGGCGCCACGATCGAGCTCGCGTAGTCTCGACCGTTCCGGTCACGAAGGCCGCTGCCCCTCGGGGTGGCGGCCTTCGTCGTGTGCGGGGTGGGGGCTGTCTGCGGCACCTTTCGCCGAGACTCGGCTGAGCGGACACTTTGCCAGCCGCTGGAGCGGGAAGTTGTCCGTTGAGCCGAGACTCGATTGTCGCCGATGCTGCTCACGGAGTGATCAACACCCCGTGCGAACGGAGCAGCGCACGGAACCGGTCGAGGCTCTCGAGGTGCCACCAGGTCACTCGGATGACGGACCGAACTTCTCGGTGGGTACGGATGCGGTCCTCCCGGCGCTTCTCCTGCCAGAGGACCTCGCTGGGATCGCGACCTGCGAGCATCTCGCGGTCGACGTACTTCTGCTTGCCATCGAACTCGACGACGACTCCGGCGTCGGGCAACCAGAAGTCGACTCGGTCACGGAACCCGTTCGTGATGAACTCATGCTGCGGGTGGATGTTGGTCACTCCCAGTTGCACGAGTCGGATCGAAGAGTAGGACTCACCGGGTGACTCGTGTGCCGGATCGAGCGCGGTGGCGACGAGCCGAGCCCTCCGGCCACCGCGCGATGCGGGCGGCGGCAGGTGCTCCTCGAACACTTTCCTGTCGATCGCCTTCATGCGCACTGCATGGTCGATGGCCACGGCGGCGACCGCCGGGTCGCACGTTCGCGCGACGGCCACCGCCGTTCCGAGCGCATCGACCACAGGGACGCCGTCGAATCGACTGGGGCCGAGGCACAGGCCAGCGGGGTCGATGCCGTGTCGAATGAGCCCGACCCGGTGTTCGACACCGACCAGCGTCCAGTCGACGACGTGGATCCGCTCCGGAGCCGGTCCGATCAACGGCCAGCCATGGATGAGTGCAGCCGTGACGTGGGAGAACGCGCTGGTCGGACTCAGGTCAGGAGCGAGAGCCCAAGCCATGGCGAGGTGCTTGTCCGACGTGTCGAGTGCATCCCACACCCGCTTGTCGAGGTAGACACCCGCACGGAGCCGGATGACTCGCCCAGCGGCATGGAGCCGTCGGAGTTGTCGTGCTCGCGATGGATCCGACCGCTCGGCGCGGAGGAGATCGGGGCGTGTCCGGTGAAGCTGCATGATGCGAGTGTGCGGACTCGGATGTGCGCTGTGTGCCCTCCGGCGGGATCTGTGGAGAGCGCAGGTGCACGACTGTCCCGAGGGATGTGCCGAGTCTCGTCTGGGCAGACACTCTCGCGCTTTCGTGAGCCGTAGAGAGTCCGCTTGGCCGAGACTCGTCGCGGGCGGGGCGGGGCGGGGCGGGGCGCGGCCGCGGCGGGGCAGCGGGGCGCGTCAGCGCAGCGTGCTGTGGCGGCGGCCGTAGGCCAGGTAGAGCAGGGCGCCGGCGACCATCCAGATGCCGAACGCGATCCAGGTGGTGGCGCCGAGGAACACCGCGAGCAGCACGCAGCTCAGGGCGCCGAGGATCGGGACGACGGGGAACAGCGGCACCCGGTACGAGCGCTCCAGGTCGGGCTGCGAGCGACGGAGCACGATGACGGAGACGTTCACCAGGGCGAAGGCGACCAGGGTCCCGATGCTCGTGGCGTCGGCGAGCTCCCCGAGGGGCACGAGCGCGGCGACGATCGTCACGGCGATGCCGATGATCAGCGTGTTCGCGATCGGGGTGCCGGTGCGGCGGGAGACCCGGCCGAAGACCTTCGGAACCAGGCCGTCGCGGGACATCGTGAGCAGGATGCGGGTCTGGCCGTACAGGACGGTGAGCACGACACTGGCGATGGCGACGACCGCCCCGATCGAGAACACGAGGGCGACGAGCGGCTGCCCCGTGACGTCGACCACGATGCGGACGAGCGACGCCTCGGACGACGAGAACGCCGTCCACGAGCGGGCCCCGATGGCGGCGATCGCGACCAGGATGTACAGCGCCGTGATGAGCGCGATGGAGCCGATGATCGCCCGTGGCAGGTCACGGCGGGGGTTCTTCGCCTCTTCACCTGCGGTCGAGGCCGCGTCGAAGCCGATGTACGAGAAGAACAGCCGTGACGCCGCTGCGGTGACCCCGGCGGCGCCCATCGGTGCGAGCGGCTCGAAGTTCTGCGCCCGGAACGCCGTGAACGCCACGACGACGAAGAAGACCAGCAGGGCGATCTTCACGACCACCATGACCGTGTTCACCCAGGCGCTCTCGCGGGCTCCTGGCAGCAGCACGACGGTGGCGAGCAGGACCAGGACCGCGGCGGGCAGGTTGACCACGCCGCCGTCGACCGGGGGAGCGGCGAGCGCGGTGGGCAGGTGCAGCCCGAACACGCGGAGGGTCTCGTCGACGTACTCGCTGGCACCCACGGCGACCGCGGCCACCGAGACGGCGTACTCGAGCACCAGGCACCAGCCGCAGATCCAGGCGATGCCCTCGCCCATCGTGGCGTAGGTGTACGAGTAGCTGGACCCCGAGGTCGGGACGGCACCGGCCATCTCGGCGTACGACAGCGCCGAGAGCAGCGCGGCGATCCCCGCGACGACGAACGAGATCCAGACCGCGGGACCGGCGAGCGGGACCGCGGTACCGAGGACGACCAGGATGCCGGTGCCGAGCGTGGCCCCGACGCTGATCATCGTCAGCTGCCAGACCCCGAGCGACCGACGGAGCGGTTCACCGTTCACCCCGCGGGAGGCTTCGGCCTGCAGCTGCTCGATCGGCTTGCGGCGGGCGAGCTGCGCCCCCAGGGACGTGGGACGTGACGGCGCGGACGACATGGGACCTCGGTGGTGCGGGGACGGGGACGGCACATGCTCGCACGCCCCCTGAACGGGGTCAAATACTGCGGTGCTGTGGAGAGGACGGTCGATGTCCGAGCGCGGGGCTACGGTGGCTCCATGAGCATGGGACACAGCGGGCGGGGTGGTGGTCCGCGCGGGAGCGGACGCATCTCGAGCGGTGACTTCCGCGCGCAGAAGGCCGCCAACGCCGAGGCGCCGAAGATCCCGCACCTGGTCCGTCGCATCGCCGCGCTCTTCGAGCCGCACCGCCGGGCGATCGGGCTCACGATCGTCCTCGTGCTGGTCGGCGCGGCCATCTCGGTCGTGCCACCGCTGCTCACCCAGCAGGCGTTCGACCGCGGGCTGTTCCCGCCGTCCGGCCGCCCCGACGTCCCGGTGCTGGTCGAGCTCGTGTCCGCCATGGTCCTGCTCTGGATCGCAAGCGCCGGGGTCGGCGTGTGGCAGACGTACCTGACCGCGACCGTCGGCAACAAGGTCATGGGTGCGATGCGGATGCGCCTGTTCGCGCACCTGCAGCGGATGGAACTCGCGTTCTTCACCCGAACCAAGACCGGCGTCATCCAGTCGCGCCTGCAGAACGACGTCGGTGGTGTGGCGAGCGTGCTGAACAACACGATCTCGTCGGTGCTCGGCAACACCGTGACCGTGATCGCCGCCGTGGTCGCGATGCTGCTGCTGAGCTGGCAGATGACGCTCGTCGCGGTCGTCCTGCTCCCGCTGCTCGTCATCGCGCAGCGCCGGGTCGGGCAGGTGCGAGCGCGGATCGCCGGGCAGACGCAGGAATCGCTGTCCGACATGACGGCCATCACGCAAGAGGCCCTGAGCGTCTCCGGCATCCTGCTCGCGAAGAGCTTCAACCAGCAGGCCAGCGAGACCCGCCGCTACGGGGACGAGAACCGCAACCAGATCACCCTGCAGGTTCGGCAGCAGATGTCGGGGCAGTGGTTCTTCGCCATCGTGCAGATCTTCCTGTCGATCATCCCGGCGATCATCTACGTCGTCGCCGCGTACCTGATCATCGGCGACGTCCCGATCACGGCCGGCACGATCGTCGCGTTCACGACGGTGCAGTCCCGCCTGCTGTTCCCGACGGTCGGGCTGTTGCGCGTGGTCCTCGACCTGCAGACCTCCGGTGCGCTCTTCGCCCGCATCTTCGAGTACTTCGACCTCGAGCCGGCCATCACGGACTCGCCGACCGCGCAGCCCGTGGACGAGTCGAAGGTCGGCCACGTCGCCTTCGAGGACGTCGTCTTCACCTACCCCGACGGTGAAGCCGACAAGCCGACCCTGCGCGGGGTGTCGTTCGAGCTCCACCCCGGGCAGTTCGCCGC
The DNA here is from genome assembly GCF_047226435.1 of Curtobacterium poinsettiae. NCBI lineage: Bacteria > Bacillati > Actinomycetota > Actinomycetes > Micrococcales > Microbacteriaceae > Curtobacterium > Curtobacterium poinsettiae. Next base: position 2,513,359 of record NZ_CP178434.1, on the reverse strand, counting down.
CTTCGTCGGGCCCTCCGGCGCCGGCAAGACGACGGTGTCCTATCTGGTGCCCCGGCTGTACGAGGCCACCGAGGGGTCCGTGCGGTTCGCCGGCCAGGACGTCCGCGACCTGGTGCACGAGGACCTCATGCGGCACGTCGGCATCGTCAGCCAGGAGACGTACCTGTTCCACGCCACGATCGGCGAGAACCTGCGGTACGCCAAGCCCGACGCCACCGACGACGAGCTCGAGCGAGCGGCCCGCGCGGCGAACATCCACGACACGATCGCGTCGTTCCCGGACGGCTACGACACCGTCGTGGGGGAGCGCGGCTACCGGCTGTCCGGTGGCGAGAAGCAGCGCATTGCCATCGCCCGGGTCATGCTCAAGGACCCGCCGGTGCTCGTCCTCGACGAGGCCACCAGTGCGCTCGACTCCATCTCCGAACACGTCGTGCAGACGGCCCTCGACACCGCGGCGGCCGGTCGGACCACCATCTCGATCGCGCACCGGCTCTCCACGATCCGCGACGCCGACGTCATCTTCGTCCTCGACCACGGCCGGATCGTCGAGCAGGGCACGCACGACGAACTCCTGGCCCTCGACGGCACGTACGCGCAGCTGCACCGGCAGCAGAACACGACGGCGGACGTCGTCCGCCCCTGACGGCGGTGGGCCGGACCGGGGGCCGGACAGGAGGCCCGGGGCGGCGTCCGCACGGGCCTCCCGTCCGCCGCGCAGCGCGACCAGGCCGGGCGACCGGCGAGGCGATCAGGATGCGTTGTCCGCGCACGACACATCCCAGCGCGACGCGGGGACCGCGTCCTAGACTCCATGCCGTGCGTTACGCGAACTCCGTCGTCGACCTGGTCGGCGACACCCCGCTCGTCAAGCTCAACCGGGTGACCGAGGGGGTGCGGGCGACCATCCTGGTGAAGGTCGAGTACCTGAACCCCGGTGGGTCGTCGAAGGACCGCATCGCCACCCGGATCATCGACGCGGCCGAGGCGTCCGGCGACCTGCGTCCCGGCGGCACCATCGTCGAACCGACCTCCGGCAACACCGGCGTCGGCCTGGCCCTGGTCGCACAGCAGCGCGGCTACCGGTGCGTGTTCGTGCTGCCCGACAAGGTCGGCGAGGACAAGCGCAACGTCCTGACGGCGTACGGCGCCGAGATCGTCGTCACCCCGACCGCGGTCGCGCCCGACGACCCCGAGTCCTACTACTCGGTGTCGGACCGGCTCGTGCAGGAGATCCCGGGCGCCTACAAGCCGAACCAGTACGCCAACCCGAACGGCCCTCGCAGCCACTACGAGACCACCGGTCCGGAGATCTGGCGCGACACCGAGGGGCAGATCACCCACTTCGTCGCGGGCGTCGGTACCGGCGGCACGATCTCGGGCACCGGACGGTACTTGAAGGAGGCGTCCGGCGGCGGCGTCCGCATCGTCGGGGCCGACCCCGAGGGCTCCGTGTACTCCGGCGGTACCGGTCGTCCGTACCTGGTCGAGGGCGTCGGCGAGGACTTCTGGCCGAGCGCCTACGACGCCGGCGTGCCGGACGAGATCATCGCCGTGTCGGACGCCGACTCCTTCGCGATGACCCGTCGTCTGGCGCGTGAAGAAGGACTGCTCGTCGGCGGGTCGAGCGGCATGGCCGTCGTCGCGGCACTCCGCGCGGCCCGTGACCTGACCGAGGACGACGTCGTGGTGGTGCTGCTGCCGGACGGCGGACGTGGGTACCTCGGCAAGATCTTCAACGACCGGTGGATGCGCTCGTACGGGTTCGCCGAGACCGACGACGAGCGCACCGTCGGCTCGCTCATCGCCGGCAAGGACGGCCGCCTGCCCGACCTGGTGCACGCGCACCCGACGGACACCGTGCGCGACGTCGTCGACATCATGACCACGTACGGCGTCTCGCAGATGCCCGTGCTCAACGCGGAGCCGCCCGTCGTCATCGGCGAGGTCGTCGGTGCCGTCGAGGAGAAGGCACTGCTCGAGCAGGTGTTCACCGGTACCGCGAAGATGTCGGACGCCCTGTCGGACTTCGTCGGCGACCCGCTGCCGCTCATCGGCGTCGGCGAGTCGGTGTCAGCGGCTCGTCGTGCGCTCGAGTCGGCCGACGCGCTCCTCGTCGTCGCGGACGGCAAACCCGTCACCGTGCTGACCCGGCACGACCTCCTCACCTACCTCTCCGAGTAAGGAACCACCGAGCATGACCGAGTTCAGCACCCGGGCCGTCCACGCCGGCCAGGAGCCCGACGAGACCACCGGCGCCGTCATCCCGCCGATCCACCTGACGTCGACCTACGTGCAGGACGGCGTCGGTGGCATGCGCAACGGCTACGAGTACTCGCGCGCCGGCAACCCGACGCGTGACTCGCTGCAGGTGCTCCTGGCCGACCTGGACGGTGGCGTCGCGGCGTCGTCGTTCGCGTCCGGGCTCGCCGCCGAGGACGCCCTGCTCCGCGCCGCGCTGGTCCCCGGTGGCCGCGTCGTGATGGGCAACGACGTGTACGGCGGCACCCACCGCCTGGTGAGCCGGCTGCACGTGCCGTGGGGCGTCGAGCTCGTCGTCGTCGACATGAGCGACCTCGACCAGGTCCGGGCAGCGCTGCAGGACGCACCGGCCACCACCGTGCTCTGGGTCGAGACGCCGACGAACCCGCTCATGAAGATCGCCGACATCGCCGCGCTCGCGACCCTCGGGCACGAGTCGGGCGCGCTGGTGGTCGTCGACAACACCTTCGCGTCGCCGTACCTGCAGCAGCCGCTGTCGCTCGGCGCCGACGTCGTCGTGTACTCGACCACGAAGTACCTCGGCGGACACTCCGACGTCGTCGGCGGCGCCGTCGTGCTGGCGGACGAGGAGCTCGCGGCGAAGGTGCAGTTCCTGCAGTTCGGCGCCGGTGCGATCTCGTCGCCGTTCGACGCCTACCTGACCACCCGTGGCATCAAGACGCTCGCCGTGCGGATGGAGCGGCACTCGCGGAACGCGCAGGCCGTCGCCGAGGCCCTCGTCGTCGCGCCGGGTGTCGAGCGCGTCTACTACCCGGGCCTGCCCGACCACCCGGGGCACGACGTCGCCGCCCGTCAGATGCGCGGGTTCGGCGGGATGCTCTCGGTCGCCCTGTCCGGTGGTGCCGAGGCCGCGAAGCGGTTCGCGGAGTCGACGGAGCTGTTCGCCCTGGCCGAGTCGCTCGGCGGTGTGGAGTCGCTCATCGGGTACCCGAGCGAGATGACCCACGCGTCGGTGAAGGGCACCGAACTGGCCGTGCCGGAGAACGTCGTGCGGCTGTCGGTGGGCATCGAGGACGCCTGCGACCTGGTGGCGGACCTGGAGCAGGCGCTGACGCGCTGACGCGGGACCTGCTGCCGCGCTGACGCGCTGACGCGGGACCTGCTGCCGCGCCGACGCGCTGACGCGCTGACGCGGGACCTGCTGCCGCGCCGACGCGCGCCCGCGGGACACGCTGACGCGTCGTCGGCGGCCGCCCCTACGATGATCGGGTGAGCACGACGGCGTCGCGGACCAGCCTGTTGAGCGGGCCGTACGCCCTGGCGACGATCGGCATGGTCGCGATCGTCGGCGTCGCGGCGTTCCAGAACCTGGCGATGACGACGATCATGCCGGTGATCAGCCGCGACCTGGACGGCGAGACCCTGTACGCGCTCGCCTTCGCCGCCCCGCTCGCCGCCGGGGTGCCCGGCATGGTGCTCGCCGGCAACTGGAGCGACCGCGCGGGCGGCCGGATCGTGGCCTGGGTGTCGGCGGTGTTCTTCGCGGTGGGGACCGCCGTGGTGATGCTCGCGCCGACCATGGAGGTGTTCCTGGCCGGGCGGCTCATCGAGGGCTTCGGCGCCGGGGCCATCGACGTGGTGCTGTACGTGCTGGTCGCCCGGATCTTCCCCGCGGAGCTGCACGGACCGGTGTTCGCCGGGTTCGCCGCCGCCTGGGTGGTACCGGCACTGATCGGCCCTGCCCTGGCCGGCATCGTCACCGACACCTGGAACTGGCACTGGGTGTTCGCCGGGGCCCTGGTGATCGCGCTCGCCGCGTTCGTCCTGCTCGTGCCGACGCTCGGCCGGCTGCACCCTCCGGCGGCGGCGCTCCGCCCACCGTGGCAGCGGGCCCGGATCAGCTGGTCGGTGGCCGCGGCCGTGTCGATCCTGCTGCTCAACGTCGCGCCCGACCTGACCCCGTGGGGCATGGTCGCAGCCGTCGTCGTCGGGCTGGTCGGCACCTGGTTCGCCCTGCGGCCGCTGCTGCCGACCGGCACGTTCCGGGCCGCGGCCGGGTTGCCGTCGGTCGTGCTGCTGCGGGGGCTCGTCGCCGCGTCCTTCTTCGGGAGCGAGGCGTACGTGCCGTTCCTGCTGCAGGCCGAACACGGGCTGTCACCGTCGGCTGCCGGACTCGCCTTGACGGTGGCGGCGATCAGCTGGGCCGCGTCGAGCTGGGCGCACGGCCGCCTGGGGGAGCAGCGGCTCACCGCTCGTCGGACCTTCGGGGCCGGACTCACACTCGTGCTCGTGAGCCTGGTCGCAGCGCTCGCGGTGGCCACGTTCGACCTGTCGTGGTGGGTGCTGGTCGCCGGCTGGTTCGTCGGCGGCGCGGGCATGGGAGCGATCTACCCCCGCGCGTCGATGCTGACCCTGCGCTTCTCGGGTGAGGGCGACGACGGGTTCGCGAGCTCGGCCCTGACGATCGCGGACGCCGCGGGCAGCGTGATCGGCCTCGCGGTGACCGGCCTGCTCTTCACCGCGACCGGCGGAGCCGACGGGACGGTGTCGTTCCCGCTGGTGTTCGCGGCGATGATCGGCTTCGCTGGCGTCGCGATCGCGGCCGTCCGAAGGCTCGGTCCCGTGCCGGCACCAGCGACGACGGCCTCGGCGGGCCCGGGCGGAGCCGTGTCGTCGTCGCAGGGCCCGGCCGCCGGGTAGCGTGGCACACCGGACCGAAGAGGAGACACCGTGCTGCGCATCGTCGCCGTGACCGTCGCCCTGGCGGCGGCCCTGACCCTGGCCGGGTGCCAGGGGACGACGTCGGCTGCCCCCACGCCGGTGCAGAGCACCGACCTGACGAGCTCCGACGGGGGCTTCGACCAGCAGGCCGTGATCGGTGTCGTCCTGGTCCACGACGACGCGGCCCTGGCCGACCGGCTCCGCACCGACCTGGCCGACGCCGGGTTCCGGCCCGACGTCCGCGTCGCTCCGGCATCGGGTGCCGCTGCATCCCAGCGGACCGCGGTCGCCCAGCTCGTCCGCAAGGGCGCCAAGGCCCTGCTCGTGCACCCCGCCCGGGCCTCTGCACTGACCGGCGTGGTCCAGACCGCCCACGACGCCGGGGTCGTGGTGGTGTCCCTGGGGGATCCGCTGCCCGCGACCGGCACCGGTGGCGACGGGGTGTCCGCCGACTACCGCGTGCCGTCAGAGGGCGACGACGCGGCCACCGCGGCGGCGGCGGTCCAGGTCGTGCAGTCCCTGCAGCGTGGTGAGAAGCCGGAGAGCGAGCCCACCGACGGCGAGACGGCCGACGCCGAGTAGGAGCAGTCCGCTCAGCTCCACCACGCCGGGAACGACAGCGTGATCGTCTCCACCAGCGCCTTCCGCGACCGTCGGGGCCCGGCGAGCCAGGCCTCGATCGCCCCGACGAACCCCTGCGCCACGAACCCCGCGGCGACGTCGTCGAGCAGGTCGGGCCGACGGGCGGGGTCGAGCTCGCGGATGTGCAGGGCGCTCGACACCGTGAAGTGCTCGACGAGCAGCCGGTGCAGCGAGGCGTCGTTCGGGTCGGGGAGGGCCTTGCCGTAGATGTCACGGTGCGTCATCACGTGCTCGACGACGGCGTTGATGCCGCGCCGGGTGATGGTCGCGAGTTCGTCGGCTCCGGCGCCCCGGTCGGCGGCGGCCCGGCGGTCGTCGGCGTCCTCCTGCCGGATGCGGTCGAGCTCCGGTGTCAGGACGTCGGCGAGCAACGACCCGGGGGAGACCGCGTGCGAGTAGAACGTGGCGCGGTTGATCCCTGCGGCACGTGTGACGTCGGCGACGGTGATCTCCGAGACCGGTCGGTCTGCGGCGAGGCGCAGGATCGCCTCGCGCAGTGCTGCTGTGGTGTGCAGGATCCGGGCATCCACCATGACGCCCACCCCCTTCTGATCCGCTTCACCCGGAAGGCCCCCGAGCAGTCCGACGCTACCGCATGGTCCGCGCGCGGCAGCGGGACAGCACGAGCCGCTTCACGCGGGCGGCCGGCACCGGCGGCGCCGAGCACACACGGGCGACCGTAGGATGGTTCCGCGGACGAATCGATTCGATCGGCCCGCGATCACCCTCCGCCCCCTCATCGTCGAAGGACTCCTGTCTCGTGACCGCGCCCGCCACCACCGGTTCGCTCCGGGTCGTCCTGCACCCGGGAGACTCGCTCTCCCGCAGGCAGCGGCTCGTCTACGTCTTCGTCCTGGGCGCCCTGACGGCGCTCGGCCCGTTCACGATCGACCTCTACCTGCCGGCGTTCCCGGCGATCAAGGACCAGTTCGGCGTCACCGACGGCGCGGTCCAGCTGACGCTCACCGCGACGACGCTCGGCTTCGCCATCGGGCAGCTCCTGGTCGGCCCGTGGAGCGACAAGGTGGGCCGCCGCCTGCCGCTGATCATCGCGACGACGGTGCACATCGCCGCCTCGATCGGTGCGGCGACCGCACCGGACATCGAGCTGCTCGCGGTGTTCCGCGTGCTGCAGGGCATGGGTGCCGCGGCCGGTGGTGTGGTGGCGATGGCGACGGTGCGCGACCTGTTCGGCGGCAAGCCGCTCGTGCGCATGTTGTCCCGGCTGGCGATGGTGAACGGCCTCGCGCCGATCCTCGCGCCGCTCATCGGTTCGCAGATGCTGCAGTTCACCAGCTGGCGCGGCATCTTCGTCTTCCTCGCCTGCTACGGCCTCGCCGTGGTGATCGCCTCGGTCCTGCTCATCGTCGAGACCCTGCCGCCGGCCCGCCGGCACGAGGCCGGGCACTCCACCATCGGCCAGCGCTACAAGGCGCTGTTCTCCGACCGGATCTTCGTCGGCGTCGCGCTCATCGGCGCGATGGTGTTCAGCGGCCTGTTCTCGTACCTCAGCGCGTCGCCGTTCCTGTTCCAGCAGGTCTACGGTCTCGACGCGCAACAGTACGGACTGCTCTTCGCGGTCAACTCGGTCGGGGTCGTCCTCGGTGTGCAGATCTCGTCGCGGCTCGCCCAGCGTGTCGGTCCGCAGTGGATCCTGGCGTGCTCGACCGCGACCCTGCTGCTGGCGTCGCTCGCGATCATCGTCCTCGACCAGCTCGGTGCCGGTCTGGTCGGCGTGCTCGTGCCGCTCTGGTTCTTCATCGCCGCGTGCGGGTTCTCGTTCCCGCTCGTCCAGGTCATCGGTCTCGCCGCCCACGGGAAAGAGGCGGGGACCGCCGCCTCGGTGCTCGGCGCCCTGAACTTCGGCGTCGCCGGGCTCATCTCGCCGGTGGTCGGCTGGCTCGGCATCACGACGGCCAGCCCGATGGCGATCGTGATGGCGTCGACCGCCGCGGTCGCGATCCTCGTGCTCTGGTTCGTGGTCCGCCCCAGGACGGTCCCCGCGCTCACGCACTGACCCCGAACCGCCGCGGGTCAGACTCCCTAGGCTGTGCCCATGAGCGACGCGACGGAGCGGGCACGGGCGGCTGCCGAGGCAGCGAGGCAAGCTGCCGACGAGGCACGTCGGCTCGCCGACGAAGCGGTGCGGCGCGCCGAGGAGCTCGCCGCCGCCCTGACGGCGGAGGAGCAGGCGAGCCAGACCCCCGACGCGGAACCCGCGGTCGTCGGGTCCCCGCCACCCACCGGCCAGGAGGCGCGGCTCGCGCCCGACGCGGAGCCCACCGCTCCGGTCGCACCGGTTCCCACCACCCCTGGCGCGCGGGTCGACGCGACCGCCCCGGATCCGGTGGCGACGACGGCGACCGGCACCGTGCCTCCCGTCCGTGCCGAAGCCGGCCCGCTCGGACCGGACGCGGTCGCCGCGATCCGCGACGGCTACGCCGTCGACGGCGGCGCGATCGAACTCGGCGCCCTGGTCAACGGCGCAGCGGTGCCCGACGTGCAGGTCCGGATCCCGCTCGCGATGCTGAACCGGCACGGGCTGGTGGCGGGGGCGACCGGCACCGGCAAGACCCGGACGCTCCAGGTGCTCGCCGAGCAGATCGCGGCGAACGGGGTGCCCGTGTTCGCCGCCGACGTCAAGGGCGACCTGTCGGGTCTGGCCGTCGCGGGGCAGGCGAACGACAAGCTCCTCGACCGCACCGCGGGCATCGGTCAGCAGTGGCAGGGCGTCGCGAGCCAGGCCGAACTGTTCTCGCTGGGCGGGCAGGGCACCGGCGTGCCGATCCGTGCCACCGTGTCGGGCTTCGGACCGCTGCTGCTGTCGAAGGTGCTCGGGCTGAACGACACGCAGGAGTCCTCGCTCGGCCTGGTGTTCCACTACGCCGCGCAGCAGGGCCTCGCGCTGGTGGACCTCGACGACCTGCGGAGCGTGCTGACGTTCCTGGTGAGCAACCAGGGCAAGGGGGAACTCGCCGAGCTCGGGGGCCTGTCGAAGCAGACCGCCGGGGTGATCCTGCGCGAGCTCGTCACCTTCGCCGACCAGGGTGCCGACCAGTTCTTCGGCGAGCCCGAGATCGACACACAGGTGTTCCTGCGGACGGCGGCGGACGGGCGGGGGATCGTCAGCCTGCTCGAGGTGCCCGGTGTGCAGGACCGGCCGGAGGTCTTCTCGACGTTCCTGATGTGGTTGCTGGCCGACCTTTTCAACGAGCTGCCCGAGGTCGGCGACCAGGAGAAGCCGAAGCTCGTGTTCTTCCTGGACGAGGCGCACCTGTTGTTCAGCGGTGCGTCGAAGGACTTCACCGAGCAGATCGTGCGGACCGTTCGGCTCATCCGGTCGAAGGGCGTCGGGGTCTTCTTCGTGACGCAGACCCCGAAGGACGTGCCGAACGACGTGCTCGCGCAGCTCGGATCGCGCATCCAGCACCAGCTCCGCGCGCACACGCCGGACGACGCGAAGGCGCTCCGGGCGACGGTGTCGACGTACCCGACGAGCGACTACGACCTGGGGGAGGTGCTCACGTCGCTCGCGACCGGTGAGGCGATCGTCACGGTGATGAACGAACGTGGTGCTCCGACCCCGGTCGCGTGGACCCGGCTGCGCGCACCGCAGGGGTCGATGGACCCGATGCCGGCCGACGAGATGGCCGCCCGGGTGCAGGCCTCACCGCTCCTGGCGACCTACGGCACCCGCGTCGACCCGGACTCGGCCCGCGAGGTGCTCGCGCGTCGCATGGAGGCCGCGGCCGCCGAGGCCGCTGCTGCTGCCGAAGCCGCCGCTGCCGACACCGCCGCGGACGCGTCGGCGGTCGAGGCCCAGCGGGAGTTCGAACGGCAACAGCGGGAGTTCGAGCGTGCCGAGCGGGCGTCGGAGTCGCGGCGTTCCGGTCGGACCGGTGGTTCCGGTCGGACGACCCGGCCCGGGACGCGGCGCTCCGCGGACGACCCGCTGACCGATCTGCTCGGCGCAGGGCTCGGCGGGACCATCGCGAAGGAAGTGGTCCGGGGGATCTTCTCGACGCTGCGGCGGCGACGCTGACCGATGCCGTGCGGCTGGTTCAGCGGGCGTCGAGGCCGGCGAACTCGACGGCGAGCAGCCCGCCGACGACCAGCACGACGAGGCCGCCCACGAGCAGGAACACCGCACGCTGCTCGTACCAGGCGCGGCTCGTCGGGTACCGCTTCGCGAAGGTGCGGACCGAGACCGGCCGAGCGTCCTCGACGACCTGCACGCCGAGCGCGTCGACCACCCGGTCGAGTCCGTCGTCGCCCCAGACGTCGGCCCGGAGCCGGAACAGGTGAGTGCCGATCCGGTCGAACGCGACGAGTTCTCGCACGGTCCGGTCCACCGACGAGCCGAACGTCGTGGCGAGGACCAGGCTGTGCACGCGGTCACGGGGGATCCGGCGGTGCGCGGTGAGCACCCCGCGGATCGTCACGCCGTCGTCGTCGATCCCGATGAACGCGGTGTGCAGCCGGACGAACACGACGCCGACGGCCGCGGCCATCGCGACGACGATGCCGGCGAAGACAGCCCAGGTGCGGAACGGGAACGAGACCCAGACCAGGGCGACGGCGAGCGGCACGGCCGAGAAGGCGATGCTCAGCGCCGTGGAGCGGACGAGCGAGCGGCGCGGGCGGAGGACCGTGTCGAAGACGGACAGGCGAACGGGCACGGCCGCCGGCACGGTGGTTTCCCCCATGGCGCGTCTCCTCGTCCCCTCGGGTGTTCCGGGCACGCTGACCAGCACGCCTTCCGAGCGACGCCCCTGCCGCTCGATGCACCGCGGTCGGCTCGTCCCGGAGCCGTTCGCTCGGCCAGCATAGGCGACCGACGGGTATCGGGGACAGCCCGTTCCACCCCTGATCAGCGTTTCCCGGCCAACGCAGGGGCACCAGGGCACGTGCTGGTCCGCCGGGTGGGGGACCACTGCGCCTGCGGAACGACGAAGGACCCACACCGAGCCGGTGCGGGTCCTTCGTTCGTGCTGTTCGTTCGCTGCGGAGAATGGGGGATTCGAACCCCCGAGGGCTTGCACCCAACACGCTTTCCAAGCGTGCGCCATAGGCCACTAGGCGAATTCTCCTGACACCGTCTCGCGACGGCGACACCCAATGGTACAGGTTCTGCGCGGTGCTCACGACCGCGTGTCGTCGGCGCCGGTGCTCCCAGATGTCGTGACACGTCCGGCGACTACCCTGGGCGTCGTGTCGACCCGCATCTACATCACGTCAGCAGAAGGGCACACGGGCAAGAGCACCGTCGCCCTCGGTGTCCTCGAGACCCTCGCCCGGTCCGTCGGCCGCGTCGGCGTGTTCCGGCCCGTCGCCCGCTCGGTGGTCGAGCCCGACTACGTCCTCGAACTGCTGCTGCAGCACACGGCCGTCGGCATCTCCTACGACGACGCCGTCGGGGTCACCTACGACGACGTGCACGCCGACCCCGAGGCGGCGCTCGGCACCATCGTCACCCGGTTCGCCCAGGTGGAGCGGCAGTGCGACGCCGTCGTGGTGCTCGGGTCCGACTACACCGACGTCGGCAGCCCAACCGAGCTGTCCTTCAACGCGAAGGTCGCCGCGAACCTCGGCGCCCCGGTGCTCCTCGTGCTGGGTGGCCGCGACGCCGCCGAGCGTGCGGCCCGCAGCCCCGAGGGCATGGCGCAGGTCGCGGACGTCACGACCAGCGAGCTGCGGGCGGCACACGCGCAGCTGTTCGGCGTCGTGGTGAACCGCGCCGACCCGGACGCCCTCGCCGCCATCGTGACGAGCGTCGAGCAGGCCGTGCACGACGACCACCCCGACGTCCCGGTGTGGGCGATCCCCGAGGACCGCGTGCTCGTCGCCCCGACGGTCCGCGCTCTGCTGCAGGCCACCGGTGCCACCCTGGTGCGCGGTGACGACGCCCTGCTCGACCGCGAGGCACTCGGCACCGTGGTCGCGGGCATGAGCATGGAGAACGTCCTGCCCCGGCTGATCGAAGGCGGCATCGTCGTGGTCCCCGGTGACCGGAGCGACGTCCTCATCGCCACGCTGCTCGCCAACCAGTCCGAGACCTTCCCGAGCCTGGCCGGCGTCATCCTGAACGGCGGGTTCGAGATCGCCCCGCAGGTGTCCCGGCTGCTCGAGGGCCTGTCGAGCTCGCTGCCGATCGCGCAGAACGACCTCGGAACGTACGACACCGCCCTGCGCATCACCCAGACCCGTGGCCGTCTGGCCGCGGACTCGCCCCGGAAGGCCGACCTGGCGCTCGCGCTGTTCGAGCAGCACGTCGACGCCGAGGCCCTGCGCGACCGCCTGCAGCTCGCCCCCTCCGGCGTCGTCACCCCGCTGATGTTCGAGCACGGTCTGCTCGACCGGGCCCGCAGCTACGGCAAGCGCATCGTCCTGCCCGAGGGCGAGGACGACCGCATCCTCCGCGCCGCCTCCACCCTGCTGCAGCGCCAGGTCTGCGACCTCACGATCCTCGGCGACCCCACCGCCATCCGCACCCGGGCGACCGAGCTCGGCCTCGACCTCGAGGCCGCGCAGCTCGTCTCGCCGTTCGACCCCGAGCTGCGCGAACGCTTCGCCGAGGAGTACACCCGGCTCCGAGCCCACAAGGGGATGTCGATCGAGCTCGCCCGCGACACCGTCACCGACGTCTCGTACTTCGGCACGATGATGGTGCAGCTCGGGCTCGCCGACGGCATGGTCTCCGGCGCGAAGCACACCACGGCGCACACCATCCGGCCGTCGTTCGAGATCATCAAGACGCGTCCGGACACCTCGATCGTGTCGAGCGTGTTCCTGATGGCGCTCGCCGACCGCGTGCTGGTCTACGGCGACTGCGCGGTGATCCCGGACCCGACGAGCGAGCAACTCGCCGACATCGCGATCTCCTCCGCCGAGACCGCGACCCAGTTCGGCATCGACCCGCGCGTCGCCATGCTCAGCTACTCCACCGGCGACAGCGGCTCCGGCGCCGACGTCGACAAGGTGCGCGCCGGCACCGCGTTCGTGCGGGAACGCCGCCCCGACCTGCTGGTGGAGGGCCCGATCCAGTACGACGCCGCAGCCGACCCCACGGTCGCGTCGACCAAGATGCCGGACTCCCCGGTGGCCGGCCGGGCGACGGTGTTCATCTTCCCGGACCTCAACACCGGCAACAACACGTACAAGGCCGTGCAGCGCTCGGCCGGTGCCGTGGCGATCGGCCCGGTCCTGCAGGGCCTGCGCAAGCCGATCAACGACCTGTCGCGCGGCGCCCTGGTGGGCGACATCGTGAACACCGTCGCGATCACCGCGATCCAGGCCGGCACCGCGACCGACGCGGCCTGACCGCCCGACCCGCACCGCGCCTCCAGGCCCGACAGAAAGTGACCACCCCGTGACCGCAGCCCTCGTCGTCAACTCCGGCTCGAGTTCGTTCAAGTACCAGCTCATCGAGCTCGAGGACGAGCGCACGCTCGCCTCCGGCCTCGTCGAGCGCATCGGCGAATCCGCCGGGGCCTGGAAGCACACCAACGCGCTGACGGGGGAGTCGTCGTCGAACGACGCCGCGTCGGTGCCCGACCACGCGGCCGGGTTCCAGGCGATGATCGACGCGTTCGCGAAGGTCGGCCCGTCGTTCGACGAGCACCCGCCCGCAGTCGTCGGCCACCGCGTCGTCCACGGCGGCACCACCTTCGACCGCGCGACGGTCGTCACCGACCAGGTCGAGCAGCAGATCGAGGACCTCAACAGCCTCGCGCCGCTGCACAACCCCGCCAACCTCGAGGGGATCCGGGCCGCGAAGCAGGTGTTCTCGGACGTCCCGCACGTCGCCGTGTTCGACACCGCGTTCCACCAGACGATGCCGCCGCACGCCTACACGTACGCGATCCCCGCCGACCTGGCCGCCGAGTACGGGATCCGCCGCTACGGCATGCACGGCACCAGCCACAAGTACGTCTCCGAGCAGGCCGCGGAGTTCCTCGACCGGCCGCTCGCCGAGCTCAAGACGATCGTGCTGCACCTGGGCAACGGCGCCTCGGTCGCAGCGATCGACGGCGGGAAGTCCATCGAGACCTCGATGGGGCTCACCCCGCTCGAGGGGCTCGTCATGGGCACCCGCTCCGGCGACCTGGACCCCGCGGTCCTCATCCACCTGCACCGCGAGGCCGGGATGACCTTCGACGAGCTCGACACCATGCTCAACAAGCGGTCCGGCCTGCTCGGCCTGACGGGCAGCGGCGACATGCGCGACGTGCAGGACGCCGCCACCAAGGGCGACGAGCAGGCGGAGGCGGCGCTCGCCGTGTACCGCCACCGCATCCGTCGCTACGTGGGCGCCTACACGGCACAGCTCGGCGGGCTCGACGCGGTCGTGTTCACCGCAGGGGTCGGCGAGAACAACGCGCTGCTGCGGCGCCGCGTGCTCGCGGGGCTCGAGCACCTGGGCATCGAGGTCGACCCGGACCGGAACGAGCTGGCGTCGCGGGACGCCCGCCGCATCTCGACGGACGGCTCGCGGGTCGCGGTGCTCGTGATCCCGACGAACGAGGAACTCGAGATCGCTCGGCAGTCGGCTGCGGTCGCGCTCTGAGGGGTGCCGCCGAGGCGTCGCACGTCGCACGTCGCGGTGTCGCGGCGGCACGGTGCGGTGTTCGTCGGCTGGTGCGGGGTTGGCTGCTGGGTGTGCGTTTGCGGCGCGGCACGGGGCGCGGAAGTCCGCACGGGGTGAGTAGGTGCGCACGGTGCGGACGGGAGACGCGGGGTGGGTTGGCTGCGTGCCTCCCGTCCGTCGGTGGGTTGCGTCGCGGCGGCACGGTGCGGTGTTCGTGGGTGGGTGCGGGGTTGGCTGCTGGGTGCGCGTTTGCGGCGCGGCACGGGGCGCGCAAGTCCGCACGGGGTGAGCAGGCGCGCACGGTGCGGACGGGAGGCGCGGGGCGGGTTGGCTGCGTGCCTCCCGTCCGTCGGTGGGTTGCGTCGCGGCGGCACGGTGCGGTGTTCGTGGGTGGGTGCGGGGTTGGCTGCTGGGTGCGCGTTTGCGGCGCGGCACGGGGCGCGCAAGTCCGCACGGGTTGAGCAAATGCGCACGGTGCGGACGGGAGGCGCGGGGCGGGTTGGCTGCGTGCCTCCCGTCCGTCGGTGGGTCGCGTCGCGGCGGCACGGTGCGGTGTTCGTGGGTGGGTGCGGGGTTGGCTGCTGGGTGCGCCTTTGCGGCGCGGCACGGGGCGCGCAAGTCCGCACGGGGTGAGCAGGCGCGCACGGTGCGCGGCCCGGCACCTTCGGCGAGGAGCTCGCACGGGGTGACGAAGCGCGCACGGTGCCGGCTGCACCGACGGGTCAGGTGAGGGCGTTCAGCGCCGCCGGGATCGGGGTGTCGCCACTGGTGACCTCGAACTGCACGCCGACCGCGGCATCGTCGAGCAGCGCGTGCAGGACGACGGTCGCGACGTCCGCACGGGGGATCGAGCCCCGTGGCACCGTTCGGCCGACGTCGACGGTTCCCTGCGGGGGAGTGTCCAGCAGCCCGCCGGGACGCACGATCGTCCAGCGGAGGCGTCGAGCCCGCAGGTTCGCGTCGGCCTCGGCCTTCGCCCGCAGGTAGACCTGGAACACCGCGGCGTCATCCTGGGCGGGCACGACCGCGAGCTGGGGGTCGTAGGTGTCGGCCGCCATCGCCGAGATCATCACGTAGCGCTCGATGCCGGCGCGCTCGGCGGCGTCGGCGAGCAGGATCGCGCCGTCGCGGTCGACCGTGAGCTTCCGTTCGGCGCCGCTGTTCGGTCCGGCACCGGCGGCGAAGACCACGGCGTCCACCCCACGCAGGCGCAGCGCCAGGTCGTCGTCGCCGAGCTGCTCCAGGTCCGCGACGATCGCACGGGCCCCCTGTTGCTCGACATCGGCCACGTGCGCGGGGTTGCGGACGATGGCGACGGCGTCGTGGCCGGCGTCGGTGATCTGGCGGGCGAGGAGCAGGGCGATCTGGCCGTGTCCTCCGGCGATGGCGATCTTCATGTGTTCGAGTCTGCCCGTCGCGTCCGGTAGACTTCTCGGCGGCTCCTCACGTGACGCCATCCAGGCCAACTCCCCCAGGGCGGAAACGCAGCAAGGGTAACCAGGCTCTGGCGGGTGCGTGAGGAGTCTTCTTCGTTCCCGGAGGGTAACCAGGGCTGCGCTGATCTCGTGTGCGGGTGCGTGAGGAGTCTTCTTCGTTCCCGGAGGGTAACCAGGGCTGCGCTGATCTCGTGCGGGTGCGTGAGGAGTCTTCTTCGTTCCCGCCGGGCCTGTGGACGGGCACGCGGGTTGTCGGTCGTGACGGCTACCCTTGTCGCGTGGTCACCGCCCTGTATCGCCGTTACCGGCCCGAGAACTTCGCCGAGCTGATCGGGCAGTCGCAGGTCACCGACCCGCTCCGCACGGCGCTCCGCACGAACCGCGTCAACCACGCCTACCTGTTCAGCGGGCCCCGTGGCTGCGGCAAGACGACCTCGGCCCGCATCCTCGCGCGCTGCCTGAACTGTGCCGAAGGCCCGACGGACACCCCGTGCGGTGTCTGCCCGAGCTGCGTCGAACTCGCCCGCGACGGCAGCGGATCGCTCGACGTCATCGAGATCGACGCGGCGAGCCACAACGGTGTCGACGACGCACGTGACCTGCGCGACCGTGCCGTGTTCGCCCCGGCTCGCGACCGCTACAAGATCTTCATCCTCGACGAAGCGCACATGGTGACGCCGCAGGGCTTCAACGCGCTGCTCAAGCTGGTCGAGGAACCCCCGGAGCACGTCAAGTTCATCTTCGCGACGACCGAGCCCGAGAAGGTCATCGGCACCATCCGGTCGCGCACCCACCACTACCCGTTCCGGCTCGTCCCGCCCGCGGTGATGCTCGAGTACATCGAGCAGCTCTGCACGCAGGAGTCCGTCTCCGTGGCACCCGGCGTCCTTCCCCTGGTGGTGCGCGCGGGTGGCGGGTCGGTCCGCGACACCCTCTCGTTGCTCGACCAGCTGATGGCCGGCAGCGAAGACGGCGCGATCGCCTACGAGCGTGCCGTCGCCCTGCTCGGTTACACCGACGCAGCCCTGCTCGACGACGTCGTCGACGCCCTGGCCGTCGCCGACCCGGCTTCCGCCTTCGCCGCGATCGACCGCGTCGTGCAGACCGGGCAGGATCCCCGCCGCTTCGTCGAGGACCTGCTCGAGCGCCTGCGCGACCTGATCGTCGTGGCGGCGACGAACGAGAGCGCCGCCGCCGTCCTGCGCGGCGTCTCGCCGGAAGAGCTCGACACCATGAGCCGCCAGGCCGGGGTCTTCGGTGCGACGGGGCTCTCCCGCTCCGCCGACATCGCGAACCGTGCCCTCACCGACATGACCGGTGCGACCTCGCCCCGGTTGCACCTCGAACTCATGACGGCCCGGATGCTCGTGCCCGAGGCCGACGACACCCAGCGCGGAGCCCTCGCCCGGGTGGAGCGCCTGGAACGTCGCGTCGGTGTCGGTGACGTCGGTGGACACGACGCCGGTGGGCACCAGGTCGGCGCCGGTGAGCAGTCCGCTCCGGCCGTCGCCGCTGCACCGCGTCGTGAGCAGCCGGCGGCCGCGGCTCCCGCAGCTCCTGCTCCCTCCCTCGCGCCGACGCCCGTTCCGGCACCGGGTGCGGCTCGCACGACGGCCCCCGAGCGTCCGGCTGCACAGCAGAGCGCGCCCCAGGCCGATTCCGGGGCCGTCGCTCGTGACGCCGCGGCGTCCTGGGCCGCGGTCGCTCCGAGCGCTCCGGAAGCGCCCGCACAGACGCCGACCTCGACCGGGGCCTCGAAGCCCCAGGACGCGAAGTCCGGGGCTGAGCCGGTCAGTCCGTCGTCCACCGGTCAGGGCACGACGATCGGCGACGAGCCCGCCGTCCGGACCGTCGGTGCCGTCGGCTTCCAGCAGATGCGTGACTCCTGGCCGCAGATCGTCGAGCACGTGCAGCACGCCAAGCGTTCGGCGTGGTCGGTGGTCGTCACGGCGCAGGTCACCGCGCTCCGCGACGACGTCCTGACGCTGACGTTCCCGAGTCAGCAGGACGTTGCTTCGTTCAAGGAGATGTCCGATCCCTCGGCCAGCGTCAGCGAACTGCTGCGCGCCGCCATCGTCGACGTGCTCGGGCTCCGCGTGAAGTTCGTCGCCCGCGGGCCGGGTCAGCAGCAGCGTCAGCAGCAGCAGCAGCAGTCGGCTCCGGCCCAGCAAACGGCTCCGGCCCCGCAACCTGCTCCGGCCCAGCAACCTGCTCCGGCGCAGCAGGCTGCACCGGCCCAGCGTCCGGCTCCCGTTGCCCAGGCCCCCGCCGCCGCGGCACCGGAGTCCCCGGCGCCGAAGTCTGCTGACGCGCCCGCGCCCGCGACAACGGCTGCTCCGGCGCCGGAGTCGCAGGCAGTGCCCGCTGCAGCTGCGGAGCCGGAAGCAGCCCCTGCGGCAGCAGCGGTACCCGAGGCTGTGTCGGAACAGCAGGCGGCGAAGGCCGCGCCGGCACCGGAGGCCGCGCCGGCCCCCGGAGCACCGACCTCGCCCGCGCCGCAGCGTGACGCGGCACCCGCCGATCCCACCCCTGCTCCCTCGGGCGCACCGGTGACCGACTGGGCGGTCGCGACGATCCCCGCCAACGACCCCACCGCCGACGCCGTCCCGGAGTCCGTCGAGCCGAGCTGGGCAGCACCGTTCGGCACCGCACCGGCGTCCGCACCGGTCGCCCCCGCCGAGACCACCACGACGGAGCCGACGCAGCCAGCAGCACCCGCGCGACCTGCTGGTGCCACGGGTGGGCAGCCCGACCAGCCGACCACCCCGGGGCAGCAGGCGGCGTCCGGAGCGGCAGCCGTGCCTCCCGGCGGTCCCGTCGTGCCGGGCGTCCCCGTCGACGACTACCCGCTCGACGACGAACCGTACGACGACGGCGCACCGTTCCCCGACCCGGGGATCGGTCGCGGCGCGGCGACCGCAGCCGCCGCGCCGGCGGCCCCGGCGCAGCAGGCCGCGCCGCAGCGCGCGTCCCAGCCGTCGGCACCTGCCGCCGCTGCTCCGCGCACCGCGCCGCCCGCGCGCCGCGCGCCGGTCGCGGGTCGGTACGGCGAGGCGGTCGTGCGTGAGATCCTCAACGCTCAGTTCATCGAGGAGACCGCCCTCCACCAGGACGGTGCCTGATGTACGACGGGATCGTCCAGGACCTCATCGACGAGTTCGGCCGCCTGCCCGGCATCGGCCCGAAGTCGGCGCAGCGCATCGCCTTCCACATCCTGCAGACCGAGTCGTTCGACCCGAGCCGACTGTCTGAGCTGCTCGCCGACGTCAAGGAGCGGGTCCGCTTCTGCGAGATCTGCGGCAACGTCACCGAGAACGTGCAGTGCAGCATCTGCCGTGACCCGCGTCGTTCGCCCGCCACCATCTGCGTGGTGGAAGAGGCGAAGGACGTCGCGGCGATCGAGCGGACCCGCGAGTTCCGTGGGCTGTACCACGTGCTCGGCGGGGCGATCAGCCCGATCGACGGCATCGGCCCGGACGACCTGCGCATCCAGCAGCTCATGACGCGCCTGGCCGACGGCACCGTGGCCGAGGTCATCATCGCGACCGACCCCAACCTCGAGGGCGAGGCGACGGCGACCTACCTCAGCCGGCTGCTCGTCCCGATGGGCATCCGCACCACGCGGCTCGCGTCGGGGCTGCCGGTCGGTGGCGACCTGGAGTACGCCGACGAGGTCACACTCGGTCGTGCCTTCGAAGGCCGCCGCGTCGTCGGCGGCTGACCGCCACGCAGGATCCTTGCGTCGGGGCCCACTCGCACGCAACATCCCCGAAACACCCTCTACCATTGTGAGACCGCGTGACCTCGCGGTGTCGCCGTCTCCGGGAGTACCAGCCAGTGGCCTTGATCGTGCAGAAGTTCGGTGGTTCATCCGTCGCGGACGCCGAGAGCATCAAGCGCGTGGCGAAGCGGATCGTCGAGACGAAGAAGGCCGGCAACGACGTGGTCGTGGCGGTGTCGGCGATGGGCGACACCACCGACGAACTCGTCGACCTGGCGCACTCCGTCACGCCGATCCCCGCCGGCCGTGAACTCGACATGCTCCTGACCGCGGGGGAGCGCATCTCGATGGCGCTGCTCGCGATGGCGATCAAGAGCCTCGGGGTCGAAGCGTCGTCGTACACCGGCAGCCAGGCCGGCATGCTCACCGACGCCCAGCACGGCAAGGCCCGCATCGTCGACGTCACCCCGAAGCGCGTGCGTGAGGCGCTCGACTCCGGCCACGTCGCGATCGTCGCCGGGTTCCAGGGCTTCAACCGCACCACGGGCGAGATCACCACGCTCGGTCGCGGCGGCTCCGACACCACGGCCGTCGCCCTCGCCGCAGCGCTCGACGCCGACGTCTGCGAGATCTACACCGACGTCGACGGCATCTTCACCGCCGACCCCCGTGTCGTGCCGAAGGCCCGCAAGGTCGACCGCGTCACCAGCGAGGAGATGCTCGAGCTCGCAGCCTCGGGTGCCAAGGTCCTGTACATCCGCGCCGTCGAGTACGCCCGTCGGCACGGGGTCACGCTGCACGTCCGGTCCTCGTTCAACAACAACGAGGGCACCATCGTCTACAACCCTGCCGAGGGGGAAACCGTGGAAGAACCGATCATCACCGGGATCGCCGGAGACCTCTCCGAGGGGAAGATCACCGTCGTGGGGGTCCCGGACCAGCCGGGCAAGGCCGCTGAGATCTTCACCAACGTCGCGCGCGCCGGGGCGAACATCGACATGATCGTCCAGAACGTGTCGGCTGCGTCGACCGGGCGGACGGACATCTCGTTCACCCTGCCGAAGGACCAGGGCCAGACGGTGCTGACGGCACTCGAGGTCGCGAAGGCCGACATCGGCTACGAGAGCATCCAGTACGACGACCAGATCGGCAAGCTCGCCCTGGTCGGCGCTGGGATGCGCACGAACGCCGGTGTCTCGGCGCAGCTCTTCCGCGCCCTGCACGACGCGTCGATCAACATCGAGATGATCTCCACGTCCGAGATCCGCATCTCCGTCGTGACCCGCGCCGACACCCTGAACGAGGCGATGCGGGTCGTGCACAGCGCGTTCGGCCTCGACGCCGACGCCGAGGCCGTCGTCTACGCCGGCACCGGCCGCTGACACCCGCCGGCTCGTTGATCCGCTGAACCACCAGGAGCACCGCATGACCACCCTCACCGTCGCCGTCGTCGGCGCCACCGGCCAGGTCGGCGCCGTGATGCGCCGCCTGCTCGAGGAGCGCGCGTTCCCGGCCGACCGGGTCCGCTTCTTCGCGAGCGCTCGTTCCGCCGGCACGACGCTGCCGTTCCGCGGCGAGCAGATCGTGGTCGAGGACTCCGAGCTCGCCGACCCGTCCGGCATCGACATCGCGCTGTTCTCTGCCGGGGCCACCGCCTCGCGGGCCCTCGCGCCGAAGTTCGCCGCCGCCGGGGCGCTCGTCGTCGACAACTCGAGCGCCTGGCGCATGGACCCCGACGTCCCGCTCGTCGTGAGCGAGGTGAACCCGCACGCCATCGACCAGGCGCCCAAGGGCATCATCGCGAACCCGAACTGCACGACCATGGCGATCATGCCGGTGCTCAAGGTGCTCGACACCGAGTCCGGGCTCCGTCGCCTCGTCGCCACGACCTACCAGGCGGTCTCCGGCTCCGGGCTCGCCGGCGTCGAGGAACTCCTGGGCCAGGCGAAGGCCGCCCTCGAGCAGGACACCGCTGCGCTGACGCACGACGGATCCGCCGTGACGTTCCCCAAGCCGGTCAAGTACGTCCGCCCGATCGCGTTCGACGTCGTGCCGCTCGCCGGCAGCATCGTCGAGGACGGCCTGGGCGAGACCGACGAGGAGAAGAAGCTCCGCAACGAGAGCCGGAAGATCCTCGAGCTCCCCGACCTGCTCGTCGCGGGCACGTGCGTGCGCGTCCCCGTGTTCACCGGTCACTCCATCTCGGTGCACGCCGAGTTCGAGCGTCCGCTGTCGCCCGAGCGCGCGACGGAGATCCTGTCGAGCGCGCCCGGCGTCGAGCTGTCCGACGTCCCGACCCCGCTGCAGGCCGCGGGCAAGGACCCGGCGTTCGTCGGCCGCATCCGCGCCGACCAGTCCGCGCCCGAGGGCCGCGGCCTGGTGCTGTTCGTCAGCAACGACAACCTGCGCAAGGGCGCCGCGCTCAACGCGGTGCAGATCGCCGAGACCATCGTCGCGCGTCGCTCCGTCGACGCGTAGCGCGCGCCGAGCGCGACCAGCAGACGGACGGGAGGCCCGTGGCGACACCGCCACGGGCCTCCCGTCCGTCTGTCGGGGGACGCCGGTAGGATCGACGGGTGGCAGAGAAGCAGGTGGACCCCATCGACGTCGTCCTGATCGGCGGAGGCATCATGAGTGCCACGCTCGGGGCCATCATCCACAAGCTCGAACCGAGCTGGAAGATCCGCGTGTACGAGCGGCTCGGCACGGTCGCGCAGGAGTCCTCGAACCCGTGGAACAACGCGGGGACCGGGCACTCGGCGCTGTGCGAGCTGAACTACACGCCCGAACTGCCGGACGGCCGCGTCGACATCGCGAAGGCGGTCACGGTCAACGAACAGTTCCAGGTCTCGCGACAGTTCTGGGCGCACCTGGTCGAGACCGGCGTGCTGCCGGAACCGACGAACTTCATCAACCCGACGCCGCACATCTCCTTCGTCTGGGGCGAGGCCAACGTCGCCTACATGCGTGCGCGGTACGAAGCGATGCGCGACCACCCGCTCTTCGCCGGCATCGAGTTCTCCGACGACCCCGCACAGATCCGGCAGTGGGCACCGGCGCTCATCCCCGGTCGCAAGAAGGACCAGCCGATCGCTGCGACGTACTCGGCGGCCGGCTCGGACGTCGACTTCGGGTCGCTCACCCACCAGCTCTTCGACCAGCTCGAGCTCGACGGCGTCGAGATGGAGCCCTCGCACCAGGTCACCAACCTGACCCGCTCGAAGGTGTCCGAGGGCTGGGTGCTCAACGTCCGCAACGAGATCGGTCGGTCGACGCAGCGGATCGCCGCGAAGTTCGTCTTCGTCGGAGCCGGTGGTGGCGCCCTGCACCTGCTGCAGAAGTCCGGCATCCCCGAGATCCGCGGCTACGGCGGTTTCCCGGTCTCGGGGGAGTTCCTGCGGACCGACGACCCCGAGGTGGTGCAGAAGCACTCGGCCAAGGTCTACGGCAAGGCGAGCGTCGGTGCTCCGCCGATGTCGGTGCCGCACCTCGACACCCGCATCGTCGACGGTGGTTCGTCGCTGATGTTCGGCCCGTACGCCGGGTTCAGCCCGAAGTTCCTGAAGCAGGGATCGGTGCTCGACCTGTTCCGCTCGATCCGACCGCACAACCTCCGCCCGATGCTGAGCGTGGCGTTCTCGAACTTCGACCTGGTCCGCTACCTGGTCGGTCAGCTCCTCGCCTCGAAGCGCACCAAGTTCGAGGCGCTCCGTGACTTCATGCCGAGCGCCGAGCCCGAGAACTGGCACCGCATCACGGCTGGACAGCGCGTCCAGGTGATCAAGCCCGACAAGGACAAGGGCGGCGTGCTGCAGTTCGGCACCGAGGTCATCACCGCCGCCGACGGCTCCATCGCGGGGCTGCTCGGGGCGTCACCGGGTGCGTCGACGGCCGTGCCGATCATGCTCACGATGCTGCACCGGTGCTTCCCCGACCGGTGGGACGGCTGGCAGGACGACGTCCGCGCCATGGTGCCGACGTACGGGCAGGACCTCGGTGACGACCCGGAGCTGGCCGACGCCACGCTCGAGCGCACGGCGAAGGTGCTCGGCCTGCACCACTGAGGCCTGCAGCGATCCGCTCCGGCTTGCAGTCCGTTCGAACGTGTGTTCGAATGACGACATGCGGTGGAGTGGACAGGCGATCGACGCGGAGCAGAGCGACGCGCTGCCCGGGATGGAATCGAACAGCGGGTTCGTCCGGAGCGTGACGACGCCCGAGTTCGCCGGGGTGACCTTCCACGAGGTCCTGGCGAAGAGCGCCCTGAACCGGGTGCCGAGCGCAGACGGGTCCGGCACGTACGGCTGGACGATCAACCCCTACCGCGGGTGCAGCCACGCCTGCGTGTACTGCTTCGCCCGCCCGACGCACACGTACCTGGAGTTCGACGGCGGCGCCGACTTCGACCAGCAGATCGTGGTGAAGACGAACGTCGCCGACGTGCTGCGTCGTGAGCTCGGCAAGCCCACGTGGGACCGCCACCCGGTGGCCCTCGGCACGAACACCGACCCGTACCAGCGGGCCGAGGGACGCTACCGGCTGATGCCCGGGGTGATCGAGGCGCTGGCGGAGTCGCGCACTCCGTTCAGCATCCTGACGAAGGGCACGCTGCTGCGGCGCGACCTGCCGCTCCTGGCCGAGGCGGCGAAGGTCGTGCCGGTGGACCTCGCGATGTCGATCGCCGTGTACGACGACTCGTTGCAGCAGTCGGTCGAGGCGGGCACCCCGACGACGTCGGCGCGGCTCGCGACCGTGCGTGCCATCCGTGACGCGGGGCTCGACTGCTCCGTGTTCCTGATGCCCGTGCTGCCGTACATCACCGACACCCGGGCGCACCTCGACGACGCCGTCGGTCGGTCGGTCGCGGCCGGAGCGACGAGCATCACGTACTCGGCGCTGCACCTGCGGCCGGGTGTGAAGCCGTGGTGGTTCGAGTGGCTCGGCCGTGAACGGCCCGACCTGGTGCAGCGGTACCGCGCGATGTACCTCGACAACACCTACGCACCCAAGGACTACCGGCGGTGGTTGTCGGAGCGCATCCGGCCGATCCTGGCGGCGCACGGGGTGGGGCTCGGGCGGGTGGACCCGGCCACGGGGTCGATGGGGTTCTCGGGGCCGCGTGCGCTGCCGCCGGGTGTGCCGGACGGCCCGCCGCAGGAGCAGTCGGTGCCGACGGTCTCGCCGCTGAAGCGTGCCGACCCCGGGTTCGACCGACGGTTGCTCCGGCCCCAGGTGTCGCAGACGCTCTTCTGATCGGTGATCCGCCGGGCGCTGGCCGGTCCACGTTCGGGGGACAGCAAGACCCGAGGTCGGGTGGCTATCATCGAGCGGGTCGCCGTACGGCCCGGGTTTCGGGGTACACGGCCGCTGCTCCGGTGGTTGGATCGTGGACGGCGCCCTCGCCACCCGGAAGGACTCACCTCGTGCTCGGCATCCCCACGCACCTCGCGCCGCGAGTGAACGCGTGGTCGACCGTGCGCGCCTTCCACGCCGGCGCCGTCGGGTCCCTGGTGGCCGCGGTGATCACGCTCGTGCTCTACGGCGTGTCCGAGCCCGGGGTGCAGGTGGTCGGCACCGCGCTGGCGGTCGTCCCCATGCTCGCCATGATCGGCGTGCACGTGCAGTTCGGCACCCGGCTCTCGGCGATCGCGTTCCTGGCGGTCGGCGGCGTCTGCGCCTGGTGGTTCGCCGTCGGGGTCCAGCAGCAGGTCCCGACCGGCTGGGTGACCTCGTACCTGATGTCCCTCGCGGTGATCCCGCTCATCCTGGTCGGGGGAGCCGGTGCCGTGCCGCGCCGCGTCGTGCTGTGGTCGTTCGTGGGCTTCCTGACCGGGCGACTCGCCACCTGGATCGCCATCGCGCAGGACGGTGCGCCGCCCCGGCCGCTCATCCTGGCCTGGATCACCCTGGGCTTCGTGGTCTCGCTCGTGCTCTTCACGACCCGCAGCACGGGGCGGAGCGAACGGGTGCAGCCCGAGCTCCTGCGCTCGGCCCGCGAAGAGCACGTCTCCGCCTACCGTGCCGGGGTCGAGGCCGAGGCGTCCGCGATCCTGCACGACACGGTGCTCAACCACCTCGGCGCCATCGCGCTGGCACCGGACGGTCCGATGGACCCGCACCTCGCCGAGACCGTCGACGCCGACGTCGCGGTGCTCACCGGCAAGGGCTGGCTCGCCCCGGCCGCCCGTCCGCGCCCGGGTGCGGCGGCCGAGACGTTCGGCAGCATGGTCGACGAGCACCGTGCGCTCGGACTCGACGTCACCGTGTCCGGTGACACCTCGGCGCTCGACCGCCTCGACCAGCGCGCACTCTCGGCGATCGTCCGGGCCGTCGCGCAGTGCCTGGCGAACGTGCGGAAGCACGCCGGCACCGACGCAGCCGAGGTCAGCGTCTTCGATGACAGTGCGTCCTGCACCGTCATGGTCGTGGACGACGGACGAGGGTTCGACGAAGACGCCACCGGCGCCGACCGGATGGGGCTCCGCGGGTCGGTCCGCGACCGCATCGGACGGGTCGGGGGTGACGTCCAGATCTGGTCGTCGCCGGGTTCCGGGACGAGCGTGATGATGACGGTGCCGTACGTGCCGGTCACCGGTGCCGTCACCGTGCCGGCCGCCGCCGACGACCGAGGGGCTGTGCGGTGACCGCGGTCCGTCCGGGCCGGGCGACCAGCCCTGGTCCCCGCCGCACCGCGCAGCAGTACGACCCGCTCGGCGCGATGGGGTCCCGCCCGCTCGTCGTCGTGCTCGGGGCGGGCAGCGTCGTCTGGGCCCTGCTCGTGTCGATCTTCGACCGCGACGTCGTGGGCAGCCCCACGCTGAGCGCCCTCACGGTGCTGCTCGTCGCGGCCTCGGCGGTGGTGGTGTTCACCGCCTCGAGTCCGTTCCGCGCGCCGTTCCCCCGCTGGGCCTTCATCGCACACGTCGGGTTGCTCGGCCTGGCCTCGGTCGCGAGCATCGCCGCGCAGTGGGGGCCGGACCGCAGCGCCTTGAACGACTTCATGTCCCTGCTCACCGCGACGGGCATCGTGATGGTCGCCCCGTACCGACCGTGGACGGACCTGACGATCGGCGGGCTCGTCCTGGCCGCGGTCAACGCCGTCGCCTGGGGGGCGGGCGCAGCGGAGTTCCCGCACGAGGTGCCGGTCGCCGTCGCGGCGTTCCTGGCCGCGGCCCCGACACTCGTGCTGACCGCTGCTGCGGCGGTGTTCGCACGGACCTTCGCGGGGCTCGCCGAGCGGGTGCAGATCCGTGCCGGGTCGTACTCCGTCGCTCGCGCCGAGCGGGACGGCATCGCGGCGAGCGTGCAGCAGGACCATTCGACCATCCTGTCCCGTGACGTCGCCCCGTTCTTCGCCGAGCTCCGCACGCGCGACGTCATCACCGACGCCGACCGTGCCCGTGCGCGTGCGATCGCCGACGGCATCCGGGCGTCGATGGTCGCCGACGCGGACCGCACCTGGTTCGAGCTCGCCGTCCGGGTGGACGGCGGTGCAGCACCGCTGGTCGACGACCCCGACGGCCTCATCGCGACGCTCGACACCGACCAGCGGACGGTGGTCCGCACCTTCGTCCGAGCGGCCCTGCGCGCCTCGACGGTCGACCCCGCCGGGTTCCGGACGACGGTGCGACGAGCCGACGCTGCGTCAGGCTCCGCGTCAGGCCCCTCGTCAGGCCCCGCGTCGGGCCCCGCGTCGCCGGCTGGCGCGCCGACGCCGGCCACGCCACCAGCCCGCGTAGAGGTCGACATGGAGCTCGCCGTCGCGGACTCCGACATCGGCATCCACCGCACCTTCGACCCGTACTTCGCCGTCCTCCGCGTGACGTTCCCCGACCTCGACGTCGCAGTCCGTCCTTCCGCCCTCGCACTAAGGTTCTCCTATGACCAGCACTGACCCGAACAGGCTCTCGGAGGGGTCGCCGTCCCTCCCGAACCCGGGAGCACGACGTGTTCGGTTGGCCATCCTCGACGACCACGAGGTGCTGCTGGACAGCCTGTCGAGCTGGATCGCGGTGAACGCGTTCGACTTCGACCTGGCCCTGACCGCGCACACCTGGCTCGAGATGGTCCACAGCGACAGCTTCCCGACCGACCTGGTGTTCCTCGACTTCCAGCTCAAGGAACCCGTCTCCATCGAAGCCCGCGTGCGCACCTGCCGTGCCGCCGGGGCGAAGGTGATCGTGCTCTCGAGCGTCGACAGCCGTGAGTCCCGCGACCGCGCCCTGGCCGCCGGCGCCGCGGCGTTCCTGTCGAAGTCGCTGCCGATGCGCGAGGTCATGGACGTCGCGCGCGAGATCATGGGCGTCGCCCGCGAGACCCCGCAGCCCCGCGAGTGGCGTCCGCTGCCGACGGGGGCCACCGCGCACCAGCGGCCGAAGCTCAGCGCCGGTGAGGAAGAGGCGCTGCGGCTCTACGTGTCCGGCTACTCGACGAACGAGGTCGCCGCGCAGATGAACGTGCAGTACGAGACCGCGAAGACCTACCTGCGTCGCGTGCGCGAGAAGTACAGCAAGGTGGGCCGCCCCGCCTCGAAGAAGTCCGACCTCATCCGTCGGGCCGCCGAGGACGGGTTCCTCGCGTAGTGGCGAAGCTCTACTTCCGCTACGGCGCGATGAACAGCGGCAAGAGCACGGGCTTGCTGCAGGCCGCCTACAACTACGAGGAGCGCGGGCACCGGGTGCTGCTCGCCAAGCCCGCGGTGGACACCAAGGGCGACCGTGAGATCGTCTCCCGCCTCGGCGTCACCCGGACCGTCGACATCGTGTTCTCGCCGGATGCCGACGTCCGCGACGCCGTCACCGCCGCCGGAGCCGTCGACCCCGAGTCGGACCGCCTGGACGGCATGGTGCGTCCGGTCAGCTGCGTGCTCGTCGACGAGGCGCAGTTCCTCACCCCGCGCCAGGTCGACGACCTGCTGCGCATCGCGGTCCTCGACCAGGTCCCCGTGATCACCTACGGCATCCGCACGGACTTCCGCACCGAGGCGTTCCCCGGCAGCGCCCGCCTGCTCGAGGTCGCGCACTCCCTCGAGGAACTCAAGACCATCTGCCGCTGTGGCCGCAAGGCGGTCTTCAACGCCCGCACGGTCGACGGCCGCTTCGTCTTCGACGGCTCCCAGGTCGCGATCGACGGTGTCGACGTCGCCTACGAGTCGCTCTGCGCCAACTGCTACCTGACGGAGTCCGGCGGCCGCCTCGACGGCGCCTGACCGCTCGTGCCGGCTGGCGACGACACGACGTCGGATTCGTCGAGTGGTCGCGTCCCGTCGATGATGCGCCCTGATCGTGTCCACTTGCCGGTCACGACACCCCGCTTGGGTTCGCCGCGCGGTCACGCCGCGTCGGCGGTGCGCCCGTCGAGCGACCGTCCGTGACCGGTCCGAAAGGCGCGCGCGGCACGTCGTGACCGCTCGGCGTCCGAGACGGAACCGAAGGCCGGCCGGGAGGCGCGGCGCGGCCCCGCCACGGGCCTCCCGGCCGTCGCATCGCGCGTCCAGGGCACGCCGCGTGCGTCAGCCGAGTGGTCGCGGACTGTCGGTGCCGCAACCTCCAAGCGTCACCTGGTGACCGGTCGGCGGCGGTGCGGCGGCATGTCCTGACCGGTCGAGGTCCCGGTGCCGCGTGGAATGCAGGTGCGCCGGAGCGCGTTGGTGACCACATGACCGACGACACCCTGCACCTGTCCGTCCTCGACCTGGCCACACGCGAGTACGGCCAGTCCAACACCGAGGCCCTGCAGGGGTCCGTCGACATGGCCGTGCACGCCGAGCAGCTCGGGTACGAGCGGTTCTGGGTCGCCGAGCACCACGGGATGCCGGGCATCACGTCCTCGGCCCCGGCGGTGCTGCTGAGCGCGGTGGGCGCGGCCACCTCGACGATCCGCATCGGATCCGGTGGCGTCATGCTGCCGAACCACGCACCCCTCGTCGTCGCCGAGCAGTTCGGCACCCTCCGTGCCCTGTACGGCGACCGTGTCGACCTCGGGCTCGGGCGCGCTCCCGGCACCGACGGCGCGACCGCCATGGCGCTGCGCCGAACCGACCGACTCGACGTCGACGACTTCCCGCAGCAGCTTGCCGACCTCATCGGTTTCTTCACCGGGATGGACGAGGCGAACCCGCTGTCCCGCATCCGCGCCGTGCCCGGGTACGGGGACGTGCCGGAGTTCTGGCTGCTCGGGTCCTCCGGCTACAGCGCCCAGGTCGCGGGTGCGCTCGGCATCTCGTTCGCCTTCGCCCACCACTTCGCGTCGGACAACACCGAGGCGGCGCTCGCCCTGTACCGCGACTCGTTCCGTCCGTCGCGCTTCCGGCAGACGCCGAACGCGCTGATCGGCGTGCAGGTCGTCACCGACGAGGACCCCGCCGTGATCGAGGAGCAGAGCGCGCCGGGCATGATCTCCTTCATCCGGATGCGCTCCGGCCGGAAGCCCGAGCCGGTGTCGATGGACGAGGCGCGTGCGTACGAATTCAACGACCTGGAGCGTCGCTTCATCGCGGCTCGCACCGAGCGTCAGGCCTACGGCAACGCCGAGCAGGTCGCGGAGAAGATCAACGCGCTCGTGGCGTCGACGGGGGCGAACGGCGTGATCGTGGCGCCCGGCGCTGCGCAGGCGCGGTACCGGCACCAGGCGCTCGACGTCGTGGCGGGGCTGCACGCCGCCGGCACGCTCGTGCCCGCGGGTGCGTCAGCTGGCGCCGGGGCGTCGTCCGTCGGCTAGTCCGGGTTCGTTCGTCGAGTGAGCAGAATATGTCGGGCCCCCGCTCGTGACTCGACTTCTTCTGCTCACTCGTTCGTGTGGTGCCTCAGGTGAGCAGGCCCAGGCGCGTGGCTGCAGCGACCGCCCCGACGCGGGACCCGACGTCGAGCTTGCGGAAGACGTTGTAGACGTGCCGCTTGACGGTGCCGATCGCGAGTTGCAGGTCGGCGGCGATCTCGGCGTTGGTGCGCGCGGCGGCGAGGAGTCGCAGGACCTCGAGCTCGCGGTCGCTCAACGGTGAGCCGGCACGGGCCTCGGTGACCAGGTCGACGGGGAACGTGACCGGTGCCGCATCGGCGTGGGCTGCCCGGGCGATCCGGTCGACGAGCTCGCGGCTCGGGGTGTCCTTCGTGACGAAGTCGACCGCACCGGCGTCGAGCAGGGTGCGGCGGAGGACGGCGTCACGGTGCATCGTGAGCACCACGACGCGGATGTCCGGGCGGGTGCGGCGGACCGTGGCGATCGTGGTGCGCGCCGGCGGGCCGTCGAGCTCGACGTCGAGGAGCAGGACGTCGATGGCGGCGGCCTCGGGGGAGTCGAGGACGTCGGACGGTCGTTCGCCGTGTGCGACGATGCGGATCGTGGGGACGGCGGCCAGGATCGTGGCGAGTCCTTCGCGGAACAGCCGGTGGTCGTCGACGATGGCGACGTGGGTGACGGTCACAGGGTGCCCCTCGGGATCGTCAGGCGGACGGTGGTGCCGGTGCCCGGGGAGCTCTCGACGGCGAGCCGAGCGCCGATCACCGCGGCGCGCTCGCGCATCGTCTGCTGCCCGAGGCGACCGCCGGCGCCGCCCTGCACGTCGAAGCCCGGGCCGTCGTCGGCGACCGTCACGACCACGGCGGCGGGGGACCACGCGAAGCGCACCGAGGTCGTCGAGCCCGGGGCGTGCTTGCTGCGGTTCGTGAGCGCCTCGAGCAGGATCGTCAGCGCTTCCTCGGCCTGCCAGTTCGGCAGCGCAGCGGGCGTCCCCGTCGACTCGATAGACAGCCGGTCGTCGTCGGGGAACAGGTCGTGCACGTGCCGGCGCAGCGCGTCGTCGAGCAGCGCGTCACCGACCCGGGCGTGCAGGCTCACCGCGAGGTCCTGCACGTCGCCGAGGGCGCTCCGGAGCAGCCGTGCGGCGTCCTCGAGCTGGTCGGCGCGCTCGTCGGACGGCGGGTCCGTCAGCAGGACGAGGTCGAGGCGCTGCAACCCGGCGAGGATGCCGTGGGCGACGCGGTCGTGCAGGTCCCGCGCGATCTGGGTGCGGGAGTCCAGGTGCGCCGTGGTGAGGCGTTGGCGCAGTGCCTCCGTGTACGCGACTGCCCCGGCCGGGAACCGGCTCCAGATGCCGGCGTGCAAGGCCCTCGTGGCCCGCAGGACCTCGGCGGTGGACGTCGCACCGACCTCGTCGACGAAGACCGGCAGGTAGGCGTCGAACAGCATCTCCGCCGCGAGCATGGCACCGGCCGGGTGCTGCGCCTGCTCGGCGTGCAGACTGCCGGTCGCCAGGTGGTCGGGATCCAGGTGGTCGGGATCCAGGTAGGCGTTGCTCACCACGCTGGCCTCGGCTCCAGCTGCGTAGCGCTCGTGCGCCTCGGCGATCATCGACGTCACGTTCTCGACCAGGTTCTGCGTCAGCACCGGGTCGTCGGCGATGTCGGGGAACTGCGCGGCGATCTGCGCGAGGAGGGCAGCGAGTCGATCGGGGATGTCCATGACGGTCGCGAGCGTATCGGCCGTGGTGCCGCGCGGATGTGTCGCACGCCGCACGATGGGCCACCGGACACATCGCGCGCTGCTCGCCCGGTGCGTTGACGGACTCGTCGCCGAACGAGCCCGTACCCGCCGCTCGAGGTCCGCTGCCGTCGCGCTCGCGGCGACCCGACGGCGGGACCTGGAGTGGTTCTTCGATGTCGAGGGTGTCCGGGGAAAGCAGAAGGCCCTGGTTCCGGAGAACCAGGGCCTTCTTCGTACTGTCTCAACACAGTGTCGGGGTGACAGGATTTGAACCTGCGACCTCCTCGTCCCGAACGAGGCGCGCTACCAAGCTGCGCCACACCCCGCGGTGTGATCACTCCGTACCGGAGCAACCAGACAATACTATCCGATGATCCAGGGTGCTCACGACCATCCGGCGAACTCCCGGGCGCGTCGGTTCAGGAAGCCCGCGCGGTGAGGGTGACCACGACGGCCTCGGGTCGGCAGGCGAACCGGACGGGCGCGTAGATCGAAGTTCCGAGACCGGCCGAGACCTCGAGCCACGACCAGTGGTTGCGGTGCTCCCACTTGTGCAGCCCGCTGGCGTACCGGCGGGGGAGGTCACAGTTCGTGACGAGCGCACCGACCCCGGGGACCGCGACCTGGCCGCCGTGGGTGTGCCCGGCGAAGATGATGTCGGCGCCCTGCGTCACGAAGGCGTCGAGCACACGGCGGTATGGGGCGTGCGTGACACCGATCGCGACGGGAGCGGGGCCGTCCTCGTCCTCGGACCACGGCACGTCGCTGCGCATCTCGTCGACGTTGGTGGGCAGCAGGTCGAGGCGGTCCCAGTCGCGGTGCGCGTCCGAGGTGCCGAACAGCTCGAACCGGGAGCCGCGGAGCTCGATCGCGTGCGCCTGGTCGTTCAGGTCGAGCCAGCCGAGCGACTCGAAGAACGCCGTCTGCCGGTCGATGTCGAGACCGACGGGCTCCGCCGCCTTGTGCATCCGGCTCGGGCCCGAGAAGTACTTGAGCGGGTTGCGCGGGGACGGCCCGAAGAAGTCGTTCGACCCGTAGGCGAAGACGCCGGGGACCCCGCGGAACGGCTCGAGCGCGTACTCCACGGCAGCGTTCGCGGTCGCGTGGCCGAGGTTGTCGCCGGTGTTCACGATGAAGTCCGGCTCGACCAGGCTCAGGTCGCGCAGCCACTGCTGCTTGTCGGCCTGCCACGGGGCCATGTGGATGTCGGACAGGTGCAGGACGGTCACGTCACGGGAACCCGGCGGGAGCACCGGGACGGTCTCCCACCGGATCCCGAAGCGGCGACGTTCGACGAGCGAGCCCCACGCTGCCGAAGCAGCCCCGACGGCCGCGCCTGCAGCGAGGACGCCGAGTGCGGCGCGGCTGCGGGTCACTTGCAGTCCTTGGGCGCCTTGCCGTCCTTGTCGCCGTAGAGCTTGATCCGCACCTGGTCGTCCTTGTTCGCCGTGGAGCTGATCGCCGGGTCGACCGCGGCGACCTTGCAGGTCTTGCCGCCGCCGCCCTTGGCGTAGTCATCGGTGATGCTGACGTTGGTGAAGCCGGCGTCGTTCAGGGCCGAGCGGGCATCCCCGAGGGAGTTGCCGCCGATCTCCGGAACGGTCGCCTGGGTGCCGTCCGACGTGTAGACCGTGACGCTCGAACCCGAGGACAGGAGCGCACCCGCCGCCGGGGAGGTGGAGGTCACGGAACCGGGGTTCCCCGGGCCGGGGCGTGCTCCGCCGTCGACGTAGGTGAACCCGGCGCCCGAGATCGCCGCGCGGGCCTCGTCCGCCGTCTTGCCCTGCAGGTTCGGCAGGGCCTTGGCGTTGCCGCGGATCGCGGTCTGCTGTGGGTCCGTGAACGGGCCAGCGGGGTAGATCGCGTTGATCGGGGTCATGGCCTCGCGCCACACCTTGGCGCGGTCTCCGGCGTACGTACCGCCGACACCGTTGCTGTAGTGACGGAGGTTGTTCTTCTTACCGTCGGTGTTGCCCTGCCAGTAGGCGGTGGCGACTCGCGAGCTCGCACCCACGAGCCAGATCTGGTCAGCCTCGTCGGTGGTACCCGTCTTGCCGAACAGCTGGGTTCCGTCCGGCGTCTGCGCGCCCACTGCCGTTCCGCTCCTGATCGTGCCCTTCATCGCGTAGATGGCCGCCTGGGCGAAGGCCGGATCGACGGCCTGCTGGCAGTCCTTGGTCTGACCGCCCAGCTTCTTGCCGGACGGGGAGGTGATCTCGTCGATGGCGATCGGCTTGCAGTAGATGCCGTTGTTCGCGACGGCGGCGTAGGCAGCTGCCATGGTCATCGGAGCGATCTCGTTCGTGCCAAGGATCGCGGAAGGGTTCTGGTACTGGAGCTCTCCGCCGTCCGCCCGGTGGACACCGAGCGACTGCGCGATGTCACGGATGTCGCAGAGGTCGAGCTTCTGGGCCATCGAGGCGAACGCACCGTTGATCGAGCCCGCGGTGGCTCCCATCACGCTCCAGTTGCCGCCCTCGCCCGGGGCGTCGTTCGACACCGGGAAGGGGGTTCCAACGGTTTCCCCACAAATGGTCCAAGGGGAAATGGTCCGTTCCGCGCCGCTCACGGTTTCGTTCAAGCCGTGTCCGGCCTTGACCCAGTCGAGCAGGGTGAACAGCTTGTACGTTGAGCCCGTCTGGAAGCCGCCCGAGCTGCCGTACTTGTAGTCGACGCTGTAGTTGATGCTGGTCGACGTGGGTGCGGACTTCAGCGACTCGTCGAAGTCCTTGTTCTGCGCCATCGTGATGATGCGCCCCGAACCGGCCTCGATCGAGTTGAGCGTCGACCCCAGGGCCAGGTTCGTCTCGGCCTTGTTGTCGTAGGTGTTCAGCAGGCGCTTCTGCTCGGCGTTCAGATCGATGTTCAGCGTCGTCTGGATCTTGTAGCCGCCGTTGCGCCACGCGGTGTCGCGGGCCTTCTGCGAGGAGCCGAGCTGCGACATCTCGAGCACGACCTTCTTGGCGTAGTCGCAGAAGAACTGCGAGCCGTCGCCGACCGAGGACCGGCACCCCTGCGAGGGCTGCGTCAGGTGCACGTAGTCCGCCGGCTTCGACAGGCGGGCCTTGCGGTACTCGGCCTCGGTGAGGTTCTTCTGGGCGTACATCGATCGGAGCACGACGTTGCGTCTGGCGACGTTGGCGTCGTACTTCTTCGGGTTCGACAGGTTGCGCGCCTCGGGGTACTGCACGATCGCGATGAGCGACGCGGCCTCGGCCGGGGTCAGGTCGGTGGCGCTCTTGTTGTAGTAGTGCTGCGCCGCGGCCTGGACGCCGTACGTCTGGTCGCCGAAGTAGGCGATGTTCAGGTAGGCGGTGAGGATCTCCTTCTTGGAGTACTTCTTCGCCAGCCCGATCGCGAGCTTCATCTCCTCCAGCTTGCGGGGGATGGTCTGCTCGACGGCCTCGTTGTAGGCCTTCTCCTGCTCCTTCTTGGTGGGGAGGTTCAGGGCTTCGTTCATCTTGATGTTGCGGACGAGCTGCATGGTCAGCGTCGACCCACCGCCTGAGTCGCCGAGGCCGCCCGCGATGCTGCCCACACCGGCGCGGATGAGCGACGTCATGTCGACGCCGCCGTGGTCGTAGAAGCGCTTGTCCTCGCCGTCGATCGCCGCGTTCTTCAGCTGGTCGCTGATCTGGTCGAACTTCAGCTCTTGGCGGTTCTGGTCGTACAGGGTGGCGAAGTGCACGGACTTGCCGCCCGAGTACGCGTACAGCTCGTTGCGCTGCGGCAGGTCACCGATCTCGATGTACTCCGGCAGGGACTCGAACACGCCGATCGTGGACGTCGTCGTGACACCGGCGACGGCGATGGCCGGCGTGACGCCGATCGTGACGAGCAGGCCGGCGAGGGCACTGAACCCGACGAATCCGATGAAGGCGCCGACTGCTGAGACGGGCTTGGTCCGCGATGCAGACGTCTTCTGGGCAGACATAGGATGCAGCCTAAACGACACCCCCGACTGAAAGGCTGGCAAGGAACCGCATGACTCGCTGGGAGTACTTCACCACGCCGCTGATGATCCACAACACCACCGCGATCCTCAACAACTACGGGGACGAGGGTTGGGAGCTGGTCCAGATCGTCACCGGACCCGAGGGTGGCCTCGTCGCCTACCTGAAGCGCCCCAAGGCCGACGCATGAGCGTCTCGGACCGACTCGCCGAACTCGGCCTGACGATCCCTGAGGTCGCGGCGCCCGTCGCCGCCTACGTGCCCGCCGTCGTGACGGGCCAGTACGTCTACACGGCGGGCCAGCTGCCCTTCGTCGACGGCACCCTGCCCGTGACCGGCAAGGTCGGTGCCGACGTCGACGCGGAGACCGCTGCCGCCCAGGCACGCGTCGCCGCGCTGAACGCCCTGGCCGCCGTGCAGTCGGTCGCCGGTTCGCTCGACCGCGTGGCCCGTGTCGTCAAGGTCACCGTCTTCGTCGCGTCGGACCCGTCGTTCACCGGTCAGCCCGGCGTCGCCAACGGCGCGTCGACCCTGGTCGGCGAGGTCTTCGGTGACGCCGGCGTCCACGCGCGGAGCGCGGTGGGCGTCGCGGTGCTCCCGCTGGACGCACCGGTCGAGGTCGAGCTGGTGGTGGAACTGACGTCCTGACGGACCGTCAGCAGTGAAGCGAACGCAGGTGGGGCCTCCCGTCCGACATGGACTGGAGGCCCCACCTGCGTGACACGGACTACATGAGTTCCGCGATGGTCGCCATGATCGTCGGGTCGGCCAGCGTCGTCGTGTCGCCGATGCGACGGCCCTCGGCTGCGTCGCGGAGCAGCCGCCGCATGATCTTGCCGGAACGTGTCTTCGGCAGTTCCGGCACGATGACGACCTGGCGCGGCTTCGCGATCGCACCGATCCGTTTGCCGACCCAGTTGCGGAGCTCTGCGGCGGCGGTCTCGCGGTCGACGTCGGCGGCGGCCTCGGCCGTCAGGATGACGAAGGCGACGACGGCCTGCCCGGTGGTCTCGTCGGCGGCGCCGACCACGGCGGCCTCGGCGACGCCCTCGTGGCCGACCAGGGCGGACTCGATCTCAGCGGTGGACAGGCGGTGGCCCGAGACGTTCATGACGTCGTCGACGCGACCCTGCACCCAGATGTCGCCCTCGCCGTCGAGCCGCGCACCGTCGCCGGCGAAGTAGCGGCCGGGGAACCGGGACCAGTAGGTCTCGACGAAGCGGTCCGGGTCGTTCCAGATCCCGCGCGCCATCGACGGCCACGGCTCGGTGATGGTGAGGTAGCCACTCTCGCCCGGTTTTGCGCGATTGCCGTCGTCGTCGACGATCTCGGCGACGATGCCGGGCAGTGGTGTCTGCGCGGCACCGGGCTTGAGCTTCGTGACGCCGGGCAGGGCGGAGATCATGATCGCGCCGGTCTCGGTCTGCCACCACGTGTCGACGATCGGCGTGCGGTCGTGGCCGATGACCTGCCGGTACCACTGCCACGCCTCGGGGTTGATCGGCTCGCCGACGCTGCCGAGCAGGCGGAGGGTCTCGAGGCTGCGGGCCTCCGGGATCTGCCGGCCGGCCTTCATCGCCGCACGGACCGCGGTGGGCGCGGTGTACAGGACGGTGACGCCGTACGCGTCGACCAGGTCCCACCAGCGGCCGGGCTTCGGCTCGTCCGGCGTGCCTTCGTAGAGCACCTGGGTGACGCCGTTGGTGAGCGGGCCGTAGACGACGTAGGAGTGACCGGTGATCCAGCCGATGTCGGCGGTGCACCAGTACACGTCCTTCTCCGGGTGCATGTCGAAGACGTTCTTGTGCGTGTAGGCCGCCTGGGTCAGGTAGCCGCCGGAGGTGTGCACGATGCCCTTCGGCTTCCCGGTCGTGCCCGAGGTGTACAGGATGAACAGCGGCGTCTCGGCGGGGAACGCCTGCGCCTCGTGGGTCGGTGCCGCCTTCGCCAGCTCGTCGTGCCACCACACGTCGCGGTCGTTCCACGCGATGTCGTTGCCGCCGCGCTTGACGACCAGGACGTGCTCGACCGTGTCGGTGCCCTCGCCGGTCAGCGCCTCGTCGACTGCGGGCTTGAGCGGAGAGACGGCGCCGCGCCGCCAGCCACCGTCGGCGGTGACGACGAGCTTCGCGCCGGCGTCCTCGATCCGGGCACGGAGGCTCTCGGCGCTGAACCCACCGAAGACGACCGAGTGCACGGCGCCGATGCGGGCGACGGCGAGCATCGTCACGACGGCCTCGGGGATGAGCGGCAGGTAGACGACCACGCGGTCGCCCTGGCCGACACCGAGGTCGGTGAGCATGTTCGCGGCGCGCTGCACCTCGGCGGTGAGCTCGGCGTAGGTGATCCGGCGCGTGTCGCCCGGGGCACCCTCGAAGTGGATCGCGACACGGTCGCCGTTGCCCGCCCGCACGTGCCGGTCGAGGCAGTTCTCGGCGACGTTGAGCGTGCCGTCGGCGAACCACTTCGCGAACGGGGCGCCGGACCAGTCCAGGGTCTGCGTGAACGGGGTGCGCCAGTCGAGCAGGGACCGGGACTGCTCGGCCCAGAATGCCTCGCGGTCGGCTGCGGCTGCGTGGTGGAGGTCCTCGCCGGCGACCGCGTCGGCCACGAACTCGGGTGGCGGCGCGAACGTCGCTCCGTCGTCGCCTCGGGGGTCGGTCTGGGTCGGAGTGGACATCGATGTCCTTTCGCGTCGTTGCGGCCTCTGGTGGCATCCGTCGCCGGTGCCTGCGTGCATCCGGAGACTACCCCTCGGCCGGGTCGGGGTGCGGCACGCCCGGAGGTCGTGTCCGGGGTTGCCCCGGAGGGGTGATCGTGGGGTACAGTAGTTCTCGCTGGACTCGTTTCCGGCGGCATCGAATCGGATTCCCCCCAATCCCTCGATGTCAAGGCGGCACCTGTTCCCCCCAACCGGTGCCGCCTCTTCTGTTTCCCGGGGTCTGACTCGAGCATCGGCCGCTCGTCGGGCTCTGGCGTGTGCCCCGATCCGCACAAGGACGCCGGTCGCGTGGACAGACCGGTCCATGCTCGTGCATGCATTCTGCATGTTCTTGCGTAGCAGGTGCTACGTCCAGTCCGGACGCCGGGAGCAGGGGCGGTGGGTGATCCCGGTGGCATCGGTGTCCGATCATCGACCGGGGTACGGCTTTCCGTTTCGGGGGACAAACCGGTCCGTTGGTGGGGCAGCTCGGTGTTGTCCACAGAAGTGGGGACCGGCCGATCGGCGCCCTCGAGCGCTCCCTACCGTCGGCGGCATGCCACTCCACCGTGCTCCTCCGCTTTCTCCGCTTGCGCGTGGTTCGTCCACGTCGGCGTCGCACGCGCTGACGTCGTCTGCGTCTGCGTCGGCAGCGCTCTCGCCACCGCCCCCTCCTTCCGCCCCGTTCCTGCCCGGCGCCGCACCGCCGGCACGTCGCCGTGCGGCCGTGGTCGTCGAGTTCGAGGAACTCGCGGCCCTGGTGGCAGACGCCGCCGTGACGGACGTCCTGGTGCTCGGCGGCGTGGGGACGTGGGTCGACCGCGGCACCGGACTCGAAACCGTCCAGCCTCGGCTGACCGAGACGCGTGCCCGCGAACTCGCGACCCGCCTCGTCGCGCTCGGTGGTCGTCACGTCGACGAGACCACGCCGTGCGCGGACGTCCGGCACGGTGACGGTGTCCGGGTCCACGTCGTCCTGGCCCCGGTGTCGGTCGGGGGCACCGCCGTGTCGATCCGACTGCCACAGGTCCACCGGCCATCGCTCGCCGCCCTCGAACGCGGCGGGACCTTCGCGTTCGTTCCGCGGTCGGTCGTCGAGGACGCCGTCGCCGCGCGCCGGAACGTCCTGGTCACCGGTGCGACCGGCAGCGGCAAGACCACCCTGCTCGCGGCGATGCTCGGGAGCGTCCCCGTCGACGAGCGCATCGTGACGGTGGAGGACGTCGCAGAGCTCCGGATCGCCCACCCGCACGTCGTCGCGCTCGAGGCGCGGCAGGCGAACGCCGAGGGGGTCGGCGCGCTCGGTCTCGACCGACTCGTGCGCGAAGCGCTCCGGATGCGACCCGACCGGATCGTCGTGGGGGAGTGCCGTGGCGCCGAGGTCCGCGAACTCCTCTCCGCGCTGAACACCGGGCACGACGGCGGAGCGGGCACGGTGCACGCCAACGGCATCGCGGACGTCGCCGCGCGCCTCGAAGCACTCGGAGTGCTCGCCGGCCTCGGTGCCGAGGCGCTGGCCCGGCAGGCCGTCAGCGCCTTCGGCCTGGTCCTGCACGTGGAGCGACGAGCCGGACAGCGGCGGCTGGGCGGCGTGGGCACGTTGCACGTCGGTCCGGACGGGAGGCTCGAGGTGCGCCCGGTGGACGGGCTGCGGTGAGCCGACACACCGCTGACGGCCCCGCTCGGGTGGCGGGGGTGCTCGACCGGGTGGCGACGCTGGTCGCGGCGGGTGTCCCGCCGCCGCGAGCGTGGCAGCTCGTCGGCGGGCTGCCCGGCGCCGGCGGACCGGCCCAGCAGGACGTCGCCGTCGTCCTGCGCGTCGCGGACCGGACGGGAGCACCCGTCGCCGAGACCCTCCGCGGGCTCGCCGGCGCGCTCCGGCGCGCCGCCGCCTCGGACCGCGCGATCCGGGTCGCCCTGGCCGGTCCGCGGACGAGCGCCCGCGTCGTCCTCGCGCTGCCGCTCTTCGGGTTGGGCCTCGGGGCGGCCTGGGGTGCGGGCGCCGTCGAGGTCCTGGTCGGTTCGCCGGCCGGCTGGGTGTGCTCGGGCACCGCCGCAGCCCTCGTCCTCGCCGGACGACGGTGGACGGCGCGGCTGGTCCGTTCCGCGACGCCCGACGGCCACGTCCCCGGGGTGCTCCTCGACGCCTGGGCCGTGGCGGTGGCCGGAGGCGGATCGTGGACCACCGCCGGGCAGGCCGTCGCCGAGGCGTCCGCCGCAGCCGTCCCACCCGCGGGGGACGTCGATCGTCTGCGGGAGGTGCTCGACCTCGCCCGGCGCGCTGGGGTCCCCGCCGCGGGGCTGCTCCGACGCGCTGCCGAGGACGTCCGCGACGAAGCCGCTGCCGACGGGCTCGTGGCGGCGGAACGCCTGGCCGTGCGCCTGGTGCTGCCGCTCGGGGTGTGCGTCCTGCCGGCGTTCGTGCTCGTGGGGGTGGTGCCCGTGGTGGTGGGGGTCCTCTCCTCCACGGTGGGCGGACCGGGGTGACCTCTCCACAGATGCGGTCGGGACACCGTCGTCGCCACCGCAGCCCGGACAGGCTGGTCCCACCGAACAGAAAGGACGGACTCCATGAGCACCACGTCACCTCCCGACCACCGCATCCGTCGGGCCATCCGCCACCGTCGCCACCGTTCCCTCGTCGCACGGTGGCGCGCCCGACTGCGCGACGACCGGGGATCGGCCACCGCCGAGTACGCGGTCGTCATCCTCGCCGCCGTGGCCTTCGCCGGAGTGCTCGTCGCGGTGATGCGCTCGGGCGAGGTCCAGACCA
Source organism: Curtobacterium poinsettiae (assembly GCF_047226435.1). Lineage (NCBI taxonomy): Bacteria > Bacillati > Actinomycetota > Actinomycetes > Micrococcales > Microbacteriaceae > Curtobacterium > Curtobacterium poinsettiae. The sequence continues at coordinate 2,472,122 of NZ_CP178434.1, read as the reverse complement.
TCCTCACCGACCTCGTCCGTGGCGCGCTCTCGCTGTGAGCGTGGCTCGGTGACGGTCGAGTTCGCGGTCGCGCTGCCCGTGGTGGCCCTCGTGCTGACCGCGCTCGTCGCGGCGGTGCTCGTCGTCGATGCGCAGGGTCGGCTGCAACTCGCCGCCGCCACCGCAGCGCGGGCGATCGGTCGCGAAGACGACTCCCAGGGGCGGTCCGCGGCCGAACGGATCGCCCCGGGGGCCTCGATCGTCGTCCGGGCCGACGGCGACATGGTGTGCGTCGACGCCACGCGCGGCGGGACCGGTCCCTTCGCGGCGCTCCCGCTGACCGCGACGGGGTGCGCCGTGGCCCGAGGGGGCTGACGTGGTGAGTTCCGACGGTCAACGGGGCTCGGCGACCGTGCTGCTCGTGGCGGTCCTCGGCGTGGGGGTCCTCGTCGGGTCGACGGCGCTCGCCGCAGCCGGCCACCGCACGCAGGCCCTCCGCGCACAGGGTGCCGCCGACGCCGCGGCCGTCGGGACCGCTGCGGCCGCCACCGGGCTCGTGTCGGGGGAGCCGTGCGCGGTCGCCACCCGGATCGCGACGGCGAACGGGGCCACCCTCGACACCTGCGAACTCCTCGCGACCACGGCCCGGGTCCGCGTGGTCGTGGGCACCGGTCCGTTCGTCACCGGCGCGCTCGCGGTGGCCGGTCCGGCAGGCAACCCGCCCGAACACTATGTGTATGGTGTGCCTGTCGGCCCGCGGTCACCGATGTCCCGGTCGACCCGGACACGCTCGTGGACAGGGCCGATCAGCACCATCGATCAAGGAGACACGTGCCAGGCACGAAGAAGCTCGTGATCGTCGAGAGCCCTGCGAAGGCGAAGACGATCGCGCAATACCTCGGTGACGGATACGAAGTCCAGGCCTCTGTCGGACACATCCGCGACCTCGTCGAGCCGAAGAACCTGCCGCCCGAGCTCAAGAAGGGCTCCCTCGGCAAGTTCTCGGTGGACGTCGACAACGGCTTCGAGCCGTACTACGTCGTGTCCGACGCCAAGAAGAAGACCGTCTCCGAGCTGAAGCGCGCCCTGAAGGACGCCGACGAGCTCTACCTCGCAACAGATGAAGACCGCGAGGGCGAAGCCATCGCGTGGCACCTGCTGCAGGTCCTGAAGCCGAAGGTCCCCGTCAAGCGGATGGTCTTCCACGAGATCACGAAGGAGGCGATCCAGCGCGCGCAGGAAGCCACCCGTGAGCTCGACACCGCCCTCGTCGACGCACAGGAGACCCGCCGCATCCTCGACCGTCTCTACGGGTACGAGGTCTCGCCGGTCCTGTGGCGCAAGGTCGCCCCCGGACTGTCGGCCGGCCGTGTGCAGTCCGCCGCCACCCGTCTCGTGGTCGACCGTGAGCGCGAGCGCCTGGCGTTCGTGTCCGCCAACTACTGGGACCTGTCCGCCCGGTTCGAGAAGGCCGGAGAGTCCTCCTTCTCCGCGCGACTCGCCCGGATCCACGGCACCCGCGTCGCCTCCGGCCGTGACTTCGACGACCGCGGCGCGCTCAGCGGCGACGTCGTCCGCCTCGACGAGGCCGCTGCCGCGTCGCTGACGACCGTCCTCGAGCGCGCCGGTGACGCCACCGTCCGCAGCGTCGACTCGAAGCCCTACACGCGACGCCCGGCCGCTCCGTTCACCACGTCGACGCTCCAGCAGGAAGCCGCGCGCAAGCTCCGTCTGTCGCCGCGACAGACCGCCCGTGCCGCGCAGACGCTGTACGAGAACGGGTACATCACCTACATCCGTACCGACTCGGTCTCGCTCTCGAAGCAGGCGATCGACGCGGCCCGCAAGCAGGCGGCCGACCTGTACGGCTCGGCCACCGTCCCCGACAAGCCCCGCCTGTACGCGAGCAAGAGCAAGAACGCGCAAGAGGCGCACGAGGCGATCCGTCCCGCCGGCGACTCCTTCCGCACCCCGCAGGACCTCCAGGGCACCCTGACCGGTGTCGAGTGGCGTCTCTACGACCTCATCTGGAAGCGCACCATCGCGTCGCAGATGGCCGATGCCAAGGGTTCGACCGCGTCGATCGTGCTCGGCATCGCCTCCACCGAGTCGGTGGAGGGCATCGCGTCGACCGCGAACGGCACCGACGCCGAGTTCACCGCCTCCGGCACCGTCATCACCTTCCGCGGCTTCCTCAGCGCGTACGAAGAAGGCCGCGACGAGGACCGGCACGAGTCCAGCGATCGCGCCGGCCAGGACGTCGCCCTGCCGAACGTGGCCAAGGGCGAGCACCTCGCGGTCACCGACGTCGAGGCGAAGGGGCACGACACCACCCCGCCGCCGCGCTTCACCGAGGCGAGCCTGATCAAGACGCTGGAAGAGCTGGGGATCGGACGCCCGTCGACCTACCCCACGATCAGCCCGACGATCATCGACCGCGGCTACGTCTCGCTCCGCGGCACGCAGCTCGTGCCGAACTGGATCGCCTTCAGCGTGGTGCGCCTGCTCGAGGAGTACTTCGGCGAGCTCGTGGAGTACGACTTCACCGCCGAGATGGAAGAAGACCTCGACCGCATCGCCCGCGGCGACGCCGACCGGGTGGACTGGCTCAAGGGCTTCTACTTCGGTGGCGGCGACGACGACCAGCGCGGCCTGCGGACGGTCATCGACAACCTCGGTGAGATCGACGCTCGCGAGATCAACTCGGTCGAGCTCGCTCCGGGCCTCACGCTCCGGATCGGTCGGTACGGTCCCTACATCGAGGTGCCGAGCGACGACCCCGAGAAGCCCCGGCGCGTCAACGTCCCCGAGGACCTCGCCCCCGACGAACTGACCGTCGCGAAGGCGAAGGAACTCGTCGACGCTCCGGTGATCGGCGACCGCGTCGTCGGGATCAACCCGGAGACCGGCAAGGAAGTCCTGGCGAAGGACGGCCGCTTCGGTCCGTACGTCACCGAGCGCACCCCGGAGCCCGAGCCCACCGTGGACCCGAAGACCGGCGAGGTCGTCGAGTCGCCTGCACCGGCAGAGGCGCCGGCGACCGAGGCGGCTGCTGCGACCGCGACGAGCGAGACGGCGACGGCGAAGAAGGCCCCCGCGAAGAAGGCCCCTGCGAAGAAGACGACGAAGAAGGCCGCGGCTCCGAAGGAACGCACCGCTTCGCTCTTCAAGTCGATGGACCCGCAGACGGTCGACCTCGAGACCGCGTTGAAGCTCCTCGACCTGCCCCGCGTCGTCGGTCAGGACCCGGAGACCGGCAACGACATCACGGCGCAGAACGGCCGGTACGGTCCGTACCTGAAGAAGGGGACCGACACCCGGACCCTGCCCGGCGAGGACGCGATCTTCGACATCGACCTGCCCGGCGCACTCGAGCTGTTCGCACAGCCGAAGTACGGCGGCCGCACCGCCAGTGCCGCGCTCAAGGAGTTCGACGCCGACCCGGTGTCCGGCAAGGCGATCAAGATGAAGGACGGCCGGTTCGGTCCGTACGTCACCGACGGCGAGACGAACGCGACCATCCCGAAGGGCGAGGACGTCGAGGCCGTCGACCACGCCCGCGCCGTCCAGCTCATCGCGGACAAGCGCGCCAAGGGGCCCGTCAAGAAGAAGACCCCGGCTCGTCGGACGGCGGCCAAGAAGAAGTGACCGGTCGCTTCATCACGCTCGAGGGCGGCGACGGCGCGGGCAAGACGACCCAGGCGGAGCTGCTCTCGGCGTGGCTCGGTGCGCACGGCCGGACGGTGGTGCGCACCCGCGAGCCCGGTGGCACCGACCTCGGCGTCCGGATCCGCCAGATGGTCCTGCACGAGCGGGGCCACGTCGCGCCCCGGGCCGAGGCGCTGCTGTACGCGGCTGATCGCGCCCAGCACGTCGAGACCGTCGTCCGTCCGGCGATCGCACGCGGTGACGTCGTGCTGCAGGACCGCTACATCGACTCGTCCGTCGCCTACCAGGGTGTCGCGCGGGGGCTCGGCGCCGAGCAGGTCCGCTCGGTGTCGGAATGGGCCGCCGACGGCCTGGTACCGGACCTCACGATCCTGCTCGACCTCGACGTCACGCTCGGGCGTGCCCGGGTGGCCGCGGCACGGGGGGACACCTTCGACCGCCTCGAGTCCGAGGCCGCGGCGTTCCACGAGTCCGTCCGGCAGGCGTTCCTCGCCATGGCGGCCGCGGAGCCCGCACGCTTCCTCGTGGTCGACGCCGCAGCTCCGACCGATGCCGTGCAGGACGCAGTCCGTCGCGCGGTCGCCCCGCTCGTCGGGATCGACGCAGCGTGACGGTGGTCACTGACAGGATGGTCCCGTGAGCGTGTGGGACGGCCTGACCGGGCAGGAAGAAGCGGTCGCATCGCTGCGCAATGCAGCCGAGTCGACCGACGGTACCGGCGGCATGACCCACTCGTGGCTCATCACCGGCCCGCCCGGGTCCGGTCGGTCGAACGTGGCGACCGCCTTCGCGGCTGCGCTCGTGGGCAACGGCCCCGACGACGACCACACCCTGCGGCAGATCACCGCGAAGACCCACCCCGACGTCTCGGTGCTCACGACCCAGCGCGTGATCATCACGATCGACGAGATCCGGCAGCTCGTCACCTCGTCGTACTACTCGCCGTCGGTCGGGCGCTACCGCGTCGTCATCATCGAGGACGCCGACCGCATGACCGAGCGGACCTCGAACCTGCTGCTCAAGGCGCTCGAGGAACCACCGGAGCGCACGGTGTGGATCCTCTGCGCGCCCAGTGAAGCCGACCTGCTGCCGACGATCCGGTCGCGCGTCCGTTCGGTCCGCCTGCGTGTGCCCGGCATCGAGTCCGTCGCCGACCTGCTCGTGGCCCGGACCGGTGTCGACCGTGCTCTCGCGATGGACGCCGCTCGTCAGGCGCAGAGCCACATCGGCATGGCGCAGCGCCTGGCCACGAGCGAGCCGGCCCGTGATCGTCGACGCCGGACCCTGACCACCGTGCTCGGTGTGCGGAGCGTCGGTGACGCCGTCATGGCTGCCGCCGAGCTCCTCGCCGTCGCCGACGAAGACGCCAAGTCCATCACCGAGCAGCGCGACTCGGAAGAACGCGACGCGGCCCTGCGCTCGCTCGGTGTCGAGCCGGGCGGGACGATCCCGCCGGCACTCCGGTCGCAGCTCCGTGCGCTCGAGGACGACCAGAAACGCCGAGCGACCCGGAGCCTGCGCGACGGGCTCGACCGGATCCTGGTGGACGTCTCGTCCCTGTACCGCGACCTGCTCCTGATGGGGCTCGGTGCTCCGGCGGAACCGGTCAACCTGGCCATGCGTGAGCAGCTCGAGCACGCACTGCCGACGACCCCGCCCGCCGCCGCGCTCCAGGTGCTGGACGCCGTGGCCCTGGCGCGTCAGCGCATCGCTGCGAACGTCGCGGCACTGCTGGCCCTCGAAGCGCTGCTCGTCACGATCGCACGCGCCCGCCGCTGAGGCCGGGCATGCGAGAATCACGGCATGCCCGACGCTGAACCCGGCCTGCGCGAACGGAAGCGCCGCGCCACCCGGCGCGCCATCCAGCAGGCTGCGCTCCGGATCGCCATCGAGGACGGCCTCGGCGCGGTGACGGTGGACGAGATCTCCCGCCGTGCCGACGTCTCGCCCCGGACGTTCTTCAACTACTTCCCGAGCAAGGAACAGGCGATCCTCGGCGACGACCCGCAGCTGCCGGACGACCAGGCGTTGCAGACGTTCGTCGCCGGGGGGCCGAACGGTGAACTGCTCGCTGACATCGGCACCCTGCTCGTGCACTCCACGCGCGAACTGATCGAGGAACGTGGACTCATCGAGGAGCGGCAGCAGGTCCTCCGCGCCAACCCGGAGCTGTTCAGCCGGCGGATGGCGTCGATGAAGGAGTTCCAGGCGGAACTGCAGGCTGCCGTCGCACGTCGGCTCGAGCGCGCCGACCCCGAGCTCGCCGCGGACGCCGATGCGCTCCGTCGCCGCGCCGGTCTCGCGGCCATCGTCGCCCTCGCCGCCCTGCGCCACGCGTGGTGGGAGTGGTCGGGTTCCGAGGCCGGAACCCACCTGGTCGACGAACTCGAACGGTCCTTCTCCGAGCTCGGCGTGCTGGTTTCGCGTTCACTCGTCTGAACCTGTATAGTCATTGCTCGTGCCACTCCGGACATGGAGTGTGCGCCGCCTTAGCTCAGTCGGTAGAGCGATTCACTCGTAATGAATAGGTCGTCGGTTCGATTCCGACAGGCGGCTCCGTGAACACCCCGGTCAGGCCTGCTCGAAGTGGCTCTGACCGGGGTTTTCGTATTCCGGACGAAATCCGTGTCCCTCACCCGAGGGACAGACCCCTGGCGTTCGCGCGGACTAACCTTGTCCGCGATACGGGGGACACCATGACCGAGCGCCAGCTCATCGCACCGACGGCAGTGACGCCGTGTTGAAGCGTGTGCTGGTCGTCGTCCTGGTCGCCGCCACCGCCGGAGCGCTTGCGATGACCGCAGCGGCCGTGCCCGAGTCGCGGGCGACATCTGCGTCGACCGCGTCGCCGGGTGCCCCATCGTCCGCGACGCCGACGGGGTCCTCGACCGGGCCGGCGTACCTGGCCGACCGTGAGCAGACCTTCTCGGAAGACTTCGACACCCCCGCTGCGGCCGGTGGTCCCTTCGCCGAGACGTACCGGAACTCGTGGCAGCCCTACCCCGACGGCGCCGGCGGCAAGTACTACTCGGACGAGCTCATCAGCGCGCACGACGGCTACCTGGACGTCGCGTTGGACGGTGAGCGGGGCGCCGCCGGCACCTTCGGCACCCCCACCGGCGCCTGGTCGCACGTCGGCGGCACCTTCAGCATCCGTGCGCGGGCGACCGGGGGCGACGGCAACGGGATCGCGGTGATGCTCTGGCCGACGTCCAACGCCTGGGCGGACGGCGAGCTGAACTACCCGGAGGGCCAGTTCGACGGCTCCCCGCGGGTCTTCCACCACTCGATGCTCCAGGGACTCGAACGCCGCACCGAGCACTACAACACCCGGGTGTCCTGGAACGACTGGCACACCTACACGACGGAGTGGGTGCCGGGGAAGATCATCCGGTACTACCTCGACGGCAAGCTCGTGTTCACGGTGCCGCGGAACGTGCCCACCACCCCGCACCGCTACATGTTCCAGATCGGCAACTGGGGCGCCCCGGGGCACGTCCAGATCGACTGGGTCCGCACTTACGACGCGGAGTGACCAAACCCCCCGGACGGGGGCTCCGAATCAGTCCGGTCGTACGACCCGACACCCGTGTGCTCGCGTCGATGACCCGAACCTCGACGCGGGTGCGCGGGTGGGGCCGTTCCCCGTTCTGGGGCTGCCCGTCGTCGTCGGGGCGGTCCACGATGAGTGGGAACCCGTTCCGTCGTCACCGAGAGGTCGTCATGCTGCTGTCCCTGGTCTACATGAGCGCGGCGAACCAGGTGTTCGACCAGGAGCTGCTCGACGCGTTGCTCGAGCACGCGCGGGAGCACAACACCGCGTCCGACCTGTCCGGCCTGCTCGTCTACAAGGACGGCCGGTTCATGCAGCTGCTCGAGGGTCCCGAAGCGGCCGTGCTCGAGACCTACCGGCGGATCACCGACGACCCGCGGCACACCGAGATCGGCCTGCTGGTCGAGGAGCGCATCCACACCCGGCGCTTCGGCGAGTGGAAGATGGCGTTCCACCGCGAGGTCGATGGCGACCTGCCCGACGGCTTCGACGCGTTCCTCGCCCAGGGCGACGCGAGTGCGGACACCAGCCGCGCGCGCGAGCTCCTGCGCTGGTTCCGGAACCACCCGCTGGCCGCTCCCGACGCCGCGCTCGGCAAACACCGCCGCTGACGCACGGCACCGGCCGCACCGCGCAGCAGCCCAGCACCGCGCAGCATCGGCAGCCCCGCGCAGCAGCCCAGCACCGCGAGGCGCCACCGCCGCGGCGCTGGTAGACAGGACCCATGACGGTTCGCTGGGGAGTCATCGGTACAGGCGGCATCGCACGCTCCTTCGTGGGTGACTGCACCGCGGCAGGCGTCGTGTTCACGGCTGTGGGCAGTCGCACCGGCGCGCACGCCGAGGCCTTCGCCGCCGAGTTCGGCGTCGAGCGGGCGCACGGGTCGTACGAGGACCTCGTCGCGGACGACCAGGTCGACGCGGTCTACGTCGCGACCCCGCACGTCCGGCACGCCGAGGACGCCCTGCTCGCGATCCGCGCGGGCAAGCACGTCCTGGTCGAGAAGGCCTTCACGATGACCGCGGCCGAGGCCCGGACGGTCGTCGACGCCGCGAGGCAGGCGGGTGTCGCGGTGATGGAGGCGATGTGGACGCGGTTCCTGCCCCAGATGGCGATGATCCGCGAGGTCGTCGCCGAGGGCCGCATCGGCCGCCCGATGGTCGTCGAGGCGACCCACCACCAGGCCCTGCCGACGGACCCCGACCACCGGCTGCGCGACCCGGCACTCGGTGGGGGAGCGATGCTCGACCTCGGGATCTACCCGGTGTCCTTCGCGGTGGACGTGCTCGGGGTGCCGACAGCGCTGGTCGCGGCGGGCACGCTGAGCGAGCAGGGCGTCGACGAGCAGATGGGCCTGGTGATGACACACGAGGGCGGCGCACAGTCGATGATCCACTTCGGCATGGACCTGCGCAGCCCGAACACGGCGTCGGTCATCGGTGAGTCCGGCCGCATCGACATCGACTCCACCTGGTACACGCCGACCACCTGGCGGATCCGCGATCGAGACGGCGTCGTGGTCGAGGAGTTCGACGGTCGCGAGGAGCTCGCCGGCTACGCGCACGAGGCCCACGCCTTCGAGTCGATGATCACGTCCGGCCGCCACGACGGCGGCCCGATGGACCCGGACGAGACGGTCGCGATCATGGCCGTGCTGGACGAGGCACGTCGCCAGGTCGGGGTCCACTACCCGGCCGACGGTCCCGCCACGGCGCCCTGATCCGGCTCCCGTCCGCCACGGATCCCGCATCCGGCCTGGAGGCTCCTGCCGCAGTTCCGTAGGATCGGTCGAGATGTCCGAGCAGCAGCCCACCCCGCCTTCCGTCCCGGAGCGGTTCCGCGCCGCCGTCGCCGCGGTGCGTGCCTCCGCGGCGCGACGCCCGGTGCCCTGGATCGCGGGTGGGCTCGCGGCGCTCCTGGTGGTCGGCTCCGGTGGGGCCGTCGCCGTCGCGGCGGCCACGACCTCGGACTCCCGGTCGGCCGCCGCGCCGAGCCCGACCCGGAGCGGGTCCTCGGCGCCGGACTCGACGACCACCACGAAGCGCCCGGCGACGAAGCCGTCCCCGACCCCGACCGCGGCCGCCCGTGCGGTGCCGAAGGACCTGGCCGGCCCGTCCGCACTCCGGACCTGTTCGATCGCCACCGCCGCGTCGGCGAGCGGCCTCGGTGACTTCGAGGGGTACGTGATGGACGCGAAGACGGGCAAGGTCCTGTTCTCGAAGAACGGGGAGCGGGCTGCCCAGACCGGCAGCGTCATGAAGACCCTCACCTCGGCGACCGCGCTCTCGGTGCTCGGGGGCGACCACCGCATCCCGACGACCGTCGCTCGGGAGTCCGCGAACACCGTCGCCCTGGTCGGCCACGGGGACGCCACCCTGTCCGCCGGTGGTGGCACCGTCTACCCGGGCGCCCCGACCCTCGCGCAGCTCGCGCAGCAGGTGAAGGCCAAGGTCGGCGACACCCCGATCACCACGATCGTCACCGACGACTCCTACTGGAGCGACGCCGACGCCTGGGACCCCACGTGGCCGGTGTCCGAGCGCACCATCGGGTACCAGCCGGAGGTCACCGCGCTGATGGTCGACGGTGACCGGGCGAACCCCGCCGCGGCGACCTCGCCCCGGTCGGAGGACCCCGTCGGTCGTGCCGGCGCCGCGTTCCGGACGGCACTGGCCAACGCGGGCGTCGCGGGCGCAGGTTCCGCGCAGATCGTCAAGCGTGCGACCACGGGTACCGAGACGATCGCGACGGTGAACTCGCAGCCGGTGTCGACGCTCATCGGGCAGATGATCCCGAACTCGGACAACACCCTGGCCGAGATGCTCGCCCGGATCTCGTCGAAGGAGTCGGGGTCGAACGGCTCGGCGGCCTCACTGACATCGGTGTACCAGTCGGCGCTCCGCTCGTACGGCCTCGACCCGGCCGGCATCACGATCAAGGACGGCTCGGGCGAGAGCGCCGCGAACGCCGTGTCGCCGGAGTTCGTCGCGCACCTCATGGTGCAGGTCGCCTCGGGCGCGAAGGGCCTCGGGACGCTCGCGAACGCCCTGCCGGTGTCCGGGCAGTCCGGCACCCTCGCCAGCCGGTTCACCGGGGCGAACGCCGTCGCGCGCGGCAAGGTGCACGCGAAGACCGGCTGGATCGACAGCGCGAACACCCTCGGCGGCTACATCGACGCTGCTGACGGCTCCCGGTTGACCTTCGCCTTCTACGCCATCGGTTCACCACGCGCGGCCGCCCTGCCGGCACTGGACGCGGTGACGGCCGCCACCTACTCGTGCGGGAGCAAGCTCACCGGCTCCTGAGCCGACGGGTGTTGGATGGATCCATGGCAAGAGCACTGCTCGTCGTGGACGTCCAGAACGACTTCACCGAGGGCGGTGCGCTCGCGGTCACCGGGGGAGCGGCGCTCGCGGAGCGCATCACGGCGTTCCTCGGTCGGCACGGGGACGAGTACGACCTGATCGTGGCGTCCCGTGACTGGCACCACGGCGACGACGACAACGGCGGGCACTTCGCCGGACCCGAGGGACCCGACTTCGTGGACACCTGGCCGGTGCACTGCGTCGCCGGCTCGCCGGGTGCTGATTACCATCCCGATCTCGACACCGCTCTGGTCGACGTCGAGGTCTTCAAGGGCCAGGGCACGCCGGACTACTCGGCGTTCCAGGCCCGGACCGAGGCGGGTGTCCCGCTCGCCGCAGTACTCGCCGAACGCCGCGTGCACACGGTCGACGTCGTCGGGATGGCGACCGACCACTGTGTCCGGGCATCGGCACTCGACGCCCGTGCCGCGGGCCTCGACGTCGCCGTGTACCAGGACCTGGTGGCCGGCGTCGACGCTGAGCGCAGTGCCCGGGCGCTGGACGAGATACGGGCGGCCGGCGGACACGTCGACCGCAGCGACATGGACGAGGGCCTCGCGAACCCAGGAGGAGCACGACTGTGACCGAAACCACCACGAACGACACCCCCACCACCGACGCCGCGGACGACGCGCGTCTCGTGACGACCGTCGGGGACGAGCACGTCCGCGTCCAGGGCGTCCCCACCGGCCTGTTCATCGGCGGCACCTGGCGTGCCTCGTCGAGCGGGTCCACCTTCGCCGTGCACGACCCGTCGACCGGCGCCGTGCTGGCCGAGGTCGCCGACGCCAGCGCCGAGGACGGCATCGCCGCGCTCGACGCCGCGGCCGCAGCGCAGGAGTCCTGGGCGGCCACGGCCCCGCGCACGCGTTCCGACATCCTCCGCCGGGCCTTCGACCTGGTGCACGAGCACACCGACGACCTGGCGGCCCTCATGTCGCTCGAGATGGGCAAGCCCCTGGCCGAGGCCCGGGGTGAGGTCGTCTACGGCGGCGAGTTCCTGCGCTGGTTCTCGGAGGAGGCCGTCCGCATCACCGGCGACTACCGCACGAACCCCGAGGGCACCGGCCGGGCGATCGTGCTGAAGCGTCCGGTCGGCCCCGTCTACGCCATCACGCCGTGGAACTTCCCGCTCGCGATGGCGACCCGGAAGATCGGCCCAGCGCTGGCCGCCGGTTGCACCGTGGTCGCGAAGCCTGCCGACCTGACCCCGCTGACGACCCTGTTCCTGGTCGAGCTGTTCCGCCGCGCGGGGCTGCCGGACGGTGTGCTCAACGTGATCCCGTCGAGCGACGCCAAGGGACTGTCCGGACCGATCATCGCCGACCCGCGCCTGCGCAAGCTCACGTTCACGGGCTCGACGCCGGTCGGGTCGGCACTGCTCAAGCAGGCGGCCGACAACGTGCTCAAGACGAGCATGGAGCTCGGCGGCAACGCTCCGCTGCTCGTGTTCGACGACGCCGACCTCGACACGGCTGTGGACGCCGCGATGCTCGCGAAGTTCCGGAACACGGGCGAGGCCTGCACCGCTGCGAACCGGTTCTTCGTGCAGGACGGCATCGCCGACGCGTTCGTCGCGGCCCTCACCGCGAAGGTCGACGCACTGCGCGTCGGCCGGGGCACCGAGGACGGGACGACGCTCGGACCGCTCATCGACGACCGCGCCGTGGACAAGGCCGCCGGGCTCGTCGACGACGCCGTCGGCCGGGGTGCGCGGCTCGTCACCGGCGGACACCGGATCGACCGTCCGGGCACGTTCTACGAGGCGACGGTGATCGACGACGTGCAGCCCGGCTCGGAGATCATGACGACGGAGATATTCGGACCGGTCGCGTCGGTCACGCGCTTCAGCACCGAGGACGAGGGCATCCGGCTCGCGAACGACACCGAGTACGGCCTCGTCGCGTACGCCTTCACGACCGACTTCCGGCGTGGTCAGCGGCTCGCCGAGCGCCTGGAGACCGGCATGCTCGGCCTGAACACGGGCGTCGTGTCGAACGCGGCGTTCCCGTTCGGCGGCGTGAAGTCGTCGGGCCTCGGTCGTGAGGGGGCACACGAGGGCATCGAGGAGTACCTCGAGACCGTCTACGTGCTCACCCCGGACCCGTTCGCCGCCTGAGCCTGCGCGTGGTCCCACGGTGCGGCCGCGGTGGACGCGGCCGCACCGACGCTCACACCAGCAGCTGGTGCTTCGCCAGGTCGCGGTAGAGCGGGGTCGACTGCACGAGCTCGGAGTGCGTGCCGCTGCCCACGACGCGGCCGCGCTCGAGCACGACGATCACGTCGGAGTCGACCACGGTCGACAGCCGGTGGGCGATGACGAGGAGCGTGCGGTCTTCGGCGACGGCGTCGATCGCGAGCCGCATCTTCTGCTCGTTGACCCCGTCGAGGGACGACGTCGACTCGTCGAGCAGCAGGATCGGGGGAGCGGCGAGCAGCGCACGGGCGATGGCCAGGCGCTGCCGTTCCCCGCCGGAGAGCATCACGCCGTCCTCACCGACCTGCGCGTCGAGGCCGCGGGGGTCGCGGTGCAGGACCTCGCCGAGGTTGACCGCCTCGAGCACGCGGACGCAGTCGTCCTCGGTGGCGTCGGGCGACCCGAGCAGCAGGTTGGCGCGGATCGTGCCGGCGAGCACGGGTGCGTCCTGCTCGACGTAGCCGATCTGGGCACGGAGCTCGTCGCGGTCCATGCCGCGCACGTCGATGCCGCCCAGGCGGATGACGCCGTCGGTGGGGTCGTAGAACCGCTCGATCAGCGCCAGGGTCGTCGACTTGCCGGCACCGGACGGACCCACGAGTGCGACGCGCGACCCGCGCGGCACGCGGAACGACACGTCGTGGAGCACCACGTCGTCGACCGGTCGCTCGTCGTCGACGCGATCCGGGCCTCCTGGGTGATCCGCGGCGTCGGACGCGACCGCGCCGTCGGCACCCGAGGCGTCCGCCTGGCCGCGGTACCGGAACGACACGTGCTCGAACGCGATGGCGTCGTCGGTCGCGACCGCCGCAGCCGGCCGGACGGACGCGTCGTCCTGGGACTCGGTCGGCAGGTGCAGGATCTCCTCGATGCGGCCGAGGGCGCCGAGCGCCTGGGCGACGGCGACGACCGCGCCCATCGCCTGGCCGAGCGGCATGATCATCATGAAGAGCAGCAGGATGAACGTGATGAGCGTCGCGATGGTGATGGTGCCGGCCGCGACCTGCGCGCCGCCGACGCCCAGGACGGCGATGAACGCGACCTGCATGACGATGCTCGCGACGGGGACGACGAAGGCGGACATCTTGGCGATGTCGAGCCCCCGCTTGTACGCCTCGGTCGCGTGGCCGTCGACCTCGTGCACCTCGCGCTCGGTCGCGCCGGCTGCACGGATGGTGCGGACCGCGCCGATCCCGCGTTCGACCGCGGCGGTGAGGTCGCCGACCTTCTCCTGCGCGCGCTTCGACGCGACCCGGATGCGACGGCTCAGTCCGCCGACGACGACGATCGCGACCAGGACGATGACCACGACGATCACGAGCAACAGCGGGTCGATGACGGCCATCGCGATGACGGCGCCGACGAACGTCAGCGCGCCGCCGATCGACTCGATGAGCCCCTGGGTCAGGACGGCGCGCAGGAGCGTGGTGTCGCTGCCGACGCGGGACACCAGGTCGCCGGTGCGGCGGGTGTCGAACTCCGAGATGGGCAGGTTGAGGATGCGCGCGATGAGCTTGCGGCGGGTGGAGAGCACCACGCCCTCACCCGCGCGCTGCAGCAGGAAGTGCTGCACGCCGTTCAGCACGCCCGCGATCATGACGAGCCCGACCAGCAGCCACACGAGCGTGCTGAGGGTGTTGCCCTGCTGCACCGCCGTGATCACCTGGTTGACCAGCAGCGGCTGGGCGAGCGACGCCCCCGCGCCGAGGACGCTCAGCACGATGATGACCACCATCGCGGGCTTGTTCTCGAACAGGTAGGACAGCAGGCGACCGAACGTGGCGCGGGGGCCGTCGGAGGTCTTCGGGCGTGCGAAGGGGAAGCTCATCGTGCTCCTAGTTTCTGCCGTACTTCTTGTGCACTGCCTGTCGGCTGACACCGAGCAGCGTCGCGATCTCCTGCCACGATGCGCCGGCGGTGCGTGCACGGCGTGCGGCGAGTTCCTCGGCCCGGTCGAGCTCACGACGCAGCTCCCGCACGCTGGCGAGGGCGGAGAACGGGTCGTCCCCCGAGGCTCCGGCCGCGAGGCTCGTGATGGTCGGTCGGTCCATGCCTGTCAACCTACATTGACGCACTGACACTCGTCAATCTGGGTTGACGAGTGCTGGGTGCGGTGCGCAGACGCCGGCGTCTTCGTTCGACGCCGTCACTCGCGCGAGACGCCGCCGGATTCGGCGGCGTCTCGGCGGGCTTGCGGCGCCTTGCCGGTACGACGGCGTGTTGCGCGGGGCGCGAGGCACGCACGCGACGGACGGGAGGCCCGGTGCCAGCTGACATCCCTCCCTCGCAGGCTCGGTCGGCGCACCTCGCGCAACGCTTCGCGTCGCTGCTGAGCGGGGGCCTCCCGTCCCTCAGGTGGTCGCCGATCAGGCGTCGGCGATGTCCTTCGACTTCGTCTCGCGCACGAAGAGCAGCGCGACCAGCGTCACGACCGCGGCGATCGTCAGGTACAGGCCGACGAGGAAGATGTCGCCGTCCGGCCGCCAGAGCGCCAGCGCGACCGTCGGCGCGAGCGACGCACCGAGGATCGACGCGACGTTGTAGGCGATGGCCGAGCCGGTGTACCGGACGTTCGTCGGGAACAGCTCGGGCAGCAGCGCACCCATCGGGCCGAAGGTCAGACCCATCAGGGAGAGCCCCACGATGAGGAACGTCACCACCGTGATCGGCCCGCTCGACGCCGCGAACCAGAACTGGAACGTCAGGCCGAACAGCGCGATGCCGATCGTGGTCGGGATGAGGGTCTTGCGGCGGCCGAACCGGTCGGCGAGCAGGCCCGCGATCGGCGTGAAGATCCCGAAGAACACGACGCCGATCATCAGCAGCGTCAGGAACTCACCGCGGGAGTACCCGAGACCGACCTTCGGCACGAGCGCACTGTTCACGGTGCCGGTGGTGCCGTACTGCAGGGTGAACGTCGTCAGGAAGTAGAAGAGCACGTAGGTGGCGACCATGCCGAAGGTGCCGACGATGACGGCCTTCGACGAGGTGCGGAACACCCGGCCGAGCGGGACCTTCGCGACCGTGCCGGACTCCTGCACCCCGCGGAACACCGGCGACTCGACGAGCTTGAACCGCACGTACAGACCGATGATGACGAGCACCGCGGACAGCAGGAACGGGATGCGCCAGCCCCACGCCTGGAAGTCGGCGTTCGGGGTGCCGTCGGCACTGGCGGGCATCGCCGCGTTGATGGCGATGAACAGGCCGTTCGCGAGCAGGAAGCCGATGGGGGCACCGAGCTGCGGCATCGAGCCGAACACGCCGCGCTTGCCCTTCGGCGCGTTCTCGGTCGCGAGCAGCGCCGCACCGGACCACTCGCCGCCGAGGCCGACGCCCTGGGTGAAGCGCATCACGGCGAGCAGGACCGGAGCCCACACCCCGATGGTGTCGAACGTCGGCAGGCAGCCGATCAGGAACGTGGCCGTGCCCATCACGAGCAGCGACGCGACGAGGGTGGTCTTGCGGCCGATCCGGTCACCGAAGTGCCCGAAGATGATCGACCCGACCGGCCGGGCGAAGAACGCCAGGGCGAAGGTGACGAACGACGACAGCTGCGAGGCCGTCGGGTCCTCGTTGGGGAAGAACAGCGTGGGGAAGACGAGCACCGCGGCGGTCGCGTAGACGTAGAAGTCGTAGAACTCGATCGACGTGCCGACGAGGCTGGCGATGACGACGCGGGAGCGCGGGTTGCCGGCGGGGGCCGGAGCGGAGGTGGGCGTTGCGGGTGCCGGAGCGGCGGTCATGACAGGGCGGGGTCTTCCGTGCTGCGTGCTCCCGGGGGAGAGCACGAGGGTCCGGACGGCGGACACCGATCGGTTCGCGCGGGGTGGCGCGGGCGCCGATCGGGTGCGTTCGGCTGAGGGGGACCGCTTGTGACGGAAGCCCGATCATACGACAGATGTCGTCTGGCTGCGAATCAGCCCAGAGTCAGCTGGTCGCGGCCGTCCGTTGCCCGTGCGCGCTCAGGCGCCGGCGCCGGCCCCGGCTTCGAGGTGCTCGGGCAGCTGGTGGCCCATCCGGTCGCGCTTGGTGTCGAGGTACCCGGCGTTCTGCGCCGAGATGCCGACGACGAGCGGCACGAGGGAGTCGACGGTGATGCCGTGCTCCTCGAGCTGGCGGCGCTTCTCGGGGTTGTTCGACAGCAGCCGGACGCGGGTGATGCCGAGGTCGGCGAGGATGCCCGCGGCACCGCCGTAGGCACGGGAGTCCGCAGGCAGCCCGAGCGCGAGGTTGGCGTCGAGCGTGTCGAGACCGTCTTCCTGCAGGCGGTAGGCCTTGAGCTTGTTGATGAGACCGATGCCGCGGCCCTCGTGCCCGCGCAGGTAGATCACCACGCCGCCCTCGGCCGCGATGGTGTCGAGCGCCGCGTCGAGCTGGGGGCCGCACTCGCACTTCAGCGAGCCGAAGGCCTCGCCGGTCAGGCACTCGGAGTGCACGCGGACGAGCGCGCCGTCGGCGGGCAGCGAGCCGTCGGGCAGGGCGCCGATGATGGCGACGTGCTCCGCGCTCGTGACGAGGTCGCGGTAGGCGCGCATCTGGAAGGTGCCGTGGGTGGTCGGCACGTTCGTGGACACCTCGAAGTGGACTGGGCTCCCCGGCGTGGGCGAGGTCAGCGCGTCGGTCATGTGGTGCTCCGGTCGTTCGTGGGCCCGTCGTTCCCGAGCCCGGATGTCGCGTCGTGCTGCCGCTGCAGCTGGTGGTCGTGGTGCTGTGTCCGCTGCGGCCGGGCTCGGACCAGCAGGTCGGGGCCGAGGCTGGTGGTCGATAGTACGTCCAACCGGCGACGGTCGGAGATGCTTCCCACGCCCAGGTCGCCGAGGGCCACTCGGGGACCGCCGAGCAGGACCGGGGCGATGTACACGAGGTACTCGTCCACGAGTCCGGCGGCGATCAGCGCCGAGGCGACCGTCGGACCCCCTTCGACGAACACCGAGTGCACGCCGTGCCCACGCAGGGCTCCGAGCGACGTGGCCAGGTCGTGTCCGGGCAGGGCGGTGAGTCCGCGCGGGTGCCGGCGGACCGCGGCGTCGTCGGGCACCGGGCGGTCGCCGAGCACCACGGCGAGCGGCTGGTCGGCGAGCAGCTCGCCGGCGTCGCCGCGGGCGGTCAGACTCGGGTCGTCCGCCAGGACGGTGCCGGTGCCGACGAGGATCGCGTCGTGGGCGGCACGCTGCTCGTGGACGTGCTGGCGGGCGGCGGCGCCGGTGATCCACTTGCTCGTGCCGTCGGCAGCGGCGGCACGCCCGTCGAGGCTGGACGCCCACTTCACGGTGACCCACGGGCGACCGAGCCGCACCGACAGGAGCCACCGTTCGAGGAACGCTTCGGCCTGGTCGGCCAGGACCCCGGAGACGACCTGGACCCCCGCTGCGCGCAGTCGGTCGGCGCCGCCGTGCACGTCGGCTCCGGGGTCGTCGATCGCGTACACGACCCGGGCGACTCCGGCGTCGAGCAGTGCCACGGCACAGGGGCCGGTGCGACCGACGTGGTTGCAGGGCTCGAGGGTGACGACCGCTGTCGCGCCGCGGAGCAGCGCCGGGTCGACCTTGGCCATCGCGTCGACCTCGGCGTGCGGGGTCCCGGCACCCTTGTGCCAGCCCTCGGCGAGGACCTCGCCGGTGGGGGACAGGATCACCGCGCCGACGCGTGCGTGGTCGCCGACAGCGGGTCCGAGGGCCGCGAGTTCGAGCCCGCGGCGCATCGCTCGGACCTCGGTGGGTCGTGCCGTGTCGCTCACGGGCCGAGCCTACCGGCGGCATTCGGGTGACGCGTCACCATGGTTGTGAGCGTGTTCAGACGACGGGCCACGGGAGGTCGGAGGCAGGTGCGCCGTCGGCGCGTCGGAGCGCCGTCCACGCCGCCGTGGGGCCCCCGTCCCGGTCCGGCACACGGGCTTCGCCGCGGCCCGTGTACGAGAACCCGGCCGCACGGGCGACAGCCGCCGACGCCGTGTTGCCCTCGTAGCACTCCCAGTAGACGTCCGGGGCGCCCTGCTCGAGCGCCCAGTCGACGACGAGCCGGACGGCGTCGTGCATGATCCCGGCGCCGCGCGCGGACGGCGCGAGCCAGAACCCGAGGTCGCGGCCGGCGGTGCGGTAGCTGATGATGCCCGCGAGCCACGTCGAGCCGGCGGGCCTGATCGCCCAGGTGTACTCACGGTCCGAGGCCCAGCCCGGGCCGACGAGCGCGTCGACGAAGGTGCGGGCGTCCTGTTCGCGGTACGGGTTCGGGACCGTGGTCCACCGGACGATCTCCGGGTCCTGGCAGGCTTCGGTGATCGCCGCGGTGTCGGCGCGGGTGGGCAGGTCGAGCCGGACGCGCGCCGACTCGAGCGTGACGGGCTGCACGCTCAGCCGCGCGACCGCGGGACGAACCCGATGCGGTCGTAGACGCGGGCCAGGGTGTCCTGCGCGATGGACTCGGCACGGTCGGCACCGACGGCGAGCAGGCGGTCGAGCTCGGCCGGGTCGTCGAGCAGTTCGAGCGTGCGGGCGCGGACCGGTTCGAGCTCGGCCACGACGGCGTCGGCCACCTCGCCCTTCAGGTCGCCGTAGCCCTTGCCGGCGAACGACTCCTCGAGCGCGGCGATCGACGTGCCGGTGAACGCCGACAGGATCGACAGCAGGTTCGTCACACCGGGCTTGGCCTGGCGGTCGGCCCGGATCTCGCGCTCGTCGTCGGTGACGGCCGACTTGATCTTCTTCGCGGTGCGCTTCGGGTCGTCGAGCAGGCGGATGAGGCCGTTCTCCGACGCTGCGGACTTGCTCATCTTGCTGGTCGGGTCCTGCAGGTCGTAGATGCGCGCGGTCTCGGTCAGGATCCGCGCCTCGGGCGTGACGAAGGTGTCGCCGAACCGCGAGTTGAAGCGTCCGGCCAGGTCGCGGGTCAGCTCGACGTGCTGTCGCTGGTCGTCACCGACCGGCACGACCTTGGTGTCGTACAGCAGGATGTCGGCGGCCATCAGGATCGGGTAGGTGAAGAGCCCGACCGACGCCGCCTCGGCGCCCTGGCGCGCCGACTTGTCCTTGAACTGGGTCATCCGGCTCGCCTCGCCGAAGCCGGTCAGGGTGTTCAGCACCCAGGCGAGCTCGGCGTGTGCGGGGACGTGGGACTGCACGAACAGCGTCGCCTTCGACGGGTCGATGCCCGACGCGATGTACTGCGCGGCCGTGGCCCGGGTGTTCGCACGGAGCTCGGCAGGGTCCTGCGGGGACGTGATCGCGTGCATGTCGACGACGCAGTAGATGGCGTCGTAGTCGTCGAGCAGAGTCCTCCACTGCATGAGTGCCCCGACGTAGTTGCCGAGGTGCAGCGAGCCGGCGGACGGCTGGATGCCCGAGAAGATGCGGGTCTTGGTCATGGTGGTGCTCCGGTGCGTCAGGTGAAGCGAGAGAAGAGAGGTCAGAGTTCGTAGTCGACGACCACGGGGGCGTGGTCGGACCATCGCTGGTCGTACGCCGCAGCGCGGTCGACCGTGTACTCCGTGACCTTCGCGGCCAGGTCGGGCGTCGCCATCTGGTAGTCGATGCGCCAGCCCGTGTCGTTGTCGAAGGCCTGACCGCGCCACGACCACCACGTGAACGGCCCGTCGACGTCACCGGCCTGGGCGCGCCCCACGTCGACCCACCCGAGGCCGGGACCCGTGGAGCCGTCGGCGCCCTCGACGGGCTCGCCGTCGGCACCGAAGAACCGCGAGAAGTAGGCACGCTCGCGCGGCAGGAAGCCGGCACGCTTGACGTTGCCCTTCCAGTTCTTGATGTCGCGCTGGTCGTGCCCGACGTTCAGGTCACCGACGACGACCGCGAGCGGGTTGTGCGCCCGGAGTGCGGGCAGCCGCTCGGTCATCGCGTCGAGGAACTTCCACTTCTCGTCCTGCTTGGGGGTGTCGACCTCGCCCGAGTGCACGTACGTCGAGACGACGGTCACGGTGGTGCCGTCGATCTCGTAGTCGGCTTCGAGCCACCGGCCGGCGGAGTCGAAGTCGTCCGGTCCGAGCGCGACGCGGTGGATCTGCGCCGAGTGTCGGGACGCGATGGCCACGCCGGCGCGACCCTTCGCGGTCGCCGGGTCGTGCACGATGTCCCACTCGTCGCCGAGCAGCGCCGTCAGGTCGTCGCTCGACGCGCGCACTTCCTGCAGGGCCAGCACGTCGACGTCACGGGTGGCGAGCCAGTCGCCCATGCCCTTGCGGAAGGCGGCGCGGACGCCGTTCACGTTGACGGATGCGAGGCGCAGGCGTGTCATGCAGAACACCTTATCGGCGGGTGCCGACAGCCCTGGACGCCCCCGACGGACGGACGGGAGGCACGGTGCCAGCTGGCACCGTGCCTCCCGTCCGTCTGGTGGTCGCGTGCAGGACGCGACCTGCGCGATCAGGCCGCGTCGTGGTCCGTCCCGAGGAACTCGACCAGGCTGTCCGCGGTGGTCTCGGCGTCGTCGCCCGAGACGGTGAGGGTGACCTCGTCGCCGTGCTCGATGCCGAGTCCGAGCAGGGCGAGGATGCTGCCGGCGTTCCCGGACTTGTCGCCCTTGGCGATCGTGACCTGGTGCCCCGACGCCGTCACGGTCTGGACGAAGAGGGAGGCGGGGCGAGCGTGCAGGCCGGATGCGCTGGCGACGGTCACGGTGCGGGTGGCTTCGGACATCGATGTACTCCTGTCGACGGGTGGTTGGCTCATGCTAGCGAGCGCTGGGTGGGCGGGAACGGGGCACGGTCAGGCTCGGCCGGGCCAGAAGACCTCGGTGCCGGCGGCCTCGACCTCGCGGACCAGGTCGAGGTTGACGGCGGGGTCGGTGATGATCGTGTCGATCGCGGCGAGCGGGGCGACGCGTCCGAACTCCTCGCGGCCGAACTTGGTGTGGTCGGCGAGCAGGATGCTCCGCCGTGCGGACTTGATCATCGCGCTCTTCACGGCGGCCTCGGCCACGTTGTGGGTCGTCAGGCCGCGCTCCGGCGTGATGCCGTTGATGCTGATGAAGGCGACGTCGACGCTGACCATGCCGATGAGCTGGTGCGTCCACGTGCCGACGCCGGCCAGCGAGTCGCTGCGGATGTTGCCGCCGAGCAGGTGCAGGTCGAGGCCCGGGCGGTTCGCGACGGCGGTGGCGACCGGCAGCGAGTGCGTGACGACCGTCAGGCCGCGGTCGGTCGGGAGCATCTCGGCCAGGCAGATGGTCGAGGTGCCGGCGTCGATCATGATCGAGCCGTTCTCGGGCAGTTCCGCCAGGGCGGCCTCGGCGATGACCATCTTCTCGGTCTGGTTGATGCCGCCGCGGTCACCGACGCCGGGGTGCAGGGTGATGCGCTCGACCGGGATCGCCCCGCCGTGCGCGCGCCGGACGAGGCCGCGGCGCTCGAGGCTCGTCAGGTCGCGGCGGATGGTCTCGGGCGTGACGGCGAGCAGCTCGGCCAGGTCCTTGACGTCCACCCGGCCCTGCGCGCGCGCCTGCTCGACGATGCGCTGGTGGCGTTCTGGTGCGTACATCGGACCTCGTCGTCTCGGGTCGGAACGGAACGGACATGTTCGGGCGCGACATCCGTGATGTCGGTGCCGTCGGTCGATCCGCCAGACGCAAACGGGCATCTGTTTCTGTATTTTTATCCCCGGATGTGTTTGTTTGTCAACGCTGATCGGGGTAGTGTGCTGATCAGCCGCACGGGCGTGGTCTGTTCCCGTGCCGCGTGCACCGAACGATCCACCCCACCGCAAGCGCGTGTGAGATGAAGGAGTCTCGAATGTCCGAACTGCTCGGCACCGGCGTCGGCCGTGGCGTCGCCCACGGCCCCGTGCTCCGGATGGCTGACCCGCTC
The DNA here is from genome assembly GCF_047226435.1 of Curtobacterium poinsettiae. Lineage (NCBI taxonomy): Bacteria > Bacillati > Actinomycetota > Actinomycetes > Micrococcales > Microbacteriaceae > Curtobacterium > Curtobacterium poinsettiae. The sequence continues at coordinate 2,449,545 of NZ_CP178434.1, read as the reverse complement.
GGCGAACCGTCGAAGGATGCCCTGGTGGGTTCTGCGGACGACGCGAAGCAGGCCGTGCACGACGCACTCGCCGCCGTGGCGGACGACCTCAACAAGCGCGGACAGCTCGCCGGTGGCGACGCCCAGGCCGTGCTCGAGGCCCAGGCGCTGATGGCGCAGGACCCGACGCTGCTCGACGACGTGCACGCCCGCATCGACGGCGGCACGAACGCCGAGCGTGCCGTGTACGAGGCCTTCGCACAGTTCCGCGACCTGCTCGTCGGCATGGGCGGCTACATGGGGGAGCGCGCGGCCGACCTCGACGACGTCGCCCAGCGCATCATCGCCAAGCTCCGCGGCGTGCACGCCCCCGGTGTCCCCGAGTCGGACACCCCTTTCGTCCTCGTCGCCCGCGACCTCGCACCGGCCGACACCGCCCTGCTCGACCTCGACAAGGTCCTGGCGCTCGTCACCCGTGACGGCGGCCCGACCTCGCACACCGCCATCCTCGCCCGTGCCAAGGGCATCACCGCAATCGTCGGTGTGACCGGTGCGGACGACCTGGTCGACGGCCAGTCCGTCGTGGTCGACGCCATCGCCGGCACGGTCGTGACCGACCCCGACGCCGCACTGGTCGCGGACGTCGAGCGCCGCATCGCCGACCGCCTCGCCGCCGCAGCGGCACCGCTCACCGCCGGTGCCCTCGCCGACGGCCACGTCGTGCCCCTGCTCGCGAACCTCGGCAGCCCCGCCGACGCCGCCGGCGCCGTTGCTCTCGGTGCGGAGGGCGTGGGGCTCTTCCGCACCGAGTTCCTCTTCCTCGACTCGCCCAAGGCCCCCACGGTCGACGAGCAGACCGAGTCGTACCGCCAGCTCCTCGCGGCGTTCCCCGGCAAGAAGGTGGTCGTGCGTGCGCTCGACGCCGGCGCCGACAAGCCGCTGCCGTTCCTCACCGACAAGGACGAGGAGAACCCCGCCCTCGGGCGCCGCGGTCTCCGTGCCCTGCGGAACCACCCCGAGGTCCTGCGCGACCAGCTCACCGCGCTCGCCCAGGCCGACGCCGCGACCGAGGCCGACCTGTGGGTGATGGCCCCGATGGTCGCCGACGCTGAGGAGACCGAGTACTTCGTCACCCTGGCGCGTGAGCTGGGCATCCGCACCGCGGGCGTCATGGCCGAGGTGCCGTCGCTCGCGCTGATGGCCGACCAGGTGTTCCAGACCGCCGACTTCGTGTCGATCGGCACGAACGACCTGACCCAGTACACGATGGCCGCCGACCGCATGCTCGGCACCGTCGCGTCCTACCAGGACCCGTGGCACCCCGCCGTCCTGCGCCTCGTCGCGCAGCTCGGCACCGCGGGCGCGACCGCCGGCAAGCCCGTCGGGATCTGCGGCGAGGCAGCAGCCGACCCGCTGCTCGCCGTCGTCCTGGTCGGTCTCGGCGCCACCACCCTCTCCATGACCCCCGCGGCCCTGGCCGACGTGCGCGCCGAACTCGGTCGCTACACGCTCGAACAGGCCCGCGAGATGGCGACGGCGGCACTCGCCGCGAGCACGGCGGCGGCCGCGAAGTCCGCTGCCGCGTCCGCGGTGCACGCCGCCTGACCCACCACTCCCAGCACCACCCTCCCAGCACCACGCAGCAGCTCCACCACACAGAAAGTCACCGCACATGACAACGTCGTCCGTTGCAGCGCCCGACGCACCCGCGAAGTCGCGGGGCGGCGCACGCGTCGCCGTTCAGAAGTTCGGCACGTTCCTCTCCGGCATGGTCATGCCCAACATCGCGATCTTCATCGCGTGGGGCATCATCACGGCCTTCTTCATCCCGGACGGCTGGACGCCGGTCGCAGCCCTCGGCGGGTCCCGCGACGGCAGTGTCGTGGGTGTCGTCGGCCCGATCCTGACGTACCTCATCCCGCTCGCGATCGCGTTCCAGGGTGGCCGCATGGTCTACGAAACCCGCGGTGCAGTCGTCGGCTCGATCTTCGCGATGGGCGTCATCCTCGGCTCCGACTCGACGATGATCCTCGGTGCGATGATCTGCGGGCCGCTCGGTGCGTACATCATCAAGCAGCTGGACCGTCTCTGGGACGGCAAGATCAAGCCGGGCTTCGAGATGCTGGTCAACAACTACGCCGCCGGCATCCTCGGGTTCGGGTTGTTCCTGGCCGGGTTCTTCTGGCTGTCGAAGGTCTTCACCGGGATCGCGACCGCACTGGGTGCAGCCGTCGAGTTCCTGATCAACCACTCCCTGCTCCCGCTCGCGAGCGTCTTCATCGAGCCGGCGAAGGTGTTCTTCCTCAACAACGCGATCAACCACGGCGTGCTCGACCAGCTCGGCGTGGACCAGGTCAAGGAGTCGGGCAAGTCGATCCTGTTCCTGCTCGAGGCGAACCCCGGCCCCGGCCTCGGCCTGCTGCTGGCGTTCACCATCTTCGGTGTCGGCATCGCTCGTTCGACCGCCCCCGGCGCGATCATCATCCAGTTCTTCGGCGGCATCCACGAGATCTACTTCCCGTACGTGCTGCAGAAGCCGGTCATGTTCATCGCGGTGATCCTCGGTGGCGGCACGGGCGTGCTGACGAACGTCATCTTCAACTCCGGCCTGACGGCACCTGCGTCCCCCGGGTCGATCTTCGCGGTGTTCCTGAACACGCCGCGGGACAGTTTCCTCGGCGTCATCCTGTCGGTCGTCCTGTCCGCGGCAGTCACGTTCGCGGTCGCGTCGTTCTTCCTCCTCGCCACCCGCAAGCGTGACCGCGAGATGGGCAACGACGGCGACATGAGCGCCGCGATGGCGAAGCTCCAGGCCAACAAGGGCCGCGACGTCAACTCCGCGACCGCCGGCCTGCTCGGCAACAACTCCCCGGCCAACGAGGAAGAGGCCGAGGCCTCCCTCGGCGGCGTCGGCTCGGCGAGCACGGCGACGGCGACGAAGGTCCAGAACCTGGTCTTCGCCTGCGACGCCGGCATGGGCTCCAGCGCCATGGGCGCCAGCGTCCTGCGCAACAAGATCAAGAAGGCGGGCATCGAAGGGGTCACGGTCTCCAACAAGGCGATCGCGAACCTGTCCGGTGACGAGGACCTGATCATCACGCAGGAAGAGCTGACGGACCGTGCGAAGCAGAAGAACCCGAACGCGCAGCACGTGTCGGTCGGCAACTTCATGAACGCGCCGCAGTACGACCAGGTCGTCGAGCAGCTGAAGAACCAGTAACGCCACAACCAGTAACGAAGTGCAGTATCGGAGGGGACGGGGCTGACCCGTCCCCTCCATCACGTCCTCAACACAAGGAGAACCCCCGATGCCCGTCCTGCAGGAGAGCCAGATCCGCATCCACACCGAGGACACCGCGCCGACCAAGTCGGAGGCGATGAAGGAGGCGGCCGAGATCCTCGAAGCTGCGGGCGCGGTCACGGCCGACTACTACCCGGCGATGCTCGAGCGCGAGAAGAGCGTGTCCACCTACATGGGCAACTTCCTCGCGATCCCGCACGGCACCAACGACGCGAAGGACGCCATCAAGTCGTCCGCCCTGTCGTTCATCCGTTACGCCAGCCCGATCGACTGGGACGGCAACCCCGTGCGCTTCGTCGTCGGCATCGCCGGCGTGAACAACGAGCACCTCGACATCCTGTCGAAGATCGCGATCGTGTTCTCCGACGAGGACGAGGTCCAGAAGCTCACCGACGCCGCCGACACCGCCGCGATCCTGGCGATCCTCGGCGAGGTCAACGAGTGAGCACCAGCACCGCCGTCCACTTCGGCGCCGGCAACATCGGCCGTGGCTTCGTCGGGCTCCTGCTCCACCAGGCCGGGTACGAGGTCGTCTTCGCCGACGTCGCCGCCCCGCTCATCGACGCCCTGGCCGCAGCCGACTCGTACACCGTGCACGAGGTCGGGTCCGGCGCCCAGGACCACGAGGTCACGGACTTCCGCGCACTGAACAGCGCGCAGGACGAGGACGGCGTGGTCGCCGAGATCGCGACGGCCGCGATCGTCACGTGCGCCGTCGGCCCGAACGTCCTGAAGTTCATCGCCCCGGTCATCGCACGCGCGCTGGTCGCCCGTGACGCGGACGCCGCACCGATCGCCGTGATGGCGTGCGAGAACGCCCTGAACGCCACGGACCGCCTGCGCGAGTTCATCGTCGCTGCCCTGCCCGAGGACGGCCGCGACGCCGCCCTGGCGAAGGCCGTGTTCGCGAACACCGCCGTCGACCGCATCGTGCCCGCGCAGCCCGAGGGCGGCGGACTCGACGTGACCGTGGAGACCTACTTCGAGTGGGCCATCGACCGCACACCGTTCGGTGGGAACGAGCCGGAGATCCCCGGCGCGCACTACGTCGACGGCCTCGCCGCCTCGATCGAGCGCAAGCTCTTCACGGTGAACACCGGACACGCCACCGTCGCGTACCACGGCTTCGTCGCCGGGGCCGACAAGATCTCGGACGCCATCGCGATCCCCGCCGTGCGCTCCGAGCTCGAGTCCGTGCTCGCTGAGACGAGCGATCTGCTGGTCCGCCGGCACGAGCTCGACCCCGAGGTGCACCGCGCCTACGTGCAGGCGATCATCGGCCGGTTCGAGAACCCGCACCTGCCCGACACGGTGACCCGCGTCGGCCGACAGCCGCTCCGCAAGTTGTCGCGTGACGAGCGGTTCGTCTCGCCCGCCGCAGCGCTGGCCGAAGACGGCACCGAACCGACCGCGCTGCTCGACGCGATGGCCGCTGCGCTCCGCTTCGACGTCGCGGACGACGAACAGAGCCTCGAACTGCAGGCTCTCCTCGCATCGGACACGTCGGACGCCGACGTGGCCACGCAGATCACCGGTCTCGGTGCGGAGCACCCGCTGCACGCCGCGTTCGCCGACCGGATCCGGTCCGCACGCGCCTGACGACGTCAGCACCGACGAACGGGAGGCCCGTCACCAGCTGGTGACGGGCCTCCCGTCCGTCCCGGGGCCGCGACGCGTAGCGTCGCCCGCATGACGAAGCACTGGGTGGCCCCACGGTTCGGCGGCAGCGAAGTCCTGGAGTACGTCGACACCGAGGTGCCGGCGCCCGGTCCCGGCGAGGTCACGATCGCCGTCCGCGCCGCCGGCATGAACCCTGCTGACACGAAGCACACCCGCCAGGGAGACCCCGCGGACCTGCCGATCGCCGTCGGGTACGAGGTCGCCGGTGTCCTGTCCGCCGTCGGCCCCGACACCGAGATCGCGTCCGGCGGGGGAGCGGTCGGCGACGAGGTCCTCGCCTTCCGCATCAGCGGCGGCTGGGCCGAGTCGGTCACGGTGCCCGCGGCCGACGTCTTCGCGAAGCCCGCCGCGCTCGGTTTCGCGGAGGCCGCCAACCTGCTCCTCGCCGGCTCGACCGCCGCCGACATGCTCCGCGTCACCCGCGCCGAGGGGCGCGACACCGTCCTGGTGCACGGCGCCTCGGGCGCGGTCGGCGTCAGCCTGCTCCAGCAGCTGCGGCTGCTGGGCACGCGCGTCATCGGCACCGCGTCGCAGCGTGGTGCGGACGTCGTGCGACGCTTCGGTGGCGAATGGGTCGCGTACGGCGACGGCCTGGAGGCGCGTGTCCGTGATCTCGCCCCCTCCGGCATCGACGTGGCACTGGACTGCGTCGGCACCGACGAGGCCGTCGACGTCTCGCTCGCGTTGGTCGCGGACCGGTCACGGATCGTGACGATCGCCGCGCAGGCGCGGGCCGCATCGGACGGCATCGCCGCCGTGGGTGGGGCGCAGCCGGCCAGCAAGGCGTTCCGGGACTCGGTGCGGCAGCGGCTCATCGACCGCGCCGGTGCCGGAGGGCTCGAGGTCCCGGTCGCGCGGACGTTCCCGTTGTCCGAGGCGAAGGCGGCGGCGGAGTTGCTGGAGTCCGGGCACCCCGGCGGCAAGCTCGCCCTCCTGCCCTGACGCGAGACCGAGCCGGGTGTCGTCCCCGCGGATGACGCTCGCCGGCTCGGGGGAGTGCCACACTCTGTGTGGACCGACAGCCCGCGCCGGAAGGAACGCACGCATGAGTGACCAGTACCCACCCAGGGACCCGTACGGGCAGCAGCCGGGTCAGTCCGGCCAGCAGCCGTGGGGGCAGCCGGGTCAGCAGCCTCCAGGGCAGTACGGGCAGCCCGGTCCGGGTCAGCCGAGTGGTGGGAGATCCGAGCCGCCGCTCTGGGCGCCCTGGTACGGCATCCCCTTCCCCCAGGCGTTCCTGCGGTTCTGGAAGAAGTACGTGCGCTTCGACGGTCGGGCCAGCCAGTCGGAGTACTGGTTCTGGGCGCTGTGGTACCTGATCGGGTCGGCTGCCGCCGGCATCATCGGCAGCGGGTTCGACGTGTTGCCGTTCGTCAACGACGGCTCGGATGGACTCGGCAGCCTCTGGAGCCTCGCCTGCGCCCTCGGGTTCATCGCGTTGACCGTACGCCGGCTGCACGACGTGAACCTCAGCGGCATGTTCGCGCTGTTCTTCATCATCCCGCCCATCGGCATCCTGTTCTCGTTGATCATCGGCCTGATGTCGACGAACCCGCAGGGGCAGCAGTACGACCGGCCGCAGCAGGGGTAGCGCGGCGGATCGGCCCTGCCGCCCGCTCGGGAGTTCTGGTTGACTCGGACGTGTACATCAGCCAACACTCGAGGGGGACCACGTGAGCGACCAGTACCCGCAGGATCCGAACAACCAGCCGAACGCCCAGTTCGGTGGCACGCCGCAGTACGGCCAGCAGCCGCCGACCGGGCCCGACGGGGAACCGCCGCTGTGGGCACCGTGGTACGGGATCTCGTTCGGCAAGGCCGTCGGCCGCTTCTTCAAGAAGTACGCGACCTTCAGCGGTCGCGCCAGCCGGAGCGAGTTCTGGTGGTGGTACCTGGCCAACGGGATCATCGGCATCGTCCTCGGCATCCTGTACGGCATCGGCATCGCCACCTCCGAACGCTCGACCGTGTCGATGTCGACTGCGACGTCCACCAGCGTCCAGTCGACCGTCACCGAGCCGTCCGCCCTCTTCGTCATCGTCGGCATCGTCGCCCTGCTCTGGGGCCTGGCGATCATCGTCCCGACGCTCGCCCTCGGCTGGCGCCGACTGCACGACGCGAACCTCCCCGGTGCGCTGTGGATCATCGCGCTCTTCGTCGGCATCGTCGGCATCGTCTTCGGTCTGCTGCCCTCGAACCCGCAGGGCGCGCGGTACGACCGTCCGCAGGGTGTCCGATGACCGAGAGCACGCAGCAGTGGACGCCCGCGGAGCAGACCGGTCAGTCGACCGGCGCCGCGGGCGTCCCGCCGCGATGGGCTCCGTGGTACGGCATCTCGTTCCCGAAGGCCATCGCCCGCTTCTTCGCGAAGTACGCCACGTTCAGCGGTCGTGCGAGTCGGAGTGAGTTCTGGTGGTGGTTCCTGGCGAACACGATCGTCACCGGGGCCCTGGTGACCATCGGCGCCGTCATCCGCCTCACCACGCTCAACGCCCGGACGGTCGACTACTACGGCACTGCGTACCAGGTGGTGGACCCGGTCCCGCCGATCTTCTGGGTGGTGCTCGTCCTGCTGGTGCTCTGGGGCCTCGCGACCCTGGTGCCGTCGCTCGCCCTGGGCTGGCGACGCCTGCACGACGCGAACCTGTCCGGTGCACTGTGGATCATCGCGCTGTTCATCGGCGTCGCCGGTGTCGTCTTCGGACTGCTGCCGTCGAACCCGCAGGGCGCTCGGTACGACCGTCCGGACACGAGCCGATGAGCAACGACGGGACGCCGCAGTGGGGCCAGCCGGGCGGCGACCAGCCGCAGGGGCAGCCCGGGTACGGGCAGCAGCCTGGGTACGGGCAGCAGCCGGGCTACGGGCAGCAGCCCGGGTACGGGCAGCAGCCTGGGTACGGGCAGCAGCCTGGGTACGGGCAGCAGCCGTACGCCCAGCCCTACGTCGACCCGTACCCGCAGTTCGCGCAGCCGATCCCGCTCGGGCCTGATGGCACCCCGCCGCTCTGGGCGCCGTGGTACGGCATCGGGTTCCTCGATGCGTTCACGCGGTTCTTCAAGAAGTACGCCCGGTTCGACGGGCGCGCCAGTCGGAGTGAGTTCTGGTACTTCGTCCTCGCCAACGCCATCGTGACCATCGTGTTGTTCGGCGGGTTCTACGCCGTCCTGTTCGCGACGGTCGGGGCGAGTAGCGGCGTCGACGAGTACGGCAACCCCACGGGGAGCAGCGCTCCGTCGCCGTTCGCCTTCGTGCTGCTCGGCCTCTCCTTCCTGTGGTGGCTCGCCACGATCGTGCCGGGCATCGCGCTGGGCTGGCGTCGCGTGCACGACGCGAACCTGGCAGGCCCGTTCTGGCTGATCGCGCTGTTCGTCAGCGCGGCTGCGATCGTGTTCGGCTGCCTGCCGTCGAACCCGGCCGGCGCGCAGTACGACCGCCCTGACCTGCGGTAGCTCCACGAACGAGAACAGCCCACCCCACGCATCGAGCGCAGGGTGGGCTGTTCTCGTTGGACGGTCAGACCACCCGGAGACGGACGAGCGCGCCGTCGACGACCAGGTCGCGCACGGTGGCGGACGGGTCGGCGATCTGGAAGCGCAGGGCACCGCCCGGCTGCTCGAACCACGGCTGGACGAAGCGGACGTTCACCAGGAACGGCCGGTCGACGACGTAGCGGTGCGTCTCGGGCGACGAGGTCACGTGCGGCGGCAGCGAGCGGCTGGGCAGCGGGGTGTCGAGCGGGTGGAGCAGGTAGCCGTCCGGGCCACCGATGCGGTCGACGGGGACGCCGGCCGGGATCTGGATGGTCAGGCCCTGTTCGCCCGCCTGGGAGACCTGCTGCGCGAGCTGCGGGTAGGTCGACGCCGCACGGTCACGGAGCCCGTCGAGCTCGTGGCGGGGGATGTCGCGCGGCTGCGGGAACGGACGGTTCAGGAACCGGCGCAGCATCTCCACGGCGTCGTCCTCGCCCGTCGCCTGCGCGAGCCGACGAGCCGTGCCGTAGTCGACGACCTCGAGCGCGTAGTCGGAGGCGTCGGTCTGGACGATGCGGAGCGCCCCCTCGACCGGCGGTTCGTGCAGGGTCTCACCGGGGAGCTGCACGTACCGGGTCGTGTAGCCGAGCTGGTCGAGGATGGGGCGGGTGTCCGCGAACGTCATGGTCGGGAGCCTATCGGTCGGCGTGGTGCGGAGCTTGGACGGAGCCGGGACTACGCCCGACCCCGCATGATCGCCTGCTTGACCTCGGAGATCGCCTTCGTCACCTGGATTCCGCGAGGGCACGCGTCGGTGCAGTTGAAGGTTGTCCGGCAGCGCCAGACGCCTTCCTTGTCGTTGAGGATGTCGAGACGGACGTTCGCGGCGTCGTCGCGGGAGTCGAAGATGAAGCGGTGGGCGTTCACGATCGCGGCGGGGCCGAAGTACTGCCCGTCGGTCCAGAACACCGGGCAGGACGACGTGCACGCCGCGCAGAGGATGCACTTCGTGGTGTCGTCGAACCGGGCGCGGTCGGCGACGGACTGCACACGCTCCTTGCCGGGCGTCGGGGCCGACGAGGACTGCAGGAACGGCTGCACCTCGCGGTAGCTCTGGAAGAAGGGCTCCATGTCGACGACGAGGTCCTTCTCGAGCGGCAGGCCCTTGATCGCCTCGACGTAGATCGGCTTCGAGACGTCGAGGTCCTTGATCAGGGTCTTGCACGCCAGACGGTTCCGACCGTTGATGCGCATCGCGTCGGAGCCGCAGACACCGTGCGCGCAGGAACGCCGGAAGGTCAGGGACCCGTCCTGCTCCCACTTGATCTTGTGCAGGGCGTCGAGGATGCGGTCGGTCGGCAGCATCATGACGTCGAAGTCCTGCCAGCGCGGCTCGTCGTCGACGTCGGGATCGAAGCGACGGACGATGACCGTGACGGAGAAGGATCCGGGAGGGGCGTCCTGCACGGTGTCGGTGCGGGGTGCTTCGGAGACCAGGGTGTCGGTCATCTCAGTACTTCCTCTCCATCGGCTGGTACCGCGTGATGACGACAGGCTTCCAGTCGAGCGTGATGTGGTCGTCGGCGAGTGACGAGTGCGGGTCGCCCGTCAGGTACGCCATGGTGTGCTGCATGTAGTTCTCGTCGTCGCGCTTGGGGTAGTCGTCGCGCATGTGTCCGCCGCGGCTCTCCTTGCGGTTGCGTGCGGAGTAGACGACGACCTCGGCCAGGTCGAGCAGGAACCCGAGCTCGACGGCCTCGAGCAGGTCGGTGTTGAACCGCTTGCCCTTGTCCTGCACGGAGACCTGCATGAAACGGTTGCGCAGTGTGTGCAGGGTCTCGGTGACACGGGCGAGCGACTCGTCCGTGCGGAACACCTGCGCGTTCTTGTCCATCTCCTCTTGCAGTTCCTTGCGGAGGGCAGAGACGCGCTCGGTGCCGGTGGAGGCGCGGAGCTGGTCGAGCATGCCGCGGACGCCAGCAGCCGGGTCTTCCGGCAGCGGGAGGAACTCGGCGGTCTGGACCCACTCGGCGGCGTTGTTGCCCGAGCGCTTGCCGAAGACGTTGATGTCGAGCAGCGAGTTCGTGCCGAGACGGTTCGAGCCGTGCACGGAGACGCAGGCGCACTCGCCGGCGGCGTACAGCCCGGGGACGACGGTGGTGTTGTCGTACAGGACCTCGGCCTTGACGTTCGTCGGGATCCCGCCCATCGCGTAGTGCGCGGTCGGCATGACGGGGACCGGCTCGACGACGGGGTCGACACCGAGGTACGTCCGGGCGAACTCGGTGATGTCCGGCAGCTTCGTCTCGAGGACCTCGGCACCCAGGTGCGTGCAGTCGAGCAGCACGTAGTCCTTGTTCGGACCGGCGCCGCGACCTTCTGCCACTTCCTGCACCATGCAGCGCGCGACGATGTCACGCGGAGCGAGGTCCTTGATGGTGGGGGCGTACCGCTCCATGAAGCGCTCACCCGAGGCGTTCCGGAGGATCGCGCCCTCACCGCGGGCACCCTCGGTCAGCAGGATCCCGAGCCCTGCGAGGCCGGTCGGGTGGAACTGGAAGAACTCCATGTCCTCGAGCGGCAGGCCCTTGCGCCAGACGATGCCGACGCCGTCGCCGGTCAGGGTGTGCGCGTTCGAGGTGGTCTTGTACATCTTGCCGAAGCCACCGGTCGCGAAGATCATCGCCTTGGCGTGGAAGACGTGGAGCTCACCGGTCGCGAGCTCGAACGCGACGACGCCGGCCGGCTGCTGGCGGGTGACGCCGTCCTCGCCGACGACGTCGACCATGATGAGGTCGAGTGCGTAGAACTCGTTGTAGAACTCGACGCCGAGCTTCACGCAGTTCTGGAACAGCGTCTGCAGGATCATGTGCCCGGTGCGGTCGGCGGCGTAGCAGGCCCGGCGGACCGGGGACTTGCCGTGGTCGCGGGTGTGCCCACCGAAACGACGCTGGTCGATCTTGCCCTCGGGCGTGCGGTTGAACGGCAGGCCCATGTTCTCGAGGTCGATGACGGCGTCGATCGCCTCTTTCGCGAGGATCTCGGCGGCGTCCTGGTCGACCAGGTAGTCGCCGCCCTTGATCGTGTCGAAGGTGTGCCACTCCCACGAGTCCTCTTCGACGTTCGCGAGGGCTGCGGCCATACCGCCCTGCGCCGCACCGGTGTGCGACCGGGTGGGGTAGAGCTTCGAGATGACGGCCGTCTTCGCCTTCGGGCCGGCTTCGATCGCGGCTCGCATGCCCGCGCCTCCGGCGCCGATGATGACGATGTCGAACTGGTGGTGGTGGACGGTGGTCTCGGTCACAGGGGTCTTTCCGTAGACGGTGGGAACGCGGGCAGCAACGGTGGTGGTGCTACTGCGCCGGGCAGAAGGACGGCAGGTCGGCGGCAGCTGCGCCGGCGGGGCACGGGTCGAAGGTCCAGCAGACGAGGAGCCCGAGCACGATCAGCACGACGCAGGCGGCCAGGATCGCGATGAGGAGCGTCTTGCGGATGCCCGGCTTCGACACGTAGTCGTTGACGATGGTGCGCATGCCGTTCGAGCCGTGGATGAGGGCGAGGACCAGCATGAGCGAGTCCCAGACCTTCCAGAAGGGGTTGGCCCACTTGCCGGCGACGAAGGCGAAGTCGATCTGCTTGACGCCCTCGCCCGCCACCATGTTGACGAAGAGGTGGCCGAAGATCAGCACGACGAGCAGGACGCCCGAGGCGCGCATGTAGATCCAGCCCCACTTCTCCCAGTTGGTGGTGCTCCGGGCGGCCGCTGCCGAGCGGGGAGGTTCGACGATCTGCGTGGTCATGTCCGTGCCCCTCAGTTGAAGTCCGCGACGAGGTTCATGAGCTGGCGGGGCAGGAAGCCCGCGATCGCCACCGCCCACAGGACCATGACGATCCAGAACATGGCCCGCTGGTACTTCGGGCCCTTGGACCAGAAGTCGATCAGGATGATCCGCAGGCCGTTGAACGCGTGGAACACGATGGCCATCACCAGCGCGATCTCGCCGAGGTTCATGATCGGGGTCTTGTACGTGCCGATGACGGCGTTGTAGGCCTCGGGGGAGAGCCGCACGAGTGCCGTGTCGAGGATGTGCACGAGCAGGAAGAAGTAGATCGCGACGCCCGTGATGCGGTGGAGGACCCACGACCACATCCCGATGGATCCGCGGTAGAGCGTGCCCTGTGGCGTCCGAGAAGCCCTGGGCGCTTCGATCGAGACGTCGGGCACCGCCGTCGCCGTACCCCCGCCGGTGTGCTCAGCCATGAGCTCGTCCTTCCATAGGACGGGCTCGCCCGATCGGCGAGCCCTTGCCGTTCGTGTTCGTGTGGAACACGACCCATCCTATGCGCGAGCGCTGACCTTCTCGTCCCGACCTGCCCGGAGGCCCCGTCCGACGGGCGGCGCGCCGATGGTCCGGGCCGTGTCGTGGTGGTCGAGGAGCTGGTCGCCGACGGCCTCCCACGTGGTCCCCTCGACGCGGAGCCGACCGGCCGAACCCATCCGCTCGGCCAGGGCGCGGTCGTGGTGCAGCCGCAGGACGGCGTGCCGCAGGGCCTGGGGTGCGTCGGCGTCGTAGAGCTCCCCGTCGAGCCCCGGGGCGACCAGGTCGAGCGGGCCGCCGGACGCCGGTGCGATCACCGGTAGGCCGGAGGCGTGGGCCTCCTGCAGGGTCTGCCCGAAGGTCTCGGCCGGACCGGTGTGCACGAACAGGTCGAGTGCTGCGTACGCGTCGGCGAGGGCGTCGCCGCGCAAGGGGCCGGTGAAGGTGACGTCGAGGTGCCGGAGCCGCCGCTCGAGCATCGCCCGCGACGGACCGCCGCCGGCGACGACGACCCGGATGCCGGGGACACCACCGAGTTCGGCGAGTCGCTCGACCTCCTTCTCCGGGGCGAGGCGACCGACGTACCCGACGATCGTCTCGCCGTTCGGGGCGAGCCGGCGGCGGAGCGCCCGCACGTGCCCCGACGTCCGGCGTGCGGGGTGGAACAGCTCGGTGTCGACGCCGCGACCCCAGCGGGCGACGCGCGGTACGCCGTCCTCGGCGAGCATCGCGGCCGTCGCGCTCGACGGGGCGAGCGTCAGCGAGGCGCCCGCGTGGATGCGTCCGAGGATCTTCCGCACCAACGGGACGGTCGCGGTCAGGCCGTTGCGGCGGGCGAACCCGGCCACGTCGGTCTGGAAGACGGCGACGGAGGGGATGCCGAGCCTCCCGGCCGCCGTGATCGCGCGCCCACCCAGCAGGAACGGACTCGCGGCGTGGAGCACGTCGGCGCCGGAGGCGGCGAGGATCGTGTCGAGCACCGGGTGGGGGAGCGCCACCGGGAACTGCCGGTAGGCGACCGCAGGGACACGGTGGACGTCGAAGGAGCGGTAGCGCTCGACCGCGCTGCGCGAGCGGAACTGCGCGAGTCCGGGGGTGTCCGGGGCGATCACGACCGCGCGGTGACCACGTCGTTCCAGGTGGTCGAGGACCGCCAGGACACTCGTGGTCACGCCGTTGAGGGTGGGCAGGAAGCTCTCGGTCACGACGGCGACGGTCCGGGGGGACGTGCCGCGCTCCACGCTGCGTGCGCTCATGGTGCTGCCCATGCTCCGGGCGTGACGTGACCCGACGGGGCCGACGACGTGAACGGGACGCGCGCGCCGGGTGAACAACGCGACGCCCTCCGTTGCGGACGCCGGACGGCGCCCTGCGGGAGGCCGCATGCGGGAATCGTGCGGAGACCAACCAGGATCCGCCCGGCGGGGGCGGTACGGTGAGCGCGTGGCTGACGCTCTCGAAGACTTCTACGCGATCATCCCCGCAGGGGGCATCGGATCGCGCCTGTGGCCGTTGTCGCGCGCGGACGCACCCAAGTTCCTGCACGACCTGACGGGTTCCGGCACCTCGCTGCTGCGGCAGACCTGGGACCGCCTGGCGCCGCTCGCCGGCGACCAGCGGATCATGGTCGTCACCGGCCGTGCGCACCGCGTCGCGGTCGAGTCGCAGCTGCCCGGCGTCGAGGACCACAACGTGGTGCTCGAGAGCGAGCCGAAGGACTCGACGGCGGCCATCGGCCTGGCCGCGGCGATCCTGGTGCGCCGCGAGCCCGACGTCGTCATCGGGTCCTTCGCGGCCGACCACGTCATCGGCGACGCACGCGGTTTCCGCCGTTCGGTCCGCGAAGCCGTCGCCGTCGCACGCGCCGGCTACGTCACGACCATCGGCATCACGCCGACGGAGCCCGCGATCGGCTTCGGCTACATCCACGCGCACGGCGACACCCTGGACATCGAGGGCGCACCGACCGCGCACGCCGTCCGGTCGTTCGTCGAGAAGCCCGACCTGGACACCGCCCGCTCGTACGTCGAGCAGGGCACGTACCTGTGGAACGCGGGCATGTTCATCGCCCGCGCCGACGTGCTGCTCGAGGAGATCGGCCGGAACAACCCGACGCTGCTGGCCGGCATCAACGAGCTGGCGGACGCCTGGGACACCTCGGCGCGCGGCGCGGTCGTCGACGCGGTCTGGCCAACGCTCGAGAAGATCGCGATCGACTACACAGTCGCCGAGCCCGCTGCTGCTGCTGGTCGCATGGCCGTCGTGCCCGGCGACTTCGACTGGGACGACGTGGGCGACTTCGCCTCGCTCGCCAAGCTGCAGTCCGGTGGGCGACCGAACAACCTCGCGGTGCTCGGGGACGGCGCGCGCATCCTGGCGGACTCGTCGAGCGGCATCGTGATCTCGCACAGCCAGCGACTCATCTCGCTCATCGGCGTCGAGGACATCGTCGTCGTGGACACCCCGGACGCCCTGCTCGTCACCACGAGCGCGAACGCCCAGCGGGTGAAGGGTGTCGTGGATGCCCTGAAGATCAGCGGCCGGGGCGACGTCCTGTAGCGCTCCACCGACAAACCCCTCGAACTGGGGGTGAGCGGGCGGCCCCGCGTTACGGGCGCGTTTCGGCGGGGTCGCGATCCCGTAACCGATCCACGGGACCCCCGCAACGGGTCCTGTACCGACCCGACGGTCGTGTACTGTCGCCACGATCGCCCGGAACGCACGTGGTCCGGGCACGCTCCCCGGAGGAACCAACCCGTGACATCTCGTACCCGACAGGTCGTCCTCAGCGGCCTCGCGCTCGCCGGCACCGTCGCCGTCCTGGCCGGCTGTGCCTCGGCGCCGTCCACCACCGAAACGGCGAAGAAGACCGACTTCCGCCCCTGCATGGTCTCCGACGCCGGTGGGTTCGACGACAAGTCGTTCAACCAGCTCGGCTACGAGGGCATGAAGGACGCCGCCAAGGACCTCGGCGCCACCTACAAGGAAGCCGAGTCCAAGGACGCCACCGTCTACGACTCGAACATCGAGCAGCTCATCGGCCAGAACTGCAACCTCGTCGTGACCGTCGGCTTCAACCTGGCCGACGCCACGAAGAAGCAGGCCGCTGCGAACCCCGACACCGACTTCGCGATCATCGACGACAACTCGATCGACGCCAAGAACGTCAAGCCGATCACGTTCGACACCTCGCAGGCCGCGTTCCTCGCCGGCTACGCGGCGGCGTCGTACTCGAAGACCGGCGTCGTCGGCACCTTCGGCGGCATGCAGATCCCGACCGTCACCATCTTCATGGACGGCTTCGCGGACGGCGTGAAGTACTACAACGAGCAGAAGGACAAGGACGTCAAGGTCGTCGGCTGGAACGTCGACACCGGCAAGGGTTCCTTCACCGGTGGCTTCGAGGCCGGCACGCAGGCCAAGTCGGTCGCGCAGACGCTCCTCGACCAGGACGCCGACGTGATCCTGCCCGTCGGTGGCCCGATCTACCAGTCCGCTGCCGAGGCCATCAAGGACGCCGACAACGGTTCCGTCCTGATCGGCGCGGACAGCGACCTCTACGAGGCCGACCCCCGCTACAAGGACATCGCCTTCACCTCGGTCGAGAAGGGCATGCGCCCGGCCGTGAAGGACGTCGTCGAGCAGGCGGCTGACGACAAGTTCTCGAAGGAGCCGTACGTCGGCACCCTGAAGAACGACGGCGTCGGCATCGCTCCGTTCCACGACTTCGAGTCCAAGGTCGACAAGGGCCTGCAGGGCGAGCTCGACGACGTGAAGGCCGGCATCATCGACGGCTCGATCAAGGTCAAGACCCAGTCCTGACCCGGTGAACGCGGGCGGGGGAGCATCCCTCGCCCGCGTTCTCGTGCGCCCAGGTGGCGCACCCCAGACCGTGCATCCCCAGGGTGCACCCCAGACCGTGCACCCAAGGGTGCGCGCCAGACCGTGCTTCCGCAGGGTGCACGCGACACCGTGCGCCCGCGTGGCGCGCGCGAGACAGAAATAGACTCCCGAACATGAAGCTCGAACTCCGCGGCATCACCAAGCGGTTCGGCGCCCTGGTCGCCAACGACCACATCTCGCTCACCGTCGAGCCGGGTGAGGTCCACTGCCTCCTGGGTGAGAACGGCGCCGGCAAGTCCACCCTGATGAACGTCCTGTACGGCCTGTACGACGCCGACGAGGGCGAGATCCTGCTCGACGACGTGGTGCAGGACTTCGACGGCCCCGGTGACGCCATGCGCGCCGGCATCGGCATGGTGCACCAGCACTTCATGCTCGTGCCCGTGTTCACGGTCGCCGAGAACGTGATGCTCGGGCAGGAGCAGACGACCTTCGGTGGCCGTCTCGACCTGGCCGGTGCCCGCAAGCGCGTGCAGGAGATCTCGGACCGTTTCGGGTTCGACGTGGACCCGGACGCCAAGGTCGAGGACCTGCCCGTCGGTGTGCAGCAGCGCGTCGAGATCATCAAGGCGCTGTCCCGCGATGCCTCCGTGCTGGTGTTCGACGAGCCGACGGCCGTCCTCACCCCGCAGGAGACCGACGAGCTGATGGGCATCATGCGCCAGCTCCGCGAAGCCGGCACCGCCATCGTCTTCATCACCCACAAGCTCCGTGAGGTGCGCGAGGTCGCCGACCGCATCACGGTCATCCGCCTCGGCAAGGTCGTCGGCGAAGCTTCGCCGACCGCCACGAACAACGAACTGGCCGCGCTGATGGTCGGCCGCGCCGTCTCGCTCGTGGTCGACAAGGAACCCTCGACCGGTGGCGACGACGCCCTGGTCGTCGAGCACCTCACCGTCACCGACCCGTCCGGCATCGTGCTCGTCGACGACGTCTCCTTCACGGTGCGTCGCGGCGAGGTCCTGGCGATCGCCGGGGTGCAGGGCAACGGGCAGACCGAGCTCACCGAGGCGATCATGGGCCTCGAGCCCGCGCACGGTGGCCGCATCACCCTGGACGGCAAGGAACTCACCGGCCGGAGCGTCAAGCAGGTGCTCGACGCGGGCGTCGGCTTCGTCCCCGAGGACCGCAAGGAGGACGGCCTGGTCGGCGAGTTCACCATCGCCGAGAACCTGATGCTCGACCGCGCCGACCACGCCGAGTTCGTCCGCGCCGGCACCATCCGGTCGGCGGAGCGTGACGCGTTCGCCGACGAGAAGATCGCCGAGTTCGACATCCGGACGCCTGGTCGCACCACCGCTGCCGGTCGGCTGTCCGGCGGCAACCAGCAGAAGATCGTCCTGGCGCGCGAGCTGAGCCGCGAACTGCGGCTGTTCGTCGCCGCGCAGCCCACCCGCGGCATCGACGTCGGCTCGATCGAGTTCGTCCACAAGCGCATCGTCGCCACCCGCGACACCGGTGTGCCGGTCATCGTCGTCTCCACCGAGCTCGACGAGGTCGTCGCACTGGCCGACCGCATCGCCGTGATGTACCGCGGCGGCATCGTCGGCATCGTCCCCGCGACCACCCCCCGCGACGTCCTCGGCCTCATGATGGCCGGGGAGATCCCTGAAGGAACGGAGCTGGCCGCATGACCGGTTCGGCCGGCGAGATCCACGCCACACCCACGACCGGAACGGAGCTGGCCGCATGACCGGTTCGGCCGGCGAGATCCACGCCACACCCACGACCGGAACGGAGCTGGCAGCGTGACCACCCCACCGCCAGACAACACGCAGCAGCCGGCCCCGGCGGCGAACGACACCGCCGACGCCCCGCTCACCGACGACCGTCTGCAGGAGGTCGAGTCGACCCCGCACCTGATGACGGACTCGGCAGCGGACACCGAGCGCCGCAACGGCGCCGGCGGCGACCGCTGGCACGCCGCCCTGCAGGGGATCCTGAACGGCTCCGTGCTCGTCACGGTGCTCGCCGTCGTCCTCGCGCTGGTCGCCTGCGGCATCCTCATCGCGGTGACGGACGAGAACGTCCGTGCCACCGCCGGGTACTTCTTCGCCCGCCCCACGGACATGCTCCAGGCGGTCGGCACCGCGGTCGGCGGCGCGTACGCCTCGCTGTTCCAGGGCTCGGTGTTCAACTTCGGCGCGGACTCGTTCCAGCAGGCGATCGGGCCGCTCACGCGCTCCGTCGACTACTCGGTGCCGCTCATCGCCGCAGGCCTGGGGATCGCGCTGTCGTTCCGCGCCGGACTGTTCAACATCGGCGGTCAGGGCCAGATCCTGATGGGGGCCGCGGCCGCCGGGTGGGTCGGGTTCTCGTTCGACGGGCCCGCCGCGGTCCACATCCCGCTCACGATCCTCGCCGGCATCGTCGGCGGCGCCGTGTGGGGTGGCATCGTCGGGGTGCTGAAGGCCCGGACGGGTGCGAACGAGGTGGTCGTCACGATCATGCTCAACTACGTCGCGCTCTACCTGGTCAGCTACCTGCTCCGCACCCCGGGCCTGCTGCAGGCCCCGGGCAGCAGCAACCCGATCTCGCCACCCACGAAGGACAGCGCCCTGCTGCCGCAGCTCTTCGGCGTCCGGTACGGCGTGGACCTGGGGTTCATCGTCGCGATCCTCGCGGTCGTCGTGGTCTGGTGGCTCGTCAACAAGTCGTCCCTCGGCTTCCGGTTCCGTACCATCGGTGAGAACCCCCGTGCCGCCCGCGTGGCCGGCATGAGCGTCCCGTCGCTGACCATCTGGGTGATGCTGATCTCCGGTGCCCTGGTGGGCATCGCCGGCGCCTACCAGGTGCAGGGCGCCGTCACGTCGGGCTTCACCTCGGGCATCGACGCCGGCATCGGCTTCGACGCCATCACGGTGGCCCTGCTCGGCCGTTCCAAGCCGTGGGGCGTGTTCTGGGCGGCCATCCTGTTCGGCGTGCTGAAGAACGGTGGCTACGCCATGCAGGCCGCCAACGGCATCCCGATCGACATCGTCGGGGTCATCCAGGCCCTCATCGTCCTCTTCATCGCGGCGCCGCCGCTCGTCCGCGCGATCTTCCGGATCCCGCAGCCGGGCGCCCGCAAGCGCACGAAGACGAACAAGACCAGCAAGAAGGCGGTCGCCGCATGAGCACCCTCAGCCCCACCGCGGCCCCCGCGTCGCCGCTCGCGGACCGCCCGCTCGAGACCACCAGGAGCTGGAAGCTCCCGATCGGGTACGGCGTGTTCACGCTCATCGCGATCGTGCTGTTCGGCCTGCTGCCGCGTTCCGGCACCACCACGTTCCGCCTGGCGAACGCCGGTGACTTCTTCGCGCTGCCGAACGTCCCGTTGCCCGCGCTCGGGACGGGCATCGTCGTCATCGTCCTGCTCGCGATCCTGACGGTCTACGCGTTCATCGAGACGCGTGCGCTGCGCCGGGTCGCGCTGTGGGTCACGTCGGTCTTCGCGGTGGTGTTCGTCGTCGGGTTCCTGACCTGGGCCGCCGCCGGTTCGTCCCTGCCGATCCCCGGCCTGCTGCTCGGCGCGCTGAGCCTGAGCGTGCCGCTCGTGTTCGGTGCCCTCGGCGGCGTCATCTCCGAACGGGTCGGCGTCGTGAACATCGCGATCGAGGGCCAGTTCCTCGCCGGTGCGTTCAGCTCCGCGATGGTCGCGTCGATCACCGGGTCGCCCTGGGTCGGCCTCGTCGCCGCGCTCGTCGCCGGCATGCTCGTGTCGTTCGTCCTCGCGGCGTTCAGCATCAAGTACCTGGTCGACCAGGTCATCGTCGGTGTCGTCATCAACGCGTTCATCTCCGGCCTGACCGGCTTCCTGTACTCGCAGGTGCTCTCCCCGAACGAGGAGACGCTCAACATCGGCATCCGGTTCCCGAAGGTCGAGATCCCGCTGCTGCACCAGATCCCGGTCATCGGACCGGTGTTCTTCGAGCAGACCGTCGTGGTCTACCTCGCCTACATCGCCGTCGCGGTGGTCACCTTCGGGCTGTTCAAGACCCGCTGGGGGCTGCGGCTCCGCGCCGTCGGCGAGCACCCGCAGGCCGCCGACACGGTGGGCATCAACGTCACGAGCACCCGGTTCTGGAACGTCTCCCTCGCCGGTGCGATCGCCGGTCTCGGCGGGGCGTACTTCACGCTCGACGCGGTCGGGCCGTTCACGAAGGACATGACCGCGGGGGCCGGCTACATCGCCCTGGCCGCGGTCATCTTCGGCCGGTGGGATCCGATCAAGGCGACGCTCGCGGCGCTGCTGTTCGGCTTCGCGTCGAACCTGCAGAACACGCTCGGGGCGATCGACTCGCCCGTGCCGAGCGAGTTCCTGCTGATGCTGCCGTACGTGGTGACGATCTTCGCCGTGGCAGGCCTGGTCGGGCAGTCGCGCGGCCCCGCCGCGTCCGGCAGGCCCTACATCAAGAGTTAGTTCCCTTCCGCAAGACACCGGTGTTCGTGCTCCGCACCGCGGTTCGCGGGTGTTCGATTCGACGAACACCGGTGTTTTGCGGACCACCCACCGGCCTGGAGGCACGACACATGACCGACACGCACGCTGCGGGTGACCAGGGGGTCACCGCCACCGACCTGACGGACGCGGCCACGGGCCTCCCGGCCGACGACGTGGACTGGGGCGCCCTGCGGGACGCCGCCACGGCCGCGATGCGGCGCGCCTACGCGCCGTACTCGTCGTTCCCGGTGGGCGCCGCGGCGCTCACCGACGACGGCCGGATCGTCTCCGGCTGCAACATCGAGAACGCGAGCTACGGGGTGACGCTCTGCGCCGAGTGCTCCCTCGTGTCGCAGCTGCACATGACCGGCGGCGGCAAGCTCGTCGCGTTCACGTGCGTCGACGGCGACGGGGCGACCCTGATGCCGTGCGGGCGCTGCCGCCAGCTGCTGTTCGAGCACTCCACCGAGGGCATGCTCCTCGAGACGCTCTCCGGCATCCGCACCATCGACGAGGTCCTGCCGGACGCCTTCGGGCCGCGCACCCTCGCCACCTACCAGCAGGAGCACTGACATGGCAGTCGAGCCGTTCGACACCGTCGACCTCATCCGTACGAAGCGCTCCGGCGGCGCGCTGAGCACCGCCGAGGTGGACTGGCTCGTCGACGCGTACACCCGCGGCTACGTCGAGGACCCGCAGATGGCCGCGATGGCGATGGCGATCTTCCTGAACGGCATGGAGCGGCGCGAGATCAAGGACCTCACGCTCGCGATGATCGCGTCGGGGGAGCGGATGTCGTTCTCGTCGCTCGGCAAGACGACGGTCGACAAGCACTCCACCGGCGGGGTCGGCGACAAGATCACCCTGCCGCTGGCACCCCTGGTGGCGTCGTTCGGTGTCGCCGTGCCGCAGCTGTCGGGCCGCGGACTCGGGCACACGGGCGGCACGCTCGACAAGCTCGAGTCGATCCCCGGGTGGCAGGCGTCGATCTCGAACGACCGCATGATGCAGGTGCTGCAGGACGTCGGCGCGGTCATCTGCGCCGCCGGGTCCGGGCTGGCCCCCGCGGACAAGAAGCTCTACGCGCTCCGCGACATCACCGGCACCGTCGAGTGCATCCCGCTCATCGCGTCGAGCATCATGTCGAAGAAGATCGCCGAGGGCACCGGTGCGCTCGTGCTCGACGTCAAGTTCGGGTCCGGCGCGTTCATGCCGACGTACGAGGCGTCGAAGGAGCTCGCGCAGACCATGGTCGACCTCGGCAACGACGCCGGGGTGGCGACCTCGGCGCTGCTGACCGACATGGAGGTCCCGCTCGGGCTGACGATCGGCAACGCGCTCGAGGTGCGGGAGTCGGTCGAGGTGCTCGCCGGTGGCGGACCGGCCGACGTCGTCGAGCTGACCGTGGCACTCGCGAGCGAGATGCTGACGCTCGCCGGACTGCCCGACGCCGACCCCGCTGCGGCACTCGCCGACGGCCGGGCCATGGACACGTGGCGTCGGATGATCGAGGCGCAGGGCGGGGACCCGTCCGCGGCGCTGCCCGTCGCCCGGGAACAGCACGTCGTGACCGCGCCGACGTCCGGGGTCCTCACGCAGCAGGACGCGCTGCCGTTCGGCGTCTCGGCCTGGCGGCTCGGAGCCGGTCGTGCCCGTGCGCAGGACCCGGTGCAGGCCGGTGCGGGCATCGAGCTGCACGTCAAGCCGGGGGACACCGTGACCGAGGGGCAGCCGCTGTGGACGCTGCACTCCGATGACGCGTCGCGGATCCCGCGCGCGCTGGAGTCGCTCGAGGGGGCGTGGGCGATCGGCTCGGCGGACTCTCCCGCCGCAGCACGTGGTCCGATCGTGCGCGAGCGCATCGGGTCCTGAACCCGGCCACCCGGCCGACCGGAGGCTCCCTGCACAGCTGTGGGGAGCCTCCAGTGTCTTCCGTTGTGGGTTGTGCACAGGTGCCTGCGCGGCGGCGGTGACCACCGATAGCCTGGGGGAATGAGCGCCGACGCCCCGACCTACCGCCTGCCCGACGCCGGGGCGGTCATCAACGACCTGCCGAAGGTCTCGCTGCACGACCACCTCGACGGCGGCCTGCGTCCCGCTACCATCATCGAGCTCGCAGCCTCGGCGGGTGTCACGCTCCCCACCACCGACCCGGAAGAGCTCGGGCAGTGGTTCGCCGACCAGTCGAACTCCGGCTCGCTCGTCGAGTACCTGAAGACGTTCGACGTGACCACGTCCGTCATGCAGACCGCACCGCAGCTCACCCGCGTCGCCCGCGAGTTCGTCGAGGACCTGGTCACCGACGGCGTCGTCTACGGCGAGGTCCGCTGGGCGCCGGAGCAGCACCTGCAGGGCGGGCTGACGCTCGACCAGACGGTCGAGGCCGTGCAGGCCGGCATCGAGGAAGCCGTCGACGCCGCCGGTGGGCGCATCCGTGTCGGCCAGCTCGTCACCGCGATGCGGCACGCCGACCGGTCGCTCGAGATCGCTGAACTCGCCGTCCGGCACCGCGACGCCGGGGTCGTCGGCTTCGACATCGCCGGTGCCGAAGCCGGGTTCCCCGCCTCGAACCACCGCGCAGCCTTCGACCACCTGGCCTCCGAGCTGTTCCCGGTCACCGTCCACGCGGGCGAAGCCGACGGACTCGCCTCGATCCGCTCCGCGCTCGTCGACGGCCGGGCGCTCCGCCTCGGACACGGCGTCCGCATCTTCGAGGACGTCGCCCTGTCCGACGCCGGTGACGGCTCGACGCTGGCCTCCCTGGGCGAGGTCGCCTCGTGGGTCCGTGACCGTGAGATCCCGCTCGAGGTCTCGCCGTCGTCCAACCTGCAGACCGGGGCGATCGCCGCGTGGGGCGACGACCTCGCCGACCACCCGTTCGACGTGCTCTACCAGCTCGGCTTCCGCGTCACGGTGAACACCGACAACCGCCTGATGAGCGGCACCTCGCTGTCGAAGGAGCTCGCACTGCTCGCCGGCACGTTCGGCTACGACCTCGACGACCTGGCGGCGTTCCAGATCAACGCCGCGCTCGGCTCGTTCCTGCCGCTCGAGGACCGCGAGGAGATCATCGCCACCATCACGGCCGGGTACCAGGAGGCCTGACGCATGGGACTGCCACCGCTGCCGGACACCGCCGTCCTCCTCGGTGCGGACGCGCCCGCATGGCGTGACGCGATGCGCCTGGTCGGCGGTGCGCTCGTCGCGTCGGGCGCCACCACCGACGAGTACACCGACGCCATGATCGGCATGGTCGAGGAACACGGGCCGTACATCGTCATCTCGCCGGGGCTCGCGTTCGCGCATGCCCGGCCCGGTGGCGCCGTGGTGCGGGACGGACTCGCGGTCGTGACGCTCGCATCGCCGGTGGCGTTCGGCCACCCGCACAACGACCCCGTCCGTGTCGTGTTCGGGCTCGCGGTGGCCGAGGTCGGCACCCACCTGGAGTCGATCGGCGAGATCGCGAACCTGTTCAACGACGCCACCGTCACCGGGCGGATCGCGGCGGCGACCACGGCGGACGAGGTCCGCGCGATCATGGGGGTCTCCGCGTGAAGATCGTGACCATCTGCGGGGCCGGCATCGGGTCGAGCGGCATCCTCAAGGTGAACGCCGAGAAGGCGCTCGACACCCTCGGGCTGTCGGCGTCCGTCGTCGCTGCGGACGTCGCCTCGGTGCGGGACGTCTCCGACGACGCCAACGTGATCCTGACGAGTCAGGAGTTCGTCGAGGCGATCGGGGACACCTACGCCGAGGTGATCGTGATCAAGAACCACTTCGACCAGGGCGAGATCACGGCGGCGGTCGACCGGGCGCTCGGCGAGCACTGAGCGCGTAGTGCGCCCTTTAGAGTTGGGGCATGAGCACCGAGAACCCGCTGAACGACCCCGCTGCCGACCCGTTCGAGGTCGCGCGGGACGCCGCCGCCGTCATCGCTGAACAGTCCGGCATCGAGCGGCACGACATCGCCCTGACCCTCGGTTCGGGCTGGGGCAAGGCCGCCGACATCATCGGTGAGACCGTGTCCGAGATCCCGGCCGACCAGGTCCCCGGGTTCAGCGCCTCGGCCGTCCCCGGACACTCCGGCACGATCCGGTCGATCCGCCTCGCCGACGGCCGCCACGCGCTCGTCATCGGCGCCCGCACGCACTACTACGAGGGTCACGGCGTCCGCCGGGTCGTGCACAGCGTCCGCACCGCCGCGGCGACGGGTGCCTCGGTCATGGTGCTGACCAACGGTGCCGGTGGCATCAAGGAACACTGGACGCCCGGCACCCCGGTGCTCATCAGCGACCACATCAACCTGACCGCCGACAGCCCACTCGAGGGCGCGACGTTCATCGACCTGACCGACCTGTACTCGGCGCGCCTGCGTGAGATGGCCCGGACGGTCGACCCGTCGCTCGACGAGGGCGTGTACACGCAGTTCCGCGGCCCGCACTACGAGACCCCGGCCGAGGTCCAGATGGCGAAGGCCATCGGCGGGCACATCGTCGGCATGTCGACCGCGCTCGAGGCCATCGCTGCCCGCCAGGCCGGCATGGAGGTCCTCGGGTTCTCGCTCATCACGAACCTCGCCGCCGGCATCCAGAAGACGCCGCTGTCGCACACCGAGGTGCTCGAGGCGGGCAAGCAGGCGGAGCCGGTGATCGCGGACCTGCTCGCACGCGTCGTCACCGCACTCGGGCAGCCGGCGTCGTGAAGCTCGACCTCGACCGGGTGCTCGGCACCGCGCGGGCGTGGCTGGCGCAGGACCCCGACCCGGAGACCCGCGACGAGCTGGCCGCGGCGATCGACGAGGCCGCCGACGGTGACGGTCCCGCGGTCCGGGCGCTCGCCGAGCGGTTCGACGGGCGACTGCAGTTCGGCACCGCCGGACTCCGCGCCGAGCTCGGCTGGGGCCCGCTGCGGATGAACCGCGTCGTCGTGACCCAGGCGGCGGCGGGGCTCGCACGGTTCCTGATCGAGACCGGGCGTTCGCCGAGCGTCGTCATCGGCTACGACGGCCGGGTGAACTCGGACGTCTTCGCGCGCGACTCCGCCGAGGTCATGCGGGGTCTCGGACTCGAGGTCACCCTGCTGCCCTCGGCCCTGCCGACGCCGGTGCTCGCGTTCGCCGTCCGGCACCTCGACGTCGGTGCCGGCGTCATGGTGACGGCGAGCCACAACCCACCGCGGGACAACGGGTACAAGGTCTACCTCGGACAGGACGACGACGGTTCGCAGATCGTGCCGCCCGTCGACGGTGAGATCGCGGCCGCCATCGACGCGGTCGCCGCTGGTTCGGTCGCCGATCTGCCGCGCGGCACGGACTACACCGTCGCGACGTCGGCCCTGGTCGATGCCTACGTGGCCGCCACAGCCGCGATCGTGCCCGCTCCGGCGCTCCCGCTCGACGAGCAGCCGAAGGTCGTCTACACGGCCATGCACGGCGTCGGGTGGGAGACCGCGCGTGCGGTGTTCGTCGCCGCCGGGTTCGCGTCACCGACCGTGGTGCCGGAGCAGATCGAGCCGGACGGTGCATTCCCGACGGTCTCCTTCCCGAACCCGGAAGAGCCCGGCGCGATGGACCTGGCGATCGCCCGTGGTCTCGCCGTCGGCGCCGACCTGGTGATCGCGAACGACCCCGACGCCGACCGGCTCGCACTCGCGATCCCGACGGCCGCGGACGCCGGTGCGCCGTCCTACCGCCGGCTGTCGGGCAACGAGGTCGGCTGGCTGCTCGGGTG
The DNA here is from genome assembly GCF_047226435.1 of Curtobacterium poinsettiae. Classification (NCBI taxonomy): domain Bacteria; kingdom Bacillati; phylum Actinomycetota; class Actinomycetes; order Micrococcales; family Microbacteriaceae; genus Curtobacterium; species Curtobacterium poinsettiae. Next base: position 2,422,740 of record NZ_CP178434.1, on the reverse strand, counting down.
GCGTGCCGCTGCACGGGCGTCCGAGTCCGGCGCGACCGGCACCCTCGCTGCGTCGATCGTCTCGTCGCCGGCCCTGGCCCGGGTGGCTGCGCGCCACGGGCTGGAGTACCGCGACACCCTGACCGGCTTCAAGTGGGTGTCGCGGGTGCCCGGGCTGCTGTTCGGCTACGAGGAAGCCCTGGGCTACCTGGTCGACCCGTCGGTCGTGCGCGACAAGGACGGCATCTCGGCGGCGCTGGAGCTGCTGTCGTTGGCGTCGGACCTCGCCGCGGCCGGGTCGTCGATCGCCGGGCAGCTCGACGCCTTCGCCGCCGAGTTCGGGGCGTTCGCCTCGGGGCAGGTCGCGACCCGGGTCGACGACCTGTCGCGCATCGGCGAGGTCATGGCGTCGCTCCGGTCCACGCCGCCTGCGTCCCTCGGTGGCCTCGACGTGCACACGGTGACGGACTACTCGGACGGGGTGCAGGGCTTCCCGCCGTCGGACATCCTGCGCTACGACCTGGCCGGCGACGCACGGGTGATCGTCCGCCCGAGCGGGACCGAGCCCAAGGTGAAGGTCTACATCGACACCGTCGCGAACACCCCCGCCGAGGCCCAGCGCCTGGTCGACGCCATCGCCGACGCCGTGCGCCCCTTGGTGTCCTAGGGCGGGGTGGGCTTCCGCAAAACACCGGTGTTCGCGCTCTGAACACCCGCACAACGCGGTGCAGAACGCGAACACCGGTGTTTTGCTGTTCCTCCACAGGGGGTGGGGGAACGCTGGCTGCTCACAAGGAGGGGGAGGCCGTCGTGTAGGCCGCGCGGAGCCGTGACGGTTGGGCCATGGCTCACATCACGGTGTTCGGCGCGGCTCCGAGCGATCCCGATCCGAGAGCGCACCGACGGCTTGCAGATGCCGCGCGCCGCGGGACCCTCATCCGCCTGACGGCGGGTCGGTACGTTGAACGAGAGGCGTTCGAATCAGCGAGTGCAGCGGAGCGCCATCGTGCACGGGTCGAAGCGGTCGTGCCGAACATCCACCCTGCCCTCGTGATCTCCCACGAGTCGGCTGTGGCGATGCTCGGACTCCCGTGGCTCGGGGAGTTCCCCACGCACGTCGTCGCCACCGATCCGCGTCGAGCCACCGGTCAACGTCGCGCGCACCTGCAGAAGGTCGGAGGGGCGGGTCGCCCCATCACCTGTGCGAGCGTCGGCGGCCTGCCCGTCACGACCCTCGTGGTCACCGGGGTCGACGTCGCGCTCCGAGCGTCGTTCCGCACGGCGGTGGTCGTGTTGGACGCGGTCCTGGCCCGAGGAGTGCCGCAGGACGCGCTGCTCGCCGAACTGCGCAGCAGGGAGCCCCGTCCGCGGGCGTCCACCCGTGCGCGACGCGCGATCGAGTTCGCGGACGCTGCTGCTGACTCGCCGGGTGAGTCGGTGGCGCGGCTGTGCTGGGCAGAAGCGGGGTTCCCGCCGCCGGTGCTGCAGCAGGAGTTCCGCGATGCGGCCGGCCTGATCGGCCGCGTGGACTTCTGGTTCGAGGACGCCGGCGTCGTGGTGGAGTTCGACGGGCTGGTCAAGTACCGCGACCGGACGATGCGCGCTGGTCGATCGCCCGAGCGCGTCGTCATCGACGAGAAGCTCCGGGAGGACCGCCTCCGTGCGCATCGCCACGTCCGTCGGGTCGTCCGCGTGACGTGGCCGGACGTGGAGCCAGGCGGCAACGGCCCCGTGGCACTCGAGGCAGCCGGAGTGCGCCGTGTTCGATGAAGCAAAACACCGGGGTTCACGAGCCGAACCGCGGCATGCACGTGTTCGACCGGCGAACACCGGTGTTTTGCGAGAGGGAACCCGCGCGCTACGCGAGCTCGAGCAGCACGTGACCGGACGAGACCGTCTGGCCGACCGGGGCGTTCAGCCCGGTGACGACGCCGTCCTTGTGGGCCTGCACGGGCTGCTCCATCTTCATGGCCTCGAGCACGACGAGCAGGTCGCCCTTCACCACGGTGTCACCCTCGGCGACCGCGAGCTTCACCACGGTGGCCTGCATGGGCGACGCCACGGACGACCCGGACTTCGCCAGACCGCCACGGACGGCCGACGAGCGGCGCTTCGGGGGAGCGGTTGGCCCGGCGGGACGACGACCGGCGACACCGGCACCGGCAGCACCGCCACCGACGATCGACGGCATGGTGACCTCGATGCGCTTGCCCTGCACCTCGACGACGACGCTGTCGCGCGCAGCCGGGGCCGGCAGTTCCTCGGGGGAGCCGCTCCACGCCGGGATCTCGTTGACGAAGTCGGTCTCGATCCACTGCGTGTACACCGAGAACGGCGAGGAGTCGTCGGTCGCGAACGCCGGGTCGGACACCACGGCACGGTGGAACGGGAGCACGGTCGGCAGGCCGGTGACCTCGAACTCGGCCAGTGCGCGTCGGGAACGCTCGAGCGCCTCGGTACGGGTGGCGCCGGTGACGATCAGCTTCGCGAGCATCGAGTCGAACGAGCCGGACACGACATCACCCGCGACGACACCCGAGTCGACGCGGACGCCGGGGCCGGACGGTGCGTTGAACGCGTGCACGGGGCCGGGCGCGGGGAAGAAGTTGCGGCCCGGGTCCTCGCCGTTGATGCGGAACTCGAACGAGTGTCCACGCGGTTCCGGGTCCGAGTAGTCGAGCACGCCGCCCTCGGCGATGCGGAACTGCTCGCGCACCAGGTCGATGCCGGTGACCTCTTCGGACACGCAGTGCTCGACCTGCAGGCGGGTGTTCACCTCGAGGAACGACACGGTGCCGTCGGCGCCGATGAGGAACTCGCAGGTGCCGGCACCGACGTAGCCGACCTCGCGCAGGATCGCCTTCGACGACTCGTACAGCGCGGTCTGCTGCTCGGGCGTCAGGTACGGCGCCGGGGCTTCCTCGACGAGCTTCTGGTGGCGACGCTGCAGCGAGCAGTCGCGGGTGGAGACCACGACGACGTTGCCGTGCTCGTCCGCCAGGCACTGGGTCTCGACGTGGCGCGGCTTGTCCAGGTACTTCTCGACGAAGCACTCGCCGCGACCGAACGCGGCGATCGCCTCGCGCGTGGCGGACTCGAACTGCGAGGCGACCTCGTCGCGGGTCCGTGCGACCTTCAGCCCGCGGCCACCGCCACCGAACGCCGCCTTGATGGCGACCGGCAGGCCGACCTCGTCGGCGAACGCGATGACCTCGGAGGCGTCCTTGACGGGCTCGATGGTGCCGGGAGCGAGCGGCGCGCCGACCTTCTCGGCGACGTGGCGCGCGGAGACCTTGTCGCCGAGGCGCTCGATCGAGTCCGGCGACGGTCCGATCCAGACGAGCCCGGCGTCGATGACGGCGCGGGCGAAGTCGGCGTTCTCGGCAAGGAACCCGTAGCCCGGGTGCACGGCGTCCGCACCGGAGCGGCGGGCGACCGAGATGATCTTGTCGATGACCAGGTACGTGTCGGCGCTCGTGGTGCCGTTCAGCGCGTAGGCCTCGTCGGCGAGGCGGGCGTGCTGGGCATCGCGGTCCTGGTCTGCGTAGACCGCGACCGACGCCTTGCCCGCGTCGCGGGCCGCGCGGATGATGCGGACGGCGATCTCGCCGCGGTTCGCGATGAGGACCTTGCTGATACGGGGCATGACACAGCAGCGTATTCGTGCGGCGTGCGTGCGTTTTGACTGACGCCCACAAAGAAGCACCCGGATCAGGTGCGGATGTCTACAGTGCCCACAGATCGTGCCAGTCGATGCCGAAGCCACGCAGGAGCATCGAGCGCAGCATCGGCAGGGACATCCCGATCACCGCGGACGGTGCCCCGTCGATCCGCGTGATGTACGCGGCGGCCCGGCCGTCGATGGTGAACGCGCCGGCGACCTCGAGCGGCTCGCCGGTCGCGACGTACGCGTCGATCTCGTCGGGGGACACGTCGTCGGCGAAGGTCAGCACCGCGCTGTCGACGGCGACGACGCGGTCGCCGTCGGCGGCCAGCGCCGACCCGCCGGGGGCGACGTCGCCGAGCTCGGGGACGCCGGCGGCGGACGTGACCAGGGACCGGACGGGAGGCACGGTGCGTGCCGGTCCCGTGCCTCCAGGCCGTCCCGTGGTCGGCTCCAGGTCCGGGCGCCGGTCGTCCCGTCGCCGGTCGATCACGCAGTGCCCGCTCCACAGCGTGCCGCCGCCGGCGGCCAGCATCTGCCGCCAGCGCTCGCGCGCGACCTCCGGGTCGTGCGGCTTGCCGTACAGCTGCCCGTCGACCTCGAAGGCGGAGTCGCCGCCGAACACGACCCCGTCGACCGGCGACCCGGCCACCGTGGCGTCCGCGACGGCCGACGCCTTCGCGACGGCGAGGAGCGAGACGAGTTCCGGACCGGTCAGGTCGCGCCCGAGCGATGCCGCGGCGGCGGCGCCGACGGCGTCCTCGTCGACCCCGGGGGACACGAGGACGGGTTCGATCCCGGACTGGGCGAGGAGTGCTCGGCGGGCGGGGGATGTACTCGCGAGGTACAGACGCATGGGACCATCTCACCATGGGTGAATCCGTCGGCACGCTGCTCGAACTCGACGTCACCGGGATCGCCCACGGCGGCATCTCGGTGGCACGGCACGAAGGACGGGTGGTCTTCGTCTCGGACGCGATCCCCGGGGAGCGCGTCGTCGCCCGGGTGACCGAGGACCGCAAGAAGTCGTTCTGGCGCGCCGACACGGTCCGTGTCCTGACGCCGAGCGAGCACCGCGTGGACCACGTCTGGCCCGAGGCCGCGCTCGATCGCGACCCCGAGACGCGCCCGGGCGGTGCCGAGTTCGGCCACATCGCCCTTGCACACCAGCGCACGCTGAAGCACGACGTCCTCGTCGACTCGTTCGCACGCTTCGCGCGGATGGACCTCGCCGAGGTGCTCGGCCACGACGTCGTCGTCGAGGCCGCGCCCGGCGACGACGCGGCGAACGGCCTCGGCTGGCGCACCCGTGTCCGACTGCACGTCGACGAGCAGGGCACCGCCGGCCCCTTCGCTGCCCGCTCCCACTCCGTGATCCCCGTCGCCAGCCTGCCGCTCGCGACCGCCGTCGTGCAGCAGAGCGCCCCGCTCGGCCGTGGTGCGCTGCCGGGCTCGTCGGTCATCGACGTCCTCGCGCCGAGCGGTTCCGAGGGGGCACGGCTCGTCATCGACGACCAGAAGCCCACCGTGGTGACCGAGGTCGTGGGGGAGCGCACCTTCCAGGTCGACGACAACGGGTTCTGGCAGGTGCACCGTGCCGCCGCTTCCGTGCTGACCGAGGCCGTGCAGGACCTGGTCGACCGCGACCGCCTCGACCCCGAGGGCACCCACCTCGACCTGTACGGCGGTGTCGGTCTGCTCGCCGCCGCACTCGGCGACCTGGTCGGCCCGAAGGCGCGCATCACGAGCGTCGAGAGCGCCGCCCGTGCCACCGAGCACGCGCAGGAGAACCTGTCCGAGTGGCTCGGCGCACGTGCCGAGACCGGCCGGGTCGACCGCTGGCTGACGAACACCGTGGCCAACGCCTCGCGCGCCGAGAAGGACCGCTTCCGCGCCGGCACGGTCGTGCTCGACCCGCCGCGCTCCGGCGCCGGGCGGGACGTGGTCGTGCAGATCGCCGCGCTCCAGCCGGAGCAGGTCGTCTACGTGGCGTGCGACCCGGTGGCACTGGCACGCGACGTCGCGACGTTCGCCGACCTGGGGTACCGGCTCGAGGCCCTGCGGGCCTTCGACCTGTTCCCGCACACCCACCACCTGGAAGCCGTCGCGCGCCTGGTCCCCACGCGCTGAGGGCCGGGGCTCGTTCGACCGCCGTTCCTTGCGTGTCGGGGTGTCCACCAATAGGCGGACCGACCAGCGTGGCGCGGCCGAGAAGCCCCGCACCTGAGTCCGGGCTGGGTATCCTGGGTCGTTGATGGCACTCCGGTTTCAGGGGCCGGCGTCGCGCATCGGAACGAGAGGCCACAGTGGCAGCAGGAACGACAACCACCAGCACCGAGACGTCAGGGGCGGCCACCAGGCCGGTCCGGGTCGCGATCGTCGACGACCACGAGTCCGTCCGACTCGGGATCCAGGCGGCGTGCCAGAACGAGGGGTTCGAGGTGGTGCTCACCGCCGCCAGCGTCCCCGAGTACGTCCAGAACCTCGACGGGCGAGAGGTCGACGTCGTCGTCCTCGACCTGTCCCTCGGTGACGGCTCGACCGTCACCGAGAACGTCAAGGGCGTGCAGGGGACGGGATCGGCGGTGCTCGTGCACTCCATCGCGGACCGGGTCGCCAACGTGCGTGAGGCGCTCGCAGCAGGGGCTGCCGGCGTCATCCCGAAGTCCTCCGCCACCAAGACGGTGATGGCCGCGGTCGCCACCGTCGCTCGGGGCGACGTGCTCAACAACCTCGAGTGGGCGAGCGCCATCGACGCCGACCGTGACTTCGCGAAGGCGCAGCTCGGCCGCCGCGAGCGCGAGATCCTGCACCTCTACGCCTCGGGGCTCCCGCTCAAGCTCGCCGCCCAGCAGCTCGGCATCGGCTACTCGACGGCGCGTGAGTACCTCGACCGGATCCGGGTGAAGTACGTCGAGGTCGGCCGTCCGGCCCCGACGAAGGTCGACCTGCTGCGTCGGGCCGTCGAGGACGGGATCCTCCCGGGGCTCGACTCGGGCATCGACCCCGACGGCGACGGTCGCTGACACGGATGGTCACCGCGGCTGAGCCGGGGCGGACGGCCGTCGAACCGGCACCGTTCGGTGCCGATCCGGCGCGCAGCGTCCGCGCCTCGATCACGCAGGCATCGGTGGAGCGGGCGTTCGCGATCCTCCTGGCGATGGCCGCGATCGGGCTCGGCATCGTCGACGCGCCGGCGGTCGTGCAGCAGCTGCCGTACCTCGACCCGTTCTGGGGGCCGACGCTGATGCTCGCGCTCGCGGCGTCGTTCGTGCTCATCGGCGTAGCGGCCTTCGTGCAGCGGGTCGCCCAGATGGCGCAGATCATCTGCGCGCTGCTGTTCCTCGTCGCGCTCGTGACGTGGACGGCGACCGTGCAGGAGCCCATCCCGTCGTCGCAGCAGCCGTGGCCGTGGTGGTTCTGCACGGTCGGCTGCACGGCGGCAGCGATGGGCTTCGCCACGTGGCGTGCGACGGTCTACACCGCGCTCGTGCCGGCGGTGTACGTCGTCGTCCGGCTCAGCCCGCTCGGCGGCGACGTCGGCGTCCTCGCGGTGCTGCTCGACGGGGTCTACACGGCGCTCCTCAGCGGCGCGGTGCTCGTCATCGCGGTGGTGCTGCGCCGCGCGGCCACGGCGGTCGACACGGCGCAGTCCACGGCCGTGCGGCGGTACTCGCTCGCCATCCGGGAGCACGCGACGGAGGTCGAACGGGTCCAGGTGGACGCGATCGTGCACGACAGCGTCCTGACGACGCTGCTCTCCGCTGCACGTGCCGACACGCTCGAGGCCAAGACCCTCGCGGCGAGGATGGCCCGGAACGCGATCGACCACCTCGAGGCCGCGGCCACCGACGGCCCGGGCGACGTCGAACCCGTCGCGCTCGGGGAACTCCGGGCGCGCATCCGCGAGGGGATCGGCGCCCTCCCCGCGCCCGTCCGCCTCGTCCCGACGACGACCGGGTCGGTCCGCCTGCCCGCGTCGGTCGCGGACGCGCTGGCCTCGGCGGCGCTGCAGGCCGCGGTGAACAGCGTGCAGCACGCCGGCGACTGCGACGTCTCCCGCTGGGTCAGCATCGAGCAGCAGGGGCAGGGCGTGCGCGTCGAGGTCGGCGACGACGGCCGCGGGTTCGACGTCGCGGCCATCCCCGCTGAACGCCTGGGGGTCCGCCGCTCCATCGTCGAGCGGATCGCGACCGTCGACGGGCACGCCGAGGTGCACACCGCGCCGGGCGAGGGCACCCGCATCGTGCTCACGTGGTCGCCGGCTGCGAGGACGACCGCATGAAGGTCTCCCTGCCGGCGAGCATCGCCCTCGGACTCGCGTCGCTGTTCTCCGTCTACCACCTGGTCCTCGCCGCGGCCACGCTCCCGCGCGTCGACCAGGTCGCCCCGATCATCGCCTGCATGGCGCTCTACGCCGCGGCCACCGGCCTCGCACTGTTCGTCCCCGGCAAGGTCCTGCCGGTCTGGACGGCCTGCTTCTCCCTCGCCACCGCGATCGTGATGCCGGTGATCGCCGCCCCGGTCGTCGTCGAGGGTCGCGGACCCGGCTCCGCCACCTGGTGGATCGCGGCGATCGGCACGCTCATGGTCGTGCTCGTCGTGCGCGGCCGGGGTCCGTTCGCGTGGGCCGGCGTGCTGTTCCTGACCGTGTACACCGTCGCCTGGGCCGGCCTCGGCTCGCTCGGCGGTCTGGGCGTGGTCGGCAGTGTCGCCTGGGTCGCGATCGCCACCGTCTTCGCGGCCGCGATGAGCCGCGCCATCCGCAACACCCGTGAGCTCGTCCTCGCCGAGCAGGAGACCGCCGACTGGCAGGCTGCGCAGGACGCCCACGTGTTCGAGCGGCAGTTCCGGCTGAGCCAGACCACGCGGATGGCCCTGCCGATGCTCCAGCGCATCATCGACTCCTGCGGGGACCTGGACGAGGCCGACCGTGCCGAGTGCCTGCACCTCGAGCAGGCCATCCGTGACGAGATCCGCGGCCGGTCGCTGCTGTCGGACGACGTCCGCGACGAGGTGATGCGCCTGCGTCGCCGTGGAGCGACCGTCCAGCTGCACGACGACGGCGGGCTCGACGACCTGGATGCCCCGGACATCCGTCGCATCCACGCCCGCGTCGCCGAGGCGCTGCGGCAGACCCGCGACGCCGACAACGTCATCGTCCGGACCGTCAGCGAGGGCTCCGACTCCGCGGTGACCGTCGTCGGGCTCCGCCTCGACGTGGCGGCGAGCGAGTCGGCCGCGCTCGGAGCGGGGCTGGACGATGACGACGGTGACGAGGACGACTCCGTCGCGCTCTGGCTCGAGATCCCGCGGCACGAGCCGGCGTAGCGCGCGGCCACGCGGCCGCGCGCGTGTCGCGACGATGCACCACGTGATCGACGCGTGGATCGTCGCGAACGTGGTGCGGACGCGCGCACTGCCCTGGACGCGATGGGGGACAGCCGGGAGGCGCGCGGCGGCCCCGACATGGGCCTCCCGGCCGTCAGGGGGGCGCGCCGGGCTGGCGCGTGCGTGGAAGCGACCACGTCGCTGTCGTACGACGGCGACGCTGTCGTTCCGCATCGGCCCCGCGAGCCGCACCGACGCCCGCCAGCACGCGCTGGACGCCCCCGGGAACGGGGAACGGGCCGGTCGGATACCGACCGGCCCGTTCGCGACCCGAGGCTGAGCGACAACCCGAATGTCGCCCTGCCCCGCAGCGGGCGGTGGCTTCGTACCCTAGTCGGCCACCGACCAGCGATGTCTTTCGTTGAAGGACACCGAACACCAACTACTATGCCCACGCACCAGCTGCATGTCAGTCGTCATTATGGGGGACAATTTCGGCATTTCCGGTCCGCATCCGCAGATCGTGTCCCCCGAGCGAGGGGATACCGACCGGGAAGTGCGCCCCGTGACCGTCATGATCGGCCGCGCACCGAGGGGTACATCAGCGGAGCGATCGACCCCAGGCGCCCGGTCCGTCCTCGAGCGGGCGGCGGAGCCCCCGAGCCGCCACGTCCCAGCCGGTGCGCGGTTCGAGGACGACGGCAGCGCGTCCGGCCGCCGCGGCCTCGTCGGCCTGCCGCTGCAGGACGGCCACGACGGCGGCGAGCTCCTCGGGGGTGGGTTCGCCGGAGACCACCCGGACGTCCGCCACCGAAGCGGGCTCGTCCGAGGGCACGGGTGCTGCGTGGCGTCCCATCAGAGCGGGATGTTCCCGTGCTTCTTCGGCGGCAGCGTTGCACGCTTGCCCCGCAGCGACCGGAGGGCCTTGATGACCGACACGCGGGTGGCGTGCGGCTGGATGATGCCGTCGAGCTCACCACGCTCGGCCGCCAGGTACGGCGACGCCACGTTGTACGTGTACTCGTTGGCGAGCTTCGTCCGGACCGCAGCGACGTCCTCGCCGGACTCCTCGGCCCGCTTGATCTCGGCGCGGTACAGGATGTTGACGGCGCCCTGACCGCCCATCACGGCGATCTCGGCGGTCGGCCACGCGAGGTTGATGTCGGCGCCGAGCTGCTTCGAGCCCATCACGATGTACGCGCCGCCGTAGGCCTTGCGGGTGATGACGGTGACGAGCGGGACGGTGGCCTCTGCGTAGGCGTAGAGCAGCTTCGCGCCGCGGCGGATGACGCCGGTCCACTCCTGGTCGGTGCCGGGCAGGTAGCCGGGCACGTCGACCAGGGTCAGGATCGGGATGCCGAAGGCGTCGCAGAACCGCACGAAGCGGGCGGCCTTCTCGCCGGCGTCGATGTTCAGCGTGCCGGCCATCGCCTGCGGCTGGTTCGCGATGATGCCGACCGTGCGGCCCTCGACCCGGCCGAAGCCGATCAGGATGTTCGGCGCGAAGAGCGGCTGGACCTCGAGGAACTCACCGTCGTCGACGATGTGCTCGATGATCGTGGTGACGTCGTACGGCTGGTTCGTGGAGTCCGGGATCACGACGTCGAGCTCGTGGTCGGCGTCCGTGGTCTCGAGCTCCGGGGCGACGTCGTACGCGGGCGGGTCGGACAGGTTGTTGTCCGGCAGGAACCCGATCAGCGAGCGGGCGTAGTCGAGCGCGTCGGTCTCGTCCTCGGCCATGTAGTGGGCCACACCGGAGACCGCGTTGTGCGTCTGGGCGCCGCCGAGCTCCTCGAAGCCGACGTCCTCGCCGGTGACGGTCTTGATGACGTCCGGACCGGTGACGAACATGTGGCTGGTCTTGTCGACCATGATCACGAAGTCGGTGAGGGCGGGGGAGTACACCGCACCGCCGGCCGCCGGGCCCATCACGATGGAGAGCTGCGGGATGACGCCGGAGGCCTGGGTGTTGAGGCGGAAGATCTCGCCGTACTTGCCGAGCGCGACGACGCCTTCCTGGATGCGGGCGCCGCCGGAGTCGAGGATGCCGATGATCGGCACGCCGGTCTTGAGCGCGTGCTGCATGACCTTGATGATCTTCTCGCCGGCGACCTCGCCGAGCGACCCGCCGAAGACCGTGAAGTCCTGCGCGTACACGGCGACGTTCCGGCCGTGGATCGTGCCGACGCCGGTGACGACCGCGTCACCGTAGGGGCGCTTGGCGTCCATGCCGAACGACGTGGTGCGGTGCCGCACGAACTCGTCGAACTCCACGAAGGAGTTCGGATCGAGCAGCTGCTCGATGCGTTCGCGAGCGGTGCCCTTGCCCTTCGCGTGCTGCTTGGCGATGGCGGATTCGCCCGCGGCGGTCACGGCCTCGTGGTACCGGTCGCGGAGGTCGGCCAGCCGGCCGGCCGTCGTCGACAGATCGGGGGTGTCTCCTGAAGTCACCCGCTCACCCTACCGGCGGGTGGGACGCTGCCGGTTGGAGGACCCCCACGGTTCCTGCCCGTACATTTGCGTGCATGTCCACATCCCCGTCGCCGTCGTTCCCCGCCACCAGCGAGGCGGTCCGGTCGACGGGCGCGACCATCACCGCCCCCGCCGAGACCGGGTCCACCAACGCGGACCTGCTCGCCGCAGCGCCCGAGCAGCAGCACGGCAGCGTCGTCGCGACCCTGCACCAGACCGCGGGGCGGGGCCGGCTCGACCGCACCTGGACCGCTCCGGCCGGTGAGACGCTCGCCGCCAGCGTGCTCGTCCGCGCCGACCTCGACGACCACGACCGCGGCTGGCTGCCCCTGGTCGCCGGTGCGGCGATGCGCGACGCGATCGCGTCGGTGCTCCCCGCCGGCGCGGACGTCGTCGTGAAGTGGCCGAACGACGTGCAGGTCGGCGGGCACAAGGTGTGCGGAATCCTCTGCCAGGTCGCCGCCGACGGCAGCGTCGTGGTCGGCGCCGGCGTCAACCTGACGATCCCGGCCGACCGGCTGCCCACCCCCACGTCCACCTCGCTCCTGCTCGCGGGCGCGGCCGACGACGCACCCGCCCTGGCCGACGCGGTCCTGTCCGCGTTCCTGCGCTCCGTCCTGGAGGCGGTGGCCGGCCTGGTCGCGGGTGGTCACGCCGCCGAGACGGTCCGGACCCACGTCCGCGCCGCGTGCGGCACGATCGGTCGCCGCATCCGTCTCGAGCTGCCGGACGGCAGCGTCGAGGAAGCCGACGCGACCGGCATCGACGACGCCGGTCGCATCACGATCCGGGACCAGGCGGGGCGCACCAGGGGCGTCGCGGTGGGGGACGTCACCCACCTGCGGTATGCATGACGGCATGACCGCCGAGCCCCCGCCCGAACGTGTCGTCGCACGCCTGCGACCGCACGCCCGTCGGCTGGTGCGCCCGGCGGTGTTCGTCGTGCTCGTCACCGCGGCCGGCGGGTTCGGCTTCGGCGTGTTCCAGGCCCAGCTGGCGTGGCTGAACGCCGTCGTCGCGCTCGTCGTCCTGGTGCTCGTCGTGTTCGGCGGCGCGGTCCCGCTGTTCCGCTGGATGTCGGAGCGGTACGTGGTCACCACCCGTCGTCTGGTCGTGGTGGGCGGCCTCGGCACCCGGACGCGGCGGGAGCTCCTGCACTCCCGCGGCTACGACGTCACGGTGCGGCGTCGGGGCCTGCAGGGCCTGTTCCGCTCCGGTGACGTGCTGGTGTTCCCCGGGGACGACCCGGCGGTGGTCCTCGCCGACGTGCCGCACGCCGACCTCGTCGTCGCCGTGCTGCACGACCTGGTGGAGGCGTACGAGGCCAGGCGTCGGCACCGTGAGCCGGACTGGGACGAGATCGTCGGCGGTCCGGACCGTCCGCCGTGGGGCGACGTGCGGGCCTGACCGCGGACGCCGCGACACCCCCTGGGGAGCAGTGGTGAGACTTCGGCGAGAAACCGGTACCGTCTTCGACGTGCGTATCTCTGTCATCGGCTGCGGCTACCTCGGTGCCGTGCACGCCGCCTCCATGGCCAAACTCGGACACGAGGTCGTCGCTGTGGACGTCGACCCCACCAAGATCGAGCGGCTCGCTGCCGGCGAGGCCCCCTTCTTCGAGCCCGGCCTGCCCGAGATCCTGACCGAGGCCCTCGAGTCCGGTCGGATCCGCTTCACCACCGACATGGCCGAGGTCGCCGGTGCCCGCGTGCACTTCCTCGCCGTCGGCACCCCGCAGGGCCCCACCGGCGCCGCGGACCTGACCTACGTGAACGCCGCCGTCGCCGCGCTCACCCCGCACCTGTCCGCCGGCGAGTTCGTCGTCGGCAAGTCGACCGTGCCCGTCGGCACCGCGGCGCGCCTGGCCGCCGAGGTCAGCGAGGCCGTCCCCGGTGCCACGCTCGTCTGGAACCCCGAGTTCCTGCGTGAGGGCTTCGCGGTGCAGGACACCATCGCGCCGGACCGCTTCGTGTACGGCGTGCCCGACGGTGCGGCCGGCGAGCAGGCCGTCGCCGCCCTCGACGAGGTCTACGCCGAGGCACTGTCCACCGGCACGCCCCGACTCGTCGTCAACCTGCCCACCGCCGAGCTCGTGAAGATCAGCGCCAACGCGTTCCTCGCCACGAAGATCTCCTTCATCAACTCGATGGCCGAGATCGCCGAGGTCGCCGGTGCCGACGTCACGGCGCTCGCCGACGCGATCGGCCACGACGCCCGCATCGGCCGCAAGTTCCTGAACGCCGGTCTCGGCTTCGGTGGCGGATGCCTGCCGAAGGACATCCGCGCGTTCCAGGCGCGGGCGAACGAGCTGGGCGTCGGGGAGTCCCTGGCGTTCCTGGCCGACGTCGACGCCACGAACCTGCGCCGTCGCGCGCACGTCGTCGAGCTGGCGCAGGAGCTGCTCGGTGGGGTCGTCAGCGGCAAGCGCGTCGCCGTGCTCGGCCTGGCCTTCAAGCCGAACTCCGACGACGTCCGCGACTCGCCGGCACTCGACATCGCTGCTCGCCTGCACGAACTCGGCGCCGTCGTCTCGGCGTACGACCCCGAGGCCGTCGTCACCGCGCGCCGCGTGCACCCCGAGCTCGACTACGTCGAGAGCGCTGCCGAGGCGCTGGGTGGAGCGGAGCTCGTGCTCGTGCTGACCGAGTGGACCGAGTTCCGCGAGCTCGACGCGACGGCCGCTGCCGCGCTCGTTGCGTCGCCCGTCGTCATCGACGGCCGCAACTGCCTCGACCGCGAGGCGTGGACCGCCGCCGGCTTCACGTACCGCGGCATGGGGCGCTAGCCGCGACCGACAGGAGGCCCGGTGCCGGTCCGTGGGACCGGCACCGGGCCTCCTGTGCGTTCATCGCGTCGTCAGCCGATGGCTGCGCGCAGCACCGCGCGGTACCGCTCGCCGATCCGTTCGGTGGAGAACTCCGCCGCCGAGACGACGGCCTGCTCCTGGTAGCGCGTCCGCGCCGTGTCGTCGGTGAGCACGCGCTGCAGTGCCGCGCGGAGTGCCGGGACGTCGCCCGGGGGCACGAGCACGCCGGACACGTCGTCCTGCACGACGTCACGGATGCCGGGCAGGTCGCTCGCCACGATCGCGGCGCCGACCGCCGCGGCCTCGAGCAGGGTCACCGGCAGGCCCTCCTGGTCGCCGTTCGCCGCCGGGATCGACGGAACGGCGACGACGGTCGCCGAGGCCAGGGTCTCGAGGACCTCGGTGCGGCCACGCTGGCCGAGGAACGACACCGGCAGCCCTGCGGCCTGCTGCTCGAGCTGGGTCCGGTACGGGCCGTCTCCGACGACGGTGAGCCGCCACGGCACGTCGTCGCCCAGGCCGCGGAGCGCCTCGATCAGGTTGCCGAAGCCCTTCTTCTCGACCAACCGCCCGACGGCGACCACGTGGTGCTCCTGTGGCGCGACGCGCGCGCGGGTGTCGCGGGCCGGGCCCAGGTCGACACCCATCGGGATCACGGTCGAGCGTGACTCGGGCACGCCCCACTCGGTCAGCCGATCACGCATCTCGGAGTTGACGGTGGTGACGTGCGCTGACCGCCCGAAGATCCACCGCTTGAGGCGGACGAGGGGAGCCGCACGGAGCGCGTAGATGTCCCCGCCGTGGGTGGTCACGACGACAGGCACGCCCGGAGCGGCCAGGGTCGCGACGAGGGCCTGGGGGATGGCCCAGTGCGCGTGGATGACGTCGGGCTTCGCGGAACGCACCACGCGCCGCACGGCCAGGTACTGCGCGAGCACCAGGGCGGGCACCTGCACGATGCGGGAGCGGCGTTCCTTGAGGTTGTCGAGGATCGCGCCGTCGGCCAGGTCCTCGAAGCGACGCGGGAAGTACGGGTAGCGACGGACCGCGACCTCGCCGATGCGCTCCTTCGTGGCACCGCCGGGCACGCGGGGCGTGAGGACGAGGGTGTCGAACTCGGTCGCCTCTTGGTGGGCGAGGTCGAGCACGAACGCCGGCACCCCGTCGTCCGGTCTGGCCGGGAACGTCGAGCCCAGGACGAGCAGGCGGGGGCGTCCCTGGCGGGAGCGGGCGGAGCGAGTGGTGCGGGACATCGTGCCTTTCCGGGGGTGGCGGGGGACGGTCCGGTAGGCTCTCACCCCGTGCGCGTACTGATCCACAATAGCGATTCGCCCCACAACCGCGGGGACCGGGCGATCCTCGCCGGCAACGTCGAGCTCGTCCGCCGCCGGTGGCCCGACGCCGAGATCGTGTCCCTGTCCCAGTACCCCGAGCGGGACGCCGCGTGGTTCGGGATCCGGTTCCTGCCGGTCTCCCCGTACAGCACGGGCATCGGCGACCTGTTCGCCCTGCTGCGTGCCGCCCGCGGCGCCGACGTGGTGCTCTGGGGTGGCGGCGAGATCCTGAAGGACTACACGAACAAGCTCGGCCTCGTGTACTGGTTCGGCAAGATGCTGCTCGTCCGTGCGGTCAACAAGAACCTCGTCGGGGCGTTCCAGGGCATCGGCCCGACCACCGCCGGGGTCAGCAAGCGCCTGATCCGCGCCACCGTCGACCTGTGCAGCGCGTTCGCCGTCCGTGACGACGAGTCCCGCGAGAAGCTCCTGTCCTGGGGCGTGACGACGCCGATCGTGTCGTCCTTCGACCCCGCCGTCGTCGGGACGGTCACCCCGCCCGACGCCGAGGTGCTCGAGCGGCTCGAGCGCACCACCGGCCTGACCGCCGAGCAGCTCGACGGCTCGATCGGCTTCGGCGTCCGCCGCTGGTTCCACTACAAGCGCAGCGGCTGGATCCCGTTCCGGTTCCTGCCGAAGCGTTTCCGCCAGACCGGTGTCGACAGCGACAAACTCGTGACCTACCGCCAGGCCGTCGCCGACCTGGCCGACCGCGTCATCGACCGCTGGGACGCCGACGTGGTGTTCTACCCGATGCACATGGAGGCCTCCGAGGGTGACGCCGCGTTCGCCCGCGAGGTCATCGCGCTGATGCGGCACGCCGACCGCACCCACGTGGTCGAGGCCGACGAGTTCTCGCCGTCCGAGTACGCCGGGCTGATGTCCCGCAGCCGCCTGTTCCTGGCGAGCCGCCTGCACTCGGCGATCGTGGCGACCATCGCCGGGGTGCCGGCCGCGGTGCTCTACTACGTCGACAAGGGCCGGCTGTTCTTCGAGCAGATGGGGCAGCAGGCGTACTCGAAGCCGATCGAGGCCGCGCTCGAGCCCACGTTCGTCGACGACGTCACGGCGCAGCTCGAGGCGCTCGACGCGGACCGCGACACGGTCCGTGCGCAGCTCGCCGAGGGCGTGGCCCGCATGGCGACCGCACTCGACGCCGACTTCGCCGAGGCGACGCGCGACGTCCGCTGACACGACGGGCGCGAACGCGCGCCCGTGACGGACAGGAGGCCCGTGGCGACACCGCCACGGGCCTCCTGTCCGTCGTGCGCACGGTGCAGCCGCGTGCCTGACGGACGTCAGCTCGTCCGGGAGGCGAAGCGCTTCAGGTAGGTGATGTCGTTGCGGTAGACGTCCTGGTCGCCGGGGAGCGTGCCGCTGGACGCCCACTGCCAGAAGGTCCACTTCGACCAGCTGCGGCCGAGGGTGCCGGGCGTGGTGAAGTCCTTCACCGGGTAGATCGCGACGAACAACGGGTTCTTCGAGAACTGGTTGCTGTTGTTCGTGCAGCGCTTCCACCAGTCGGTCGTGGTGTAGATCGCGGGGTACCGACCCGTCTTGGCGACGACCGTCCGGTTGAAGTCCTTGATCCAGCTGCGCATCGACGACCACGACTTGCCGTAGCAGGTGCCCTGGGCGGCGCTGCCGTACTCGATGTCGAGCAGCGGCGGCAGGGTCTTGCCGTCCTTGCTCCACTGGCCGCCGTGCGCGAAGAAGTAGTTCGCCGTCGCGGCGCCGCTCGCCTGGCTCGGCTGGGCGTAGACGTAGCCACCGCGGTACAGGTTGCGCTGCTTCGCGGTCGCGTACTGCTGCTTGTACGTCGAGCTGACGTACGAGGTGCCCTCGGTCGCCTTGACGTACACGAACCGGGCGCCGTTGCCGTACGCCTGCCGGAAGTTCACGCTCGGCTGCCACGCGCTGATGTCGAAGCCCTGCACCCGGCCCGGGGGCGGACCGCCGGCGGAGGCGGCAGCGGCGGAGGAGCTGAGGGCCTGCGCGCTCACGCCGCCGGACAGGGCGTCGGGCGAGGCGGTCGTGACGTGGGACTCGCCGGCGTGCGCGGCGATGCCGGCACCCATGGTGTGGTTGCCGGTGCGGTCCATCTCGGCGATGGACAGCTGCTCGGTGGGTGCCTCTGCCGCCGGCGCCGCTGCCGACGTACCCGCCGTGGGGGCCGGTGCCGCGGTCGCGGGGTCGGTCGTGGTGACGCCGACGGCCGGGCCGCTGGCGAAGGTGATGGCCCCGGCGACGACGGCGGCGGTGCCGAGTCCGAGGAGTCTGCTGATCGGTGCGCGCATGTGGTCTCGTCTTCCCTGTCGAGATGCCGTGGGCCTGATCTCCCACGCCGAGGTCCGAGTGATGCTACCCGGCCTCGGCGACACATGTCCGTCAGGCGCACACGGGCGGCACCCGCCGCGGTGGGCTACCGCCGCCGGCGCGGCGCTGTGTCGGTGTCGTCGGTCTCGACCTCCGGCAGGCGCCCGCGCGAGGCGACCTCGCGCGTGGCGTGCTTCTGCCGGCGGTTGAGGAAGTTGCGCTCGACGAGCCACCACATCCCGACGCAGATGGCCAGGGTGACCGGGATCACCACGAAGACCATCAGCAGGAACTGCCACTTCGGGTACAGGCCCATCGGCAGGAGCAGCAGGTTGCCGAGTCCGAGCAGCGGGCTGTGGAAGAGGTAGACCGAGTACGACACGAGGCCGGCGAGCACGAACGGCTTCCAGGCGAAGAACCGTGCCAGCCAGGTGTGCTGCCCGGACACGGCTC
The DNA here is from genome assembly GCF_047226435.1 of Curtobacterium poinsettiae. NCBI lineage: Bacteria > Bacillati > Actinomycetota > Actinomycetes > Micrococcales > Microbacteriaceae > Curtobacterium > Curtobacterium poinsettiae. Next base: position 2,404,385 of record NZ_CP178434.1, on the reverse strand, counting down.
GGCGTCCCATCCAGGTCAGCAGGATGCCGGCGAAGATGCCGAGGACGACCTCGGACGGCCAGGTCTGGTGCTGCCAGTAGTCGCGGTTGCGGAAGAAGACGAGGAGCATCCCGACGAACATCGCGGCGACGAACACGCCGCCCTGCCACCGCGGGCCGCCGAGCTTCGAGGCGTTCAGCTTGCCGGTCAGGTGCTCGTCACGGGCCTTCACGGTGAGTTCGGCGGCCAGCATGCCGACCGCGAAGAGGCCGACGAACCACGGGTGCATCCACGAGTAGCGGCTCTCGGAGCCCATCCACATGCCGATCAGGACCAGCGAGGACGCCGTCGCCCAGCCGCCGAAGACCTTCCAGAGCGGCAGGATCAGCAGCGGCATGAGGAAGTAGATCTGCCACTCGACGGCGACCGTCCACATCGGGCCGTTGATCTTGCCGATGTACTGCGGGAAGAAGTCGTGCACCAGGAAGAAGTGCGTGAGGAAGGTTCCCCAACCCATCGGCAACTTCGTGTCCCACTGCGTGCCACCCGGCTGCCCCATCACGGGGACGAACAGGATGATGAGCGCGAAGACGACGAGCGACGCCCAGTACGGCGGGATGATCCGTCGTGCGCGGCGCCAGATGAACTTCCAGAAGCCGCCCGGCAACCGGTAGCGGTCGAACCGGGTCACGACGGGGAGCATCAGCACGTAGCCGGACAGCACGATGAACAGCGGGACGCCGAGGTAGCCCCACCCGATGAACGGACGGAGCCACGGCAGCTCGGTCGGACCGGTGCCCCGCATCCCCGTGAAGAGGTACGCGTGGTAGAACACCACGGCGAGGGCGGCGAGTCCGCGGAGACCGTCCAGGTACGGGAACTCGAGACGGCCCCCGGCTCGGGGAGCGGCGGCCCTCGGTTCGGCTGCGGTTTCGGCTGCGCGGGTTTCGGTGGCCAACGAACGTCCTCGTGGTGGTCGGAGCGGGGTCCCCGGCAGTCTCCCACACGCCGAGCGTCCCTCGCGATCCGGCCCGGTGCGGTCCGACAAGCGATCGGATGTCATGATGAAGCACGTGACCGTGACGACGCCCGCAGCACCGCAGTCCGCCCACGAGCCCGTTCGAGGCCGTTCGGGGACGGCTTCCCGACGGTACCGGCACCTGGTCGCACCCCTGCTCCTCGCGGTCCTCACGGTGGTCGGCGTCGTCCTCTGCGCTGCGGTGGCCTACCACAACCGTCTCGGCGTCACCAACGTCGACGGCATCTCCTACATGGGCATCGCGCGCGAGTACGCGAACGGCTGGCTGCCCGATGCGATCAACGCGTACTGGTCGCCGCTGGTCTCGTGGATGATGGCGCCGTTCGTCGCGCTCGGCCTCGGCCTGCAGACGGCCTTCGCGATCGTCAACTGCTTCGCCGCGGCCGTGGTGCTCGGCATCGGCGGGTGGCTCGTCTGGTCGCAGAACCACCGCATCGTCCCGGCCCTGGTCTTCATGGTCACGGCGATCCCCGCGCTGATGAGCGCCGTGCCGGTGCAGACCCCGGACCTGCTCGTCGTCGCGTGGGTCGTCGGGTTCCTCTGGGCACTCCGGTGGGCCGACCAGGCGCTGCACGGATCGACGCGGGCGCGGGTCGTCTCCGGGGCCGTGCTCGGTGCCGTCGCAGCCCTCGGCTACTTCACCAAGCTGTTCCTGCTGCCGGTGGCCATCGGGGCCGTGATCCTCTGGCTGCTGCTGCGCGTCTGGTCCGCCCGCCGTCGCCACGAGCCCGTGCGGCACTGGTGGACGGCGCCCGTCGCGACGATCGTCGTGTTCGTCGTCGTCATCGCCCCCTGGGTCGGTGCCCTGACCGCCAAGTACGACACCGTGACGCTCGGGTCGTCGCTGTCGGTCAACATCGGCTCGAAGTTCGACGACGGCGGTCGAGCCACGGACTGGCCGTTCCTGCCGGTCCCGCCCAACGACCACGCCTTCTCGCCGAACGAGGACTTCACCCCGTCGGTCTACAAGCAGGGCCCGATGGACAACCCGGACCCCGCCGTGGTGCCGCCGGCCACCTCGTCGTCCAGCGACGACACCGCGCCGAAGGTCACGAAGGAGTCCGGCATCGCCGCCCGCGCCGGCTACTACCTGCACGAGCGCATGCTCGCCCTGCCGTACTACCTGCAGAAGATCAGCACGTTCGCCCCGTTCGCGGCGCCGATCGCGCTGCTCTTCGCCGCCGCACTCGTCATCGGTGTCGTGCGCTTCCGCCGCTACGCCTTCACCTGCATCGTCGCCGCGACGACCCTGGTCTACTTCGTCGGCTACGGCATGATCACGTCGTCGTCGAGCGGCGGCGGCAACGCGCGCTACTACTGGCCGCTCTTCTACCTGACCGCGATGATCGGTGCGCTCATGCTGCCGGCGGTCTGGCGACTGGTGCGCCGTCGTGGTGTGGTGCGGACGATCGTCGCGTGCCTGGCGATCGCCGTGGTGCCCCTGGCGTCGTACACGCAGAACTGGCTCGGATCGCCGGCGCCGTTCTACCCGTCGGTGAACCGGACCGAGCCGCTGCGCGTCCTCGGCCCGACCCGGGTGCCGGAGATCGTCCGGCTCGCCGACCAGATCCGGGCGAGCGGCGCGCTCCCCGAGGACGCCACCGTCATCGGGTCGAACTACCGGTCGCTGGCGTCGCTCGCCTTCCTGACCGACACGCGTGTGTACGGTCGCTCAGGTCAGGGGTACACCTACCAGTCGGACGCGATGCGCAAGCTGTTCCTCGACCAGGGCGTGCAGTACTTCGTGCAGTTCGACGCGGCCACCGCCCCGGCGCGCGACTACTCGGCGGCCGGCAAGGTCGTCGGCACGTACAACGCGACGATCTCGTGCAGCACCGACCGGTCGACCGACCCCGAGGTCCCCTGCCGCGTCCAGGTCATCAAGCTCGCCCGGTAGCGCGAGCGACGGGGCGAGCGAGGGCCGCAGCGGCACCGCAGGGAGCGGCCCGCCCCACCGTCTACCATGACCTGAGCCCGAGACCTGAGCAGGAGACCCGTTTGTCCGTCAGCACCAGCGACACCCCCGCGCCCGAGGGGAAGCGTCCGTCGAAGCGACGACGGTTCCTCGGCAAGGCGATCCCGATCGTCTTCTACGTCCTGCTCGCGGTGTTCCTCGTGCTGTACGTGCGCGGCGTCGACTGGGGGCAGCTCGCCGGACTCGACTGGCAGTGGTCGTGGGTGGCCCTCGCGACGGTGATCAGCCTCGGGTTCCGCTACTGGGGTGTCGGCATCTGGTTCTACCTGCTGCGACGACTCGGTGCGACCGGGCTGAAGGGCAGTGGCGTCACCCTGACCTACGTGTACGCGAAGTCCTGGATGGGCCGCTACATCCCGGGTGCTGCCACCTGGATCATCGGCAAGGTCTACTTCGCCTCGAAGCACGGCGTCTCGAAGGCCCGTCTCGGTGTGAGCGGCCTGCTCGAGGGAGCCCTACAGATCGCCGCGACCCTGGCCCTGGCGCTCGTGCTGCTGCTCATCGACCCGCGCACCCACAACCTCGACCCGTGGCTCATCGTCCTGATGATCGCGGCGTTCGTCGGCTGTGTCGTCTGCCTGATCCCGCGGGTCTTCGTGTTCCTGATCGGGATCGCGCTGAAGATCCTGCGCCGCAAGCCGCTCGAAGCCGACGTCCGCCCGAACCTCGGCACCGTCCTCGGCGGGGCCGGTCTCTACGTCGCCGGAGCGGTGCTGTCCGGCACGGCGTACTACTTCATCACCCTCGGGGTGTACCCCTCGCTGAAGATCACCGACGCGGCCTTCGTGATCGGTGCCGCCAGCATGGCCTCGGCGATCAGCATGCTGGCCGTCTTCGCGCCCGGCGGGCTCGGTGTCCGCGAGGGCGTCCAGGCCCTCCTGCTGGCCCTCGTGATGCCGGTGCCGATCGCCCTCGTGGTCGTCGTCGTCACCCGTGTCTGGAGCCTCGCGGTCGACGGACTCTTCCTGCTCTGCGCCGCGGCCCCCACGTGGTTCCGGCGCGACCGGCCGACGGACGACCCCTCCGCGGTCGAGGGTGGCGTCCCCGCCGCCTGACGCGGCAGCGAGTGTGCAGAAGACGTCGGGTCCCGTGTCGGGACCCGACGTCTTCTGCACACCGGGCGGCCGTGGCGCGCCTGGCGACGGACGGGAGGCCCGTGCCAGCTGGCACCGGGCCTCCCGTCCGTCTCGCAGGGGCGTCCAACCCGCGCCGTGCGCCGTCCGCCGAGTGGTCACGAAGTGTCGCCTGGAGACGCTCCAGACGACGGTTCGCGACCCCTCGGGGCCGCGCCTGCGGCACGTCGTGCCCGCCCGGCGCTCCGCGGCCGGGCGTGTCAGCGGACGGGAACCGTCGTCGACAGGGCGCGACGGTCGGCGCGCGCGACCTGCACGACCGAGGCGACGAGGCCCACCGCGACCAGCGCCACGACGACCACGAGCACCGCGGGTGGCACCGGGCCGATCTCGGAGTAGCGCAGCAGCCCACGCCCCGTCACCGGGAACACCGCCGCGTTCCAGAACCAGGCGGACGCCACCGCGAAGCCGTACACGCCCACGGCGGGCAGCACGACGGCCAGCGCCAGCGCGACCCAGGCGCGTGCCCGGCCGGCCGGTACCAGCCGCCGCCACGCGAGCGCGCTCAGCACGATCAGGCAGACGATCGCGGGGAAGTAGTACCGGCCCTGGGTGGCGGCGACCTCGGTGGTGGTCAGGTACGAGTGCGCGCTCGTGCGGTTCTGGATGCCGATCAGGAGCGCCGGGAACACCGCGAGGCAGAGCGCCGTCCGCAGGTCCGGGCCGCGGCGGAACGCCCAGCCGACGAGCACCACGAGGGCGACCAGGGTGAGGACGGCGGTGAGCAGATCACCGATCGTGACCTGTGCCCGGCCGCCGAAGCTGCCCCAGAACGTGCGGGCGAGGGTGCCCCAGCTGACGTCGAGGAAGTGCCCGAGCGTGGGGCTCTCACCCGGCGGGAAGTCCTTCGGGGGCCGCATGGCCGTGTAGCCGTTCGGCTGGATCCGCCCGTACGACACCAGGTTGTGCAGCCACCACCACGCGCCGATGCCGCCGGAGACCGCCATCGCGACGACCGAGCGCACGATCCGTTGCCGCAGGGACAGCACCCCGGCGCCGGCGAACAGCACCACCACCGCGACGAACGGCACCGCCGGCAACCCCGTGCCCTTGATCCAGACCAGGGCCCCGAGGACCGCAGCCAGTGCGATCGCGGTGCGCCAGCGGGTGTCCCCGGTGAGCAGACGCGTGGCGAGCCAGACGACGATCCCGGCGACGAGCAGGACGGGGGCGTCGTTGGAGAACGACGAGCCGATGGACGCGAGCTCGGGCGTCGCGAACACGGCGAGGGCGCCGATCAGCGCGGCGCGGGGGCTGCGGGTCACCCGGCGCACCGACGCCCAGGCGAGCAGCGGCAGCGCGGTCACGGCCAGCACGTCGGCCAGGCGGAGGGCGATGAACGCGTGGTCCCAGCGGAGCTCGCCGAAGTCGACGGCACGGAGCACGGCGGCTCCGGCCAGGTAGGCGGTCGGCGGGTGCTGGGTCATCTGGTTGACCGTCGCCGAGGGGCCGGGGGCGTTCTGCAGCAACTCGCCCACCGTCGACCACTCGTCGGACGGCTTCGTCGCCTGCTCGACCTTGGCGGCCTGCACGGCGTTGGTGACGAACAGCTCGCCGGGGGCCGCCCACGCGTCGCCGACGGCGAGGTGCACCGAGGCGTCGATGTGCGCGGTCTCGTCGGGCGCTTCGAACACCGGGACGATCAACGCCCACGCCACGAGCCACAGCCCGAAGGTCGCCGTGATCACCGCGATCGCGACACGTTCCCAGCGCGCGGTGCGGGGTGGAGCAGGGGTGGTGGTCGTCTCGGCCGTCACCCCACCGATCCTAGGTCAGGCGTCGTGGGGGACCCGCGGCCCGTCGGACACCGACTCGTCGGCGGTGGCCGGCTGCGTGGCGGTGCGCTCGGGGTGGTAGACCCAGACCTTGTAGAGCCAGAACCGGAAGACCGTGCCGAGCACGAGCCCGACGATGTTCGCGACGTTGTCGGCGAGCACCGAGGTGAGCCCCATGGCGTAGTGCGAGACCCCGAGGCAGGCGAGGGCGATGACCATGCCGCCGAGCGAGACGACGACGAACTCGACACCCTCGCGGGTGGCCACGGCGCGACGCTGCTCACGGAACGTCCAGTACCGGTTGCCCATCCAGTTGACGAAGATCGCCACGACGGTGGAGATGACCTTCGCCCAGAACGGGCCCGAGTGGACGTCCTCGGGGTTCAGGACGGTGATGCGCAGCACGTTGAACACCGTGGTGTCCACGACGAAGCCGACGGCACCGACGACGCCGAAGCGTGCCAGCTGGGCGATGAGGCGCCGCACGAGCCCTCCAGGATCCGTAGAGTTGTGACCGGTCGTCCAGAGCACGACCCGAACAGCGATTGTAGACAACGCGTTCCCACCGCGCGGTGGGAGCGCCGGAAGGATCACACAGCATGGCGTTGCGCGTCGGGGTCATCGGTGGGGGACAGCTGGCACGGATGATGGTGCCGGCCGCGGTCGAACTGGGGATCGACATCCGGGTGCTCGCCGAGGGGCCGGGCATGTCGGCGAGCATCGCCGCCACCGCCGAGGGTGACTACCACGACGCCGCCACGGTGCTCGAGTTCGCCCGACAGGTCGACGTCGTCACCTTCGACCACGAACACGTGCCCCAGGACGTTCTGCGCACGCTGGTCGACGCGGGCGTGGCGGTCCACCCCGGCCCCGACGCGCTGGCCGTCGCGCAGGACAAGATCACGATGCGTCGCCGGCTGAGCGACCTCGGCCTGCCGGTGCCCGACTGGGCGGCGGTGCACGACCCCGACGAGCTCCGCGGGTTCCTGGCCGACCACGGTGGCCGAGCCGTCGTCAAGACCCCGCGGGGCGGGTACGACGGCAAGGGTGTCCGGGTCGTCTCCGACGCCGCCGAGGTCGACGACTGGTTCATCGCCGTGGCCGAGGCCGGCGGCGACCAGGCCCTCCTGGTCGAGGAGCTCGTCCCCTTCACCCGCGAACTCGCGCAGTCCGTGGCACGCCGCCCCTCCGGGCAGGTCGTCGCCTGGCCGCTCGTCGAGACCGTGCAGCGCGACGGCGTCTGCGCCGAGGTCATCGCTCCGGCCCCGGACAGCGCCGGCCGGATCGCCGACCTGACCGAGTCGATCGCCGTCCGCATCGCCGAGGAACTCGGGGTCACCGGCGTGCTCGCCGTCGAGCTGTTCCAGACCGACGACGAGCGCATCCTGATCAACGAGCTCGCGATGCGTCCGCACAACACCGGGCACTGGACCATCGACGGCGCCACCACGAGCCAGTTCGAGCAGCACCTGCGTGCCGTCCTCGACCTGCCGCTCGGTGCCACCGGCTCGTTCGCCCCGGCGTCCGTCATGGTCAACGTGCTCGGCGGACCCGCCGACGGCGACCTCGCCGCCCGGTACCCAGCCGCACTCCAGGCCTTCCCCGAGGCCAAGTACCACTTCTACGGCAAGGCACCCCGGGCCGGGCGGAAGATCGGGCACGTCACGGTGCTCGGTGACGACGTCGACGACGTCGTCTACCGCGCTCGCGCGGCCGCGGCGCACTTCGACGACTGAGGTCGCCTCCTCGACGTGACCGGATCACGACACGGGAGGCCCGTGGCGACGCCGCCACGGGCCTCCCGTGTCGTGTCGGCGCGGGACGCACTTGTCGGCCGGTCTGCGGACACCCCCTCGGGTGGCACCCGCTCGGGAGGCTGGTGGGGGACGGGAACGCGTGTTCTCCTGGAGCATTCAGAGAACACACGTCCAGGGGAGTCTCCATGCGCCGCCGTCCGCGCCGTACCGCCGTCTGCGCCGCCGCAGTCGCCCTCGTCGCTGCCGTCGCCGGCCTGCTGCCGACCGCGACCGCGTCGGCAGCGACCTCGGCATCCGCCATCCGCTCGGCGACGTCCGCGTCGCTCTACGGCGCCGGGCCGTACCGGTCGCCCACGAGCGAGGCGGCGAAGGCCCAGACCGCCCTCGCAGCCACCGATCCGGCCGGTGCCGCGGCGGCGGGGACCATCGCCCGCTACCCCGTCGCCACCTGGCTCGGCGACTGGACGCAGGGGACACAGCTGACCAAGACCATCAGCACCGCCCTGACCGGGGCCGAACAGTCCGGCACCACCCCCGTGTTCGTGCTCTACGCGATCCCCGACCGTGACTGCGGCGGGTACTCGGCTGGCGGGTTCGACGAGCGTTCCTACGACGACTGGGTCGACCAGGTCACCGCGGCGCTCACCGGGCACCGTGCAGCCGTCGTCGTCGAACCGGACTCGCTCGCGATGCTCAGCAACGCCAAGTGCAGCACGGCGCTCGACGAGCAGCGCTACCGGATCCTCTCCCGCACCGTCGCCGGCCTGACCGCTGCCGGGGTCCCCGCGTACCTGGACGCCGGCAACTCGAACTGGGTGCAGCCCGCACTGATGGCATCGCGACTGAACAGCGCGGGGGTGCAGCAAGCCCGCGGCTTCTTCACGAACGTCGCGAACTACTACCCGACCGCCCAGGAGCAGGCGTACGCGCAGAAGGTGTCCGCCGCGACCGGGGGTTCCCACTACGTGATCGACACCTCGCGCAACGGGCAGGGCTGGCGCGGCACGTGGTGCAACGGACCCGGCGCCGGGCTCGGTACCTCGCCCCGGGTGGTGTCCGACGGCACGGCGCTCGACGCCCTGCTGTGGGTGAAGACCCCCGGTGCGAGCGACGGCACCTGCAACGGTGCCCCGGCCGCCGGCAAGTGGTTCTCGGCCTACGCACAGGCCCTCGTCGCGAACGCCCGCCTGGGGGCACCCGCTGCCGACATGACACCCCGTGGGTCGCTCGAGGCCGTCGCCGGCACCGGCGGCGGCGTCCGCGTGTCCGGGTGGGCCTACGACGAGGACGACCCCACGCAGCCCGTGCGGGTCCGTGCCACCGTGGACGGGGCCGCGGCCGGCGTCGCCACCGCCGGGCTCGACCGTCCCGACGTCGACGCCCGTGCCGGTGTCGGCGCGACCCACGGTTTCGACGTCGTGCTGCCCACCGCGGCCGGCGCTCGCCGTGTCTGCGTCACCGCGGTGAACATCGGCGCCGGATCGGACACCGCGCTCGGCTGCTCGACCGTCCGCGCCTACCGGCACGACCCCTACGCCGGGCTCGAGTCCGCCACGGCCGTGGCCCGCGGCATCGCCGTGCGCGGCTGGGCGTTCGACGGCGACGCGGTGACCGCGGCGACCCGGGTGGCGATCACGGTCGACGGCAGACGGGTGACGTCACTGGACGCCGGCCGGAAGCGTGCCGACGTGGACGCGACCTGGGGCTCCGGCCGTTCGCACGGCTTCGCGGGCACGGTCCGGGTGGCGGCCGGCAAGCACACGGTCTGCGCGGTCGCGCACAACACCGGGACCGGAGCGGACCGCACGGCGTCAACGTGCCGGACGGTGCGGGTGCGCTGAGGCGGCGCTCGGCGTCCGGTGCGAGGTTCCGGGTGCGAGAGGATGGACGCATGCCGCGTGATCTCGTCCGCCGGGTCGCCCGACGCCTGCGCCGTGTGCTCGTCGGGGCCCCACCGCAGCCGGTGCCCCTGCCCGTGCTCGGGTACGTCGTCGCCGGCGGTGGGGGCGCGCACCCGGCCTCGGCACACGTCCGTGTCGTCCGGCGCACCGAGCACCTGGCGTCGAGCGGCACCGCCGAGGCCCGTCAGGTGGACCCGGCCGCGTTCGTCGACGGCTCCGACACGACGCCGTACGCCGCACTCCTGGTGCAGCGTGACATCCTGCCGCGTGACGACGTGCAGCCCTTCCTGGCGGCCGCCGCGGCCCGGGGGATCCGCGTCGTGGCCGAGGTCGACGACGACTTCTTCACCGATTCCGGGCGCGAACGACTGGCCCGTGCCGAGTACGACCCCGACCGGCTCGCCTCGATCGACGCCCTGGTGCGGGGTGCCGACACCGTCGTCGTGAGCACGCCCGAACTCGCCGACGTCGTCCGTCCGGTCGCGCGGGACGTCGTCGTCGTGCCGAACGCCCTCGACCCGGAGATCTGGACCGCCGGCCCGACGGACGACGATGACGACGAGCGCCCCGAGGGGGAGCACCGGGTGCTGTACATGGGCACGCTCACCCACGCCGCCGACCTCGAACTGCTCCGTGACGTCTTCGCCGACCTCGCCACTGCGGACGGCACCCCGGTCCGGCTCGAGGTCATCGGCGTGACGGACGAGGGCGGCGCGGACTGGTTCCGCCGGGTCGTCGTCCCCGACGGGCACTACCCGGCCTTCTCCCGCTGGCTCGTGGCGCACCGGGAGCGCTGGCGAGCGGGTGTCGCACCCCTGCGCGACGAGGAGTTCAACCGCGCGAAGAGCGACCTGAAGTTCCTGGAGTACACCGCGCTCGGACTGCCCGCCGTGGTCTCGGACCGGCCGTCGTACGCGGTGGCACGGGCGCACGGCGCCGTGGCCGTCCCGGATGACGTCGGAGCGTGGCGGGACGCCGTGCGGACCGCTGTCGAACGTGGCCGACCGGACGAGCGCGCTGCGCGCTGGGTCGCCGAGGACCGCACGATCGGCCACGACGGCGACACCTGGCGGCGGGTCCTGCTCGGCTAGGCTCGTCGCGTGACCGACACCGCCGCACCCGCACAGCCGCTCGTCTCGATCATCATGGGGTCGGACTCCGACTGGCCGACCATGCGGGCCGCGGCGGAGATCCTCTCCGAACTCGGCATCCCGTTCGAGGCGGACGTCGTGTCGGCGCACCGCACCCCGGACAAGATGACCCGCTTCGCCCGCGCCGCCGCCGAGCGCGGCATCCGGGTCGTCATCGCCGGGGCCGGCGGCGCAGCACACCTGCCCGGCATGGTGGCCTCGATGACCACGCTGCCGGTGATCGGCGTCCCGGTGCAGCTCGCGCGCCTGGACGGCCTCGACTCGCTGCTCTCGATCGTGCAGATGCCGGCGGGCATCCCGGTGGCGACGATGGCGATCAACGGTGCCGCCAATGCCGGTCTGTTGGCGGCGCGCATCATCGGTTCCTCGGAGCCGGCCGTCGCCGCTCGGCTGACGGAGTACGCCGACGGGCTCGAGCGCCTGGTCGAGGAGAAGGCTGCGCGCCTCCGCGACGCACTCTGACGGGCAGGGCGGCGCGGGGCAGGGCGGGGCCGCGATCGGGTCCAGGGCCGCGCTACGGTAGCGGGATGCGCCGCGCCGTCCCCGTCCTCGTCCTCGCCGTGATCGCCGTGGTCGCCGCGGTGGTCTGCGGGTTCGCCCTGCACGCCGCCGGTCCGTTGAACCCGGTGTCCGGCTGGTTCGGCCCTGCTGAACGGGGCTTCGTCTCGACGAAGTCGCAGTACGACTCCATGCTCACCTCGGTGCACGTCGCCGAGGTCGCGGCCGTGGTCGTCGTCGTCGCGGTGCTGGCAGCCGTCGTGGTCGCGCTCGTCATGCGTCGTCGTCGCGCCCGGCCCTGATCGGACGGCGCAGACGACGACCCCTGCTCGAGTCGACGGGGCTCCCGGTCGCGCCACGCGCTCTGACCAGGACTCCCAGCCGACGGTTCGGTCATCGTGCAAGGCCCGCGCACTGGGGGTACGCAGCTGTGTCAACCCCCGGACGCACATCGTGGACAGCAACTACCGTGAACGCCGGGCAGCCGAGATCCGGTCGCCCGGCACCCACACCGAACGGGTGCGAACCGTCACGTCAGGGAGTGACCGAGCCCATGCAGGAACGCGCCACCAGGAGAGCCGCACTCGCCGTCGTGCTCCTCGGAGCAGCACTCGTCGCCGGCCCGCTCGGCCAGGGGACCGCAGCGACCGCCAGCTCGGCACCGCTCGGCGACGTCGGGAAGTTCAAGCAGACCTTCCGCGAGCAGTTCAGCACCCCGGCCAGCGCCAAGGGGGCCTTCGCGAAGCAGTACGCGAGGTCGTGGCAGCCGTACCCGGACGGCACCGGCGGCATGTACTACTCGGGGTCGCAGATCAGCTCGCACCACGGGTACATGGACGTCAAGCTCGACGGCAAGCACGGCGCCGCCGGCACCTTCGGCACGCCGACGGGCGCCTGGGGCCACAAGGGCGGGAAGTTCATCGTCCGCGCCAAGGCGACCGGTGGTGCCGGCAACGGCGCGGCCTTCATGCTCTGGCCGTCGTCCGACCGCTGGGCCGACGGGGAGATCGACTACCCCGAAGCCAACTTCGACCAGCAGCCGATGCTGCACCACCACTCGATGATCGCGGGACAGGAGGCGAACGCGGTGAGCGTGGGCACCGGTGTCTCCTGGCGGTCGTGGCACACGTACTCGATCGAGTGGATCCCCGGGAAGTCCGTCCGCTACCGCCTCGACGGCAAGGTGATCAAGACGGTCACCAGCCATGTGCCGAAGACGGCGCACCGGTACATGTTCCAGGTCGGCGACTGGGGCGACGCGGGGCACCTGTACATCGACTGGGTCAGCACCTACACGTACAAGGGCTGACGCGGTCCGACCGTCAGAGGTCGGCGTGCAGCTGCCAGGTCTCCGCCGCGGAGTCCGACCAGTCGTACATGCGTGCGCGGTCCGGACCCGCCACCGCCAGTCGGCTGGCCAGGTTCGGGTCGTGCACGACCTGGTAGACCGCCTGGGCGAGTCGTGCCGGGTAGGACTCCCGCGGCGACCGGGCGACGGTGACCCCGGCGTCCGAGGCGACCTCGGCCACGGCGGGGTCGTCGGAGTGGATCACCGGGGTACCGAAGCTCATCGCCTCGATCACGGGCAGGCCGAACCCCTCGGCGAGGCTCGGGAACACGAACACCGTCGCGCGGTCGTAGACCACCGCGAGGTCTGCGTCGTCGATGCGGCCGAGGACCTTCACCCGGTCGCGTGACAGGCCCGCACGCTCCGCGGTGCCGTACACGTCGACGTCTCCCCAGCCGTCCGGGCCCGAGATGACGAGGGGGATGTCGGCCGGAGCGTCCGGGTGGGCCATCGCCTCGATCAGGGAGGCCAGGGCCTTGCGGGGCTCGAGCGTGCCGACCGCGAGCACGTAGCGGTCGGGCAGGCCGAGACGTTCCGCGCGCAGGTCGGCGTCGACGGGCAGCCGGAGGCGTCCGCTCGGGGCGCCGCCGATGACGCGGAGCCGGTCGTCGAAGCGGTGGATCTCGTTCAGGGCCCCCGCGACGGCGTGGGTCGGCACCACGACGGCGTCGGCGTGCTTCCACGCTCGCTTCACCATCGCCTTGTGGAAGTGGACGCCGCGCGGCGTCAGGGTCTCGGGGTTGGTCCACGGCACGACGTCGTGCACGGTGACCACGGTCTGCCGACCCGGGTCCTGGAAACGGTCGTGCTTGACCAGTGGTGCGAGCACGCTCGGCGCGTGCACCATGCCCTTCGCAATGCCGCCGACGAACCCGCCCTGCCAGGCGAGCGACAGCTCGCGCCGCGGCAGCGGGAGCCGCTGCAGGTCGGACAGCCCCGGCAGGAGCGTCCGCAGGTGCGCCATCTCGTCGGACCCGACGGCGGAGACCACGCCCGCGACCTCGCACCCGCTCGGCGCGTGCTCGACGAGGTGCCGCGCCAGTTCCTCGGCGTAGCGCCCGATGCCGCCCGGCACGGGAGCGACGATCTGGTCGACGATGACGTGGAGGGTGGTCATGGTGCTGTGCTCCTCGTCGTGGTTCGTGGACCGGTGGTCCGTGGACCCCTGGTCAGGGGCCGAGAGCCGGCCCCGCGCTCGGCTGCCCGACACTACCAGGGTGGTCCCGGCGCCCCCTGGGCGCGGTCGGTGGGCGGTCTGGAGGCGCGGGTCGGGTTCCCGACGTACCGGGACCGACCCGCGCCTCCTGGCCGAGAGCCGCGCCTACGCGGTCAGCGCACCCGCCGCGACGGCGGCGTGCAGCGCCTCGCGCCAGTCGCGCATCGGCGCGAGGCCGGCGCGCGACCAGCCGTCGTGGCCGAGCACGCTGTACGCCGGACGCGGTGCCGGACGGACGAACGCCGCACTGTCCGTGGGCAGGACGCGCTCCGGGTCGAGCCCGAGCTCGCGGTAGATGGCCTGCGTGAAGTCGAACCAGGACCCCTGGCCCGCGTTCGTGCCGTGGTAGATGCCGGCCGGGGCGTCCCCGTCGACGAGTTCGACGATCCGGGCGGCGAGGTCGCCGGTCCACGTCGGCTGGCCGACCTGGTCGGTGACGACGCTGACGGTGTCGTGCGAGCCGGCGAGCCGGAGCATCGTCGCGGCAAAGTTCGGCCCGTGTGCGCCGTAGATCCACGCGGTGCGGACGACGTACGAGGTGTCCGGGGCGATCGCGCGCACCAAGGCCTCGCCGGCGGCCTTCGTGCGGCCGTAGGCGTTGATCGGGTCGGTCGGGGCGTCCTCGGCGTAGGGCGCCGTGCCGTTGCCGTCGAACACGTAGTCGGTCGACACGGTGACGAGCTTCGCGCCGTGGCGGACGGCGGCCTCGGCGAGGAGCTTCGGCCCGGTCGCGTTCACCGCGTGGGCGTCGTCCTCGTGGTCTTCCGCGTCGTCGACCTTGGTGTACGCGGCCGAGTTGACCACGACGTCGTGCCCGGCCACGGCGGCGTCCACCGCGGCCGGGTCGGTGATGTCGAGGTCGGCCCGCGACAGCGCGGTGACGTCGCGGCCCGCGAGCGCGGCCTGGAGGTCCTGGCCGAGCATGCCGGCCGCTCCGGTGATGAGGTACCTGGTCACGGTGTGCCGGTTCAGCTCAGGGCCGCACGCTGCTTGAGCGGCTCCCACCAGGCGCGGTTCTCGCGGTACCACTGCACGACGTCGGTCAGGCCCTGCTCGAACGGGACCTGCGGCTCGTAGCCGAGCTCGGCCTGGATCTTCGAGATGTCGACCGAGTAGCGCAGGTCGTGCCCGAGTCGGTCGGCGACGCGGTCGACGTACGACCAGTCCTTGCCGGTGGCGTCGAGGAGCAGCTGCGTGAGCTCCTTGTTGGTCAGCTCGGTGCCGCCGCCGATGTTGTAGATCTCGCCGGCGCGGCCGCGGGTCAGGACCATCGCGATGCCGCGGGTGTGGTCGTCGACGTGCAGCCAGTCGCGGATGTTGTTGCCCTCGCCGTACAGCGGGACGTGCACGTCGTCGATCAGGTTGGTGACGAACAGCGGGATGACCTTCTCGGGGAAGTGGTACGGGCCGTAGTTGTTCGAGCAGCGCGTGATCGAGAGGTTCAGCCCGTGCGTGCGGTGGTAGCTGCGGGCGAGCAGGTCGCTGCCGGCCTTCGACGCCGAGTACGGCGAGTTCGGCTCGAGCGGGCGTTCCTCGTCCCACGAACCCTCGCTGATGGAGCCGTAGACCTCGTCGGTGGAGACGTGCACGAAGCGCTCGGTGCCGTGGCGGAGTGCCGCGTCGAGCAGACGCTGGGTGCCGACGACGTTGGTCTCGACGAAGATGCCGGAGTCGCGGACCGAGCGGTCGACGTGGGACTCGGCGGCGAAGTGCACGATCGCGTCGACGGTCGGGACGACCTCGTCGAGCTTCGCGGCGTCGCGGATGTCACCGTGGACGAAGGTGTAGCGGGGGGAGTCGGCGACCGGGGCGAGGTTCGCTTCGTTGCCGGAGTAGGTCAGCGCGTCGTAGACCACGACCTCGGCGCCCTCGAGGCCGGGGTACGCGTCCTCCAGCGTGCGGCGGACGAAGTTCGAGCCGATGAAGCCGGCTCCTCCGGTGACGAGGATCTTCACGAGGTCTCTTCCTTTGCGTTGTCGACGGGGACGCGGATGGCGGCACCGGCGGGGTCGTCGGATCGAAAGCCGATTGTACGGGGCCGAGGCTCAGTCGGCCGTGGGGGCACGTCGACGTCGACGACGGCCGACGACGAGCACGGTCACGGTCGTGAGCACGGCGATCCCGACGGTCCCGCCCGTGACGAGCCACCCGGCGGTGAGCCCGGGCACCGAGTAGGACAGCCGGACGGTGTGCGAGCCCCGCGGGACCCAGACCGCGCCACCGGCGTTGTCCGCGGCGACGAGGTCGGTCGGCTCGCCGTCCACCGTGGCGTGCCAGCCCGGACGCCGGAGCGAATCCGCGACCACGAGCCAGCCGCCACCGGTCGCGTCGACGTCGGCGACGGTCTCGCTCGGGGCACTCGGCCGCAGCCGGACCACGGCGTCACCCGTCCGGTCGGCCCGGTGGCCGGTGGAGGTGCTGAGGACGACGGTGTCGTCGGAGAGCGCGTGCCCGGCGAGTGCCGCGAGCCGGTTGTCCGTCGACGCGAGCACCCGTTGGTCGGACGCCCACCGCACCCGGTCGAGCGCCGAGCTGCGCTGGTAGATCGTGGCGTCGCCGGTGTGCACGACCGACACGCCCTGGCCGGCGACGGGCCGGACGGTGTCCAGGACGGCCTTCCCGCCGGTGCCCGTTCCGATCGCGACCGGCTGCGACTGCCCGGTGACGGTGATCTCGGCGTGCCACTGCACACGCGACGGGATGCTCGACCCCGCGACGGCGACGTTGCGGGGGCCGCCGAGGGCGGGCACCCAGCTCTCGGTCTCGGCGAGGGTCTTCCCGGTGCCGTCCGCGACGATCGCGACGGTGAGGGTCATGCCCCGAGCCGACGTCGTGAGCTGCGGCGGGCCGGTGAGGGTCACACCGTTCACGGGGCCGGAGTTGCTCGGCCCGTCGACGGACGGTCGCCTCGTCGTCAGGTCGGTCCACCCCGTACGGCGGGCGCCGGCCTCGGGGGTCCCGGCGATCGGGGCGGAGGGGTCGGCGACGACGTACTTCGTGGCGACGCGGTCGAGGACGGCGGAGTCGACCAAGTGGGTCATCTCGTCGGGCGCGAACGTCAGGTACGTGGCCGTCGGGTACGTCGTCGGGTCGACGGTCCGCATGAGCTGCTTCCACTCCCGCGTCTGGAACGCGTGCCCGGTGGTCGAGCGGATGCCGTAGTACGAGGCCGACCCGGGCAACGTGGCGGTGCCGGCGGTGGCGAAGCGGTCCTGGGCGGACACGTGCTCCTGCAGGTAGTCGATCGCCGGCGACGACGGGTAGAACGTCGAGTTCGGCGCGATGGGCCACCAGCGGACCGTCGCGGCGACGGCGGGCACGCAGACCGCAGCGACGATGCCCATCGCGGCGGCGATCCGGAGCGCACGGATCCGCACGAGCCACGGAACGAGGACGAGGACGGCCGTCCCGGCGCCGACGACCCCGGTGACGAGGACGAGGAGCTTGGTCCGGTGCAGCACGTCGGCCGGCACCGTGTCGAGCGCCAGCGCCGTCTGCAGCCCGACCGACGCGGTGAACAGCACGACGAGGACGACCGTCGCGATCCGGCCCGCGCGCCGGAGCGGCGTGGCACGGCGGAACCGTGCGAGTTCGTCGCGCAGCGTCTCGGGCTCGACGACGCGTCCGAACCCGATGCCGGCGAGCACCGCGGCGAAGAAGCCCACGACGACACGCGCTCGACCGATCGGACTCGAGTCGAACACCGGGAGTTCCCGGACCGCGGCCAGGAGCGGGCCGCCGAGGAACACCAGCACGACGCTGAACGCCAGCACCGACGCGACGATCGGCACGACACCGCGCTGCCGACGCCGGACCAGCGCCGCGTCGGCGTCCCGCGCCGGTGCGGTGGCGGGCGCAGCGTCGACGGTGGGCGCTGCGTCGACGGCGGGCGCTGCTCCGCCAGCGGACGCTGCGTCGCGTCGACCCGGGCGGATCAGGACGGCGGCGGCGATGAGCACCACCGCGGCGATGCCGATGTACGAGTACTCCTCGACCGGGTTGCGGAGGCCCCACGCGCGGCCGGTGCTCGCCAGCGACGTGATGTCCGGGATCCAGGAACTCACCAGGGGCGCGGACCCGATGCCGGCACCGCCGCGCTGACCGCGACCGCCGAAGTCGACGACGTTCGCGGCGCTGATCGCGAACGGCACGAGTTGCCAGGCGGCGAGCAGGACACCGAGGACGATCCCGCCGAGGGCGATCCCCGCACTGACGAGCACCTGGCGGAGTGCGCGGTGGGCCACGATCGTGCGGGCCAGGAAGAAGAGGCCACCGACGAAGAGCCCGTAGCCGACGATCGCCGGGAAGCCCCCGAGCAGCATCGCGGTGACGACGAGGCCGACGCTGAACAGGTCGCGTGCACGGAGCTCGACGGCGGCCCGGTCGATGGCCCAGAACAGCAGCGGCAGGAAGGCGGCCACCCGGGTCTGCGGCCAGTTCGACCACGCGACCATGAAGCCGGACGACGCGAAGACGAGCGAGGCGATCGGCCACGCGGCCCGCGGGACGCCCCACCGACGCAGCAGCAGGGACATGCCGGCCGTGATCGCGACGATCTCGAGGAGTTTCACCGCGCCGGCCGCGGCCGAGAACGGCAGGATCCACCAGGGGAGCGACAGCGGGGACCACGCCCCGGAGTTCGGCACGCCGCCGAGTTCGACGCCCCCGGCGACGTACGGGTTCCATGACCCGAACACGCCTTCGTGCGCGAGCTTGACCAGGAGCGTCGTCTGGGGTGTGACGCTGTCGAGGGTGTCACTGCTCAGGATGTTCGTCGAGTTCCGCAGGGTCTCGAGCGACTCACCCCACGGGGTGTACCGGCTGAGCATGCCGGTGTTCAGGAACGTGCCCTGACCGATCAGCGCGGGCCCGATGGTGCAGGCGACGAACGCCACGAGCGCGGCCCAGGCGACGATCTCGACCCAGGACGAAGGGCGACGGAGCCAGAGCGCGAACCGCGTTCGGCCCTTCAGCATCGCCGACGCCGGGTCAGTCGCCATACCGCTGCAGTTTCTGCAGGTCGAGCTGCTCCTCGGCCAGCGTGCGGTTCAGGCGGGTGAGGTCGGCCACGACGCCGATGACGATCGACAGGAGCGCGGTGATGAGCAGGACGACACCGAGGATGATCGACTGCAGGTGGTTGCCGCCGGTGTGCATCGCCAGGAGCACCAGGTACCGGATGAGCGGCCAGAGTCCGAGTGCTCCGAGCACCGCCGCGACCCAGAGGAACAGCGCCATCGGCCGGTACATCAGGTAGACGCGGGCGATCGCCGAGCCGGACTCGAACATGTGCTGGAAGATGTTGTTGAAGAGCCGCGACTCGCGGGTCTTCGGGTTCGTCGTGATCGGCACCGACGCGATCGCCAGGCGCTTGTACCCGGCCTGCACGATGGTCTCCATGCAGTAGCTGAAGCGCGTCACGATGTTCAGGCGGATGAGCGAGTACTTCGAGTACGCGCGGAACCCGCTCGCCGCGTCGGGCAGGTCGAGCCCGGCCGCACGGCTCGCGACCCACGAGCCGAAGCGCTGCATGGCCTTCTTGAAGCCGGAGAAGTGCTCGATGGTGCGCGTCTGCCGGTCGCCGATGACGATCTCGGCTTCCTTCCGCAGGATCGGCTGCACGAGTTCGGCGATCTGTGCCTGCGGGTACTGGTTGTCCCCGTCGGTGTTCACGACGATGTCGGCACCGTGGAGCAGCGCGTAGTCGACGCCGTCACGGAACGAGCGGGCGAGGCCCATGTTCGTGGTGTGGTGCACGAAGTGCTTGACGCCGTGCTCCTTGGCGACCTCGACGGTGCGGTCGGTGCTGCCGTCGTTGATCACCAGGATCTCGATCTCGTCGATGCCGTCGATCTCCCGTGGGATGGAGTCGATGACGCTGGCGAGGGTGTTCTCCTCGTTGAGGCAGGGGATCTGGACGAATAGCTTCACGGGCTCGCTTGGTCTCGTTTCGGGAGTCGGCAATGCGCAGAACCATGACAGCCTATGCGAACTCACGGCTTGCTAGGCTTCCACGGTGCAGATCCGCGAACTGAAGATCCCTGGCGCGTGGGAGTTCACGCCCGTCCAGCACGGCGACGCACGAGGAGCATTCCTCGAGGCGTACCGTGCCGACGTCCTCGAGGAGACCGTCGGTCACCCGCTCGACCTCCGCCAGGTGAACATGTCGATCTCCGCGGCCGGTGTCGCCCGCGGCATCCACTACGCCCTCGTCGCACCGAGCCAGGCGAAGTACGTCACCGCCGTGCGCGGGGCGTTCATCGACTACATCGTCGACATCCGCGTCGGGTCCCCGACGTTCGGCCAGTGGGACTCGGTCCGCATCGACGACGTCGACCGCAAGGCCGTCTACCTGTCCGAGGGGCTCGGCCACGCGATCGTCGCGCTCGAGGACCAGTCGACGGTGAACTACCTGGTCAGCGCGCACTACGACCCCGAGCGCGAGAAGGGGATCACCATCCTCGACCCGACGGTCGGGCTCGACCTGCCCGAGGGTCTCGGCGAGCTGGTGCTGTCCGAGAAGGACACCAGCGCCCCCACCCTCGAAGAAGCCGCGGCCCAGGGGCTGCTGCCGACGTACGAGGAGTGCGTCGCGTACACCGAATCGCTCCGGACGAAGAAGTAAGGGGAAAGCGATGAAGGGCATCATCCTCGCCGGCGGTTCCGGCACGCGCCTCTGGCCGATCACCAAGGGCATCAGCAAGCAGCTCATGCCGATCTACGACAAGCCGATGGTCTACTACCCGCTGTCGACCCTGATGATGGCGGGCATCCGACAGGTGCTGGTCATCACGACGCCGGAGTACAACGACCAGTTCCGGGCCCTGCTCGGCGACGGCTCGGCGTTCGGCATGGAGATCGAGTACGCCGTCCAGCCGTCCCCGGACGGTCTCGCCCAGGCCTTCGTCATCGGTGAGGAGTTCATCGGCGACGACAGCGTCGCGCTCGTCCTCGGCGACAACATCTTCCACGGCACCGGCCTCGGCACGAACCTGCGGAAGAACACCGAGGTCGACGGCGCGACGATCTTCGCCTACCACGTGGCCGACCCGAAGGCGTACGGCGTCGTGGAGTTCGACGACGACTTCACCGCCGTCTCCATCGAGGAGAAGCCGGCCGAGCCGAAGTCGAACTACGCCGTCCCCGGCCTGTACTTCTACGACAACAAGGTCATCGAGATCGCCAAGACCATCGAGCCGAGCGCCCGCGGGGAACTCGAGATCTCGACGGTCAACGAGCGCTACCTCGAGGCCGGTGAGCTCGGCGTCCAGGTCCTCGACCGCGGCACGGCGTGGCTCGACACCGGCACGTTCGAGTCGATGATGCAGGCGTCGGAGTACGTGAAGGTCATCGAGGACCGTCAGGGCTTCAAGATCGGGTGCATCGAGGAGATCGCCTGGCGCAACGGCTGGATCGACGACGCGCAGCTCGCCGAGCTCGCCGCGCCGCTGGTCAAGGGCGGCTACGGCGTCTACCTCCAGCGACTCCTCGGCGTCTAGCACCGCCCGTGGCCTCCGGTTCCGGGTGGTTCGGTCGCCGTCGTCGCGACGCGACGGCTGCCGACCACCCCGACCGGGAGGCCCGTCCCGCGCCCGCGACGACGGCTGAGGTCGTCCGCGTGGCCGGGTTCCCGGACCCGCTGCCGCGGCTGGACCACGACGTCACGGTGCTCGTGACGACCCGCTCGGACCGGCACGCCGAGGTCGCCCGGCTGGTGTCGGTCGCCCACGATGCCTTCGGTCGTGGCGCTGACGTCCGGGCCGTGAGCTACGTCGCCGATGCGTCGCCGGTCGACCCGTTCGGGCGTCGCCTGCCGTGGGTGCGGACCGTGCCCGTGGACGGCCTGGGGTCCGCGATCAACGCCGGCCTCGCCGCCGGGGTCGGACGGGTCCTCCTGCTGGTCGACACCTCGGTGACGATCGATGCCGGCGGTCTCCTGGCACTCGCCGAGACCGGAGTCCACCGCCTGGTGCAGGCCTCGGTGCGCACGGCGGACGGTTCGGCGAGGAACGGTGCACTGCTCATCCGTCCCGGCGCACTCCCGTGGTCGGACGACCGTCCGTTCGGCACGGGGGACTCGGTGTTCGGTGCCGATCAGCCCGTGCTCGCTGTGCCCCGGGCCGCGATCGTCCCTGTGCCCGTGCTCACGGACGAGCCGACGACGCTCGTCGGGTGGACGCACGCGTGCGCTGTGCGCCAGCGACCGCAGTCGGGTCCCACGATCCTGGTGGAGGACGTCGGTGAGACCGTCCGACTCACTGAACCCGGGCGGACGATCGACGCCGCCACCGTGGACGCGTTCTCGGCCTGGCGGGACGCGAGACGGGACTCGGTCGACGGCCGGGGTGCTGCAGTCTCCGCCGGGCCGCCGTTGCCACCGTGGGGAGCGCGCCCGGTGACCCCGGTCCGTCAGACGCCTCGTCGCGCCAGCGATACGCTCGCCTGGTCGCTGAAGATCGCCGCGCCTGCCGGGCCGGAGGGCGACGGGTGGGGCGACGTGCACTTCGCCGCCGAGCTGGCCGGTGCCCTCGAACGGCTCGGGCAGCGCGTCCGGATCGACCGGCGGGACGCCCACGTGCGCGACGACGATGCTGCGGACGACGTGACGCTGGTGATCCGCGGGCTGGATCGGGTGCCGCCGAACCCCGCCTCGGTGAACCTGCTCTGGGTGATCAGCCACCCTGATGACGTCGCCGACACCGAGCTGCGGTCGTTCGACGTCGCCTTCGCGGCCGGTCCGGTGTGGGCGGCTGCCGCGGCCGATCGTTCGGGCGTGCCGGTCCGGACGCTGCTGCAGGCGACCGACCCCGCGGTGTTCCACCCGGGCGCGCGGGCGGCGACGAGCCCCGATGCCGACCGCGTGGTGTTCGTCGGCTCGACCCGCGGCGCCGCGCGCCCCATCGTGTCCGACGCGGTCGGGCTCGGTGCCGACCTGCGCGTGCACGGTCCGGGGTGGGACGAGGTCGTCCCCGCGGAGTCGCTCGGCGAATCGTCGCTGACCCGGCCCGAGGTCGCGGCGGCCTACGCCTCGGCGCGTGTGGTGCTCAACGACCACTGGCCGGACATGGCGGCGGGCGGCTTCGTGTCGAACCGGGTGTTCGACGTGCTGGCGTCCGGGGGAGTCGTCGTCACCGACGAGGTCGCCGGGCTGTCCGACGTGCTCGACGTGCCGACGCTCGCGGTCGCGCGCTCCCGCGACGAACTCGCCGCGCTGCTGGACCCGTCGTACGCCTGGCCGACTGCTGCCGAGCGGGCCGTCGTGGCCGAGTACATCGCCGCCGAGCACTCCTTCGACGCCCGTGCCGCCGTCCTGCTCGAGGCAGCTCGAACCGAACGCACCCGCCTCCGCTCCTGACCCGACTCCTCGCGAACCAGGTTCCGGCGCGGGCGGGGTTCGGCTCAGGCGGGTCAGGCGGCGCGGTGGGCGACAGGGAGTTCGGCGCCTGACGGGTCCGGTTCCGGTGGGAGCGTCGGGCGCCAACTACGTCGGAGCGCGCCGAGTAGGAGGAACCAGTCGATGACCGGGAAGGCGCCGAAGAACGCCATCCACGCCGGGGTCCCGATGTCACGGAGCCGCCGTGCGCCGAGTGCCAGGTTCGGGATCGCGGTGACGATGCACCACGCGAAGAGCACCCACTGCGACGGGGAGCCCTCGGCGAGGATGCGCCATCCGTGGTCGCTGCCCTCGAGGGTCAGGACGGACTGTCCGATCCCGAGGAACCCGGGGGTGTTCTGGAAGTCGGTCATCGAGTCGTCGGCGCCCCGGACACCGGTGATCATCGGCACGAGGGTGAGCACGAGCCAGACCACGAGCAGGTCGGCCCCGCGTGCCCACCAGAACTCGGCGCGGCTCGCACGGCCGCTGCGGAACGTGAAGGCTCCGGTCCAGTAGCGGCGGGCGGCGTCGATCGGGCCGCAGCCGAGCCAGGGTCCGGGATCACGTTGCACGGCGCCGAGCCTAGTGGCGCCGGGTACCCGCCAGACACCGGTGTTCGCACGTCGAACACTCCCAGATCGCGGTGTAACACGTGGACACCGGTGTTTTGCGACCTGGGCGACCGGGGTACCGGTGGGCGGGGGCTACTTGCGCGTCACCCAGCGGGCGCGGAGCGACAGGCCCGCGTGCAGGACGACCCGCAGGGGCCAGAGCCACCACGCCCGGTACTTCCGCGACAGGAACCGGTAGGCGCTCCGGTGGTGCTCGATCTCCATGCGGCGGCGGTTGGACGACGTCGAGTGGGCACCGGTGTGGGTGACGACCGACGACGGCACGTACACGTTCGCCCGGCCGGCACGACCGACGCGCTGCCCGAGGTCGACGTCCTCGAAGTACATGAAGTACGACTCGTCGAAGCCCCCGAGCTGGCGGAACAGGTCGGTGCGGATGAGGAAGCACGCACCCGAGAGCCAGCCGGCCTCGCGTTCGACGACCTTCGTGGTGGACCAGTACCGCTGGCTCCACGGGTTCGCGGGCCAGAACCGCGAGAACGCCGCGTGGCCGAGGCCGGTCCGGAGCGAGGGGAGCTGCCGGGCGGACGGGTAGGTCTCGCCCTGGTCGTCGAGGATCCGGGGGCCGAACGACCCACCGGACGGCATCCGGTCGGCCGCGGCCACGAGCTCGTCGATCGAGCCCTCGCCGAGCACGACGTCGGGGTTCGTCACGAGCAGGAACTCCGGTCGCACGTCGGGCAGCACGTCGTCGAGGGCGCTCAGGGCTGCGTCGATCCCGCCGCCGTACCCGCGGTTGCCGCCGGAGGACACCACGACGGCGCCGTAGGACTCACCGATCGCCCGGAGCGCGTCGATGTCGGCCGAGCCGTTGTCCGCGATGACGACGGCGACCGGGTCCTTCGAGGCGCCGGCGACGCTGGCCAGGAACGGCCGGATGGTCTCACCGGTGTTGTAGGTGACCGTGAGCACCGCGACCCGGATCACCGCGTCCTCCCACCGACGGACTCGTACGCCTCGACGTGCACGGCGGCGGTGGCGTCCCAGGTGAACTCGTCCGCCCGCGCCAGCGCCGCCGCACGGTGCGAGGCCACGAGCGCCGGGTCGTCGAGCAGCGCTGTCATCGCGGCGGCCAGTGCCGTCGCGTCGGGCTCGGTGTAGACGGCCGCGTCGCCACCGACCTCGGGCAGCGACAACCGCCGGGTGGTCAGGACGCAGGCGCCGGAGGCCATCGCCTCGACCACGGGCAGGCCGAAGCCCTCGCCCAGGGACGGGTAGACGACGAAGTCCGCACCGCCGAGGAAGCCGGCGAGGTCCTCGAGCGGCAGGTACCCCGCCTCGATGACGTGGTCGGTGGGCTGCAGGGCGTCGAGGCGTGCGATCGCGGTCTCGTCCCAGCCGCGCGCCCCCGACAGGACCAGCCACGGCGTGTCCGCGCCGCCGGCCGCACGCGCGGACCGCACCGCGGCGTACGCGTCGAGCAGCGCGGTGACGTTCTTCCGCGGTTCGATGGTGCCGAGGAACGCGATCCACGGAGCGCCCTCGGGCAGGGTGGCGGCGATCCGGGCGTCCTCGACCGCGGCGACGTCGGGCTCGTGGAAGACCGTGCGGTCGACGCCGAGCGGTGCGACCCGGACGTCGGCACGGATGCCGCGGACGACCCGGGCGGCCTCGGTCGCGGTGGCCGCGCTCGGCACGATGACGACGGGCCGGGTGCGCAGCGAACGACGGCTCCACCACGTGAAGAAGGTGCGCTTCAGGCGCGAGTGCCACTCGGGGTTCGAGAAGAACGTGGCGTCGTGCAGCGTGACGACGGACCCGCCGCGCCAGCCGAACGGGAACGTGTAGTGCGGGGAGTGCAGCACCCGCGCCCCGAGCCGACGGCCGAGCGCCGGCAGTCCGGTCTGCTCCCACAGGAACCGCAGCGGTACCGAGTCGGTCCACGCCGGCGCCGTGTGCACGGTGGCGTTCGGCGCGAGCGAGCGGAAGTGCGCGGCGTGCACGGGACGGACGACCAGGTGGACGTCGAGCGACGGGTCGCTCAGGTGCGACACGACCCCTTCGACGTAGCGTCCGACGCCGCCGAGCGCCTGCGGTACCGCGGTCCCGTCGACGAGGACGGTGAGCTGCGGCACGCGTGGTTCCTTCCGGGCGGGGGCGTCGTGGCCGTGGCCGTCGACGGGGGAGTGTCCAGGATAGCCCGCTGCGCTCATGCGCCCGGGTCCACGCGGCGGCGCGGGACGGACGCGCGCCGGGTCTCGCGCAGCCGGCGCGCGAGGTGGACCGGCAGGGTCCCCGCGACGTCCGCGAACGCTGCCAGGACGAGCCGCGCCTCCCGGCGGGTGCGACCGGAGGCCAGCCCGCGCAGACCGCGGCCCAGCGTGCGGACGCTCGCCCGCGCGACGGTCGGCCAGGGGGCGTGCCAGAGGGCGACGACGATGCGGTTGCGGGCGTTCCGGAAGACGAACAGGTCGCTCTGCACGCCGGACGACGCCGAGTGGTCGTGCTCGACGACCGCGTCGGCGGCGTGCTCGACGCGCCAGCCGCGGCGGCGGAGCCGCCAGGCGAGCTCGGTGTCCTCGTAGTACATGAAGAGCGACTCGTCGAGCAGGCCGACGTCGTCCAGGGCCGTGCGCCGCAGCGCGGAGGCGCCGCCGGAGAACCCGAAGACGTCGACGTCGGCGACCCGGTCGACGGGCGCGAACCAGTCGCGGTCCATGCCGTTGCCGTCGCGGTCGACGCGGACGCCGGTCGAGTTGAGCCGGACCTCGCCGTCCGCCGACGGCGTCCAGCGCCGCCCGTCGTGGTCGCGCATGACGCGCGCATCGGGCGCTGGTTCCGCACCGGCCGGGAGGACCGTCCAGCGTCCGGCGAGCACGATGCGGCCCGTCACCGCCGCGACCTCGGGCCCGGCGTGCGCCAGGTGGTCGCGGAGCGCCGCGACGAAGCCCGGCGCGGGCACGGCGTCGTTGTTCAGGAGCACGACGACGTCGGCGTCGGTGTGCCGGATGCCGGTGTTCGCGCCGGCCGCGAACCCGCCGTTGTCGTCCCGCGCGACGACGGTCGCGTCCGGCAGTGCCTGGCGGAGCACGGCGACCGAGTCGTCCGACGACCCGTTGTCGACGACGATGACGTCGTCGGCGGTGCCCTCGTCGAGCACGGCGCGGACGGCCGCGGTGGTCAGGTCGGCGCGGTTCCAGTTGACGACGACGACGGCGGTGCGCAACGTGTCGTCGGCTCGGGGAGCGCCGACGGCACGGGCCCCGGTGTCGCCGTCGACCGGGGTCAGTCGAGCTCCTCGACCGTGGGCTGCGCGTAGACGGTGCCGACGGCGTTGCCGAACGAGGGGACCTCGAACGAGTCGCACTCCGGCATGTCGTGCAGGTGGCGGCCCGCGGAGTCCATCATCGACACGTTGATGAAGTACTTGCCGGTGCCGAAGGCGGTGTCCGCGATGCGGAGACGGAGCTTCCGGCGGCCGTGCAGCGGGTGCAGTTCGAGGCCCATGATGCCGGTGGTGGTGCCGTAGACGACCTGGCCGCCGGCGTTGTTGATCTGGACTGCGGCCTCCCAGTCGGCGATGCCGTCCAGGTGCTCGAACTCCATGTCCACGACGAGGTCGTCGCCCGGCATGACGTCCGCGCGGGGCTCCTTGCCGTCGACGTGCACGCTCGCACCGAGGACCTTGCCGCGGCCGACGGCGACGTCGGTGCTGAGCTCGCCCTGGCGGCGTTCCTCGAGCACCTCGCGGAACATGCTCACGGCCTGCACGGGGTCGCCGTCGTGCAGCACCTTGCCCTTGTTGAGCAGGACGACGCGGTCGCACATCTCCTGCACCTGGCTGAGCGAGTGCGTGACGATGATGATCGTCTTGCCGGCTTCCTGGAAGGTGCGGATGCGGTCGAGGCACTTGCGCTGGAAGGCCTCGTCACCGACCGCCAGGACCTCGTCGACGAGCAGCACGTCGGGGTCGGTGTGCACGGCGACGGCGAAGGCGAGCCGCACGTACATGCCTGATGAGTAGAACTTCACCTGCGTGTCGATGAAGTCCCCGATGCCCGAGAACGCCAGGATGTCGTCGAACTTCTCGTCGGTCTGCTTGCGGCTGAGGCCGAGCAGGCTCGCGTTGAGGTACACGTTCTCGCGGCCGGACAGGTCGGGGTGGAACCCGGCGCCGAGCTCGAGCAGCGCGGCGAGGCGACCGCGGCGGGACACCGTGCCGGACGTCGGCTGGATGATGCCGCCGATCGCCTTGAGCAGGGTCGACTTGCCGGAGCCGTTCTGACCGATCAGTCCGACGGTCGAGCCGGCCTGGATCGACACGGTGACGTCGTCGAGGGCCCAGAAGTCCTGGCGGTGCTTGCGGCCGGCGCGACCGAGGGTGACGATGCGCTCGCGCAGGGTGTTGTCCTTGCGCACCGTGAAGCGCTTGCGCACGTGGTCGATGACGATGACGTCGGGACGGTCGGCGGTGTCGCCGGTGGTCGTCGGGGCGACGGGGGTGCTGATGGCCATGGTCTAGAGCTCCTGCGCGAAGTTGCCCTGCAGGCGGGAGAAGATCCGCTGCGCACCGATGAGGCAGAAGAGCCCGATCACGAAGGCGATCCCCAGCCGCAGCATCAGGTGTTCCGGGTACGTGACGTCGGCCGGGTCGTGCAGCCAGATCGCGTTCTGCAGGCCGAGCACCGCCAGCGTCAGCGGGTTGTTCGTGTACGCGGTGATGAGCCAGTCGGCGTTCACCGTGGCGACCACGCGCGCGTAGGAGTAGACGATCGGCGAGGCCCAGAGCAGGACCATCAGGCCGACGTCGATGACGAACTGCACGTCGCGCAGGTACACGTTGAGCGCGGACAGCACGAGACCGATGGCCGCGCCGTAGACCAGGATGACGGCGAGCGAGGGGATCAGGTAGACCAGGCCCTCGTGCCAGGGGAAGACCCCGATCACGACCGTCGCGGCGAGCAGGATCGCGAACTGGATGGTGAAGTTCACCAGGGCCGCGCCCACACTGGCGAGCGGGAAGACCTCGCGCGGGACGTAGACCTTCTTGATCAGCCCGGAGTTGCCGACGATCGAGCCCGTCGACCCGGCGACGATCTCGCTGAAGAGCGTGTAGGCGGTCAGGCCGGTGAAGACGTAGATGGCGAAGTTGTCGATGCCGTTGGCGGCGCCGAGGACCTTGCCGATGACGAAGTAGTAGATGAGCAGCTGGGTCAGCGGGCGCACGAGCGTCCAGACGAACCCGAGTGCCGAGTCCTTGTACCGGGCCTTCAGGTCACGTCGGACGAGCATGCCGAGCATCTCGCGCTGCCGGAAGACGTCGCGCAGCTCGCGGAAGGTTCCGCGGAAGGCGCTCGTCGGAGCGCCGATCACGACGAGGGGTTCCTTCGCGAGCGCGGTCATGCGGGCTTGGTCGACCATACGTCTCTTCGTTCGTGGGGGCAGGACCGGAACAGCATACTCACCGGGCCCGCGTGGCGGGGTTGGGCGACGGCCGTCGTGCACCCCGAGTGGGGGTGATTCCGGCCGATCCAACCCTCAACCTTCACTTTCGAGTTACCGTTGTTGCAACCCGGACCCTTGTCAACATCCTCAGGACGGCCCGTCAGCATGCTCCTCGCATCCAGGCCGATCGCTGCGTTCGCGGTGGTCGGTGCACTCAGTCTCCTCGTGGCCGGTTGTTCCGGCGGTGGCGACGACGCCACCCCGTCGCCGTCGGCCTCCGCCACGCGCACCCCGAGTGCGACCCCGACCGGCGACGCCTCGGCGACCGCGGCACCCACCGGAGCGGCCCCGTCGCCGACCGACGGTGCGTCCGGCGACGGCGGCTCCGACTCCGGCGCCGGAGACGACGACACCCCCGGTCCGTTCCCGGGCAGCGGCGCGACGAACCAGCCGGACACCGACCCGTCGGAGTTCCCGGCCACGGCCGTCGTGACCTACGCCGGCTGGGACACCGGCTCGAAGACGCTCCAGGCCGGCGGCCTGGTCTCCGGCACCACCGACACGAGCGGGAAGTGCACCTTCACCGCGACGAAGAACGGCGTCACGCGGAAGGCCACGAGCACCGCGCAGGCGAGTGCCTCGTCGGTGAACTGCGCGCAGGTGTCGTTCCCCGCGGCGAAGGTGCCGAGCGGCACCTGGTCCGTCACCCTGACCTACGCCATCGGCTCCGCGTCGACGACGTCCGACCCCCTGACCGCCGAGGTCCCGTGATGCGCCCCACCCGTTCCCCCCGTCCCGACAGCGATGACCGCCCCGTCCGGCGGTCCCTCCGCAGCTCCCTCGCGCTGGTGGCGTCCCTCGCCGTCGCGGTGAGCGGTCTGACCTTCGGCACGGTGCTCTCGGAGCAGACCACGACCCGGTCGGCGTCGGCCGCCGTCGCCTCGGACTTCGACCCGGGCAACATCATCAGCGACGCGAACTTCTACAACGGCTCGGCCATGAGCGCCGCAGCCGTGCAGTCGTTCCTGACGAGCGTCGCACCGAACTGCCGCAAGGCCTCGGGTGGGCCCGCCTGCCTGAAGGACTTCTCGCAGAAGATGAGCTCGATCGGCGCGGTCTCCGGCCGGTGCAAGGCCATCGCCGGCGGCACCAAGAGCGCCGCGACGATGATCGCCCAGGTCGGTGCCGCGTGCGGCATCAGCCAGAAGGTGCTGCTCGTGCTCCTGCAGAAGGAGCAGGGCATCGTGACGACGTCCTCGCCGACGTCCTACATGTACCTGCACGCCACCGGCTTCGCGTGCCCGGACACCGCCCCGTGCGACCCGGCGTACTTCGGCTTCGGCCAGCAGGTCTACGCCGCGGCGCTGCAGTTCAAGCGGTACCAGGCGACGCCGACCTCGTGGGCGTACCAGGCGGGCCGGACGAACTCGATCCTGCTCAACCCGAACGCCGCGTGCGGCCGCAAGTCCGTCTACATCCAGAACCAGGCCACCGCGGCGCTCTACATCTACACGCCGTACACGCCGAACGCCGCGGCGATGTCGAACCTCTACGGCAGCGGCGACGGCTGCTCGGCCTACGGCAACCGCAACTTCTGGCGCATGTACACCGACTGGTTCGGCGCCTCCAGCGGCAGCGGCAACCCGGTCGGCAACGTCGACGCGGTGACCGCCACCGCCACCTCGACCCTGACGGTCCGGGGATGGGCCGCCGACCCCGACACGACGAACCCCCTGCGCGTCGCGTTCTACGTCGACGGCGACGGCGCGAAGACCATCACCGCCGACGCGAACCGCAGCGACCTGGCGGGCACCCTCGGGGCGAACAACACCCGGCACGGGTTCTCGACGACCCTGACCGGGCTGAGCCTCGGCAAGCACAACGTCTGCACGTACGCCATCAACCAGGGCCGCGGCGGCAACACCCTGCTCGGCTGCTACACCCGCACCGTCACGAGCGAAGCGCCGAAGGGCGTCCTCGACTCGGTGACCGGCGGCGTCGGCACGATCTCGGCGAGCGGCTGGGTCCTCGACCCCGACTCGTCGAAGCCCGGCTCGTGGAAGATCCTGGTCGACGGCGTGAGCAAGGCGACCGGCACGGCCGACACGACCCGCACCGACGTGGCGAAGGTCTACCCGGGCGTCGGCAGCACCCTCGGCTTCTCGAAGACGATCGGTGGGATGTCCGCCGGCAAGCGCGCGGTGACGCTCTACGTGGTGGACAAGCCCGGCACGAAGTACGTCAAGGTCGCGTCGAAGTCCGTCGTCGTCGACGCCCCCACCACCGGCAAGACCGGCAAGACCGGCAAGGTCCGCGGCTCGTACGACTCCGTCACCGGCGGCGTCGGCACGGCCACCGTGCGGGGCTGGGCGATCGACCCGGACGTCTGGGACCCGGTC
Source organism: Curtobacterium poinsettiae (assembly GCF_047226435.1). NCBI lineage: Bacteria > Bacillati > Actinomycetota > Actinomycetes > Micrococcales > Microbacteriaceae > Curtobacterium > Curtobacterium poinsettiae. The sequence continues at coordinate 2,372,821 of NZ_CP178434.1, read as the reverse complement.
AAGTACAAGATCCACGTCGACGGCGTGAGCACGAACAGCGGTGTCGCGGACGCCACGCGCACCGACGTCGCGGCGGACCACCCCACCTGGGGCTCGGACGTCGGCCTGACGCTCCGGCTCACCGGACTGAAGGCCGGCAAGCACACCGTGCGCGTCTACTTCCAGGACCTGCAGGGCGGCAAGTACGTCAGCTTCGGCACCAAGTCCGTGACCGTGACCGCCGCATCGTCCGCCGAACCCGACGCGTCGGGGACGACGGGCAAGACGGGCAAGACGGGTTCGGTCAAGGGCGCGTACGAGTCCGTGACCGGCGGCGTGAACAGCGCCACGGTGCGCGGTTGGGCGATCGACCCCGACGTCTGGGACCCGGTGCAGTACAAGATCCACGTCGACGGTGTCGCCATCGCCCCCGGAGCCGCGAACGCGAAGCGGACCGACGTCGAGGCCGTGCACCCCGCCTGGGGTTCCGACGTCGGCCTGTCCCTGAAGATCCCCGGGCTGACCGCCGGCACCCACTCGGTGCGGGTGTACTTCCAGGAGCTGCCGAGCGGCACCTACAAGAGCTTCGGCACGAAGAGCGTGCGGGTCACCGACCCGCCCACCACCGGCAAGACGGGCAAGACCGGTTCGGTCAAGGGCCTGTACGAGTCGGTCACCGGCGGCGTCGGCACCATCACGGTCGCCGGCTGGGCCATCGACCCGGACGTCTGGGACCCGGTCGGCTACAAGATCCACCTGGACGGCGTGGCCGTCTCGCCGGGCACCGCGAACGCGACCCGGACCGACGTGCAGGCCGCACACCCGGACTGGGGGTCGGACGTGGGACTGTCGCGGAAGTTCACCGGGCTGAAGAAGGGCACGCACACCGTGCGCGTCTACTTCCAGGACCTGCCGAGCGGCACCTACAAGAGCTTCGGCACCAAGACCGTCACCGTGCAGTAGACGGTCACCACGACGGACGGGAGGCCTGGTACCAGCTGGTACCGGGCCTCCCGTCCGTCTGTTGGTCGCGTCGACCGCCGTCAGCGGCGTGCGCGCCGCGCCATCAGACCGACGCCGTGCAGCAGCCGGTACTCGGGCGAGCGCGTGAGGCCCTCGAAGCGGGCCGCGATCTGGTCGCGCTCCGCCTCGGCCCGGCGGCGTGCGGTGTCGTACGCGCCGACCTGCTGCTCCGACGCGACCAGGCGTGCGTTGATGTCGTGCACGCCGGACAGGTGGACGTCGCGGTCGTGCTCGGCCTGCCGGAGCGTCTCGCGCTGGGCGGTGGCCCAGCGCAGGAACGCCCCACGCTCGCCGCTCCGACCCGAGGCGGCGGCGACGGCGGCGTCGAGCGACGGGCCGACCTGCTCGGCACGGGTGCGGAACGAGTGCCGCTCGAGCACCACGGCGCGGAGCCGGGCGACCAGGGCCGTGCGCTCGTCGCGGGGCATCGCGAGCACGCGCTCGAGCGAGTCGGCGTCGTCGAACACCGGCACGTCGGACAGGCCGAGCTCGTCGAGCCCGAGCGCGCAGTCGGTGACGGGCAGCGCGCCGGACGCGAGCGACTCGTACAGGCGGGAGTTCAGGGTGCCGTACTCGGCGGCCGGCTCGATCACGTCGTCGACGACGAAACCGGCTGCGCGGTAGACCTCGGGCAGCGCGAAGTAGGACACCGCTGGGCGGAGCTCGACGCCGGCCGAGGCCTCGACGTGGTCGACGTTCGCGGCGAACCAGACGATCGGTTCGGTCGGGGCGACCTCGGCCAGGACGTCCTGCACACGGCGGCGGACACCCCAGAAGTTGACGGTGGTGACGGCGCGGTCGGTACGTTCGCGCGGTGCGGTGGCGTCGGTGGTGAACAGCTCGGTGTCCACGCCGATCGGCACGACCTCGACGGGGCCGCTGTAGGCCGCGGCGACCGCGTCGCGGGCGGCCTCGGACGAGGTCCAGACGGCGTCGAACTCGTCCAGGTACGGCAGGGCTGCCCACTTGGCGGTCCAGTTCCGCACCCACGCCACCAGGGCGGTGCCGGCGGGGACGTAGCCGGGCACGAAGGACTCGATCATGCTGACCACGACGGTGGTGTCGGCGGGGAGCTCCTCGCCCCAGCGCGCCAACGGCCACATCGCCACGCCCCAGCCCTCGGCCCGGAGTGCCCGCGCGAGGCCGAGCGCGACGAACAGGTCGCCCTTGCCCTCGGCCGGATCGGCGGTCGAGACCGCGAAGCGGATCGTGCCGCGGGGGCCCTCGGCGTGCTCGTCGGCCGCGAGGGCCGCGTAGTCCTCGCGGAGGGGGGAGGGCATGGGGGTGCTCGGGATCACAGCGGTCACGCACGCCATTCTGCACGAATCCGCAGCGGCGGCAGGGAGTCCGTGGGCGCGCCTTGTAGGGTGTCATCGGCCCGCGGCACCCCGCTGGCCGAGCCACCTACCCGCGCCCGGTGCGCGGCAGCTGCTGGAGGAACTCGCGTGACAGAGCGCAAGCCGGGAGTCGTTTCCGTCATCCTCGTGAACTACAAGGGCACGGACGACACCCTGACGAGCATCGCGGAGCTCCGCAAGCAGGACTGGCCGCAGGACAAGCTCGAGGTGATCGTCGTCGAGAACGGTTCGGGCCCCGAGCACCTCGGTCGGCTGAAGGCCTCGTCCCTCGACTTCACCCTGATCGACGCGGGTGCGAACCTCGGGTTCACGGGCGGGTGCAACCTCGGCGTCGAGAAGTCCTCCGGCGAGGTCGTGGCGTTCCTCAACAACGACGCCCGTCCGGACACCGGCTGGGTGCGCGAGGCCATGGCCACGTTCGCCTCCGGTGCCGACATCGGTGCCGTCGCCTCGAAGGTCCTCGACTGGGAAGGCGTCAACGTCGACTTCACCGAGGCCGCGATGACCTGGTACGGCATGGGCTACAAGCCCTTCGCCGGGTCGCCGGACACCGGCCGGTGGGAGAGCGAGACCGACGTCCTGTTCGGCACCGGCGCCGCGATGTTCATCCGCGCCGAGCTCTTCGAGCAGCTCGACGGCTTCGACGACCGCTACTTCATGTTCTACGAGGACGTCGACCTCGGCTGGCGGCTCAACCTGCTCGGCTGGCGCTTCCGGTACCAGCCGAAGTCCGTCGCGTTCCACAAGCACCACGCGTCGATGAACAAGTTCGGCGACTTCCGCGAGACCTACCTGCTCGAGCGCAACGCACTGTTCACGCTCTACAAGAACCTCGGTGACGAACAGCTCGCCGCGGCGCTGCCCGGTTCGCTGGCGCTCGCCGTCCGCCGTGCCGTGGGCCGCGGGGAGCTCGACTCCACCGAGCTCGACCTGCGCAACCCCGGCGACGACAGCGTCCCCACCATCCCGGTGCCGAAGACGAGCATGGCGGGCATCTACGGCGTCGACCAGTTCGTCGAGCAGCTGCCGTCGATGACCGAGTCCCGCCGCCAGATCCAGGCGACCCGTGTCCGGTCCGACCGCGAGCTCCTCCGCCTGTTCGGCAACCGCGACGAGCCCGCGTACCCGATCGAGAACTACCTGGCCGGCTACGACAAGATCGTGCACTCCCTCGGCGTGCTCGAGGTCGGCACCCGTCGCCGCGTCCTCATCATCACGGGCGACTCGATCGGCGCGAAGATGGCCGGTCCGGCGATCCGTGCCACCCAGATGGCGAAGCAGCTGGCATCGGAGCACGACGTCCGCGTGGTCAGCCTCACCCGCTCGTCGCCGATCGACCCCTCGTACGAGGTCGTCACGGTCCCGCACCGCCACCCGCGCCAGATGGTCGAGCACGAGGGCTGGGCCGACGTCATCATCGTGCAGGGCCACGCGCTCCGGCTGTTCCCCGTGCTCGAGTCGACCAGCAAGATCCTGGTCGTCGACGTCTACGACCCGCTGCACCTCGAGCAGCTCGAACAGGGCCGCAGCGACGACGTCGACAAGTGGAACCGCCAGATCCTCGACGCCTCGGACACGCTGAACCACCAGCTCGAGCTCGGCGACTACTTCATCTGTGCCTCGGAGCGTCAGCGGATGTTCTGGCTCGGGCAGCTCGCCGGCTCCGGCCGCGTGAACGCCCGCACGTACTCGCGTGACGCCGACCTGCGCTCGCTCATCGGCGTCGTGCCGTTCGGCCTGTCCTCGACCCCGCCGGTGCACGACCAGCAGCGGGTCAAGGGCGTCGTGCCGGGCATCGGCAAGAACGACAAGCTCGTCGTCTGGGGCGGGGGGATCTACGACTGGTTCGACCCGATCACCCTGGTCCGCTCGATCGCCCGGCTCGCCGAGCGCCGTCCGTCGGTCAAGCTCTTCTTCATGGGTGTGCAGCACCCGAACCCCGACGTCCCCGAGATGGACATCGTGGCGAAGGTCCGCGCCGAGGCGGACGCCCTCGGGCTCACCGGCAAGCACGTGTTCTTCAACGACCAGTGGATCCCGTACGAGGAGCGCGGCGCCTACCTGCTCGAGGCCGACGCCGGCGTCTCGACGCACTACGAGCACCTCGAGACGACGTTCTCGTTCCGCACCCGCATCCTCGACTACCTGTGGGCACGTCTGCCGATCGTCACGACGGCCGGCGACTCGTTCGGTGACCTCGTCGCGGAGCAGAAGCTCGGCATCGCGGTGCACGAGCAGGACGTCGACGGCCTGGCGACCGCGCTCGAGACGGCGCTCTTCGACAAGAAGGCCCGCACCGAGTTCATCGGCAACGTCGACCGTGTGCGCGAGCAGTTCACGTGGGAGAACGTCCTCGCCCCGCTCGTCGAGTTCTGCCGGAACCCGATCCGCGCTGCGGACAAGTCGGTGCGCGACACGACGTCCTCGATCGAGCCGCACAAGATGCGCGTCCGCGTGCCGGAGCGCAAGAAGCTCTCCGGTGTCCGCTACGACCTCGGTCGCGCCGTGCACTACCTGCGCACCGAGGGCCCCCGCAGCGTCGCAGGCAAGGTGAAGCGGCGCCTGAACCGGTGACCCCGGGGGACACCGCCGCCCTCGTCATCGTCCCGACCTACGACGAGGCCGAGAACATCCGCGCGATCACGGCCGCCGTGCTGGCGGCGGTGCCCGGTGCCCACGTGCTCGTCGTCGACGACGGCAGCCCGGACGGCACCGGGGACATCGTGCGGTCGCTGGCCGCCGCTGACGACCGCGTGCACCTGCTGCAGCGCCCCGGCAAGGCCGGGCTCGGCACGGCGTACGTCGCCGGCTTCCGGTGGGGTCTGGAGCGCGGCTACCCGCTGCTGGTCGAGATGGACGCCGACGGCTCGCACCCGGCCGACCGGTTGCCGGCCATGATCGACGCCGTGACCGCGTCCGAGGACGTCCTGCTCGCGATCGGGTCCCGCTGGGTGCCGGGTGGCTCGGTCGTCGACTGGCCGCTCCGACGCCAGGCGCTCAGCCGCGGGGCGAACACCTACGCCCGCCTGGTGCTCGGCCTGGACGTGCGCGACATCACCGCCGGGTACCGCGTGTACCGCTCGTCGGCGATCGCGCGGATGGACCTCGGGTCGGTGGACTCGAAGGGGTACTGCTTCCAGGTGGACATGACGCTGCGCGTGGACGCCCTCGGCGGCCGCATCGTCGAGGTGCCGATCCGGTTCCGCGACCGCGTGCACGGGGTCTCCAAGATGAGCCGGTCCATCGTGGTCGAGGCGATGCTCCGTGTCACCCGGTGGGGTGTGCAGCGCCGTCTCGGTCGCCGCACGCGCCCGTAGCGCGGGCCCCGGAGCGCGCGATCGCTTCGTGCACAGGAACGGTCGGGTCCCGTCCGCCGGGGCGACCACTCCTGCTCACGATGCTCGCGCCCGGAACGTTCGGCGTGACGGCCTGGAGGCGCGGTGCGGGGCCGCCACGGGCCTCCGGTCCGTCGCTACACGCGCGGCAGGTGCCGGCGCCACGAGCGCCGCCGCGCGGCGATCACGAGCACCGTCACGAAGAACATCAGCCCCGCACCGTGCAGCAGGTAGCTCTCCGCCGTGCTGGTGACGGCGAGCAGCACGAGCACCGCGGCCGGCCACACGTACGCCACCCCGGGGAACGTCGTCGCCGTCACCCAGGCCCGTGCGAACGCGAGCAGCGCCGTGATCCCGAGGATGAGCGTGCCCGCGAAGCCGATCTGCAGCCAGGCGTCCACGAAGGCGTTCAGGCCCGAGGTGAAGCGGACGCCGGCGGGGTCGATGAGCGTCACGTACGGCACCACCGGCTCGGTCGGCCAGGTCCCCACCCAGCCCCAGCCCTGGATCGGGTAGCGCTCCACCAGGACCCGGATCTGGGACCACAGGTCCGTGCGCGTCGCGGTGCCGCCGGCCGCCCCGATCTCGGCGAGCAGCCGGTGCCGCGCGAGCACCCCGACGGCCAGGGTCAGCAGGACGACCGCGCCGAGGACGCCGTTGACCACCGGTCTGGTCGCCGGTCGCGCGTGCCGGAGTGACCAGAGCGCCAGTGCGGTGACGGCGAGTGCGATCATCGCCAGGCCGGTGATGGGGGACTGCACGAGCATCAGGGCGATGACGGCGAGCGAGGTCGAGGCGATCGCGCGCCAGAGCGTGACGGACCGGGTGAGGAACTCGATCACGAAGGTGACCAGTGCCATGGCGGCGATGAAGCCCATGAAGTTGCGTGTGCCGCCGATGCCCTGGATCGGGCCGCCGTACGCGATGTCACCGCGGATGCCGAACGCCGGGAACGGGACGTCGAGCACCAGGCCGGACAGGACCTCGAGCCCGAGGGCGGTCACGAGCAGGATCCGGAAGGCGTCGCCCGAGGCCCGGATCACCTGCACCAGGTCGCGGCCGAGCGCCAGGTACAGCCCGAGGCCGATGAAGCACACGGTCTGCACGAGCCCGCGGAGCGCGAACCAGGAGTACTCGCTCCACAGCACGCTCAACGCGCAGTAGCCGACGAAGGCCAACAGCGAGAGGGGGAGGACCCCGTGCCACTCGATCCGGTAGCGCTGTCCCAGCAGGCTCAGCCCCGCGAGCACGAACAGCGTCACGAGCACCGCCCAGGTCCCCGCCTGACCGACGAGTGTCTCCACCGTGGGCTGGCCGAACCCGAACAGCACGATGACCGTCGCGAGCGCCTGGCTGAACCGTCCACCGGCCGAGAAGCCGATCCAGGCGGAGAGGTACCGGCGCCCGAGCACCTGTCTGCTCACCCGGCCGTCCGTCACGCGTCCATCTTGGCGCACGACCTTGTGACGAGCACACCACATCGCGGTGTGGCTGTATCGACGATGCGCGATGAGCGATCTATCCTCACCGAATGGACGTCGCGCGCAGGGTCGTCGGCGTCCCGCTCGTCGCGGTCCTCGTCGGCCTGCTCACGACCGCACTGGCCTGGTACCGCCTCGGTCCGGTGGCGCGGACCACCGTCTGGGCCGAGGACGGCGGCGTGTTCCTGCGCGAACGGATCGCGATGGGGCCCGTCGACACGCTGCTGCACCCCTACGCCGGCTACCTGCACCTGCTGCCCCGGCTCATCGTCGACCTCGGCTACGCGCTGCCGCCCGAACGGTACGCGCAGGTGGTGGCACTGGCGTCCTGCGCGGTGGTCGGCTGGGTCTGCGCCCTGGTGTTCGTGCTGTCCCGCGACGTCGTCCGCCCGTGGCCGTTCCGGCTGGTGCTCGCCGCCGTCCCCGTCGTCCTGCCGCTCGCCCCGTACGAGATCAGCGGCAACGCGGCGAACCTGCACTGGTTCCTGCTCGTCCTGGTGCCGTGGGTCTTCACCTTCCGCAGCCGCTCCTGGTGGGGCGCTGGCGCGCTCGCCGTGGTCGCTGGTGTCGCCGTGCTCACCGAACCCCTCACCGCACTGTTCGCGCCCCTGCTGCTCCTCGCGTGGACACCCCGAGGCCGAACGCCCGGCGCATCCGGCCGGTGGTCCGCGCTGCCCGTCACGGTCGTCGTGGTCGTCGCCCTGGCCGCGCAGGGCGTCACGGCCCTGACGAATCCGCGTGCCCTGGCCACGGGGTCGCCGGCGGTCGTGGACGTGCTCGCCGGGTACCTGCTGCGTCCCGTGGCGGGTGCCTGGGGTCCGGACCTCGGCGCCGCGCTGACGGCGGTGGTGGAGCACGGCTGGGCCGTGGTCCTGGTCCCCGCCGCCCTGCTGCTGGTCGTCCTGGTGGCGGCCGTGGTCGTCGGGCCGACAGGCACCCGGTGGATGGTCACGGCACTCGCCGCCGGTTCGGTCGCGGTGTGGTGGGTGGCCGTCCTCGCCAACCACGGTGCCGGCGTCCGCTGGTCCGCGCCGGTGAGCGCGATGGCCGCCCTGCCGCCGCAGCGCTACGCCGCCGCTGCCGGCCTGCTGCTCGTGAGCGCCGCGGTGGTCGCCGCCGCCGCGCTGGTGGACGCGCCCCGCTGGTCGCGTGTGACGGCACGGACAGGAGGCGCGGGTCGCCTCGTCGGCGCGCTGGCCGGTTGGTGCGTGGTCACCGCCGTCGTCGCGTCGGCCGTGCTGCACGTCGCGCCGGCGGACACACGGCGCAGCGACGGCCCGGTGTGGGCCGGGCAGTTGCCGGCGGCGGTCGAGGCGTGCGACGCGGACCCGTCGCTCGAGGTCGCCCGGGTGCGGTCGAACCCGTGGTCGTCCCCGGTGGCGTGCTCCTGGCTGTCGCGCTGAGGGACCGTCCGGGTCAGCGCGTGCCGGCCCAGCGGAACTCGCGCTTGGCCAGCGGCGTGCGGGGGCCGTCGCCGGTGGACACGGGTTCCTCGCCGGTCAGCACGATGCGGGTCTTGATCGCGAGCAGGGCGAAGAGCACCCAGTTCCCCTGGTAGAGCAGGCGGGACTCGGCGACGGACTGCACGAGCAGCACGACGACGACCAGGAGCGGCAGGAGCGACACCGGGTCGAACGACCGCGGACGCAGCGTGGCGTCGTACCCGATTCGGGTCGCGCAGGCCCACGAGCGCGACAGCGTCGTCACCACGTAGATCGCGAAGAGCACCAGGCCGATGATGCCGGTCTGCATCCAGACGTCCAGGTAGGCGTCGTGGGCCTGCAGGTAGGTGACACCCTTGCGGTGCGCCAGGTCGGCGAGCGTCGGGATGCCGGGCCACCAGTACCCGATCCAGCCCCAGCCGCCCACGGGGTGCTGGTCGATCAGCCCAAGCACCTTGCCCCAGATCTCGCCCCGACCGGTGGCGTCCGAGCCCTTGCCGAGCAGCTCGGAGACCGGACCACGCAGCACGGCCGCGGCGACGGCGACGACGATCGCGCCCACCGCGAGCAGCAGGTAGCGCGGGGTGCGGCGCTCGGTCGGCACACGGCGCATCCACACCGCGACCAGGGCGACCACGGCGACCACGAGGGCAGCGGCGATGACCGTCGACGAGCGGGTGAGGACGAAGCCGAGTGCGGCGACGAGGAGCCAGCCGATCGCCTGGTTGCGGCGGATCCGGCCCTCGGCGAACTGCACGGCGACCACGATCGCGACGAGCAGGGCGACCATGGCGAGCAGGTTCGCGTTGCCCGGCAGGCCCTGGATCCGACCACCGGTGAAGAGCTCGGCGCGCGAGAAGTAGAACGCGTCGGGGACGTCGCGGTCGCCGTAGTCGGTCCAGATCGGCGCGATCGGGTGGCGGACGATCACCGCGACGACGGCTTCGAACAGCAGCGAGAGCATCAGGACCCAGCGGAGCGCGAGGCTCATGGCGTCGGTGATCCGCCGCCACGTCAGGGTCGAGGCGATCGTGAACGCCACCGCGGCGCAGATCACCTGCACGGTCAGGCTCGAGATCGTCGCGAACCGCCAGTGCGACCAGACCAGCGTCACCAGGCACCAGCCGAGGAACGCCCAGAGCGCCCAGGGGGTGCGGACGAGCGGCGGCTTCGCCCGGACCAGGATCGTGGTGCCCCAGGCGGCGACGAGGGCCCAGAGGACACCGGCCCCGACCCAGGTGAGGGTGTTCGGCACGGCGTCGCCCGCGAACAGCACGAACAGGGTCGTCGCCCCGAAGGCGAACGCCTCGCGCTCCGGTACGGCCCCGCGCGCCAGCGGCCAGGTGTTCGTCACGACGCCAGGGTACCGGCCGGTCGCCGTCCGCAGGACTCCCTCGACGGCGCCGGTAGGCTCAGGCCCATGTTCCTCGGCATCACGAACACCCCCCGCGACTATGCCTGGGGCTCGGTCACCGCGATCCCGGAGCTCCTCGGCCGCACCGTCACGGGTGCCCCGCAGGCGGAGCTCTGGCTCGGCGCCCACGCCGGCAGCCCCAGCGTCGTCGTCAACCCCGCCATGGTGGGCGGAGCCGACACGCTCCGCGACTGGATCGCCGACGAGCCGGAGACCGCCCTCGGTCCGGACCGCACCGACCTGCCGTTCCTGCTCAAGGTGCTCGCGGCGGCCGCACCGCTCTCGCTGCAGGCGCACCCCACCCCGGAGCAGGCGGCGGAGGGCTTCGCCCGTGAAGAGCGCGAGGGCATCCCGCTCGACGACCCGGCTCGCAACTACAAGGACCCGTTCCCGAAGCCCGAGCTCGTCGTCGCGCTGAGCGAGCGGTTCGAGGCGCTGAGCGGCTTCCGCCCCGTCGAGGAGACCCTCGCCGAGGTGCGCGTGCTCGACGCCGGCACCGGACGGCTCGGTCCGCTCGAGGTGCACCTGCTGCACGGGCTCGAGGACACCGTCCGCTGGCTCGAGACCGCCGACGAGTCCGCACTCGCCGTGGTGCAGGCCGCGAGCGACCTGGCCGTCGCCCTCGACGACGACCTGCTCACCCCGAACACCGCGACCGTGCGCGACCTGGCGACCAGCTGGCCGGGCGACCCCGGCATCGTGGTCTCCCTGCTCATGCACCGTGTGACGCTCGGTACGGGGCAGGCGATGTACCTGCCCGCCGGCAACATTCACGCGTACCTCGACGGGCTCGGCATCGAGCTGATGGCGCCGTCGGACAACGTGCTGCGCGGCGGGCTGACGCCGAAGCACGTCGACGTGCCGGAGCTCCTGCGGGTGCTCGACTTCACCGCGTACCCGGCCCCGGTCCTCGAGCCGGAGCGCATCGCCGGCGGCGTCGACCGGTTCGCACCGGACGGCGTCGGCTTCGCGCTGCTGCGGGTGGACGGCGACGGCCGCCCGGCCGGCCTGAGCACGGGCGGGGTCGCGCCGCTCGTCGGACCGTCGATCGCGATCTGCACCGAGGGCGTCGTCACGCTCGTCGGCGCGCAGTCGGCCACCCTGCTCCGCAAGGGCGAGTCGTGCTTCATCACGCCGGACGAGGGCGACGTGACCGTCGAGGCGGACTCGTCCGACGGCATCACGTCGACGGTGTTCATCGCCACCGGCGCCTAGGACCGGCGCCTAGGACCGGCGCCCAGGACCCGCGCGCGCCCAAGACAGGCGTCCTGGCCGGGGACGCCGTCGCGGAACCGGCGCGGAACCGCACGCGGCGGCGCGGATCCGCACACCGCCACCGTGGCGTCGCCGACGTCCGCTAGCGTGGCGAGCATGAGTTGGCTGGTCACCGGCGGTGCCGGGTACATCGGGTCCCACGTCGTCCGAGCACTGCGCTCGGCCGGCATCGACACGGTCGCGTTCGACGACCTCTCGAGCGGCTTCCGCGCGTTCGTGTCGGACGACGTGCCGTTCGTCGAGGGCACGATCCTCGACGGGGAGCTCGTGGCGCGCACCCTGCGCGAGCACGAGGTCACCGGCGTGGTCCACGTCGCGGGGTTCAAGTACGCCGGCGTCTCCGTCGAGCGCCCGCTGCACACCTACGAGCAGAACGTCACCGGCATGGCGACCCTGCTCCGCGCGATGGCCGAGACCGGCGTCACCAAGGCGGTCTTCTCGTCGAGCGCGGCGGTCTACGGCACGCCGGACGTCGAGACCGTGGTCGAGTCCACCCCGAAGAACCCGGAGTCGCCGTACGGCGAGTCGAAGCTCATCGGCGAGTGGCTGCTGCGCGACATGGAGGTCGCCGCCGGCTTCGCCACCACGTCGCTCCGGTACTTCAACGTCGTCGGCTCGGGGGAGCCCGACCTGTACGACGCCAGCCCGCACAACCTGTTCCCGCTGGTCTTCGACGCGCTGCTCGCCGGCCGGACCCCGCGGATCAACGGCGACGACTACGCCACCCCGGACGGCACCTGTGTCCGCGACTACGTGCACGTGGCCGACCTGGCGCACTCGCACGCCGTGGCCGCACGGAAGCTCGAGGCCGGGGAGCCGCTCGAGCGCGCCTACAACCTCGGCAGCGGCGACGGCGTGAGCGTCCGGCAGATCATGGACGCGATGGCTGCCGGCACCGGGATCGCCTTCGACCCCGAGATCGCACCGCGGCGCCCCGGCGACCCGGCCCGCATCGTCGCGACCGGCGAAGCCGCCGCCCGAGACCTCGAGTGGGCGATGCGGCACTCCCTGGACGAGATGGTCTCGAGCGCGTGGGAGGCCCGCCGCAGCGCCTCCTGAGCGCCTGAGGACGAGTCAGTTGTCCCCCGGAAGGCCCACCCGAGCGGCGCGACACGCCCAAACGGGGGACATGACACGCTGGAGCGGTCAGTGCCTTCTATGATCCGCGACTTGACTCAGGCGAATGACACCGCTGTAATTACAGGCAACGGCCGCAAGAGTTGGGGTTCGTTGTCGAGGCGGCAGGGGTGATCAGGGTGAACGGTTCCGAGTTCCACGCCGGAGTTCCGGAGGACTGGCACGTCGATCCCGTGGCGCTCGGCGTCCCCGGGGTCCGACGTCCCGAGGCGGACGACGAGGAGAACCCGCTTGCCTGGCAGGTCGACTCGCTGTGCGCACAGACCGACCCCGAGGCGTTCTTCCCCGAGAAGGGCGGCTCCACGCGCGAGGCGAAGAAGATCTGCACCTCGTGCGAGGTCCGGGCGCAGTGCCTCGAGTACGCGCTCGAGAACGACGAACGCTTCGGCATCTGGGGTGGCCTCTCCGAGCGGGAACGCCGCAAGCTGCGGAAACGGGCGTAGGAGCGTCCACGGCGCGCCAGCGCCGTGCGACTGCGCCCCTGAGGAGCCTGCGACGAAGGCGCCGGAAGGCCACCGCCTCTGCCCGCCCCGCACCGCGCGGTGAGCGCGTCCACAGCTTCACGGCGCGCCGCCGTCCGCAGCCGGCACCGCGCCTCCAGACCGTAGAGTGACGCCCGTCATGCAGCCCAGAGTCACCGCGATCCTCGTCGCCGCCAACGGGGCGGCCCACCTCGACCGGACCCTGGACGCGCTCGCCGCCCAGACCCGCCACCCCGAGAACCTCGTGGTCGTCGACGTCGGCACGACCGACGGTTCGACCGCCGAACTGTCCTTCGGTGGGTCCGCGCAGCTCGTCCGCCTCCCGGCGGGCCGGTCGTTCGGTGACGCCGTCCGGCAGGGCGAGCGCAGCGCGCCGCCCGCCGCGACTGACGAGCCGGTCGACGAGTGGCTGTGGATCCTCGGCCACGACAACGCGCCGGCACCGACCGCGCTCGCCGACCTGCTGGGCGCCGTCGAGATCGCGCCGTCGGTCGTCGTCGCCGGTCCGAAGCTCGTCGCCGACGACGATCCGTCGCTGATCCGCGCGTTCGGCGAGAGCATGACCCGCTTCGGCCGCTCGATCGTCCTGGTGCAGGACGAGCTCGACCAGGGCCAGCACGACCGCAACACCGACGTGCTCGGCGTCACCGCCGGCGGCATGCTCGTGCGTCGCTCGGTCTGGAACGAACTCGGCGGCTTCGACCCGGCACTGCCGGACGTCGACGCGGCGCTCGACTTCTCGGTCCGGGTCCGCCTCGCCGGACACCGCGTGGCCCTCGTGCCCGAGGCCAGGGTCACCAGCGCCGGACCGATCGAGGAGTTCGGGCGCAAGCGTGTGTCCGAGGCGCGGCGCGTCCGGATGCACCGGCAGGCGCAGCTGCACCGTCGGATGACGTACGCCCCCATCGCGCTCGTCTGGCTGCACTGGCTCACGCTCGTGCCCTTCGCGGTCGGCCGCGCCCTCGGGCACCTGGTCGCGAAGCACCCAGCCGCCGTGGTCCCCGAGCTCTCCGCCGCGTTCGCGGTCGCGTTCGGCGGCGGCACGGGCCGTGCACGCAAGAACCTCGCCCGCACGAAGCAGCTCGGCTGGGCGGCCGTCGAACCGCTCCGGGTGAGCTGGCGTCGGGTGTACGAGCACCGCACCACCTCGCGCGACGTCGAACTCGCCCGCGTCGAGGACGCCCCGATCGCCCGGGCGTCGTTCCTCGGCGACGGCGGGATCTGGGTGGTCCTGGCCGCCGCGGCGCTCAGCGTCGTGACGCTCTACCCGCTGCTCGGCTCGCCGGCCCTGACCGGCGGGGGACTCCTGCCGCTCTCCGCGACCCCCGGTCAGCTCTGGCAGAACGTCGGGTACGGCTTCCACTCGCTCGGCACCGGCTTCACCGGCCCGTCCGACCCCTTCACCGCGGTGCTCGCCGTGCTCGGCTCGATCGTCTTCTGGTCGCCGTCCACCGCGGTCGTGCTCGTCATGCTCGTCGCGTTCCCGCTGTCCGCCCTCGGTGCCTGGTTCGCGGTCCGCAAGGTCACGACCCGCACCTGGGTGCCGGTCATCGGCGCGTCGCTCTACGCCATCGCCCCGTCGCTCGTCGGCGCGGTGACGACCGGGCACCTCGGCGCCGTGATCGCGCACCTGGTCCTGCCGTGGCTGTTCGTCGCCGTGCTCGAGGCGCACCGCTCGTGGGCCTGGGCCTCGGGTGCGTCGCTGCTGTTCGCCGTCGTCGCCGCCTCGGCTCCGTCGCTGCTGCCGGTCCTGCTGATCGGCTGGCTCGTGGCGCTGCTGGTCGGCTGGCGCCGGGCCCACCGTCGCGTGTTCATCCCGGTGCCGACCGCGGTGCTGTTCCTGCCGCTGATCCTGGCGCAGGCGGCACGCGGCAACCTGCTCGCCGTGTTCGCCGACCCCGGGGCGCCGTCCGCGACCCGGGCACCGTCCGCCCTGCAGCTCGCCATCGGGCAGCCCCTCCCCGACTGGAGCGGCTGGCTGCCCGCGACCTCCGGGCTGACGCTCGTCGTCGGGGCCCTGCCGATCGTGATGGCCGTCCTGGCTCTCCCGGTCGCCGTCGCCGCGATCGGGGCGGTGCTCGGCCACCGCTGGGCGGTCGCCGGCTCCGCGCTCGTCATCGCGCTCCTCGGCTTCGCCACGGCCTTCGCCGCCACCCACGTCACCGTCACCGGTGTCGGTTCCACCACCACCATCGTCTGGCCCGGCAGCGGGTTGTCCGTGTACTGGCTCGCCCTCGTGGTGGCGGCGTGCATCGGCATCGACGTGCTGCCGAAGGCCGCCCCGGTCACCGGACTCGTCGCGACCGTGCTCGCGGGGATCGCCGTCGCGCCGGCGTTCGCGGCGTTCTACCTCGGCACCGCCACGATCGAGCCGACCACGGGCCGCGTGCTCAGCGCCTACGTGAACGCCGAGGCCCAGGCGAACCCCGACGTCGGCACGCTCGTGGTCGTGCCCCAGGACGACGGGTCGCTCGCCGTCACGCTCGAACGCGGGCAGGGGTCCACCCTCGACGACCAGTCGACGCTCGACGCGACCGCGCTCCGGCTGAGCGAGTCCGGCTCGCGGCTGACCACGCTCGCGGGCAACCTGGCCAGTCGCAGCGGGTACGACCCCCGGCCGGCGCTCCGCGAACTCGGCGTGAGCTTCGTGCTCATCGACGACGCGGGCGACGACCCCGAGGCGCAGACGGTGCACGACCGGGCCGCCGGTGCCATCGGCCAGAACGCGCTCTTCACCAGCATCGGCGAGACCACCAACGGGCAGCTGTTCCACTACGACGGCGAGGTCGACCGCACGCGCTCCGGCTCCGCGGCGACCCAGGCCACCCACGTGCTGTACCTCGTCGTGCTCGGCGTGGTCTTCGGCGCCGCAGCCCTGCTCGCGGTCCCGACGGCCCCGCGCCGCCGCCGTGCCACCTCGAACGTCATCGAGGCCGAGGAACCCGCCACCACCTTCGACGAGGAGCGCGACGAATGAGCACCACCCCCTCCTCCGTCCGGCGCTGGATCGTCCGCGGCACCGCCACGGCCGTCGCCGTCGTCGTCGCGGCCGGCGCCGTCACCGCGGCCCACGCCATCGGCACCGAGTCGGAACCCGGCCGACCCGCCGGGCGCACCGTCACGCCGGTCCCGGCCGCCGCCGAACGTGTCTGCGCCGGCAGCGCACTGCGCCTGTCCGACGACGCGGGCAACGACGCGACGCAGGCGAGCACCGTCGGCACCGCCACCGTCGCGACCGCGACGACCGGTTCCACGGTCGAGCGGTCCGCGCTCGACGCCTCGACCACCGGCGGCAGCGACCCCCGGCTCCTGACGGCGCCAGCGGGGGAGACGACCCCGCAGGTCGCGGGCAGCAGCTTCCAGAGCGTCTCGAGCGGCGACCTGGTGGGGGCCGGAGCGGCCTCGTGCGACGACCCCACCCAGTCCACGTGGCTCGTCGGCGGATCGACCGAGACCGGTCGCACGAGCCTCGTGACGCTCTCGAACCCGACGGACGTCAACGCCACGGTCGACCTGGCGATCTACGACGGCGACGGGACGGTCAGCGCCCCCGGGACCACCGGCATCGTCGTGGCACCGAACACGCAGAAGGTCGTCCCGTTGTCGGGCTTCGTGTCCGACGCCGCGTCGACGGTCGTGCACGTCACGTCGTCCGGCGGGCAGATCGTCGCACACATGCAGGAGACCGTCGTCCGCACCCTGACCCCGGGCGGCTTCGACATCGTCTCCGGGGGCGCTGCGCCGTCCCGGTCCCAGGTCATCCCCGCCGTCGTCCTCGCCGACGCGCAGGCCGCCCAGCGTGGTGACGACACGGCCGACGCGGCACCGGTCGTCCGACTGTTCGTGCCGGGCACGAAGTCGGCCCGCGTCACCCTCGGCATCAGCACGGCCGACGGCGGCGGCACGACCGTCAACGCCACCGCCGAGCCCGGCGTCGTCACCGACGTCCCGCTCGACGACTTCCCGGACGGCCGGTACTCGTTCACCGTCACGTCGACCCAGCCGATCGTCACCGGGGCGCGCACCACGACGCCCACCGACGGCACCAGCACCGGCACCGACCTCGGGTGGTTCGCCTCCGCCGAGCCGCTCGGCGACGAGACCATCACCGCCATCGCGCCGGGCGAGGGTGTGCGGCTGAACTTCGTGAACCCCACGAGCGAGGACCGCACGGTCACGGTGCGGTCGGGCGACGAACGACGCACCCTGACGCTCCTGTCCGGCGCCACCGGGACACTGTCGGTGCCGACGGCGAAGCAGCTCACGCTGACCGGCACCGACGGCGTCGTCGCGGGGGTCACGTACCGCGGCGCTGACGGGATCGCCGGGTTCCCGGTGCGCCCGGCCACCGACGCGTCCACACCGGTGCGCGTCTACCCCTGACGGGTGGTGCCAGCGGCCCGGGTGGTCGGCACGGTGCGGTCGGTCCGGCTCACCGGCGGGTCGGCGCGGTGCGGCCGGTCCGCTTCACCAGTGTCGGTAGCGGTCCGGTGCCAGGTCCCACGGGTCCTTGCCGATCAGCTCGCCCACCGCGCGGAACACCGCGGTCTCGATGATGATGCGGCGGTCGGAGTCGTCCTTCTCGGGGCTCCGGTTCACCCGCTCCACGGGGATGCGGAACACGGTCACGCGGCGGGTGTCACGGTCGATGCGCCAACGTGGCATCTCGTCCGGCAGGGTCTGGTCGCTCGGCATGTCCGCCACCTGGAAGACCACGCCCGCGAGTTCCTCGGGCCACAGGCCGAGCAGGTAGTGCGCACTGTCACCGACGATGCGGTCGAACGCCTCGGCGCGGGTGATGATCGGCGCGAGTTCGGGTCCGGTGACGCTCGAACGCCCGCCACGGCCGTGCCGGGAGCGCCCCCGACCGCGATCGACCGGGGTGACGAGGCGAGGCTTCCGACGCATCCCCACATCGTACGCGGGGACGGGTGCACGCCGGACGCTCCGCTAGGCTCCCTGACGACATGGACGTGCGGATCTGCAGCAAGGTGGCGTGTGCCAACAGCGCTTCGTCGACCCTGACGTACGACTACGGCGACTCCATGGTCGTCATCGGTCCGCTGTCGACCCGGGTCGAACCGCACGGCTACGACCTCTGCGCCCGCCACGCGGCCACCCTGCGCGTCCCGCGCGGCTGGCAGGTGGTGCGGCGCGAGCCGCTCCCGCGCGACGCGGACTGACGGCGCGCGTCCGCGGCGTGGGTGGGGGGCGATCTGGAGGCCCGGGGAACGTGACCGGGATCGGCTGGTGACCCGCGCCTCCCGGCATGGAAGACTGACGGGCATGCCCACCGAAACCCGCACCGCTGCTGTGTTCCGCGTCGCCGACCTGTCCCTCGCCGAGGCGGGCCGGCACCAGATCCGCCTCGCCGAGAACGAGATGCCGGGCCTGATGTCCCTGCGTGACGAGTTCGCGGCGGCGCAGCCGCTCGCCGGCGCGCGCATCGCCGGGTCCCTGCACATGACGGTGCAGACCGCCGTGCCCATCGAGACGCTCGTCGCCCTCGGCGCGCAGGTGCGCTGGGCCAGCTGCAACATCTTCTCCACCCAGGACGAAGCCGCCGCAGCCGTAGCCGTCGGACCCACCGGCACCCCGGACGCCCCCGCCGGCGTCCCGGTGTTCGCGTGGAAGGGCGAGACGCTCGAGGAGTACTGGTGGTGCACCAGCCGCATCTTCGACTGGAGCGACGAGGCCGCCGCGGCCGGTGCCGACTGGACCGGCCCGAACCTGATCCTGGATGACGGCGGCGACGCCACCATGCTCGTGCACACCGGCGCCGACGCCGAGGCCGCCGGTGCCGCCCCGGTCGCCGAGCCGGACGCCAGCGCCGAGTGGAAGATCGTGCTCGACACCGTCGCGCGGTCGCTCGAGACCTCGTCCGACCGCTGGACCCGCATCGCGGCCGACATCCAGGGCGTCACCGAGGAGACCACGACGGGCGTGCACCGTCTGTACGAGCTGTTCCGGAACGGCGAGCTGAAGTTCCCGGCGATCAACGTCAACGACTCCGTGACGAAGTCGAAGTTCGACAACAAGTACGGCATCCGGCACTCGCTGCCCGACGGTCTGAACCGCGCCACCGACGTGCTCATCGGCGGCAAGGTCGCCTTCGTCGTCGGCTACGGCGACGTCGGCAAGGGGGCGGCCGAGGCGCTCCGCGGGCAGGGCGCCCGCGTCATCGTCAGCGAGGTCGACCCCATCTGTGCGCTGCAGGCGGCGATGGACGGCTACCAGGTCGCGCGCCTGGCGGACGTCGTCGACACCGTCGACATGGTCATCACGTGCACCGGCAACCTGGGCGTGGTCGGGGTCGACGAGATGCTCGGGCTGAAGCACCTGGCGATCGTCGCGAACGTGGGGCACTTCGACAACGAGATCGACATGGCCGGGCTCGAGGCGCTGCCCGGCGTCTCGAAGGTCGAGATCAAGCCGCAGGTGCACGAGTGGCGGCTGCCGACCGGGCGGTCGATCCTGGTGCTGTCCGAGGGGCGGCTCATGAACCTCGGCAACGCGACGGGCCACCCGTCGTTCGTGATGAGCAACTCGTTCACGAACCAGGTGCTCGCGCAGATCGAGCTACACACCCGGCGCGACGAGTACCCGACCGGCGTGTACGTGCTGCCGAAGCACCTGGACGAGAAGGTCGCGCGCCTGCACCTCGACGCCCTCGGGGTGCAGCTGACGTCGCTGCGTCCGGAGCAGGCGGCGTACATCGGTGTCCCCGTCGAGGGCCCCTTCAAGCCGGACCACTACCGCTACTGAGGTCGGCGTTCCTGCGCTCCCGCACGACACCGGTGTTCGCACGTTGCACCCCTGCACGCGGGTGTTCGGCGCGCGAACACCGGTGTCTTGCACGCAGCCCGGCGCCGCGCGCTGCGTCAGCGGGGGAAGCCCGGCGGGCGCGCCGACGCCGTGGACCCCGCTGCGGTGAGCAGCTCGGCGCGGGCGCCCAGCGCCCGGACGTCCCGACGACGACGCAGCACGACGACCCCGGCCAGGAACACCTCGGGCGGCACGGGCGGCACGGGGTGGGCGAACGCCGACACCTCGGCCGCGAGCGACTGCGCCGCTGCCTCGCGCAGTTCCGGTCGCATCAGCGCCGCCCCGCGGAAGAACGCGCCGAGCCGGTTCTCCAACCGCTGCGGCAGCGCCGAGACGTCCGCGACGCCGGCCCACGCCGCCAGTTCCGGTGGCAGGAGCACCTCGGGGTCGCGCTGTTTCGGCAGGCGCTCGTGCTGCACGATCGTGCCCGCGAGCAGGTCCCCGAGGCGCCTCGGCCGGGTGCCGAACAGTGCGACGAGCAGGGCGACCGACCCGAACGTCATCCAGAGCTCGAACAGGCCGACGAGCGACCGGGTGAAGGCGTGCCGGAACCCGATCGAACCGCCGTCGAGCCGGACCACCCGGGTGCCGGTGGCGAACCGTCCGACGCTCCGCCCCTTCGTCACCGTCTCGACCGCGGCGGGGACCAGCACCAGCACGACGACGAGCAGCACGATGTTCAGCGCAGCACCCCAGGCGGGTTCGAGGCCCCGCGGCCAGAGTCGTGCGACCCCGAACATCGCGAGCACGAACAGGACGAGGACGCACAGGCCGTCCAGCAGGGCCGCTGCGAGCCGCAGCACGAGTCCGGCGGGTTGGACGTCGAGCGCGACACCCTCGCCCACCACGAGCTCGTCGGCGGTCTCGTCGAGATCGCGCGAGAACCGGGCGTCGGCGAGGTCACGCGGCGTGCGGGGCTTCAGCATGGGATCATTCTGTCGGAGATCGCGCGACCTGAGGGGGAACTCGTGGACCTGGATGCCTACGCCGAGGTGCATCGTGACCGGTGGCAGGAGCTCGACCGGCTGGCGCGTGCCCGGCACCGGTCCGGAGCGGACGTCGACCGGCTCGTCGCCGGCTACCAGGAGGCCGCCACCGACCTCGCCCGCATCCGCGGTGCCGCACCGCGCACCGTGACCGGCGACCGGCTCTCGCTGACGCTGTTCCGCGCCCGACTGCGCTTCACCGGTACCCCCGTCGACCCGCTGACCGCGGTCGCACTGTTCTTCACGCGGCAGCTCCCCGCGGCGCTCTACCGGATCCGCTGGGTGACCATCTGGGTCGCGCTCGCGACGGTGGCGATCGGGGCGATCGTCGCGATCTGGATCACCACGACCCCCGGCGCGACGGCGACCTTCGGCAGCGACGAGGCCCTGCGCCGGTACGCCACGCAGGACTTCGTCGACTACTACTCGAACCGCGGTCTCGGGGCGTTCACGGCGCAGGTCTGGACGAACAACGCGTACATCGCCGCGACGATGGTCGCCTTCGGGATCACCGGGGTCTTCGTACCGTTCTCGATCATGCAGAACGCCGTCAGCCTGGGGGTGTCCGCAGCGATCATGCACTCCCAGGGACGCCTGGCCGACTTCTTCCTCTACATCTCCCCGCACGGGCAGCTGGAGCTCTACTCAGTCTTCCTGGCCGGTGGCGCGGGGCTGATGATCTTCTGGTCGTGGGTGGCACCGGGCCCCGGTCGCACCCGCGCCCAGGCTCTCGCCGAGGACGGCCGGGCACTCATCACCATCGCGATCGGCCTGACCCTGACCCTGCTGCTGTCCGGCATCGTCGAGGGCGTGGTGACGCGGCAGGACTGGCCGTGGCCGATCAAGATCGGCATCGGCACGATCGCCCTGGCCGCGGTGCTCGCGTACCAGTGGGTGCTCGGCGGCCGCGCCTACCGGGCGGGGGAGCGCGGCGACCTCGAGGAGTTCGAGCGCGGCTCCACCGCCCTGGTGGCCGGCTAGGGCCTGCCCGGTTCAGAGTCGGCCGGAGGCCTTCGCCCGGATGTAGGCGTCGGCGACGAGCGGCGGGACGTCCGCCGGCGCGCCACGGACGACCTCGGCGCCGGATCGGCGTGCGACGTCGGCCGCTCCGTCCGCGTCGAGCAGCGTGCGTTCCGCGGCGGCGCGTCGGTAGACGTCGCGCTCCGC
Organism: Curtobacterium poinsettiae; assembly: GCF_047226435.1. Lineage (NCBI taxonomy): Bacteria > Bacillati > Actinomycetota > Actinomycetes > Micrococcales > Microbacteriaceae > Curtobacterium > Curtobacterium poinsettiae. Next base: position 2,350,917 of record NZ_CP178434.1, on the reverse strand, counting down.
GCCGGTGGGGAGGCCCGGCACCCGTCCGCCCCGCGCGGTGCGGATCGACGTGGTCGGGTCCACCCCGCCGTGCGCCATCCGCTCGACGGCCGGGTCCTCGATGCTCGTCACGACCACCGCGTGCCGCCGGGACAGCCGGGGGAGCACGGCGAGCAGGTCACCCGAGCCACCGACGGAGTCCAGGCTCGAGGCGAGGACGACCAGTGCGCGCGAGGTCGTGATCGAGTCGACGAGTGCGGGCACGGACGCCCAGTCGGTCGCGGCGAGCCCGGGTTCGGCCATCGCGAGTGCTTCGCCGAAGCGCTGCACGACGTCGGTGCGGGTGGCGCCGTGCACGCGGTCGTGCGCGGTGTCGTCGAGGACGACCAGGTCGACCCGGTCACCGGCGGCGGCAGCGAGCGCGCCGAGGAGCAGCGCCGACTCGATGAACGTGTCGAGCCGTGGCTCGTCGGCGACACGGCCGGCACCCGCTCGCCCCGCGTCCACCACGACGACGACGCGCCGGTCACGCTCCGGCCGCCACGTGCGGACGACGAGGTCCTGTCGCCGAGCGGTCGCCCGCCAGTCGATGGAGCGCACGTCGTCACCGCGGACGTAGTCGCGCAGCGAGTCGAACTCGGTGCCGTGCCCGCGGAGCTGCAGGGTGGTCTCGCCGTCGAGCTCGCGGAGCCGTGCCAGGCGTGACGGCAGGTGCCGCCGCGACCGGAAGGGCGGCGTGACGACGAGTTCGCCCGGTGCTGCCACGACCCGCTGGCGCGCCGCGAGGCCCAGGGGGCCGAAGGACCGCACGGCGACCCCGGTGGTGCGACGTCGGCCGCGGCGGAACGGTGTGAAGCGCATCCGCGCCGTCCGTCGCTCCCCGCCGGGCACCGTCATCCGGATCCGCCGGGGGCGGTGGCCGGCCGACGGCTCCCACATGTCGCGGACCACGCCACGGACCGTCCGGGTCCCGTCGTTCGCGAGCACGAGCGTGCCGTCGGCGGTGCTGTCACGTCGGGCGAGCCGCGGCATCCGGCGTTCCACCCGGACCCGGCGCAGGTCGGCGGCGAGCAGGACGTCGAGCACGGCGGCGAGCAGCACCACCCCGACCCACGCCAGACCGGCCCACCCGCTGCCGAGCAGCACGGTGGGGACGAGGGCGACGGCGAGGAGCGCGACGAACCGACCGGAGACCGCCACTAGATCGGCACCCGCACCTGCTCGAGCACCTGCTGGAGCACGCCGTCTGCGCCGACGCCCTCGAGCTCGGCGTCCGCGGCGACCCGCAGGCGGTGCCGCCAGACCGGCAGCGCCATCGCCTGCACGTGGTCCGGGGTGATCGCGTCGTAGCCGGTGAGCCACGCCCAGGCCTTCGCGGCCGCGAGCAGGGCCGTCGCGCCACGGGGGCTGACGCCGACCCGGACCGAGGGCGCCTGACGCGTGGCCCGGGCCAGGTCGACGATGTAGGCGAGCACGTCGTCGCGGGCACCGACGCCGCGGACTGCGCGCTGCGCCCGCACGACCTCGTCGACGCCGACCACCGGGGTGATGCCGGCCGACCGCACGTCGCGCGGGACGAACCCGTCGGCGTGGCGTCGGAGCACCTGCCACTCGACGTCACGCGGGGGGATGTCGAGGGTCAGCTTCATCAGGAACCGGTCGAGCTGCGCCTCGGGGAGCGTGTACGTGCCCTCGAACTCGATCGGGTTCATCGTCGCGGCGACGAAGAACGGGTCGGGCAGCGCACGGGCGTCGCCGTCGACGCTGACCTGGCGTTCCTCCATCGCCTCGAGCAGGGCCGACTGGGTCTTCGGGGGCGTCCGGTTGATCTCGTCGGCGAGCAGGACGTTGGTGAACACGGGGCCCTCGCGGAACGGGAACGTGCCGGTCGACGCGTCGTAGACGAGCGATCCGGTGACGTCGCCGGGCATCAGGTCGGGCGTGAACTGGATGCGCTTCGTGTCGAGCGTCATCGCGGCGGCGAGGCTGCGCACGAGCAGGGTCTTGGCGACACCGGGGACGCCCTCGAGCAGCACGTGCCCCTGGGCGAGGAGGCCCACGATCATGCCGGAGACCGCGCCCTCCTGGCCGACGACGGCCTTGGCGACCTCGGTGCGGACCCGGCCGAACGCGTCGCGCAGGTCGGTGCCGGCGGCGCTCGAGTGGTCGGGCTCCGCCGCGGCGTGCTCGGTGGTGGCAGGGGGCAGGTCGGTCACGGTCGTGCTCCTGGTCGGTCGGGGTCAGAGGTCGGGTGGTCGCCGGAGGTCACCCGGCGGACGGCGCGTTCGAGGTCGTCGAGCGCCGCGGTGCCGTCGACGAGCGCGCGGTCGTCGTCGGTGGTCCCGCCGACGAGCACGGCGCCGACACGGGTGTGCGGGATGCCGGTCGCCTGCGCAGCGGCGCGGACGACCTCGTCGACGTGGGCGGAGCGGGGGAGCCCGAGCAGCCGGGCGATCCGTCGGACGGCGGCGACGCGCAGGGTGTCCAGCGCGTGGGTGCGGTCCCGCGTGCGGGCGTACATCCGGGCGCGTCCCTCGGTCGTCTCGGCGGCCCGGACGACGACGGGCAACCGCTCGACGACGAGCGGGCCGAGGCGCCGACCACGCCAGACGCCCGCAGCCACGGCGACGAGGGCGAGCAGGGCGAGGGCACTCGGCACCCACGGCGGGGCGAGCTCGCCGAGGGTCGGAGCGGCGTCGGGTGTCCCGACCGTCGGGGTGTACCAGACGAGCCGCTCGTCGCCGCCGAGCAGCCCGAGGGCCAGCGCGGCGTTCCCGGCGGTGGCGATGGTGTCGTTCCGGAACGCCGAGGTGGTGCCGACCAGCGTCACGTCACCGCCCGGGGTGGTGGTGCGGACGAGGCCCCAGACGCGGGAGTCGCCCGCACCGGTCGGCGCGCACCGCTCGGCGCTCTCGTCCTGCACGGTGTACCCGGAGCCTGCGGTCGTGACCCGCGCTGCCGAGGCCGCCGCGGGGATCCCGCACGAGGTCGTCGAGACGGTGGCGTCGCCGTCGATCTGGCCGGGCGGGTCGATCGGGAAGCCGAGCAGCGCGTCGAGGCCGGCGCCGCTCGTCCCCACGACCACGACGTGCCGGGCGGTGCGCGCGATCCGTTCCGCGACGGCGGGGTCGAGCGCGCCGTCGGCGTCGTCGATGAACACCGTGCCGCCGTCGATCGCGCCGGTGCCGTCGAGGGTGTCGGTCACGGTGACCGCGGTGCCGCGCTGCTCGAGGACGCGCACCAGGGCGGCGGATCCGCTCGCCGTCGTCGAGGTCGGGTCGAGTGCGCGCGGTGCGCCCTTCTCGGTGCCCTGCACGACCGCCGTCAGGGCGGCGAGCAGGACCCCGACCAGGACGATCACGACCCAGAAACCGAAGCGGAACCGGCGTCCCTCGGCCGGACCGGAAGCCGGATCCGAGGCCGGAGCCGAGGCCGGGGCCGAGGCCGGGGCGGCGCTCGTCCGGGTGGCGGTGTCGGCCGTCATGCCGGCACCACCGGTGCCTCGACCCGCGCCGGGCGGGCCTGTCGGACGGTCTGCTCGGTGTCGAGCACGCGGAGGGCGGTGTCCTGGTCGGCCTCGGCGCCGAGGTACCGGACCGCGTCGAAGGACGTCGCCGCGGCGTCGAGCGCACCGGCTGACGCGGGGAACGGCACGGCGCCGCGTGCGGCGATCGTGCGGGCGGTCGCACCGGGCACGTCGGGCACCAGGTCGCGCTCACCGAGTCCGCGGGCGATCGCGCGGAAGCCGTCCAGCACCGCTGCCGACCAGTCGGCGCGGCGCACTGCGGCCTGGGCCGCCTCGAGGAGTTCGCGGGCGGAGCGCAGGTCGTCGGCGTCGAAGACCCCGCCGGTGTCGCCGTCGCCAGCCCGGGCGCGCCGTCGGGGGAGCCCCCGCGCGACGACGACGAGCACGACGACCGCGACGAGCACCACGATCGCGATCACCAGCGCGGTGCGGGCCGCGGCGGGGGAGTCGAGACCGTCGGCGCGGAGCGAGCCGAGCCAGTCGAGGAAGGACCGCGAGGCCCGGTCCCACCACGTCGGCTGGGCACCGTCGTAGGCGGACCGGTCGAGTTCGCGTTCGAGCAGACGACGCGCCTCGTCCGGGTCGACCGCCGTCACGCGTTGCCGTTCGGCGGCGACTGGCCCGGACCCTGCTGCCAGGGCGGCTGCTGCGACTGGGACTGCGGCTGTTGCTGCTGTTGCCCCGACTGCCACGGCTGCTGGGTGGGGTGCCACTGCGGTTGCTGCTGCTGTGCGGGCTGCCACTGCGGTTGCTGCTGCCCGGACCACTGCTGCTGCCCCGGCCACTGCTGCTGCTGCGCCTGCCACTGCTGGCCGCCCCACTGCTGCTGCGGGGGCCACGGCGGCCGCGCGACGGGCTGGGACGGCGCGAAGGGGTCGGTCGGCTGCCCGGAGTCCAGGTGCGACGCGATCTGCTGGTCCAGGGCCTCGGTGCGGATCCGCCGGTCGATGGCCAGGAACGTGGTGACCGACGCGCTCAGGACGTCGGTGATGCACTGCACCGCCATCGCGAGCAGGCTGCCGATGACGATCGCGATGACCGCACCGGCGCCGGCGCCCGACGGACCGCCGGTCTGCCCGAGCGGGTCGAACGTGCCCCCGACGAGCACGGTGCCGACGGTGAGCGGGATCGACGCGATCGACGCCGCGAAGCCGAACATCAGCTGCACGAGCAGCAGGATGCCGAAGGTCCGCCAGAAGGCCCCGCGGGTCAGGCGCCACGACTGGGCGGCAGCGGCGAAGACCGGTCGGCCCTCGAGCGCGATCGTCGGGACGGTGAACACGAAGCGGATGCCGAGCCACACGACGACGACACCGAGCCCGAGCACGAAGAGCACGAGCGCCAGCACGAACCAGCCGGTCCCGGAGCCGGCGGCACCGATCGTCGCGAAGACCCCGAAGAAGACGAGCCCGGCGACGATCGCGATGACGACGCCCGCAGCGGTCTGCACGAGCATCCACGCGACGACCGGCCAGCGGCGTCCGGCCAGCAGCGCCCACAGCCCGCGGAACGTGGCGCGGCGGCCGAGCACCCGCTGCCCGGTGTCCGCGGCGACCGGCGCGACGAGGAACCCGCGACCGAGGTAGGCGAGGAAGGGCAGCCCGATCGACATGAGCGCCGTGAGCGTCAGCGTGCCCGCGGCCACCGAGCCGGCGCCGCTGCCGCCGTCGAGGGCGGAGAACATCCGCGACTGCAGTGCCTGCTGCCCGAACGTGCTGGCCAGCGTCGACAGCAGGCCGAGCACACCGCTCAGCAGCACGCTCCAGAGCAGCAGCACGCGGGCGTTCCGACGGAAGACCGTGAACGCGCCGGCCAGGACGTCGCCGAGACCGAGCGGGCGCAGCGGGATCACCGGACGCGAGCCGCCGGACGGACCGCCCGGTCGCCCCGGACCCGACCCCGGGGCGGGCTGCGGCGGCACCGAGAAGCGGGGCGGGCCTCCTGGCTGGGGTCCGGGTCCCTGTGTCGGTCCGGACGCCGGCGGTGTCGGCGCACCCTGCTGCCCACCGCCCGGTGTGTGCCAATCGGACATGACTCCAGCCCCCTCGTCGTGTCGGACCGTGCCAGCGATGCACGTCCCACCCCCATCCTGTCGGAAAACCCCGCGCGGCGGGGCCTCGGCTATCGTGTGGGGACACGTGCCGACCACGGCACTCCCGCACGCCACCCGGAGTCCAGATCACATGACACCGCGCATCCTCGTCGTCGACGACGACCAGGCCCTCTCCGAGATGATCGGCATCGTGCTCCGCTCCGAGGGGTACGAACCCGAGTTCAGCGCCGACGGCAACGACGCCGTCGACGCGTTCCACGCCACCAAGCCGGACCTCGTCCTGCTCGACGTCATGCTGCCCGGCATCGACGGCATCGAGGTGTGCAAGCGCATCCGTGCCGAGAGCGGCACACCGATCATCATGCTCACCGCGAAGAGCGACACCGCCGACGTCGTCCTCGGGCTCGAGAACGGTGCCGACGACTACGTCGTGAAGCCCTTCAACCCGAAGGAGCTCGTCGCGCGCATCCGCACCCGACTGCGGCCCAGCGCATCCGACGCCACCGTGCTGCACGTCGGCGACGTCACGGTCGACGTCGCCGGGCACGAGGTGCGCCGCGGCGACACCGTGATCGCGCTCACGCCGCTCGAGTTCGACCTGCTCCGGGCGCTCGCCGAGAAGCCCAACCAGGTCTTCACCCGCGAGATGCTGCTCGAACAGGTCTGGGGCTACCACTACAAGGCGGACACCCGGCTGGTGAACGTCCACGTGCAGCGGCTCCGCGCGAAGATCGAGCACGACCCGGACAACCCGAAGACCGTCACCACGGTGCGCGGCGTCGGGTACCGCGCCGGAGGAGCCTGAGCACCGTGCCGCCCTCGACGCGCCCGTCGGGCCCGGCCCGCGGTGTCAGCGGCGCCACGGTCTCGATCGGTGTCGTCGACCGTGGCCGTCGCCGGATGCGGCGCTGGCTCCGACGGGGCTGGCGCCCGATCGCGTACCTGTGGCGGCGCTCGCTCATGTTCCGCTCGGTCGCCATCACCGTGATGACGACGGGGCTCGCGGTGGGGATCATCGGCACCGCGGTCATGGTGAGCATCTCGACGAACGTCTACTCGCAGCGCCGTGACCAGATCGAGTCGGAGTCGGCCCGGGCCACCATCGTCGCCCAGGGGATCTTCGACGCGGCGACCGCGGCCGAGGACAACAACCAGTCCGAGCTCGAGACCCTGCAGAACGAGGCGCAGCAGGCGATCCTGTCGAACACGACGAGCCCCGGCGGGACGAGCATCGCGATCGAGCGGAGCCCGGGCCAGTCCACCCCGCAGACGCTGCAGACCATCGCCAGCCAGGACTTCCCGGACGCGGTGATCACCGACGACCTGCGGAAGGAAGTGGGGCAGAACACCGGTCGACTCAGCCTGCAGCCCGTCCAGCTCGACGACGACGGGCGCCGCGTGCCGGGGCTCGCCGTCGGGTCAACCCTGCAGATCCCGAGCGCCGGGCAGTACGAGCTCTACCTGGTCTACGACCTCTCGGACGCGCAGCAGACCCTGGACTTCGTGTCCCAGACGCTGTCCATCGGCGGTGTGGCGCTCATGGTGCTCATCGCCCTGGTCACCTCGCTCGTCGTCCGGCTCGTCGTCGTGCCGATCCGCGGTGCCGCCGAGACGAGCCGGAAGATCGCCGCTGGTCGCCTTGACGAACGCATCCCGGTGCGCGGCCAGGACGACCTGGCGACCCTGGCGCGGAGCTTCAACGGCATGGCCGAGGCGGTCAGCCGCCAGATCACCCAGCTCGCCGAGCTCTCGCGCGTGCAGCAGCGGTTCGTCTCCGACGTCTCGCACGAACTCCGCACCCCGCTCACCACGATCCGGCTCGCCGGCGACATGCTCTACGACTCCCGGCACGCGTTCGAACCGTCGGTCGGTCGGTCCGCCGAGCTCCTGCACGCCCAGGTGGAGCGCTTCGAACTGCTCCTCGCCGACCTGCTCGAGATCTCCCGCTACGACGCCCAGGCGGTCCAGCTCGACACCGCGCCCGTCGTGCCGGCGTCCATCGCCGCGGACATCGTCGACGAGTTCCGGCCGCTGGCCGAACGCGCCGGCATCGACCTGCAGCTCGCCACGCCCGGCGGCCACACCACCATGCGGCTCGACGCCAAGCGCGTCCGCCGGATCCTCCGCAACCTGGTCGGCAACGCGATCGAGCACGGCGACGCCAAGCCCGTGCAGGTCGTCGTCGACAGCGATGCGCGCACCGTCGCCATCGCCGTCCGTGACCAGGGGGTCGGCATGCCGCCGGAGGACGCCGGACGGGTGTTCGACCGTTTCTGGCGCGCCGACCCGAGCCGCAAGCGCACCATCGGCGGCACCGGGCTCGGTCTCGCGATCAGCCTCGGCGACGCCAAGCTCCACGGTGGCCGCATCGACGTGTGGTCCCGGCCGGGCGAAGGGTCGACGTTCGTGCTGACCCTGCCCCGCAACGAACAGGGGACGACCGCCACCTCGGCCATCCCGCTGCCCGAACTCGACGAGTCGTACGACGGCCCCCGCGCCGTGCGAGAGGAGTCCTGATGCGCCACCGGATCCGCCACGTCCTCGTCGTCGCGCTCGCCGCGGTCAGCCTGTTCGCGGTCACCGCCTGCGCAGCGATCCCCACCGACGGCGCCGTGCGCACCGGGCAGACCATCAAGGACGAGTCGCTCTCGGGCGTCGACTTCCGGCCGGACAAGCCGATCACCGGATCCGACCAGACGGCCATCCTCCGCGGGTTCATCGCCGCGGCCACCGGCGCCCAGGACAACTACGCGATCGCCCGGCAGTTCCTGGCGGACGACTTCGCCCAGCGGTGGAACCCGCGGCAGGGCGTCACGATCCGCGACGGCAGCGGCACCGTCGAGCGCGCCGACGACCGTGAGCTCACGTACACGATGACGGCCAGCGCCACCGTGGACGCCGAGGGGGAGTACACCCAGGCCGTCCGCCCCACCTCGTCGACGCTGACGTTCCAGTTCGTCCGCGAGGACGGCGAGTGGCGCATCGCCTACGCCCCGGACGGCATCATCCTGTCGCCGGTCAGCTTCGAGTCGGTGTTCCAGCCGCACGCGCTGTACTTCTACGACCCCACCTACCGCTTCCTCGTGCCCGACCAGCGCTGGTTCCTCGCCCGGTCCTCCACCAGCACCCGCATCGCCAGCGCCCTGCTCGCCGGCCCCGCCGACTGGCTGAAGGGGGCCGTCGTCTCGTCGTTCCCGGAGGGCACCCAACTGTCCCTCAACGCGGTGACGATCGACAGCGGCACGGCCCTCGTCGACCTGTCGAGGGACGCCCTGGGCGCGAGCACCATCGACAAGGTCCGGATGCGCGAACAGCTCAGCAAGTCCCTCGCCTCGGTCGCCACCATCTCGTCGGTGTCGATGACGATCGAGGGCGCGACGCTGTCGGTGCCGGACTCCGGGGGAGCGGACGCCCAGCAGAACCCCGACGTCGACCCCAGACCGCTGGTCGAACACGACGGCGTCGTCGGCTACGCAGCCTCGGGCACCGGCAAGGTCGCCGAACTCGGCAGCGGCGTCGGTGCGGCGATCGCCGGCCTCGACCCGACCTCGATCGCCCTGTCGGCATCCGGCACCACCGCGGCCGTCGGCAACCGGGACGGCGCGGTCGTCGTGCGCGGCAAGGACCGCCTGCGCGTCGACGCGCGCGAGGACCTCGTCGCCCCCGCGGTCGACGACCTCGGCTTCGTGTGGGTCGGAGAACAGTCCGACACCCGCCGCATCACCGCGTACGGCCTCGGCGGCGACCCGCACGAGGTCCGCACCACCCTGCCGCGCGGCGACCTCGTGTCGTTCCAGGTGTCCCGCGACTCCACCAGGGCGCTCGCGCTCATCGAGACCGCCGACGGGCCCGGCCTGTACGTGATGGCGATCATCCGCGGGTCCGACCGGTCACCCACCTCGTTCGGTGCCCCCGTCCGGGTGCAGGCCGCCAGCGGCACCGCCGTGGACGCCACGTGGGTGAACGACACCGACGTCGCCTCGGTCGGACAGACCACCAGCGGCCCGAACATCGTGCGCACGACCATCGGCGGCAAGTCGAGCACCCTGCCGAAGCCCGACGGTCGTGCGACCGCGATCAGCGGGGGCAGCGGCGGGGCGCTGCTGCTCCGGATGTCGAGCGGTGACGTCCTGCAGTCCACCGGTGGTGGCTGGGACACGACGGGCGTCACCGCCGACGTGCTCGGCGTCCAGCGCTGACGGCACCCTCCTCCACACCGCACCCGGCCTGGAGGCCCGTCCACAGCCCGGCACACCGGCCCACCGCCGTCGTCCGGTCACCGCCACGATCGTGGTCGTGCCCCCTGACGACGCCCCCACCCCGTGGCGTGACGCCCTGCTCGCCGTGCTCGGACTGTTCCTCCCCGTCGCCTGCCTGGGCTGCGGCCGCCCGGACCGCGCACTCTGCCCGCCGTGCCGCGCGGCGCTCGACGCACGCCCCGGGCGCGTCCGGCTCGTCGCCGGCGTCCGGCTCGACGCCGCCTTCGAGTACGAGGGGCTGGTCCGCACCCTGGTCCTCGAGCTGAAGCTGCGCGGCCGGGTCGACGTCGCCCGTCCGCTCGGTGGCCGGTTCGGTGCACTCGTCCGGACGGCGCTCGCCGCGGCACCGGACGGCACCGTGGTGCTCCGCGTCCCGCCGTCCCGTGCGGGTGCCCGGCGCCGCGGGTTCGACCCGGTGGTGCTCCTGCTCGCCCGCGGCGGTGTCCGGCGGACGGGGCGGCTCGTCCGGACCCGGGCCGGACGCCGGGGTGCGGGGCCCGGGCAGAAGGAACGATCGGCGGTGGAGCGGGTCGCCGCCACCGTCGGCACCCTGCGCGCGGTCGGGGTCGCCGGCCGCCACGTGGTGCTCGTCGACGACGTCGTCACGACCGGCGTGACGATGGCCGAGGGTGTCCGCGCCGTGCGGTCGGCGGGTGGTCGGGTGGTGCGCTGCGTCGCCCTGGCGAGCGTCGACGACTGACGGCTCCGTGAACACCCGGTGTCCACTGTGCGTCCGGTGAGTGTCCGACAGACTCGCCGACGCCCCGTGACGCCGAGGGTGCGCCGGGTCTAGCCTCGCGGCAAGGCGTTCGGGTCGCCGGACGGAGGCGACGCGCCGACACTGGATGGGAGCCGCCACATGGACGTGACGATCACGGGCCGGAACGTCGGGGTCACCGACCGTTTCCGCACCTACGTCGAGCAGAAGTCCGAGAAGATCGACGTGCTCGCCGACCGCGCCCTCGCCTTCGAGGTGCGCATCAGCCGCCACCACGAGAAGTCGAGCGGCAGCCAGGGCGAGGACCGCGTGGAGCTCACGCTGATCGGGCCGGGGCCGCTCGTGCGGGCCGAGTCCGCGGCGTCGGACAAGTACGCCGCCTTCGACCTCGCCTTCGCGCGGATCATGGAGCGCCTCCGTCGGGCGCGTGACCGCCGCAAGGTGCACCACGGCCGCCACCGTCCCACCTCGGTCGCCGAGGCCGCCGGCAGTGCGTTCGACGGCATGGGTGTCGTCCCCGCCGACGGCAAGCTCATCGAGGAGGTCGCGACCGGTGCGGTCCCGGTCGTCGACCAGGACACCGCCGAGGACGAGAACGAGGTGTACAGCCCGGTCGTCATCCGGCACAAGGTGTTCGAGGCCGCCCCGATGACGGTCGACGACGCCCTCTACCACATGGAACTCGTCGGGCACGACTTCTACCTGTTCCTCGACGCGGAGACCCGTCGTCCGAGCGTCGTCTACCGACGGAAGGGCTGGGACTACGGCGTGATCGGGATCGACGAGGTGCCCGCCGGCCAGGCGCAGGCCTCGGCCACGGCGGACTCCGACGCGGAGCGCGCAGCGGCGATCGCCTGACGTCCTCGCGGAGCCTCCGGTTCCGCTCCGTGTGCGCGGTCCGTTCGCGGGCCGCGCACACCCGTGTCCGCGGCAGCCGCGGCGCTCACAGCGCCGAGCGTTCGCGGGTTGCTAGCATGACTGGTCGATCGGGCGTGCAGGTCGCGCGCGACGACCCCGTAAGGAGTTCACGTGGCAAACGTGCTGGAGAAGGTCCTCCGCATCGGCGAAGGACGAACCCTCCGTCGGCTGAAGGCGTACGCCTCGGCCATCAACGACCTCGAGGACGACTTCTCGAGCCTCACCGACGAGGAACTCCACGGCGAGACCAAGGAGCTGCGCGAGCGGTACGCCAACGGCGAGACCCTCGACGACCTCCTGCCCGAGGCGTTCGCCGCCGTGCGTGAAGCCGCGAAGCGCACCCTGGGCATGCGGCACTTCGACGTGCAGCTCATGGGTGGCGCGGCCCTGCACCTCGGCAACATCGCCGAGATGAAGACCGGTGAGGGCAAGACCCTCGTCGCGACGACCGCCGCGTACCTCAACGCGATCCCGTCGCGCGGCGTGCACGTCATCACGGTCAACGACTACCTGGCCTCGTACCAGTCCGAGATCATGGGCCGCGTCTTCCGCGCGCTCGGCATGACCACCGGCTGCATCATCGCGAACCAGAGCCCGCCCGAGCGTCGCGAGCAGTACGCCGCCGACATCACCTACGGCACGAACAACGAGTTCGGCTTCGACTACCTGCGCGACAACATGGCGTGGCAGGCCTCCGACATGGTGCAGCGCGGCCACTTCTTCGCCGTCGTGGACGAGGTCGACTCGATCCTCATCGACGAGGCCCGGACGCCGCTCATCATCTCCGGTCCGTCGTCGGGCGAGGCCAACCGGTGGTTCACCGAGTTCGCCTCGATCGCCACGCGCCTGACCCCGGGCGAGGACTACGAGGTCGACGAGAAGAAGCGCACCGTCGGCGTCCTCGAGCCCGGCATCGAGAAGGTCGAGGACTACCTCGGCATCGACAACCTGTACGAGTCGGCGAACACCCCGCTCATCTCGTTCCTGAACAACTCCATCAAGGCCGTCGCCCTGTTCAAGAAGGACAAGGACTACGTCGTGATGAACGGCGAGGTGCTCATCGTCGACGAGCACACCGGCCGCATCCTGATGGGCCGCCGCTACAACGAGGGCATCCACCAGGCGATCGAGGCCAAGGAAGGCGTCGAGGTCAAGGCCGAGAACCAGACCCTCGCCACCGTCACGCTGCAGAACTACTTCCGCCTGTACCAGAAGCTCTCCGGCATGACCGGTACCGCCGAGACCGAGGCGGCCGAGTTCATGTCGACCTACAAGCTCGGCGTCGTCGCCATCCCGACGAACAAGCCGATGCAGCGCATCGACCAGACGGACCTCGTCTACAAGAACGAGAAGTCGAAGTTCGAGCAGGTCGCCGAGGACATCGCGGAGCGTCACGAGAAGGGCCAGCCCGTCCTCGTCGGTACCACGAGCGTCGAGAAGTCCGAGTACCTGTCGAAGCTCCTCGCCAAGCAGGGTGTGAAGCACGAGGTCCTCAACGCGAAGAACCACGCCCGTGAAGCCGCGATCGTCGCCCAGGCCGGTCGCTTCGGCGCCGTGACCGTCGCGACGAACATGGCCGGTCGTGGTACCGACATCATGCTCGGTGGCAACGCGGAGTTCCTCGCCGTGCAGGAGATGCACGCGAAGGGCCTGTCGCCGACCGAGACCCCCGACGAGTACGAAGCCGCGTGGGACGACGTGTTCGCCCGCGTCAAGGCCGAGGTCGAGGAAGAGGGCGACAAGGTCCGCGCAGTCGGCGGCCTGTACGTGCTCGGCACCGAGCGCCACGAGTCGCGACGCATCGACAACCAGCTGCGTGGTCGTTCCGGCCGCCAGGGTGACCCGGGCGAGAGCCGCTTCTACCTGTCGCTGACCGACGACCTGATGCGCCTGTTCAACTCCGGTGCCGCCGAGAGCCTGATGGGCCGCTCGAACGTCCCCGACGACCTGGCGATCGAGAACAAGCTCGTCGGCCGCGCGATCCGGTCCGCCCAGTCTCAGGTCGAGGGCCGCAACGCCGAGATCCGCAAGAACGTCCTGAAGTACGACGACGTCCTGAACCGTCAGCGTGAGGCGATCTACAGCGACCGCCGCCACATCCTCGAGGGCGACGACCTGCACGACCGCGCGCAGGCGTTCCTCAAGGCGGTCATCGACGACGTCATCGACACCCACACGGGCGAAGGCTCCCCGGACGACTGGGACCTCGACGCCATGTGGACCGAGCTCGGCACCCTCTACCCGATCTCGATCTCCATCGACGAGGTCATCACCGAGGCCGGCTCGAAGGGCAAGGCGTCGCGTGACTTCCTGGCCCGCGAGATCCTCTCCGACGCCAAGCTGGCCTACCAGCAGCGTGAAGAACTCCTCGGCGACGAGGCGATGCGCGAGCTCGAGCGTCGTGTGGTGCTCTCGGTGATCGACCGCCGCTGGCGCGACCACCTGTACGAGATGGACTACCTGAAGGACGGCATCGGCCTCCGCGCGATGGCGCAGCGTGACCCGCTGGTCGAGTACCAGCGCGAGGGCTACGCACTGTTCCAGACGATGATGGGGCAGATCCGCGAAGAGTCCGTCGGCTACCTGTTCAACCTCGAGGTCCAGGTGCAGTCCGACGGCGAGAACGCGGTCATCGAGGCCAAGGGGCTCGGCGAGGACGAGGTCTCCGGCCTCGAGTACTCGGCACCGTCCATCGACGGCGAGGTCGAGGTCCGCGACGAGAAGGGACGCCTCGAGCAGGCCGCCACCGCTCGTGCGCAGCGCGCCCAGGCCGAGGCCGAAGCGGCTGCCGAGCCGGAGCAGGGCTCCGCGTTCGGCAACGCGGCCACGGCCTCCGGTCAGGCTGCGGCGAGCAACCGCGCCGAGCGTCGACAGGCCACCAAGAAGAACTAGCGTCCCGCGCGCGAGCGATGCGTGCCGCCTGCCGGATCGGAGGCCCGTGGCGGCGCCGCCACGCGCCTCCAGGTCGGCAGCGGGCGCGCCTACAGGACGCCGATGGCGGTCGCCTGCCACCGACCGTGCCGCGTCTCGAGCCGCATCGCGACCGCTCGCGCGTGGCTGCGCGTGTGCACGATGACCGTTGCCTCTGCGACGCCGTCCGCGGGGCGGCAGACCAGGACGCTGCCGACCCGGAGCACCGGGCGCCCTCGGGCCCGCTGGCCGGATCCCCGGGCGTGCGCCGCCACCGCGGCCCGCTGCTGCAGGTGTCGCTGCACGTCATCGCTGATCCACCGGGCGATGCTGTCGACCTCGCGTGCCCCGGTGAGCACCTCGGCGACGCAGAGCCCGAGCGCCCGAGCGGTCGACTCGGGCTCCGGGGGACCGGACGCCGCGGCTGGTTCCGGTGCCGGTTCCACGATCCGCAGGGGCGGTGGGTGCACCGCCGTCGTCTCGTGATCGATGCGGCGTGCCTGCTCTGCCACCCCTGCCCCTTCCGTCGTTGGAGCGAGCGTATGGGGCGTACGACATACGAAATACAACGCTGTCTCCCCTGTGGAGAGGGCGACGTTCTCCACAAGGCGGCGGACCTAGACTGGCTGGGTGTCGACCCTCAGTGACCTCGTCCTCGCGCAAGGCCGTTCCTCGGAAGCAGACGTGGAGTGGCTCCACCTGCTCGTGGGGGACTGGCAGCTCCTCGCTGACCTGTCCTTCGCCGACATGGTGCTCTGGGTCCCGACCGCCGAGGACGGCTCGTTCGTGGCCGTCGCGCACGCCCGCCCGAGCTCCGCGGCGACGCTGTTCTACCGGGACATCGTCGGGCAGGAGATCCGCGAGGAGTGGCGCGGCCAGGTGACCGAGAGCTTCGCTGGTTCCCGCGTCGTCGACTCCGCCGAGCCGGACTGGTACGAGGACACCCCGACCCGCGTCCGCGCGATCCCGGTGCTCCGCCGCCTGAGCCCGAAGAGCGCCGAGACCACCGAACGGCCGATCGCCGTCGTGACCCGGCACTCCAACCAGGACGAGATGCGGACCCCGAGCCGCCAGGAGCTCAACTTCACCGCGAGCGCGAACGACCTGTTCGGCATGATCGCGACCGGTGACTTCCCCGACCTCGGCGCACCGGCGGGCCCCCGCCGTGGGGCGCCCCGCGCCAGCGACGGCCTGCTGCGCCTGGACACCGCCGGCACCGTGACGTTCGCGAGCCCGAACGGCCTGAGCGCCTTCAACCGGATGGGCTTCGAGGGGGAACTCGAGCGGAAGTCCCTCGCCGAGGTCACCACCGAGCTCATCGGCGCCCAGCTCGACGTCGACGAGTCCCTGCCGCTCGTGGTCACCGGCCGGGCGCCGTGGCGGGCCGACATCGAGTCGAAGGGGGTCACAGTGTCGCTCCGCTCGATCCCGCTCCGCGACCACGGTGAGCGCATCGGCGCCATCGTGCTCTGCCGCGACGTGTCCGAGCTGCGGCACCAGGAGCGCGAGCTCATCACCAAGGACGCCACGATCCGCGAGATCCACCACCGCGTGAAGAACAACCTGCAGACCGTCGCCTCCCTGCTGCGGATCCAGGCACGACGCACACACTCGGACGAAGCGCGGACCTCGCTGCAGAACGCCATGCGCCGTGTCGCCGCCATCGCCGTCGTGCACGACACGCTGTCGAGCGGCCTCAGCCAGACGGTGGACTTCGACGAGGTGTTCGACTCGGTCCTCAAGTTGGTCACCGAGGTCGCCGCGTCGCACAACACGACCGTGCACCCGAAGAAGACCGGTGAGTTCGGGGTGCTGCCCTCCGAGGCCGCGACGCCGCTCGCCCTCGGCCTCACCGAACTCGTGACGAACGCCGTCGAGCACGGGCTGGACGGCCGCGACGGTGAGGTCGAGATCGTCGCCCGCCGTTTCGACGACCACCTGGAGATCGAGGTCCGCGACAACGGCGTCGGGCTCCCCGAGGGCAAGGTCGGGTCGGGCCTCGGGACGCAGATCGTCCGCACGCTCATCCAGGGCGAGCTCGGCGGCACCATCGACTGGCACACGCTGACGGGCAGCGGCACCGAGGTGACGATCAGCATCCCGTTCCGCTGGCTGACCGCCCCCGCCGCCTAGTCCGAGCGCCGCACAACACCGGTGTTCACCGGTCGAACACCCATGTCCCGGTGTTCGATGCGTGAACACCGGTGTTGTGCATGACGACCCTCGCGCATGCCGATCCCCGCGCGCACGACGACGCCCGCCGTCCCCGAAGGGACGACGGGCGTCGTGGTGTCAGACGACCGGGGTCAGGACGCGCGGCGGGCGCGAGCGGCGCGACGCTTCAGCGCACGACGCTCGTCCTCGCTGAGACCACCCCAGACACCCGAGTCCTGGTTGTTCTCGAGTGCGTACTGCAGGCACATCTCGGTGACCGTGCAACGCGCACAGACCGACTTGGCCTTCTCGATCTGGTCGACGGCGGGCCCGGTGTTCCCGACGGGGAAGAAGAGCTCGGGGTCTGCGGTGAGGCAGGCAGCCTTGTCACGCCAGTCCATGTGTGGTGCTCCTTGATGTCGATGCTCGAACGGCAGGCCGGGGCCGTGGTTCGGGGGATCGGAACGCTGACCATGCATGAGGCATGGAGGGGACAACTGTGGGGAGGAGTCCGCATGAAGCGAATCTGACGCCCGCGAGACGCTCGGGGGAGGAGCGATGAACCACGGGAGACGCACACCACATCGTGCCGTCCAAACGACCTCCAATATCGTTCCATACTGGTAGGGCCAAATCAAGGGTTCCGATGCTGGAGGATCACTGTGCACGACGACACCCCGAACGACACCGAACCCTCCGCCCCCGTCGCGCGCCGGTCGCCGGCGATGCTGGGGTTGCTCGTCGTGGTCGGCCTCGAGTTCCTCGCACTGGTGGTCGTGACCGTCGTGCTGATCGTCGAACTGCTCGTCGCGCCGGCCACGAGCATCGCGTCGGGCATCGCCCTCACCGTCCTCGTCGCCATCGCTGCGCTCTGGCTCGGTGCGCTGCTGAACGGCCTGTGGCACGGCCGGTCGTGGGTGCGCTCGGGCATCATCGTCTGGCAGGTCCTGCAGGGCGCCATCGCGATCGGAGCGTTCCAGGGCGTCTTCCGGGTCGCCGCGGTCGGCTGGGTGCTGCTCATCCCGGCCCTGCTCGGCATCACGCTGGTGCTGTCGCGGTCGGTGACGGCCGCGCTCGCGCGCCCGGTCGAGTAGACGGTCTGGTCCGCCACACACAGGAGGCCCGGTGCCGGTTCTCGGAACCGGCACCGGGCCTCCGGTGCGTGGCCGGCTCTCAGACCAGGCCGAGCTTCTTCCGCAGGCTCGCCACGTGCCCGGTGGCCTTGACGTTGTAGAGCGGCAGCTGCACGGCGCCGTCCTCGCCGACCACGATCGTGGAGCGGATCGTGCCGGTGACGATCTTGCCGTAGTTGTTCTTCTCGCCCCAGGCTGCGTACGCCTTGTGCACGGCGAGGTCGGGGTCGCTCAGCAGCGGGAAGGTCAGCGCCTGCTCGTGCTGGAACGTCTTGAGCTTCGCCTGGTCGTCCTTCGAGACGCCGAGCACCTCGTAGCCGGCGGCCTGCAGCGAGGACATGTTGTCGCGGAAGTCACAGGCCTCGGTGGTGCAGCCCGGGGT
The DNA here is from genome assembly GCF_047226435.1 of Curtobacterium poinsettiae. NCBI lineage: Bacteria > Bacillati > Actinomycetota > Actinomycetes > Micrococcales > Microbacteriaceae > Curtobacterium > Curtobacterium poinsettiae. The sequence goes on along the minus strand of NZ_CP178434.1, from coordinate 2,332,885 downwards.
GGAGGCCGCCGGGTAGAAGTACACGATGACCTTCTTGCCGCGCAGGGCGGCCAGGGAGTGCTGGACGCCGTCCTGGTCGGGCAGCGTGAAGTCGGGGGCGGTGTCGCCGGGGACGAGACGGTCGGTCATGGTGCTCCTGTTCGCGTCGTGCGCCCGCGAGTGGTCGTGGGCGCGCGAAACCCATGCTATTGTTGATTCCCGTTGCGGCACGGAAGCCGGAACATGCACCTCTAGCTCAATTGGCAGAGCAACTGACTCTTAATCAGTGGGTTCTCGGTTCAAGTCCGAGGGGGTGCACCGCAGGACGAACGCCCCGGCTCATCGAGTCGGGGCGTTCGTGCGTTCCAGGGGTCTTCGCGCTCCGGCACCTGGACACGCCCGAGGTGCGCCGGAGCGCAGAAGTCAGTCCGGACCGGGCTTCGGTCGGACCGGACGTCAGCCGGTGGGGACGTTAACGATCCGTTCCTCGCCGACGACGGGTTCGAGCGCGCCGGCCGACGCCGCGGCGAGGTCGGCGGTCAGCGCCCCGAGCGCGTCGTGGGGGACCCACACCTCGAAGGTCGCCGCCTGCCCGTACTCGGTCGGGCCGAGCGTCGCGTGGTGGTGCCGGACCCAGTCGCGCAGCACGTTGTCGAGCCGCCCGGCATCGGCGTGGTCGACGTCGAAGCGCACCTGCGTCAGGGCCTCGCGACGAACGGGCACGGCGGTGTCGAGCGCTTCGGAGACCGAGGTCGAGTAGGCCCGGACGAGCCCGCCCGCGCCGAGCTTCACCCCGCCGAAGTAGCGCGTGACGACCACGACGACGTCGGTCAGGTCGCGGCGGCGCAGGACCTCGAGCATCGGGACGCCGGCCGTGCCCGAGGGTTCCCCGTCGTCCGAGGAGCGGGCCTGGTCACCGAGCACGCCCGTGACCATCGCCGTGCAGTTGTGCCGGGCGTCCCAGTACCGTCGGCGGACCTCGGCGATCACGCGGTCGGCGTCCTCGACGCCGGACACGGGCGCCACGGTGGTGATGAAGCGCGACTTCGTGATGACGATCTCGTGCTCGACGCGTGCCGCGACGGTGGCGGGGAAGCGGCGGGGCATGCCCACGAGGGTAACGGCGCGGTGTCGGGTGTCCGCGCTAGCATGGCGTCCACGCGCCGGACCGACACCCCGCGCGGACACGGCTGGGGAGGAGTCCGAGATGGACACGGGTGATCTGAAGGGCGGGGCGCTCGACGCCGCCGAGCTCGCGCGCCGCCTCAACCTGCTCCTCGACTTCGAGGAGTCCCAGCGCGGTGCCCCCGTGCCGTTCGCCTCGATCGAGGAGTACGTCGCGGCCCACGGCGGCTCCCTGTCCCGGGCCAAGTGGACCTACATGCTCTCCGGCGACGGCCGCCGCAACCGCGACACCGAGCTCCTGCGCCTGCTGGCCGGGTTCTTCGAGGTCGACGAACGCTTCCTGCTCGAGGACAGCGAGGTACCGGAACGCATCGGCGCCCAGCTCGCCCTCGTCCGGTCCCTGCGGTCCGCCCGCGTGAGCGGCTTCGCGGCGCGGACCTTCCCCGGCGAACTGTCGCCCGACGCGCTCCGACGCATCGCCGAGGTGCTCGAGGAGGAATCGCAGCGGGGGAGCGTCGCATGACCGACGCGCTCGTCGACGCGTTCTGGGCTCGTGGTGCGGCAGAGGGCTGGTCGGACGTCGACCAGGCCGTCGCTGCCGCGGCCGACGTCGTCGGCAAGCCGATCGTGGTGCGCGAGGAGTCGTTCCTGGCTGCCGAGCCCGTCTGCGGCTTCGTGGCCACGCTCGACCACGCGCACCTCGTGATGATCTCGCCGACCGCGTCGCCGACCTTCCGGTCGTTCGTCATCGGCCACGAGCTCGGCCACGTCCTGCACCGGCACCAGGAGCACGCCCCGCAGAGCGCCTACATCCGCGACGTCATCCCCGACCTGCCCGAGTACAAGGTCGAACGGGCGCTGGCCCGTGGGCTGTTCTCGAACACGTACGAGCACGAGGCCGAGGTCTTCGCCGACCGCCTGGCCACCGTGATCCGCCAGCACCGCGGCCGCCCGAGTGCCTTCCGCGGGGTCTTCGGGTGATCATCGCCGTCGTCCAGGCGGTGCTGCTCCTCGTCGGGACGATCGTGCTGCTGGTCCTGCAGCGCGGGCAGGACCGCACCCTCGCGTTCACGTTCCTGCTCTTCGCCGCCACCATCGTCACGAACGTCGACCCGCTGTACCGCTGGCTCGATCCGCGGCTCGGTGGGTTCAACGTCGTGACCGTGATCAGCGACTGCCTCATGGTGGCCGGCACGAGCACGCTGCTGTGGGGCGTGGCGAAGGCGGTCGGGGCGGCACGACCCTGGCTCCGGAACGCGGTCCTGGTGTCCTTCGTGGTGGTGATCGTGGTGGTCCTCGTCGCGTTCACCGTGCTCGACAAGCCCGCGACCACGACGACCTTCATGCTCGACGCCGGTTCGCACCCGGCGGCCACGGTCTACTCGATCGCGCAGACCGTCTACCTCGGTGTGGCACTCGGCGCGACGGGGTTCATCTGCGTGCTGCGCCTGCGTGAGGCCCGGACGACCACGGACCTGGTGGGGTTGTGGGTCCTGATCCTCGGCGGTGTCCTCGGGGTCGTCCGCATGGTCGTGGTCGTCGTGATGGACGTCGCCCACGTCGTCGGCGACCTGCAGGTCACGCACGCGCTCTCGCTGCCCTACGACGTCACCACGCCGGGAGCGGTGCTGTGCGTGGCGTCCGGGATGCTCCTGCTCGTGTTCGGGCACCGGATCTCGCGCCGAGGCCGTGCCCGCAGGGTGGACGCCGCGCTGCAGCGTCTGGCGCCCCTGCACGAGCGGCTCGGGGTGGACAACGCCTACCCGCCGACCGACGACCCCGCGACGCTCCTCAGCCGCCGCATCGTCGAGATCAACGACGGGGTCCGCGGTGCACGGGCGTCCCTGACCGAGTCGGAGCGTGCCGTCCTCGCCGATGCCGAGGCCGCCCTCGAGACCGCGTAGCCGTTCGGTGCTCGACGCTGTGGGGCATGCCGTGTACAGTCTGTAGCAAGTGCTACAGATCCTGTGGCCTCGCCGGGTCGGGACTCGGCCGCGTTGGGGGCGGCCGAGCACCACCTGCCCGGTCTCGTCCCGGTCGTGGGTTGTCTAGGATCGTACCGTGCTCTTCTTCGCCGCAGTCGTCCTGTTCCTCGGTGCCGTGTTCAACGTCATCACCTGGCCGCGCTTCTTCCAGCGCGTCGCGAAGGACACGCGTGCCCGTGACGCCGCCGGCAAGCCGACGACGTTCTACACGGTGCACCTCGTGCTCCTGCTCGTCGCGCTCGCCATCGCCGTCGCCTCCGTCATCGCGGGGATCCTGCTGCTGGTCTGAGCCCGCGCAGGCGGGCCGCGCGGCCCTGGTCCGGACCACCGCCGGACAGGAGGCGCGTGGCGGTGCCGCCACGGGCCTCCCGTCCGCCCCTGGCCACCATCGCGGCCCGCTTCAGCCCTGCTTCAGCGGGACACGGCAGGATCGGTGCCATGCGTGTGCTGGTGGTCGACGACGAGGTCCGGCTCGCCGACGGGGTGCGCCGCGGGCTCGAAGCCGAGGGGTGGGCGGTCGACGTCGCGAACGACGGCGTGGACGGCCTGTGGCACGCGCGGGAGTTCCGCTACGACGCGATCGTGCTCGACCTGATGATGCCCGGCCTGAGCGGCTGGGCCGTGTGCGCCCAGCTCCGTGCCGACGGTGACTGGACCCCCGTGCTGATGCTGACCGCGAAGGACGGCGAGTGGGACCAGGTCGAGGCACTCGACGCGGGGGCCGACGACTACGTCACGAAGCCGTTCTCGCACCCGGTGCTCGTCGCCCGGCTCCGGGCGCTCGTCCGCCGCGGCGCACGGGAGCGCCCCACGGTGCTGACGCTCGGCGACCTGGTGGTCGACCCCGCGGCGCGCACCGTGGCCCGGGGCGGGACCCAGGTCGAGCTGACGAGCCGCGAGTTCGCCGTGCTCGAGTACCTCGCACGGCACCCGGGGCAGGTGCGGTCGAAGCGGGACGTCATCGAGAACGTCTGGGACGTCGACTTCGAGGGGGACCCGAACATCGTCGAGGTGTACGTCGGGCACCTCCGCCGGAAGCTCGACCGGCCCTTCGGGCGTGCCGCGATCGAGACGGTCCGCGGCGCCGGGTACCGGTTGGCGGCCGACGGTGGCTGACGGGTCGAGCCCGGGCACGCGTCCCGGCGCGCCGACCCGACCACGGCGCTTCCGGTCGGTCCGCGCCCGGACCACCCTCGGCGCGGGGCTCGTCGTGCTCGCGGCCCTGGTCATCGGCGCGGTGGCGTTCGTCGTCGTGCTGCGGCTCGTGCTGCTCGACGGCGTGCGCACCTCGGCCGAGGCCGGGCTCGAGCAGGTGTCCTCCCGGGTCGAGGCGGACGGCGCGTCCGCGGTCACCGACTACGAGGACGTCCTGGTGCAGGTGATCGGCGACGGCGGAGCGGTCCTGGCGCACGGCGAGGACGCCGACGGCGACGCCCTGCCCACCGCCGACGAGTCCCGGTGGTCCCACGACGGTGAACGGTGGCTGCTCGTCGCGGACGACGTGGACCTGCCGGGCGGCGGCGAGGCGACGCTCGTCTACGGCGCCTCGCTCGACCAGGCCGACACCGCGGTCCGCACCGCCGTCGCGCTCCTCGCGGTCGGGGTGCCCGTGCTCGTGCTGCTGCTGGTGGCGGTCACCTGGGCCGTCACCGGGCGGTCGCTGCGGCCCGTGGAGCGGATGCGCACCGAGGTCGAGACGATCCGTGCCGCCCACCCGGACGCTCGGGTCGAGGTGCCGGACACCGGTGACGAGGTCGCGCGGCTCGCGACGACGATGAACGCGATGCTCGACCGCCTCGACCGGTCCGCGGAGAGCCAGCGGCGGTTCGTCTCCGACGCCTCCCACGAGCTCCGGTCACCGATCGCGTCGATCCGGCAGCACGTCGAGGTCGCCGTCGCCCACCCGGAACGCTCCGACGTGGCCGACCTCGCCGACGTCGTCAGGTCCGAGGCGGTGCGGCTGCAGGACCTCGTCGCCGGGCTCCTCGAGCTCTCCCGCCTCGACGAGGGCGGGATCCGGGCACGGCGCCCAGTCGACCTCGACGACCTCGCCCTCGACGCCGTGGCCCGCGCACGAGCACGGGCCACGACCGGGGCAGAGGCCGGGGCATGGTCCGGACCGGACGGCGCCGTGCGCGCGGTCCGGGTGGACGGTTCGGCGATCTCGGCGGCGCGGGTCCTCGGCGACGAGCGCGTGCTGGCCGGAGTGGTCCGGAACCTCGTCGACAACGCCGTCCGGCACGCGAGCACCCGCGTCGCAGTCTCGCTCACCGAGCACGACGGCTCGGCGGTGCTCACGGTGGACGACGACGGCGCCGGCGTGCCCGAGGGCGAGCGGGAACGCGTCTTCGAGCGGTTCGTCCGTCTCGACGAGGCCCGCAGCCGCGATGCCGGCGGCGCGGGCCTCGGGCTCGCCATCGTGCGGGATGCCGTCCGTGCGCACGGTGGCGACGCGACCGTCGTCGCGTCGCCGCTCGGCGGCGCCCGGTTCGTCGTCCGCATCGCACTCGGCGGCTGAACAGGTCGCTTCAGGCCTGCTTCAGCACCCCGACGAGATGCTCGTCACATGAACTTCCGCACCCAGCACCAGAAGCCCTCCGCCCGCCGCGTCGCCGCGTTCGCCGCCCTGCCGATCGTGGCGGCCCTCGCCCTCACCGGTTGCGCCAGCGACGACTCCGACGACGACACGGGCTCGGCCGGCTCCGGCTCGGTCGGCTCGTCGGCCACGGACTCCGCCGGCAGCGGCAGCGGCACCGGCTCGTCCTCGCCCGGCGCGGCGGCGGTCGGCTCGAACAAGGCCCTGCTCGCAGCGGTCGCCACCGCACGCGGCGAGGTCGGCTCGGGCACCGTCATCTCGGTCGAGCAGGAGCAGGGCGCCTCCGCCTACGAGGTCCTCGTCGTGACGAAGGACGGCACCGAGCACGAGGTGCACACGAACGCCGACGGCACCTCGGTCGCCGGCACCCCGCAGACCGAAGCCGGCGACGCGGACGACACGGCCGAGCACGAGCGCTTCGTCGCAGCCGCCGACCTGAGCGTCAAGCAGGCCGTCGACGCCTTCCAGGACCTGCACGCCGGGACCGTCACCGAGCTCGGGCTCGACGACCACGTCGGCACGGTGGTCTGGGAGGGCGACGTGCTCGACTCGTCCGGCACGAAGCACAGCGTGCGCATCGACGCCGGCTCCGGTGACGTCGTCACCGACCGCGTCGACACCGACGACTGACCCTGCGCCCTCAGGACTCCAGCGGGGGCCCGAGCACCTTCCGGATCGCCAGCGCAGCGAGCTGCTCGTCCGGGGTGTCGAGCAGCACCCGGTAGGTCTCCTGCTCCGCGACGAACTCGACGCAGACCGCGTCCTCGTCGCACGGCCCGAGGCGCCACCCCTGCACGGCGTCCATCGGCACCACCGTGCGTGCCTCGCGCTGGTAGTCGGTCTCGGCCTCGAGCCGGTCCGCGAACACCCGGAGGCGTCCGAACGCACCCCGCCAGCTGAGCTGCAGGTCGAGGGTGGGGGAAACAGAACGGTCCGGCACCCGCTGATGGTAGCGACGGGTGCCGGACCGTTCGTGATCGCGCGGTGCGGCCTTGCGTTCCGGGGACAACCGGGGCGTGCTAGACCCCGTCTCCGTTCCGGTCGTCGTCACGGCGGACCTGGGCAGCCGGGTTGCGGACGCCGATCGGGTACGGACCCGTGACGCCCTCGCGCAGGGCGGCGATGCGCAGGATGCGGTCGCGCTGCAGGAACCAGCCGACGATGAGCAGCGGGATGATGACCACGAGGGACGCGATCGTGTACGTGCCGACCGGGTAGTCGATCGCCATCAGGACGATGACCGAGGCGAGGAACGCCAGGGTCAGCCAGGCGGTGACCGGAGCGCCGGGCAGCTTGAACGAGGGTTCCTTCGCCAGACCCTGCTTGGCCCACTGGCGCAGCCGCATCTGGCACAGGATGATCGTGCCCCACGCGGTGATGATGCCGAGACTGGCGATGTTCAGCGCGATCTCGAACGCCTGCTTCGGGACGAAGTAGTTGAGCACGACACCCGCGACGGTGAAGGCCGCCGTGAGCAGGATGCCGGCGTACGGCACACCGCCCTTCGACATCTTCGTGGTCCACTTCGGCGCGGACCCGTTCATGCCCATCGAGTGCAGCGCCCGGCCGGTCGAGTACAGGCCCGCGTTCAGCGACGACAACGCGGCGGTGAGCACGACGAAGTTCATGATGCCGCCGACGATCGCGCCGACGTGCGGGTTGCCGAGCGACGAGAAGAACGTCACGAACGGGCTCTCGCCGTCCTTGTACGAGGTGTACGGCAGCAGCAGGGAGAGCAGGACGATCGACCCGACGTAGAACACCGCGATGCGGAAGACGACGGAGTTGATCGCACGCGGGATGACCTTCTCGGCGTTCTGCGTCTCACCCGATGCCGTGCCGACGAGTTCGATCGCGGCGTAGGCGAAGACGACGCCCTGGATCACGATCACCGCGGGGAGCAGCCCCTTCGGGAACAGCCCGCCGTTGTCACCCCAGATCGTGAACCCGGTCCGGACGGCCTCGCCACCGGCCTCGACGGGGAACGCGAAGACGAGCCAGACGATCGCGACGACCAGGAACGCCACCAGCGCGGCCACCTTGATCAGGGCGAACCAGAACTCGAGCTCGCCGAACACCTTCACGGCGACCATGTTCGCCGCGAGGACGACGATCAGGGCGATCAGTGCGAGCAGCCACTGCGGCGCCGCGGTGAAGGCGGACCAGTACTGCAGGTAGATCGCGACGGCGGTGGTGTCGACGATGGAGGTCATCGCCCAGTTCAGGAAGTACATCCAGCCGGCCGCGTACGCGAACTTCTCGCCGTAGAACTCTCGGGCGTACGAGATGAAGGACCCCGAGGACGGCCGGTGCAGCACGAGCTCGCCGAGTGCACGCAGGATGAAGAAGGCGAAGACGCCGGCGACCAGGTACGTCAGCGCGAGCGCGGGGCCCGCGGTGTGCAGTCGTGCGCCGGCACCCAGGAAGAGCCCGGTTCCGATCGCGCCGCCGATCGCGATCATCTGCAGTTGCCGGGGCTTCAGACCGTGCTGGTAGCCCTCCTGCTCGTGCGAGAAGTCGTTCGCCGGCGCTCGGTTCACACCCGTGTCGTTCTGCGCTGTCATGCGCGACAACCTACATGCGCTCCGGACCGGGCCGTCACGCAAACCCCCGTTCCGACGAACGGAAGCTGCTGAACGTCCGCACAGCCGACGGCGGCCCGAACCTGAACGACGGCCGTCGTCCGTTGCTTGCATGGAGGGATGGACATCCTCCTCCGACTGCTCGTCGCGACCGGGTTCGCCCTGCTCGTCACCGCCGTCGTCGCCCTCGTCCTGCACCTGGTCCTGCGGGCGGTCGCGCGCCGGGAACGCTGGGCCGGCGTGCTCTCTCGCCGGACGAAGCACCCGTTCCGGACCGTGCTGCTGGTGGTGCTGCTCTGGATCGCGTTCACCTCGAGCATCCCGCGGGACCCCGACGCCTACCCGTGGCGGGACGAGGTCGTGCACGGCTTCCTCATCGTCACGATCGCGGTCGGCTGCTGGCTCGCGTGCCACGTCGCGATCTTCCTCGAGGACCTCGGGCTGCACCGCTTCCGCATCGACGTGCCCGACAACCGGCAGGCGCGCCGCATCCGCACCCAGGTGCTCATCATCCGTCGGCTCACGGTCGCCCTGCTCGTCATCATCGCCGTCGGAGCGATCCTGCTGACCTTCGACGGGGTCGAGGCGGCGGGCGCGAGCGTGCTCGCCAGCGCCGGCCTCATCTCCGTCGTCGCGGGCCTCGCCGCGCAGTCCACACTCGGCAACGTGTTCGCCGGCATGCAGCTCGCCTTCTCCGGGTCGATCCGGGTGGACGACGTCGTCGTGGTCGAGCAGCAGTGGGGGCGGATCGAGGAGATCACGCTGACCTACGTCGTCGTGCACCTGTGGGACGACCGGCGGTTCGTGCTGCCGTCGACGTACTTCACGAGCACCCCGTTCGAGAACTGGACGCGGACCGGCAGCGAGCTCCTCGGCGCCGTCGAGTTCGACCTCGACTGGCGGGTGAGCCCGGCCGACATGCGCGCCGAGCTCGACCGGATCCTCAAGACGTCGACGATCTGGGACCGCCGGGTCAAGGTGCTCCAGGTCACCGACGCCGTCGGGGGACTGGTCCGCGTCCGCATCCTCGTGACGGCGCCGGACGCCGGCGGCCTGTTCGACCTGCGCTGCTACGTCCGCGAGGAGATGGTCGAGTGGATCCAGCGCACCCACCCGGATGCCCTGCCGGTCCAGCGGGTGCAGCTCACCGAGCCGACCGCACCGGCCCTGCGCCGACGCGGACGCGGTCGCGCGACCGAGGGCGACTCGCAGCTGTTCGGCGACGACGAGCGCGGAGCGCTCTTCACCGGACCGATCCAGACCTCCGGCATCCCGGATTCCGAGCGCTGACCCGGTTGCGGCACCGGTTGCCGTGGACGGCACGGAAGACGGACGGGAGGCCCGGTGCCAGCTGGCACGCCTCCCTCGTAGGCTCGGTCGGCGCGCCCCGCGCAACGCTTCGCGTCGCCGCTGAGCGGGGCGCGCCCGTCCGTCCGTCCGTCAGTGGGTCGCGACCGCGGCCCCTTCGGCCTTCCGACCTACTGGCGCGCCTTGACGGCGCGGTCGTCCTCGACGACCGTGCCGATGGCCACGATGGTGGTGGCGATCCACGCGACCCAGGTCAGCGCGAGCCGCCAGTCACGCGGTCCTTGTCGGGTGGTCTGCAGCACGCTGTAGCCGCTGATGAGCGAACTCCACACCGCACCGTTGAACATGAACTTGCGCACAGAGGCCTCCTGTCGTCGTGCTGACAACGCTACCGGCCCGTACATTGGAGCGCCGCCGGTCACCCGGCCGCGGCACCGGGTGAAGGAGCGTTCGTGCGTCAAGCGGTCATCGGAGCGGCCCTGCTCGTGGTCGGCGCGGTCTGCGTCGTGTTCGGGTTGCTGCCCCTCGACGACCTCGCCGTGCTCGCCGACCGGGTCCTGCCGGTCCTCGGGTTCGTGCTCGGGCTGACGATCGTCGCCGAGCTCGCTGCGGACGCCGGGGTCTTCGACCGCCTCGCCGACGTCGCCGCCCGGGTCGGTGGCGGGCGCACCATCGGCCTCTGGGGCGCGGTCGTCGTGCTCGCCGTCCTCTGCACCGTCTTCCTGTCGATCGACACCACCGCGGTGCTCCTCACCCCCATCGTGATCTCGCTCGCACGGCGCGTGGGTCTGCCCCCGATGCCGTTCGCGCTGACCACCGTCTGGCTCGCGAACACCGCGTCGCTGCTGCTGCCGGTGTCCAACCTGACCAACCTGCTCGCCGTCGACCGGATGGGGCTCGCCGGCCCGCTGGCCTTCGCCGGACTGATGGCCTGGCCCGCGGTCGCCGGTGTGGTCGTGCCGTGCGTCGTCCTGCTGGTGGTGTTCCGGGGCAAGCTCTTCGGCCGCTACACGCCGGTGTCCGTCCGCAAGCCGAGCGACCCGGTGTCCTTCTGGGCTGCCTCCGCCGTGCTCGTCGCGCTCGTCGTCGCCCTGACCGCCGGGGTGACCGTGTGGATCGCCGCGGTCCTGGCCGCCGTGGTGCTCGTCGTGGTCGCGGCCTTCCGGTCGCCGTCCGAGCTCCGGGTGTCCCGCGTGCCGTGGTCCACCCTGGTGTTCGCCGCCGGGCTCTTCGTGGTGGTCGAGGCGCTCCACACGACCGGCATCACCGACCCGATCGTGCACGCGCTGCAGGGTGGAACCGGCACGGGGCCGCTGCTGCTGCTCGGTGGTGCCGGCGCGGTGGCGGCCAACGGCATCGACAACCTGCCGGCGTACCTGGTGCTCGAACCAGCTGCCGGGCACGAGGCCCTGCGGTACGCGGCACTGCTGATCGGTGTGAACGCCGGTTGCCTCATCACGCCGTGGGCCTCGCTCGCGACGCTGCTGTGGCACGCACGGCTGTCGGCCGAGGGTGTGCACCTGTCGTGGGGCCGGTACATGGCGCTCGGGTGCATCGTGGCGCCGCTCACCGTCGTCGCCGGGGTCCTGGCGCTCGCCCTCTGACGCGGGCGGGGCTGTCGCTCAGAGCCAGTCGCGGGTCTTGAAGACGCGGTAGAGCACGAGCGACGACGCGGTGATGATCGCGAGCGACGCCCAGAGTCCGCTCCAGGCGCCCTCGCCCGGGAACGCGACGTTCTGCCCGAAGAAGCTCGTCACCCCGGTCGGGATCGCGATGATCGCCGCCCAGCTCGTGACCTTCTTCATCACGGTGTTCTGCCGGTTCGATGCCAGGTTCAGGGTCGTCTCCAGCACGCTCGACACGGCGTCGCGGAGCTGTTCGACCGAGTCGGCGATCGAGACGAGGTGGTCCTCGACGTCGCGGAAGTAGGGCCGGATGCCGTTCGAGATCGTCTCCGCGTCGCCGTGCAGCAACGACGCGACGCTGTCCCGCGTCGGCACGACCAGCCGCCGGAGCACCCCGAGGGTCTTGCGGAGCCGGAACGACCGTCGCTGGACCTGCTGCTCACGGGGATCGCCCGGCTCGAACAGGTCGTCCTCGAGCGCATCGATCTGCCGCTCCAGGTCCTCGACGGTGTCGGTGGCCCGGTCGACGACGGCGTCCAGCAGCGCCCACACCAGCCACGGCACGCCGTGTCCGGCCATGTCGGCGTTCGCGCTCAGACGGTGCTCCATCCGGGCGGTGTCGACGTCGGACCCGTGGATCGTGACGAGGGCGCGTTCCGTCACGAACGCCTTGACCTCGTGCGTGATCAGGTTGCCGGCGTCGTCCGTACCGCCCACGTCGTAGACGACCAGGAACAGGCTGTCCCGGTACCGGTCGAGTTTCGGGCGTTGGCCGTGCTCGACGGCGTCCTCGACGGCGAGGGCGTGGATCCCGAGTTCTTCCTCGATCTGCTCGAGGTCGGCCGACGTCGGGTCGGTGTGGTCGATCCACACGAAGGTGTCCGGGTCGGCGACGAGGTCGGAGATCCGGTCGACGGGGAAGTCCCGCTCGACCGTGTCGCCCTTGCACCACGCCCGTGTCCTGACCATGTCCGTCAGCCTACTGAGACGGCCGACCCGCGAGGATCGCGGGTCGGCCGTCGTGGTGCCGGGGAGTCGGTGCAGCGACTCCCGTTCAGCCTGAGCCGATCAGTCGGCTCCTGCTCAGTACGCCGAGACGAGCTTGCCGTCCTCGACCTTCAGGTACTCGCTCACGCTGAACGAGTCCTCGCCGCGCTTCTTGTCACCGAGGTAGGACTTGTAGTCGTACGAGACGCTCCCGTCCTTCGTGCTCGTCACCATCACGGTGCCGGAGCGTGATGCCTCGACCTCCAGCTCGGGCATCGACGTGACGTCGTACCGCACGCCGCCGTCGGCGTCGTACGGTCCGTACCAGGGGCAGCCGCTCAGGGCGCGGAGCTCGGTCTTCTCGGCGCAGTCGTCGATCAGGTCGGACACGTACTGCTCGGCGTCCTGCTCGAGGGCCTTGGTGGCCTTCGGCGCGAAGTCGACGTAGCCGGACGAGACCGCCCCGACGCTCACCTTCTCGGTGCCGCCGGTGAAGTACTTCGACCCGCCGACCGAGACCTCGTAGCTGCCGGGGTAGGCGAGGGACGTGAACTTGCCGTCGCTGATCTTCCCGATCTCCTTGCCGCCGACGGTCACCGGTGCACCCTCGAGCACTTCGGACGCCGTCAGGGTCACCTGCTGGGCGAGCGGCTGCGTGACACGCCACTCGTCCTTCACCAGGAACGAGGTGCCGGTCCGGCGCAACGTCACCTGACCGGAGCGGTTCTTGCCGTCCTGCGTGTAGCTCAGGGTGGCGATCGCCGAGTCCCCGGTCTGGGCGACCCGCCCGACGTGGATGTCGGACGGACGGTCCTTCGCGCTCCGCAGCACCTTCGTGTCGAGCATCGCGGCCTCGTCCGGCACGTCGCTCAGGTCGGCGGCGGTGTCGGCGTCACCGCTGGCGATGGCCTGCACGTACGACTTGACCGTCGGGGCCGGGCCCCACACGTTGGCGCGGAGGACGCTCGTCGTGACCGCACCCGCGACGACGACCACGATCACGGCACCTCCGGCGATGAGCGAACGGACCAGGATCTTCTTGGCCCGCGGGGACATCGGGGCGGGGGCCGGGGCGCCGCCGCCGATGAACGGCTGCGACCCGTACGCCGGCTGGCCGCCGGACTGCGGCTGCGCACCGTAGGGCGGCAGGTTGCCCGCGCCGTAAGGCGGCTGCGACCCGTACGCGGACTGCGGGGCGGACCCGGACGGCGGGTACGACGCCTGCTGGTCGGCGGCCGGGGGAGTGGTCCACGCGGCGGCAGCCGGATCGCCGGCAGCCGCCGGAGCACCCGATGCACCGGGAGCATCCGGCACACCGGGCGCGGCAGGCGCACCGGGAACGGTCTGGTCGGCGGGAGCCGCCGGGGCAGCGGGCATGCCCGTGTCGGCGGGGGCTGCGGCCGGGAACGCCTGTGGCACCACGGGGCGGGGGTCCGCCCCGACCACACGCGACGTGCGGAGCACCACGGCACCGCCGAGACGGGGCAGGAGCACCGGAGCCAGGTACCGGGCGACGACCTCGATCGCGCCACCCCACAGGGCGAAGACGATCGGCGTCCAGGGCGCGATGCCGATCGACCCGGACCCGTCCACCGAACTCGTGCTGCTCACCTGGTACGAGACGACCCCGGTGCCGAGGACGAAGAACAGCAGGCCGAGGGCGAACCACACGAGCGGCGTGACGACCCAGTCCAGCGTCGAGCGCATCCGGTCGTTGCGGCGGACGGCGAGTGCGAGCCCGGCCACGATCGAGGTGACGACGACGAACAGCACGACGAGCCAGGTCCAGCCACCCGCTCCGCCGAACACCGAGGCGGTGTCGCTGGCGGACCCGAAGCCGGACGTGCCCACACCACCGAAGAACCCGAGCGCCGTGAGCCCGATCGCGACGTTGCCGAGCAACAGCGGCAGTGCGGAGCCGTAGGAGGGCTGGGCGATGAGCGCGACGACGATGACGACGACGGCGACCAGCACGACGAGGACCGTCAGCTGCGACGCGGCGACGCGGAGCGTGCCGAGCAGACGGACGGCGAAGACGCTGCGACCGGCGAGCACGGAGGGCCGAGCGAGGAGCGCCGCCAGGGCACCGATGACGAACGCCCCGAGGATGCTGCCGACACCGACGGCGTGCACCGGCTCGATGACCGCACCGGAAACCGACGGGAACCGGATCGCGAACAGTGCGGCCGCGACGTTCGTGAGCACCGTGGTCACCAGACCGGAGACCACCGCGGTGACGAGCACCTGGGAGCGACCGAGTGCACGGCTGCGGATCCGCCGGGTGAGCACGACGGCCAGCACGACCTGCGCGGCGAGCACCAGCGCCGGCACCACGGCGAGCGAGCCCGATCCGGAACCGAGGAACCCGATCGACCCGGACAGGTGCAGCCGGCCGAGGTCGGCGAGGGCGACGAGCTGCGCCGGCGCACCGAGCAGGACGCTCACGCCGGAGAGCAGGGACTCCACGTCGGGGGCCTGACCCGCGCCGAGGTCGGTGCCGGACCCGGTGGACGGAGCGGCCGAACCGCTGCCGCCGGACGCGAGCAGCCCGACGGTGATGAGCAGGGAGAGCCCCGCGACGACGTAGGCCGCGACCCAGCCGCCGACGGCGGCGAGGACGGCCGCCAGCCAGTCGCGACCGGACACGGACCGCAGGAAGCGACCGAACGCATCGGACGGCTGCGCGGCGGGGGCGGGCTGACCCGGCCACTGCTGCGGGCCTCCAGGCTGCTGTTGCTGCTGCCAGGCGGGCTGGCCGTTCCAAGCCGGCTGGCCGGGGCCGGGCTGGCCGCCGGGCTGGCCACCGGGCTGCGACGGCGGGACGGGCTGGTTGGGCGGGTTCTCGCTCACGGCTGGGGGTCCTCTCCGACCGGGAGGCCGGCGCCGCACTCCAGCACCCGTGTCCCCCCGACACGTGCCTGCAGCGTAGCGGAACCGCCGATCGCCCGTGAATGTGCTGTCCCCACGCTGGTAACTTCGGCAGCGCACCCGGCGCAGCACGCCGGACCCGGCACACCACGCCGGCCGACGCACCGACGCACCCGACGCACCCGGCTCCGGCCGGGCGGAACGGAGATCACACCACCCCATGCCTGCAGACCGCACCGAACAGACCCGCTACTCGTTCGTCGTCGCCTCCAACCGTCTCCCGGTGGACCGCGTCGTCGACCAGGACGGCAACGAGGGCTGGCGGCACTCGCCCGGCGGCCTCGTCACCGCCCTCGAACCCGTGATGCGCGCGAACGACGGAGCCTGGGTCGGCTGGGTGGGGCAGGCCGAGGTCGAGGTGGCACCGTTCGACAACGAGGGCATCCACATCGTGCCCGTGCCGCTCTCCGACGACGACGTCGAGGAGTACTACGAGGGCTTCAGCAACGACACGCTCTGGCCGCTGTACCACGACGTCATCGAGCACCCGAGCTACCACCGCGACTGGTGGAACGCGTACAAGCGGGTCAACGAGCGCTTCGCCGAGCAGATCGCCGAGATCGTCGAGCAGGACGGCATCGTCTGGGTGCAGGACTACCAGCTGCAGCTCGTGCCGGCCCTGCTCCGGGCGAAGCGTCCCGACCTGACGATCGGCTTCTTCAACCACATCCCGTTCCCGCCGGTCGGCATCTACGCACAGCTGCCGTGGCGTGCGCAGATCCTCGACGGGCTGCTCGGCGCCGACGTCATCGGCTTCCAGCGTCACGACGACGCCAGCGACTTCCTGCGCGCGGTGCGGCACATCAAGGGCTACACGACCAAGGGCACCACGATCGACGTCCCCGTCGACGACCCGGCCGCCCCGCGCAGCCGAAAGGGCATCACGGTCCGTCACGTCGAGGCACGGCACTTCCCGATCTCGATCGACGCCGAGAGCTTCGAGGCGATCGCCCGCAAGCCCGAGGTGCAGGAGCGTGCGCGGGAGATCCGCGCGAGCCTCGGCAACCCCAAGACGGTGCTGCTCGGCGTCGACCGGCTCGACTACACCAAGGGCATCCGGCACCGCATCAAGGCCTTCGGTGAGCTGGTGGAGGACGGCCGCATCGCGGTCGAGGACGCCACCCTCATCCAGGTCGCGAGCCCGAGCCGCGAGCGTGTCGACTCGTACGCGGCGCTCCGCGACGAGATCGAGCTGAGCGTCGGCCGCATCAACGGCGACCTCGGTGTCATCGGCCACCAGCCGATCTCGTACCTGCACCACGGCTACCCGCGCGAGGAGATGGTGGCGCTGTACCTGGCCGCCGACATCATGCTCGTCACGGCGCTGCGGGACGGCATGAACCTCGTCGCGAAGGAGTACGTCGCCGCCCGGTTCGACAACGACGGCGTGCTGATCCTGTCCGAGTTCGCCGGGGCAGCCGACGAACTCAAGCAGGCCGTGATCGTCAACCCGCACGACATCGGTGCGCTCAAGGACTCGATCGAACGTGCGATCCAGATGCCGCGTCGCGAGCGGTCGACGCGCATGCGTGCGCTCCGCAAGCGGGTCCGCGACAACGACGTTGCGCGCTGGTCGCGCTCGTTCCTCGAGGCGCTCGACCGCCACGCGCCGCGGAACGCCCAGATCGACCCGTCCGCCGCCGACCCGCGCGAGCAGCACCGTGAGGCGCAGACCGACAACATGTCGATCTTCGACCAGGACGCCCAGTCCGCCAGGGCTGCCGAGGACACCCGGGAGGCACGTGATGACTGAGACCACCACCGACCAGTCCGCCATCGACGCGGCCCTCGAGACGCTCGCGGCTGCGCCGCGACTCATCGTCGCCCTCGACTTCGACGGCACGCTGGCCCCCTTCGCCGACGACCCGTCGCAGGTCGGGGCGCTGCCCGGCTCGTGGGCGGCGGTGCTGACCCTGCACCGCGCGAAGGACACCGAGGTGGTGCTGGTGTCCGGGCGTCCCCTCGGCAGCCTCGCCGAGGTGACCCACGCGCCCGAGGACATGGCGCTCGTCGGCTCGCACGGCGTCGAGTGGCGCGTGGACGGCCACGACGAGGCCGCGCTGACGGACGACGAGGTCGATCGTGTCGCACGGATCGGTGCGGCGCTCGACGAGGTCGGGGCACGGTTCCCGGGCGTCGTCATCGAGCACAAGCCCGCCGGGCACGGGGTGCACACCCGACGTGTCTCCGCCGAGGTCGCAGCCGAGGCGGACGCGGCGGCGAGCCGTGCTGCGCACGAGGCCGACCCCGAGGTGCTCGAGCGCGGTGGCAAGGACATCGTCGAGTTCGCGGTGCGGCACGTCACGAAGGGTGACGCCATCGCCCGGCTCCGCGACCTGCACGGCGCCGACGCGGTGTTCTTCGCCGGCGACGACGTCACCGACGAGGACGCCTTCCGCGTGCTCGGCGACGGCGACGTCGGGGTGAAGGTCGGACCGGGCGAGACCCGGGCCGGGTACCGCATCGCCGACCCGGCGGCACTGACCGGGGTCCTGAAGCAGCTGGCGAGGCTGCGCGCCACCCGCTGATAACGGCCCCCGAGCATGAGAAAGCACGGGGGTGGACGGCTGGTATCCCAAACCGTCCTAGACTCATCCCATGCCTGATATCGACGTCAAGCCGCGCAGCCGGGTCGTCACCGACGGGATCGAAGCAACCACCTCGCGTGGCATGCTGCGGGCCGTCGGTATGGGAGACGAGGACTGGAGCAAGCCGCAGATCGGCATCGCGTCCTCGTGGAACGAGATCACGCCCTGCAACCTGTCGCTCGACCGTCTCGCACAGGGTGCGAAGGAGGGCGTGCACTCCGGTGGCGGATACCCGCTGCAGTTCGGCACCATCTCCGTCTCCGACGGCATCTCGATGGGCCACGAGGGCATGCACTTCTCCCTCGTCTCGCGTGAGGTCATCGCGGACAGCGTCGAGACCGTCGTCAACGCCGAGCGCCTCGACGGCACGGTCCTGCTCGCGGGCTGCGACAAGTCGCTGCCCGGCATGCTGATGGCCGCCGCACGCCTCGACCTGGCGAGCGTCTTCCTGTACGCGGGTTCGGTCATGCCGGGCTACGTGAAGCAGGCCGACGGCACGATGAAGGAAGTCACGATCATCGACTCCTTCGAGGGCGTCGGCGCGTGCAAGGCCGGCACCATGAGCGAGGAAGAGCTCAAGAAGATCGAGTGCGCCATCGTCCCCGGCGAGGGCGCCTGCGGTGGCATGTACACCGCGAACACGATGGCCTCGGTCGCCGAGGCCCTCGGCATGTCGCTGCCGGGTTCGGCTGCTCCGCCGAGCGCGGACCGTCGCCGTGACTACTACGCGCACCGCTCCGGCGAGGCCGTGGTGAACATGCTCGAGCACGGCATCACCGCACGCCAGATCCTCACGAAGGAAGCCTTCGAGAACGCGATCGCCGTCGCGATGGCCCTCGGCGGTTCCACCAACGTCATCCTGCACCTGCTCGCGATCGCCTACGAGGCCGAGGTCGAGCTGTCGCTGGACGACTTCAACCGCATCGGCTCGAAGGTCCCGCACCTGGCCGACATGAAGCCCTTCGGCAAGTACGTCATGGTCGACGTCGACCGCAACGGCGGCATCCCCGTGATCATGAAGGCGCTGCTCGACGCGGGCCTGCTGCACGGCGACTGCATGACCGTGACGGGCAAGACCGTCGCCGAGAACCTCGCCGAGATCGACCCGCCGGCACTCGACGGCGAGGTCTTCCGCACCCTCGACAACCCGATCCACGAAACCGGTGGCCTGACCGTCCTGCAGGGTTCGTTCGCACCCGAGGGCGCCGTGGTGAAGACCGCGGGCTTCGACGCCTCGGTCTTCGAGGGCCCGGCTCGTGTGTTCGACCGTGAGCGCGCGGCGATGGACGCCCTGACCGAGGGAGGCATCCAGAAGGGCGACGTCGTCGTCATCCGCTACGAGGGCCCCAAGGGCGGCCCAGGCATGCGCGAGATGCTCGCCATCACGGCGGCCATCAAGGGCGCCGGCCTCGGCAAGGATGTACTACTCTTGACCGACGGTCGATTCTCAGGCGGCACAACCGGCCTCTGCATCGGCCACATCGCACCGGAAGCAGTGGACGCAGGTCCAGTCGCTTTCGTTCGTGATGGCGACCGCATCCGTGTCGACATCGCGGCTCGTTCGCTCGACCTACTGGTCGACCCGGCCGAGCTGGAGGCCCGCCGTGATGGCTGGGCCCCGCTGCCCCCGCGCTACACCCGCGGAGTCCTCGCGAAGTACGCCAAGCTCGTCAAGTCCGCTGCCCAGGGCGCGGTCACGGGCTAGCGTCCGACACCCGCACCACCGCCACCACTCAGGCAAGGACCACTCATGCCCACGGAAGCAACTCCGTTGTCCGCGGCCGCCGGTGCACGCCGGTCGCCGGAGATCCTGACCGGCTCGGGAGCCGTCCTCCGGACGCTCGAGCACCTCGGGATCACCGACGTCTTCGGCCTGCCCGGCGGAGCCATCATCCCGTTCTACGACGAGCTGATGGCGTCCACCACGATCCGGCACATCCTCGTCCGTCACGAGCAGGGCGCCGGCCACGCCGCCGAGGGCTACGCCTCGTCGTCCGGCAAGGTCGGCGTCGCCATCGCCACGTCGGGTCCCGGCGCGACGAACCTCGTCACCGCCATCGCCGACGCCTACATGGACTCGGTGCCGTTCATCGCGATCACCGGCCAGGTGTTCTCGACGCTGATGGGCACCGACGCCTTCCAGGAAGCGGACATCGTCGGCATCACGATGCCGATCACGAAGCACTCGTTCCTGGTGACCGACCCGGCCGACGTGCCGGCGACCCTCGCCGCGGCGCACCTCATCGCGACGACCGGTCGCCCCGGCCCGGTGCTGGTGGACATCACCAAGGACGCGCAGCAGAAGTCCGCGCCCTACGTGTGGCCGCCCAAGCTCGACCTGCCCGGCTACCGCCCGGTCACCAAGGCGCACGGCAAGCAGATCACCGCGGCCGCCCAGCTGCTGTCCGAGGCGCAGCGTCCGGTGCTCTACGTCGGCGGCGGCGTCATCCGCTCCGGTGCGACCGCCGAACTCCTCCGCTTCGCCGAGGCGACCGGTGCGCCGGTCGTCACGACGCTGATGGCGCGCGGCGCGTTCCCGGACTCGCACCCGCAGCACCTCGGCATGCCCGGCATGCACGGCACGGTGCCGGCGGTGCTCGGGCTGCAGGACAGCGACCTGATCGTCGCCCTCGGTGCCCGCTTCGACGACCGTGTCACCGGCAAGGCCGACGAGTTCGCGCCGGACGCCAAGGTCGTGCACGTCGACATCGACCCCGCCGAGATCTCGAAGATCCGCTTCGCCGACGTCCCGATCGTCGGCGATGCCCGCGAGGTCCTGGTCGACCTGCTCGACGCCTGGGGTGGCATCGCGGTCGAGGACCGCGCCTCGACGGAGGAGTGGTGGGCGAAGCTCCACCAGCTCAAGACCGACTTCCCGCTCGGGTACGCCGAGCCGACCGACGGGCTGCTCGCCCCGCAGGGCATCATCAAGCGCATCGGGGAGCTCTCCGGCCCCGAGGCCGTGTACGCCTCCGGTGTCGGGCAGCACCAGATGTGGTCCGCGCAGTTCATCAAGTACGAGCGGCCCAACGCCTGGCTCAACTCCGGCGGTGCCGGCACCATGGGCTACTCGGTCCCCGCGGCGATGGGGGCGAAGGTCGCCCAGCCCGACCGCGTGGTCTGGGCGATCGACGGCGACGGCTGCTTCCAGATGACGAACCAGGAACTCGCGACCTGCGTCATCAACGACATCCCGATCAAGGTCGCGATCATCAACAACTCGTCGCTCGGCATGGTCCGGCAGTGGCAGACGCTGTTCTACGACGGCCGGCACTCGTTCACCGACCTCGAGACGGGGCACGCCTCGCGCCGTGTGCCGGACTTCGTGAAGCTGGCCGACGCGTACGGTGCCCTCGGCATCCGCGTCGAGAAGGCCGACGAGGTCGACGCCGCGATCGAGCTCGCCCTCGCCACCAACGACCGTCCGGTGGTCATCGACTTCGTCGTGAGCCGTGACTCCATGGTCTGGCCGATGGTCCCGCAGGGCGTCAGCAACTCGTCCATCGAGTACGCCCAGGCACTCGCGCCCACCTGGGACGACGAAGACGCCGACATGACGGGAGAAACCGCATGAGCCACGTCCTCTCCCTCCTCGTCGAGGACAAGCCCGGTCTGCTGACCCGTGTCGCGGGACTGTTCGCCCGACGCGGGTTCAACATCGAGTCGCTCGCCGTCGGCAACACCGAGGTGGACGGCCTCAGCCGGATCACGGTCGTCGTCGACGTCGAGGACCTGCCGCTGGAACAGGTGACGAAGCAGCTCAACAAGCTGGTGAACGTCATCAAGATCGTCGAACTGGACTTCTCGCAGTCGGTCCAGCGCGAGCACATGCTCGTGAAGGTGCGCGTCGACAACCAGACGCGTTCGGCGGTGCTCGAAGCAGTGAACCTGTTCCGTGCCCAGGTCGTCGACGTGGCGACCGACTCCCTGATCGTCGAGGTGACCGGCGACCCCGGCAAGATCCAGGCGATCCTCCGCGTGCTCGAGCCCTACGGCGTCAAGGAGCTCGCCCGTGCGGGTCTCCTCGGCATGGGCCGCGGACCGAAGAGCATCACCGATCGGGTGCGCTGAGCGCCCGTCACACCCTTCCCGGGCGCCGACGGTGCCCGGCACTCCCACAGAACCAAGGAGACACACCCTCGTGACTGACATCGTGTACGACGCTGACGCCGACCTGACGCTCATCCAGGGCAAGAAGGTCGCGGTCATCGGCTACGGCTCGCAGGGCCACGCCCACGCACTCAACCTCCGTGACTCGGGCGTCGAGGTGAAGATCGGCCTCAAGGAGGGCTCGAAGAGCCGGCAGAAGGCCGAAGAGGCGGGCTTCGAGGTCCACACGCCGGCCGACGCCACGGCCTGGGCCGACGTCGTCGTCATCCTCGCGCCGGACCAGGTCCAGCGCATCGTCTACGCCGAGGACATCCGCCCGAACCTCAAGCCGGGCGCGACGCTCGTCTTCGGCCACGGCTTCAACATCCGCTTCGGCTACATCGAGGCCCCCGAAGGCGTCGACGTGTCGCTCGTCGCGCCGAAGGGTCCCGGTCACACCGTCCGCCGCGAGTACGAGGCCGGCCGTGGCGTCCCCGTCATCGTCGCCGTCGAGGTCGACGCGTCCGGTTCCGCCTGGGACCTCGCGTGGTCGTACTCCAAGGCCATCGGCGGGCTCCGCTCCGGCGGCATCAAGACGACCTTCACCGAGGAGACCGAGACCGACCTGTTCGGTGAGCAGGCCGTCCTCTGCGGTGGTACCTCGCAGCTCATCCAGTACGGCTTCGAGACCCTGGTCGAGGCGGGCTACCAGCCGCAGATCGCCTACTTCGAGGTCCTGCACGAGCTCAAGCTCATCGTCGACCTCATCTGGGAGGGCGGCCTCACCAAGCAGCGCTGGTCGATCTCCGACACCGCCGAGTTCGGTGACTACGTCTCCGGCCCCCGCGTGATCTCGCCGGACGTCAAGGAGAACATGAAGGCGGTGCTCGCGGACATCCAGAACGGGGCCTTCGCGAAGCGCTTCATCGACGATCAGGACGCCGGCGCCCCCGAGTTCAAGGCACTCCGCGCCAAGGGCGAGGGGCACCCCATCGAGGCCACCGGCCGTGAGCTCCGCGCGCTCTTCGCGTGGAAGCAGAACGACGGTGACTACGTCGACGGCTCGGCCGCGCGGTAGTCTTCCGAGAACACTCGACGACGAGGCGGCGGTGCACCCTGCACCGCCGCCTCGCGATGTGACCCGAACGTTATGCAGCAGCTCTTCTCCAGCCCCCACGCCGCGGACCGGCATGCCTCCGCGCTCCCCGCGGCCGATTCCCGACACTCGTCGGCCGTGCTGCGCTCCGGCGGTCAGGACCGCCCCGACCAGCATGGGATGATCGTCGGATGGCGGTGACGAAGCGAGCGGTCCACATCGGCGCCGGCAAGATCGGGCGCGGGTTCGTGGGCCAGTTCCTCGTGGCGAGCGGCTACGAGCTCACCTTCGTCGACGTCGACGAACGCGTGGTCTCGGCCCTCAACGAAGCCGGACGCTTCGTGGTGCACGAGGTCGGCGAGATGCCGGTCGAGCACCTCGTCTACGGGTTCCGTGCCCTGAACAGCAAGACCGACCGCGAGCGCGTGGTCCGGGCCATCGCCGAGGCCGACGTCGTGACCACCGCCGTGGGGGCCCGCACGCTCCCGCTCGTCGCGCCGCTCATCGCCGAAGGGCTCGCGGCACGACCGCTCGAGCACGGCGACGTCACGATCGTCGCGTGCGAGAACGCGTTCAACGCGACCGACTCCCTGCACGCCAGCATCCGCCGCGCTCCGATCCTCGAAGACCGCGACATCGCCGCCGTCTTCGCGAACTGCGCCATCGACCGCATCGTGCCCGACCAGTCCGGCGTCCTCGGCCAGTCGGGTGGCCTCGACGTCGTGCTCGAACCGTTCTACGAGTGGGTCATCGAGCGCACCCCGTTCCTGGGTTCCGACGCCGAACCGCCGACGATCGAGGGCGTCACCTGGGTCGACGACCTGCAGCCGTTCGTCGAGCGCAAGCTCTACACGGTGAACACCGCCCACGCCACGGCCGCCTACCACGGGTACGTGCGGGGCATCCGGCTCATCCGTGAAGCCCTGGAGGACGACGCCGTCCGCGCCGAGGTCGACGGCGTGCTCGCCGAGACCACCGCGCTGCTCATCGCGAAGCACGGCTTCGACCCCGAGGACCACGCGCGGTACGTCGCCGCGAACCTGTCCCGCATCGCGAACCCGCACCTGCCGGACTCCACGGCGCGCGTCGGACGCAATCCGCTCCGCAAGCTCGGCCGTCGTGAACGCTTCGTCGGCCCGGCATCGCAGCTCGCCGAGCGCGGCCTGCCCGTCGAGCACCTGCTCGGGGCCGTCCGTGCGGCACTCGCCTTCGACGACGAGAACGACCCGGAGTCGATCGAGCTGCACGCGCTCCTGCGTTCCGGGGCGACCGCGCACGCGCTGACCGAGATCCTCACGGGCCTGATGGAGAGCCACCCGCTCTTCCCGGCAGTCCGTGACGTGGTCGCCGGGGTGCTCGCGACGCAGCCTGCCGACGTCTGACCGACGCCGCCGCCGCGCCACTCGCCGACACCCGCTGGTCCGCCCGACGTCGCGTCCCTCGTAGAATCGGGGCATGACCACGGCAGCATCCCCACCAGACGGGTCGATCGACCCGGACGTGCCGAACGCCGTCGACACCGACGACGCCGCCCTCAGCTGGGGTGACGCCGACGACGCCACGCACGTCGACGCGGCGCACAACCCGGTGGCGGTCCGCGACCGGGTTGTGCGCGACCCCGAGGCCCCCGAGACCTCCGGTGCACTCGTCGGGTTCGGCATCTTCGGTGGCCTCTACCTGCTCTACACGGTGGCCTGGCTCCTCACCGCGTCGACCGCGTACGTCTCCGGCGTCGACACGGTCCTGACGCTCTTCGTCGAGGTGCTCCGCTTCCTCGCGATCCTCGCGCCGGCACTCTGGTTCACGGTGGTGCTCTGGGCGGCGCGGAGCAGCCGCACGCGGACCCGCCTGCTCTGGATGCTCCTCGGTGCCGTCGTGCTCTTCCCCTGGCCCTTCCTCCTGACCCGGAGCTTCGGGTGACCGGGGCCGTCCCGACGACCCGTCGGGCCACCGCTCCCGTCGTCGCGAAGCTCGTGGTCTGGGTCGTGTTCGCGGCGCTGTTCGCGTACATGACGGTGCAGGCCGTCGGCAACCTCACGCAGATCAACCAGCGGGTGGACGCCTTCAACGCGTTCCTCCAGACGACCTCCGGTGGCGACTCGCTGCAGACCAGCACCCCGTGGCTGTGGCTCGTGCTCGACATCCTCATCGCGCCGGTCGCGTTCGTCGCGGCGATCGTCATCACCCGGCGTTCGAGCCTGCCCGTCACGATCGCGGTGTTCGTGGTCGCCTTCGCGGGCGCCGGCGCCCTCTGGCTCGACCTCCAGCTGTTCGTCCCGACGCTGCTGGACTTCTGACGCGACCCGCCGACGGCCAGGAGGCGCGGTGCGGCACCGCCCCGCGCCTCTCCCCACCGGCACGGCCGGACCGCCGCTGGCGCGGCGCTCCGGAACCGGCGGCGTGGGCCCTGGCCGTCGTGTGGTTCTCCACAGGACCGCTCCCGCGGTCGTCACCACCGGCCCGCGTCGATAGCATGGTGGGATACCAACCGTCTCGAGTGAGGAAACAGCTGCTGTGTCGAAGCCGGTCGTCCTGATCGCCGAAGAACTCTCGCCCGCAACGGTCGACGCCCTCGGGCCCGACTTCGAGATCCGGAACGTGGACGGCACCGACCGTCCGGCGCTCCTGGCGGCGCTGTCCGACGCGCATGCCGTCCTCGTGCGGTCCGCCACCAAGATCGACGCCGAGGCGATCGCCGCGGCACCGGTCCTCAAGGTCGTCGCCCGTGCCGGCGTCGGCCTCGACAACGTCGACATCAAGGCGGCGACGACCGCCGGCGTGATGGTCGTGAACGCACCGACCTCGAACATCATCTCGGCGGCGGAGCTCACGGTCGGACACATCCTGTCGCTCGCGCGGCACATCCCGGCCGCTCACGCCTCGCTGGCCGCCGGTGCGTGGAAGCGCTCGTCGTACACCGGTGTCGAGCTCTACGAGAAGACCGTCGGCATCATCGGCCTCGGCCGCATCGGCGCGCTCATCACCCAGCGGCTGCAGGCCTTCGGCGTGACGGTCATCGCGTACGACCCCTACGTCACCACGGCACGTGCGCAGCAGCTCGGGGTCGAGCTCGTCTCCCTCGACGACCTGCTGCGTCGGGCGGACTTCACCACGATCCACATGCCGCGGACGCCGGAGACGCTGGGCATGATCTCGGACGCCCAGTTCGCGCTCATGAAGCCGACCGCGTTCGTCGTGAACGTGGCCCGCGGCGGCCTGATCGACGAGGACGCCCTGCACCGGGCCCTCACGTCGAACACCATCGCCGGTGCCGGTCTCGACGTCTTCGTCGCTGAGCCCCCGAAGGACTCGCCGCTCCTGGCGCTGCCGAACGTCGTCGTGACGCCGCACCTCGGCGCCTCCACCGACGAAGCGCAAGAAAAGGCGGGCGTCTCGGTCGCCAAGTCGGTCCGTCTCGCCCTCGGCGGCGAGCTCGTCCCCGACGCCGTGAACGTCGCCGGCGGGGTCATCGACCCGTACGTGCGCCCCGGCATCCCGCTCGTCGAGAAGCTCGGCCAGGTCTTCACCGCGCTCGCGACCTCGCCGGTCACCAGCATCGACGTCGAGGTGCACGGCGAGCTGGCCGAGTACGACGTCAGCGTGCTGAAGCTCGCGGCACTCAAGGGTGTCTTCACCGACGTCGTGAGCGACCAGGTCTCCTACGTCAACGCCCCGCTCATCGCGGAGCAGCGCGGGGTCACCGTCCGTCTGATCACCGAGACCGACAGCCCCGAGTACCGCAACGTGCTCACCATCCGCGGCGCGCAGTCGGACGGCCCGGCGATCAGCGTGTCCGGCACGCTCACCGGCCCGAAGCAGGTCGAGAAGCTCGTCGAGATCAACGGGCACGACGTCGAGGTGCCGCTCGACCGGCACCACGTCGTGATGGAGTACACCGACCGACCGGGCATCGTCGCGGTCTACGGCAAGGAGTTCGGCCAGGCCGGCATCAACATCGCCGCGATGCAGATCTCGCGCGAAGCCGCGGGCGGCCAGGCGCTGAGCGTGCTGACGGTCGACTCACCCGTCCCTGCCGAGATCCTCGAGCACGTCCGCTCGGCGATCGACGCCTCCTCGCTCCGCGAGATCGACATCACGCTCTAGGGGAGTGGCGGACATGAGCACTGCGCAGACGATCCGACTCGCGGTCATCCGTGGCGACGGCATCGGCCCCGAGGTCGTCGCCGAGGCGCTGAAGGTCCTGCACGCGGTCCTGCCGGACGACCTCGTGGTGCAGGAGACCCCGTTCTCCCTCGGTGCCGCACGGTACCTGGAGACCGGGGACATCCTGACCGACGACGACATGGCGGCCATCGCGCAGCACGACGCGATCCTGCTCGGTGCGGTCGGCGGCGACCCGCGTGACCCGCGGCTCGCCGGCGGCATCATCGAGCGGGGGCTCCTCCTCAAGCTCCGCTTCGCGTTCGACCACTACGTGAACCTGCGCCCGACGACGGTGCACCCGGCCGTCCCGACGCCGCTCGCCGACCCCGGCGAGGTCGACTTCGTGGTCGTGCGCGAAGGCACCGAAGGGCCGTACGTCGGCAACGGCGGTGCGATCCGGACCGGTACCCCGCACGAGATCGCGACCGAGGTCTCGTTGAACACCGCCTTCGGTGTCGAGCGGGTCGTGCGGTACGCCTTCGCGTTGGCGGACCGACGCCCGCGTCGGCACCTGACCCTCGTCCACAAGAGCAACGTCCTGGTGCACGCCGGAGCCCTCTGGCAGCGCACCGTCGCGGCTGTCGGCGCCGAGTACCCGGACGTCACCGTCGACTACCAGCACGTGGACGCGGTCACCATCCACATGGTCCGTGACCCCGCACGGTTCGACGTCATCGTCACCGACAACCTGTTCGGCGACATCATCACCGACCTGGCCGGCGCGATCAGCGGCGGCATCGGTCTGGCGGCCTCGGGCAACATCAACCCGGACGGCACGTTCCCCAGCATGTTCGAGCCGGTCCACGGTTCCGCACCGGACATCGCAGGCCAGCAGCAGGCCGACCCCACTGCCGCGATCCGCTCCGTCGCCCTGTTGCTCGACCACCTCGGTCGCGGTGACCTGGCGGCGGCGGTGACGGCTGCGGTGGAGTCCGACCTCGCAGACCGGGGCACCACGCCGCGTCGCACGGCCGAGATCGGCGACGCGATCGCCGCCGCGGTCACGGCACGCACCACCACCGCCTGAGAAGGAGTCCTCCCCATGAGCACCGACACCGCCTTCGGACTCGAGTTCGCCAGCACCCCGTCCGCCGACCGCCGCGCAGCCGCGGAGCGGGAGCAGATCCTCGCCGACCCGGGCTTCGGCAAGCACTTCACCGACCACATGGCCACGGTCGAGTGGACACTGGACGACGGCTGGCACAGCGCGTCGATCCACCCGTACGGCCCGCTGTCCCTCGACCCGAGCGCGAGTGTCCTGCACTACGCCCAGGAGGTCTTCGAGGGGCTCAAGGCATACCGGCACGCAGACGGCTCGGTCTGGTCGTTCCGGCCGGACGCCAACGCGAAGCGCTTCCAGCGGTCCGCCCGACGCCTGGCGCTCCCGGAGCTCCCGGTCGAGGCGTTCGTCGAGTCGATCCGGCAGCTCGTGCAGACCGACGTCGACTGGGTACCCTCGGCGCCTGAGACGAGCCTGTACCTGCGGCCGTTCATGATCGCGACGGAGTCGTTCCTCGGGGTCCGCGCCGCCCAGGCCGTGGCGTACCACTGCATCGCGAGCCCGGCCGGGGCGTACTTCACCTCGGGCCCGAAGCCGGTGTCGATCTGGCTGTCGACGCAGTACGCCCGAGCCGGCAAGGGCGGGACCGGCGCCGCGAAGACCGGCGGCAACTACGCTTCGTCGCTGCTGCCCCAGCAAGAGGCCTACGAGCACGGCTGCCAGCAGGTCATGTTTCTCGACTCGGTGGAGGGCAAGTACCTCGAAGAACTCGGCGGCATGAACGTCGTCCTGGTCAAGTCCGACGGCACCCTCGTGACGCCCGACTCCGAGTCCATCCTCGAGGGGATCACGCGTGACTCGATCCTGCAGCTGGCCGAGGACCGCGGCCTGACGGTCGAGAAGCGCCGGGTGACGCTCGACGAGTGGCGTGACGGCGTCGCCGACGGCTCCATCACCGAGGCCTTCGCGTGCGGTACCGCCGCCGTGGTGACCCCGATCGCCGAACTCCGGGGCGAGGGCTTCACGATCGGTTCGCCGACCGTGGGGGCCGGGGAACTCACGATGTCGCTGCGCGACGAGCTCACCGACATCCAGTACGGCCGTCGTCCCGACCCGCACGGGTGGATGACCAAGCTGACCGACGCGTCCTGATCGACCGGCAGGCGTGGGTAGGGTCGAACGGTGAAGATCGCACGGTTCAGCAGCAAGGGTGAAGACCCCCGGTACGGAATCCTCGACGAGCGGCACCTGGTGGTGCTCGCCGGGGACCCGATGTACCAGGGGTTCGAGACCACGGGGGAGCGCGTCGCACTCGCCGACGCCAAGCTCCTCGCCCCCGTCATCCCGCGGTCGAAGGTGATCGGCGTCGGGCTCAACTACTCGGAGCACGCCTCCGAGATGGACGAACGTGCCGGTGACGACCCGGTGGTGTTCCTCAAGCCGAACACCTCGGTGATCGGTCCGGACGAACCCATCCGACTGCCGGCGGACATCGGCCGCGTCGACCACGAGGGCGAGCTCGCGATCGTGATCGGGTCGCTCGCCAAGAACGTCCGGCGCGAGGACTTCGCGAGCGTCATCCTCGGCTACACGATCGCCAACGACGTGACGGCCCGTGACCTGCAGGCGCGGGACGGGCAGTGGACCCGATCGAAGGGCTTCGACACGTTCTGCCCGCTCGGCCCGGTGATCGAGACCGAGATCGACCCGTCGGACATCCGCCTCGAGACCCGCGTCGACGGTGACCTGCGACAGGCGGCGTCGACGAACGAGATGGTGCACGACATCCCCTCGCTCGTCGAGTTCGTGTCCTCGATCTGGACCCTCCTGCCCGGCGACGTGATCCTGACCGGCACCCCGGCCGGCGTCGGCCAGATCCGCGACGGTGAGATCGTCGAGGTCACCATCTCCGGCATCGGCACGCTCAAGAACCCGGTCATCGCTCGGCACTGACAACGCTCTCGGACGGCCCGTTCCCCAGGTGGGGAGCGGGCCGTCCGTCGTTGTCGGGGGAGCCGTCGTCCCGGGCGGGATGACCGACACGCCCGGGATGTGGCCCGGCTTGGCGCTGCCGTTCACCTCTGCGTAAAGTAATCACTCGTTGCCGCTGAGGCGGAGAACGGAACGGCCGAGACGATCACCGGGTTGAACACCTGGAGATGCAGTCCGGACGGGGTCCCGCTCAGGCAACCAGCCCTCGGATCCATGACCTTCTGGTCGTGAGCCCGGGTGTTGTACAAGACGAATGCCTCTCTGGCGGAATCCTTTTGTGGGTCGAGCGGGGAGTGCGTCTGGTCCTTGAGAACTCAACAGCGTGCACATTGTCAATGCCAATTTATTGATTGACCTCGTGCCTGGTCGGCTTGCTGACTGGGTCATGAAGCAATTCCTTTTGGATTGAAGATTGTCAGTAGACAGTCAACAGTCAGAATCAACTCGGTCTGATGCCTTCGGGTGTTGGGTCTGTATTTTTTTACGGAGAGTTTGATCCTGGCTCAGGACGAACGCTGGCGGCGTGCTTAACACATGCAAGTCGAACGATGATGCCCAGCTTGCTGGGTGGATTAGTGGCGAACGGGTGAGTAACACGTGAGTAACCTGCCCCTGACTCTGGGATAAGCGTTGGAAACGACGTCTAATACTGGATATGATCACTGGCCGCATGGTCTGGTGGTGGAAAGATTTTTTGGTTGGGGATGGACTCGCGGCCTATCAGCTTGTTGGTGAGGTAATGGCTCACCAAGGCGACGACGGGTAGCCGGCCTGAGAGGGTGACCGGCCACACTGGGACTGAGACACGGCCCAGACTCCTACGGGAGGCAGCAGTGGGGAATATTGCACAATGGGCGAAAGCCTGATGCAGCAACGCCGCGTGAGGGATGACGGCCTTCGGGTTGTAAACCTCTTTTAGTAGGGAAGAAGCGAAAGTGACGGTACCTGCAGAAAAAGCACCGGCTAACTACGTGCCAGCAGCCGCGGTAATACGTAGGGTGCAAGCGTTGTCCGGAATTATTGGGCGTAAAGAGCTCGTAGGCGGTTTGTCGCGTCTGCTGTGAAATCCCGAGGCTCAACCTCGGGCTTGCAGTGGGTACGGGCAGACTAGAGTGCGGTAGGGGAGATTGGAATTCCTGGTGTAGCGGTGGAATGCGCAGATATCAGGAGGAACACCGATGGCGAAGGCAGATCTCTGGGCCGTAACTGACGCTGAGGAGCGAAAGCATGGGGAGCGAACAGGATTAGATACCCTGGTAGTCCATGCCGTAAACGTTGGGCGCTAGATGTAGGGACCTTTCCACGGTTTCTGTGTCGTAGCTAACGCATTAAGCGCCCCGCCTGGGGAGTACGGCCGCAAGGCTAAAACTCAAAGGAATTGACGGGGGCCCGCACAAGCGGCGGAGCATGCGGATTAATTCGATGCAACGCGAAGAACCTTACCAAGGCTTGACATACACCGGAAACGGCCAGAGATGGTCGCCCCCTTGTGGTCGGTGTACAGGTGGTGCATGGTTGTCGTCAGCTCGTGTCGTGAGATGTTGGGTTAAGTCCCGCAACGAGCGCAACCCTCGTTCTATGTTGCCAGCGGGTTATGCCGGGGACTCATAGGAGACTGCCGGGGTCAACTCGGAGGAAGGTGGGGATGACGTCAAATCATCATGCCCCTTATGTCTTGGGCTTCACGCATGCTACAATGGCCGGTACAAAGGGCTGCGATACCGTAAGGTGGAGCGAATCCCAAAAAGCCGGTCTCAGTTCGGATTGAGGTCTGCAACTCGACCTCATGAAGTCGGAGTCGCTAGTAATCGCAGATCAGCAACGCTGCGGTGAATACGTTCCCGGGCCTTGTACACACCGCCCGTCAAGTCATGAAAGTCGGTAACACCCGAAGCCGGTGGCCTAACCCTTGTGGAAGGAGCCGTCGAAGGTGGGATCGGTGATTAGGACTAAGTCGTAACAAGGTAGCCGTACCGGAAGGTGCGGCTGGATCACCTCCTTTCTAAGGAGCATCTGGTCAGTGCTGGTCGCCCATTAGGGGTGGTTGGTTGCTGGTCCAGGCGCCTGTTTCGGACCGAACGTGTCCGACGGGTAGCTCATGGGTGGAACATTGACAGTGCAGTTGGGAGTGATGCTTCCGACCTCAGTACGCTCTGCTTGCAGGGTTGGGACGGGTCGGGGGTGGAGCGCTCAGCTGGTGCACGTTGTTGGGTCCTGAGGGACCAGGCTTCCTGCTGCTACGTGAGTGGTGGTGGGGGTTGGGCCTACGGGTCCTTCGTCGGGCCAGTGTGATCCTGCTGTTGTGGTGGGGGAGTGCTGGTGCCGATCGTATGTTGAGAACTACACAGTGGACGCGAGCATCTTTGATTCGCGTCATCCATGATCAGCCTTTGGGTTGTTGAGTGGTGACGTTGGATCGCAATTTTAATCTTTGTGGTCAAGTTTCTAAGAGCAAACGGTGGATGCCTTGGCATCTGGAGCCGATGAAGGACGTAGAAATCTGCGATAAGCCTCGGGGAGCTGATAATCGAGCTGTGATCCGAGGATTTCCGAATGGGGAAACCCCGCCAGGCGTTTTGCGACCTGGTGACTCCCGCCTGAATATATAGGGCGGGTAGAGGGAACGTGGGGAAGTGAAACATCTCAGTACCCACAGGAAGAGAAAACAACATGTGATTCCGTGAGTAGTGGCGAGCGAAAGCGGATGAGGCTAAACCGATCATGTGTGATAGCCGGCGGGCGTTGCATGGTCGGGGTTGTGGGACACGTCACTCAGTTCTGCCGGACTGGGGCGGTTACAGCGCATCATAGTCGAACCGGTTTGAAAGCCGGGCCGTAGTGGGTGCCAGCCCCGTAGACGAAATGGTGTTATGGCCGGATGTGTATCCCAAGTAGCACGGGGCCCGAGAAATCCCGTGTGAATCTGTCAGGACCACCTGATAAGCCTAAATACTCCCAGATGACCGATAGCGGACAAGTACCGTGAGGGAAAGGTGAAAAGTACCCCGGGAGGGGAGTGAAATAGTACCTGAAACCGTTTGCTTACAAACCGTCGGAGCCTCCTTAGTAGGGGTGACGGCGTGCCTTTTGAAGAATGAGCCTGCGAGTTAGTGATATGTGGCGAGGTTAACCCGTGAGGGGCAGCCGTAGCGAAAGCGAGTCTGAATAGGGCGTTTGAGTCGCATGTTCTAGACCCGAAGCGAAGTGATCTATCCATGGCCAGGTTGAAGCGACGGTAAGACGTCGTGGAGGACCGAACCCACTTCAGTTGAAAATGGAGGGGATGAGCTGTGGATAGGGGTGAAAGGCCAATCAAACTTCGTGATAGCTGGTTCTCTCCGAAATGCATTTAGGTGCAGCGTTGCGTGTTTCTCGCCGGAGGTAGAGCTACTGGATGGCCGATGGGCCTCAACAGGTTACTGACGTCAGCCAAACTCCGAATGCCGGTGAGTGAGAGCGCAGCAGTGAGACGGTGGGGGATAAGCTTCATCGTCGAGAGGGAAACAACCCAGACTACCAACTAAGGTCCCTAAGCGTGTGCTAAGTGGGAAAGGATGTGGAGTTGCACAGACAACCAGGAGGTTGGCTTAGAAGCAGCCACCCTTGAAAGAGTGCGTAATAGCTCACTGGTCAAGTGATTCCGCGCCGACAATGTAACGGGGCTCAAGCACACCACCGAAGTTGTAGATTTCGCACTATAGACAAGCCTTCGTGGTTCAGTCGTGCGGAGTGGTAGGAGAGCGTCGTGTGGCGAGTGAAGCGGCGGAGTGATCCAGCCGTGGACGCTACACGAGTGAGAATGCAGGCATGAGTAGCGAAAGACGGGTGAGAAACCCGTCCTCCGAAAGACCAAGGGTTCCAGGGCCAGGTTAATCCGCCCTGGGTAAGTCGGGACCTAAGGCGAGGCCGACAGGCGTAGTCGATGGACAACGGGTTGATATTCCCGTACCGGCGAACAACCGCCCAAGCTAATCCAGTGGTGCTAAGAGTCCTAACCCGGTACAACCGGATCCCTTCGGGGTGATGGTGGCCGGTCTAACGCTCGACCCCATGCTGGTGCGGTTAGCGTATGAACAGGTGTGACGCAGGAAGGTAGCTGAGCCAGGCGATGGTATCCGTAAGGTGAACCTGGTGTAAGGATGTAGGGCTGACGATAGGCAAATCCGTCGTCTGTGTGCCTGAGATCCGACGCGTACCCGTAAGGGGAAATCAGTGATCCTATGCTGCCGAGAAAAGCATCGACGCGAGGTTGCAGCCGCCCGTACCCGAAACCGACTCAGGTGGTCAGGTAGAGAATACCAAGGAGATCGAGAGAATCGTGGTTAAGGAACTCGGCAAAATGCCCCCGTAACTTCGGGAGAAGGGGGGCCGGACACGTGACCGGATTTACTCCGTGAGCGTTGAAGGCCGCAGAGACCAGTGGGAAGCGACTGTTTACTAAAAACACAGGTCCGTGCGAAGTCGCAAGACGATGTATACGGACTGACGCCTGCCCGGTGCTGGAAGGTTAAGAGGAAGGGTTAGCCTTTGGGCGAAGCTCTGAATTTAAGCCCCAGTAAACGGCGGTGGTAACTATAACCATCCTAAGGTAGCGAAATTCCTTGTCGGGTAAGTTCCGACCTGCACGAATGGCGTAACGACTTCCCAGCTGTCTCAACCGCGAACTCGGCGAAATTGCACTACGAGTAAAGATGCTCGTTACGCGCAGCAGGACGGAAAGACCCCGTGACCTTTACTACAGTTTGGTATTGGTGTTCGGAGTGGCTTGTGTAGGATAGGTGGGAGACTGTGAAGCGGGCACGCTAGTGTTCGTGGAGTCATTGTTGAAATACCACTCTGGTCACTTTGGATGTCTAACGTAGGACCCTGATCGGGTTCATGGACAGTGCCTGATGGGTAGTTTAACTGGGGCGGTTGCCTCCCAAAGAGTAACGGAGGCGCCCAAAGGTTCCCTCAACCTGGTTGGCAATCAGGTGGCGAGTGTAAGTGCACAAGGGAGCTTGACTGTGAGACTGACAGGTCGAGCAGGGACGAAAGTCGGGACTAGTGATCCGGCAGTGGCTTGTGGAAGCGCTGTCGCTCAACGGATAAAAGGTACCTCGGGGATAACAGGCTGATCTTGCCCAAGAGTCCATATCGACGGCATGGTTTGGCACCTCGATGTCGGCTCGTCGCATCCTGGGGCTGGAGTAGGTCCCAAGGGTTGGGCTGTTCGCCCATTAAAGCGGTACGCGAGCTGGGTTTAGAACGTCGTGAGACAGTTCGGTCCCTATCCGCTGCGCGCGTTGGAAATTTGAGAAGATCTATCCCTAGTACGAGAGGACCGGGATGGACGAACCTCTGGTGTGTCAGTTGTTCTGCCAAGGGCACCGCTGATTAGCTACGTTCGGACCGGATAACCGCTGAAAGCATCTAAGCGGGAAGCCGTCTTCGAGATGAGATTTCCATGCACCTTGAGTGTGAGAGGCTCCCAGCAGACTACTGGGTTGATAGGCCGGATGTGGAAGCGGGGACTAACGACCCGTGGAGCTGACCGGTACTAATAAGCCGAAGACTTGATAACACACTGATTTCCGTGCACTTGTTGCACGGGCTCGCGTCCACTTTGTGGTTCCCGACAGACGATCGGGAATCGAAACTGAATACACCGCTCTGCCCTCTTCACGGAAGGCAGTAGCTGGGACAGCTTTGAGACCAATGTATGATCTGGTCGAGAGTGTTCCGGTGGTCATAGCGAGAGGGAAACGCCCGGTCACATTCCGAACCCGGAAGCTAAGCCTCTCAGCGCCGATGGTACTGCAAGGGGGGCCTTGTGGGAGAGTAGGACGCCGCCGGACTTAACGTAGTAACAACAGGGAACCCCTGACCATTCATGGTCAGGGGTTTTCTGCGTTCACGGGGCTGTTCTGCGTCATCCACAGCGCAGGAAGGACGGGCAGGTGCCGCGGTAGGGTTGGCGGGTCATGACTGCGCCATTCACCACCGCCTCCGGCTCCGACATCCGCGTCCGCTTCTGCCCGAGCCCGACGGGGACCCCGCACGTGGGGCTCATCCGCACCGCGCTCTTCAACTGGGCCTACGCCCGCCACACCGGCGGCAAGCTCGTGTTCCGCATCGAGGACACCGACGCCGCCCGCGACAGCGAGGAGTCGTACGCGCAGATCCTCGACGCGCTCCGTTGGCTCCGGCTCGACTGGGACGAAGGCGTCGACGCCGGTGGCGAGCACGGACCGTACCGGCAGTCCGAGCGCGCCGCGATCTACGCCGACGTGATCGCGGAGCTCAAGGCGTCCGGACACATCTACGAGTCCTTCGTCACGCCGGACGAGATGGAAGCCCGCAACAAGGCAGCCGGTCGTGATCCCAAGCAGGGCTACGACAACCACGAGCGTCACCTGACGGACGCCGAGCGCCAGGCCTTCCGTGACGAGGGCCGCGAGCCAGCGCTCCGTCTGCGTGTGCCGGACCGCGACCTGAGCTTCGACGACCTGGTGCGCGGCGAGATCACGTTCAAGCAGGGCACCTTCCCGGACTTCGTGGTGGTCCGCCCGAACGGCAAGCCGCTCTACACGTTCACCAACCCGGTCGACGACGCCCTGATGGGGATCACCCACGTGCTCCGTGGTGAGGACCTGCTGTCGTCGACCCCGCGACAGATCGCCCTGTACGAGGCGCTGTACGAGATCGGCCTCGCGCCGTCCATCCCGGTGTTCGGACACCTGCCGTACGTGATGGGGGAGGGGAACAAGAAGCTCTCGAAGCGTGACCCCGAGTCGAACCTGTTCCACCACCGCGCCGCCGGCATGATCCCCGAGGGGCTCGTCAACTACCTGGCACTGCTCGGGTGGTCGATCGGCCCCGACCGCGACGTGTTCTCGATCGACGAGATGGTCGCGGCGTTCGACGTCACCGACGTCAACCCGAATCCGGCCCGCTTCGACCACAAGAAGGCCGAGGCGATCAACGGGGACCACATCCGGCTGCTCGCACCGGACGACTTCCGGTCGCGCCTGCTGCCGTACCTGACGGAGTTCGTCAGCGACCCGGCGACCCCGGAGCAGCTCGAGGTCCTGACGAAGGCCGCCCCGCTCGTCCAGGAGCGCATGCAGCTGCTCGGTGAGGCACCGGCGATGCTCGGGTTCTTGTTCACGGCCGACGCCGACCTCGTGGTCGAGGACGACGCGCTGGCATCGCTCAAGGGCGACACGGCGACCGTCCTGACGGCGAGCATCGCGGCGCTCGAGGGGGTGCAGGACTGGACCACCGAGTCGATCGAGGGTGCGCTCCGTGCGACCCTCATCGATGAGCTCGGCCTGAAGCCCCGCGTGGCCTTCGGCCCGTTGCGCGTCGCCGTGTCCGGGCGTCGGATCAGCCCGCCGCTGTTCGAGTCGATGGAGATCCTGGGCAAGGAGTCCACCCTGACCCGGCTCCGCGCCCTCGCGGCGCGCTGACCGACCGTGAGCAGCACCGAGCAGGCCGTGCCGTTCGTGCACGACGTGGCGGTCATCGGCGCCGGGCCGGCCGGCCTGAGCGCGGCGCTCAACCTGGTCCGGGCGAAGCGGACCGTGCTGCTCGTCGACGCGAACCGGCCCCGGAACGCCGCCACCCTGCGGTCGCACGGGTTCCTGACACGGGACGGCATCTCGCCGCTCGAGCTCCGGAAGCTCGGCCGGACCGAGGTCGAGGGCTACCCGGAAGCGACGGTCGTGCAGTCCGTCGTCGACCTGGTGGCTCCGGACCCTGACACGGACGCCTGGCGGGTGCACGGTTCGTGGCGCGGCACCGAGCTCGACGCCCGCGCCCGGACGGTCGTCGTCGCCACCGGGCTGCGTGAGGAGTTCCCGGCACTGCCGATGCTCCGCGCGTTCTACGGTACGGCGGTGCACAGCTGCGTCGAGTGCGATGCGTACGACAAGGCCGGGCAGCCGCTCGCGTTCATCTGCGAGACCGACGACGTGGTCGACCGCGCGCTGCTCATCGCGTCGTGGACGGACGACCTGATCGTCTACACGAACGGCATCGCGCCGATCGATGATGCGGGTCGCGCACGCTTGGCCACGGCTGGCGTCGTCGTGGACGAGCGAGCCGTCGAGGACCTGGAGGGGGACCGCACCGGGATGACCGGCGTCCGGCTCGCCGACGGCCACGTCGAGCCACGCACCGGCGGGTTCGTCCGCCCGGTGTGGCACGCGGACCTCGACTGGCTGCACACCAGCACGGGCACCGGCGCCGGCGCCGGCGAGAGCACCAGCGCCAGTACGGGCACCAGCGCCAACGTCGGTGGGAGCACGACGACGACCGCGGACGCCGACACGCCCGGGTCGCTCGGAGGCCTGCAGCGCGACCCGCAGGGACTCCTGGTGGTCGACCGGGTCGGCCGGACATCGGTCCCGGGGCTCTACGCAGTGGGAGACGTCACGCCGCCCGGCCCGGAACAGCTCATCGTCGCCGCCGGGCACGGAGCCGCGACCGCCGCTGCCGTGCACCGAGACCTGGTTGGTGGTCTCACGGACCTCCGGGATGCTGTACAGTAGTTGATCGTGCCCCGGGTGACCGGGCCAGAAGGCCGACAGGCCTTTTGGGGTATGGTGTAATTGGCAACACAGCGGTTTCTGGTACCGTCGTTCTTGGTTCGAGTCCAGGTACCCCAGCACTCGATGAACAGCCCCCGGGATATCCCGGGGGCTGTTCTCGTTCCGCGGGGCGGTTGCGCGGAACCGCACGATCCCAGAGCGATGAGCCACCGCTCCGGGGGAACTGCCCGGGGCGGTGGACCGATCGTTCCGGATCCGCAGCCTCCGTGGCGGGCGCGGGCCGCGCCTCCAGGCCGGATTGCGGTTCCCCGCACCCACCCGGCACCTGCTCGCGTGCGCGGGGAGCGCGGTCCTACGGTCGGAAGACCGTCGCGGGAGTCGTGGCGGTCCGCTGCCGAGCACCCGAGGTGTCATCGTGACCTCCGCCGACCCGCTGACGACCGTCGATCCCTGGCACCACCCGACCGCCGTCCCCGCGGCGGCCGACCACTCCGTGTTGGACCGCTGGGACCGCGTGGTGGCGCTCCGGGGCGACGCCGCCGCGCTCGCGGGGAACGGCCGTCCGTACACCTACGCCCAGGCGGACCGGGCGTCCCGCGCGCTGGCCGCAGCCCTGACCGTGACGCTCCGGCCCGACGACCACAGCGGCGCCGGCGTGGACGAGACCCCCGGCGGGGCGTCGAAGCCGGTCGGGCTGATGGCGGGACAGTCGACCGAGGCCGTGATCGGGATCCTGGCGCTGGTGCGTGCCGGACGGACCGTGGTGGTGCTCGACGACCACCTGCCCACCGCTCGGCTGGCGCACGTGGCCCGGCTCGCCGGAGTCGACGAGATCGTGGCCGACACCGAACGAGCGGCACCGGCCGCCGGTGTCGTCGCGGAGCGGGACGGCCGGGTGCACGCACTCGGCGAGCTGCTGGACGTGGGCGCACCCGGCGATGCACCCACGACGGACACCGCAGCGGCACCCGGCGATGCCCCCGCGACGGACACCGCAGGCGCCCCCGGCGGGCGGAACCCCTTCGCGATCGTCTTCACCTCCGGCTCGACCGGTATGCCGAAGGGCGTGGTCCTGACGCACCGGCAGCAGATCGCCAACGCCGAGCAGGACGCCCTCGCCCTGGGCCTCGGACCCGGCGACCGCCTCGGTGTGGTCCTGCCGCTGTCGTTCGCGGCCGGGCTGCTGTTCTCGTTCGACACACTGCTGTGCGGCGGCACCATCGTGCTGCTCGAGCCGCGTGACCTCGGTGTCGAACGGCTGCTCGGACGGTTCCGGGACGACGGCGTCAACGTGCTCGTCTGCACCCCGCACCTGCTGCGCTCGATCGTCGGGTCGCAGAGCGCCCCCGGAGCGCACGGGACCGCAGCCGGGACCGCACCGGTGCTCGGCGGCCTGCGCTTCCTGATGACCACGGGCGAACCCGTCACCGGCGCCGACCTCGCCGCAGCCCGACCGCACCTGGACCCGGACACGCTGCTCCTGAACGCCTTCGGTTCGAGCGAGACCGCGTGCGTCGCGTACTGCCCGGTGCCCCCGAGCGAGCCGGTGCCCGAGGGCGTGGTGCCCGCCGGGTGGCCACTGCCCGGCAAGACCGTGCTCGTGCTCCGTGAGGACGGCAGCCGGGCCGACCCGGGGGAGACCGGCGAGCTCGTCGTCGTCTCCGACGCCCTGACCGCGGGCTACTGGGGCGCGCCGGAGAAGACCGCCGAACGGGCCGGTCGCACCGGCGAGGCCGAGTCCGCCGTCGGCATCCCCGTCGGGACCCCGAGCTGGCGGCAGGGCGACCTGGCACGCGTCGACCCCGACGGCCGGCTCGTGCTGCTCGGCCGGTCCGACGACGCCGTGAAGGTCCGCGGCTACCTGGTCGAACCGAGCGAGGTCGAGGCGGCGCTCCGGGCGGTCCCCGAGGTGCACGACGCGGTCGTGACGGCACAAGTCGATCCCGGTTCCGTCACCCGGCTCGTCGCCTACGTGGTCGGCCGGCCGGGGCAGCGCACCCCGGCACCGGGTGCGCTCCGACGGGCACTCCGCGACCGGCTGCCCGAGTACATGGTGCCGGCGTCGATCGTGCCGATGACCGAACTGCCGCGGAACGAGCGGGGCAAGGTCGACCGGGCCGGACTCCCCGGGGCGCCGAGCGTCGAGACCGAGATGGTCGAGGGTGAGTACGACCAGTGGGAGCTCGTCGTCGGGCAGATCTGGGCCGAGGTGCTCGGGCTCCGGGGCGTGCACCTGGACGAGGACTTCTCCGCGCTCGGCGGCGACTCGCTGTCCGCCGAGGAGATGCTCGCCGTCGTGCAGGACCGGCTCGGGGTCGACCTGCGCTCGTCCGACGTGCTCGAGCACCCGACGCTCCGCGCCTTCGCCCGCCGTGTGCGGAGCGGGACGAGCGCGCTGCCGAGGCACCCCGACGTCGTGAAGGTGTCCGAGGCGCGCGAGGGCGGCCGTCCGCCGGTGTTCTGCTTCGCGGGTGGCGGTGCCCTGGCGCTGACGTTCCTGCCGCTGTCGCGCCACCTGCCTGAGCACGACGTGTACGCGTTCCAGCAGCACGGGCTCGAACGCCGCGGGGTGCCGGACTGGACCATCGAGCGGAGCGCCCGCCGCTGGGTCGCCCTGATGCGCATCGTCCAGCCCCGGGGACCGTACGTGCTCGTCGGGCACTCGCTCGGCGGACTGGTCGCGCTGGAGATCGCACGGCTGCTCACCGAGAGCGGCGAGCAGGTCGAGCACCTCGCGCTCCTCGACACGTACCTGCCGCGGACCGGGTCCGACACCGCTCGGCTGCACTTCGGTCGGCTCGAGCCGCGCGAGCACCGCAACCCCACCGTGCGGGCCGTGCGGCAGCGCGTGGACGGGGCACTCCGGCGCGTGCTGCCGTCCGGGACGTCGTGGGGCGACCACGTCGCCAAGCGCCTCCGGGCCTACACGGCCGGCGTCCTGCGTCACGGCGGCCAGCGACACTTCGACGCGTTCTTCGACCAGGCCGAGCTCGTGACCAGACGGCACCACCCGACGCCGTTCCACGGGCGCGCCACCTACGTGCTCGCCGACGCGAACCCCGACGCCGCCGGCTGGTCCGCGCTGCTGCGCGGGGAGACCGAGACGGTACGGATCGCCGCCGAGCACAGCTCGCTGCTGCGGGAACCGCACGTCGCCGACCTCGCGACGGCGCTGCGGGCCGCGTTCGCGACGGAGCACGCACCCCGGAGCTGAGCGGCTGCGCACCGGGTGCGGTGGTCGCGACCAGGAAGCGGACGGGAGGCGCGGGGCCGGCCGGCACCGCGCCTCCCGTCCGCTCGTGGCTCGTCCACCACCCGTCGGCCGCCGCGCCCGGCGGCCCACCTGCGCGAGCGTTGCGGGTTTCCGTATCCGCACCCGGGTGTCCGCAAGGGACCGCAGCGTGCATTGACCCTCCCGCCGGCCACGGCGATGGTTGGAACCGCGGGGGAGAGTACCCACTCACCCGCGGCAAGCCGGCGGCGTCGTACCCGCGTCCCGCTGCTCGACCGACGACGATCACCGTCGTCGAGGCGTCATCCGAGGACGCACCGCTCGTCTCGACGAGCCACCACCCGACA
Organism: Curtobacterium poinsettiae; assembly: GCF_047226435.1. Taxonomy (NCBI): domain Bacteria; kingdom Bacillati; phylum Actinomycetota; class Actinomycetes; order Micrococcales; family Microbacteriaceae; genus Curtobacterium; species Curtobacterium poinsettiae. The sequence continues at coordinate 2,290,728 of NZ_CP178434.1, read as the reverse complement.
GCAACCCTGACCCGACAGGACCGCGCCATGCCCGTACGTACCGTCCGCCCTGCAGACCCGAGGGTCTCCGTCGTCATCCCGGCGCGGAACGAGGCCCGCAACCTTGAGATCATCCTCCCGAAGCTCCCGCCCGTGTACGAGGTGATCCTGGTCGACGGCAACTCCGTCGACGACACGATCGCCACGGCCCAGCGGGTCATGCCCGGCATCCGCGTCGTGCACCAGACGCGCAAGGGCAAGGGCAACGCCCTGGCGTGCGGGTTCGAGGCCGTCACCGGCGACGTCGTCGTGATGTTCGATGCCGACTGCTCCGCGGACCCCGACGAGATCCCGCGCTTCGTCCAGGCACTCGTCGAGGGCGCCGACGTCGCGAAGGGCACCCGGTACTCGCTCGGCGGCGGCAGCGACGACATCACGATCGTCCGCAACCTGGGCAACCGCGGCCTGAACCTGCTCTGCAACGTCATCCTCGGCACCCGCTACAGCGACCTCTGCTACGGCTACAACGCCTTCTGGGCCGATGTGCTGCCGGAGATCGGTCTGCTGTCGTCCGAGCTGCCGAAGCCGGCCGACGGCTCGATGCTGTGGGGCGACGGGTTCGAGATCGAGACCGTCCTCACCTGCCGCTGGTCGGCCGCCGAACTCGCGATCACCGAGGTGCCGAGCCACGAGAAGCTCCGTGTGCACGGCTCCAGCAACCTGCACGCCGTGACCGACGGGATCCGCGTGCTGAAGTCGATCATGCACGAGCGCCGTCGCGCCGCCATCGGCCGTGCCGAGGTCCGCCGGGCGGCGATGAGCGTCGTGCCGCCGGCCCAGCAGCTCGTTGCCGGGCACGCTCCGGTGCACGCCGCCGGACACGCTCCGGTGCACGCCGCCGGGCACGCTCCGGTGCACGCCGCCGGGCACGCTCCGGTCGGCACCCCCGTCGCCGCGACCGCCGGCATCCTCGAAGAGGACGTCGCGTGACGAGCGTCGCGGTCGTCATCTGCGCCTACACCCAGCAGCGCTGGGGCGACCTGCAGGACAGCGTCGAGTCGGCCAGGCGTCAGCCCGAGGCGCCCGAGGTCGTCGTCGTGATCGACCACGAGCCCGAGCTCCTGCTGCGCGCCGCGGCCCGCTGGCCCGGACTCCGCGTCGTCCCGAACACCGAGGACCGCGGGCTGTCCGGTGCCCGGAACACGGGCGTCGCCCTGACGGACGCCGACGTCGTCGCGTTCCTGGACGACGACGCCACGGCGGACCCGGACTGGCTCGGGCACATGCTCACCGCGCTCGAGGACCCCGAGGTCGTCGGCGTCGGGGGCCGCGCCACCCCGTCCTGGCCGACCGCCACCGGCGCCGGCCCGTACGCCGACGAGCTGCTCTGGATCGTCGGCTGCTCGTACCGCGGCCTGCCGGAGACCCCCGGCGACGTCCGCAACGTGATCGGCTCGAGCATGGCCTTCCGCCGCGACGCGATCCTGCTCGCGGGCGGGTTCCGCTCCGGCATCGGTCGGGTCGGCAACCAGCCGCTCGGGTGCGAGGAGACCGAGCTCTGCATCCGCATCGCCCAGGCCCGTCCGGGTGCGCGGATCCGCCACGAACCGCGGTCGAACGTGTCGCACCGGGTCTCACCGGACCGTGTCACCATGCGGTACCTGCGTCGTCGCAGCTACTACGAGGGCATCTCGAAGGCCGTCCTGAGCCGCCGGGTCGGCACGGGGGACTCACTCGCCAGCGAGTCGACCTACCTGACCCGTGTGATCCCGGGTGCCGTGCTGCGGGAACTCCGACAGGTCGGTCGTGGCGGAGGCCTGCGGGCGTACGCCATCGCGCTCTCCGTCGTCTCGACGGTCGCGGGCTACGCCGTCGGCCGGGTCCTCGGCACCCTCGTCGTGCGGACCCCGCCCGCACCCGCCCCGCTCCCGCAGACGGTGGGGACGCCGTGACCCGCGCGACCCTGGCGATGGTCCTCTCGCCGATCGTGAGCGGACCGCTCGTCCCCACGTGGGACGGCGCGCTCTGGATCGGCGAGGTGGACCGGGCCGACGTGCACGCGTCGAGTCACCGGGACGTCATCGCCCTGCAGGGATCGGCCGGGTACGGGCGTGCCCGGCTGCTCGTCCGCGACCGCGGTGAGCCGCTCGGCTTCGTCGAGACCGAGATCACCGAACGCCGTCGCATCGGCGGCACGATCGACGTCCGTGCGCTGCAGCGCGCGATCCGGCCCATGCCGGCCCCCGAGCGTCGGCCGGCAGCAGGTCTGGTGCTGCCGTCCGTCACCGTGGTGCTCTGCACGGACGGCGCCGCCGGCACGACCATGCGCTCGGTGCTGGCGAACCGGCACCCCGACTTCGACGTCGTGGTCGTCTCCCGCGGTGCCGACGGCGAGGGCGTGGCGACGGTCGACATCGGCGGACGCCGGGTCACCACCATCGCCGCGCCGGGTGAGGGGCTCGCTGCCGCGCGGAACGCCGGTCTGCTCGCCGCCTCGGGCGAGGTCGTCGCGTTCGTCGACGAAGGCGCCGTCGTCGACGGTGACTGGGTCGACGCCGTCGCCCGTGCCTTCGCGGCCGCTGACGACGTGGACTGCGTCACCGGTCTCGTGCCGAGTGCGGAACTCCGCACCCCGGCACAGCGCTGGCACGACGCCCACACCCCGGGGGCGCGCACCGTCCGTCGTCGGGTGTTCCGGCTCGACGACGCGGTGGACGACCTGCCGCTGCACCCCTTCGCCGCCGCCGCGTACGGCACCGGCGCGAACCTCGCCGTCCGCCGTGCGGCCGCGCTCCGGATCGGTGGGTTCGACACCGCCTTCGGTCCCGGCACCAGCGTCGGTGGCGGCGACGACCTCGACCTCTTCACACGACTGCTGTTCGCCGGATCCGCGATCGCCGTCGAACCGGCCGCCATCGCGTGGCAGCGATCGGCGGACGACGTCGCGTCGCTCCGCGCGGCCGCCGCTGCCCACGGCCACGGACTCGGAGCCTGGATGACCAAGAACGCCTTCGACCGCGACACCTTCACCGCTTCGGTGGACGCGGCCCCCGAGGCGATCAACGCCTTCGCCCGGCTCGGTCTCGAACAGGGCGACCGTGCGTCGGACGTCGCCGGGGACACCCGCACGGACCGGGCCCGCGCGACGGACCCGGTCGACGCGGAGTTCGCCGCGACCGAACGGCGGCTGCGGGGCGTCGAACGACGGTCGGTGCTCACCGCACCCGTCCTGGCGCTCGTCGAACGCCTGCGGGGTGGCGGCACCATCGACCGCACCGCACGCGGTCGTCACGAGCTCCGGCACGGCCTGGCCGGTACCCGCTCGGGCCGCCCGGTGGTGGCGGACGCCATGGGGCCGCTCACCCGCCTGAGCGCCGCGGGGCTCGTCACCGCGACGCTGCTCGTCGCGGTCGTCGGCGCCGTCGGTGACCTGCCGGTGCTGCGGGGGAGCGCGATCGGCGTCTTCCTGTTCGCGCTGCTCGGTGTCGCACCGCTCCTGCTCGTCCGTCCGATGCCGCTCGCCCGGTTCAGCGTCTTCGCCGTCACGGCGTCGCTGGTCGGCACGATCGCGATCGGCTACACGATGGCGACGTTCCGGATCTGGGAACCGACGGTGCCGTTCGTCGGGGTCGTCGTGCTCACCGCCCTCGCCCTGGCGATCGCGGTGCCGCGGGACCTCGCCGAACTCCGGCGCGCCCGCCTGCTGCCCACCGACGGTGCCGCACCGGCGCGCCGGTGGTCACCGACGCACACCGTGACCGCCGCTTCCGTGGCCGGTCTGCTCGTCATCGTCGTCGCCGCGCTGACCCACGTCGGCGATCCGGTGCCCGACGGCCTGTTCGGATCGCTGGGCCCCGGCCTGGTGATCGGCCTCGCGATCGTCGTCGCGGCCGCCGTCGTCGCCGTGGTGCGCGGCCGCGGACTCGCGGTCCCCGTCGTGGTGCTCGGTGGGAGCATCCAGCTCGCCCAGGCGATCACCTACGGCATGCCGACCGTGATGGCGGCCGCCCGGCACATCGGGGTCCTGGAGTACATCCGACGCTGGGGCGGGACGAACCCCACGGCCGACATCTTCCAGACGTGGTCCGGCCTGTTCGCTGGTGGCGCCTGGGTCGCGGACGTCGGCGGCATCGACAACGCCATGACCATCGCCGCGTGGGTCCCCGTCCTGCTCGCCTTCAGCACGACGATCGCGGTCGGTGTCCTGGCCGCCAACTGGCTGCCGGGCAACCGTCGTCCGTGGATCGCCGCGTTCCTGACGGCGATGACCGGTTCGCTCAACACGACGTACTTCTCGCCCCAGTCCGTCGGCATCCTGATGTCCCTGGTGATCCTGGTGCTCGCCGTCGGCCCGCTGCGCCGGACCGCCGTGACCACCGACGACGGCCTGCGGACCACCGTGCTCCGTCCACGCCGTGTCGGCCTGTCCCGGATCATCGCGATCACGGCGATCGGCATCGTGCTCGTCGTGACCCACCAGATCTCGCCCTACCTGACGGTCGCGGCGCTCGTGACCCTCGTCGTGTTCCGGTTGCTCCGCCCCTGGTGGCTGCCCGTCGTCGTGCTCGTGCCGGCGATCGGGTTCGCGATGCTGAACGGCGACGTGCTCGGCAAGTTCCTGTCCCTGGCGGCGGTCGGCAAGGTGCTCGACAACGTGCAGCCGCCGTCGCACGACATGACGGTGCTGCCGAAACCGCTCGTCACCCGGCTCGCGTTCGACGTGCCGGCCGTGGCACTCATCGTGCTCGGCCTCGTGGCGGTGCTCACCGTGCTCATGCGTCGTGACCGCGTGCACTGGGGCCTGCTCACCGCCGCCGCGAGCCCGATCTCGTTGCTCGTCGCGACGAACTACGGCCAGGAGGGCATCTTCCGGGTCGTGCTGTTCGCGACACCATGGATCGCGATCCTGGCGGCCGGCCTGCCCAGGCCGAGCGGCCGCTTCGCGTGGGCCGGTGAGCTGCTCGAGCGCACCTTCCGACCGACGGCGGTCACGGCCGTCTTCGCCGCCGCCGCCGTGGCCGCGATGGTCGCCGTCGGCGCCTTCGGCCAGACCGCCCTCGACTGGAACCGCGTGCCCCCGCGCAGCCAGTCCGCCGCGACGCAGTTCTACGACGCCACCGCCCCGAAGGGTTCCGTCATGCTGCTGACCGGTTCGGCGAACGCCGTCCCCAGCAACACCGGGTCGCGCTACTTCGACGTGGGCTGGTTGTCCCGCGAGGTGCTCGGCGACTACCCGGGACCCCGGGGCTACGACGCCGTCGACGACGTCTCCGAGATGACCCGTTCGCTGGTGCTCGAGTGGCCGGCCACGCAGTACTACGCCATGGTCGCGGAGCCGTTCGGCGCGTACGACGAGCGCTACGGGTACCAGACCGAGGTCGACTACCAGCGGGTCCGGGCAGCCATGGCCGACTCGCCGTACTGGAAGCGTGTGTGGGGCTCCGGCACCACGACGGTCTACCGGATCACCCAGGCGGGCCTCGCGCATGCCGCGGACTGACCGTCGGCGGACCGGGCGGGCGTGGCGCATCGGTGCCGCGTCCGCCGCGGCGGTCCTCGCGCTGGTGGCGCTCGCCGCCCCGGCCCTCGACGCGACGCGTGCTGCGGCCTCGGCATCGACGCCGACCAGCCGTTCCGAGGGCGGTGGTCCGGCGGTGCCCGGCCCGGCCGGTGTCGACTGCAGCGCCGGTCGTGTCCTCACCCTGGTGGCGCACGCCGACGACGACCTGCTGTTCTCCGGCACCGAACTCCGTGCGGACGTCGACGCGGGCAAGTGCGTCCGCTCCGTGGTCGTCACCGCTGGCGACGCCGGCAAGCCCGCCTGGTACTGGCAGGCGCGTCAGGACGGGCTGATGGCGTCCTACGCCGAGATCGCCGGCGTCGACCCGGTCTGGACGACCGGACAGGCCACCGTCGCGGGACGCACACTGCACACCGAGACCCTGGCCACCGACCCGGCGCTCAGCCTGGTGTTCCTCCAGCTGCCGGACGGCGACGTCGACGGTTCGGGCTTCGCGGCCGACGACGACGAGAGCCTCGAGAAGCTGTACCAGGGCCACATCCCGACGATCCACACCGTCGCCGACGCGTCGCAGCCGGCGTCGTACTCCCTCGCCGACCTGCGCGCGACCGTCGGCGGACTGTTCACCGACTACGCGCCCACCGAGGTCCACACCCTCGACCACGGCGGGTCCTACGGTGACGGCGACCACAGTGACCACCACACCGTCGCCTACCTGGCCGCCGAGGCCCAGGCCGCGTCGGCGACGTCCCACACCTTCACGGGGTACCTCGGCTACCCGATCGCGGACCGACCCTCGAACCTGACGGCGGCACAGACCGCGGCCAAGTCGGCGGCGTTCTTCGCCTACGCGGCGCACGACGGGGAGACCTGCGCGTCGACCTCGGCGTGCGCGTCCCGCCCCGAGGGCTCCTGGCTGAGCCGGCAGTACACCGTCGGGTCGTCCACCGAACCGCCGACGGACCCGCTGCCCGAGCACGGCACCGACGTCACCTCCGGCGCATCGGTCACGGCGAGCGCCGAGAACCCGGCCGACGGCCAGACCGCCGCCAAGGCCGTCGACGGCGTCGTCAGCGGCTACCCGGACGCCCCGACGGCCGAGTGGGCTGCCCCGTGGGGCGGCGTCGGGACGTGGATCCAGCTCGACTGGGCCGCGGGTACCACGTTGCACGAGGTCGACCTCGCCGACCGGCCGAACGGGGACGACCGGGTCACCGGCGGCACGCTGACCTTCTCGGACGGCTCGAGCGTGGCCGTCCCGGCGCTCGACGACGGCGGTGCCGTGCAGCGCGTGGCGTTCGCTGCGCGCCACGTCACGTGGGTCCGGTTCACCGTCGGCTCGGTGAGCCGGACGACACGGAACGTCGGTCTGGCCGAGATCCGGGCGTTCGCCCCGGAGCCGCCGCCGACGCCGACGCCGACGCCGACGCCGACCCCGACCCCGACGCCGACCCCGGATCCGACGCCGACGGCATCCGACGTCACCGCCTCGGCCGTGCCGACGGCCGCGTGGGACGACGCGTCCACCGGGCAGACGGTCGACAAGGCGGTCGACGGGGTCGTCTCGGGCTACCCCGCCGACACCACCGCCGAGTGGGTCGCCCCGTGGGGGCGGACCGGCGTCTGGATCCAGCTCGACTGGGCCGCCTCGCAGCGCCTCGGCCGGATCGTGCTGCACGACCGTCCGAACAGCGCCGACCAGGTCACCAGCGGGATCCTGACGTTCTCGGACGGCAGTCAGGTCGCGGTCGGTTCCCTGCCGGACGGCGGCGACGCCCTGACCGTCGACTTCACCCCGCGCAGCGTCTCGTGGGTGCGCTTCACGGTGACGGGCGTCTCGGACAGCACCGGCAACGTCGGACTCTCCGAGCTCCGCGCCTGGACGACCGGATGACCGACGACCAGGGGGACCGCCAGGAGGCCCGCCCCACGTGGTCGGAACACGTCGCCGACGACGCGGCGTCGGCCAACGGCGCGGCACCGGCACACGGACGCGGCCTGTCCCGGCACCGCCCGCCGCGCCGCCGCGCACGACGCGCCGCCTTCGCCGCCGGTGCGCTCCTGGCCGCCGCCGGCATCGTCGCCGGCACCGCGACCGCCACCACCACCGCGAACGGGGACGACGTGACCCTCGACGATCCCAGTGGCGTCTCGATGCCCTCCGACCAGCCGGCCGGGTGGACCCGGGTGTTCGGCGAGGACTTCGCCGACACCGCCACGAACCGCACCTTCGAGTCGCGGTACGCCGAGCGCTTCGTCGCGTACCACGGCTTCGCGGACACCGCGGGGACCGGGCGGTACCAGGCGTCGACGCTGTCCACGCACGACGGCCTGCTCGACGTGCGACTCCGGACCACCAGCGCCGGTGTCCCGCTCGCCGGCGGTGTGGTGCCGCTCGTCGACGGGCACTGGGGCGGACAGACCTCCGGCCGCTACAGCATCCGGATGAAGAGCGACGAGGTCGACGGGTACGGCGTCGCCGTCCTGCTGTGGAGCGATCAGAACCTGTGGTCGGACGGTGAGATCGACTTCCCGGAGGGGGCACTCGGTGCGCCGGCCTGGCTCAACGTGCACTGCCTGTCCGATCCGGCCGAGAAGTGCGTCCACGAGCAGACCTCGGCCTCGCTGGCCGACTGGCACACCTACACGATCGAGTGGACGCCCGAGCGGATGTCGTTCCTGGTCGACGACGAGGTCGTCGGCACCACGACGGAGAACATCCCGACGGCACCGATGCACCTGGTCGTCCAGGCGGGCTCGAACGGTGGGGACCCGCCCGCCGACGCCGAGGGCTCGCTGCTCATCGACTGGCTGACCATCGACGTGCCGTCTGCCGGGGCCGCGCCCGCGGCGACGCTGCCGTCCGACGCCCCGACCGACTGAGCTGCTCCGGACCCCGCACCGAGACCGGGGCGTGGTCGACGCTCAGTGCTCCGCGTGGTCGCGGAGTGCCTGCAGCAGCGCCGCGACGTGACGGTCACGGCCGTGGTGGTCCCGTACCCAGGCTCGGCAGCGGTCCGCCAGGCCTGGCTCGGTGCCGCTCGCGTGCAGTGCCTCGATCAGCGTGTCGGCGAGCGCGTCGGTGTCGGTCGGTTCGACGGTGAACCGGGCCCACTCGCCGCGCAGGATCTCGGCGGTGCCGCCCGATGCGGCCGCGACGACGGGGCGGCCGGTCGACATCGCCTCGACGACGACGCGGCCGTAGCCCTCCGGTTCGATGGAGGGCGCCACCACGACGTCGGCGGCGTGCAGCACGGGGACGACGTCGTCGCGCTCCGGCACCACGATGACGGACCCCGGTGGCAGCGCCGCGATTGCGCGGCGCACCGCGGGGGCGTCGGCGGCGGAGAGCGCTCCGGCGAGGACGAGCACCGGGGCCGGGGCGGGCGGTGTGCCGTGCCCGACGAGGACGCGGGTCGACGCGTGGACGCGCCCCCAGGCCTCCAGGAGGGCGAGCACGCCCTTCGAACGCGTGAGGCGACCGTAGTGGAGCACCACGGGGCGGTCGTCGTCGATGCCGAGCGCCGCACGGGCGCGGCGGGTGCTGGCGGGCGTGGCCAGCGGGAAGGCCGAGGTGTCGACGCCGTTCGGCACCGCGTCGATGCGGTCGGCCGGTGCCCCGGCTGCCGTCCAGGCCCGCGCCATCGCGGTGGAGACCGCGAAGAACCGCGTCCGGCCCCCCGCGAACGGCCCGAGGCGGCGGTAGTTCGGGGCGTGGTGCAGGTGCACCGCGAGGGGGACGCCGGACACGAACGACACGACGCGGCCCCACGGCAGGAACTCCGGCCGGTTCAGCCAGAGGACGTCGGGGCGGGACCGGCGGAGGCGGAGGCCCTCGCCGACGAAGCGCAGCAGGTCCCGCGGTGCGGTCCGCACCGAGAAGGAGTAGTCCCGTGCTGGGCGGAGCCGGACACCGAGACGGTCGAAGGGGGCACGGCCGTCGTCCGGGCGACCGGTCGGCGCAGGGCGGTGCCAGACCTCGACGTCGTGCCCAGCGGACACGAGCTCGCCGACGTCCTCGAGGACGCAGCGCTCGACGCCGCCGGTGATGGTGAGCCCGTTCGTGGCGACGACGACACGGAGTGTGCGGTGGGCGGTGGGACTGGTCATGCCGAGCCTCCGCGGGCGAGTTGCAGTCGACGGAAGAACCAGGGCATGCAGGCGACGACACCGACGACCCTGACGATGTTCCAGGTGAGGTCCTGCGGTGCCAGCAGCGACGCCGCGGCGAGCACCAGGGCGATGCCGACGGCCAGCAGCACCCAGCGTCCGGGCCCCCGCCACTCGCGGCGGTCCGGGAGCGCCGCCTGCTGCAGGACGGCGAGGATCCCGTAGGCGATCACGGTCGCGATGCCGGCGCCGACGATGCCGGTCAGCGGCACGAGCACCAGGTTCGCGGCGATGTTGACGACACCGGCGACCGCACCGATCACTCCCACGGTCACGCCGCGGCGCTCCACCAGCAGCAGTCGGCCGGTGGCGCCGCTCGCGACCACGGGGAACGCGGTCAGGGCGACCACGAACACGACGACGGTGAGCGACTCGACGCGGTACGAGGCCGGCGCGAGGATCGGCAGGGCCACGGGCGACACGAGCGTCACGGCGAGGAGCACGGGGGCGAGGAGCACGTAGAGCTCGTCGCGGGCGTGCATCGCGAGCCGACGACGGGCGACGGCGTCGCGGAGGGCGGCGAAGTGCGGCGCCCACGCCTGGTTCGTGAAGGTCAGCAGCAGGATGACCGCGGACCCGACGACGTAGGCGATCTGGTAGCGGGCGACCTCGTCGGCACCGAGCAGGCGCTGCACGACGAGCCGGTCGCCGGCGTTCAGGACGAAGTACGACAGGCTGCCGAGCGCGATCGGGACGCCCAGCCGGAAGGCGCGAGCGGTGGTGCGGTGGTCGAACAGGCCACGGAACCGGGGTCTGGTCGCGACGATGCCGATGACCATCGCGACGCCCTGGGCGACGACGCCGCCCCAGGCGTAGGTGGTGGCGTCGGCGTGCACGGCGGCCAGCAGCCCGAGGCCGATGACCGACCCGCCGACCGACGACAGCAGGCTCGTCACCGCGAAGACCCGGATGCGGTCCTGCGCCACCAGCAGGGCGAGGGAGAGCTGCACGATCGCGGCGGGCCCGGTCCACAGGACGGCCACCAGGAGCAGCGGGTGCTGGTCGACGAAGCCCGCGGCGTCCCCCCACAGCGGGATCGAGACGAGTGCGAACACCGTGACGGTGACGGCGGTGACCATGCCGACGAACAGCAGGCCGCGCGCCCGTCGGTCGTCGCCGTCCTCGGCCCGCTGCAGCACCGCCGCCTGGTCGATGCCGCACACCGCGACGACCACGAGCGCCTGGTAGAGCGCGATCGCCGAGGCCAGCACACCGAACTCGGCCGGTGGCATCAGGTGCGCCAGCACGGGCGAGATGAGCGAACTCACGACGAGCTGCATCGACCACACCACGACGTAGAGCAGGCCGCGTCCGAACAGCACCGACGAGCCGCGGGCCACCGCCGTCGAACCGGTGTCCGTGGAGAGCGCTCCGGGCGAGGCGGGCTGCTCGACGGCGGCCTCGGCTGCACGGGCCTCGCGTCGGGTCTGGGGGACGGTCACCGCGACACCACCGCCGGTTCGTCGTCGCGTCGGGCACCGGTGCGCAGCCCGAACGCGGCGTCGACGACGTCGAGCAGGTCGCCGCTGCGTTCCGTCGAGAACTTGCGGGCGAACAGGAACGGGGCGGACTGGTCGGCCGAGGCACGGCGTTCCAGCACCCGTCCGGCGTCCTCGATCCCGAGCCACGGCGGGCTCTTCTGCTTCGTGCCGTCCCACCCGATCCACCACAGCGGGTGCGCGACGTGGGCGTCGGCGAAGTCGGGGGTGAACGCCGGGGTCAGCAACACCGACGGCACGAAGGTCTCGTCACCGATCCACACACGCTCCCAGAAGGTCACCAGGTCCGGCCGGCCGTCGACCACGTCGACGACGCCCTGCGCATGGTGCCGCGCCAGGACCTTGAGCTGCGAGCCACCGCCGAACACGACGCCGCGCGGCGCCCTGCGGGGGATCGGCAGGCGCAGCATGTGCTTCCGCCACGCCCAGTGCCGGAAACGCACGCGGGAACGGCCACCGTCACGACCCCACGCGGGGTGCGGGAGCGGCTGCACGTCGACGAACGACCGACCGGGGTTCGCCGTCATGACCGCGGCGATCTCCGCGGCACCGGCCAACGGGTAGTCGCTGCCGGTCAGCACGGCCACGTGCGTCGCGTCGGTCTCCGCGAGGGCAGCACGGTAGCCAGCGACCTCGGCCGCGACGTTCTCCCACTTCGCCCAGCCGGTGCGCATCCGGGGCAGCACACGGACCCGCTCGGGCAGGTCGGCCGTCATCGCTGCGAACGCGTCGTCGTCGGTGCTCGCGTCGCAGTGCAGGAACACCGGGAACGGGTCGAGCGCCGCCACGAGACGACGGACGTGCGTCGGGTCCTCGTGGGCGAGGACGATGCACGCGAGCGGCGTGGGGGAGATGGCCATGTCCGCGACGCTAAGCGGGCCCGGGAACCCCGACAAGGCCGGTCAGGGGCGGGTGCGGGGGAACGGCGGTTTCCCGCAGACCGGCCGCTCGGACCGATCGGACGCGGGGCCGGTCAGCGGCTGCGGCGGAACTTCGGGCAGTCGCAGAGGGCGCAGTCGGTGCCGGGACGGTAGTGCTCGTGCGCCCCTTCGGCGTGCCCGCAGCTCGAGCAGCCGGACCCGGTCGCGTCGTCGTCGGCCACGAGCGTGAGGAGACCCCCCGAGGTCTCGGGCACCAGGTGCAACTGCGGCCGCGGACGCCTGGTCGGGCCGGGCCGGGCCAACGTGCGAGCCTGGGGCATTCGTCCTCCTCGTGCTCGGCGGGCAGCCGGTGCGCACCGGGGCGATCGCCCGGCGTGTTCGCCACTCTACTGGCGGCAAACCGCAGGCTCCCCGCATCCTCCGAGCAACGCCGTTGACCCCCTGTCGTCGGCCGGTGACCATGGCCAGGTCCACCCGATGAGAGCGGCCCGACGGGACGAGCATGACCGACCACACCACCACCGCGGCCCGAGCCCTGACACTCGAGCCCGCGATGCCCTCGACCCACGCCCCCACCTGGGCCGGAGCCGCCTGGGTCGGTGCCGTCGACCGGTCCGCCGCGCTCGCCGCGGACACCGTCCAGCTGGCCGGCGCCACCGGCTTCCGCCGGGCACGCCTGATGGTCCGCGACGGCGACGACGTCGCCGGGTTCGTGGACGTGCGCGTCGACGAGGGCGGGGCGGTGGACCCGGCCGAGCTCGGACCCGTCCTGCGCCGACTGCCGGCACCGGGCCCCGCGGTCGACGCGCCCGCATCCGGCGCACGCGTCTCGGTCGTCATCGGCACGCGCGAACGCGCCGCGTCACTCGACCGCGCCGTCCGGTCCGTCCTGGCGTCGGCGTACGACGACTTCGAGGTGTTCGTCGTCGACAACGCGCCGGTCACGACCGGGACGCGCGACGTCGTCGCCGCGCTCGGTGACCCGCGGGTGCACTACGTCCTCGAGCCCCGCGCCGGAGTCTCGCGTGCCCGCAACGCCGGCCTCGCGCTCGCGTCCGGCACGGTCGTCGCCTTCATCGACGACGACGTCGTCGCCGACCCGCGCTGGATGGCCGCCATCGCCGCCGCCTACGAGCGGGACAGCGACGTCTGGTGCGTCACCGGACTGGTACCGAGCGGCGAGCTCCGCACCCCCACGCAGCGCTACTTCGACGAGCGGGTCACCTGGGCCCGGAACCTCGAGCGCCGGGTCCTCCGCACGGCGAGCCCTCCGGTCGACGAACCCCTGTTCCCGTTCACCGTCGGGGCCTTCGGCACGGGGGCCAACATGTCCGTGCGCCGCGACGCGGTCCGCCAGCTCGGCGGCTTCGACGTCGCCCTCGGCCCCGGCACCCGGGCCCGGGCCGGCGAGGACCCCGACCTGTTCACCCGGGTCCTGCTCGCCGGTGGGGCGCTCGCCGTGGAGCCCTCGGCCGTCGTGTGGCACGAACACCGGAAGGACCGTGCCGCCCTGCGGTCGCAGGCCATCGGTTACGGCACGGGCCTCGGCGCGTGGGTGACGAAGCTCGTCCTGCGGCCGTCGACCGCGTTCGCGGTGCTGCGGCGGGCGGCCGGGGCTGTGCGGCGGCTCGGTGCCCTGGGGCAGGGAGCGGACGATCGCCCGGTCGACGCGATCGGCGGCTGGCCCGTGGACGCCGAGTTCACCGAGGCGACGCGCGGGCTGAAGCGCGCTGAACTCGTGGCCGCGCTGGGCGGGCCGTGGCGGTACCTGGCCGGGCGGCTGACTGCGCGCTGAGGCGCGGGCACGCCGGCACCGGCTTTGCGACAGAGCACGCGTCGATCGACGCGTGCTCTGTCGCGCTCCGCGTGCGCGGCAGAACGGACGGGAGGCCCGTGGCGACGCTGCCACGGGCCTCCCGTTCCGCGCGGGGGACCGGCTAGGGCCGGAACCGTCCCGCCTCGACGTCGCGCCAGCGACGACGGCTCCGGAACCAGGCGGCCGGACCCGCGGGGAAGCCGCGCAGCTCGTGGTACGCCAGGGTCTTCGGGATGCGTGTGGTCGAGGCCTCGTTCGTGACCTCGGTGGCGGCGTCGCGGCGCCCGGCCAGACGGGACACCATCTGCTTCGACTTGACCTTCGCGGCGAGCGGCATCAGGCGGGCGAGGACGGCGACGTGCCGCTTGTCCTTCGCGGCGAGCGCGAACATCAGCGCGGTGAACCCGACGCCGTTGCCGTGCAGCTGCTTGTGCAGGTCCTCGATGGTCTGACGGTGCCGGTGGTGCACGACCGCGCGGGGTTCGAAGCCGATCCTCCCGCCGCGCCAGAGCGTCTCGACGAACATCGCCAGGTCCTCACCGCCGCGGGCGGGGGAGCCGGCGCCGAGCGTGGGGTCGAAGCCACCGACGGTGTCGATCAGGGTGCGTCGGTAGGCCATGTTCGCGCCGGCGCCGTACGCCCCGATGCCGTAGACCGCGAAGCGCTTGAGCACCTGGCCCGACGGGGTGAGGGCACGGACGCGGGCGTGCCGCATGGTGCCGGGGACGTCCTCGGGGACGATCGTGACGGGCGAGAAGGTGCGCTCGGCGCTGAACCCGCCGTAGTACGCCTCGTACCAGATCTGCGCGGGGGTGGTGAGCTCGCTCGGCAGGATCACGCCGGTGACGGCCTGCAGGTCCGGCTCGCTGACGAACCGCGAACCGATCGCGCGGAGCCACTGCGGGTCGACGTGGACGTCGTCGTCGGTGAAGGCGATCACGTCGCCGGTCGCGGCGGCGACACCGGCGTTGCGACCGGCGGACAGGCCCGGGCGACGTTCCTCGACCAGACGGACGTCCCGCCCGGCCAGCATCGCGGGCAGCGCGTCACCGGCGGGGACGCGCACCCGGTTGTCGACGAGGATGACCTCGTGCCGCGGGTAGTCCAGGTGCTCGAGGACGTCGAGCAGCTTGCCGAGGTCCTCGACGCGGTCGACGACGGTGGACACCACGACCGAGATGGTCGGCAGGTCCTCGTCGGCCACGACGGGGACGTCAGCCAGCACGGTCTCCTGCAGGGCCTCGAGCGCGCGGGCCGCGTCGGCGGGGTCGTCGGTGAGCAGCACGTCGAGCGTGCCGGTGGGGTGGCCGCCGCGGTAGCCGATCACCATGGCGGACGCGCCGGTCTCGTCGGCGACGAGCCGGGGGAGCGGGGCGTCGAGGTCGACGCCGATCACCCGGCGCGGTGCGGGCACGGTGGCGGCGGTGGAGGGGATGGCCATGTGCGGGACGCTACGACGGCCCGGAGCGGCCGACAACGGGAGATCGGCGCAGTGGCGGGGTTCGTGCGGGGTTCCGCACGGCGCGTGTGCCCCGGACGAGGGTGAGCGCTCACCCAGGAAGACACGGGAAGCTCATGGGTCACGCTCAGGTCACGGATCCGATGCAACCGGTTGCGCTCCGGTCGGACCGGGCGTAGCTTCCTCCTCCAGCAGGCAGTGTCGCCTGCTCCAGGGCGGCGGTGTCGTGCTCCGACCGAGCCGTCCTGGTGATCTCAACGAGGAGACAACGCTGTGAAGACAACACGCGCCAGGGTGCGGTTCGCGTCCGTTGCGGGGGTCGCGGTCATCGGGCTCGTGCTCACCGGATGCTCGAGCGGCAGTTCGGCGGACGACGACGCCAAGAGCGGCCAGGACAGCCGCGGACCCATCACCTACGTGCAGGGCAAGGACAACTCGAACGTCGTCCGCCCGCTGATCGCGAAGTGGAACAAGGCCCACCCGGACGAGAAGGTCACCTTCAAGGAACAGTCCGACCAGGCCGACCAGCAGCACGACGACCTGGTGCAGCACTTCCAGGCCAAGGACGAGAACTACGACGTCGTCGACGTGGACGTCGTCTGGACCGCCGAGTTCGCCGCGAAGAAGTGGCTCACGCCGCTCACCGGCGAGATGAAGCTCGACACCTCAAAGCTCCTGCCGTCGACGGTGAAGACCGCGACCTACAACGACACCCTCTACGCCGCGCCGCAGACCTCGGACGGCGCGCTGCTCTACTACCGCAAGGACCTCGTCAAGACGCCCCCCACCACGTGGAAGGAGATGATGGACGACTGCACGATCGCGAAGGCCGCCGGCATCGGTTGCTACGCGGGGCAGTTCGCGAAGTACGAGGGCCTCACCGTCAACGCGTCCGAGGCGATCAACGGCTCCGGCGGTTCGGTGCTCGGCAGCGACGGTGCTCCCGACGTCGACACCGACAAGGCGAAGGCCGGTCTGCAGAACCTGGTCGACGCGTTCCAGGACGGGAACATCCCGGCCGAGGCGATCACCTACCAGGAGGAGCAGGGCCGCACCGCGTTCGAGGACGGCAAGCTGCTGTTCCTGCGCAACTGGCCCTACGTCTACAGCCTCGCCAAGACCGACGGCTCGTCGAAGGTCAAGGACACCTTCGGCATCGCGCCGATCCCCGGTGCCGACGGCGTCGGAGCCTCGACGCTCGGTGGGCACAACGCGGCCATCAGCGTGTACTCGAAGCACAAGGCGACGGCGCACGACTTCCTCGAGTTCCTGACCTCGGACGAGACGCAGAAGTTCTTCGCGACCCAGGGCTCGCTCGCACCGGTCGTCGGTGACCTCTACACGGACCCCGAGCTGACGAAGCAGCTGCCCTACCTGCCGACGCTGCTCAAGTCAATCGAGTCGGCGGAGCCGCGCCCGGTCACGCCGTTCTACCCGGCCGTCACGAAGGCGATCCAGGACAACACCTACGCGGCGCTCAAGGGGTCGAAGTCGGTCGACGAAGCCATGAAGGACATGCAGGACGCCCTCAAGGCCGCGACCGACAGCGGGAGCTAGCGGCCGCACCGCGGCTTCCGCCGCACCTTCCGGACAGGAGGCCCGTGGCGGGTCCGCCACGGGCCTCCCCTCCGTCCCCACTTGCGTTCCGACACCCCCGGCAAGGAGGCCGACACGTGTCAGCAGCAACCGAGATCCCCGCAGCCGTCCCGAACCCGACGGGCACGGAACCGAAGCCCCAGCGGCGCAAGGGCGGGCTCAACGCCGAGCACGGCCGGTGGGCCGTGTACCTCATCGGCCCGACGATCGTGCTCCTGGCGGTCGTCATCGGGTACCCCGTGGTCAGCGCGGTCATCCAGTCGTTCCAGCTCGACCAGGGCCTCGACAAGGCGACCGGTCTGTTCGTCGAGGGCGGCTTCGCCGGAGTCACGAACTACGTGCACTGGCTCGGCCAGCGGTGCGGGGACGTCGCGTGCCCACCAGGCAACCTCGGCTCCCAGTTCTGGGTCGCCTTCGGGAACACGTTCTTCTTCACGATCGTGACAGTGGTCCTCGAGACCGTCATCGGTCTGTGGATGGCGATCATCATGAACCGCAACTTCAGGGGCCGCGCCCTCGTCCGCGCCGCCATCCTGGTGCCGTGGGCGATCCCGACCGCCGTCACCGCGAAGCTCTGGTACTTCATCTTCGACGCGAACGGCGTGCTCAACCACGTGATCGGGCACCAGGTCCTCTGGTTCTCCGACGAGTGGGCGTCTCGGTTCGCGATCGTCATCGCCGACACCTGGAAGACGACGCCGTTCATGGCGTTGCTGATCCTCGCGGGCCTGCAGCTCATCCCCGAGGACGTCTACGAGGCGGGGAAGATGGACGGCGCTTCGACGCTCCAACGCTTCTTCCTCATCACGCTGCCGCTCGTCCGGCCGGCCCTGATGGTCGCCATCCTGTTCCGTGTCCTCGATGCCCTGCGCATCTACGACCTCATCGCGATCATGACCGGCGGTGGTGGTGGTTCCGGGAACGCGACCGTGTCGCTGTCGGTGCTGGTCGTCGACCAGATCCGGCAGGGGTTCAACGCCGCATCCGCCCTGTCCACCATCACGTTCCTCATCGTCTTCATCGTCGCGTTCGTCTTCGTCCGGTTCCTCGGCGCGAACGTCGTGCAGACGCAGGCAGCCCAGCAGAAGGGTGAACTCAAGTGACCCTCGCAGCAGATCGTCCCCGGCGCACCGCCGCGACCCGCGACCGGGCGACGGACCGTCCCGACGTGCGGGTCCGACGCGAGACGGGCCCGAAGCTCCGGACCGCCGTGCAGGCCGTCGTCATCGCCGTCTGGTGCCTCCTGCCGTTCTACTGGATGGTGGTCACGAGCTTCCGCGAGGTCGGGTACACGTTCGACGCCACCCCGTGGTTCACCCACGTGACCCTCGACAACTACGCGACCGCGTTCTCGACGGCACTGGGCAACCACCTCGGCCGAGCCCTCCTGAACAGCGTGTTCATCGGCGTCGCCGTGACCGTCATCGCCCTGCTCGTCGGCACCACGGCGGCGTACGCGCTGGCCCGGCTCGAGTTCCGCGGCAAGTCGTTCATCGCCGGTGCGATCCTGGCCGCGTCGATGTTCCCCGGTGTCGCCCTCATCTCGCCGCTGTTCCAGCTGTTCACCGACATCGGCTGGATGGGGTCGTACCAGGCACTCATCCTGCCGAGCATCTCGTTCGTGCTGCCCTTGACCGTGTACACGCTCGCGTCGTTCTTCCGCGAGATGCCGTGGGACCTCGAAGAGGCCGCCCGCATCGACGGGTGCACCCGGGTGCAGGCGTTCCGGCGGATCATCCTGCCGCTCGCGGCGCCCGCGGTGTTCACCACGGCGATCCTGGCGTTCATCTCGAGCTGGAACGAGTACCTCATCTCGTCGCAGCTCTCGAGCGACGCGACACAGCCGGTGACCGTGGCGATCGCCTCGTTCGCCGGGTCGCAGCCGCACCAGGAGCCCTACACGGCGGTGATGGCCGCCGGCACGATCGTCACGATACCGCTCGTGGTCCTCGTGTTGATCTTCCAGCGGCGCATCGTGGCGGGGCTCACCGCCGGCGGCGTGAAGGGCTGACGGCCATGGCCCAGCGCGGACCCACCCGTCCCACCGCCCACATCGAGGAATCGATCGGCTTCGTCGGCATGTTCGGCGTGCTGTTCCTCGGCGTCACGGTGTTCTGCGAGCTCACCGGGCGACCGGCACTCGGCTGGGCGCTCACCCTGCTGGTGTGCGTGCTCGGCGTCGTCGCCCTCGACCGCTGGCGGGTGCGGGTGCTCCGCCGGCACGCCGAGGTCGACGGTGTCGGTGCCACTCCCGCCATCGCTGGGTTCCGCACCGCGCGCGGCGACGACCACCGGCGCCGGCCACGACCCTCCGCGGACGGGCGGGTGCACCGGCACAGCGGGTGGGACGAGCTCGCACCAGCCGGTCGTCGAGCGCCGCACGGCGCCCGCCGGGCCGCAGCGGCCGTCGCGCACGCAACCCCCGGCACTGCGGCCGACCGACCGGCGGACGTGACGCACGGGACGGACGGCTGACGGGCCTCCCGGGTCGCACCGATGGGGATCCAGGAGATCGCGACCGTCACGGGGCTGTCGAAGTCGACGGTGTCGCGGGCGCTCCGCGGCATGTCGAACGTGGCCGACACCACGATCGACGAGGTGCGCCGGGTCGCCGACGAACTCGGGTACGTCCCGAGCTCGGCGGCGGCCGGTCTCGCCACCGGTCGTCAGCGCGCCGTCGGGGTGGTCGTGCCCGTCATCGACCGATGGTTCTCCGTGCAGGCGCTCGGCGGTGTCGACGCGGAGCTCCGCCAGGCCGGGTACGACCTGGTCCTCTACAACCTCGGCGGCCCGGGCGGCGACCGTGACCGGGCGTTCCGGCGCTCGATGCTGCGGCACCGCGTCGACGGCCTCGTGCTGCTCTCCCTGGTGCTCGACGCCACCGAACGGGCCGAGCTCGAACTCAGCCGACACCCGATGGTCGTCATCGGCGGCCCCGCACCGGGCCTGCGGAACGTGGGCGTCGACGACCGCGAGGTCACCCGGATCGCCGTCGAGCACCTGCACGGACTCGGGCACCGGCGGATCGCCTACGTGGGCGGCCAGGACGAGGCCGGCCTGAACGTCGCCGTGCCGCACCTGCGTCGGGACGGGTTCCTCGACGCGGTGCGGTCGGCGGGGTCCGCGGTGCCGGAACGGTGGTCCCTGGACGGTCGGTTC
Source organism: Curtobacterium poinsettiae (assembly GCF_047226435.1). Lineage (NCBI taxonomy): Bacteria > Bacillati > Actinomycetota > Actinomycetes > Micrococcales > Microbacteriaceae > Curtobacterium > Curtobacterium poinsettiae. The sequence continues at coordinate 2,270,648 of NZ_CP178434.1, read as the reverse complement.
TCGTTCGCCGGTGGGACCGCCGCCGGGGCCGTGCTGTTCGCCGAGCCGGCGACCGCGCGACCGACGGCGGTGCTCTGCGCCTCGGACGAGATGGCCCTCGGCGTCCTGCTGGCCGCCCACCGAGCCGGCCTCGCAGTACCCGAAGCCGTGTCCGTGATGGGGATCGACGGCCACGAGTTCGGTGCCACCGTCGGACTCACCACCGTCGCGCAGGACCCGGTCGCCCAGGGGCGGACCGCGGCGCGGGCGGTGCTCGCCGAGGTCGACGGCGGTGTGGCCGGCCCGATCGCGGCGGCACCGGCGCACCTGGTCGCCCGAGCGTCGACGGGGCCGCCGCCGGGGTGAGGTCGGCGGCGCGTGGGTGGCGTGGGCGTGGGCGGCGTAGGCGTGGGCGTGGGCGTGATCGACTCGGAACGACGTTCCCGATGTCTCACGACAACGGCGATGTCGTTCCGAGCCGACGCAGCCCCCGCGGCCCTCCCTCCCTCGCTCGGCTCGGCTCGGCTCGGCTCGGCGTAGCCTCGCCCGCATGGAGGTCACGAAACTCGAACACGCCTGCCAGATCATCACCGAGGGCAACACCCGCCTGGTGCTCGACCCGGGCAACTTCACCCGCCCGGTCGACGTCACGGGTGTCGTCGCCGTCGTCGTGACCCACGAGCACCCGGACCACGTCACGCCCGAACAGCTGCACCGGATCCTCGCCGCCGACCCCGATGCCGTGGTGTTCGGCCCCGAAGGCGTCCGCGCGGCGCTCGCCGACTCCGGCATCGCGGTCGAGGTCGTGACCGACGGCGACCACCGCACCGTCGGCCCGTTCGAGCTCTCCTTCCACGGCACCCGACACCAGCTCATCCACTCCTCGGTGCCGATCGTCGACAACACCGGCGTGCTCGTGAACGGCCGGCTGTTCCACCCGGGGGACTCGTACACGGACCCGGGCGTCCCCGTCGAGGTCCTCGCAGCGCCCGTCGGGGCACCGTGGCTCAAGGTCGGCGAGATGATGGACGCCGTCGCCGCGATCGCGCCGTCCCGCGCGTACCCGATCCACGAGGCCACGCTCTCCGACATCGGCTACGACATGCACACGGGGCGGCTGCGCGAGGCCGTCGAACCCGCGGGGTCGCTCGTCGTGCTGCGGCCGGGGGAGTCGCTCACGATCTGACCGCGCGGGCGGACGGGAGGCCCGTGGCGGGCCCGCCCCGCGCCTCCCTTCCGAGGGGCGGTCGCGTCCACGGCCGCGCGACCGATGCGTGCGCATGTTGCGACAGACTGCGCGTCGTTCGACGGGTGTTTCGTCGCTCGATGCGCACGCAACGGATGCGTGTGCAGGTTGCGACAGAACGCGCGTCGTTCGACCGGTGTTCCGTCGGGATCTGCACGTGCAGCGAGCGCCGTATGCCGGGCGCAGCACGACGGCGCACCCGGGCGACACGCCCCGTTTTGGTGCGGATGCAGGGCTTGTGCAATACTTGTCGAGTTGTCGGAACGGCCCCATCGTATAGCGGCCTAGTACGCTGCCCTCTCACGGCGGTAACGCGGGTTCGAATCCCGCTGGGGTCACCACAGGTGACATGCTCCGAGTCCGACAACAGCCGCGGCCCCATCGTATAGCGGCCTAGTACGCTGCCCTCTCACGGCGGTAACGCGGGTTCGAATCCCGCTGGGGTCACCAGCACACGAAACCCCCGTCGAGCTCCTGCTCTGCGGGGGTTTCTTCGTCCCCTCCGACAGGCGGTGTCGACCCGGCTCGGCACATGTGCGCATCCACAGACCGTCCAGGTGCGGGCGATCGCGGGCGCCGCGGGTGGGGCGGTACCCTGTCGACGTCGCCAGACCCGGCAGTGGGGCCTGCCGGACCCAACCGCGCACCAGCCGCCAACGGTCCCTATCCCGAACACCGCACGCGCGGAGACGATCCGGCGTGCTCGGCGATAGGAGTACCGATGACCGATGAGCGCCCACCACACCTGCGATGGGGCTTCATCGCCCTGGTCGCCCTCGGCGGCGCGATCGGGACCACCGTCCGCGCACTGCTCGCTGCAGCGTTCCCCGCCCACGATGGCATCAGCTGGACCATCCTGGCGATCAACGTCGTCGGGGCGTTCTGCCTCGGGTTCCTGCTCGACGCGCTCGCACGCCGCGGCGCCGACGTCGGTCGTCGTCGTGCGGCCCGGCTGTTCGTCGGCACCGGCGTCCTGGGCGGCTTCACGACCTACAGCACGCTCGCGGACGACACCGCGCAGCTGCTCGACCTCGGCCGGTGGACGGCCGGCAGCGGGTACGCCCTGCTGTCGGTCGTGCTCGGACTCGCCGCGGTCGTCCTCGGTCTCTGGGTCGCCGCGGCCACCCGGCCCCGCACCCGCCCCGAACCGCTGCAGGACACCCGATGAGCCCCGTCGAACTGCTCCTCGTCGCGGTCGGCGGGGGAGCAGGCGCTGCGCTTCGCTTCGTGCTCGACGGGCTCGTCAAGGGCCGCGTGGCCCGTTCGCGGTTCGCCGGGTTCCCGGTCGGCACGCTGCTCATCAACGTGTCCGGGTCGCTCCTGCTCGGCGTGCTGACGGGCCTCGGACAGGCCGGCACCATCCCCGCCTCGACGGTCGCGGTGCTCGGGACGGGCATGATGGGTGGGTACACGACGTTCTCGACGGCGAGCGTCGAGACCGTACAGCTCCTCCGATCCGGCAAGACCCGGCTCGCCGTCCTGAACGGCCTCGGGATGCTCGTCGTCTCGGTCGGCGCAGCTGCGCTCGGCCTCTGGATCGGAAGGAACTCATGACCTCGGAACGCCCCGGCGAACTCGTCCTCGTCCGTCACGGAGAGACGGAGTGGTCGAAGAGCGGGCAACACACCGGCCGCACCGACATCCCGCTCACCGACAACGGCGTCGAGCAGGCGAAGCGCGCAGGCCGGTACCTCGGGGACCGGTCGTTCGCGCTGGCGCTGTCGAGCCCGCTGCAGCGCGCCCGCGACACCGCACACCTGATCGGCGTCGAGCCGGAGCTCGACGAGGACCTGTACGAGTGGGACTACGGCGCGTACGAGGGCCTCACCACCCCGCAGATCAAGGTGCTGCGCCACGGACCGTGGGACCTGTGGACCGACGGCGTCCCCGCCGGCGACACCCCCGGTGAGAACGCCGCCGAGGTCCGGGTCCGCGTCGAGCGCATCCTGAACCGTGCCCGTCCGGTGCTCGCCGAGGGCCACGACGCCGTGTTCATCGCGCACGGCCACGTGCTGCGGGCGCTCGGCGCCGCGTGGATCCGGCTCGCACCGCAGGACGGTGCCGTGCTGAAGCTCGGCACCGCTTCGGTCAGCGTCCTGGGCTACGAGCACGGTCGCCCCGTCATCGACGCCTGGAACATCCAGCCGCGCGACTGACGCGCTGGTGGGGCGTCCGGTGCTCGCGAAAGCGACAGACCCGCGGCACCCGGTGCGGTCCCGTCCGCGAGGGCGACAGACTTCAGCGGTTGTTCCGCAGCGATCTGTCGCTTTCGCAGAGCGCGCTGGTCGTGACCACGGACGGACGGGAGGCCCGTGGCGGCCCCGCCACGGGCCTCCCGTCCGTCGTCCGCGCCCGTTCCTTCCCCTGTCACGCGCGATGGCAGGCGGAATCGGGCATCCCTGGTCGGAAGGAATGACCAGGAACGCCCGGAACGACCGGGTGCGTCAGACGGTCCGGATGGCGCTGGTCGCACCGAGGGCACGGCCGCGCCGGCGCTCGATCGCGCGCCCGACGAGCAGCAGCCCCACGCTGACCACGGCACCGAGCACGGTCTGCGCGATCCGGTCGAGCGCGAGCAGCTGGGGCGCCTCGGGCAGGCTCAGCCACGAGACCGCCAACGCAAGCGGGGTGAGGAACAGCAGGCACACGGCGTAGTTCCGGGCGACGAAGATCTCGGCGAAGAACTGCCCGACGACGGCCAGCACGACGATCCACCACGCCGCCGGTTCGAGCAGCAGGACGCCGACCGCGACCACGGTGCCCCCGATCGTGCCGACCACACGCTGCCCGGCGCGGACGACGGTGTGCCGCTGCCGGATCGCCGGCAGCGTCGACACCACCGCGATGACGGCCCAGTACGGGTGGCCGAGTCCGGGGATCGACTCCGCGACCGCACCGGCGACGAGGGACCCGACGACGTTGAGCCCGACGGTCTCCCACAGCGCCGGCGTGCGCAGGACCGCGAGCGACCGGTGCTTGCGGTCGGCCAGCGGGCGGAACCGGTGCGGGGCGTGCGGGTGGAACACCCGGCGGAGCACCGAACCGGACATCGCGACGAGCCACGCCCAGACCACCGAGCACACGATGATCGTCGCGACGAGCGGGACGTCCGCCGGACGCATCGGGACGAGTGCGGACACGACGAACGCGAACACCGGGAAGATCGGCTGAGCGGGGATCGCCCGGAGCGCGGAGAGGGTGCAGACCGCGACCACCAGGGCGACGACGAGACCCACGGCCTGCAGCCAGAGCGGCGACCCGACGAGCCCGACCCCGATGCCGGCGAACATGCAGAGCGTCTGCAGCGCCCCGGCGACCCCGGTGGTGACGGCACGCTGCCGGTAGGGCTCGGTCGCACCGAAGATGGCGGTGAACCCGGCGAACATGGCGAAGGCGGCGTACCCCGGCATCCCGAGGGCGATGAGCAGCGCGAGCGGTGCGCCACCGGCGATCGCGGCGCGGGCCGCGCCCTCGAGGTTGATGGTCCGGGTCGAGTGCGCAGGTGTCGTCATGTCGTCCCCATCTTCCCACCGCGACAGGTGTCGGGGAGTCGCCCCGGGCCTCCAGGCCGCGCCGTCACGGGGTGACGGGCGTGCGACGGCGGGGTGACGGACCCGCGACGGGCGGGGTGCCGCATGTGCGACGGGCGGGGTGCCGCGCGTTGGTATACCAATGGTAGAGTCTGCTGATCGTGCCGCGGTCGCGGCGCAACGACGAGGACGAGGAGGGCCGGGCTCATGGGAAAGACGCTCGCCGAGAAGGTGTGGGACGACCACGTCGTGGTCAAGGGTGAGGACGGCAACCCCGACCTCCTCTACATCGACCTCCACCTCGTGCACGAGGTGACGAGTCCGCAGGCGTTCGACGGCCTGCGGCAGGCCGGTCGGCCGGTCCGTCGCCTCGACCTGACGATCGCGACCGAGGACCACAACACCCCCACGCTCGCCATCGACCGCCCCATCGCGGACCCGACGAGCCGGATCCAGATCGAGACCCTCCGTCGCAACTGCGAGGAGTTCGGCGTCCGCCTGCACTCCCTGGGTGACAAGGAGCAGGGCATCGTCCACGTGGTCGGCCCGCAGCTCGGCCTCACCATGCCCGGCATCACCGTGGTCTGCGGCGACTCGCACACCAGCACCCACGGGGCCTTCGGCGCGATGGCCTTCGGCATCGGCACGTCCGAGGTCGAGCACGTCCTCGCCACGCAGACCCTGCCGCTCAAGCCGTTCAAGACGATGGCGATCACGGTCGAGGGCACGCTGCGCCCCGGGGTGACGGCGAAGGACATCATCCTGGCCGTCATCGCGAAGATCGGCACCGGCGGCGGCCAGGGCTACGTGCTCGAGTACCGCGGCTCCGCGATCCGCGCGCTCTCGATGGAGGGGCGCATGACGATCTGCAACATGTCGATCGAGGCCGGTGCCCGCGCCGGCATGGTCGCCCCCGACCAGACGACCTACGACTACGTGCAGGGCCGCGACCACGCCCCGACCGGTGCGGACTGGGACGACGCCGTCGCCTACTGGGAGACCCTCGCCACCGACGACGACGCCGTGTTCGACGCCGAGGTGTTCATCGACGCCGACGACCTCGAGCCCTTCGTCACCTGGGGCACGAACCCCGGCCAGGGCGTCTCGCTGTCCGAGAACGTGCCGGACCCGTCGAGCTACAGCGACCCCAACGACCAGGCCGCAGCACGCCGAGCCCTGGAGTACATGGACATCACCGCCGGCACCCCGATGAAGGACATCGCCGTCGACGCGGTGTTCATGGGGTCCTGCACGAACTCGCGCATCGAGGACCTGCGGGCCTTCGCGTCGATCATCAAGGGCCGCACCAAGGCCGACGGCGTCCGGGTGATGGTCGTGCCCGGCTCCGCCCGCGTCCGGCTCGAGGCCGAGGCCGAGGGACTCGACAAGGTGTTCACCGAGTTCGGCGCCGAGTGGCGGTTCGCGGGCTGCTCGATGTGCCTCGGCATGAACCCGGACCAGCTGGCGCCGGGGGAGCGCTGTGCGAGCACCTCGAACCGCAACTTCGAGGGGCGCCAGGGCAAGGGCGGCCGTACGCACCTGGTCTCGCCGCTCGTCGCCGCGGCCACCGCGGTGCGCGGCACGCTGTCCAGCCCGTGGGACCTGGAGACCGACGACGAGATCGCGGCGGCGACGTCCGCCACCGCCACCGAGGGGACCTTCTGATGGACAAGATCACCACCGTCACCGGCATCGCGGCCCCGCTCAAGCGGTCCAACGTCGACACCGACCAGATCATCCCCGCGGTCTACCTGAAGCGCGTCACGAAGACCGGCTTCGAGGACGCCTTGTTCTCCGGGTGGCGCCAGGACCCCGACTTCGTCCTGAACCAGGAGCGCTACCAGGGCGCCCGCGTCCTGATCGCCGGCCCCGACTTCGGCACCGGGTCGTCCCGCGAGCACGCCGTCTGGGCGCTCCGTGACTTCGGCTTCTCGGTCGTGATCTCGCCCCGGTTCGCGGACATCTTCCGGGGCAACGCCGGCAAGCAGGGCCTGGTCACCGCGATCGTGACCGAACCGGAAGTCGAGCGGCTGTGGGCCGTCATCGAGGCGAACCCGGGCGTCCAGGCGACGGTCGACCTCGTGACGCAGCGCGTGTCGCTGGGGGATGTGGACGTCCCCTTCGAGATCGACGCTTACACTCGTTGGCGGTTGATGGAAGGGCTCGACGACATCGGGCTCACCCTCCGTGACGAGACCTCGATCACGGAGTTCGAATCCCGCCGCTCCAGTTGGCGGCCGAAGACATTGCCGGTGAAGTAGTGAACTCTCTCGTACAGGACGCAGCGGCCGCAGGGGCGCGCGTGGGCCTCACGTCGGACGAGATCGTCATCCGCGGGGGCAAGCCCCTCGTGGGGCGCATCGAGGTCCGTGGGGCGAAGAACCTCGCGACCAAGGCCATGGTGGCGTCGCTGCTCGGTGACACCCCGTCGATCCTCCGTGACGTGCCGGACATCTCCGACGTCAAGGTGGTCCGCGGGCTGCTCGAGGTGCACGGCGTGCGCATCACCGATCCGGCACGAGGCGAGCTCATCCTCGACCCGTCGCGCGTCGAGTCGGCGCACTTCGCCGAGATCGACGCCCACGCCGGCTCGAGCCGCATCCCGATCCTGTTCTGCGGCCCGCTGCTGCACAAGCTCGGCGAGGCGTTCATCCCCGACCTCGGCGGCTGCCGCATCGGCGACCGCCCGATCGACTTCCACCTCGACGCGCTCCGCGCCATGGGCGCGGTCGTCGACAAGCAGGTCAACGGCATCCACCTGACGGCCCCGGACGGCCTGACCGGCGCCTCCATCGAGCTGCCGTACCCGAGCGTCGGCGCCACCGAGCAGGTCCTGCTCTCGGCGACCCTCGCCAAGGGCGTCACGGAGCTGCGGAACGCCGCGATCGAGCCCGAGATCATGGACCTCATCGCGATCCTGCAGAAGATGGGCGCCATCGTCTCGGTCGAGCCGAACCGTGTCATCTTCATCGAGGGTGTCGAGTCGCTCCGCGGCTACACGCACCGTGCGATCAACGACCGCAACGAGGCCGCGAGCTGGGCCTCTGCAGCGCTCGCCACCAACGGCGACATCTTCGTCGAGGGTGCGAACCAGCAGGAGCTCATGACGTTCCTCAACGTCTTCCGCAAGGTCGGCGGCGGGTTCGACATCCAGGAGGACGGCATCCGGTTCTACCGCGAGCTGGACACCCTGAAGCCCGTCGTCATCGAGACCGACGTGCACCCCGGCTTCATGACGGACTGGCAGCAGCCGCTCGTCGTCGCGCTGACGCAGGCCGACGGCCAGAGCATCGTGCACGAGACCGTCTACGAGAACCGCTTCGGCTTCACCGACGCCCTGAACGAGATGGGTGCCGACATCGTCGTGCACAAGGAGGGGCTCCCCGGCCACGACCGCCGTGTCGCCCGCCGACCGTTCGAGCAGGCCGCCGTCGTCACCGGGCCCACGAAGCTGCACGCCGCGAACGTCCGCGTCCCCGACCTGCGCGGTGGCTTCAGCCACCTCATCGCGGCGCTGACCGCCGAGGGTGAGTCGCACATCACCAACGTCGGCATCATCAGCCGCGGCTACGAGCACTTCATCCCGAAGCTGCGCAAGCTCGGCGCCGACTTCGACTTCGCTGGGTAGGCACCGTGCGGGCTGAAGGCAAGGGCGACGGTCTGGAGGCCCGTGGCGGCTCCGACGCGCAGGTAGCGACCGGCATCCCAGTGCGTGGGCGCCGGTGGCGCCGCGGCGAGCTGAACACCGCGTTCCGCATCGTCGCCTCCATCGTCATCCCGACGTTCCGGTTCTCGGCGCGCTACCACTGGCACGGCCCGAACCGCCTGCCGGCCGAGGGCGCGTTCGTGCTCGCGCCGAACCACTTCACGAACATCGACCCGCTGGTCGTGGGCACCGCCGTGTACATCTCGAAGCGGGCGCCGCGGTTCCTGGCGAAGGCGTCGCTGTTCACGGTCCCCGTGGTCGGCAAGCTCATGTCCGGCATGGGGCAGATCCCGGTCGAACGCTCCGGCCGGACGCGTCTGAGCGACCCGCTCGGCGGCGGCCGGTCGCTCGTCGAGCAGGGCGGGGCGATCATCGTCTACCCCGAGGGCACGCTCACGCGCGACCCGGACCTGTGGCCGATGCGCGGCAAGACGGGCGCGGTCCGGATCGCGCTCGAGAACGACGTCCCGATCATCCCGATGGCCCACTGGGGCACGCAGAACATCATGGCGCGGTACGGCAAGAAGCTCCGGCTGTTCCCGCCGTCGCGCGTCGACGTGATCATCGGCGACCCGGTCGACCTGTCGGCGTACCGTGGTCGGCCGATCGACCAGCAGATGCTCGGCGAGGCCACCGAACTCGTCATGCGCGAGATCACCGCGCTGCTCGAGGTGCTCCGTGGTGAACGGGCACCCGCGACCCGCTGGGACCCGGCGGCGAACAACCAGAAGGAGACCGGCCGGTTTGAGTGACCTCCGCCCCCACGACGACCGACCCGACCCCGCTGCGGCGGCTCCCGGGGCCTTCGACACCGCTGCGATCCGGGTGGTCATGCAGTCGACCGACAAGCCCCGGGTGGCCGTCATCGGTGCCGGCAGCTGGGGCACCACGTTCGCGAAGGTGCTGGCCGAGGGCGGTGCGTCCACCGTGGTGTGGGCAAGGCGCCCCGAGGTCGCCCGCGAGATCACCGAGACCAAGCGCAACTCGGACTACCTGCCCGGCATCAACCTGCCGCGCACGCTGACCGCCTCGACGTCCCTCGAGCGCGTGCTCGACGGTGCCTCGCAGGTGTACGTCTCGGTGCCCTCGCAGACCCTGCGCTCCAACCTCGCCGCGATCCGCGAGCTGCTGCCCGCCGACGTGCCGGTCGTCAGCCTGATGAAGGGCGTCGAGAAGAGCACGGGGCTGCGGATGAGCGAGGTCCTGCTGCAGGGCCTCGGCATCGACCAGGACCGCATCGCCGTGGCCAGCGGGCCGAACCTGGCGCTCGAGATCGCCCGCCGGCAGCCGACCGCCGCCGTGGTGTCGTCGTCCTCGCTGGAGACCGCCACCGACGTCGCCGCCGTCGCGACGAACCCGTACTTCCGGTCGTTCATCAACACCGACGTCATCGGCACCGAGTTCGGCGGCGTGCTGAAGAACCTCATCGCCGTGGCGATCGGCATCGTCGACGGGGTCGGCTACGGCGAGAACACCAAGGCCTCGATCATCACCCGCGGCCTGGCCGAGATGACCGACTTCGCGGTGTCGCTCGGTGCGCAGTCGTCCACGCTGTCCGGGCTCGCGGGCCTCGGCGACCTCATCGCCACGTGCCAGTCGCCGCTGTCGCGGAACAACACCGCCGGGCGGCTGCTCGGTCAGGGCTACCGGTTCGACGAGGTCGTCCGCCAGATGAACCAGACGGCGGAGGGGCTGGCCTCGGTCGCCCCGATCCTCGAGCTGGCCGCGGCGAACGGTGTCGACATGCCCATCGTCAGCCAGGTCGGCGAGGTCCTCGCCGGTAGGCTCGATCCGCGCAACATCGCGCCGCACCTCACCGAGACCGACGAGCCGCAGGGCGAGTGACCGGTCCCGCACCGAGTCACGAAGGGACTCCCGTGCCCACGATCCCCGAGGGAACCCCCATGCCCAGGACCACCGTCGCCGTGCTCTTCGGCGGTCGATCGAGCGAGCACGAGATCAGCTGCGTGACCGCCGGCGGCATCATGGACGTCGTCGACCGGTCCGAGTACGACCTGGTGCCGATCGGGATCACCCAGGACGGTGCCTTCACGCTGCAGTCCGACGACCCGGCGCAGTGGACGATCCGCGACGGCGCGCTGCCGACCGTGGCCGACAACGGCACGCGGATCGCGTTCCCGACGTCCCCGGCCACGAACGAACTCGTCGTGTCGCACCCCGACGGCACCGTCACCGCGATCCCGGTCGACGTGGTGTTCCCGATCCTGCACGGCCCCTTCGGTGAGGACGGCACGATCCAGGGCCTGCTCGAGATCGCCGGGCTGCCCTACGTCGGCGACGGCGTGCTCGCGAGCGCCCTGGCGATGGACAAGCACGTCGCCAAGGCCGTGCTCGAGCACGCCGGGCTGCGGGTCGCCCCGTGGACCACGGTGCTCCGCCGGCAGTGGGCGGCCGACCCGGTCGACGTCGCCGAGACGGTCGCGGCACACGGCTGGCCGCTGTTCGTCAAGCCGGCCCGAGCGGGATCGAGCATGGGCGTCTCGCGCGTCGACGACCCCTCGCAGCTGGGTGCCGCCATGGACCTGGCGTTCGAGCACGACTCCAAGGTCATCATCGAGCCGCGGGTGATCGGCCGCGAGGTCGAGGTGGCCGTGCTCGAGGGGCGCGACGGTGCGCCGCGGACGAGCCTGCCCGGCGAGATCGTGGTGGCCGAGGACGGCTTCTACGACTTCGCCTCGAAGTACCTGGGCGGCGACGAGTCGCTCCTCTGCCCGGCCCCGCTGACCGAGGCGCAGACCGACGAGATCCGCTCGATCGGCGCGCGCGCGTTCGAGGCCATCGGCGGTTCGGGCCTGGCCCGTGTCGACTGCTTCCTGACCGACGACGGCTTCGTCGTGAACGAGGTCAACACGATGCCGGGCTTCACGCCGCTGTCGATGTACCCGCGCTGCTGGGCGGCGTCGGGCGTGTCCTACGGCGAGCTGGTCACCGAGCTCATCGAACTGGGTCGCGCCGCCGTCCGCTGACCAGGTCGGTCAGCCCTGCACGTCCGCCGGGTCGAGGCACTCGTGTCCGTCCTTCGGCAGCGACGACACGGCGTCGGACAGCTCCTGCACGACCGACGTGGTCTTCGTCGAGTCGACGACGACCTGCACGGCCGGCGACCGTCCGAACGTGGTGAAGACGACCTGGTCGCCGCGGTCGTCGCGGATCCAGTCGACGCCGCCCTGCGAGAAGCACGGCAGGTCGGACACGGTGGGCACGGCGACGCCGCAGTGGTAGATCGCCACCTCGGGGTCGCCCCAGGCCGCCGTGGCCTGTGCGTTCGTGTTCCGCAGGTCGAACTTGGAGCCCACGGTCGCGGGCAGTCGGACCTGCACGGCGGCACACGCTGCGGCGTCGGCCGACGGCGCTGCGGTCATCGAGACGGCGTTCGTGCACCCGGTCAGCCCGGCGGCGAGGGTGATCACGACCCCGACGATCGCGAGGGTCCGAGGGGTGCGGCGCGCGGTGTCCATCACCGTCCAGGCTACCGTTCTCGTGTGGACGCGACGGACGACGCCTGGACCGGACCGACGGTGGGGGAGCTCGGCGAACTCGTCGTCCTCGACCGGATCACGAGCCGCCTGCCGACCGGGACGCCGATCCTCGGCCCCGGTGACGACTGCGCGGTGGTGGCAGCACCCGACGGTCGGTTCGTCGTCACGACCGACATGATGGTCCACGGTCCGGACTTCCGGTGGGCATGGTCGTCGCCGACGGACGTCGGGTGGAAGGCCGCCGCCACGAACCTCTCCGACGTCGCGGCGATGGGTGCGGTGCCGAGTGGCCTCGTGATCGCCCTGGCCGCGCCGCAGGACACCCCCGTCGCGGTCCTCGAGGGCATCGCCGACGGCTTCCGGCTCGCCGTCGACGCGCTCGCGCCGGGGTGCGGGGTGGTCGGTGGGGACCTCTCCACCTCGGCCACGTTCACGGTCACCGTCACCGCCTTCGGGGACCTGCGCGGCCTCGCACCCGTGCTGCGGTCGGGCGCCCGGGTCGGTGACGTGCTCGCGGTGTCCGGCGAGACGGGTCGTGCCGCACGTGGGCTGTCCCGGCTGTTCCGCGACGGCGTGGACGACCGGGGCGAGCCGGACCGCGCAGCGACCGTGACGAGCGGCGCCGACACGGACCCCAACGTCGGACGGCAGCGTCGCCCGGTACCGCCGATCGCCGACGGCCCGCTCGCCGCGCAGACGGGGGCCACCGCGATGCTCGACCTGTCGGACGGCCTGGCGATCGATGCCGGCCGGCTGGCGCGCGCGAGCCGCGTCACGCTGGAGATCGACGCCGAGGCCGAACTCGACGACGCCGCGCTGCACGGCGGCGAGGACCACGGACTCCTCGCCACGTTCCCCGCCGACGTCGTCCTGCCCGGGGGCTTCCGCCGCATCGGCGTCGTGCGGGAGCGTGGCGACGCAGACCTGTTGCGCGCCGGCTCCCCGGTGCCGACGACCGGCTGGGACCCCTACGCCGACTGGGACGGCGCCGCCGGCTGACCCGGCTGACCCGATCCGGTCGGTGCAGGACCGTGTTGCGACAGGACACGCGTCGTTCGACAGGTGCACTGTCGCAGAGCGCGTGCACAGGCGCACCGCGCCTCAGTCGGCGGCGACGGCCTCCCACGCGACGGTCTCGCCGTAGCTGCGCTTGCTGAACGGCGCGAGCCCCGTCGGCCAGGTGGGTTCGGGGGAGCGCTTGCTCCGCTCGACCACGACGACGGCGTCGGGAGTCAGCTTCGGCGCCAGCGCCTCGAGCACCTCGGCGAGCTCGTGCTCCGTGACGTCGTAGGGCGGGTCGATGAACACCAGGTCGAAGGTGCGGACGGTTCCGCGCAGGTACCCGAGCACGGGCTGCGGCTGCACGTCGATCCGGACACCGGGGATCCGCTGCTGCACCGCCTTCGCGTTCGCCCGGCACGCCTGCGCCGCTGCGGACGCCCGGTCCACCAGGACCACCTCGACGGCCCCGCGCGATGCCGCTTCGAGCCCGAGCGCGCCCGTGCCCGCGTACAGGTCGGCCACCGACGTGTCCTCGACCAGTCCCCGCGCCTCGAGCGACGAGAACAGCGCCTCACGCACGCGGTCGCTCGTCGGCCGGGTGCCGGACTTCGGCACGCGGAGCGTCAGGGAGCCGGCGGCGCCGGCGATGATGCGGGTCATGCAGCCACCGTATCGGCCCGGCGGGTCCGTTCCGGCGTTCTCCACAGGCCCGTTCGGGAGGCGCGGGTGGGGTCGGTCGTGCCCGGTACCGTTGGACCGTGGTCACCTCCGGAACCCCCGCTGCGCCGGCCGCGCCCGACCTCGGTCCGGCGCCGCTCGACGCGCGGCTCGCGAACGTCCTCGGCGGTCGGACGGCGACCGCGATCGAGAAGGCCTTCGGCTACCGCACGGTGGGGGAGTTCCTCGAGCACGCGCCGCGTCGGTACGCCGAGCGTGGTGCGCTGACGGCCCTCGACTCGCTCGCGATCGGCGAACCGGTCACCATCGTGGCCGAGGTGGTCGACGTCCGCGAACGCACCATGCGCGCGCGTCGTGGCTCCATCCTCGAAGCGAAGATCGGTGACGGCAAGGGGCTGCTCACCCTGACGTTCTTCAACCAGGGATGGCGCACGAAGGACCTCGTGCCCGGCGCCCGCGGCATCTTCTCCGGCAAGGTCAGCGACTACCGCGGTGCCCGGCAGCTCGCCCACCCGGACTACGAGCTGTTCGACCCGGACGACCCACGGGCCACCGCCGACCCCGGTTCCGACGAAGCGATCCGGTGGTCGCGCCAGCCGATCCCGATCTACCCGGCGACGGCCTCGCTCACCTCGTGGCAGATCGCGAAGTCCATCGGCATCGTCCTCGACACCCTGCCGGACCTGCCCGACCCCGTGCCCGCGTCCGCGCGGTCCCGGCTCGACCTCGTGCCGTTCCGCCGGGCTCTCGAACTGCTGCACCGCCCCGAGAAGGTCGCCGACTTCAAGCGCGCGCAGGACGCCCTGCGCTACCGCGAGGCGTTCGTGCTGCAGACCGCCCTGGTGCAGCGCCGGATCGCGGCCCGTCGCACCGCGGCGACGCCGCGCGTGGCCGCTCCCGGTGGCATCCTCGAACGCTTCGACGCCACCCTGCCCTTCACGCTGACCGACGACCAGCGTGCCGTCGGTGCCGACATCGACCACGACCTCGCCCGTACCTGGCCCATGCACCGCCTGATCCAGGGTGAGGTCGGTTCCGGCAAGACCCTCGTGGCGATCCGGGCCATGCTCACCGTGGCCGAGTCCGGCGGGCAGTCCGCGCTCATCGCCCCGACCGAGGTGCTTGCGGCGCAGCACCTGCGGTCCATCGTGAAGTTCCTCGGTCCGGACCTGGCGGCCGAACTCCGACCGGTGATCCTGACGGGGTCGCAGTCCACCGACGAACGCCGTCGTGCCCTGCTCGCCGCGGTGTCGGGCAGCTCACGGCTGGTCGTCGGCACCCACGCCCTCCTGGGCGACCGGGTGGACTTCGCCGAGCTCGGACTCGTGGTGGTCGACGAGCAGCACCGCTTCGGCGTCGAGCAGCGCGAGGCCCTCCGCACCAAGGGCACGACCCCGCCGCACGTGCTCGTGCTCACGGCCACACCGATCCCGCGCACCGTCGCGATGACCGTGTTCGGCGACCTCGACGTCTCGACCATCACGGGCATGCCGTCGGGGCGTGCCGGCGTCGAGACCTTCACCGTCCCGCTCGCGGAGCACCCCGGCTGGGAGCCCCGGATCTGGTCGCGGATGGCCGAGGAACTCGCGAAGGGCCGGCAGGCGTTCGTCGTCTGTCCAGCCATCGACGACGCCCACACCGAGGACGACGGGGAGCCGGAACCCGCCGAGGCCGAGGCCGACGCCCCGAAGCGCGCTCCTGCGACCGTCCTCGCCACGGCCGAGCGGATGCGCACCATGCCCGCGCTCGAGGGGCGCTCGATCGCGGTCCTGCACGGCCGGATGACCGCCGACGAGAAGGACCGCGTGATGACGTCCTTCGCCGCCGGTGACCTCGACGTCGTCGTGGCCACGACCGTGATCGAGGTCGGGGTCGACGTGCCGAACGCGGCGATGATGGCGGTCCTCGACGCCGACCGGTTCGGTGTCTCGCAGCTCCACCAGCTGCGCGGTCGCATCGGCCGTGGGCAGTGGGCCGGTGTCTGCCTGCTCGTCACCACGGCCGAGCTCGAGACCACCTCGCGTGAGCGCGTCGAGGCGGTGGCCGCCTCGGACGACGGCTTCGAGCTCGCCCGGATCGACCTCGAGCTCCGACGCGAAGGCGACGTCCTGGGTGAACGGCAGTCCGGAGGGCGGTCCTCGCTCAACCTGCTCCGGGTGGTCGAGCACGCGGACCTCATCGTCGACGCGCGCGAAGAGGCCGAGCGGGTACTCGAACCCGACCCGGAGCTCGAGGGGTCGCCGGCCCTCCGCGACGCGCTCGCCCGGCGCCTCGACGAGTCCGACGCGGCGTTCCTCGGCAAGAACTGACCCGGGGGCACGACGGCGCGCGCGGTATCGTCGCTGCCATGGCGCAGATCGCGGTGGTCCCCGGTTCCTTCGACCCCGTCACCCTCGGGCACCTCGACGTCATCGGCCGCGCGGCCGGGCTCTTCGACGAGGTGCACGTCCTCGTGGTGCACAACCCCGACAAGAAGCCGGCGATGTTCGAGGCGGTCGACCGGGTCCGGCTCATCCGGGACTCGCTGGTCGAGGTCGGCGCGCCCGGGACGGTCACGGTCGGCGAATGGACGTCGGGCCTGCTGGTCGACTACTGCCGGCAGGTCGGCGCGAAGGTCCTGGTGAAGGGCGTGCGGTCCGGCGAGGACGTCGCGTACGAGACCCCGATGGCCATCATGAACCGCCACCTGGCCGACGTCGAGACGGTGTTCCTGCTGCCCGAGGCGTCACGGGCGCACGTGTCGAGCTCGCTCATCCGCCAGGTGTCGTCCCTCGGCGGCGACGTCACGCCCTACGTGCCGAAGACCGTCGCGGACGCCCTCGCGGCCCGCTGAGCGTCCCCGGGGCGGCACCGCGTCCGGACACGCCTGTCGCCACCTCGACTCTCGGCCTGGATCGCGCTAGGCTTGTCGATCGTGTCTTCCCCCGTGAACAGCCCCTACGCCCTGCGCGTGCGCGACCTCGCGCACCGGCCGGGCGAGATGCGCGAGCACTCGCTCGACATCGAGGTGCCCGACGCGATGGGGGCCGGTCTGATCGCCGTCCGCCAGGGTGCGGAACTGCGGATCGACGTCAAGCTCGAAGGCCTGCACGAGGGCGTCCTCGTGTCCGGGCACGCTTCAGCCGACGCCGCGGGGGAGTGCTCGCGCTGCCTCATCGACATCAGCGAACCGATCGAGGTCGATTTCGCCGAGCTGTTCGCGTATGATGCCTCGGAGGATTTCGACTTCTTCGTTCGCGATGACCACGTGGACACCGAACAGGTCGTTCGAGATGCGGTGGTGCTGTCGCTGCCGTTCCAGCCGGTCTGCCGACCGGACTGCCCAGGACTCGACCCGGTGACGGGTGAGCGTCTGGCCGACCTCGGCGAGCAGCCCGCTCGTCAGGTGATCGACCCCCGGTGGGCAGCGCTCAGCGGGATCGCTCTCGACGACAGTGCTGCAGGATCCACCGACGGTGACACCACCGCACCGAAGACCACCGAGGGCGAGGAGCGGGCCGAGACCGAGTAGGTCCCGACACCGCCAGCCCCCGTTCCGACCACCGACCAACCGAAAGAGATTCACCATGGCCGTTCCCAAGCGCAAGCAGTCCCGTGCGAACACGCACGCCCGTCGTTCGCAGTGGAAGGCCACGCCGATCCAGCTCGTCAAGACGATCGAGAACGGTCAGGTCACCTACAGCCTCCCGCACCGCGCGAAGGTCGTCGAGGACTCGGCCGGCACGCCCCTGTACATGGAGTACAAGGGCCGCAAGGTCGCCGACGTCTGATCGGACCGAACGCATGACGACAACGTCCGGCGCTGCGGGGTCTCGCCCCGCGGGGCCGGACGTCGTTCGTCTGCAGGGCATCCTCGGGGTCGACATCGATCTCGAGCTGCTCCAGCTCGCCCTGACGCACCGTTCCTACGCCTACGAGCACGGCGGCATCAAGCACAACGAGCGCCTCGAGTTCCTCGGGGACTCGATCCTCGGCCAGGCCGTGACCGTGAAGCTCTACCGGTCGTTCCCCGACCTCGACGAAGGCGACCTCGCCAAGCGTCGAGCGAGCCTGGTGTCGACCGTGGCGCTGGCCGAGATCGCCCGGATGATCGGGCTCGGCCGCTACCTGCGCCTCGGCAAGGGCGAGGAACAGACCGGTGGGCGCGACAAGTCGTCGATCCTGGCCGACACGGTCGAAGCCGTGATCGGCGCGACGTACCTGTCGGCCGGCCCCGACCCGGCCACCGAGCTCGTGCTCCGTCTGGTCGAGCCGCTCATGATCGACCCGGACCGCTTCGGCGCCGCGATGGACCCGAAGACGAGCCTGCAGGAGCTCGCCTCGAGCCGCTCGCTCGGCAACCCGGCGTACCGCGTCACCGAGACCGGCCCGGACCACGACAAGACCTTCACGGCCACGGTCGTCCTGCAGGGCGAGGACATCGCCACCGGCACCGGGTCGAGCAAGAAGGCAGCCGAGATGGCGGCCGCGCTCGACGCGTGGACGCGGCTGTCCGGTCGAGCGGCCTGACCGCGTGCCCGAACTCCCCGAGGTCGAGGTCGTCCGCGCCGGCCTCGAACCCGCCGTCAGCGGCGCGCGGGTCCTGCACGTCGACGTGGTCGACGACCGTGCCCTGACCCGGCACGACGGCCCCGCCGAGGACTTCGCCGACCGACTGACCGGTCGCACCATCGCCGCCGCCGTCCGCCGGGGCAAGTTCCTCTGGATGCCGCTGCAGCCCGAGCACGACGGGGACCGCCCCGAGGCACTCGTCGCCCACCTCGGCATGAGCGGGCAGATCCTGCTGGGCCGTGGTCGGCAGGCGGCGAAGCACCGGCGGATCCTCATCGACGTGCAGCCCGCGGGCACCGACCGTGCGGGTGCGCCGGAACCCCCGGTGGAGCTCGAGTTCGTCGACCAGCGCACGTTCGGTTCGATGGCGATCGACGCGATGGTGCCGACGATCGACGGTGCTCCCGCCGGGTTCGGCGGGCAGGTCGACGCGACCGACCCCGACGCCGTGTGGCGCCGCTGGGTGCCCGGCCAGGTGTCGCACATCGCGCGTGACCCACTCGATCCCGCGTTCGACGACGACCGGTTCACCGCGATGGCCCGGAAGCGCTCGAGCGGCATCAAGCGGGTGCTGCTCGACCAGGGTGTCGTGAGCGGCATCGGCAACATCTACGCCGACGAGTCGCTGTGGGCGGCGAAGCTGCACTACGACCGCGCCGCCGACCGGCTCACCCGCGCCGACCTGCGACGCCTGCTCGACGAGGTCCGCGCCATCCTGCGCCGGGCGCTCGAGGACGGCGGCACGAGCTTCGACGCCCAGTACGTCAACGTGAACGGGCAGTCCGGGTACTTCTCGCAGCGCCTGAACGTCTACGGCCAGCAGGGCAAGCCGTGCCCCCGCTGCGGCACCACGATCGTCCGCGAGGCCTTCATGAACCGGTCGAGCCACATCTGTCCCGTGTGCCAACCGCGTCCCCGTGCCCGCACGCGTTAGCCTGACGCCAACCTGAGCATCCGGAGACCGCATGTACTTGAAGAGCCTGACCATCAAGGGGTTCAAGTCCTTCGCGCAGCCGACGACGTTCGCGTTCGAGCCGGGCGTGACGTGCATCGTCGGCCCGAACGGCTCCGGCAAGTCGAACGTGGTGGACGCCCTGGCCTGGGTGATGGGGGAGCAGGGGGCGAAGACCCTGCGCGGCGGCAAGATGGAGGACGTCATCTTCGCCGGCACCTCCACCCGCGGTCCGCTCGGTCGCGCCCAGGTGCTGCTGACCATCGACAACAGCGACGGCCTGCTGCCGATCGAGTACTCCGAGGTGACGATCGCGCGCACGCTGTTCCGCAACGGCGGCAGCGAGTACGCCATCAACGGTGAGAACTGCCGACTGCTCGACGTGCAGGAGCTGCTGAGCGACACCGGCCTGGGCCGTGAGATGCACGTGATCGTCGGGCAGGGGCAGCTCGACAAGGTGCTGCACGCCACGCCGGAGGACCGCCGCGGCTTCATCGAGGAGGCCGCGGGGATCCTGAAGCACCGCCGCCGCAAGGAGAAGACCCTCCGCAAGCTCGACGCGATGCAGACCAACCTGACCCGCTTGTCCGACCTGGCCGGTGAGATCCGGCGGCAGCTGAAGCCCCTCGGGCGACAGGCCGAGGTCGCGCGCAAGGCCCAGTCGGTCGCCGCGGTCTTCCGCGACGCCAAGGCCCGCATCCTGGCCGACGACGTGGTGCGCCTGCGCCGCGAGCTGCACGACCACCAGGAGGTCGAGGCCGGCCGCAAGTCCGAGCGCATCGTCCTGACCGAACGGCTCGACCAGACCCGGGTGCGCCAGCAGCACGTCGAGCAGAGCATGGTCGGCGACGACGTCGACCGCGCCCGCACCGTCGTGCACCGGCTCGAGAGCGTGCAGGAGCGCCTCCGCGGCCTGTCGAGCCTGGCGAACCAGCGCCTGATGTTCCTGGCGCAGCAGGCCGACGCCCCGCAGCAGGGCCCGACCGTCACCCAGGAGCAGGTGGACGGGGTCCGCGCCGAGGCCGATCGCCTCGCGGCCCGTGCCGACGAGATGCAGGGCGGCTCGGCGACGACGGCCCGTGCCGTGCAGGACGCCCGGGTCGCCCTCGACGCCCTCGACGAGCGGATCGCCGCGCAGGCCGCCCGGGTCTCGCAGCACGACCTCGAGGCGCAGCGGCTCGCCAGTGCCGTTGACGTCGCGCGGTCGAAGCGCGGTTCCGCCGTCGCCGACCGTGAACGGCGGGAGCGGGCTCTCGCCGAGGCCGGGGAGCGTGCCGAGCGTGCTGCGGCGGCCCTCGCCGAACTCGGGGTCGACCCGTCCGAAGGTGTCGACGAGGCCGCACTCGCGCAGACCCTCGAGCAGGCGCGTGCCGAGCTCGAACGGGCACAGAGCGCGCGCGACGAGCAGCGCGACCGGCTGCACGCCCTCGAACGCGAGCGGGACGCCCTGGACGCCCGGGTCACCGCGCTCGGCATGTCGATCGAGGTCCGTGACGGCTCGCAGGCCCTGATCGACGCCGGCCGCGCGGGCATCGTCGGTCGCCTGGCCGACAGCCTGACGGTGTCCCCCGGGTTCGAGGCCGCGATCGCCACCGCGCTCGAGGGCCTCGCCGACGCCGTGCTCGCCGACGGCCGCGGTGTGGCGCTCGACGCCGTCGACCACGCCCGTGCCGCTGACCTCGGCCGGATCGACGTCGTCGTCGCGGACGCCGTGCCCGTCTCCACCGCTCTGCCCGCGACCCTGCCGGCCGGCGTCCGCCGTGCCACCGACCTGGTGCAGGGACCGCCGGCGCTCGCGTCGATCCTGCGCGACACGCTGGTCGCGGAGACCGACGACCTCGACCTGGAGGCGGTGCTCACCGCCGCCCCGCAGGCCACGGTGGTCACGCGGTCCGGCGACCTCGTCCGTGCGGTCCGCGTGACCGGCGGCGGGGAACGCGTGACCTCGCGTATCGAGCTCGTCGCGGAGCGCGACGACGCCGTGACCCGACGCGACGCGATCGCGACCGACGCGGAGGACGCCGCCACGGGCCTCCAGGCCGCGCGCAGCGCCGTCGAGGACGCACGCCGTCGTGCGGACGAGGCCGACGCGGCATCCCGGGCGTACACGCGGGCGAAGGCCGAGTACGACCGCACGAGTGCGTCGACGCGGGCGAAGGCGGAGAACGCCGCGGCCGAGGTCGAGCGGCTGCGCGCCGCGCTGGCGGAGACCGACGGTGCCGTCGAGACCGCCGAGGCGGCGCTGGCCGAGGCCGAGTCGGCCCACCGGACCTTCACCGAGCAGGACCGCCCCGTGGTCGACGCGTCCGAGCGCCCCGCGCTGCAGGACGCGCTCGAGGCCGCGCGCGCCGCCGAGGTCGAGCAGCGCATCCAGGTCGAGACCGTGCGCGAGCGGGTGCGCGCCGAACGAAACCGCGCCGACCAGCTCGAACGCCAGCTGGAGGCCGAGCGTGCCGCCGCTGAGGAAGCCGCGCGGCTCGCGGTGATCCGCCGCGGACAGATCCGCACCGCCGAAGCCGTGCTCGCCGACCTGCCCGGGGTGCTCGGCGCGGTCGACCGTTCGCTGGCCGAGGCGCGGGTGCAGCTGGCGACCGAGGAAGCCGAGCGGTCGAAGCGCAACACCGAGCTGCAGACGATCCGCAACGAGGAACGTGAACTCCGCGACCGCCTGCAGACCATCACCGACGGCGTGCACTCCCTCGAGATGGAGATCTACGAGAAGAAGCTGCACGTCTCCGGCGTCCTCGACCGGGCGCAGAGCGAGCTCGGGCTGACCGAGGCGGTACTGGTGGCCGAGTACGGGCCGCACGTGCCGGTGCCGGTCGACGTGCTCGTGGACCCGCGGGTGCTCGCGCGGAAGCACCGCGAGGCGGAGCGCGCAGCGGCGGCCGTCGCCGCCGACGCCGCGGGCGTGCCCGAGCCGGACCGCGCGGACGCGCACGAAGACGAAGACGCAGACGCAGACGCCGAGATGAGCACCGACGACGGCACTGACGAGCCGGCCGACGACCTGGCCCTCGTCGAGCCTGCGTCCACCCTGCCCGGCGGCCCCGCCCTGCCCGAGTTCGACACGACCGACGAGATCGACCCCGCCGACGTCGAGACCGTCCCCTACGTCCGCGCCGAGCAGGAGCGCCGGCTCAAGGCCGCCGAGCGCGACCTCGGGCAGCTCGGCAAGGTGAACCCGCTCGCGCTCGAGGAGTTCCAGGCGCTCGAGCAGCGGCACGCGTTCCTCGCCGAGCAGCTCGAGGACCTGCAGAAGACCCGGACGGACCTGCTGACGATCATCGACGAGCTCGACACGAAGATGCAGACGATCTTCGAGTCCGCGTTCAACGACACGAAGGAAGCGTTCGACGTCATCTTCCCGATCCTGTTCCCGGGCGGATCGGGGTCGATCAACCTGACCGATCCGTCCGACCTGCTGGGCACCGGGATCGACGTGCAGGTGAAGCCCGCCGGCAAGAAGATCGACCGCCTGACGCTGCTGTCCGGCGGCGAGCGGTCGCTGGCTGCGGTGGCGCTCCTCGTCGCGATCTTCACCGCGAGGCCGTCGCCGTTCTACATCATGGACGAGGTCGAGGCGGCGCTCGACGACGCCAACCTCGGCCGTCTGCTGACCGTGTTCGAGCGCCTGCGCGAGTCGTCGCAGCTCATCGTCATCACGCACCAGAAGCGCACGATGGAGATCGCGGACGCCCTGTACGGGGTGTCGATGCGGCAGGACGGCGTCTCCGCCGTCGTCGGGCAGCGGGTGCAGAAGCGCGAGCCGGCGGACGCGGTCGCGTAGGCGCCCTGGTCGCGACCGCGACAGACAGGAGGCGCGGTGCCAGCTGGCACCGCGCCTCCTGTTCCGTCAGGTGCGTCCGGACAGGACGCCGGGTCGCTACGCGCGACCGCGGATCGTCCGGAGCAGCCAGCCGATGATCCCGAGCAGGATGAGCACGATGCCCACCCAGAGCAGGAGCTTCAGGGCGCCGACGAAGATGCCGCTGAAGAGCAGGACGAGGCCGACGATGATCGCGATGATCAGCAGTGCGGGCATGAGGGTCTCCTATCCCTGGAACGAGACCGAGCAGATGCCCGGACCAGAACGGGACGCTACTCCTCGGCGCCGCATCGCGTTCGCTCGTGCGGCGGGACCGCGCCCGCTCAGCCGACGAGGTTCTGCACGAACACGTGCGGCGTGAAGCCCGTCAGGTCGTTGATGCCCTCGCCCTGCCCGATGAGCTTGATCGGGATGCCGGTCTTCTCCTGCACGCTGAGCACGAAGCCGGCCTTGGCCGAGCCGTCGAGCTTCGTGATGACGAGGCCGGTCACGCCGGCGCCCTCGATGAAGGCCTGGGCCTGGGCGAGTCCGTTCTGGCCGGTCGTCGCGTCGAGGACGAGCAGGACCTCGCTGATCTCGGTCTGCTTCTCGACGACGCGCTTGATCTTGGTGAGCTCGTCCATCAGCCCGGCCTTGGTGTGCAGGCGCCCGGCGGTGTCGATGACGACGATCTCGGTCTGGTCGCGGATCGCCTTCTCGACGGTCTGGTACGCCACCGATGCGGGGTCCTGCCCGGGCTGCGACGGACGGACGACGTCGACCCCGGCGCGCTGGGCCCAGGTGGCGACCTGCTCGACCGCCGCGGCGCGGAACGTGTCCGCCGCCCCGACGAGCACCGTGCGGTCGTAGGTCTTCAGGAACTTGGCGAACTTGCCGATCGTCGTGGTCTTGCCGACGCCGTTCACCCCGACGACGAGCACCACGGCGGGCCGCGCGCTGAGCTTCAGGGTGGTGTCGAGCTTCGAGAGCCGTTCCTCGAGGACCTCGCGGAGCATGCGCTGCAGGTCGGCGGGGTCGGTCGTGCCGTACCGGTCGACGCGGGCGTGCAGGTCCTCGATGATCTCCTCGGAGATGTCCGGGCCGAAGTCGGCGCCGATCAGGGCGGTCTCGAGGTCCTCCCACGTGGTCTCGTCGATCGTCTTGCGCTGGAAGAGGCCGCGCAGCCGTGTGGACAGTGACCAAGAACTCGCCATGCTCCCAGCTTAGAGCGCGGCACATGTCCGCTGTGCCCGGTATGCTCGGGGACACGAAGGGGAGTATTCCCTCTCGGTGACCCCGTCAGTACGGTCCGGAACGATCCGGCCCCGGGGCGCCGGTCGTGCGGCACCGGTTCCGGTGCGGGGCGACGGAAGAGACCTTCAGGCCTCGGCGTACCCGCACACCAGTGGCACGCCCTACCTGAAGGAAACCGTGGACGTCCCACTCTTCGTCTGGCTCATCACGATCGCCGGCATCCTCGCGCTGCTCGTGTTCGACTTCTACTCGCACGTGCGCACGCCGCACGTGCCCCACATCCGCGAATCCGCGTTCTGGTCGGCCTTCTACATCGGCCTGGCCATCCTGTTCGGCATCGGGATCCTGGTGTTCGGCGGCGGACAGGCCGGTGGTGAGTACTTCGCCGGCTGGCTGACCGAGAAGGCGTTGTCGGTCGACAACCTCTTCGTCTTCCTCATCATCATGTCGAGCTTCGCCGTGCCGAAGGAGTTCCAGCAGAAGGTCCTGCTGGTCGGCGTCGCGATCGCGCTCGTCGCCCGCGGTGTGTTCATCGCCCTCGGCGTCACGATCATCGAGAACTTCTCGTGGGTCTTCTACCTGTTCGGTGCGCTGCTGTTCTGGCTCGCCTGGTCGCAGGCCCGCAGCGGCAACGACCACGGCAACGAGGGCGATTCGCGGCTCATCCGGATCCTCAAGCGCTTCATCCCGACCTCGGACCACTACGACGGTGACCGCCTGACCACCCGCGTCGACGGCAAGCGCCTGTTCACCCCGATGCTGCTCGTCATGGTCGCCATCGGCCTCACCGACGTGCTGTTCGCGCTCGACTCCATCCCCGCGATCTTCGGGCTGACGCAGGACGCCTTCATCGTGTTCACCGCGAACGCGTTCTCGCTCCTCGGGCTCCGGCAGCTGTACTTCCTGATCGCCGGTCTGCTCGAGCGCCTCATCTACCTGGGTCAGGGCCTGGCCGTCATCCTGGCGTTCATCGGTGTGAAGCTCGTCTTCCACGCCATGCACGTCAACGAGCTGCCCTTCATCAACGGTGGCGAGCACATCGAGTGGGCGCCGGAGATCCCGATCTGGTTCTCGCTGGGCTTCATCGCCCTGACGATCACGGTCGCGACGATCGCCTCGCTCGTGGTCTCGAAGCGCCGCCAGGAGCGCGGGCTCACCCCGTCGGGTGAGCCGAAGGAGTCGGTGGAAGCCGACGCGAAGTAGTCGTCACCACCTGACGGACGCCAGGCGCGGTGCCAGCTGGCACCGCGCCTGGCGTCTGTCCGGAGCGTCGCCCGGAGCGTCAGACGGCCTGGCGACCGGGGGTCGCGTCGAGCAGGTGGGCCAGGTGCTCGGGAACCGAGCCGCCGCGCGCCACCGTCGCCCGTGCCCACAGCCGGCCCGCCCGGTACGACGACCGGACCAGCGGCCCGGCGAGGACCCCCGCGTAGCCCATCTGCTCGGCGAGCTGGCGGAGCTCGACGAACTCCGCAGGGCTGACCCAGCGCGCGACCGGCAGGTGCCGCGGTGACGGGCGGAGGTACTGCGTCAGCGTGATGATGTCCGTGCCGGCGTCGTGCAGGCGCTGCAGGGCGTCCTCGATCTCGATGCGCTCCTCGCCCATGCCGAGGATCAGGTTCGACTTCGTGACGAGTCCGGCGTCGCGGCCCTGGGTGATGACGTCCAGGGAGCGTTCGAACGTGAACGCCGGTCGGATCCGCTTGAAGATCCTCGGGACGGTCTCGACGTTGTGCGCGAAGACCTCGGGGCGGGCGTCGAACACCTGGCCGAGCTGGTCCGGCCGGCCGTTGAAGTCCGGCACCAGGATCTCGACGCCGGTGCCGGGGGAGTGCTCGTGGATCTGCCGGATCGTCTCGGCGTAGAGCCAGGAGCCGCCGTCGGGCAGGTCGTCTCGTGCGACGCCGGTCACCGTCGCGTACTTCAGGCCCATCGAGACGACGGAGTCCGCGACCCGGCGGGGCTCGTCGCGGTCGAGCGGTTCCGGCTTGCCGGTGTCGATCTGGCAGAAGTCGCAGCGGCGGGTGCACTGCGATCCGCCGATCAGGAACGTCGCCTCGCGGTCCTCCCAGCACTCGAAGATGTTCGGGCAGCCGGCCTCCTGGCAGACGGTGTGCAGCTGCTGGTCCTTGACCAGGGCGGACAGTTCGCGGAACTCTGGGCCCTGCGTGGCACGGGTCTTGATCCACCCGGGTTTCGTCTCGATCGGGGTCTCGGCGTTCCGGGCCTCGACCCGGAGCATGCGGCGGCCTTCGGGGGCGAGGGTCATACGAGGGTCTCCTGTCGGGCGGGCGCGGTGCTGGTGCTCGTGCTGGTGCTGGTGGTCGTCGTGCTGATCCGGTGGCCGCGGTGCATGCCGTCGACGGCCTGTTGGACGCCGTGCGCTACCAGGGGTGCGAGGTCGTCGACGGTCACGGGAGCGAGCCCCAGGCGCGCCGCGGCGGCGCTCAGCGTCGTGACCCCGGCGTCCGCGATGCCGCACGGGACGATCGCTCGGTAGGCGTCCAGGGCGTTGTCGCAGTTGATCGCGATGCCGTGGCTCGTCACGCCCTCGGCGACGTGCAGCCCGATGGCGCCGATCTTGGCGGCGGGGGAGCCGTCCGCGCTCGGCACCCATGCGCCGCTGCGCCCGGCGACCCGTTCGGCGTGCACTCCGACGGCGGCAGCAGCGTCGATGATGACCTGCTCCAGGTCGCGCACCCAGGCGACGACGTCGAGGGGTTCGGCGAGTCGGACGATCGGGTAGGCGACGAGCTGCCCCGGGCCGTGCCAGGTGATGCGGCCGCCGCGGTCGGTGTCGACGACGGGGGCACCGTTCGTCGGCAGGTCGGAGGGTTCGGTGCGGCGTCCGGCGGTGTACACGGACGGGTGCTCGCACAGCACGAGGGCTCCGGGGGAACGGCCTGCGACGACGGCGGCGTGCAGGTCCCGCTGCAGAGCGAGACCGTCGGCGTAGTCGAGCAGCCCGGGGTGGTGCACGATCTCGAGTTCCGGCATGCGGCGAGCGTACGACAGTTTCTGGACGGCGTCCAACAACCATCCTCTTGACCTCAACTATGGTTGAGATGGTCCGATGTGGACATGGACATCCGCCAGGTACAGCTCGCCACCCGATCCCTCGACGACACCGCACGGTTCTACGAACGGCTGGGGTGTCCGGTCGAGATCGTCGACGCCGCGGTGCGCGTCGTCGTGGGGTCGTCGCTCCTCGTGTTCCGTGAACTGCCCGAGATGACGGGAGCCCTGCACCTGGCGATCACGATCCCCACCGGGACGTTCGACGCGGCCAAGGCCTGGATCGCCGGACTGACGACGGTGCTCGGTGCCGATGACCAGGACGAGTTCGAGGGGCCGCCGAACTGGAACTCGCGGTCGGTCTACTTCGAGGGGCCCGACGAGCAGCTCCTCGAGCTCATCGAGCGGCGGGACCTGCCCGCAGACGCGGGCGAGAACACGGTCGTCCCGCTCGTCTCCATCAGCGAGGTCGGCGTCCCCGTCCCCGACGTCCTCGGCGCCGTCGATGCCCTGCGACGCGCCGGTCTCGAGCCCTACGCGAACCCGCCGGGGGAGTCCTTCGCCGCGGTCGGCGACGTGGACGGCCTCGTGATCCTGGTGTCGCCCGACCGGCGCTGGTTCCCGACCGGTGACCGGAGTCCGTCGAGCGCGCCGGTGGTCGTCGACCTGGGCCTCGGGGCACCGCTCGAACTGACCGAGGGTGTCCTCCTGCGGTGAACGGACCGGTGCGGCCTGCGCGAGCCTTGTAGAATCGACGGATCATGGCGCAATTCGGCTCACTCTCCGATCGGCTGACCGAGACCTTCCGCAATCTGCGGAGCAAGGGTCGGCTGACTCCGTCCGACGTCGACGGCACCGTCCGCGAGATCCGGCGGGCCCTCCTCGACGCCGACGTCGCGCTCGAGGTCGTCAAGGCGTTCACCGCCTCGGTGCGCGAGCGTGCCCTCTCCGACGAGGTCAACCGCGCGCTCAACCCGGCGCAGCAGGTCGTCCAGATCGTCAACGAGGAACTCGTCGGCATCCTCGGCGGGCAGCAGCGACGGCTCGAGTTCGCGAAGAAGCCGCCGACGGTCATCATGCTCGCGGGTCTGCAGGGGGCCGGTAAGACGACCCTGGCCGGCAAGCTCGGCAAGTGGCTCAAGAAGGACGGCCACACCCCGATGCTCGTCGCGGCGGACCTGCAGCGACCGAACGCCGTGCAGCAGCTGCAGGTCGTCGGCGAACAGGCCGGCGTGCACGTCTTCGCGCCCGAGCCCGGCAACGGTGTCGGTGACCCGGTCAAGGTCGCCAAGAACGCCATCAAGGCCGCGATCGACCAGCAGTACGACACCGTCATCGTGGACACCGCCGGTCGTCTCGGTGTCGACGCCGAGCTGATGAAGCAGGCCGCGAACATCCGCAAGGCCGTCGACCCGGACGAGGTCCTGTTCGTCATCGACGCGATGATCGGTCAGGACGCCGTCAACACGGCCCGCGCGTTCCAGGAAGGCGTCGACTTCACCGGTGTCGTGCTGTCGAAGCTCGACGGTGACGCCCGCGGTGGTGCTGCCCTGTCGGTGGCCAGCGTGACCGGCCGCCCGATCATGTTCGCGTCGACGGGTGAGTCGCTCGACGACTTCGAGCCGTTCCACCCGGACCGCATGGCGAGCCGGATCCTCGACCTCGGCGACATCCTGTCCCTCATCGAGCAGGCGCAGGGTGCCTTCGACGAGGAAGAGGCGCGCAAGGTCGCGGACAAGATCGCGACCGACAACTTCACGCTGAACGACTTCCTGCAGCAGATGCAGCAGCTCCGCAAGGCCGGCTCCATCAAGGGCATGCTCGGCATGCTCCCGGGCGCCAAGGGCATGCGCGAGGCGCTCGACAACTTCGACGAGCGCGAGATCGTCCGCACCGAGGCGATCATCCAGTCGATGACGCCCCAGGAGCGCGAGCTCCCGAAGCTGCTGAACGGTTCGCGTCGTCTGCGCATCGCGCGCGGCGCCGGATCGACCGTCACCGAGGTCAACGCCCTGGTGAACCGGTTCGAGCAGGCCGCCAAGATGATGAAGACCGTCGCCCGCGGCGGCGTGCCGCAGATGCCGGGCATGGGTCCGATCCCGGGCATGCACGGTGGCAAGAAGCAGCAGCAGGGGGGCAAGAAGAAGTCGAAGGTCGGCAACCCGGCCAAGCGCGCGGCCCTCGCGGCCGGTGCCGCGGCTGCACCGCAGCAGGCCCCGCAGGGCTCCGGCCTCGGCCTCGGTGGCGCCAAGGGTTCCAAGGCGCCGACCGAGGAAGAGCTCGCGTCGCTGCAGAAGTTCCTGGGTCGCTGACGCGGCTCGCGATCGCGACCACCTGACGGACGGGCGCGCTCCGCTCAGCGTGACGCGCCAGCAGCACGCGGGGCGCGCTGACCGAGCCTGCGAGGGAGGGGAGCCAGCTGGCACCGGGCCTCCCGTCCGTCGTCCGGTCGCGTCGCGACGTTCCTTCCCATCGCACGCGCGCTGGAAACCGGAATCGGGCGTACCTGGTCGGAAGGAACGTACGGGTACGCCCGATTCGACCGGGTACGCCCGGTCCGGGTGGGTGCGTCAGAGCGCGTCGCGGAACTCCGTGACCAGGTGGCGGACCACCGCGCGCAGGTCGCCGCCGTTCTCGCGCGCGACCTGCAGCTGCCGCTGGTACGAGGCGCCGCGCTCGATCATCGTGTCGAGGTGGTGCAGTTCGTCCTGGCAGCCGAGCCGCTCCGCGATCGGGTCGAGCCGCTGCACCAGGTCGTGCACCTCGTCGGTCACGAGCCGCTCGTCACCGGCGACGTTCGTGATGATCTCGGCCTCCATGCCGTAGCGGGCCGCGCGCCACTTGTTCTCGCGGATGAACCACGGCTGCATCGTCGGCAGGGTCTCGCCGGCGTCGAGCCGGTCCGAGCACGCGGTGACCAGGCACTGCACCAGCGCGGTGACGGCACCGACCTCGTGCAGGGTCGAGATGCCGTCGGACACGCGGTTCTCCAGGGTGCCCCAGCCGGGCGAGGGGCGGATGTCCCAGCGCAGGTCCTTCACGCTGTCGATGACGCCGGTGTGCGTGAGGTCGCCCACGACCTCCTCGAAGTTCGCCCAGGCACCGAGCTGTGGCGGGAGTCCACCGGTCGGGAGCTGCTGGAACATGAGCGCCCGGTTCGAGGCGTACCCGGTGTCGGTCCCGCCCCAGAACGGGCTCGACGCCGTGAACGCCTGCAGGTGCGGGACGTAGGCGAGCATCGCGTTCATGATCGGGACCGCCTTGTCGCGGTCGTCGATGCCGACGTGCACGTGCACCCCCCAGATGAGCATCTGGCGTCCCCACCAGCGGGTGCGGTCGATCAGGGTCGTGTAGTGCTCGCTGTCCGGGGTGATCTCCTGCTGGTCCCAGACGGCGAACGGGTGCGTGCCGGAGCACATCACCTGGGCGTCGAGCGGTTCGGCGGCGTCGATGACCTCGCCGATGATGCCGGACAGCTCGCTCGTCGCCGCACCCACCCGATCGTGGACGCTCGACACGACCTCGACCGTGTTGGTCAGCAGCTCCTCGGTGACGCGGTCGGGGTCACCGAGCCGCTCGTGCACGGCGGCGATGACGGCAGGGGCGCGGGGCGCGAGGTCGCCGGTCGACAGGTCGACCAGCGGGAGTTCCCACTCGACGCCGATGGTCGACGGGCGGGACTCGGTGAAGCGGATGTCCATGCCGTCCATCCTGCCCGGAACGTTGTCGGACACGCACAACGATCCGTCCGCCGGTCGCACGGACCCCGCAGAATGGGCGCATGAGCAGCGTCGCTTCCGCCCCCGTCGTCCCGGAGTCGCTCCGGAGCGTGGCGTCACCCTGGACCCTCGGGCCCCTGCACCTGCCGAACCGGGTGGTGATGGGGTCGATGCACACCGGGCTCGAGGTGCAGGACGACGGTGGTGCCGGCATGGCCGCGTTCTACCGGGAGCGTGCGGCCGGCGGAGCCGCGTGCATCATCACCGGCGGCATCGCGGTCAACGACGAGGCCCGCGGTGGTCCGGACTTCGCGGTGTTCGGGGTCGGGGGAGCCGACGAGCGGTTCCGGGTCGCGGTGCAGGCCGTGCACGACGAGGGCGGGACGATCCTGGCGCAGCTGTTCCACGCCGGTCGGTACGCCCTGGCGTCGGGGATGGTCGACCGGCACGGGGACCCGCAGCGCGTCGTGGCACCCTCGGCGCTGCCGTGGGCAGCCGCCCGGGGCGTGGTGCCGACCGCGCTGACGGCGGCCGAGGTCGAGCGGACCATCGAGGACTTCGCCGTCGCTGCCCGCACCGCCCGCGCGATCGGGTTCGACGGCGTGGAGATCATGGCGTCCGAGGGGTACCTGATCAACCAGTTCCAGTCGCCGCTGACGAACCTGCGCGACGACGAGTGGGGCGGCGACGCAGCACGCCGCCGGCGGTTCGCGATCGAGGTCGTCCGGGCCGTGCGCACCGCCGTCCCGGACCTCGCCGTGACGATCCGGCTGTCCGGCGCCGACCTGATGCCCGGCTCCTCGACCGACGACGAGGTCGACGCACTCGTGCACGACCTGCTGCCGCTCGGGCTCGACGGCATCTCGGTCGGCATCGGCTGGCACGAGTCCCGCACCCCGACGGTGCAGGCCGCGGTGCCGCACGGGGCCTGGCTGGCGTACGCGTCCCGGATCGCCGGGGTGGTGCGCGCGTCCCCGCACCCGCACGTCCGCGTGATCGCCTCGAACCGGATGACGGACCTGCGGGACGGCGAGGCGGTGCTCGCCGACGGCCTGCTCGACGCCGTCGCCCTCGCCCGACCGTTCCTGGCCGATCCCGCACTCGTCGACCGCTCCCTGGCCGGCCGGTTCGCCCTCGTGAACACCTGCATCGGCTGCAACCAGGCGTGCCTCGACCGGTCGATCATCGGCGCACCGGTGTCGTGCCTGGTGAACCCCCGCGCCGGCCGCGAGGTCGCGTTCCCCGCACGCCCGACGGCCGACCCGAAGCGCGTCGACGTCGTCGGCGGCGGTCCGGCCGGGCTCGCCGCGGCGGTGGACGCCGCCCGCCGCGGCCACGAGGTCACCCTCTGGGAGGCGTCCGACCGTCTCGGCGGCCAGTTCGGCCTCGCCGCACTCGTCCCGGGGAAGGAGGACTACGCCGCCACGGTGCGGTCCGCCCGCACGGAGCTCGAGGAGCGGGGCGCGACCATCCACCTCGGACGCCCGGCCACGGCTCGGGACCTCGTCGACAGCGACGCCGTCGTGCTCGCGGCCGGGGTGGTCCCGCGGAGCATCGACGTCCCCGGTAGCGACCTGCCGCACGTGCTGTCCTACGAGCGGGCGCTGCGGGACGGCGTCCCCGAGGGCACCGTCGCGATCATCGGCGGCGGCGGCATCGGGGTGGACACCGCGGCGTTCCTGACCGAGTCGCCCGACGAGGCCGTCCGGGCCGCCGGGTTCGCGGCGCGCTGGGACCTCGACGTGTCCGAGGAACTCGTCGGCGACGTCCCGCAGCGGCTCCCCGCGGCACCGCGCACCACCCGACCGGGGCCGGACGTGACGGTGCTCCGCCGATCGGGCAAGTTCGGCCACGGGATCGGCATCACCTCGCGGTGGGTCGCGATCGGTCGGCTGCGCGACACCGGCGTGCGGATGGTCGGCGGCGTGCAGGAGTACCTGCGCATCGAACCCGGGGTGCTCTGGATCCGCGACGAGCACGGGGACGAGGTCGGCGTGCCGGCGGACACCGTCGTGGTCTGCGCCGGGCAGGAGCGGGCGAGCGACGCCGAGGGTGACGCTCCCGACGGACTCGCCACGGGCCTCCAGGCCGCCGGCGTGCCGTACGCCGTCGTCGGCGGCGCGCGGGACGCACGGAGCGTGGACGCGGTCCGGGCGACGTCCGAAGCCCTCGAAGCGGTGCGGCGCCTCGCCCCGTAGCGAGTCGGCTCGCATCACGGCCGGGAATCTGCAAGAATGAACGGTCGAATCGCCGCAGCTCGACCCTCTATCCAGCTGTGAGCGATCTCTCTCGAGCTTTCGCCGTGTGTGCCCCCACGCCCGCGGTTCCAGTTCAACCACAACGAAAGCAAACAGGAGCAATTGTGGCTGTCAAGATCCGTCTGAAGCGTCTCGGTAAGATCCGTGCGCCCTACTACCGCATCGTCGTCGCCGACTCGCGCACCAAGCGCGATGGTCGTGTCCTCGAGGAGATCGGTCAGTACCACCCCACCGAGGAGCCCTCGGTCATCAAGATCGAGTCCGAGCGTGCGCTCTACTGGCTCGGCGTCGGCGCGCAGCCGACCGAGCAGGTCGCGGCCCTCCTCAAGCTGACCGGCGACTGGGCCAAGTTCAAGGGCGAGAAGGACACCGAGTCCAAGGTCAAGGTCGCCGAGCCGAAGCAGGCCTTCCAGGTCGACTCCTCGAAGAAGGCCGTCCTCAAGCCGAAGTCGGAGAAGACGGCTCCCGCCGCCAAGGCCGACGACGCCGAGACCGCCGACGAGACGACCGAGGCGTAGTCCTTGCTCGAATCCGCGCTGACGCACCTCGTCAAGGGGATCGTCGATCACCCTGACGACGTGCGCGTCGCCAGCTCCACCTCCCCACGCGGCGAGGTCCTCGAGGTGCGTGTGCACCCCGAGGACCTCGGCCGCGTGATCGGTCGCGCCGGGCGCACCGCCAAGGCGCTCCGCACCCTCGTCACGGCCCTGGCCGACGGCAAGCGCGTGCGGGTCGACGTGGTGGACACCGATTCCTAGGGAGACGACCCAGCTCCGGGTGGGTCGAATCACGAAGGCGCACGGGCTCAAGGGCGGCATCAAGCTCGAGCTCTACACCGACGACCCGGATCGTCGGTTCACCCCGGGCGCCACCTTCACGCTCCAGGTCCCCGACGACTCTCCGTGGTCGGGCAAGACCCTCGAGCTGGACGAACTCCGCTGGTACAACGGTCACCCCGTCGCGTTCTTCGCCGGGATCGACGACCGCACCGGCGCCGAGTCCCTGGCACGCATCATCCTCTGGGTCGAGCAGGACGCCGACGCCGAGACCGGTGAGGACGACGCCTGGTACGACCACCAGCTCGTCGGGTTGAAGGTCCTGCGCGACGGCGCCGAGGTCGGCACCGTCGCCCGTGTGGACCACATGCCCGCGCAGGACCTGCTCGCGATCGACACGCCGTCCCGCGGCGAGGTCCTCGTGCCGTTCGTCTCCGCCATCGTGCCCGCGGTCGACATCGCTGCCGGCACCGTCACGGTCACGCCGCCGCAGGGCCTGTTCGAGGACCCCGAGGACACCTCGCGCCCCGAGACGGTCACGGACTAGCTGCCGTGCGGATCGACATCGTCACGATCTTCCCGGAGTTCTTCTCCGTGCTGGACGTGTCCCTGCTCGGCAAGGCGCGCTCCGGCGGCCTGCTCGACCTGCACGTGCACGACCTGCGGTCGTGGACCACCGACCGGCACCGCACCGTCGACGACACCCCGTACGGCGGTGGCGCTGGCATGGTGATGAAGCCGGAACCGTGGGCGCAGGCGCTCGAAGCGCTCTTCCGCCCCGACGGCTCGTCGACCCTGGTGGTCCCGACGCCGGCCGGCACCCCCTTCACGCAGTCGATCGCGCGCTCGCTCGCGTCGACGTCGGACCACCTCGTGTTCGCCTGCGGGCGGTACGAGGGCATCGACGCCCGCGTCTTCGAGTGGGCGTCATCGCGCGCCACCGTCGTCGAGCTCTCCCTCGGTGACTACGTGCTGAACGGTGGCGAGGTCGCCGCGATGGCGATCATCGAGGCCGTCGGTCGACTGGTCCCCGGCGTGGTCGGCAACCCCGAGTCACTGGTCGAGGAGTCCCACGAGGACGGTCTGCTCGAGTACCCCTCGTACACCAAGCCCGCGTCGTGGCGCGGCCTGGACGTCCCCGACGTCCTGCTCAGCGGGCACCACGCCCGCGTCGGTGCCTGGCGGCACGAGCAGCAGCTGGAGCGGACGCGGCGCGTCCGTCCGGACCTGCTGCCCGACGCGTAGCGCGACCCGTCCTGGGAAAGCGACAGATGTCCGCGGAACATCCGCGGACATCTGTCGCTTTCGCTGTTCTGACGGTCCGCGGCCTGCGAGATCTGTCGCCTCGGTGGGGTGGGGGCGACGCGTGACGGACTGGAGGCGCGGTGCCAGCTGGTGCCGCGCCTCCAGGCCCGCTACTGGTCGCGCTGGGCGCGACGCAGGGTCAGGACCTCGGGTCCGGCCTCGGTGACCGCCACGGTGTGCTCGACGTGCGCAGCGCGCGAGCCGTCGACGCTGCGCAGGGTCCAGCCGTCGTCGTCCTGGGAGAGCTCGTCGGTCGTCTGCATGAGCCACGGTTCGATGGCGACGACCAGCCCCGGCCGGAGCTTGAGCCCGCGGCCCGGACGGCCGTCGTTCGGCACGTGCGGGTCCCCGTGCATCGTGCGGCCGACGCCGTGCCCGCCGAACTGCAGGTTGACGTCGTGACCGGCCTGGTGCGCGACGTGTCCGATGGCGTGCGAGACGTCGCCGAGCTTGTTGCCGGGGGCGGCCTGGGCGATGCCGGCCGCCAGCGCCCGCTCGACGGTGGCGATCAGGGCCTGGTCCTCGGCACGCGGCGTCCCGACCTGGACGCTGACGGCGGAGTCCGCGACCCAACCGTCGACGCTCGCGGCGAAGTCCAGGCTCACCAGGTCGCCGTCCTGCAGCGCGTAGTCGTGCGGCAGGCCGTGCAGGGCGGCGTCGTTGACCGACGTGCAGAGGTTCTTGCCGAACGGCGACATCCCGAACGACGGGTGGTAGTCGACGTAGCAGCTCTCGGCCCCGCGCTCGGCGATCATCCGGGCGGCGACGCGGTCGAGGTCGAGCAGGTTCACGCCGACGTCGACCGTCTCGAGCAGTTCGTCGAGCACGTCGGCCACGAACCGGCCGGCGACACGCAGGCCGTCCAGCTCGGCGGGGGTGCGGAGTTCGATCATGGGTCCATCCTCGTCGTTTTGCCTCGCGCGCTCTCTGTGGCAGTATTGAACGCTGTGCCCTGGCTGGACTCTGCCACGGGGGAGTCGCCGACACCGGGCACGCACCACCACTTTCCGAACCTTCTATCCGCGGCGACCCGTGTGCGTCCGCAGAGAGTGAAACCCACCATGAGCCAGCTCCTCGACAACGTCGACGCAGCATCGCTGCGGACCGACGTCCCGGACTTCCGTCCCGGCGACACCATCAAGGTGCACGTCAACATCATCGAAGGCACGCGCTCGCGTATCCAGGTCTTCCAGGGTGTCGTCATCGGCCGTCAGGGCCACGGCATCGGCGAGACCTTCAAGGTCCGCAAGGTGAGCTTCCAGGTCGGCGTCGAGCGCTGGTTCCCGGTGCACTCGCCGATCATCGACCACATCGAGATCGTCACCAAGGGTGACGTCCGTCGTGCGAAGCTCTACTACCTGCGCGAGCTCCGCGGCAAGGCGGCTCGCCGCAAGATCAAGGAGAAGCGCGACGCCTGATCGCCTTCACAGTGAACGTCCGCGAGCCGGACGACGCTGCGAGCCCCTCGTCCATGTACGGTTGTGCATCGACGGGGGGCTCTTCCCATTGCGGCAGAGCGAGCGGTTCGAACGAGAGCGGAAATGACGGACACGACAGACGATTCGGGGCGCAGGCCACGTGCCGAGAAGCAACGGAACGGTGTCCTCACATTCCTCCGCGACCTCGTCATCATCTTCATCGCGGCACTCCTCGTGTCGTTCCTGGTGAAGACGTTCCTGATCCGGTCGTTCTACATCCCGTCGGCGTCGATGGAGAACACGCTGCAGATCAACGACCGCGTGATCGTCAACGAGCTCGTTCCCGGAACCGTGGCGCTGAAGCGGGGGGACGTCGTCGTCTTCAAGGACCCGGGCGGATGGCTCACCGGTTCCGACGTGCCGAACGTCACGCCGGACACGCAGCCCGCCAAGGCCATCGACTGGGCCCTGACGCAGGTCGGGCTCGGCACGGGGGACAGCGACGACCACCTCATCAAGCGCGTCATCGGGCTGCCGGGTGACAAGGTGTCGTGCTGCAACGACCTCGGGCAGATGTCCGTCAACGGCGTCCCCATCAAGGAGCCGTACCTGAAGCTGCCCGCCGGTGCCCCGGCCTCGGCGACCGATTTCTCGGTGACCGTGCCGAAGGGCACCATCTGGGTGATGGGCGACAACCGGAACGATTCGAAGGACTCCCGGTACAACGGTGACACCCCGTCGAAGGGCTTCGTCCCGATGTCCGACGTCACCGGCCGCGCGTTCGTCATCTCCTGGCCGGCGAGCCGGTGGACCTGGCTCGACGACCACCCCGAGGTGTTCGCCGGCGTGGAGGAGCGCGACGAGTGACCGCCGTCCGTCCGTCGCTCCGGGTCGAGAAACGGCTGCTGGCCGAGGGCCGCGTGACCGTGATCGGCATGGACGAGGTCGGCCGTGGTGCCATCGCCGGTCCTGTCGGGGTCGGAGTGGCCGCGGTGACGCTCGACATCGGACGTGTGCCCCAGGGGCTCGCCGACTCGAAGCTGCTCTCCGAAGCGCACCGGACCGACCTGGTGCCCGTCGTGCAGCGTTGGGCGCGGACAGCGGTCGGCATGGCCTCGGCGGAGTTCGTCGACCAGCAGGGCATCGTCCCCGCCCTCGGTGCTGCCGGGGCGCGGGCGCTCGGTTCCCTGGTCGCAGACGGGGTGTCCCTCGACGGCGCAGTGGTCGTGCTCGACGGCTCGTTCGACTGGTTGAGCAGGGCCATCCCCGCATCCCTCCGGCCGGCGACGGAACCGCTCGAGGTCGTCGTGCGGGTCAAGGCCGACCGCGACTGCGCCTCGGTGGCCGCGGCGTCCGTGGTGGCCAAGGTCGCGCGTGACGCCGTCATGATCAC
Organism: Curtobacterium poinsettiae; assembly: GCF_047226435.1. Taxonomy (NCBI): domain Bacteria; kingdom Bacillati; phylum Actinomycetota; class Actinomycetes; order Micrococcales; family Microbacteriaceae; genus Curtobacterium; species Curtobacterium poinsettiae. The sequence goes on along the minus strand of NZ_CP178434.1, from coordinate 2,232,561 downwards.
GGCGCACGACGACGCTCCGCACTACGGCTGGGTGTCGAACAAGGGGTACGGGTCGACGGCGCACTACGACGCGATCCGGACGGTCGGGGCGCACACCCTGCACCGGAAGTCGTGGCTGCACCAGGCCTCGAGCGTCGCGCTGGACGGGTTCGACGCACTCGACGCCCCCGCGGCCCTCACCGGTCCTCCGCTCGGGCGTCCGTCGCCGTAGACTGTGGGCGCAATGGATGAGGACGAATTCGACGACTACGACCGCGAGGTCGAGCTGGCCCTGTACCGCGAGTACCGAGACGTGGTCTCGCAGTTCCGTTACGTGGTCGAGACGGAGCGCCGTTTCTACTTGGCGAACGAGGTCGAACTCGTGCGCCGTGACACGGAGCACGACTTCTACTTCGAACTGACCATGAACGACGTCTGGGTCTGGGACGTCTACCGTTCCGACCGGTTCGTCAAGGGTGTCCGCGTGCTCACGTTCAAGGACGTGAATGTCGAGGAGCTCACGACGCGGGAACTCGAACTGCCGAAGGAACTCGCACTCGACGAGTGATCGTCGCTTTTCATTCTGCTGCTTTCTCGGTGAATCGCCGGTGATCCGAAGCGCCATGGAATTGTTCGCGCTATTCTGATGGGGATTTAACCGCCCCACGAACAGGAGCACCCCATGGCACAGAAGGTCACCGTCCAGCTCGTCGACGACCTCGACGATTCCCCCATCACCACCGGTGAAGGCCGGACGGTCGAATTCGCGTTCGACGGCTCGTCGTACGAGATCGACCTGTCGAACGACAACGTCGACAAGTTCCGCGAGGCGATCTCCGATTACATCGCCGCGGCGCGCAAGGTCTCCGGTCGTCGGACCGGTGGCGGTTCCGCCCCGAAGTCCGCACCCAAGCGCGGCAACTCGGAAGAGCTCGGCAAGATCCGCGAGTGGGCCAAGGAGAACGGGTACGAAGTCTCGTCCCGTGGTCGTATCTCGACGCAGGTGCAGGAAGCGTACGCAGCAGCGCACTGACGCTCGCCGCAGCAGGACCCGGGTGATCTCGATCGCCCGGGTCCTTCTTCTTTCCTCCACAGGGGCTATCTGCTCGCACTGATTCCACAGATTCTGCATCGTCACTGATGTGGTTGTTCGTTCCCGAGATCGTTGTCGTGGAGGCAACGACATGGAACAACAGGTGCAACGCCCACCGGGGCGGTCGCTCCGGAACGGCCGACTCGGGCGATTCGGTGAAGAACGTGCGGTGGTCTGGCTCGAAGCTCGGGGATTCCGCGTCCTCGAACGGAACTGGCGATGTGCGCGCGGGGAGATCGACATCGTCGCGTGGGATTCCTGCACGCTCGCGTTCATCGAGGTGAAGACCCGGTCCGGTGCGGCGACCGGGCACCCGTTCGAGGCGATCACCGCAGCGAAGCTCACCCGGATGCGTCGGCTCGTCCCCGAGTGGTTCGACGCGCATCCCGAGGTCTCGGCACGTGCGGTCCGCGTGGACGTCGTCGCGGTCCACGTCGACGGACCCCGCATCGTCGTCGAACACCTGGCAGGCGTGCTGTGACCGGCATCGGCCGCGCGGCCGCGGTCGCGCTGCTGGGGGTCACCGGCCGCTGCATCGAAGTCGAAGCCCACCTCACCAGTCAGCTCCCGGCGTTCAGCATCATCGGGCTGCCCGACACTTCGTTGGGCGAGGCGCGGGAACGCGTGCGATCCGCGGCCGCGAACGCGGGGTGCCCCTTGCCCGCCCGTCGGATCACCGTGAACCTGACCCCCGCTGCGATCCCGAAGCGCGGTTCCGGGTTCGACCTGGCCATCGCGATGGCGGTGCTCGCCGGCGCGGGACTCGCGCCGGACGTCTCGGAGCGTGTCGTGTACATCGGCGAGCTCGGCCTCGACGGTCGGGTGCGTCCGGTCCCCGGGGTGATCCCGATGCTCATCGCCGCGCGCGACGCCGGTGTCGACCGCGTGGTGCTGCCCGTCGGCAACCTGACCGAGGCCCGTGTCGTCAGCGGTGTGCGGGTCCGGGGTGTGGACTCGCTGCGGGCGGCGGCCATCGACGCCGGGGCGTTCCTGCCAGAGGTCGAGGTCGACCCGGTGCTGCCGGTCCCGATCCCGTCGGTGCCGCGTCCCGTGGCCGAGCTGTCCGACGTCGTGGGGAACCCGGTCGGGGTCCGTGCCGTGATCGCGGCGGCGGCCGGGGGACACCACGCGCTGCTGCTCGGGCCGCCGGGTGCCGGCAAGACGATGCTCGCCGAGCGGCTGCCCGGGCTGCTGCCGGACCTGGACGACGAGACCGCGCTCGAGGTCGCCGCGGTCCGGTCCGTCGCCGGACTCGGCCCCGCGTCCTGGAGCACGAAGCCACCGTGGGAAGCCCCGCACCACTCCGCCTCGGCGGTCTCGCTCATCGGCGGTGGGTCGGGGGTGCTGCGTCCGGGGGCCGTGTCGCGCGCCACCGGGGGCATCCTGTTCCTCGACGAGGCGCCGGAGTTCCCCCGGGCTGTGCTCGACGCGCTCCGGCAACCGCTCGAGTCCGGTCGGATCACCGTCCACCGGGCGGCGGGCGCCGCCGAGTTCCCCGCACGCTGCCAGGTCGTCCTCGCGGCGAACCCCTGCCCGTGCGGGAACGCCGGTGGTGCCCACGGGCAACCCTGTGAGTGCTCGCCGAGCACCGTTCGCCGGTACCTCGGGCGGATGTCCGGGCCGTTGCTCGACCGCATGGACATCCGCGTGCTCGTACCCCGGGTGACGACGGGGCGGATGCGCGCCGCGGACGGCAGCACGCCGACCACGGCGGTCGCCCGTGCAGCGGTCGCGGCAGCCCGGGCGCGCATGGCGGAGCGACTGCACGGGACGGGATGGTCCCGCAACGCCGAGGTCACCGGGACCTGGCTCCGCGCCGACGGGCGCATCGAACCCGGGTCGACCGCGGACCTCGACCGTGCACTCGACCTCGGCACCCTGACGATGCGCGGCTGGGACCGCGTGATGCGACTGGCGTGGACGCTCGCCGACCTCGATGCCGTCGACCGGCCCACGGGTGAGCACATCCGGGGTGCCCTGGCCCTGCGGAGCGCGCTGTGATGCCGGCGGGCACGGAGCTCCTCGACACCGTGGCGCGCCTGCTGGGACGCAGCGGCGCCGCGGTCGACCCGGTGCAGGCCGCGGCACGGGTCGCGTGGTCGGCCATCGTCGAACCCGGGGACTCCGTCGCCGGCGAGCTCCTCGCCGGGCTCGGGCCGGAGCGCGCACTCGGTGGGGTGTTGCTCGCCGCGGACGGCGACCACGACGCGCTGCTGGGGGACTGCGTCGAGGCCGAGGTCCCCGGAGCCGAGGACCCCGCGGTGCTGCTCGGGGTGCTGCGGACCGCGGTGGAGCGCTGGCGGCCCCGGCTGGCCAGCGTCGAGGTGGGCGACGTCCTCGCGGCCGCCGGTGCGGTCGGCGCCGGTCTGCTCGTCCCGGAGAGCGACGGGTGGCCCTCGTCGCTGGACGACCTCGGGCCGCACGCCCCGGTGGTCCTGTGGACGCGCAGCCCCGGCGTCCGCCTCGGCGACGGGACGCCGGTGCTCGGGGTCGTGGGGTCCCGGGCGAACACGGTGGCCGGTGCCGAGGCGACCGCGGAGATCACCTCGACGGCGGTGGACGCCGGATTCCGCGTCGTCAGCGGTGGCGCCTACGGCATCGACGCCGTGGCGCACCGCGTGGCCGTCGCTGCCGGAACACCCACGATCGCGGTCCTGGCCGGTGGCATCGACCAGCTCTACCCGGTGGGCAACGCGCAGCTGCTCCACAACGTGGCACGGCTGGGCGCCCTGCTCGCCGAGTCGGCACCGGGGACGCGACCGACGCGGTGGCGTTTCCTCGCTCGGAACCGGCTGATCGCCGCGCTGGCCGACGTCACGGTGGTGGTCGAGGCCGGTGCTCGCTCCGGGGCGCTCAACACCGCTCACCACGCCGCGCAGCTCGGGCGGCCGGTGTTCGCCGTGCCCGGAGCCTTCGCGTCCTCAGCGTCGGTCGGATGCCACCGGCTCATCGCGCAGGGGCGGGCGGAGATCGTAGTGCACCCCGGCGATCCGGTCGCGGCGATCCGTGCGGTGTCCGGGACCTGTGGGGGAGCGGTGCCGGACGAGCCGTTGCTGTCCGGCAGGCAGGACCCCGAGGTGGTCCGGGTCCTCGACGCGCTCGGCCGTCGTGCGCTGCCCGAAGCCGAGATCGCCCGCCGAGCCGGGATGTCGACTGCGGACGTCGCCGACGCGCTCGCGCTGGCGCAGCTGCAGGGGCTCGTCGTCCCGAGCGGCGGCGGGTGGGGGCGGGCATGACGGTCTGCAGCCGTACGCTGACGTCGTGGCTTCGCGGACGGACGATCGACTCGAGGCGGCGGTGCACGCCTTCCTCGGACACGCGCGGCACGCGCGGGGCCTCAGCGAGCAGACCCTCCGCGCGTACGCCAACGACCTCGAGCAGCTCGTCACCTTCGCGGGCGGCCGCAGCGTCGACCGCGTCGCCGACGTCGAGCTGGAGCTCCTGCGTGACTGGCTCTGGGACGCCGACCAGCGGGGGCTGGCCCGGTCGACCATCGCCCGACGGTCCTCGTCCGTGCGGGCGTTCACCCGGTGGGCGAGCGAGACCGGGGTGACCCCGACGGATGCCGGGGTCCGGCTCCGTGCGCCGAAGGGTGGAGCGCACCTGCCCCGAGTGGTGTCCGCCGACCAGGTGCGCACCCTGCTCGACGGGCTCGGCGCCCGGGCCGCGACGGACGACCCGACGGCGCTGCGGGACCTGGCCCTCGTCGAGCTCCTGTACGCGGCGGCGATCCGAGTCAGCGAACTCGTCGGGATCGACGTGACCGACCTGGACCGCGGACGCCTGACCGTGCGGGTCCTCGGCAAGGGCGGCAAGGAACGCGTGGTGCCGTTCGGCGTTCCGGCGCGCGATGCGCTCGAGGCATGGCTGGAGCGCGGACGGCCCGCCCTCGCCGCTCGGAGCGTCGGCCCGGCGAGCACGGCGCTGTTCCTCGGCGACCGTGGCGCCCGACTCGGCGTCCGGAGTGCGTACCGCGTGGTGGCGCGGTTGCTCAGTGATCTGCCGGGCGAGGGCCCGAGCGGCCCGCACACCTTCCGCCACACCGCGGCGACGCACCTGCTCGACGGGGGAGCGGACCTGCGCGCGGTGCAGGAACTCCTCGGGCACGCGAGCCTGGGGACGACGCAGATCTACACCCACGTGTCGTCGGCGCGGCTGCGCGAGGTCTACCGGACGGCGCACCCGCGCGCCTGACGCTGCGCCGACGTCCCTGACGCTCGGTCGCCGGTGGGCTCAGCCGGGCCACGCCGACTCGGGCAGCAGCACCGGCCACTCGGCAGGCGGCAGGTACGGCATCGGGTCGACGTAGCGACCGTCGACCCGCGCACCCAGGTGGAGGCACGGTGCCGTCGCCGGACAGTGCCCGACCGAGACGCGCCCGACTGCATCGCCCTGCACGACCTCGTCACCGGCGGCGACCAGGGGCGTCACCGAGTCGAGCGTGCTGACCAGCCCGCTGCCGTGGTCGATCGTCACGACGGTGCGGCCGCCGACCGCGCCGGCGAACGCCACGGTGCCGTCCGCCACCGCTGACGCGGTCGTCCCCAGGGCCGCGGGGACGTCGATGCCGCGGTGGCCGGCGGCATAGTCGGAGGACGGCGCCTCCCACGCACGTTCGACCACCCGTGACCCGGTCGGCCAGACCCAGCGGGCCTCGGCTCCGTCGGCGTCGGCCGCAGGAGTCACCGACGGCCCGGCTCCCGACGACGGCGCAGCACCGAACGCCGCCGCCCCGAACGCCGCCGTCCCGAACACCCCCGCACCGAACGCCGCCGTCCCGCACAGCACCGCCGCGCACACCACGGACAGCAGGACGGGACGGGAGCTCGATCGCATGTTGCCAGCCTCGGCCGTGGAACCGGCCCCGTGGCGGACACGGGGCGATCCGTGGAGGGGGAGTCGCGCCTCCAGGCCTGGGGAGGAACGACGCGACGGCCGATGCGACGGAGTCGACGTCGTCCGACAGCGACACCGTCGATCCGCGTCGGCACGCCGACCAGTCGTCCCGATCTCGCACCCGGTTATGACCACATCCCGGGCGAGGAGTACAGTCGGGGCCGCTCCGGAACACGCAACGCCGCTCGGACGGCGAACCAGCCGACCGCCGGGGCACCGTGCTGCACACCGGCACGGCGGCAGAACCCAGGAGCATCGTGTCCACCACGACCACCGGGCACGGCGAAGACCGTGCGTTCAAGGGGAAGGTCACCCTGTTCGCCATCGCGGCGGCGGTCGGTGGCTTCCTGTTCGGCTTCGACTCGTCCGTCATCAACGGCGCCGTCGACGCGATCAAGGGTGAGTTCAACCTCTCCGACGCGGCCAGCGGCTTCGCGGTCGCCTCGGCCCTGATCGGCTGCGCGTTCGGCGCCTACTTCGCCGGCCGTCTCGCCGACCGCTACGGCCGCACCCGGATCATGTTCTGGGCCGCCGTGCTGTTCTTCGTCTCGTCGATCGGATCGGCGTTCGCGTTCGCCACGTGGGACCTCGTGGTCTGGCGTCTCGTCGGCGGTCTCGGCATCGGTACCGCCTCGGTCATCGCACCGGCGTACATCTCCGAGGTCTCCCCGAAGGCGATCCGCGGGCGGCTGGCCTCGTTCCAGCAGCTCGCGATCACGCTCGGTATCTTCGCCGCGCTCCTGTCCGACCAGCTCTTCGCCGTGACCGCGGGCAGCGCGTCGGCCGAGGTCTGGGGCCTGGCTGCCTGGCGCTGGATGTTCCTGGTCGGGGTGATCCCCTCGGTCGTCTACGGCGTCCTGGCGATCACGCTGCCGGAGTCCCCGCGGTACCTGCTCACCAAGGGGCGGGACGACGACGCGCGCGTGGTGATGGGCAAGATCGTGCCGCGCGACACCGTGAACACGAGCCTGGAGGAGATCCAGGACGGCATCAAGAAGGAAGCCAGCGAGAAGAAGGGCTCCATCCGGGGCAACCGCTTCGGGCTCCAGCCGATCGTCTGGGTGGGCATCATCCTGGCGGTGCTGCAGCAGTTCGTCGGCATCAACGTGATCTTCTACTACTCGACGACGCTCTGGCAGGCGGTCGGCTTCAAGGAGGAGGACTCGTTCCTCATCTCCACGATCACCTCGGTGGTCAACGTCGCCGTGACCTTCATCGCGATCTTCCTGGTCGACAAGGTCGGCCGCAAGCCGCTGCTGGTCGCGGGTTCCGCGGGCATGTTCGTCTCGCTCACCATGGTCGCCATCGCGTTCTCGCAGGCGACGATCGTCGACGGCAGCCCGAGCCTCCCCGGCTCGTGGGGCGTCATCGCGCTGATCTTCGCGAACCTCTTCGTGGTGTCCTTCGGCGCTACTTGGGGTCCGCTGATGTGGGTCCTGCTCGGTGAGATGTTCCCGAACCGCATCCGTGCCACGGCGCTGGGGATCGGTTCCGCCGCCAACTGGATCGCGAACTTCATCGTGACGATCTCGTTCCCGGTGCTCTCGGGCTTCAACCTCACCGTCACCTACGGCATCTACGCACTGTTCGCGCTGCTGTCGCTCTTCTTCGTCATCGCGAAGATCCCGGAGACGAAGGGCCGCTCGCTCGAGGAGATGGGCATCTCCGCCGACGGCGACACGGTGGACGCCAAGGCCTGATCAGGACGGCCGGAGCCGCGGAGATCCGCCGGATCGACCGGACAGGAGGCCCGGATCACGTCAGCCGCGAGGCGGGCGTGATCCGGGCCTCCCTTCTGTTAGCATCTATCCAGCAGCGTGCTGATGCGCGCTGACTTCGCGTGTCCACCAGGCCCTCATCGGCTCGGTACCCGACCACCGGTCCCGCTCTCACGAGCGGGCGGTCGCGTGCCAGGACACCAGGGATCACGACCGACGGTCGCGATCGACACAACCGCAACAGGTCCGCAGTGACGTGTGAGAGCACGGCTGCGCGCCGAGAACACAGAAGGAGGACGGCACATGGCCGTCGTCACCATCCGCCAGCTGCTCGACAGCGGCGTCCACTTCGGACACCAGACCCGTCGGTGGAACCCGAAGGTGAAGCGCTTCATCCTCGCCGAGCGCTCGGGCATCCACATCATCGACCTGCAGCAGTCGCTGGCCTTCATCGACCGCGCGTACGACTTCGTCAAGGAGACGGTCGCGCACGGTGGCACGATCCTCTTCGTGGGCACCAAGAAGCAGGCCCAGGGCTCCATCGCCGAGCAGGCGACCCGCGTCGGCCAGCCGTACGTCAACCAGCGTTGGCTCGGCGGTCTGCTCACGAACTTCCAGACGGTCTCCAAGCGCCTCGCGCGCATGAAGGAGCTCGAGGAGATCGACTTCGACGACACGACGAAGGGCTTCACCAAGAAGGAGCTCCTCATCAAGAAGCGCGAGCTGGACAAGCTCCACAAGACCCTCGGTGGTATCCGCAACCTCACGCGGACCCCGAGCGCGCTCTGGATCGTCGACACCAAGAAGGAGCACCTCGCCGTCGACGAGGCGCAGAAGCTCGGTATCCCGATCATCGGCATCCTCGACACCAACTGCGACCCCGACGAGATCACGTACCCGATCCCGGGCAACGACGACGCGATCCGCTCCGTCGGTCTCCTGACCCGCATCGTCGCCGACGCCGCGGCCGAGGGCCTGAAGACCCGCCACAACGGTGGCGACGAGGACGAGGCCAGCGAGCCCCTCGCCGAGTGGGAGCAGGAGCTCCTCGGTGGCGAGACGGCAACCCCGTCCGCCGACGCCGCCCCCGAGGGTGCGACCGTCGAGGAGAACAACGCTGACGCGCAGGTCGCCGCGAAGGAGATCGGCGAGCCGATCGCCGACGAGGCGAAGAACGCGGAGCCGACGGCCGAGGCCGAGGCAGCCGCGGAGACCACCCCCGCCGAGTGAGCCGCCGGGGCGTCGGACCCACCGGGTCCGGCGCCCCGACTGCACTCCACTCTCCACACACGTACAGTCCAGAAAGGACTCCAGTCAATGGCAAACTTCACCGCTGCTGACGTGAAGAAGCTCCGCGAGGACCTCGGCGCCGGCATGATGGACGCGAAGAACGCGCTCGTCGAGGCCGACGGCGACTACGACAAGGCCGTCGAGCTGCTCCGCATCAAGGGTGCCAAGGCCGTCGCCAAGCGCGACGACCGAGCCACCTCCGAAGGCGTCGTCGTCGCGACCTCCGAGAACGGCGCCGCCACGGTCGTCGAGCTCGCGAGCGAGACCGACTTCGTCGCCAAGAACGAGAAGTTCACGACCCTCGCCGACAAGGTGCTGGGTGCGGTCGCCGCTGCCGGTGCCGCCGACGTCGCCGCCGCCAACGCTGCACCGCTGGACGGCAAGACCGTCCTCGAGGTCGTCAACGAGTCGGCAGCCGCGCTGGGCGAGAAGCTCGAGGTCCGCACGGTCCGCCGTGTCGAGGGCTCGGCCTTCGAGATCTACCTGCACAAGACCAGCCAGGACCTGCCGCCGCAGATCGCCGTCGTCATCGCGTACGAGGGTGACAACGCCGCCGAGGCGCGTTCGATCGCCCAGCACGTCGCGTTCGCGAACCCGACGTACCTGACCCGCGACGAGGTCCCGGCCGAGGCCATCGAGAAGGAGCGTGCGACCGTCGAGGCGATCACGCGCGAAGAGGGCAAGCCCGAGGCTGCCCTCCCGAAGATCGTCGAGGGTCGGGTGAACGCCTACATCAAGCAGGTGTCGCTCCTCGACCAGGACTACGCGAAGGACAACAAGATCTCCGTCGCGAAGGCCGCCGAGAACGCCGGCATCACGATCCAGGGCTTCGCCCGCGTCAAGGTCGGCGCGTAACGAACCCGTGACGGGGTCAGGAACCAACGAGGTTCCTGGCCCCGTTTTTCGCGCGCACCGACACGACACGCGCACGACACATCCGCGAGTACATTTCCACGAGACCACGACGAAGGGTGCGGACCAGATGACCGACGAGAAGACCGGACGACGCCGCGTTCTGCTGAAGCTGTCGGGAGAGGCGTTCGGCGCCGGCTCCCTCGGGGTGAACCCCGACGTGATCGGCACCATCGCCAAGGAGATCGCCGTCGCCGCGCGCGAGGTCGAGATCGCGATCGTCGTCGGCGGAGGCAACTTCTTCCGTGGCGCCGAGCTCTCGCAGCGCGGCATGGACCGCGGACGCGCCGACTACATGGGCATGCTCGGCACGGTGATGAACGCGCTCGCGCTGCAGGACTTCCTCGAGCAGGCCGGCGCCGCGACGCGCGTGCAGTCCGCCATTGCGATGACCCAGGTCGCCGAGCCGTACATCCCGCGGCGGGCCGAGCGGCACCTCGAGAAGGGCCGGGTCGTCATCTTCGGTGCCGGCGCCGGTCTGCCGTACTTCTCCACCGACACGGTGGCGGCGCAGCGTGCGCTCGAGATCAAGGCGGACGAGGTCCTCGTCGCCAAGAACGGCGTCGACGGCGTGTACACCGCGGACCCGAAGAAGGACGCCTCGGCCGAGAAGCTGCACCACGTGACCTACCAGGACGCACTGCTCAAGGGCCTCAAGGTCGTCGACGCCACCGCGTTCTCGCTCTGCATGGACAACGGCATGCCGATGCACGTCTTCGGCATGGAGGGCGACGGCAACGTCCAGGCCGCCATCCGTGGCGAGCGCATCGGCACCGTCGTCAGCAACTGACCCCCGGCGCTGACTAGACTCGACGCCAGTACCGAAGGAGTAACACCGTGATCAGTGATGTCCTGACCGAAGCCACCGAGAAGATGGCGAAGGCTGTCGAGGTCGCCAAGGACGACTTCTCGACCGTCCGCACCGGCCGCATCAACGCGGCGCTCTTCCAGAAGATCCCGGTCGAGTACTACGGCACCCCGACGCCGCTCGCGCAGCTCGCGTCGCTGCAGACGCCCGAGGCCCGAACGCTCATCGTCACGCCGTACGACAAGTCGGCGCTCAAGGAGATCGAGCGCGCCATCGCGACGTTCCCGAACCTCGGTGCCAGCCCGACGAACGACGGCGACATCGTCCGCGTGACGATCCCCGAGCTCACCAAGGACCGCCGCAAGGAGTTCGTCAAGCTCGTGCGGACGAAGGGCGAGGACCACAAGGTCGTCATCCGCAACATCCGCCGCAAGGCCAAGGACGACCTTGACGCGCTCAAGGGTGAGATCTCCGACGACGAGATCTCGCGTGGCGACAAGGACCTCGAGGGCCTGACGAAGAAGCACGTCGACCAGATCGACGACGCGCTGAAGAAGAAGGAAGCCGAACTCCTCGAGGTCTGATGCGTCGCTCCGACCAGGGCGATGACCGCCCCACAGCAGAGCACGGGCCCGCGACGAGCGGGCCTGTGAAGAAGGGGCTCCGCCAGGACTTCGATGCGCGCGCACGTGCGGCGCGCACCGACTTCGAGGCGCAGCTCCGCCAGCGCAAGGCCGACTTCGGTGCGCGGAACGAAGCACTGACGGCGCGGACCGGGCGCAACCTGCCGGCGGCGATCGGCATCGCGCTCGCGTTCGCGGTCGTCATGCTCGGCACGCTGCTCCTGTTCACGCCGTCCTTCATGGTGGTCGCGGCGTTCCTGCTGGGCGTCGGCGTCTACGAGCTGACGAGCGCGATGCGCTTCGCCGGCCGCGACGTCCCGCGGATCCCGAGCGTCGCCGTCGCGATCGCGGTGGTGCCGGCGGCGTTCCTGTACGGGCAGGCCCCGGCGCTGTTCACGCTGCTCGGCGGCATCGTCCTGATCAGCGTCTGGCGCCTGGTCGAGGTCGCCCTCGCCCGGCAGAAGCCCCCGGCCGCCAACGTCGTCCGTGACCTGACGAACGGGCTGTTCGTCCAGGCGTACATCTCGTTGCTCGGTGCCTGCGTCGTGCTGCTCTCCGCCCAGCGGGACGGCAACCTCTGGGTGATCGGCTTCATCCTCGTGGTCGTCGCGGTCGACACCGGTGCGTACGCGACCGGCCTGAACCTCGGCAAGCACCCGATGGCACCCCGCATCAGCCCCAAGAAGACGTGGGAGGGTTTCGCCGGGTCCGTGGCGGCGAGCATCGTCGTCGGCATCCTGGTGGCCGTGTTCATGCTCGGGCTGCCCTGGTGGACCGGTGTCGTGCTGGGTGTGCTCATCTCCGGGTCGGCCACGCTCGGCGACCTGACCGAGTCGATGATCAAGCGTGACCTCGGCATCAAGGACATCTCGTCGTTCCTGCCCGGGCACGGTGGACTGCTCGACCGCATCGACAGCATCCTGCCGTCGGCCGCGGTCGCCTACGTGCTGTACCTGGTCGTCAACCACTGACCCGCCCCCGGGCCGGGCTGTACGTGGCACTCAGCGCGTCCAGGTTGTGCCACGGGTCGGGACTGGCAGAATGACGCCGTGGCCACCACCTTCCCGACCGCAGCCCGTTCCGCCCTCGGTTACGACGTCGACGAAGTCGAGCGTTTCCTCGAGGACGCCCGGCGCGCGTACTCCGCCGACGACAGTGCCCCCGGCATCGAGGCTGCGAAGATCCGTGCCACGGCGTTCTCGATGCGCAAGGGCGGCTACTCCACCTCGCACGTCGACGCCGCTCTCGAGCGGCTGGAGGACGCCTTCGCGGCGCGCGAGCGTGAGCGGGAGATGAGCGAGGTCGGCAAGAAGGCCTGGTACGCCGAGGCGCGGACGAAGGCGTCGGACGTCGTGGCACGCCTCGAGCGGCCCGACGGCCAGCGGTTCAGCCGGGTGAGCGTCCTCGGCACCGGCTACCACCCGAAGGACGTCGATGCCTTCGCCGCCCGACTCGCGGGGTACTTCCGCGAAGGCAAGCCGCTCAGTCTCACCGAGGTGCGCTCGATCGTGTTCCGCCCGAAGCACGGCGGGTACCGCGAGGCGCAGGTCGACGCGGTGCTCGACGCCGTCGTCGAAGTGATGCTCGCTGTCCGATGACGACGCGCTGTCCCCAGGTGCTTCGCTTTCCGTGATCGTTCCGTTACCCTGGTCCTACTCATGGGCAGGCACACGGCAGATTCAAGCTCCGACCGCGATACCCGCGAGCACCTCAGCCTCCAGGCTTCCGGTGAGCGCCGCGCGGCAATGCAGCGAACCCGCACGACGGAGACGTCGGCGTTCGGGGTGACCCCGCAGGCAGCGGCGACGGGGCCGGTGGCCACGCCGAAGTCGGTCGCGGCGAACCGCGTCTCGGACGAGCGTGTGGCGTCCTTCGCCCACGACGCGCTCGTCGCCGAGCAGCGTTCCCCGAAGCAGCGCACCGCGACGGTCCAGCGCCGTACGACGCCGAAGCTGGCCGAGCCAGCCCGTCTCGCGTCGGTCAACGCCGTGGCCCGCAAGCGCGCGACGGCCCCGATGCTGTCGTTCGTCGGCGTGTTCCTGTTCGTCGGCGGGTCGCTGTTCAACCCGCTGCAGGCCGACGTGGCACAGGCCGCCGTCGACACCCCGGTGCTCGTGAAGGCCCCGGCACCCCAGCAGTACACCGCACACGGCACCTACGGCGAGGCCGCTGCCGACCGCGACGGCTACGGCGTGACGGTGCCGGCCCCGAAGGTCGTGAAGCCCGTCGTCGAAGACGACGACGCCGATGCCACCGACGACGCCGCGGATGCCGCAGCCCCCGATTCCGAGCCGGTCTCGGCCGCCAACACGCTCGCGGCCACCGCCGCGACCCCCGACCCCGGCAGCGCGCAGGCGATCGCCCTGCAGCAGGTCACGGCCCGCGGCTGGGGCACCGACCAGTACAACTGCCTGGTCTCGCTCTGGAACAAGGAGTCCGGCTGGCGGGTGAACGCCTACAACCCGAGCGGTGCGTACGGCATCCCGCAGGCCCTGCCCGGCAGCAAGATGGCCACGGCCGGCGCCGACTGGCAGACGAACCCGGCGACGCAGATCACCTGGGGTCTCAACTACATCGCCGGCGTGTACGGCACCCCCTGTGGTGCGTGGGGTCACAGCCAGGCCAACAACTGGTACTGATCGGCTGCTCGGGTGCCGCGCAGCAATCGGCCGCGGCGTCCCCGTGGTCGCGACGTCGAGCCTGACGAGGAGTCCACCCTCGATCGGCTGATGAGTTCGTGGAAGCGCACCGAGGTCCGCCACGGTCGCGAGTACCAGGTGCAGCCGATCTCCGCCGCGTCGGCGCAGAAGGAGTACATCTGCCCGGGCTGCGGTGGCACCGTGTCGCCCGGCACCGCCCACGTGGTGGTCTGGCGCGCGGACGGCGTCCTGGGTGACGCCGCCGACCTGGCGTCCCGTCGGCACTGGCACAACCACTGCTGGAGCATCGCATGACCGAGCACGACGTGACGCACGACACCGAGATCCGCTCCGCGACCGAGCTGCCCGCCCGACGAACCGAGGTCGAGCTGGTCACGGACGACCACCTGACGCTCGTCGGGGAACTGGCCGAGCCCGCCGACGCGCCTGCCCGCGGCACCATCGTCACGCTCCACCCCCTGCCGACCGCACACGGCTTCATGGACTCGCACGTGCTCAAGAAGGCCGCTGCCCGGTTGCCGGCCCTGGCCGACATCGCGGTGCTGCGGTTCAACTTCCGATCCGTCACGTCGCCGCGCGGCACGTCCGAGGGGGGCTTCGGCGACGGCGTCTCCGAGGGCTTCGACCTGCGTGCCGCTGTCGCCGAGGTCGTCGACCGCGGGCTGCCGACGCCGTGGCTGGTGGGGTGGTCGTTCGGCACCGAGGTCATCCTCAAGCACGCACTCGAACACGTCGAGGCCGGCACCGTCGCCGGGGTCGTCCTGCTGTCACCGCCGCTGCACCGCACGTCGGACGCCGAGCTCGCCCGCTGGGCCGCCGTCGACGTCCCGGTCGTGGCGCTCGTGCCGGAGCACGACGACTTCCTGCAGCCCGAAGCTGCGGCCGCGCGGTTCGCGCTCGCTCCCGATGTCCGGGTGGTGCCCGTCGCGGGCGCGAAGCACCTGTGGGTGGGGGAGCGGTACGTGCGGATCGTGCTCGACGCGATCGCCGACCTCGTCGTCCCGGGCAGCGCACCGATGCCGACCCACTGGCCGGTCTGAGCAACGCCCACGGCATGCCGTGCGCCCCGCCACCTGCTGCGGGTGGGGCGGCCTGGAGGCGCGTGTCGGGCCTCCGGGCCGGTGACCGTCAGCGCTCGGTCGCGTCCACGTCGTCGCGCTCGTCCGCAGCGGACGCTGCGGCGGGCGCCGTGCCGAGCAGGCCGGTCGCGTTCGTGAGGACCCCGCGGAGGTTCTCGAGGTAGCCCGCGACGGCTTCGCGCTCGGTGCGGATCGCCGCCAGGCGGTCCTCGGCCTCGGCGATGACACCGGCGGTGCGCTCCTCGGCGTCGGCGACCATCCGGTGCACCCGGTCTTGAGCGTCGGCGACGATGGTGCGTGCGTGCTCCTGCGCCTCGGCCGTGCTGGTGCGCTCGAGGTCGTCGGCTTCCTGCTGCAGACGCTCGGCTCGCTCACGGGCCTCGGTGGCGCGGCGCGTGGCCTCGGCGAGCTGCAGGTTCGCCTCGTCCAGGTACTTCTGCGTCTCGGTCACGGTCTCGTGGTGCTTCTGCAGGTACTCCTGCTCGGCGTCGTCGCGGCGGGCCGCGAGTTCCGACTCGAGGGTCGTGCGGGCTTCGTCGCGTGCTCGGGCGATCTCGGCACGGACCTCGTCGCGTTCCTTCACGAGGGCGGCGCGGGCGGTGTCGATCTCCTGCTGCAGGGCGGTGCGCTCGGCTTCGAGCACCCCGAGCTCGGCGGTGCGGCGGTCGGCGATCTCGGCGTCGACCTCGGCGTGCTCGCGTTCGCGGCGGGCGGCGATGGCGTTCTCGTGCTCGCGGACGGCACGCTCGGCTGCTGCGTCGGCTTCGGCCCGCTCCTGCGCGATCCGGGCGTCGTGCTGCTCGAGTTCGCGGGCGATCCGGTCGGCGGTCTCCTGCACCAGGCGCGCGTTCTCGACGCGGGTCTGTTCCTCGTCGACGCGCAGCTGGGCGCGGGCTGCTTCGATCTCCTGTTCGAGGTCGGTGCGGGCCACGGCGAGTTCGCGCTCCCACTCGGCGCGGGCGGCCGCGAGCTCCTCGTCCAGTTCGCGGCGGCGGTCACCGATCTCGCTGTCGAGCTCGGCCCGCCGACGCGCGACCTCGGACTCGAGTTCGGCGCGACCGGTCTCGAGGGCCAGCGCGTGTGCCTGCTGCTCCTCGTCCCGTTCGCGGTGCCAGGCGGCGCGGCCCTCGGTGACCTCGCGCTCGAGGGCCTCGCGCCGGGTCGTCTCCTCACGGTCGAGGTCCTCGGTACGGCGGGTGTGGTCGGCTTCGAAGACCGAACGGCGGTGCTCGGTCTCACGGTCGAGCTCGGCTGCGGCGGTGCGGGCGTCGGCGGACTCGCGCTGGGCGATCTCACGCAGCTCCGCGACCTCGTGCTCGACCTGGGCGCGCAGTGCGTTCGTCTCGCGGATGGCGACGGAGCGGACCTCGGCGGCCTCGGTCACCGCGGCACCGCGGATGGCGGCTGCCTCGTTGCGGGCGTCCTGCGTGAGCAGACCGGCCTCGGCGCGGGAGCGCTCGACGGTGTCGGCGGCTTCGGCGCGGGCACGGGTCAGCTCGTTGGTGGCGCGGGTGCGGGCGTCCTCGAGGGTGTCGCGCGCTTCTTCCTGTGCTTCGCGGACGGTGCGCTCAGCTTCGGCGCGGCTCGAGGCTCGGAGCCGCTGGGCGTCGATGTCGGCCTGGCTGATGAGCCGGGTCGACTGTTCCTCGGCGACACGCAGCGTGGACTCGAGTCGGGTGCCCAGACCGCTGTACGTGGGGGTGCCGGCTTCGTCCAGCTCGCCCTGCAGCTCGGACACGCGGGCCTGCAGGAGACGGATCTCCTTCGCGGCGTCGGCGCGGTCGTTGTTCGACTTGATGAGCTCGCGGCGCAGGTCGTTCAGTGAACGCTCCACCTCGTCGCGGCGGTACCCGCGCAGCTCGGTCCCGAACTCGGCCTCGTCGTTCGCCACGTGTCGCTCCTGGGTGCTCGGCGGAGGGCCCGGATCGGCCCGCGGTCGATTGTAGTGGCGGCCGGAGCGGGTCGTCTGAGTCCGGCGACAGCGCGGATTGATGCACTGTCCAGCGATGCTCGCTATCCTGAGTCGCTGATTCGCGCGCCGACATCCCCACCCCGGCGCGGTAGGGAGAGTGTTCGTGCGATTCGTCCTGGCGATCGTCAGTTTCGTCATCGGCCTGCTGCTCGTGGTGCTGGCGGTGGGGCAGCGGACCGTGTTCGCGCCGCCGTCCTCGCTCGTGGCCGAGAGCTCGACGACCAGTTCCGCCCCGGTGACGGTGATCCCGGGGACCACGCTCAACGCCAACCCCGGCTACCAGCGCATCAACGTGTCCGGCTCCGGCAAGGTGTTCGCGGCGTACGGCAAGACCGCCGACGTCGACGCCTGGATCGGTGACGCCGAGCACACCACGCTCCGCTTCGACGCCGAGAAGGGCTCGCTGGTCGGGTCGACCTCGGGCAGCGAGACGAGCGTGCCGTCGCCGAAGGGCAGCGACCTCTGGTACCAGGAGTACGACGGTGCCGGACAGTTCACCGTCCGCCTGCCCCAGGACGTCTCGGTCCTGGTCGTGAGCGACGGCAAGGCCGCCGCACCGAGCGACGTGTCCGTCACCTGGCCGCAGGACACCGCGACGCCGGCGGTCGGTCCGCTGCTCGTGGCCGGCGGCGTGTTCGTCCTCGGAGGCCTCGTGCTGCTCGTCCTCGCCTTCCTGCACCAGCGCCGTGGCCGCGGTCCCCGCCGTCGCAGCGGTGGCAGCCGTCCGCCGCGGGTGCGTGCCTCGCGCCGTGCCGCCGCCGCCGGAGCGCAGGTGCCTCGCCCCGGTCGTCGTGGGACCCGCGCGTTCGTCGGCGTCCCGGTGCTGCTCGTCGGTGCCCTGACCCTGGCCGGCTGCTCGTCGGACTACTGGCCGCAGGGCGGCGATCCGTCGCTGGCCACGCCGACTCCGACGGCCACCGCCACGGGGGCGGCGGAGCCCACCGAGCCGACCGCCGCGACCAAGCAGCAGATCACCCGCATCGTGCAGCGCGCCGCGGCCGTCGCGAAGCAGGCCGACGGGGCGCGCGACCGCGACCTGGTCCGCACCCGGTTCTCCGGCGCGGCGCTCGACCTCCGGCTGGCCAACTACTCGATCCGCGGCAAGGACTCGGACGTGAAGGCGCCGCCGGCGATCTCCGCAGCGCAGGTGTGCGTCGCGCTGCCGCAGCAGACCGACACCTGGCCGCGGACGGTCTTCACGATCGTCGCCGAGGACTGTGACGCCAAGTCGGCGCCGCAGGCCCTGACCCTGGTGCAGGACAGCGCCCGTGATCCCTACAAGGTCGCGTACGACGTGTCGCTCGAGGCCGACGCGAAGATCCCGAGCCTCGCCCCGACGACCATCGGTGCGGCGCTGCTCGCGCCGGAGTCGAAGCTCCTGACCATCCAGCCGGACCAGGTCGCGACCGCCTACGGCGACATCCTGTCGAAGGACACCGCCAGCGAGTACGCCGACCTGTTCACCACCGAGGGTGACGCACTCCGCACGACCATCGGCAAGGCGTACAAGGACAAGAAGGCCAAGGCGCTGCCGGACACGGCGAAGATCGAGTACTCGTCCGAGGTCCCCGCCGACTCCGCCGTCGCCATCGCGACGGACGACGCCGGCGCCCTGGTTTCCGCCGACCTGGACGAGATCGAGAAGGTGACCCCGACCGCGTCGGGCGCCGAGGTGAACACCGAAGGTGCCGTGAAGGCTCTGTCCGGCGTCGACACGAGCAAGAAGGGCATCAGCGCCACCTACAGCGTCCAGCTGCTCTTCTACGTGCCGCCGGTCGCCTCGGATGGCAAAGTGGTCCTGCTCGGGTTCACGCAGGGCCTGACCGCAGCAAGTGAGGTGCAATGAGCAACATCCCCCCGACCCCGTCCGGGCTCCGCGGAGCCGTGGACCTGTCGTCCCTCGTCGACCGCGCACAGCGGCCGCCCCAGCCGTCCGGCGCTCCGGCCCCGGCGGGTCCAGCAGGCGGTGCCGCGCCCGGTTCCGACGTCGGCACTGCGAGCGGCGCCGGCCCGACGGTCCCGTCGCTCGTCATCGACGTCACCGACGCGACGTTCCAGGACGTCCTGGAGCTGTCGAACGTCGTCCCGGTCATCGTGGACATCTGGGCCGAGTGGTGCGGGCCGTGCAAGCAGCTCTCACCGATCCTCGAGCAGCTCACCGCCGAGTACGACGGCCGCGTGGTGCTCGCCAAGGTGGACGCCGACACGAACCCGCAGCTCGTGCAGGCGTTCCAGGCGCAGTCGATCCCGACCGTCGCAGCCGTGATCGGCGGACGCCCGCTCGGGCTCTTCGTCGGCGCACTGCCCGAGGCGCAGGTCCGCGACGTCTACGAGCAGGTGCTCCAGGCCGCCGAGCAGAACGGGGTGTCCGGTCGCGTGTCCGTCGACGGCGCAGCGGCGGACGTCGACGCGGAGCAGGGCGAGCCGGAGCCGGAGCCGCTCCCGCCGCACCACCAGGCCGCGTACGACGCGATCGAGCAGGGCGACTACGCCACCGCGATCGAGGAGTACAAGACCGCCATCCTGCAGGACCCGCACGACCAGATGGCCGTCGCCGGGCTCGCGCAGGTGTCGCTGCTCGACCGGCTGAACGGCCGGACGGCCGACGAGATCCGCGCCGCTGCAGCCGCAGGCCCGCACGACGTCCAGGCGCAGCTCGCCGTCGCCGACCTCGACATCTCGGGCGGACACGTCGACGACGCCTTCGGGCGCCTGCTCGACCTCGTCCCGACCGTGTTCGGCGATGACCGTGAAGCCCTGCGCGTGCGGCTCGTCGAGTACTTCGAGCTCATCGGTTCCGAGGACCCGCGCGTGGTCGCGGCCCGCCGCCGCCTGGCGAACGCGCTGTACTAGCCCCTGCCGGGTCCGTGCGGCGCAGCAGACGCCGTCGTCACGCCGAGACGCCGCCGGATCCGGCGGCGTCTCGGCGTTTCCGCGGCGTCTCGCGGACACGACGGCGTCTCGCGGACACGACGGCGTCTCGAGCAGGATCGCCCGGACCCGCAACGAGACAGACGGGAGGCCCGGTGCCAGCTGGCACCGGGCCTCCCGTCCGTCGTTCGGTTGCGTCCTGGACGCGGGCCGGGTTACCGGGCCAGCTTCAGCCAGACGGCGCCGAGCGGCGGGACCACGACGTGCGCTGAGGCCGGGCGGCCCGCCCACGGGGTGTCCTCGGCGGTGACGACGCCGAGGTTGCCGACTCCGGAGCCGCCGTACTCGGACGCGTCGGTGTTGAGCACCTCGTGCCACTCGCCCGCGGTCGGCAGCCCGAAGCGACGCTCCACCGGGACGCCGGAGAAGTTGACGAACACCGCGACGCGGTCGTCGCCGTCCTTCCGCAGGAACCCGAGGGTCGAGTGCGGTGCGTCGCCGCCCTCGAGCCACTCGAAGCCGTCGGCCGTCGAGTCGTGGGTCCAGAGCGCCGGGGAGTCCTTGTAGACGCGGTTGAGTTCGGCGACGAGGTCCTGCACGCCGCGGTGGCCGGGCTGGTCGAGGAGCCACCAGTCGAGGCCCTTCGCCTCGGACCACTCCGCGGGCTGCGCGAACTCCTGGCCCATGAAGAGCAGCTGCTTGCCGGGGTGCGCCCACATGAACGCCAGGTAGGCGCGCACGTTCGCGAGCTTCTGCCACTCGTCGCCGGGCATCTTGCCGTACAGGGAGCCCTTGCCGTGCACGACCTCGTCGTGGCTGATCGGCAGGGTGAACTGCTCGCTGAACGCGTAGACGAACGAGAACGTGATCTCGTCGTGGTGGTAGCTGCGGTAGGCGGGGTCGCGCTGCACGTACTCGAGCGAGTCGTGCATCCAGCCCATGTTCCACTTCTGCCCGAAGCCGAGCCCACCGGCGCTCGTCGGCTGGGTCACCCCCGGCCACGAGGTGCTCTCCTCCGCGATCATCACGATGCCGGGGTACCGCTTGTACGCCGTCGCGTTCGTCTCCTGCAGGAAGGCGATCGCGTCGAGGTTCTCGCGCCCACCGTGGATGTTCGGCAGCCAGTCGGTGCGGGAGTAGTCGAGGTACAGCATCGACGCCACCGCGTCGACGCGCAGACCGTCGATGTGGAACTCCTCGAGCCAGTACAGCGCGTTCGCGACCAGGAAGTTGCGGACCTGCGGCTGCCCGAAGTCGAAGACGTAGGTGCCCCAGTCGAGCTGCTCACCGCGGCGCGGGTCGGGGTGCTCGAACAGGGCGTAGCCGTCGAAGCGGCCGAGCGCCCACTCGTCCTTCGGGAAGTGCCCGGGGACCCAGTCCATGATCACGCCGATGCCCGCGGAGTGCAGGCGGTCGATCAGGTAGCGCAGGTCGTCCGGTGAACCGAAGCGTGCGGTCGGGGCGTAGTACCCGGTGACCTGGTAGCCCCACGAGCCACCGAACGGGTGCTCGGAGAGCGGCAGGAACTCCACGTGCGTGAAGCCGGTGTACTCCATGTGCCCGATGAGCTGGTCGGCGACCTCGCGGTACGACAGGCCGGGGCGCCACGAGCCGAGGTGCACCTCGTAGACGCTCATGGGGGCGTCGTGCGTGGTGGTCTGCGCACGGCGCTCCATCCACGCGGCGTCGCCCTCGGACCACGTGTACGTGGACTCGGTGATGACGGAGGCCGTCGCCGGCGCGATCTCGGCTTCGCGGGCGAACGGGTCGGCCCGCTCCACCCAGCCGGAGTCGGTGAGGATCTGGAACTTGTAGCGCTGGCCGACGACGGCACCGGGCCAGAAGAGTTCCCAGACACCGAGGTCGCTCAGACGGCGCATCGCGGTGGTGCGGCCTTCCCAGCCCTCGAAGTCCCCGATGACACGCACGGCGGTGGCGCGCGGTGCCCAGACGGCGAATGCGACCCCGTCGACCCCGTCGACCGTGCGGGCGTGTGCACCGAGGTGCTGCCAGAGCTGCTCGTCGCGGCCTTCGCCGAACAGGTGCAGGTCGAGCTCGCCGAGCGTCGGGGCGAACCGGTACGCGTCGTCGGTGGTCCAGGTGGCGTCGTCCTCGTCCGTTGACGCGTCGTAGTCGTACTCCGACTCGACGCGGTACCGACCGAGCGTGTCGGCCGTGGCGCCGGCCCAGAGCCCGTCGCCCTCGTGCGTGAGCTCGATGTCGTCGCCGTCGGGGCGGACGAGTCGCACCGCGCGGGCCAGGTGGCGGACGACGCGGACGCTCGTGCCGCCGTCGACGGGGTGCGGGCCGAGCACGTCGTGCGGCTGGGACCACCGGCCCTCGGCCACCTGCAGGCGCAGCCAGTCCTCGATCGGTGCCGGGCGCGGGTCCGTGGCGGCACCGGCAGTGCCGACGGCCGGGGCCGGGGCATCGGCCGGAGCCGGGGAGGCGGCAGCGGCGCCGGGGGCGACCGGGGCGTCGACGGACGCCGGACGGACGACCGGTGCCGAGCCTCCGGTCGGGGCCTGCGGGTCGTCCGACGACGAGGCTGCCGCCACGGACGGCTGCCGCGGGTGCGTCGGGTCGGCGGGGTGTCCGGCGAGCGTCGCGGACTCCGCCACGCCGCGGTCGGGCGCCTCGCGCTCGGCCGGAGGGGCACCGGGCAGGTCCTCGGCGGGAGCGGACACCTTCGGCTCGTAGCGCGGCACGGCCGGCGGCGGAGGCGGTACCGGCGGCACGGCCGGTCCGCGCTTCGTGGGGTCGGTCGGTTCGGGGGTCATCGGTGGGGTCCTTCCACGACGAGCAGGTGCACGGGCTCCTGGAACGCGTCCAGGCGGACGTAGTTCGACGCGCCCCAGGTCCAGCGCTGACCGGTCACGACGTCACGGACGTCGAACAGGCCCTCGGTCGGCAGACCGAGTGCGGCGAGGTCCAGGTGCACGGTGGTCTCACGGGCGGAGTGCGGGTCGACGTTGGCGACGACGATCACCGTGTCGGGCCGACCCGACCGGATGAAGTCACCCGACAGGTGCTTCGAGTAGACGACGATCGCCGGGTCGTCAGCGGCGTGCACGTGCAGGTTCCGCAGCTGTCGCAGCGCGGGGTGCGCCGCCCGGAACCGGTTGAGCATCGTGACGTACGGGGCGAGGGACGCGCCCTCGGCCTCGGCCAGTGCGAAGTCGCGCGGCTTGTACTCGTACTTCTCGTTGTCGATGTTCTCTTCGGAGCCCGGTCGTGCGACCTCCTCGAACAGCTCGTACCCGGCGTACATGCCCCACGTCGGCGCACCGGTGGCGGCGAGCGCCGCACGCACCTTGTAGCCGGCTCGGCCGCCGAACTGCAGGTACTCGGTGAGGATGTCGGGGGTGTTCACGAAGAGGTTCGGGCGCAGGTAGTCGCTCGTCTCGTGCGAGAGCTCGGTGAAGTAGTCCTCGATCTCGTCCTTGGTGTTGCGCCAGGTGAAGTACGAGTACGACTGCTGGAACCCGGCTTCGGCGAGCGCGCGCATCATCGCCGGGCGGGTGAACGCCTCGGCCAGGAACACGGTGTCGGGGTGCTCGTCGCGGATCTCACGGATGACCCGTTCCCAGAACCACAGCGGCTTGGTGTGCGGGTTGTCGACGCGGAAGATGCGGATGCCGAAGGCGATCCAGTGGCGCAGGACGCGCTCGACCTCGGTGACCAGGCCCTCGGGGTCGGTGTCGAACTGGATCGGGTAGATGTCCTGGTAGCGCTTCGGCGGGTTCTCGGCGGTCGCGATGGAGCCGTCGGCGCGCTGCGTGAACCACTCCGGGTGCTGGGTGACCCAGGGGTGGTCGGGGGAGCACTGGAGCGCGAAGTCGAGCGCGACTTCCATGCCGGTGTTCTTCGCCGTCTCGACGAAGTCGCGGAAGTCGTCCTCGGTGCCGAGGTCGGGGTGGATCGCGTCGTGCCCGCCTTCGGGGGAGCCGATCGCCCAGGGGCTGCCGGGGTCGTTCGGCCCGGGCGTGAGCGTGTTGTTCGGCCCCTTGCGGGCGGTGGTGCCGATGGGGTGGATCGGCGGCAGGTAGATGACGTCGAAGCCCATCCGGGCGACGGCGGGCAGGCGGCGGGCCGCGGTGCGGAAGTCACCGCTCTTCCAGGAGCCGTCGGGGTTCTTCTTCGCGCCTTCGGAGCGGGGGAAGAACTCGTACCAGGCGCCGACGCCGGCGCGGGTGCGTTCGACGTCGAGCAGCTGGGTGGCGGAGTGCGTGCGGAGCGAGGTGAGGGGGGCTTCCTCGACCTCGGCGACGATGCGCGGGTCGTCGACGGCGGCCAGGCGTTCCGCCGGGTCGAGGTCGGTGTCGCGGACCCGTGCGGCGGCGCGTGTGGCGGCGGGGGAGCCGGTCTCGTCGGCCAGCCGGTCGAGCAGCACGGCGCCGTCGAGCAGCGTCGCCTCGGTGTCGACGCCGGCTGCGATCTTCAGGCGTGCGCCGTGCAGCCAGCTCGCCCAGTCGTCGGAGTACGACTCGACGTGCCAGGTCCAGACGCCGACGTGGTCGACCTGCACCGTGGCGTCGTAGCGGTCGGTGCCGGGGGCACCGAGGGTCATGGGGACGGTGCGTGTTCCACCGTCTGGGCGTTCGAGGACGAGGTCGGCGCCGATGATGCCGTGTCCTTCTCGGAAGACGGTCGCACCGAACGTGATCACCTCGCCGTCGAATGCCTTGCCGGGGAAGCCGTTCGGCGTCCTCGGGGCGAGCTCGGTGATCGGGATGCGCCCGATCTTCGGGCGTCGGGGTCGGTCTGCGGTGGCCACGGAAGCGACGCTACCCGGCGGGCGGCTCCGCGTTCCCCGGATTCCGCCCACTGTGGAGGGGCCGGGCGCGCCGTGGACCCTGTGGAGGACCGGACGCAAGGCCCGTGGCGGGGCCGCCACGAGCCTTGCGTCCGCCTGTCGGTCGCTGTGCCCGGCCGCACCCGCCTGCTCGCGCTACGCCACCTCGAACAGGTGGATGCCGGGGCCGTAGGCGGTGAAGACCTGCCCGGCGGGACGGAGGCGCTCGTGGTCTCGGTGCTTCTCGCTCGACCAGGCCAGGCGGTACCCGAGGACGTCCTCGCGCACCGGCAGGGTCAGGTCGCGGGTACGGCCGCTGCCGTGCACGACCACCAGGACGCGGTCGAAGGGCTCGTGCTCCGGTGTCGACTCGACGAAGTACTGCAGGGCGCGGTGCACCGGCTGGTCCCAGCCCTCGATCGTCATCGGCTGCCCGTCCGGTCCGTACCAGGACATCCGCGAGGCCCCTGGCGTCTCCTGGCCCTCGACGCCGAAGCGGGTGGGCCGGAGTGACGGGTGCGCCTGCCGGAACCGGGCCAGCGCGGCGACGGCCTCGGTCATCGTCTCGGCGTCCTCGTCGTCGGACCAGTCGACCGGGGTCAGGTCCTCGGACACCACGTAGGCGTTGTTGTTGCCGTGCTGGGTGCGGCTCCGCTCGTCGCCGGCGGTGAGCATCGGCACCCCGGCGGACAGCATGAGCGTCGCCACCAGGTTGCGCATCGACCGGCCACGCGCGGCGCGGACCCCCCGGTCGGCGGTGTCGCCCTCGATGCCGTGGTTGAACGAGCGGTTGTCGTTCGAGCCGTCGCGGTTGTCCTCGCCGTTGGCCTCGTTGTGCTTGCCGTCGTACGACACCAGGTCGAGCAGGGTGAAGCCGTCGTGCGCGGTGACGAAGTTGACGCTCGCCAGCGGGCCGCGGTCGGCGCCGAAGACACTCCTCGACCCCGACAACGCTTCAGCCAGCCGGCCGATCCCGGTCTGCGGCAAGCCGGTGCGGCGCTCCTCGGCGATGTCGGTGAGCCAGAACTGCCTGACCGTGTTCCGGAAGCCGTCGTTCCACTCGCTCGTGCGGTCCCCGGCCGCACCGAACGCCCCGGTCTTCCAGCCGTCGGGGCCGACGTCCCACGGCTCGGCGACCACCAGGGTGTCCTGCAGGTCGGGGTGGTTCCGGATGCGTTCGAGCAGCGGGTGCGACGGGTCGAACCGGTGCTCGCCGTCGCGGGCCAGGGCGGCCATCAGGTCGAAGCGGAAGCCGTCGACCTGCACCTCGCGCGCCCAGTACACCAGGCTGTCGACGATGAGGTCCGCGGTCGCCTCGACCGAGGTGTCGAGCGTGTTCCCGCACCCGGTGGTGTCGTAGTAGCCGTCCCGGTACGGCGAGGCGGAGTGCGCCCAGCGGTACCGGTTCGCACCGTCGATGCCGCGCAGGCTCGTCGTCGGGCCACCCAGGCCCTCTTCCGCGGTGTGGTTGTAGACGACGTCGAGGACGACCTGGATGCCGGCCTCGTGCAGCAGCCGGACCATGCCCTTGAACTCGCGCAGGACGGCGTCGGCGCCCTGCTGCCGGGCCGGTGCCGACGCGTGCGCGGCGTGCGGGGCGAAGAACCCGAGCGTGTTGTAGCCCCAGGCGTTCTGCCGGCCGGCGTCGCGGAGCCACCGCTCGGTGTCGAAGGCCTGCACGGGCAGCAGCTCGAGCGTGGTGACGCCGATGCGGTGCAGGTGCGCGATCGTGCTCTCGTGTGCGACCCCGGCGTACGTGCCGCGCAGGTGTTCCGGCAGGTGCGGGTTCGCTGCCGTCAGGGTGCGGACGTTCGCCTCGTAGACGACGGCGCGGTCGAGCGGGACCTGCGGCTTCACGACGCCGCCCCAGTCGAAGGCGTCGTCGACGACGACGCTGGTCCAGCGCGGGCCGGCTGCTTCGTCGTTCCCCGTCGGCAGGATGCCCCGCGCGTACGGGTCGAGCAGCGGACGCGTCGGGTCGAACTCGTGCCGCGGGCCGACCGGGCCGTCGACGAGCAGGTGGTACCGGTCGCCCGGCACGACCCCGGGGACCTCGCCGGTCCACACGTCCGTGTCCGGCACGCGCTCGAGCGGGTGTCGGGTCGGCCGGCCCTCGGAGCCGTCGGAGCGGTCGGTCCCGTCCGCGCCGTCGGCGCTTCCCGCGCTCGTCACGACCAGGACGACGCCCGTCGCCGTCGCGGACCGCAGGGTGAACCGGGGGACGGTCCCGCCCAGGGAGAACCCCGGCGTCAGGTCGATCGCTGTCTCGTGCACGCGACAAGGGTACGAGGACCGGCGCGTATCCTGGACACTGCTCGATCCAGGGGGTGCATTTGTCGGTCTACCTCGACCACGCCGCGACGACGCCGATCCTGCCGGAGGCGCTCGCCGCCTTCACCGATGCCCTGGGCACCGTCGGCAACCCGTCGTCCATCCACAGCGCCGGTCAGCGCGCGAAGATGCTGCTCGAGGACGGCCGCGCCGCCGTCGCGCGCTCGCTCGACGCCGACCCGGTCGAGGTCGTGTTCACCTCCGGCGGCACCGAGAGCATCAACCTCGCCGTGAAGGGCCTGTTCTGGGCTCGCCAGCGTGACCGCCAGCGGCCCCGCATCGTCGTCCCGGGCGGCGAGCACCACGCCACCGTCGACACCCTGACCTGGTTGGAGACGCACGAGGGGGCCGTCGTCGACGTGGTCCCGTTGGACGCGCAGGGTCGCGTCGACCTCGCCGGACTGGAGGCGCGGCTCGCCGACGCCTCGGACGTCGCCCTGGTCACGTTCCTGTGGGCGAACAACGAGGTGGGCACCGTCCAGCCCGTGTCACGGATCGTCGAACTCGCGCACGCCGCCGGCGTGCCCGTGCACAGCGACGCGGTCGCCGCCTACGGCCAGGTGCCCGTGTCGTTCGCGGCGTCCGGCCTCGACGCCCTCAGCGTCTCCGCCCACAAGATCGGCGGGCCCGTCGGCATCGGTGCGCTCGTGCTCGGACGGAAGGCGACCGTCGAACCCCTCATCCACGGTGGTGGGCAGCAGCGGCAGGTGCGGAGCGGCACGCAGGACGCCCCTGCGGCTGCGGCCTTCGGCGTGGCGGCCGGCGCGGTGGTCGCCGAGCCGATGCCGCACCCGGCGCTCGCCGCCCTGCGGGACCGTCTGGTCGCCGGGGTGCGTGCGGCCGTCCCGTCAGCCGTGCTGATGGGGGACCCCGTCGACCGGCTGCCGGGCAACGCACACTTCACGTTCCCCGGGTGCGAGGGCGATTCGCTCCTGTTCCTGTTCGACGCCGCCGGGGTCGCGGTGTCGACCGGATCGGCGTGCCAGGCCGGGGTGCCCGAGGCGTCGCACGTGCTGCTCGCGATGGGGCTGTCGGAGCAGGACGCCCGCGGTGCGCTCCGGATCACACTCGGGCACACGACGACCGACGCCGACGTCGACGCGTTCCTGGCTGCGCTGCCGGATGCGGTCGCGCGGGCCGGTGCCGCGGGGATGGCGTCGCGGGAGCCGCTGCTCGGGCGGTAGGGCCTCTTCCGTCGGGCTGGATGCCACGGGGCACGGTTGCGGTGCTGGACATCGTTCTGGTCCTGACGTCGAGAGCCTCGCGACTCTCCGGGTCACGGCGGGTACGGGTCGCGCGCGGCTGCGGGAGCGGCTGCCGTCGGATCCACACACCGACCCAGACGTGCGAGAGACCGGTCGCTGCGAGACCGACCATCGCCCACCCGACGACGCCGTGCCCGGTCCCGACCCAGAAGACCCCGAGGACGAGGACGAGCGTCGTCACGACTGCACCGAAGGCGAGCATGAGCAGACTGGACACGGGACTGGCGTTCTGGGCGAGCCGAGCGTCACGCACCCAGGCCGGGTTCCGCACGCGCCACAGGACGATCGCGACGGTGCCCAGCAAGACCGCGATGCTCACTGCGAGCAGACCTGTTCCAGCCACGGCCCGATGGTGATCCGACAGGACCGTCCTCGACGCGATCTCCACGAGGGCCTCGCGACCGACCCGCATCGTTGTGATACTTGGACATGCTCGAGTTGGTGCGACCGCAGACGGCGTTGTACGAGGCGTGGGCTGAAGCGCATGCCGAGTGGGGGCCGGGTCTGCACGAGGCCGGGTTCGGGATCACGGCGCACGACGACGTCAGTGACGAGGACGGGTTCCGCACCTGGGTCGGCCGAGTGCACGCCAGGCGCGGCGCGCTCTGGTGGATCGTCGAGGACGGCCGTGTCCTTGGCGGGATCGCACTCCGGGCTCCGGGAGACACCGCCGGCGTGCACCGGTTCGGCCACGTCGGGTACGGGATCCGCCCGTCAGCACGGGGCCGCGGCGTGGCGACGTGGGCGCTGGGCCAGGTGCTCGCCCACGCCTCGCGAGTCGGGATCGACCCCGTGATCGCGCTCTGCCGCGATGACAACGCCGGGTCCATCCGGGTCCTGGAGCACTACGACGCGGTCCTGTCGTCGATCGAACGGCGTGAGGGAGTGCGGCTCCGGCGGTACGCCGTCTCCCGGTCGCACCGGCGTCCCGGGTAGCCGATCGAGCGCACGGCCGCCCCCGGGAACCCGTGTCGACGCGTCACACCAGCCGGGCGAGGAGCGCGTCCGTCTCGGCTGCGGTCGGCGCTGTCGCCGGACCGTTCCTGGTGACCGCGAGGGCCGCCGCGGCGTTCGCCCGGCGGACGGCCTCGACGAGCGACGCACCACGGGACAGCGCAGCGACGAGCACTCCGCCGTGGGCGTCTCCCGCACCGTTGGAGTCCACCGCGACGACCCGGAAGCCGGGGACCAGCACGGGGGAGGCACCGGGCTCGACGACCCAGCAGCCGGCTGCGCCGTCGCGCACCAGGGCGGTCCCGCGGGCGGCCGCGGCGATCGTGGTGACCGCCTCGGGGAGTCCCGCGGACGTGGGAGCCATGAGTCGCGCCTCCCGTCCGTTGGCGCTGACCACGTCCGCACGCGCCATGACGGGGCCGAGCACCGCCGGGGGCAGCGTGTCGACCAGCGGCGACGGGTCCAGGACGACGCGGACTGAGTCGGGGACACCCCCGAGCCAGTCGGCGATCGCTCGCCCGTTGACGGCGTGCGCGAGGCCGTAGCCGGACACGAACACGGTGTCGTCGGCGACGAGGGCGATCCGGTCGAGGTCGGCGCGGCCGAGCTGCCCCTCTGCGCCGACGCTCGTGACGAAGGTCCGCTCCGTCGAGGCGTCCACGAGTGCGACGCAGTACCCGCTGTCGACGTCGTCGAGACCGGGCTGCAGGACGTCCACGCCGGACGTGGCGAGCGCGCGACGCACCACGTCGCCGAACGGCCCGCTGCCGTACTGCCCCCCGAACGCGACGTCGAGTCCGTCCCGGACAGCGGCGACCATCGTGTTCAGGCCGCCGCCCGCGGTGATCTCCGACGCGGAGGCGATGACGTCGCCGCCCGGAGCCGGGATCGCGTCGACGCGCATGACGATGTCGACGATGACGTTGCCGACCGAGACGAGGCGGGGCATCAGGCGCGCGCCCCGGCGTCCGTGGTGGTGGCCGGCTCGTGCTCGGTGAGCCGGCCGCGTGCTCCGCCGGTCAGCAGGTAGACCGCGGCAGCGACGATGAACGTGATCACCCAGCCGAGTCCGTTCGCGCCGATCCAGGTCGCGGAGAACGCACCGACGAAGACGGGGTCCGCGTCACCGACCTGCACCTCGGTGAACAGGAAGCCGATCACGATCGCGACGATCCAGGCGGCAAGGGCACCCCAGGCGACACCACCGCGGTACCAGTACCGGCCGCCAGCGCGCAGGTCGAGGAGCGCCGCCGGGTCGTACCAGCGCCGCCGGACCATGTCGGCGGTGAAGACGCCGAGCCACGCGGTGATCGGGACGGCGAGGACGGAGATGAACGTGATGAACGGGGCGTAGAAACCGTCGGCGACGAGCATGAAGTACATCGCGCCGAGTGTGGTGACGACCACGTCGACCGCGACCGCCCACACGCGCGGGACCTTGATGCCGAGGGTCAGCGTGGTGAGGCTCGCCGAGTACACGGACAGGTGGTTCGACAGCAGCAGGCCACCGAACGCCGCGATGAGGTACGGGATCGCCATCCAGCTCGGCAGCAGGTCGCGGATCGCAGCGACCGGGTCACCGGCCTGCGCCAGCGTCGGGTCTCCGGCGGAGACGAGCGCGCCGAGGCCGACCAGGACGACGAGCGGGATGCCCGCACCGGCGGCACTCGACACGATGAGCGCGCCGGCCTTCGACGAGGTGCGGGTGTAGCGGGCGATGTCCGCTCCGGCCGTGGCCCAACCGATGCCGGTACCGGCTGCGATCGTGCCGATGCCGATGACCATCGCGGCGACGGGGCCCGCGGGCTGGGACCCGACGACGTCCCAGTCGACGCGCAGCACGAGGAAGACCGCGACGAACACGTTGAGCGCACCGAACACCCACGTCGCCCACTTCTGGACGGCGACGATGAACGCGTGCCCGAGGCCGGAGACCAGCACCGTGGCGACGACGAACACCAGGATCGCGACGATCGTCAACACCGGGTTCGCCTTCGCGTCACCGCCCGTCCCGAACAGGATCGTGAACAGCGACAGGAGCACGAACGCCGCCGTCGTGGTGTTCACCGTCTCCCAGCCGAGCCGCGACAGCAGCGACACGAACGTCGGCCCGATGTTCCCGCGGACGCCGAACACCGCTCGGCTGAGGGTCAGACCCGGAGCACCGCCGCGGCGGCCGGCGACGGAGATCACGCCGACGACCGCGAAGGACCCTGCGGCGCCGATCACCGCGACGAGCAACGCCTGCCAGATGGTCAGGCCCTGGAACGCGACCAGGGTCGCACCGAGCGGAAGACCGAGGATGGAGATGTTCGCGGCGAACCAGACCCAGAACAGCGCGCCGGGCGTACCGGTCCGTTCGTCGTGGGGCACGGGCTCGATGCCCCGCTGCTCGATCGTCGTCAGCGTGCCGCTGCTGAGCGTGGTGGGCGTGTGGGACATGGTTCGGTTCCTCTTACGTCGTCGGAAGGGTGGTGCGCGAAACCGTGCGTCGGCCTGTCCAGGCGACGCCACAGCGTGGGGGAGGGGGGAGGCGGGTCAGCTGCCCGCGCGGAGGGTGAGGAGTCCGTCGACGACCCGGTCGAGCCGGAGGTCGTTGACCGTGGTCACGGTGGCGACGGCATCGGCGGGCCAGGCATCCGGCCCGTGGACGGCGCCGAGCACCGCACCGGCCATCGCGGCGATCGTGTCGGTGTCGCCGCCGAGTGCAGCCGCTGCGCAGAGGGTCTGCCACGGGTCGAGGTCGAGGGCGACGAGGGCGAGTGCGGCGACGACGGACTCCTGGCTGGCCACGCTCGTGCCGATGAGCCGCGTGATCGTGTCGATCTGCGCGGACGCGGGCACGGTCGGCAGGTGCTCACGCGCCCACGTCGTCCTCGCAGCGATGTCCGCACCGGCGACCCAGTGGCCGCGCTCCGCGCCGATCGTGGCGGCGGCGACCGCGGCGTCGAGCGCTCCGGACCGCGTCGCCCCGTCGATGCCGGCGCTCACGGCCCCGGCGATCGCGCTCGCTCCGGCGATGCCGAGTCCGGTGTCGTGCGTGACGCGGCTGGCGTCCTGGACGGCGTCGACCAAGCGGACCAGGTCGTTCGAGGGCACGGCGACGCCGACCGGTGTGATCCGCATCGCGGCCCCGTTCGTCGTGCCGGTCGAGCCCGCCTCGGACGCGGGGACGCCGTCGAGGATCCGCTGCACCGCGGTCTTCGTGCTCGGGCCGAGCAGGTCGAGCGAGCCCTTCGCCTCCATCCCGCGCTCCCAGGCGATGAGCGCCTCGGCGAAGCGGACCGGGTCCAGTCGTCCGTTGCCCTCGAGCAGCAGCTCGGCGAGCATCAGGGCCTGTTCGGTGTCGTCGGTGATCGTGCCAGCCGGCATGCCGGTGGCGATGCGCTGGTGCGGTCCGGCGTCGGCGAACCCGGCGATGGCCCCGTGGTCGGCGAGGATCTGCGCGCGGGACATCGACTGGGTCGGCATGCCGAGGGCGTCGCCGATCGCCAGGCCCGTCAGTGCAGCGAGGGCGTGGTCTCGGTGGCGGTGCTGGTTCACGGTGTCCTGTCGTGGGGTCGTGACGTGGTCCCGAAGCGCATGTGCAGTCGGAAGCGGTCGGGGTCGAGGAGGCTGTCGACGCGCTCGACGAACGCGCCTTCGGCCGTGCGTGCGATGCGTCGGCTGCGCAGGAACGGCGTGCCCGCGGTGCGGTCGAGCAGGGCCGCGTCGTCGATGTCGAGCGGCACGACGTCGATCCACTGCTCGGCGCTCGCCGGCACCAGACCGGTCTCGGCGATCGTGGCCGTCAGGGAGCCGTCGACGAGTCCGTCGGTGGTCGCGGACGCCAGGCGCCCCAGGTGCGGCACGACGCTGCGCTCCAGGGACACCGGACTGCCACCGACGACGACACGGAGCCGGTCGACCGCCACGAACGTCGCGCTGGCGGCATCGACCTCGGTCTGGAGCGCTGTGTCCTCGAACCGCTCGATGCGCAGGGTGCGGGTCGACACCTCGGTCCCGGAAGCGGCGATGGACCGTGCCCAGCCGCCGCGGGGGTCGAGGGAGGCGCCGTCGAACGTGACGACCGAGCCGACCCCACCCCGGGTGGCGATGTACTCGTCGTCTGCGAGGTCGGCGAGGGCAGCTCGGACGGTGCCACGACTGACGGCGAAGCGCACGGCCAGGTCGTGCTCGCCGGGCAGGCGCTCGCCGGCTCGGTACCGCCCCGTCGCGATCTCGTCGCGGAGCGCGTCGGCGACGAGACGTCGCTTCGAGGTGATCGGCATGCCATGAGCGTACATGTACAAGACCTGTTCAGTCGTGTCTCCGCGCTCAGTGGATGACCGGCCGGTCCGGTCCGGGTGCCTCGACGCTCAGAGGTCGCAGACCGCGGTGGGCAGGTTCTGCTCGGCGCTGACCCACACCGATTCGACGTTCGCCCCGCCCTCGCCGAGTTGGAACGAGACGAGGGCGCCGGGCAGCTGGACGTCCCACCGCGACCAGGATCCGTCCGGTGTCGAGATCCGTTCCGTGAGTGACGGGTACGCGGCCCGGAGTGCATCGGAGCTCGACCCCACACCGATCCCTGCGGCGGTCGTCGGCCCCGCCGTCGTCGTCCGGGCAGAGTCACCCTCAGCGCCGATCAGGACCCCGGTCACGCGGTCGTCCTCCTCGATGATCCGCAGCGTCGGGCTGCCGTCGCGCGCCCACGTTCCCGGAGCCGTGCACGTGCTCGGCGTCGAGGGCACCAGACGGTACGCCTGCGCGAGGTCGTCGCTCTCCGCCTCCGTGGCGCCGCCGAGCGCGATCGGACCGACCTCGTCGCCCGAGATGGTCCACGAGGACGGGTCGTCGAGCGCGAAGGGGCCCTTGCTCGGGGTCGGGGCAGTGGATCGTGTCGGTGGGGCTGTGGGCTCCGGGGTCTCCTGGACCGGAGCGGACTCCGGGGTGCTGGTCGTGGCCGGTTCGCTGGGCCCCGGCGCGGAGACGGGGGCGGGGTCGGCGGGGAACGGCTGCGGGATCACGCCGAGTGCGACGCCGCCACCGGTGATCCCGAGGCCGAGCAGGGCGACGACACCGATGACGATCGCGGCGCGGCGACCACGTCGGCGCGGCGCAGGGCGCTGTTCGGTCGCGCGGGTGAGCACGGTGCGCTTCATCGCGACGAGCATGCGCTGCAGGTCGTCGCCGGAGGGAGGCTCAGTGTTCATCGTGCATCACCGCCTGCTGCAGTCGGGCACGGGATCGGGCTGCACCGCGGGGAGCAGCGTCGACGGTGAGGCCGAGGGCCTCGGCGGCGTCCGCGTAGGAGCGTCCGTCGACGAGGCAGGCTTCGCAGAGGCGGCGGTCGACGGGTGCCAGCGCATCGATCTCGTCGCGGACCCAGCGCAGTCCGACGCGGGCATCGTCCGCGTCGGTGCCTGCGGTGTCGCCGTCACCCGTGCCGGGGCGGCGCGCGTGGTCGCGGCACGCGACGAGCAGCCAGGGCAGCAGGGCGTCGGTCGCCAGGCGGAGCGTTCCGCCGTGCTGCCAGAGCGTGAGGAAGGTGTCCTGCACGATCCGTTCGGCGTCCTCGCTGCTGGAGGCCAGGGCCCATGCGAAGCGGGTCAGGGCGGCCGCGTACCGATCGAACGCGTCAGCCAACGCCTCACGTTCGCCGTTCGCGAGTCGACGCCTCAGTGCTGCGTCGGCGTTGGCGCCGTCATCCACGGTTGCCCCCTCTCACCTCAGGAGTGTCGCCAGCGACGCGATCCTGACACAGCGGCGTCCGCCGGCGTGTCGCGCCGCGGGCGGACGCGGGTGGCAGGCCCCCGGTCGACGTCACCGTGACCGGTGTGACGGACCTGCGCCGGGCCTCCCGGTCGGCTGTTTCCCAGCGCGCCGGACAGGCGGGCGCGCTGGGACACCGCACGGTCGGCGCGTCCGTCGTCAGCGGTCGTCGGCCGTCGGTCTCGGACTGCTCGTCGTGCGCCGCACCACCAGTGACACCGGCACTCGGTGCACGCGCGGCTCCGGCGTTCGGCCGTGCACGCGTTCCCCGAGCCAGCGTGCGGCCTGGGCCCCGATCGCGAAGGTCCCGTTGTCGACCGTGGTCAGCGAGATGTGCCGGATGCTGCCGAGGTACGTGTCGTCGTAGCCGACGAGCGACACGTCGTCCGGGACGGCCAGGCCCAGGTCGTCGGCCGCGGACAACGCGCCGATGGCGACGAGGTCGTTGTAGGCGACGAGCGCTGTCGGACGGTCAGCCGTGGCCAGGACTCGTCGGGCCGCCGCGTACCCGCTCTCCTCGCTCATGCCGGCCGGTACCACGACGGCGTCGGCACCGTGGCGGGTCATCGTCGTGCGGAAACCCTGCTCGCGGAGCTCCCCGACGCGCCCGGGGCCGACGAGGTGACCGATCCGCGTGTGCCCGAGTGCGAGGAGGTGCTCGGTCGCGATCGACGCGCCGGCGTGGTCGTCGTTCACGACCACGTCGGTGTGCAGGTCGTCAGGCTCGTAGGTCCCGGCGAGGACCACCGGGATCTCCTGGGCGGCCCGTCGGAGCGCGGCGTCGTCCTCGGTGGTGCCGACCACGACGATCCCGTCGACCTGTTGTCGCAGGAGCATGTCCACGGGGGAGCCGCCCACGCGCCGGGTGGTCGCCGAGTCGACCAGGATGGGTGCCAGCCCGACGGTGTCGAGTGTGGCGGTCAGGCCGGCGAGCAGGTCGACGAACCAGGGGTTCCGCAGGTCGTTCAGCAGCACGCCGACGGTGCCCGTCCGCTGCTCACCGAGGCTCCTGGCTGCGCGGTTCGGTCGGTAGCCGAGTTCGGCGACTGCTCGTTCGACGGCCGCGCGACGAGCGTCACTGACCCCTGGGTCGCCGCGGAGCGCGAGCGAGACCAGCGACTTCGAGACCCCGGCGTGCTCGGCGACGTCCCGGATGGTCGGGGCGTGGTGCGGTCTCGACATGGATGCAGGCTAGTCCTATTCTGGACCGGTCCAGTTCATTCCATTTCTGTCCAACGAAGCGAGCGCAGATGCCCCCGAAGATCTCCATGAACGTCACGACGACGTTCCACGGCAACGTCGTCCAGGACATCCGACTGGCGAGGGAAGCCGGGTACGGCGGGATCGAGCTGCAGAGCCCGAAGCTCTACCGGTACCTCGACGCCGGCTACGACATCCGGACGCTGCCGCCGCTGCTCGAGGGGCTCGAAGTGACGGGGCTCGGTGCGGTGCTCGACATCGAGCGTCAGGGTGCCGGTCGCGACGACTTCGTGGCGGAGGTCGAGCGCATGTGCGGTGTGGCGACCGCCGTCGGGGCGCCCATCGTGCAGCTGTGCACCGGGCCGGTCGATTCCGCGGTCGTCCGTGATCACCGTGCGGGCCGCCTGGCCGACGACGACACCCGGTACCGGGCGACGCTGGGGCTCGACGAGGACGCAGCGGTCCGCATCACCGGAGCGAACGTCCGTCTGGCGGCGGACATCGCCGCGGACCACGGACTCGAGGTCTACCTGGAGCCCCTCGCGTGGGCGCACCTCAACCGATGCCGGCACGCGCTGGACATCATCGAGGAGGCCGGGCGCGACAACGTCGGCATCGCACTCGACACCTGGCACTTCTGGACGACCGGGGACACGCTGGCCGAGGTCCGAGCGCTGCCCGCGTCGGTCATCAAGGCCGTCCACCTGTCGGACGGGTTCGACCTGGACCGCGACCGGACGGTTCCCGACCAAGCCGTCCACCGGAACGTCGTCATCGGTGGCGGTGCGATCCCGCTGCAGCAGTGGGTCGACGCGATCAAGGCCACCGGGTACGACGGATGGTGGGTCACCGAGATGTTCTCCGACCGGGCGAACGAACAGGATCCCGCCGTCGTCGCACGCACCATGCACGACCTGACCGCGATCCTGGTGGGCTGATCATGACGCAACGCTTCGCACTCGTCGGTGCCGGCTTCATCGGCGCCGTGCACGCCGCGTCCCTCGCAGCGCATCCCGACGTCGAGTTCCTGGGGATCCACGACGTCGACCGTGACCGCGCTGCATCGCTGGCGGCACGGCACGGCACGCGGGTGCTCACCCAGGACGAGGCGTTCGACGCGGCGCAGGTCGACGCGGTCTTCGTCGCTTCCTCCACCGACACCCACGCGCAGCACCTG
Organism: Curtobacterium poinsettiae; assembly: GCF_047226435.1. Lineage (NCBI taxonomy): Bacteria > Bacillati > Actinomycetota > Actinomycetes > Micrococcales > Microbacteriaceae > Curtobacterium > Curtobacterium poinsettiae. The sequence goes on along the minus strand of NZ_CP178434.1, from coordinate 2,195,184 downwards.
CACGCTGCCGCCGACGCTGGGATCGCCGTGCTCTGCGAGAAACCCATCGCTGCCGGGTACGCCGACGCGGTCGCGGTGGTGGAGCACGTGCGTGCCAGCGGCGTGCCGGCGATGCTCGACTTCAACCGGCGATGGGACCGCGACCACGCCGAGCTGCAGCGCATCGTCGCCGCGGGGGAGATCGGGGCGGTCGAGCTCGTCCAGCTCAGTTCCCGCGGTCCGTCCCTGCCGCCGCTCGACTACCTGCGGGTCTCGGGCGGACAGCTTCGTGACCAGACCGTGCACTTCTTCGACCTCGTGCGGTGGATCACCGGCGAGGACCCGGTGACGGTCGCGGTGGCGGGTTCCGCGCTCGTCGACCCGGCCATCCGGGAGTTCGGCGACGTGGACACGTCGGTCACGACCCTCACGATGCCCTCCGGCGCGCTCGTGCAGATCGACAGCGTCCGACGCACCGGCTACGGGTACGACGAGCGCATCGAGGTCATGGGGTCGTCCGGGCTCGTCGAGTCACGGCGGAACCACCGCGGGAACGTCGCTCGTTACACCGATGGGCAGATCGTCGCGGACGGACTCCACGACGGCTGGTTCGAGCGTGTGCAGCCCACCTACGCCGCGACGCTCGCCGCCTTCGTCGCGTCGCTCGAGTCCGGATCCGAGCCGCCGGTCTCCCTGGAGGACGGGCTCAGGGCCCAGGCCATCGCCGAGGCGGCCACTCGTGCCCTGTCGTCGGGACGGACGGAGCACATCGACTACTGACCCCCGGTCGGCCGAGTCGGACTCGCGCCGGTAGGATCGATGACCATGGTCGAACTGGACTTCACCGAGCAGCTCTCCGCCCTTCGCGAGACCTTCGGCAACATCCGCTCGGTGGTCGACGTCGACCGCCTGCAGCGTGAGATCGCCGACCTCAGCGAGCAGGCCGGGGCCCAGGACCTCTGGGACGACGTCGACCACGCGCAGCAGGTGACGAGCTCGCTCTCGCACCGGCAGTCGGAGCTGAAGAAGATCACCGACACCGAGCAGCGCATCGACGACCTCGAGGTGCTGGTCGAGATGGCGAACGAGGGCGACGACCAGGAGTCGGCCGACGAAGCCCTCGCCGAGCTCAAGGCGATCCAGAAGATGATCGGCGACTTCGAGGTGCAGACGCTCCTCGACGGCGAGTACGACGACCGTCCGGCCGTCATCACGATCCGTGCCGGCGCCGGTGGTGTCGACGCGGCGGACTTCGCCGAGATGCTCCTCCGCATGTACCTCCGGTACGCCGAGCAGCACAACTTCAAGACCACCGTGATGGACACCTCCTACGCCGAAGAAGCGGGCATCAAGTCCGCGACGTTCGAGATCGACGCCCCGCACGCGTTCGGCACGCTGTCGGTCGAGGCCGGCACCCACCGCCTGGTCCGGATGTCGCCGTTCGGCGCCGCCGGCAAGCGCCAGACGTCCTTCGCCGCGGTCGAGGTCATCCCGCTCATGCCGGAGACCGCCGTCATCGACATCCCCGAGAACGACATCCGTGTCGACGTGTTCCGCTCGTCGGGCCCCGGCGGACAGTCCGTCAACACGACCGACTCGGCGGTGCGGCTGACGCACATCCCGACCGGCACCGTGGTCTCGATGCAGAACGAGAAGTCACAGATCCAGAACCGCGCAGCCGCCATGCGCGTGCTGCAGTCGCGCCTGCTCCTGCTGAAGAAGGAAGAGGAGAACGCGAAGAAGAAGGAGCTCGCCGGCAACATCACGGCGAGCTGGGGCGACCAGATCCGCTCGTACGTCCTGGCGCCGTACCAGATGGTCAAGGACCTCCGGACGGAGCACGAGGTGAACAACCCCTCAGCCGTGTTCGACGGCGATCTGGACGGCTTCATCAACGCCGGCATCCGCTGGCGCAAGCAATCCGTCGCCGACTAGGGGGCCGTGAGCCGCGCGCCTCGCTTGCTTTCCAAGCGGGGCGACCTACCCTGATCCGGTCATGATCAAATTCGACCAGGTCACCAAGGTCTACTCGGGCAACCCGAGTCCGGCGCTCGACAACCTCACCCTCGAGATCCTCAAGGGTGAGTTCGTGTTCCTCGTGGGCGCGTCCGGTTCCGGCAAGTCCAGCTTCCTGCGCCTCGTGCTCAAGGAGGAGAAGCCCACCAGCGGGCAGATCCACGTGCTCGGGCAGCGCCTCGGGTCCCTGGCGTCGCGGAAGGTCCCGTACTTCCGACGCAACCTCGGCGTGGTGTTCCAGGACTTCCGTCTGCTGCCGAACAAGAACGTGTTCGACAACGTGGCGTTCTCGCTGCAGGTCATCGGCAAGAGCAAGGGCTTCATCAGTGAAGCCGTGACCGACGTGCTGAAGCTCGTCGGACTCGCCGGCAAGGCCACCCGCATGCCGCACGAACTCTCCGGTGGTGAGCAGCAGCGTGTGGCCATTGCCCGCGCCGTCGTGAACAAGCCGGCGATCCTGCTGGCCGACGAGCCCACCGGAAACCTGGACCCCACCACGTCCGCCGGCATCATGGCGCTCCTCGAACGCATCAACCAGGGAGGCACCACCGTGCTGATGGCGACGCACGACGCCAGCATCGTGAACCAGATGCAGCGGCGGGTCATCGAGCTCTCGAACGGCACCGTCCTGCGTGACGAGCAGTCCGGCGGCTACCAGACCCAGGCCGTCCCGATCCAGCGAGGCACCGTGTCCAACACCACCGGCATCCAGACGATCCCGGGGCTCATCCGATGAGGCTCGGACTCGTCATGTCCGAGGTCGGCTCGGGCCTGCGGCGCAACGCGTCGATGGTCGTCTCCGTCGTCCTCGTGACCTTCATCTCACTGACCTTCGTCGGTACCGCGATCCTGCTGCAGATGCAGATCAACCAGATGAAGGGGTACTGGTACGACCGGGCGCAGGTCGCCGTCTACCTGTGCACCGACACCGACACCACGGGCAACTGCACCGGCGCGAAGGCCACCGCGGACCAGCGCGAACAGGTCCAGGCGCAACTCGAGTCGTCGACGCTCAAGCCCTACATCGAGAAGACCTACTACGAGAACCAGGACCAGGCCTTCACCCGGTTCAAGGAGCAGTTCAAGGACTCGGCCGCGACGGAGTTCGTCAAGCCGGAGTACCTGAACGAGACCTTCTGGGTCAACCTGAAGAACCCGTCGCAGGCCGATGTCCTGGTCGAAAGCCTGTCGAAGGTCGCCGGCGTGCAGAGCGTCGTCGACCAACGCGGGTACCTGCAACCGATCTTCAACCTGCTCAACGCATCGTCGTACACGGCGATCGGCATCGCGGGGCTCATGCTCGTGGCGGCCGTGCTGCTCATCGCGACGACGATCCGGTTGTCGGCGTTCAGTCGACGGCGAGAGCTCGGCATCATGCGACTCGTGGGTGCGTCGAACCGGTTCATCCAGACACCGTTCGTGCTCGAGGGGGTGATCGCCGCAGCCATCGGAGCCGTCCTGGCCGGCGGCGCGATCACCGCCGTGGTGTGGTTCTTCGTCCGGAACTTCCTGGCGGAGCGCTTCACCGGCACGGCGTTCATCGGCATGGGGGACGCGGCCATCGTGGTCCCCGCGGTGATCGTGATCGGGGTGCTCCTCGCAGCGGCATCGGCATCGATCGCCATCCGTCGGTACCTGAAGGTCTGACGCAGCGCAGCATCCGCCAGCGGGCGGCGCGCCGGGAAGGTGCGCCGCCCGCTTCGTGTTGAGTAGTCTGTAGGGCTGCGCGGAACCGTCCGGCGCAGTGCACCGGTCACCATTGAGAGGAGTCGTCATGGCGAAGGAACGCGGTGAGAAGATCGTCGCGACGAACCGTCGCGCCCGACACGACTACCTCATCGAGGACACGTACGAAGCAGGCATGGTCCTGTCCGGCACCGAGGTGAAGTCCCTGCGCATGGGGCGTGCGTCACTCGTCGATGGGTACGCCTTCATCGACGGTGGCGAAGCCTGGATCGACGCCGTGCACATCCCGGAGTACACCGAGGGCACGTGGAACAACCACTCGCCCCGACGGAAGCGCAAGCTGCTCCTGCACAAGCAGCAGATCGTGAAGATCTCGCACAAGACGGCGCAGGGTGGCTACACCTTGGTGCCGTTGCAGATCTACTTCCACGACGGTCGGGCCAAGATCGAGATCGCCGTCGCGAAGGGCAAGCGCGAGTTCGACAAGCGCCAGGCCCTGCGCGAGAAGACCGACAAGCGTGAGGCCGAGCGGGCCATGCGCACGCGGAACCGTGTCGGCGAGTAGCGCCGACGCACGTCCTCGGCTAGACTGAGGGACTGCTCCGATCGGGGCATTGGCAACTCAACAGCGTGACAGCGGTTCGCACGTCCGGCCCGCATGGGGATGATCGGTTTCGACATTGCCTGTGTGCCGACGGGAAGCGGGCCGAGGACCCACGGTTATCTCGTTAACGATCCGTGGAAACCAACAAGTGCCAATTCCAAGCGCACTGACTTCGCTCTCGCTGCGTAAGCAGCCCAGCACATGAAGTCCGTCGGCCAGGTGACCGTCCCCTAACCTGATCCCGACGTCATCCAGAGGACTTGCTGCACGGTTGCGCCTCAGGGCCGTGCGGGACTTGCACTGAGACTGGGCCCGTCGTCCTAGAAGCCGGTAGCAAAGGACGGGGCCGAGCAGAACGAACTATCCGGATACGCCCGTAGAAGACGTCGAATTGCAGCGATGGACGGGGGTTCGATTCCCCCCATCTCCACCATTCGCCGAACGACGAACCGCTGTCACGCTGAGCCACCTGAACGCCCCGGCACCGTCCCCTGGACAGTGCCGGGGCGTTTCCTGTTCCGCCACGTCCGAGGACTACGCTGCGGAGCAGGCGCGCAGAACATGCTCGCGTCGAACCCGAACGAGAGGTCAGCACGTGGTGCAGGAGATCGCGATCCGTGTCCGTCTGCGGGAGCAAGAACGAGTGGTGCTCAGCGAGTACGAGCGGATCGTGGGCTCCGTCGCCACGGTCGCCGCCCTCGCCGCCTGGCTGCCGAACCCCGACACCCGACTGGTCGTCCGCGGCCGCGGTGCCGAACCGGTGCGGCTCGAGACCGTCACGTACGGGTCGGTGGTCGAGATGCTCGTCGTGCTCGACCAGCGCTCCGCCGGGGTGGAACATGCCGCCGCCGCCATCGCCGCGCTCATCGAGTCGGTCCGGCACGAGCACGTCGCCGACGACGTCTCCGGGGTCGCCGGGGAACTCGACCGGCTCGACCGCGCTGCCCCGCGCGGCCGCTCCGTCGTGGAACGCGCCCTGCGGACGTTCCTCGAGGGGGCACGGTCCGACGTCCTCGCGCGCCGGTCCACGACCCGCGTGCGGACCGCACAGGCGCTGCTCCGACTCGCCGAGGCGGACGCGGTGCTCACGGTCGAACGGGTCGCCGATGCCCTGGCGCCGGTGCTCGAGGAGCACGCTGTCGACGTCGAGCTGGACACCGGCTCCGCCGTGGTCGTCGCGCCGATCGACGGGGTGGAGTCGCCGGAGACCGAGGCTGCGCCCGGCGACGCCGACGCCTCGCAGGCGGAGCGGGAGGCCGTGTCGGCCGTCCTGCCGCTGCCGACGGGTGCGAGCAAGGCGAAGTCGAAGCAGGACGACGGCAAGAAGAAGCAGTCCAAGCAGGACGGCGACAAGAAGAAGCAGTCGAAGAAGGACGGCGACAAGAAGAAGCAGTCGAAGAAGGACGACGGCAAGAAGAAGCAGTCGAAGAAGGACGACGGCAAGAAGCAGTCCAAGAAGGACGACGACAAGAAGTCCAAGAAGAAGTAGCTCGCCGCCGCTCCCGCTAGAAGTCGAACAGGTTCGCCCGGATCCCTCCGGCGCCGTAGTCCCGTCGCAGCAGCCCGCGGCGCCGGAGCACGGGCACCAGGTCGCCGAACATCCGGTGGATCTGCGCCGGGTGCAGGTCACCCGAGAAGATGATCCCGTCGTTGTCGGCGTCGCTGCCGAGCTCCTCGATGAAGTCCGCGAACTCGTCGGCGGTCCCCACGAACCCCGAGCGTGACGCGATCCGCCCCTGCCGTGCCTTGCGAGTGAGCAACTCCCGCAGCGGTGCGTCCGGGGTGTCCCCGAGCAGCCCGCGGATCGTGCCGGCCGAGACGTGGTCGCCGAAGGTCCCGTCGGGTACCGGGGCGTCCAGGTCGAGCGCGAGCAGGTCGGTCTCGGAGTCGCTCGACGACGCGATGGCCGCCGCACGCAGCGCGTCGTCCGAAGGGTGCTCGGACGCCGCGACGATGCGGTCGGCCTCCTCCGGCGAGGACACGATCACCGGCTTGAGCACGAACAGGATCCGCAGGTCCGACGCGGAGCGCCCCGCCGCTTCCGCTGCAGCGATCACCCGTGCTCGGTAGTCCGTCACCGCGGCGGCCGACAACGGCGCGAGCGCGAGCTGCACGTCCGAGTGGGTCCCGGCGAACGCGAGCCCGCGACCGGAGCCGCCGGGGGAGACGACGACCGGGTCCGAGGCGAGCGGCAACGCGTTGAGCGGCCCGTCGGCGGTGAAGTGGGCGCCCTCGTGGTGGAACGCGTCGAGGGCGTCCCCGTCCGCGAAGTGCCAGGAGTCCGGTGCCCCGACGTACCCGTCGCCCCACGAGTGCCAGAGTCGGCGGAGCAGCGTGATCCACTCCTCGGCGCGGTCGTACGCCTGGTCGTGGGGCAGCGGCGGCAGGCCGGCGTGCCGTGCACTGCCGACGTCGGTGACGACGTTGATCCCCAGGCGGTCCGAGGACAGGTGTGCCAGGGTCGCGAACTGCCGTGCCGCCAGGTACGGCGGGGTGATCCCCGCGTTGACGGTCGGCGCGATGCCGATGTGCGAGGTGGCGGCGAACAGGTACGGGGCGAGCAGCAGCGGGTCGTGCTTCGGGCCGCCGTACGCCTGCCGGATGCGCAGGTCGAGGGTCGCGGGGTTCCCGAGCGAGACGGCGTCCTCGGCGATGACCAGGTCCATGCCGGCCTGCTCGAGTGTCCGGACGGACTGCTGGTACAGGTCCGGCTTCGTCCAGTCGTGGCCCCAGTCCCAGTCGGACCGCCCCCACGCCTGCGGGCCGAAGCCCCGCGAGAAGAAGTACCCGAAGTGCTGCAGCTCGGCCATTCAGCGCTCCTGCCGGTCGAGGGCCGGCCCATCGACCGACGAGCGGTGCGCGTCGGACGCTCCACGTGCCTCCAGGCCGGTGGTCGCTGCGGACCGCACGGCGGCGAACCCGCGTTCCAGGTCGCGGAGCAGGTCCGCGATTTCCTCGATGCCCACCGACAGCCGGATCAGGCCGTCGTCGATGCCCTGCTCGGCGCGTTCTTCCGGCGTGCGGCCGGCGTGGGTGGTGGTCGCCGGGTGCAGGATCAGCGAGCGGACGTCGCCCAGGTGGGTCATCCGGCTGAACAGCTGCACGGCGTCGATGAACGCGCGCGCGGCGGCTCCGCCACCGGCGAGCGTGAAGGCGAAGACGGATCCGGCCCCACGGGGCAGGTAGCGCTGGGCGAGGTCGTGGAACGGACTGGAGGCCAGGCCCGCGTGGTCGACGCTCGTCACCTCCGGCTGCTGGTCCAGCCAGGACGCGACGGCCAGCGCGTTCGCGCAGTGGCGTTCCACCCGTAGCGACAGCGTCTCGATGCCCTGGCGGAGCAGGAACGCGTTGAACGGGGACGGCGCCGGACCGATGCGTGCGGCGACGACGTCGCGGGCGAACACGGCGAACGCCCGGTCGCCGTACCGCTCGACGTAGCTCTCGCCGCCGAGGGACCGTTCGGGGCTGGTCAGGTGCGTCCAGCGCTCGGGGGCGGCGGACCAGTCGAAGCGGCCGCCGTCGACGACCACCCCGACGAGTCCGGCACCGTGCCCGGACAGGAACTTCGACGCCGAGTGCACGACGATGTCCGCACCGTGCTCGACCGGGCGCACCAGGTACGGCGTGGCGAGGGTGTTGTCGACGATCAGCGGGACCCCGGCGTGGTGCGCGGTCTCGGCGACGCCGGCGATGTCGAGGACGTCGTTCGTCGGGTTGGGGATCGTCTCGGCGAAGAACGCCTTGGTGTTCGGCCGGACCGCGGCTGCCCAGGCGTCGAGGTCGCGGGCGTCGGTGACGAAGTCGACCTCGATGCCGAGCCGGCCGAGGTTCTGCAGCAGCAGTCCGCGGGTGCCCTCGTAGATGCTCCGGGCGCTGACGACGTGGTCGCCGGTCTGCAGCAGACCGAGGAACGCCACGGTCGCCGCCGCCTGGCCGCTGCCGACCAGGATCGCCTGGACCCCGCGTTCGAGCAGCGCCACGCGACGCTCGACGTCGGCGTTCGTGGGGTTGCCGAGCCGCGTGTAGGTGTAGCCGTCGTCGGTGTCGGCGAAGCGGTCACGGGCCTGGTCGAAGTCGTCGAACAGGAACCCGGAGGACATGTGGATCGCGGGCACCCGGGCGCCGTGCCCGGCGTCGGGCACGAAGCCGCCGTGCACCTGTTCGGTCGCGAAGCCGTGGTCGTCGGTCGCCATGGGACACCTCCGGGGGTCGTGTGGCGGTAGCCTCGCAGCCCCTCGGAGCGGACAGGCGATTGCGGCCCCCGGTTACGTGGCCGCCACCCCTCAGACGAGCGCGCGGACCCCGGCGACGACGGTGTCCCAGACCTGGAGCAGGGGCTCGCGCGCCAGCCACACCGCGACGGCGTTCACGGCGACGAACAGCACGAACCACAGCGACGCCGGCACCCGCATCTCGGCTGCGGCGATGTGGAAGTCGGTCTGCACCCGGGCGCCGGTGAGCAGCCAGCGACCGACCTGCGCCACCGACCGCAGGCCGTCGACGACGAAGAAGGCCCCGACGGCGGCGACCACCAGCACGGTCGCCTCGGACGGGCGGACGGCCACCCACAGGGCGAGGGCGTCGAAGCCGAGCACGACGAGCAGGCCGAACCAGTTCCGGACGAAGGCGAGCGCCACGAGGCCGATGACCGCGAGCACCACCACGGGCAGCCAGCGGGAGCCGTGCAGCACCCCGGTGACCAGGAGCACACCCGCCCACAGGGGCGCGCTGTAGCCGGCGTACAGGTTGAGGATGCGGACGAGCCACCGGATGCCGCCGGGCACCCGTCCGAGTTGGACCCAGGCCTCGCCGGAGCCGTCCGGGTGCAGTTCGATGCGCTGGATGCGTCCGCCGAACGGCACGACGACGATCGCGTGCCCGACCTCGTGCGCGATGGTGGCGGCGATGCGTGCCACACGGCCGACGAACGGCACGAACGGCAGGACGGCTCCGACGAGGAGCGCGACGAAGACGAGGGGCGGGGCTGCGGTGGTCAAGCCACCAGCATCGCAGCCCCGCCCAGGAAGATCCTGCGGGACCGGCGTCAGGGGAGCACGGCGGTCGTCAGCACCACCGTGACCAGGACCACGGTGCTGGCGATCGCCAGGGCGGTGAGGACGGCGAGGAACACCGTCAGGCGGTTCACGCGTCGGCGCCCGGCTACTCGACCGTCACCGACTTCGCCAGGTTCCGGGGTTTGTCGACGTCGCACCCGAGCTGCAGGGCGAGTTCACGGGCGAGCATCTGCAGGGGCACGACGGCCTCGAGCGGACCCCACGGCGCCGTCATCGCGCCCCAGGCCAGGCCACCGGTGCCACGGCGGCCGAGCGCGGGGATGTCCGCCGACTCGCCGCCGATGGTGATGACGAAGCCACCGCGGGCCCGGACCTCGGCGATCGCCGACCGGATCTTCGGTTCGCCGTGGTCGATGACGACCACCGGTGTGCCCTCGTCCACCAGGGCGAGCGGTCCGTGCTTGAGTTCACCGGCGGGGTAGGCCTCGGCCCAGCGGTAGCTGAGCTCCTTGAGCTTCAGGGCGCCCTCGGCTGCGTACGGCAGCCCGGTGCCACGGCCGAGGAACAGGAATCCGGTCGCCTCCTTGACGCTCGACGCCAGCAGCGGCATCCGCTCGGCGGACACCCGCGCGGCGTGCTCGATCCGGGCGGGCAGGTCGAGCAGCTCGTCGACGAGCACCTGGGCGTGCGACGGCTCGATGCGGCCGGAGGCGACCATCGCGGCGATCATCGCCGCGACGCCGACGACGACCTGCGCCGTGAACGTCTTCGTGGCGGCGACCCCGATCTCCGGACCGGCGTGGCAGTCGAGCACGGCGTCCGCTCGTCGGGCCAGCGAGGAGTGCATGTTGTTCGTCAGCGCGAGCACCGGGTGGCGGTCCTCGAACCGGTCCAGGGCGCGGAGCACGTCGGCCGTCTCACCGGACTGGCTGATCGCGACGACCAGGGTGCCAGGACCGAGCACGGCCTGGTCGGCCTCGCTCGCGACGACGATGTCGGTCGGCACCCCGCCGATCCCGCGCAGTGCCGTCGCGATCACCTGACCGGCGTTCAACGACGTGCCGCAGGCGACGATCGCCAGCCGGTGGAAGCCGGCCAGACCGAGGCCCACCCACATGCTGCCGTCGGCGGTGCGCCGGGCCACCCGGTCCAGGATCGTCGCGACGACGTCGGCCTGCTCGCCGATCTCCTTGGCCATGTGGTCGGTGTGGTCACCGAGGTCGAGCGCGGCCGCGGCGAACGGGGACGCCGTGGGGAACGGCACGGGCACCGTGATGCCGTCGGACGACCAGGTCCAGGCTTCGCCGAGCTCGACGACGTCGCCGTCGCGGAGCGCCACGAACGTCTCGCACCACTCGGCGATCGCACCGATGTCGCTCGCCACGAAGTCACCGCGGCCGGAGCGCGCGACGACCAGCGGGGAACGGTCCGCCGCCACGACCATCCGGCCGTCCCGGGCGTCCAGCACCACGATCGCCCACGACCCCTCGAGCTGCGCCGTCGCGATCTGCACCGCGAGCATCAGGTCCGGGTCGACCGTCAGGGCCCGCTCGACCAGGTGCGCGATGACCTCGGAGTCGACGTCGGACCGGAACCGGTGCCCCTGCGCCTCGAGCGTCTGCCGCAGCCGCTCCGCGTTCTCGATGATGCCGTTGTGCACGATCGAGATCCGGCCGGTGCAGTCGGCGTGCGGGTGTGCGTTCGCCTCACGCACCGCACCGTGCGTGGCCCAGCGGGTGTGGCCGATGCCGATGCCGGTGAGCGCGTCGCCGGAACGGGCCGCGACGAGCGTGCGCAGGTCGCCGACGCGGGAGACCGAGCGGATCGTCTCGGCGCCGCCGACGGCCGTCCGGACGGCGATGCCGGCGGAGTCGTACCCGCGGTACTCGAGTCGTTCGAGTCCGTCGAGCAGGTAGGGGGTCGCGTCGTCAGACACGCGGGCCGCGATGATGCCGCACATCGGTTGTCCCTTCGGGGGAGCGAGGGTGGGTGGAACGGGGCGGTGGGGCTGCACCGACCGCCGTCGGGTCTGCCGCGCGTCCGGGTCCCCTGGGCGAGGGAACCGGCGCCCGTCCTCGGATCAGGCGAGGACGGACGTCGGTGTCGTTGGGCCGAGGGGCTCGGGTACCGGACGGGGGTACCGCGGGCTGGCCCCGGGGGAGGGGCACGGCGGTCGGTGCAGGAGAAGCCTCACCCGCCGCCGACCCCACGGCAACACCGGTCGGCCGCTCTTGCGGTTCCCCGCGCGCGGGGGCACACCGCCCTGCGGGCGCGTGCGGACTCCCGCAACCGCGCGCGCTTCGCGTGGAGCGACGCGCCAGCGGCGCGCGGCGCCAGCGCCGACCGAGCCTGCGAGGTCGGTTGCGTGAAGACGTGGAGCGCAGACGGACAGGAGGCCCAGTACCAGCTGGTACCGGGCCTCCCCTTCATCCTGTGGTGGCGTCTCCTACGTGAGGAGCGCGACCAGGTGCGATCGCGACCGCGCGCCGACCTTGCGGTAGATCTGCGTGAGCCGCAGTTCCACCGTGCGCTGCGACATGAACAGCGACGACGCGATCTCACGGTTGCGGTACCCCTCGGTGACCTTCTGCACCACCGCGCGCTCCTCGGCGGTCAGCGACGTGAGCACCGCCGACGCGTCCGGCGCGCTGCGCGGCGTCCCGGGGAACACCGGCGACAGCACCGGCGCGGACCGGACCGACGACGAACCCGTGCCGAACGGCGGCATCGCCGCAGCCGGCGCCGGGGTCACGAGCGGACGACGCAGGCCCGCCGCCTCGTAGGCCGCTGCGGCCGCCGCACCCAGGCGCGGACGCTCCGCGGGGTTGCCGACCGCGGCCAGCGCCGCGAACGTCCGGGCCCGCTCGTACTGCGAGTCGTGCGGCTGGAACAGCTCCAGCGCGCGGCGACGAGCCGACTCGCGGGTGGTGTCGTCGGCGACGAGCGCCAGGCTCCGCGCCAGCACCAGGGCACCCCACCGACCCGGGCGGGCGTGGTGGTCCGCAGCAAGACGGGCCGTGATCGTCCGGGCATCGTCGATCCGACCGAGGCGCACGTACGCCTCGACCAGGTCACCGAGGTGCCGGAGCACCGCCGGGTTCCGGAGCGACCGGCCGATCGCGTCAGCGGCCTCGAGCGCGGTCGCTGCCTCGTCGAGCCGACCGTCGAGCAGCAGGACCTTACCGCGGAGCGCGTGCAGCTTCGCCGTCGCACCCCAGAGCCGACTCGTCGAACGGTGCTCGAGGCACCGGTCCACCACGTCGAGCGCCTCGGCCGACCGGCCCTCAGCGAAGTGCCGCCACGCGACGGCGATCGCCCGGGACGGCTCACGCAGCCGCTCGGCGACGGACGAGCCGGACTCCCAGACGTCGATCGCGCGGAGCGCCTGCCGGAAGTTGCCGGAGCGCACCTCGTTCTCGGACGTCAGGTACCGGGCCGCCTCGTTCCACACCGCCGCGGACTCCTGCCCACGGGCGAGCACGAGTGCGAACACCCGTCGCGCGCTCCGGTAGCGCTCGCCGATGCTCAGCGCGTGGGCGAGGAGCAGCAGGGCCGGGTCGGACATCGCCACGAGCGCCGACGTCGCGAGCCCGTCGTGCAGCTCGGTGTCGGGCGGCAGCACGCCGTCCACCGCGGCGATGAGCTCGCGCGCGGTCGTCGTGATCTCGAGGGTGTGCGCGGACGCCGACGCCTCGAGCGGTTCGATCCGGTGCAGCAGGTCCTTCGCCTGGTCGAGCTCCCACGCCTCGGCGCGGAAGCACGCCACCATGGCCATCAGTCCGGCGACGGCGTCCACCTCGGTGGGGTCGGTCGCGTCGACGGGGACGAGCAACTCGTCCGCGTGCACGGCGTCACCGCTGAGGTACTCGGCCGAGTACTGCAGACGCAGCCGGCGGACCTCGTTCGGCGTCGTCCGGAACGGACGGAGCGCCGCCAGGTACCGCGCGGCGAAACCGAGCAGACGCTTGCCGAGCATGGCCTCCGCGACCCCGAGGAGCGCGACGTGTTCGTCCTCGGTCCCGCCACCGATGTGCAGGGCACGCTCGGTCAGCGCGATCGCGGCGTGCACGGCACCGTCCACGACGTACGACCGTGCGGCCTGCAGCAGTGCGACCACGTCGGGGACGTCGTCGACGAAGCTCCGGTGCCACGCGGCCGACCGCGGGTCGGTCTCGGCGCTCGCCGTGGCCAGCTCGGCGTGTGCCGCGCGGCGGTCACGGGCGGGCATCCGCCAGTAGAGCGCGGAACGGACCAGCGGATGCCGCACGGTGACGCTCTGCCCGCGGACGGTCGCGAGACCGGCCCCGACCAGGTCGTCCAGCTCGTCCCGGTCCCACGCCGTGGTCTTCGCGACGGGCACCAGGGCGAGCTTCGCGAGGACGTCCAGATCGCGTCCTGCGGCCGGCTCGAGTGCGAGCGCAGCGATGGCCTCGGTGGTCGGAGTGGGGCGGAGCGGGAGCACGATCGGCTCGGCACCGGTGAGTTGCTCCCGGGTGAGCACCGCGAGCTGTTCGCGGAGTGCGCCGGGGTTGCCGCCGGTCTCCTCGGCGAGGACGGCGAGGACGCCGTCGTTCGCCTCGGCCGGTGCCATGGACCGGGCGAGGAGCAGGGCCTCGTCCGACGGCAGCGGTTCGATGCGCAGGGTCGGCAGGGCCGCGAGCGGACCGTCCGACGGCACCGAGCGGACCGTCGCCACGACGCGCAGGGCGGTGCCCGCGAGTCGTCCGGCGAGGAACGCGATGAGCTCCTGGCTCTCCGTGTCCATCCGGTCGAGGTCGTCGATGAGGACGAGCGTCGGCGGCAGGGTCAGAGCGTGCACGGCGTCGAGGAAGTCGTGCGCCGCCGCCAGTCCGGCCGTCACAGCGGCCGCGGTCCCACCGGCCTGCAGCAGGTGGGCGATGTGCGCGGTGGCTCGTGGGTCGTCCAGCGCGGTGAACAGGGAGGTCACCCCGGCCAGTGGCCAGCGGGATTCACTCCCGTTGACACCGACCCGGACGATGGGCAGGGAAACGCGGTTCGAGACCGCGTCGAGGACGCTGCTGCGTCCGGAACCAGGGTCGCCGACCACGACCATCGCGGACTCCCGTGGGAGCACTGCGAGGGTCGCGATCCGGTCGACCTCGAGACGTCGACCGGTGAGTGCCATGACTCACCGGCCTCCGGGTCCGGAGGCGGATGCTGCGAGGAGGGCGTCGGCGAACACGGGGGTCGCTGCGACGGGGCGCACTGCGGCGGACCGGGCTGCTGCACGGCGGGTGACCGTGGCGGAGCGCGGACGAGAGGCGGCGACTGAGCGCGCGCCGGAACTGTCGTGGATTGGATGCGGTCGTCGAGTGAGGGTGCACTCGGTTCCGCTCGGGAACGATGATGTCATCGTCTGTATCACCCCTCGGGTTAGGGTCTTCGGACGAACACGACGGGTCGGTTCCACCGTTCGGATCTAGGGAATCCGAGGGCGTCACGTGACCTGCCGTCTGGAGCACGATAACTCAGGTCTCGTCCCGCTGAGCGGACTCGCGCGGACGGATGTCCACATCCGTGCCCCCAGTACGGGGGGCCACGATGGGGCCCCTCGTCCGCTCGCTGCGGGGTGTCCGATCGGGCCGATCGGGGCCGTCGGAGCCAACCGGGGTACAGGGCTGTCCGGACCGTGTTCGTCGCCGCAGGTGTACCACGGACGGGATGTCCAACGCCGAACCGACCGACGCCCGCCTCGACGACCGCACCCGGTGGCGCGCCTTCGCCGTCTGCGTGGCGGTCGCGGCCCTGACGATCCTCGACCTGTCGAAGGTGAACGTCGGGCTGCCCTCGATCGAGCAGTCCCTCGGGGCAACCAGTTCGTCGCTCCAGCTCATCGTGGCGGGGTACGCGCTGGCCTTCGGTCTCGCCCTCGTGCCCGCCGGCCGGCTCGGCGACCTGAAGAGCCGACGGGTCATGTTCATCGTGGGGCTCAGCGCGTTCACCGGATCGAGTCTGCTGTGCGCCGTGGCGCCGAACATCGAGGTCCTGATCGTCACCCGGATCCTGCAGGGCTTCGCCGCCGGCATCCAGATGCCCCAGGTCATCGGACTCGTGCAGCAGCTGTTCCGGGGGCCGGAGCGGGGCCGTGCGTTCGGGCTGTTCGGCGCGATGATCGGCATCTCCACCGCACTCGGCCCGACCATCGGTGGTGGCCTCATCGCGATCGGCGGCGAGGAGTCCGGCTGGCGGCTGCTGTTCTGGATGAACGTGCCCCTCGGCATCGCCGCGCTCGTCTTCGCCATCCGCCTGCTGCCGAAGGGGGCTCAGGGGACGGCGCAGGACCGCGAACTGGACGTCGTCGGCATCCTGCTGCTCGGTGCGGCCATCGTCACCCTGATGCTGCCCTTCGTGCTGACCAGCGGCGGTGGTGGTTCCGCGACGCGCTGGTTCTGGCTGGTCGGCTTCGCGGTGTTCCTCGTGCTGTTCGTGCTCTGGGAACAGCGGTTCAAGCGGCAGGGCAAGTCGCCCGTGGTGCACTTCGAGCTCTTCCGACTGTCGTCGTACCGCAACGGACTGTCGATCGTCGCCGTCTACTTCGCGGCGCTGCCGGCGTCCTTCCTCATGGTGACGCTCTACCTGCAGGAGGGCCTCGGCCTCTCGCCGCTGTTCGCCGGCATGGTGAGCATCCCCTTCGCGGCGACGAGTGCCGTGGGCTCGTACATCGGCGGACGGATCGTCGACCGGGTCGGGCGGGCGCTGGTCGTCGCCGGGCTCGGGATGGTCGTCGTCGGCTTCCTGCTGCTCATGCTCGCCGCGGTCGCCACTCCGCCGGAGGTGACCCCGTGGGCGATGGCCGGAGCGTTCCTGGTGGGTGGTCTCGGTGGTGGGTTCGTGGTGTCACCGAACCAGACGCTGACCCTGGCCGAGATCCCCGTCGAGCAGTCCGGTGTCGCGGGCTCGATGCAGCAGCTCGGGCAGCGGGTCGGGACGGCGATCGGTACCGCGGTCGCGACGAGCATCTTCTACGGCATCGTCCGGAGCCAGACGGCGGGGTCGGGGTCCGGCGGGTCCGGTCCGGGCAGCCGGCTCGACGCGTACCACGACGCGTTCCGCAGCGGCACGACGTTCACGGTGTCGCTGATGGCGCTGGCGTTGGTGCTGGCGGGTGCGGACCTGGTGGCGCGTCGCCGGGCGGCGCGGCGGTCCGAGGGGGAGTCCGAGCGCTCCGACGCGGCTGCGGAGCCCGCCGACCGCGGCTGATCCGCTCGACGGCGGCTGATCCGCTCGAGGGCGGCTGATCCGCTCGAGGGCGGCTGATCCGCTCGACGGCGGCTGATCCGCTCGGCCGCCGTCCTAGGACTCGCGGCGGATGACCTCGACGACGGCGTCGTGCACCAGGCCGTTCGTGGCGAGGGCGCTGCCGTGCCAGGGCCCGGGATCGCCGTCGAGCGAGGTGAAGCGACCGCCGGCCTCTTCGACGATGGGGACGAGGGCGGCGATGTCCCACGGCTTCAGGTCGGGTTCGCCGGCGACGTCGAGGACGCCCTCGGCCACCATCATGTATGACCACATGTCGCCGTAGGCCCGGGTGCGCCAGACCCGGCGGGACAGGTCGACGAGCGGCTCGAGGCGGTCGTCGTCGTCCCACTGCTGGATGCTGTTGTAGCTCAGGCTGGCGTCGGCCAGGTCGGCGACCCCGGACACCCGGAGCGGTCCGTCCAACGAGAACGCACCGGAACCCTCGGCCGCCCACCAGCGCTTGCCGAGGGCCGGAGCGCTGACGACGCCGAGCACCGGGCGACCGTCGACCGCGAGCGCGATCAGGGTCGCCCACACCGGCACGCCACGCAGGTAGTTGGCGGTGCCGTCGATCGGGTCGACCACCCACTGCCGGTGCCCTTCGCTGACGGCCTCGGCTCCGGTGTCCGCCGTGGTCTCCTCACCGAGGAACGCGTCGTCCGGTCGCTCGGCGGCGAGCCGCTCGCGCAGGGCCCGTTCGACCGCCTGGTCGGCGTCGGTGACGTGCGTGCTGTCGGCCTTCTTCGTCACGTGCAGGTCGGCGGCACGGAAGCGCTCGAGGCTGATCGTGTCGGCGGTGTCGGCGAGGGAGCGGGCGAAGTCCAGGTCGGCGCTGAGGTCCACGTCGCCCAACCTACCGTCGCTACGCGGCGACGACCTCTTCTTCCTCGAGCCGGGTGACCTCGCGCTCGCGTGCGATGCGGGTCCGGCGGGCGACGAGCCCGTGCACCACGACGCAGAGCAGGAGCGCGGCGGCCAGCCAGAGGGCGAGCACGAGCGATGACCGGCCGAGCGAGGCGTCCGGGAAGTACTGCAGGTCCTGTGCGGCCTGCAGCCACGCGGCACCGCTCCAGAAGGTGTGCAGGGCGGCGAAGAACCCGGGCTGGAAGGCCGGCTGGAAGATCCCGCCGGAGGACGTGAAGTTCAGCATCACGAAGAGCATCGTGAGGATCGGGGTGGTCCACCGTCCGAGCACGGGATGCAGCCCGACGCCGAGCGCGACGATGATCGCGTCGTAGAGCCAGGCGAACAGGAACACCTGCCACTGGTGCGTGGTGATGACGCCGTAGATCGGTCCGGCGACGATCACGCCGATGCCGGCGACGACCCCCGCGGTGGCGAGCCCGATGACCGCGGTCCACACGCCGCGGAGCTTCGTCGCGACCGAGGCCACGGCGATCGCGGACGCGTACCCGCCGACGCTCAGGGCCACGAGCAGGAAGAACAGTCCCTGGCCGGTGGTGTCCTGGTCGCCCGTGGGCACGACGTCGACGACCCGGAACGGCATGTGCTGGTCGTAGGCGATCGGCAGGAACACCTTCTGTGCGGCGCTCGCGGTCGTCTCCGACGCGGCGGTCGAGACGAAGAGCGTGGCACCGGTCGCGGTGGGTGCGTAGACCGCCGCGAGGTCGCGGTCGCGCACCTGCTGCTCGGCGGCCTTCGTCGAGGCGACGACGTGGGCCACGAGGGCGCCGTCGGACTGGTCGGTCACGGTCTGGGCGAACACCTGGGTGGCGGCGCCCTGGCCGACGATGCCGACGGGGAGTTCGTGCGGCGCCGGGGCGTGGAAGGCGCCGAGGTACGCCAGGCCCATGCCCGCGGCCAGGAACAGCGGCACGAGGATGTGCGAGGCGAACGTCAGCAGCACGCGACCGAGGCCGGCCGGGCGCAGGACGCTGTCGGAGCCCTGCGGCTTCGGGGCTCGCGAGGACTTGTGCGTGGGGGAGTGGTGCGCGTGCGACGTCGTCGTCGTGCTCGGGGACGGGGCGTCGACAGCGGGGGTCGGCGCAAAGTTGTACTTTGCAACTTCGGACACGATCGCCAACTGTACAACGCCGGTGCGTGCTTGTCGACGCAGGCCCGGAGTCGAGTCGTCGTCCGGTGCGAGGTTGCCCGCTCCGTGCGAGGCCGCGAGCCCGCACGGAGCGCACGACCTTGCACCGTTCAGAGCCCCTCGCACGGTGCGAGGTCCGCACGGTGCGACGGGGCGGGCGTGGGGGGAGTGGTCACGACTCACCGCGCGCCGTCGCTCGGGCGGTCACGAACTGTCGGATGCCGCGCCACCAGCCGACAGTTCGTGACCGCTCGAAGTACACTCCGCGGGGTGTCGTGACCAGCCGCCGACCAGCCGCCGCCCAGCGCCGACCGCCGACCAGCCGCCGCCCAGCGCCGACCGCCGACCAGCCGCCGACCAGCGCCGACCGCCGACCAGCCGCCGACCAGCCGCCGAGCGCCGACCAGCCGCCGACCAGCCGCCGAGCGCCGACCAACCGCCGAGCGCCGACCGGTCGCCGCCGAGCGCCGACCAGCCACCGCCCCTCGCGCTACTCCGAACCGGGGTCCGACGCGCCCATCCCGGTCAGCAGCGCCCGGAACGAGTCGAGCCGCTCGACACCGGTCGGCCCGAGCTCCCCGTCCTGCACCCGGTCGACGATCTCCCAGTCGTGCGCCTGCGCCAACGGGATGCCGTCCCGCGCGGGCAGCACCGGGATCGCGTGCGAGGCGAACGCCCGGAACACGTTCGCGGGGTCGACGTGCCCCAGGCCGAACGACCGCACGCCCGGGGTGTCGATGATCCAGCCACCGTCACGGACCCGCAGCGCGATCGACGACGAGGACGTGTGCCGCCCCCGGCCGGTCACGGAGTTCACGACGCCGATCGCCCGCGTGGACCCGGTCAACGCGTTCACCAGGGTCGACTTGCCGACGCCGGAGTGCCCGACGGTCACGGTCACCTTGTCGTCGAGCAGCTCGTGCAGCGCCTCGAGCGGGACGTCGTCCGAACGGCTCGTCACGATCCGCAGGTCCAGGCAGGCGAAGTGCGCCAGGAACGCAGCCGGGTCGGCGAGGTCGGTCTTCGTGATGCAGAGGATCGGGTCGAGCCCCGCGTCGAACGCCGCCACCAGGTACCGGTCGATCAGGCGGGTGCGCGGCTCGGGGTCGGCCGCGGCCACCACGATGAGCATCTGGTCGGCGTTCGCCACGATGACGCGCTCGACCTCGTCGGAGTCGTCGGCACTCCGGCGCAGCAGGGTGGTGCGTTCGGCGACCTTCACGATGCGCGCGAGCGACCCGGGGTCCCCGGAGACGTCCCCGACGAGTGACACGTGGTCGCCCGTGACCACGGACTTCTTGCCGAGCTCGCGGGCCTTCGTGGCCGTGATGACGTGGTCGTCGATCAGCACCCCGAACCGCCCGCGGTCGACGTTCGTCACCCACCCGACGGGGGCGTCGTCGTAGGTCGGCCGGGTCTTCGTGCGTGGCCGGTTGCCCTTCGGGTTCGGACGCACCCGCACGCTCGACTCGTCGTACTGCCCGTACGGCTCGTCCGCGTCGGTGTCGTCACCGTCGGCGTCGTCCCACCAGCTCATGCGTCAGTCCCCACTCACCGGTGCAGCGGCCACCGAGGACGCCACGAGTGCCGCCCACAGCTCCGGGAACTGCGGCAGCGTCTTCGCCGTCGACCCGATGTCGTCGACGGCGACGCCGTCGACGACGAGGCCCACGATCGCCCCAGCGGTCGCCATCCGGTGGTCGTCGTACGCGCCCCAGGCGCTGCCGTGGAGCGGCGCCGGCTCGATCCGCAGGCCGTCGTCGAGTTCGTGCACCGCGCCTCCAGACCGGTTGAGGTCCGCCGCCAGCGCGGCCAGGCGGTCCGTCTCGTGGCCCCGCAGGTGCCCGATGCCGGTGATCTCGCTCGGCCCGCCGGCCAGCGCGGCCAGCGCGACGAGCGCCGGTGCGAGTTCGCCGCCGCGGCTCAGGTCGAGTTCGAGACCCGGCAAGGAGGCCCCGCCGCGGATCCCGACGCCGCCGTCGACGAGCAGGTCGTCACCGTCACGGGCCACGGTCGCCCCCCACAGGGGCAGGAGCGTCTCGAGGTCGGCGCCGACCTGCGTCGTCTCGGTGGGCCAGGTGCGGATGCGGACCGTACCGCCCGCGACGAGCGCGGCCACCGCGAACGGAGCGGCGTTCGACAGGTCGGGCTCGATCGTGACGTCGCGCGCGCCGATCGGACCGGGGTGCACGACCCACTCGCCGACCGACGGTTCGTCGACCCGGACGCCGCGGGCACGGAGCGCCGCGACGGTCATCTCGATGTGCGGCATGCTCGGCAGACGCTCGCCGACGTGGGTCAGGTGCAGTCCCTCGTCGAAGCGGGGCGCCGACAGCAGCAGCCCGGAGACGAACTGCGAGGACGCCGACGCGTCGATAGTCAGGGCGCCCCCGCGGACCGAGCCGGTGCCGGTGAACGAGAACGGCATCGAGCCCCCGCCGTCGTCCGTGACGTCGACACCGAGGTCCACGAGGCCCTGCACGATGGCGTGCATCGGCCGCTTGCGGGCGTAGGGGTCGCCGTCGACCGTGACGGGCCCGACGGCCAGGGCGGCGAGCGGCGGCAGGAAGCGCATCACGGTGCCGGCCAGCCCGCAGTCCAGGCGGACGTCGCCGTGCATCGGGGCGGGCGTGATCCGGAGGTCCGGGCCGTAGGGGTTCGGGGCGGTGCCGGCTGCGGGCTCGAGTTCCTCGATGCCGACGCCCAGCGCCCGGAGGCCGGCGATCATCAGTGCGGAGTCGCGCGAGTGCAGCGGCAGCCGGATCGTCGAGGGGCCGTCGGCGAGGGCCGCGAGCACGAGCTCCCGGTTCGTCAGCGACTTCGACCCGGGCAGCGCGACGTCACCGCGCAGCGGCCCCCCTGCGACCGGGGCGATCCAGGGTGCGGCGGGCTGGGTCCCGCTCTGGGAATGCGTCGTGTCTGCCATCGGTTCACCAGGGTACTGAACGCACCGGGAGGATCAGTGGCGACAGCAACACTCGCTCGAGAGCGGACCAGCACGGCGACCGTGCTGACCGCGGTGCCGACGACGCTCGGCACGCTCGGCCTAGACTTGGCCGCGATGACGACCGACGAACCGCAGGCAGCTCCGCACCACCTGGTCGACGAGACCGAGGTGCAGCTCGACGCCGTCGAAGACGAGCAGACCGCCCTCGACGACGCAGCCGACGAGCCCGTGGACGCGAAGACCGTCTCCGAGGCGGAGCTGCGGTCCCTGTTCGAGGACCAGGCCCTGCCCTTCATGGACCAGCTCTACGGCGCGGCCATGCGGATGACCCGCAACCCGGCCGACGCGTCGGACCTGGTGCAGGAGACCTTCGTCAAGGCGTTCGCCGCGTTCCGCCAGTTCAAGCAGGGCACGAACCTGAAGGCCTGGTTGTACCGGATCCTCACGAACACGTTCATCAACACGTACCGCAAGAACCAGCGGAACCCGTACCAGGGCACCATCGACGAGCTCGAGGACTGGCAGCTCGGCGGCGCCGAGAGCGTCACCCAGTCGATCTCCGCCCGGTCCGCCGAGGCCGACGCGATCGACCACCTGCCTTCCTCCGCCGTGAAGGACGCCCTGCAAGCGATCCCCGAGGACTTCCGGATGGCCGTCTACTTCGCCGATGTCGAAGGCTTCTCGTACCAGGAGATCGCCGACATCATGAAGACCCCCGTGGGGACGGTCATGAGCCGCCTCCACCGTGGCCGCCGGCTCCTCCGTGGGCTCCTGGCGGACCACGCCCGCGAGACCGGCATCGTCCCGGACGCAGCGTCGACGGCGACGATGCGCGGACGAGGCCGGGGCGCGGCGTCGACGACGAAGGCAACCGCGGCCACGGGTCGCACCGGACGGAAGGACGCACGATGAGCGGCTGCGACTGCTCGAAGGCGAAGGCCGAACTCGAGGAGTTCCTGCACGACGAGCTCCGCCACGAGGACGCTGCGGACATCCGCGAGCACATGGACGGGTGCGAGGACTGCCAGACCGAGCACCGCGTCGGCGTCGTGCTCATGGAGACCGTCCGCCGTGCGTGCAAGGAGACCGCTCCGGACCAGCTGCGCAGCGAGATCCTCGAGCGCATCCGGCAGGAACAGTCGACGCACTGACGTCACAGGCCGGTCGCACGCCCGGCTCGGGTGGCGCCCGGACTGGTCAGGCATCGGCGTTCGCCTCGGCCCGGTCCGGCGTCAGCGGCCGGCCTGGAACGCACGGGTGATCGCCGCTGCGTCGAGGACGCGCTCGTGCACCCGGACCGTGTCCACGTCGCCGGTGTAGACGTAGTCGCCGGCGTTCGGCCAACCGGCCAGCGTCTGGCGTCCGGCGCGCCAGTGTCCGGCGTACTGCCGCAGGGTGACGGCATCGGAACGACTGCCCTGCAGCTGGCCGTCGACCCAGAGCGCCATCGATCGCGACTGGAACGTCGCGACCGCGTGGTGCCATTCGCCGTCGGTGACCGTCGCCGTCGATCCCAGCGTGAACTTGAACTGCGACCCTGATCCCTCGACGCCGAACCGCAGGACTCCGTCGGCACCGATGTACAGGTGCCGGTCGCGGTACTGGGACGCGGCAGAGCGGTCCGAGCCGAACCCGAACACGCGCCCGCCGTCGGTGTCCTGGGTGCGGAACCAGACCTCGATCGTGAAGGCGTTCGGAGCGTCGACCGCGGTGTCGGTGACCGCCCACCCGTCGGCCCCGTCCTCGGTCCAGAACGTCGCGTACGGGTTCGTGGCGCAGTCGGCGTCGACCCGGGCAGCGGCGGGCGTGAAGGTGCCGTCGCCCCCGGACCCGCTCGAGTCCACGACCCGGGGGCCGCTCTTCTCGGCGAAGTCCCACGCGAGTGCCGCGCCGGGTGCGGGCTGGTGGAAGCACCCGAACCCGCCGGTGCCGAGTGCCGAGGCGGTGCCGGTCGAACCGCTGAACCCGGCTCCGGCCCCGAACCCGGTTCCCGCTCCTGCTGCGGCGAGCAGGGTGAGGACGATGGCAGCCGCCGTGAACGCCGCGACCGGCACGGTGGACGACGACACGGCGGTGACGGTGACGGTGCCGGGCTCCGCGACGACGGGCGAGTGGAGGTCCCGGCGCGGCGCGCCGCAGGTCCGGCAGGGGCGACCGGCGGTGATGTCCCGGTCGGCCCGCCCGGCGACGACGAGCACGGCGGCGACGACACCGGTCAGCAACAGGGAGGTCCAGTCGCCCCCGCGGATCCAGACACCGGGCAGCCCGACCCACGGGAAGCGCAGGACGCCGACACCGAGGACGGCGTCCGGGGCGACGGCAGTCCGGTCGGCCGTCGGGTTGGCGTCCCCTCGCAGGCGCAGGGCCCCGTCCTGTTCGACGCGCTCGAGCCGGTGCAGCCGGAGTCGGTCCCGGTGGTCCGGGTCCTCGACGAGCAGCACCCGTCCGGCCTCGAGGTCGTCCGGGTCGACGGGCATCGCGGCGACGACGTCCCCGGTCCGGATGCCGGGCGCCATCGAGTCGGAGACGACGGTCGTCACGTGCCACCCGAGGGCCGCGGGGAGCGACGCCCACAGCGAGAGCAGCAGGGCCGACCAGAGGACCGTGCGTGCCGTGACCGCGAGGAGCAGCCGGGGCACGTCGCCGGCGCAGCGGACGTGACGGCGGGTGGTGGCGTTCGGCATCGGCTGCTCCTCGGGTCGGGCGGGTCGGGCGGGTCGGGTTCGGGACGGGGTCAGTCGGTCTGCGCTTCCCACACGAACGTGGTGCCCGCCTCGGACGACTGCACGGTGTTCGGGGCGCCCGCGCTCAGGTCGTAGCTGATGCGATAGGTCGTGCTCGCCGTACCCGTCGCCGGCTTCCACGCGTCGACGCCGGTGCCGAAGGACTCGGACTCCATCAGGCCGGCGAGCGTCCCGTCGTGCACGGTCGTCGCCGTGGTGAAGGTGCTGCAGTCTCCGGGGGTGCCGAGGCTGCCGCGCTCGACGGTCAGTCCCACGTGCTCGGCGAGTGCGTCGTCGTCGGCCTGGTCGGTGGTGAAGAGCTTCACGGTCGAGGCGTTGGTGGTGTTCGCCGTGACGGTGATGCAGTTCGAGCCGCTGGACCCGGGCACCAGATCGTCGGCGTCGAACATCGCGACGCCCTGGTCGTCGTCGGTGAGCGAGACGGCGCCGGTGCGCCAGCTGTTCGCGGCGTTGTCGGTGCTGCTCGAGAAGGCGGCGTACGAGGCCGTGGCGATGAGGGCACCGCTGGCGACGACGGCGAGCGGGAACGCGATCCAGGCTGCGGTGCGGCCGTGGCGGGAGGTGATGTGCATGGCTGTCCTGTCGGTCGGGATCACCCGGCGGGTGATATGACAGCAGAGTATATGAATATCAGTTGTTATGGAAGCCCGTCGCAACACGACCGGCGGCCCGGGTAGGTTGGCCGACATGACCCTCACCGTCGAGTCGACCACCGCCTGGTCTGACACGGACGTCGCCGACGTCGCCGCCCTCGTCCGCCTGCTCGGTCACGACGTCGACGACGCGTCGATGCGCGCCCGCCTCGAACGGCTCACGCCCGAGGCCGGGCACCGCACCTGGGTCGTCCGGGGGGACGACGGCCGTGTGGCCGCCGTGGCCGGGGCCCAGGTCACGTGGGCGTACGCCAGCGACGAACCGACGGCGCAGCTGCTGCTGCTGGTCGTCGACGACACGGCCCGGAGGCTCGGCACCGGTTCCGCACTCATCGACACGTTCGAAGCGTGGGCCGTCGAGCAGGGCGCGCGTCGCCTCAGCGCGGTCAGTGCGGCAGCGACGGACAACGCGCACCGGTTCTACCAGAAGCGCGGGTACCACGACGCCGGAGTCCGGTACACCAAGTTCGCCTAGGGGCGTCGCACTCCTCGGGAACAGCGAAGCGCCCCGTGCGGGAGTCCATCGGGCTCCCACACGGGGCGCTTCCTCGTGGTTACGCCGACGTGCTCAGTGCCGTGTCGATGACGTCCGCGGCCTCTTGTGCGGAGCGCTTCGACGACCCGGTGGCCGGTGCTGCACTCGCCGAGCGGGCCGCGACGGACAACGGTCGGCCGCCCAGGTGCGGCGACAGGTTCATGCAGACGAACGGCCAGGCGCCCTGGTTCTCCGGCTCCTCCTGTGCCCACACGACGTCGGCGTCCGGGTAGCCGGCCAGCACCTCGAGGATGCGGTCGAGGGGGAGCGGCGCGAGCTGCTCGAGGCGGACGAGCGCGACGTCGGTGATCCCGCGCTTGTCGACCTCGGCGCGCAGGTCGTGGTGCACCTTGCCGGAGTGCAGCACGACCCGGCGGACGGCACCCTTGTCGGTGATCCGGTGGTCGTCCAGCACGGGCTCGAACGTGCCCGTCGTGAAGTCCTCGACCGCGCTCGTCGCCTGACGGAGCCGGAGCATCGCCTTCGGCGAGAACACGATGAGCGGCTTCTGCGGACGGGCCCAGGCCTGTCGGCGGAGCAGGTGGAAGTACGACGCCGGGGTCGACGGTCGTGCGACGATCATGTTGTCCTCGGCGCACAGCTGCAGGTACCGCTCGATGCGCGCAGACGAGTGGTCCGGCCCCTGGCCCTCGTACCCGTGCGGCAGCAGCAGGACGAGGCCGGAGCGCTGTCCCCACTTCTGCTCGGCGGACGAGATGAACTCGTCGATGACGATCTGGGCGCCGTTCGCGAAGTCACCGAACTGCGCTTCCCAGAGCACGAGGGACTCGGGGCGTTCCACCGAGTAGCCGTACTCGAAGGCCATCGCCGCGTACTCGCTCAGCAGCGAGTCGTACACGTAGAACCGGGCCTGGTCCTCGGTGAGGTTCGACAGCGGCAGCCACTCCTGGCCGTTCACCCGGTCGTGGAAGACCGACTGGCGCTGGACGAAGGTGCCACGGCGGGCGTCCTGTCCGGCGAGGCGGACCGGCTTGCCCTCGACCAGGATCGACCCGATCGCCATGAGCTCGGCCATCGCCCAGTCGATGCCGCCGTTGCGCGTCATCTCGGTGCGCTTGGTCAGCAGCTGCTGCAGCTTCGGGTGGATGGAGAACCCGGCGGGCGGGTTGCTGTGTGCGTCGCCGATCGCCCGGACGAGTTCGTCGGACACGGCGGTCTCGTGCACCTCGACCTCGGAGTCGTCGCGCTGCGCTGCCGGGCGTTCGAGGCCCTGCACCGCACCGTCGTCGTCGACCTCGATCACCGGGATGGTGCCGGTCTGCGCCTCGTGCGTCTCGGCGAAGGCCCGTTCCAGGCGGTCCTGGAAGTCGCGGTGCGCTTCGTCGTACTCCTCTTGCGTGATGTCACCACGGCCGACGAGGGCCTCGGTGTACAGCGTGCGGACGGAGCGCTTCGCCTCGATGAGGTTGTACATCAGCGGCTGTGTCATCGAGGGGTCGTCGCCCTCGTTGTGGCCGCGACGGCGGTAGCAGATCAGGTCGATCACGACGTCGCGGTGGAACTCCTCGCGGTACGCGAAGGCGAGCTCGGCGACACGGGCGACGGCCTCGGGGTCGTCACCGTTCACGTGGAAGATCGGCGCCTGGATCGTCTTCGCGACGTCGGTGGAGTACACCGAGCTGCGCGCGGACTCGGGCGGGGTGGTGAACCCGACCTGGTTGTTGATGACGAGGTGGACCGTGCCACCGGTGCGGTAGCCGCGGAGCTGCGACATCTGCAGTGTCTCGACGACCACGCCCTGGCCCGCCATCGCCGCGTCGCCGTGCACGAGCACGGGGAGCACGCCGAAGCTGCCGGGGGCCTCGCGGTCCTGCTTGGCGCGGACGATGCCCTCGAGCACGCCGTCGACGGCCTCGAGGTGGGACGGGTTCGCGGCGATCGTCACCGGGATGCTCGAGCCGTCGGACGTGCGGAACACGCCCTCGGTGCCGACGTGGTACTTCACGTCGCCGGAGCCCTGACCGGACACCGTGCCCGGCAGCGACGAGCCCTCGAACTCACGGAAGATCTGTCCGTAGGTCTTGCCGGCGATGTTCGTCAGCACGTTCAGGCGGCCACGGTGGGCCATGCCGATCGCGACCTCGGCCAGTCCGGCTCCGGCGGCGTGCTGGATCAGGGTGTCGAGGAAGGCGATGGTGGACTCGCCGCCCTCGAGCGAGAAGCGCTTCTGGCCGACGTACTTGGTCTGCAGGAAGGTCTCGAACGCCTCGGCCTCGTTGAGCTTGCCGAGGACGCGGAGCTGCTCTTCCTTCGACGGCTTCGAGTACGGCACCTCGATGCGCTCCTGCACCCAGCGACGCTGTTCCGGGTCCTGGATGTGCATGTACTCGATGCC
The DNA here is from genome assembly GCF_047226435.1 of Curtobacterium poinsettiae. NCBI lineage: Bacteria > Bacillati > Actinomycetota > Actinomycetes > Micrococcales > Microbacteriaceae > Curtobacterium > Curtobacterium poinsettiae. The sequence continues at coordinate 2,167,336 of NZ_CP178434.1, read as the reverse complement.
GACCGTGCGGCAGTACGCGTCGCGCAGGATCCCGAGGACGTCGCGGAGCGGTGCCGAGGTGGTGCCGGCGAGCCCGCCGGTGACGAACTCGCGGTCGAGGTCCCAGAAGGTGAGCCCGTGGCTCTCGATCTCGAGGTCGGGGTGGGTGCGCTGGCGGTACTCGAGCGGGTCGATGTCGGCCATCAGGTGCCCACGGACGCGGAAGCTGTTGATGAGCTCCTGCACGCGCGCGGTCTTGTTCACCCGGTGCGCCAGGTCGACGTTGATGTCGTTCGCCCACTGGATCGGCTTGTACGGGATCCGGAGCGCGGCGAAGATGCCGTCGTAGAAGCCGTGCTCACCGATCAGGCGCTCGTGCACGTGCTTGAGGTACTCGCCCGAACCGGCGCCCTGGATGACACGGTGGTCGTAGGTGCTCGTCAGGGTGATGGTCTTGCCGATGCCGAGCTCGACCAGGGTCTTCGACGCCGATCCCTGGAACTGCGCCGGGTACTCCAGGGCACCGGCGCCGATGATCGAACCCTGCCCCTTCGTCAGACGGGGGACCGAGTGCACGGTGCCGATGCCGCCCGGGTTGGTGAGCGAGATCGTCGTGCCCTGGAAGTCCGCCGGGGTGAGCTTGTTGTCACGGGCGCGCTTGACGAGGTCCTCGTAGGCGGAGAGGAACTGGCCGAACGTCAGGGACTCGGCCCGCTTGATGCTCGGCACCAGGAGCGAGCGGGTGCCGTCCTTCTTCGGGACGTCGATCGCGATGCCGAGGTTCACGTGCGCCGGGGCGACGACGAACGGCTTGCCGTCGCGCTCTTCGTAGAAGACGTTCTGGCTCGGGAAGTCCTTGAGCGCCTGCACCATCGCCCACCCGATCAGGTGCGTGAAGGAGATCTTGCCGCCGCGGGCCCGCCGCAGGTGGTTGTTGATGACGATGCGGTTGTCGATCATCAGCTTCGCCGGGATGGTGCGGACGCTCGTGGCGGTCGGGACCGTCAGCGAGGCGTCCATGTTCGACGCCAGGGTCTTCGCCATGCCCCGGAGCGGGGTCGCCACGTCCTCGTGGGTCTCCTCGTGGTCGTCCGCGGCGTCGTTCGCCTCGGCCGGGATCGGCTGCGGTGCCGGCTGGCGCGAGGTGGTCTTCGCCTGGATCGGACCGGACTTGGCCTCGCCCGGAGCGTCACCGGTGGCGGGTTGCTGCGTCGACGACTGCTGCTGGGCCGGTGCCGGCTGCGCGGGGGACTGGGCCGGGGCCGCAGCGCCACCGACCTGCGTGCGGTGGTAGCTCTCGAGGACCGGCCACCAGGACTTGTCGACCGACTCCTTGTCCGCGACGAACTGCTCGTAGAGCTCGTCGACGAGCCACTCGTTCGCCCCGAATTCGCCCGCGGTCTCGTCCGTTCCGGTCAGATGGCTCGACACAGCCGATCGCCCACTCTCCGTCGATAGATGCTCGTGTGTGTCGTGCGGAGCAACCCTGCGCCGCACAGGTGCCAAGCCTAGCCGCTCCGACATGTCCGTTCCGTGTCAGCCGCGGCGCGAGTCGGTGGCCCGTGGGCACCCGGTCGGGGCCGTGACCGGAGCCGTACAGTGGAGCGCATGAGGTTCTACGAGACGCGGCCGACGCACGACCTGACCTACTCCGACGTCTTCCTCGTCCCGAGCCGTTCCGGTGTGACGAGCCGCTTCGACGTCGACCTGGCGGCGAACGACGGCAGCGGCGCCACGATCCCGATCGTCAGCGCCAACATGAACTCGGTCACGGGCCCCCGGCTCGCCGCCACCCTCGCCCGGCGCGGTGGCCTCGGCGTGCTGCCGCAGGACATGCACCTGCAGGACCTCGACGCCGCGATCCGCTGGGTGAAGGACCAGCCGGTCGACTTCGACACCGCCTACGACATGGGGGCGCAGACCACCGTCGCCGAGGCCCTGGAGCAGCTCCTGCCGGTCGCCGGCCGTGGCGTGGTCGTCCGCGACGCCGACGGCGAGTACCTCGGCTGCGTGCCCGCCACCCGCCTCGGCACCGCCGGCCCCGACGCCGTCCTCGGCGACCTGCTGCACGGAGCCTCGACCGCCATCGACGCCGAGGACGCCGGGACGCCCCGCCACGTCCACCAGGTGCTCTCCGCCGCCGAGGTCGACTTCGCGCCGGTGATGCGGCACGGTCGGGTCGTCGGCACCACGAGCCAGACGAGCGCGATCCGCTCCGACATCTACACGCCCGCCGTCGACGCCTCCGGGCGGCTCCGGGTCGCCGCCGCGCTCGGCATCAACGGTGACGTCGCGGCCAAGGCGAAGGCGCTGGCCGCCGCGGGCGTGGACGTCCTGGTCCTCGACACCGCGCACGGACACCAGGACGGCATGCTCCGTGCCCTCCGCACGGTCTCGTCCCTGCAGCTCGGCATCCCGCTCGTCGCCGGCAACGTCGTCACCGCCGACGCCGTCGCGCACCTGGTCGGTGCCGGGGCGGACATCATCAAGGTCGGTGTCGGGCCGGGCGCCATGTGCACGACCCGCATGATGACCGCCGTCGGCCGCCCGCAGTTCTCCGCCGTGCTCGAGACGGCCGCCGCCGCTCGGTCGCTCGGCGCGCACGTCTGGGCCGACGGCGGGGTGCGCTACCCGCGCGACGTCGCCCTCGCGCTGGCCGCCGGGGCGTCCGCGGTCATGATCGGCTCGTGGTTCGCCGGCACGCTCGAAGCGCCCGGTGTCCTGCGCCGCGACACTGCGGGCAAGGCGTACAAGGAGAGCTGGGGCATGGCCTCGGCCAAGGCCGTCCGCGAGCGCTTCGAGCGGCTCGACCCGTACGAGCGGGCCCGCAAGGAACTCTTCGCCGAGGGGATCTCCTCGTCGACGATCTACCTCGACCCGGAGCGCCCGAGCGTCGAGGACCTGCTCGACATGATCACCACCGGCGTCCGCAGCTCCGCGACCTACGCGGGTGCGTCGTCGCTCGCCGAGTTCTCCGAGCGCGCGCTGGTCGGCATCCAGTCCGCCGCCGGGTACGAAGAGGGCAAGCCCCTGCCCGTCAGCTGGTAGCGCGGACGGGTCGCGCGTCGCCCTGGTCGCGACCACGAACGGACTGGAGGCGCGGTGCCAGCTGGCACCGCGCCTCCCGTCCGTCCTGGCGGAGCGTCTACCGGCGTCGGGTCGCGTCCTCGACCTCGCCGACGAGTTCCTCGAGGATGTCCTCGAGGAACAGCACGCCGAGCGTGCGGCCGTCCGCGTCGAACGCGCGCGCCACGTGGCGGCCGGCGGCCCGCATGGTCGCGAGCGCGTCCTCGAGGTCCATCTCGGTGTACAGCGAGATGAGCTGGCGGATGCGCTTCGGCGGTACCGGGTCGTCGAACTCGTCCGGTCGCAGGTCGATGACGTCCTTCACGTGCACGTAGCCCGTGGGGGAGCCGTCCTCGCCGACGAGCACGTAGCGGGAGAACCCACGCTGTGCCACGGCGTGCTCGACGTCACCGGGGGTGGCGTCGTCGGGCAGTGTGACGAGCTCGGCCATCGGCACGGCCACGTCACGGACCTTCTTCTCGGTGAACTCGAACGCCAGGGCGAGCTTGCCGTCGTCGGTCAGGGTGCCCTCGCGGCGGGACTGCTCCACGATGGTCTGCACCTCTTCCACCGTGAACGCGCTCACCGCTTCGTCCTTCGGCTCGACGCGGAACAGTCGCAGCACGGCGTTCGCCACCTCGTTCAGGCCGACGATGACCCAGTGCAGGCCGTGGCCGATGTACCAGAGCGTCGGCACGAGCAGCAGCGCGGCGCGGTCCGGCATCGAGAACGAGATGTTCTTCGGCACCATCTCGCCGAACACGACGTGCAGGAACGACACGAGCAGCAGCGTGAACACGAAGGCCACGGTGCCGATCACCTCGGCGCTCCAGCCGGTCAGGTGCAGCGGGACCTCGAGCAGGTGGTGGATCGCCGGCTCGGAGACGTTCAGGATGAGCAGCGAGCAGACCGTGATGCCGAGCTGCGTCGTCGCGAGCATGCGGGTGGCGTGCTCCATCGCCCACAGCGTCATCTGCGCGGCCTTCGAGCCCTCTTCGGCGCGGGGCTCGATCTGCGAGCGGCGTGCGGAGATGACGGCGAACTCCGCCGCGACGAAGTACGCGTTGCCCAGCAGCAGGACGACGAGCCAGAAGATGCCCCACCAGTCGGAGCTCATCGGGTGCTGCCCTTCGTCGTGGTGGTCGGGGTGCTCTTGGTGGACGGGATGATGATCGCGGTGGCCGCCGTGTCGGTCGGCTCGCGCGTCGGGGTCCAGCGGATGCGGTCGATCCGGCGGCCGTCCAGACGCTCGACGCGGAACACGCCGCCGTCCAGCGGGACCTCGTCGCCGACGACGGGCAGACGGCCCAACGTCGACATGACGAACCCCCCGACGGTCTCGTACGGGCCGTCCTCGGGCACCTTCACACCGGCGCGGTCCTCGAGCTCGTCGGGACGCAGCAGACCGGGGAAGGTCAGCCAGTCTCGGGAGCGGACCACGTCGATGCGTGCGCGGTCGTGCTCGTCGGAGACCTCGCCGACGATCTCCTCGATCAGGTCCTCCAGCGTGACGACCCCGGCGGTGCCGCCGTACTCGTCGACGACGATGACCATCTGGTAGCCGCGGCCGCGGACCTCGGCGAGCAGGGTGTCGCCCGGCATCGTCTCCGGCACGCGCTCGGCGTCGGTCATGAGCGCCCCGACGGGGACCTCCGGACGCTTCTCGCGCGGCACGGCGACGGCCTGCTTGACGTGCACGATGCCGACGACGTCGTCCGCGTCCTCCTCGATGACGGGGAAGCGGCTGAAGCCGGTCTTGCGGGCGAGGGCGATGACGTCCTCGGCGGACTCGGACACCCGGATCGTGGAGAGCCGGGGGCGCGGGGTCATCACGTCACTGGCGCTCAGCTCAGAGAACGAGATGGTGCGCTCGAGGAGCGTTGCGGTGTCCTGCTCGAGCGAGCCCTCGGACGCCGACCGGCGCAGCAGCGAGGTGAGCTCCTCGGCACTGCGGGCGCCGGAGAGCTCTTCCTGCGGCTCGATGCCCATCGAGCGCAGTACGGCGTTCGCGGTGCCGTTCAGCAGCGCGACCGCCGGCTTGAAGACCGTCGTGAACGCGATCTGCAGCGGGACCACGAGCCGTGCGGTCTGCAGCGGCAGCGCCAGCGCGAAGTTCTTCGGCACGAGCTCGCCGAGGATCATCGACAGCAGGGTCGCGATGACGAGCGCCACGATCGAGCCGACGGTCTCGACGATGCCCTCCGGCAGGTTCATCGCCAAGAACGGCGCCTCGAGCAGCTTCGCGATCGAGGGCTCGAGCAGGTAGCCGGTCAGCAGCGTGGTCAGCGTGATGCCGAGCTGCGCGCTGGACAGGTGGGTCGAGGTGACCTTCAGCGCGCCGATGACCGGTGCGAGGCCGGCCTCTCCGCGGTCACGCCGTGCTTCGACGTCGGCCCGGTCGAGGTTCACCAGCGCGAACTCGGACGCGACGAAGACACCCGTGCCGAGGGTCAGCAGGATGCCGCCGATCAGCATGACGATGTCGATCGGACTCATGATTCACCCCCGTTCGCGCACAAGGATGACGTGCAGCTCACCGAGTGAGCGCCGGATGAGTGAGGCGAAGAACTATTCGGGGGATCGTCCACAGTGCTGCCAATCGTACCGCCTGCGCGGGCTCGGAGCCGTGGAACCGTACAGATCCGGTCCGCCGTCTACGCCGTGATCCGCGCGCGGTGGTACTGCTGCGGCTCATAGTCGACCGCCACGCGGAGTTCCAGCGCGGCGCGGAGCGCGAACGACGGGTCGCGGAGCATCTCGCGCCCGATCATCACCACGTCGGCCAGGCCGGTCGCGACGATCTGCTCGGCCTGGAACGCCTCGGAGATCATCCCCACCGCGATGGTCGGGATGCCGGCGTCGCGCTTGATCGCTGCGGCGTGCGGTACCTGGTAGCCGGGGCCGACCGGGATCGGCGCGCTCGCGACGTTGCCGCCGGTCGACACGTCGGCCAGGTCGGCACCGTGCTCGGCGGCCCAGCGGGCGACGACCGTGGTCTCGTCGAGCGTGAGCCCGCCGTCGACCCAGTCGGTGGCCGAGAAGCGGACGACGATCGGGAAGCCCTCGCCGACCTCGGCACGCACGGCGTCGACGACCTCGAGCAGCGCGCGGGCACGGTTCTCGAGCGAGCCGCCGTACTGGTCGGTGCGCTGGTTGCTCAGCGGCGACAGGAACTGGTGCAGCAGGTACCCGTGGGCGGCGTGGATCTCGACCAGGTCGAACCCGGCCTCCACCGCGCGGCGGGCGGACTGGGCGAAGGCGAGCGCGACGACGCGGATGTCCTCGACCGCGAGCTCGCGGGGCACGTCGTAGCCGTCGAACGCCACGGCTGACGGGGCGACGGTGGTCCAGCCGCCCTGGTCGGCGGGGACTGTGCCGTGCGTCGCGTCCCAGGGGCGGTACGTCGAGGCCTTGCGGCCGGCGTGCGCCAGCTGGATGCCCGCTGCGGCGCCCTGCTCGTGCAGGAAGTCGACGATCGGCTTGTAGGCGTCGCGCTGCTGGTCGTTCCACAGCCCCAGGTCCTGCGGGGTGATCCGTCCCTCGGGCACGACGCCCGTCGCCTCGACCACGACCGCGCCGGCACCGCCCTTCGCGAACCCGCCCAGGTGCACGAGGTGCCACGGGGTCGGCACGCCGTCCTGCTGGTCCACCGAGTACTGGCACATCGGGGAGACCCAGATGCGGTTGCGGACGGTCAGGTCACGGACGGTGATCGGGTCGAACAGGGCGTGCGTCACGCGGGCTCCTCAGAGGACGGGTGCCGGTGCCTCGGCCAGTTCCGTCAGGAACGACCGCAGCGACGCCGGCGACGTGTAGTGGTGGCCGACCGCCCCGATCGCTTCCGCACCGGTGGCGTTCTCGGCCCTGTTGTCCACGAACACCATCTGACCCGGCTCGATTCCCAAGCGCGCACAGGTGTCGCGGTAGATGGATGCCGCCGGCTTCAGGACGTGCTCCTCGGCGCTCACCACGACGGTCTCGAACAGCGATCCCATCGGGGACCGTCGGTACGGGTCGCCGAAGTCGAAGCCCGCGTTCGAGAGCAGGGCGACGCGGGTGCCGGCGTCGTGCAGCTCCTCGACGATGTCGAGCGTCTCCGGCTCGACCTCGAACCACCCGGTGAAGTCGATCGCCCAGAACCGGTGGATCTCGGAGATGCTCCAGTTCCGTCCGGTCCGTTCCGCGATGGCACGCCAGTACGCCACGACGGACAGGTCGCCGCGGTCCAGGTCGTGCCGGAGCTCCTGGTACACCGGGAACAGTTCCTCCGCCGGGACACCGGTGGCGGCCACCAGGGCGTCCCGCGAGGCGTGCGGCGTCCGGCTGATCACCTCGCCGTAGTCGAAGACCACCACGCGACCAGGCAGGAACAGGCTCATGGCCTCCACCGTAACGTGGGACCGGTGAACGACTTCGTGCCCGTCCGACCGTCCGATGCCGCCGCGTGGGTCACCGCGCCGACGGGGGAGTCCACCAAGTACCGGCGCGGGGTGCTCGGCATCGCGACCGGGTCCGACCAGTACCCCGGCGCCGCCGTGCTCGGGGTCGACGCCGCCGTGCACACCGGCGTCGGCATGGTCCGGTACGTCGGACCTGCACGCGCCACCGACCACGTGCTCACCCGCCGCCCCGAGGTCGTGTCCGGTGGGGGACGCGTGCAGGCCTGGCTCGTCGGCTCCGGCATCTCGGCGCCGTCGCTCGGCGACCTGGACGAGGCGACTGCGTCGGGCTTCTCGCACGCCTCTGACGACGGCGTCCCGGTCGTCGTCGACGCCGGGGCGATCCCGCTCGTCGACCTCGGGACACTCGCAGTGCTCACCCCGCACGCCGGTGAGCTCGCTTCGTTCCTGGGGGCGGATCGCGCCGACATCGAGCAGGACCCGGCCGCCGCGGCGCTCCGTGCGGCCGAGCGGTCCGGCAGCGTCGTGCTGCTCAAGGGGGAGCGGACCCACGTGGTCACCCCGGACGGGTCGGTGCGGTTGGTGGCGTCGTCGGCGACGCCGTGGCTCGCGGCCGCCGGCGCCGGGGACGTGCTCGGCGGGGTCCTCGGGGCACTCGTCGCCGCGCGGCAGGGCGCCGTCGAGGCTGCCGGTTCGTCGCTGACGCCGTCCGACCTCGCGCACCTGGCCGCGTCGGCCGCGGTGGTGCACGGGCTGGCGGCGCGACGGGCGTCCGGCGGCGGGCCGTTCCCGATGACGACGCTCATCGCCGAGCTGCCCGGGGTCGTCCGGGACCTCGTCGTGGACGGGGACGCGCGCGGGTAGCGGTCGGTGCGCGTGCACCTTCCGACGATCCACGAGGTGATCGACGCGTGTTCTGTCGAAGGATGCGAACGCAGTGGGTTCGGCGGTCACGTCACGGGCGTGACGCGCGTCGCGGACGTCAGGTCGCGGGGGTGGCGTGCACCAGGAACTCGACGGAACCGGCGTCGTCGACCTTGACGAACCCCAGGCTCGGCGCCTGCACGCCGTAGTCCGAGAAGGTGATCGGGACCGAGCCGGAGATGTCGACGCCGTCGCCGTTCAGGCCGACCTGCAGCTTCGCGGTGACCTGCTTCGTGACGCCGTGCAGCGTGAGCGTGCCGGGGGCCGTCACGGTCGTCGTGTCGGAGCCGCTCGGCACCGCGTCGGCGATCGGTGCGGTGAGCTCGAACGTGGCCTCGGGGAAGGCCGCGGTGTCCATGGCGGAGTCGCGGAAGTACGAGTCGCGCTGGTCCGAGTCGGTGGTGATGTCGCCGACCTGCACCGTGATCTTCGCGGCGGTGATGCTCGTGCCGTCGACGGTCGCGGTGCCCGAGACGCTGTCGGTGCGGCCGGTGACGGTGACGTCCGAGCCGTTCAGGACCTCGTGGACGCGGTACCCGGCCTCGGAGTCGCCGCCGACCGTCCACTCGCCGGACAGGTCCGTGTCGTCGAGGGTGGAGGCCTCGCGCGTCGCCGCGACCGACGGGGCGGCCGAGGCCTTCGCGTTCTCGTTGCTCGTGTAGACGTTCGTGAAGACCACCGCGCCGACGACGCCGAGGACGACGACGGCGGCGATGACGGAGATCCATATGACGGCCTTGCGGCGCTTGCGCGGGGTGTCGGAGGTCACGAGCTGAACGGTGACACGTCATGCTCGGGAGACCCTGAGTCCGTGGCAGGGATCGTCTCCGGCCGTGCCGCTACGCTCGTCCGGTGCAGAGGACCTCGACCCGGTGGCTCGAACTCGCCGGCTTCGTCCTGGCGTTCGTCGCCGTGCACGGCTTCCTGTGGTGGCTGACCCTCGTGTCGGCGAACCTGCCGCTCGGTGACGTGACCATCACCTACAGCCGCTGGATCGAGACCGGGCGGAGCGCGGACTTCTGGGTGGGCATCGACGGCGCGTGGGTGTACCCGATCCTGGCGATCGTGCCGATGGCCGCAGCGGCGCTCGGGGGCGTCGAGTCGATCGGCACCGGCTGGTTGCTGCTGATGGTGCTGCTCGACGCCGCGGCGTGCGCGTTCCTGTGGCGGTTCCGGGCGCGAGTGGGGTCGTCGGACCGCTTCGGCGTGCACGGCGTGCGGGTCGCCTGGTGGTGGCTGCTGTTCCTGCTCGTGCTCGGGCCGATCGCACTGGGCCGGATCGACACCGTCGCGACGGCGTTCGCGCTGGTGGGGGTGGCGTTCGTGGCCTCGAGGCCGGCCGTTGCCTCCGCGCTGTTCACCGCCGGTGCGTGGACGAAGGTGTGGCCGGCGGCACTCGTCGCGGTGCTGCTGCTGGTGCGTCGTGGACATCGCCGTGGCGTGCTCGCCGGTGCGCTGGTGCTGAGTGCGCTGATCGTGCTCGTCGACGTGCTGTGGGGTGGTGCGCCGTTCCTGGTGTCGTTCATCGGCGAGCAGACCGGTCGCGCGCTGCAGATCGAGTCGCCGCTCGCGACGCCGTTCATGTGGGCCGCAGCCTCCGGCGTTCCGGGGGCAGCGGTGTTCTACAACCAGGAGATCCTGACCTTCGAGGTGTCCGGTGCCGGCACGTCCGCCGCCGCCGCGGTGTCGACGCCGTTGATGGCCGTCGTCGTGGTGGCGGGGGTCGTGCTCGCGCTCTGGGCCGCCCGCCGCGGTGCCCGTCGGGCCGAGCTCGCGCCGGTGCTCGCGCTCCTGTTCGTGGCCGCGCTCATCGCGACGAACAAGGTGGGGTCGCCGCAGTACATCGGCTGGTTCGCGGTGCCGATCGTGTGGGGGCTCGCCGCAGGCACCCCCAGTGCGCGCCGGTTCGTGCCGATCGCGGTGACCGCCCTGCCGATGGCGCTGCTCACGCAGGTGATCTACCCGGGCTACTACGACCAGTTGCTCGGCGTGCAGCCGTGGATCCTCGTGGTGCTCACGGTGCGGAACGTACTCGAGGTCGCGATCCTGGTGTGGAGCGTGGTCGTGCTGGTGCGGATGGGGCGGGCTGCGGGGCCCGGACGGGTGCCGGCGCGCTCGTCGCCGTCCGTGCACGACCAGCCCGAGCCGGGCAGGATGGACGCATGATCGTCGCCTTTTCCGTCGCTCCGTCCGGTGGTCCCGCTGCAACGTCCGACGGATCCGTGCACGATGCCGTCGCGGCCGCTGTCCGCGTGGTGCGCGAGAGCGGGCTGCCGAACCGCACCTCGTCGATGTTCACCGAGATCGAGGGGGAGTGGGACGAGGTCATGGACGTCGTCAAGCGCGCCACCGAGGCCGTCGGTGCGTACGGCACGCGGGTGTCGCTCGTGCTCAAGGCCGACATCCGCCCCGGGCACACCGGCGAGATCGACGGCAAGCTCGAACGGCTCGAGGCCGCGCTCGGCGAGTAGCCCGCGGCGCCGTCGCCCGACACGCCGGACCGGTCCCTCGGATGTCGGTGGCCGGGTGTCTCATGGTCGGCATCGAGCCACTTCCGGTGGCCTCCGAGACGACGATGAGGAGCGCGTGATGATGCACGATGGGTGGTGCCCCGACTGCGACCTGCGAACGGTCGTCATCGACACGGACGAACAGGGCGAGAACGCCTGGGCGAGCTGCGCGGAGTGCGGCACCGGATGGGTGCACCGTGACGAGCTGCCCGATCTGCAGGGTGCGTCGAGCGGTGTCGCCGGGCAGGGTCGCCGCGCAGCCTGACCGTCACGGGTCGGGGCGGTGCTCTCAGCGCTCGAGCGCCCCGTGCACGCCTTCCGCGCGCTGCTGCACCCGCTCGAACACGTAGTCCGGCTCCGGCCGTTCGAGTGACCCCGTGTAGAACCCGAGCACGAAGTCATGGCCGAAGAAGCTCGTGTGATGCTGGTACGCAGTGGCGAACGACTTCTCGCCACTGTGGAGCCGGACCACGCCGAACTGCCCTTCGGCCACGGTCCATGTGCCGTCGGCCGACACGGTGCTCGGGCGGGACCTGCAGGCGTCGAGCTGGTACCCGCCGTTCCCCGAGCCGTCGCAGACCAGGGCAGCGGGGAAGTCCTGCGCCCGGAATGTGCTGTCCTCGGCCAGCACCAGCACCGACTGCCCCCGGTCGTCCTGTGCCCACGTTCCGACGAATCCCTGCTGGACGTCTCCGGGGCTCGGCGTGGCGGGCACCCCGGAGCAGGCTGCGAGCAGCAGTGAACTCACCGCCAGGACGCCAGAGAAGCCCGCCCTGTTCCTCCGCGTCACCGGTCCACCGCCCCCGTCCGTGTCGTGCGCATCGTTCGACCGCAGCGCCTCGGTGCTCGCCAGGAGCGCCCGGCCGGAAGCGCGGCCCGTTCCAGCCACTGTAGTTGCGTGCGCTTCCGTTCGCCCTTTGGAGCGGTCTACACTGCTGAGACCGGGTCGTCGCGGCAGTCACCCACGACGCCGCCCGGACCGTCCCGTTCGTCGCTGAACCCGGACCGGCACCTCTGGTCGTGACGGCGTGATCGACCGTCGCACGCACGCACTGCGCGGACCGGTCTGCCGAACCGGCTGCAGCCGTCGCCGCGTTCCCGATCGCCGCGGTCCCGCACTGCGGACAGTTCTATCTCCCTCCCGCACAGAACAGGCCCCATGTCACAGCTCACGCCTGCGCGTCGCACCCTCGCGCTCATCTCGCTCGCCCTCGGTGGCTTCGCCATCGGCTCGACCGAGTTCGTCGCGATGGGTCTGCTGCCGAACATCGCGCAAGCCCTGCTCCCCGAGCAGTACGGCATCGACCCCGACGCCGGGATCGCCCACGCCGGCTGGCTCGTCAGCGCGTACGCCCTCGGGGTGGTGGTCGGTGCACCGACCATCGCCGCGATGTCCGCCCGGTTCCCCCGCAAGGGCCTGATCCTCGTGCTGCTCGTCGGCTTCGTCGTGGCGACGATCGCGAGCGCCCTGCTGCCCTCGTTCGGCCTGGTGCTCGTCGCCCGCTTCGTGGCCGGGCTGCCGCACGGCGCCTACTTCGGCATCGCCTCGATCGTCGCCGGCGACATGATGGGTCCGGGCAAGCGCGGCAAGGGCATCGCCATGGTGCTGCTCGGTCTGTCGGTCGCGAACGTCGTCGGTGTCCCCGCGATCACCTGGGTCGGCCAGATGGCCGGCTGGCGGGTCGCGTACGGCGTCGTCGCCGCACTGTTCGCCCTGACGTTCCTGGCCGTCGCGGCCTTCGTGCCGAAGAGCGCCCGCGACGAGCACGCCACGATCGGCCGTGAGCTCCGGGCGTTCCGCGTGCCCCAGGTGTGGATCGTGATGGGCCTCGGCGCCGTCGGGTTCGGTGGCTTCTTCGCCGTCTACTCGTACATCTCGCCGCTCGTGCAGAACGTCACCGGGATGTCGGAGTCGTTCGTGCCGATCGTGCTCGTCGTCGTGGGCATCGGCATGGTCGTCGGCGGGGTCCTCGGCGGACACCTGGCCGACCACAGCGTGAAGCGCACCATCTACGTCGGCATGTTCTCGCTCATCGGCGCCCTGCTCATCACGGTCCTCACGGCGCAGTGGCTCTGGGGCATGCTGCTCGGCGCGTTCCTGCTCGGGGCGACCTCGTCGGCCATCCCGCCGGCGGTGCAGTCGCGCCTGATGGACGTCGCGGGCGATGCGCGCACGATCGCGGCGGCGCTGAACCACTCGGCGTTCAACATCGGCAACTCGATCGGTGCGGCCCTGGGCGGCGCCGTCATCGCGGCCGGTTTCGGGTTCCTCGCCCCGGGCTGGCTCGGCATCGGCCTGGCGCTGCTCGGTGTGCTCGTCACGATGGCGAGCTACGCCGTCGAACGGCGGAGCACCCGACGCGCTGTCCGTTCCTCGTCGCCGTCCACCGGTCCGATCACCGCACCGGTCCCGACGGCTTGACACGCGGGGTGCGCGTACGCACCCACCGGACGGGAGGCCCGTGGCGGCGCCGCCACGGGCCTCCCGTCCGTCACGTGGCGCGGAAGACCGCCCCGAGTGAGCAGAAGAGGTCGGGTTCCGTGACGGGACCCGACGTCTTCTGCTCACTCGATGCGCGACGCGACGCGCGTCAGAGCCCCAGGGGGCTGCCGTCCTGCACGATGATGCCGTCGGTGATCGCCCGCTTCCGGAGCGCCACCTTCGTGCCGACGTCGAAACCGGCGACGCGGTACTTCTCGCGGATCCGCTTGAGGTAGCTCTTCGCGGTCTCCTCGGAGATGCCGAGCTGGTAGGCGACGCTCTTGACGGGCTCGCCGCCGCCGTACAGGGCCATCACACGACGCTCCTGCGCGCTGAGCTTCGGGACGCCGCCGACGTCGCCGCTGTTGATGGCGAGGTCGAGCTCGGCCGAGACGTACTGCTCGCCGCGCTGGGCGGAGCGGATCGCCTCGACGATCATGTCGGCGTCCTCGCTCTTGACCAGGTAGCCGAGGGCGCCGGCGCCCAGGGCTTCGCGCACGACGTTCGGCTCCGAGTAGGTGCTCATCACGACGGTCTTGACGCCGGCGGTCTTGAGCGTCGAGATCTTCAGCGACACCGGGATGGAGTCCTTGAGGTCCAGGTCCAGCAGCACCACGTCGACCGGGAACGCGGGGCTCGTCAGGAGCTCCGGCCAGGTCGTGACGGCGGCGACCAGGGTGATGTCGTCGGCGGCGTTCCGGATCCACTCCGTGAGCGCGCCGAGGAGCATCCTGTGGTCGTCGACCAGTGCGAGTCGGATCGGTTCCTCTGGAGTCGCCATGCTGGCGTCCTTTCTCGGTGCGGATTGCTCGGCCGATCCTAGGAGGATCCCGGCCGGAAGCGGGTGAGGCGTGCTGGTGTCCGACAGTTACATCGACGGATGTCGGTTCACGACGCAGTGCGCGACGATGTGCAGCGTGCCGTCGCGAACGGTCTCGGTGTACTGGCCGATGCGCTGCAGGGCGCTCCAGGCCGTCGGGCCGAGGCTGCGCCGGGGCACCCCGCGGGACTCGATGACGACGGGCACGTCCATGGTGTCGTCGCTGACCGGGTGGCCGTCGGAGCCGATCGGGCCGAGCGTGACCGAGACGACGGGCATGCCGGGCTGCGCGGTACGGCCGTCGCCGACCATCTGCCAGATCGCCTGCAGCAGGCCGTCGCGCTGCGTGGGGGAGAGGTGTCCGGCCAGGGCGGTCGGGTCCGCGACGCTCACCGAACGACCGAGGTGGTCGGACTCGGTGATCGCGTGGTAGAGCCAGGTCTCACGGCGGCCCTCGATCAGGTGCAGACGGAGCTCGGTGGCGAGGGACGCGGCGACGGAGCTCGAGGCGTCGGACAACGGCAGCGGGTCGGTGCCGTTCGCGACGGCGTCGAGCAGCTTCTCGGCGGCGAGGTCGAGCCGGGCGAGCTCGTCCGAGGCGAGCATGCCGACGGCGAACTGCGGCGCCTGCACGTTGCTCTGCACGAGCACCCGGTCGAGCTCACGCTGCACGAGTTGGCGGAACCGCTGCACGACGTACAGGGCGAGCGACGGCGGCACGACGACGAGCGAGAGCAGGGACACGATGCCGGGCAGGGTGTCGTGCGTGATCGGCGTCGACACGACGGCCATCACCACGAACGCGATGCCGAGCACGCCGATGGCGGCGGCGACCTCGCGGGCGGGTCGGAGCGTGGCGATCGGCAGCAACGCGAACCCGGCTGCCATCGAGGCGCTCGCGGTGTGGGCGATGTCGTGCTCGGGCCAGATGCCGATGAAGTCGAGCGTGACCACGCAGGCCAGCACGACGCAGATCAGCGCGAACGCCGGCCCCGTCAGCCGTTCGCCGTAGGTCAGGACGCTGAGCCCGACCCCGACGGCCGCGACGATGTAGAGCACCCAGGCGACCGTGGGCAGCAACGGGTCGGAGTACTCGTTCCAGCGCACCAGGAAGAACGCGATGCCGGCGACGGCTTCGATCGCGGTGAGGATCGCGGCGCCGAGGCCCAGGTACCCGGCACCGAGTGACGCGCCTGGTTTGGCGGCCTGGCGCAGGGACCGGGCGCCGGTGGACGTCGAGGGGAGTCCTCGGGCCTGGCGGCGCTCGCTCGTGCGGTAGCGCTCGCGCGCCTCGCGACGGGTGCGGGGCGCCGGCGGAGCGGTCTCGCCGGGCAGACTGCGGCCGATGGTGTCCTCGGGGATCCGGCTCATCGCGGTGCCTCCAGGACGACGGTGGTGCCGGAGCCCGGCGCGGAGAAGAGCTTCGCGTCGCCGCCGACCTCGCGCAGACGGTTCACGACGCTCTCCTTGAACCCGAGGCGTTCGGCGCTGACGGTGGTCAGGTCGAAGCCGACACCGGAGTCGGTGACCATGGCTCGAACGACCTCGTTGTCGTGGACGATCGTGACGTGTGCCTCGCCGACGCCGGCGTGCCGACGGACGTTCTCCAGGCACTCGCCGAGTGCGAGCAGGAACGCGTCGAGCACGTTCGACGGCAGCAGGACCTGCCCGGTGCCGTGCCAGCTGACCTCGAGGCCCATCCGGCCGAAGCGCTGCTTGACCGATTCGAGGGTCTGCCCGAGCGGTGATTCCTCTTCGCGGGTGAGCGAGTAGTCGCCGGACTGCGAGGGCTGCGGGGTCGCGCCGAGGCGCAGGTGCCGCAGCAGCCGGGCGTCCTCGGCGGCCTGCTCGCGCATCGCCTGCTCGGAGACCCCGACGCCGGAGTGGGCGAGCAGCGTCAGGGTCGCGAGCACGGTGTCGTGCAGCAGGCGGGCACCCTGGCGTCGCTGCGCCTCGGTCTCGCTGGCCTGCCGTTCGGCGCGGTGGGCGGTGCCGATGCTGTAGATCCGGCGGGCCACGCGGGGGATGCTGCGCGAGATCCAGATCGCCACGACGGCCATCAGGATCCACCCGAGCAGTGCGCCGCTGACCGGGGTCGACAGGATCGAACCCGAACCCCAGACCATGAGCACGACGACCACGCCGCCTCCGGCGATGGTGATGCCGAGCCCAAACGGGTGCCCGCGCTGCGCCATCAGCGGTGCCGAGAGCCCGCCGGCGGCCAGGGGCATCACGGCGCTGGCGATGAGCGGCCGGGCCGTGTCGTCGACGCCGGTGAAGAGCAGCACCATGGTGGCGAGCCCGGCGACGACGACGGCGGCGGTCCACCACACTTCGCCGCCGCGGCCGAAGCACACCAGCGCGGTGATCATCGCGGCGATGCACAGGAGTGCGCCGATGAGGACCGGCACGGGCACGGCTGCAGCGGAGACGATGCCCACGACGCTGACGAGCGCGCAGACGATGCCCACGACACGGGTCGCCGACCGCAGCAAGCGGTCGCGTTCCTGTGCGATGAAGTCCATCGATGTCCTGGTTGGTGACGATCTGGGTGGAGCGGGAAACCGAGCGTCGGTCAGTGCCGAGCTCCACGCCATCATTCCACGCGCGCCACCCGTTGGGGGGTCTTCGGCGCGCCGCCCGCGCTCTGCGGCACCGGTTTAGGACTCGAGCAGCCGCCGCAGGTGCGCCCCGACCTGCTCGTGTTCGATGAGGAACCCGTCGTGTCCGAACTCGCTCTCGATCACCGCCGCGGTGTCACCGTCGAGCGCGTCCGGCACGCCTGCGGCGATCCGGTGCTGGTCCTCGACGGGGAACAGCCGGTCACTCGAGATGCCCACGACCAGGGTCCGCGCGGTCACGAGCGCCAGCGCCGCCGCCACCCCGCCGCGCCCGGCACCGACGTCGTGCGAGTCCATCGCGTACGTCAGCGTCACGTAGCTCGAGGCGTCGAACCGCCGGGTGAACTTGTTGCCGTGGAAGTCGAGGTAGCTCTCCACCGAGAACCGTCCGTCGTCGCCGAGCGGTGAGACGTCGCTCTGCCAGGACCGCGCAAAGCGGCTGTTCAGCTCGTCCGAGGCCCGGTAGGTCATGAGCGCCATCCGCCGTGCCAACGACAGTCCGCGGTGCGGCCCCTCGCCGGTGTCGGCCTCGTAGTAGTCGCCGCCCGCGAACGCCGGGTCCATCTGGATCGCCGCCCGCTGCAGCGAGTTCGCCGCGATCTGGTCGGCGGTGGTCTGCGCCGTCGACGCCAGGACCGCCAGCCGCCCGACCCGCGCCGGGTGCGAGACCGCGAACTCGAGGGCGTGCATGCCGCCCATCGATCCGCCGACGACGGCTGCGAAGGTGTCGATGCCGAGCCGGTCGGCGAGCTGCGCCTGCACCTCGACCTGGTCCCGCACCGTCAGGAACGGGAACCGCGAACCCCACTCCGCGCCCGTCGGCGACACCGACGACGGTCCGGTGGTGCCCTGGCAGCCGCCGAGCATGTTCGGCGCGATCACGAACCACCGGTCGGTGTCGATCGCCCGGCCGGGTCCGACGACGTCGCCCCACCAGCCGGCGGTGCGGTGTCCGGGGCCGGCGGCCCCCGTGACGTGCGAGTCCCCGGTGAGCGCGTGCAGGACGAGCACGGCGTTGTCGCGAGCCGCGTTGAGCGTGCCCCACGTCTCGTACGCCACGCGCACGGACGGCAGGCGGCCGCCGCGCACCCACTGCTCGCCGAGCGACGCGAAGTGCCGTGCGCCCGGGTGGTCGCCGGGGCGCCAGGCGCCGGTCACGGGCGGCTTGCCCAGGGTGCCGAGTTCGGTGCCGGGCACCAGGGTGGACGGCACGGAGTCCTCGGGGGTCGTCTGCCAGTCCATGGTGCGTCCAGTCTGCCGGGAGGCGCGGGTCGCCGCCGCCGTGTTACGTCACCTCGGCGCGTCGCCGCGCCCCGGGCCCGGGTGCCGCGGCCGTGTGTGCGCATGTTCCGACATCGTGCGCGTTGTTCGACTCGTGGATCGTCGCATCATGCACACGTACCGGATGCGTGTGCAACGAACGACGTCCCACGCGTCGATCGACACGTGGGACGTCGCAACATCCACACGCATCGAGCGAGTGGTGCCGGCGGCGCGGCGAGCCCTACGCGCGCTGGCTCTCCTGCGCGACCGCCCGGGCCGCGGCGAGCCCGGCCTCGAGGTCTGCCTTCAGGTCGGCGATGTTCTCGATGCCGACCGACAGTCGCACCAGGCCGGGCGTGACCCCGGTGGTGAGCTGCTGCTCGGGCGTGAGCTGCGAGTGCGTGGTCGACGCCGGGTGGATGACGAGGGAACGGACGTCACCGATGTTCGCCAGGTGCGAGAACAGCTGCAGGTTGTCGACGAACGCCTTGCCCGCGGGCACCCCGCCCTTGAGCTCGAACGACAGCACGGCACCGACGCCCTTCGGCGCGTACCGGTTCGCGGCCGCGTACCAGGGCGACGTCGGCAGGCCCGCGTAGGCGACGGTGGCGACGTCGGGGTGCTGGTCGAGCCACTCCGCGATCTCCTGGGCATTGGACACGTGCCGCTCGATGCGGAGCGACAGGGTCTCGATGCCCTGCAGCAGCGCGAACGCCGTGTCCGCCGAGTTCGAGGCGCCGAGGTCACGGAGCAGCTGCACCCGGGCCTTGACGATGTAGGCGAGCGCGTCGCCGACGGCCTCGGTGAAGACCGCACCGTGGTACGACGGGTCGGGGGTGCTGAACTCCGGGAACCGGTCGGCATGCTGCGACCACGCGAACGTCCCGCCGTCGACGATGAGCCCGCCGATGACGGTGCCGTGTCCGCCGAGGAACTTCGTGGCCGAGTGCACGACGATGTCGGCACCGTGCTCGAACGGACGGATCAGGTACGGCGTCGCGATGGTGTTGTCGACGATCAGCGGGACACCGGACTCGTGCGCGACGTCGCTGACGCCGGTGATGTCGAGGACGTTGATCTTCGGGTTGCCGATGGTCTCGGCGAAGAACAGCTTCGTGTTCGGGCGGACGGCGCGGCGCCACTCCTCGAGGTCGTCCTGGTCCTCGACGAACGTCGTCTCGATGCCGAGCTTCGCCAGCGTGTACTTGAACAGGTTGTACGTGCCGCCGTAGATCGACGACGACGACACGATGTGGTCGCCCGCCCCGGCGATGTTCAGGACCGCGTAGGTCTCGGCAGCCTGGCCGGACGCGACGAGCAGGGCCCCCGAACCGCCTTCGAGCGCCGCGATCCGCTGCTCGACGACGTCGTTCGTCGGGTTCGTGATCCGGGAGTAGATGTTGCCCGGCTTGGCGAGCGCGAACACGTCGCGCGCTTCGTCCGAGTTCGCGAAGACGTACGAGGTCGTCTTGTAGATCGGCGTCGCTCGGGCCCCCGTGGTCGGGTCCGGCTGCGCGCCGGCGTGGACCTGGGTGGTCTCGAACTGCCAGGCGGCGGCGTCGTTCGTGCTCATCGGTGCTCCTGTCGGGTGCGGTTCTCGTGCGGTCGCGCCGTCGGCCGGGAGGCACGTGCGGCGCTGCGTCCCCGGTCACGGTACGCAGGTGGCCGGGTCCACACCAGCGCACCCGCCTCGGGACGTAACGCGCGCGCCCGACGCGCCGCGGGCCTCCCGGCCGTCCGTCCGCACCGTGCTGTCACCGTCGGACGGTGCGAGGTCGGTGGTTCGGTGCGGCGCTGCCGCGCCGCACGGGACGGGCAAGCTCGCACGGGCCGGAGGAACGCGCACGGTGCGGGGTTCCGTCGGACGGTGCGAGGTCGGTGGTCCGGTGCGGAGCTGCCGCGCCGCACCGAACAGGCAAGCTCGCACCGGCCGGAGGAACGCGCACGGTGCGGGGTGGCACCGCTACGCGGCGTCGCGGCGGAACAGCCAGTCGACCTTCGGCTCGAGCAGCCAGCGCATCCCGCGCCGCACGAAGGGCTGCGCCAGGAAGAGGCTGACGACGCAGGCGATGACGACCATCAGCAGCACGAACGGCCAGGCCGAGTGCTCGCCTGCCAGGACGCCGGACTCCCGGATCGGGTAGAGCACGAACGTGTGGAGCAGGTAGACGTACATCGTCGCGGCGCCGAACCGGGTGATCCAGACGTTCCGGCGGGGGATGAGCACCAGGAACGACGCCGTCAGCAGCGTCGCGAGCAGCATCAGGCCGAAGCGCACCGCGCCGGCCCACCAGGCGTCCTCGCCGAGCCCCGAGTAGGAGTCGTCGTAGAAGAACCAGTGGTGCAGGTCGAACTCCTTGAACTGCGGGATCCAGACCGCGCACGACACCGCCCACGCAGCGAACACCACGGCGGCCGCCACCCGCACCCGGACGACCGTGCGGCGCGACGCCTCGTACCAGCGGTCGAAGACGCCCCACTGCTTGACCTGCCAGCCGAGCAGGAAGAACGGCAGCAGGCTGATCGCACGGGACAGCGAGAGCGTCGAGTCGACGTTGTCGAAGTACCCGACGCCGATGCTGAACACGACCGCCCAGAACAGCGGCCACCGCAGCTGCGCCAGGTACGGCAGGATCAGCTTGAAGATGCCGAGGGCCAGCAGGAACCACAGGGTCCACGTCGGCTGTGTCGGGTTGAAGTCCTTGCCGCCCTCGACGATGCCCTGCACCACGGTCCAGATCGTCTGCATGATGATGTACGGCACGACGATGTCCGTGATCGTCCGGCGCATCCGCTTCGCCGTCGGGGTGTCCGCCGACGAGAAGTACCCGCTGATCACGCCGAACGCCGGCATGTGGAACGCGTAGATGAACGTGTAGAGCGCCAGGGCGTGCTCGCTCGCCGGCGTCTGCCGCTGGATCGCGTGGCCGATGACCACGAGCGTGACCGCGACGAAGCGCGCGGTGTCCCACATCGGGATCCGGCGCGGGGCTCGACCGGGCTCGAGCTGCGTCGCCGGGGCCGAGGGGGCGGGAGGGGCGGCATCCGTCGTCATCGCCGGTCACGTTACCGGATCGTGACCTGGACGGCCTGGTGCGGTGCCGGAACCGTCCCGCTCGGTACGGTGGACGGACCGGGCCACCACGTGCTCCGGTCACCGACGCAGGAGGCAGATCACATGGCAGCACGGCGCGCAGTCGTCACCGGAGCGAGCTCGGGCATCGGGGCGGCCACCGTCCGGCTGTTCCGGTCGCGGGGCTGGGACGTGCTCGCCGTGGCCCGCCGCACCGCGAAGCTCGAAGCGCTCGCCGCCCAGACCGGGGCGGACACCCTGGTGGCCGACATCACGGACGCCGACGACGTGACGGCGCTCGCCGCGCGGGTCGCGGACCTCGGCGGCGCCGACGTCCTGGTGAACAACGCCGGCGGGGCGTTCGGCTCGGCGAGCGTCGAGGAGTCCGACGTCGACGACTGGCGCGCCATGTTCGAGGTCAACGTGATCGGCACGAAGCGAGTGGTCTCCGCGCTGCTGCCGCACCTGCGCGACCGGGCTCGGGTGTCCGGGGGAGCCGACATCGTCACGGTGACCAGCACCGCCGGGTTCGTCGCGTACGAGAACGGCGGCGGCTACAACGCGGCGAAGTTCGCAGAGCACGCCCTGGTCGGCGCACTCCGGCTCGAACTGAACGGCGAGCCGATCCGGGTCGTCGAGATCGCGCCGGGCATGGTGAAGACCGACGAGTTCGCGCTCACCCGGTTCCGCGGCGACGAGCAGAAGGCCGCCGCGGTGTACGACGACGTGCCGGAGCCGCTGGTGGCCGACGACGTCGCCGAGGCGATCGTGCACGCGGTGGAGCTGCCGCCGCACGTGAACCTCGACCTGGTGACGATCCGGCCGGTGGCGCAGTCGGCACAGCACAAGCTGGCGCGCGGCCCGCTGACGCCGCGCTGAGCAGCCGGTACGCCGTGCCACCCGTGCCACCCGTGCCACCCGCGCCGCGCACCGCGGCGACCCGCGCAGCGCCCGGGCGGCGGGCGCGGGTCGCGGGCGTGGGCTCCCTGCCGGTACCGTGGTCGGATGCCGATCAGCAGCGAACCCGAGCCCGCGGCTCCGTCCACCGTGACCGTGACGAGCGGGCCCGAGGTACTCGGCTGGCTGGAGTTCGGTGACGCCGCACGCCTGCTCGCCAAGGACGTCCTGTCCAGTGGCTTCGAGCCCGAGGTCGTCGTCGCGGTCGCCCGCGGCGGACTGATCATCGCCGGCGCCGTGGCGTACGCCCTCGGCACCAAGGAGTGCGGCTCGATCAACGTCGAGTTCTACACCGACGTCGAGCAGCGGCTGGAGGAGCCGGTCGTGCTCGCCCCCGCCCTCGACGCCCCGAGCCTGGCCGGCAAGCGGGTCCTGGTGGTCGACGACGTGTCCGACTCCGGCCGCACCCTGCGCCTGGTGGTCGACATCATCCGGAACGCCGGCGGCGACGTCCGGAGCGCCTGCCTGTACTCGAAGCCCGGCACCGTCCTGGAGCCCGACCACGTGTGGCGCCGGGTCGACGGCTGGATCACGTTCCCGTGGAGCGCCCTGGCGCCCGTGACGGCCGAGTCGTGAGCATCCACCTGGTCGGCGGCGGGCTGTTCGCCGCCTCGGACGCCGCCGCGCCGTTCCTCGCCGAGGCCACCGCCCGTTCGGCGGCGGTCGGCCGCAGCGTCCCCCGCATCGCCCTGCTCTCCGTGGCGGGCCCGGACGGCGGCAGCCCGGCATCGACCGCCGACATCGCCGAGGTCCTCGGCGGTCCGCGAACAGCCGAGGTGCTCGTCACCGAGGTCGCTGCCGGCCAGGTCTTCGACACGACGGTCCTGAGCGACGTCGACGCCCTGGTGATCGGCGGCGGTGTCACGCCCGACTACCTCGCGGCGATCGCGCCGCTGGTGGACCAGCTCCGCCTGCTCGTCTCCGACGGTCTGCCCTACCTCGGCTACTCGGCCGGCGCGATGATCGCCGCCGACCGTGCCCTGGTGGGCGGCTGGCGCATCGGTGGCGTCGAGATCTGCCCCGAGGCCGCGTCCGAGGGCCTGGACGAGGTCGAGCTCCGCGAGGGCCTCGGGCTGGTCGACCTGACGATCGACGTCCACGCGGTGCAAGCCGGCACGCTCGCGCGGCTCATCGCCAGCGCCGAGGCCGAGTTCGTCACCGCTGGGCTCGCGATCGACGAGGACACCACGCTCGTCGTCGGTGAAGGGGCGCTCGAGGTCCGGGGGACCGGCAGCGTCTGGCGCGTGATGGCCGGCGACGAGTCGGTGTCCGTCGCCACCATGGGCGCGTAGCCGACGTGGAACCGCGGCCGCTCGCCGACCTGGTCGACCCCGGCTGGGCGTCGGCGCTCGCCCCGGTCGAGGACGACGTGCACCGGATCGGTACGTGGCTCCGTGACGAGACCGCTGCGGGTCGGCACTGGCTGCCCGCCGGCGGTGACGTCCTGCGCGCGTTCACGACCCCGTTCGACGCCGTCAAGGTGCTGGTCGTCGGCCAGGACCCCTACCCGACGCCGGGCCACCCGATCGGCCTGTCGTTCGCCGTCGACCCCGCGGTCCGTCCGGTGCCGCGGAGCCTGGCGAACATCTACCGCGAGCTGTCCGACGACCTCGGGGTGACACCGCCCGCGCACGGTGACCTGCGGGCGTGGTCCGACCAGGGCGTGCTGCTGCTCAACCGGGTGCTCACCGTGCAGGCGGGTGAGGCCGGCAGCCACCGCGGCAAGGGCTGGGAAGCGGTGACCGACCAGGCGGTCCGAGCGCTCGTCGCCCGCGGTACCCCGCTCGTGGCCGTGCTCTGGGGCGCCCAGGCCGGGTCGGTGCGGCCGCTCCTCGGCGACACCCCGGTCGTCGCCTCGGCCCACCCGAGTCCGCTCAGCGCGTCCCGCGGGTTCTTCGGCAGCCGCCCGTTCTCGCAGGTGAACGCCCTGCTCGAGTCGCAGGGCGCACCGCCCGTCGACTGGACGCTGCCCGCTCAGTAGGCTCGGCACGTGCTCGAGGAGGAATACCAGCGACGGCGGGTCCTGCCGCGACACCTGCGTGCCCCGGCGGCGACCGAGACGGCCTTCGAGTACCGCATCCGTGCGGCCGAGGTGGGGGACCTGCCCCACGTGCGCGAGATCCACACGCACTACGTCCGGAACTCGTCGGTGACCTTCGACCCGTCGGCGTTCACGTACGCCGCGTGGAAGAAGCGCTACGACGACATCCGCAAGCGCCGGCTGCCGTTCCTGGTCGCGGAGAACCCCGCCGGGCAGATCCTCGGGTACGCGCTGGTCGACGCGTGGAACCCGCGGGACCGCTCGAACCACGTCGTCGAGGACTCGATCTACCTCGGTGCCGCGTCCGGTGGCAAGGGCCTCGGCCGTGCGCTGATGGAGGCCCTGCTGGACGAGTGCCGGTCGGCCGGGGTGCGCGAGGTGGTGGCGGTCATCGCGGACCGGCAGGCCGAGGCGTCGATCCGGCTGCACGAGCGGCTCGGCTTCGAGGAGGTCGGCCGGATGGGCAAGGTCGGCTACAAGTACGACCGCTGGCTCGGCACCGTCACGATGCGGCTCCGCCTGCGCGGGCCACGGCTGTTCGCCCGCCGCCGCTGACGGCACCGGCGCCGGCGCCGATACGGACCTGACGGACCTGACGGACGTCCGTCACGCTCGAGACGCGACTGCAGGGCGGACTGGAGGCCCGTGGCGGGCCCGGCACGCGCCTCCAGGACGTCGCCCGGTCGCCGCCACGGCGACCCCGCCGTCTGAACGCGCGCGCTCCGGCACGTCGAGCGCCCGGCACTCGTCACTGCGGAGAGCGGTCCGAGCGACTACTCGTCCGACGGCGCCTCGTACCCCGCGGACGTCGCAGAGGCCGTCTCGGTGCCGAGCTTCGCGGTGACGGTGACGGTGAGGACGGTCCCCACGTCCGCTGCGACCGGCGTGTACGAGTAGCTCGTCGCTCCGCTGATCGCAGTGCCGTCGCGGTACCACTGAGCAGTGCTCCTCGCCGTCCCCGGGGAGGCGGCGACACCACTGACCACGAGCAAGCCGTCCTGGAACTGGTCCTGCTGGATGACCGGGTTGCCGATGAAGCGCAACGCACCCGTGTGCGGGGAGACGGGGATCGTGCCGAGGTCCGCGCTCCCGCTCGTCGGCACGGTGATGACGGTCGCTTCGTCGAACGAAGCGGCGTCGCGGTACCAGGTCGTCTCGAACGGAGTCCGGGTCTGCGGGTTCTCGTCGTCGCTGCCGAGCGAGTCGGAGAACAGCAGCTTGTACCGGGTCGCGGAACCGAGGTCGCCAGTGAGCCGGAAGTACCCCTGCGCGTCGGTCTCGTTCGGACCCGACCTCGGCCCGACGAACTGGTCGGTGCCCGGATCGAAGCGCATCGGGACCATGGTGAGTGCGGGGACACCGTTCCCCGCGGCGTCGACCACCCGCCCGCTCACGAACGGCGTGACGGACAGCGCGAAGTCGATGTCGGGCTTCGTGGAGGCCGGGACCAGCGGGACCGGCGTCGCGGCACCCTGCGTGGAGGCGTGGTCCCACCACTGCGTGCTGTACCGGATCGGGAAACCGTGCGCGTCGGGGTGCGCGGAGTCGTAGAAGCCCGCGCTGATGACGTCGTTCGTCGTCGTCAGTTGGTCGAGGGTGTAGCTGCCGTCGGCGGCCGTGGTCGTGTGGCTGTTCGAGAAGCCACCCACCGGGTTCGCCGACACCGACGCGCCGGCGATCGGCGTGCCGTCGGCGGTGGTCACCGTGCCCGAGACCGCCGCGCCCCGAGCGAGTTCGTCGTCGGCGACCGCCGTCGGGTGGGCTGCAGTCAGTGTGACCTTGGTCGAGTCACTCGACAGGAGCGTGTGGCCGAGGTACTCCACGACGTAGTCGTGGTTGCAGCTGCTCCTGCCGCTGGTGGCGCAGTTGAACTGGACCGTGTACGAGCCCGCGGCGAGCGGGACGTCGTCGGCGCCGCTGGAGTGGTCGTCCATCTCGGAGATCGACCAGTGCCCCGCCGCGTCGGTGTACGCGTACGCGGAAACGTAGTTTCCCGCGAGGCCACTGAGGTAGACCTCGACGCCGGCGAGCGGGACAGCGGCGGCTGTGGCGGACGGTTTGCCGGTCAACGTCCCGGACACCGAGAACGCAGGGTCGGCCTGCGCTGGACCGGCCAACCCGACCAGCCCGACCATCGTCGTCGCGGCGATGGCGATCATCGCCACTGTTCGAGCGACACGGGTCTGTCGTTGCACGAGATTCCTCCGATTTCGGTCGAGGAACCCTAGATGCTCCCCCGGCAACAGGCTAGTCAGGACCGCGCGCACCACAACCCGTGGGGCGCAAGTCCTGAACCTCCTGAGCGACCGCTCATGTGGGTGCGGCTCTGCCCGTGGTGACCAGCAGCTCCGGGTCGAGCGCTGGTGTGGTCGCTCCCTGCAGGGCGGACGGGAGGCCCGTGGCGGGCCCGGCACGCGCCTCCAGGACGTCGCCCGGTCGCGTCAGCCTGCCGCAGCCTCGGTGATGAACTCGTCGCGCGTCACGCGCAGCAGCGCGGTCGCCGCTGCCGCAGCGGCGTCGGCATCGCCGTCGACCGCTGCGCGACCGACCGCCTGGTGCCGGAGCGCCGCTTCGCGCGTCCAGCGCGTGATCGGGTCGCGCGACTCCGACGTCCGGGTGCGCAGGAGCGCCTCGACGGTGCCGGCGAAGTGCGCGAACACGGCGTTCCCCGACCCGGTGAGCAGTGCACGGTGGAAGCGGACGTCGGCCTCCAGGTAGGCGCGGCTGTCCTCGCGCCCGCAGGCGTCGAGCATGTCCTCGGCGGCGGCGAGCACGGCGGAGGCGCCGTCGGTGCCAGCAGTCAGGGACGCCGCGACCGGTTCGACCCCGAGCCGGAGTTCGACCAGCTCGCGCTGCTGCACGAAGTACGCCGGTGACGTGCCCCGCCACCGGATGACGGTCGGGGCGAGCAGTTCCCAGGCGGTGATGTCGCGGACGAGCGTGCCGACGCGCTGCCGGGGCTCGACCAGGCCGAGCGACTGCAGCACGCGCAGGGCCTCGCGGACGACGGAGCGGGACACCCCGAACTCGTCGGCGACCACGTCGGGCCGGACGACGGAACCCGTGGCCAGGTCGCCGTCGACGATCCGCTGGCCGAGCGTGTCGAGCACCTGGGCGTGCAGTCCGCGTGCCGTGGGCATCGTTCCTCCGTGCAGTACGGGTCACGCGGTCGCCGTGACACCGATCCCATCGAAGCGGCAGACTCCGGGGACGGGCGGTTGGCGCGCGGGACGACGTCGTATAGTCTGATTAATCAGATTATTGAGGGTCGGCGTTCGTCGCGCCAGTCCACCCTCGACACGAAGGCGACGGAGCCGCGCAGCAGCGACTCCAGGAAGGGGCGCTGATGCCTCACGCTCTCCCGGACCACCTGCTCGCCGCAGGTGGCACCACCGAGACGGTCGACCCGTCCGGTTCGATCCCGCAGCTGATCATCGCGGCACTCGTCGGCATCGTGGTGATCATCGCGCTCATCACCTGGCTCAAGGTGCACCCGTTCATCGCGCTCACGATCGGTGCGCTCGGCGTCGGTATCGGTGCAGGGCTCGCTCCGGACAAGGCGGTCACCAGCTTCGGCGACGGCTTCGGCGCGACCATGACGAGCGTCGGCATCCTGGTCGGACTCGGGGCGATGTTCGGCAAGATGCTCGTCGACTCCGGAGCAGCGGACCGCGTGGTGGACACCCTGGTGCGGAAGTCGTCGAAGGCGGCGCTGCCGTGGACGATGGCCCTGATCGGGGCGCTCATCGGGCTCCCGATGTTCTTCGAGGTCGGCCTCGTCCTGCTCATCCCGATCATCGTGCTCGTCGCCAAGCGCAGCGAGGTGCCGATCATGAAGATCGCCGTCCCCGCCCTGGTCGGCCTGTCCACGATGCACGCGTTCGTCCCGCCACACCCCGGCCCGCTCGTCGCGATCTCCACCGTCGGCGCGAACCTCGGCACCACGCTCGCCTTCGGCATCGTGCTGGCGATCCCGGTGATCATCCTGGCCGGGCCGCTCTTCGCCCGCTTCGCGGCCCGCTGGGTCGACATCCCCGTGCCCGACATGTTCGGGTCGCGTGGGGCGGTCGCCACCGCCGGGCCGGGGTCGGGTTCCGCCTCGGGGTCGGGTTCCGGGTCCGCCGCCTTCGCCGACGACCCGGCGCACCCCGGACGGGAGGCCCGGCGCGGCCCCGCCACGCAGGACACCGCGTCCCTGCCCAACGGCAAGAGCGACTTCACGCGCGTCATCAGCGAGCCGCGCAGCCCGTCGTTCACCGTCGCGCTGATCGGCATCCTGCTGCCGGTCGTGCTCATGCTCGCCCAGGCGATCCGTGAGGCCACCGCGCCGGACGCCGCCGGCTCGTGGGTGAGCCTGCTCGACTTCCTCGGCTCCCCGATGATCGCCATCGGCATCGCCGCCGTCTACGCCATGGTCTTCTTCGCGATCGGCGGCGGCATGGACCGCTCCGCGGTGTCGAAGTCGCTCGAGAGCGCGCTGCCCCCGATCGCCGGGGTGCTGCTCATCGTCGGCGCCGGCGGTGGCTTCAAGCAGGTGCTCATCGACACCGGCATCGGCGGCGTGATCGCCGACGCCGTGAAGGACTCCGGCGTCTCCGTGCTGCTCGTCGCCTGGATCGTCTCGGCCCTGGTGCGCGTCGCGACCGGTTCCGCCACGGTCGCCACCGTGACCGCCGCGGGCATCATGGCACCGATCGCTGCCGACCTGTCGACGCCGATGACGTCGCTGCTCGTGCTCGCGATCGGTGCTGGCTCGGTGTTCCTGTCGCACGTCAACGACGCCGGGTTCTGGCTGGTGAAGGGGTACCTCGGCACCACCGTGGGGCAGACGTTCAAGACGTGGACGGTGCTCGAGTGCCTCATCTCGGTGTTCGGTCTGCTCGGGGTCCTGCTGGCCGGGGTGTTCATCCGATGAGCGGCGCAGCAGACCACGGTGCGACCGCTGCTGCCGGTGCGGCCGACACCGGGCTCGACGCCCGCGTCCTGGTCGTGATGGGGGTCTCCGGGTCCGGCAAGTCGACCGTCGCCGCGATGGTGGCGGAGCAGGTCGGGTGGGAGTTCGCCGAGGGCGACGCGATGCACCCGCAGGCGAACGTCGACAAGATGCACGCCGGTACCCCGCTCACCGACGAGGACCGCTGGCCGTGGCTCGACGTCGTCGCCGGGTGGATCCGCGGGCACCTGGACGCCGGGACGAACGGCGTCGTGACCTGCTCGGCCCTGAAGCGCTCGTACCGCGACGTGCTGCGGGCCCCCGGGGTGGTGTTCGTGCACGTGGCCGGTGACGGCGCGCTCATCGAGGAGCGGATGGCGCAGCGCTCCGGGCACTTCATGCCGACGTCGCTGCTGCAGTCGCAGCTCGCCACGCTCGAGCCGCCGCAGCCCGACGAGGCCCACGTGACGATCGCCGCCGACCGCACCCCGGAAGAAGAGAGCGCCGAGGTCGTCGAGCGGCTCGGACTCGTCCGGATCCCGCGAGGCTGATCGGGTGGTGCCGGTGCTCAGCTGAACCGGATCGGCGTCCCGACGGGCAGTGCCGCCAGGGTGCGGGTCATCTCCGCCGAGATCCGCACGCAGCCGTGCGAGCTGCCGGTCGGGTCCGGGTAGTAGTGCAGTGCGGTCAGCGCAGCGTTGCCGCCGTAGGACGGGATCCGGGACGAGTGCGCCCCGGTCAGGATGATCGGGTTGCCCTGCGTGTACGCGACGCGGGTGTCGACGTACGCCGCCTCGACGTAGGTGGCGGTGTCGGCCGGTGTGGGGTCCTCCGGCGTGCCGAGCCGGGCGGCCTCGGTCGCGGTGACCTTGCCCGACCGGGTGACGACGGACACGGTGCTGGCGGCGACGTCGACGGTGATCATCCGGTCGGTGCGCACCACCGTGAAGTCGGCGGCCCGGGCCCAGGCGAACGTCGCGCTCGGGGCGTCCGGGTCGCCGCCGTCACCGGGGGTGCGGTTGCGGGACGGCGTCGACACCAGGAGCATCCCGCCGTCCTTGCCGGGGGAGCGA
Source organism: Curtobacterium poinsettiae (assembly GCF_047226435.1). NCBI lineage: Bacteria > Bacillati > Actinomycetota > Actinomycetes > Micrococcales > Microbacteriaceae > Curtobacterium > Curtobacterium poinsettiae. The sequence continues at coordinate 2,137,194 of NZ_CP178434.1, read as the reverse complement.
CCCCAGACCGCCGTCGCAGCGGGCCGGTTGATCGTCGACACCAGGTGGGACAGGGTCGCCACCGGCCGGGCGCGGCTCGACGGGCTCGCGTACAGGGCGACGAGCGGCGTGCGCGGGGTCGCGATCTGCCAGGTGTCCTCCGGCTCCACGTCCGAACCGTCGAGCAACTGCGGGACGACCGCGTCGTGGAACGCCAGCGGCAGCGCGGCCAGGGTCGCGTCGGACGGTGCGGGGGGGACGGCCGCGAGCGTCGGCGTCCGCGTGGCACTCGGGGTCGGTGTCGTCGTCGCCCGTGCCGCGCGGGTCGACTCCGGCTCGGGCTCGGGCGACCCGACGCTCACCCCCACCACGACGGCGGCGACGGCGAGCACCACCACCCCGGCGGTCGTCGCGATCCAGGTGTTCCGTCGCATGGTGCTTCCCCCCTCGGTCGATCCGTCAGCGTTCGGTCGATCCGTCAGCGTTCGGTCGATCCGTCAGCGTTCGGTGGATCCGTCAGCGTTCGGTGACGGTGCCGCCCTCGACCCGCCACTGCCGGTCGAGTCGGACGGTCTCCAGCATGCGCCGGTCGTGTGTGACGAGCAGCAGGGTCCCGTCGTAGGACTCCAGCGCCTGCTCGAGCTGCTCGATCGCAGTGAGGTCCAGGTGGTTGGTCGGCTCGTCGAGCACGAGCACGTTCACCCCGCGGGCCTGCAGCAGTGCGAGCCCGGCCCGGGTGCGCTCGCCGGGGGAGAGCGCCGAGGCCGGTCGGCCGACGTGGTCCGCCTTGAGCCCGAACTTCGCGAGCAGCGTCCGGACGTCGGCCGTCGTGTACTCGGGGACGATCGCCTCGAACGCCGCCGCAAGGGGCTGGTCGCCGGTGAACGCCGCACGCGCCTGGTCGACCTCGCCGACCGCGACGCTCGAGCCGAGCGAGGCCGTGCCCGTCGTCGGCGCCTGCCTGCCGAGCAGCGCCCGGAGCAGGGTGGACTTGCCGGCGCCGTTCGGACCGGTGATGCCGATCCGGTCACCGCCGTCGACCTGCAGGGAGACCGGGCCGAGGGTGAAGTCGCCCTGGGTGAACGTGGCGTTCGACAGCGTCGCCACGACGGCCGACGACCGGGGTGCGCTGCCGATCGTGAACTCGAGCTGCCACTCCTTTCGCGGCTCCTCGACCTCGTCGAGCCGGGCGATGCGGGACTCCATCTGCCGGACCTTCTGCGCCTGCTTCTCGCTCGACTCCGAGGCGGCACGGCGGCGGATCTTGTCGTTGTCCGGGCTCTTCTTCATGGCGTTCCGGACACCCTGGCTAGACCACTCGCGCTGCGTCCGTGCCCGCGAGACCAGGTCGGCCTTCGTCGACGCGAACTCGTCGTACGCGTCCCGCTTGTGCTGCCGGGCGATCTCGCGCTCCTCGAGGAACGAGTCGTACCCGCCACCGAACAGCCGGTTCGACGACTGCGCCAGGTCGAGCTCGAGCACCGAGGTCACCGAGCGCGCCAGGAACTCACGGTCGTGGCTGACGAGCACCACCCCGCCGCGCAGCCCGCGCACGAACGCCTCGAGTCGGTCGAGGCCGTCCAGGTCGAGGTCGTTGGTCGGCTCGTCGAGCAGGACGATGTCGAACCGTGACAGCAGCAGCGCGGCGAGCCCGACGCGGGCGACCTGCCCACCGGACAGCGCGGTCATCAGGGAGTCCGGGTCGACGCCGTCCGCAGCGGAGTCGCCGGTACCGGGCTCGAGGCCGAGGTCGGCGAGCACCGCCGGGATCCGGTCCTCCAGGTCGGCGGCCCCCGCGGCGAGCCAGCGGTCGAGCGCCGCCGAGTACCGGTCGGCCGCTGCGTCGCCGGCGTCGGGGTCCCCGAGGGCCGCCGCCGCTGCGTCCATCGTCACCGTCGCCTCGGTGCAGCCGGTCCGGCGCCCGAGGTACGCCGCGACGGTCTCGCCCGCGATGCGCTCGTGCTCCTGGGGGAGCCACCCCACGAACGCGTCCGTCGGCGCCAGGGAGACCGTGCCGGCCAGCGGCTCGTCGACCCCGGCCAGCAGCCGGAGCAGCGTGGACTTGCCGGCACCGTTCACGCCGACGACCCCGATCACGTCGCCCGGCGCCACCGTCAGGTCGAGGGAGTCGAACAGCGTGCGAGCGGCGTACCCGCCGGACAGGCCCTTGGCGACGAGCGTGGCGGTCATGCGCCCATCGTCCCACGCGGGAGCGGCACCACCGGCGCGACCCTCAGCCCCGCGGCGTCAACCGGCCCGCACCGATCGGCAGCAGCCCGCCCCGGTACTCGAGCGCGTTCGAACCACCCACCGGCACCGAAGCCGCCCCGAACCGCCACGCGCGGTTGAACAGGTACACGCCGATCACCGTGTCGCCGTCGTCCGGCACCGCCCACGTGCCGGTGCCCCACTGCGCCGGGTGCCCCACCCCGTCGACGGTGACGGTCGGCCGGGCGAACCAGGCGAACAGGGGCTTCACGAGCCGCAGTTCGATCCGGCGCTTCGTCGTGCCGGAGGGGAGAGTCGTGTCCACCGTCGAAGGATACGGGCCGCCGCCTAGGCTCGGAGCCGTGTTCGAACTCCACCACCTCTCCGCACAGGAACTCTGGGACTGGATCCGTCGAGGGGAGGCGACCGCCCTCGAGGTCACCGAGCACTACCTGGCCCGCGTGGAACGCCTGGACGCCGGACTCGGTGCCTTCGTGACGGTCACCGCGGACGCGGCCCGGGCCCGAGCCGACCGCCTCGGCCACCTGGTGCCGACGTCGAGACCGCTGTGGGGCCTCCCGTCCGCCGACAAGGACCTGTACGACCGTGCCGGCGTGCCCACGCGGAACGGCACCGCGAGCCTGCCGGAGCGGCCCGCCGCGGCCGACCACCCGCTCGTCGCCGCGCTCGACGCGGCCGGCACGGTCAGCCTCGGCAAGACGGCGTCACCGGAGTTCGGTATGTCCTCGTCGTCCGAGACCCCGCTCGGCGTGACCCGGAACCCCTACGACACCACGCGGGCGCCGGGCGGGTCGTCGAGCGGTGCGGCCGTCGCCGTCGCCGCCGGGCTGCTGCCGGCCGCGATCGGTTCGGACGGCGGCGGGTCGGTGCGGATCCCCGCGGCGGCGACCGGACTCGTCGGGCTGAAGCCGAGCCGCGGTCGTGTGCCGTCCATGCCCGGCCGCTCCGGCGTCGGCGGCCTGTCGGTCGCCGGACCGCTCACCCGCTCCGTCGCCGACGCGGGCATGCTCCTCGACGCGCTGGTCGCGCCGACCGGGCTGCCGGAGCCGTCGCCGTACGCCCTCGCCGCCCCCGACGTCGGCGAGGGGCCGTTCACCGCGGCCGCCGTCCGCGGCGAGGGCCGGTTCGTCGTCGGGGTGCTCGACGGTTCGCCGTGGGACGACACCGTCGACGTGGTCGTCGATCCCGCTGCCCGTGCCGCCGTGGAGACGGCCGTGCGGGTGCTCGGCGAGGTCGGGCACGGCGTCGAGGACGTCCGGATGCCCCGCGTGCCCTACGCCGACGCGTTCCGGGTGGCGTGGGAGAGCTCGGCTGCCCGCCTGCCGCAGGTGCCCGGCATCGACCTGTCGGCGCTGACCCCGCTCGTGGGGTGGCTCGTGGCGCGTGGGCAGGCACTGTCCGCCACGCAGGTCCTCGACGCGATGACGACGCTCGACACCTTCTCGACGACGCTCATCGGCGCGTTCGACCGGTTCGACGCGGTGCTCACGCCGACCATCGCGATGACGCCGCGGCCCCTCGGCTGGTACGGCGACGACCCGGACGAGGACTTCCGCCGCCAGTGCGCCTACTCGCCGTGGACGTCGATGGCGAACGTGTCCGGGCTCCCCGCGATCACGTTGCCGGTCGGCGTGACCGACGACGACCACCCCGACGGGGGCGGGCTGCCGATGGGCGTGCAGCTGATCGGACGCCCCGGCGGCGAGCGCGTCCTGCTCGCGATCGGCGCGCAGCTCGAGCGCCGGTTGCGTTGGCAGCGGCGGCACCCGGCCGCCTGGACCGCCTGACGCCAGGCCCGGGCGGCTCCGGGGGCGCGGGGCGCGGGGCGCGGGGCGCACCGTGCGGCGTTGTCAGGCTGGTGCGGCGTTGCACGTTCGGTGCGGCCTTGTAGGCCGGCTCCGTGCGGGCAAGCCCGCACGGGTTGGCGGGGCGTGCACGGTGCGTTTTTATGCACGTGGTGCGGTGTTGCACGCTCGATGCGGCCTTGTAGGCCGGCTCCGTGCGGGCAAGCTCGCACGGAGTGACGGGGCGTGCACGGTGCGGTGGGCTCGTGTGCGTCTGGTCTGGAGGTGCGGGGCGGGCCGGTGCCGTGCCTCCTGGCTGTCGCACGGTGCGGTTTCGTGCATGTGGTGCGGTGTTGCTTGTTCGGTGCGGCCTTGTAGGCCGGCGCCATGCGGGCAAGCCCGCACGGGGTGGCGGGGCGTGCACGGTGCGGTGGGCTCGTGCGCGTCGGTCGGGAGGCGCGGGCCGGGCCGTTGCCGTGCCTCCTGGCTGGCGCACGGTGCGGTTTCGTGCACGTGGTGCGGCGTTGCGCGCTTGGTGCGGCCTTGTGGGCCGGCTCCGTGCGGGCAAGCCCGCACTAAGTGGCGGGACGCGCACGGTGCGCCGCCGCCCGCCGCCGCCGCCCGCCGCCCGCCGCCGCCCCGCCCGCCTACGGCAGCGTCGGCGCCGCCGCCACCAACGCCCGCGTCACCGGGTGCTGCGGCGCATCGAGGAGCGAAACCGGCCCGTGCTCGACGACCCTGCCGTGGGACATCACCGCGACCGTGTCGCACAGCCGCTGGACGACGCCGATGTCGTGCGACACCAGCACGAGCGTCAGCCCGAGGTCGTCGGCGAGCGATCGGAACAGCTCGATCACCCGGGCACGGACGACCACGTCGAGGGCGCTCATCGGCTCGTCGCCGAACAGGATCCGGGGCGAGTGCACCACGGCCCGGGCGATCGCGATCCGCTGCCGCTGCCCGCCGGAGAACTCGTGTGGGTACCGGTCGACCGTGTCCGCGGGCAGGTCGACGCGCTCCAGCACGGCACGCACGAGCTCGTCGTGCGACCCCGGGACCTGCAGTGCCCGCAGCGGCTCGGCGACGATCGCGCCGACGCGCATCCGCGGGTCGAGGGACGCGTACGGGTCCTGGAACACCACCCCGGTCTCGCGACGGAACCAGCGCAAGGCACGCGCGGACCGGGACGCGACCACCGGACGACCGGAGGCGGCGACGGTGCCGGCGGAAGGGGCCTCCAGGCCGGCGAGCAACCGGACCAGCGTGGACTTGCCGGACCCCGATTCGCCGACGATGCCGAGCCGTGCGCCGGGGGCGACCGCCAGGTCGACACCGTCGACTGCGGTGCGGACCGGGCCGGGCTCGAACGGGCCGCGGCGGGGGAGGCGGTAGGTGCGGTGGAGACCGGTGGTCTCCAGGGCCGGGAGGGTCACGGGGCGGTCCTCCTGGCGGTGGCACGTGCGGCGTCGACGAGCGCGGCGGTGGCGGGGTGCTGCGGCGCGGCGAGCAGGTCCGCGACCCGGCCCTGCTCGACCACCCGGCCGGCGTCGAGCACCACGGCGGTGTCGGCGATGCGCGCGAGCACGGCGAGGTCGTGGGTGACGAACACCATGCCCGCGGGCAGGTGCTCGAACAGGTCGAGGATGCGTGCCTCGGTCGTGACGTCGAGCGCCGTGGTCGGTTCGTCGGCCACCAGGTACGACGGCTCGCCCGCCATCGCCATCGCGATGCAGATCCGCTGCCGCTGCCCGCCGGACAGCTGGTGCGGGTACTGCCGCAGCAGCGATTCCGGGTCGGGCAGGCCCACGGACGCCGCCAGGTCGACGGCCGCCGCGCGGGCCGCGCGACGGTCGAGCCCGCGGTGTAGGCGCAGCGGCTCGGCGATCTGCCCGCCGACCCGTCGCAACGGGTCGAGCGCGGTGCCCGGCTCCTGGAACACCATCGCGATGCCCGATCCGCGGTGTCGCGCGCGCTCGCGGTCGGGCAGGCCGACGAGTTCGGTGCCGTCCAGGCGGACGCTGCCGGTCACGACGGCGCCGGTGGGCGCAAGGCCCATCAGGGCGAGCGAGGTCATCGACTTGCCGGATCCGCTCGCGCCGATCACGCCGACGCGCTGGCCGGGAGGCACGGTGAAGCTGACGTCGTCGAGGATCGTCCGCCCCGTGATGCGGACCGACAACCCGCGCACCTCGAGCCCGGAGGCTGCGGTGGTCGCGTCGGTGCCGGCTGGGCCGGTGGGGCCGGATCCGTCGCGTGCGTCGGCGGTCATGCGGTCACCCCCGGGGTGGTCGTCGCCGGATCGCTGCGACGGCCGTCGGTGCTGCGGTCGCTCGTCGTCAGCCGCGGGTCGGAGGCGTCGCGCACCGCGTCGCCGAGCAGCGAGAGTGCCGCGACGACGAGGGCGATGGCGGCGCCCGGCCAGGTCGCACTCCACGGGTGGACCCCGATGTAGGTCTGCAGGTCGGACAGCAGGCTGCCCCACGACGCGGTGTCGGACCCTGCGCCGTAGCCCAGGTAGGACAGCCCGGCCTCTGCGAGCACGGCCGTGGCCATCGCGAGCGACAGCTGCACGGTGAACAGCGGCGCCGCGTTCGGCACCAGGTGGCGGAACAGCACCCCGGCACCGCCGACGCCCGATGCCCGCGCCGCGGTGACGTAGTCGCTCCGGGCGATCCGCCGGATCTCGCCGCGGGCAACGCGGGCGATCGTGACGCCGAAGGACAGCCCGACGCTGACGATCACCACGCCGAGCGACCCGCCGAACACCGCGGTCAGGAGCATCGCGGTGAGCAGGGTCGGGAACGCCACCAGGATGTCGAGCAGGACCGCGGTGCCCTCGCGCACCCAGCGGGCGGTGAGCGAACCGATCGCGGTGAGGACGATGCCGACGACGCTCGCGATCACGCCGGAGCCGACGGCGACGAGCACGGTGGTGCGGGTGCCGGCGAGCAGGTAGCTGGCGATGTCGCGGCCGGCGGCATCGGTGCCGAACCAGTGCGCGGCGCTCGGTCCCTCCCACTGGTGGAACGGGTCGGCGCGGAACGGGTCCTGCGGCGTCCAGACGAGCGACACGGCGGCGAGCACGACCAGCAGGCCGAGCACGACGACGGCGAAGACCCCGGTCGGTCGGGACACCAGGCGGCGGATCATCCCTGCACCTCGCGCTGTCGGGGGTCGAGGGTGCGGTGCACGACGTCGACGGCGAACCCGACGAGCAGCACGAGCCCCGTGAGCACGAGCAGTTCGGACTGCACCTTGGTGATGTCACGGCGGCCGACGTCGGTCACGAGCATCCGACCGACCCCGGGCAGCGAGAACAGCTGCTCGACGACGACGGCCCCGACGAGGAGCCCGGCGATCTGCACCCCGAGGACGGCGAGCACCGTCAGGGCGACGCTCGGCAGCCCGTGACGGAGCAGGGCCTGCGTGCGGGTGAGGCCGATCGCGGCCGCGGTGCGCAGGTGGTCGGCGTCGAGGACGGAGAGCGTGGCGGAGCGGGCGAACCGCAGGATCACGGCCCCCTCGACAGCACCGATGGTCAGCGCGGGCAGCACGAGCGACGCGAACGCCCGCCCGGGTTCCGACCAGCCGTCGAGCGGGAAGCCCTGCGTCGGCAGCCAGTGCAGCGTCACGGCGAACAGCGCGACCAGGAGCATGCCGGCCCACACGACGGGCACGGCGGCGACGGCCTGTGCGACGAACCCGATGACGGCGCCTCCCGGGCGGCGACGGAGCACCGCGGCGACGACCCCGAGCGGCACGCCGATCACCAGGGCGGTCACCAGCGACATCGCGGCGAGCGGCAGGGTGATCGCGAGCTTCTGCGCGATCTCCGGAGCGACGGCACCGTTCGTCACCAGGGAACGGCCGAGGTCACCGCGGAACACCCCGCCGATCCAGTCGAGGTACTGCACCACGACGGGCCGGTCGAGTCCGAGCTGCTGGCGGAGCTGCTCCACCTGCGCCGGGGTCGACTGCGTGCCGGCGACGACCTGGGCGACGTCACCGGGCAGCACGCGGAGCGTGGCGAAGATGATGACGCTCGCCACGAGCAGGCCGACGACGAGCAGGAGCGCCCGCCCGATGAGGAACCGGGTCACGACACCGATGCTACGGGGATGGAGTGCGCCCCGGGCACGCGGCCGCTCCGGGGCGTGGTGTGGCTCCGCCTCACTTGACCGCGAGCTTCGACAGGTCGAGGCGCGAGTTGCCGCCGTCGACCGGGAAGCCCGTCACGCCGGAGCGCACCGCGGTGATCTCGGTCGCCGTGTAGAGCCACTCGCCGGCCGCGTCCTCGCTGACGATGCGTGCGGCCTTCCGCAGTGCCTCGGTCTTGGTGGCCTCGTCGGTCGCCGCGATCGACCGGGCGTACAGCGCCTGCACCTTCGGGTTGTCGTAGCCGAAGTAGTAGTCCGGGTTCGCCCAGTTGCCGAAGTCACGCGCCTCGACGTGGTCGACCATCGACAGGTCGAAGTCCCGCTCGCCGGACTTCGGCGCCTGGAACACCGAGGACAGCCAGGTGGCGAAGTCGACGCGCTTGACGGTCAGGGTGATCCCGACGTCGGCGAGCTGGGACTTCAGCACGTCGCCGATGGTGGTCGGGTAGATGTTCGCGTAGGTGAGCGTCAGCTTCAGGTCCTGCTGCCCGGCGGCGGCGAGGAGCTTCTTCGCGTTCGCGGGGTCGTACGCGTCGATGTTGGTCAGGTCCTCGTAGCCGGGGTCGAGCTCCGGGATCGGGCCGCCCTGCTCCACGCCGGTGCCGCCGATCGCCTTGATGAGCGCCTTCGCGTCGATCGCCTGCCGGATCGCCTGGCGCACGCGCTTGTCGGTGAAGGGTTCCTTGCGGTCGTTGAACGCCAGCGTGTACTTGTCGGTCGTCTTGCCGCTGTGCAGCGTGATGTCGCCGTTGCCCTGCAGCTGGCTCTTCAGGGTGCCGTCGACCGGGTTCAGGACGTCGAGGTCACCGTTCGCCATCGCGTTGACGGCGGTCGACGGGTCGGTGATGTACCGGAAGACGATCTTCGCGACCTTCGCCTTCGTGCCCCAGTAGTCCTCGTTGCGGTCGAAGGTGAGCGAGTCGCCCTGCTTCCAGTCCGCCACCTCGAACGGACCGGTGCCGTTCGCACTGTCGGACAGGTCGTTGTCCGCGGCCTTCTCGAGCACCAGGCCGGCGCGACCGGTCAGGTTCCAGAGCAGGTCGGAGTCGGGCTTGGCGAGTTGCAGCACGACGGAGTCCGCGGACGGCGAGGTGATCGACGTGACGCCCGCGAGCTTGGCCGAGTCGACGTACGAGTCGTTCGACTTGACCTGCTCGAGCGACCACACGACGTCGGCCGCGGTGACCGGCTTGCCGTCCTGGAACGTCGTGCCGTCCCGCAGCGTGAACGTGTACGTCAGGCCGTCGTCGGACACCTGGTGCGACGAGGCCAGCACGTCGCGGACGTCGCCCTGGGCGGTCCGGCCGACGAGCCCCTGGTACACGTTGTCGATGAGCACCTGGTCGAGCGCCGCCCCGGACTGGGTGCGGATGTCGAGACTCGTCGGCTCGAGCACGAGCCCGACACGGACCGTGGCGTCCTTGCCGCCGGTGGTGTCGGACGAGCCGGAGCAGCCGGTCAGCGCGAGGGCTGCGACGACGGCGACCGCGGTGGCGGCGACGACAGCGCGCCCGGTGCGCGAGGAGCGTGCAGGACGACGGAGCAGGAGCGGACTCATGGGGTGGTGGGTTCCTTCCGGGCGCGAGGGCGGGATCGGGCCTCGCGCTCGCACGAGGCTACCGGCGGCCGGGGCCGTCCGGCGACGGTTCTTCGATCGGGTGCAACAATCCGTGCCGCCCCGCCCATGCCCGGATCGCCGACGCCAGTTCGAGGGGCGCCTGGTTCTGCACCGCGTGCCGCGAGGTCACCGTCACGATCTCGGCGTCCGGCAGACGCTCGGCGAACCCGGCGTGCAGCTTCGGGGAGACGTACCCGCGGTCGCCCCGGACGAGCAGGATCGGCACGCGCAGGGCCTCGAGGTCCGGCCACGCGTCGGCGAAGCGCCCCACCGACGACGTCCGGCCGGCGGGCAGGTGCGGGAAGTGGTGCCGGCGGACGAGCCGTCCGTCCGCACCGAGGGCCGTCGTGTGCCGGGCCTCGCGAAGCAGCACCTGCCGGTCGTCGCCGACCCGAGCCTCGATCGCCCGGTCGACGACCTGCTCGAGGGACTCGAACGGCTCCTCGGCCTCGAGCGCACGGGCGATCCGGTCGACCGCACGCTGCGCGAAGTCCGGCGACATGTCGACGAGCACGAGTCCGGTGACCCGCTCCGGCGCGGTGGCCGCGAGCCGAGCCGACAGGATGGCGCCGAGCGAGTGCCCGACGACGACCCCCGGCGGCACCGCCAGTGCGTCGAGCGCGGCGAGCACGCTCGGCGCGGTCGCGGCGGCCGCGTAGTCCGCGTCCTCCCGCCACGACGACCGACCGTGGCCGGGCAGGTCGAGGGCGACCGCCGGCTCGCCCACGGCGAGTGCCGTGGTGTCGAAGCTGTGGGCGTCGATGCCGAGCCCGTGCAGGTAGGTGATCCGGGCCTCCTGGCCGACGTCGCCCCACCGGATCGCGGAGATCTCCTGCCCGTCCGCGGTGCGGACCACCTGCCTGGAGGCGCGGAGCGGCGTGGTCACGCCGCTCGCGCTGGCGAGGGCGGGCAGGTCGGCGAATTCGTCGTCGGGGGCATCGGACACGGGGACGATCCTCGCACCGTTCCGGGGGCCTGGAGACGTTAGGTAAGGCATGCCATACTCGGTTCCGTGGCAACCCGGTATCGCGTCTTCTCCGTCCGTGTGGCCGCCGTGACGTCGCTCACCCCGAACTTCGTCCGGGTCACGCTGACGGGCGACGCGCTCGCCGACTTCTCCTCGGTCGGTCTCGACCAGCGGATCAAGATCGTGCTGCCCCTGCCCGGCATCGGCTTCTCCGAACTGCCCGAGGACGAGGACTGGTACGCCGCCTGGCGCGCGCTGCCGGACGAGACCCGGAACCCGCTCCGCACGTACACGGTCCGTTCGTTCCGGCCGGACGCCCGCGAGCTCGACATCGACTTCGTCGCGCACGGCGACACCGGTCCGGCGTCGCGCTGGGTGTCTGCGTGCCGCGTCGGTGACGAGCTGCGCATCGTCGGGCCGCGCGTGCCCGAGTCGCCGGAGGACCTGCCGACCGGTGCCGCCGAGTTCGCTCCCGGGCACGCGAACCGGATCCTGCTCGCCGGGGACGAGACCGCCGCACCGGCGATCTGCGCCATCCTCGAAGCCCTCGACGTCTCGACCGTCGGCCACGTCTTCATCGAGGTGCCCACCGACGCCGACCGGCTGCCCGTCAGCGCGCCCGCCGGGGTCGAGGTCCGCTGGATCGCCCGCAACGGCGCCACGCACGGCGTCCGGATGACCGACCAGGTGCACGCCTGGGCCTCCACCGTCGCACCAGCCGTTGCCGCCGCGTGCGAGCCGGCCGCCGAGCTCACCGACGTCGACGTCGACGAGCAGGTGCTGTGGGACGTCCCCGCCGCGGTCGACGATCGTCCCGTGTACGCGTGGATCGCGGGCGAGGCCGGCTGCGTCAAGGAACTCCGCCGCCACCTGGTGCGCGGCGTCGGCATCGACCGCAAGCAGGTCGCGTTCATGGGCTACTGGCGGCACGGCAAGGCCGAGCACTGATGCCGACCGCGGGTGCCGCGCACGGCCCGGTCCCGACCACCGCGCTGGGCGCCCGCGGGCTGACCCTGGCGTACGACGACCGGGTCGTGGTGGACACGCTCGACGTCGACATCCCCGACGGTGAGCTGACGGTCATCGTCGGCCCGAACGCCTGCGGCAAGTCGACGCTGCTGAAGTCCTTCGCCCGCACCCTGAAGCCCCGTGCCGGCACGGTGTACCTCGACGGTGCGCCGATCGACTCGTACCGCCCGAAGGCCGTCGCCCGCCGGGTCGGGATGCTCCCGCAGACCCCGATCGCCCCCGACGGCATCACCGTGCGCGACCTCGTGTCCCGGGGCCGGTTCCCGCACCAGGACCTGCTGCACCCGTCGTCCGGGTCCGACCGGCAGGCCGTGCAGGCCGCACTGGAGCAGACGTCGACGGTGGAACTCGCCGACCGCAGCGTCGACGAGCTCTCCGGCGGCCAGCGGCAGCGGGTGTGGATCGCGATGGTGCTCGCGCAGCAGACCGACATCGTGCTGCTCGACGAGCCGACGACGTTCCTCGACATCGCGCACCAGTACGACGTGCTCGAACTCGCCTCGACGCTGCACGCCGCCGGCCGCACGGTCGTCGCGGTGCTGCACGACCTGAACCAGGCCGCCCGCTACGCCACCCACGTCATCGCGATGCGCGACGGTGCGATCGTCGCCTCGGGGGAGCCGTCGTCGGTGCTCACCGCGGACCTCGTCGAGGATGTCTTCGGCCTGCCGTGCGTCGTCGTCCCCGACCCCGAGACCGGCACGCCGCTCGTGGTGCCGCGGCGGCCCGCGGCCTGACGCGCGGCTGCGGCGGCGGCTGGGTGGGGCTGGTCACGACTCGTCGTGGGCCGGCGCGCGAGTGGTCACGAACCGTCGGCTGGCGGCGCCGCAGGCGACGGTCTGCGACCGCGCGGCGCGCGCCCGACGAGGTGTTGCGACCTGCCGTGGCCCTGTCCCGGCGCCGCCACGCGCCTCCAGGCCGTCGGCTGGTCGCGTTTCGTCGCCTGGCCTGCCTGCTGCCGAGTGGTCGCGAATCGTCGTGGGCTGCACGTCGTGTGGTCAGGAACCGTCGGCTGGCGGCGTCGCAGGCGACGGTCTGCGACCGCTCGCTGCGCGCCTGGCGGGTTGTTGCGACCGGCGACCGGGTGCAGTGGGGTGGGGCGCGGTGGCCGGGAGGCGCGTGGCGGCGCCGCCACGCGCCTCCCGGCCTTCGGCTGGTCGCGTTTCGTCGCCTGGGGCCCGCCTGCCGCCGAGTGGTCACGACTCGTCGTGGGCCGCACGTCGTGTGGTCAGGAACCGTCGGCTGGCGGCGCCGCAGGCGACGGTCTGCGACCGCTCGGCGCGGGCCCGGCGGGGTGTTGCGACCCGCGCGGGTGCAGTGGGGTGGGGCGCGGCGGCCGGGAGGCCCGTGGCGGCGCCGACACGCGCCTCCAGGCCGTCGGCTGGTCGCGTTTCGTCGCCTGGCCCGCCTGCCACCGAATGGTCGCGAATCGTCGTGGGCCGGCGCGCGAGTGGTCAGGAGCCGTCGGCTGGCGGCGCCGCAGGCGACGGTCTGCGACCGCTCGGCGCGGGCCCGGCGGGGTGTTGCGACCCGCGCGGGTGCAGTGGGGTGGGGCGCGGTGGCCGGGAGGCGCGTGGCGGCGCCGCCACGCGCCTCCAGGCCTTCGGCTGGTCGCGTTTCGTCGCCTGGGGCCCGCCTGCCGCCGAGTGGTCACGACTCGTCGTGGGCCGCACGTCGTGCGGTCACGAACCGTCGGCTGGCGGCGCCGCAGGCGACGGTCTGCGACCGCTCGCCGCCCTGCCGGCGGGGAGTTGTGACCGACCGGGCCCCGGCCGGCCGGCTCAGCGAGGCCGCACGAACTGCCGCCCGACCGGCGTCGGGACGACAGCTCGCGCACCCGCACCCGCACCCGTCAGCGGTACCCGCCGTCCTCCAGACCGGCCTCGACCTCGAACCGGTTCCGCAGGGGATCCCGCCCGGCCACGGCGTAGAGCAGCGGCATGAGCATCCCATACCGGCGCCACTGCTCGACGTGCACCCGCTCGTGCCGGAGCACCCGAGGGCCGTCGTTGTCGCGCGTCAGGTACACCGAACCGACGCAGGTGCCGCCGCGCCGGAACACCCAGCGCGGCAGCCCCGTGCAGACCACGAGCCCGTCCTCCACCCGGATCCGCCCGGTCGACAGGGGGACGCCCACGGCGAGCCCGACGGCGGTCGCGAACACCCACCCCGCACGGGACACGGGGGAGTCGAGCAGCGGGTTGCGCACGCTCAGGCCGGGCGGCCGTACGTCTCGAGCAGGCGGAGCCAGATCTCGTTCATCGTCGGGTAGGCCGGCACCGCGTGCCACAGGCGGTCGATCGGGACCTCGCCCACGACGGCGACGGTGGCGCCGTGCAGCATCTCGGCGACGTCCTGGCCGACGAACGTGACGCCCACGACGACCCGGCGGTCCTCGTCGACGACCATCTTCGCGCGGCCCGTGTAACCGTCGGCCTGCAGCGAGGACCCGGCGATCGCACCGAGGTCGTACTCGACGGCGCGGACGTTCAGCCCCTGCTCACGGGCCTTCGCCTCGGTCAGGCCGACGCTCGCGACCTCGGGGTCGGTGAAGGTGACCTGCGGCGCGGCGGCGTGGTCGGCGGTGGCGACGTGCGCACCCCACGGCTCGGTGTGCAGCGGCGTGCCCTGGTACCGGGCGGCGATCGCCTCGCCGGCGGCACGGGCCTGGTACTTGCCCTGGTGGGTGAGCAGGACGCGGTGGTTGACGTCGCCGACGGCGTACAGCCAGTCGGTGCCGTGCACGAGCATCGTGTCGTCGACGTCGAGCCAGTCTCCGGCGGTCAGGCCGACCGTCTCGAGCCCGAGGTCGCGTGTGTGGGCGGCGCGGCCGGTGGCGGCGAGCACCTCGCTCGTGATGACCGTGGTGCCGTCGTCGAGTTCCGTCGTGACGAGGCCGTGCTCGTCACGGTCGACGCGGACCGGGTTGACGCCGGTGCGGACGTCGACCCCGAGTTCGCGCAGGGAGTCGGCGACGAGTTCCCCGGCGAAGGGCTCCATGCCGCCGAGCAGGCCGTGCCGGGCGACGAGGGTGACCTTCGCACCGAGCGAGGCCCACGCGGTGGCGAGTTCGGAGCCGGAGACGCCGCCGCCGACGACGAGCAGGCTCTCGGGGACCTGCTGGGCGCTGGTGCCCTCGCGGGTGCCCCACGGCTTCGCGTCGGCGAGACCGGGCACCGGGGGCAGCGTGTGCAGGGAGCCGGTGACGACCGCGACGGCAGCACGGGCGGTGTGCGTCTCGCCGTCGACGTCGATGGTCTTCGGTCCGGTGATGCGGGCGTGCCCGCGGATCAGGTCGATGCCGGCGGACTCGAGCCACGAGACCTGGCTGTCGTCCTTCCAGTCCGAGGTGAACGAGTTGCGGCGGGCCAGCACGTGGGCGGCGTCGAGCGTGCCGGTCACGGCCTGCTTCGCACCGTCGAGCCGCTTGGCCGCGGCGAGGGCGTGTCCGCTGCGCAGGAGTGCCTTCGAGGGCATGCACGCCCAGTACGAGCATTCGCCGCCGACGAGCTCGGCCTCCACGATGGCGACCGACAGGTCGCGCTTCCTGGCGTAGTCCGCCACGTTCTCGCCGACTGCGCCGGCGCCGATCACGATGAGGTCGTAGTCCGTCATGCGGCCGAGCGTACGCGGACCGGCATGGGGTGCGCCGGGCGCGCGGGGTGCGTGGTCAACCCACCCGGGAGGCGCTGGTCACCGCGCCGACGACGCGCAGGATCACGCCGAGGTCGTCCACTGCACGGCCCGGGTCGACGGGCGCGAACCCGGTGAGTGCGGCGCCGGCGAGGCGCCGGCCGCGCGTCGCGGCCTGGATGCGCTCGACGAGCGCTGCGCCGTCGAGGCCGAACGGCACGGGTTCGAGCAGTCCGTCGACCTCGGACGGGTCGAGGACGTCGAGGTCGACGTGCACGAAGACGGACGACGCACCGGTGCGCTCGACCGCTGCGGCGAGGGCGTCCGGTGTGGCGGCGTCGACGTCGAGGTGCACGATCCCGGCCTTGTCGAGGGCGGCGCGCTCGGCGTCCTCGACCCCGCGGACCCCGGCGACGACGACCGAGGACGCCGGCACCACCGGCAGGCCGGGGAACAGGTCGTCGGGGCGGTCGACCAGCAGACGCAGGGCGGCGGTCTCGGCGGCGACGGGCTGGGCACGGTTGAGCGCGCGGTACCCGCTGGAGCCGGAGATCCGGACGAACGCGGTGTCCGGCAGAAGGGCGGCGGTCGCGCCGAGGACACTGGCGCCGTCACCGCCGACGACGAGCACCGGTTCGGTGGCGACGGCGGTCTCCTCCGCGACGCGTTCGGCGACGGCGAGCACCGAGGTGTAGCGGGCGACCGCGGTCTCGAGGCGGTCTCCGGCGCCGGCCGGGACATCGACCACGGTGGTGGACGCCCGGGGGAGGTCGGCTGCGATCGCCGACGCGCCGTCACCCAGGCGCATCGCGCGCGACGACGCCGAACCCTGCCACTGACCGACCACGAGGAAGTGCATCGTCTCAGTCTGTCAGCTGGGGTCCGGCGTCGTCAGGGTGTTCGTCAGATGCTCGAGGATCCGCCGGACTTCAGCGCGGCGAGCCGTGCTTCGACCTCGGCGTCCTTGCCGACGTCCTCGAGGCTCTCGAACTGGGCGTCGAGGCTCGACGACTGCAGCTCCTGCTGGCCGAGCACCTTCGCCTCTTCGCGGCGGACCTTCTCCTCGAAGCGGCCGAGGTCGCTCGTCGGGTCGAGCACGTCGATGTTGCCGAGGGCGTCGTTGACGCGGGACTGGGCCTCGGCGGTCTTCGAGCGGGCGACGAGGTTGTCCCGCTTCGCGCGGAGCTGCTCGAGCTTCTGCTCCATGCCGGCGAGACCGGTCTTGAGCTTCTCGACCGCCTCGTTCTGCGACGCCAGGTTCGGCTCGGCGTCCTTGACCTCCTGCTCGGCAGCGATCTGCTTGCCGATCGCGATCTTGGCGAGGTTGTCGAACTTGTCGGCCTCGGCCGACTTGCCCTCGGAGCGGTACTTGTCGGCTGCGGTGGACGCGTTGGCGGCCTTCTGGCCCCACTCGACCGCGGCCTTCTTGTCCTCCTCGTGGTCCTGCTCGAGCAGGCGGACGTTGCCGATGGTCTGCGCGATCGCGGTCTTCGCGTCGGCGATGTTGTTCGTGTAGTCGCGGACGAGCTGGTCCAGCATCTTCTGCGGGTCCTCGGCGTCGTCGATGATCTGGTTGATGTTCGCGCGAACGAGGGTGGAGATGCGTCCGAAGATGGTCTGCTTGGCCATTGCTGTTCCCTTTCGTGGAAGTCCTGTGGACGGTGTTGTCGGGTCGTGTCTGGTTCTGGGTGCCGGGGGAGTCCGTCGGGTCAGAAGCGGCCGCCGCCGGAGAAGCCGCCGCCCCCTCCGCCGCCACCTCCGCCGAAGCCGCCACCGCCGCTGAAGCCGCCGCCGCCGCCGAAGCCGCCGCCCCCGAAGGAACCGCCGCCGTAGCTGCCGCCGCGACCACCGAGCAGGCCGCCGAGGACGAGTCCGGTGACGAGTCCGCCGAGCTGGGCGCCGCCACCGCCTCCGCCCTGACCGCCGCCCCAGCCGTCCAGGTCGTCGTTCGCGGCGTCCATCGCGGCTGCGGCGTACTGCTCGGCCGCGCGGGCAGCGTTCAGCGCCTGGCCGGGGTTGCTCGGGGCGAGTTCGACGGCGTCGTCGTAGGCACGCTGGGCCTCGGACAGTCGCGTCCGGGCAGTCGGACCGATGCCGCCGCGGTGCAGGGAGACGTAGTCGCGGGCCTGGCTGATCCGGTTCCGGGCGTCGCGCAGGGCGGCGTCGAGTGCCTGGGTGGCGCGCTGGCGCTGTTCCTCGGCACCCCGTGCCGCGGCGATGGCCTGGTCGATCTCGGTGTTCGCCCGGGTCAGGGCGTCGACGGCGGCGACCGGGTCTTTCGGGTCGAGCCCCTGGCGGAGCACGGCTTCGGCGCGGGTGACCGCTGCGGCGAGGTCCGGACCGCCGGAGCGCAGGCTGCGGGCGGCGGCGACGTCGCCCTGGATGTCGATGCGCATCGCCGCGGCGCGGGCGGTGGCCTCGTCGAAGGACTGCTCGGCGGCGAGTGCGCCGTCGGTGAGCTGCTGCACCTGGGCGAGGGCGTGCTGGGCGTCGCGCACGGCGACGACAGCCTCGCCCTTGTCGCCGGCGGCGATCGAGGCGGTGGCCGCGTTCGAGCGTTCGGTCGCGAAGGCGAGCACCTGGTGGGCCTGGTCGACGTTGTTCGCCACGGTTGCGAGGGTGCGGCCGGTGTAGCGGGCGCGGACGCGGTCGAGTGCGGCGGCTGCCGACCCCACCGAGGCCGGTGCGGCGGCCACGGCCTGGGCGAGCGATGCGGCGGCGTCCTCGACGCCGTCCTCGAGTGAGCGGAGCTGGTCGAACGCCTCGGTCTGCTCCTCGATCGCGGCGTGCGCCCGTTCGCAGATGACGATGATCTGGTTCGCCCACTCGGCGCGCTGCTGGGGGGTGTCGGGGATCTCGTCGTCGAGCTGCTGCCGGATCGTGAAGGCCTTGCGGACCTCGCGCTGGGCGGCCTGCACGGCGTCGGCGAAGGGCTTGGCGGCGTCGGGGCCGAACTGCGCGCTCGCGAACCCGACCTCTTGCTCGGCGGTGCGGAGTTCGTCGTCGATGGTGACCAGGGCGCCGCCGGCGGTGCGTTCGAGGTCGGCGAGCGAGGCTTCCTGTGCCTCGGTGGCTGCTGCGGTGCGGCGCTTGTTGCGGGTCCGGATGACCAGGACCACGACGACGAGTCCGACGACCACGACGAGCAGCAGGATCCACAGCCAGGTGAGGTCGACCGGGGCCTGCGACTGGGTCAGCCCGTCGGCGAAGGCCACGGCGGCGCCGGACCAGTCATCCTGCTTGAGCCGGGGCAGCAGCGAATCGTCGACGGCGTTCTGCACGTCGGACTCTGAGATCGCGGTCTCGTTCGTCTGCTGCACGTCGTAGTTGCGCTCGGTGACCGCGACCGAGAGCAGGATGCCGTCGCTGTCGATCTGGTTCTTCTCGAGCACCGCCCGACCCCACTCGGTGTGGTCGGTTGGATCGGAGAAGGAGGGCACGAACACGACGTACAGCTGCGTCTGCGTCTCGGCGTACAGGTCTTGCACGGCCTGTTCGACCCGCGCCTGCTGTGGTGCGGTCAGCGCGTCGGCCTCGTCGAGGACGTACGTCCCGCCCAGGTCGACGGGCGCCGTGGCGTGGGCGGTCGCTGCCGGAGCCAGGACGATCAGCATCGCGACGAGGGCAGCCGTCACACGGCTCCACAGCCGCGTTGTCCCCCTGTGCCCGCTCGATCCGTCCGTGTCCGATCCGTGCTGGACCGCTCGCATCCGTCCTCCGTCCGTCGCCGGTCGGTACCCCGTGGCACCGCCCCGGACCGCGCCACGAGGGCGCTGTCGCCCGGAGTCTATCCAGGCCACGCAGGGGCACCGCCAGACTCTGGGGGAACGCTCCGGAGGGTGCTTCCTGTGGACGTCTTGTCCCCCGTACCGGGGTATGCTGGCGCCACTGTTCGAGGATGAACGGAAGGGGAAGAACGATGGAACGCACCACGAGCACCGAGGTCGTCCCGCTCGAGGACGGCTACCACCGGGTGTCGACTCCGGCGACGGGCGTGATCGGTTTCGTGCGCGAGCACGACGGCCGCTACGAGGTCCTGCGCGGACGGGTTCGCCAGGCGACCCGCTCCGAGGGTCAGTACAGCACCATGAACGTCGCGCTCATCGCGCTGACGCACGCCTGATCCGCTCTGGGCCGGGCCACACGACCGACGGGCGCTGCCCGGGTCGGTGAGCCGCGCCTCCAGGCCGTCACGGTGACCATCCGGACACCGGGCGCTGCGCGCGCGGACGACCGGGAGGCACTGGTCGCCGCCGTCGCGTCGGCGACGGGTGCCGAGCCGGTCGCGGTGCGCGCGGGGCGCGTGTGCCCGCACTGCGCGGAGGCCGACCACGGCCGTCCGTGGGCGAGTGCCGCGGGCGTCCCGGTCGGCGTGAGCCTGTCGCGCGCACCGGGCGTCGTCGCCCTCGCGGTCGGACCGGCGGCACTCGGTGTCGACGTCGAACGGGTGTCCCGGGTCGCCGCCGCGCCGCTCGACGCCTTCACGCCGGGGGAACTGCTCCGGGCCGGCGGGGACCCGGCGCTCCTCGCTGGCGCGTGGGCGGCCAAGGAGGCCGTGCTGAAACGCGACGGACGCGGGCTGCGCGTCGACCCGCTCGCGGTGGACGTCGACGTGGTCGGCGGCACGGCCCGCTTCGAGGGTGTCGGACAACCGCTCACCGTGCTGTTCCCCGCGCCGGACGTGGTGCTCGTCGTCGCGGCGGGTGGCCTGCCCGTCGACGTGGTCGGGACGGTCAGCGGGGGAGCGTGAGCACCTCGGCGCCGTCCTCGGTGATCGCGATGGTGTGTTCCGTGTGGGCGGTCCGCGCTCCGGTGGCACTCCGCAGGGTCCAGCCGTCGGGGTCGGTGACCAGGACGTCGGTGTCCGCCATCACCCACGGTTCGAGCGCGAGCAGGAGCCCCGGTCGGAGCGTGTAGCCGCGGCCCGGGCGGCCGGTGTTCGACACGTGCGGGTCCTGGTGCATGGTGGAGCCGATGCCGTGTCCGCCGAACTCGACGTTCACCGGGTAGCCCGCGGCTTCGAGCACGGTGCCGATCGCGTGCGACAGGTCGCCGATGCGTGCCCCGGGTCCGGCGGCGGCGATGCCCGCGGCCAGCGCCCGCTCGGTGGCGTCGATGAGTGCGGTGTCCTCGGGGCGTGCGGTGCCGACGACGAAGCTGATCGCGGCGTCGGCGGCGATGCCGTCGAGGGAGACCGCGAGGTCGAGGGTCAGCAGGTCGCCGTCGCGCAGCGCCTGGTCGTGGGGCAGCCCGTGCAGGACGGCGTCGTTCACGGCGGTGCAGATGTGGTGGCCGAAGGGGCCGCGGCCGAACGAGGGGGCGTAGTCGACGTAGCAGGAGTCGGCGCCGGCGGCCTCGATCATCTCCTTCGCCCACCGGTCGATCTCGAGCAGGTTCGTGCCGACGCGGGTGCGTTCGCGCAGGGTCTGCAGGATCGTGCCGACGAGGGCTCCGGTGGCGCGGCCCTTGTCGACCTCGGCGGGGGTCAGGATCTCGATCACGCGGATGATCATACCGGTATTACTATGTGGTCATGGTCCGTCTCCCACTCCGCCCCGACGAGGTCGCGCGCGGTCGTCGCCTCGGTGCGCTGCTCCGTCGTGCCCGGGGTCCGCGGTCGATCGTGGACACCGCCCTGGCTGCGGGGATCTCGCCGGAGACGCTCCGGAAGATCGAGACCGGGCGCATCGCGACGCCGGCGTTCTCGACGATCGCGTCGGTCGCCGGTGTGGTCGGGCTGTCGCTCGACGCGGTGTGGTCCGAGGTCAGCTGCGACCCGGTCGACGGCGAGCTGGCGGGCTAGTCGACGCGGCGAAGCCTGCTAGCCAGCGGGCAGCGCCGGCACGGACACCTCGTCGACCCAGGGCCCGGTCACCGCGTGGACGTCCGCGACGGACCGGCCGGCGGCGTCCGCGAAGGCGCTGAGCACGGCCTGCACGGTGACGGATCCGTGCCGGTGCCGCTCGGTGATGCTCCGCAGCCCGGTGAAGAAGGCGTCGTCGCCGAACGTGCGGCGGACGGCGTGCAGGGCGAGGGCGCCGCGCTTGTAGACGCGGTCGTCGAACATGTCCTTTGCGCCCGGGTCACCGACCACCAGGTCCTCCGGCTGCTCGAGCAGTCCCTGCCGGTACCGCTCGGCCAACACGTCGGCGGTGTCGTCGCCGCGGTCCTCGGACCACAGCCACTCGGCGTAGCAGGCGAACCCTTCGTGCAGCCAGATGTCCTGCCACCGGGTGACGGTCACGGAGTTGCCGAACCACTGGTGGGCGAGCTCGTGGGCGATGAGACGGTCGGTGCCGTGCTCGCCGTCGACGTGGTTTCGGCCGAACACCGCCAGGCCGTGGGCCTCGAGCGGGATCTCGAGGTCGTCGTCGGTCACCACGACGGCGTACGCCGCGAACGGGTAGGGGCCGAACCGGTCACCGAACAGCGCG
Source organism: Curtobacterium poinsettiae (assembly GCF_047226435.1). Classification (NCBI taxonomy): domain Bacteria; kingdom Bacillati; phylum Actinomycetota; class Actinomycetes; order Micrococcales; family Microbacteriaceae; genus Curtobacterium; species Curtobacterium poinsettiae. The sequence goes on along the minus strand of NZ_CP178434.1, from coordinate 2,115,364 downwards.
AGCATCTCCGGCACCTGGCCGAAGTCGGTCTTCGCGGCGGCGGCGAGGTCGGCGGGGTGGTGCAGTGTCACGGGGACGCCGCTCGTGCGCAGCTTCGCGGTGCGGTAGCGGCCGATCTGCACGGTCGCCAGGTACGTCGCCATCGGCTCGGTGGTGGCGTAGGTCCAGCGGGTGCCGACGCGGTCACGTTCCTTGGCGAGCAGCTCGCCGTTCGCCAGGACGTCGTACGCCGCCTCGGCAGCGATCTCGATGCGGTAGGTGGCCTTGTCGTCGGGGCGGTCGTTGCACGGGAACCACGACGGCGCCCCGGTGGGCTGCGCGGCGACGATCACGCCGTCGGAGAGTTCCTCCCACCCGAGCTGCCCCCATGCGCTGCGCACGGGGTGCGGGGTGCCCCGGTACCGCAGGTGCACGCTGAACACGGTGTCGGCGGCGATCGGTTCGGCCGGGGTGACGGTCACCTTGTGCGTGGCGGTCGACACCTTCTTGGCGCGTCGGCCGTCGACGTCGACACGGTCGACCGTGAGCCCGTGCAGGTCGATGACGACCTTGTCGAGCGGTTCGAGGGCGCGCGCGGTGATCGTCGCGGTGCCGTCCAGGCGGTTGGTGGCGACGCGGTAGTCGAGCCGGAGCTCGTAGTGCTCCGCACTCCACCGTCGGTCGCCGCTGTGCGGGGTGTAGGGGTCTGCAGCGGGATCGGTGGGCACGGGGACAGTCAACCTCATGGTGCCGGTGGGGCTGTCACCGAGGGCGGTACCGCTGTCCACGGAGCGATCGGGTTGCCGGCCCAGCGGGACCCCGGCGGCACCTGCTCACCGCGCATCACGAGCGAGGACGGTCCGACGGTCGCCCCGGCACCGATGCCGGCCGCCGGCAGGACCACGCTGTGCGGCCCGAGCGTGGCGCCAGCGTCGAGCCGGACGGTGTCGAGCTGCATCACGCGGTCGTGGAACAGGTGCGTCTGCACGACCGTGCCCCGCGCCACCGACGCCCCGGACCCGATCGTGACCAGGTCGGCCTCGGGCAGCCAGTACGTCTCGAGCCAGGTCCCGCGCCCGATCGTCGCGCCGAGGCTCCGCAACCAGACGGCCAGAGCAGGGGTGCCGGTGGCCTGCTCGGCGAACCACGGCCGGGCGACGGTCTCGACGAAGGTGTCCTGCACCTCGTTGCGCCACACGAACGACGACCACAGCGGGTGCTCCCGGGCGGTGATCCGGCCGACGAACGCCCACTTCGCGATCGTCGACACCACGGCGGCGACGGCACCGGCGGCGATGAGCACCGGACCGGCGAGCAGCACCGTCCACCCGATCCCGACGGCCGACCACAGCGCCAGCAGTGTGCCGGCCACGCCGAGCGCGATCGCGGCGGACACCATCGGGGCGACCAGGCGCAGCAGCTCCCAGCAGCCGCGGGCGACCTTCAGCCGCCGGGACGGACGGAACGTGCGCGCCTCGTCGAACTCCGTCGCCGCACGCCGCAGCCGCACCGGGGGCGACCCGAGCCACGACGACCCGCGCTTGGCCTTCTTCGGCACGGCGGACAGCACCGCCACCAGGGCCTCGCGCGGCACCGAGCGTCCGGCGCCCGTCATCCCGCTGTTGCCGAGGAACGCCCGACGGCCGACCTTCGACCGACCGATCCGCACCCGACCGCCGCCGAGCTCGTAGGTGGCCACCATGGTGTCGTCGGCCAGGAACGCCCCCGACGCGATCTGCGTCAGCGCCGGGATGAGCAGCACCGTGGAGATCTCGGTGTCCCGACCGACCCGGGCGCCGAGCAGGCGCAACCACACCGGCGTCACGAGCGAGGCGTACAGCGGGAACAGCAGGGTCCGCGCCGCGTCGAGCACCCGCTCGGTCGACCACACCTGCCAGCCGATCCGGGAGCGCACCGGGTGCCGCCCCTCGTGCAGGCCGACGCCGAGCAACCGCACCGCGACCACCACCAGCAGCGCGTACACCGCACCGGCGACGACCGTCGCCAGGGGGACCGTCACCAGCGCGCGGAGCACCGCGTCGCCCAGGGCCGACGCCCGCCCCACCAGGGCCAGGGCGACCAGCAGTCCGACCGCGACACCGACCACCGGCAACCCGGCCACCGCCAGGGACCCGGCCCCGTACGCGAGCAGCCAGCGGCGACGGACCGCAGGGCGGGCCTCCCGGTCGCCGCGAGCCGACCCGACGCGTTCCGCCGGCGCCCCCGCCCAGCGTTCGCCCGCCGGCACCGGACCGCCGACGGCGGAACCCGCCGTCACCTCGGCACCCGCGCCGACGTGCGCCCCCGGCAGCAGCGTCGTCCGGCTCCGCACCACGGCGTCGTCGTCGATGCGGACGTGCCCCAGGTGGAACACGTCGCCGTCGAGCCAGTGCCCGGCAAGGTCGACCTCGGGTTCGATCGACGCGCGCTTGCCGATCGTCAGCATCCCGGTCACCGGCGGCAGTGTGTGCAGGTCGACGTCCCGCCCGATCCGCGCACCGAGCGCCCGTGCGTAGTAGCTGATCCACGGGGCACCCGCGGTCGACGGGCCGTCCACCGCCTCGGCGATGCGCTCGGCCAACCACACCCGCAGGTGCACCGAACCCCCACGGGGGTACGAGCCCGGACCGACCCCGGCGAGCAGCAGCCGCGCCAGCACCGCCGTCAGCGCCATCTTGCCGATCGGCGTCACGAACACCAGGAGCATCAGCACCAGCACCGGCCAGGGCAGCACCGGCAGGAACGGCAACGTCGTCGCGTGCAGCACCGCAGCCACCAGGGCCGTCCACGTCAGCACCCGCAGCCCGCGGAGCACCTGCACCGGCAGCCCGAGCAGCGTCATCAGCAGCCCCGTCGCCGGGGGGACCGGAGCCACGTCGCGCGACGACGCCTCGACCGGCCCGGACTCGTCCAGCGCCGCCGCCAACGCCCCGATCCGCGGGTGGTCGTACACGTCAGCCACCGTCGTCGTCGGGAACCGCTCACGGATGGCCGACACCAGCTGCGCCGCCGTCAACGACCCACCGCCGTGCGCGAAGAAGTCGTCGTCGACGCTCGCCACTGGCACCCCGAGGATCGCCGACCACCGCTCGGCGATCCACGCCACCGTGTCCGGCAGCATCGCCGCGTCCGTCGCCCCCGGCAACGGCCACGGCAGCGCCGCACGGTCGACCTTGCCCGACGTCCGCGTCGGCAGCGACTCCACCACCGCCACCAACGGCACCAGCGCCGCCGGCAACTCCTGGCGCAACCGTGCGTTCGCCGCCGCCACGTCCACCGTCGCCCCCGCCACCGGCGCCACGTACCCGACGAGCACCTGGTTCCCCGCCGGGGTCCGCTGCACCACCGCAGCGCCACCCGCCACGTCGTCCAGGGCCTGCAGCGCCGCATCGATCTCACCGAGCTCGATCCGCCGACCGCCGAGCTTCACCTGGTCGTCCGCACGCCCCTGGAACACCAGCCCCTCGGGCTCGTACCGCACCAGGTCCCCGCTCCGGTACGCCCGCTCCCACCCGAGCTCCGGGAACGGCGCGTACTTCTCCGCGTCCTTCGCCGGGTCCAGGTACCGCCCCAGCCCGACCCCACCGATCACCAGCTCACCGACATCGCCCGGCTCCACCCGCTGCCCGGCACCGTCCACCACGGCCAGGTCCCACCCGTCCAGCGGCAACCCGATCCGGATCGGCTGGCTCCCGTCGAGCAGGGACCCGCACGCCACCACCGTCGCCTCGGTCGGCCCGTACGTGTTCCACACCTCACGGTCACGACTCGCGATGCGCGCCGCCAGCTCCGGCGGGCACGCCTCACCACCGAAGATCACCAGCCGCACCTGCTCCAGCGCATCGTCCGGCCACAACGCCGCGAGCGTCGGCACCGTCGACACCACCGTGATCGTGTGCGCGATGAGCCACGGCCCCAGGTCCACCCCCGTCCGCACCAGCGACCGGGGCGCCGGCACCAACGCGGCACCGTGCCCCCACGCCAACCACATCTCCTCGCACGACGCGTCGAAGGCCACACTCAGCCCCGCCAGCACCCGGTCACCCGGACCGATCGGCGCCGCCTGCAGGAACATCCGCGCCTCGGCGTCCACGAACGCCGCAGCACTGCGGTGGGTGACCGCCACGCCCTTCGGCACCCCGGTCGACCCGGACGTGAAGATGATCCACGCGTCGTCGGTCTCGCGGGGGAGCTCGGCGCTCGCCGCAGGGTCGGTCACCGGCAGTTCGGCGCCGTCGCGGTCGCGCAGGACGCCGCCGGCACCGATCACCCCGACGACACCGGCTTCGCCGAACACCAGGGTGGCGCGTTCCTCGGGGTCGTCGGCATCGACGGGCACGTAGGCGGCTCCGGCGGCCAGCACGGCGAGGATCGACAGGTACAGGTCGCGCCCGCCGGAGGGGATCCGCACCCCGACCCGGTCCCCGCGCCGGACGCCCCGGCGTGCGAGGTCGTCGGCCTGCGCGTGCACCAGGTCGAGCAGGGCGGCGTAGTCGACGCTGCCGGCGGGGTCCTCGAGCGCGGTGGCGTCCGGATGGGTCGCCGCGGTCGCCGAAAGGACGTCGAACAGGGTCCGTGGGGCGGGTGCGTCGCCGCCGCGGGCGAGTTCGAGCTGCGCGTTCCCGGTGCCGGTGGTCATCGAGGCCTCTTCCCGGTCGCGTGCGGGACGACCGGCCCGTGATCCTAGGGGACCGAGGTGTCCCGCTCGGAAACACGGGGTAGCGCAGGGGCGGGGCGGGGCGTCGCGCGCCGAGTGAGCAGAAGACGTCGGGTCACCCGCCTCGACCCGTCGCGTTCTGCTCACTCGACGAGGAGCCCCAACGGGGGAAGGTCGCCGCAGGCGACATCGTGCAGCCGACAGAGCGCAGTGAAGACGTCTGCTTGCGCGGGTGTGTCCAGTGCCCCCAGGAGGATTCGAACCTCCGCCCCTGCCTCCGGAGGGCAGTGCTCTATCCCCTGAGCTATGGGGGCCAAGGGGTGTGAACAACCGTAGCAGGTCCGGTGGGTGGTCCTGGACAGCGCGTGTCGCGCAGTGGACGCGGGGGGCGGCCGGTCTGGAGGCGCGGTGCGGGCCCGCCACGGGCCTCCCGTCCGCACTGTGCGCGGGTTGCGTTCCGGTGCGGTGTTCCGCGTTCCGTGCGGCGCTGGAAGCGCGCACCGGGCACGCAACCGCGCACCAGGTGGCGGACCGCGCACCGTGCCGGCCCGAGCGCGTCAGCCCGCAGGCGTCGCCGACCCCGTCGCGGACGGCTGCAGCGCGGCCCGCACCGCGTCGACGACGGGCTGCGCCCCACCCGGCTCGGTGAACAGCGTCGACTGCGCGGTGATCCAGTACGGGTCGGCGAAGGCATCCGCCCGGCCGACGGCACCGTTCAGGGCGAAGTACCCCTCGACGCGGTAGGTGGGGACCGATCCGCCCCGCTCGTACAGGGCGTCCTTCAGGTTGGTGAGCGACTTCTCAGGCAGATCGGCGACCGCGAACGTGATCGCCGTGGCGTCCGCGTCGGTGCTCACGAACCGGCAGACGCGGCCCTGCTGCTTCGCGATGGTCGCGGCGGGGGAGCCCTTCGCCGGTGTGAACGAGTCGTCGAGCTCGAAGGTCTGCCCGTACACGGACAGGGCGCTCATCGGCAGGAGTTCACCGCAGGTCTGCGACACCGGCTTGCCCGCGGGGGTCGCACTGGCCGACGGGGTGCTGGCCCCGCCGCCCGAGCACCCGGCGAGCACGACGGCTGCTGCGGTGGTGAGGGTGGCGACGGTGAGCGCCCGGGCACGGCTGCGGGGGGTCATCCCGACATGATGCTGCATCGATCGGTGCGGACCTGGGCGTCCCGGTAGGATCGGTCCTCGTGACTCCAGCCGAACTCTCCGCCGCGTACCTGTCGATCCTGACCGGGATCGTCGAGCGCCGAGGCGCGTCCGACACCGTGACGATCGAGGAGTCCCACGTGGTGCTCGAGCGTCCGAAGAACCGCGCCCACGGTGACTGGGCCTCGAACGCGGCCATGCAGCTCGCGAAGCGGCTCGGCACGAACCCGCGCGAGCTCGCGACCGAGATCGCCGGTGAGCTGACCGAGCTCGACGGCGTGGACTCGGTCGACGTCGCCGGCCCCGGCTTCATCAACATCACGCTCGAGGCGGCCGCCGCTGGCGAGATCGCGCGCACCATCGTGGACGGCGGCGAGTCCTTCGGCACCGGCGACCTGTACGACGGCGTCCGGATCAACCTGGAGTTCGTCTCCGCCAACCCCACCGGCCCGATCCACATGGGCGGCGTCCGCTGGGCCGCAGTGGGCGACAGCCTGGCCCGCGTGTTCCAGGCGCAGGGCGGACTCGTCACCCGCGAGTACTACTTCAACGACCACGGCGCGCAGATCGACCGCTTCGCCCGCTCCCTCGTCGCCAGCGCACTCGGTGAGCCGACGCCCGAGGACGGCTACGGCGGCGCCTACATCGCCGAGATCGCGGCACGGGTCATCGCGACCCTCGAGCCGGGCACCGACGTCCGCGACCTGCCGCGCGACGAGGCGCAGGAGCTCTTCCGCCGCGAGGGCGTCGACTTCATGTTCGCGGACATCAAGTCGTCGCTGCACGACTTCGGCGTCGACTTCGACGTCTACTTCCACGAGAACGCGCTGCACGAGTCGAAGGCCGTCGAGCGTGCCATCGCCCGACTGCGGTCGGCCGGTGTGATGTACGAGGCCGAGGGCGCCGAGTGGCTCCGCACGACCGACTTCGGCGACGACCGCGACCGCGTCGTCATCAAGTCGGACGGCGAACCCGCGTACATCGCCGGTGACCTGGCGTACTACCTCGACAAGCGCGAGCGCGGGTTCGAGCGCAACCTGATCATGCTGGGCGCCGACCACCACGGCTACGTCGGCCGGCTGATGGCGATGTGCGCCGCGTTCGGCGACGAGCCGGGCAAGAACCTCGAGATCCTGATCGGGCAGATGGTCAACCTGCTCAAGGACGGCGAACCGATGCGCATGTCGAAGCGCAACGGCACCATCGTCACGATGGAGGACCTCGTCGACGCCGTCGGTGTCGACGCCGGCCGCTACGCCCTGGTCCGCTTCGCCAGCGACACCGCGATCGACATCGACCTCGACCTGCTCACGAAGCGCACGAACGACAACCCCGTCTTCTACGTGCAGTACGCCCACGCCCGCACCCAGTCGGTGGCCCGGAACGCCGCGGCCGCCGGGGTCGACCGGTCGGTGTTCGACGCCTCGCTGCTGACCCACGAGTCGGAGAGCGCGCTCCTCGGAGCCCTCGCCGAGTACCCGCGGGTCGTCCGGCACGCCGCCGAGCTGCGCGAGCCGCACCGCATCGCGCGCTACATCGAGCAGCTGGCCGGCCTGTACCACCGCTGGTACGACTCCTGCCGCGTCACGCCCCTCGGCGACGAGCCCGTGACCGACCTGCACCGCACGCGCCTGTGGCTGAACGACGCCACCGGCCAGGTCGTCCGGAACGGCCTCGGCCTGCTCGGCGTGTCGGCTCCGTCTCGCATGTAGCGGTCGCCCGTTCCGCAAGACACCGGTGTTCGCGCACCGAACACCCGCATCCCGGGGTGTCGAGCGCGAACACCGGTGTTTTGCGTCCTGGCCGCAGACCGGCCGCAGCCCGGCCGCGCCTGGCCGCGCCCGGCCGCAGCTGCGCCGCAGACCGGGCTGGCAGGCTAGGACGCATGCCTGCAGCCACCGAACGCCCCACCAAGCGCCGCCGCTGGCCCGTCGTCCTGCTCGTGCTCGTCGTGGTGCTCGCCGGCCTCGTCGTCGTCGCCGAGTTCGTGCTGCGCGGCGTCGTCGACCGGATCATCGCCCAGCAGGTCGAGCAGTCGCTGCCCGACGGCACGACCGGCCAGGTCGACGCGCACGCCGAGGGCATCGTCATCCCGCAGCTCATCAGCGGCACGCTCGATCGCGTCGAGATCTCCTCGGAGAAGCTCACGGTCGACGGCATCCCGCTCGCCGCCGACGTCACTGCGCAGGACGTCCCGGTGGACGGCAAGGGTGACGTCCGCGACGTCGACGGCACGGTCACCCTGGCGTCGTCGAGCGTCAAGGACCTGGCGAAGTACAGCCCGCTCTTCGACCGCCTCAGCCTGGCCGACGGTGGGGTCGAGCTGACCGGGTCGTCGTCGGTGCTCGGCTACGACATCACGTACGCCGCCAAGGGTGCCGTCGTCGCGCAGGACGACGGCCGCGGTATCTCGATCACCCCGGAGAGCGTCCGGATCACGAACTCCGACCTCGGTCTGAAGGTCGACTCGATCCCGGGCGTCACCGGCGTCCCGGTGCAGGTCTGCACCGCGCAGTTCCTGCCCGAGGCGCTGCGGGTGCGCTCACTCGACGTGTCGAAGTCGGACGCGACGGTCCGCATCACCGCGGACGCGCTGCCGCTCACCGAGGACGGCCTGCGGACCGTCGGCAGCTGCCGCTGAGCGGACGGGTGCGTAACGCGGCCCGGGAGGCGTGGCTCGCGTCGGTAGGATCGGGTCCCGTGAGCGAGAACCCCCTTGCACCGCCGCGGCTGCGGTTCCCGACGGACGCCTCCGAACTGGTGGACCGCATCTGGCCCGCGTCCGCGACGCGGACCGACGACGGCACCCTGGCGATCGGTGGCATCAGCGCGACCGACCTGGTCGCCCGGTTCGGCACGCCGCTGTACGTCGTCGACGAGCGTGACGTGCAGTCCCGTGCGGTGCGGGTGCGGAACGCCTTCACCGAGGCCTTCGAACGCATCGGCAGTCACGCGCACGTCTACTACGCCGGCAAGGCGTTCCTGACGACGCAGGTGGTCGCGTGGATGGCCGAGGCGGACCTGCGCGTCGACGTCTGCACCGCCGGTGAGCTCGCGGTCGCCCTGGCCGGTGGCATCGACCCCGGTCGGCTCGGCTTCCACGGCAACGACAAGTCCGACGCCGAGATCGCCCGTGCCCTCGAGGTCGGCGTCGGCACGATCGTGCTCGACAGCCACGAAGAGGTGCAGCGCGTCGCCCGCGCCGCCGCCGACGCCGGGGTCGTGCAGCGTGTGCGCATCCGGATCAACACCGGCGTGCACGCGTCCACCCACGAGTACCTGGCGACCGCTCGCGAGGACCAGAAGTTCGGCATCCCGCTGTCCGAGGCCGTCGACGCCGCGGCAGCCGTCCGTGCCGAGCCCTCGCTCGCCTTCGTCGGCCTGCACTCGCACATCGGTTCGCAGATCTTCGACGACGCCGGCTTCCGCGAGGCCGCACGTCGGCTGATGGACGTGCACGCGACGCTCGTCGCCACCGGCCCGGTGCCCGAGCTGAACCTCGGCGGCGGCTGGGGCATCGACTACACCGAGGCCGACTCGGCGTTCGCCCCCGAGGACGTCGCCGATGCACTGGCCGCGATCATCGGCGAGGCCTGCGCCGAACGCGGCATCCCGGTGCCGGACATCGCCGTCGAGCCGGGCCGGTACGTCATCGGCCCGCCCGGGGTGACGCTGTACCGCGTCGGCACGATCAAGCCCGTCACGCTCGAGACCGACGACGGCGGCAGCGCGACCCGCACGTACGTCTCGGTCGACGGCGGGATGAGCGACAACATCCGTCCGGCCCTGTACGGCGCCGACTACACGGCCCGGCTCGCCCGCACCTCCGACGCACCAGCGGTGCTGAGCCGCGTCGTCGGCAAGCACTGCGAGAGCGGCGACGTCGTGGTGAACGACGAGTACCTGCCCGGCGACGTGCAGCGCGGCGACCTGCTGGCCGTGGCGGCCACCGGTGCCTACTGCTGGGCGCTGTCGAGCAACTACAACCACGTGGGCCGCCCGCCGGTCGTCGCCGTCGCGGACGGCACAGCCCGTATCCTCGTGCGGGGCGAGACGATCGACGACCTGCTCGCCCGTGACACCGGGGTCGCCGCCGTGCCCGCCGAGGGCACCGGCCGCTGACCCCCGACCCGACCGGGTCCGCCCACCCCGCAGGGCGTGCCCCCATCGACAGGAACCGCTACCAGATGATCGAATACCGCAACGTCCGTGTCGCGCTGCTCGGGGCCGGCTCGGTCGGTTCCCAGGTCGCGCGACTGCTCCTCGAGCACGGCGACGAGCTGGCCTCGCGCGCCGGAGCCGGGCTGGAGCTCGTCGGGATCGCCGTGCGCGACGTGGACGCGGAGCGCGACGTCGACCTGCCGGCGGAGCTCTTCACCACGGACGCTGCGTCGCTCATCCTCGGCGCGGACATCGTCGTCGAGCTCATCGGCGGCATCGATCCGGCGCGCACCCTCGTGCTCCAGGCGCTGCAGTCCGGCGCCGACGTCGTCACCGGCAACAAAGCGCTGCTCGCCACCCACGGCCCGGAGCTCTTCGCCGCGGCCGAGCAGGTCGGTGCACAGCTCTACTACGAGGCCGCCGTGGCCGGTGCGATCCCGATCATCCGTCCGCTGCACGACTCGCTCGCCGGTGACCGCATCGTCCGGATCATGGGCATCGTCAACGGCACGACCAACTTCATCCTCGACCTGATGGACCGCAAGGGTTCCACGTTCGAGGACGCCCTGGCCACCGCGACGGAGCTCGGGTACGCCGAGGCCGACCCGACCGCCGACATCGAGGGCTACGACGCCGCGCAGAAGGCCGCGATCCTGGCCTCGCTCGCGTTCCACACCTCGGTGCCGCTCGCCGCCGTGCACCGCGAGGGCATCACCCACGTCACGATCGAGCAGGTCCGCGCCGCCCGCAAGGCCGGCTACGTCGTGAAGATCCTGGCGACCGCGGAGCGGCTGACGGACGAGGACGGCCGCGAGGGCGTCAGCGCCCGCGTCTACCCGGCCCTCGTGCCCGAGTCGCACCCGCTCGCGAGCGTGCACGGAGCGAAGAACGCCGTGTTCGTCGAGGCTGAAGCCGCCGGTGACCTGATGTTCTACGGCGCGGGTGCCGGTGGCGTCGAGACGGCCTCGGCGGTCCTCGGCGACCTGGTCTCCGCGGCTCGTCGGCACGTCATCGGTGGCCCGGGCGTCGCCGAGTCGACGCAGTCCGAGCTGCCGGTGTTCCCGATCGGCACCGTTCGCACGAGCTACCAGATCACCCTGCACGTCACGGACGCACCCGGCGTGCTGTCGACCGTCGCGGGCGTGCTCGCCAAGCACGGCGTCAGCGTCGAGACGGTCGAGCAGACCACCACCGGCGCAGCCGAGGGGACCGCGACGCTCGTCATCGGCACCCACCTGGCGCGCGAGGCCGACCTCGCGGACACCGTCGTCGCCCTCCGCGGCGAGGACGTCGTCCTGGACGTCACCAGCGTCCTGCGCGTCGTCGGTCGCTGACGCGACCACGGGCCTCCAGGCCGACCAGCAGGCTCGCCGAGCCGAACCACCACCAGATCCACCCCACCGGACAGAGAGAGAAGCCTGATGGCCCACCAGTGGCAGGGAGTCCTGCGCGAGTACGCCGACCGACTCGACGTGACCGAGGCGACGCCCATCGTCACCCTCGGTGAGGGCGGCACGCCGCTCATCCCGGCTCGTCGGCTCTCCGAGCGCACCGGCGCCGAGGTCTACGTGAAGTTCGAGGGCATGAACCCGACGGGCTCGTTCAAGGACCGCGGCATGACGATGGCGATCTCGAAGGCCGTCGAGCACGGCGCGAAGGCCGTCATCTGCGCCTCGACCGGCAACACCAGCGCCTCGGCCGCCGCGTACGCGACGCACGCCGGCATCACCGCCGCGGTGCTCGTGCCCGAGGGCAAGATCGCCATGGGCAAGCTCAGCCAGGCCGTCGCCCACGACGCCCAGCTGCTGCAGGTGCAGGGCAACTTCGACGACTGCCTCGACATCGCCCGCGACCTGGCGGCGAACTACCCGGTGCACCTCGTCAACTCCGTCAACAACGACCGCATCGAGGGGCAGAAGACCGCCGCGTTCGAGGTCGTCGACGTCCTCGGTGACGCACCGGACTTCCACTTCCTGCCCGTCGGCAACGCGGGCAACTACACCGCGTACTCGCGCGGCTACCGCGAGGACGTCGCCGCCGGTCGGAGCACCAAGCTGCCCCGCATGTTCGGGTTCCAGGCCGCCGGCTCCGCCCCGATCGTGCACGGCGAGGTCGTCCGGCACCCGGACACCATCGCGTCGGCCATCCGCATCGGCAACCCGGCCTCGTGGCAGTTCGCGCTCGAGGCGCAGCAGGAGACCGACGGCTACTTCGGTGCCATCAGCGACGAGGCCATCCTCGCCGCGCACCGCATCCTGTCGGCCGAGGTCGGCGTCTTCGTCGAGCCCGCGTCGGCGATCGGTGTCGCCGGGCTGCTCGAGCGCGCCGACGCCGGTGTCGTGCCGAAGGGCGCGAAGGTCGTCATCACGGTCACGGGTCACGGCCTGAAGGACCCGCAGTGGGCCCTCCGCACGCCGGACGGCGGCGAGGTCACCCCGACGAGCGTGCCGGTCGACACGAAGTCGATCGCCGACGTGCTCGGTCTGGTCAGCGAGCAGTGATCTCCGACCGTTCGTCCGGACCGGGGGAGGGCGTCACCGCCCGCAGCGCTGTACCGGCCGGACGGGCGGTCCGGACACTGCCGGCCGGATCGACGGTCCGCGTCCGGGTGCCGGCCACGTCGGCGAACCTCGGCCCCGGCTTCGACTCGCTCGGCCTCGCGCTCTCGCTCTACGACGAGGTCGTGGTGCGCGTGCGCCCCGAACCCGGCGCGACCGTCACGGTCGAGGGCGTCGGCGCCGGTGAGGTCGCCACCGACGACTCGAACCTGGTCGTCCGTGCTGTCCGCCGAGGGTTCGAACACGCCGGTGTCGACCAGCCCGGCCTCGAGCTGCACGCGACGAACGCGATCCCGCACGGGCGCGGTCTCGGCTCGTCCGCCGCGGCGATCGTCGCGGGGCTGATGGCGGCCCGCGGCCTGCTCGAGGGCATCGTCGACCTCGACGCCTCGACGCTCCTGACCCTGGCCACCGAGATGGAGGGCCACCCGGACAATGTCGCGCCGGCGCTCTTCGGCGGCCTGACGATCGCGTGGATGACCGCCGAGGGCCCGGCGTACAAGCGGCTCCTGGTGCACCGCGGTGTCGCCCCGGTGGTGTTCGTGCCGACCTCGACGCTCTCGACGAAGCTCGCGCGCTCCCTGCAGCCCGAGCAGGTCCCGCACGCCGACGCCGCGTTCAACGTCTCCCGCTCGGCGCTGCTCGTCGCGGCGCTCATCCAGAGCCCCGAGCTGTTGCTCGCCGCGACCGAGGACCGTCTGCACCAGGCGTACCGCGCCAGCGCCATGCCCGAGACCGACGCCCTGATCCGGCTGCTCCGGCAGCACGGCCTGGCCGCGGTGGTCTCCGGTGCGGGGCCGAGCCTGCTCGTCCTCGGCAGTGACCCGGCACAGCGGCTGACCGCCGCCGACCTGGTCCAGCGACACGCCGAATCCGACTGGCGGCCGCTCATGCTGGCCGTCGATCTCGGTGGTGCTACAGTGGCAGCGCACTCGGCGCTCGAAGCCGAACCCGCGTAACCGTACGGATCGCTCGTCCTCCAGGACAGCTCCTACGACGTCGCAGGGTCCGGTGCGCGAGTGTGCATCTCTTTCTGATCACCGAATCCCGATCCGTCGTCTGAACGGCGGTCGATGCTCACTGCATCCGGGACGGTGGAAACTCTCCGCGTTCTGCGGTTCGAAAGGAAACACCGACCTTGACCGACAACAACTCCGCCCAGGTGGAGATCCCCAGCGACCTGCGTGCCCTCCGTCTCCCGGAGCTCCAGCGCATCGCCTCCTCGCTCGGCATCACCGGGCTCTCCAAGCTCCGCAAGGGCGACCTGATCGCCTCCATCGAGGACAAGCGCCCCGTCGACGAGACGCCGGCCGCCCCGGCCGCCGTCGTCCCCGAGACCCCCGCCGAGCCGGCTGCCACCGAGCAGCCGACCCTGCCGGAACCCGCCGAGACGCCCGCGCAGCCCGCTGCCGAGGCCCCCGTCGCCGACTCCGAGGCACCCGCCGAGTCGGCAGCCCCGAGCCGTGCCCGTCGTTCGCGCCGTGCGTCGTCCGGTGGCACCGTGAACGCCGCACCGACCTCGGCCGCCGAGCACACCAACCACGGTCAGACCGGCACCGAGGACCTCCTCGCCGGGCTCGACCAGGTCCGCGCCGAGAAGGACGCGCAGGAAGCCGCGCAGTCCGGCTCGCAGCGCCGCGGCCGTGGCCAGCGGAACGCCGAGCAGCGCACCGAGCAGCGTGGCGCCGAGCAGGGCCAGCAGGCGTCGGCACCGGCCGAGGCCGAGCAGCCGAACCAGGCTGCCCAGCAGCAGGGCCAGCAGAGCCAGCAGGCCCCGACGTCCGCCGTGCAGGCCGACCAGGACCAGAACGAGTCCGGCGACCAGAACGACCAGGGCGACCAGAACTCCGAGCAGGGCGAGGGCGGCTCGCGCCGCGGTCGTCGCAGCCGTGGTCGCGGTCGTGGCCGTGGGCAGAACGCCGAGAACGGCGAGCAGCAGAACGGCGCCGACCAGCAGAACGGTGGCCAGAACGGCGGCCAGCAGAAGCAGAACGGCGCCGACCAGAACGGCCAGCAGAACGGCGGCCAGCAGAACGGCGGCCAGCAGAACCAGCAGAAGCAGAACGGCGGCGAGCAGCAGAACGGCAAGCAGAACGACCAGCCGAAGCAGGCCGACGCCAAGCAGGACGACAAGTCCGACCAGAAGCAGCAGAACGCCGGTCAGCAGAAGCAGCAGACCAGCGGCCAGCAGAAGCAGCAGCAGCAACAGCACGCCGACGAGGCCGAGAGCGGCCGCAGCCGTCGCCAGCGCGACCGCAAGCGCGGCCGTGGCGGCCAGAACGACGACTTCGAGCCCGAGGTCACCGAGGACGACGTCCTGATCCCGATCGCGGGCATCCTCGACGTCCTCGACAACTACGCGTTCGTCCGCACCACCGGCTACCTGCCGGGCCCGAGCGACGTCTACGTCTCCCTCGGCCAGGTGAAGAAGTACCACCTGCGCAAGGGCGACGCCGTCGTCGGTTCGATCAAGCAGCCGCGTGACGGCGAGCAGCAGAGCCGTCAGAAGTACAACGCGCTCGTGGCCGTCGAGTCGATCAACGGCCAGTCCGCCGACGAGGCCGCGGCCCGTGTCGACTTCAACGACCTCACCCCGCTGTACCCGAACGAGCGCCTGCGCCTCGAGACGGAGCCGGGCAAGCTGTCGACCCGCATCATCGACCTCGTGTCGCCGATCGGCAAGGGCCAGCGCGGTCTCATCGTGTCCCCGCCGAAGGCCGGCAAGACCGTCGTGCTGCAGGCCATCGCGAACGCCGTCGCCAAGAACAACCCCGAGGCGCACCTGATGGTCGTCCTCGTCGACGAGCGGCCCGAAGAGGTCACCGACATGCAGCGCACGGTGAAGGGCGAGGTCATCGCCTCGACCTTCGACCGTCCCGCCGAGGACCACACCACCGTCGCCGAGCTCGCCATCGAGCGTGCGAAGCGCCTGGTGGAGCTGGGCCACGACGTCGTGCTGCTGCTCGACTCGATCACCCGCCTGGGCCGTGCGTACAACCTGTCGACCCCGCCGTCGGGCCGCGTGCTCTCCGGTGGCGTCGACTCGGCGGCGCTCTACCCGCCGAAGCGCTTCTTCGGCGCCGCGCGCAACATCGAGGACGGCGGCTCGCTGACCATCCTCGCGACCGCGCTCGTCGAGACCGGCTCCAAGATGGACGAGGTCATCTTCGAGGAGTTCAAGGGCACCGGCAACATGGAGCTCCGCCTGAACCGTCACCTCGCCGACAAGCGGATCTTCCCCGCCGTCGACGTGAACGCCTCTGGTACCCGTCGCGAGGAGCAGCTGCTCTCCGCGGACGAGGTCAAGATCACCTGGCGTCTGCGCCGGGCCCTCGCCGGGCTCGACCCGCAGCAGGCCCTCGAGATCGTGCTGCGGAACCTCAAGGAGACGCAGTCGAACGTCGAGTTCCTGGTGCAGGTGCAGAAGTCGGTCCCCTCGACCGGCGCCCACCACAACGGCCACCAGGAGTAACGCGTGTTCGAGTCGGTAGCGGGGCTGCTGGCGGAACACGAGGACCTGACGCAGCAGCTGTCGGACCCCGCGCTCCACGCCGATGCGGCCCGGGCGAAGAAGGTGAACCGGCGGTACGCCGAGCTCAACCAGATCAAGTCCGCGTACGAGGCCTGGCAGGCGGCGGGGGACGACCTCGCCGCCGCCCAGGAACTCGCGCGTGAGGACGCGGCGTTCGCGGACGAGGTCCCCGGGCTCGAGGAGCAGCTGTCGGAGCGCCAGGAGCGTCTCCGGCGGCTGCTCATCCCGCGCGACCCGGACGACGGCCGCGACGTCATCATGGAGATCAAGGGCGGCGAGGGCGGCGAGGAATCGGCGCTGTTCGCGGCCGACCTCCTGCGCATGTACTCGCACTACGCCGAGACCAAGGGTTGGAAGGTCGAGCTCCTCGAGCGCACCGAGTCCGATCTGGGTGGCTACAAGGACGTCCAGGTCGCGATCAAGTCGAACACGACCGACCCGTCCCAGGGCGTCTGGGCACACCTGAAGTACGAGGGCGGTGTGCACCGCGTCCAGCGTGTGCCGCAGACCGAGTCGCAGGGGCGCATCCACACCTCGACCACCGGCGTGCTGGTGTTCCCCGAGGTGGACGAGCCCGAAGAGGTCCAGATCAACCAGAACGACCTGAAGATCGACGTCTACCGGTCCTCCGGTCCGGGCGGCCAGTCGGTCAACACGACGGACTCCGCGGTCCGCATCACCCACCTGCCCACGGGCATCACGGTGGCGATGCAGAACGAGAAGTCGCAGCTGCAGAACCGTGAGGCCGGCATGCGCGTGCTCCGTGCACGCATCCTCGCGCGCCAGCAGGAGGAGCTCGACGCGATCGCCTCGGACGCGCGCAAGTCGCAGATCCGCGGGATGGACCGTTCGGAGCGCATCCGCACGTACAACTTCCCGGAGAACCGGATCGCGGACCACCGCACCGGCTACAAGGCGTACGACCTCGACCGCGTGATGAACGGTGCCCTCGAGCCCGTCATCCAGTCCGCCATCCAGGCGGACGAAGAGGCGCGGCTGGCCGCCATCGGCGACCAGGACGCGTAACCGCACACCCAGCCTGGAGGCCCGTATCACCGCCGACACGCCCCTCACGTACGCCGCGGATCGCCTGCTCGAGCAGGCGACCGCGGCGCTCGTCGCCGTCGGCGTCCCCACGCCCCGGGTCGACGCCGAGCTGCTGCTCGCGTGGGCGACCGACACCTCGCGCGGTGCTGTCCAGGCCCGGGCGCTGATCGGCGGCGGCATCGCCCCGGAGCACGTCGAGCGCTTCCGGCACGCGGTCGCCCGCCGAGCCACCCGTGAGCCGCTGCAGCACATCACTGGGCATGCGTACTTCCGCGCGCTCACCCTGGCGGTCGGACCGGGCGTGTTCGTGCCCCGTCCGGAGACCGAGGGCGTCGTCCAGTTCGGCATCGACGCCCTGCGCGCGACCGCCGTGCCCGAGCCGATCGCCGTCGACCTGGGCTCCGGAAGCGGTGCGATCGCGATCGCGATGGACACCGAGGTGCCGAACGCCGTGGTCTACGCGGTCGAGCGGTCGCCCGAGGCACTGCCCTGGACCCGGCGCAACGTCGATGCCCACGGCGGGACCGTGCGGCTCGTCGAGGGCGACCTCGCCGACGCGCTGCCGGAACTCGACGGCACCGTCTCCGTCGTCGTGTCGAACCCGCCGTACGTGCCGGACGACGCGATCCCGGTCGACCCCGAGGTCCGCGACCACGACCCGGCGATGGCGCTCTACGGTGGGCCGGACGGCCTCGACGCCGTGCGCGCCCTCGCCGAGACGGCCTGGCGGTTGCTGGTGCCCGGGGGAGCACTGGTCATCGAGCACGCCGAGCCGCAGGGCGCCGGCGTTCGGCAGGTCCTGGCGGGCCGGGGGTTCCGCACCCCGGAGACGCACGTCGACCTGACGGGTCGCGACCGCACGACCACCGCGACGCGCTAGGCGGGGGTGAGCCGCGCCTCCAGGCCGTCCTCGCCCGCCGTCGGCTGCGGTGAGACGCCGTCGTGTCGGTGAGACGCCGCGATGTGCGCGAGACGCCGCGGTGTCTGGCGGCGTCCCGACAAGACGACGGCGTGTCGGCGGGTGTGAGCGCTCGTCAGGCGACGGGGGAGGTCTCGCGCTGCGCCGCGACGAAGGCGCGGACGTGCTCGCGCAGGTCGGTGTCGTGCTCCACCAGCACCGCGTGGATGCCGACGCTCCGCGCACCGGCGATGTTCTCGGGCATGTCGTCGGCGAAGAAGGTGCGCTCCGCGGGGACCCCGTGGTGGGCGATCGCGCGCTGGAAGACCTCGGGTTCGGGCTTCCGGGCGCCGAAGTTGCTCGTCGTGTCGAGGTGCTCGCCGAAGACCTCGGGCAGGGACGGTGCCCACTCGTGGATCCACCGGCCGGCGAGCGGACCGTTGTTGGTGAGCAGCCCGACACGCCCGTGCTCGCTCGCGATCCGGACCGCCTCGATGCGTTCCGGCAGCTCGGTCATCGCGGCGCCGCGGATCCGGGCCCAGTCGGCCTCGGGGACGTCGCACTCCATCGCGCGCTCGAACGCGGCGAGGTACTCGTCGCCGTCCGCGAACCCACCGGCCTCGGCGCGCATCTCGTGGCCGCAGTCCCACCAGCGGCGTCGGAGCTCCTGGAACGCGTGTCCGGTGAACTCGGAGAGTGCGGCCATGCGCACCTTCCAGTCGTACCGGACCAGGACGTCGTCCATGTCGAAGAGGAACAGGAGCGGGGGTGCAGGCGTCTCGTTCACGATGTCCACCATTGTGTCGCACTATCATCGTCGAGTCATGGCATCCCGATACGACTGCACCGACTCCGACGGGCTCCTGACCGGGATGCGGCTCGCACGCGCCGCCCTCGGACGCGGAGAGCTCGTCGTGGTCCCCACCGACACCGTCTACGGCCTCGCCGCGGACGCCTTCAGCGCGACCGCCGTGCAGCGGCTGCTCGACGCGAAGGGCCGCACACGGCAGTCCCCGCCGCCCGTGCTCATCCCCGGTCCGCCCACGCTCGACGCGCTCGCCAGCGACGTCCCGCAGCCGGTGCGGGACCTGGTGGCCGAGTTCTGGCCCGGCGGGCTGACCGTCATCCTGCACGCCCAGCCGTCGCTCGACTGGGACCTCGGCGAGACGCGGGGCACGGTGGCCCTACGGATGCCGGACTCACGGATCGCCCTCGAGCTGTTGCAGGAGGTCGGGCCCCTGGCGGTCTCGTCCGCGAACTCCACGGGCGACCCGGCCGCGATGGAGGTCGACGCCGCCGAACGCATGCTCGGTGACAGCGTCGCGATCTACCTGGACGGCGGGCCGATCGAGGTGCACGACGGCTTCGAGGCCAGCACGGGGTCGACCATCGTCGACGCCACCGGGCTGTCGGACGGCGGGAAGCTCCGCATCGTCCGGCACGGGGTGATCCCCGACGAGGAGATCATCCGGGTCGTCGGAGCCGACCTCGTCACATGAAGTACTACCTGCTCGCGGGGGCCATCGCCGCGGTCGTGAGCTTCGTGATGAGCCTGATCGTCTGGAAGCTCGGGCTGAAGTACAAGTGGTACCCGCAGGTCCGCGAGCGGGACGTGCACCGCACCCCGACGCCGCGGCTCGGCGGCATCGCGATGTACATCGGCGTCATCGTCTCGCTGCTGGCGGCCTGGTTCCTGTTCCCGTCGATCGCGGGGACCGACTACTTCCGGTTGGTGTTCTCCGAGCCGGGCCGTGTGCTCGCGGTGCTCGGGGGAGCGACGATCATCGTGGTCCTCGGCGTCGCGGACGACATCTGGGACCTCGACTGGATGACGAAGCTCGCCGGGCAGATCATCGCGGCGGGCATCCTCGCCTGGCAGGGCGTCGCGATCGTGTCGCTGCCGATCGGCAACACGCTGGGCGTCGGCTCGTCGTACATGAGCCTGATCTTCACCGTGCTGGCGGTGGTGCTCGTGATGAACGCGGTGAACTTCATCGACGGGCTCGACGGGCTGGTGGCCGGTGTCGCGATCATCGCCGGCGGCGTGTTCTTCCTCTACACGTTCTTCATCAACCGCGTGGTCGTGCAGACCGAGTTCTTCTTCAACCTGCCGTCGCTGCTCACCGCGGTCCTCGTCGGGGCCTGCTTCGGCTTCCTCATCCTGAACTGGCACCCCGCGAAGCTCTTCATGGGGGATGCCGGCGCGCTGCTCGTCGGGTTCCTGATGGCCACGAGCGCGGTCTCGGTCACGGGCAACATCGACCCGGCGGCGGTCCAGACACGCCAGGCGCTGCTGCCGGCGTTCATCCCGATCCTGCTGCCGTTCGCGATCCTGATCGTCCCGATCCTGGACTTCGGGCTCGCGGTCACCCGACGGCTCAGCGCGGGGAAGTCGCCGTTCTCGGCCGACCGGAAGCACCTGCACCACCGCCTGCTCGACATGGGGCACTCGCACTTCCACGCGGTGCTGATCTTCTACGCCTGGACCGCGACCGTCGCCTTCGGGTGCCTGCTGTTCCTCTTCGTGGACTGGTACTGGGTCGTCGTCTTCGTGTCCGTCGGCTTCACCGTCTGCGCCGTCGCGACGTTCGCGCCGCTCGGCCGGAAGCGCGCCGAGATCGCCGCGCAGACCGCGAACCGCTCCGCCGCCGTGGTGGACGCCAGCCTCGACCCGCTCGACCGGGCCGCCAACGACCGCACGATCCCTGGAGACATCACGTGACCGCACCGAACGCGCTCGACCACGTCCGGCCGGTGTTCCGCCGCATCATCACCTGGGGAGCGGTCCTCGCCGTCGCCCTGGCGGTCGTCGGCGGACTCATCGGGTTCCTCGTCGCGGACGGCCCCGGGCTGGTCGGGGGACTGCTCGGCGCGGTGCTGAGCGTCGTAATCCTCGGCCTCACCGCGGTCAGTGTCCTCGTCGCGCTGCGGGTGTCGAAGGGCCAGATGATCTCGGGTGCGTTCTTCGGGATCGTGATGGGCACCTGGCTGCTGAAGTTCATCGTCTTCATCGTGCTGCTGGTCCTGCTCAGGGACCGCGACTGGGTCGACTTCCCGGTGCTGGCGATCGTGATCATCGCGGGGGTCGTCGGCTCCCTGGTGATCGACGTCGTCGCGGTCGCGAAGGCCCGCACCCCGATCGACGTCCGGCTGCCGGGCGACGGTCTCGACGACTCCGCGGACGCTGGGAACCCGACCCCCCGCGTCTGAGAAGCCGGGAAGCCTCTCGCACCTGATAGGCTTCTCGAAGTCCGCTACCGGAGCCTTTCGCTCGGGGCGGGCGAGCCTCCACAACGTCCACCATCGCGTGCCATGATGTGCGCGCGCCGACACAGGAGACAGCGCTGCTATCCCACGCTCTTCCCCTGTCCCTCTCCGCTGCGGTTGACACCGTCGCGGCGGGGAGCAGCAAGGCCGCCGAGTTCCATGGTCCGTCGATCAACGAGTTCTTCCCCGATGCTCTTCTGTGGGCAGGGACGCCGTTCGAGATCGATCGGCTCGTCCTCATCCGATTCTTCGCCGTCGCCGTGCTCCTGGTGTTCGCGTTCGTGGGTACCCGTGCACTGAAGCTCGTGCCGAACCGCGGTCAGGCGTTCATCGAGTACGCGTTCGACGTCGTCCGCCGCAACACCTTCGACAACCTCGGCGAGAAGGACGGCAAGCGCTTCCTGCCGCTCCTGGCGACGATCTTCTTCGGCGTGCTGTTCATGAACCTGACCGGTCTGGTGCCGTTCATGAACCTCGGCGGGACCAGTCGCATCGCGATGCCGATGATCCTGGCGATCGTCGCGTACGTCGCGTTCATCTACGCCGGTCTCCGCAAGCACCCGGGCACGTTCCTCCGGAACTCGCTCTTCCCGCCCGGTGTGCCGTGGTTCCTCTACATCATCGTGACGCCGATCGAGCTCGTCTCGACCTTCGTGCTCCGTCCCGTCACCCTGACGCTGCGACTCCTGATGAACATGGTCGTGGGGCACCTGCTCCTCGTGCTGTTCTTCTCGGCCACGCAGTTCTTCTTCTTCGACGCTTCGCTCGGCTTCAAGGCCTTCGGCGTCGGGACCATCGCGTTCGGCATCGCGTTCAGCTTCTTCGAGGTCCTCGTCGCGCTGCTGCAGGCCTACGTCTTCATGCTCCTCACCGCCGTCTACATCCAGCTGGCGCTGGCTGACGAGCACTGATTCCTCACTGACCCCCTACGGGACCGACGACCGTCGGACCCGCACCTCGAAAGGAAAACACGTGGACGCAACGACCGTTCTCGCGGAGATCAACGGCAACATCGCGACGGTTGGCTACGGCCTCGCAGCGATCGGCCCGGCCATCGGCGTCGGCATCGTCGTCGGTAAGACGATCGAGTCCGTCGCTCGCCAGCCCGAGCTCCAGGGCCGCCTGACGACCCTCATGTACATCGGTATCGCCTTCACCGAGGCCCTGGCCTTCATCGGTATCGCCACGTACTTCATCTTCACCGGCACCAACTAAGGCTCCTCGATGCACAACGCACTCATCATCGCGGCGGAGGAGACGCACAACCCGCTGATCCCGCCGTTGTACGACGTCGTCTGGTCGGCGCTTGCCTTCGTCATCATCTTCCTGGTGATGTGGCGTGTCGTCACGCCGCGCATCACGAAGATGCTCGATGAGCGCACCGAGGCCATCGAGGGCGGCATCAAGAAGGCCGAGGCCGCTCAGGAGCAGGCCGCTGCTGCGCTCGAGGAGTACAACAAGCAGCTCGCTGATGCACGTGCCGAGGCATCGCGCATCCGTGAGCAGGCCCGCGCCGACGCCACGGCGATCGGCAACGAAGTCCGCGAGCAGGCGACCGCCGATGCAGCACGCATCACGGCCAACGCCCAGGCGCAGATCGAGGCCGAGCGCCAGAGCGCCGTCCAGGCACTCCGGTCCGAAGTTGGCACCCTCGCGCTGGACCTCGCGTCCGGCGTGATCGGTGAGTCCCTCAAGGACGACGCCAAGTCCACCGCAGTGGTCGACCGCTTCCTCGCCGACCTCGAGGCCTCGCAGGCCACGAAGACGGGGGAGCACTGAGCATGCGCAGCGCTACCAGAGAAGCACTCGCGTCCACCAGGGCGGTGCTCTCGGACCTCGGTCCGAGCGCCGGCCTGGTCGCGGGTGCCGAGATCCTCGCCTCCGGGCGTGCGATCGCCGGTGCGCCGCAGCTGCTCGGGCTGCTGTCCGACCCCACGGCCGACGCGGCCGGCAAGAAGGTCCTCATAGACCGTGTCTTCGCCGGACAGTCGGACGCGACGCGTGCGGTCCTGACCGCGGTGGCCGGCTCGCGCTGGTCCTCGCAGCAGGACCTGCTCGCCGGCATCGAGGACGCGGGCATCCGCGCCGTCGCCGCCACCGCGGGTCCGGACTCGTCGATCGAGTCGGAGTTGTTCGCCTTCGAGACCGCCGTCCGTTCGGACGCCGGACTCGAGCTGGCGCTCGGCACCAAGCTCGGCAGCCCCGAGCAGAAGGGCGCGCTCGTCGAGCGGCTCCTCGGTGCCAAGGCGTCGGAGCAGACGGTCATCATCGTGTCGTCCCTGGTGCAGCAGCCCCGTGGTCGTCGCATCGGTGAGATCGTCCGCGACGCATCGCGCATCGTGGCCGAGCAGGCCGGCAAGCTCGTCGCGACGGTCGTCACGGCGACGCACCTGACCCCCGCCCAGTCGGCCCGCGTCACGCGCGGTCTGTCCGAGCGGTACGGCAAGGACATCAGCATCAACCAGGTCGTCGACCCCACGGTCGTCGGCGGGGTCCGGGTGCAGATCGGCGGCGACGTCATCGACGGCACCGTGTCCACGCGACTCTCGGAGCTCCGGCTCCAGCTCGCCGGCTAGGCGTACGGTCGAAGCCGCTCCTCCCCAAGTCCACAACGGGAACTGCCGAGTTCGGCAGCGTCACCCTCTCGGAGCCGAAGGGCCCCGGAAAACCACAAGGAAAATCCCATGGCAGACATCACCATCAGCCCCGATGAGATCCGTGATGCCCTGAAGGACTTCGTCTCGAACTACGAGCCGACGAAGGCCTCCACGGCCGAGGTCGGGCACGTCACCGACGCCGGTGACGGCATCGCCCACGTCGAGGGTCTCCCCGGCGTCATGGCGAACGAGCTCATCCGCTTCGCGGACGGCACGCTCGGCCTGGCGCAGAACCTCGATGAGGACTCGATCGGCGCCATCGTGCTCGGCGAGTTCGGCGGCATCGAAGAGGGCATGGAGGTCACCCGCACGGGTGAGGTCCTCTCCGCCCCCGTCGGCGACGCCTTCCTCGGTCGCGTCGTCGACCCGCTCGGCGCCCCGATCGACGGTCTCGGCGAGATCGCAGCCGAAGGCCGTCGTGCCCTCGAGCTGCAGGCCCCCGGCGTCATGGCCCGCAAGTCGGTCCACCAGCCGCTGCAGACCGGCATCAAGGCCATCGACGCGATGATCCCCGTCGGCCGTGGTCAGCGTCAGCTGATCATCGGCGACCGCCAGACCGGCAAGACGGCCATCGCGATCGACACGATCATCAACCAGAAGGCCAACTGGGAGTCCGGCGACGAGGACAAGCAGGTCCGCTGCATCTACGTCGCCATCGGCCAGAAGGGCTCCACGATCGCCTCCGTCAAGGGTGCGCTCGAGGACGCCGGTGCGATGGAGTACACCACCATCGTCGCCGCCCCGGCCTCCGACCCGGCCGGCTTCAAGTACCTCGCCCCGTACACCGGTTCGGCCATCGGCCAGCACTGGATGTACCAGGGCAAGCACGTCCTCATCATCTTCGATGACCTGTCGAAGCAGGCCGAGGCCTACCGTGCGGTGTCGCTCCTGCTGCGTCGTCCGCCGGGCCGCGAGGCCTACCCGGGTGACGTCTTCTACCTGCACTCCCGTCTGCTGGAGCGTTGCGCGAAGCTGTCCGACGAGCTCGGCGCGGGCTCGATGACGGGTCTCCCGATCATCGAGACCAAGGCGAACGACGTCTCGGCGTACATCCCGACCAACGTCATCTCCATCACCGACGGCCAGATCTTCCTGCAGTCGGACCTCTTCAACGCGAACCAGCGTCCGGCCGTCGACGTGGGCATCTCGGTGTCCCGCGTCGGTGGTGACGCCCAGGTGAAGTCGATCAAGAAGGTGTCCGGCACGCTGAAGCTCGAGCTGGCGCAGTACCGCTCGCTCGAGGCGTTCGCGATGTTCGCGTCCGACCTCGACCAGGCGTCGCGTCGTCAGCTGGAGCGCGGTGCACGTCTGACCGAGCTCCTCAAGCAGCCGCAGTACTCGCCGTACCCGGTCGAGGAGCAGGTCGTCTCGATCTGGGCCGGCACGAACGGCAAGCTCGACACCGTCCCGGTGCCGGACGTGCTCCGCTTCGAGTCCGAGCTGCTCGACCACCTGCGTCGCAACTCCGACGTGCTCACGACCCTGCGCGAGACGAACCAGCTCAGCGACGACACCGTCGCCGAGATGGACAAGCAGATCGACGAGTTCACGAAGAGCTTCCAGACGAGCGACGGCAAGACCCTCGGCTCCGAGCAGTTCGACGCGGCCGAGGCCGAGGACGTCGACCAGGAGCAGATCGTCAAGGGTCGTCGCTAGATGGCAGCGCAGGTCCGGGTCTACCGCCAGCGGATCAAGTCGGCGAAGACCACGAAGAAGGTCACCCGCGCGATGGAGCTGATCTCGGCGTCGCGGATCCAGAAGGCGCAGGCCCGTATGGCTGCGTCCGGTCCGTACTCGCGGGCCGTCACGCGTGCGGTGTCGGCCGTGGCGACGTTCTCGAACGTCGACCACGTGCTGACCACCGAGCCGGAGTCGTCGACCCGTGCAGCCGTCGTGCTCTTCACCTCGGACCGCGGCCTGAACGGTGCGTTCAGCACGAACGTCCTCAAGCAGGGCGAGGAGCTCGCCTCCCTGCTCCGCAGCGAGGGCAAGGACGTCGTCTACTACCTGGTCGGTCGCAAGTCCGTCGGGTACTTCGCGTTCCGTGAGCGTCCGTCCGAGCAGCAGTGGGTCGGCAACACCGACCAGCCGGAGTTCTCGACGGCCAAGGAGATCGGCGACGCCGTCGTGGCGAAGTTCCTCCAGGACACCGCTGCCGGCGGCGTGGACGAGATCCACATCGTGTTCAACCGGTTCATCAGCCTGGCGACCCAGGAGCCCCAGGTCGTTCGCCTGCTGCCCCTCGAGGTCGTCGAGGGCATCGATGAGCCCGAGGGCAACGAGCCCCTGCCGCTCTACGAGTTCGAGCCGGACGCCGACGCGGTGCTCGACTCGCTGCTCCCGGTCTACATCGAGAGCCGCATCTTCAACGCCATGCTGCAGTCGGCTGCTTCCGAGCACGCCGCACGGCAGAAGGCGATGAAGGCGGCCAGCGACAACGCCGACTCGCTGATCCGTGACTTCACCCGACTCGCGAACAACGCGCGTCAGGCGGAGATCACCCAGCAGATCTCCGAGATCGTCGGCGGCGCCGACGCCCTCTCGTCGAAGAAGAAGTAGTCCGCGTCGTTCGCGGACAGATACCCACCCTCAGGAAGGCACCAGCCATGACCGACACCGCAACCACCGCGGTCGAGACGTCGTCGGCGCCCGGTGTCGGCCGGATCGCCCGCGTCACGGGCCCCGTCGTCGACATCGAGTTCCCCCACGACGCAATCCCGGAGATGTACAACCTCCTGTTCACGACCATCACCATCGGTGACTCGTCGCAGGAGATCGGCCTCGAGGTCGCGCAGCACCTCGGCGACGACCTCGTTCGTGCCATCTCCCTGAAGCCGACCGACGGCCTGGTCCGTGGCCAGGAGGTCCGTGACTCGGGCGCTCCGATCTCGGTCCCCGTCGGCGACGTCACCAAGGGCAAGGTCTTCGACGTCCTCGGCAACGTGCTCAACACGGACGAGAAGCTCGAGATCACCGAGCGCTGGCCGATCCACCGCAAGGCCCCGGCCTTCGACCAGCTCGAGTCGAAGACCTCGATGTTCGAGACCGGCATCAAGTCCATCGACCTCCTCACCCCGTACGTGCAGGGTGGCAAGATCGGCCTCTTCGGTGGTGCGGGCGTCGGCAAGACCGTCCTCATCCAGGAGATGATCCAGCGCGTCGCGCAGGACCACGGCGGTGTGTCGGTGTTCGCCGGTGTCGGTGAGCGCACCCGTGAGGGCAACGACCTCATCGGTGAGATGGAAGAGGCGGGTGTCTTCGACAAGACGGCCCTCGTGTTCGGCCAGATGGACGAGCCGCCGGGAACGCGTCTCCGCGTGGCCCTGTCGGCGCTGACGATGGCGGAGTACTTCCGCGATGTCCAGAAGCAGGACGTGCTCCTCTTCATCGACAACATCTTCCGCTTCACGCAGGCCGGCTCCGAGGTCTCGACGCTGCTCGGTCGCATGCCGTCCGCCGTGGGCTACCAGCCCAACCTCGCCGACGAGATGGGTGTGCTCCAGGAGCGCATCACCTCGACGCGTGGTCACTCGATCACCTCGCTGCAGGCGATCTACGTGCCGGCTGACGACTACACCGACCCGGCTCCGGCCACCACGTTCGCGCACCTCGACGCGACGACCGAGCTCTCCCGTGAGATCGCGTCGCAGGGTCTGTACCCCGCGATCGACCCGCTGGCGTCGACGTCGCGCATCATGGACCCGCGTTACCTGGGTGCCGACCACTACGAGACGGCCACGCGCGTCAAGCAGATCCTCCAGAAGAACAAGGAACTGCAGGAGATCATCGCCATCCTCGGTGTCGACGAGCTCTCCGAAGAGGACAAGATCACGGTCGAGCGCGCTCGTCGTATCCAGCAGTTCCTCTCGCAGAACACCTACATGGCGAAGAAGTTCACGGGTGTCGAGGGCTCCACGGTGCCCCTCAAGGACACCATCGAGTCCTTCCGTGCCATCGCCGACGGCGAGTTCGACCACGTTGCGACCCAGGCGTTCTTCAACGTCGGTGGCATCAACGACGTGGAAGAGAAGTGGGCGCAGATCCAGAAGGAGAACCGCTGACATGGCGGGTCTCAACGTGAGCGTCGTCTCGGCTGACCGTGAGGTCTGGTCGGGCGACACCACCATGGTCGTCGCACGGACGACAGAGGGCCAGATCGGCATCCTCGCCGGACACGAGCCGATGCTCGCGATCTTGGCGCAGGGTCAGGTCCGCATCACGCGGGCCGATGGGTCGACCGTCGCGGTCGACGCTGAGGACGGCTTCCTGTCGGTCGAGCACGACACGGTGACGATCGTCGCGCGGCAGGCCGCGCTGGCGTCCTGACCGGACTGACCGTCCTGCTCCCGCCTTCGGAGACGAAGCGGGAGGGCGGGGACACGAGTCGCATGCTCGATCTGCGTGCGCTCTCGTTCCCGGAACTGGCCGATGAGCGGGCCGCGGTGATCACCGCGGCCCGCTTCGTCAGTTCCGAGGAGTCCTCGGCCAGGACGGCACTCAAGCTCGGTCCGAAGTCGATCGCCGAGCGTCTCCGGAACCTCGAGCTCGAGACCTCGGGCACCATGCCTGCGATCGAGCGGTACACGGGGGTCCTGTACGACCCGTTGGGCGCCCAGGACGCGGACGCTGCGACCCGGGAGTGGTGGGCGGAGCACGTGATCGTGCAGTCCGCGATGTTCGGGCCGATCGGTGCGGGGGACCCGATCCCGGCGTACCGGCTGTCGCACGACTCGCGGCTCGGTTCGATCCGGTTGGCCGCGCACTGGCCGGCGGTGTCGACCCGTTCCCTGCTGACCCGTGCGGACGGCCTGGTGCTCGACCTGCGGTCCGAGGGGTACCGGCAGCTCGGCCCCGTGCCCGGAGCGGTGGCACCACGGGTGGTGAGCGTCGACGGCTCCGGCCGTCGTCGAGCCCTGAACCACTGGAACAAGACGGCGAAGGGTCGCCTGGTGGCGCTGCTCGCCCGCACCGGTGCGAGCATCGGCAGCATGGGCGACCTGGTCGAGTGGGCTGCTGCGCACGGTGTCGTCGTCGAACCGAACGAGGGCGGCTGGGACCTGGTCGCCGAGAGCCTGGAGCCCGTCACGGCCTGAGCGGGACCCGCCCGGTCCGTCCTCCACAAGCGTCGTCAGCGGCGCTCCGGTCCACAGATGGCCGGGGCGCCCCTGCCTGGAGGCCCGCAGCACGTTTCGATGACGTGCATGATCCCTCTCACGGCACAGTCCGACCCCGGTTCCGCAGTCCGTTACCCTCGCGAGATCGCCGCTGCGGTCACCCTCCCCGCCGCGGCGGCCGCGCTGGTCGCGCCCGGTCGTGCCGACCTGTCGACGGCCGCTGCGACGGCCGTGGTGACAGCGTGCGGCGCGCTCGCGCCCCGGATGGCCCTGGTCCCCTTCATCGCGGCACAGGGCGCACCGGATCCCCGGTCGATCCGCGTGTTCGACCCCTTCGCCGATCCGACGCCGCCGGCGCTCCACGGGTTCGGCCCAGCGCCCGACCGTGCCAGGGTCCGGCTCGCAGGGGATCGGTGTGCTGATGCCTGGCGGCTCTGGCGGGCACAGGACGGCCCGTTCGACGGTTCGTCGGGCGCTGCTGGTGCCCTGTCGCTCGGGGCGTGGTGCGCCTGGGCGCTCGGATCGTGGGCACGGGCGGAGACCCGGGCACGCTACGCCCTCGAGACCCGCGCGGACGACCCGCTCGCGGGGCTGGTCCTGCGCTCGGTCATCGCCGGCAGTGGGCCGTCGTGGGAGCGGCGATGACCTGGGGTCGACAGGATCGTCTACGGTGGGGGAGACCACACTGGGAGGGCTCCGGTTGCGCGACGACGACATCGAGGACACCGTCATCCGGCGACCCCGACGATCGCCGGGCGGTGACCGGACGGCCGACGCCATCGGCGACACGGTCATCCGTGGCGCAGCACCGGGCGGTTCCGGCACCGGAGCGGACCCGGCGTCCGAGTCCGACGACGGGGTCCTCGGCGACACCGTCATCCGGCCCGGACACGACGGCGCCGTCCGGGTGCCGGCGCCGGCTGACGACGCCGATCCGGAGGACACCGTCGTCCGGCTGCCAGCGCGACCGGGCGCCGGGCCGGGCCCGTCCGTGGGTGCTGCCCCGGCCCTCCCGACCGTGCCGTCGGTCCCCGCAGCGCCGACGGCACGCGTGCCGTCCATCCGCATCGGCGACCGCACCTTCCGGCTCGACCACCCGGTGGTCATCGGCCGACGGCCGTCGCTGCCGCGGGTCACCCGCGGTCCGCAGCCCGAACTCGTGACCGTGCGGTCGGTGTACGGACAGGTGTCCTCATCGCACGTGCGGATGCACGCCGAGGGCGAGGCCGTCGTCGTGCAGGACCTCCGGTCCACCAACGGGACGGTCGTCCGCCCGGCCGGTGCACCCGCCTACCGCATGGCGTCGGGTGCGTCGATCGTCGCGCTGACGGGTACGGTAGTCGAGATCGGTGACGGCAACGCCATCGAGGTCCTCTCGCCGTACCTCCGGGTCGCACCGACGGCAGATGGGGCGCCTCCGGTTCTCCCGTTGCCCTCCGATCAGACAGCACACGGCACGCCCCGACCCACCAGAGAGCGATCCTGACACGTGACCGAACTCGGCCGAGCAGCCACTGCGCACGCCATCGACGTCCCCGGTGCCGACGGCGCCACCCTGACGCTCTCGTGGGGAGCCGCGACCGACGTCGGTCGACGGCGTGACCACAACGAGGACAGCTACATCGTCGGTGCGCCGTTCTTCGTCGTCGCCGACGGCATGGGCGGGCACCTGGCAGGCGACCGCGCCAGCGACGCCGTCGTGCGTCGGCTCGAACAGGTCACCGCGGAACCGTTCACCACGCGGCAGGGCATCCAGCGTGCCCTGCTCCTGGCGACGGCCGACATCGAGCGTGCAGCCGGCGGCAACGCCATCGGCGCAGGTACCACGGTCACCGGGATCGCACTCGTGGCGTCGCTCGGGCAGCCCGCGGCGCTCGTGTTCAACGTCGGCGACTCGCGTACCTACCGCATCGAGGACGGCGTGCTCCGTCGCGTCACCGTCGACCACTCGGTGGTGCAGGAGATGGTGGACGCCGGCCTGTTGCGGGCCGAGGACGCCGAACAGCACCCCGACAGCAACGTCATCACGCGAGCCGTCGGCTTCGGTGAGCCGCCGGCGCCGGACTGGTGGACCCTGCCCCTGCGGGCCGGTGACCGCTACATCGTCTGCTCGGACGGGCTGACCAAGGAGCTCGGCGACGCCGGCATCGCCCGGATCGCCGCACGCGAGCCGGGCGCGCAGGACCTGGCGGAGCGCCTGGTCGGCGACGCCGTCGTGGCCGGGGGCCGGGACAACGTCACCGTGGTGGTGCTGCAGGTCGACGCCGCACCGGACGACGGTGACCTCGAGGACACGCTGCCGCGGCACTAGCTGGCCCCCGAACTGGGGGAACACGTCGACCGGTGGGGGACCGACGTGCGGAATGTCGGTCACCCACGCTTCGTACAATGACATGGCCACGTCGAGAGAGCTGGCCGCTCGGCCGGGGGGAGGAGAGGACCATGGCGAGACGCCTGCCGTCCAACCCGCCCGTGATCGGCGGTTTCAGTCCCGTGCACGTCCTCGGGTCCGGTGGCTTCGCCGACGTCTTCCTCTACGAGCAGGACATGCCCCGGCGCCAGGTCGCGGTCAAGGTGCTGCTGGACGAGGTCGTCGACGACCGTGTCCGGCAGATGTTCCAGGCCGAGGCGAACCTGATGGCACGGCTGAGCACGCACCCGTCGATCCTCACCGTCCTGCAGGCGAGCGTCGCGGCGGACGGTCGCCCGTACCTCGTGATGGAGCTCTGCTCGTCGTCGCTCAGCGAGCGGTACCGTCGCGAACCGATCCCGGTCTCCGAGGTGCTGTCGATCGGCATCCGCATCGGATCCGCCCTCGAGACCGCACACCGCGAGGGCGTGCTGCACCGCGACATCAAGCCGTCGAACATCCTGCTGACCGCCTACGGCAACCCCGTGCTCTCCGACTTCGGCATCGCCGCGACCATCGGCGGCACCGACCCGGACGAGCCGATCGGCATGTCGATCCCGTGGTCGGCCCCCGAGGTCCTGATCGACGAGTCGCGCGGCACGATCCAGTCCGAGGTGTACTCGCTCGCTGCCACCGTCTACTCGCTCCTGGCGGGGCGCAGCCCGTTCGAGGTCCGTGGCGGCAAGAACGGTGCGAACGACCTGATGCACCGGATCGACAAGGGCGGGGTGAAGCCCACCGGACGCACCGACGTGCCGCCCTCGCTCGAGCGACTGCTCGCCTCGGCACTGTCGCGCAAGCCGCAGGGGCGCCCGGCGTCGGTGATCGAACTCGTGCGCGGGTTCCAGCAGGTCGAGGCCGAGCTCGGCATCCCGCAGACGTCCGCCGACGTCGCGGTCGAGGCCTGGGCGATCTCCACACCGACCCCACACGGCGACCGCACGATGATCCGTGAGCTGCAGCCGCCGACCCGTGTCGGTGGCCGCCGCCGGACCCGACGCGCCGTGCAGGGCGGTGTCGTGGCCGGCGGCGGCCACAGCGTCGGCACGGTGCACCGCACCGGTTCCGTGACGCGGAGCCGCCGCCGGAGCCGTTCGACCCTGGTCTGGGCGACCTCCCTCACCGTCGTCGTGGTCGCCGCCCTCGCCGTCGCCACGGTCGTCGTCGTCGGACGACTCGGCGCCGGGGCGATCCCCGTCGTCGCCGAACTCCGTGCCGAGACGTCCCCGCAGTCGGTGTCGTTCAGCTGGACCGACCCGGGCCTGCGCAGCGGCGACACCTACGTCATCTCGTCGAACGGCTCCTCGAGCCAGCAGACCGGCACGACCTTCGTCGTCTCCGGTGACCGGGGCGACGAGGAGTGCATCGCCGTCGCGGTGAACCGGGACGGCAAGACGGGCGCTGCGAGTGCGCAGAAGTGCGCGACGATCGGGAGCGCCGGGTGATCCGCGCCCTCCTCGCGAAGCACCGCTCCGCCGCGGTGACGACGGGCGTCTCGGTGCTCGTCGCCGCCGTCGTCGCGACCACCGCCATCGTGTCCACCGGGTACCACACGCAGCGCGTCGACCTCGGGGACGGCACCGTGTGGGTGCCCTCTGCCGAGTACGGCGCCGTCGGACGGGCGAACACCGGCATCCTGCAGCTCAACACCGCGGTCGAGACGGCCAGCGACGACCTCTCGGTGCTGCAGCGTGGATCCACCGTCTACAGCGTCGACGAGACGAAGGGCACCGTCGCACAGGTCAACGTCGCCGACGCCACCGTCGGTGACGCCATCACCCTGCCGGCGGGGACGCCACATGTCTTCTTCGCCGGTGACACCGCGGTCATCGGCAATGCCGACACGGGCGAGCTCTGGGCCACACCCGCGAGCGACCTCGCCGAGTTCGACGCGTCGGCCAAGGCCGACCTGACCCTCGGCGCCGACACCGTCTTCGACGCCTCCGACGGGCACGTCGCGGTCTACTCCGCGAAGACCGGGACGGCATCGCTCGTCGACGTCGGCACGACACTCACCGTCGACCAACGGTGGAAGGTCAAGATGGACCGCGGCGACGACTTCCAGGTCGCGACGTTCGACGGGCACCTCGCCGTGCTCGACCGCACGAGCGGTGCCCTGTCGGTCGACGGCCGCACCGTCGAGCTCGGTGACCGGGTGGGCTCGTCGCCGGCGCTGCAGCGTTCGTCGGACACGACGGCCCAGGTGACCGTCGCCGGCACAGCGGGCCTGGTCCGGGTCAGTGCCTCCGGTGCCGTGGACGCCACCGCGCTCCAGGTCTCCGGACGCGCCGCCCGGCCCTACGTCGACGGATCGTGCACCTACGCGGCATGGGCGGGCGGACAGGCGATCGACACCTGCGACGGCAACGCGCTGCAGCGGCTGGCGAGCACCGGCGGCACGAGCGAACTGCAGATCCTGCACAACGGCGACACCGTCGTCGCCAACGACCCGACGAGCGGCCGTTCCTGGGCCATCGACCGGAGCGGTCAGCTCATCGACAACTGGGCCGACCTGATCAAGCGGGACGACCAGCAGCAACGGGAGCAGGTCTCCGACGACGACCCCGAGGTCGACAAGGACCAGAAGCCGCCGGTCGCGGTCGACGACGAACTGGGCGCTCGTCCGGGACGCACCACGAGCCTCCCGGTCCTGCTCAACGACTACGACCCGAACGGTGACCCGATCATCGTGAGCAAGGTCGGCACCATCTCGAAGTCCGCCGGCCGCGTCGCGATCGTCGGCGACGGTCAACGCCTCCAGGTGACGCTGTCGTCGCGCGCCACCGGAACCGTGACGTTCCCGTACACGATCACCGACGGCAACGGCGGCTCCGACACCGCGACCGTCCGGGTCACCGTCCGCCCCGACAGCCAGAACGAAGCACCGCGGCAGGTGCGCGACACCTCTGCCGACGTCGTCCAGAACGGGCACGTCGTGACGAACGTCCTCGGCGACTGGGTCGACCCGGACGGCGACCCGGTGTACCTGGAGTCGGCCACGGCGTCGAACGGCGACCGGGTGTCCACCACGCCCGACGGTCTGCTCGACTTCCGGAACGACAGCGGTCGGACCGGCGAACGGTCCGTGCAGCTGGTCGTGAGCGACGGCCGCGCGGACGGCCGGGGCGCCGTGACGGTCCGGGTGGCCAAGCAGGGCACCGTCCCGCTGCGTGCCGATCCGTTCCCCGTGTCCGGCTACGCGGGCAAGGCGTTCACGGTCGAGCCGCTCGACCACGTGCGGGGCGGCAACGGCGCCGTGACGCTGACGAGTGTGTCCTCGGCGTCCGGCCTCACCGTCACCCCGAGCTACGACGCCGGCACGTTCCGCGTGCAGGGTGAACGGGCGGGCGACCACCAGCTCGAGTACACGGTGACCGACGGCGTGAAGACGTCGAGCGGCATCGTCCGTGTGACCGTCCTCGCGCCACCGGACGCGTCGACGGCGCCGATCACCACGCCGAAGACGGTGTTCGTCAACACCCTGTCCTCGAAGGACACCGACGTCACCGCGACCGACATCGACCCGGCGGGCGGCGTGCTGCTCGTGACGGCGCTCGACGGCCCCGGACGCGGCAGCGGCGTGCAGGCGAGCATCCTCGACCAGCACACGGTCCGGGTCACCCTCACGGCACCGCTCGACGGACCGGTCTCGTTCGGGTACACCGAGACCAACGGCCTGGCGTCGTCCCCTGGCACGATCACCGTCGTCGAGATCCCGAAGCCCGACCGCATCCAGCCACCGGTCGCCCAACCGGACAGCTCCACGGTGCGTGTCGGCGACGTCGCGAACATCGACGTGCTCGACAACGACACCCAGCCAGAAGGCGAGCCGCTGACGCTGCAGCCCGAGCTGGTGCAGAACGTGCCGGGCGACGGCGGGCTGCTGTTCGTCTCCGGTGACCACCTGCGGTACCTCGCCCCGAAGACGCCGGGCAACTACACCGCCGTCTACCGGGTCGCCGGGCCCGACGGCCAGTACGCCGACGCCGCCGTGTCGATCTCGGTGCGCGAGCGCGACGCCGCCACGAACAACCCGCCGGTCCCGCAGACCGTCACCGCGCGCGTCGTCGCCGGTTCGTCGGTGCGGGTCAGCGTGCCCCTGAACGGGATCGACCCGGACGGCGACTCCGTCCAGCTCGTCGGCGTGGGTTCCAACCCCGACAAGGGATCGGTCACCGACGTGGCCGCGGACGCCCTGACCTACGAGGCCGGCGACTACTCAGCCGGCACCGACGAGTTCACCTACACCGTGGTGGACGCTCTCGGCGCCCGTGCGAGCGGCACCGTGCGCGTCGGCATCGCGCCGCGCGCCGAGCAGGCGTCGAACCCCGTGGCCGAGGCCGACCACGTCACCATCCGGCCGGGCGGCTCGGTCACGGTGCGCGTCCTGCAGAACGACTCCGACCCCGAGGGCGGGCAGCTCACCGTCGCACAGGCGGAGCCCACGGCAGAGGACGTCACCGCGAAGATCCTCCGCAAGCAGCAGATCCGCGTCACGCCCCCGAAGTCGGCGAAGAGCGGTGACTTCGCGGTCCTGTACACCGTCGCGAACACCAGCGGGGGATCGAGCACGGCCTTCCTCACGGTGACCGTCGACCCGGACGCCCAGCCGCTCCGGCCCGAGGTCGACGACACCACGCTCGACCTGCAGGACATCCTGCACCGGCAGAGCGTGACCGTCGACGTGCTCGACAACGTCTTCTTCGCCGAGGGCACCGCGGCCGACCTGCGGGTCGGCGTCGTCCCCGGCTACGGCGACACGGCGAAGCCCACCGACGACGGCCGCATCACCGTGCGGTTGACCGACGACTCGCAGGTGATCCCGTTCTCGGTCGCTCGGATCGACCATCCGGACATCGTGTCCTACGGTTTCATCAACGTGCCGGGCTTCGACGATGCCCTGCCCCAGATCAACCGCAGCGCGGGCGCGGTCACGGTGAAGAGCGAGGCGACCGTGCGCATCCCGCTGCAGGACTTCGTCGTCACCGCGAACGGCAAGACCGCGAAGATCACCGACCGCGGCACGGTCAAGGCCACCCACGCCAACGGGCAGAGTCTCGTGGTGGACTCGTCGACGCTGCAGTTCACGTCGGCGAAGCTCTACTACGGCAGGGCGTCGATCTCGTTCGAGGTGACCGACGGGTCGTCGGCGAACGGCGGCAAGGGACGCGTCGCCACACTCGTGCTGCCGATCACGGTGACGCCCCGGTCGAACCAGCCGCCGGCGTTCACGGGCTCCTCGGTCGAGATGCAGCCGGGGGAGACCCGCAAGATCGACCTCACGAAGCTGACCGACTACCCGTACCCGAAGGACCTGCCGGAACTCCGGTACTCGATCGTCGGGCGGCCCGCAGCGGGGACGACCGCGTCGATCGCGAAGCAGCAGCTCACGATCTCGGTCGCCGACACCGCGAAGAAGAACACGACGGCGTCCGTCGGGATCGGTGTCGCCGACGACGCCAACGCCGGGCGTGCCGGGACGGTCACCGTCGGTGTCGTCGCCTCCACACGACCGGTGGTGCAGCCCGGTGCCGACCGCTCGGTGACCAAACGCGGGGCGACCACCACCATCGACGTGCTCACGAACGACCAGCCGACCAACCCGTTCCCGGGTGAGCGTCTGCGCGTGGTGAACATCCGCGGACTGTCCGGCGGGCTGCCGAGCGGTGTCACCGTCACCCCGAGCGGTGACCGCACCCGCCTGCAGGTCTCGGTCGCAGCCACCGCGAAGCCCGGCGACGCCCACCTGCAGTACCAGGTGGCGGACGCGACGAACGATCCCGACCGCTACGTCTGGGGCGACGTCACGATCTCGGTGCAGGACGTTCCCGATGCCCCCGGTGCGCCCAGCCGGACCGGCTCCTACGACGGTGGCCAGGCCACCCTCACCTGGTCGACGCCGCAGGGCAACAACTCGCCCATCACCGGCTACCGCGTCGTCGGGACCAACGGTGTCTCGAAGAACTGCGGCACCGCGACGGTGTGCACGCTCACGGGACTCGACCCGAAGGCGTCCTACCGGTTCCAGGTCGTGGCGACCAACGCGATCGGCGACTCGAAGCCCTCGGCCCGCTCGGCCCCGGTGAGCGCGGACTTCGTGCCGGCACCGCCGAAGGGCATCACCGTCACGCCGAGCAAGTCGACGCCGAACCAGCTCGACGTCAAGTGGGGCAAGGTGTCCGCGCCGAACAACGGCAGCGCGGTCGACGACTACATCGTGTCGATCGAGGGCCCGGGCCTGTCGACAACTCGCCACACCGGGACCGCCACGAACACCTCGTTCACCGGTGCCCAGAGTGCTGCTCAGTACAAGGTCACCGTGTCGGCCCGCAACGACGCCGACCGCAACGGCACCGTCGTGCAGTGGAACTCCGCGTCTGCGACCGGCAGCGCCGTCGGGACGCCCGGCAAGCCGACGAACCTGCAGGCGGTCGCCGGAGACCAGGCAGACTCCTCGGGTCGGTCGACCGTGACGGTGACCTGGAGCGCCGGTGATGCCGCGGGCGGCTCGGGGCTCCGCTACGCCGTGTTCCGTTCCGGCAACGTGAACTGCGCTTCGCCTTCCTCGAACTCACTCGGCAGCTCGAGTCCGACGCGCGACTCGGGTGTCGGCGGTGGGTCGACCCGGTACGCGGTGACCGTGACCAACGGCTACTTCTGCAACGTCGAGTACGTCGACGCCGTGACCTACGAACGCCCGTCGGGTACGAGCCGACCGGACGTCCGCACCACGGAGACGAGCGCCAACATCTGGAACGTGACCCTGACGGCGCCGTCACGGCCCGCGGACCACTACCAGCTCGAGACCGGGGGGCAGGCCGTGACGCTCCAGCCCGGCCAATCGTGGACGGGCGTTCCCGGCGCAGGTGGCCGGAACATCTCCTCCCAGCTGGTCCTCCGTGCCTGTGGAGGCCCGGGGAGCTCGTTCTGCACCACCGACGACCAATCGTGGACCGGCGCCGCAGCGGCGTTCGACACCCGGGTCTCCATCACGACGGCCCAGCAGGGCCAGCCCCTGTCGGTGACCGGTCCCAGCGGCGGGACCGTCCGGTACACCGCCTACTGGTACCTCGATGATGACGGCAACCTCCCGATCGGGTTCCCGGCAGGCTGGAACGCCGGTGAGACGGCACCGACTCCTCCGCTGGGGGCGAAGTCGGTGAAGGTCCGCGCCACCGTCACGACGTCCGACGGTTCGAACCTGTCGCAGACCGGTGAGGCGACCGAAGCCTTCGTCATCGCGGACGCACCCGACCCGGAACCGACCCCCGCGCAACCCGCCCCCGGCGGCTGACCCCCGCCGCCCCGACCAGCCCTCTGCCGCACCTCCCGCCACGACCGAAGGACCATCCCGCATGAGCATGACCCCGGAGCAGGCCACCTGGTTCGCCGACGTCGCAGGCCGCATCGTGACCAACGTCGAGCAGGTGCTCCTCGGGAAGACGTTCGTGATCCGCCTCGCGGTCACGGCGATGCTGAGCGAGGGGCACCTGCTCCTCGAGGACGTCCCCGGCACGGGCAAGACGAGCCTGGCCCGGGCGATGGCGCAGAGCGTGCAGGGCACCACGAACCGCATCCAGTTCACCCCCGACCTGCTGCCGGGTGACATCACCGGCATCAGCGTCTACGACCAGCGGACGCAGGAGTTCGACTTCCACCGCGGGCCGGTCTTCGCGAACATCGTGCTCGCCGACGAGATCAACCGTGCCAGCCCGAAGACCCAGTCCGCGCTGCTCGAGGCGATGGAGGAGTCCGCGATCACGGTGGACGGCGTCAACCACCGTCTCGCTGCACCGTTCATGGTCATCGCGACCCAGAACCCGATCGAGCAGGCCGGCACGTACCGCCTGCCCGAGGCGCAGCTCGACCGCTTCCTGATGAAGACGTCGATCGGCTACCCGGACCACGCCGCGACGGTGAAGATCCTGGAGACCTCGTCGGCTCCCTCGGCGTCGGTCCCGCTGGCGAGCGTCGTGCCCGCCGCGACCATCACCGAGATGGCGGCCCTGGCGCGCACCGTGCACGTCGACGCCGTGATCGCCGACTACGTCGCCCGCCTGGTCGACGCGACCCGCTCGGCGAGCGAGGTCCGACTCGGCGTCAGCGTCCGCGGTGCGATGGGCCTGATCCGTGCGTCCCGCGTCCTCGCGGCGCTGAGCGGTCGGCACTACGTCACCCCGGACGACGTGAAGGCGCTTGCGGTCCCGGTCCTCGCACACCGCCTGGTGCTCGACGCCGAGGCCGAGTTCGACGGCGTCAGCGCACCGAGCGTCATCGCAC
Source organism: Curtobacterium poinsettiae (assembly GCF_047226435.1). Lineage (NCBI taxonomy): Bacteria > Bacillati > Actinomycetota > Actinomycetes > Micrococcales > Microbacteriaceae > Curtobacterium > Curtobacterium poinsettiae. The sequence goes on along the minus strand of NZ_CP178434.1, from coordinate 2,075,653 downwards.
AGCTGCTGGTGGAGACCCCGCCGCCCGCCGACCGAGTCACGACGTGACGGACCGCCGGTCCGTCTCCACGCGCTCGCGCCGTCCGTCCTCGACGCGGTCGCGTCGTGGCACGACGGCGTACGAGCGCACGGGGACCGTCACCGGCATGACCAACGTCCGGACGCGCATCGTCGGTGACCGCGACGGCGTCGCAGCGGATGCGGTGATCGGGATCGTCCGGATCTGGGCAACGGCCTGGAGGTTCGTCCTGCGTCTCTGGGGCGAGGTCTCGTCCGTCGTCACCGGGCTCGGGTGGACGGTCGCCGCGCTGACGCTCGTCGCGTTCGTGGCCGGCTACCGGTTCGGCCTGCGTGAGATCGTCGTCGTCGGGTTCGCCGGTGCGGTGCTCGCGGTCGTCGCCGCGGTGGCGCTGATCGGCCGGTCGCGGCTCGCGATCCGGATGCGGTTGCCGCAGCACCGCGTCGCGGTCGGCGACGAGGCCGGTGTGATCGTCACGGCCGAGAACCCCACACGGTTGCCGTCGGTGCCGACGACCGTCGAGGTGCCGGTCGGATCGGGCCTCGTGGACGTGGCGATCCCCGCCATCGGGCCGCAGGGCACGTTCGAGCGGCAGGTTCCCGTCCCCACGCTCCGCCGCGGGGTGCTCGACGTCGGTCCCGTGACCGGGGTCCGCGCCGACCCGGTCGGGCTCGTCCGCCGCGAGGTCGTCTGGACCGCCCGCGAGCAGGTCATCGTGCACCCGCGCACGATCGCGATCCCGTCGACGAGCACGGGCCTGGTGCGCGACCTCGAGGGGCAGGCGACGACCGACCTGTCGCCGTCGGACATCGCCTTCCACGCGATCCGCGAGTACATGCCCGGTGACGACCCCCGCACCATCCACTGGAAGTCGACCGCCAAGTCCGGCGCGCTCATGGTCCGGCAGTTCGAGGACACCCGACGCTCGCACCTCGTGGTCGCGCTCGGCATCGCCCGCGGCGAGTTCGCCGACGACGAGGAGTTCGAGCTCGCGGTGAGCGCCGCGGCGTCGCTCGGTGCCCGTGCGATCCGCGACGGCCGTGAGGTCTCGGTCGTGGTGTCGCAGCGCACCCCGGAGTTCGCCAAGCGCGCCGTGTACGCCGTGCGGACGCTCCCGACCGTGACGCCCACGCGCCTGCTCGACGACTTCGCCTCGGTCGGCCTCGCCGACGCCTGCCTGCCCATCGCCGAGGTCTCACGGATCGTCGGCAGCGACACCGAGGGCATCTCCGTCGCGTTCCTCGTGGTGGGGTCCACCGTCGGCCTGCCCGCCCTGCGGCTCGCCGCCACCCGGTTCCCCGTCGGGGTCGAGGTCGTCGCGGTGATCTGCGAGCCCGAGGCCCAGCCCCGGTTCCTGCGGGTCGCCGGCCTGACCGTGATGACCATCGGCTACCTGGACGACCTCCGGCACGCCCTGCACCGATCGGCGTCGGCAGCGTGAGCGCCGCACCCGTGACCACCCCGGCACCCTCGGCGGACCGGGCGAGGCGTTCGACGCGACGGTCGGACCGTCGCGATGCCCGACGACTCGTCCCGTTCCGGCTCGCCGGCGGCACCCTGGCGGTCTGGCTGCTGCTGGCCGTCGCGAGCACGTCGTGGTGGCCGGTGTACCGCGACCCAGCGATGCTCACCGCGGCGGTCACCGCGATCGTCATCGGGACGGTCGTCGCGCTCCTCGGCACCCTGTTCCGGCTGCCGACGGCCGTCGTGGCGATCGCGACGGTCGCCGCCTTCACGGTGAGCGGTGTCCCCGCCGCCGTGCCGAGTCAGGCCAACGGCCTGCTGCCCACCGGGCGCGGATTCCTCGACCTCTTCGCGGGCGTCGCCCTCGGCTGGAAGCAGCTGGTGACCATCAGCCTGCCCGTGGGGTCGTACGAAGCGTTGCTCGTGCCGTACTTCGTGACGCTGCTCGTCGCCACGGTGACCGCTGTGAGCGTGGCGACCCGCGCCTCCAGGCAGGAACTCGCGAGCATCCCGGCACTCGTGCTCTTCGCGGTGGGCGTGGTCGTCGGGCCGAGCCGGCTCGACACGTCGATCGTGACGGCCGTCGTCCTGGTCGGCATCGCGCTCGTCTGGGCGCTGACGGTGCGGCACGCGCGTCGCGCGGTCGCGGTGGCCACCACCATCGGTTCCCGTGTGCCGGTCGCGCGATCGATCGTCCGTCCGGCGCTCGTCGGCACGGGGACCATCGTGGCCGCGGCGGTCGTCGCGACCGGTCTCGGCCTGGTCGCTCCGCCGTCCGGGGACCGCACGGTCGCGCGCACCGACGTCGTGAAGCCGTTCGACCCCCGCGACTACGTCAGTCCGCTCAGCGGGTTCCGTGCCTACGAGGAGTCGACGGCATCGGACGCCACCCAGCTCCGGGTGACCGGACTGCCGAAGGACGGGTTCGTCCGCATCGCGACGCTCGACACGTACGACGGCGTGGTCTACCGCGTCGGCGGGTCCGACGGTTCGGCCGGCTCGGGCACCTTCGAACGGGTGCCGACCGCGGTCGACGTCCGGGGTGTCCGGGGCACCACGGTCGACGTCGGGGTGACCGTCGACGGCTACCGCGGTGTCTGGTTGCCCACCGTCGGCGACCTGGAACGTGTGCAGTTCACCGGGAAGGACGCCGACGACGAGCGCGGCGCGTTCTTCTACAACGGGTCGACCAGCACCGGCGCGGTTGTGGGCGGCGTCGGCGACGGCACCTCCTACGACCTCACCGCGGTGCTGCCCGACCAGCCGACCGAACGGCAGCTCGCCACCGCCCGGCCGGGGAGCGCTGCCGTGCCCACCGCGCGGGACGTCCCCGACGCCGTCCGCGACACCGTGGAGTCGACCACGAAGGACGTGTCGGCGCCCGGGGCGAAGCTCCTCGCCGCGCTGCAGGCGATGCAGCGGAACGGGTACGTCAGCCACGGTGTCGGTGACGACCGGAAGAGCCGGTCGGGCCACGGCGCCGACCGGGTCCAGGAGCTCCTGACCGCACCCCTGATGATCGGCGACCAGGAGCAGTACGCCGCGGCCGCCGCACTCATGGCGGACGAGATCGGGTTCCCCGCACGGGTCGTGATGGGCTTCACCGCCGGGGGAGACTCGGGCCGGAACGGCACCGCACAGCGCGGGGGGACGACGACCTTCCGCGGGTCCGACGTGACGGCCCGCATCGAGGTGGACACCGCGCAGTGGGGATGGGTGATGCTCAACCCGAACCCCGAGGTGCGCGACATCCCGAACGAGCAGCAGCAGACCCCGCAGCCGGTGACCCGGCCGGAGACCGTCGTGCCGCCGCCTCCGGTGGACCAGCAGGACCAGGACCAGCAGGCGCCTCCGGAGAGCGACCGGAACACGCCGCCGGTGCAGCCGCTCTGGCTCCAGATCCTGCTCGCGGTGCTGCCCTGGGCACTCGGGACCCTCGGCGTGGTCGCACTCGTGCTCCTGCCGTTCGCCGTGATCGTGCTGCTGAAGCGACTGCGACGGCGCCGACGGCGGAACGCCGCCTCGCCGCGGGGCCGCATCGTCGGTGCCTGGGACGAGTACCGTGACCAGCTGCTCGACCGTGGGCACGACGTGCGGCGTTCCGCCACTCGTCGTGAAGCCGTCGTCGGCGCACCCGGCGAGGGCGGTACCGGACTCGCTGCGCTGGCCGACCGCGCGGTGTTCGGACCGAGCGACCCCGACCAGACCACCGCCGACCGCATGTGGTCCGCGACCGACGACGCGATCGGCTCGTTGCGCCGCGACCGCACCCGCCGGGAGCGGTTCCGCACGGCGGTCTCGCTCCGGTCCCTGCGGGGAACGCTGCGGCGTCCGACGGCGCGGGCTCGTCGGGGGACCGGCGGCCAGGGTGCACCGGGGCGCGGCGACTACGATGTCCAGAGGCCGGACGAGCGTCGTGGTCGGCCGAGTGAGGACAGAGGCACCACGTGATCAGATGCGAACACTGCGGATCGATGCTCCCGGACGGGGCGATCTTCTGCGGTGAGTGCGGCCGCGCGGTCACCGCTGCGGCGAGCCGTCGCCCGGTCGCGCCGACCCCCGTCGAGCAGGCACCGCCGCCGCCGTTGCAGCAGCCCGACGCGCACGGCCGACGATCCGACCCCGCCTCCGACGCCTGGTTGCCCGAATCCACGCTCGACCCCGCGACCCGTGCCTGGCTCACCGGTGCCGACCGCCGCGGCGAGGAACCGCCGGCCCCCGTGCCGGTGCAGCGTCCCGATGACCTCGCCCCACGACAGGCGCCCTCGCACGTGCACGGTGCCGGGTCGGGGCTCGACGACTGGTCGGGTGCGGCGGACCGGTCAGCGGCCGAGCCGGTCCTGGACCCCGACGCCTACGCGTCCGACCCGCTCGACGCCGACGACCCCGAGCGGACCCGGATCGCCCCGGCACCCGGTCGACCCGCGACACCCGCGGCGCCGGCGAACGACGCCGATGCGCCCACCGTGCAACAGCCGGTGCCGTCTCCGCCAGCCGCTCCCGTCGCTCCCGTCGCGCCTGTCGCGCCCGAGCCCTCGCTGCCCGTCTGGGCACCGCCAGCCGACTCCGCACCGCAGGCAGCACCCGCCGGTCCGTCCTGGTGGGTGGGCCGGGGCGCACCTGCCGCCGCCGAGTCACCCGCCGAGCCGGTCGTCCCGCCCATGCCAGGAGCACCGTCCGAACCGGTCGCCGAGCAGGACGCTCCGGCTTCCGCGCGTGCGTCCGAGGCGCCGGTCGTTTCCGCGCCGGAGCCAGACCACCTGACCGTCGCTGCCTCGGAGACCGCTGCCGACGACGACCAGTCGCCCGTCGTGTCGCCCCCGCAGCCCGGGGACACCGCCGTGGTCGAACCGCTGATCGACCGCCGTCCGCCGCGTCCGGCCCCGCTCGTCACACCGGGCATGCACGAGACGACCATCTGCCACGTCTGCGGCAACCGGCTCGAGCCGGACGACATCTTCTGCGGTGAGTGCGGGGCGGTCCGGCCCGCCGTGACCGCGGCCTTCACCGGCCCGGTCATGCCGTTGCCGATGACCCGGCCCGACTGGGCAGCGGACGACACCGCCGGCACCGAGACGTCCGAGGCGAGCACCGCCACGAACCAGGACGACGGGCACGACAGCAGTGCGGACGAGCCCGCGGACCCAGACGGGTCCGCCGACGTCGCCGCACTCGACGAGCCGGATGACGAGATCCAGGCGGACGACGAGTCCGTCCCCGCCGACGTGGAGCAGTCGAGTCCGGGCGGACGCCCCCGCGGGGCGCACGCTGCACCGGAGACCGAATCGGAGACACCGCGCGGGGCGCCTTTCGTCGCGGATTCGCCGATCCCACCCGTGCCGGGTTCCGTCGCCGCGCCGTCCTCGGCGCCGTCCACCACGACCACGGGCGCACCGCTCGCTGCGCCCCTGCCCCCGATCCCGGGCGTGACCGGACCGGCGCTGCCCCTGCAACCTGCTGACCGGCCGGACTCGAACGCCGGAGTCGACGACCTCGACGAGGACGTCGACGAGACCCGCATCGTCGCGAAGACCCCGACCCGGGCTCCGTTCGTGCTGCACTTCAGCACGGGTGAGCGACTCGGCGTGCACGGCACCGGGCTCCTCGGTCGACTGCCCCGACCGCAGCCGGGGGAGCGCTACGACGACCTGCTGACCGTGCACGATCCGGGCAAGTCCGTGTCGAAGACCCACCTCGAGCTCGGCCGGGACGGCGATGACCTGTGGGTCTCGGACCGGTTCTCCGGCAACGGCACGGTCGTCCGGCACATCGACGGATCCATCCGCCGCTGCGAGCCCGGTCGCCGGTACCGCGTCGAGCGGGGCGCGCGCGTCGACATCGGTGAGCAGTTCTTCCTGGTGCAGTAGGGCACTTCTCCACAGATCCGCTCCCGGGCCAGCGCCGGGCACCCGGTTCCTGGTGCGATGGGGACATGTCCCGGTTCACCGCTCGCTGCGTGGTCGTGGGGGCCGCGGTCGCGCTCGTCGTGGTCGGCGTCCTCGCGCCGCTCAGCAGCGTCGGGCACGGTGTCCTGCTCGGCGCAGGCGCGTGCTGCGCACTGGTCGACGTGGTGCTCCACCGTTCCGCGTCGGCGCTCCCGGCGGACCGTCCGGTCGTGGTCGTCGCGCCGTCGATCCCCGACCGGGTCGGTGCTCCGGGCACACCTCCTGACACGTCGGAACGCCTCCACGTGCTGCAACCGCCGGCGGCCCTCGTCCCCGACGCCGATGGTGGGTCACCCACACTCGTCCTCGGACACGGTCCCGGCGATCACGTGGTCCGGGTCGATGCGGCGTCACACGTCGCGGTCGTCGGGACCGGGGCACTGGCTCTCGCGGTGTTCCGCGGGCTCGCCGAGCAGCTCCGTGCCGCTGCCGTCCACGACGGGGACGACCTGCGGTGGGCCGTCGCGCCCGGACTCCTCGACGCCGGGGGACCGACCAGCGACGAGCCCTCGCCGTGCACCCTGCCGCGGGGCACCTCGGTCGCGGTGTGGATGGACGAGGGCGGCCGACCGCTCGGCACCGTGGTGCTCGTGGCCGGACTCGGATCGGTGCCCCGACAACGAGACGTCACCGTCGAGGTCACGCGGTACGGCTGTTCCGTCCGCCGATCCGACGACCACGACGTCGTCCGGGTCGCCCCGGCGCTCCCGCTGCTCGACCTCGACCCCGTCGGCATCGGCTGAGGAAGCGCGCCGGACGGGGGCGCCGATCGATCAGCGACGACCGAGCATCAGCGCAGCCCGGCGCCCGCGCGCACCGTCCCGACGGGCACACCGCCACCGAGGACCCGCTCACCGGTCGCCTCGAGCACGTCGGCCACCCCGTCGGCCGCGACGAGCCCGTTGCGCTCGAGCAGGGCCAGGGCTGCCAGGGTGCCGGCCCGTTGTGAGCCGTCGAGCACCTTCACCGCGACCGCCGCACCGCCGGGCAACCCCATGACCATGACGCCCTCGGCACCGAACTTCGCGAGCACCTGCAGCCGCTCGATGGTCACCGTGTTCGCACGTCCGACGCCGTCGATCGCCCACGGGTGGGCCAGGACCGCGTCGGTCAGGGCGGCGGAGTCGTCGTCGGCCCGTGCCACGACCCCGGCGAACCCGCGCGCGAGCCCGGTCAGGCTCAGCGGGAACACGGGAGCGCCGCAGCCGTCCGTGCCGACCAGGTCGACGGTCTCGTGCGTGTACTCCTCGACCACGGAACGCACCCGCTGCTGCAACGGGTGCTCCGTGTCCAGGTACGTGGCTTCGTCCCACCCGTTCACCCGGCAGGCGGCGAGCATGCCGGCGTGCTTGCCGGAGCAGTTCATGGCCAGTCGGCGGGGGCCGTCCATCGTGCGGGCGGTCCTGCGGTCGAAGGGCATGTCCGGCGGGCAACCGAGGTCGGCCTCGACGTGGTCGAAGGACTCGAGCATGTGCAGGGCGAGCGCCTGGTGCGCGGCGGTGCCGGCGTGGCTCGCGGTGGTGAGGACGAGCTCCTCGTCGGAGAACAGCGCACCGGCTCGTCGGACCGCCAGCGCCTGGAACGGCTTCATGGTGGAACGCGGGTAGATGCTCGCGGTCACGTCGCCGACGGAGTCGATCACCGTGCCGGTCGCGTCGACGACGACGCCGGCGCCGACGTGTCGGCTCTCGTCGAACCCTGAGCGTTCGAGCACCGCCAACTCGACGGAACCGTCGGCGGTGAGAGGATGGCGATCACTGCGGACTTCGGGGCTCACCGTCATGCCGCCATGCTAGCCAAGGCGAAGGGGCGCACCCGTGCACGACCACTCCTACGAGGTCTCCGTCAGCTGGACCGGCGACCGCGGGACCGGCACCTCCGGGTACCGCGACTACGGCCGCGAACACGTCGTCTCGGCCACCGGCAAGCCCGACGTCCCCGGCTCCGCCGACCCGACGTTCCGCGGGGACCGAGATCGCTGGAACCCCGAGGAGATGGTGGTCGCGGCACTGGCCCAGTGCCACATGCTCAGCTACCTGCACGTCGCGGTCACGAAGGGCTTCACCGTCGTCGACTACCGGGACACCGCGACCGCGTCGCTCCGCCTGAACCGCGACGGGTCGGGCGAGCTGACCGAGGCGACCCTGCACCCGGTGGTCACGATCCTCGAGGCCGACCGGGTGGCGGACGCCGAGGCCGCGCACACCACGGCCAACGAGCTCTGCTTCATCGCGCGGTCGGTGGCGTTCCCGGTGCACCACGAGCCGCAGCTGGTCGTCCGACCTGCGTCATTGGCAGGGGACTCTTCGGCTGGTGGGGCAGACTAGGTTCCCGTGAAGCGTCTCCGCCTGCTCCCGATCGCCATCGTCCCCGCCGTCGTGCTGGGACTCGCCGCCTGCTCCGGCTCCGGTTCGAGCGGGCCCTCGGCCTCGCCGACCCCGTCGGCCAGTGCCACGGCCTCGGCGATCACCTCGTGCCCCAACCCCGGCAAGTCGTCCGACTCGATCAAGGCGACCGGGGCGTTCGGGGGAGCGCAGGCGCCGACCGTGAAGTTCGCGTCCGGTCTGTCCGCCAAGACCCCGCAGGCCACCCGGCTCGTGCAGGGCAAGGGCGCGTCCCTCGACGAGGGCGACTACGCGCAGGTCTCCTACAGCGTGTACGAGGCGTCCGACGCCAAGAAGCTCGGCACCGTCGGCTTCGACGAGGGCAACCCGCAGGTGCTCTCCGTCGGTGGCAAGGGCTTCGGCGCGCTCCTGGCCTGCTCGAAGGTCGGCGACCGGATCGCCGCGGTCGGACAGTCCTCCGCACTCGGCTTCAACACCGGCGGCGAGATCGTCGTGGTCGCCGACGTCGTCGCGCAGACCCCGACCAAGGCGAACGGCACCCCGCAGGACCAGGACCCGGGACTGCCCACGGTCAAGGACAAGGCTTCCGGTGAGCCGGAGATCACGGTCCCGAAGGGCGTGAAGGCACCCACGAAGACCACGGTCGAGGTGCTGAAGCAGGGCGACGGCGCCGCGATCGCCGACGGCGACACCGCGCTCGTGCAGTACAAGGGCGTCGTCTACGACACCGGCAAGGAGTTCGACTCCTCGTGGTCGAAGGGCGTCCCCACCACCTTCACCGTCTCGGAGAGCGCGCTCATCAAGGGCTTCGTCACCGGGCTCGTCGGCCAGAAGGTCGGCTCGCAGGTGCTCATCGTCGCCACGCCGGAGGACGCCTACGGCGCCAACCCGCGGGAGGGCTCGGGCATCCCGAAGAACGCCACGCTCGTCTTCGTCGTCGACATCCTCGCCAAGGGCTGACCGTGACGGACGACCGCGTCGGCAGCGCCGGTCCGGAGCGTCGGCGCATCGTCGTCCTCGGCAGCACCGGCTCGATCGGCACCCAGGCGCTCGACGTCGTCGCCCGCAACCCCGACCGGTTCGAGGTCGTCGGGCTCACTGCCGGCAGCAACCGTGCACTGGTCGCCGAGCAGGCCGCCCGGTTCGGCGTCCGCGACACGGCGTTCGGTGCGGCCGACTCGGAGCAGCTCGTCCGCAGCGTCGAGGCCGACGTCGTCCTGAACGGCATCACGGGCTCCGTCGGCCTCGGTCCGACGCTCGCGGCGCTCGAGAGCGGCGCCACACTGGCCCTCGCCAACAAGGAGAGCCTGATCGTCGGCGGCTCGCTCGTGCAGCAGGCCGCGGCGCCCGGGCAGATCGTGCCCGTCGACAGCGAGCACTCCGCGATCGCGCAGGCGCTCCGTTCCGGCGCCGACACCGAGGTGCAGCGGCTCGTCCTCACGGCGAGCGGCGGTCCCTTCCGCGGGCGCACCCGTGAGCAGCTCCACGACGTCACCCCCGCCCAGGCGCTGGCGCACCCCACCTGGGACATGGGACTCGTCGTCACGACGAACTCCGCGACCCTGGTGAACAAGGGGCTCGAGGTCATCGAGGCGCACCTGCTCTTCGGCGTGCCGTACGACCGCATCGACGTCACCGTGCACGCGCAGTCGATCGTGCACTCGATGGTCGAGTTCGTCGACGGCTCCACCATCGCCCAGGCATCGCCGCCGGACATGCGGCTGCCGATCGCGCTCGGCCTGGCCTGGCCGGACCGCGTGCCCGGCGTCGGCGTCCCGCTCGACTGGACGACCGCGAGCACGTGGACGTTCGAGCCCCTCGACCAGGACGCCTTCGGAGCCGTTGCCCTCGCGAAGCGCGTGGGCGAACTGGGTGGGACGTTCCCGGCCGTGTTCAACGCCGCGAACGAGCAGGCCGTCGCCGCGTTCCACGCCGGCGCGATCGGTTTCCTGGACATCGTCGACACGGTCGAGCACATCGTCGAGGAGCACACCGCGGGGGAGCCGTCACTCGACGGCGTGCTCGCTGCGGAGCAGTGGGCGCGCACCGCTGCGGACCGCGCACTGACCCGCTGACGCGGGTCGCGCCTCCCGTCCGACGCGGAGGCGGCAGACCGCGGACGTGACGCACCGGCCTGGAGGCCCAGCTCGCCTCGCAGACGGCGCTCGGCTCCGTCATGGAATCAGTCCCGTACTCTTTCCCGGTGACCGTCGAATCCGTCCTGCTCTTCGTCCTCGGCGTGGTCGTCTTCATCATCGGCCTGCTGGTCTCGATCGGACTCCACGAGCTGGGGCACCTGTCCTTCGCGAAGCTCTTCAACGTCAAGGTGACGCAGTACTCGCTGGGCTTCGGTAAGGCGATGTGGTCGTTCAAGCGGGGTGAGACCGAGTACGGCATCCGCCCGATCCTGCTGGGCGGGTACATCTCGATGGTGGGCATGCTCAAGCCGCGCGCTTCGGGCCGCGAGATCACGAACACGGGGATGTACAGCGCGTTCGTGCAGGACGCCCGTCAGGCCAGCGCCGAGCAGATCGCGGACTCCGGCGGCGACGACTCCCGCGCCTTCTACCGCCTGACGCCGTGGAAGCGGATCATCGTGATGGTCGCAGGCCCGGCGATGAACCTGGTGATCGGCATCGTGCTGTTCGGCGTGCTGCTGTGCGGGTTCGGGGCACCGACCACGACCTTCACGTCGAGTGTCGGCTGCGTCCTGCCGAACAGCCGGACGACCGAGTGTTCGCCCGGCGACGCCGTGTCCCCGGCGAAGCAGGCCGGCATCGAGTCCGGCGACGTCGTGCTCTCGGTGAACGGCGAGCAGGACCCCACGATCACGCGCGTCTCCCAGGTCTTCCAGGAGTCCGCGGGTGAGCAGGTCACCGTGGTCGTCGACCGCGACGGCGCGCGGAAGACGCTCGAGATCACCCCGACGACCGCCACGCGTGACGTCTACGACGCCGAGGGGAAGGTCGTCAAGAACGACGACGGCACCACGAAGACCCAGCGCGTCGGCGTGGTCGGCGTCAGCATCGGTCAGTCCCTGGTGCGGCAGTCCCCGGCCGCGGTCCTGCCCGCGACGGGCGCCCAGATCGCCGCGTCGGCGCACCTGATCATCGACCTGCCGCAGCGTCTGGTCGCGGTGTGGAACGCCGCGTTCGGTGCGCAGGAGCGGTCGCAGGACAGCCCCGTGTCGGTGGTCGGTGTCGGTCGTGCGATCGGGGAGGTCTCGTCGATGAGCGGTGTCCCCGTGGTAGACAAGGCGTACACGATCCTCGGGCTGCTGGCCTCGCTCAACATCGGCCTGTTCGTGCTCAACATGGTGCCGCTGCTGCCGCTCGACGGCGGGCACATCGCGGGCGCGCTGTGGGAAGCGATCAAACGACGGTCGTTCAAGCTCGTCGGCAAGGCCGACCCGGGGCCCATCGACCTGGCGAAGACGATGCCGCTGACGATGGTCGTCGTGGTGCTGCTGGCGGGCATGAGCGCGCTGCTCATCTACGCCGACATCGTCCGACCTGTGAACCTGTTCGGGTAGCGCTCGGAGCCACTACGCTCAGCGCATGAGCACAGCCGCCACGAACCCTCCCGAGGTTCGCGCCGTCGAACGACAGGGGCTCGACGTCATCGCCGAGTCGGATCGGAAGGGCTCCCCGAGGGGGCTGTTCTGGCCGTGGTTCGCGGCGAACATCTCCGTCCTCGGCATCGCGTACGGGTCGTTCGTCATCGGGTTCGGTATCTCGCTGGCCCAGGCGACGATCGTCTCGGTCATCGGGGTGGTGTTCTCGTTCCTGCTGTGCGGCATCGTCGCGATCGCCGGCAAGCGCGGTTCGGCGCCGACCATGGTGCTGAGCCGAGCGGCGTTCGGGGTCCGCGGCAACCGGGTGCCCTCGTTCCTCAGCTGGGTCCTCACCGTCGGGTGGGAGACCTCGCTCGCCGCGCTGGCGGTCCTGGCGACCTCGACCGTCTTCACCGAGCTCGGTTGGGACGGCGGGGTGCTGACGAAGGTCGTCGCGCTGATCGTCGTCGCAGCGCTCGTGGTCGGCGCCGGGATCGCCGGGTTCGACGTGATCATGCGCCTGCAGACCGTGATCACCGTCGTCACCGCCGTGTTGACCGTCGTCTACATCGTGCTCGCCGCGCCGACGATCGACTTCGCGGCGCTCGGTGCCCTGCCGTCCGGCAGCACCCAGAACGTCATCGGGGCGCTCGTGCTCGTGATGACCGGGTTCGGCCTGGGCTGGGTGAACGCCGCCGCCGACTACTCGCGGTACCTGCCGCGGGGCGCGTCCACCGGTGGCGTCGTCGGGTGGACGACCCTCGGTGGCGCACTGGCACCGGCGATCCTCGTGGTCTTCGGCGTCCTGCTCGCCGGGTCCTCGCCGGACCTGAACGCGGCGATCCAGGACGACCCGATCGGCGCGCTCACCACGATCCTGCCGATCTGGTTCCTCGTCCCGTTCGCGATCGTGGCGATCCTCGGGCTCGTCGGGGGAGCCGTCCTCGACATCTACTCGTCGGGCCTCGCGCTGCTCAGCGCCGGCGTGAAGATCCCGCGGCCGGTCGCCGCCGGGGTCGACGGCGCGTTCATGGTCGCCGGCGCCGTGTACATCGCCTTCTTCTCGGAGAGCTTCGTGAAGCCGTTCCAGGCGTTCCTCGTGACCCTCGGGGTGCCGATCGCCGCGTGGGCCGGCATCTTCGTCGCCGATGTCCTGCTCCGTCGTCGCGCCTACGCCGAGGCGGAGCTCGACGATCGCCGCGGGCGCTACGGAGACGTCCGGTGGCTGCCGATCGCGCTCGTCGTGCTCGGCACGGTGCTCGGCTGGGGTCTGGTCACGAACACGTACGGCGTCCCCGCGTGGCTGAACTGGCAGGGCTACCTGCTCGGCCCGTTCGGACTCGGCGGACGCGGAGGGGCCTGGGCGTACGCGAACCTCGGCGTGCTCGTGGCCCTGCTGGTCGGGTTCCTCGGCACGCTGCTGTTCGCGCGTGGGTCGATCCGCCGTCAGGAAGCACTGAGCACCCCGGAAGCACTCGGCACCCCGGACGACCTGCGATGAGCGCGGAGGTCCCCGACGACGCCTGGCTCGTCGTCATCGACATGCAGCAGGTCTTCACGGGCGAGAACCCGTGGGCGGCACCGCGCTTCGACCACGCCGGCGCCGGCATCGAACGGCTCCTGCCCCGGTTCACCGGTCGCACGGTCTTCACCCGCTTCGTCGCCCCGGTCCAGCCCGAGGGTGCGTGGGTGCCGTACTACCGTGAATGGCCATTCGCTCTGCTCCCGGACGCCGACCCGCTGTACGCGCTCACCGAGCCCTTCGCGTCTGCTGCCGCGGACCGGAACGACCCCGTCGTCACGGAACCGACCTTCGGCAAGTGGGGGACGGGCCTCCAGGCCGTCGTCGGCGACCATCCGCACCTGGTGCTCACGGGGGTGTCGACCGACTGCTGCGTGCTGTCGACCGCGCTGGCGGCGGCGGATGCCGGCGCGACGGTGACGGTCGTGGCCGACGCCTGCGCCGGCGCCAGCGACGCGGACCACGACCGGGCCCTCGCGGTGATGCGGCTCTACGCCCCGCTCATCACGGTCGTGGACTCGGTCAGGGAGCTCTGAACGGACCCACGGGGGCCGGAGCAGGCATGGTCAGACCGAGCGCGTAGAGTGCTCACGTGCCCGCAGTCAACCTCGGTATGCCCAAGTCCCCCGAAACCCTCGCTCCGCGTCGCAAGTCGCGGCAGATCCGGGTCGGCAAGGTGCTCGTGGGCGGCGACGCCCCGGTGTCCGTGCAGTCGATGACCACGACGCAGACCACCAACATCAACGCGACGCTGCAGCAGATCGCCGAGCTCACGGCGTCGGGCTGCGACATCGTCCGGGTCGCCGTGCCCACGCAGGACGACGCCGACGCGCTGGCGATCATCGCGAAGAAGTCGCAGATCCCCGTGATCGCCGACATCCACTTCCAGCCGAAGTACGTCTTCCAGGCGATCGACGCCGGCTGCGCGGCGGTCCGCGTCAACCCGGGCAACATCCGCAAGTTCGACGACCAGGTCGGCGCGATCGCCAAGGCTGCCAAGGACGCCGGCGTCTCGCTCCGCATCGGTGTGAACGCGGGGTCGCTCGAGCCGAGCCTGCTCCAGAAGTACGGCAAGGCCACCCCCGAGGCGCTCGTCGAGTCCGCCGTGTGGGAAGCCTCCCTGTTCGAGGAGCACGACTTCCACGACTTCAAGATCTCGGTCAAGCACAACGACCCGATCGTCATGGTGAAGGCCTACCGCCAGCTCGCCGCCGCTGGTGACTGGCCGCTGCACCTCGGTGTGACCGAGGCCGGGCCGGAGTTCCAGGGCACCATCAAGAGCGCCACCGCGTTCGGCATCCTGCTGGCCGAGGGCATCGGTGACACCATCCGCGTGTCGCTCTCGGCCCCGCCCGCGCAAGAGGTCAAGGTCGGCCTGCAGATCCTGCAGTCGCTCAACCTGCGGGAGCGCAAGCTCGAGATCGTCTCCTGCCCCAGCTGCGGCCGCGCCCAGGTCGACGTCTACCAGCTCGCGAACGACGTCACGAAGGGGCTCGAGGGCATGACCGTCCCGCTCCGCGTGGCCGTCATGGGCTGCGTCGTGAACGGACCGGGCGAGGCGCGTGAGGCCGACCTCGGCGTCGCCTCCGGCAACGGCAAGGGGCAGATCTTCGTCAAGGGCCAGGTCGTCAAGACCGTGCCCGAGGCCGAGATCGTCCAGACGCTCATCAACGAGGCGAACCGCATCGCGGACGAGATGGGTCCCGCGGCCGCCACCGGCACGCCCCAGGTGATCATGGCGCCGTAGGCGCGACCACCATCCTGACCGGAGGCCCGGTGCCAGCTGGCACCGGGCCTCCGGTCCGTCGTCGTGCGGTGCTGGTGCCGGCGCCGGTCTGCACGGTGCGGGCTTCGCGCTTCCGTGTGGGGTTGATCGCCCCGTGCGAGCCTGCAGGCGCGCACGGAGCGGCTGGTGCCGCACCTGCCGATCAACCCCGCACCGTGCAGCGCTGCTCCGCGACGCCGGCGACGCCGGCGACGTCGGCGACGTCGGCGACGCGCCTGCCGCACCGGGGAACGGCCTGGAGGCCCGGCGCGGCTGGTCGACGTGCGTCCCGTCGGCACGGTGCGGACTTCGCGAGCGGCAGCCGGGTTGATCGCCCCGTGCGAGCCTGCAGGCGCGCACCGAGCGGCTCGTGCCGCACGAGCCGGCGAACCTCGCACCGTGCCGAGCGGCGATCCTCGCGCACAGCGGCGGGGACACCGTAGGGAGCCCGCGCCGCCAGCCCGCCGCCACTAGGCTTGCCCCGTGGTCACACGGCTTTCGCATCTGTTCCTCCGTACGCTCCGCGACGACCCCTCCGACGCCGAGGTGACGAGCCACAAGCTGCTCGTCCGCGCCGGGTACGTCCGTCGCCAGTCCCCGGGGATCTTCGCCTGGCTGCCGCTCGGCCTCCGGGTGCGCGCCAAGATCGAGGCGATCATCCGCGACGAGATGGTCGCAGCCGGTGCGCAGGAGGTCCTGCTGCCAGCGCTCCTGCCGCGTGAGCCGTACGAGGCGACGAACCGCTGGACCGAGTACGGCGACGGCATGTTCCGCCTGCAGGACCGCAAGGGGTCCGACTACCTGCTCGCCCCCACGCACGAGGAGATGTTCGCGCTCCTGGTGAAGGACCTGTACTCGTCCTACAAGGACCTGCCGGTCACCCTGTTCCAGATCCAGGACAAGTACCGCGACGAGGCCCGGCCCCGCGCCGGCCTCCTGCGCGGCCGCGAGTTCACGATGAAGGACGCCTACTCGTTCGACCTCACGGACGAGGGGCTCGAGCGCAGCTACCAGGTCATGCGCGATGCGTACGAGAAGATCTTCGCCCGCCTGGGCCTCGACTACGTCATCGTCAAGGCCGACGCCGGCGCGATGGGCGGCTCCAAGTCCGAGGAGTTCCTGCACCCGATCGGCGTCGGCGAGGACACCTTCGTCCGCAGCGCCGGCGGTTACGCGGCCAACGTCGAGGCGTACGTCACCCCGGTCCCCGAGTCCCTGCCGATCGAGGGCCAGCCCGAACCCGTGCTCCTGCCGGCGTCGGACACCCCGACGATCGACACCCTCGTCGCCCACGCCAACCAGGTCGCCCCGCGCGACGGCGCACCGTGGACCGCGGCCGACACGCTGAAGAACGTCGTCCTCGCGCTCACGCACCTCGACGGCACGCGCGAGGTCGTGGTCGTCGGCCTGCCCGGTGACCGCGACGTCGACCTGAAGCGCGCCGAGGTGTCGTTCGCCCCGGCCGAGGTCGAGGCCGCCGGCGACGACGACTTCAAGAAGCACCGTGGCCTGGTGAAGGGCTACATCGGCCCGCAGGTCCTCGGTGCCGACAGCGCCACCGGCATCCGCTACTTCGTCGACCCGCGCGTGGTCGACGGCACGAGCTGGATCACCGGCGCCAACGAGCGCGGCGTGCACGTCTCCGGCCTCGTCGCCGGCCGCGACTTCGTGGCCGACGGTGTCGTCGAGGTCTCCGACGTCCGTGCCGGCGACCCGTCCCCGGACGGCTCCGGCCCCCTCGAGACCGCCCGCGGCATGGAGATCGGGCACGTCTTCCAGCTCGGTCGCAAGTACGCCGAGGCGCTCGGCCTCAAGGTGCAGGACGAGAACGGCAAGCTCGCCACGGTGACGATGGGCTCCTACGGCATCGGCGTGACCCGCATCCTCGCGATCCTGGCCGAGTCCCACAACGACGAGAAGGGCCTGGTCTGGCCGAAGAACGTCGCACCGTTCGACGTGCACATCGTCGCCACGGGTCGCGACCAGGTCGCCTACGAGCTGGCATCCTCGGTCGTCGCCGAGCTCGAGGGCGAACGGTTCGACGTGCTCTACGACGACCGCCCGAAGGTGTCGCCCGGCGTGAAGCTCCGTGACGCCGAACTGCTCGGCATGCCGATCGTCGTCGTCGCGGGTCGCGGCGCCGCCGACGGCGTCGTCGAGCTGTGGGACCGTGCGACGGGCGACCGCCGCGACGTGCCGGTGGCCGAACTGCTCGACGCGGTCCACGCGATCTGACACGACGCCGTCGTGTCCGCTGGACACCGCCGATCCGACGAGACGCCGCCCAACCGGGCGGCGTCTCGCGCATCTGGCGGCGTCTCGGCGAGACGACGGCGTGTCACGACCTGGACGTGACCACCTGGCGGACAGGAGGCCCGTGGCGACGCCGCCACGGGCCTCCTGTCCGCCGTCTGGTTCTGGGGTACGCTTGTGGCCGACTTCTGCGCAGTTCCACCCCGCAGGAGCGACTCATCTGAATACGGAGGCACCTCGGTGAAGATCGATCTCGCAGTCCTGCGACTCATGGAGCGCGAGCGGGAGATCCCGTTCGACGAGCTCGTCCAGATCATCGAATCTGCCATCCTGACCGCCTACCAGAAGCACGCCGACGAGAACGGCGAGCCGGCCCACGCGCAGTCGCGTGTGGAGCTCGACCGCAAGTCCGGCGAGGTCAGCGTCTACGTCCCCGAGCTCGACGACGAGGGCACCGTCATCGGTGAAGCCGTCGACCAGCCGAGCGACTTCGGGCGCATCGCGGCCTTCGCGGCGAAGCAGGTCATCAACCAGCGCCTGCGCGACATCGGCGACGACAAGATCCTCGGCGAGTTCCGCGGCAAGGAAGGCGACATCGTCGCCGGCGTGGTCCAGCAGGGCCCGAACCCGAAGATGGTGCACGTCGACCTCGGCACGATCGAGGCGATCCTGCCGCCCGAGGAGCAGGTGCCGGGGGAGTCCTACACGCACGGCTCCCGCATCCGCGTCTACGTGACGAGCGTCGCCCGCGGCAACAAGGGTCCGCAGATCACCGTCTCGCGCACGCACCCGGGCCTGGTCCGGAAGCTCTTCGCGCTCGAGGTCCCGGAGATCGCGTCCGGCGTCGTCGAGATCACCTCCCTCGCCCGCGAGGCTGGTCACCGCACGAAGATCGCCGTCAAGGCCAACGAGCCCGGTGTCAACGCGAAGGGCGCCTGCATCGGCGAGCTCGGCGCACGTGTCCGGTCCGTCACGAACGAGCTCGGTGCCGAGAAGATCGACATCGTCGACTACTCGTCCGACCTGGCGTCGTTCGTCGCGAGCGCCCTGTCGCCGGCCAAGGTGACGAGCGCGTTCGTGCTCGACGCCTCGACCAAGGCCGTCCGCGCACTCGTGCCGGACTACCAGCTGTCGCTCGCGATCGGCAAGGAAGGCCAGAACGCCCGCCTCGCCGCGAAGCTCACCGGTGCACGCATCGACATCCAGCCGGACTCCATCCTGGACGGCGAGGACTAGGACGATTTCGCCCCCGGCGTGCCCCTCGAGGGCGCGCCGGATCGCGCACGTCCGAGGCAAGGAGTAGAGTGGTTCCCGTCAGAACGTGCATCGGCAGTCGCCGTCGCGCTTCCCGATCCTCCCTCCTCCGAGTCGTCGCCCTGAGCGATGGCCGTGTCGTGGCGGATCCGAAGGCAGTCATGCCGGGCCGGGGAGCATGGCTCACACCGACCGTCGATGCCTACGATCTGGCCGTCAAGCGCAGGGCTTTCCGCCGTGCGCTCCGGTTGGATCGCGATCCCGACACGTCCGCGGTGCTCGACCACATCGCCGGTCTCCCACAGGAACCGGCCGAGCGCCCGGACATGACAGAACAGGCTGAACGGCTTATGGACAACTGATGAGCGGCTCGAAGTGAGACCCGTCATCCATTGAGTCCTGCCCCTTCACGGGGTGGGACCCGTGAAGGAGAACAGTGGCTAAACCACGCGTACACGAGATCGCAAGCGAACTCGGCGTCGACAGCAAGACCGCACTCGAAAAGCTCAAGGAGCTCGGCGAGTTCGTCCGAGGTGCCAGCTCGAGCATCGAGCCCCCCGTGGCACGGAAGCTCCGTGCCGCCCTGCAGGCAGACGGCGTCCCCGCGTCGAAGCCCGCCGACTCGGCGTCCGCGCCGAGCGCACCCGCCAAGGCCAGCGCGCCGAAGTCGAGTGCACCCAAGCCCGGCGGCCCCCGTCCGGGTCCGGCTCGTCCGGCCCCCGCGCCGGAGCCCGAGGCCCCGGCAGCACCCGCTGCCGACGTGCCGGCACCGGCCGCACCGAAGTCCGTCGCCCAGCGACAGGCCGAGGCCGAGGCCGCGCAGAAGGCCCGTGCCGAGAAGCAGGCCGCTGAGCAGCAGGCCGCCGCGCAGGCCGGCGACTCGACCGACGAAGCACCGAAGTCCGACGCGGTGAAGCCGGGCAGCAGCCCGAAGGCTCCCGCGGCGGCCGGTCCGAAGCCGGGTGGCCCCAAGCCCGGTGCACGTCCGGGCAACAACCCGTACTCGTCGAACCAGGGCATGGGCTCGCGCCCGCCGCGCCCCGGCAACAACCCGTACTCCTCCAACCAGGGCATGGGCCAGCGCCCGGCCGCCGGCGCAGCCGGTGGCGGTGGCATCCCGCGTCCGCAGCCCCCGCGTCCGGGCACGCCCCGTCCGGGTGCTCCGCGTCCTGGTGGTCCCGGTCAGGGCAACCGTCCCAACGGCTTCGGGCAGCGCCCGGGCCAGGGTGGTGGCCGTGGCGGCCCCGGTGCCCGTCCGGGTGCCGGCGGCGGTGCCGGTGGCGGCTTCCCGCGTCCGGCCTTCAGCGGCCCGCGTCCCGCCGGTGGCGGTGGCCGTGGTCGTGGCCCCGGTGGTGGTACCGCCGGTGCGTTCGGTCGCGGTGGCGGCAAGAGCCGTGCCCGCAAGTCGAAGCGGACGAAGCGCGCCGAGTACGAGATGCGTCAGGCCCCGTCGCTCGGCGGTGTGCAGGTCCCTCGTGGCGACGGCAACACGGTCGTCCGACTCCGTCGTGGTGCGAGCATCTCGGACTTCGCGGACAAGATCGACGCCATGCCCGGCAACCTCGTGACGGTGCTGTTCCACCTCGGTGAGATGGCGACCGCGACCGAGTCGCTGGACGAGGCCACGTTCGAGGTCCTGGGCGACGAGCTGGGCTACAAGATCCAGATCGTCTCGCCCGAGGACGAGGACAAGGAGCTCCTCGAGGGCTTCGACATCGACCTCGAAGCAGAACTCGAGGACGAAGACGACGACGTGCTGCAGCAGCGGCCGCCGGTTGTCACCGTCATGGGCCACGTCGACCACGGCAAGACCCGCCTCCTCGACGCGATCCGCAACTCGAAGGTCGTCGAGGGCGAGGCCGGTGGCATCACCCAGCACATCGGTGCGTACCAGATCGTCGCCCAGCACGAGGGCATCGACCGCCCGATCACCTTCATCGACACCCCGGGTCACGAGGCCTTCACGGCCATGCGTGCTCGTGGTGCCCAGGTGACGGACATCGCGATCCTCGTCGTCGCGGCGGACGACGGCATCATGCCCCAGACCATCGAGGCGTTGAACCACGCGCAGTCGGCCGGTGTGCCGATCGTCGTCGCGGTCAACAAGATCGACAAGGAAGGCGCGAACCCCGCCAAGGTCCGCCAGCAGCTCACCGAGTACAACCTGGTGGCCGAGGAGTACGGCGGCGACGTCATGTTCGTCGACGTGTCGGCGCGGCAGAACATCGGCATCCAGGAGCTCCTGGACGCCGTGCTGCTCACCGCGGACGCCGGTCTCGACCTGCGTGCCAACCCCGACAAGGACGCACGTGGTGTGGCGATCGAAGCCCGACTCGACAAGGGTCGCGGTGCAGTCGCCACGGTCCTCATCCAGTCCGGCACGCTCCACGTCGGTGACGCCATCGTGGCCGGCACGGCGTACGGCCGTGTCCGTGCGATGACGGACGAGAACGGGGTCGCGGTCAAGGCTGCGACGCCGAGCCGCCCCGTCCAGGTGCAGGGTCTGTCCTCGGTGCCCCGCGCCGGTGACACCTTCCTCGTCACGGAAGAAGACCGCACGGCCCGTCAGATCGCTGAGAAGCGTGAAGCGGCCGAGCGCAACGCCCTGCTGGCGAAGTCGCGCAAGCGCATCTCGCTCGAGGACTTCACCCGTGCGCTCGAAGAGGGCAAGGTCGAGTCGCTCAACCTCATCATCAAGGGTGACGTCTCCGGTGCCGTCGAGGCACTCGAGCAGTCGCTCCTGGACATCGAGGTCGACGACAGCGTCCAGCTCCGCATCCTGCACCGCGGTGTCGGTGCGATCACGGAGTCGGACATCGACCTCGCCACGATCGACAACGCCATCGTCATCGGCTTCAACGTCCGTCCGGACGTCAAGGCCCGTGAACGTGCGGCGCGCGAAGGCATCGATGTGCGCTTCTACTCGGTCATCTACAACGCACTCGACGACATCGAGCAGTCCCTCAAGGGCATGCTCAAGCCCGAGTACGAAGAGGTCCAGTCGGGCGTCGCCGAGATCCGCGAGGTGTTCCGTTCCTCGAAGTTCGGCAACATCGCGGGTGTCATCGTCCGCTCCGGCACGATCACGCGCAACGCCAAGGCGCGCGTCATCCGCGAGGGCGTCGTGGTCGCCGATGGCCTGGCCATCGAGTCGCTGCGTCGCTTCAAGGACGACGTGACCGAGGTCCGCACGGACTTCGAAGCCGGTATCGGTCTGGGCAAGTTCAACGACATCCAGATCGGCGACGAGGTCGAGACGACCGAACTCGTCGAGAAGCCGCGCGACTGATCGCGTGACTCCTCTGGGCCCCGGCCTCCCCACGCGGGAGGCCGGGGCCCGACCCCTTTCCCACGCAGGACCACCGGCGGGAAGCGTCCCGCCACTGCCTCAGGAGGCACCCACATGGCCGATCCGCAGCGCGCACGCAAGATGGCGGACCGCATCAAGGAAGTCGTCGCACGTCGACTCGACAAGGGTCTGCGGGACCCGCGACTCGGGTTCGTCACGATCACCGACGTCCGTGTGACCGGTGACCTGCAGCACGCGTCGATCTTCTACACCGTCTACGGCACCGACGATGAGCGCGCAGACTCCGCAGCGGCGCTCAAGGCCGCGACCGGCATGCTCCGGTCCGAGGTCGGCAAGAACATCACCGCGCGGCTCACGCCGTCGCTGGAGTTCATCGCGGACGCCCTGCCCGAGACGTCGGCGCACATGGAGGACCTGCTCGTGCAGGCCCAGGTGCGCGACGAGCAGGTCCGTGCGGCCTCGGTCGGCGCGACGTACGCCGGCGACGCCGACCCGTACAAGCGCGACGAGGACGACGAGGACGACGACTCCGAGGACGACGGCGCCGCCGAAGCCCGTTCCTAGACCCCGGGCAGCTGGTAGCCGCTCGCGTCGTCGCCGACGGCGAGACCGTCACGCAGCAGCGACGCGAGCGCCCGGTCGCGCTGGTCTGCGTCCGGCCACACCGGTTCGATCTCGGACCGGGTGACCGGCACGTCGCTGGCGCGCAGCTCGGCCATGATCAGACCGCGGACCTGCCGATCACTGCCGGCGAACTTCGCCTGGCGCGGTGCCCGCGGTCCGTCGTGCTCCGGGTAGCCGGCAGCACGCCAGGCGCAGCGGTCCGCGATCGGGCAGGCGTCGCACGCGGGGGAGCGTGAGACGCACACCAGGGCGCCGAGCTCCATCACGGCGGCGTTCGTGGCCGCGGCGTCGTCACGGTCCACCGGCAGGACGGACTCCATCAGCGGGAGGTCCTGCTTCGCCTTCGCCGGCCCGGGTTCGCCCTGGCCGAGGACCGCCCGTGCGAGCACGCGGCGAACGTTGACGTCGACGACCGGGTGCCGGTCGCCGTAGGCGAAGACCGCGACGGCCCTTGCGGTGTAGTCGCCGATGCCCGGCAGCGCGAGCAGGGCGTCGACGTCCCGAGGCACCACGTTGCCGTGGTCGGTCGCGATCGCGGTCGCCGCGGCGTGCAGCGCGAGCGCGCGTCTCGGGTAGCCGAGCCGGTCCCAGGCGCGCACCGCCTCGGACGGAGGCGATTCTGCGAGGTCGCGAGGCGTCGGCCACCGGGTGAGCCACGCCTCCAGACGGGGGATCACGCGCGCGACCTGCGTCTGCTGCAGCATGATCTCGCTGACCAGGGTGCCCCAGGCGGGGAAGCCGGGGCGGCGCCACGGCAGGTCCCGCGCGTGCTGCCGGAACCACGCGATCAGCGGGGTGGCGATGTCGGGCTGTTCCGGCGTGGCCGGTTCCTGCACACCGGCTCCCGCGGTCGGGTTGTCCACATTCTGTCTGGAGGCCCGACTCGCGTTCACCACGACAGCCTACGGTGGACGCATGGCACGCTGGGCACCCGAAGAGACCGACACGATGGCCGCGATCGCTGCAGAGGCGATCGCGCAGGTCGGCACCAACCGCACCGTCATCGGCATCGACGGGCAGGACGGCACCGACCTCGAACGGGTCGCCGCCGCGCTCGTCTCCGGGTTCGAGCAGCACGGGGTCTCCGCCATGGCGGCCGCTGCGCCGTCGGCCGACCAGGACACGCTCCGGGCCGATCTGGTCACGCCCTTCCGCACGACCGGCGCCGGCGACGGCGTGTTGATCGTGCACGGGCGGGGCCTCCTCGCCCCCGGGGTCCGCACCCTGTGGCGCTG
The DNA here is from genome assembly GCF_047226435.1 of Curtobacterium poinsettiae. Classification (NCBI taxonomy): domain Bacteria; kingdom Bacillati; phylum Actinomycetota; class Actinomycetes; order Micrococcales; family Microbacteriaceae; genus Curtobacterium; species Curtobacterium poinsettiae. The sequence goes on along the minus strand of NZ_CP178434.1, from coordinate 2,051,865 downwards.
GTCGCTGTGGGTGGAGCAGGAAGCCGGGCGGCTCGAGCGCCGGGCCGACGTCAAGATCGCGGCCTCCGCGGTGCTCGACGTCACCGATCCCGAGCACCCCCGCCGTGAGTGGAACGACGCCTGCTGACCGGCGCTGGTAATCTCTCCTGGTGCTCGAAACCGCGCCGGACGGCATCCTCCTCGTCGACAAACCGCAGGGGATCTCCAGCCACCGGGTGGTCTCCATCGCCCGCCGGCGAATCGGCCTGAAGAAGGTCGGCCACGCGGGCACCCTCGACCCCATGGCCACCGGGCTGCTCCTGCTCGGCATCGGGCCGTCAACCCGGTTGCTCACGCACCTGGTGGGGCTCGACAAGACGTACACGGCGACCATCCGGCTCGGTGTGTCGACGGACTCCGACGACGCCGACGGCACGCCCACCACGGCTCCCGGTGTGACCGCTGCCGACGTCTCGGAGGCCGCCGTCGAGGCCGCCGTCAGCGAACAGCGCGGTGTGATCGACCAGGTCCCGTCCACCGTCAGTGCGATCAAGGTCGACGGGCGCCGCGCCTACGACCTGGCGCGGAAGGGTGAGGCGGTCGAACTCAAGTCCCGCACGGTGACCGTCTCGCAGTTCGACGTCACGAACCGCAACGACCGGACCGTCACCGTGGACGGCACGGACGTCGCCGTGGTGGACTTCGACGTCGTCGTCACCTGCTCCTCGGGCACCTACGTCCGTGCGCTCGCCCGTGACGTCGGCGCGACGCTCGGCACCGGCGCACACCTCGTCGCGCTCCGTCGGACCCGGGTCGGACCGTTCGACGTGCAGGACGCGATCGACCTCGAGGACGATGCCGTCGACGTCCGCGCCGCGCTCGCACGTCCTGCGGACATCGCCCGTCGACTGTTCTCCTCCGTCACCCTCGATGCCGCGTCGGCGAAGGACCTCACCGACGGCAAGCGCGTGGCCGCGGAGCACCCCGACTCGGCCGGGCCGGTGGCAGCGGTCACCGCCTCCGACGACCGGCTCGTGGGCCTGGTGTCCGTTCGGCGCGGGCTGCTCCGGGTCATCACCAACTTCCCGGCGCCCGGTGCGTCGTCCTCCTCGCAGACCGGAGCGCGCGCGTGATCGAGTGGTTCATGTGGGTGCAACTGGTGCTCGCGGTCGTGGTGGGGCTCTTCGCGGTCGTCGTGGGGTTCATCGGCTGGAAGCCGAACGACTACACCGTCGGCGCACTCGTGCTGATCGAGCTGCTGCTCCTGGTGCAGGGTGTCATCTCGATCGTGCTGCCGGCGACGGGCAGCCCGCCCGACGGCAACGCACTCGAGTTCGGGGTGTACGCGGTGTCGGTGCTCCTCGTCCCACCGGCCGCGGTCGTGTGGGCGCTGATCGACCGGACGAAGTGGAGCACCGTGGTGCTCGGCGCCGGGGCCTTCACCGTCGCGGTGATGGTCTACCGGATGTACCAGATCTGGTTCGCGCTGAACTGACGTCGCAGGTCATGCGCGCAGCCGCGCGTCGGTAGAATCGGTGCAATGGCGACCAGATCCTCACTCGCGACCGGCATCGGCCGCGTCCTCATCGCCGTGTACGGCATCCTCGCGCTGGCGGCGACCGGACGCAGCGTCGTGCAGATCATCGAGAAGTTCTCGTTCGCACCGTTCGCGTACACGCTCAGCGCCGTCGCCGCGGTGGTGTACATCGTCGCGATGATCGCCCTCATCGTGCCCGGTCGGTTCTGGTACCGGGTCGCCTGCGTCACGATCGCGTTCGAGATGACCGGGGTGCTCGTCATCGGCACCCTGTCGCTGTTCGACCGTCAGCTGTTCCCCGACGACACCATCTGGTCGTACTACGGCATGGGCTACGCCTTCGCGCCGCTCGTGCTCCCGATCGCCGGGCTCTGGTGGCTCCGCAAGCACCACCGCACCGCGGTCGCCGAGCCGACACCGGTTGCGTCCTCGTCCACTGCCCCGGCGAGCGAGTAGGGGCCGCCGTGCAGTTCTACGAGGACACCGCCGACGTGGCGGACGGGTTCGGGCCGAGTGCGGTCACCATCGGCAAGTTCGACGGTGTGCACGTCGGGCACCGAGCCGTCATCGCGCACCTGGAGCGTGCCGCGCGCGAGCACGACCTCGTGGCGACCGTGGTGACGTTCGACCGGCACCCACTCAACGTGATCGACCCACCGCACGTCCCGCCGGCCCTGACGAGCACCGCGCAACGCCGCGAACTGCTCGAGGACGCCGGGGTCGACGCGACCCTGCTGCTCCGCTTCGACCAGGAACTCCAGTCGAAGTCGCCCGAGGCGTTCGTGTCCGAGATCCTCGTCGACACCCTGCACGCCCGCCTGGTGTTCGTCGGCAGTGACTTCCGCTTCGGCGCGAAGGGCGCCGGTGACGTCTCCCTGCTGCGTGTCCTGGGGGAGCAGCACGGGTTCACGGTCGAGCTCATCGACGACGTGGACCTGATCGACGACGTCCGACCCGACGACGAGCGCCGGGTGTCCTCCACCTGGATCCGTGAGCTGCTCGGCCAGGGCCGCGTGGCCGAGGCCGCACGGCTCCTCGGGCGTGAACACGCCGTCCGCAGCGTCGTGGTGCACGGCAACCAGCGCGGCCGCGCGATGGGGTACCCCACCGCGAACCTCGATCCGGCGTGCGAGGGGTTCGTCCCCGCCGACGGTGTCTACGCTGCGCGGGTGCTCCACGACGGCACGGTCTACCCGGCCGCGGTGTCGGTCGGCAACAACCCGACGTTCGAGGGCGTGCCGGCCAAGCAGATCGAGGCACACCTGCTCGACGTCGACATCGACCTGTACGGCGACCGGATCTCGGTGCTCTTCGTGTCGTACGTTCGCGGCATGGTGAAGTTCTCGTCGATGGACGAGCTCGCCGCGCAGATGCGCCAGGACGACCTGGACATCCGACTGCTCCTCGGGCTGCCCGCGCCGGTCTGAGCCGCGTGTCCGCCGTCCCCGCGATCACGCTGATCCGGCCTGCACGCTGATCCGGCCTGCACGCTGAGTCGGCCTGCATGCTGTGCTCGGCCCGCACGACGACGCCCCCGTGACCGTTCCGGTCGCGGGGGCGTCGTGGGTGGTGCTGCGGCTCAGCCGCCCAGGGCGTCGAGCCAGATCTTGCGGGCGTCGAGGGCTTCCTGCGCGTCCTTGATCTTCCGGGCGTCACCGGTGGCCTGGGCCGCGGCGAGCTCGGACTGGAGCTTGCCGATGGCGTCCTCGAGCTGGCTCGCGAGACCGTTCTGACGGGCCTTGCGCTCCGGGTTCGATTCCTTCCAGTGCGCGTCCTCGAGCCCACGGACGTGGTCCTCGATCGCGCGCAGGCGGTCCTCGACACGACGGACATCGGCGCGGGGGACCTTGCCGATCTCGTCCCACCGGCGCTGGATCCCGGTCAGGGTCTTGCGCGCGGCGACCCGGTCGGTCGCCTGCAGGAGCGGCTCGGCCTCGGTCAGCAGGGCCTGCTTCGCTTCGAGGTTGGCGGAGAACTCTTCGTTCTCGGCCGCGCTCTCGGCGTGGCGCTGCTCGAACAGCACGTCACCGGCGGCCTTGAAGCGGGCCCAGAGTGCGTCGTCGTGCCGCTTGCCCGCACGCCCGGCGTTCTTCCAGTCGTCGAGGAGCTGACGGTAGTCCGGGATCGCGTCGGAGCCGCGGGGTGCGAGGGCCTCGGCCTGCGCCACGAGCTCCTGCTTGCGGGTCCGGGCGTCACGGTGCTGTGCGTCCAGCTCGGAGTAGAAGGCACGACGGTGCTGGTCGACGGTGGACCGCGCTGCGCGGAACCGCTTCCAGAGGTCGTTCGCCTCGTTCTTGGGGATCCGGGGCCCGTCGTGCTGGTGCTGCTGCCAGCGTGCGAACACGTCGTCGAGCTGCGCCGTGATCTGCTTCCACTGCGCGCGCGCCGGGTCGACCGCGGCGAGTGCCTCGGCTTCCTCCACCAGGGCGGTGCGGTGCGCCAGCGCGTCCTGCAGGGCCTGCTGCGCCTGCTCTGCCTGCTCCTTGGTGAGCGAGCCGAGCTGCTCGGCCAGGACACCCACGCGGGTCTCGAGCGACTTGATGTCGCCCACCACCCGTGCGTCGGCCACCAGGGCCGTCAGGTGCTCGACCGTCCGGGCGACGTCGTTCGCCGACGCGCCGCGCTGGACGCGCTGCTCGGCGATCTTCACCTGCCCCTCGAGGTCGGCGTACTTCCGCGCGAAGTAGGCGAGTGCTTCTTCGGGGGTGGCGTCCGGGTACTCACCGACAGCACGTTCGGTCTCTTCGTACCGGACGTACACGGTCCCGTTCTCGTCGACCCGCCCCCAGGTCGTTGCTTCGTCAGATCCCACAGGTCTCGCCTCGATCGTGGTCGTGCATCGCCGACGTCACCGTCGGCACGGTCAGGTCGTCAGCCTATTGCACGGACGGGCTCCGCCGCCCGACCGGTGCGACGGGTTGTGGACTACTTCTGCTCCGCGATGGTCGCGTCGGTGATCTTCGTCGTCACCTTGGGCTCGCCGGTGCCGTCGCTGCCGGGGGACGCGATGCCCTTCGCAGCGATCTCCGACTCGAGCTCGGACAGGCCGCTCGTGACCTTCCCGACGACCGTGTAGCCGCCTGTGGAGCCGTCGAGCGTGGTGTCCCCGTAGACGATGAAGAACTGCGTCGACTGCGAGTAGGGGGAGTCCGACCGAGCGATCGCGATCGTGCCCTTCTCGTAGACGCCGTCCTTCGGCACGTTCTCGAGCGGGCCGTACTCGAAGCCCGCGTCGCCGGTACCGTCGCCGTTCGCGGATCCGCACTGCAGGAACTTCAGACCGGCGCTGTCGGCGAGTCGGTGGCACGTGGTGCCGTTGTAGAACTGGTCGCGGATCAACGAGATCTCGGCACTCGCGGCCTGCGGTGCCTTCGCCCCGTCGAGCTCGATGCCGAGGTCGATGCTCTTGTTGAGCGTGAGCGTGCCCGTCCAGGTCGCGCCCTTCGCGATCGACTTGCTCGGCACGTCGCCGGTGTTGCCGGCCGTCGCACTGGCCGACGGCGTCGCCGTGGACGACCCGGAGGTGCTCGGTGTCGGGGCGTCCGACCCCCGCGACCCGGCGAAGGCGAGCTGCGACCCGGTGGCGAGGGCCGCGACGAGGACGAGGGCGCCTGCACCGATCAGGTTGTCGCGCACACGGCGGCTGCGCTGCCGCTCGTGCAGGCCCTGACGGGCTTGGTAGAGGCGGAGCCGCTCGCGCGCCTCACGGTTGTCACGCGCTGGGTTCTTCGGTGCCACGGTGCTGGTCTGCCCTCTCGTCGCAGTGTGCAACGAGCGTAGCCGAACGGTCACCGCCACCGGCTCGGAGGCGCGGCGTGCGTCGGTGGTGCGGCTTACGATTGCAGGATGGCAGCGGATCGTTCGGGCATGCACGCGCCCACCACGGGTGGTCGCGCCGGTCTCGCGCAGGGTTCCGTCCCGCTCGCCGTCCGGATGCGACCGACCAGCCTCGACGAGGTCGCCGGCCAGCAGCACCTGCTCGGGCGGGGCTCACCCCTCGTGCAGCTCGCCACCGGCACGCGTGACAACCCCGGCGGGGTCTCCGTGATCCTCTGGGGTCCGCCCGGCACCGGGAAGACCACGCTGGCGCAGGCCATCGCACGCCAGTCCGGCCGCGAGTTCGTCGAGCTCTCCGCCGTGACCGCCGGCGTGAAGGACGTGCGCGAGGTCATGGAGAAGGCACTGACCCACCGCGACCTGTACGGGTCGACCACGGTGCTGTTCCTCGACGAGATCCACCGGTTCAGCAAGGCCCAGCAGGACGCCCTGCTGCCCGGCGTCGAGAACGGGTGGGTGATCCTGATCGCAGCCACCACCGAGAACCCGTCGTTCTCGGTCATCTCGCCGCTGCTCTCCCGCTCCCTGCTCCTGACGCTCAAACCACTCACCGATCCCGACCTCGGCATGCTCGTCGACCGTGCGGTCGAGGACCCCCGGGGCCTCGGCGGCGCCGTCGTCCTGGGCGACGAAGCCCGCAGTTCGATCATCCGGCTCGCCTCCGGCGACGCCCGACGCGCCCTCACCGCGCTCGAGGCCGCTGCGGCATCGGCCACCGCGGCGCAGGACGATGACGACGACACCGTGCCCGTCGTCGACGCCGACACCGTCGCCGCCGCGGTCGACCGGGCACTGCTCCGCTACGACCGACAGGGCGACGAGCACTACGACGTCATCAGCGCGTTCATCAAGTCGGTACGGGGGAGCGACGTCGACGCAGCCCTGCACTACCTCGCCCGCATGATCGAGGCCGGCGAGGACTCCCGGTTCATCGCGCGGCGGATCATCATCTCCGCGTCCGAGGACATCGGCATGGCCGACCCGCAGGCGCTGTCCATCGCGGTCGCCGCGGCGCAGGCCGTCCAGCTCATCGGCATGCCCGAGGGCCGCATCCCCCTGGCCGAGGCGGTCGTCTACCTGGCGACGGCACCGAAGTCGAACGCCGCCTACAACGGAGTGAACCAGGCGATGGCCGACGTCAAGGCGGGGCGGATGGGCACCGTGCCGATGCACCTGCGCGACGCGCACTACGCCGGGGCGAAGCGACTCGGGCACGGCAAGGGGTACGTCTACTCGCACGACGCCGAGCACGGGGTCGCCGAGCAGCAGTACCTGCCGGACGCCCTCGAGGGCACCGAGTACTACACCCCGACGGCCAACGGGTACGAGCGAGAGGTCGGGCCGCGGCTCGAACGACTCCGGAAGATCACACGCGGGCACTAGTGTCGGTGCTTCTGCGCCGGGCTGGATGCTGCTAGCATTGCCGGGCCTACGTCCTGGTCCTCGAGCACGGCTGCGTCGAGGACAGAGTGCCACTCCGGTGGTACGGGGGCAGAGGTTCGGACTGTAGCCGTCCGATCCCACAGGCTCATCCCTCTGGATCCCGTCGTCGGGACCGAGCACGTGCTGCACCACTGAGCGTGCTGTTGGAGTGCCCGGCGAGTATTCAGTTCGAACAGAGAAAAGGACCCTGTGTCTACCAAGTCACGTACCCGCAGCAAGACCCGCCTGTCGCGCGCGCTCGGCATCCCGCTGACGCCGAAGGCGGCCCGTTACCTCGAGAAGCGCCCCTACGGGCCCGGTGAGCACGGCCGTACGCGCCGTCGTGCGGACAGCGACTACGCCGTCCGCCTCCGTGAGAAGCAGCGTCTGCGCGCCCAGTACGGCATCCGCGAGAAGCAGCTCCGCATCGTCTTCGAAGAGGCCCGCAAGACGAAGGGCCTGACCGGTGAGAACCTGGTCGAGCTCCTCGAGCAGCGCCTCGACGCCCTCGTGGTCCGTGCCGGGTTCGCCCGCACCACCGCGCAGGCCCGTCAGCTGATCGTGCACCGTCACATCCTCGTCGACGGCAAGCTCGTCGACCGCCCCTCCTTCCGCGTCAAGGAGGGCCAGCTGATCCACGTCAAGGCGAAGTCCGAGTCGATGGAGCCCTTCCAGGTCGCCGCTGCCGGTGGCCACCAGGAAGTCCTCCCGAAGGTCCCGGGCTACCTCGAGGTCGAGATCGAGAAGCTCCAGGCCCGCCTCGTGCGTCGCCCGAAGCGCGCCGAGGTCCCCGTGACCTGTGAAGTGCAGCTCGTCGTCGAGTACTACGCAGCTCGCTGATCCACTGATCACACCCGAACGGCGGGTCGTCCTCTCGAGGGCGACCCGCCGTTCGGCGTTCCGGCACCGGCGGCTAAGCTTGTCCGGGCATGCACCGCCCGGGTGCACAGAGGGAGAGGCACCGTGAAGCAGCTGTTCTTCGTCGCCGTCGGCATCGTCATCGGCTTCGCCGTCGCACACCGGGTCGCCCAGACCTCCGGTGGCGCCCGGCTCTTCGCCGAGGTGAACGCCAAGACGAAGGCCTTCACGGGTGCCGTCGCGGACGGCTACCGATCGCGCGACGCCGAGCTCCGCACGGACGTCTGAGCGCTCCGCTTCGAGCTGTCACGACTCTCCTCCACCCACGACCTGAACCCAGGAAGCACCATGCAGACCGCAGAGATCCGCCGCCGTTGGCTCCAGTACTTCGGTGACCGCGGCCACACCGTCGTCCCGTCCGCGTCCCTCGTCTCCGACGACCCGTCGCTCCTCTTCACGGTCGCCGGCATGGTGCCGTTCATCCCGTACCTGACCGGGCTCATCCCGGCGCCGTTCCCGCGGGCGACGAGCGTGCAGAAGTGCATCCGGACGAACGACATCGAAGAGGTCGGCAAGACCCCTCGCCACGGCACGTTCTTCCAGATGAACGGGAACTTCTCGTTCGGCGACTACTTCAAGGAGCAGGCGATCCAGTTCGCCTGGGAGTTCCTCACCAAGTCGGAGACCGACGGGGGGCTCGGCTTCTCGCCCGACGACCTCTGGGTCACCGTCTACGAAGAGGACGACGAGGCGATCGCCTTCTGGAAGCAGCACTCGTCGCTGCCCGACGAGCGGATCCAGCGTCTGGGCAAGGACACGAACTACTGGTCGACCGGGCAGCCCGGACCCGCGGGTCCCTGCTCCGAGATCTTCTTCGACCGCGGCCCCGACCACGGCATCGACGGCGGCCCGGCCACCGACGACGACCGCTACGTCGAGATCTGGAACCTCGTCTTCATGCAGTACCAGATCGCCGACGTGCGGTCGAAGTACGACTTCGAGATCACGGGCGAACTGCCGAACAAGAACATCGACACCGGCATGGGGCTCGAGCGCGTCGCCTTCATCAAGCAGGGCGTCGACAACATGTACGAGATCGACCAGGTGCGCCCGGTGCTCGACCGCGCGGCCGAGATCTCCGGCCGTCGCTACGGTGCCGTGCACGAGGACGACGTGCGCATGCGTGTCATCGCCGACCACGTCCGTTCCTCGCTGATGCTCATCGCCGACGGCGTGAGTCCGTCGAACGAGGGCCGCGGGTACATCCTCCGCCGCCTGCTCCGCCGGACCGTGCGCGCCATGCGCCTGCTCGGCGTCGAGGCCGCCACGTTCCCCGAGCTCTTCCCGGCGTCCCGCGACGCGATGCGCGACGCCTACCCCGAGGTGGCGTCCGACTACGACCGGATCTCCCGCATCGCCTACGCGGAAGAGGAGACCTTCCTCCGCACCCTGGCGCAGGGCACGACCATCCTCGACGTCGCGGTCGAGCGCGCGAAGCAGGACGGTGCCCCGTCGATCGGCGGCGACACGGCGTTCCTGCTGCACGACACCTTCGGGTTCCCCATCGACCTGACGATGGAGATGGCCGAGGAAGCCGGCGTGCACGTCGACCGCACGGCCTTCGAGACCCTGATGTCCGAGCAGCGCGCCCGGGCGAAGGCCGACGCGAAGAGCAAGAAGACCGCGATCGCCGACCTGAGCGTCTACAGCGCGTTCCGGGCGAAGGGCGAGACGACCTTCCTGGGCTACGACGCACTCGAGACCGAGACGCGCGTGCTCGGCATCATCGTGGACGGCGTCAGCGTCGACCGCGCGGTGGTGGGCGACATCGCCGAGGTCATCCTCGGCGAGACCTCGCTGTACGCCGAGTCCGGCGGCCAGGACGCCGACCAGGGCTCGATCGTCGGCAACGGGTTCGACCTCGAGGTCCTCGACGTCCAGCGACCGGTCTCCGGGCTCTGGAGCCACACCGTGCAGGTCCGCTCCGGCGAGGTCGGGGTCGGCGACGCCGCGAGCACCGTCGTCGATGCCGAGTACCGCCGTGGCGCGACCCAGGCACACTCCGCGACGCACCTGGTGAACGCGGCGCTCCGCGACATCCTGGGGCCGGAGGCGCTGCAGGCCGGTTCGTACAACAAGTCCGGCTACATGCGCCTCGACTTCTCGTGGTCGCAGCCCGTGTCGCTCGAGACCCGCTCCGAGATCGAGGAGGTCGTGAACACCGCGATCCGCACCGACCTCGAGGTGTCCACGCGCATCCTGCCCATCGACGAGGCGAAGGCCCTCGGCGCGCAGGCCCTGTTCGGTGAGAAGTACGGCGCCGAGGTCCGCATGGTCGACATCGGCGGCCCGTGGTCCCGCGAGCTCTGCGGTGGCACCCACGTGGCCTCGAGTGCACAGATCGGACTGGTCAACCTGGTGGGGGAGTCGAGCGTCGGTTCGACGAACCGCCGCGTCGAAGCGCTGGTCGGGCTCGAGGGGTTCCGCGACCTCGCCGTCGAGCGCACGATCGTGTCGCAGCTCTCCAGCGCGCTCAAGGCACCTCGTGCCGACCTGCCGGCCCGCGTGCAGAACCTGATGGAGGACCTGCGGAGCGCCCAGAAGAAGCTCGCCGAGTACGAGTCGGCGAACCTGCAGCAGCGCGTGCCCGCCATCGCCCGCAACGCCACGACCGTCGGTGCCACCACCGTGGTCGCCGAGACGGTCGACGGACTGCAGTCCGGCGACGACCTGCGCTCGCTCGCCACCGGTGTGCGGGGCCAGCTCGGTGACGGTGCTGCCGTCGTCGTGCTCGGGGCGGTCGTCGGTGGCAAGCCGATCGTGATCGTCGCGACCAACGACGCCGCTCGTGCTGCGGGCGTGCAGGCGGGCCCCCTGGCGAAGGAGGCCGCCGGCGTGCTCGGTGGCGGTGGCGGTGGCAAGCCGGACCTGGCGCAGGGCGGCGGGACCGACGCGGCCGCGCTCCCCGCGGCGCTCCGTGCCGTGACCGCACGGCTCGCGGGCTGACCGTGGGCATCCGGTCCGGGCGGCGGCTCGGCGTCGACGTCGGGCGCGCCCGGATCGGGGTCGCGGTGTGCGACCGTGACGGCCTGCTGGCGACGCCGGTCGAGACCGTCCGTCGCGACGACTCGAAGGACCTCCGGCGCATCCTCGAGCTCGCGGACGAGTACGACGTCGTCGAGGTCGTGGTCGGTCTGCCCCTGTCGATGTCGGGCGCGGACACCGCCTCGACCGAGGACGCCCGCGTGTTCGCCGCCCGGATCGCAGCGCGTCGTCCGGTGCGCCTGGTGGACGAACGACTGTCGACGGTGACCGCCCAGCGCGGGCTGCACCAGGCCGGCAAGAACACGAAGAAGTCCCGGGCCGTGATCGACCAAGCAGCCGCTGTTATCATTCTGCAACACGCGCTCGACCACGAGCGCAGTGCAGGTGCCCCTCCGGGCACCACGCTTCCCTGACAGGGCTGCCCGGTACCGCGCAAGGGTGCTCCCGTCGTCAGTCCGCGGACGACGGTGCCCAGGTGGAGTTCCCGACCGAGAGACCGAGGACGTTGGCAGACGATCTGGACTGGAACGCGATCATCGCGCCCGGCAACGACGCCGAGCGGCGGAAGGCGACTTCCGACCGCACGACAGGCACCGATGACCGCGACGACGCTGGTCGGGTGACCCCACCACCCGCGCCTCCGATGTCCCGACGCGAAGCCCGCGCACTCGAGGCCGAACGAGCCCGCGTCGCCGGCTCACCCGCCCCGGAGCCCACCGACGAGCCGCAGGCCCCCGAGCCGGCCGACGATGCTCCGGCGACCACGCGCGACGAACGCCCGGCGTCTCCCGCCGACGCACCGATCGCCACCAGCCCCGACGAGCTGCACCCCGAGGTCGCAGCACTCCTGACCGGCGAACTGCCGACCGGGTCCGCGGCGACCGCCGCGGGCGGCGGGTCCGGTGCCGACGGGACGGACCACGGCGACGCGACCGGCGGCGGTGGCGCCGCGGGAGGCGGCGGACGCGGGGGACGAGGCGGCAGAGGACGCTCCTCCAGGCAGCCGCGCGACCCGCGACCGAAGCGTCGACGCGGACCGCTCGTCGCCGGGCTCGTGATCGTCGCGGTGGTGCTGGCCGCGGGTGTCGGGGCCTACACGTTCGCCGCCCCGAAGATCCAGCAGCTGATCGGCGCGATCAGCGGTGCGCAGGAGCCCGACGACTACACCGGTGACGGCACCTCGAAGGTGACCATCACCATCAAGCAGGGGGACATCGGCGAGAACGTCGCCGCGACGTTGCAGCGCAGCGGCGTCGTCAAGGACTCGAAGGTGTTCTACAAGCTCCTGCTCGCCTCGCCGGACGTGCAGTTCCAGCCCGGTTCGTACGCGCTGAAGAAGCAGATGAGCTCGAAGTCCGCGCTGGCCGCCCTGCAGGACAAGGACAACCGGGTCCAGGCGTCGATCATCATCCCCGAGGGCACCGCGCTGGCCGACATCGAGGCCGGCATGGTCTCGAAGGCCGGCCTGACGAAGAAGCAGGTCGACGCGGCCGCGAAGGACCTGTCGGCGTACGACCTGCCGGCAGGCGTCACGACGCTCGAGGGCTGGCTCTTCCCCGCGACCTACCCGATCAACCCGGGCTGGTCCGCCGAACAGTACTTCAAGTCGATGGTCGACACGATGAAGGAGCACCTCGCCGCCGCCGGCGTCAAGGAGGCCGACCAGGAGCGCACCATCGTCTTCGCGTCGCTGGTGCAGAAGGAAGCCGGGCTCGCGGCCGACTACCCGAAGGTCGCGCGGGTGTTCCAGAACCGGCTCGACCAGGGCATGAAGCTCCAGTCCGACGCCACGGTCGCGTACGGCACGGGCAACACGCACACCGTGACCACGACCGACGAGGAGCGCGCGGACGCCTCGAACGAGTACAACACCTACGTGCACGAGGGGCTGCCGCCCGCGCCGATCTCGAACCCGGGTGACGTCGCGATCAAGGCGGTCACGGCTCCGGCCGCGGGCAAGTGGCTGTACTTCGTGACGGTCGACCTGGAGTCGGGCAAGACGGTCTTCTCGGACACCTACGACCAGCACCTGGTCGCGGTCGACCAGTTCCAGGCCTGGCTGCGGGCGCACCCCGACTACCAGTAGGCGCCGACGTCGCACGGACGAACGCTGTGGGAGGATTGCCGCATGCTTCGTTGGTTGACCGCTGGTGAGTCCCACGGACCCGAACTGATCGCCATGCTCGAGGGCCTGCCCGCGGGTGTCCCGGTGTCGTTCGAGTCCATCCGTGCCGACCTCGCACGCCGCAAGCTCGGCTACGGCCGCGGCTCGCGGATGAAGTTCGAGCAGGACGAGCTGCACGTGTCCGGCGGCGTCCGACACGGTTACTCGCTCGGCAGCCCCATCGCGATCCGCATCGGCAACACCGAGTGGCCGAAGTGGGTCGAGGTCATGAACCCCGAGCCGATCGAGTCCACCGAGATGTCCCGCGGCCGGAGCGCCCCGCTCACCCGACCGCGTCCGGGTCACGCCGACCTGGTCGGCATGCAGAAGTACGGCTTCGACGAGGCCCGCCCGGTCCTGGAGCGTGCGAGCGCCCGTGAGACCGCGGCACGCGTGGCGCTCGGCGCCGTCGCGAAGTCCTTCCTGGCCGAACTCGGCATCCGTTCGGTGGCGCACACGCTGCAGGTCGGGACGGTCCGGGTGCCGGACGGCACCGACCTGCCGCTGCCCGACGACGTGGACCGCCTCGACGAGGACCAGCTGCGCTGCTTCGACGCCGAGACCTCCGCGCGCATGGTCACCGAGGTCGAGGCCGCCAAGAAGGACGGCGACACCCTCGGCGGTGTCGTCGAGGTGCTGTTCTACGGTGTTCCGCCCGGCCTCGGCTCGCACGTCCACTGGGACCGCCGGCTCGACGCCCGCCTCGCCGCGGCGATCATGGGCATCCAGGCCATCAAGGGTGTCGAGGTCGGCGACGGCTTCGCGACCGCCGGTCGCCGTGGCTCCGCGGCCCACGACGAGCTGTACCGCGAGGACGGCGAGATCTACCGCACGAGCGACCGTGCCGGTGGGACCGAGGGTGGGATGTCCACGGGCACCGTGCTGCGCGTCCGAGCCGGCATGAAGCCGATCGCCACGATCCCGCACGCCCTGCACACGGTGGACGTCGTCTCCGGTGAGGACGCCGCGGCGCACCACCAGCGCTCGGACGTCTGCGCTGTGCCGGCTGCGGGGGTCGTCGCCGAGGCGATGGTGGCCCTGGTGCTCGCCGACGCGGTGCTCGAGAAGTTCGGCGGCGACAACGTCGTCGAGACCAAGCGCAACCTCGACGCCTACCTGGCCGCGATCCCGGAGACCCTGCGCACGCGCCGGACCGAGCCCTCGGCGACCTCGACCGACCTGTGAGCACCGACGTCCGACGCGCCGACGCGCCCGTGGTCGTCATCGGCCCGATGGGTGCCGGCAAGTCGAGCGTCGGCAAGCGGGTGGCGAAGGCCCTCGGTGTGCCGTTCACGGACACCGACCGGGCCATCGTCCGCGAGCACGGACCGATCCCCGGCATCTTCGCCGACCGCGGTGAGCCGGCGTTCCGTGCGCTCGAGGCCGAAGCCGTCCGGGCAGCGCTGTCCACGGGCGGCGTCGTCGCCGTCGGCGGGGGAGCCGTCACCCACGCGGACACCCGGCGGGCCCTGACCGGAGCGCGCATCGTCCTGCTCACCGTCTCGCCCGAGGCCGTCGCCGAGCGCATCGCCGGGTCCGACCGGCCGTTGCTGGCGAACGGTGGGATCGACGCCTGGCAGACGATCATGGACGAGCGAGCGGCCACCTACGCCGAACTCGCGCACGTCGTGGTCGACACGTCCCGACGGCCGATGTCCCGTGTGGTCGACGACGTCGTCACGTGGGTGCGCAGCGACGCTGGCACTCACGCCGCGCCCGGCAGCACGACCAGCAGCACCACCAGCACCGAAGGAGCACCGTGACCGAGCCGACCCTGCCCGCCGGGACCACCGAGATCCGGGTGGGCGGTGACGACGGCTACACGGTGGCCGTCGGCACGGACCTGCTCGGCACCCTGCCCGGGATACTGGGCCCGCGTGTCGCGAAGGTCCTGATCGTGCACTCGCCGACGCTCGGCGCCCGGGCGAACGAGCTCCGAGCACTCCTGGTCGAAGCAGGCCTCGAGGCCCTGATCGCCGAGGTCCCCGACGCCGAAGGCGCCAAGCGTGTCGAGGTCGCGGCGTTCTGCTGGCAGATCATGGGGCAGGCCGACTTCACCCGCACCGACGCGGTCATCGGCCTGGGCGGCGGTGCCGTCACCGACCTCGCCGGCTTCGTCGCCGCGACGTGGCTGCGCGGTGTCGCGTACGTGTCCGTCCCGACGAGCGTGCTCGGCATGGTGGACGCCAGCGTCGGCGGCAAGACGGGCATCAACACGAACGAGGGCAAGAACCTGGTCGGCGCCTTCTCCGCCCCCCGCGCCGTCGTCGTGGACCTCGACCTCGCCCGCACCCTGCCGCGCAACGAGATCCTGACCGGGTTCGCCGAGATCGTGAAGGCCGGGTTCATCGCCGTGCCCGAGATCCTGGACATCGTCGAGGCCGACGTCGCCCGGGTGACCGACCCGACGACGCCGGAGTTCCGCCGGGTCGTCGAGCTCGCCATCGCGCTCAAGGCCGAGGTCGTGTCGGACGACTTCACCGAGCAGGGCCGACGCGAGATCCTGAACTACGGGCACACCCTGGGGCACGCGATCGAGCACGCCGAGCGGTACCAGTGGCGCCACGGCGCGGCGGTGTCGGTCGGCATGGTGTTCGCCGCCGAACTCGCCCGGCTGACCGGACACCTGGACGACGCCACGGTCGACCGTCACCGGACGATCCTGGAGTCGCTCGAGCTTCCGACCTCGTACGGCGTCGGACGGTGGCAGGGGCTGCTCGCCACCATGCGTCGCGACAAGAAGGCCCGTGCCGGCATGCTGCGGTTCATCATCCTGGACGGCGTCGGCAAACCCGTCGTGCTCGAGGGCCCCGAGGACCACCTGCTCTTCACCGCCTACCAGGAGGTCGGCGTCTAGCCTGCTCGGTCAGCGCAGGCCCCGACGAATCCACTGCAGAGACCGAGCCCCGCGCCGGGCCCGCGCGGACCTGTGGAAGCCGCGCCGGGCCTCCAGGCTGTGGAGGAGGATGGGACGACGTGACGGACGGCACCACCCGCACGCGGCGGACCCAGCAGCGGGGAGCAGACTGACGGGCGTGCCCACCCCACCCCGACTGAGCGACCTCTCCGGCCCGCGCGACGCCGACACCGGCACGCTGCGCTCCCGGGGCCGGCGTTTCACCGAACTCCTCTCGATCGCCCGCCGACACCACCTGGTCCCCTTCCGCCGCCTCGACTTCTCGCACGACCCGGCGACCTCGGACCTGCGTCGCGACCAGGCCGAGCACCTGCGCCGCGCGCTCGAGGAAGCCGGCGGCGGGTTCGTGAAGATGGGCCAGCTGCTCTCCACGCGCGACGACCTGCTGCCCGAGGAGTGGACCGAGGGACTCGCGCACCTGCAGCGGAACGTCACGGCGGCGCCGGCGGACGAGGTCCGTGCGCTGCTCGAGCAGGAGCTCGGTGCGCCGGTCGACCAGGTCTTCGCCACGTTCGACCCGGTGCCGGTGGCGGCGGCGTCGATCGCGCAGGTGCACCGCGCCCGGCTGCCCGACGGCACCGCGGTCGCCGTGAAGGTGCAGCGGCCGGGCATCGACGCCGCCGTGCGCCGCGACGTCGACATCGCCCTGCGGGTCGTCCGGTTCATGGCCAGGTGGTCGACCGAGGCGCGACAGGTCGGCGTGCAGGACATCGCCGGCCAGTACGCGGACGACCTGATCCGTCAGGTGGACTTCGTGTCCGAGCTGCGGAACCTCACTGCGCTGCGTGCGGCCCAGGCCCGCAGCGCGCGTCCGGACGAGGTCCGGTTCCCGGACCCCTACCCGGACCTGTCCGGCCGGCGTGTGCTGGTGATGGAGTTCCTGGAGGGCGACACGCTCAGCGCGATCCGCGCCGAGCGCTCCGAGCGCGACCTCGACGCGCCGATGCGCGCGATCCTCCGCGCCTTCCTGCGCCAGGTCGTCTTCGACGGCCTGTACCACGCGGACCTGCACCCGGGGAACGTCCTGGTGCTGCCCGACGGGCGGCCCGCGTTGATCGACTTCGGATCGGTCGGGAGGCTCGACCCGGGTCTCCGGGACACGGTCCAGGACCTGTTGGCCGCCTACCTGCAGGACGACACGTCGCGGATCGCCGATGCGGTCCTGCGGATGGCGCCCGTGCGCGATGCGCACGACGAGCCCGACTTCCGTCGGGACATCGCCCGCTTCGTCGCGGACGAGCTCGGTCCGGGGGCACGCATCGGCGTCGACACCGTGGACGACGCGGTCGAGGTCTTCGGGCGGTACCGGTTGAAGCCGCCGCCGGACTTCGTCGCTGCGGCGCGTGCCCTGGCGATCTTCGAGGGCACACTCCGCACGCTCGCACCGTCCTTCGACCTGCTCGAGGAGTCCCGCGGACTCGCCCGGGAGCAGATCACCGACCAACTCCGGCCGGGCAAGCTCCGCGACCTGGCGGCGAAGGAGCTGCTCGGGGTCGTGTCCGCGGCCCGTCGGCTGCCCCGCCGGGTGGACCGCATCGGCGAGGCGATCGAGACCGGCCGGTTCACGGTGAACATCCGGCTCTTCGCGGACAGCCGCGACCGGCAGCTCGTGTCCGGCATGATCCGGCGCATCCTGCTCGTGCTGCTCGGGGCCGGGGCGGGGGTCCTGGCGATCGTGTACCTGTCGTTGCCGGCGCGGCCGACGGCGACCCTGTCCACCGGGGTCGCGGGTGCGTTGCTCGGGGGAGCGGCGGTGGTGCTGCTCGCCTGGGCGGCGATCGACGCCTGGCTCGCCCGACGACGGCGCTGAGCGCGACGGGCACCGCTCCGGCCGCCGGGCGGGCGTCCGCTACACTCGTCCGGGGCCGTCCGCGGCCCGAGGACACATCACAACACGACCGAACGGGACACCGACGACTCATGGCCAGTACCACAGACATCAAGAACGGCGCCGTTCTCATCATCGACGGCCAGCTGTGGTCGGTCGTCGAGTTCCAGCACGTCAAGCCGGGCAAGGGCGGCGCGTTCGTCCGCACCAAGCTGAAGAACGTCGTCTCCGGCAAGGTCGTCGACCGCACGTTCAACGCCGGCGCGAAGATCGACACCGCCGTCGTCGACCGTCGTGACTACCAGTTCCTCTACGAGGACGGCGACTCCTACGTGTTCATGGACACCGACACGTACGACCAGATCCCGGTCTCCGCGACCGTGGTCGGCGACGCCAAGAACTACCTGCTCGAGTCCGCGATGGTCACCATCGCCATGAACGAGGGCAACCCGCTGTACGTCGAGCTCCCGACGTCGATCGTCACCGAGGTCGAGACCGAGCCCGGCCTGCAGGGTGACCGTTCGTCCGGTGGCACCAAGGACGCGACCATCATCGCGACCGGTCACCGCATCCAGGTCCCGCTGTACCTGGAGAGCGGCACCCTGGTGAAGATCGACACGCGCGACGGCAGCTTCCTCGGCCGCGTCAACTCCTAGGCGCTGACCGTATGAGTGCTCGTTCGAAGGCCCGCAAGCGCGCCCTCGACATGCTGTACGTCGCCGAGGTGCGCGAGCTGCCGATCGCGGACGTGCTCGCCACCGAGACGGTCCGGCACCTGGACCAGCCGGAGCGTGCCTCCAGCTGGGACTACGCCCGGCAGATCGTCACGGGTGTCGACGACGCCCGTCACGAGATCGACGCCGTGATCGTCGACCACGCCCAGGGCTGGTCGATCGCCCGGATGCCGGTCCTCGACCGCTGCATCCTGCGGATGGCCGTCTGGGAGCTCCGGTTCAACCCCGAGGTCCCCGACGCCGTCGCGATCGCCGAGGCGGTCGAGCTCGCGCAGTCGCTGTCCACCGAGGACTCTGCCGGCTTCGTCAACGGCGTGCTCGGGGCCGTCGCCGGCGGTCGTGCACCGTCTGGTCGGACGGTCGCAGGAGACCAGGAGTCCCGGTAGGGTTGGCCACGTCAGCATCCTTTAATGCCGTCCAGTGAGGCGGGGAAGGGGGTCGACGTGGGAACCAGAACGGTCCTGCAACAGCCCGACATCACGCGTGCCCTGACACGCATCGCGCACGAGATCCTCGAAGCCAACCACGGGGGCTCGGACCTCGTGCTCCTCGGCATCCCGACCCGCGGCGCCGTCCTGGCGGAACGCCTCGGCCGGATCCTGGCCGGCATCGAGCCGGAGTGGTCCTCGGCCGCCGGTGGCATCGGGACGGAGCGTGTCGGCACGCTCGACGTCACCATGCACCGCGACGACCTCGGCCACGGCATCGGTCGAGCCCCCCACCGGACGGTCATCCCCGCCGGTGGCATCGACGGCAAGGTCGTCGTGCTCGTCGACGACGTGCTGTACTCCGGCCGCACCGTCCGCGCCGCGCTCGACGCGCTGCAGGGCATCGGCCGGCCGCGTGCCGTCCGGCTCGCCGTGCTCGTCGACCGCGGCCACCGCGAACTGCCGATCCGCGCGGACCACGTCGGCAAGAACCTGCCCACGGCGTCCGACGAGCGGGTCACGCTGCACCTGGCCGAGACCGACGGCGACGACACCGTGTTCATCGAGCAGGGGGTGGCGTGATGCGGCACCTGCTCTCCACCGCCGACCTGTCCCGCGACCAGGCCGTCCACATCCTCGACGTCGCCGAGGAGATGGCCGAGGTCAACACGCGCGAGGTCCGGAAGCTCCCGGCCCTGCGCGGCAAGACCGTGGTGAACCTGTTCTTCGAGGACTCCACGCGCACGCGCATCTCGTTCGAGGCCGCCGCGAAGCGTCTGTCCGCCGACGTCCTGAACTTCGCCGCGAAGGGCTCGAGCGTCTCGAAGGGCGAATCCCTGAAGGACACCGTGCAGACCCTCGGCGCGATGGGCATCGACGGCATCGTCATGCGCCACGGCGCGTCCGGTGCCCCGCGGGTGCTCGCCGACGCCGACTGGATCGACGTGCCGGTGGTCAACGCCGGCGACGGCACCCACGAGCACCCGACGCAGGCGCTGCTCGACGCCTTCACGATGCGCCGCCGCCTGCACGGCACCGGTTCGCGCGGCCAGGGCCTCGACGGCGTGCGGGTCCTGATCATCGGCGACGTCCTGCACAGCCGTGTCGCCCGCTCGAACGCCTGGCTGCTCCGCACCCTCGGCGCGAGCGTGACCTTCGCCGCGCCACCGACCCTGCTGCCCGCCACGACGACACCGTTCGGCGCCGCGGTGCACCACGACCTCGACACCGCCCTGGCCGAGGACCCGGACGTCGTCATGACGCTCCGCATCCAGCAGGAACGCATGAACGACGCCTTCTTCCCGAACCCGCGCGAGTACACGCGGCACTGGGGCCTGACGGCGGCGCGCTTCGGACGGCTGTCCGAGCGCACGCTGATCATGCACCCCGGTCCGATGAACCGCGGACTCGAGATCGCCGGCGTCGCCGCCGACGACCCCCGCTCGACCGTCGTCGAGCAGGTCGAGAACGGCGTCTCGGTCCGGATGGCCGTCCTCTACCTCGCCCTGACGGGCAACGCCGGCAACGGCACCGACGCGAAGGAGTCCGCCGCATGACCGCTCACCTGATCCGTGGCGCGCAGCTGGTCGACGGCTCGCGTGCCGACATCCGTCTGGAGGGCCGGCGCATCACCGCGATCGGGTCCGGTCTCGACGCGGTCGGCGCCACCACCGTGGACGCGGACGGGCTCATCGCCCTGCCCGGTCTCGTGGACCTCCACACCCACCTGCGCGAGCCCGGCCACGAGGAGTCCGAGACGGTCCTCACCGGCTCGCGTGCCGCGGCCGCCGGCGGCTTCACCGCCGTGAACGCGATGGCGAACTCGAGCCCCGTCGCCGACACCGCGGGCGTCGTCGAGCAGGTGCAGGCGCTCGGCGACGACGCCGGGTACGTCACGGTCCGCCCGATCGGCGCCGTGTCGCAGGGGCTGCAGGGCACGCACCTGTCCGAGATCGGTGCGATGGCGACCTCGCGGGCGAAGGTCCGGGTGTTCTCGGACGACGGCTCCTGCGTGGCCGACCCGCTGCTCATGCGCCGCGCACTCGAGTACATCAAGGGGTTCGGCGGGGTGCTCGCGCAGCACGCCCAGGAGCCACGCCTGACCATCGGCGCGCAGATGAACGAGGGCCGGCTGTCCTCCGAGCTCGGCCTCGCCGGGTGGCCCGCCGTCGCGGAAGAAGCGATCATCGCCCGCGACGTCCTGCTCGCCGACCACGTCGGGGCGCGGCTGCACGTCTGCCACGTCTCGACGGCCGGCAGCGTCGAGGTGATCCGCTGGGCGAAGTCCCGTGGCATCGACGTCACGGCCGAGGTCACGCCGCACCACCTGGTGCTCACCGAGGACCTCATCGCCGGGCACGACGGCGCCCCCGGGTACGACGCCCGCTACAAGGTGAACCCGCCCCTCCGCGCCCGGGAGGACGTCGAGGCGCTCCGCGCGGCCCTGGCCGACGGCACCATCGACATCGTCGCGACCGACCACGCACCGCACACCGCCGAGGCGAAGTGCTGCGAGTGGCCCGCCGCCGCGAACGGCATGGTCGGTCTCGAGTCGGCGCTGAGCGTGGTGCAGTCCGCCGTGGTCGACGACGGCCGGCTCGACTGGGCCGACGTCGCCCGGGTGCTGTCCGAGGCGCCGGCGCGGATCGGTCAGGTCGAGGGGCACGGGCAGCGCATCGCCGAGGGCGCGCCCGCCGAGATCACGCTCTACGACCCGTCGGCCAGCCGTGAGTTCGCGGTCACCGACCTCGCCGGCCAGTCGCAGAACTCGCCGTACCTCGGCATGACCCTGCCGGGCCGGGTCGTCGCGACCTTCCACCAGGGGTACGCGACGGTGCTCGACGGCCGGGTCGTCGACGCGGACACGATCGCGGCGCACGCCGCGGCGCTCCGGACAGGGGCGCGCGCATGAGCGGCGACACGCAGCGCTGGCTCCTCGGCGCGGTGATCCTGCTCGCGGTCGCCGCCCTGTTCGTCGCGATGGCGCGCACCTGGCGGACGCGGACCAGGAAGCAGGCGGAAGCCGTGCCTCCGGTCCGGGTGCCGGCCGACCTGGCACCGGCGGTCGGGTCGTGGGACGGGTTCACCGTCGCGACGACCCGCGCCGACCAGCCGTTGGAACGCATCACCGCAGGCGGCCTCGGGTTCCGCGGCCGCGGCGGGGTGACGGTCCACGCGACCGGCGTGGTGATGCGCCTCGCCGGTACCGACGACCGCTGGATCGCGCGCGACGCGGTCCGCGGCGCCGACCGCTCCACGTGGGCCATCGACCGCGTGGTCGAACCCGGGGGACTGGTCCGTCTGCGATGGACGGCGACCGGCGCCGCAGGTGCGACGGACCTGGACACCTACTTCCGGTTCCCGGAGGGCGACGCAGCCGCGCTGCACGCCCTGCAGGGACTGACCGAGACCGGGCCGCAGGCGACTGCGGCCGATGCTCCGCGAACCGCGGGCGAAGGGAAGAAAGCATGACACGCGAACGGGCCGTCCTGGTCCTCGAAGACGGCACCCGGTACGACGGCTGGGCCTACGGCGCCCGTGGGCGCACGCTCGGCGAGGTGGTCTTCGCGACCGGCATGACCGGCTACCAGGAGACGCTGACCGACCCCTCCTACGCCGGGCAGATCGTGGTGCAGACCGCGCCGCACATCGGCAACACGGGGGTGAACGACGAGGACCCCGAGTCCCGTCGCATCTGGGTCGCCGGGTACGTGGTGCGCGACCCCAGCCGCGTGGTGTCGAACCACCGCGCGAACGCCACGCTCGACGACCACCTGGTGCGCGACGGCATCGTCGGCATCGCAGGGATCGACACCCGCGCCCTCACCCGCCGCATCCGTGACGCCGGTGCCATGAAGGGCGGCGTCTTCAGCGGCGCCGACGCGGCACTGCCGGAGTCGGAGCAGCTGGACGCCGTGCGGTCGCAGGCCACCATGGCGGGCGCGAGCTTCTCGTCGCTGGTGTCCACCCCGGAGACGTACGTGGTGCCGGCCGAAGGTGAGCAGATCGGCACCCTGGCCGTCCTCGACCTCGGTGTGAAGGCGTCGACCACCCGGTACCTCGCCGCCCGCGGCTTCGAGGTGCACGTCGTGCCGCAGGACATCTCCGCCGAGGAGCTGGAAGCCCTCGCACCGGATGCCCTCTTCTACTCGAACGGCCCCGGTGACCCCGCCGCCTCGGACGCGCAGGTCGAACTGCTGCAGGGCAGCCTGCGCACCGGCCGGCCGTTCTTCGGCATCTGTTTCGGCAACCAGCTGCTCGGCCGTGCCCTGGGCTTCGGCACCTACAAGCTGCCCTTCGGCCACCGCGGCATCAACCAGCCGGTGCTCGACACGACCACGGGCAAGGTCGAGATCACGAGCCAGAACCACGGCTTCGCGGTCGACGCGCCCCTGGGCGAGGTCATCGAGTCGCCGGCCGGGTTCGGTCGGGTCGAGGTCTCGCACTACTCGCTGAACGACGACGTGGTCGAGGGTCTCCGAGCGCTCGACGTGCCGGCGTTCAGCGTGCAGTACCACCCCGAGGCCGCCGCCGGGCCGCACGACAGCATGTACCTCTTCGACCGGTTCGCGGACATGGTGCGCGAGCGTCGCGACGGTGAGCCGCTCGACGCGGCCACCGCCGACGCCACGACCCCCGCAGCAGACATCACCAAGGAAGCGAACTGATGCCCAAGCGCGCAGACATCAACTCCGTCCTCGTCATCGGTTCCGGCCCGATCGTCATCGGTCAGGCCGCCGAGTTCGACTACTCCGGCACCCAGGCGTGCCGCGTCCTCCGGGCCGAGGGCGTCCGGGTCATCCTGGTCAACCCGAACCCGGCGACGATCATGACCGACCCCGACTTCGCCGACGCGACCTACATCGAGCCGATCACGAACGCGTCGCTCGAGGAGATCATCCGCATCGAGAAGCCGGACGCCGTCCTGCCGACCCTCGGTGGTCAGACGGCCCTGAACGCGGCCATCGCGCTCGACGAGGCCGGCATCCTCGCCAAGCACGGCGTCGAGCTCATCGGCGCCAAGGTCGAGGCGATCCAGCGCGGCGAGGACCGCCAGCTCTTCAAGGAGCTCGTGCTCGAGTCCGGTGCCGACGTCGCCCGCAGCCACATCGCGCACACGCTCGAAGAAGCGAAGGAGTTCGCGAAGGACCTCGGGTACCCGCTGGTCGTCCGCCCGTCCTTCACCATGGGCGGCCTCGGCTCGGGCTTCGCCTACAACGAGGCCGAACTCGTCCGCTTCGTCGGCGACGGGCTGCAGTCCAGCCCGACGACCGAGGTCCTGCTCGAGGAGTCCATCCTCGGCTGGAAGGAGTACGAGCTCGAGCTGATGCGCGACAACTACGACAACACGGTCGTCATCTGCTCCATCGAGAACGTCGACCCGGTCGGTGTCCACACCGGTGACTCGATCACGGTCGCCCCCGCGCTGACCCTGACCGACCGCGAGTACCAGAACATGCGGAACATCGGCATCGACATCATCCGTCGCGTCGGCGTCGACACCGGTGGCTGCAACATCCAGTTCGCCGTCGACCCGTCCAACGGCCGCGTCATCGTCATCGAGATGAACCCCCGCGTGTCCCGCTCGTCGGCCCTGGCGTCGAAGGCCACGGGGTTCCCGATCGCGAAGATCGCCGCGAAGCTCGCGATCGGCTACCGGCTCGACGAGATCGAGAACGACATCACGAAGGTCACCCCGGCGAGCTTCGAGCCGACGCTCGACTACGTGGTCGTGAAGACCCCGCGGTTCGCGTTCGAGAAGTTCCCGGCGGCCGACGCCACCCTGACCACGACGATGAAGAGCGTCGGCGAGGCGATGGCCATCGGCCGGAACTACGCCACGGCGCTGCAGAAGTCGCTGCGCTCGCTCGAGAAGCGCGGGTCGAGCTTCCACTGGGACACCCCGGCGTCCGAGCTCGACAAGGACGCCCTGCTGGCGAAGTCGTCGATCCCGACCGACGGCCGCATCGTCACGGTCCAGCAGGCCCTGGTCGCGGGTGCCACCGCGGACGAGGTCTTCGAGGCCACCAAGATCGACCCCTGGTTCATCGACCAGATCGTGCTCATCAACGAGGTCGCGGACGAGGTCCGTGCCGCGGACACCCTCGACGCGGACACGATGCGCTGGGCGAAGGAGCACGGCTTCAGCGACACCCAGATCGCGAGCCTGCGCAGCACGGACGCGGCACCGGTCTCCGAGCAGCAGGTCCGTGACGAGCGGCACGCCCAGGGCATCCGGCCGGTCTTCAAGACGGTCGACACCTGCGCCGGCGAGTTCCCCGCCCTGACGCCGTACCACTACTCGTCGTACGACACCGAGACCGAGATCACGCCGAGCGACCGCAAGAAGGTCGTCATCCTCGGTTCCGGTCCGAACCGCATCGGGCAGGGCGTCGAGTTCGACTACTCCTGCGTGCACGCGTCCTTCGCGCTGAGCGCCGCCGGGTTCGAGACGATCATGATCAACTGCAACCCCGAGACCGTGTCGACCGACTACGACACCTCGGACCGCCTGTACTTCGAGCCGCTCACGGCCGAGGACGTCCTCGAGGTCATCGAGGCCGAGGCGGCGTCCGGCGAACTCGTCGGTGTCGTCGTGCAGCTCGGTGGTCAGACCGCACTGGGCCTGGCGAAGCCGCTCGAGGCCGCCGGGATCCCGATCCTCGGCACCAGCCCCACCGCGATCGACTCGGCCGAGGAGCGCGGGCAGTTCTCCGCCATCCTCGACGCGGCCGGGCTGCTCGCACCGCGGAACGGCACGGCCCACGACCTGACGAGCGCCACCACGGTCGCCGAGGAGATCGGGTACCCGGTCCTCGTCCGCCCGTCGTTCGTGCTCGGCGGCCGCGGCATGGAGATCCTCTACGACTCCCCGTCGCTCGCGGACTACTTCGACCGGATGGCCGACCAGGCGATCATCGGCCCGGAGCTCCCGCTGCTGGTGGACCGGTTCCTCGACGACGCGGTGGAGATCGACGTCGACGCGCTCTTCGACGGCGAGCGGCTCTACATCGGCGGCATCATGGAGCACCTCGAAGAGGCCGGCATCCACTCCGGCGACTCGGCGTGCACCCTGCCCCCGGTCGGTCTCGGCCGCGCGGAGATCCAGGGCGTCGTCGACGCGACCGAGAAGATCGCCCGCGGCATCGGCGTGCAGGGCCTGCTCAACGTCCAGTTCGCCATCGGCGCCGGCGTGCTCTACGTCCTCGAGGCGAACCCGCGCGCCAGCCGCACGGTGCCCTTCGTCTCGAAGGCACTCGGCATCCCGCTGGCCAAGGCCGCGTCCCGCATCATGACCGGCACCACGGTCGCCGAGCTCGTCGCCGAGGGCATGCTGCCCGAGCGCGACGGTGCCTTCGTGCCCGCGCAGTCGCCGGTCGCCGTCAAGGAAGCCGTGCTGCCCTTCCGGCGCTTCCGCACCCGCGAGGGCCAGGTCGTCGACTCGGTGCTCAGCCCCGAGATGCGCTCCACCGGCGAGGTCATGGGCATCGACCGCGACTTCCCGCGGGCCTTCCTCAAGTCGCAGGACGCCGCGTACGGCGGCCTGCCGACCAGCGGCACGGTCTTCGTGAGCGTCGCCGACACCGACAAGCGCGCGATCGTGCTGCCGGTGCACCGCCTGCAGCAGCTCGGCTTCACGATCATCGCGACCGAGGGCACGGCGGAGATCCTCCGGCGCAACGGCATCGAGGTCGGCATCGTCGGCAAGTACAGCCAGGGTGGCGAGAGCGTCGTCGACCTGCTGGCCACCGGCGAGGTCGACATCGTCATCAACACGCCGTCCGGTGCTGCCGGTCGTGCGGACGGGTACGAGATCCGTGCGGCCACGGTCGCGGCGGACAAGCCGCTGTTCACGACGATCGCGCAGATCGGTGCGGCCGTCGCGGCGATCGAGACGATCGGTTCGCCGCTCAACGTCCGCAGCCTGCAGGACTACGCGCTCGAGCGCGCCACCTGGTGACGGCTGCCAGCGTGGGCACGAACCGGTCAGGAGGCCCGGCCTCCTTCGGCGACCGACTCGCGTCCGCCGTGCGCGAGCGTTCACCGCTCTGCGTCGGCATCGACCCCCACGCCGCCACCCTGGCGGCGTGGGGGCTCGGCCGCGACGAGCAGGGCCTTGCCGCATTCGGCGCGGCCCTGGTCGACGCGGCTGCCGGCCGCGCGGCGATCGTGAAGCCGCAGGTCGCCTTCTTCGAGGCGGCGGGGGTGGCGGGCTACCGCGCGCTCGACGCGACGATCCGTCGGGCACGCGATGCGGGCCTCCTGGTCGTCGCCGACGTGAAACGGGGCGACATCGGGACGACCGGTGACGACTACGCGCTGGCGTGGCTGGACCGCGACGGGCCGTTCGCGGCCGACGCGATGACGGTGTCGCCGTACCTCGGGTACGGCTCGCTCCGGGGCACGATCGACGTCGCGCGCCGGAACGGTGCGGGGGTCTTCGTGCTCGCGGCGACGAGCAACCCCGAGGCCCGGGTGCTGCAGACCGCGGTGCTGGCCGAGGGACCGCGTACCGGCCGGACGGTCGCGGCCGGTATCGTCTTGGACGTGGCAGACGACAACCGGTCCGTGGGCGATCAGGCCCTGGGCGACGTCGGGCTCGTGCTCGGCGCGACCCTTCACCTCGACGACTTCGGCATCGACGCGGACGCGATCGGCTCCGCGCCGGTCCTCGCCCCGGGCTTCGGCGCCCAGGGGGCCCGCATCGAGGACCTCCGGGCGCTGTACGGCGCCCGTGCCGAGCAGGTGCTCGTGAGCGAGTCGCGCGGCCTGCTGACCGACGGTCCGGACGGGGTCGCGGCCCTCGTCGCCGACCGCGCCGACCGCATCCGCACGGCACTGGCGGCGGCAGCGTGACCGACGCGCCCGAGGGCCTGCCCGCGCACCGCACCCCGCCAGAGGTGGACCGCGTCGCCGCGGCGAAGGCCGCCGTCGCCGCACGACGCGCCCGGGCTGCGGTGAAGGCGGCGATCGCGTCGGGGGAGCGCTCCGCACTCGACGTCGCCCGTGCCGCGTGGGACGACTCGCTGGTCGAGACGACCTCGGCCGAGCGTTCGCTGCGGGTCCGCGACCTGCTCGTCAGCCTGCCGGGCATCGGCCCCGCACGAGCCGAGGCGATCATGGGGACCCTGCGGATCGCACCGTCGAAGCGCCTCGGTGGCCTCGGCACCCGGCAGCGGACCGCGCTGGCGGACTGGCTCGCCGCCCGCGGTCGCAAGCGTGGTGCCTCGAAGCTCGTCGTGCTCGCCGGACCCACCGCGGTCGGCAAGGGCACGGTGAGCGCGCACATCCGACAGCAGTACCCGGACGTCAACCTCAGCGTCTCCGCCACCACCCGGAAGCCGCGCCCCGGCGAGGTCGACGGTGTGCACTACTACTTCGTGGACGACGCCGAGTTCGACCGGATGATCCGCGACCGCGAGCTGCTCGAGTGGGCAACCGTCCACAACTCGTACCGCTACGGCACCCCGCGGCCGCCGATCGACCGTGCGCTCGACGCCGGCGAGAAGGTCATGCTCGAGATCGACCTGCAGGGCGCCCGACAGGTCCGTGACGCCATGCCCGAGGCCGTGCTGGTGTTCCTGCTGCCCCCGACGTGGGAGGAACTGGTGCGCCGGCTCATCGGCCGTGGCACCGAATCCGCGGATGAACAGGCGCGTCGTCTCGAGACCGCGAAGGTCGAGCTGGCCGCCCAGGACGAGTTCGACGTGCGGATCGTGAACTCCGATGTCGGCACCGCGGCACGTGAGGTCGTAGACTTGTTCTCTGCGCCCTGACGGGTGCACTGACTTCGAGGAGACACCATGGCCAACCCCCAGGGCATCATCGACCCGCCCATCGACGACCTGCTCAGCAAGGTCGAGTCGAAGTACGCGCTCGTCATCTTCGCGTCGAAGCGCGCCCGCCAGATCAACGACTACTACGCCGACCTGCACGAGGGCTCGCTGTTCGACAACGTCGGCCCGCTCGTCGACTCGACGATCGACGACAAGCCGCTGTCCGTCGCGCTCCACGAGATCAACGAGGACAAGCTCACCGTCACCAAGCAGCAGCAGCCCACCGACTGATCCCGGTGACTGCAGCTGCTCTCCGCCTCTTCACGTCCGAGTCGGTGACCGAGGGGCACCCCGACAAGATCTGCGACCAGATCTCGGACAGCATCCTCGACGCGCTGCTCACGGTCGACCCGAACGCGCGCGTCGCCGTCGAGACGATGGTGACCACCGGGCTCGTGCACGTCGCCGGCGAGGTCACGACCTCCGGCTACGTCGAGATCCCGAAGCTCGTCCGTGACGTCATCACCGGCATCGGCTACAACTCGTCGGACGTCTCGTTCGACGGTGCCACCTGCGGTGTCGAGGTCTCGATCGGTGCGCAGTCGCCCGACATCGCGCAGGGTGTGGACGAGTCGCTCGACTCCCGCACCGGTGCGGTCGATCCGCTCGACCGTCAGGGCGCCGGCGACCAGGGCATCATGTTCGGCTTCGCGACGAACGAGACCCCCGAGTACATGCCGGTCGCGATCTGGCTGGCGCACCGTCTCGCCGAGCGCCTGGCCGCGGTCCGCAAGTCGGGCGAGCTGTCGTTCCTGCGTCCCGACGGCAAGACCCAGGTCACCGTCGGGTACGACGGCGTCGTGCCGAAGACCGTCGAGACCGTCGTGCTCTCCACGCAGCACTCGCCGAGCGTCACGCTCGACGAGCTCACCGCCGCGATCACCGAGCACGTGATCCGTCCGGTCCTCGACCTCGTCGACCTCGACTCCTCGCACGTCGACGTCATCGTGAACCCGACGGGTCGCTTCGAGATCGGTGGACCCCAGGGCGACGCCGGACTCACCGGCCGCAAGGTGATCGTCGACACGTACGGCGGGGCCTCCCGTCACGGTGGCGGCGCGTTCAGCGGCAAGGACCCGTCGAAGGTCGACCGTTCGGCCGCCTACGCGCTGCGCTGGGTCGCGAAGAACGCGGTCGCCGCGGGGCTCGCCGACCGGCTCGAGGTGCAGGTCGCGTACGCGATCGGCCGCGCGAAGCCCGTCGGGCTCTACGTCGAGACCTTCGGCACCGGACACGTCGACGACGCCACGATCGAAGCCGCCATCCGCCAGGTGTTCGACCTGCGTCCGGCCGCGATCATCCGCGACCTCGACCTGCTCCGACCGATCTACGCGCAGACCGCGACCTACGGCCACTTCGGCCGCGAGCTCCCCGGGTTCACGTGGGAGCAGCTCGACCGTGTCGAGGAACTCCGCGCTGCCGCAGGACTCGTCGCCGCGACCGTCTGAAGCACCGCGTGACCACCGTCGCGCGCGTCGTCCTCGACTCGCCGCTCCCGCAGTTGGACCGTCTGTTCGACTACCGGGTGCCGGCCGAGCTCGAGGACGACTGCGTCGCGGGGGTCCGCGTCAAGGTGCCGCTGCGCACCGGGGCGCGGATGTCCGACGGGTACGTGGTCGAGATCGTCACCGAGGGTGAGTACCCCGGTGAGCTCAGCCAGATCGAGGCCGTGCTGTCCCCGGTGCCCGTCCTGGCGCCGGAGATCTGGACCCTCGCGCGCGCCGTCGCGGACCGGGCGGCGGGCGTCGCCTCCGACGTCCTGCGCCTCGCCGTCCCACCGCGGCAGGTGCGCGCCGAGAAGGCCTGGCTCGCCCGTGACACCGCGTGGTCGCCCCCGCCGGTGACCGCTCCGCCCGTCACCGGCTACGCCGACGGCGTCCTGGAGGCCGTGGTGACGGAGCACGGACGTGCTGCGGTCGCCGCCGTCCCCCAGCCCGTGGCGGTGGGTGACGCGGACGCACCGGTCTGGGTGCCGGGATGGGCTGCGACGCTCGCCCAGGCCGCGGCGCACACGCTGGCGGCCGAGCAGTCCGCGGTGGTCGCCGTGCCGGACTTCCGCGACGTCATCGACCTCGAGCGCGCCCTGCTCGCCGTGCTGCCGCCGGAACGGGTGGTGCGGTTCGACGCGAAGCAGACGAACGGGCAGCGTGCGAAGGCCCTGCTGCAGGCCCGCACGCACCCGGTGGTCGCGATCGGGAACCGCACGGCGATGTACGCGCCGGCGACGGAGCTCGGGCTGATCGCGATGTGGGACGACGGCGACGCCTCGTTCATCGAGCAGCGGGCGCCCTACGTGCACACGCGCGACGTCGCCCTGGTGCGGGCGGCCCAGTCCGGTGCCGCGCTGCTGTTCGTCTCGCACGCGCGCAGCACCGACGTGCAACGCCTGGTCGAGCTGCACTGGCTGCAGGACGTCGTCCCGTACCGCGTGAAGACCCCGAAGGTCATCCCCACCGTGCAGCAGACCGGGGCCGAGGGCTTCGCCGCCCAGGCGCGCATCCCGAGTTCGGCCTGGCGCGCCGCGCGCGAGGCGAGCCAGCACGGAGCCGTCCTGGTGCAGGTCGCCAGCCCGGGCTTCGGCACCGGCCTGGTCTGCGCCGAGTGCGGCGAACGGGCGCACTGCCGGGTCTGCGGCGGCCCGCTCGGCAGCCCCCACCGGGGCGCCACGCCCCAGTGCCGGTTCTGCGGTGCCCTGGCCGTCGGGTTCCGCTGCCCGACGTGCGGCAACGGCACCGTCAAGCCGGTCGGCCAGGGCGCACAGCGCACCGCGGAGGAGCTCGGGCGGGCGTTCCCCGGCACCCGGATCATCGTCGCGGACGGATCCCGTCCGCTCGACGAGGTCCCCGCCAAGCCGTCGGTCGTCGTCGCCACCCGCGGGGCGGAACCCTCGGTGCCCGGCGGTTACGCCTGCGTGCTGCTGCTCGACGGCGAGAAGATGCTCGCCCGCGAAGGGCTGCGCGTGCAGGAGGACGTGCTGCGCTTCTGGACGAACGCGGCGGCGAAGTCGGCCCCCGGCGCCGAGGTGTACCTGGTCGGGATCGGTGGGCGTCTGGCGTCTGCGATGGCCCTGTGGCGGCTCGACGGACCCGCGCACGACGAACTCACCGACCGCCGTGAACTCCACTTCCCGCCGGCCGTCCGGGTGGCGACGATGACCGGCACCGACGAGGCCGTCACCGCTGCGGTCGAGGCCCTGGGCGACGCCGTCGTCGGTCCGGTGCTCGGCCCGGTCCCCGTCGAGGACGACGCTCTGCCGGGCACGGTCCGGGCGATCGTGCGGTTCCCGTACGCCCACGGTGCCGAGGTCGCGGCGACGCTCAAGGCCGAGGTCATCCGGCGTTCGTCGACCCGGCGGGTGCTCAAGGGCGGCAACCGCCGACGGGCCGCTCCGACGCTGCGGGTGCGGCTCGACGACGCCGAACCGTTCTCCGAGGTCTGAGCCCGGCCGACCGGGTGGGCACGACTGGGTGGCCCCGACGCAGAACGACACCGCCGACGTCGTGGGACGTCGGCGGTGTCGTTCGGGGTCTGCCGCGTTGCTGCGACAGTCGGGTGTGCGCCGGTCAGGCGTTGGCGGGCCGGCGACGCTCGCGCGGCAGCACGACGCCGAGGGCGACCATGCCGATGGCGAGCACGAGGTGCAGCCAGTTGTCGGCGTTGTTCAGCGGGACGAAGTTCGCACCCGAGCTGTGCCCGGCGGTGAACAGGCCGTAGACCCACAGGACGAAGTAGACGACCCCGCCGAGCACGAGGTACATCCGCGAGCCGGTGGCCCGGTTGGCGGCGAGCAGTCCGACGACGCCGAACAGCAGGTGGACGATGTTGTGCAGCACCGACACCTGGAAGATGCCGAGCAGCATGCCCATCGACTCGTGTCCGGCGCCGGCCAGGTCACCGGTCGTGATGCCGGGGACGAACCCGGCGATCCCGACGAGCAGGAACACGATGCCGACCACGAGGGCGGCCTTCTGGACGGACGAACCGGCGTAGCGGTTGGTGGCGGTGGTGACGTCGCTCATGGTGGTTCCTTTCCTGATGTGGCTCAGACCGTACGCAGCCACCGCGCAGTCGGTTCACGGACGGTCCACGGAACGCATCCCGCCGCGCACGGCCCGTGGGAGACTCGAGGCGTGACGACGGGGGAACGGGGCGGTCCGCTCACGGGCTGGCGCTACCAGGGGACGCTGCGGCGCTACCAGCAGGACGTGCTCGACCGGGTGCCCGTGGTGCCAGGGGACCCGGTGCACGTGGTCGCGCCGCCGGGCTCCGGCAAGACCCTGCTCGGGCTCCTGCTGGCCGGCCGCGCCGGAGCCCGCGCGCTCGTCCTCGCGCCGACCGCGACGATCCGCTCCCAGTGGGCCGTCTCGGCTGCCGCGCTCGACGGTGCTCCGGCCGTCCGCGTGTCCGAGGACCCCGAGCACCCCGGTGACCTGACCGCGCTGACCTACCAGATGCTCTCGGTCCTCGAGACCGGCAACCCGCTCACCGAGCTCGCGGCTGCGGACTGGCGCCGCGAACTCGTCGAGGGCGGCCGCGACGAGCAGGCTGCGGCAGCGTGGCTCGTCGACCTCGATGGCTCCAACCCGACGGCGTACCGGAAGGGGATCGCGCGGCGCTCACGGGCCATCCGCCGTCGACTCGCCCGCGAGGACCCGGCGCTCCTCGCGACCGCGCTGCACCCGAACGCCCGGGCCCTGGTCGACCGGCTCGTCGCGCACGGCGTCGGCACCATCGTGCTCGACGAGTGCCACCACCTGCTCGACCACTGGGCCCTCGTGGTCGCGTACCTCGCCGCACGCATCCGGCAGTCCGGCCGTGAACCCCTGCTCATCGGGCTCACCGCCACCCTGCCGTCCACCGACGACCGGGACGCGCACGACAACTACACCGCGCTGCTCGGCGACGTCGACCACGAGGTCCCGACACCGGCCGTGGTGAAGGAGGGCAACCTCGCGCCCTACCGAGACCACGTCTGGTTCGTCGAACCCACGCAGGACGAGATCGCGTTCCTCCGCGAGCACGAGGACCAGCTCGCGAGCCTGGTGGCGACGACGTTCGACGACCCCGACGGCGCGGACTGGCTGGTGCACACCCTGCAGCCACCCGTCGACCAGTCCGACGGTGACCGCTCGGCCACGGCATCGCCCGAGACGCGGCTGGCCCGTGCGTTCGACACCGACTTCGCCGTCGCCGAGTCCGCCGCGCGCATGCTCGCGGAGGTCCGTCCGGACCACCCGGTCCTGGCCTTCGTCCACCACGCCGCCCGGAGCACACCCGACGCCGAGCAGCGACTCCGGCTGCTCGCCCGCTACGCCCTCGACCGGCTCCTGCCCGATCCCGACCGAGCGGAACAGTGGCAGCGGATCAAACGGTCCATCGTCGACTTCGGCTTCACCCTGACGGACCGCGGGGTCCGGCGTGGCCGCGACCCCGTCGACACCGTCCTCGCCTCGTCCGCGGCCAAGGACACCGCGGTGGGGGAGATCCTCCGGCTCGAACTCGAGCAGGAGGGCGCGGGCCGCCTGCGCACCGTCGTCGTCACGGACCACGCCACGCACGGCAACGCCCGTGGCTCGGGTGGGCGCGACGCCGGCGCGCTCCGCACCTTCGCGACGATCGCCGCGGACCCGACCCTCACCGGCCTGCACCCCGTCCTCGTCACCGCGAAGCACCTCCGCATCGCCGCCCGCGACGCCGACGTCCTGCTGCCCGCGCTCCGACGCCACCTCGGCACCGAGCTGCCCGCCAGTCCGGTGGACGGCACACCGGGGGTGCTCGCGGTGGAGACCGCCGGCACCGGCTCGGCCGCGGTCATCGCCGCCGTCTCGGCACTGCTCACCGACGCGACCACCCGTCTCGTCGTCGGCACCCGCGGACTCCTCGGCGAGGGCTGGGACTGCCCGGCGGTGAACACCCTGATCGACCTCACGGCCGTCGCGACGTCCTCCGCCACCCAGCAGCTCCGCGGCCGCACCCTGCGCCTCGACCCCGCCTGGCCCCGCAAGGTCGCCCACAACTGGACCGTCACCGCCGTCGTGCCCGCTGACGTCCCGCTCCTCGCAGCGCCGGACGTCAGCCGCATGCACCGGAAGCACGATCAGCTCTGGGGACTCCTCCGCGAGGACGACACCCAGGTCGTCCGCGGCACCGGGACCGCACTCTCCGACGCACACGCCCTGCGGCTCGCCGCGATCGTCGCCAAGGACAAGCGGCGGAGCGTCCGAGCGCTCGACGACGACATCGCGGCGGCGCTGCCGTCCCGTGAGCAGACCCACGCGGCCTGGCGCATCGGCGAGCCGTACGCCGACCGCGAGAGCACGGCGGCCGTCCTCCACGAACCCGATGCCGCGCCGTGGACCACCGGCCCCACCGCAGCCGCCGTGATGACCGTCGTGCTCGCGCTGGTGCTCGCGGTCGTCGCACAGTCGTTCCGTGTCGTCGTCGAACTCTGGCGCGCCGGCGTCGTCCTCGGCGTCGTCGGTGCGGTCCTCGCCGTGGTCGCCGCGACCGCGGTCGCCTGGCCGGTCGCCCGGCAGCTCGGCACGGCGCTGCGACAGCGGTTCGACACCGCGCACGGCTACCGGAGCGCCGTCCGCGTCGTCGTCGACGGCCTGCACCGCGCCGGACGCATCCCCGCGTACGGTGACGGCGACATCCGCGTCACCCCGACGATGGTCGGCAGGCTGCCGGTGGCGTTCACCATGGAGGCCCTCGGCGGGACCGTGGAGGACCGCCGCACGGTGACGAGCGCACTCGCCGAGGCGTTCGGTCCGGTCCGCACGCCGCGGTTCCTGCTCGAGACCGGGCGCGGCGAGGCAGCGCGGCTGCGCCGGGCACCGCTGCTGGCGCTCGCGCTGTGGATCGCACGGACGACCACCCGCGGCAACCGGTTCCTGGCGGTCCCGACGGGGATCGGACGACGGCGGGAGGACGCCGAGGCGTTCGCCGCCGACTGGGACCGTTCGGTCGGTCCGTGTCGGCTCCACGAGATCGACTCGCCGGCGTCGCTCGTGCTGCTGCTCCGCGCTCGACGTGACTCCGGAGCGACGAAGACGCCGCCGTCCCTGCGTGACCAGTGGTCCTGACGACGGGCTGGTGACGTCGGCCGGTGCTCGTGCCGGCCGCGGGCGACGCGCGTGGGACGATGGACCCATGCGTCTCGTCGTCGCCGGCAGCCCCGCTGCGGCCGTCCCCACCCTCCGCCGTCTGGCGGCGTCCGACCACGAGATCGTCGCGGTGCTCACCCGGCCGGCCACCCCGCAGGGCCGCAAGCGGGTCCTCACCCCGACTCCGGTGGCCGTCGTCGCCGCGGAGCTCGGACTGCCGGTCATCGAGGCCTCGCGCGTCGACGATGCCGTCACCGCCCAGATCGCGGACCTCGACGTCGACCTCGGCGTGATCGTCGCCTACGGCGCACTGCTCCGCCGCCCGGCCCTCGACGCCCCGCGACACGGGTGGATCAACCTGCACTTCTCCGACCTGCCGGCGTACCGCGGTGCTGCTCCCGTGCAGCGTGCGGTGATGGCCGGCGACACCCGGACCGCCGCCACGGTCTTCCAGCTGGTCGAGGCGCTGGACGCCGGCCCGGTCTACGCCGCGCGGCCCTTCGAGATCGACCCCGAGGCGACCTCGGGTGAGGTCCTCGGCGCGATGGCCGAGGTCGGTGCCGACGTCGTGGCGGACGTCGTGGACGGCATCGCCGCCGGCACCGCTGTCGCGACCGAGCAGTCCGGCGAGCCCACGCTCGCCCCGAAGCTCACGATCGACGACGGCCGCGTTGACTTCGCCGCTCCGGCAGCGGTCGTGCACGCCCGGCTGCGCGGCGTCACGCCCGAGCCCGGCGCGTACGCCCACCTGGGCGAGACCCGCGTGAAGCTGCTCCGCAGCACGCTCCAGCCAGGAGGCGCCGAGGACCCCGCCCCGTCGCTCGCGCCCGGTGCGCTCGCGCTCCACGGCGGTCGGCTGCTGGTCGGGACCGCCGACACCCCGCTCGTGCTGCTCGAGGTGCAGCCGGCGGGCAAGAAGGCGATGGACGCCGCCGCCTGGGCCCGTGGCCTCGGCGAACTGGACGGGAAGGTCCTCGCATGAGCCCCCAGACGAAGCCCCAGGCTGCCCGCCGTGGCCCCCGCCCGGCCAGTGCCCGCCGCGTGGCGTTCGACGTGCTCCGCGCCGTGCAGGTCGACGACGCCTACGCGAACCTGCTGCTGCCGACGCGCATCCGCCGTGCCGGACTCACCGCCCGCGACGCCGGGTTCGCGACCGAGCTCACCTACGGGTCGATCCGGATGCTCGGCCGCTACGACGTCATCATCGCGCTGGCCTCCGGTCGCCGGGCCGAGAACATCGAGGCGGACGTCCTCGACGTGATGCGCCTGGGCGCCCACCAGCTGCTCGCCATGCGCACGCCGACGCACGCCGCCGTCGACGCCACGGTGGAGCTCGCCCGCGAGGTCGGTGCCCGCCGCGCCACCGGGTTCGTCAACGCCGTGATGCGGAAGATCGCCGCCCGCACCGACGACGAGTGGGACGCCCTGATCACCGAGGGCCGCGCCGGGGACGCCCTGCTCGCCACCCGGTGGTCGCACCCGGTCTGGGTCGTCTCCGCGCTCCGCGACGCCCTGGCCGCCGAGCGCTCCCGCGACGAGCTCGCAGCCCTGCTCGCTGCCGACAACGCAGCACCCCGGGTGCAGCTCGCAGCCCTGCCCGGACTCGCCACCGACGAGGACATCGCCACCGCGACCGCGCGCACCGCGCCGGACGACGACCCGGGCGCCGCGTTCGCTGACGCGACCGGTGCGGACGACGTGCCCGCGGCCCTGGTGCCCGCCGTCGACGAACCGGAGGCCGACGGCGCGACCGGCACCGTGCCTCCCGTCCGGTCCACCGAACCCGTCGTGCAGGCGGACGCCGCGCCGGTGTCGCCCGTCGGGATCCGCGGCATCTCCGGCGACCCGGCACGCGTGCCGGGCGTCGCCGCCGGGCGCCTGCGCGTGCAGGACGAGGGGTCGCAGCTCGCCGCGCTGGCGCTGAGCCGCTCGTCGGCCGTGCGTGCGGGGGAGCGGTGGCTCGACATGTGCGCCGGTCCCGGCGGCAAGGCCGCGCTGCTCGCCGCCGAGGCGCAGCAGGGCGGGGCGACCCTGGTCGCCAACGAGCTCGTGCCCGCCCGGGCCGGACTCGTGCGGAACGCCCTCGGCGTGTTCGGCGACCACGTGCGGGTCGTCGAGGGCGACGCCCGTCGGTACGGCCGCGACGGCACCGGGATGACCTTCGACCGCATCCTGCTCGACGCCCCGTGCACCGGGCTCGGCGCGCTGCGTCGCCGGCCGGAGGCCCGCTGGCGGAAGCTCCCCGAGGACGTCGAGGAGCTCGCGGCGCTGCAGACCGAACTGCTCGACGCCGCCGTCCGCGTGCTCGCTCCGGGCGGGACACTGGCGTACGTGACGTGCTCGCCGCACCTGGCCGAGACGCGCGGGCAGGTCGACGCGCTGATGGGGCGGCACGGTGGCCGGCTCGAGCAGCTCGACACCGCCACGGTCGTCCGGGGTGTCGCCGCTCGTGACCCGGAGATCGCGGACGGCGCCACAGCGCAGCTGTGGCCGCACCGGATCGGCACGGACGCGATGTTCATCGCGCTGTTCCGCCGCGTCGACTGAGGCCCCGACGCGCGGCACGCCGGTAGGCTTGCCCGGTGACGATCCGCATCTCGCCGAGCATCCTGTCCGCCGACTTCGCGAACCTCGAGCGTGAACTCCACCGCATCGAGACCGCCGACCTGGTGCACGTCGACGTGATGGACAACCACTTCGTGCCGAACCTGACGCTCGGGCTGCCGATCGTCGAGCGCCTGCAGCAGGTGTCGCCGGTGCCGCTGGACGTGCACCTCATGGTCACTGACGCCGACCGCAACGCGCCGAAGTACGCCGAGACCGGTGCGTCGAGCGTCACGTTCCACTTCGAGGCAGCCGAGGACCCGGTGGCGACCGCCGCGGCGATCCGGTCGAACGGTGCCCGCGCGGCCGTCGCCGTGAAGCCCGGCACCCCGATCACCCAGGTGCTGCACCACCTCGACGCCTACGACATGATCCTGCTGATGACGGTCGAGCCCGGGTTCGGCGGCCAGTCGTTCATGCCGTCCGTGATGCCGAAGCTCGCTGACGCGCGCGCGGCGGTCGACGCCTCGGGGCTCGACGTCTGGCTCGAGGTGGACGGGGGCATCTCGGTGGACACCGTGCCCGAGGCCGTGCGGAGCGGTGCGGACACGCTCGTCGCGGGGTCGGCGGTCTTCGGCGGCGAGCCCGCCGCGCGCATCACCGACCTGCGCGAGGCCGCCGCTCGGGCACGCTCGTGACCGTGGGAGCGCCGGACGGTGCCGGCGTCGCCGAGGCGACCACCGCCTCCCGTCCGGACGGTGCGTCGGCCGCGTCAGCGGAGACCGGTAGCCTGGACCCCGTGAAGACGTTCGACGACCTGTTCCAGGAGCTCACCGAGAAGGCGCGCACGCGCCCCGAGGGCTCCGGCACCGTCGCCGAACTCGACGCCGGCGTGCACCAGATCGGCAAGAAGATCGTCGAGGAAGCCGCCGAGGTCTGGATGGCGGCCGAGTACGAGGGCGACGAGCGCACCTCGGAGGAGATCTCGCAGCTGGTCTACCACCTCCAGGTCCTCATGGTCGCCAAGGGGCTCACCCCGGCGGACGTCTGGCGACATCTGTAGGACGCGCTCGGGCACCAGCCCGCGCACCGACCTCGATCCGCCACGACCCCGACCAGAAAGCAGACCCCTGATGCTCCGCATCGCCGTGCCCAACAAGGGCTCCCTGTCCGAGACCGCGTCCGACATGCTGCGTGAGGCCGGGTACGCCGGTCGCCGTGACCCGAAGGCGCTGCACCTGCTCGACGAGCGCAACGGCGTCGAGTTCTTCTTCCTCCGCCCGCGGGACATCGCCACGTACGTGGGGTCCGGCGCACTCGACGTCGGCATCACCGGCCGTGACCTGCTGCTCGACTCCGGCTCCGAGGCGCACGAGGTCGACGCGCTCGGCTTCGCCGACTCCACCTTCCGGTTCGCCGGCACGCCCGGACGGTTCGCCTCGCTGCAGGACCTCGACGGCGTCCGCGTGGCCACGAGCTACCCCGGCCTCGTCGGAGCGTTCCTCGCCGAGCACGGGGTCACCTCGACGCTCGTGAAGCTCGACGGCGCCGTCGAGAGCGCCGTGCGGCTCGGGGTCGCCGACGCCGTCGCCGACGTCGTGTCGACGGGCAGCACGCTCCGACAGGCGGGCCTCGAGATCTTCGGCCCGGTGATCCTCGAGTCGACCGCGGTGCTCGTCTCCACCGACGAGACCATCGCCGGCATCGACGTGCTGCGTCGGCGGCTGCAGGGCGTGCTCGTCGCCCGCGGCTACGTGATGCTCGACTACGACGTCCCCACGGCACTGCTCGAGCAGGCGACGGCGGTGGCGTCCGGCATCGAGTCGCCCACGGTGTCGCCGCTGCACGACCGCGAGTGGGCGGCGGTCCGCGTGATGATCCCGCGCGACGACGCGAACCTCATCATGGACGCGCTCTACGACCTCGGCGCCCGGGCGATCCTCGTCAGCCCGATCCACGCCGCACGCCTGTGACCACCGGCGGCGTGTCGGTGCGGGTCATCCCGTGCCTCGACGTCAAGGGCGGCCGAGTCGTCAAGGGTGTCAACTTCCTCGACCTGCAGGACGCCGGTGACCCCGTCGAGCTCGCGGCGCGGTACTACGAGCAGGGTGCCGACGAGCTGACCTTCCTCGACGTCGGCGCCACGGTCGAGAACCGGGCGACGATGTACGACACCGTGACCCGGACGGCCGAACAGGTCTTCATCCCGCTCACCGTCGGTGGTGGGGTGCGCAGCGTCGACGACGTGTCGCGGCTGCAGCAGTGCGGTGCGGACAAGATCGGCGTGAACAGCGCGGCCATCGCCCGCCACGAACTCGTCGGCGAGATCGCCGACCGGTTCGGCGCGCAGGCCGTCGTGCTCTCGCTCGACGTCAAGCGGTCGGACCGGATGCCCTCGGGCTTCGTGGTCACCACCCACGGGGGGCGGACCGAGTCCGACCTCGACGCGATCGCCTGGGCACGCGAAGCCGTCGAACGCGGTGCGGGGGAGCTGCTCGTCAACTCGATCGACGCCGACGGCACGAAGAACGGGTTCGACCTCGAACTCGTGGCCGCGGTGCGCGCGGTCTCGTGCGTCCCGGTGATCGCCTCGGGAGGCGCGGGTCGCGTCGAGCACTTCGCCCCGGCCGTCGACGCGGGTGCGGACGCGGTCCTCGCCGCCAGCGTCTTCCACCGTGGCGAGATGACCGTGGGGGACGTCAAGGCCGCGCTCGGCGCGACCGGTCACGCCGTCCGCTGATCCGCCGCCGTAGGCTAGGAGTCTCATGACCGACAGCACCAGTACCGACACCGAGGCGGTCCTCGACCGCGCACACTTCGGTGCGGACGGCCTGCTCCCCGCCATCGTGCAGGAGGAATCGTCGAAGGACGTCCTCATGCTCGGCTACATGGACCGGGAAGCCCTCCGCCGCACCCTCACCGAGGGCCGTGTGACCTTCTGGTCGCGGTCGCGGAACGAGTACTGGCGGAAGGGCGACACGTCGGGACACGCGCAGTACGTCCGCGGGGCCGCGCTGGACTGCGACGACGAC
The DNA here is from genome assembly GCF_047226435.1 of Curtobacterium poinsettiae. NCBI lineage: Bacteria > Bacillati > Actinomycetota > Actinomycetes > Micrococcales > Microbacteriaceae > Curtobacterium > Curtobacterium poinsettiae. The sequence goes on along the minus strand of NZ_CP178434.1, from coordinate 2,010,598 downwards.
ACGCTCCTCGTGACGGTGCACCAGGTCGGGGCGGCGTGCCACACCGGTGCGCACCGGTGCTTCGACGTCGACCCGCTCGCGCCCGTGACCATGTCCGCCCCGGCCGACGCAGCCGTGGAGGCGACCCGATGACCGCCGCGACGATCTCCGAGAACCCGCACACGACCTCCCGGCCGGAGTTCGACGGTCTGGTCGACGACCACCGTGTCATCCCGGTCGTCCGCGCCCTGTACGGCGACAGCGAGACGCCGGTCGGCGTGTACCGCAAGCTCGCCGACGGCCGCCCCGGGTCGTTCCTGCTCGAGTCCGCCGGCCAGGGCGGCCTGTGGTCGCGCTGGTCGTTCGTCGGGGTGCGGAGCTTCGGCGTCCTGACGCAGGACGGCGACCGCGCGGCGTGGATCGACACCGGCATCGACGCCGAGCGGGCCGTCGGGTCCCTCGACGGTGCCCCGCTGGACGTCCTCGCGCGGCTGCACGAGCGCTGGGCCACGCCCCGTGTGCCCGGCTCGCCGCCGCTCGTCGGCGGCACCGTGGGCTTCATCGGGTGGGAGGCCGTCCGGCAGCTCGAACACCTGCCGAACGTGCCGCCGTCCGACTTCGACGTCCCCGGTCAGGCCCTGTCCTTCGTGTCCGAGCTCGCCGCCCTCGACCACCGCACCGGGCTCGTGCTGCTCGTCGCGAGCGTGCTGAACGACGGCACGGACGACGCCGATGCCCTGTGGGCGGACGCGCAGCAGCGCCTCGACCGCATGCAGGGCGACCTGGTGCAGCCGAGCGTCGCGACCGTCGCCGAGGCGTTCGAGATCGCGGAGCCGACCCCGACGCACCGGACGAGCCCGGCCGACTACATGGCCGCCGTCGAGCGGTCGAAGGACTTCATCCGCGATGGCGACGTGTTCCAGGTCGTCATCTCGCAGCGGTTCGACCACGAGGTGACGGCCGACCCGCTCGACGTCTACCGTGTGCTCCGGACCCTGAACCCGAGCCCGTACATGTACTTCCTGGCGCTGGCGGACACCGCCGACGAGCGGTTCTGGATCGTCGGCGCCTCGCCCGAGGCGCTGGTGAAGGTGCAGGGCGACCACGCCGTCACCCACCCGATCGCCGGGTCCCGCCCGCGTGGTGCCACGCCCGAAGAGGACGTCCGCCTCGGCGAGGACCTGCTCGGCGACCCGAAGGAGCGCGCGGAGCACCTGATGCTCGTCGACCTGTCCCGCAACGACCTGCAGAAGGTGTGCGAGCCGGGCACGGTCGCCGTCACCGAGTTCATGACGGTCGAGCGGTTCAGCCACATCATGCACCTGGTGTCGAGCGTCGAGGGCCGCATCCGTCCCGAGGCCTCGGCCATCGACGTGTTCCGGGCGACGTTCCCGGCAGGCACGCTCTCGGGCGCGCCGAAGCCCCGAGCGCTCCAGATCATCGACGAGCTCGAGCCCGCCAAGCGTGGTGCGTACGCCGGTGTCGTGGGCTACTTCGACTTCGCCGGGGACGCCGACCTGGCGATCGCGATCCGCACCGCCCTGATCAAGGACGGCGTCGCCCGCGTGCAGGCCGGGGCCGGCCTCGTGGCCGACTCGGACCCGGAGACCGAGCACGTCGAGGCGGTCAACAAGGCCGCGGCCCCGTTGCGTGCCGTCGCGACGGCGAACCGGATGCGCGAGGTCCGTTCGTGAAGCGGTCGCGCCCGATCGTCGTCGTCGCCGGACTCCTGGTCGCCGGCATCATCATGCTCGCGTGGACCCAGACCTGGTTCACCGTCCGCCTGCACGCGGGAGCGGCAGTCACCTCGACGGTCGCCGCCGACGGCGCAGCGGTCGTGCCGCAGTTCACCGCGCTGGCGATCGCGAGCCTCGCGCTGTTCCTCGCGATGACCATCGCCGGACGGGTGCTGCGCATCGTGCTCGCCGCCGTGGAGATCCTGCTCGGCCTCGGCGTGGTCGTCAGCGGCATCACCGCGGCCGCCGACCCGATCGCCGCTGCACGCGGCGCCGTGGGCGAGGTCGCCGGGGTGAGCGACCTCGGCGCCGTCCGGAGCGTCGTGTCGAGCGTCAGCGTGAGCCCGTGGCCCGCAGTCGGCATCGCGGGCGGCGTGCTCGCCGTGCTGCTGGGCGTCGTCGTCATCGTGGTCCAGCGCGCCTGGCCCGGACCGAGCAGGAAGTACGGAGCCGCGACCGCCGGAGCCGCCGCCGCGGCGCGGGCCGCGGCACCCGTCGAGCGCGATGCGGTCGTCGACTGGGACGACCTGAGCGCGGGCGTGGACCCCACCACCGTGGACGGCGCGGGCGCGGGGGCGCCGAGTGACGACACGGTAGGATCGACAGGGCGTCGCTCGACCGACGACGCCGGAGCAGAACGAGGAGCACCGTGAGCAACACTGAGCCCGCAGAACTCGGCGAAGGCCACTCGCCGGCCGCCTGGACCGCCGTCGTGATCATGCTGATCGGATTCGCGGCAGGCACGCTGTTCTTCTGGTTCGACCAGCCGTGGGGCGTCTGGGCCTCCGCTGGCGTCGTCCTCATCGGCCTCATCGTCGGTGGCGTGATGAAGAAGGCCGGCTACGGCGTCGACGGTCCGAAGTTCGTCCCCAAGCACCACGGCGAATAGGGGTCTGCCGATGCCGAACGTGCTCGAGACCCTCGTCGCCGGCGCCCTCGAAGACGCCGCAGCCCGTCGTGTCGATCGCCCGTACGCGGACGTCGAACGCGACCTCGACCGGGTGGCGTCGCCCCTCGACGCCCTCGCGTTCCTGAGCCCGGGCGACCGGGTGAAGATCATCGCCGAGGTGAAGCGCGCCAGCCCGTCCCGCGGGGCGATGGCCGCGATCGCCGACCCCGCAGGCCTCGCCGCCGACTACGAACGTGGTGGCGCGTCGACGATCAGCGTCCTGACCGAGGGGCGCAAGTTCCTCGGCAGCCTCGCCGACCTCGAAGCCGTGAAGGCCCGTGTCGGGGTCCCCGTGCTCCGCAAGGACTTCATCGCCGACCCGTACCAGGTCATCGAGGCCCGGGCGTCGGGTGCCGACGTCGTGCTGCTCATCGTGGCGGCGCTCGAGCAGGCCCGCCTGGTCGAGCTGCACACGCTCGCCGAAGAACTCGGCATGCGCGTCCTGGTCGAGGCGCACTCCGGTGACGAGGTCACGCGTGGCCTGGACGCCGGTGCCCGCATCCTCGGCGTGAACGCCCGCGACCTTACCGACTTCTCGCTCGACCGCGACCTGTTCGGGTCGCTCGCCGACCGCATCCCCGACGGGGTCGTGCGCGTCGCCGAGTCCGCGGTCTCCGGTCCCGCCGACGTCGCCCACTACCGTGCAGCGGGCGCCGACGTCGTGCTGGTCGGCGAGGCGCTCGTGACGGGGAGCGACCCCGCCGCGACCCTCGCGTCGTTCATCGACGCCGCCGACCAGGCCTGACCGGCTCACCAGGCCGCCGAACCGCGGCCCGGTCCGCTCCACGCATCGAGGCCGCCGACCGCGGCCGCACGTTCCACCCGTCCGACGCGGCCGACCGGCCGCGTCGGACTCGTCCCGGGAGACACATCGTGACCTCACTCCGCGACCTGCACGGCCCCTACTTCGGCGACTTCGGCGGACGCTTCGTCCCCGAGTCCCTCGTCCTCGCGCTCGACGAGCTCGAGGCCGCCTTCCGTCAGGCCTGGGCGGACCCGGCGTTCCGTGCGGAACTCGACGCGCTGCACCGTGACTACACCGGGCGTCCGTCGATCATCACCGAGGTGCCGCGGTTCGCGAAGCACGCCGGTGGCGCCCGGATCATCCTGAAGCGCGAGGACCTGAACCACACCGGCTCGCACAAGATCAACAACGTCCTCGGCCAGGCCCTCGTCGCCCGCCGCCTCGGCAAGACCCGCCTGATCGCCGAGACCGGGGCCGGGCAGCACGGTGTCGCCACCGCGACCGCCGCAGCCCTGTTCGGCATGGAGTGCGTCGTCTACATGGGCGCCGTCGACACCGAGCGCCAGGCGCTCAACGTCGCGCGGATGCGCCTGCTCGGCGCCGAGGTGATCCCGGTCGAGACCGGTTCGCGCACCCTCAAGGACGCCATCAACGACGCCCTGCGCGACTGGGTCGCCAACGTCGAGTCGACGCACTACCTGCTCGGCACCGTCGCCGGTCCGCACCCGTTCCCCGAGATGGTGCGCGAGTTCCACAAGGTCATCGGCGAGGAAGCGCGCCAGCAGGTCCTCGACCGCATCGGTCGGCTGCCGGACGCCGTCGCGGCGTGCGTCGGCGGCGGCTCGAACGCGATGGGCATCTTCGAGGCGTTCCTCGACGACGAGTCCGTCGCGCTGCACGGCTTCGAGGCCGGTGGTGACGGCGTCGAGACCGGTCGGCACGCGGCGAGCATCACGCTCGGTCGCGAAGGCGTGCTGCAGGGAGCGAAGTCCTACCTGATGCAGGACGAGGACGGCCAGACCATCGAGAGCCACAGCATCTCCGCCGGGCTCGACTACCCGAGCGTCGGCCCGGAGCACGCGTACCTGGCGTCGATCGGCCGCGCGAAGTACCAGCCGATCACCGACACCGAGGCCATGGAGGCGTTCCGCCTGATGAGCCAGACCGAGGGCATCATCCCGGCGATCGAGTCGTCGCACGCCCTGGCCGGTGCCATCAAGCTCGGCAAGGAGCTCGGGCCCGAGGGCGTCGTGCTCGTGAACCTGTCCGGCCGCGGTGACAAGGACGTCGCGTCCGCCAGTCGCTACTTCGGCATCCTCGACGAGAACGCGGTGCAGCTGTGACCACGAACAAGACCGTCGCCCAGACGATCGACGCCGCCAACGCCGAGCGCGCCGGAGCCGTCGTCGGCTACCTGCCCGCCGGGTACCCGAACCTGCAGACCAGCGTCGACGCAGCCGTCGCCCTCGCCGAGAACGGCGTGGACGTCATCGAGTTCGGCCTGCCGTACTCCGACCCGGTCATGGACGGCCCCGTCATCCAGCGCGCAGCCGAGGAGAGCCTGGCGAACGGCTTCCGGGTCGCACAGGTCTTCGACGCCGTGCAGCAGATCACCGAGCGGGCCGACGTGCCGGTGCTCGTCATGACCTACTGGAACCCGGTGCTGCGCTACGGCGTGGACCGTTTCGCCGACGACCTCGTCGCCGCGGGAGCCGCCGGTCTCATCACGCCCGACCTCATCCCCGACGAGGCCACCGCGTGGACCGAAGCGTCCGAGCGCACCGGCCTCGACCGGGTCTTCCTCGCCGCGCCGTCCTCGTCGGACGAGCGCATGCGTCAGGCGGTGGAGTCCAGTCGTGGCTTCGTCTACGCCGTGTCGACGATGGGCGTGACCGGTGCCCGGGTCGGGGTCGACGTCGCCGCACGCACCGTGGTGTCGCGCCTGCGTGACGCCGGGGTCGAGCGCACCTGTGTCGGCCTCGGGATCTCGACGGCGGAGCAGGTCGGCGAGGTGCTCGAGTACGCCGACGGTGCGATCGTCGGGTCCGCGTTCGTCCGGGCCCTGGCCGACCTCGGTGTGCAGGGTGTGGCCGACCGGGCCGCCGACCTCGCCACCGGCGCCCGCCGCCGCTAGTCCAGTTCCTGTCGGGCCCGCGACCCGCGCTACAGTGAGCGAGGCCGACGCCACGTCGACCGCGCCCCGTCAGTTCCGAAAGGCGACAGCACCTCCATGCCCCTCCTGAGCATCCCGAGCCCGAGCACCGCCTGGCAGTACTTCGACCTGACCGCCTGGCTCCGCGACGCGTTCGGCTGGTCGCTGCCCCTCGACTTCCGCATCCACGCGTACGCGATCTGCATCCTGGTCGGGATCGTCGCCGCGGTCGTCCTCGCAAACCGTCGGCTCAACGCCCGGGGCGTCGAGCGATGGATCATCATCGACATCGCCATCTGGGCCGTGCCCGCCGGCATCATCGGCGGACGGCTCTTCCACGTGTTCACCCATGTGTCCGACTACTTCGGCCCCGGCATCGACCCGCTGTCGTTCCTGTACATCTGGGAGGGCGGGCTGGCCATCTTCGGCGCGCTGATCCTCGGGTCGGTCGGTGCCTGGATCGGGTGCCGCCAGGTCGGTCTCCGGTTCACGTCGTTCATCGACGCCGTCGTGCCGGGCGTCCTGCTCGCACAGGCCTTCGGACGCCTGGGCAACTACTTCAACCAGGAGCTCTTCGGCATGCCGACGAGCCTGCCCTGGGGGCTCGAGATCGACTCCAGCAACGCCGCGTTCCCGAAGGGCCTGCCCGAGGGCACGCTGTTCCACCCGACGTTCCTGTACGAGATCATCTGGAACGTCCTCGGCGTGGTCGTCATCCTGTTCCTGGCACGCAAGTTCACGCTGCAGTGGGGCAAGGTCCTCGGCCTGTACCTGATCTGGTACGGCGCGGGCCGCTCGGTGCTCGAGTCCATCCGCGTCGACACGAGCGAGACCTTCTTCGGCGTCCGCACGAACGTGTGGATGGCCCTCGCCGCGGTCGTCATCGGCATCCTGATCTTCGTGGTGCAGAGCCGACGGCACACCGGCAAGGAGCCGAGCCCCTACCTGCCGGGTCGCGGGCCTCGTCCGACCTCCGATGTAGACTCCGTAGACACCTTCTCGGAGCACGACGACGACGCAGCAGACGGCGTCACGAGTGACGAACCGGTCACGACCACCCGCTGAACCAGACGGTCTCCGCCACAAGCGGGGCCCAGCAACCTCGCCGGCCGCCAGGGCAACGACCACTGACGGCGGGCACGGGCACCAGTCCCGCCCGCTCGGGCGGAACGCACCACCGGGCCACCGCTGTCCCTGTTCCACTTCCTCGTGAGGACGGTTCCCCATGGCGCTCCAGCCAACCCAGCCCTCGGCACCGACGAGCCTCGTGCCGCCGCACCGACGCTTCTCCGCGATCCCGGACGCCACGGGCATGTACGACCCGGCGAACGAGAAGGACGCCTGCGGACTGGCGATGGTCGCGACCCTGCGCGGCACGCCGGGGCACGACATCGTCGACGCGGCGCTCGGTGCGCTCCGGAACCTCGAGCACCGCGGTGCCGTGGGATCCGACGCGGGCACCGGTGACGGCGCCGGCATCCTGTGCCAGGTGCCGGACGAGTTCCTGCGGGACGTCGTACCGTTCGAGCTGCCGGCAGCGGGGGAGTACGCCGTCGGGACCGCCTACCTGCCGCTGGACGACGACGCCCGGCACGCGGTGAAGGGCGCCGTCGAACGACTCGCCCGCGAAGAGGGCCTGAAGGTCCTGGGGTGGCGCGAGGTCCCGGTGCGTCCGGAGGTCCTCGGCACGCTCGCCCGCGCCGCGATGCCGGCGTTCGAGCAGCTGTTCGTCGCCTCGATCCGGCACGACGTGCACGGGGCATCGTGGAGCGGCATCGCCCTCGACCGGCAGGCGTTCCGGCTCCGGAAGCGCGCCGAGCACGACAACGACCTGTACTTCATGTCGCTGTCGAGCCGCACCATGGTCTACAAGGGCATGGTCACGACGCTCCAGCTCGAGCCGTTCTACCCGGACCTGAGCGACGAGCGCTTCACGTCGAAGCTCGCGATCGTGCACTCGCGCTACTCCACCAACACGTTCCCGTCGTGGCCGCTCGCCCAGCCGTTCCGGACCATCGCCCACAACGGTGAGATCAACACGGTGCGCGGCAACCGCAACTGGATGCGGGCGCGCCAGTCGCAGCTCGAGAGCGAACTGCTGGGCGACATGGCCCCGCTGCTCCCCATCGTCAGCCCGGGGGCGAGTGACTCGGCCTCGTTCGACGAGGTCCTCGAGCTGCTGACCCTGACCGGTCGGACGCTGCCGCACGCCGTGTCGATGATGGTTCCAGAGGCGTGGGAGAACCAGGTCGGGATGGACCCGGACCTCCGGGCGTTCTACGAGTACCACTCGATGCTCATGGAGCCGTGGGACGGCCCCGCCGCGATCACCTTCACCGACGGGTCGCTCGTCGGCGCCACCCTCGACCGCAACGGCCTGCGCCCCGGCCGGTTCCTCGTCACCGACGACGGGCTCATCGTGATGGGCTCCGAGACCGGGGTCATCGACGTGCCGGCCGCCAAGGTCGTGCGCAAGGGCCGCCTGCGCCCGGGCCGGATGTTCCTGGTGGACACCGAGGCCGGCCGCATCATCGAGGACGACGAGGTCAAGCGCGAGCTCGCCGCCTCGGGTCCGTGGGCCGACTGGCTCGAAGCCGGCCGCATCAACCTGAACGACCTGCCGGAGCGCGAGCACATCGTGCACACCCCGGCCTCGGTCACCCGCCGTCAGCGGGCGTTCGGCTACACCGAAGAAGAAGTCCGCATCCTGCTCCGTCCGATGGCCGCGGCGGGTGCCGAACCGCTCGGTGCGATGGGGTCGGACACCCCGATCGCGGTGCTGTCGGAGCGTCCGCGACTGCTCTTCGACTACTTCACGCAGCAGTTCGCCCAGGTGACCAACCCGCCGCTCGACTCGATCCGCGAGCAGGTCATCACCTCGATGGGGATGGGTCTCGGTCCGGAGCGCAACCTGCTCTCCGCCGGTCCGGAGCACGCGAAGCAGATCACGCTCGACTTCCCCGTGATCGACAACGACCAGCTCGCCAAGGTCCAGCACTTCGAGACCGAGTCGGGTCGCCACCTGACCGTCACGATCAAGGGGCTGTACCGCGTCGACGCCGGCAAGAAGGCGATGCAGAAGCGCATCGCCGCCGTGTGCGACGAGGTCGACGCCGCGATCGAGTCCGGCAAGCAGTTCATCGTGCTGTCCGACCGCGACGGCAACGCCGAGCAGGCACCGGTGCCGAGCCTGCTGCTCCTCGCGGCGGTGCACCACCACCTGATCCGCACCGAGCAGCGCATGAAGGTCGGGCTCATCGTCGAGGCCGGCGACGTCCGCGAGGTCCACCACGTGGCGACCCTGATCGGGTACGGCGCGTCGGCGATCAACCCGTACCTGGCGATGGAGACCTGCGAGAACCTGGTCCGCGCGGGCATGATCCCCGGCATCACCCCCGAGCAGGCGGTCAAGAACGTCATCAAGGCGCTCGGCAAGGGCGTGCTGAAGATCATGTCGAAGATGGGCATCTCCACGGTGTCCAGCTACGCCGGTGCGCAGGCCTTCGAGGCCGTCGGGCTCAGCCAGGAGTTCGTCGACAAGTACTTCACGGGCACCTCGTCGATCCTGGGCGGCGTCGACATCGACGTCATCGCCAAGGAGAACGCCGAGCGGCACGCCCAGGCGTACCCGCAGGACGGCGCGGTGCTGTCGCACGAGCGGCTGCAGATCGGGGGCGAGTACCAGTGGCGCCGTCAGGGTCCGCCGCACCTGTTCAACCCGGACACGGTGTTCCGCCTGCAGCACGCGACCCGTGCCCGCCGGTACGACATCTTCCGCGAGTACTCGAGCGCCGTGGACGACCAGTCCGAGCAGCTGATGACGCTCCGCGGGCTGTTCCGCTTCAAGCAGGGTGCGCGCAAGCCCATCGCGCTCGACGAGGTCGAGTCGATCGAGTCGATCGTCAAGCGCTTCAACACGGGCGCGATGTCCTACGGGTCCATCTCGAAGGAAGCCCACGAGACCCTCGCCATCGCGATGAACCGTCTCGGCGGCCGCTCGAACACGGGCGAGGGCGGCGAGGACGTCGACCGCTTGCTCGACCCCGAGCGCCGCAGCGCCATCAAGCAGGTCGCCTCCGGACGCTTCGGCGTGACGAGCATGTACCTGACGCACGCCACCGACATCCAGCTCAAGATGGCGCAGGGTGCGAAGCCCGGCGAGGGTGGTCAGCTGCCCCCGGCCAAGGTCTACCCGTGGGTGGCCCGCACCCGGCACGCGACCGCCGGTGTCGGCCTGATCTCGCCGCCGCCGCACCACGACATCTACTCCATCGAGGACCTCAAGCAGCTGATCTTCGACGTGAAGCGGGCCAACCCGGCCGCCCGCGTCCACGTGAAGCTCGTCAGCCAGTCCGGCATCGGTGCCGTCGCGGCCGGTGTGACGAAGGCCCTGGCCGACGTCGTGCTCGTGTCCGGCCACGACGGCGGCACCGGTGCCAGCCCGCTGAACTCGCTCAAGCACGCCGGCACCCCGTGGGAGATCGGCCTGGCCGAGACCCAGCAGACGCTCATGCTGAACGGCATGCGCGACCGGGTCGTCGTGCAGGTGGACGGGCAGATGAAGACGGGGCGCGACGTCGTCGTGGCCGCGTTGCTCGGAGCAGAGGAGTACGGCTTCGCGACCGCTCCGCTCGTGGTCGAGGGGTGCATCCTGATGCGCGTCTGCCACCTGGACACCTGCCCTGTGGGCGTCGCCACGCAGAACCCCGAGCTCCGCAAGCGCTTCTCCGGCAAGCCGGAGTTCGTCGTCAACTTCTTCGAGTTCATCGCACAAGAGGTCCGCGAGCTCCTCGCCGAGCTCGGCTTCCGCAGCCTCGACGAGGCGATCGGGCAGACCGACGCGCTCGACGTGGACCGCGCCGTGGAGCACTGGAAGGCGTCGGGCCTCGACCTCGCGCCGGTGCTCAAGGGACCGCACTTCGACGACGCGGAGCCGCGCCGCCACCACCGCGAGCAGGACCACGAGCTGGACCAGCACTTCGACGTGCAGCTCATCCAGCAGACCGCTGACGTGCTCGACCACGGCGGGTCGATCGCGCTCGACCTGCCCATCCGGAACACCGAGCGCGCCGTCGGCACCATGCTCGGCCACCAGGTGACCCTGCGACACGGGGAACACGGGCTGCCCAACGGTTCGATCGACGTCACGCTGCGCGGTTCGGCCGGGCAGTCGCTCGGCGCGTTCCTGCCGGCGGGCATCACGCTGCGCCTGATCGGCGACAGCAACGACTACGTCGGCAAGGGCCTGTCCGGCGGCCAGATCGTCGTCCGCCCCGACGCCGGTTCGGGCTTCGACCCGGCCGAGAACGTCATCGCCGGCAACGTCATCGGGTACGGCGCCACCCAGGGCAGCATGTTCATCCGCGGCATCGTGGGCGAGCGGTTCCTGGTGCGCAACTCCGGTGCCACGGCGGTCGTCGAGGGTGTGGGCGACCACGCGCTCGAGTACATGACGGGTGGACTCGCGCTCATCCTGGGCGAGACCGGCCGGAACCTCGGTGCCGGTATGTCGGGTGGCACGGCGTACGTCCGGGGCCTGCGCCGGGAGCACGTGAACACCGACGCCCTGGCGACCGGCGAGCTCCGGCTCGAGGCGCTCGACAGTGCCGACGTCGAGATCGTCACCGACCTGCTCACCCGGCACGCCGACGAGACGGGGTCGACGCTCGCGTCCGACCTGCTGGCGTCCGGGGACCTGAGCAACTTCGTCAAGGTGCTGCCGCGCGACTACGCGGCGGTGCTCGAGACGCGCAGACAGGCCGTCGACGAGGGGCTCGACCCCGACGGTGACATCGTTTGGAATCGGATCATGGAGGTGACCGGTGGCTGAGCGTCACGCACGTCCGGAATCGACAGAGCCCATCACAACCCTGGAGGTGACCGGTGGCTGACCCCAAGGGATTCCTGAAGGTCCAGGAACGCGAACTCCCGCCCCGGCGCCCCGTGCCCGTGCGGCTCATGGACTGGAAAGAGGTCTACGAGCAGCAGGAGTCCGGTGTCCTGAAGCGCCAGGCCGGCCGGTGCATGGACTGCGGCGTGCCGTTCTGCCACCAGGGCTGCCCACTCGGCAACCTCATCCCGGAGTGGAACGACCTGACCTGGCGCGGTGAGGGCCGTCAGGCGATCGAACGCCTGCACGAGACGAACAACTTCCCGGAGTTCACGGGGCGGCTCTGCCCGGCCCCGTGCGAGTCGTCCTGCGTGCTCGGCATCAACCAGCCGCCGGTGACCATCAAGCAGGTCGAGGTCTCGATCATCGACCAGGCGTTCCAGAACGGGTGGGTCACGCCGCACCCGCCGGAGCGCCTGACCGGCAAGACCGTCGCCGTGGTGGGCTCCGGCCCCGCCGGGCTCGCCGCCGCGCAGCAGCTCACGCGTGCCGGGCACACGGTCGCCGTCTACGAGCGGGACGACCGCATCGGCGGACTGCTCCGCTACGGCATCCCGGACTTCAAGATGGAGAAGCGCCAGATCGACGCGCGCCTCGCCCAGATGCAGGCCGAGGGCACCCGGTTCCGTGCCGGTGTCGAGATCGGCAAGGACATCACCTGGGACGACCTGAAGTCCCGCTACGACGCGGTCGTGGTCGCCACCGGTGCCACCGTGCCCCGTGACCTGCCGATCCCGGGGCGCGACCTCGAGGGCGTGCACTTCGCGATGGACTACCTGGTCCAGCAGAACAAGGCGAACGCGGGCACGACGGTCGACAACCAGATCACGGCCGAGGGCAAGCACGTCGTCGTCATCGGCGGCGGCGACACCGGTGCGGACTGCATCGGCACCGCACACCGTCAGGGCGCGCTGAGCGTGACGAACCTGGCGATCGGCAAGCAGCCGCCGCTCGAGCGTCCGTCCGACCAGCCGTGGCCGATGTTCCCGACCGTGTTCGAGATCACGAGTGCCCACGAAGAGGGCGGCGAGCGGCACTTCCTCGCCTCCACCGTCGAGTTCCTGTCGAACGACGCGGGTGAGGTCCGTGCGCTCCGGGTCGCCGAGACCGAGTACCTCGACGGCCGACGGGTGCCGAAGGCGGGCACCGAGCGGGAGATCCCGGCGGACCTCGTCCTCATCGCGATGGGCTTCACGGGCCCCGAGTCGGACACGATCGAGCCGCAGCTCGGCCTGCCGACCACGGGCTCCGGGTCGCTCGACCGCCGTGCCGACTACGCGACCAACGAGGCCGGCGTGTTCGTCGCGGGCGACGCGGGTCGGGGGCAGTCGCTCATCGTGTGGGCGATCGCCGAGGGCCGTGCCGCGGCCGCACAGGTGGACGAGTACCTCGAGGGCTCCACCATCCTGCCGGCTCCGGTCAAGGCGACCGACCGGGCGATCTCCGTCTGATGCCGGACGATCACGAGATGTCGGACCGCCACCAGATGTCGGACGGCCACCAGATGTCGGACCGCCACCGGACGACGGATCGCCGCCAGAAGACGGACCGTCTCCACCAGATGCTCACGCTCCCGTGAGCGTGAGGCCACCAGCACTCGGTAGGGTGCTGGTGGCCTCGCTTCGTTCCGCGCGGCCCCACAGCGCGGAAACCCAAGCTCCATCCACCACCACGAAGGAATCCATTGAGACGCGCAAAGATCGTTTCGACGCTCGGACCGGCAACGTCGGACTACGAGACCGTCAAGGAGATCATCGAAGCGGGCGTCGACGTCGCCCGCCTCAACCTCAGCCACGGTGACTACAGCGTCCACGAGGCCAACTACGTCAACGTCCGTCGTGCCGCCGAAGAGCTCGGCAAGCCCGTCGCGATCCTCGTCGACCTGCAGGGTCCGAAGATCCGTCTGGCCCGCTTCGCCGACGGCCCGCACGACCTGGCGGTCGGTGACATCTTCACCATCACGACCGAGGACGTCCCCGGCTCGAAGGAGATCTGCGGCACGACGTTCAAGGGCCTGCCGCAGGACGTCAAGCCCGGCGACCCGCTGCTCATCGACGACGGCCGTGTCCGCCTGCGTGTCCTCGACACCGACGGCGTGCGGGTCCGCACCGAGGTCGTCGTCCCCGGCACGGTGTCCAACAACAAGGGCATCAACCTGCCCGGTGTCGCCGTCAACGTCCCCGCGCTGAGCGAGAAGGACGAGGCCGACCTCCGCTGGGCGATCCGCCAGGGTGCCGACCTCATCGCGCTGTCGTTCGTCCGCAACGCGAGCGACGTCGTGCGTGCGCACGAGATCATGGACGAAGAGGGCAAGCGCCTGCCGGTCATCGCCAAGGTCGAGAAGCCCCAGGCCGTCGACGCGCTCGAGGAGATCATCGACGCCTTCGACAGCATCATGGTCGCCCGCGGGGACCTCGGCGTCGAACTCCCGCTCGAGGCCGTCCCGATCGTGCAGAAGCGCGCCGTCGAGCTGTCCCGCCGCATGGCGAAGCCGGTCATCGTCGCGACGCAGATGCTCGAGTCGATGATCTCGTCGCCGATCCCCACGCGCGCCGAGACCTCCGACGTCGCGAACGCCGTGCTCGACGGTGCCGACGCGGTCATGCTGTCCGGTGAGACGAGCGTCGGTGAGTACCCGGTGCAGACCGTCCGCACCATGGCCCGCATCGTGGAGTCCACCGAGGACCACGGCCTCGAGCGCATCGCGCCGCTCGGCACCAAGCCGCGCACCCTCGGCGGTGCGATCACCCTCGCCGCCGTCGAGATCGCCGAGTTCACCGAGGCGTCGTACCTCTGCGTCTTCACCGAGTCCGGCGACTCGGCCCGACGCATGTCGCGCCTGCGCCACGGCCTGCCGATCATCGCCTTCACCCCGAACGAGGCCACGCGCCGCCGGATGGCACTCACCTGGGGCGTCCGTTCGTTCCTGGTGGAGCGCAAGACCCACACCGACGAGCTCTTCTCGCAGGTGGACGACGTCCTCCTCGAGAACGGCCTGGCCGCCCCCGGCGACCGCGTCATCGTGACGGCCGGGTCCCCTCCCGGCATCGAGGGCTCGACGAACGACCTCCGCGTGCACCGGGTGGGCGACGCCCACGCCGAGGCCGCCCCGGCGTACGTCCGGGACTGATCCGACGGATCCGTCGCCACCAGGGCGCGGACGGGAGGCACGGTGCGCGCAGCACCGACCGCTTCCGGTCCGCGCCCTGCCGCGTCTCCACGGCCCTGGTGGTGACCGGACGTCGGCCGCAGGCGGCAGGATGGTCGCTGTGAGCCTCCGATCCGACACCCCGGCGCCGCGCGCCGACGTCCGCCGCTGGCGTCGTTACCTGGCCGACGAACGTGCCGAGGCGGCTGTGTACCGCAACCTCGCCGCGCGCCGTTCCGGCGAGGAGCGCGAGATCCTGGCCGCGCTGGCCGAGGCCGAGGGGCGGCACGCCGACCACTGGCTCGACCTGCTCGGCGACGACGTCGGCCGGCCGCAGCGGGGCAGCCTCCGGACCCGGGTGCTCGCCGCGCTGGCCAAGCGGTTCGGGTCGGTCTTCGTCCTCGCGCTCATGCAGCGCGCCGAGGACCGCTCGCCGTACGCCGACGACTCCGACGCGACCGCGCGGATGGCCGCCGACGAACGCATCCACGGCGAGGTCGTGCGCGGGCTCGCGAACCGCGGCCGGATGCGGCTGTCCGGCACGTTCCGCGCGGCGGTGTTCGGCGCGAACGACGGCCTGGTGTCCAACCTGGCGCTCATCATCGGCATCAGCGCCTCCGGGGCCGACCGGCACTTCGTGCTGCTGAGTGGCATCGCCGGCCTGCTCGCGGGCGCGTTGTCGATGGGTGCGGGGGAGTACGTCTCCGTCCGGTCGCAGCGGGAACTGCTCGAGGCGTCCGCGCCGCACCCCGAAGCCGGCAGGGCGGTGTCGGACCTCGACGTCGACGCGAACGAGCTCGCCCTGGTCTACCGCGCGCGCGGGATGTCCGAGGCCGAGGCGACCCAGCACGCGGCGCAGGTGCTGTCCGGCATCGGTGAACGGCGGCCGGCGACCGGTTCGACCACGGTCGCGGACGACCACGAGGCGGTCGGTACCGGGCTGAGCGCCGCGGTGTCGAGCTTCTGCTTCTTCGCCTCGGGCGCGATCATCCCGGTGCTGCCGTTCCTGTTCGGCATGCAGGGGTGGCCGGCGATCGCGGTGGCCGGCGGGCTGGTGGGCATCGCCCTGCTCGGCACCGGTGCGGTCGTCGGCGTGCTGAGCGGCGCCTCGCCCACCAAGCGCGCGTTCCGGCAGCTCGCGATCGGCTTCGGCGCGGCGGTCGTCACCTACGTGCTCGGGTTGCTGTTCGGGACCGGCTCCGCATGACCTTGGTATTCATATACGAGATGTGAGATGCTGTTGAGATGGCATCCGATCGTCTTCCCCGGCTCGACCTCGCCCACGTGGACGGACTCCGGGGGATCCTCGCGATCCTCGTCGTCCTGGCGCACACCGCTCGGTTCACCGGGGTGGCCGGAGCGCTCGAGGAATCGATGCCCGTCGTCTGGCGCCTGCTCGACGCCGGCGACGTACGGGTCCCCGCCTTCGTCGCGATCTCCGGGTTCACGCTCATGATCGCGGTGGCTGGACGGCGGGACCTCGCCCTCGGCAGCAGCTACGTGGTGTTCGCGCAGCGGCGCATCCGACGGCTCGTGCCGCCCTACCTCGCCGCGCTGCTGGTCTCGCTCGCACTCATCGCGTTCGTGCCGGTGATGGGGGTCCCGCACGGCACGCTCTGGGACGACAAGCTCCCCGTGACTTTGCAGAGCATCGTGGCGCACGTCTTCCTGGTGCACAACTTCTCGCCGGACTGGATCACGACCATCAACGGGACGCTGTGGAGCCTGCCGATCGAGATGCAGCTCATGCTCCTGATGCCGGTGCTCCTGGTCGTCTGGCGACGCGTGCCGCCGCTCGTCCTCGTCGCACTGCTGTTCGTGTTGGCCGCGGTCTCCGTCCGGACCGGGGTCGGCGCGTGGTCGGCGCCCCACTTCCTGGGCATCTTCGCCCTGGGCATGTACGGCGCGTCCCTGGTCGTCGGCCCCGAGGATGAGCTGCGCCGCCGACGTCCCCGCCTCGCGCGGGCGCTCCTGCGTCACCAGCGCTCGACGCTGGTCGTCGCCACCGTGGTGCTGGTCGCGGCGTACGGCCTGGTCGTCGTGGCGCCCGGCGCCGTGTCCGGGGTCACGGTGGGTGTCGTGGTCGGCGTCGGATCGACCCTGCTCCTGATGGTCCTCGCCGAGGGGCAGCGGACGGGGCGCGCCGGGACGCACCGCGCGCGTGGGGTGCTCGGCGGCCGGCGCCTGGTCCAGTTCGGCCTGGTGTCGTACAGCGTGTACCTGGTGCACAGCCCCTTGCTCGCGCTCGGGAACCTGCTCCTCCTGCCGCTCGACCTGCCGACCCCGGTGCAGTTCGCGCTGATGCTGTTCGGTGTCGCCCCCGTCGCCGTCGCGCTCTGCGTGCTGTTCGCCGTGGTGGTAGAGCGTCCGTTCATGAACTCGCACCAACGCGCGCTGCTCGAGGGCGCCTTCGGCCGCCGCCGCCGCGACGGCGGTCAGCGTCGGACGGCGGCGCGCGGGGGGAGCAGCAGCAGCGCAGCGGCGCCGACGACGATGAGCGCGATGCCGGCGAACACCATGAAGACCGCGAGCGCGAGCACCGGGGCGACGAGCACGGCCACGCCGCCGAGGATCGACAGCACCCCGCTCACGAGCGTCGGCACGCGCGACGATCCCGGGTGCCCGACGAACCCACCGACGGTCGACACGATCCCCTCGATCACGAACCCGACACCGGCGAGCACCGCGTAGACGACGAGCGGGATCGCCGGGTCGAGCAGGGTCACCAGCCCCGCGACCGCGACCAGGCCACCGACGATGCCGGACGTCCACCGCCACGCCGGGCGGGTGCCGTGCCCCCGCACCGCGGCGAAGACCCGCAGCGCACCGGCCACGACGAGGTACACACCGAACAGCAGTGCCACGAGCACGAGCGACGGACGGGGCCAGACGATCGCCACGATGCCCAGGGCGATGGCGACCACGGCCGTGACGACGACGAACACCCGGAACGTCCTGACGGCACGAGAATCCACGAGCGCTCCTCCCTGATCGCCAGCGCTGGTGTCCAGCACGCTACCCGTCGCGCCGTGGCCTCGTGCAACCACCTGCAACCCCCGCGGCCGTACCGTGCGGAGCAGGCACACGACCCGTGCGCCCCGACAGCGTCGTCGAAAGGGCACCACCATGACCATCGCACCTTCGCCCACCAGTTACGCCGCACCAGGCGAACCTGGCTCCCTGGTCGAGTACCGGTCCCGGTACGACCACTTCATCGGCGGCGAGTACGTCCCGTCGTCGAGCGGGCAGTACTTCGAGAACCCCACCCCCGTCACCGGCAAGGTGTTCACCGAGGTCGCCCGCGGTGACTCCACCGACGTCGACCGTGCCGTCGCCGCGGGCTGGAAGGCGTTCCCGTCGTGGGGCCGCACGAGCGCAGCCGAACGGGCCGTCGTCCTGAACAAGATCGCCGACCGCATGGAGGAGCACCTCGAGATGCTCGCCGTCGCGGAGACGTGGGAGAACGGCAAGCCCATCCGCGAGACCCTCGGCGCGGACATCCCGCTCGCGATCGACCACTTCCGGTACTTCGCCGGGGCCATCCGGGCGCAGGAGGGATCCGCCGGCGAGATCGACCACGACACCGTGGCGTACCACTTCCACGAACCGCTCGGCGTCGTGGGGCAGATCATCCCCTGGAACTTCCCGATCCTGATGGCGGTGTGGAAGCTCGCACCGGCCCTCGCCGCCGGCAACTGCGTCGTCCTGAAGCCCGCCGAGCAGACCCCGGCGTCCATCCACGTGCTCGTCGAGCTCATCCGCGACCTGCTGCCCACGGGCGTGCTCAACGTCGTCAACGGCTTCGGCATCGAGGTCGGCGCACCGCTCGCCCAGCACCCGGACATCCGCAAGATCGCCTTCACGGGAGAAACCACCACCGGTCGGCTGATCATGCAGTACGCCTCGCAGAGCCTCATCCCGGTGACGCTCGAACTCGGCGGTAAGAGCCCGAACGTGTTCTTCCCCGACGTCGCCGCCGAGAAGGACTCCTTCTACGACAAGGCGCTCGAGGGCTTCACGTTCTTCAACCTGAACCAGGGCGAGGTCTGCACGTGTCCGTCCCGGGCGCTCGTGGCGAAGGAGATCTACGACGGCTTCGTCGCCGACGGCCTGGACCGCGTCCGAGCCGTCAAGCAGGGACACCCGCTCGACCTGTCGACGATGATCGGCGCCCAGGCGTCGAACGACCAGCTCGAGAAGATCCTGAGCTACATCGACATCGGCAAGCAGGAGGGCGCGAAGCTCCTGACCGGCGGCGAACGGGCCGACCTGGGCGGCGAGCTCTCCGGCGGCTACTACGTCACCCCGACGGTGTTCGAGGGCGACAACTCGATGCGGATCTTCCAGGAGGAGATCTTCGGCCCGGTGCTCGCCCTGACGTCCTTCAGCGGCTACGACGACGCGATCGCCACGGCCAACGACACCCTCTACGGGCTCGGCGCCGGCGTGTGGAGCCGCGACGTCACGACCCTGTACCGCGCCGGACGCGACATCCAGGCCGGACGCGTCTGGTCGAACACCTACCACCAGTACCCGGCGGGCGCGGCGTTCGGCGGCTACAAGCAGTCCGGCATCGGGCGCGAGAACCACAAGATGATGCTCGACCACTACCAGCAGACGAAGAACCTGCTCGTCTCCTACGCCGACGGACCGATGGGCTTCTTCTGATGCCCGACACCGCACGGGTCGCGATCACGCCGGCGGCGGGGGAGCTCCTCCGCACCCTCACCGCCCGGCACGGCCCGCTGATGTTCCACCAGTCCGGCGGCTGCTGCGACGGCTCGAGCCCGATGTGCTACCCCGTCGGCATGTTCCGGACCGGTCCGGGGGACGTCCTGCTCGGCGCACTGCAGGTGGACGGCCTCGACCCGGTCGAGGTCTCCATGTCGGTGTCGCAGTTCGAGTACTGGAAGTACACGCACCTGACGATCGACGTGGTGGACGGTCGCGGCGGCGGGTTCTCGGTCGAGGTCCCCGAGGGCAAGCGGTTCCTCACCCGGTCGCGGATGTTCGACGACGCCGAGCTCGCCGATCTCGGCCTGGTCCCGAGGGTGGCCCGGACGTAGGCTGACCGCACGCGTCGCGACGGAGCGGCGGGTGGGGTCGATCGGAGGACGCATGCGCGCACCCGGTCGGCTCCGCCCGCTCGTCGCCGAGTCGTGGCAGCGGTCCGCCCGGGTCGACCCGGACGCGGCTCCGGTGCTCGCCCTGGGGGACGACGAACTCGACGCCGCACGGCAGGACGGCCCCCTCGCGACCCTGCTGCCAGTGGTCCGCCGGCTGCTGCTCGACGACTCCCGCTCGGCCGGGTGCGTCGTCGCCGTCGGGGACGCCGCGGGTCGCCTCGTCTGGGTCGACGGCGCCCGGTCCACCCGACGTGCCGCCGAGGACATGGGCTTCGTCCCCGGGGCCGACTGGTCGGAGGAGCGCGTCGGCACCAGCGCTCCCGGCACGGCCCTGCGCCTGGACGGTCCGGTGCAGATCCGGTCCGACGAGCACTACGCGAACGCCGTCAAGCCGTTCTCGTGCACGGCGGTCCCGGTGCACGACGCGAGTGGCGCCACCGTCGGGGTGCTCGACCTGACGGGCGACGACCGCGCCGTCGAGCGGCACACGCTGTCGCTGCTCGCCGCCACGGTCGCCGCCGCCGAGGCCCAGCTCGCCCTGGCCGCGGTCCGACCGCGCGCGCGGACACCCCACGTGCCGGCGGCCGAGCTCACCGTGCTCGGGACCGACACAGCCGTGCTCCGGATCGCCGACCGGCGTCTCCAGCTCTCCGCCCGGCACTCCGAACTGCTCGTCGTGCTCGCCGCGCACCCCGGCGGTCTCGCGGCAGCCGACCTCGCCGCCGCCGTCTACGGCGACCCGGGCGCGGTCGTCACCCTGCGCGCCGAGGTGGTGCGGCTCCGCCGGGTCCTCGCGCAGCACGCGCCGGGCGTGACGGTGACGTCGCGGCCGTACCGGGTGGTCGGAGTCCGGACCGACGTCGACGGCGTGCTGTCCGCGCTCGGACGCGGGGCGCGCCTCCAGGCCGTCGACCGGTACGCCGGACCGGTCCTGCCGGGCTCGGCCGCACCCGGCGTCGACGCGCTCCGTGACCTGGTGCGGCTGCGGTTCCGTGAGTCGGTCGTCGCCGACGGCGGAGTCGACGCCCTGCTCGCGTGGGCACGCACGCCGGACGGCGCGACGGATGCGTTCGTCCTCCGCGCGCTGCTCGCGGTGCTGCCGCGGCGATCGCCGCGACGGGCCGGTCTCGTGGCGGCGATCGAGGCGCTCGAGGGTTCCGGAGACGCTCGGGACGACCAGGCCGGGAGGCGCGCCCCGCGCGATCGGGATCGCTGACGGCGCGCGCTCCCCGGCTCGGTGATCAGGAACCGGAGGCCGGCGCAGGGGTCGTGGTCCCGTCGGGAGCTGCCGGGGCGGGTGCCGTGGCCTTCCCCGTCGCGCCGTCCTCCGGCGGGGTCGGCGCCGAGGGCTTCGCACCCTCCTTCGGCGGGGTCGGCGCCTTCCCGTCGGCGCCCCTCGGCGGGGCGGGGACGGTCGCGTGCGCACCCGCGTCCGGGAGCGCCGTGCAGCCGGGCGCCGTCGCGGGCCCGCCCTCGGGCGGTGCGGGCACCGTCGCGGTGTCGCCGTCGGCCGGAGCCGGGGCCGGGGCCGGGGCCGGCGTGGTCGCGCCGGTCGGCGCGCCGGTCGGGGTGCCCTGCGCCGGGGAGGTCGTGGCTGCGTTCGCCGTGGCGATGCCGAACCCGCCGAGCACCAGGACCGCGGCCGCGGCCGTGCCGATGCCGACCCGTCGCAGGAGCGCCCCGCGTCGTCGGGTGGGAGTGGTGGTCGAGTCGTCTCGTTCGTCGTGCATGGTGGTCACCGTTCGTCTGTCCGAGCGGATCCGGGTGATCCGCCGCTGCAGACGACGCTCGAGTCCGAATCTGAAGCATGCCTGAAGCACAGGGGTTCTCCAGCGTCCTCCATGCTCGGTGGCCGTCGGAGCGCCGTACGGTGTCCGCCGTGCCTGCTCCCGCCCGAATCCTGGTCGTCGACGACGACGACTCCATCCGCACCGCGGTCGCGACCACACTCCGCGCCGAGGGCTTCCTCGTCGCCGAGGCCGTGGACGGACGGGACCTCGTCGACGACCTGCGACGCAGCGCCCCCGACCTCGTCCTGCTCGACTGGATGCTGCCCGGACCGAGCGGCATCGTGCTCGCCGGACGGGTGCGTTCCGCCACGGACGCCGCCGTCGTCATGATGACCGCGCGGGACGAACTCGACGAGCGGTTGCGCGGTTTCGCCGAGGGGGCCGACGACTACGTGGTGAAGCCGTTCGCGATGGCCGAACTGGTCGCCCGCGTGACCGCGGTGCTCCGACGGCGTGGCCGGATCCCCTCGGTCGTCGAGGTGGGTGACCTCGTGCTCGACCCGGACGCCGCCACCGCCCGCCGCGCCGGGGTGCTGCTCGACCTCACCGCGACGGAGTTCCGCCTGCTGCGCTTCCTGGCCGAGAGCCGGGGCCGGACGGTGTCCAAGGGACAGATCACCACCCAGGTGTGGGGGTACGACGACGTCGCGGCGAACGTCGTCGAGGTCCACCTCAGCGCCCTCCGGCGGAAGATGGAGGCGCACGGACCACGCCTCGTGCACACCGTCCGGGGCATCGGGTACCGGCTCAGCGACGAGCGGACCGCAGCGTGAGGGCTGAGGCCGGGCGCCTGCGGACCACCTCGCTGCGGCTGCGGACCGTCGTCGCCATCGTGGTCCTGCTCGCCGTCCTGCTCGCCGGGCTGACGATCGCGGTCGAGGGGCTGCTCGGCGTCCGGCTCCGCGCCCAGGCCGAGGACCGCCTGCGTGACCGTGCGTCGGCCGCCGCGGCGCTCGTCGGCACCGTCGACGCCGAGGACCTGGCCGACCGGCTCTCCGCGCAGGGACTCTCGGTCCGGATCGTCCAGCCGGACGGGGACGCCGTCGAGGCCGGACCGACCCCGGACCAGCTCCGCGCCGGTCCGCCCGACCCCGGTTCCCTCCCCGTGACGGTCCCACGGGGCAGCGGGGGCGTCGGACGGACACCCACCGATCCGGCCACGCCGGCGCCCGCCGACGACGGCGCCACGATCACGTCGTCGTCGGTTCGCGAGGACGACGGTGTCCTCACCCTGGTGAGCCGGCTCGACGACGGCACCCGGATCACCCTCACCGCCGGCACCCGCGACGTCCAGGACACGCTCGTGCAGCTCGGCTGGGTGATGGGCGGTGCCTCGGCGGCGTTCCTCGGCATCGCCGTCCTCGGCGTCGTCCTGGTCGTCCGACGGTCCCTGCGACCGCTCGACCAGATGGCGACGACCGCGCGGTCGATCGCCGGCGGTGACCGTGGGCAGCGGCTCCGACCCTCGCGCCGCGACACCGAGATCGGTCGCGTGGCCGTCGCCCTGGACGAGATGCTCGACGCGGTCGAGGGCGCCGAGCGTGAAGCCGTCGCCGCAGAGGCCCGCGTCCGGTCGTTCCTCTCCGACGCCGCGCACGAACTGCGGACACCCGTCGCAGGGGTCCGCGCGGCCGCCGACACCCTGGTGCGGGGTGGCGCCGGTGACGACCGGACCCGCGAGGTGCTGGCCGTGCACGTCGTCCGGCAGGCCGACCGGGCAGCTCGGCTCATCGAGGACATGCTCACGATGGCCCGGCTCGACCGCGGGATCGAACTCGACCGGCAGGTGGTCGAGCTCGGGGCGTTCCTGGCGGCCGAGGGAGACCGGCTCCGGCTCCGGCTGCCCACCCTCGAGCTCGACGTCGTCGTGCCCGAGCACCCGGTGGAGGCCGACGTCGACGCCGAGCGGATCGCCCAGGTCCTCGGCAACCTCGTCGACAACGCGGCACGTGCGGGCGGTGCGACGGGACGGGTCGTCGTCAGCCTCGACGACCGCGGACCCGGCCCCGTGGTACGGGTCGAGGACGACGGGCCGGGGATCCCCCTGGAACACCGTGAGCGGGTGTTCGACCGGTTGGTCCGGCTCGAGGCCGCACGGGACGCCCGCTCGGGCGGAGCGGGGCTCGGGCTCCCCATCGCACGGGGCATCGCCGAGGCGCACGGCGGCGGGCTGCGGTACGGCGAGGAAGGCACGCTGGGCGGCGCCGTGTTCGAGTTGTCGCTCCCGGCGGCGACCGGGGTGGTGCGCGCGTCCTGCTAGCCTGGAGTCCTCGCGAGTGTGGTGGAATCGGCAGACACGGGGCACTCAAAATGCTCTGCCTCACGGCGTGCGGGTTCAAGTCCCGCCACTCGTACGAAATTGCTCACGGCGTGCGGGGCAGTTCGGACCCGCGTCCCGCCACTCGTACCAAGCTGCCCATCCGTCTGATCGATCTGCGTGGTCTGGGATGCGGCAGTTCCGTCGTCTAGTAGGCTTTCGTCCGTGAGTGACACAGAAGCAACAGCACCAGCACCCCGTCGCGTCGTCGTCGCCGAGGACGAGTCGCTCATCCGCCTCGACATCGTGGAGATCCTCCGCGACAACGGGTTCGACGTCGTCGGTGAAGCCGGAGACGGCGAGACCGCCGTCCAGCTCGCGACCGACCTGCGTCCCGACCTCGTCGTGATGGACGTCAAGATGCCCCAGCTCGACGGCATCTCCGCAGCTGAGAAGCTGTCCAAGAACCACATCGCTCCCGTCGTCCTGCTGACCGCGTTCAGCCAGAAGGACCTGGTCGAGCGTGCCACCGAGGCCGGCGCGCTGGCCTACGTGGTCAAGCCCTTCACCCCGAACGACCTGCTCCCCGCGATCGAGATCGCCCTCTCGCGGTACCAGCAGATCATCACGCTCGAGGCCGAGGTCGCCGACCTCGTCGAGCGCTTCGAGACCCGCAAGCTCGTCGACCGTGCCAAGGGCCTGCTGAACGAGAAGATGGGCCTCACCGAGCCCGAGGCGTTCCGCTGGATCCAGAAGGCCTCGATGGACCGCCGCCTGACCATGCACGACGTCGCCAAGGCGATCATCGAGCAGCTCAGCGCCAAGAAGTAGCGGACGCCGCAGCACAGCACCGTCGCTCACGGAACGCCGTCGGACCCCCTGGGGTCGGCGGCGTTCCTGCGTCCGAGGGCGGGGCATGGGGCGCGACCACCTGGCAGGCTGGAGGCATGGACGACGTGGTGATCCGGGCCTCCCGGCCTGACGACATGCCGGCGGTGGCCGACCTGCGGTGGCGGTGGAGCGTGGACGAGGGTGGCCGCTCACCGGCGCAGACGCCGGAGGAGTACCGCAGGGCGATGACGGAGTTCGCTGCCCGGCACCGGGAGTCGCACCGGTGCGTCGTCGCCGAGCGGGACGGCGTCGTGCTCGGCATGGCGTGGTTGGCGGTGCACCCGCGGCCGCCGGCGCCGAACGTGGACGGCGACCGGTTCGCCGCCGAGCTGCAGACGGTCTACGTGCACCCGGAGCTGCGCGGTTCCGGCGTCGCCGGACGGCTCGTCACGGCCCTGCTCGAGGTCGCGGACGAACTCGGCGCGGAGCGGACGTCGGTGCACTCGAGCGTGGACGGCGAGCGGCTCTACCGGCGGCTCGGCTTCGGCGACGCCCGCCTGCTGCTGCAGCGGCCGCCCGAGGACTGAGCGGCCGGTCGGCCCGTCGGTCAGCGACGCTCGCGGATCATGTTCGTGATCCGGACGGTGGAGCAGCGGCGACCCTGGTCGTCGGTCAGGACGATCTCGTGGGTGGTGAGCGTGCCGCCCAGGTGGATGGCGGTGCACGTGCCCGTGACCAGGCCGCTCGTGGCACTCCGGGAGTGCGAGGCGCTGAGCTCGATGCCGACGGCGTAGCGGCCGGGCCCGGCGTGCACGTTCGCGGCCATCGACCCGAGGCTCTCCGCGAGGACGACGTAGGCACCGCCGTGCAGCAGGCCGACCGGCTGGCGGTTGCCCTCGACGGGGATCGAACCGACCGCTCGCTCCGCCGAGAGCTCGGTGATGACCATGCCCATCTTCTCGGCCAGCTCGCCCGTGCCGCGGTCATCGAGGCGGGGGTCGATCGTGGTCGAGGTGGTGTCGTCGGTCACGGTCTGCGTCGACCTTCCGTGTCAGCGGGCGTCGGTAGGCTGTCCGGGTGTCGGACTCCGCAAAGCCTACCCTCATGGTCATCGACGGCCACTCGCTCGCCTTCCGGGCCTTCTACGCGCTGCCGGTCGACAGCTTCGTGAACCGCGAGGGGCAGCACACCAACGCGATCCACGGCTTCATCTCGATGCTGCTGATGCTCCTGCAGCGCGAGAAGCCCACCCACCTGGCGGTGGCGTTCGACATCTCCCGGTTCTCGTTCCGCACGCGTGAGTACGCCGAGTACAAGGGCACCCGCTCCGAGACACCGGCCGAGTTCAAGGGCCAGATCCCGCTGCTGCAGCAGGCGCTCGAGGCGATGGGCATCACCACCGTCACGAAAGAGGACTACGAGGCCGACGACATCCTCGCGACCCTCTCCACGCAGGGCTCCGACCAGGGGTACAAGGTCTACGTGGTCTCGGGCGACCGCGACTCGATCCAGCTCGTCAACGACGACGTGACGCTGCTGTACCCGTCGGTCCGCGGTGTCTCCGAACTCACCCGCTACGACCGCGACAAGGTCTACGAGCGGTACGGCATCGAGCCGCACCAGTACCCGGACATCGCGGCCCTCGTCGGCGAGACCAGCGACAACCTGATCGGCATCGACAAGGTCGGCGAGAAGACCGCGGTCAAGTGGGTCACCCAGTACGGGTCGCTCGACGGTGTCCTCGAGCACGCCGACGAGATCAAGGGCGTCGTCGGCAACAACCTGCGTGAGCAGCGGGACCGTGCCGTGCGGAACCGCCGGCTCAACCGCCTGGTCACCGACGTCGAACTGCCCGTCGGTCCGGCCGACGTCGCACTCCGTCCCGTCGACGAGAACGCGGTGCGCGAGCTCTTCGCCAAGCTGCAGTTCCGCACGCTGCTCGACCGCGTGTTCAAGGTCGCCGGGTCGGGCGAGCCCGCAGAACCCTCGGCCGAGGGCACCGTCGACGACGGTGCGCCGACCCCGCCGCCCGTCAAGACCCTGATCGACGAAGAGCTCGGCTACTGGCTCGAACGCCGGAACGCGACCGAGGCGGCGAACGGCTACGGCGTCGCGGTCGAGGTCATCGACGGACGCCTCAGCGCCATCGGCATCGCGACCCACGACGACGCCGTGCTCGTGCCGGGTGGCAGCGGCGCCCAGGACTACGAGCAGCTGTCGGCCTGGTTCGCGTCCGACGCACCGAAGCACTTCCACGACGCCAAGGCCGCGATCAAGGCCCTCGGCACCGCCGGCTTCGTGGTGAACGGCGTCGCCGGCGACGCCCGGATCATGGGGTGGCTCGCACAGCCCGGCAAGCAGGGGCAGCCGCTGTCCGACCTCGTCTACCAGGAGCTCGGCGAAGAACTGCCGACGGCCGACCCGAACCAGCTCGTCCCCGAGACCGACCCGGTCAACGTCGGAGTGCACGCCTGGTTCGTGCTCCGCGTCACCACGGCCCTGCGTGCCCGGATCGACGAGTCGTCGCTGCAGGTGCTCGACGACATCGAGCTGCCGCTCGTCTCGGTGCTCGCGGGCATGGAGACCATCGGCGTCGGCATGGACCGTCCGGTGCTCACGGGCCTGTCGAAGGAGCTGGGGGAGCGCGCCGCCGAGCTGGCGCAGCAGGCGTTCGCCGAGATCGGGCACGAGGTCAACCTCGGGTCGCCGAAGCAGCTGCAGGAAGTCCTGTTCACCGAGCTCGCGATGCCGAAGACCCGCAAGACCAAGACCGGGTTCTCGACCGACGCCGCGAGCCTGGCCGACCTGCAGGAACAGCACCCGCACCCGTTCCTCGGGCTCCTGCTGCAGCACCGCGACGCCACGAAGCTCCGGCAGATCGTCGACACCCTCGACGCCGCCGTGGTCGACGGGCGCATCCACACCCGGTACGAGCAGACCGGCACGAGCACCGGCCGGGTGTCGTCGACCGACCCGAACCTGCAGAACATCCCCGTGAAGACCGCCGTCGGTCGCCGGATCCGCTCGGCGTTCGCGGTCGCCGAGCCGTACACGACGCTCGTCACCGCCGACTACTCGCAGATCGAGATGCGGATCATGGCGCACCTCTCCGGCGACCCCGGGCTGATCCAGGCCTTCAACGAGGGCGAGGACCTGCACCGCTTCGTCGGCGCCCGGGTCTTCGGTGTCGACCCGTCCGAGGTCTCCAACGAGATGCGCACGAAGGTCAAGGCCATGTCCTACGGCCTGGCGTACGGGCTGAGCGCGTTCGGGTTGTCGAAGCAGCTGCGCATCGAGCAGTCCGAGGCCCGCACGCTCATGACCGAGTACTTCTCCCGCTTCGGCGCCGTACGCGACTACCTGCGCAACGTCGTCGAGCAGGCGCGTGAGGACGGCTACACCGAGACGATCTTCGGTCGCCGTCGTCCGTTCCCCGACCTGAAGAGCCCGAACCGGGTGCTGCGCGAGAACGCCGAGCGGGCCGCGCTGAACGCACCGATCCAGGGTTCCGCCGCCGACATCATCAAGATCGCGATGCTCGGGGTCGCCGACGACCTGCGCGACGACGAGCTGGAGTCCCACCTGCTGCTCCAGGTGCACGACGAGCTCATCCTCGAGGTCGCTCCGGGCGAGCAGGAGCGCGTCGAGGAGATCCTGCGCACCCGGATGGGCAACGCCGCCGAGCTGACGGTGCCGCTCGACGTGTCCGTCGGCGTCGGCCGCAACTGGGAGGACGCCGCGCACTGACGCGGGGCCGCCGGCCCTGGTGGTGACGGTCGACGGACAGGAGGCGCGGTGCCAGCTGGCACCGCGCCTCCTGTCCGTCGATCCGCAGCGGCCGTCCGCCGTGGTCCACCTGGGTAGGGTCGAGGGCATGACCGATGACCGTCCTGTCCGCCAGCCGTCCGCCGTCGACCGTGTCGCCGAGGACTGGGTCACCACACTCGTCGATCTCGACCCGACGACCGCCACGTACATCGGGGTGCCGGGGCGCACGGGGGAGTACGGCGACACCTCGCCCGCCGGCGCCGCCGCGCTGGCCGAGGCCGCCCGCGGCACCAAGCGTGCACTCGACGCCGCTCCGGCCGTCGACTCCGTGGACCAGGTGACCAAGGCCGACCTCGGTGCCGAGCTGGACCTCACCGTCGAGTCCTACGAGCGCAAGCTGCACCTCCGCGACCTGAACGTCATCGCGAGCCCGGCACAGTCGGTGCGCGAGATCATCGACCTGATGCCGACCGCGACCGAGTCGGACTGGCAGGACATCGCGAGTCGGCTGCAGGCGCTGCCGGATGCGCTCGAGGGCATCCGCGAGACACTGCTCGAGGGCACGCGTGAAGACGTCACCCCGGCGAAGCGCCAGGTCGCGCTCATCGCCGAGCAGGCGGCGCGCACCGGCGCCGACGGCGGGATGTTCCGTCAGCTGGCCGACTCCGCCGCGTTCGAGGGCGACGTCCCCGTGCCGGAGGCGCTCCGAGCCGACCTGCGCCGCGGTGCCGAGGTCGCGGCGGCGGCCTACCGCTCGTTCGGACAGTTCCTGGAGCACGAGCTGCTGCCGCTGGCCACCCCGGTCGACGCCGTCGGTCGCGAAGCCTACGAGCTGCACTCCCGCCGGTTCCTCGGTGCGGTCGTCGACCTCGACGAGACGTACGAGTGGGGCCTCGAGGAACTCGCCCGCATGCGGGACGAACAGGAGCGCATCGCCGACCGCATCGAGTCCGGCGCGAGCGTGGCCCGCGCGATCGAGGTGCTCGACACCGACCCAGCACGGATCCTGCACGGGACCGACGCCCTGCAGCGGTGGATGCAGGAGACGAGCGACGCGTCGATCGCCGCGATGGCGGGGACGTACTTCGACATCCCGGACCCGATCCGTCGTCTGGAGTGCCGGATCGCCCCCACGCAAGAGGGCGGGATCTACTACAGCGGCCCCTCCGACGACTTCTCCCGTGCCGGTCGCATGTGGTGGTCCGTGCCCGAGGGCGTCACCGAGTTCGGCACCTGGCGCGAGAAGACGACGGTCTACCACGAGGGCGTCCCGGGCCACCACCTGCAGATCAGCCAGGGCGTCTACAACCGCGGCGAGCTGAACACCTGGCGCCGGCAGCTGTCGGGCTCCTCGGGGCACGTCGAGGGCTGGGCGCTCTACGCGGAGCGGCTGATGGAACAGCTCGGGTTCCTCGACGACGACGGCGACCGACTCGGCATGCTCGACGGCCAGCGGATGCGTGCCGCCCGCGTCGTGCTCGACATCGGCGTGCACCTGCAGAAGACGAACCCCGACGGCGGCGGTTGGACGTGGGAGTACGCGCTCGACTTCATGGGGAAGAACGTCAACATGGACCCGGCGTTCGTCCGGTTCGAGGTGGCCCGCTACTTCGGGTGGCCGGGGCAGGCACCGTCCTACAAGGTCGGCCAGCGCGTGTGGGAGTCCATCCGCGACGAGGTCGCCGCGCGTGAGGGAGCCGACTTCGACCTGAAGGCGTTCCACCACCGTGCGCTCTCGCTCGGCAGCATCGGTCTCGACACCCTGCGCACCGCCCTGGTCGGGTGACGCGCCGTCGACCCGCCCGGTTGTGAGGCTTCGGCCGGTGCGGTTAGACTTGTGCGGCGCAATCCGCGCCACTCAATCAATCGCCACGGCGGTGCACCACGGGGGCCGAGTCCCCGCACGCCATGGCCCGACTCATGTCCGTTCGGAGCAATCTCTACATGACAACCACTACGACCAAGGCTCCTAAGCAGGTCGCCATCAACGACATCGGTTCGGCTGATGACTTCCTGGCCGAGGTCGAGAAGACCCTGAAGTTCTTCAACGACGGTGATCTCATCTCCGGCACCGTCGTGAAGATCGACCGCGACGAGGTCCTCCTCGACGTCGGTTACAAGACCGAGGGTGTCATCCCCTCGCGCGAGCTCTCGATCAAGCACGACGTCGACCCCAACGAGGTCGTCGAGGTCGGCGACGAGGTCGAGGCCCTGGTTCTCCAGAAGGAGGACAAGGAAGGCCGCCTCATCCTGTCGAAGAAGCGTGCGCAGTACGAGCGTGCGTGGGGCGACGTCGAGAAGATCAAGGAGTCCGACGGCGTCGTGACCGGGACGGTCATCGAGGTCGTCAAGGGCGGCCTCATCGTCGACATCGGCCTCCGTGGCTTCCTCCCCGCCTCGCTCATCGAGCTCCGTCGTGTCCGCGACCTCACGCCGTACCTCGGCCAGGAGATCGAGGCCAAGATCCTCGAGCTCGACAAGAACCGCAACAACGTGGTCCTGTCGCGCCGTGCGCTCCTCGAGCAGACGCAGTCCGAGTCCCGGACCACGTTCCTCAACAACCTCCACAAGGGCCAGGTCCGCAAGGGCATCGTGTCCTCGATCGTCAACTTCGGTGCGTTCGTGGACCTCGGTGGCGTCGACGGTCTCGTCCACGTCTCCGAGCTCAGCTGGAAGCACATCGAGCACGCCAGCGAGGTCGTCGAGGTCGGTCAGGAAGTCACCGTCGAGATCCTCGAGGTCGACCTGGACCGTGAGCGCGTGTCGCTCTCGCTCAAGGCGACGCAGGAGGACCCGTGGCAGGTCTTCGCCCGCACCCACGCGATCGGCCAGATCGCACCGGGCAAGGTCACGAAGCTCGTCCCGTTCGGTGCCTTCGTCCGTGTTGCCGACGGCATCGAGGGCCTCGTGCACATCTCGGAGCTCTCGAACAAGCACGTCGAGCTCGCCGAGCAGGTCGTCTCGGTCAACGACGAGGTCTTCGTCAAGATCATCGACATCGACCTCGACCGTCGCCGCATCTCGCTCAGCCTCAAGCAGGCGAACGAGGGCGTGGACCCGGAGAGCGACGAGTTCGACCCGGCGCTCTACGGCATGCCGACCGAGTACGACGACAAGGGTGACTACAAGTACCCCGAGGGCTTCGACCCGGAGACCAACGAGTGGCTCGAGGGCTACGACACGCAGCGCACCGAGTGGGAGGGCCAGTACGCGGCCGCCCAGGGTCGTTGGGAAGCCCACAAGGCGCAGGTCGCGAAGACCATCGCCGACGAGGCGCAGGGTGGCTTCGACCTCCCGGCCACGGCTTCCTCGTCGTCGTCGTCGTCCTCGTCGTTCGCCGGCGAGACGGGTGGCGCAAGCCCCCTGGCCGACGACGCGTCGCTCGCTGCACTCCGCGAGAAGCTCAGCTCGACCAACAACTGATCGAGCGGTTCGTCCCGACCGGAAGCCCGGCACCCCTGACAGGGTGCCGGGCTTCCGGGGTTTCCGGGCTTCCGGGTCGTTACCCTGTTGCCGTGCACATCATCGGACTCACGGGCGGCATCGCCGCGGGCAAGTCGACCGTCTCCCGACGCTGGGCCGAGCACGGGGCCGTCATCGTCGACGCCGATCGCCTGGCGCGGGACGCGGTGGCACCGGGAAGCCCGGGCCTGGCACAGGTCGCCGAGCGGTTCGGCGCGTCGGTCATCGCCGCCGACGGCTCGCTCGACCGGCCCGCACTCGGATCGATCGTCTTCGCGGACCCCGCGGCGCGGAAGGACCTCGAAGCCATCACGCACCCCGAGGTGTGGCGGCTCGCGCAGCAGGCGTTCGACGGAGCCGAGTCCGCTGACCCCGACGCGGTGGTGGTCTACGACGTGCCGCTCCTGGCCGAGGCTCGGGGGTCCCGTCCGCTCCGGTTCGAGGCGGTCGTGGTGGTGGACGCCCCCGCGGCGCAGCGCATCGAGCGACTCGTCGAACACCGTGGGATGCCCCGTGACGAGGCCGAGCGTCGGGTCGCCGCCCAGGCGAGTGACGAGGACCGCCTCGCCCTCGCCGACCACGTCGTCGACGCGACCGGGACCCTCGAGCGGACGATCCGCTCCGCCGACGAGGTGTGGGCCCGGATCACGGGATGAGCCGTGCGCACCCCGGAGGGCGGTCCGGTCCGGCGCCGTCGGAGGGGACAGTACGCCCAGGGCGAGCAACGTCCTCCGGTGTCAGGGGTGCCGACTAGCGTTGTCCCCATGGGTGTTGCGATCGAACCGACCCGAGCGGTGCGTCCGTTCGAGGTCATCAGCGAGTACTCGCCGAGTGGCGACCAGCCCGCGGCCATCGCGGAACTCGCCGGGCGGATCAACGCCGGTGAGACCGACGTCGTGCTGCTGGGCGCGACCGGTACGGGCAAGTCGGCGACGACCGCGTGGCTCATCGAGCAGGTGCAGCGGCCGACGCTCGTGCTCGCGCACAACAAGACCCTCGCGGCGCAGCTCGCCAACGAGTTCCGCAGTCTGATGCCGAACAACGCGGTCGAGTACTTCGTCTCCTACTACGACTACTACCAGCCCGAGGCGTACGTCCCGCAGACGGACACGTTCATCGAGAAGGACTCCTCGGTCAACGCCGAGGTCGAACGACTCCGGCACTCCACGACGAACTCGTTGCTCAGCCGGCGCGACACCGTCGTGGTCTCCACCGTCTCGTGCATCTACGGCCTCGGCACCCCCGAGCAGTACATGAACGCCTCGGTCGCACTCCACGTCGGCCAGACGATCTCCCGTGACCAGCTCGTGCGCAAGTTCGTCGCCATGCAGTACCAGCGCAACGACGTCGACTTCGCGCGCGGGACCTTCCGGGTGCGCGGCGACACCATCGAGATCATCCCCATGTACGAAGAGCACGCCATCCGCATCGAGATGTTCGGTGACGAGATCGAAGCGCTCTCCTCGCTGCACCCGCTGACGGGCAACGTCATCGACGACCTGCCCGCCGTCTCGATCTTCCCCGCGTCGCACTACGTCGCCGACACCGACGTGATGCACCGGGCGATCGTGTCCATCAAGGAAGAACTCGCGGAACGGCTCGCCGAGCTCGAGGGCCAGGGCAAGCTGCTCGAGGCCCAGCGGCTCCGCATGCGAACGACGTTCGACATCGAGATGATGGAGCAGATCGGGTTCTGCTCCGGCATCGAGAACTACTCGCGGCACATGGACGGCCGCGGCCCGGGTGAGGCACCGCACTGCCTCATCGACTACTTCCCGGACGACTTCCTCATCGTCATCGACGAGTCGCACGTCACCGTGCCGCAGATCGGTGCGATGTACGAAGGCGACGCCTCGCGCAAGCGCACCCTCGTCGAGCACGGGTTCCGTCTGCCG
Organism: Curtobacterium poinsettiae; assembly: GCF_047226435.1. Lineage (NCBI taxonomy): Bacteria > Bacillati > Actinomycetota > Actinomycetes > Micrococcales > Microbacteriaceae > Curtobacterium > Curtobacterium poinsettiae. The sequence goes on along the minus strand of NZ_CP178434.1, from coordinate 1,976,870 downwards.
AGCGCGATGGACAACCGCCCGCTGAAGTGGGAGGAGTTCCTGGAGCGCGTCGGCCAGAAGGTCTACCTGTCGGCCACCCCCGGCCGTTACGAGCTCGGGGTCACCGACAGCGTGGTCGAGCAGATCATCCGCCCGACCGGCCTCATCGACCCCGAGATCGTGGTGAAGCCGAGCGACGGCCAGATCGACGACCTGCTCGAGGAGATCAAGCAGCGTGTCGAGAAGGACGAACGCGTCCTCGTCACGACGCTCACCAAGCGCATGGCCGAAGAACTCACCGACTTCCTCGGCAACGCGGGCGTGCGGGTCCGGTACCTGCACTCCGACGTCGACACCCTGAAGCGTGTCGAACTGCTCACCGAGCTGCGGCAGGGCGTGTACGACGTGCTCGTCGGCATCAACCTGCTGCGCGAGGGCCTCGACCTGCCCGAGGTGTCGCTCGTCGCCATCCTCGACGCCGACAAGGAAGGCTTCCTCCGTTCATCGACGTCGCTCATCCAGACGATCGGTCGTGCCGCCCGCAACGTGTCGGGCCAGGTGCTCATGTACGCCGACAAGATGACCGACTCGATGAAGATCGCGATCGAGGAGACCGACCGCCGTCGCGAGAAGCAGGTGGCGTACAACCTGGAGCGCGGGATCGACCCGCAGCCACTGCGCAAGAAGATCGCCGACATCACCGAGGTCCTGCAGCGCGAGAACGACGACACGAAGGCGCTCCTGCAGGGCCGCCCCGGTACGGACGGCCGTCGTTCGCCGACGCCGAACCTCAAGCGCGGGGGCATCGCGGGCGAGGGCGCGACGCAGCTCGGCGCCACCATCGCCGACCTCAACGACCAGATGCTGCAGGCGGCGGCCGAGCTGAAGTTCGAGCTCGCAGCCCGGCTGCGCGACGAGGTGCAGGACCTGAAGAAGGCCCTGCGCCAGATGGAGTCGGCCGGGCATGTCAGCTGACGCTGCCCGCACGGTCGTCGTCACCGGTTCGAGCGCCGGCCTCGGCTACCACGCCGCCGAACAACTGGCCGCGGCCGGACACCGGGTGGTGCTGGCCACGCGCGACCGCGGTCGGGCTGCGGCCGCCGAGCGCAGCATCCGGCGACACGTCGACGGTGCGTCGCTCGCCCACGTCCACCTCGACCTGGCAGACCTCGACTCGGTGCGTGCAGCCGCCGCGGAGCTCGCACAGCTGGAACCCGACGGCGTCGACGCGGTCGTGAACAACGCGGGCGTCGTCGGCGCGTCCACACAGCGGAGCACCGCGCAGGGAACCGAACTGCAGATCGGCACGAACCACCTGGGCCACTTCGCCTGGACCGGACTCGTGCTGCCCCTGCTCGAACGACGCGCCGGCCGGATCGTGCACCTCGGTTCGATCGCGCACCGGTTCGCACAGCTCGACCCGACGGACCCGTTCGGCGTCGGCCGCTACTCCAGCCATCGCCAGTACGCCCGGAGCAAGCTCGCCGTGATGCTGTTCGGGTTCGAGCTCGCCGAGCGGCTGGCCGATTCGGGGTCGCCCGTGTCGAGCGTCGTCGCGCACCCCGGTCTGTCACTCGACCGGCTGTCGCCGGTCCGACCGGACATCAGCCCGGTCCGCCCGGAACCCGAGTGGATCCGCCCGGCTGCGCGCCTCGTCGCCCAGGGCAAGGACGTCGGTGCCGAGCCGCTCGTGCACGCCGCGGTCGGTGCGGACGTGCGCTCGGGGGAGTACTGGGGTCCGGCCGGCTGGGGACAGCTCCGCGGTGCATCGACGGTGGTCGCGGCGGAACCCCGGGCGCACGACCGCACGGTCGCCGCGCAGCTCTGGACCGCGAGTGCGCGCGCTTCCGGGGTCGCGTTCGCTCTCGACGCATTCGTCTGACCCTGCTTCCCGGCCGAATGTCGGTGCCGCTTCGTAGACTCGACGACGATGACCATCACCTCTGACCCCGGTACCTCGACGTCGGGCCGGAACGCCTTCGGCGAGCCCGCTGACCTCCACCTCCCCGGCGGGAACGCACCGCACAGCACCTCCACGCTCAGCGTGCGCGGTGCTCGCGTGCACAACCTCCGTGACGTCGACCTCGAGATCCCCCGCGACTCGCTCGTCGTGTTCACCGGCCTGTCCGGCTCGGGCAAGTCCTCGCTCGCCTTCGACACGATCTTCGCCGAGGGGCAGCGCCGCTACGTCGAGTCGCTGTCCGCCTACGCGCGCCAGTTCCTCGGCCAGGTCGACCGCCCCGACGTCGACTTCATCGAGGGGCTCTCGCCGGCGGTGTCGATCGACCAGAAGTCGACCAACCGCAACCCCCGGTCGACGGTCGGCACGATCACCGAGGTCTACGACTACATGCGTCTGCTCTGGGCGCGCATCGGGGTACCGCACTGCCCGACGTGCGGCGAGGTGATCAGCAAGCAGACCGTCCAGCAGATCGCCGACCAGCTCATGCAGTTCGAGACCGGTACCCGGTTCCAGGTCCTCGCACCCGTCATCTCCAAGAAGAAGGGCGAGTTCGTCGACCTCTTCCAGGAGCTCGCAGCGTCCGGCTACGCCCGTGCGATCGTCGACGGGGAGCGCATCCAGCTCAGCGACCCGCCCAAGCTCAAGAAGCAGGTCAAGCACGACATCTCGGTCATCGTCGACCGCCTGGTGTCGAGCGACGACATCCTCGGGCGGCTCACCGACTCGCTCGAGACCGCGCTGCGGCTGACCGACGGCACCGTCGGCATCGACCTGGTGGACCACGAGGGACCCGGGGCGGTCCGGACCTACTCCGAGAACCTCTCCTGCCCGAACAACCACCCCCTGGCGCTCACCGAGATCGAGCCGCGGACGTTCTCGTTCAACGCCCCGTTCGGTGCCTGCCCCGAGTGCTCCGGCCTCGGCACGCGCATGTCGGTCGACCCCGACCTGGTGCTCGGCGACCCCGAGGCATCGTTGCGTGACGGCGTCCTGCTGCCCTGGACCGGCACCAGCGGGCTGTACTCCTACTTCGAGAAGCTGCTCGGCGGCCTCGGCAAGGAGCTCGGCTTCTCGCTCGACACCCCGTGGAACCAGCTCGACCCCGCGGTCCAGGCGTCGATCCTGACCGGCAAGGACTTCCAGGTCTCGGTCTCCTGGCGCAACCGCTTCGGCCGCGAGATGCGGTACACGAGTGGCTTCGAAGGCGTCATGCCCTACATCGAGCGCAAGTTCGCCGAGGCCGAGTCGGACTCGCAGCGGCAGCGCTTCCAGGGCTACCTGCGCGAGGTCCCGTGCCCGGTGTGCGAGGGAACCCGCCTCAAGCCCGAGGTGCTCGCGGTGACGGTGAACGACCGCAGCATCGCGGACGTCACCGACATGTCGCTCGACAACGCGTACTCGTTCATGGACGAGCTGACGCTGACCGACCGCGAAGCGCACATCGCCGCGGCGGTGCTGCGTGAGATCCGCGCGCGTCTCGAGTTCCTGCTCGAGGTCGGTCTGAACTACCTCACCCTGGCGCGTGGTGCCGGTGGCCTCTCCGGTGGCGAGGCACAGCGCATCCGTCTGGCGACGCAGATCGGCTCCGGCCTGACGGGCGTGCTCTACGTGCTCGACGAGCCGAGCATCGGCCTGCACCAGCGTGACAACCGTCGACTCATCGACACCCTGGTCAAGCTCAAGGACCTCGGCAACACGCTCATCGTCGTCGAGCACGACGAAGACACGATCCGCACGGCCGACTGGGTCGTCGACATCGGCCCCGGCGCCGGCGTCAACGGCGGCAACGTGGTGCACTCCGGTTCGTACGAGGGCATCATCGAGAACCGCGAGTCGATCACGGGTGACTACCTCGCCGGCCGCCGTGCGATCGAGGTGCCCGCCGAGCGTCGCAAGGTCAACCTCAAGCGCGCCATCACGGTGCAGGGCGCTCGGGCGAACAACCTGAAGACGATCGACGCGGACTTCCCCCTCGGTGTCTTCACCGCGGTCACGGGTGTCAGCGGTTCCGGCAAGTCGACGCTGGTGAACGACATCCTGTACAAGGTGCTCGCCAACCAGCTCAACGGTGCGCGGCACATCGCGGGCAAGCACACGCGGGTGAAGGGCCTCGACCAGCTCGACAAGGTCGTGCACGTCGACCAGGCACCGATCGGCCGCACGCCGCGGTCGAACCCGGCGACCTACACGGGCGTGTTCGACCGCATCCGGCAGCTGTTCGCCGAGACGCAGGAAGCGAAGACCCGCGGCTACCAGCCCGGTCGATTCAGCTTCAACGTCAAGGGCGGTCGCTGCGAGAACTGCGCCGGTGACGGCACGATCAAGATCGAGATGAACTTCCTGCCCGACGTCTACGTCGCGTGCGAGGTCTGCGGTGGTGCGCGCTACAACCGCGAGACGCTCCAGGTGCACTACAAGGGCAAGAACATCTCCGAGGTCCTCGACATGCCGATCAGCGAGGCGGCCGAGTTCTTCGAGCCGATCTCCGCGATCCACCGCTACATGGCGACCCTCGTCGACGTGGGCCTCGGCTACGTGCGCCTCGGCCAGAGCGCGACCACGCTCTCCGGCGGCGAGGCGCAGCGCGTCAAGCTGGCCACCGAGCTGCAGCGTCGCTCGAACGGCCGCACGGTGTACGTGCTCGACGAGCCGACCACCGGTCTGCACTTCGAGGACGTCCGCAAGCTCCTCCTCGTGCTGCAGAGCCTGGTCGACAAGGGCAACACCGTCATCACCATCGAGCACAACCTCGACGTCATCAAGTCCGCCGACTGGCTGATCGACATGGGGCCCGAGGGCGGCTCCGGTGGCGGCACGGTCCTGGCGACGGGCACCCCGGAGCACGTGGCGACCGTGCCGGAGAGCCACACCGGTGTCTTCCTGCGCGAGATCTTCGACGCGCAGGACGCCCGGGTCGGCAAGCAGCAGGCCGTCGGTGCACGCCAGGCAACCCAGAAGCAGCAGGGCGGCAAGCAGTCGGGCACGACCAAGCAGACGAGCAAGCAGAAGGCGGGTGCTCGGTAGGTGGCGGACACCGTCCCGTGGCGTCCGAAGGCGGGGGAGATCCCGACCGACCCGGGCGTCTACCGATGGCGTGACGAGGCCGGCCGGGTGCTCTACGTCGGCAAGGCGAAGAACCTCCGCGCCCGGCTGAGCAACTACTTCGCCCCGCTCCCGACGCTGCACGAGCGCACCCGGCGGATGGTCCTGACGGCCCGCAGCGTCGAGTGGACGACGGTCGGTTCCGAGATCGAGGCGCTCCAGCTCGAGTACACCTGGATCAAGGAGTTCGACCCGCCCTTCAACGTCAAGTTCCGCGACGACAAGTCGTACCCGTACATGGCGGTCACCCTGGGTGACGAAGCGCCGCGGGTGATGGTGACGCGCAACCGCAAGATCAAGGGGGCGAAGTACTTCGGTCCGTACCCGAAGATCTGGGCCGTGCACGACACCATCGACCTGATGATCAAGGTGTTCCCGATCCGGACGTGCTCGGACTCCTCGTACAAGAAGGCGATGCAGACCGGCCGCCCGTGCTTCCCGGGGCAGATCGGCAAGTGCGGTGGCCCGTGCTCGCAGAAGGTCACGATCGAAGAGCACCGGGCGCTCGTCGAGGAGTTCGTGCGCTTCATGAACTCCTACGACCGTCGGGTCATCACCGAACTCCGGCAGCGCATGGGCGCCTCCGCCGACGCGATGCAGTACGAGCAGGCCGCGAAGTTCCGCGACCAGGTCGAGGCGCTCGAAGCCGTGCTCGAGAAGTCCGCCGTGGTGCTCCGTGACTCGGTCGACCTCGACCTGTTCGGCATCGCGGAAGACGAGCTCGCCGCCGCCGTGCAGTTGTTCTCGGTCCGGGGCGGCCGCATCCGCGGTGTCCGCGGCTGGGTGGTCGACAAGGAACTCGACATCGCCACCGGCGACCTCGTCGAGCAGATCGTGCAGGGCGTCTACGTCACCGACGAACCCCCGCGCGAAGTCGTCGTCCCCGAGCTGCCAGAGGACGCCGACGCGCTCCAGGAGTGGCTCAGCAAGCGCCGGAACGGGCGTGGCACGAAGCTCAGCACCGCCCAGCGCGGCGACCGTGCGGGTCTCGCCCGGACGGCTGCGCAGAACGCCGGGCAGGCGCTCATGCTCTACAAGACCAAGCGCTCCGCCGACTACACCACCCGGGCCGCAGCACTCGCCGACATCCAGGACGCCCTCGGCATGACCGAGGCGCCGCTCCGCATGGAGTGCTACGACATCTCGCACCTGCAGGGCACGAATGTCGTCGCCTCGATGGTGGTGTTCGAGGATGGTCTGCCACGCAAGGACCAGTACCGCCGGTACTCGATCGCCGAGACCACCGACGACACCGACAGCATGCACCAGGTGCTGTCGCGGCGCCTGGCCCGGCTGGACGAGGACGCCGAGCTGCCGGACGTCCCCGACGTCACGACGGACGAGGTCGTCGAGGGGTCGAAGCCGACGAAGCGGTTCGCCTACCGTCCGCAGCTGCTGATCGTCGACGGCGGCCAGCCCCAGGTGCAGGCCGCGAAGCGCGCGATGGACGAAGCCGGCGTGCACGACATCGCCCTGGTCGGCATCGCCAAGCGGCTCGAGGAACTCTGGCTGCCGGACGACGACTTCCCGGTGATCCTGCCCCGCAACTCCGAGGCGCTGTTCCTGATCCAGCGGATCCGTGACGAGGCGCACCGGTTCGCGATCACCCACCAGCGCAGCAAGCGCAAGCGCGACGTGCGCTCACGGCTGTCCGAGATCCCCGGTCTCGGACCGAGTCGCGTGAACGCCCTGCTGAAGCACTTCGGATCGGTCGCCCGGCTGCGTGAAGCCACGGCCGAGGACATCGGCGAGGTGAACGGGATCGGTCCGGCGACGGCTGCCGCGGTCGTCTCGAAGCTGGCCCAGACGCCGACGAGCGCACCGGCCACGAGCGCGTCCAGCGCCCCCGAGCCGGACGCCGACGCGATCGCGGACACCGTGACCGAGGACGCAGCCACCCAGCAGACCGTTACCCACCCCGGAGGCCCGGTGCGGGTCCCCGAGGTGACCAGCGACGGTCCGCAGCGACCGTCGTGACGAACCCCGCGCCTCCCGTCCGTCACCGGGCGGTAGCCTGGTCCGGCAGCCGAGACCTCCCCGGGCGACGCGCCCGGGCCGCCACGACGGAGCCCACTCCCAGATGACCGACAGCGCCACCGCGACCACACACGCGTCGCAGCACGACATCCTCATCGTCACCGGCATGTCCGGGGCCGGGCGGTCCACGGTCGGCAAGGCCCTGGAAGACCTGGGCTGGTACGTCGTCGACAACCTGCCCACGCAGATGCTGGCCCCGCTGACCGAGCTCGCCGACCGTGCGGGCGAGAAGATCCCGAAGATCGCCACGGTGGTCGACGTCCGGGGCGGGCGGTTCTTCACCGACCCCGAGCACGCGGTCGAGCAGGTCCGCTCGAGCACGTCCGCGCGGGTCCGGGTGCTGTTCCTCGAGGCGACCGACGCCGTGCTGGTCCGACGGTTCGAGCAGGTGCGCCGACCCCACCCACTCCAGGGCGAGGACACCCTGCTCGACGGCATCGCCCGCGAACGCGCGCGTCTCGCCGGCCTGCGTGAGGCGTCCGACGTGGTGATCGACACCTCCGACCTCAACATCCACCAGCTCGCGAACACCGTCATCGAACAGTTCGCCGACGAGCACTTCGTGGGACTCCAGGTCACGCTGATGAGCTTCGGATTCAAGTACGGACTGCCCGCCGACGCCGACATGGTGGCGGACGTCCGGTTCCTGCCGAACCCCTACTGGGTGCCGGAACTGCGGCCCCACACCGGCCTCGACCAGCCGGTATCGGACTACGTGCTCGGCCAGGCCGGAGCCCGTCCGTTCGTCGACCGCTACGCCTCCGTGCTCGAGCCGGTCTTCGAGGGGTACCAGCGCGAGAACAAAAGACACGCTACGATCGCCATCGGCTGTACCGGCGGGAAGCACCGCTCGGTCGCCATCGTCGCCGAGTTGGCGAACCTCCTCCGCGGGATGCCAGGCGTCGCCGTGCGTGTGAAGAACCGAGATCTCGGCCGGGAGTGACCGTCCCTCCGGCCGCTCCCACGCCCGTGCCGCCGGATCTGCGGGAACCACTGAATGAAGTTAGGAATGATGCTGTGCCGTTGACTGCCGAGGTCAAGGACGAACTGGCCAGGGTCGCCGTGAACCGCAACACGGTCCGCGCCGCCGAACTGGCCACGATCCTCCGGTTCGCCGGTGGTCTGCACGTCATCTCGGGCCGCATCGCGGTCGAGGTCGAGCTCGACACCCGGATCATCGTGCACCGGGTCCGCAAGGACCTCGCCGAGCTGTACGGCGTGCGCAGCGAGGCGTCGGTGGGGTCGTCCGCATCCTCCCGTCGCGGGACCCGCTACCTGGTCCGCGTGCTCGAGGCGGGGGAGACCCTCGCTCGCCAGACCGGCCTGATGGACGCCCGTCGTCGACCCGTCCGCGGGCTGCCGAACCGCCTGACCACGGGCAACCGCGAGGACCTCGCCGCCATCTGGCGTGGTGCGTTCCTCGCCTCCGGCACCCTGACCGACCCCGGTCGGGCCGCTGCGCTCGAGGTCACCTGCCCCGGCAACGAGGCCGCGATGGCCCTCGTCGGTGCCGCGTCGCGTCTCGGTGTCGCCGCCAAGGGCCGCGAGGTCCGCGGGGTCCACCGCGTCGTCATCCGCGACGGTGAGGCCATCGGTCAGATGCTGACCGTCATGGGCGCCGCACGCACCACCGCCGACTGGGAGGAGATGCGCCAGCGCCGCGAGGTCCGTGCGACCGCGAACCGCCTGGTCAACTTCGACGACGCGAACCTGCGCCGTTCCGCGCAGGCCGCCGTGGCCGCCTGCGCCCGGGTCGAGCGCGCGCTCGAGATCCTCGGCGAGGACGTCCCCGACCACCTGCAGTACGCCGGCACGCTGCGCCTGCAGCACCGCGACGCCTCGCTCGACGAGCTCGGCCAGCACGCGGACCCGCCCATGACCAAGGACGCCATCGCGGGTCGCATCCGTCGCCTGCTGGCGATGGCCGACAAGCGGGCCTCCGACCTCGGCATCCCGGGTACCGAAGCGAGTGTTCCCGAGGAGCTCGAAGGGGTCTGACACGGGTCTGTCGACCCTGCGGACGGGAGGCGCGGTGCCAGCTGGCACCGCGCCTCCCGTCCGTTTCCGCACCCGTTCCCGGACCCGTGCCAGGCCTGGTCGGCGACCGTCCGGACGGACCGTCATCCCGCTCGGGCACGCAGTGTCCGACTGCTAGGGTCGTTACGGCGACGTTACGGGGCGTATCGTCCACCACACGCGGGCCCGCCAGGGTGCGCGACTCCCGAAAGCAGCGCCCCCTGGGCGCTCCACACTCACCAGGAGATCCATTGACCGTCAAGATCGGTATCAACGGCTTCGGCCGCATCGGCCGTAACTTCTTCCGGGCCGCCCTCGCGAAGGGCTCCGACCTCGAGATCGTGGCGGTGAACGACCTCACCGACAACGCGTCGCTCGCCAACCTGCTGAAGTTCGACTCCATCACGGGTCGTCTCGGCGTCTCCGTCGAGCTCGACGGCGACAACATCGTCGTCGACGGCAAGGCCATCAAGGTCCTCGCCGAGCGCGACCCCGCCAACCTGCCCTGGGGCGAGCTGGGTGTCGACATCGTCATCGAGTCCACCGGGTTCTTCACCAAGGCCGCCGACGCGCAGAAGCACATCGACGCCGGTGCCAAGAAGGTCATCATCTCCGCCCCGGCCTCGGGTGACGACGTCACCATCGTGCTCGGCGTGAACGAGGACCAGTACGACGCTGCGAACCACCACATCATCTCGAACGCGTCCTGCACCACGAACAGCCTCGCGCCGCTCGCCAAGGTGTTCCACGACAAGTTCGGCATCGAGCGTGGCCTCATGACGACGGTGCACGCCTACACCGCCGACCAGAACCTGCAGGACGGCCCGCACAAGGACCCCCGTCGTGCCCGCGCCGCCGCGCTGAACATCGTCCCGACCTCGACCGGTGCCGCCAAGGCCATCGGCCAGGTCATGCCGGAGCTCGCCGGCAAGCTCGACGGCTTCGCCCTGCGCGTCCCGGTCCCCACCGGCTCGATCACCGACCTCACCCTCGAGACCAAGTCCGAGGTCACCGTCGACGAGATCAACGCCGCCTACAAGGAGGCCGCAGAAGGTCCCCTCAAGGGCATCCTGCTCTACAGCGAGGACCCGCTGGTGTCGACCGACATCACCACGGACCCGCACTCCTCGATCTACGACTCCGGCCTGACCAAGGTCATCGGCGGCCTCGTGAAGATCACCTCGTGGTACGACAACGAGTGGGGCTACTCGAACCGCCTCGTCGACCTCACCGAGTACGTCGGCGAGCGTCTGTAACACATGGCCCTCCGCACCCTCGAGGACCTCGGCGACCTCGCCGGCAAGCGTGTCGTCGTCCGTTGTGACCTGAACGTCCCGCTCAAGGACGGCACCATCACGGACGACGGCCGCGTGCGGGCGTCGCTGACCACCCTGAACACCCTCGTCAACGCCGGCGCGCGCGTCATCGTGATCTCGCACCTGGGTCGCCCCGACGGGGAGCCCAAGCCCGAGTTCTCGCTCGCGCCGGTCGCCCAGCGGCTCTCCGAGCTGCTCGGCAAAGAGGTCACGTTCGTCGGCGAGACCGTCGGCGACGAAGCGACCGCCGCGGCCGAGGCCCTCGAGGACGGCGACGTCCTGCTGCTCGAGAACCTCCGGTTCAACCCGGAGGAGACCTCGAAGGACGCCGCCGCGCGGAGCGCCTTCGCGGACCGCATCGCGGCCCTCGGTGACGCCTTCGTCTCCGACGGCTTCGGTGTCGTGCACCGCAAGCAGGCCTCGGTCTACGAGCTCGCGTCCGCGCTGCCCAGCGCGGCCGGGTCGCTCATCGAGACCGAACTGCGGGTGCTCGAGCGGCTGACCACCTCGCCGGAACGGCCGTACACGGTCGTGCTCGGCGGGTCGAAGGTCAGCGACAAGCTCGGTGTCATCGACCACATCCTGCCGAAGGTCGACACGCTGTGCATCGGCGGCGGCATGCTCTTCACCTTCCTCGCGGCCCAGGGCCACGGGGTCGCGAAGTCGCTGCTCGAAGCCGACCAGCTCGACGTCGTCCGCGAGTACCTCTCGCGTGCGAAGGAGCTCGGCGTCACCATCGACCTGCCGACCGACGTCGTGGTGGCATCCGGCTTCGCGGCCGACGCCGACCACGAGACCGTCGCGGCGGACGCCATCGAGTCCTCGTCGTTCGGAGCGGACGGCATCGGCCTCGACATCGGCCCGGAGACCGCAGCGCGGTTCGCCTCGGCCGTCTCGGGTTCGAAGACCGTGTTCTGGAACGGCCCGATGGGCGTGTTCGAGTTCCCGGCCTTCGCCGCCGGCACGAAGACCGTCGCGCAGGCGCTCACCGAGGTCGACGGCCTCGGCGTCGTCGGTGGTGGCGACTCCGCTGCCGCCGTGCGCTCGCTCGGCTTCTCGGACGACCAGTTCGGCCACATCTCGACCGGTGGCGGTGCGAGCCTCGAGTTCCTCGAGGGCAAGTCGCTGCCTGGTCTCGAAGCACTGGGGTGGACAGCATGACCCGGACTCCGTTGATCGCGGGCAACTGGAAGATGAACCTGGACCACCTCCAGGCCATCGCCACGGTGCAGAAGCTCGCGTGGACCCTCAAGGACGCCCGGCACGACTTCGACGACGTCGAGGTCGCGGTCTTCCCGCCGTTCACGGACCTGCGGAGCGTGCAGACGCTCATCTCGGCCGACAAGCTGCCGATCCACTTCGGTGCGCAGGACCTGTCGCAGTTCGACTCCGGTGCCTACACCGGTGACGTCTCCGGCGCGTTCCTGGCGGCGCTCGACGCCCAGTACGTCATCGTCGGCCACTCCGAGCGGCGCACGCTGCACGGTGAGACCGACGAGGTCGTCGCGGCGAAGACCGCAGCGGCAGTCAAGCACGGCCTCGTCCCCGTGGTGTGCGTCGGCGAGACCGGCGAGCAGCGCGAGGAGCGCGGCGCCGGTGTCGTGCCGGTCGAGCAGCTCCGCGTCGTGCTCGACGCGGTCAAGCCGGCCGACATCGTCGTGGCGTACGAGCCGGTCTGGGCCATCGGGTCCGGCCAGGCGGCCACGGCCGAGCAGGCGCAGGACGAGTGTGCGGCCATCCGTCGCGGCATCGCTGCTGCCTGGGGCGACCAGGCCGCTGCGGACACCCGGGTGCTCTACGGCGGCTCGGTCAAGTCCGGCAACATCGCGGGGTTCCTCCGCGAGCCCGACATCGACGGCGCGCTCGTCGGTGGCGCTTCGCTCGACGTGCAGGAGTTCGCGGCCATCGCGCGGTTCCGTCAGCACGTCGGGCTGTAGTCCACAGGCGTCGTCGCGGGCAGTCGTCCGCACCACTCCCGTCCAGGTACCGGCCGTGCTCCGCGCGGCCGGTACACTGGTACGGCTGACTGACACGAAAGGTACGTCGTGGCGATACTCTCCGTCGTGCTGCAGGTCCTGCTCGCAATCACGAGCCTCCTGCTCACGCTCCTCATCCTGCTGCACAAGGGCCGCGGTGGTGGCCTCTCCGACATGTTCGGCGGTGGGGTCACGAGCAACCTCGGTGCGTCCGGCGTGGCCGAGCGCAACCTCAACCGCATCACGGTGATCCTCGGTCTGGTCTGGATCGTTTCCATCATCGTGCTCGGTCTCATCAACAAGTTCACGGCGGGGGTCTGATCCATGGCAAGCGGAGGCAGTGCAATCCGAGGGTCTCGCGTCGGCGCGGGACCGATGGGCGAACAGGACCGCGGGGTCCAGGCCGAGCGCGTGGCGATCTCGTACTGGGACGCCCTCGGCAACGAGGTCGTGCGGTACTTCGCCGCCAACCTCCCCGACGAGGAGATCCCCGAGACGGTGGACTCGCCGTCGAGTGGTCTCCCGGCTGGGCGCGACAAGGAGAACCCTCCCGTGGTCTCCAAGACGGAGCCCTACAAGACCCACCTCGCGTACGTGAAGGAACGCCGCACCGAGGAAGAGGCAGCGCAGCTCCTCGAAGACGCGCTGCAGCAGCTCCGCGAGCGTCGCGGCACCGCGGCGAAGAAGGCGTAGCGCCCACACACTGACGAAGGCCCCCGCACCGGATGGTGTGGGGGCCTTCGTGCGTCCGTCCGTCGGGGGAGGAGGGCGCGCGGGGAGCCGGCTCGTCGAGTGGAGTGGTCACGAGATGCCGCGTGCGGTGCGCCGGGGTTGCACGTCGTGTCGCCTGCGGCGCGCGCGGGCGACAGTTCGTGACCGCCCGGTATCGCGACGGCGGGGTGTCGAGACCGCGGGCGGTGGGCGCGACCACTGACGGACAGGAGGCCCGGTGCCAGCTGGCACCGGGCCTCCTGTCCGTCAGGAACGCGCGTCTAGTACGTCGACGCGATCAGGTTCTCGGGGACGTCGCGGGCGGCGTCCTGGTCGACGAAGAAGACGGTGCGCTTGCGGCCCTGCACGCCTCCGACGGGGACGTCGTCGACCGACGCGCCGGCGAGGGCGAGCCCCAGCACCGACGCCTTCTCGGCGCCGGACAGGATGACCCAGACGCGCTGCGAGGCGTTGATCACCGGGTAGGTGACGGTCAAGCGCTGCTGCGGCGGCTTGGGGGAGTCGTCCACCGACACGACAGCGCGGTCGGTGACGGTGAGCTGCGGGAACTCCGGGAAGAGCGACGCGGTGTGTCCGTCCGGGCCGACACCCAGCAGGGTGATGTCGAAACGCGGAGCAACGGCACCCTCGGGCGCGGCGTCCTGCAGCTCACGCTCGTACCGGCTCGCAGCGGCCTCGATGTCAAGCCCGCCGTCCGAGGCCGGCATCGGGTGGATGTTCGACGCGGGGATGTCCACGTGGTCGAAGAAGTCGGTCTGCGTGCCGGTGGTGTTGCGGTCGGCGTCGTCCGACGGGACCCAGCGCTCGTCGACCCACCAGACGTGCACCTTCGACCAGTCGACGCTCTCGCGCGCCGGCGATTGGCCGATCGCGGCGAGGACGAGGGACGACACCGAGCCACCGCTGATCGCGATGTCGGCACGCTCCTGCTCGTCGAGCACGTCGATGATCTTGGTGATGAAGCGTGCGGCGACCGAAGCGCCGAGGGCCTGCTTGTCGGGGTGCACGAGCACCCGCCGTTCGTTGGTCACGTGACTCCCGTGTTCGTGGCGGCCGACCGGTCGTCCGACCGCCTTCGGTCCGGTCGGGCCGCCTGCACCAGACAGACGGCCCGACCGTGTGGGGTGTGGATCAGCGGGCGATGGTCTCGCGCAGCTGGGGCACCCCGTGCTTGACGACGTCTCCGAAGAGGACGTCCGGGTCGAGTCTACGGAGTTCCTCGGCCAGGCAGTCACGCAGGTTGCGGCGTGGCAGCGACAGGTCGTGCGTCGGCTGCCCGGGCATCGAGAGCGTGGCGACGTCCACCAGGGAACGCTCGAGCTCGATGGTCCCGGACTCGCGGACGAGCTTCACGCCGTGGATACCGCTCGACCCCGTCGCACGGGGCGACGTGACGACGGACACCGGCACCTGGAGCTGCAGCTGCAGCCAGGCGGCGAGCAGGATCGTCGACGGGCTGTCGGACGCTCCGGAGACCTCGACCGCGGTGATCGGCTCGTACGGTGGCTGGTCGAGCGCCGCGGCGAGCTGGTTCCGCCACAGGGTGAGACGGGTCCAGGCGAAGTCGGTGTCACCCGGCACGTAGGACGCGCCGAGGGCCTCGATCGCACCGTTCGGGTCCTTCTGCGCGGCAGCGTCGGTGATCCGGCGCTGCGCGATGCGGCCCAGGGCCGACGCCGCGGGCTGCTCCGGAGCCGTCTGCGGCCACCAGGCCACGACGGGTGCGTCCGGCAGCAGGAGCCCGGTGACCAGGCTCTCCTCGTCGGTCGCGGTCTCGCCGTACGCACGGAGGACGATGACCTCGCTCGCACCCGCGTCGCTGCCGACACGGATCTGCGCGTCGAGGCGCCCGGGGGACTTCGTGTCACCGCTGTTCTTCGAGACGATGATCACGCGCATCGGGTGCTCGCGGGACGCTTCGTTCGCCGCCTCGATCGCCTCTTCCTCGTGGCCGAGGGCCGTCGAGATGATGAGGGTCAGCACCCGGCCGAGGGCGACGGCGCCGCCCTCTTCGCGGATGCGGACGAGCTTCTTCTGGATCTTCGACACCGTGGTGTCGGGCATGTCGATCTTCACGGACGCCTCCAGGTCCGACCGTCGCGGGCGAGCAGGGCATCGGCGGATGCCGGACCCCACGTGCCGGGACGGTACTGCTCGGGCTGGCCCTGCGTGGCCCAGAACTCCTCGATGGGGTCGAGGATCTTCCAGGACAGCTCGACCTCCTGGTGCCGCGGGAACAGCGGCGGGTCACCGAGGAGCACATCGAGGATGAGTCGCTCGTACGCCTCGGGGGATGCCTCGGTGAACGCGTGGCCGTAGCCGAAGTCCATCGTCACGTCGCGCACCTGGGTGCCGACGCCCGGGACCTTCGAGCCGAAGCGGAGCGTGACGCCCTCGTCCGGCTGGACGCGGATCACCAGGGCGTTCTGCCCGAGCGGGGACTGCGAGTTGCCGTAGACGTCCTCGGGGACGCGCTTGAACACGATCGCGATCTCGGTCACACGACGGCCGAGACGCTTGCCGGCGCGCAGGTAGAACGGGACGCCCTGCCAGCGACGCGTGGCGATGTCGAGCTTGATCGCCGCGTAGGTCTCGGTGCCGGACTCGGGGTCCATGCCGCCTTCCTCGAGGAAGCCGAGCACCTTCTCGCCGCCCTGCCACCCACCGGCGTACTGCCCGCGGGCGGTTGCGGTGGAGAGGTCCTCGGGCAGACGCACGGCGGAGAGCACCTTCTCCTTCTCGGCGCGCAGGTCCGCGGCCTTGAACGAGACGGGCTCCTCCATCGCGGTGAGCGCGAGGAGCTGCAGCAGGTGGTTCTGGATGACGTCGCGCGCCGCGCCGATGCCGTCGTAGTACGCGGCTCGTCCGGCGACGCCGATGTCCTCGGCCATCGTGATCTGCACGTGGTCGACGTAGTTCGAGTTCCAGATGGGTTCGTACATCTGGTTCGCGAACCGGAGCGTCAGGAGGTTCTGGACGGTCTCCTTGCCGAGGTAGTGGTCGATGCGGAACACGTCGTCGGGAGCGAAGACGCTCTCGACGATCGCGTTGAGCTCGCGCGCGGTGCGGAGGTCGGA
Organism: Curtobacterium poinsettiae; assembly: GCF_047226435.1. Taxonomy (NCBI): domain Bacteria; kingdom Bacillati; phylum Actinomycetota; class Actinomycetes; order Micrococcales; family Microbacteriaceae; genus Curtobacterium; species Curtobacterium poinsettiae. Next base: position 1,960,672 of record NZ_CP178434.1, on the reverse strand, counting down.
GCCGAACGGCTTCTCGACGACCACGCGGCTCCAGGAGCCCTCGCGCTTCTCGGTCAGCCCGGACAGCTTGAGCTGCTCGGTGACGACCGGGAACATCTTGGGTGGGATGGACAGGTAGAACGCGTGGTTGCCCAGCGTCCCGCGCTCGGCGTCGAGGTCGTCGACGGTGCGCTTGAGCTCGCGGAACGCCTCGGGGTCGTCGAACGAGCCCTGCACGAAGCGGATGCCCTGTTCGAGCTGACGCCAGACGTCCTCGTCGAACGGGGTGCGGGAGTGCTCCTTGACGGCGTCGTGCACGAGCTGGGAGAAGTCTTGGTCCTCCCAGTCGCGACGAGCGAACCCGACGAGCGCGAACCCCGGGGGCAGGAGCCCCCGGTTGGCCAGGTCGTAGACCGCGGGCATCAGCTTCTTGCGTGACAGGTCGCCCGTCACGCCGAAGATGATGAGCGTGCTCGGTCCCGCGATCCGGTTCAGTCGACGATCCGTCGGCAGCCGGAGCGGGTTGTGCTCCGGGGTGATTGCCACCGGTGACATGAGTCGGTGAACTCCTTACGAGTCAGGGGGAGACGGCGGCCGCGATCGCCGCGGTGGCGGCGAGGACGTCCGACGTGGTGAGGGTGAGGACCGGTCGGCCGTGTTCGGCGAGGACACTCGCGTCACCGGCCGCCTGGGCCTGGAGGAGCTGCCCGAACGTGAACGGCCGACCCGGGATCGCCAGGTCCTCGGCTTCGTCGGCCACGATCTGCAGGAACACTCCCGTTGCGGGGCCGCCCTTGTGGTACTGGCCGGTCGAGTGCAGGAACCGCGGGCCGTACCCGAAGGTGACAGGGCGTTCCGTGCGCGCCGCGATCGCGTCGCGCAGCGACTCGAGGCCGCTGTTCGCGGTGCGGTCGACGTACGCCTGCACCGACACGTAGCCGGTCGGGTCGAGTGCGGACACCAGGCCCGACACGGCTTCCGAGAGCGTCGCACCGATGGCGAGTCCGGGCGTCGCGCGGACGGCGATGCCGTCCTCGGAGAACGCCGGCTCGGCCGCTGCGGGGCGGTCGTCGAGCAGTGCGCGCGTCGCGACCTTGGCGGCCTCGACGTCGGGCTGGTCGAACGGGTTGATGCCGAGCAGGCGACCGGCGACCGCGACGGCGTACTCCCAGACGAGGATCTGGCCGCCGAGCGTGCCGGTGATCTCGACCTCGCCCTCGGCCACGTGACGCTCGTCCTCGCGCGAACCGACCAGGCGGATGACCTGGACGTCGGGCAGGCCGGCGGTGACCTCGGGGGAGTCCGCGTGCAGCACGACGGGCAGCAGGCCGCGGCCGTCCTTGCCGGTCGACTCCGCGATCAGCTGTTCGACCCAGTCGCCGAAACCGACGATGTGCGTGCCGTCGGGCACGATGGCGATCTTGTCGCGCAGCGGCTCGGTGCCGGCGAGGACCGCACCGAGCACGAGCCCGGGGTTCTCGTCCAGGTCGACCGAGAGCAGCGCGGAGATGGCGTCGGCTTCGTCGAGGAGCTCGGCGATGTCCGCTCCGGCGAGACCGGACGGCACGAGGCCGAAGGCGGTGAGCGCGGAGTAGCGGCCGCCGACGGTCGGGTCGGCAGTGAAGACGCGGTACCCGGCGTCGGTCGCGGCTGCCTCGAGCGCGGAGCCCGGGTCGGTGACGACGACGATGCGGCCGGCCGGGTCGATGCCGGCGTCGCGGAACGCCTGCTCGTAGACCCGGCGCTGCGAATCGGTCTCGAGCGTCGAACCGGACTTCGACGAGACGACGAGCACGGTGCGCTCGAGGTCGGTCGTCACGGCGGCGTGGACCTGCGCGGGATCGGTCGAGTCGAGGACCGTGAGGGGGACACCGGCCGTGCGCGTGATGACCTCGGGTGCGAGCGACGAGCCGCCCATGCCGGCGAGGACGACATGGTCGACCCCTTCGGCACGGAGCGACTCGCGCAGCGCGGTCACCTCGGCGACGAGCGGGCGGGAGACCGAGACGGCCTCCACCCAACCGAGGCGCTTCGACGCCTCGGCCTCGGCGGTGGCTCCCCACAGATCGGCGTCCTGGGCGGTGATGCCCGAGGCCACCAGGTCAGCGACGAGCCGCGGGACCACCTGTTCGATGGCCCGCGCGGCGTCGCCGCTGGCTGCGATGGAAACCGTCACTACTTGGCGCCCTCGAGCGCTGCCTTGACGGTGTCGACGAGCTCGCCCCAGGAGACGTTGAACTTGTCCACGCCCTCCTTCTCGAGCAGCGCGACGACCTCGTCGTAGTCGACACCCTGCGCGGCGAGCTGGTCGAGGACCTGCTGCGCCTGGTCGAAGGTGCCGGCGATGGCGTCGCCGTGGATCTCACCGTGGTCGAACGTGGCGTCGAGCGTCTTGCCCGGCATCGTGTTGACGGTGTTCGGGGCGGCGAGCTCGGTCACGTAGAGCGTGTCGGGGAGCGACGGGTCCTTGACACCGGTCGAGGCCCAGAGCGGACGCTGCGTGTTGGCACCGGACTCGAGCAGGCCCAGGGCGCGCTCGGAGGCGAACGCCTCGGTCCAGACCTGGTAGGCGAGCTGCGCGTTGGCGATGCCGGCCTTCGACTTCAGGGCCTTGGCCTCGTCGGTGCCGACGGCGTCCAGGCGCTTGTCGATCTCGGAGTCGACGCGCGACACGAAGAACGACGCGACCGAGTGGATCTTGGAGAGGTCGTGGCCGGCGGCCTTGGCCTTCTCGAGCCCACCGAGGTAGGCGTCGATGACGGCGCGGTAGCGCTCGAGCGAGAAGATCAGCGTGACGTTGACGGAGATGCCCGCGCCGATGACCTCGGTGATCGCCTCGAGACCCTCGAGCGTCGCCGGGATCTTGATGAGGACGTTCTCCTTGCCGACCTTCTCGAACAGGAACTTGGCCTGCTCGATGGTCTTGGCGGTGTCGTGCGCCAGACCCGGCTCGACCTCGATCGAGACGCGGCCGTCGAAGCCCTTGGTCTCGTCGTAGATCGGCTTGAAGACGTCGGATGCGTTCGCGACGTCCTGCGTGGTGATCGCGAAGATCGCGTCGGTCACGTCGGTGCCCGCAGCGGCGAGCTCCTTGACCTGCGCGTCGTAGCGCTCGCCCTTGGCGAGGGCCGACGCGAAGATCGTCGGGTTCGTCGTCACACCGACGACGTTCTTCTGCTCGATGAGCTCGGTGAGCTTGCCGGTCTCGAGGAGCTCGCGGGAGAGGTCGTCGAGCCAGATGCTCACGCCGACCGCGGAGAGGGCGGCGGTGGGGGTGTTCTCAGCCATGTGTTTCTCTTCTTCTTTCATCGACGGGTCCGTGAGGACCGTGAGTCGGGGTTTCGGGGACGGGAGGCCCGTGGCGGAACCGAGCCGGGCCTCCCGGAAGAAGGGCCGGATCCGGAAACCGGACCCGGCCCTTGCAGGTCAGGAAGCTGCGATCGATTCCTTCGCGGCGGCCACGACGTGCTCCGTCGTGAAGCCGAACTCCTTGAAGAGCGTCTGGTAGTCGGCCGAGGCACCGAAGTGCTCGATCGAGACGCTGCGGCCCTTGTCGCCGACGATGTCGCGCCAGCTCATGGCGATGCCGGCCTCGACCGACACGCGAGCGGTGACGTCCTTCGGGAGCACCTGGTCCTGGTAGTTCTCGGACTGGGCGCGGAACCACTCGATCGACGGGGCGCTCACGACGCGGGCGTTGATGCCCTCGGCCTTGAGCTGCTCGCGAGCCTCGACCGCGATCTGGACCTCGGAACCGGTCGCGATGAGGATGACGTCCGGGGTGCCGTTGGGCGCCTCGGCCAGGACGTAGGCACCCTTGGCGACGTTCTTCGCCGAAGCGAAGACCTCGCCCGAGGCGTCGCCCTCGCCACGCTCGAACACCGGCAGGTTCTGACGGCTCAGCGCGATGCCGGCCGGGCGGTCGGTGTGCTTGAGCATCTCGAGCCACGCGTACGCGACCTCGTTGGCGTCGGCCGGACGGACGACGTCGAGACCCGGGATCGCACGCAGCGACGAGACCTGCTCGATCGGCTGGTGCGTCGGGCCGTCCTCGCCGAGGGCGACGGAGTCGTGGGTCCAGACGTAGATCGCCGGCGCCTGCATGAGCGCGGCGAGACGGACCGCCGGACGCATGTAGTCGCTGAAGATGAGGAACGTGCCGCCGAAGGGGCGGGTGTTCCCGTGCAGGACGATGCCGTTGAGGATCGAGCCCATGGCGTGCTCGCGGATGCCGAAGTGCAGCACGCGGCCGTACGGGTCGGTGCTCCACGTCGAGGTCGAGGCCTCGGCCGGACCGAAGGACTTGGCACCCTCGATCGTGGTGAGGTTCGACTCGGCGAGGTCGGCCGAACCGCCCCAGAACTCGGGCATCAGCGGCGCGATGGCGTTGATGACCTTGCCGGAAGCGGCACGGGTCGAGACGGCCTTGTCCGCCGGGAAGACCGGGAGCGCTGCTTCGAGGCCCTCCGGGAGCTCCTTCGACTGGACGCGGTCGAACAGTGCCTTCTTGTCGGCGTTGGCTGCGGCCCACGCGTCGAAGGACTTCTGCCACTCGGCGTGCTCGGCCTGGCCCTTGGCGACGGCGCCGCGGGTGTACTCGAGGACCTCGGGAGCGACCTCGAAGGTCTTGTCGGTGTCGAAACCGAGGATCTCCTTGAGGCCCTTGATCTCGTCGGCGCCGAGCGCTGAACCGTGGATCTTGCCCGAGTTCTGCTTGGTCGGCGACGGCCAGCCGATGATCGTCTTGAGGACGATGAGCGACGGCTTGTCGGTGACCTGCTTGGCGGCCTCGATCGCGGCGTGGAGCTCCTCGGCGTCCTCGGAGTACTCGCCGTTCTTCTTCCAGTCGACGATCTGGACGTGCCAGCCGAGCGCCTCGTAGCGCTCGGGGACGCTCTCGGAGAACGCGATGTCGGTGTTGTCCTCGATCGAGATCTGGTTCGAGTCGTAGAACGCGATGAGGTTGCCGAGCTGCTGGCGACCGGCGAGCGAACCCGCTTCGTTGGTCACGCCCTCCTGCATGTCACCGTCGCCGGCGATCACGTAGGTGAAGTGGTCGAACGGCGACTGGCCGGCCGGGGTCTCCGGGTCGAACAGGCCGCGCTCGAAGCGCTGGGCGTAGGCGAAGCCGACCGAGGACGCGAGGCCCTGGCCGAGCGGGCCCGTGGTGATCTCGACACCGTCGGTGTGGCCGTACTCCGGGTGACCCGGGGTCTTCGAGCCCCACTTGCGCAGGTGCTGCAGGTCCTCGAGCTCGAGCCCGTAGCCGTGCAGGTAGAACTGCACGTACTGGAGGATCGAGGCGTGACCGGCGGAGAGGATGAAGCGGTCGCGGCCGATCCAGGTGGCGTCGCTGGGGTCGCGACGCATCACCTTCTGGAAGAGCAGGTGGGCGAGCGGAGCAAGGCTCATCGCGGTGCCGGGGTGACCGTTGCCGGCGGCCTCGACCGAGTCGGCGGCGAGAACGCGGGCCGTGTCGACGGCCTTCCGGTCGATGGCGTCCCAGGTGAATTCAGCCACTTGGATGTTGACCCTTCTTGATGCGACATGTGCGAGGGCTCGTGCCATCGCACGGACATGTGGCCATCCCGGGGCCGAGTCGTGTCGCCGTCTAGCGGCGGCCGACCGGCTCATCGCGGCCGACGTCATCGGGGCGCGCACTGCGGGAGGGCGTGTCCAGCATAGTGACCCGGTACTCAGAAGGGGTTCAGGTGACCCCCGATGTTCACACCGGGGTGGCCGACGACGGTCGATCCGGGCGTGTCGAACGCGTCCGGATCACGCCGGGATGTCGGAGCGGGGCACCGTTGCGGCGCTTCCATCCCGTAAACTGATCGGGACCCGTGGACATTCCGGGTCAGCGCATGCCCGGACGCCGCCGCAGTCGTCCACCGAGTGTGCGAGCTGATGCGAACAGACTGAGGTTCCCTTGCCGACTGCCACCGTGACCCGGCCCGACACCGATCGACCCCGATCGCCGCTGTCCCGCAAGGTCCGTGCGTACGTCTCGTTGACGAAGCCGCGCGTGATGGAGCTGCTGCTCGTCACCACGGCCCCGACGATGTTCCTCGCCGAGCGCGGCGTCCCCGACCTGTGGCTCGTCTTCTGGACGATGCTCGGCGGAGCGATGTCGGCCGGTTCGGCGTCGGCCTTCAACTGCTACATCGACCGCGATATCGACCGGCTCATGAAGCGGACGAGCACCCGGCCGCTGGTCACCGGCGAACTCTCCGACCGTGAAGCCCTCGTGTTCTCGTGGATCCTCGGCGTCCTCTCGACGGCGGTGCTCGGCTTCCTGGTGAACTGGCTCGCGGCGGCGCTCAGCGTCATCGCGATCCTGATCTACGTGTTCGTCTACACGCTGTGGCTCAAGCGCCGCACGCCGCAGAACATCGTCTGGGGTGGCTCGGCCGGCTGCATGCCCGTGCTCATCGGCTGGGCGGGTGTCACCGGATCGCTGACCTGGACCCCCGTCATCCTGTTCATGGTGATCTTCCTCTGGACGCCGCCGCACTACTGGCCGCTGTCGATGAAGTACCGGGACGACTACGACGCCGCCGACGTGCCGATGCTCGCCGTCGTACGTGGTCGGACCGTCGTCGGCCTGCAGGTCGTCCTGTACGCCTGGGCGACCCTCGTCTGCTCGCTCCTGCTCATCCCCGTCGGGCACATGGGTCCGCTGTACACGGTGGTCGCGCTGGCCGGTGGCATCTGGTTCGTCGTCGAGTCGCACCGCCTGTACTCGCGGGCGATCCAGCACGTCGAGCACGTGCATCCGATGCGGGTCTTCCACAGCTCGATCACGTACCTGACGCTGCTCTTCATCGCGGTGGGCATCGACCCGCTGCTGCCGCAGGTCTTCACCTTCTAGGGCGGTCGCGCCGGCGCCGCCGCAGGCGCGTGCTCGGTCCGCAGGACGCCGTCGTGTCCGGTTGACGCCGTCGTATTGGCAAGACGCCGTCGTGTCCGCAGGACGCCGCCACCCCGACGAGACGCCGCCGAATCCGGCGGCGTCTCGCGCGTTCGGCGGCGTCTCGGCAGGACACCGGCGTCTTGTGCTCGGCACGCGGCGGCCTGGAGGCGCGGTGCGGGCCCGCCACGGGCCTCCCGTCCGGCGCGCGGCGCGTCTGCCGCGGCGCGGACGCGACTGGCTGGGGAGCACACGTAATGCGGGCTCGGTCCGACGGGGTGTCCGGCCGACCACCACAAACGCGACACCCCACGAGTCGAACGACTCGTGGGGTGTCGGAGAACGGGTGTCGAGCGCGCGACGCGCCCGGGCGTCAGGCGACGATGGGCTCCCGGACGGCGTCGCGACCGGCCGATGCCCGCGTGGACAGCACCACGGCGGTGACGGCGCCCACGAGGAGCCCGGCGAGCACCATGTGCGTGCCGACGAGCCCGACGGGCAGACCGGTGCGTGCCTGCGTGAGGCCGACCGCGATCTGCAGGAACTCGACGACGAGCAGCAGCAACGGCCACTTGCTCGGCCTGCCCAGGCGGACGGCTCCGATGACGAGCACCAGGGTGAGCGCGAAGAGGGCGTACGCCGGCCAGGCGTGCACGTGCTCCATGACCGCGGGGTCGAACCCGGTGCGGTGCAGGCGTCCGCCGTCGACCGCTTCGTCAGCGCCGGCGTGCGGGCCGCTGCCGGTGGTCAGGATGCCGACGAGCACGGTCACGACGACGGCGGCGACGGTGCCGCGGACGACGCCGGTGTACCAGCCGGGGACGAGCCGCTCGGTCGTGCGGGGGCCGTGCACGGTGCGGTAGACCAGGGCAGCGGTCACCGAGGTGAGCGCGGCGGAGACGACGAAGTGCAGTCCGACCACGAAGGGGTTCAGGTTCGTCCACACGCTCATGCCGCCGATCACGGCCTGCACCGGGATCGCGACGCCCTGAGCGAACGCCAACCAGAACAGTTCCGGCCGCGTGCGGAGCATCCGGACGACCGCCAGGAACATCGCGACGGCCACGATCACGAGCACGAAGGTCAGCAGACGGTTGCCGAACTCGATGATGCCGTGGACGCCCATCTCCGGCGTGGAGACCAGCGAATCCGCCGTGCACTTGGGCCAGGTGGGGCATCCGAGGCCCGACGCGGTGAGGCGGACCAGGCCGCCTGTGCCGATCAGCACGACCTCGACCACGAAGGACGCCCAGGCCAGTGCGACGACGCGGCGGTCGACCGCACGGGGGAGCGACCACCACCGTCCGGTCCGGAGATCCTGCTCGACGGGGGATCCGACGCGTGTCACGAGGGTGGTGCCTTCCTGTTGTTCCGTGCAGTGAACCTGTAGGATTCGAGGGTTCAGCAGCAGTCAAGTCTAGGCAGGCGCCGGCTCCGAATGGGCCGAGATCGCCGATCACTCCACGGACTGCGTGGAACCATAGTCGTTGCGAGGGAGCAGCACCGGGTCCGCATGTCAGCGGTCCACGGTGGAATGGCGTCCAGACGCCACGGGTTGACACCTGTAACGCTGTCCCGCGAGAAGGAAACGAGGAGACCATGTCCGACGTGCTCATCGACCGTCCCGAGCTCGAAGGGCTCGGCCAATACGAGTTCGGCTGGTCCGACTCCGACTCGGCAGGGTCCTCCGCCCGTCGTGGGATCTCGGAAGAGGTCGTCACCGACATCTCGAACCTCAAGGACGAGCCCGAGTGGATGCTGAAGAACCGCCTCAAGGGGCTGTCGCTCTTCGGCCGCAAGCCGATGCCGACGTGGGGTGCCGACCTGACGGGCATCGACTTCGACAACATCAAGTACTTCGTGCGCTCCACCGAGAAGCAGGCGCAGTCGTGGGAAGACCTCCCCGAGGACATCCGTGCGACCTACGAGAAGCTCGGCATCCCCGAGGCCGAGCGCCAGCGCCTGGTCGCCGGCGTCGCCGCGCAGTACGAGTCCGAGGTCGTGTACCACCAGATCCGCGAGGACCTGGAGCAGCAGGGCGTCATCTTCATGGACACCGACACGGCGCTCCGTGAGCACCCGGAGCTGTTCGAGGAGTACTTCGGCACCGTGATCCCGGCCGGCGACAACAAGTTCGCCGCGCTGAACACGGCCGTCTGGTCCGGTGGGTCGTTCGTCTACGTCCCCAAGGGCGTCCACGTCGAGATCCCGCTGCAGGCCTACTTCCGGATCAACACCGAGAACATGGGTCAGTTCGAGCGGACGCTGATCATCGCGGACGAGGACTCGTACGTCCACTACATCGAGGGCTGCACCGCTCCGATCTACAAGTCCGACTCGCTGCACTCGGCCGTCGTCGAGATCATCGTGAAGAAGAACGCCCGCGTTCGCTACACGACGATCCAGAACTGGTCGAACAACGTCTACAACCTCGTCACGAAGCGTGCGATCGCGCACGAAGGCGCGACGATGGAGTGGATCGACGGCAACATCGGCTCCAAGGTCACGATGAAGTACCCGTCGATCTACCTCGCCGGGGAGCACGCCAAGGGCGAGACGCTCTCCGTGGCCTTCGCGGGCCCCGGCCAGCACCAGGACGCCGGCGCGAAGATGATCCACATGGCGCCGTACACGACGTCCTCGATCGTCTCCAAGTCGATCGCCCGTGGCGGCGGTCGTGCCGGGTACCGCGGCGAGGTCCGGGTCGACCCGGGCGCGCACCACGCGGCCAACACCGTGCGCTGTGACGCCCTGCTCGTCGACACGATCAGCCGGAGCGACACGTACCCGGCGATCGACATCCGTGTCGACGACGTGCAGCTGGGGCACGAGGCCACGGTCTCGCGTGTCAGCGAGGAGCAGCTCTTCTACCTCATGTCCCGCGGCATGGCCGAGGACGAGGCGATGGCGATGATCGTCCGTGGTTTCATCGAGCCGATCGCCCGCGAGCTCCCGATGGAGTACGCACTCGAACTCAACAAGCTCATCGAGATGAGCATGGAAGGATCCGTCGGCTAGATGTCCAGCACCACCCCTCCCCACATCGACCAGCCGATCGAGCCCGCTGCCGCAGCGCAGGGCGGCACCCAGCACGGCGCCGGAGCCCACTCCGACGGCGGCTGGGACGCCCCCGACAAGAAGGTGCCGGTCCAGACCCGCTCCGAGCGGTTCCAGTCCGGCGACGTCGAGGCGTTCCCGAAGGTCACCGGCCGAGAGGTCAACTGGAAGTTCGCGCCGCTGACCAAGCTCCAGCCGCTGCTGGACGGCCCGCTCGACGGATCCGCCTACCCGTACCTCGCCCGCCAGTCCGAGGGCGCCGACGTCGAGTGGGGTCGCAGCGACGACCCCCGCGTCGGCACCGCCGGCCTGCCCGAAGACCGCGCGGCGGCCGCGGCCTGGAGCGCCCGTGACGCGGTCCTGGCGATCACGATCAAGGCCACCGAAGCGCACGAGTTCATCACGGTGACCCGCTCCGACTTCGGGTCGCAGCCCCGCGCCGCGCACACGGTCATCACGGCCGAGCCGAACGCGCAGGGCATCGTCGTGCTCGACAACCGCGGCAGCGCCCTGCTGAGCGAGAACATCGAGATCGTCGCGCAGCAGAACGCACGACTGACCGTCGTCAGCCTGCAGGACTGGGACGACGACGCGGTGCACGTGTCGACGCACTTCGCCGAGGTCGGGCGCGATGCCTTCCTCAAGCACGTCGTGGTCTCGCTCGGCGGCGACGTCATCCGGGTCAACCCCTCGACGCACCTCGGTGCGCAGGGTGCCGACACCGAGATGTACGGCGTGTACTTCGCCGACGCCGGCCAGTACATCGAGCAGCAGGTCTACGTGAACCACGACGCGCCGAACACGCGCGGTCGGGTCAACTACAAGGGTGCGCTGCAGGGCCAGGGCGCGCACACCGTCTGGATCGGTGACGTCCTGATCGGTCGCGCCGGTGACGGGACCGACTCGTACGAGCAGAACCGCAACCTCGTGCTGACGGACGGCACCCGTGCCGACAGCATCCCGAACCTCGAGATCGAGACGGGCAACATCGAGGGTGCCGGTCACGCGAGTGCCACCGGTCGCTTCGACGACGAGCAGCTGTTCTACCTGCAGTCCCGCGGAGTCCCGGAAGAAGAAGCGCGGCGTCTCGTCGTGCTCGGCTTCCTGGTCGAGGTGATCCAGAAGATCGGTGCGCCCGAGCTCGAGGAACGCCTCATCGCCGCGGTCGAGCAGGAACTCGCCGAGGGCCGTTCGGTCATCGCGGCACCGGCCGAGTCCGGCGCCGAGCCGGCCGCCGCGCCGCAGGCACCCGCACCGCAGACCGCCGCTCCGCAGGCCAACGCCTGATGGCCGAGAAGGTCTGCGCCGAAGCCGACATCGCGGTGGACAGCCCGATGCGGGTGGTCGTCGGTGGCACGGCGGTCGCGATCGTGAAGGACTCGTCCGGCACGGTCCACGCCATCGGCGACACCTGCACGCACGGCGACATCTCGCTGGCCGAGGGCTTCGTCGAGGGTGACTCGCTGGAGTGCTGGGCCCACGGGTCCCGCTTCTCGCTGACCACCGGCAAGCCGCAGAACTTCCCGGCCTACGAGCCCGTCCCGGTCTTCCGGGTCGAGGTCCGCGACGGCGACGTCTACGTCGACGTCCAGGACGTCGTCCCGGTCGACTGAGCACCCCAACACTTCCCGCGGCTGACGCCGCACCACAGCTGCAACCGAAGGAACGCAATGTCCACTCTGGAAATCCGTGACCTCAAGGTCTCGATCGACACCGACCAGGGCACCAAGGAGATCCTGAAGGGTGTCGACCTCACCATCAACGAGGGCGAGATCCACGCGATCATGGGGCCGAACGGCTCCGGTAAGTCCACGCTGGCGTACACGATCGCCGGCCACCCCCGGTACAACGTCGTCGGTGGCACGATCACCCTCGACGGCGAGGACGTCCTCGCGATGAGCGTCGACGAGCGTGCCCGTGCCGGCATGTTCCTGGCGATGCAGTACCCGGTCGAGATCCCCGGCGTCACGGTGTCGAACTTCCTCCGCACCGCCAAGACGGCGATCGACGGTGAGGCCCCGGCCCTGCGCGGCTGGATCAAGGAACTCCGTCAGTCGATGGCCGACCTGAAGATGGACTCGTCGTTCGCCGAGCGCAACGTCAACGAGGGCTTCTCCGGTGGCGAGAAGAAGCGCCACGAGATCATGCAGCTCGAGCTCCTCAAGCCGAAGTTCGCCGTCCTCGACGAGACCGACTCCGGCCTCGATGTCGACGCGCTGAAGATCGTCTCCGAGGGCGTCAACCGTGCCAAGGCCGCGACCGGCCTCGGTGTACTGCTCATCACGCACTACACGCGCATCCTCCGCTACATCAAGCCGGACTTCGTGCACGTGTTCGTCGCCGGCAAGATCGCGGAGCAGGGCGGCCCCGAGCTGGCCGACCGCCTCGAGAACGAGGGCTACGACCGCTACGTGCAGGCCGCCGCCGAGGCGCAGGCCTGATGATCGCCGCACTCGCTCCCGACAAGTTCGACGAGGTCGTCGAGGGCCTGAAGGAGGTCCAGGACCCGGAGCTCGGCGTGAACATCGTCGACCTCGGCCTGATCTACGACCTCGCCTGGGACGACGACGCCAACGCCCTCGTCATCAGCATGACGCTCACCAGCGCCGGCTGCCCCCTGACCGACGTCATCGAGGGTGACACCGCGAACGCGCTCGACGGCATCGTGGACGCCTTCCGGATCAACTGGGTCTGGATGCCGCCGTGGGGTCCGGAACGGATCACCGACGATGGACGCGAGATGATGCGCGCCCTCGGGTTCGCGATCTAGGCGCGACCCACAACGGACGGGAGGCGCGGTGCCAGCTGGCACCGCGCCTCCCGTCCGTTTGTGCGCACGCCACGCGCGGGGCGCGCCGCCGAGTGGTCGCAACCGCCCGCTCACGTTCGCCGAGTGGTCGCGTTCGGTCGGCTGACCCCGCTCCAGGCGACGGAACGTGACCACTCGGCATCCGGGCAGTGGGGAGTCGTGACCGCACTGACAGCCCGGCGCCGCGGCCGCCTGCCTGCCCGCCCACGCGCTGCGGACGCAGAACGGCCCCACACCGATCGGTGCGGGGCCGTTCTCGTGCGAGGGGTCAGCGGCGGCCGACGGCCTTCCACGCGAGCGGCAGGATGCCGGCGGCGATGAGGGCCTTGGCGACGCCACCGATGATGAACGGGTACAGGCCGGCGGCGAGCACCGACTGGACGTCGTTCGGGGCGCCGAGCTGGCCGAGCGCCACGGCGAGGTACGGCAGGCCGGTCACGAACGGGATCGCGCTCGCGAGCAGCATCGCGACCGCGGCACGACCGACGTTGCGGTCCCAGTTGCGGCGGGCGAGCCAGCCGACGAGCCCGGCGGCCGGGATGAAGCCGATGACGTACCCGAAGCTCGGCAGGGCCAGGGCCTGCAGGCCGCCCTGCAGGTCGGCGAAGAACGGGGCACCCGCGAGTCCGGCGACGGCGTAGACGAGCAGCGAGAGCATGCCGCGACGTGCGCCGAGCGTCGCGCCGACGAGCACGACGGCCAGCGTCTGCCCGGTGACCGGGACCGGCCACATCGGGACCTCGAGCTGCGCCATCGCGGCGGTGAACAGGGCTCCGCCGGCGACGAGGGCGGCGTCGGTGGCCAGCCCGTGCGTGCGCAGACGGTCGGCGAGGACTGCGCGGGGAGCGAACCCGGTGGCGTTCGTCATGGATTCTCCTAGAATGGACTGCTGGTTCCGTTCGGAACCATCGGTCCCGTCAGCGTAGCGGTGCACCTCACGCACACACCGTTGTGCAAACCCACCAACTGATTGGACGTCCACTGTGCTTGCCGTGCACGAACTCGAGATCCGCGTCGGAGCTCGTCTCCTCATGGAAGAAGTGTCCTTCCGTGTCGAGAAGGGCGACAAGATCGGACTCGTCGGCCGCAACGGCGCGGGGAAGACGACGATGACCAAGGCCCTCGCGGGCGAGACGCAGCCGAACGGCGGCACGATCGACCGCGGCGGGGAGATCGGCTACCTGCCGCAGGACCCCCGCTCCGGCGACCCGGAGGAGACCGCGCGGAAGCGCATCCTCGACGCCCGCGGGCTCGGTGAGCTCGTGGAGGGCATCCGCCTCGCCACGCTCGACATGGCGAGCGACGACGCGGCCGTTGCCGAGAAGGCGATGCGGCGCTACAGCCGTCTCGACGACCAGTTCAACGCGCTCGGTGGCTACGCGGCCGAGGCCGAGGCCGCCTCGATCGCGTCGAACCTGAAGCTGCCGGACCGCATCCTCGACCAGCAGCTCAAGACGCTCTCGGGTGGTCAGCGACGGCGCATCGAGCTCGCCCGCATCCTGTTCTCGGACGCCGAGACGATGATCCTCGACGAGCCGACCAACCACCTCGACGCCGACTCCGTCGTGTGGCTCCGCGAGCACCTGAAGACCTACCCCGGCGGCGTCATCATCATCTCCCACGACGTCGAGCTCGTCGAAGAGGTCGTGAACCGCGTCTTCTACCTGGACGCAAACCGCCAGACCATCGACATCTACAACATGGGCTGGAAGCTCTACCAGCGGCAGCGCGTCGCCGACGAGGAGCGCCGTCGCAAGGAGCGCGCGGGTGCCGAGAAGAAGGCCGCCACGCTCAAGGACCAGGCCGCTCGGTTCGGTGCGAAGGCCTCGAAGGCCGCCGCCGCGCACCAGATGGTCGCGCGTGCCGACAAGCTGCTCGCCGGCCTCGAGGACGAGCGCGTCGCCGACCGCGTGGCGAAGATCCGTTTCCCCACGCCGGCGCCGTGCGGTCGTACGCCGCTGATGGCCGAGGGGCTGTCGAAGTCCTACGGCTCGCTGGAGATCTTCGCCGGTGTCGACCTGGCGATCGACCGCGGCTCCCGCGTGGTCATCCTCGGCTTCAACGGTGCGGGCAAGACGACGCTGCTGCGCATCCTCGCGGGTGCCGACCAGCCCGACACCGGTGAGATCCAGCCAGGCCACGGTCTGCGCATCGGCTACTACGCGCAGGAACACGAGAACATCGACATCAACCGCACGGTGATCGAGAACATGGTGTCTGCGTCGACGGACCTCAACGAGACCGAGGCCCGTCGGGTGCTCGGGTCGTTCCTGTTCACCGGCGACGACGGCTACAAGAAGGCCGGCGTCCTGTCCGGTGGTGAGAAGACGCGTCTGTCGCTCGCGATGATCGTCGTCTCGGGGGCGAACGTCCTGCTGCTCGACGAACCGACGAACAACCTGGACCCGGCGTCACGCGAGGAGATCCTCAACGCCCTGGCCGGCTTCGAGGGCGCGGTCGTCCTGGTGTCCCACGACGCCGGCGCGGTCGAGGCGCTCAACCCCGAGCGCGTGCTGCTGCTGCCGGACGGCACCGAGGACCACTGGAACAAGGACTACGCGGAGCTCATCGAACTCGCGTAGCCGCTTGCGAGACGCCGTCGTGTCCACACGACGCCGCTGAGCCGTCGAGGCGCCGCCGGACACGGCGGCGCCTCGCCGACGTGGGGGCGTGTCGCGATGACGACGGCGTCTTGCGCACCGGCCTCGGAGTCGGCCGGGCGAGGCCCGTGCGCACGGTGCCGCGTTCGCGGGCCGGTGCGGTGTTGCGTGGTGGGTGCGCGCTTGTGGCGGCGCACGGTGCGCGGAAGCGCGCACGGGGTTGCGAGGTGCGCACGGTGCGGTCTGGAGGCGCGGTGCTGGTCGTGTGTCGCGCCTCCCGTGCGCACGGTGCCGCGTTCGCGGTCCGGTGCGGTGTTGCGTGGTGGGTGCGCGCTTGTGGTGCTGCACGGTGCGGGGAAGCGCGCACGGGGTTGCGAGGTGCGCACGGTGCGGTCTGGAGGCGCGGTGCTGGTCGTGTGTCGCGCCTCCCGTGCGCACGGTGCCGCGTTCGCGGTCCGGTGCGGTGTTGTGTGCTGGGTGCGCGCTTGTGGCGGCGCACGGTGCGCGGAAGCGCGCACGGGGTTGCGAGGTGCGCACGGTGCGCTGACGCGCACACACGCGCACACACGCCAGCGCGTCAGCGACGGGACGCGATGAGCTCGTCCTCGATCTCGGCGTCTGTCTTCGGCTTGAGGTTCTTGCGGCGTTCGCGCTCGAGGGCACGCTCGCGCTCCTCGGGGTCGTCCTGGTTGAGGTTCCGGTACTCCTGCACCATCACGTACGCCAGGAACCCGAAGCCCCCGGCGGCGAACAGGAACCACTGGATGAAGTAACTCAGGTGCAGCCCGGTGTCGGCGTTCGGGCGATCCCAGCCGAGCGGGCGGGCCTCGGTCGGGGCGGGGGACTCCGAGGCGAGCTGCCCGTACGCACCGGTCCAGATGGGGTCGTCGACCTTGTTCGCCACGTCGGCCAGGGTGACCGACTGCACCTGGTCGGTGTCCTTCGGGTCGGAGCGGCCGGGGATGCGGGGTTCGCTCTGCTGCAGCCGGACGACGGCGGTGACCTCGCCGGACGGGGGAGCGGGAACGTGGTCGGGGGCGTCCTGCGCGTTGCCGGTCGGGACCCAGCCGCGGTCGACGATGAAGGCGCGGCCCTCGGACGTGACGAGCGGGGTGAGGACCTCGAACCCGGGCTGCCCGTTGTGCACGCGGTTGCGGACGAGCAGCTGGGAGTCGACGTCGTACCGGCCGGTGACGGAGACCCGGAGCCACTCCTGCTCGTCCTGCCAGCTCGACGCCCTCGGCAGCGCCCGGTCGAGGGGGACGGGAGTGTGGTCGTAGTTCTGCGCGACCTGCTCGTTCTGCCGGACCGCTTCGTTGCGGCGGTCCCACTGCCACATGCCGAACAGCGTGCAGACGATGGCGAAGGCGACGGCGATCGCGAAGTAGCCGAGCCAGCGGCGGCTCCGGACGAAGCGCCAGCCGACGAAGGGCTCGTCGGAGCGGCTGATCGAACCCGAGTCCGAGCCCGACCCCGAGTCCGAGCCAAAGCCGGAGCTCGATCCAGCGGCGGCACGCTGCAGCTTGGCGGCGTGCTTGCGGCCGTACCGGGACTGCGGGTCGAAGCCGTCGGTCATCGCGAGGTGCCGGTGGCGCGCACCCCGACGTCGTTCTTCGGCGCCGCCACCGGGTCGCGCTCGTCGTCGAGGCGGTCGACGTCCTCGTGCATGCCGGTGACGCGCACCGGGAACGAGCGGGACCGCAGGTAGTCGGCCAGGAAGTCACGGTGCTCGTCGCACGCCGCCCAGATCTTCACGCGGTCGATCGCGTGGATGCGGGGGTTGCGCCAGTTCACGCGCCAGCCGGCCGTCGAGGTGCAACCCGCTCGCGAGCACACCGGGGTCGATCCGGGCTCGGTCTGCAGGTCGAACGTCGCACCCATCAGCGGGGCCCCCACATCTTCGATCGGTCGCCGTTGCGCTGCCACTCGTCCTGGGCGTGCTGCGCCTGCTGGCGGAGGCGGTCCTGTTCGTCGCGGTAGGCCTGGGCCCGTGCATCCTCCTGCTGTTCGCGGAGGCGCGGGTCGACGGCGTCGTACAGCTCGATGGACCCGGCGGGGGAGATCATGTCGCTCTCGGTCCGGCTGCCGGCGTTCGCGATGACGACGGCGACCCAGGGGATCACCGCGGCGAGGACGATCGGGATGACGGCAAGCCACGAGTGCCAGGTCGAGTACACGAGCACGGCGGAGATGAAGAGGACCACTCGGATGGCCATCTGCCAGACGTAGCGGGACAGGCGGTGCGCCCGGTCCTGCTCCGGTGTGTCCGGCAGCGAGGTGATGCTCGTGTGCGTGCTCTTCATACAGATGGTCTCCGTCTACCCGTGGTCAAGCCTAATCCCGCCGGGCCGATCATGGGTGCGCCGCGCGCGAACCGGCAGGGTGGTCGGCTCCGGTACGCTCGTCCGGGCGTGTCCGCCGGGTCCCCGGCACCGCGTGCCGAGCAGAACCCACCGAACGGAGCGACCATGAGCACCCCCCGTACCGTCCTCATCACCGGCGGCAACCGCGGCATCGGCCGCGCGCTGGCCGAGCGGTTCGTCGCAGCCGGCCACCGGGTCGCCGTGACGTCGCGCAGCGGTCAGGGTGGTCCCGAGGGCGCGCTGACGGTGCAGGCCGACATCACCGACACGGCCTCCGTCGACGCCGCGTTCACGCAGGTCGAGGCCGAGTTCGGTCCGATCGAGGTCCTCGTCGCGAACGCCGGCATCACGAACGACCAGCTGCTCCTCCGCATGTCCGAGGACGACTTCACCAGCGTCGTCGACACGAACCTCACCGGCACCTTCCGCGTCGTCAAGCGCGCCACGAAGGGCATGATGAAGGCCAAGTTCGGGCGCATCGTGCTGATGTCGAGCGTCGTGGGTGCCTACGGCCAGATCGGCCAGGTCAACTACGCGTCCTCGAAGGCCGCCCTGGTCGGCATGGCCCGCTCGATCACCCGTGAACTCGGTTCGCGTGGCATCACCGCCAACGTCGTCGCGCCCGGCTTCATCCAGACCGACATGACCGCCGCGCTCTCCGACGAGCTGCAGGCCGAGTTCAAGAAGGCGATCCCGGCCGCCCGCTACGGCACGGTCGACGACGTCGCCGACGCCACGCTGTTCCTGGCGAGCGACGGCGCCGGGTACGTCTCCGGTGCGATCATCCCCGTCGACGGCGGCCTCGGGATGGGGCACTAGCCACCACCTGCGCGCCGTTTCGTGCCCAGCGACCGTCCACGGGTGCTCGCGCGCCTGACGTGTCGCTGAGCGCGAAGACCAGCCGGTCCGCTCAGCCGCGCAGGCCGAGCGTCGCGAGCACGGCGGACAGGTCACGGTCGACGACCGCGACGTCCGCCTGCTCCCGCACGCGCGGCTTCGCGTCGAACGCGACCGACAGCGCCGCGACCCGCATCATCTCGAGGTCGTTCGCGCCGTCCCCGATCGCGATCGTCCGTGCCGGGTCGACACCGTCGGCGTCCGCCCACTCGCGGAGCGCGACGGCCTTCGCGTGCGCGTCGACGACGTCGCCGAGCACGCGGCCGGTCAGTACGCCGCCGCTGACCTCGAGCCGGTTCGCCCGGCAGTGGTCGAGGCCGAGCTGCTCGGCGAAGGGGTCGAGGACCTCGTGGAACCCGCCCGACACCACGCCGACGGTGCCGCCGGCGGCGTGCACGCCGCGGACGAGCTGGTCGGCGCCCCGCGTCACACGGACCGCCTGCTGCGCGCGGACGAAGACGTCCGCCTGGAGGCCCGCCAGGGTCGCGACACGCTCCCGGAGGCTCTCGGCGAAGTCGAGTTCCCCGCGCATGGCGCGCTCCGTGATCGCCGCCACCTGTGGCCGGGTCCCGGCGCTGTCGGCGAGCAGTTCGATCACCTCGTCCTCGAGGAGGGTGGAATCGGCATCGAGGACGACGAGGAAGCGGGGCACGCACCAACGGTACCGACTGGCGGAGGCACGGCCGCGTCGGGGACGCGAGCCGTGCCTCAAGACCGTCCGTTCGGGGCTGCGCCCCGGGTGCGTCGTCACGCGTCGACGCGGACGCCCTTGCCCACCACGGTGATGCCGGACGCGGTGACGGTGAAGCCGCGTGCCTCGTCGGCCTCGCGGTCGACGCCGACCTGCGCACCCGGTGCGAGGACGACGTCCTTGTCGAGGATGGCGCGGTGTACGATCGCGCCGGCGCCGATGGTGGCGCGCTCGAACACGATCGAGTCGAGGACCTTCGCACCGGAGTCGATCGAGCACCACGGCCCGATCATGCTGCGCTCGACCTGGGCACCCGACACCAGGCAGCCGAGCGACACGAGCGAGTCGACCGTGGAGCCGGTGTTGCCGTTCGCGTCGCGGACGAACTTCGCCGGCGGCAGGTTCGTCTGCTGGTTGAAGATCGGCCAGTCCTGGTTGTACAGGTTGAAGACCGGGACCGGGGCGATGAGGTCCATGTGGGCGTCGAAGAACGAGTCGATCGTGCCCACGTCGCGCCAGTAGTACTTGTCGCGGTCGGTGGACCCGGGGACCTCGTTGCGCTGCAGGTCGTACACGCCGGCGTCGCCGCGGTTGACGAAGTCGGGCACGATGTCGCCGCCCATGTCGTGCGCGGAGGTCTCGAGCTGGCCGTCGCGCAGGACCGCGTCGACCAGGGCGTCCGCGTTGAACACGTAGTTGCCCATCGAGGCCAGGATCTCGCCGGGGGAGTCGGCCAGGCCGATCGCGTCCTTCGGCTTCTCGAGGAACGCGTCGATCTTGGTCGGGTCGTCCTCGGCCACCTGGATCACGCCGAACTGGTCGGCGAGGCCGATCGGCTGGCGGATCGCCGCCACGGTGACACTGCGGCCGGAGGCGATGTGCGCCTCGACCATCTGGTGGAAGTCCATCCGGTACACGTGGTCCGCGCCGACGACGACCACGATGTCGGGGCGTTCGTCGCGGAGCAGGTTGAGCGACTGCAGGATCGCGTCGGCCGACCCGGCGAACCAGCGCTTGCCGAGCCGCTGCTGCGCGGGGACCGACGCGACGTAGGAGCTGAGCAGCCCCTCCATCCGCCAGGTCTCCGCGACGTGTCGGTCGAGACTGTGCGACTTGTACTGGGTCAGGACCACGATCTTGTTGAGACCGGAGTTCACCAGGTTCGACAGTGCGAAGTCGATGAGACGGAAGTTGCCGCCGAACGGGACGGCGGGCTTCGCGCGATCGGCGGTGAGCGGCATGAGTCGTTTGCCTTCGCCACCGGCGAGCACGATGCCGAAGACCTTCTTTGGAGCCATGCCGCTCACAGTAGGCGTCAGCACTGGGAACCGGTTACCTTGAACCAGTGCGAGTCGATCTGCTGACCAGGGAGTATCCGCCGGAGGTCTACGGCGGAGCCGGTGTCCACGTGTCCGAACTCACCGCCGCGTTGCGGTCGGGAACGGAGACGGAAGTCCGTGTCCGGGCCTTCGGGGCCTTCCGTGACGAACCCGACGTGTGGGGCTACCGGACCCCGGACGGCCTCGGCCAGGCGAACGGCGCACTGCAGGCCCTGGGCACCGACGTGGCCATCGCGGCCGACGTCGAGGGCGCCGACCTCGTGCACTCGCACACCTGGTACGCGAACTCCGCGGGCCGGATCGCGCAGCTGACCTACGGCATCCCGCACGTCGTCACCGCCCACAGCCTCGAGCCCCTGCGCCCGTGGAAGGCCGAGCAGCTCGGCGGCGGCTACCGCCTGTCCAGCTGGATGGAGCGCGAGGCGTTCGAGAACGCCGACGGCGTCATCGCGGTCTCGAAGGCCATGCGTGCGGACATCCTGCGTTCCTACCCCTCGATCGACCCGGCGAAGGTGCACGTCGTCTACAACGGCATCGACATCGACGCGTGGAAGCCGACCGTCGACGAGGACGCCGTGCGTGCCCTCGGCATCGACCCGACGCGCCCGAGCGTCGTGTTCGTCGGACGCATCACCCGGCAGAAGGGCCTGCCGTACCTGCTCCGCGCCGTGGCGTCGCTGCCGTCGGACGTGCAGATCGTGCTGTGCGCCGGCGCGCCGGACACCCCCGAGATCCTGGCCGAGGTCACCGCGCTCGTCGAGGGGCTCCGCGCCGAACGCGAGGGCGTCGTCTGGATCGACCGGATGCTCGCGCACCAGGAGATCGTGAACGTGCTGTCCTCGGGCACCGTGTTCGTCTGCCCGTCGGTGTACGAGCCGCTCGGGATCGTGAACCTCGAGGCGATGGCGTGCGGGATCCCCGTCGTCGGCACCGGCACCGGGGGCATCCCCGAGGTCGTCGCCGACGGGCTCACCGGTCGCATCGTCCCGATCGACCAGGTGCAGGACGGCACCGGCACCCCGACCGACCCCGACCGCTTCGTGGCCGACCTCGCCGCGACCCTGGCCGAGGTGCTCGCCGACGAGGGGCTGGCGAAGCTCATGGGACGCGCCGGACGGCTGCGTGTCGAGACCGAGTTCACCTGGGACGCGATCGCCACCAGGACACGGCAGGTCTACGACCAGGTGCTCGGCCAGAACCCGTAGGCTGGTCGCATGCCCTCGGTCGTGCGCTTGTCAGACGTCTCCGTGGTCCGCAACGGGGCCACCATCCTCGACGCGATCTCGTGGGAGGTGCAGGACGACGAACGCTGGGTCGTGCTCGGCGCGAACGGCGCCGGCAAGACGACGCTGCTGCAGGTCGCCGGTGCCCAGACGTTCCCGACCTCGGGCGACGTCGAGGTGCTCGGCACCGAGCTCGGTGGGGCAGACCTGTTCGAGCTCCGCCCGCGCATCGGCTTCGCGTCGACCGCCCTGGCGCGTCGCATCCCCGTCACCGAGAAGGTCATCGACGTCGTGCTCACCGCGGCGTACTCGGTGACGGGGCGCTGGAACGAGGAGTACGAGGAGCTCGACGTCCGTCGTGCGCAGCGCGTGCTCGAGGAGTGGGGCCTGGGGTCCTTCACCGACCGCACGTTCGGCGACCTGAGCGACGGCGAGCAGAAGCGCGTGCAGATCGCCCGGGCCGTGATGACCGACCCGGAGATCCTGTTCCTCGACGAACCGGCCGCGTCGCTCGACCTCGGCGCCCGTGAGAGCCTCGTCCGCACCCTCGGCGGCTACGCCCAGAGCGCCGACTCGCCCGCCATCGTCATCGTGACCCACCACGTCGAGGAGATCCCGGCCGGGTTCACCCACGCACTGGTCCTCGCCGACGGCCACGTGCAGGCTGCCGGCCCCATCGACGAGGTCCTGACCGACCAGACCCTGACCGAGGCGTTCGGCATCGACCTCTCGGTCACCAAGGACGCCGGTCGCTACACGGCACGCGCCGCGTAGCGCTGCGATCCCGCCGTCTCTCTGGTATCGTGGACGGCTGGCGCAAGCCGACGACTTCCCGCGCAGTTCGCGCAATCCCACCACCGCTATCGAGGAATCTCCATGAAGACCGACACCCACCCCGAGTACCGCGCCATCGTCTTCCGCGACCTGGCCTCCGGTGAGACGTTCCTGACGCGTTCGACCGCGAACAGCGACAAGACCATCGAGCTCGACGGTGCGACCTACCCGGTCATCGACGTCGAGATCTCGTCCGCTTCGCACCCGTTCTACACGGGCAAGCAGCGCATCCTCGACTCGGCCGGCCGCGTCGAGAAGTTCAACCAGCGCTTCAAGGGCTTCAGCAAGTAAGCAGCCCCCACGCAACGCCGACGGGCGGCCCTCCTGCAGGAGGGCCGCCCGTTCGCGTTGTGCGGTGTCTCCGGCGGCCGCTGGCCCGGGCCCGCAAGACACCGGTGTTCGCGCGTCACACCGGGTTGTGCGGGTGTTCGGCGCACGAACACCGGTGTCCCGCGCGGGCTGTGCGGGGTCAGGCGCCGTTGCGGTGCGGCCAGCGGCCGTCGGCGGTGAACGACGGGTCGCGCTTCTTGCGCATGTAGTCCTGGAACGACGCGGCCTGCTCGGCGCACCAGCCGACCTGCTTGCGGTGGAGTGCTTCGGCGGAGATGCCGAGTTCGTCCGGGTACTTGCCCGCGATGGCCTGGGCGACACGCCCGGCAGCGATGGCGTCCGCGCCGGCGTCGTGGGCGTCGTCGAGGGTGACACCGTAGAGCTCGGACGCGGCTTCAAGCGTGCGCTTGCCCTTGCGGAAGGTGTCGAGCGCCTTGTCGATCACGAGCGGGTCGACGACGTTGCCGATGACGGGGGAGGCGAACCCGTGCCGCTTCGCTTCGCGGTCGAGGACGGTGAGGTCGTAGGGGGCGTTGTAGATCACGAGCGGGATGCCCCGGGCGAACACGGCTTCGATCGCGGCGATGATCTCGCCGACGACCTCGGCCGCGGGACGCCCCTCGGCCTGGGCACGTTCGGTCGTGTACCCGTGCACGGCCGCGGCGCCCTCGGGGATGGGGACGCCCGGGTCGGCGATCCACGCGCCCTCGACGATGGAGGCCCCGGTCATGTCGATGAGTCCGACGTGGGCCGTGACGATGCGGGCCGTCTCGACGTCGACCCCGGTGGTCTCGAGGTCGAAGACGCCCAGCGCGTGCCACCAGGGGCGACCCGTGAGGTCCTGGGACGGAGCGGGTGCGTCGAGCTGTGCTGTGGGGAACGTCACGCGGTCAGGCTAACGGGACGCACCGACACCCCCGACTACCGGGTCGGCGCGCCGACGTGCAGCCAGTAGAACGACTGCGTGCCCATGGTGAGCGTGACGGTGCCGTCCTCGTCGAACGACGGGAACGAGCTGCCGCCGAACAGGTCGTAGAGCGGGCGACCCGCGAACTCCGGCGCGGAGATCGTGACCGAGGTCGGGTTCGTCGCGAACGAGAACACGCACAGGACGTCCTCGGCGGACGGCCCGAACTGCTGCCCGGAGCCCTCCCACGAGCGGACGAAGGCGAGCACCGAGTCGTTGGAGGTCTCCTGCACGTTCAGGGAGCCGAGGCCGAACACCGGGTGGGCCTTGCGGGTGTGGATGACGTTGCGGACCCAGTGCAGCAGCGAGCGCGACTGGGCCAGCTGCGCCTCGACGTTGACCTGCGCGTAGTTGTACACGAGCGACTGCACGACGGGCAGGTAGAGCTTGCCCGGGTCGGCGGTGGAGAAGCCGGCGTTGCGGTCCGGCGTCCACTGCATCGGCGTGCGGGACGAGTCGCGGTCCGGCAGCCAGATGTTGTCGCCCATCCCGATCTCGTCGCCGTAGTACAGGAACGGTGAACCGGGCAGCGAGAAGAGCAGCGCGTGGATGAGCTCGAGCTCGGCGCGCGAGTTGTCGAGCAGGGGAGCGAGACGTCGGCGGATACCGATGTTCGAGCGCATCCGTGGGTCGTAGCCGTACCAGCCGTACATCGCCTGCCGGTACTCCTCGCTCACCATCTCGAGCGTGAGCTCGTCGTGGTTGCGGAGGAAGACGCCCCACGCGGCGCTGGCCGGCACGTCGAGGGTCTCGGACAGGATCGCCTTGAGCTCGGCGGCGTGCTGGGCGCGGAGCGAGTAGAAGATGCGCGGCATCACCGGGAAGTCGAACGCCATGTGGCACTCGGGCTCCTCGTCGGTGCCGAAGAAGGCTGCGGTCTCACGCGGCCACTGGTTCGCCTCGGCCAGGAGCACCCGGCCGGGGTACTCGTCGTCGACCATCGCGCGGAGCTTCTTGATGAACTCGTGCGTCTCCGGCTCGCCCTCGCCGTTGCCCTCCTCCGACTCGAACAGGTACGGGATCGCGTCGAGCCGGAGCCCGTCGACGCCCATGTCGAGCCAGTGCCGGACGACGTCGTAGATGGCCTCGATGACGGCGGGGTTCTCGAAGTTCAGGTCGGGCTGGTGCGAGAAGAAGCGGTGGAAGAAGAACTGGCGTCGGACCGGGTCGAAGGTCCAGTTGGACTCCTCGGTGTCGACGAAGATGATGCGGATGTTCGAGTAGTCCTCGTCCGTGTCGCGCCAGACGTAGAAGTCGCCGTAGGGGCCGTCCGGGTCCTCGCGGGACTGCTGGAACCACTCGTGCTGGTCGCTGGTGTGGTTGATCACCATGTCGATCACGATGCGCATGTTCCGCTCGTGCGACTTCGTGACGAGCTCGCGGAAGTCGTCGAGGGTGCCGAACTCCGGCAGGATCGCCCGGTAGTCGGCGATGTCGTAGCCACCGTCACGCATCGGCGACTGGAAGAACGGCGGCAGCCACAGCGCGTCGACGCCGAGCCACTGCAGGTAGTCGAGCTTGCCGATCACGCCCTGGATGTCGCCGATGCCGTCCCCGTTGGAGTCGACGAACGACCGGATCATGCACTCGTAGAAGACCGAGCGCTTGTACCACTGCGGGTCGAGCGTCAGGCCGGGCAGCTGGATCGGGGCTGTGAAGGTCACCGTGCTCCTCGTCGTCGTCGACGGACCGCTCGACGGCCCGCCCCGGACACGATAGGCGCGAGATGCTGCGGGTGTCCGGGGATTCGTGCGGTTCGCTCCCTAGACTGACGCCGATGCAACCGCCCGTGCTCTCCCCGTACCAGTCGTTGATGGCCGCCACCCCGGTCGTGCACCGGGCCGTCCAGGTCGACGGCCGGACCACGCACTACTGGGTCTACGGGCCCGAGGGCGCGGATCGCACCGTGCTCGCCGTGCACGGGTTCCGCGGGGACCACCACGGCCTCGAGACGATCGCCGCGCACCTGGACGATGTCCGGGTGATCGTGCCCGACTTGCCCGGCTTCGGCGTGTCCGATCCGCTGCCGGTGTCCGACATCGACGCGTACGTCACCTGGCTGACCGGGTTCCACGCCGCGCTCGGGCTCGGGCGCGACACCGTCGTGCTCGGGCACTCGTTCGGGTCGATCGTGGTGTCGGCCACCGTCGCCGCCGGTCTCGACACCCGGCTGCTCGTGCTCGTCAACCCCATCGCCGCCCCGGCACTGCAGGGTCCGCGTGCCGTCGGGACCGCGATCGCGATCGGGTACTACCGTGCCGGCGCCGTGCTGCCGAAGCCGATCGGGCTCGGGATCCTGCGGAACGGTGCGATCGTCCGGGCGATGAGCATCGCGATGCTGAAGTCGCACGACCCCGTCGTCCGCCGGTGGGTCCACGATCAGCACGACCGGTACTTCTCGGCCTTCGCGAACCGTACGAGCGTGCTCGAGGCGTTCCGCACCTCGGTCACCCACGACGTGTCCGAGTACGCCGACCGGATCGACGTGCCCGTGTTGCTCGTCGCGGCGGAGCACGACGACATCACCGCCGTGCCCGAACAGCGTGCACTCGCCGAACGCCTGCGGGACGCCGAGCTCGTCGTGATCCCGGGTGTCGGGCACCTGGTGCACTACGAGACACCGGCTCCGGCCGCCGCCGCGGTGCTGCGCCGGATGGCGGACACGGCCGCGCGCCCTGGACGGGGCCGCGGCACCAGGGCGGGCCGACCGTCGGGGGCGGGGCGGGCCTCCCGCACGACCGCGGCGAAGGTGACCGAGGCGAAGACGGCTCCGGCGAAGTCGAACACCACGAAGCCGAACGCCACGAAGGCGACCGAGGCGACGGCGAGCGACACGAAGGAGACCGACGCGTGACGCGCCTGCGCATCGGGATCGACTGCCGGTACGTGCGGATCGGTCGGCACGACGGCATCAGCCGGTTCACCGCCGGAGTGGTCGCGAACCTGCCGGACCGACACGACTTCGTGCTGCTCGTCCACGACGAGCGCCAGCTCGAGTCGCTGCCGCCGGACCTGCCGTGGGAGCTGCTGCCGGCACCGACGGACGCGGGGGAGCCGCTCGTCGCCCGGCGGGTCAACCGTCTGGGGCTCGACGCGGTGTTCTCACCGATGCAGACGATGGGGTCGCGCGGGCGCCGGTACGCGCTCGTCCTGACGCTGCACGACCTGATCTACTACCGCAACCGCACGCCCCCGCGGGAGTTCTCGTGGCCGCTGCGGCTCGGCTGGCGGGCGTTCCACCTGTCGTGGGCGCCACAGCGGTTCCTGCTGAACGGTGCGGACGGGGTGGTGACGGTGTCGGAGACGACCGCCGGGCTGATCGCCGAGCACCGGTTGACGAGCCGACCCGTGACGGTCGCGTACAACGCGGCCGACCCGGCGACGCCACGGGCGACCGGAGCGCCGCGCGAGCGCTCCCTCGTCTACATGGGGTCGTTCATGCCGTACAAGAACGTCGAGACCCTGGCGGCTGCGCTGCCGCTGCTCGGGGCGGACTGGACGCTGCACTGCATGTCGCGGGTGTCCGGTGCCGACCGGGCGCGACTCGAGGGGCTCGCTCCCGCGGGGACGATCGTCTTCCACGACGGCGCGACGGACGAGGAGTACCTGTCCGTGCTCCGTTCGGCCACGGCGCTGGCGACCGCGTCGTACGACGAGGGGTTCGGCATCCCGCTCGTCGAGGCGATGGGCGTCGGGACCCCGGTCGTCGTCAGCGACATCCCGATCTTCCGCGAGATCGGTGGTGATGCGGCCGAGTACTTCGAACCGGCGTCGCCGTCCGCCGTCGCCGCGGCCGTCCGGCGGGTCGAGGACCGGTGGGACGAGGCTTCGCTGCGGTCGATCGAGCGTGCTCGGCGGTTCCGGTGGCAGGACTCGGCGGAGCAGGTCGTCCGGGCCGTCGAGCGGGCCGTGGGGGACCGGCGGGCCTGAGGGCCGGCGCACGCGGGCTCGCGGTTCGGGCTCGGGGCGCTGCGCGCGGTCTCGCGCTTCGTGGCGATGCGGAACGACGCTGCCGATGTCGTACGACGTCGACCGTGTGGTTCCACGTCGCCCGGCCGCGACCACCGCACCACACCTCCTTCCGCTACTGCCGCGCGATCACCTGCACGTCCGCCCCGGGGAACACCTTCTGCGTCTCCTCGGTCACCCGCGACACGATGGGCGGCACCGCTGCTCCCCGCCCCGGGGTCCGCACGACGATCGACTGGTCCCGTGCGGTGTCGGACGGGTCGCCGCCGCGCTCCCACGAGCAGCGGACCGCGGTGACCCCGCCGATGCGGTCGAGCGTGTCCGCCAGCGCGAGTCGCTTCGCCGCGACCTCCCCGGCTCCTGTGACGCCGATCTGCAGGCTGCCGAGGTCGGCGATCACGACGACGCGGACGCCGTTGCCACCGGACTCGTCGGCTGCTCGGCTGATGGCGGCGACCAGGTCACGTCTGGCAGCGCGGTCGAGCGAGGGGTCGGCGCGGACCGTCGCGACCGCGTCGTAGCTCGCGAACCCGGTCTTGGCCGGGGCGTGGTGCCGCACCTCGATGACGCCGGGCAGGTCGTCCACCCGCGTGTCGAACCGGTCGAGCGCGACGTCCGGCCGTGGGAAGACCCCGCCGATGCCGTTCTGCACGGAGCCGATGATCGACCCGAGCGCCACGGCGATGACCGCGGCCACGACGAGGACGCTCCCGCCGATGACGAACCAGGTGCGGGCGCGGGTGCGCGTGGGGATGCTCGCCGTCTCCGGGCCGAACACGCGGTCGAGGTCGTCGTCGGACGGATCGGGGGCATGCCGGCCGTGTCGGCTGGTTCCGTCGTCGGACATCTGGCTCCCGTCACCCTGGGTTGCGGGTGGTCCCCGGTGTGCGGGTGCGTCGGAGCGTAGTCCCCGGTCAGCCCCGGCGTTCCAAGGGGTTCTGGTACTCGAACGCCGAGCCGCCGGTGGCGTCGGAGACGTCGTCGATCGGGTCGTCGAACCGGACGAGTTCGGCGTGGAAGCGCTCCGGGTCCCACCGGAACGAGTGGATGGACCCGTTCCGGATCGGGGTGTGGCCGCGGTCGGCCGTTCCGGGGGCTGCGGCGTTGACGACGCTGCGGATCACCGCGCCGTGCGTCGCGACCGCCACGACGCCTCCGTCGAAGCGCACCGCGATCTCGCCGAGGGTCTCGGTGATCCGCGCGAGCAGGGCGGAGCGGGACTCCCGACCGGGGATGTCGTCGTGCGGGTACCGGGCGGACACCTCGTCGTCGGTCAGACCCTCGGCCTCGCCGTAGGACCGCTCGGCCAGGCCCGGGTACGTCGTCGGGGCGTCGAGTCCCAGGTGATCGGCGATGATCGCACCCGTCTCGGCGGCGCGGGACAGCGGGGAGGCGACCACGGCGTCGAACGGCCGGCGGGTCAGGAGTTCGGCGGCCTCGGCGGCCTGCCGTCGTCCGGTGTCGTTGAGCGGGATGTCGGTGGAGCCCTGGATGCGGCGCTGCGCGTTCCAGTCGGTCTCGCCGTGGCGGACGAGGTACAGGAGGGTCGTCACTCGTCGATCTTCGCAGACGCGACCGGCGGGCCCGTCCGGCTACTCGGACGAGCGCGAGTCCTCGCGCGACGCTGCGGGTGAGGCTGCGGGTGACGCCGCGGGTGACTCCGCGGGCGACTCCGCGCGCGACGCCCCCGCCGCACTGAGCCGCTCCGCCAGGTGCACGAGCGTCTCGGTGGTGCCGGCGTCGAGCTTCACGGCCGCCCGGCGGTCGCTGCGGGTCTCACCGCGGTTCACGATGACCACCGGGTTCTTCCGGCGTGCCGCGTGGTCGACCAGCCGCACGCCCGAGTTCACGGTGAGGGAGGACCCGACCACGAGCAGCGCGTCGGCGTCGGCGACGATCGACACGGCCTCGCGGAACTTCTCGGCCGGCACGAACTCGCCGAAGAAGACGACGTCGGGCTTCAGGTCGCCGCCGCAGACGGAGCACGCGGGCACGACGAACCGTTCGACCTCGGTGATCTCGACGTCACCGTCGGGCTGCAGCTGCACGGACCCGGGCTCGTCGATCCAGGGGTTCGCCCGGTCGATGGTGGTGGCGAGGTCGGAGCGGGAGAACACCTGCCCGCACCGCAGGCACACGGCGCGGTCCATCGACCCGTGGATCTCGACGACGCGACGGGACCCGGCGCGCAGGTGCAGGCCGTCGACGTTCTGCGTGATGACACCGGCGACGATCCCGGCGTCCTCGAGCGCGGCGAGCGCCCGGTGCCCGTCGTTCGGCGTGGCGGCCGCGAAGCTCCGCCAGCCCAGGTGCGATCCGGCCCAGTACCGCTGGCGCTTCGCGGGGTCGGCGAGGAACTCCTGGAACGTCATGGGCTTCCGCACGACGCGTCCGGCTCCGCGGTAGTCGGGGATGCCGGAGTCGGTGCTGAGACCGGCGCCGGAGAGCACGGCGATGCGCTTGCCCGCGAGCAGCTCGACGACACGGTCGAGGTCGTCGGCGCTCACCGACCCGGAGGTGGCCCCGGAGGCCGCTCCGGTGGTCGGTCCGGTCGTCGACGCAGCATCATCCAGCACCCTGTTCACGGTACCCTCAACACCCGACCGTCCCGGTCACTTCCCGAGCGGAGCACCGGGGACGCCATCGCCGCACCACACCGAAACGAGCCCCGTGCACCCCGTCCGCATCGACTCCCTCGACGATCCCCGCCTCGACGACTTCGCCCGGCTCACCGACGTGGCGCTCCGTCGGGTCTCGGAGCCCGAGGGCGGCCTGTACATCGCCGAGTCGAACACGGTCATCGAGCGGGCGGTCCGCGCCGGTCACGTGCCGCGCAGCATCCTGGTGCAGGAGAAGTGGCTCGACACCGTCCTGCCGCTGGTCGCGGAGCACGACGGTCCTGTCTTCGTCGGTGCGGACGCCCTGCTCGAGGAGCTCACCGGTTTCCGCATGCACCGCGGTGCGATCGCTGCGATGCAGCGTCCCGAGCTGCCGAGCGTCGCCGACGTGGTGCGGGACGCGAAGGTCGTCGTCGTGCTCGAGGACATCGTCGACCACACGAACGTCGGTGCCGTGTTCCGCAGCGTCGCCGGTCTCGGCGCCGACGCGGTGCTCGTCAGCCCGCGCTGCGCCGACCCGCTGTACCGCCGGAGCGTCCGGGTGAGCATGGGCACCGTCCTGCAGGTGCCGTGGACCCGCATCGGCGACTGGCCCGCGGCGGGTGAGGAACTCCGCGCACAGGGCTTCCACCTGGCCGCGATGGCACTGACGGACGAGTCCGTCGACCTCGACGCCTTCGTGGCGGACCTGCCCGACAGGGTCGCGCTCGTGATGGGGACCGAGGGGCAGGGACTGACGCCGGCCGCGATCGCGTCGGCTGACACGACCGTCCGCATCCCGATGGCACACGGCGTCGACTCGCTCAACGTGGCCGCGGCGAGCGCCGTCGGTCTGTGGGCGGTCACCCACGCCCGGCGGCTCGCCTCCTAGCGCACCACCGAGACGGTCGGGAGGCCCGGGGCGGGCTGGTCCGGCAGCATGCGCCCGGCACGGATCACGAGGGCACGGTCGGTGTCCGGTCCGCCGACCAGGCACACACCGACGGGAGCGCCGGCCACGGTCATCGCCGGTGCGCTCACCGCGGGGAGCCCGCCGACGCTCGCGAGCGCGGTGATCGCCGTGGTGGCGGTCCGCGTGCGCTCGAGTGCTCGGACGTCCGCGCCCAGCAGCGGTGCGGGCCCGGGGACGGTCGGGAACAGCAGGGTCCGACCGGCGAGGGCACCGCGGATCGTCGTGCGCACGGCGTCCAGGGCGGTGACGGCGTCGGCGGTCGCGTCGGGGTCGTTCGCCCCGGCCGCGCGGAACCGGTCACCGACCACGGCGCTCAGCGCTCCGGGGTGCGCGTCGATCCAGGGGCCGTGTGCTGCCAGGGCCTCGGCGGCCTGGACGAGCCGCAGCTGCTCCTGCAGGGCTCGGGGCTCCGGCATGCCGAGGTCGCGCAGTCGGACGGTGGCGACGGGTTCGTCGAGGGTCTCGACGAAGGCCGTGAAGGCCCGGGCGGTGTCCGGTTCGACGAGCGCGACGAGTTCCTCGGGGACGACGAGCACCGTCGCGTCGACCGCCTCGTCCGGCCCGGGCATCGGCGGGACGGTGGCGTCGAGGGCGGCGAGCAGCACCTCAGGGCTGCGGGTGAGCCACCCGACGGTGTCGAACGACGGCGCCAGGGGGAGCAGCCCGTCGCGGGACACCGTGCCGTGGGTCGTCCGGAGGCCCCAGAGTCCCTGGTACGAGGCGGGGACCCGCACCGAGCCCGCGGTGTCCGTGCCGATCCCGATCTCGACCATCCCGAGGCCGACGGCCGATGCGGATCCGCTGGACGAGCCTCCCGGCAGTCGGGTGGGGGCCGCGCTGTTCGGCGGTGTGCCGTGGTGCGCGTTCCGGCCGGTCAGGTTGTAGGCGAACTCGTCGGTGCGTGCGATCCCGCGGATCGACGCGCCGGCGGCGAGGAGCGCGGCGACCGCGGGGGCGGCCGTCGTCTCGACCGGTGCCTCGTGCAGGTACGTCGGGTTGCCCGCGCCGACCGGCTGGCCGGGCACGGCGTAGAGGTCCTTGACGGCGATGGTCAGGCCGTCGAGCGGCCCCACGGCGGTGGGTGCGACGAGCGGGTCGCCGACGGCCCGCCAGACGGTGGTGTCGACGGCTTTCGGGCGGCCGGTGACGTGGGCCGCTTCGATGCGCCAGCGGGGTCCGGCGCCGGGGTCGGTGTCGGTGTCGCCTTCGCCGTCGCGGCGCCAGAGCTGGGTCTGGAGGCCCTGCCCACCCGCGGCGAACCGGGACACCGACACGACGAGGGCGCGGTCCTCGGTCAGGGGGCGGACCTCGACGTGCGTCAGCGACCGGGTCGCGACCCCACCCCGTGCCCCGCGGAACGCGCTGATCGCGTCGTGCCCGACGAGCAGGCCGCGGTCGTCGCCGCGCATCGTGCCGGGGGAGTCGACGAAGGCGGCGTCGAGGGCGTCGAGGTCGTTCGCCAGCAGTGCCGTCTCGTAGGCGTGGATGGCTGCGAGCAGGCCGGCCGGGGCCTCGGGCGCGTCCGGCGTGGCCGGGGTGTGCGTCTTGGTCGACGTTCCGGGCGTGGTCATCGGGCAGGCTCCTCGAAGTCGGCCTTGCGGATGCGGGCGTGGACACCGGTCACCAGGTCCACCACCTGCGAGATGTTGAAGTCGGTCGCGGCGGACAGGTACGCGTACGCCAGGTGGCGTTCCATGCCCCAGCGGGCACCGAGGATCGCGACGGCGTGCCGGACGCACTGCCGGACGGCCTCGTCGAGGTCGGGGTCCATGCCGGTGGGCACCAGGAACTCCTGCGTCTCGGCGACGGGCCAGACCAGGTCGCCGAAGCGGGCGGCGGCCTCGGCTGCCGGGGTCAGGTCGAAGCGGATCGTGGCGCGGAGCGAGGCCTCCATCGCGGTGAGCGCCACCTCGCCGTCGCCCTGGGCGAAGTGCGGGTCGCCGACGTGGGCCAGCGCACCGGGGACGAGCACCGGCAGGTGCAGATGCGAACCGACCTGCAGCAGGTTGACGTCGATGTTCCCGCCGTGACGACCGGGCGGGACGGAGTGCAGCCGCTCGCCGGGGGTCGCGACGCCCATGATCCCGAGGAACGGTGCCAGGGGGAAGTGCGCGAAGCGGTCGCCCGCGGCGGTGAGCGGGATGCGGCCCCGTCGCCCCTGGGCGGTGTCGACGACGTCGGCGAAGACGCTCACCGTCGTGCCGTCGACCGGGAACTCGCCGTGCAGGGCACCGCGGCCGTGCCGGTTCGAGACCACGCCGTAGTGCACCCGGGGCAGGGTCTCGAGCACCGTCATGGTCAGGACGTCACCGGGGCGGGCGCCGCGCACCGCGATCGGACCGGACACCACGTGGGGGCCGTCCGCCGTGGGGTCGCGGTGTCCGGAGCGGGCGATCGCGACGGCGTCGGCGAGGACGTGCTCCGGGGCGACACCGTGGTCGCCGAACCAGGCGACGGGGTCGCTGCCCTGGTCGGGCAGGATCCCCTCGTGGCTGACGGTGTCGATGGTGACGGACTCCCCGGCACCGATCGTCAGGGCGGGGACGTCACCGTCGCTCGGCAGCCGACCCCACAGGACGGTCTCCGGGTCGACGTGCAGGGAGTGGTCGCCGCGGACGGGCCCGGCGCCGGGCTGCAGGGTCGGGACCGCGGGGGCGGTGTTCTGGTGTGCGGTGGTGCGGTGTGCGGTGGTGCGGTGTGCGCTGGTGTGGTGTGCGGTGGTCATCGGTCCGTCCTCCGTTCGACCAGGTGGGCCACGTCGGCGAGGTGGTCGGCCATCGCCCGGGCCGCGCCGTCGACGTCGTGCTGCCGGATCCGCTCGAGGATCCGCTCGTGCCACTCGAACGACGACCGCCGCCCCTCGCTGGTGCTGTGCGACCGGGCGCGGACGTCCTGCACCCATCCGCTGCTGAGCTCGCACAGGGACACGAGCAGGGGGTTGCCCGAGGTACGGGCGACCTGCACGTGGAAGGCGACGTCCTGCGCGAGCGACTCCTCCGGGCTGAGGCCCGCGTGCGTGGCGGCGAGGATGCGTTCCAGGGTGAGCAGGTCGGCCGCACCCGCCCGCGCCGCCGCGAGTCCCGCGACCTGCGGCTCCACGACCGTCCGGAACTCGGCGACGTGCTCGGCCCGGTGGTCCAGGTCGTCGCGGTGGTGGTCGAGCAGGGCCGACGCCTCCTCCGGCCTCGGCAGCACGACGGTGCCACGACCAGGGGTCCGGGAGACCAGGCGACGGCGCTCCAGCTCCTGCAACGCCTCGCGGATCGTCGTGCGGGACACGGCGAGGTCCTCGGCGAGGGTGCGTTCCGGCGGCAGCTTGTCGCCGGGCTGCAGGTCGTCGAGCACGAGCGTGCCGAGGTGGGCGGCGGTCGCCGCACTCAGGGTCCGTCCACGGTGCATGCCATCGACCGTAGGGCCCGTTGGTCTGCTTGGTTCATTGGTACGACCAACTTTTACACGGCCGTCACATCCGGCGTCGGAACCCGAAACACGGTGGGCGAATGGTGGAGCACACCCCGCCAGCACCGACCGGAAGAGAGGTCCGACGTGGACCTGGTCCTCACCAATGCACGGCTGACCGACGGCCGTTCCGTCGACCTCGTGATCACCGACGGCCTGATCGCCAGCATCTCCGACACGCTCCCCGGTGCCGCCGCTCCCGCTGGTTCCGCCCGCGTGGTCGACTGCGCCGGCCGCGTCGTCATCCCCGGACTCATCGAAGCGCACCTGCACGTCGACAAGGCCCTGCTCGACCGGGAACGCCCGAACCCCGACGGCACCCTCGCCGGAGCCATCGCCGTCACGGGCGAGCTCAAGCGCGGCTTCACCCACGCCACCGTCCGCGACCGCGCCCGCACCCTGCTCGACCAGGCCATCACGAACGGCACGACCCTCGTCCGCGCACACCCCGACGTCGACCCGATCGTCGGGCTCACCGGCGTCGAGGTCCTGCTCGACCTGCGCGACGAGTACCGGGACGCCCTCGACCTGCAGATCGTCGCCTTCCCCCAGGAGGGCATCGCGAAGGCACCGGGCACGCTGGCCCTGCTCCGCCGGGCGCTCGCCGCAGGGGCAGACGTCATCGGCGGCTGCACCTACAACGAGCGCACCCTCGCCGCGTGCCACGAGCACGTCGAGACCGTCCTGGACCTCGCCGAGGAGTTCGGCGTGCCGGCGGACCTGCACGCCGACTTCGCCGACGACACCTCCGACCCGCGGTACGCGCTCGCCGGCCACATCGCCGACCGTGTGGCCGCCCGCGGGCTGCAGGGGCGGGTGGCGCTCGGCCACGTGACCTCGGTCGCCAGCCTGCCCCGCGGCGAGCGCCGGGTGCTGTTCGACCGCCTGGCCGCCGCCGGGGTCGCCGTCGTGCCGCTGCCCGCGACCGACCTGCACCTCGGCGGCCGGTCCGACGACCACGATGTCCGCCGCGGGGTCGTGCCGGTCCGTGAGCTCTGGGACGCCGGCGTCACGAGCGCGTACGCGTCGAACAACGTCCGGAACGCCTTCACCCCGTTCGGGAACGCCGACCTGCTCGACGTCGGGCTCCTGCTGGCCCAGACCGGGCACCTGTCCGGACCGGACGACCTGCGACGGGTGCTCGCGATGGCCACCACCGGTGCCGCGCAGGTCGTCGGCGTCGCGGACACCCACGGCATCCGGCCCGGTGCCGCCGCCGACCTCGTCGTGCTCTCCACCACGGACCCGGACGGCGTGCTGCTCGACCGGCCGGACCGCGCCCTCGTCGTCAAGCGCGGCCGGGTCGTCGCCGAGACCACCAGGACCACCCGACTCACCACCAGCCGCACCACGAACCGATCGAAGGAACTCAGCCATGCGTGAACGGATCCCGCACGAGATCGTCGCCTCCGTCCTGGCCGGTGCCACGGCGTTCATCGGGGGCAACGCCCTGCACCTGCCGACCTGGGCGATCTTCATCAGCTGGGCGGGGATGTTCCTGCTCGGCAGCAAGCCGACGCTGCGGAACGCCACCCGGCTCTGGGCCGCGATGCCGATCGGGTCGGCGTTCGGTCTGGTCATCGTCCTGCTCGACCAGCGGTTCGGCACGCTCTTCGGCGAGGGGCAGGCGGCGCAGAACACCGTGCTGGCGCTGCTCATCCTCGTCGTGAACTGCGCGCTGATGTACACCGGTCGCACGAAGCTGTTCGGGCTCGTCCCCGGGATGTTCCTCGGGTTCGCCTCGTTCTTCGCGACGTGCTTCGGCGGGTTCGGCTTCGACCCGGGGAACGCCTGGGCCGCCTGGGTCTCGGTCGTGCTGATGAACGCGCTCGGCCCGGTGTTCGCGTACCTGTCCCGTCGCCTGACCTTCGCGCGGCCCGAGACGACCGGCGCGGCCGATGTGGCCGACCCGGCCGTGGGTGCGCACCCCGCCAGCCCGGCCGCCCAGGCCCCTGCTCCGGAACGGCAGCCCGACCAGCCGGTCGCAGCCTCGGCCTAGGAGCGGACCGGTACGCTCGGGTCCCGTGTCACGAGTCGTCCGCCGCCCCCGCTCCGCCGTCCGGAGGCCGGTCACGATCTCGGTGGTCGCCGTGCTGCTCCTGGTGGCCGGGTACCTCGTCGCCGCGGCCGTCGTGCCGTTCGGTCCGGCGAGCGCCAGCACCACCACCTACTCGGCACCGAGGACGACTGCCCCGGCACTGAGCTTCCCGGGCTACGGCGCGACCGCGGTCGAAGCGACTGACTTCCCCGAGAGCCTGCGTACCAGTGGCGACACGAAGCCCCGGTCCATCGCGAGCATTACGAAGGTCGTCACGGCGCTCGTGGTGCTCGACGAGAAGCCGATGGCGCCCGGACAGTCGGGCCCGGCCATCCGCTTCACGAAGCAGATGGAGGGCCTGTACGCGAAGTACGCGGCGCAGAACGGCGAGGTCGCCCCGATGCCGGCCGGCCTGAAGCTCACCGAGCACCAGGCGTTCCAGGTGATGCTCATGAAGTCGGCCAACAACTACGCCGGCGCGCTCGCCATCTGGGCCTTCGGATCCCTCGACGCCTACGAGCGAGCGGCCGCGAAGTGGCTCGACGAGCAGGGCCTCGACGACACGACGATCCACGAGCCGACCGGCCTCGACCCGGACAACACCTCGACCGCGACCGACCTGGTCGAGCTCGGGCAGCTGGCGCTCGCGAACCCGGTCGTCAAGGACATCGTCGGCACGCAGGACGTCACGATCCCGACGGTCGGCGCGATCGAGAACTCGAACAAGCTCCTCGGGCTCGACGGCGTCGAGGGGATCAAGACCGGCACGCTCGACGAGGCCGGGGCCTGCCTGCTGTTCGCGGCGACGTACGAGCGTGGCGGCAGGCAGGTCACCGTCGTCGGCGTGATGCTCGGTGGCGTGGACCACGACTCCCTCGACAACGACGTGCAGCGGTTGCTGCGGTCCGTCGCGGACAACTTCCAGGTGGTGACGCTCACCCACCAGGGGCAGACCTTCGGCACCTTCTCGACCCCGTGGCAGGACGAGGCGGACGCGGTCACGACGAAGGCCGCCGAGGTGCTCGTGTGGGGGAAGACCACGGTCACCGCGAAGGCGACGCTCGAGCGGGTGACCTTCGGCACGAAGGGCGAGCGGGTCGGGCAGGTCCGGTTCCGCATCTCCGACCACGACCCGGTCACGGTGCCGCTCGCGCTCGCGCGGACGATCGACGACCCCGGCGTCTGGTGGCGTTGGACGAACCCGTTCCAGGGGGCGTGACGCTCGTCGGTGCCCGACCGTAGAGTCGGTCGGGTGACGACGATGACGACGTTCCCCCGGACCACCCCCTCCGCCCTCGACGTCGACGCCCGCGGAGTCCTCGCGTTCGTCGACGCCCTCGAGTCGACACCCGGCGTCGAGCCGCACAGCTTCATGCTGCTCCGGCACGGCCAGGTCGCTGCCGGGGGGTGGTGGCAGCCGTACTCGGCCGACCGCGTGCACCTGCTCTACTCGCTGAGCAAGAGCTTCACCGCAGCGGCCGTCGGCATCGCCGTGCGCCAGGGACTGGTCGACCTCGACGCGACCGTGCTGTCGTACTTCCCGGAGCTCGACGCCGACGTCACCGATGAGCGCAGCCGCCGGATGCGGGTGCGGCACCTGCTCGCGATGGCGAGCGGGCACCGCGAGGAGACGCTCGAACGGGCGGAGGCCCTCGATCCGACGAACACGGTGCGCGGGTTCCTGCTGCTCCCGCCGGACGAGGAGCCCGGCTCGGTCTTCGCGTACAACCAGCCGTGCACGTACACGCTCGCGAGCATCGTCCGGCGCGTGACCGGCGGGTCGCTCGTGGCCTGGCTCCGCCCGCACCTGCTCGACCCGCTCGGCATCGACGACCTCGCGTGGCGCCGCGACGACACCGGCGCGGAGTTCGGGTTCAGCGGGTGCTACGCCACGACCGACGCGGTCGCGAAGCTCGGCCAGCTGTACCTGCAGGACGGCGTCTGGGACGGCGAGCGGATCCTCGACGCCGACTGGGTCGAACAGGCCACGAGCACGCAGGTCGCCAACCCGGACGAGGCCAACCCGGACTGGTCGAAGGGGTACGGCTTCCAGTTCTGGATGGCCCGCCACGGTTTCCGCGGCGACGGCGCCTACGGTCAGTTCTGCGTCGTCCTGCCGGAGCAGGACGTCGTGCTCGCGATCACCGGTCAGACCGTCGACATGCAGGCGGTCCTCGACGCGGCCTGGCAGCACCTCCTGCCCGCCGTCGACGGCACGACCGACACGGATGCGGACACCGCACTGGAGGCCCGGCTCGCCTCCCTCGGGCTGCCACCGGTGCAGGGTGGTCGCCTTCCGGAGCACCTCGCCGACGTCGAGCTGCGGTCGCGTCCCGGCGGGATCCTCGATGCCGCCACGTTCGCGCGCGGTGCAGACGGTGTCCGCCTGACGATCACCGACGACGGCCGGTCGGAGTCCGTGCCGCTCGGCGAAGGACGGTGGGCCGTCGAGGGCGCCCTCGCGGCGAGTGCGGCGACCGAGCCAGAGGGCACCGTGCTCGTCGCGGTCCGCTTCCTGGAGACCCCGCACCTGCTGCACCTGCGCGTCGACCTCGACGCGGGCACGGTCGGGGCGAAGTGGAAGACCGAGCCGCTGCACGACGGTCCGATGACGCTCCGTCGCCCCGCGGACTGACCGGTGCCGACGACGGGGTGCGCACGACCCCGTTCGCGGCGCGCACGACGCTGTTCGCGCCCCCGTGCCGTCATCGCGCCCCGGTGAGCCGGGGCGCGATGACCGTGGTGTGGCGCGGCTGCGGAGGCGTGCGGACTCGAAGGGGCGTCGTCGGCTACGGGGTGTCGGAAGGGTGCTCGGTGACGATCTGCAGCTCGGGCCGCTTCGCCGTCACCCCGTCGCCGGACGAGGTGTGCTTGATGCGGCGGACCACCCACGGCACCAGGTACTCCCTGGCCCACCCGAGGTCCTCGGCGCGGGCCTCGCGCCACGGCCGTGCCTCGAGCGGGTCCGGGTTGAACGGTTCGAGCCCGTGCGGCACACCGAGGGCGTCGAGCACCGCGGCGGCGATCGTGGAGTGGCCCATCGGGGAGTGGTGCAGCCGGTCCGGAGCCCACATCCGCGGGTCCCGGAGCACGCGGAGTGCCCACATGTTGGCCACCAGGGCACCGTGCTTCAGGGCGATGGCGTGCAGGTTCTCGTTGTAGATCGCCGTCTTGCCGCGGACCATCCCGAGCACCGGGGTCATCCCGACGTCCGGGCCGGTGAACAGCACGACGGTGGCTCCATCGCGGCGCAGGTCGGCGACGAGCCGGTCCACCCGTTCGGCGAGCTCGTCCGGGTCCGAGCCCGGGCGGATGATGTCGTTGCCGCCGGCCGACACCGTGATGAGGTCCGGGTGCAGGGCGACGGCGGCCTCGGCCTGCTCGTCGATGATCTGCTGGAGCAGCCGCCCGCGGATCGCGAGGTTGGCGTACGCGAAGTCGTCCGTCTGGTGTGCCAGCACCTCGGCGACGCGGTCCGCCCAGCCGCGGTTGCCGCCCGGGACGGTCGGGTCGGGGTCCCCGATCCCCTCGGTGAACGAGTCACCGATCGCGACGTACCTGGTCCAAGGATGACGATCTGACACGTCCCGGACCCTAGTCTCGTGGCATGACGAAGGCCAACACGGACGCCGTCGGCTGGTCGGTGCCCGACGAACTGCTCGACCGCATCGCCGGGCGCGCCTCCGGGTACGACGCCGCGAACGCGTTCTGCACCGAGGACCTCGACGAGCTCCGCGCCGCTGGCTACCTGCGGATCGGTGTCCCCGTCGAGCAGGGCGGGGCGGGCCTCGGCCTCCGCGCCACCGCCGGCGTGCAGCGCGCCCTCGCCCAGGCCGCGCCGGCGACGGCGCTCGGCCTCGGCATGCACCAGGTGTGGGTGCAGGCGGCGCGCGCCGTCCGTGCGCGAGGTGAGTCGTTCCTCCAGGCCGTCACCGACCACGCGGCGGACGACCAGCTGCTCGCCTTCGGGGTGAGCGAACCCGGCAACGACGCGGTGCTGTTCGACTCGTCGACGACGGCGGAGCCGGACGGCGACGGCGGGTACCGGTTCACCGGCACGAAGGTGTTCACCTCCCTCGCTCCGGCGTGGGACGTCATGAGCGTCTTCGGCAAGGACACCTCGGGGGCGGAACCCCGGCTCGTGCACGGCTTCGTGCTGCGGTCGGACGGCGACGTGGAACACCTGGACGACTGGGACACGCTCGGGATGCGCGCGACGCAGAGCCGCACCACGAACCTGCACGGCGTGCACGTCCCGGCGGGCCGCATCGTCCGGTCACTGCCGGTCGGGCCGAACCAGGACCCGCTCGTGTTCGGGATCTTCGCCTCGTTCGAGCTCCTCATCGCGTCGGTGTACGTCGGGATCGCCGAGCGGGGGGTCGCGCTCGCGGCGACCGCCGTGGCGCACCGCACCGCGGCCGACGGCACTCGGCGGTCGGAGGACCCCGACGTGCGCCGGGCGATCGCGGACCTGCGCGGCGCGGTCGACGCGATCACGCTGCAGGTCGACTCGTTGGCGCGGTCGGTCGACGAGGTCGACGACCTCGGAGCCCGGTGGTTCCCGCTGCTCGTCGGCACGAAGGCGCGGGCCGTGGACACGGCGCAGCACGTCGTGGACGAGGCCATGCGCGTCGTCGGTGGCTCGGCGTTCCGGGCGTCGAGTGAGCTGGCGCGGCTGGCGCGTGACGTCCGGGCGGGGCAGTACCACCCGTCGTCGCGCGACTCCGCGGCGCGGACGATCGCCGCGTCGGTGCTCGGCCCGCTCGGCTGAGCGCTGCGCTCCGGGGCGCTTCCGGTGCGCTTCCGGTGCGAGGGTGGCGTGGCCGCGCTCGGTGCCGAGTCCGTCGGCCGGTGCGGGGTTGGCGCGGCGGCGCACCGTGCGGGGTCCGTCGGCGGGTGCGGGGTTGGCGTGGCGGCGCTCGGTGCGGGGTCCGTCGGCCGGTGCGAGGTTGG
Source organism: Curtobacterium poinsettiae (assembly GCF_047226435.1). Lineage (NCBI taxonomy): Bacteria > Bacillati > Actinomycetota > Actinomycetes > Micrococcales > Microbacteriaceae > Curtobacterium > Curtobacterium poinsettiae. Next base: position 1,918,683 of record NZ_CP178434.1, on the reverse strand, counting down.
CCGATCGGTGTTGCCTTGCGGCGCCGCACCGTGCGACCAACCCGGCACCGAGTTGCGAAGGGCGCGCGGTGCCGCGGGCGATGGCGTGGCGGCGCACCGTGCGGGGTCCGTCGGCGGGTGCGGGGTTGGCCGCTCGGTGCTGCCTTGTGGCGTCGCACCGTGCAACCAACCCGGCACCGAGTTGCGAAGGGCGCACGGTGCGATGACGGGCGAGCAACCGCGCACGACGGGACGAACCTCGCACCGTGCGGCCGTCGGCACGCCCGGCACGGCGATGTCGGTGGCGCCTGGCATCATCTCGGTGTGAGCAAGCAGGACGGACGGAACCGCCTCGTCTCCGACGCACCGGTGGACGACGTCTCGGCGACCGTGCTGCACGTCGACATGGACGCCTTCTTCGCCTCCGTCGAACTGCTCGACCGCCCCGACCTGCAGGGCCTGCCGGTCATCGTGGGCCACGACTCCGACCGCTCCGTCGTCACGGCGGCCACCTACGAAGCCCGTCGGTACGGCGTGAACTCCGCCATGCCGATGGCCGTCGCCAAACGCCGCTGCCCGAACGCCGTGATCGTCGAACCGCACTTCGAGAAGTACCGGGCGAAGTCCGCGGCGGTGATGGCGATCTTCGACCGGTTCACCCCGCGGGTCGAGCGGCTCGGCATCGACGAGGCGTTCCTCGACGTCGCCGGCGCGCTCCGGCTCTACGGCACGCCGTGGCAGATCGGCCAGGCGATCCGCCGCACGGTCTTCGCCGAGACCGGGCTGCACTGCTCGGTCGGTGCGGCATCGACCAAGTTCGTGGCGAAGCTCGCCTCCAGCCGGTCGAAGCCGGACGGCCTCCTCGTCGTGCCCGAAGCGGACACCGTGGCGTTCCTGCACCCGCAGCCGGTCTCCGCGCTCTGGGGCGTGGGCGGCAAGACGCAGGAGACGCTCGAACGCCGGGGCATCCGCACCGTCGGCGACCTGGCGAACACCCCGCTCGGCTCGCTCGTCTCGGCACTCGGCCCGGCTGGCGGGCAGCGGCTGCACGACCTGTCCTGGGGTCGCGACCCGCGCGTGGTCGACACCGGCGTCGGCGAGAAGTCGATCGGGCACGAGGTCACCTTCGGCCGCGACCTGACCGAGCGCGACGACGTCGCTCGCGAACTCCTCCGCCTGGCCGACAAGGTCGCGGTCCGCCTGCGCCAGGCCGACGTGCAGGCCCGGACGGTGGCGCTCAAGGTCCGCTACACCGACTTCACCACGCTGACCCGGTCGCGCACCTTGGCGGAACCGACCGACGTCGCGAAGCGCCTGCACCGCGAAGCCGTCGAGCTGTACGACGTGCTGCACCGACCCGGCAACCAGATCCGGCTGATCGGCGTGCGCGGCGAGAACCTCGTGCCCACGGCTGCCAGCAACGCCCTGTGGGACGACGACGCGCCGTGGCGTGACACCGAGACCACCGTGGACGCGGTCGCCGCTCGCTTCGGCGCCGGCGTCCTGCGACCGGCATCCCTGGTCCGTCGGACCCCTGACGGGGGCGTCCCGCACGCTCGGCAGGACTGACGGTGGCGGTAGAATCGGGTTCAGTGAGCGCAGCGGAGTACGAAGACCAGCAGCCCGCCACGCTGTGGGCGGAGTCGGGTGACGACCAGTCCGGCGCCGGCGGCACATCGCCGACGCTCGACACGGCGCAGGCCGACGGTGACGCCGCCCGTGACGAAGCCGACGCCGCGGCCCTGGCCGAAGCGGCCGGCAACTCGGCGGTCCAGCACCTGTCGCCGGCGTTCCCGGACCGGGCCGCGTGGGGCACGGCATCGAAGCTCCGTGCCTGGCAGATCGAAGCGCTCACGAAGTACTTCGAGAAGGAACCCCGCGACTTCCTGACGGCAGCGACCCCGGGTGCCGGCAAGACCACCTTCGCGCTCCGACTGGCGACCGAGCTCCTGGCCCGCGGCACCGTCGACCGCATCGTCGTCGTCGCACCGACCGAGCACCTGAAGCGCCAGTGGGCCGACTCCGCCGACCGCGTGGGCATCCGGATCGACCCGATGTTCAAGAACGGCGACGGCATGTTCGGCCGGCACTACCAGGGCGTCGCGATCACCTACGCCCAGGTCGGCATGAACCCCGAAGTGCACAAGCGCATCACCGAGGGCGGGCGCACCCTGGTCGTCCTCGACGAGGTCCACCACGGCGGCGACGCCCTGACGTGGGGCGACGGCATCAGGGAAGCGTTCTCCGGTGCCACCCGACGGCTCTCGCTGTCGGGGACCCCGTTCCGGTCCGACACCGCACCGATCCCGTTCGTGCAGTACGCCCCCGACGAGCAGGGCATCCGCACCTCGATCTCCGACTACAACTACGGCTACGGCCGCGCACTCAAGGACGGCGTCGTCCGCCCGGTGCTGTTCATGGCCTACGCCGGCCAGATGCGCTGGAAGACCCGGATGGGCGACGAGATGTCGGCCTCGTTGGGTGAGCAGGTCACGAAGGACATCACGGCCCAGGCCTGGCGCACCGCACTGTCGCCCGAGGGCGAGTGGATGCCGGCCGTGCTCTCCGCCGCCGACAAGCGCCTGACCGAGGTCCGCCGTGGTGTGCCCGACGCCGGCGGTCTGGTCATCGCCACGGACACCACCACGGCCCGCGCCTACGCCCGGATCCTGCAGCAGATCACGGGGGAGCGCCCGACCGTGGTGCTGTCCGACGAAGCCGCGGGGTCGAGCCGCATCAGCGCCTTCGCCGAGGACACCTCGCGCTGGATGGTCGCCGTCCGCATGGTCTCCGAAGGCGTCGACGTCCCACGGCTCTGCGTCGGCGTCTACGCCACGAGCGCGAGCACGCCGCTGTTCTTCGCACAGGTCATCGGCCGCTTCGTCCGTGCCCGTCGTCGTGGTGAGACCGCGAGTGTCTTCCTGCCGAGCGTCCCCGGCCTGATGGCCCTCGCCGCCACCCTCGAGCTCGAGCGCGACCACGCCCTCGACCGCCCGAAGGACGCCGACGACGGGATGTACAACCCCGAAGACGCCATGGTCGCCGAGGCCAACAAGGAAGACCGTGCGTCCGAGAGCCTGCTCGAGGTCCAGCCGTTCGAGGCGCTCGACTCGCAGGCGTCCTTCGACCGCGTCCTCTACGACGGCGGCGAGTTCGGTACCGGCGGCGAGGTCGGTTCCCTCGAAGAGCTCGACTTCATCGGCATCCCGGGGCTCCTCGAACCCGACCAGGTGCGCGACCTCCTGCGCGCCCGGCAGGCGACCCAGGCCAAGCGGTCCAAGGGCCGGACGGCCAAGGACGGCCTGCCCAAGGCGCCCGAGCCGGACCGCCCGATGTACATGACGATCAAGGAACAGCGGACCGAGCTCGCCCGGCTGGTGTCGATCTGGTCCCGTCACTCGAACGAGCCGCACGGATCGATCCACGCCGAACTCCGGCGCATCAGCGGTGGCCCGGCCGTGGCACAGGCGAGCATCGAGCAGATCCAGAAGCGCATCGACATCCTGCGCTCCCGCATCGGCGGACGTCGGTGACGGCCGCGTGATCGATCCGGTCGACGATCGCACCTGGTACGTCAAACGCGACCCCGAGGCGTCGCCCGAGGCGATCATCGACCGCTTCGGCGGCGGCTACCGGCTGCGCCGCTTCTCGCTCACCGAGTCCCGCCGCACCCCGCACGGAGTGTTCACGGGCCCCGAACTCGCCGAGACCGCGTGGTGGCGGCTCCGCGACAGGCCGCGGAACTCATGACGCGCCAAGCCAAAGTCCGGTAGACCGGAGGAATGGCAGACTCGACCCCTCACGTCCTCGTCCTCGGCGGCGGCTCCGCTGGCTACGCCACGGTCAAGCAGCTCCAGAAGCACGCGGCCACGGTGCCCATGCGGATCACGCTGGTGGACCAGAACACCTACTACACGTACCTGCCGTTCCTGCCCGAGGTCGCCGGTGGCCACATCGCGCCGAAGGACGTCACCGTTGAGCTGCGCCGTGCGCTGCGCAAGACCCGCGTGATCCAGGGCAAGGTCACCGCGATCTCCTCGGCCGACAAGACCGTGTCGATCGCGACCGCCGGCGGCGACGACCGCACCCTCGGCTACGACCAGCTCGTCGTCGCCCTCGGCTCCGTCACCCGCACGTTCCCGACCCCCGGACTCGAGGAGTACGGCGTCGGCTTCAAGAGCGTGGAAGAGGCCGCCTACGTGCGCGCCAAGCTCCTCGACAACATCGCGAAGGCTGCTGCCACGCGGGACGAGGACGAGCGCCGTCGTCTGCTGACCAGCGTGTTCGTCGGCGGTGGCTACACCGGCGTCGAGGCGATCGGTGAGCTGTTCGACGTGTCGCAGGCCGCCATCAAGACCTACCCGTCGCTCGCCGGCGAGCAGCCCCGCTGGGTGCTCATCGACGCGCTCGACCGCGTCGCGCCCGAGGTCGGCCCGGAGCTGTCCAAGTGGACGCTCGAGTCGCTCCGTGCCCGCGGCATCGACGTCCGCCTGAAGACCACCATGCCGAGCGCCGAGGGTGGTGTCGTCAAGTTCTCCGACGGCGACGAGTTCGCCACCGGACTGCTCGTCTGGACCGCAGGCGTCAAGCCGAACCCGCTCCTCGACGCCTCCGACCTGCCGCGCGGGCCGAAGGGCCACCTCGCCGCGAACGCGAAGCTCCAGGTCGAGGCCGAGGACACCCACCAGGTCGTCGAGGGCGTCTGGGGCCTGGGCGACGTCGCGCAGGTGCCCGACCTGACCGCCGACAAGCAGCCGGCGTTCTACCCGCCGAACGCGCAGAACGCCGTCCGTCAGGCCGTGGTCGCCGCCGACAACATCGTCGCGACCATCACCGGCAAGCCGCTCGAGGAGTACCGCCACCCCTCCATCGGCACCGTCGCGTCGTACGGTGTGGGCAAGGGTGCCGCGAACATCAAGGGCATCAAGATGACCAACCTGTTCGCGTGGCTCGCGCACCGCGCCTACCACGTGTACGCGATGCCGACCCTGAACCGGAAGGCGCGCATCATCATCGGCTGGATCACGGGCGCCGTGTCCGGTCGCGACGCGACCTCCCTGATCAAGGAGACCGACCCGCGACGCAACTTCGTCGAGGCGTCGAAGAGCTAGACGCACCCACGGACGCACGGGAGGCGCGGTGCCAGCTGGCACCGCGCCTCCCGTGCGTACGTGCTGCGTTCGCACCGTGCTGTGTTCACGATCTGGTGCGGTGTTGCGTGTTCGGTGCGCGCTTGCAGCGCCGCACGGAGCGCGGAACCTCGCACGGGTTGGGGAGGTGTGCGCGGAGGACGCCCTGAGCGCAGCGATGGCGGCACTCGCCGGGAAGACGCAACAGAAAATGCCCCCCGACCGAAAGGTCAGGGGGCACGCATTTCCTGTGTCCGAGAGGGGACTTGAACCCCTACGCCCTAATACGGGCACTAGCACCTCAAGCTAGCGCGTCTACCAATTCCGCCACCCGGACAGGGTGTCTGGTGTCTGTTTCCCGGGGCGAACCCGGCGTTCCTGCCGAGAGAAGACACTAGCACGGGTCTGAACGCGCGATGAACACGGGAGCGCATCCCGGGCGAGTCCTCGGTGTGCCGTCCCGGCGTCGGGGTCGGTGTCGACCGATACCGTGGAGCCATGACGAACCCGGAGCCGTCCGAGCACCAGTCCGTGTCCGAGCTCGAGGCGACCGCGGCGATCGCCCGCGACCTCATCCGCATCGACACGACGAACTGGGGCGAGGGGAAGTCGCGCGGCGAGGCCGAGGCGGCCCACTACGTCGAGGACAGGCTCCGAGCGCTGGGTCTCGAGCCGCAGTTGTTCGAGTCGGAGCCGGACCGGGTGAGCGTGGTTGCGCGTGTCCCCGGGCGGAACCGTGACAAGCCGGCGCTCGTGGTGCACGGGCACCTCGACGTGGTGCCGGCGGATCCGGCGAACTGGTCGGTCGACCCGTTCGGCGGCGTCGTCAAGGACGGTTCGCTGTGGGGCCGCGGTGCCGTGGACATGAAGAACATGGACGCGATGATGCTGACGTCGCTGGCCGACGTCATCGAGCAGCACGGTGCGCCCGAGCGTGACCTGGTCATCGCGTACTTCGCCGACGAAGAGGCCGGGGGAGTCCTGGGTTCGCACCACGTGGTCGACCAGCATCCGGAGGTCTTCGCGGGAGCGTCGGCGGCGATCAGCGAGGTCGGCGGGTACTCGATCACGCTCGGTGACCGTCGCGCCTACCTGCTGCAGACCGGTGAGAAGGCGCTGATGTGGGTGAAGCTCGTCGCGCGGGGCACTGCGGCGCACGGCTCGCACGTGATCCGCGACAACGCCGTCACGAAGCTCGCGGCGGCGGTCGCGCGGATCGGCAGCGAGGAGTGGCCGGTCCGGCTCTCGGCGACGACGGACGCGATGGTCGCCGAGGTGGCGCGGTTCCTCGGCGTCGACCCGACGGTGACCGGTCCGGACGAGGTCGCGCTGGCCACCGGGTCGGCGTCGCGGTTCATCCACGCCGCGCTGCACACCACGTCGAACCCGACCGTGCTGACCGCGGGCTACAAGCACAACGTCATCCCCGACACCGCCGAGGCGCTGGTCGACATCCGTTGCCTGCCGGGCGATGAGGAGTCCGTGCTGGAACGGGTGCGGGAGCTCGCCGGACCCGAGGTCGAGGTGGTCATGTCGTTCCGCGACATCGGCCTCGAGCAGGACTTCGGCGGCCCCCTGGTCGACGCGGTCCGCGATGTCCTGGGGCGGCACGACCCGGGAGCCCCGGTCCTGCCGTACCTGCTGTCCGGCGGCACCGACAACAAGGCGCTCTCGACGCTCGGCATCGCCGGGTACGGGTTCGTGCCGTTGCAGCTGCCCGCCGGTGTGGACTTCCCGGCGATGTTCCACGGGGTCGACGAGCGGGTGCCGCTCGACTCGCTCGCGTTCGGCCGGCGGGTGCTGGGCGACCTGCTCGCGACGTACTGATATTGTTCGTGGTCGCCGTCGTGGCGGTGCCCTGACCGACCTCCCCCCGAAAGGCCCGTGCGATGCACATCCTCGAGGCGATCTTCCTCGGCTTCGTCCAGGGGCTCACCGAGTTCCTGCCCGTGTCCTCCAGCGCGCACCTGCGCATCGTCGGGCTGTTCCTGCCCGACGCGAAGGACCCGGGTGCGGCCTTCACCGCCGTGACGCAGCTCGGCACCGAGACCGCGGTGCTCATCTACTTCTGGAAGGACATCACCCGGATCATCGGGCGGTGGTTCCGGTCGGTGGTCAAGCGTGACGTGCCGAAGGGCGACCCCGACGTCCGCGTCGGCTGGCTGGTGATCCTCGGAACGATCCCGATCGGGGTCGCCGGGCTCCTGCTCAAGGACTCCATCGAGACGACGTTCCGGTCGCTCTGGATCGTCGCGATCGTCCTCATCGTGTTCGGTGTCGTCCTCGGGGTGCTCGACCGGGTCGGCCGCAAGGAGCGCCGGATCGAGCAGATGACGTTCCGCGGCGGTCTGCTCATCGGCCTGGCGCAGATGCTCGCCCTGGTGCCCGGGGTGTCCCGTTCCGGTGCGACGGTGTCGATGGGGCTCGCCCTCGGCTACACCCGTCCGGCGGCCGCTCGGTTCGCGTTCCTGCTGGCGATCCCGGCGGTGTTCCTGTCCGGGTTCTACGAGGCCGCGACGAGCCTCGGTGACCACGGATCGCCGTTCGGACTCGCCGACACGCTCATCGCCACGGTCGTCGCGTTCGTGGTCGGGTTCGTCGTGATCGCAGCGTTCATGAACTACATCAGCAAGCGCAGCTTCATGCCCTTCGTCGTTTACCGGATCGCACTCGGTATCGTGCTCATCGTGTTGTTGTCGCTCGGAGTGATCCAGCCGTGAGGGCCTGGCAGGCCCCATCCGTCCCCGACGTCCCCGGCGCCGCGCCCAGACCGGTCGTCCACGACACCGCCACGGGCAAGCCGGTGGACCCCGCCCGCGACGAGGACCGTGCCGCGCTGTACGTCTGCGGCATCACACCGTACGACGCCACGCACCTCGGTCACGCGGCGACGTACCTGGCGTTCGACACCCTCGGCCGCGCCTGGCGCGACGCCGGACTCGACGTCGAGTACGCGCAGAACGTCACCGACGTCGACGACCCGCTGCTCGAGCGCGCCGCTCGCGACGGTGTCGACTGGCGCGAGCTCGCTGCGTCCCAGGTCGACCTGTTCCGTCGCGACATGGAGTCGCTGCGGATCCTGCCGCCGGACGACTTCGTGGCCGTGACCGACGAGGTCGAGCGGGTCGCCGAGGCCGTGTCGTTCCTGCAGGAGACCGGCTACGCGTACGAGGTCCCGACCGACGACGCCGAGGGCGACGACCTGTACTTCGACGTCAGCCGGCCCACCGACGCGTGGACCCTCGGCGACGAGAGCGGCCTCGACCGCGAGACCATGCTGACCCTCGCCGCCGAACGCGGCGGTGACCCCGACCGTCCGGGCAAGCGCGACCCGCTCGACCCGTTGCTGTGGCGCGCCGCGCGGGACGGCGAGCCGGCCTGGGACACCGAGATCGGCCCCGGACGCCCCGGCTGGCACATCGAGTGCAGCGTCATCGCCGGCGACCGCCTCGGGCTGCCGATCAGCGTGCAGGGCGGCGGGAGCGACCTCGTGTTCCCGCACCACGAGATGAGTGCCGGGCACGCTGCGGCCCTCGCCCACCAGCCCCTCGCGAACGCGTTCGTGCACACGGGGATGATCGCCTACCAGGGCACGAAGATCTCGAAGTCGCTCGGCAACCTGGTCACCGTGCGTGGCCTGCTCGACGACGGCGCCGACCCCCGGGCGATCCGGCTGGCGCTGCTGTCGCACAAGTACTCCGACGACTGGGAGTGGTTCGCCACCGAGCTGACGAGTGCCGAGACGCGGCTCGCGGGCTGGGACGCCTGGGCCTCCGGCGCCTCGGCCGGGCACGCCGACGACGCGGCCGACGTCGCCACGCGCATCCGTGCGCGGGTGTCGGACGACCTCGACACGCCGGGGGCGGTCGCAGCGGTGGACACGGCGATCGCGGGCGGCACGGCGTGCACTCCCGAGCTCGTCGACCTGATCGACGCGCTGCTCGGCATCCGCCTGGCCTGAGCTCGGTCGTCTGGCCGGCCGTCGGCCTGCGGCGCGTGGTCGCGACGCGACGCGTCGCGTGCGCGCCGCCGAGGGGTCAGGAACCGTCGCCGAGGCGGGCCGCAGCCGACAGTTCGCGACCAGTCGCCGGAGGTGAGTGGTGTGTCGTGACCGTTCGCGGCCGCCGGACGGGAGGCTCGTGGCGGGTCAGCCCCGTGCCTCCCGTCCGCGGAGTGGTCGCGACGCGTCGCGTGCGCGCCGCCGAGGGGTCAGGAACCGTCCCCCAGGCGGGCCGCAGCCGACAGTTCGCGACCACCCGGCGGACGCGAGCGGCGTGTCGTGACCGCACACCCCACGACGGACAGGAGGCACGGTGCCAGCCGGCACCGTGCCTCCTGTCCGTCAGCGGGTGACGGCTACTGCTGGGGTCGCCAGGGCCCCTCACCACCGGCGGTGCCGCCGTCCTTGCCGTCCTTGCGCTCCCGGCGACGGAGGTACTGCTCGAACTCCTGCGCGATGGCGTCGCCGGAGGCCTCGGGGGAGTCGACGGTGTCGCGTGCCTGCTCGAGCTGCCCGATGTACGACGCCATGTCCTCGTCGTCGGCGGCGAGGGCGTCGATGCCCTCCTCCCACTCGGTGGCGTCGTCGAGCAGCGACCCGCGGGGCACCGTGACGTCCGTGAGCTCCTCGATCTTGTCGAGCAGCGAGAGCGTGGCCTTCGGCGAGGGGGAGTTGTGCACGTAGTGCGGCACGGACGCCCAGAGCGAGAGCGTGGTCAGCCCCGCCTTGTCCATCGCGTCGGCGAGGACACCGAGGATGCCGGTCGGCCCCTCGTACGAGGACTTGTCGACGTCGAAGGCAGCGCGGACGCCGGCGTTCTCACTCGACACAAAGACCGAGATCGGTCGGGTGTGCGGGACGTCGGCGAGCATGGCGCCGACGAAGACGACGGCGTCGATCGAGTAGACGTCCGCCAGGTCGATGATCTCCGAGCAGAAGCCACGCCAGGTGCGCGAGGGCTCGGGGCCGACCAGCACGAACACGTCGCGGTCGGTGGGGGAGCCGGTGGCGCCGATGACCGGACGCCCTTCGGCTCCGGGGCCGTGCAGCACGATCCGGGGCCACTGCACGCCGCGGTTGCCGTCGTCGTCGGTGCCGACGGTGGGCCGGTTGAACTGGTAGTCGACGTACCGCTCGCCGTCGAGCTCGCGGAGTTCGTCGAGGCCGAGCGACTCGACGATGCGACGCGCCAGACCGCTCGCGGCCTCGCCGGCGTCGTTCCAGCCCTCGAAGGCGACGACGAGCAAGCGGCCGTCGCTGAAGGGGGAGTGCTGTGGCACGGAGCGGACCTCCTGGTGGTGGAGCGGAGCGGGGCGGGAGCGATGCCCCCGGCCGGACACGATTCAGGCATCCACTGTAGGCCCAGGGGGTGCCGGCGGACGTGCGCGTCCGCGCCCAGCGGAACGGCCCCGGTAGACTCGTCGCCCGTGACCGCGCATCCTCCTGCCCTCGTCCCGCCCGCAGCCGTGCTGTGGGACATGGACGGCACGATCATCGACACCGAGCCGATCTGGCAGCGGTCCCAGGTGGACCTGACGACCCGGTACGGCGCCGAGTGGACGGAAGCGGACGGCCTGTCCCTGGTGGGCAGCGGCCTCGAGCGCTCCGGCGAGCTCCTGCGCGCCAAGGGCGTCGACATGGAGGTCGAGGAGATCATCCAGTGGATGACCGACTACGTGATGGAGCACCTGCGCGACGGCGAGCTGCCGTGGCGTCCGGGTGCCCGTGAGCTCATCGAGGAGCTGCACGCCCGCGGCATCCCCACCGCCCTGGTGACGATGTCCCGGCGCAAGATGGCGCTCGTCGCCGCCGAGGCCCTGGGCGAGCGCGGCTTCCGCGTCGTCGTGGCCGGTGACGACGTCGACCGCCCGAAGCCGTTCCCCGACGCCTACCTGTCCGCCGCCGCGCAGCTCGGCGTCGAGCCCACCGCGTGCGTCGCGATCGAGGACTCCGCCACCGGAGTCGCGTCGGCCGTCGCCTCCGGCGCCGTCACGGTCGCCGTCGAGCACATCGTCCCGCTGTCCGAGATCGCCGGCGGCGACGTGCACCTGACCACCCTGGCGGGCGTCGACGTCGACCGGCTGGTCGAGTTGACGACGCCGGCACTGGCCGCACGGGCTGGAGGCGCGGTGCCGGACCCGGCGCACGCTGCGGACACCGAAGGGGTCACCCGATGAGCCACACCGACGACGCACGCGACTTAGCGGACGCGAGCAGCGCCTCCAGTCCGACTGCGGACCCGACCGCAGCCCTCCCGCACACCGCGGGCGGGGCACCACACACGCCGCCGCGCGGCCCGTTCCGGGCCGGCGACCGCGTGCAGCTCACCGGTCCGAAGGGCAAGCTCACGACGCTGTCCCTCGAGACCGCCGGTGAGTACCACACGCACCGCGGGGTGCTCCGGCACGACGACGTCATCGGCCAGCCCGACGGCTCGGTCATCCGGGCGAGCACCGGCGACGAGTACCTCGCGCTCCGTCCGCTGCTCAACGACTACGTGATGTCGATGCCGCGTGGTGCGGCGATCGTCTACCCGAAGGACGCCGCGCAGATCGTGGCCTTCGCGGACGTCTTCCCCGGGGCCCGCGTGGTCGAGGCCGGTGTCGGCTCGGGGGCGCTGTCGCTGTTCCTGCTCCGCGCGATCGGCCCGACCGGGCAGCTGCAGTCGTTCGAGCGCCGCGAGGAGTTCGCCGCGATCGCCAAGGGCAACGTCGGCACCTTCCTGGGTGCTGTCCCGGACAACTGGTCCGTCACCGTCGGTGACCTGGTCGAGTCGCTGCCCGACGCGACCGAGCCGCAGAGCGTCGACCGCGTCGTGCTCGACATGCTCGCGCCGTGGGAGTGCGTGGACGCCGCAGCCGACGCCCTCGTGCCCGGCGGACTCATCGTCTGCTACGTCGCGACCGTCACGCAGCTGTCCCGCACGGCCGAGGCGCTGCGCGACACCGGACGCTTCACCGACCCGATGCCGAGCGAGACCCTGGTGCGCACCTGGCACGTCGAGGGGCTCGCCGTCCGCCCGGACCACCGCATGGTCGGGCACACCGGGTTCCTGATCACGGCACGACGCCTGGCCGACGGCACGGTCCTGCCGAACCTGAAGCGCCGAGCGGGCAAGGCCGAGTTCTCGGACGAGGACATCGAGGCGTGGACCCCGGGAGCCGTGGGCGAGCGGGCGACGAGCGACAAGAAGCTCCGCAAGGTGGCCCGGCAGTCGGCGGCGCAGGCGCGCAAGGTCGCGGCGGCCGAGGCATCGTCGGCGGTGGTTCCGTCGGATGCCGCCGTGGCTCCGTCGGGGGCCGACGGGGTTCCGTCGGATGCCGCTGGGGCTCTGTCCGGGGCCGTCGAGGACGAACGGTAGGCTGACGGCGTGCCCGTCCTGCATCGAACGGAAAGAGGGTCCGTGCGCACCATCCCCGCACTCCTGGTCACCATCGGTCTCGCGGTGTCCCTCACCGCCTGCGCCTCGAACGGTGCCGGCACCACGCCCGCGAGCTGTGCCGCTCCCGGTGCCGCTTCCGAAGCGGTGACCGCCACCGGCAAGTTCGGCTCGGAGCCGAAGGTCACCGTGCCGAAGGGCCTCACCACCAAGGGCACCCAGGTGTCCGTGCTGAAGCAGGGCACCGGTCGCACCATCGACGACGGCACCCCCGTCCTGGTCGAGTACACCCTGGTCGACGGTTCCACCGGCCAGGTCGCCCAGACGAGCGGCTACTCGGGCCAGACCGCGCCGATCACCGCGGGCGCGAGCAACTACGGGGCCCTCGGCGACTCGCTGCAGTGCGCCCACGTCGGCGACCGCCTGGCGGTGGCCCTGCCGAAGAGCGCCCTGAGCAGCACCGGCGGCGCCGCTGGTACCGACTCGTCCAAGAAGACCGAGGACGCCGTGATCGCCGTCATCGACGTCAAGCGGGCGTTCGACGCCCGAGCCACCGGCACCCCGCAGCTCGCCGGCGACAAGATGCCCGCCGTCGTGCTCGCACCGTCCGGTGCCCCCGGCATCACGATCCCGTCGTGGAGCGCCCCGAAGTCGAACGAGACGCACCTGCTCCGCAAGGGCGACGGCCGCGAGCTCACCGCGAAGGACACCGCGGTCATCAAGTACACCGCCGTCACCTGGGGTGCCGACCCGTCCGTCGTCGGCTCCAGCTGGACCGACGGTTCCGGCGCACAGGCGGTCCCGCTCACCAAGGGCCAGGTCGACGAGGGCGTCCGGAACGCGATCGTCGGGCACCGCGTCGGTGACCAGGTCCTGGCGATCGTCAACCAGCAGGGGACCGCGAACGCCTACGTGATCGACGTCCTCGGAGCGATCTCGAACTGACCTCCTCCGACCGTCCACGGACCGCGGCGCGGGTGCACTCCGGTGCACCCGCGCTGCCGTAGGATCGGCTCGTGCCAGCGACCCGTGTGCCCCGTGTGCCCGCCGAGGAGCGGCTGTTCAGCCTCGTGCTCGCGCTGCTCTCGACGGAGTCCGGGCTGACCAAGGCCGAGATCCTGGCCAACGTGCAGGGGTACCGGCAGCGGTTCTCGACCGGTGGCGACAACGCCTCGCTCGAGCGTCAGTTCGAACGCGACAAGGACGACGTCCGCGAGCTCGGCATCCCGCTCGAGACCATCGAGACGCCGGGTGCCGCGGGCAACAACCAGACGCTCCGCTACCGGATCCCGAAGGGCGAGTACGACCTGCCCGTCGACGTCCGGTTCACCCCGGACGAATCCGCGCTGCTGTCCCTGGCCGCGATGGCGTGGCGCGAGGGCGCACTGTCCGCCGACTCCCGCCGCGGCCTGCTGAAGGTGCGCTCGGCGGGTGCCGAGGACGACGACGGTGCCCTGCAGCTCGGGGTCGACGCCTACGCCCCGCGGCTCCGCGCCCGGGACGCCTCGTTCGAACCGCTCCGCTCCGCGCTCGACCGCGGCGCAGCCGTCCGCTTCGACTACATCACGCCCGGGCAGCACGACGCCCGCCGGCGTGAGGTCGCCCCGCTCGCCCTCGTGCAGCACGGCGGTCGGTGGATGCTCGCCGCCCACGAGTTCGCGACCGACTCCGACAAGAACTACCTGCTGTCCCGGATCGTCGGACCCGTCACCCAGTACGCGGTCGGACAGCACACCGCGCCCGTCGGCGCGGGGGAGCGCACCCTCGCCGAGCTCGAGCGGATCTGGGCCGAGCGCACCGCACGCATCGCCGTGGCACCCGGGTCCGACGCCGAACGCCGACTCACCCGTCGCCGCGACACCGAGACCGACGCCGACGGCGGGCTCGTGCTGCACCACGTCGACCCACAGATCCTGGCCGAGGAACTCGCAGCATTCGGTCCCGAGGTCCGGGTGCTCGAGCCGGCCGACCTGCGGGCACGGGTCGAAGAGCGCCTCCGCGCGCTCGTGCGCGACCACACCGCCGACGACCGTGCCGCAGCCCCCGGAGAGGACCCCGTTCGTGGCTGACGCCCAACCCCTGCAGGCGCAGGACAAGCTCGCCTTCCTGCTCGCCCTGGTGCCGTACCTGATCGACCGCGAGCGTGTCTCGGTGGCCGAGGCCGCTCGGCACTTCGGGGTGCCAGAAGCCCGCATCCGCCGCGCCGTCGAACTCATCGCGGTGTCGGGGGTCCCGGGCGAGACGATGCAGTACCAGCACGGTGACCTGTTCGACATCGCGTGGGACGACTTCGACCAGAACGACATGATCGTCCTGACCAACCTGGTGGCGATCGACGACTCGCCCCGACTGTCCGCTCGCGAGGCCTCGGCACTCATCGCCGGCTTGCAGTACCTGTCCGCGCTGCCCGAGGCCGCAGACCGCGACGCCATCCGCGCCCTCATGGCCAAGCTGTCCCGCGGTGCCGGGGGAGCGGCGTCGACCGTCGCCGTCGGGCAGGACCTGCACGACGTCGCCCTCGCCACCATCCGCCGGGCCATGTCGGACGGCCGCGGTCTGGTCTTCGAGTACGCCGGACCGCGCACGCAGGGCAGCACCCGACGGGTCGACCCGCTCCGCGTCGAGTCGATCGACACCGACTGGTACCTGCGCGCGTGGGACCTCGACCGGCAGGCGCTCCGGACGTTCCGGCTCGACCGGATGTCCGAGGCCCGTGTCGACGACCGTCCCGCCGAGAAGACGATCGACCAGGTCGTCATCCCGGACACGCTCTTCCAGCAGGCCGCCGACGACGTCATCGTCACCGTGGAACTCGACTCCACGTCGCTGCCGTTGGTCGCCGACTTCCTGGCCGACACCGCCGACGCGCCCGACACCGACGGGCGTGTGCGCATCCGGCTCGCGGCGTCGCACGGGTTCGACGGGGTGGTCCGGCTCGTCGCGGGGTTGCCCGGCCGCGCGGTGGTGCTCGACCCGCCCGCTGCCCGTGACGCCGTGCGCGACTTCGCCGCCGCGGCCCTCGCCGCCGGCTGACGTCCGCCCCGGGGTCTCCGTCGGTCGCTTCTCGCCCGATCTCGCCAGGTGTGCCCGTTCCCGCTCGGTGGGCCGCGGGTGCCTGGTCGTTCCGGGCGTACCTGGTGCGTTGATCCGACCAGGTACGTCCGATCTCGCCAGGTACGCCCCGTTGCGCCCGCCCAACCGGCCACCCGCCGAACCCGCTCGGCCCGCCCGCACCCCGCCCACGCCGACCCCCGGCGGACTGTCGGTCCCGACCCCGTAAGATCGACCACATGGCTTCGACGACCGCGCGCGGGCGAGCGAAGCGGCAGGGGCGCCAGAAGACCGACGCCGAAGGCCGCATGTCGCTCGGGCAGCACCTCATCGAGCTGCGCAACCGCCTCTTCCGCGCAGTGGTGGCGATCGTCATCGGCGCGGTCGGTGGATGGTTCCTCACCCCGTGGGTGCTCGACTCGCTGCGGGCACCGGTGACCGAGCTCGCCAAGGTCGGCGGGCACACCGCCGAGCTGAACTTCCCGATGATCACCGGGGCGTTCGACCTCAAGCTGCAGATCGCGATCACCATCGGTGTCGTCATCGCGAGCCCCGTCTGGCTGTACCAGATCTGGGCGTTCATCGTGCCGGCGCTGATCCGGCGTGAGCGGCAGTACGTGTGGGGCTTCCTCGGCACCGCCATCCCGCTGTTCTTCGCCGGGTGCTACTTCGGGTGGTACATCCTGCCGCACGTGGTCGGCATCCTCGGCAGCTTCGTGTCCAGCCAGGACACCTCGATCGTCGATGCGAAGGCGTACTACGACTTCGTCATCAAGCTCATCGTCGCGGTGGGCATCGCCTTCGTCCTGCCGGTGTTCATCGTCCTGCTGAACTTCGTCGGCGTTCTGTCGGCCGCCGCGATCATCAAGAGCTGGCGCGTCGCGATCCTCTGCATCCTGGTCTTCTGCGCCATCGTGACCCCGAGCGCCGACGTCATCTCGATGTTCCTGCTCGCCGTCCCGATGGTGGTGCTCTACATCGCAGCGTGCTTCGTCGCCTGGATCCACGACCGCCGCGTGGCCAAGCGGCAGGCGAAGCTCGACGAGGAGTACGGCCTGTGAGCGGCACGAGCGCAGCCGAGCGCTTCGCCGCGGCCAAGGTGCGCAACCGGTCGCGCAACCTCGAGCTCTTCCGGACCGACCTGCGGTTCGACCTCGACCCGTTCCAGTTCGCGGCCTGTGACGCGCTCGACCAGGGCCGCAGCGTGCTGGTCGCCGCCCCGACCGGTGCAGGCAAGACGATCATCGCCGAGTTCGCCATCTGGCTCGCCATGCGGCAGCCGACGGCGAAGGTGTTCTACACGACCCCGATGAAGGCGCTCAGCAACCAGAAGTACGCCGAGCTCGTCGACGTCTACGGCGAGTCCGAGGTCGGCCTGCTCACCGGCGACACCAACGTCAACCCCCGCGCCCGCGTCGTCGTGATGACGACCGAGGTGCTGCGGAACATGATCTACGCCGATTCGGACCTGCTCGACGACCTCGCCTGGGTGGTCCTCGACGAGGTGCACTACCTGGCCGACCGGTTCCGCGGTGCCGTGTGGGAAGAAGTGATCCTGCACCTGCCGACCGAGGTCCGCCTGGTCTCGCTCAGTGCCACGGTGTCCAACGCCGAGGAGTTCGGCGACTGGCTGCAGACCGTCCGTGGCGACACCGACGTCATCGTCTCCGAAGACCGCCCGGTCCCGCTCGAGCAGCACGTCCTGGTCGGCTCGAAGATGGTCGACCTGTTCGACTCGAGCGGCGCAGCGGCGACGAACCGTGTCAACCCCGAACTGCTCCGCATGGTCGGCGGCGGCGCACGGAGCGAGCGGAACGGCGGCGGACACCGCGGTCGTCGTGGTCGCGGGGGCTACCCCGAGCGCCGTGGGCCGCGCACCGAGAAGGTGCACCGCGAGCAGATCGCGCACATGCTCGACGAGCGGATGCTGCTGCCCGCGATCTTCTTCGTGTTCAGCCGCAACGGTTGCGACCAAGGCGTCCGGAACGTCCTGCGGTCAGGGCTGTCGCTGACGACGGTGCCGGAGCGCAACGAGATCCGCGAGACCGCGGAGTACCACTGCCGCACCCTGCCGGACGAGGACCTCGCAGTGCTCGGCTACTGGGAGTTCCTGGAAGGCCTCGAGCGCGGGGTCGCGGCGCACCACGCCGGCATGCTCCCCGCATTCAAGGAGGTCGTGGAGAACCTCTTCCAGCGCAAGCTGCTGAAGGTCGTCTTCGCCACCGAGACCCTGGCGCTCGGCGTGAACATGCCGGCGCGCACCGTCGTGCTCGAGAAGCTCGAGAAGTTCAACGGCGAAGCGCGTGTGCCGATCACCCCGGGGGAGTACACCCAGCTCACCGGTCGTGCCGGTCGTCGCGGGATCGACGTCGAGGGGCACTCGGTCATCCAGTGGACCGACGGACTCGACCCGCAGGCCGTGGCGTCGCTGGCCAGCCGTCGCACGTACCCGCTCAACTCGTCGTTCAAGCCGACCTACAACATGGCGGTCAACCTGATCGACCAGTTCGGCCGGCAGCGCACGCGCGAGGTCCTCGAGACGTCGTTCGCCCAGTTCCAGGCCGACCGGTCGGTGGTCGACCTCGCCCGCAAGGTCCGCTCGCAGCAGGAGTCGCTCGACGGCTACCAGCAGGCGATGCAGTGCCACCTCGGCGACTTCACCGAGTACTCGGCGCTCCGCCGAGAACTCTCCGACCTCGAGCGCACGAACGTCCCTGGGGGTCGAGAGGCATCGCACGGCGCCCGCCAGGAACGCCAGGCCGCGATCACCGCGGTCCGCCGTCAGCTGCAGCGCCACCCCTGTCACACCTGCCCGGAACGCGAGGCCCACGCCCGCTGGTCCGAGCGCTGGTGGAAGCTCAAGCGCGCCAACGACAAGCTCGTCCAGCAGATCCGGTCCCGCACGGGCGCCGTCGCGACGACGTTCGACCGGGTCACCGAGGTCCTGCTCGAGCTCGGCTACCTGGTGGACGGCGGCAACGGTGAAGCCACCGTGGCAGCCGGCGGCCGTCGTCTGCAGCGGATCTACGGCGACCGCGACCTGCTCGTGGCCGAGTGCCTCGAGGCGGGTGTCTGGAAGGACCTCACCCCGGCGCAGCTCGCCGCCATGGCCGCGACGATCATCTACCAGCCCCGTCGCGAGGACGCGCCCGGCACCGAGCACGCGCTGCCCCGTGGTGCGTTCCGCCCGGCGCTCGACGAGACCCTGACGATCTGGTCACGCCTCGACGACATCGAGCGTGCGGCACGTCTGGCCGGCTCGCAGCCGCCCACCCCGGCGATGGCGGTCGGCATGTTCCGCTGGGCCTCGGGCTCGGCGCTCGACGACGTCCTCCGGACCCTCGACCTGCCCGCCGGCGACTTCGTGCGCTGGTCGAAGCAAGTCATCGACCTGCTCGACCAGATCCGGAACGCCGGCGACGACGACCTGGCCCAGACCGCGAGACGTGCGACGGACGCGGTCCGCCGCGGCATCGTCGCCTACGCAGCGGTCTGACAGGAGGCACGGTGCGGGTTCCGGAGACGACTGTGCGCGGGCTGCCCACGCGCGTCGGCCGCGGGGCGGCCGCGATCGGCCCGTTCGCCGCGTTGCCGCTGGGCACCGCGCTACCACTGGCCGTCATCGGCGGGATCCTGTTCGCCCTCGCGTTCCCGTCGCCCGGGTGGTGGTTCCTGGCCTACCCGGCGCTCGCCTGCATGCTGCTCGCGGTGATGGGGCAGCGTGCACGGCGCGCGGCGTGGATCGGCTACCTCGCCGGTGCGGCGTTCTGGATCCCCGCGATCTCGTGGGCCGGCCGCTACCTGGGCCCGGTCCCGTGGTTCGCGCTGGCGCTGTTGGAGGCCGCGTTCTTCGCCCTCGGCAGCGTGGCCATCGCCCTGGCGTACCGCTGGGTCGCGCGCGTGGTGCCGTCGACCGCCGGACGCGTGTGGGGCCTCCCGGCCGTCGTCGCCGCACTCTGGACCGGACGCGAGTGGTTCTCGGGGAGCTGGCCGTACGGCGGATTCGCCTGGGGGCGGGTCGGGCTGTCGCAGTCGCAGGGGCCGTTCGCGCACCTGGCCGCGTACGTCGGCGTCCTCGGACTCACCTTCGTCGTCGTGTACTGCGTCGCGGTCGTCGTGTCGCTCGCGCTCGTGGCGCCCCGCGCGCCGGGCGTCACCCTCCGCCTGCCCGTGCGGGTGGCGACGGCGGGCCTGCTCGTCGCGGCGGTCCTGGCGGTGCCGGCGTGGCCGACGGCGACGAGCGGCACCATCCGGGTCGAGTCGGTGCAGGGCAACGGACCGGCTGGCTACTTCGACCGCGCGCAGCCAGGCGACGTCCTGGCGGCGCAGGTCGCGGCGACGGACGTGGACGCGAAGGGTGTGGACCTGGTCGTCTGGCCCGAGGCAGGTGCGGAGTACGACCCGCGCCAGCAGCCCGTCATCGCCTCGGCGCTCGACTCCGTGGTCGACTCGCTCCACGCTCCGATCGTCGCGGGCGCCATCACGCAGACGCCGTCGGGGGTCCTGCACAACACGTCGTTCGTGTGGACCGCGGACGGTTGGCAGTCCTCGTACGACAAGAAGCGCCCGGTGCCGTTCGGTGAGTACGTGCCCGATCGCTGGTTCTTCTCGAAGCTCGCGCCGTCGCTCATCGGTCTGCTGCAGCGCGACTACACGCCGGGGACGAAGCCGAACGTGCTGTCCGTGGCGGGGGTCCGTGCCGGCATCTCGATCTGCTTCGACATCGTCGACGACTCTCTGACCGCCGACATGGTGCGCGGGGGAGCGCAGGTGATCCTCGCGCAGACGAACAACGCCGACTTCTCCGGCACCGACGAGAACCTGCAGCAGCTCGAGATCGCGCGGATGCGGGCCATCGAGACCGGACGCTCGCTCGTGAACATCTCGACCGTCGGAGCGTCGCAGGTCATCGACCCGAGCGGCCGCACGATCGACCGGGTTCCTGAGTACACCGCGACCTCGATGGTGACCGACGTGCCGCTCGGGACGTCCACCACCCCGGCATCGATCCTGTCCGGGTCGATCACACTCCTGCTCGCCCTCGGCGGGCTGCTCGTGCTCCTGGCCTGCGCCCCCTGGGGTCGTCGCGCTCGCTCCTGATCCGACCCGCCGCGCCCAGCCACTGGGAACGGACTGTGAATGCGCCGGTACGGGATTGATGGGGCGTGGGACAGTGTTGTGGAGGGCAGACGAGCGAGAGGAGCACACACATGGCTGATCGGAGTCTCCGCGGCATGCGGCTCGGGAGTCAGAGTCTCCAGAGCGAAGAGGGCGTCGAGCTCTCGGATCGCAAGCGCGCGGTCTACCAGACGGATTCGGGTGAGACGTTCGACATCGTCTTCTCGGCTGATGCGGACGTCCCCCAGACCTGGTCGGAGCCCCGCTCCGGCCGCGAGGGCCGACTGCTCGGCGACGACGGGATCCCCGTCGAGGTCGCCGAAGAGGACGTGAAGGCACCCCGCACCCACTGGGACATGCTGCTCGAGCGCCGCTCGCGCGAGGAACTCGAGGAGCTCCTCGAAGAGCGCCTGCAGGTCCTCCGCGCACGACGCGGCGCCTGACACCCCACGCACGAACGACGACGCCCGCCTCGGTTCCCCGGGGCGGGCGTCGTCGTTCGTTCGTGCCGACGTGTCAGCGCCGACCGGAGCCGTCGCTCGTCCGGTGACCGGAAGCGTCGTCGCCCGGCGTCGTCGGAGTGTCCTCGACCTGCTCGGCGGTCGCGTCATCGGCGGCCGCGATGTGGGCGTCGACGCTGCGGTTCGACTCGGCCAGACGCGCGTCGAGCTCGGACTCGGGGACGATGTCGGCGGCGGTGGCGTCCGCGCGCGGCATCGTCGTGTCGGCGGATCCGCCCGCGGCGGTGTTCGCCAGGCTCTCGTTCGCGAGCTTCGAGATACGGGACAGGAAGTCCGCGCCACCGGCAGCACCTGCAGCACCGGCGACCGGTCCGGCGCCGCCACCACCGCGGCTGGCGCTGAAGCCCTTGGCGATGCCGGACAGGGCCTCGGTGAACTCGCTCGGGATCATCCAGAGCTTGTTCGACGTGCCCTCCGCGATCTTCGGCAGGGTCTGCAGGTACTGGTAGGACAGCAGCTTCTCGTCGGGGTCACCGGTGTGGATCGCCTCGAACACGGTCGCGATGGCCTGGGCTTCACCTTCGGCACGCAGGACCTGCGCCTTGGCGTCACCCTCGGCCGCCAGGATCGCGGCCTGCCGCTGGCCCTCGGCCTCGAGGATCTGGGACTGCTTGGTGCCCTCGGCCTGCAGGATCGCGGCACGACGGCTGCGCTCGGCACGGAGCTGCTGTTCCATGGCGTCCTGGATGGACACGGGCGGCTCGATCGCCTTGAGCTCGACTCGGCCGACGCGGATGCCCCACTTGCCGGTCGCTTCGTCGAGGACGACGCGCAGCTGGCCGTTGATGTTGTCGCGGCTGGTCAGGGCCTCTTCGAGGTTCAGGCCACCGACCACGTTGCGGAGCGTCGTGGTGGTGAGCTGCTCGACGGCGCCGAGGTAGTTCGCGATCTCGTAGGTCGCCGCACGGGCGTCGGTCACCTGGAAGTAGACGACCGTGTCGATCGAGACCACCAGGTTGTCCTCGGTGATCACGGGCTGCGGCGGGAACGAGACGACCTGCTCGCGCATGTCGAGCAGCGGCCGCAGACGGTCGATGAACGGCACCAGGAGGTTCAACCCCGGATTGAGGGTCTTGTGGTACTTGCCGAGACGTTCGACGACGCCCGCGGTGGCCTGGGGGACGATGCGGATCGCCTTCGCCAGGACGACGATCACGAAGATGACGACGACGAGGATGAGGACGAGCAGTGCGATCGTCCCCGGGGAGATGCTGGTCACGAGGTGGCCCTTTCTGCGAGGCGTACGACCGCGGTCGACCCCTCAATCGACTCGACGACCACAGGGGTCCCGAGTGGCGGTGTGCGGTCGACGGAGTCCGCGGCGAACCGCGCGCTCCAGGTCTCGCCGTTGGCCAGGCGGACCTGGCCAGGGCTGGAAGCGGTGAAGGCGACCGCGACCGTGCCGGCGAGCCCGATGAGGCCCTCGACGTTGGTGCGGTGCGGGTCGGCGCCACGGCCGAGGGCGACGAGCAGTCGAGGTCGGACGAGCGACAGCAGCACCAGGGCGGCCACCGCGGCGACGATGGCGGACAGCCACCACGGTGCGCCCAGGAGCGCGGCGACCAACCCGCCGGCGGCGCCCGCCGCGAGCATGATGAAGATGAAGTCGAGAGTGAAGATCTCGACCACGCCCAGGAGCAACACCAGGCCGATCCAGACGATGCTCTGGATCCAATCGATTCCGTTCACGCGATCTCCCTCCCTCGGTCGCGCGCGGCGGCTCGCTGCGTCGCGACAGCCGGTACAACTCCGTTCAACATATCAAGGACGTCCGACGACCGTGCAGGCGATTGGTAGGCTCGGTGCGCCCGACCGGCCGGAACCAGACCTGGAGAACACGACTGTGAGCAACCCCCTCGCCCCCGGATCCCTCACCGACAAGCGCGCCGTCGTCACCGGTTCGTCCCGTGGCATCGGCGCCGACACCGTCGGGTACCTGGCCGAGGCCGGCGCGAAGGTCGTCGTGAACTACCGCAACAAGGCCAGGCGGGCCGAGCAGATCGCCGAGAAGATCGTCGAGTCCGGTGGCTCCGCCCTGGCCGTCGGCGCCGACCTCACCGAGCACGACTCCGTGCAGGCCCTGGTCGACACGGTCGTGCGG
The DNA here is from genome assembly GCF_047226435.1 of Curtobacterium poinsettiae. NCBI lineage: Bacteria > Bacillati > Actinomycetota > Actinomycetes > Micrococcales > Microbacteriaceae > Curtobacterium > Curtobacterium poinsettiae. The sequence continues at coordinate 1,895,405 of NZ_CP178434.1, read as the reverse complement.
GAGTGGGGCGGCATCGACCTGCTCGTGCTCAACGCTTCGGGCGGCATGGAGTCCGGTGTCGGCGAGGACTACGCGCTCCGCCTGAACCGCGACGCCCAGGTCGACATGCTGCAGACCGCCGTGCCGCACATGCCTGCCGGGTCGCGCGTGGTCTTCGTCACGAGCCACCAGGCGCACTTCGTCGAGACCGCCGAGACGATGGACGAGTACGTCCCGGTCGCCAAGAGCAAGCGTGCCGGGGAACTCGCCCTCCGTGCGCTCATCCCGCAGCTCGAGGCCGCGGGCATCGAGTTCGTCGTCGTCTCCGGCGACATGATCGAGGGCACGATCACCGCGACGCTCCTGAACCGCCTGAACCCCGGCGCGATCGAGGGCCGTCGGCAAGAGGTCGGCAAACTATACAGCGTCTCCGAGTTCGCGGCCGAGATCGCCCTGGCCGCCGTCGAGCCGATCCCCGCCGACCACACCAAGCTGGTCGGCGACGTCAGCGGATTCGTCGGCTAACGTCGGGCGGGTGACCGCCAAGCCCGGCCTGCGCCGCACCTCCCGCATCCTGCTGCTCGACCCCCGGGGTCGCGTGTTCCTGATGGACACGAAGTCGCCCTCGTCCGACGGTGCGCACCGCTGGATCACGCCGGGTGGCGGCGTCGACCCGGGGGAGTCCCACCGCGACGCCGCGATCCGCGAGCTGCGCGAGGAGACCGGGATCGTCATCGACGAACCCGGCGAACCGGTCTGGTCGTGGGATTTCACCGTCGACTGGGACCTCGCTGACCACGACCGTGGGCACGCCGAGTTCTACGTCGTCCGCACGCCGGGCTTCGAGTTGTCCGACGCCGAGTGGACCGACGACGAACGCGTCGACATCCTCGCCTCGCGCTGGTGGACGGCGGACGAGCTCGAAGCGACCGACGAGGCGTTCGAACCCGCAGAGCTGCCGGACCTGGTGCGCCGTCACGGCGCCTGAGCACCCCACCACGGCCTGACGGCCGACCCATCAGCGGACGGGAGGCCCGTGGCGGCCCCGCCACGGGCCTCCCGTCGGTACGCTGACCCGCATGGACACCGATCCGGTCGACGACGACCCCGCCGGTCCCGTCGTGCACCCTGCCGACCGGCACGACCGGATCCGCGTGCGCGGAGCGCGCGCCAACAACCTGCGCGACGTCGACGTGGACCTGCCGAAGCGCCGGCTCACGGTGTTCACCGGGGTCTCCGGCTCGGGCAAGAGCTCGCTCGTGTTCGGCACCGTCGCCGCCGAGTCGCAGCGGATGATCAACGAGACCTACAGCGCGTTCGTGCAGGGGTTCATGCCCTCGCTCGCGCGTCCCGACGTCGACCTGCTCGACGGCCTGACCACCGCGATCGTCGTCGACCAGGAGCGCATCGGCGCCGACCCGCGCTCCACCGTCGGCACCGCGACGGACGCGAACGCGATGCTGCGCGTGCTGTTCAGCCGACTCGGTCAGCCGCACGTCGGCGGACCGAACGCGTTCTCGTTCAACCTCGCCACCGTGACGGCCGGGGGAGCGATCACGGTGCAGAAGGGTGCGGACGCGAAGGCCCAGAAGGTCTCGTTCACGCGGCTCGGCGGCATGTGCGCGGACTGCGAGGGTCGGGGCCTGGTGAACGACATCGACCTGACGCAGCTGTTCGACGAGACGAAGTCGCTCGGGGACGGCGCGCTCACGATCCCCGGGTACGGGACCGACGGGTGGAACGTGCGGCTGTACGCCGAGTCGGGCTACTTCGACCGGGACACCCCGATCCGCGACTTCACCGAGCAGGAGCGGCAGGACTTCCTGTACCGCGAGCCGACGAAGCAGAAGATCGCCGGCATCAACATGACCTACGAGGGGCTCGTGCACCGGGTCCGCAGATCGTTCCTGCAGAAGGACCGCGAGGCGATGCAGCCGCACATCCGGGCCTTCGTCGACCGTGCGGTGACCTTCACGACGTGTCCGGCCTGCGACGGCACCCGGTTGAACGACACCGCCCGCTCGTCGAAGGTCGCGGGCCGCAGCATCGCCGACGTCTGCGCGATGCAGGTCACCGACACCGTCACCTGGCTGCGGGGTCTGGACGACCCGGGGGTCGGGCCGTTGCTCGAGGGGCTCCGTGACCTGCTCGAGTCCTTCGTCGAGATCGGACTCGGCTACCTGTCGCTCGACCGTCCGACCGGCACGTTGTCCGGGGGAGAAGGGCAGCGCGTGAAGATGGTGAAGCACCTCGGCTCCTCACTCAGCGACGTCACGTACGTCTTCGACGAGCCGAGCACGGGGCTGCACCCGCACGACATCGAGCGGATGAACGAGCTGCTCGTCCGGTTGCGCGACAAGGGCAACACCGTCCTGGTCGTCGAGCACAAGCCCGAGGTCATCGCGATCGCCGACCACGTCGTCGACCTCGGACCCGGTGCCGGTTCCGGCGGTGGGACGCTCTGCTACCAGGGGTCCGTCGACGGGCTGCGCGCCAGCGGGACCGTGACCGGTCAGCACCTGGACGACCGCGTCACCGTGAAGTCCGACGTCCGTCGTCCGGACGGAGCGATCGCGATCCGCGGCGCGTCGGCCCACAACCTGCACGACGTCGACGTGGACGTCCCCACCGGGGTGCTCACCGTCGTCACTGGGGTCGCCGGTTCCGGCAAGAGCACACTCATCCACGGGTCGCTGGCTCGGCGCGACGACGTGGTCGCCATCGACCAGAGCGGTATCCGGGGCTCACGACGGAGCAACCCGGCGACCTACACCGGCCTGCTCGAACCGATCCGCAAGGCGTTCGCGAAGGCCAACGGCGTCAAGCCCGCACTGTTCAGCGCCAACTCCGAGGGCGCCTGCCCGGCGTGCAACGGTGCCGGTGTCGTGTACACCGACCTCGGCATGATGGCGGGCGTCGCGAGCCCCTGCGTCGAGTGCGACGGCAAGCGGTTCGACCAGGCCGTGCTCGGCTACCACCTGGGCGGGAAGGACATCAGCGAGGTGCTCGGCATGTCCGTCGCCGACGCGTTGGCGTTCTTCGCGGCGGGGGCGTCCGCACTGCCAGCCGCCCACACGATCCTCGCCCGGCTCGCAGACGTGGGGCTCGGCTACCTGACGATCGGACAGCCGCTCACCACGTTGTCCGGGGGAGAGCGGCAGCGGCTCAAGCTCGCGACGCACCTCGGTGACCGGGGCGGTGTGGTGGTGCTCGACGAGCCGACCGCGGGCCTGCACCTGGCCGACGTCGAGCAGCTGCTCGGCCTGCTCGACCGGCTCGTCGACGCCGGCCGTACGGTCGTCGTGATCGAGCACCACCAGGCCGTGATGGCGCACGCTGACTGGATCATCGACCTCGGGCCGGGCGCCGGGCACGACGGCGGGCGCATCGTGTTCGAGGGGACGCCCGCTGCACTCGTGGCGGCCCGGTCGACGCTGACCGGGCAGCACCTGGCGGCGTACGTCGGAACCTGAGCCGGGGGACAGGTTCGGACGGTGAATCTGGGCACCAGCCGTGTGCGAGGACTACTGTTCTGACCGACGCTCACGATCGGCTACCCGGCCTGGATCAGCGTCCTGACCAGAAGGAGCTCCACCATGTCCAACCCCGGCAACGCACCCGCGACCAACAGCGGCAACGGAATCGCCGTCGGTTCGCTCGTCCTCGGCATCGTCGGCGTCGTCTTCTCGTTCCTCTTCGTGTGGGTCGGACTCATCGCCAGCATCATCGGCCTGGTCCTGGGCTTCGTCGCCCGTCGTCGCAACGCCGGTACCCGAGGCATGGTGCTCGCCGGCATCATCCTGAGTGTCATCGGCCTCGTGCTCTCGATCATCTTCATCATCGTCGCTCTGACGATCGTCGTTCCCGCGATGAACAACTGAGGCTGATCGCCGCATGACAGCGGGCGCGTGGCGGAGTCGCCACGCGCCCGCTGTCGATCTCCGGCGCCGCTGGTACGTGTCCAGGAACCCGGGCGTACCGTCCGGCGCATGAGCTACAGCCAGCCTGACCCAGCCGAAGAGACCACCCAGAGCGAGTCGCCGGAGCAGCCCGACACCGACCAGGGGAACCTGGAGGAACAGGGCGGCGAGCCGGCAGCGCTCGAGATCGACGCCGACGACGTCCCGACGAAGCCCGCCGACTGACGCCGTCGTCATCCAGTGAGCAGAAGAGGTCGAGTCCGGAGAACGGACCCGACCTTTTCTGCTCACTCAGCGCCGATCGGGTGTCCATGTGCGCGCCGATAATGCATATTATGTCAACTCAGGTGGACCGGACTCCAGAACGCCCCGCCTCCACCGGTCACAGTTCCCGACAGACGGATGCGGCAAGGACCAGCATGTTGACCTTCGCATCCGGGTCGTCACCGGCGTAGCTGACGTACACGGTCGGCGAGGTCCGGCCTCCTGAGAACCGCACCTGGGTCCACGTGCTCCGGCCCCGGTCGTCGCCACGGCGGCTGATGTCGTACCGCGTCCAAACCCGCTCGGCGTTGTCGAGCACTGTCCGTGGCGTCACTGCAGACGTGCTCGACAGGTTCACTTCCCGGCGGATCCCAGCATCACCGGTGGTGAAGCCGAGGACGTCGGTGTTCGAGCAGACGGAGTCGCCGGTCAGTTCCCCGAACGGCGCAGGCCGGGACTCCCCCTCGTCGTAGTAGTCCTTCCACTGCGACAAGCCACCGTTCGCCTCCATGAACGCGTTCACGACAGCGACGGTCCGTTCGTCCTGCTGGGTGGCGACGGCATCGGACGCGATGTACGGCCGGTGGCCTTGGCAGGCGGCAACGATGAGCACGAACACCGTCATGAAGACCGTACCGATCACCAGGTTCTTCACGGTCCGTCGACGACGAGCGGCGCGTCCCTCGAGCGTGTCGTCTTCCATGGCGCCCCTTCCCCCGCGGTTCAGCATGCCAGACAGGACGCGGGGCCGGCGCACCGTCAGAACGTCGCGACGGTCATCCCCGGAGAAGTGGCTGGCCGGTCCATCGCGACGAGCGCCTCGGGCAGGTCGTCGAAGCCGATGGTGCGGCCGATCGTCTCCTCCGGCCGGAGCCGCCCACTGACGACGGCGTCGAGCATCGCGCCGTACTCCCCGACCGCTGCGCCGTGACTGCCGAGCAGTTCGAGCTCGTCGGCGATGACCCGTCCCATCGGGATCGCCGGCGTTGCTTCGTCGTCGAGCAGCAGCCCGACCTGCACGTGTCGGCCGCGCGGACGCAGGGATGCAACCGCCGCGACCGAGGTGGCACGGCTGCCGTAGGCGTCGATCGACAGGTGCGCTCCCCCGGCGGTGCGGGAGCGAACCGTGGTCACCGCACCGGCGTCCATCAGCACCGTGTCGGCACCCAGTGCTGCGGCCCGTTCGAGCGCCGCCGCGGAGACGTCCACGGCGAGCACGTGCGCGCCGGCGGCCACGGCGACCATGATCGCCGACAGCCCGACTCCCCCGCAGCCGTAGACCACGACCCACTCCCCTGCGCTCACCCGCCCGCGGGCGTGCAGGGCGTGGAACGCGGTGCCGAAGCGGCAGCCCAGTGCCGCTGCCACCGTGAACTCCACGGCATCGGGCAGGGCGACGAGGTTCAGATCGGCGTGCGGGACCACCAGTGACTCCGCGTAGGACCCCTGCAGGTCGAAGCCGGGCTGCTGCTGGGCGGTGCACACCTGGGTCGCGCCGTCGAGGCACTCGGCGCAGGTGCCGCAGGCGAACACGAACGGGGCCGTGACCCGGTCGCCGACGGCGAAGCGCTGCACGTCGGTGCCGATCGACGCGACGACGCCGGCGAACTCGTGGCCGGGCACGTGCGGCAGCCGGACCGAGTCGTCGTGGCCCTTCCACGCGTGCCAGTCACTTCGGCAGACACCGGTGGCAGCCACCCGCACGACGACACCGTGGTCCGGGGCGACGGGCTCCGGCAGGTCGACGATCGAGGGGACGGAACCGAACTGGGCGTACTGGACGGCGCGCATGCCGCCATCCTGACAGACGGCGTCGAAGGACGACGGAGCCCCGACCCCGGAGGTCAGGACTCCGCCGCATCGTCGTGCTGCCGGTGACGGATCAGCGCTGTCGCCGCTGGTTCCGGTTCGTTCCGAGCATCGCGGCCCCGAGCGCCAGCAGCAGGAGTGCGACGCCGAGGACGAGCGGCGTCCCCGACGTGCCGGTGAAGGCGAGCCCCTGGACGCCCCCGCGCGCTCCGGGCGACGGCGCCACAGTCGGAACGGCCGTCGATCCGGACCCGCCCCCGGGCCCGGAGCCGGGGCCCGTGCCGGCGCCGGGAACCGTTCCGGGGTCGGGCCCGGGTTCCGGTTCGGGATCCGACGGCGAGTCACCGAGCAGCAGCCCGGCATCGACGGTGCGGTCGCGGGTGATGGATTCCTTCGCGCCTTCGTCGGAGCGTTCCCACGCGATCGAGACCGCGGGCGTCTCGCCGTCCTGGCCGGCGTCCGAGTCGATGGTGCCGTCGGTGCCGACGTGCTCCTTCGTGAACCGACGGCCGTCCGGAGCCGTGAAGGCCACGACGTAGTCCCCCGGGCGGAGTCCGTCGAAGGAGTACTCCCCATCGGGTCCGGACCTGGTCGCGCGTGCGACGTCGGTTCCGCGGTCGTCGACGCCGGACAGTCGGATCGGCACGCCGTCGATGCCCGGTTCGTCGGAACCCTGGAGGCCGTCGTCGTTGCTGTCCGTCCACACCCGGTTTCCGATGCTGCCGGCGACCACCCGCACGGTGGCGCGGTTCGACAGCGCGGCGAGTTCGAGGTTCGAGGCGCGGAGCCCGAAGCGGTTCGTGTAGGTGTCGCCGTCCCGCTCCCCGTGGGTCCGCAGCACGACGTGGTGTCGGACCGTCTGTCCAGGCGCGACACCGCCGGTCCGTTCGATCCGCACGGCGGTGACGTCGGCGAGTTCCGCGGATCCGCACGCGGGGTCGCCGAGGTCTGCCGCCGCGCACCAGAGCGTGCTGCCGCCCGGCTGGTTGGACGCTGCCGTGCCGTCGAGCGAGATCGAGGCCGGATCGCTGGTGGTGTAGCGCACGGTCTCACCGGCGCCGGGCGCGACGTCGACGCGGTCGGCCAGCGAGACGGTCCCGTGGAAGGCGGAGCCCTGGGGGTCGCCTCGGTGCGGCAGGACGTCGATGACGTCGAGCCCGCTGATGCTCCGGGCGTCGCGGTTCGTGTAGAGCAGGTCCCACTCGAGCTGGTCCCCCGTCGCGACGACCGGTTCGGTCGCCACCTTCTCCACGCCGACACCGACTGCGGCGACGACCTGCACCGCTCGTTGGGTGTCGCGGCGGAACGCTTCGGAGCGGTCCGTCGGCGAGGCGATGGTCGCGTAGTTCTGCACCGGTCCGGCAGGCGCGAGACTCGACACCTGCAGCTCGTAGGTGATCGGCGGGATCCTCGTGTTCGGCTGCAGGCCGTCGAGCGTCCACGTGAGGCGCTGGCGGAGGTTGCCGGCGTTGTCCGTGATCGTGTCGCGCTCGGCCGGCCTGGACGCACTCTCGGGGATGTAGTCGGTGTGCATCGGCAGCACGTCGCGGACCGTCACGGTGGTCGCTTGCCCACCGGAGTGGCCGTTGGTGAGTGTCGGGTAGAGGGCGTACTCGAGGGTGCTCCCGGACCCGACGAAGCTCGTCTTGTCCGGTGTGTCCTCCGCGGTCGTGCCCGGGTCGACGATCTTCTTCCTGATGCGTGCCAGGTTCTCCGTGATCACGACGCTGTCGGCCATCGCTCCGGCACCGTTCTCCGGCCGGGCCGTGTCGTGGGTCCAGACGTCGGTGTGTTCGCCGAGCAGGGCGTGTCCGAAGTCGTACGCGCGGGTCCCCGAGGGTGCGTCGGCCACTGCGACGTACGTGTGCAGCACCGCTCTCGCCCCACCGTCGACGTCGCCGAGCGCGCGCACGGCGCCGACCGCGGCGCGACCGCCCGGAACCTCGTCCGGGCTGGCGAACCACGGTCCGTCGTCATCGCCGCACGTGTGGTCCTGCCCGGCCGCGGGGTTCGTCATGTCGTAGGCCGCGTACTCGATGCGCGGCCTGCTCAACCCGCTGGTCCACGCCGTCGCGCCCGGGGTGCCCCCGCGGGCGAGGCGCTGGGTCCCGCGATCGAAGGTGTCGCAGAGGATCGTGCCGGTCCAGCGGCTGTACCCGTCGTTGAGGACGGTGACGTCGCTCCGCAGGACCTGCCCCTGCGTCACCCATGGATCGCCCGCGCGGGCGGAACCCTCGACGGTGGTGCCGGCGCTGTCGATCACGCGCCAGAGTCGCTTGCCGGCGGTGCCGGACCCGACACCCACCAGGTTGCGCGACGTGCTGTTGTCGGCGAGGGGCTCCTCGCTGCCGGGGTAGTTCTGTGCGCCACTCGCCGACGTGGTCTGCAGAGCCGAGTACCGGTTGGTCGACAGGACCGAGCCCGGCGGGTAGGGCAGCCAGAGGCTCAGGTAGCCCGAGACGAAGTACGCCCTGGTGCCACCCGTGACCGGGCCGCCGCTGAGCGACTGGGTGGGGATGCGGCCCGGGTCGGTGACGGTGTCCGTGATCGTCACGTCGACGTCCGCGCCGGGCGAGGACTGCGCGCAGACGATGGTCCCCGAGTCGACCACGCTGCGCGGCCCGCCACCCCGTCCGCCCGGCAGGCCGTCGAAGCGCCAGGCGTTCGTTGCGTTCACGCCGCAGGCAGGCGCGGTCCCGTTCCACAGCACGGCGGTCGACGGCAGGTCGCCGAGGATCTCGGACACGTCGTCGGTGAAGGTCATCGGGCCGGTGCTCGCTTCGAACCCGAGCAGGCCCTGTCCGGCGACGACGGGCTCCCAGTTGACCGCGATCGGGTAGACGAGACGCAGGCCTCGCTCGCCGTCGGGACCGATGACGTCAGGGGTGAGCGAGGACCCGACGACGTCCTTGCTCAGGTTGTAGCGCGCGGCTGCCGAGACCGTCACGGTCGGCGCGACTGCCGTCACGACGCCGTTGTCCGCGTTGTCCGCCGTGGCTTCGACCGTGACCTCGATCTCGTCGCCGTGCCGCATGGTGCCGGAGACGTCGAGCACGACGGGGACCTCGACGAGGTTGCCCTCGGTCAGGTCACCGACCGAGCAGGTGAGTCGCTGCCCGTCGATGCGCGACGCTGGCCCGGTGCACGGCTTCGGCAGCCCCGCCCAGGTCGTGCCGGCCGGAGCGGTCACGACGAACCGTTGGTTGACGCTGTCGCCGTCGTTCACGCTCATCTCGACGCTGTACGTGATCGCGTCGAGTGTCCGCACGATGCCGTTCGTTCCGCTCGAGTCGCCCCCGGGCCGGTCGTCCGGGGTGAACGGGCCGTTGCCGTCCTTGGCGACCTTCGCAGCGAGACCGACCGTCCCTGCCGGACGGACGGTCGACGTCGCAGGGTCCGTCGTGGCCGTGCCCACCGCTCCCCCGGCCGGGGTCGCGCCCGCGGGGGCGGCGGCGGTGAGCGGGAGCGTCAGCGACAACGCCGTGGCGACGACAGCTCGGATCGGGATGCGTGTTCGCATGGGACTCCTCGTGCGGGCGGGTGCAGGGTGCACCCACTGCCCAGGAGTGTAGGAATCCATCTGGAATGCTGCAATGAATATTTCGTATTCGTTTTGGATCAGACTCGGGCGGCATCGAGGACCGGTCCACCGGATCCCGATCGGACGTCGCCCCGCGGCCGCGTCTCCGGTTGACTGGGACGATGACGGATCTGCGCTTCTCCACCGACCCCGCCGACCTCGACGTGGACCGCGTGCACCGCTGGCTCAGCGAGGAGTCGTACTGGGCGCGCGGGCGCGACCGGGCGACCCAGGACGCGATCATCGCCGGTTCCCGGAACTTCGGCGTCTACGACGCGGTGACCGGCGAGCAGCTCGGCTACGCGCGGGTGGTCACCGACGGTGTCACGTTCGGCTGGCTCTCGGACGTCTTCGTCGCCCCAGGGGCCCGGGGTCGGGGCGTCGGGGTCGCCCTGGTGCGCGGGGTGACCGAGGCGGTCGAGGCCCTCGGACTGAAGCGCTTCGCCCTGTTCACCGCGGACGCCCACGGCCTGTACGAGCGGTTCGGGTTCCGGCCGCTGCCCGATCCGGAGGGGTGGATGATGCGGCCCGGCCCGGGCTTCGGCGACGACGTGCACGACTGACGGAGCGCCGCCCTCAGTACTCGATGCGTCCCTCGCGGTTGTGGAACTCCCCCGTCGGCCCCTCGGTGCCGATCGTCGCGAGCGCGACCGTGGCGTCGGTGCCCTCGGTGATCGTCTGGTGCCCGCCGAACCCGTTGAACGCCGTCGCGGTGTAGCCCGGGTCGCTCGCGTTCACCCGGAACCCGGGCAGGTTCTTCGCGTACTGCACGGTCAACGCGATCACGGCCGCCTTCGACGCCGCGTACGGCACGGCCGGCACCCCGTACTCGTCGTGCCCGGGCGTGGTGAGCCAGCGTGGGAAGCCGACCCCCGACGCGACGTTCACGATGACGGGTGCTGCCGAGCGTCGCAGCAGGGGCAGCGCGGCCTGGGTCACCCGGACGATGCCGGTGACGTTGGTGTCGAGGACGGTCGCCATCGCGTCCGCGTCGAGGTCGTCGACCCCGAACGAGTCGCCGAGGATCCCGGCGTTGTTCACCAGCACGTCCAAGGACGGGATCGTGGCGATCGCCTCGTCGATGCTGGCCTGGTCGGTCACGTCCAGCTGCACGACGTGGGCGCCGAGCGCCCGGGCGTCGTCGCCGCTGGCCGGGTCGCGCATGCCGGCGTGGACGGTGTGGCCGGCTTCGATCAGTCGGCGTGCGGTCTCGAGTCCGAGGCTGCGGTTGGCCCCGGTGATCAGTGTCGTCGTCATGTGCCCAGCCTGCCCCAGCCGGCCCGGCTGCCCCAGGCACGGTGCGACGGTGGGACCGGCAGTACCAGGACGGACTGGAGGCGCGGGGCGATGATGGTGGACATGAGCGAGTTCGCGAACGTGTTGCGTTCCTGGCGTGACCGGGTGCGTCCCGAGGCGGTCGGCCTGCCGGCCGGCCCCGGCAGACGGACCCCGGGCCTCCGCCGCGAGGAACTCGCCGCCCTGGCGGGCGTGAGCGTGGACTACGTCGTCCGCCTCGAGCAAGGCCGGGCGACGAACCCGTCGCCGCAGCTGCTCGCGTCGCTCGCGACGGCGCTCCGGCTGTCGTCCGAGGAGCGGGACCACCTGTGCCGGGTGGCCGGCGTCGCCCCGCCGTCCCGTCAGGTGGTGCCGCGGCACGTCACGCCCGGCGTGCAGCGTCTGGTGGACCGACTCGGCGACGTGCCGCTCGCGGTGTTCACGGCGACGCACGACATCGCGCTCTGGAACGACCTGTGGGCCGCGGTGAACGGCGATCCGACGCGGTACGTCGGCCTCGACCGCAACCTGGTCTGGCGGCACTTCACCAAGGCGCGCGACGGGGTGGACTGGGACGAGGAGCACCAGGAGGAGTTCTCGAGTGACCTCGCCGCCGATCTGCGGCAGGCGTACGGGCGCTACCCCGGCGACCGTGACCTGGCAGCACTCGTCGACCGGCTGCTGCGGGAGTCGCCGGAGTTCGCCCGCCGGTGGGAGACCGGCCGGATCGCCGAGCACCGTGCGAGCCGCAAGGTCGTGCACACGCCGGTCGGTCCGGTGGAGATCGACTGCGACGTGCTGACCGTGCCGGGTGGCGACCTGCGCATCGTCGTCTACACGGTCGTACCGGGCTCCGAGTCGGCCGCGAAGCTCGACCTGCTCCGGGTCACCGGCCTGCAGGAGCTCACGCCGCGGTGAACACCAGCGACGCGTTCTGACCGCCGAACCCGAACGAGTTGTTCAACGCCGCACCGAGCGGAGCCGTCCGCGCGGTGCCGGAGACGACGTCGAGGTCCACCGCGGGGTCGAGCTGGTCGAGGTTCAGGGTCGGCGGCACGGTCCCGGTCTCGAGTGCCCGCAGGGTCAGGATCGCCTCGACCGCCCCGGCCGCGCCGAACATGTGCCCGATCGCGCTCTTCGGTGCGGTGACCAGCGCTCCGGTGCCCACCGCACGGCTGATCGCGGTCGCCTCGCCGACGTCGCCGACCGGGGTGCCGGTCGCGTGCGCGTTCACGTGGTCGATGTCGCCCCCGGTGAGGCCCGCCATCCGGATCGCGGACCGCATGGCCCGTTCCTGCTCGCTGCCGTCGGTGCGCGGCGCGGTGATGTGGTGCGCGTCCGAGGTGATCCCCCACCCGGCGAGCGTGCCGTGCGACCGCTGCCCGCGTGCGGCGGCGTGGTCGGCACGCTCGAGCACGACGATGCCGGCGCCCTCGCCGAGGACGAAGCCGCGGCGGTCGGCGTCGAACGGCCTGGACAGGGTCGTCGGGTCGTCGCCGTCGGGCTTCGCGAGCGCCTGCGACTGCGCGAACGACGCCATGGTCACCGGGCTCACCGCGGCCTCGGTGCCGCCCGTGATGACGACGTCGGCCTCACCGGTCACGATGAGTCGCGCGGCGGTCGCGATGGCCTCGGCACCGGAGGCGCACGCCGACACCGTCGTGTATGCACCGCCCCGCGCCCCGTACGCGATGCTGATCTGCGCCGCGGCGCCGTTCGCCATGAGCATCGGCACCGTGCGCGGGGAGACCCGTCGGGCACCGGATGCTCCGAGCACGTCGTGCGCGTCGAGGAGCGTCTCCACGCCCCCGATCCCGGTGCCGATCACCACGGCGAGGCGGTCGCCCTCGACCGCGGGGGCACCCGCGTCCGTCCATGCTTCCTCCGCGGCGACGAGCGCGAGCTGCTGACTGCGGTCGAGGCGGTTCGCGCGGACCCGGCCCAGTGCCCCGTCGGCGTCGAGTGCCGCCTCGGCACCGACCCGGATCGGCACCTGTCCCCAGAGCGCTCCGTCGCGGTGCAGGGAGCGGACGCCGGAGCGACCGGCCACCAGGGCGTCCCAGAGCGGTGCGACGCCGTGGCCGAAGGGTGAGACCGTGCCGTAGCCGGTGATGACGATGTCCACGGGAACTCCTCTTGTACGTTGAACAAGTTGAGTTGTACCACGTACAATTCGGACATGGCAACCACTGTGGACGGCTCCGGCACGGCACGCGGCGCGGCGACGCGGGCGAGGATCCTCGCGGCGACGGCCGGACTGCTCAGCGCGGGCGCACGCACCGTCACCGTCAGCGAGGTCGCTCGGGCCGCGGGCGTGTACCCGAACCAGATCACGCACCACTACGGCTCGAAGGACCGCCTGGTGCTCGACGCCGCGTTCGCGCTGTTCCTCCGCGACACGACTCGGCTGCAGGTGGCCGGTCGTCGCGCTCGGTCGTCGGAGTCGTTCCGCCAGGTCCTCGCCCGCACCGCCCTCGCGATGCCGTCGACACCCCTCGTGGTCCGCGCGCTGGCGGCTGCGGGTGACGACACCGCCCAGCGGGAGCGCGTCCGACTGCTGCTCGCGGTGCTGTTCCGGCAGTCCGAACGCTACCTGGAGCGCGTCGTCGCCGACCAGGGATGGACGAGCCCCGGCGGCGTCGCCCGTGACGCCCGCACGTTCTGGAGCGCCGTGTTCGGTGCCACCCTGCTCGCCGACGCCGGGGTCACCGGCGGTCCCTCGGACCTCGACCTGGCGGGCACGGTCTCGATCCGGTGACCGGGGCGCGCACCGCCGCCGGGGACTCCCCCGGCGGCGGTGTCACTCGCCGAAGCCGGACCGGACCAGTTCGACCAGGGCGTCGACCGCGGCCTGCGCGTCCTGACCGGTCGCGTCGATCGACACCGTCGCGCCCTTCGGCAGCGCCAGGGCCATGATCGCGAGCAGGCTCTTCGCGTCCACACCGTTGACGTGCACGCTCGCGTCGTACTTCGCCGCCGTCTTGACGAACTCCGCGGCGGGCCGGGCGTGCAGCCCGGTCTCGTTCACCAGCTCGACCGACGCGCTGACGCGGTCTGCGCCGGCTGCGTCGCCGACGGGACCTGCCCCGTCGGCCGGCCCCGTGCCTCCAGGCTGGTCACCGGACGGACGGGAGGCGGTGCTCGCGTCCGCCTCGGAACCCGCGGCTGACGCCGCAGCGGCCAGGACCGCGTCGGCGTCCCCGCCCGTCTGGGCGGCGACCGCCGCGGCGACCGTGCCCTCGACCAGCGGGGCCGGCGACACGTGCACCCGTGCGCGGACGTCGTCGTCGAGGAAGTCGAGCGCGGTGTCGGTCGTCAGGTAGGCGGAGCCGAGGTCGCACAGCACCACGACGCCGTCGGCCCCGGCGAGTTCCTCGATGCCGGCGGTGATCGCCTCGAACGAGGTGCCGATGCCGCCGTCGTCGGTGCCGCCCGCGGCGACGAGTGGCACGTCCGCGGCCATCTGCCGGGCGAGCTCGACGGTGCCCGTCGCGATCGCAGCGCTGTGCGAGACGACGAGGATGCCGACGGTCACGCGGCGTCCACAGCTGCGCGCAGGATGTACGCGGTCGACTGCGCACCGGGGTCTCGGTACCCGATCGCGCGGTCGCCGAGGTAGCTCGCGCGGCCCTTGTGCGCCACGAGCGGCTCGGTGTCGGCGGCCCCCTGCGCTGCGGCGTCGGCTGCGGCGGCGAGCACGGCCTCCGGGTCGGCGCCGGCGCCGGCAGCCGCTGCGGCGGCGTCGACCGCAGGGCTCCACGCGTCGACCATCGTCTTGTCGCCGACGGCGGCCTTGCCGCGGGAGACCACACCGTCACGCGCGGCGGTCAGGACCGCGACCAGCGTGTCCGCGTCGAGCTCGGACGCGTCCCCTGCAGCCTGCGCGGCCTTCAGGTAGGCGGTGCCGAACAGCGGACCGGCCGCGCCGCCCACCGTCGAGATGAGCTTCGTCGCGACGGCCTTGAGGACGGCGCCCGGGGTGTCGAAGGAGCCGGCGTCGACGGCTTCGAGCACGGCGCGGAAGCCGCGGTCGAGGTTCTCGCCGTGGTCACCGTCCCCGATCTCGCGGTCGAGCGTGACCAGCTCGGCACGGTGTTCGTCGATCGTCGCGGCGGTGCGACGGACCCAGTCGATGGCCCATGCGGTGTCGAGCGCCAATGCGGTTCCCTTCGTGTGTCCGGCCCGGTGGGGTCCGGTGTCGTGGTCCGGTGGTCGAGCGTCCGTGGTCGGTTGCGGTTGCGGTTGCGGTCGCAGGCGCGGTCGCTCAGCGTCCCCAGCGCAGGGCCGGGGTCTCCACCGGGGCGTCCCAGAGGGCCGTGAGTTCGTCGTCGAGCACCGTGACGGTGAGCGAGAACCCCTGCATCTCGAGGGACGTGACGTAGTCGCCGACCAAACTACGCGTGACCCGGTAGCCGCGGTCGGAGAGCACCTCGGCGGCGCGTCGGTAGGCGATGTACAGCTCGGAGAGCGGTGTGCCGCCCATGCCGTTGACCAGCAGCAGCAGTGCCGATCCGGCCGGGGCGTCCAGGTCCGTCAGGATCGGTTCGAGCACGCGGTCGACCAGCTGGTCCGCCGGCGCCATCGCGATCCGCTCGCGGCCCGGCTCGCCGTGGATGCCGATGCCGAGCTCGACCTCGTCGTCAGCGAGTACGAAGGACGGCTCCCCCGCGTGCGGGACGGTGCCCGAGGCGAGCGCGAGCCCCATCGAGCGCGTGACGTCGTTGACGTGCCGGGCCACGGCGGCGACCGCGTCCAGATCGTCCCCGCGTTCCGCGGCGGCACCGGCGCACTTCTCCACCACGACGGTCCCGGCGACACCGCGACGACCGGCGGTGAACAGGGAGTCCTGCACGGCGACGTCGTCGTCCACCACAACGGACTCGACCCGGACGTCGTCCATCGCGGCCAGCTCTGCGGCGGTCTCGAAGTTCAGCACGTCGCCGGTGTAGTTCTTCACGATGTGCAGCACGCCGGCACCGCCGTCGACGGCCTTCGTCGCGGCGACGATCGGGTCGGGGGTCGGGCTCGTGAACACCGGACCGGGGACGGCGGCGTCGAGCATGCCGTACCCGACGAAGCCGGCGTGCAGTGGCTCGTGCCCGCTGCCACCACCGCTGACGATGCCGACCTTGCCGGCCACGGGGGCGTCGGCGCGGTGCAGGTGGATCGGGTCCTCGACCAGCACGACGTGTCCGGCGTGTGCCCGGGCGAACCCCCGGACGGTCTCCTCGACCACGGCCTGCGGGTCGTTGATGAGCTTCTTCATGCGGTGCCTCCACGGGTACGGGGTCGAGCCGTGGCGGTCACACCGCGCGTCGTCGACCGGAGTGCGCCCAATCTACATCGGCGGCACGGCCAGCCGTCCGGCGGGGATGCACGTTCGTGCAGCACACCGAGGACGCGTCACCGGCTCCGGATCGTGCTGGGGACACTCGCCCTGCACGTTCGTGCACGATCCCGCTCTCCGCTCACGAATTCACCACCCGGCCGTGAGCGTCGTCACTATGGTTGGCCTCAATCACTCAACGGGGAGTGCGGCGCAGCACGGCCGGACCCCCACCTCACGCACTGGAGGTCACCGATGGACGACATCGGCGTCAAGTTCCTGTCCGAGCTCGTCGGTACGGCGATGCTCATCATCCTGGGTGGCGGCGTCGTCGCCGCCGTCTCGCTGGCGAAGTCCAAGGGCTTCGGAGCCGGCTTCCTCATGGTCACGATCGGCTGGGGCTTCGCGGTCTTCGCCGGTGCCACCGTCGCCTACAAGTCCGGTGGCCAGCTCAATCCGGCCGTCAGCCTCGCGCAGGCGATCCTCGGCAAGATCACCGTCGGCGAGATGTTCCTCTTCTGGATCGCCCAGGTGATCGGTGCGGTCATCGGTGCCGTCATCGTCTGGCTCGCGTACAAGCAGCACTTCGACGAGGAGCCCGACGCGGCCGCCAAGCTCGGTGTCTTCTCGACCGGCCCCGCGATCCGCTCGTACGGCTGGAACCTCGTCACCGAGATCATCGGCACCTTCGTCCTGGTCTTCGTCGTCCTCGCCTTCACCAACGGCGGGACCCCCACGGACCTCGGCGCCATCCCCGTCGCCTTCCTCGTGATCGCGATCGGTGTCAGCCTCGGTGGCCCCACCGGCTACGCCATCAACCCGGCCCGTGACCTCGGCCCGCGCATCGCGCACGCCTTCCTGCCCATCAAGGGCAAGGGCTCGAGCGACTGGGCCTACGCCTGGGTGCCGGTCGTCGGACCCCTGATCGGTGGCGCCCTCGCTGCCGGCCTGTCCGTCGCCCTGCTGCCCGTCGTCAGCTGACCCACCCCCACCCCGAAGGCGTGAGCGGCCGTTCCGCACGACCGACCACGCAACCGCACCGAACACACCCGTAAGGAGCACCAATGGCCGACTACATCGTCGCCATCGACCAGGGCACGACCTCGACCCGAGCAATCGTGTTCGACCACTCCGGTTCGATCATCTCGACCGGGCAGAAGGAACACGAGCAGATCTTCCCGCGCGCCGGGTGGGTCGAGCACGACCCCGCCGAGATCTGGGACAACACCCGCGAGGTGATCGGTCAGGCACTGTCGCGTGCCGACATCACGCGCCACGACGTCGCAGCCGTCGGCATCACCAACCAGCGCGAGACCGCCGTCGTCTGGGACAAGACCACCGGCAAGCCGATCTACAACGCGATCGTCTGGCAGGACACCCGCACGCAGGCCCTCGTCGACAAGCTCGCCGACGGCGACACGGACAAGTACAAGGCCATCGTCGGCCTGCCGCTCGCGACCTACTTCGCCGGCACCAAGATCATGTGGATCCTCGAGAACGTCGAGGGTGCGCGTGAGAAGGCCGAAGCGGGCGACCTGCTCTTCGGCACCACCGACACCTGGGTCCTCTGGAACCTGACCGGTGGCGTCGACGGCGGCGTGCACAAGACCGACGTCACGAACGCGTCCCGCACGCTCTTCATGGACCTTGAGACGCTGCAGTGGCGCGACGACATCCTCGCCGACTTCGGTGTGCCGAAGTCGATGCTCCCCGAGATCGTCAGCTCCTCCGAGGTCTACGGCCACGTCGAGTCCTCGAGCCTGCTGCGCGAGGTCCCGATCGCCGGCATCCTCGGCGACCAGCAGGCCGCGACCTTCGGCCAGGCCGCGTTCGACCAGGGCGAGTCGAAGAACACCTACGGCACCGGCAACTTCCTGATCTTCAACACCGGTACCGAGATCGTCCGCTCCGAGAACGGCCTGCTCACCACCGTCGGCTACAAGCTCGGCGACCAGGAGACGCACTACGCCCTCGAGGGTTCGATCGCCGTCACGGGCTCGCTCATCCAGTGGCTCCGCGACAACCTCGGCCTGATCGGCAGCGCCCCGGAGGTCGAGGCCCTGGCCAAGACCGTCGAGGACAACGGCGGCGTGTACTTCGTGCCCGCGTTCTCCGGGCTCTTCGCGCCGTACTGGCGTCCCGATGCCCGCGGCGCGATCGTCGGCCTGACCCGCTTCGTCAACAAGGGCCACATCGCGCGTGCTGCCCTCGAGGCGACGGCGCTGCAGACCCGCGAGGTGCTCGACGCGGTCAACGCCGACTCCGGTGTGGACCTGACCGAGCTCAAGGTCGACGGCGGCATGACCGCGAACAGCGAGCTCATGCAGTTCCAGGCCGACATGCTCAACGTGCCGGTCGTCCGCCCGGTCGTCGCGGAGACGACGGCGCTCGGTGCGGCCTACGCCGCCGGTCTCGCGGTCGGCTTCTGGGCCAACCTCGACGAGCTCCGTGCCAACTGGCAGGAGGACAAGCGCTGGGAGCCGCAGCTCGACGCCGCCGAGCGCGAGCGGACGCTCCGCCTGTGGAAGAAGGCCGTCACGAAGACCTTCGACTGGGTCGACGAGGACGTGCAGTAACACCGCACGCGCACGCTGACCGCGTGCACTGATCGCACCGACGGGAGGCCCGGTGCCGGTTCCAGGAACCGGCACCGGGCCTCCTGTGCGTTGCGTCTCCTGCGGGTCGGTCGCGGTCGGCCTGCCGGCCCGTCGGCCCGTCGGCCCGTCGGCGCGTCGTCGGGTGGTTGCCGGTACGGCACGGTGCGGGTTTGTCCACCGGGTGCAGCGGTGACCGCCGGGTGCGCGCTCGTGGCGCAGCACCGAGCCGCCAGGCTCGCACCGGCTGGCGCACCGCGCACGGTGCGGCTCTCGCGGAAGCGGCACGGGATCGCGGACCGCGCACGGTGCGGACTGGAGGCGCGGGGCGGGCACACCACGGCCCTCCGGTCCGGCGTGGGGTCGCCGGTACGGCACGGTGCGGGTTTGCTCACCGGGTGCAGCGGTGACCGCCGGGTGCGCGCTCGTGGCGCAGCACCGAGCCGTCAGGCTCGCACCGGCTGGCGCACCGCGCACGGTGCGGCTCTCGCGGAAGCGGCACGGGATCGCGGACCGCGCACGGTGCGGACTGGAGGCGCGGGGCGGGCACACCACGGCCCTCCGGTCCGGCGTGGGGTCGCCGGTACGGCACGGTGCGGGTTTGCTCACCGGGTGCAGCGGTGACCGTCAGGTGCGCGCTCATGGCGCAGCACCGAGCCGTCAGGCTCGCACCGGGTGACGCACCGCGCACGGTGCGCGGGGCGGCGTGGACTACGCGGCGGGAGCTGCGCCGACCCAATCAGCCAGTTTGCGCGCACCGGCGCCGGAGTCGATCGCCTCGGCGGCGACGACGAGCTGCTCGCGGAAGCGCTGCAGGATCGGGCGGTCGGCCTCGTTCGGGTCCTGTGCCAGTCGGAACGAGACGAGCCCGGCCGCGGCGTTCAGCAGGACGATGTCGCGGACGGGTCCGGTCTCCCCCGCCAGCAGTCGGTGGACGACGGCGGCGTTGTGCTCGGGGTCGCCACCGAGCAGGTCCTCCGTCCGGGCGCGGGCGATGCCGAGGTCCCGTGGGTCGAGGTCGTGTTCGGTCACACGGCCGCCGGTGACCTCCCAGATGTGGCTGTGCCCGGTGGTGGTCAGCTCGTCGAGTCCGTCGTCGCCTCGGAACACGAGTGCGGTCGCCCCGCGCGTCTGGAACACGCCCGTGATGATCGGCACGAGTTCGAGCTGGGCGACGCCGACGGCGTTGGCCTCGCACCGTGCGGGGTTGACGAGCGGACCGAGGAAGTTGAACACCGTCGGGACGCCGATCTCCCGCCGCACGGGGCCTGCGTGGGCGAAACCGGGGTGGAACGCGTTGGCGAAGGCGAAGGTCAGCCCGACACGCCGGAACGTGTCCGCGACACGCGCGGCGTCCATCGTGAGATCGAGTCCGAGGGCGGCGAGCACGTCGCTCGACCCGGACTTCGACGAGCTGGCCTTGTTGCCGTGCTTGACGACGGGGACCCCGGCAGCGGCGATCACGATCGCCGCCATCGTCGAGACGTTCACGGTGCCGACCACGTCGCCGCCGGTACCGACGATGTCGAGCGCCATCGGGTCGACGTCGAGCGGAACCGCGGCGTCGAGGATCGCGTCACGGAATCCGACGACCTCGTCGACGGTCTCGCCCTTCGCGCGGAGCGTCACGGCGAAGGCCGCGATCTGGGCCTGGGTGGCACGCCCGTGGACGATCTCCTCCATGGCCCATGTGGATTGCCTGATCGTCAGGTCCTCGCGCGCCATGAGCGCGCTGATCACTGCTGGCCAAGAAAGTGCGTCAGGCATGGATCGATCGTAGTGAATTCGAGAGACCCGCCAGTCTCCTGCGAAAACACTGTCGGGGGTTTCGGCCATAATGGAGGACGTGACTAGCACCTCTCTCTCCAGATCAGCCAGCGGTCCGGCCCTCAACAGGCCGAACGCCGTGGCCGTGGGGACGATCGTGTGGCTGGGCAGCGAGGTCATGTTCTTCGCCGGCCTGTTCGCGATCTACTTCACGCTCCGCAGCACGTCCCCTGAGCTCTGGGCGACCGAGACCACGAAGCTCGAGGTGCCCTTCGCCTCCGTGAACACGATCATCCTGGTGCTGTCCAGCTTCGCCTGCCAGTTCGCCGTGTTCGCCGCGGAGCGCTTCCAGGTGCACCGGACGAGCTGGAACCCGCGCCACTGGGGCATGACGGAGTGGTTCTTCGTCACCTACGCGATGGGTGCGATCTTCGTCTGCGGCCAGATCTTCGAATACGCCAACCTGTGGCACGAGGGCGTCACGCTCTCCTCCAGCGCGTACGGCTCGGCGTTCTACATGACCACCGGGTTCCACGGCCTCCACGTGACCGGTGGCCTCATCGCCTTCCTGCTGACGCTCGGCCGCGGCTTCGCCGCCAAGAACTTCGGCCACAAGGAAGCGACCACCGCCATCGTCGTGTCGTACTACTGGCACTTCGTCGACGTCGTGTGGATCTTCCTCTTCGCCGTCATCTACCTTCTCAAGTAGGAACTGGACACCCCCCAGCACATGTTCAACAGAACCAAGTCCAAGAAGGGCCGCCGTTCACCGATGGCGACCGTGTCGCTCATCGTCGTTGGTCTCATGACCACCGGTGGCGCGTACGCACTGTTCAGCTCCACGGCGAACGCCGACGACAGCACGAGCACCCTCGCCACCTCGAGCCAGTCGCAGGTGAACGAGGGCGAGAAGCTCTTCGCGTCGAACTGCGCCACCTGCCACGGTCTCTCCGCGCAGGGCACGAGCGAGGGTCCGTCCCTCATCGGTGTCGGCGCCGCGTCGGTCGACTTCCAGGTCGGCACCGGCCGCATGCCGATGGCCGCACAGGGTCCGCAGGCAGAAGAGAAGCCCGCGCAGTTCACGGACGAGCAGGTCGACGCGCTCGCGCAGTACGTCGCTTCCCTCGGCCCCGGCCCGTCGGTCCCGTCCACCGAACTCACCAACGGTGAGGACGGCGACGCCGCCGAAGGTGCCGAGCTGTTCCGCATCAACTGCGCCATGTGCCACAACGTGGCCGGCGCCGGCGGTGCCCTGACCGAGGGCAAGTACGCCCCGAACCTCGAGACGGTCTCCGGCAAGCACATCTACGAGGCCATGCTCACCGGCCCGCAGAACATGCCGGTCTTCAACGACCTGAACCTGACGCCGGA
Source organism: Curtobacterium poinsettiae (assembly GCF_047226435.1). Taxonomy (NCBI): domain Bacteria; kingdom Bacillati; phylum Actinomycetota; class Actinomycetes; order Micrococcales; family Microbacteriaceae; genus Curtobacterium; species Curtobacterium poinsettiae. The sequence continues at coordinate 1,873,520 of NZ_CP178434.1, read as the reverse complement.
GCAGAAGGCCGACATCATCACGTACCTCAAGTACGTGCAGGACAACAAGTCCCCCGGTGGCTTCGCACTCGGCTCCCTGGGGCCGGTCGCCGAGGGTCTGTTCATCTGGATCTTCGGACTCGGGGCGGTCGTCGCGATGACCGTCTGGCTGACCGCGAAGTCCAACTGATCGTCCGTGTCGAACGACACTGAAGGGAACACCATGGCAGAGCACGACGACGAGACGCTGAACTCGTCCTCGGCTGTCGAGAAGCACGGCACGACCACCTCCCCCGGGATCGCGGTCCTCCCCGTCGACCCGTTCGAGAACCCGGGCGAGCCGCCGCACCGTCCGCGTCGCACCGACGTCGACCCGAAGAAGCAGCGTCTGGCCGAGCGCCAGGTCGCCGCCTACTTCTACCTGTCGATCGTCGGCAGCGTCCTGTCGATCGCCGCGTACATCGCCTTCCCGATCGACCCGAGCGACTTCGGGACGGTCCGCACCGCGAACCTCTTCCTTGGCCTGTCGATCGCCCTCGCGCTCCTCGCCCTCGGTCTCGGTGCCGTCTACTGGTCGAAGTCGCTCGTCGTCGACCGTGAGATCACGGAGCTCCGCCACGGCACCCGCGGCACCGACGAGACCCGCGCCAAGGCGGTCGAGGCGTTCCAGCTCGCCGACAAGGAGTCGGGCTTCAGCCGTCGCAAGCTGATCCGCAACTCGATGATCGGTGCTCTGGCCGCGTTCCCGCTCCCCGGTATCGTCCTGGTCCGTGACCTCGCTCCGGCCGAGGACCCGAACGAGCTGCTCCGTCACACCTTCTGGAAGCAGGGCCTGCGCCTGACGAAGGACCCGACGGGTCTTCCGATCAAGGCCTCCGACGTCACCATCGGTTCGGTGTTCCACGTCATCCCCGAGGGCATGCTCGAGTCCGAGCACATGCTCGAGGAGAAGGCGAAGGCCTCCGTTCTCCTGATGCGTCTCGACCCGAAGGACCTCAACCCGTCCAAGGGCCACGAGAACTGGGGCTACGACGGCATCGTCGCGTACTCCAAGATCTGCACCCACGTCGGGTGCCCTGTCGCGCTCTACGAACAGCAGACGCACCACCTGCTGTGCCCGTGCCACCAGTCCACCTTCGATGTCTCGAACAACTGCGAGGTCATCTTCGGTCCGGCAGCACGCCCCCTCCCCCAACTTCCTATCGCGATCGACGACGACGGCTACCTGGTTGCCCAGAGCGACTTCCACGAGCCGGTCGGACCGTCCTTCTGGGAGCGTGAACGCTGATGACCAGCACCACCACCACCGCACCGAACACGTCGACGAACAAGCCGGCACCGGAGCGCGGATCCCGCATCATCGGCGGGGTCTCGAACTACATCGACGAGCGCACCAGCATCTCGGGCCTCGTCAAGGAAGTCGGCCGGAAGATCTTCCCGGACCACTGGAGCTTCATGCTCGGCGAGGTGGCGCTGTACAGCTTCGTCGTCGTGCTGCTCTCCGGGACCTTCCTGACGTTCTTCTTCCAGGCGTCCATGACCGAGGTCATCTACAACGGCTCGTACGTCCCGCTCAAGGGTGTTGCGATGTCGACGGCGCTGCAGTCCACGCTCGACATCTCGTTCGACATCCGTGGCGGGCTCTTCGTCCGTCAGGTCCACCACTGGGCAGCCCTGCTGTTCGTGGCGTCGATCATGCTGCACATGGCCCGCGTGTTCTTCACCGGTGCCTTCCGCAAGCCGCGTGAGCTCAACTGGGTCTTCGGCTTCCTGCTCTGGGTCCTCGCCATGGCCGAGGGCTTCACCGGATACTCGCTCCCCGACGACCTGCTCTCCGGAAACGGCCTGCGGATCATCGTCGGCATGATCGAGGGTGTCCCGGTCATCGGCGTGTGGATCGCCTACCTGCTCTTCGGTGGCGAGTTCCCGGGTACCGACATCGTCGGCCGCCTGTACACGCTGCACATCCTGCTGCTGCCGGCGATCCTCGTCGCGGTGCTCGGTGTCCACCTCGTGCTCGTCGTGATCAACAAGCACACCCAGTTCGCCGGTCCGGGCAAGACCAACGAGAACGTCGTCGGCGTCCCGATCCTCCCGGCGTTCGCCGCGAAGGCCGGTGGCTTCTTCTTCATCGTCGCGGGCATCCTGGCCCTCATCGCGTCGCTGTTCACGATCAACCCGATCTGGAACTACGGCCCGTACGACCCCTCCCCGGTGTCCGCCGGTACCCAGCCCGACTGGTACATCGGCTTCGCCGACGGCGCGCTGCGTCTGGTGCCGCCGCACTGGGAGGTCGTGTGGTTCGGCTACACGGTGTCGTTCAACATCCTGGCGCCGATCGCGGTCCTGGTGCTGCTCATCCTGGCGATCCTGCTCTACCCCTTCATCGAGGCGTGGGTCACGGGCGACAAGCGTGAGCACCACATCCTCGATCGTCCGCGCAACGCCCCGACGCGCACCGCGTTCGGTGCCGCTGGCATCACGCTCTACGCGAGCCTCTGGGCAGCAGCCTCGTCGGACATCATCGCGACGCACTTCCTGGTGTCGATCGAACACGTGATCCACGTGATCCAGGCGACGACGGTCCTCGGTCCGTTCATCGCCTTCTGGATCACGAAGCGTGTCTGCCTCGCCCTCCAGAAGAAGGACCGCGAGATCGTCCTGCACGGGTACGAGTCGGGCCGCATCGTCCGACTCCCCCACGGTGAGTACATCGAGGTGCACGAGCAGCTCGACGAGTACGAGCGGTGGAAGCTCCTGCAGTTCAACGAGTACAAGCCGCTGATGATCCGCCCGAACGCCAAGGGCAAGATCACGGGTCTGCAGAAGGTCCGCGCCGGCGTCTCCCGCTTCTTCTTCGAGGACCGCATCGAGCCGGTCTCGAAGGCCGAGCTCGAGGCAGCGCACGCCGCGCACCACGGCCCGAACCTCGAGGGTGGCCACCAGGCTCCCCAGGTCGGCCCCGGGGATCACTGATCCGAGGCACACGAAGCAACCCCCGTCACCAAGTGGCGGGGGTTTCTTCGTGCACAGGGCAACACGCCGCCCCCAGTTCACGGCTGGTTCACCGTCACGTGCTGGACTCGTCCAGGACGGTGTGGCAACGTGTTGCACCACGCATCCGCCAACGGAATGAGACCCCGATGGACAGCCGGACGGCCGAACACCCCAGGCCGAACCACTTCCTCCTCCACCTCAGCGACACGCACCTCGTATCCGGGGATCGTGATCTCTACGGCGATGTCGACTCCGCCGCGCGGCTCACGCAGATCGTCGCGGACATCGAAGCCTCGGGCACGCGTCCCGAAGCGATCGTCGTCACCGGCGACGTCGCCGACAAGGGCGAGCCGGGTGCGTACGCCCGCGTCCGCGCTATCCTGGAGCCGGCGGCCGAGCGCATCGGTGCGCAGGTGATCTGGGCGATGGGCAACCACGACGAGCGCGGCGCCTTCCGCCAGGAGCTCTTCGGCCTGCAGCCCACCGACCGCCCGGTCGACTTCGTGTACGACGTCAACGGTCTCCGTGTGATCACCCTCGACACGAGTGTGCCCGGTCACCACCACGGCGAGGTCTCCCCCGAGCAGCTCGACTGGCTCGCCGAGGTCCTGTCCGAGGCGGCACCGCACGGCACCATCCTGGCGATGCACCACCCGCCCGTGCCGAGCGTGCAGGACCTCACCGTCCTCGTCGAACTGCGCGACCAGCAGGCCCTGGCCGAGGTCGTCGAGGGCAGTGACGTCCTCGCCATCATCGCCGGGCACCTGCACTACTCCACCAGCGCCGTGTTCGCCGGCATCCCGGTGTCCGTCGCCAGTGCGACCTGCTACACGCAGGACCTCACGGAGTACCAGGGCGGCACCCGCGGCCGGGACGGCGCGCAGTCGTTCAACCTCGTGCACGTGTACGGCCACAACGTCGTCCACTCCGTCGTGCCGATCGGGCACTACGCCACCGTCGGGCAGCCCGTCTCCGCTCTCGAGACCGAGGCGAAGCTCGCGGCACACGGCGTGACGATCCCCGCAGCCGTGGAGCCCGCACCGGTCACCTCGAGCATCCCGGTCTTCACGCTCGACTCGGTGCCCGTCTCCCCCGTGCACCGGTAGCACTCCGCACTTCGCGTGCAGAAGAGGTCGGGTCCGTCACGCGGACCCGACCTCTTCTGCTCACGAAGCGTGGGTGGGCGTGGGCGGTCATGACTCCCCGCGGGTGGTGCGTCGCGTGGTCACGTTCCGTCGTCTGGCGGCCCGGCAAGCGACGGGTCGTGACCGGTGGGCGGGCGGCCGACGGGGTCTCCTGACCGCGCGCGGGCACGCACGTCCGGACGGCACGCCGGACGGACTGGAGGCCCGTGGCGGGCGCGCCACGGGCCTCCAGGCTCGCGGGTGGTCGCGACCCACCGCACGTGGTGCGTCGCGTGGTCACGTTCCGTCGCGTGGTGGTCTCGCAAGCGACGGTTCGTGACCGCTGGGCGGGCGGCCGACGGGGTGTCCCGACCGCGCGCCACGGACGGGCTGGAGGCCCGTGGCGGGCGCGCCACGGGCCTCCAGGCTCGCGGGATGGTCGCGACCCACCGCACGTGGTGCGTCGCGTGGTCACGTTCCGTCGGCTGCCAACGGCGAGGCCGACGGCTAGTGACCAGTCGGCGCGCAGGTCGCGGGGTGTCGTGACCGGTCGGCGTGCGGCTGCGGCCGACACTCGTGGCCGGGTGTTCCGGCGCCGGGCTCGCAGGCTCGCCTGGAGCGCCCCAGCAGGCCGCTGGCGCGTCCTACGCGCACCGTGGGACCGGGCTCGCAGGCTCGCCCGGAGCGCCCCAGCAGGCCGCTGGCGCGTCCTACGCGCTGGGGCGCTCCCACGGCGCGGGGAACGGGAAGTACCGCTCCAGGAAGTCCGTCACGCGCTGCGTGCGCTCCTCGTCGCTGACCTCCGGGAAGCTGCCGTCGTTGAGGCAGAAGAAGTCCACGTTCCGCTTCTTCAGCAGGTCGTCGAGGGCCTTGAGTCCGGAGACCATGGTCGTGTCGATGTACCCGACGGAGGAGTTCTCCTGGATGATCGCCCGGCCGGTGAGCAGCGAGTAGTAGTGGTAGAGCGAGTTCGTCACCGAGATGTTGTCGGCGGCGCGGAAGCGTGACGCTGCAGTGGCCGCGAACTCGTCGGCGAACTCGTGCTCCATCTCGGTCATGATCGACGCACGCAGGGGCGTCGGCGCGTGCTCGAGGTGGCGGGTCGTCACCGCGCCGAAGCGCTGCTGCAGGAGGCCGCGGTTGACCCGGGCGGAGTTCTCGAAGCCGCTGCGTGCCGGGTTGTTGGAACCGAGGCCGATCCGGGTCGACGCGAGGATGAACTTCGTGACCGACCCCGGGCTGTAGAACACCGAGGGGTCGACCAGCCGGCCGAAGAACATGTCGTCGTTCGAGTAGATGAAGTGCTCGCTGATGCCCGGGATGTGGTGCAGCTGCGACTCGACGGCCTGCGAGTTGTGCGTCGGCAGCACGGACGGGTCGGCGAAGAACTCCTCGCTGCGGACGATCCGGACCTTCGGGTGGTCGGCGAGCCAGTGCGGCGCAGGCGAGTCCGTGGCGATGTAGATCTGGCGGATCCACGGCGCGAAGGTGTGGACCGAGCGCAGCGCGTACTTCAGTTCGTCGATCTGGCGGAAGCGGGCGGGAGCGTCGTCGCCCTCGCCCAGGACAGCGTTCGACTGTGCGGCCTGGCGGGCGCGCTGGTACTCGATGGCGTTGCCGTCGACCCACGAGAAGACGATGTCGATCGGGAACCGGATGTCCGAGACGTGGTCGTCGAACATGTGCTCGACGGTGCGCCAGGTGCGGCCGTAGCGCTCGATGTCGACGAGGACGAACTCGTCGATCGGCAGGCTGCGACGCATCAGGGCGTTCTCGACGGGTGCGAGGACCTCGGTGTCGGTGACGCGCCAGAACTCGAGCTGGACGCTGGTCTCGGCGCCGTAGCGCAGGCGTCCGAGGGGCTCGAGGCGCGGGCGGAACACACGGAGCACGGGTTCCTCGACGGAGCCGAGTCCGTCGTCCTGCACGAGCACTGCCGGCTTGCCCGGGGGCTTCGCGTAGAACGGCTCGTTGACGGCGGCCGACATCACGGCGCTCTCGGCTCGCTGGCGGTCACGCTCGTCCAGCGCGATCACCGGACGCTGGTCGTTCCCGCGGATGAGCAGGTGGTCGACGTCAGCCGCGGTGAGCGCGTCGTCGAGGAACAGCAGGTCCTCGATCATCGACTGCTGCGGCGTGAGGTGTCCGTTGATCAGGGTCAGTCGTCCCTTGCGGACGACGACGTCGGATCGGTCGAGACCGCCGGAGGACGGTCGAGGGTTCAGCAGAGGACTCTCGGTCACCGGCTCGGTCTCGTCGTTCATCCATGCCCTTCGGGTCGTGCGGCCGGGTCCTGTACCCGACCTGCCGATCCTACCGTCCGTCGGTCTCGCGGGGCACCTTGACCACGATGCCCACCACGATGAACAGCGCGGCGGCCACCAGCTGCAGGCCCGCCCACACCTGCCCCGGGATCGGCACCGTGACGAGCGGGTTCCAGCAGACCGCGACCGCGGCCATGAGCAGCGCGGCCCACCAGACCTTCCCCCGCACCGTGAAGACGAGCACGATCAACGCGAGGACGGTGACGCCCCAGCGGGCGAAGACGAACCCCGACGAGTCCACGATGGCGACGCACGCCAGGAGCACGATCGCAGCGATCAACCCGGGCGCCAGCGCCGGCCGGGTGAACGGCGGCGTCTCGCGTGCGCGGGCGGCCGGTGCGGCGGCCGCGGGTCGCGAGGATCCCGCGGGCACGCCGTGTTGCGACGACCCCACCGGGGGCCGCCCCTTGCGTGCGGCCATCAGTCCGAGTCGCCGTCGATGGTGATCGCCTGGATCGACCGCGACATCGGCGGCAGCTCACGGACCCGCTCGAGGGCCGGCACGAGTTCACCGACGAACGCGCGGTAGCCGTCCTCGGTCAGGTGCAGGCCGTCCTCGGTGAAGCGGGCGTCCAGGTGGTCGCCGTCTGCCAGGGCGGGCCAGGCGTCGAGGTACTGGGCGTGGCAGGTGGCGACGAACTGGCGCAGGTGCCGGTTCGCCTGCTCGATCTTCGCGGCGTACTCGGCCTGCCGCGGCAGGATCGAGACGAGCAGCAGGCGGACACCCGGCAGTTCACGGCGGAGCGTGACGAGCGCGGTCTCGACGTTGCGGACCACGTGCTCGGCGCTGGCGCGGTGGCCGCCGAAGTCGTTCGTGCCGATGAGCAGCACGATCACCTCGGGCTGCTCGGCGACGACGGCGTCGAGTCGCGTCAGCACGCCGTCGGTCGTGTCGCCACCGATGCCCTGGTTCAGCGTGTGCTCGTCGGGGAGCCAGGTGTCCCAGTCGCCCTGTTCGGTGATGCTGTCCCCCAGGAAGAGGACGGGGCTGCGGTCGTCGGTCATGCTGCCTCCTCGTGCGCCGGCTCGGGGGTCCCGGTCTGCTGCGTCCGGTTGCGCTGCGTGGACTCGGTCTGGTCGGACTCCCGCTCGGCGGCGGCGGTGATGCGCTCGACCATACCGGGGAAGATGATGCCGTGGAACGGCAGGATGCCGTACCAGTACAGGCGTCCGGCGAGTCCCTGCGGGAAGTAGATCGCCCGCTGGCGGTAGTCGCTGCCGCCTTCGGGGTTCGGCGTGACGGTCATCTCGAGCCACGCGCGGCCCGGCGACTTGAACTCGGCACGGAGCCGCAGGTACCGGCCGCGCTCGAGCCGTTCGACGCGCCACCAGTCGAGCGCGTCGCCCTGCTCGAGGCGCTGTTGGTCGCGACGGCCACGGTTCAGTCCGACGCCACCGGCGATCTTGTCCATCCAGCCGCGGGCGACCCAGGCGAGCGGGAACGAGTACCAGCCGTTGTCGCCACCGATCGACTCGACGACACGCCAGACGTCCGCGGCGGAGGCACTCGAGTGCCGCTTGCGGTCGTCGACGTAGACGGTGTGCCCGGCCCAGTCGGGGTCGTTCGGCATCGGGTCGGCGGAGGCGCTGGAGAGCGTCGCGCTCCGCCAGCTGGTCTGCACCTGGCCGGTGCGCATCTTGTTGAGCGCGAGGCGGACGGCCCGACGGTACGAGGTGAGCCCGCCCTCGGGCTTCGGTACGACGTCGTCGATGTCGTGCTCGCGCTGGACGCACTCGAACTGCAGCGACTCGATGATGGGCGTCGCGAGCTTGCGCGGGATCGGGGTGACGACGTTGAACCAGTGCGCGGCGAGCCGCGGGGTGAGCACCGGCAGCACGGTGATCGGGCGCTGCGGCAGCTTCGCCTCGACCGCGTAGCCGTTCAGCATCTGGCCGTACCGCAGGACGTCGGGGCCACCGATGTCGAAGGTGCGGTTGACGTCGGCGGGGACGTCCAGGGCGGCCACCAGGTAGTAGAGGACGTCGCGCACCGCGATCGGCTGGATGCGGTTGCGGACCCAGCGCGGCGCAGGCATCCACGGCAGGACGTCGGTGAGGTGCCGGATCATCTCGAACGAGGTGCTGCCCGAGCCGATCACGACGCCGGCCTGGTACGCCACGGTGGGCACACCGGAGCCGAGGAGGATCTCCCCCACCTCCTTGCGGCTGCGGAGGTGCTTGGACAGCTCGCCGTCGGGGTGCAGCCCGCCCAGGTAGACGAACCGGCTGACCCCCGCCGTCTTCGCCTCGTGCGCCATGGTCTCGGCGGCCTCGTGTTCGGCCGACTCGAAGTCGCCGTCGGCGCCCATCGCGTGGGCCAGGTAGTAGACCGCCTCGACCCCGTCGACGGCGGCGCGGACCGCGTCGGCGTCCTGGAGGTCGCCTTCCGCGACGTCCACGTCGCTGCTCCACGGGACGTCCTGGAGCTTCCGGGGGTTGCGCACGAACACCCGGACGGAGTGGCCGGCTTCGAGGAGACGAGGGACGAGACGACCACCGATGTACCCGGTGGCGCCGGTGACGAGGACCTGCATGCCCTGCACGCTACGCGGCACGCCTGACGGGTAGGCTTGCCGGGTGGACAACGCAGCCTTCCCCGTCACCGCCGATGCCGTCCGCGGCCTCATCGACCACGCGATCCTGAAGCCCGAACTCACCCGCGCGGACGTCGACGCCCAGCTCGACGAAGCCGCCGCCCACCGCGTCTTCAGCGTCTGTGTCCGTCCGAGCGACGTTGCGCACGCCGTCGAGCGCCTGACGGGCACCGGCGTCGGTGTCGGCACCGTGATCGGGTTCCCGCACGGCACCACGTCGACCGCGGCGAAGGTCGCCGAGTCGCTGCAGGCCCTGGCCGACGGCGCCTTCGAGCTGGACATGGTGCAGAACATCGGCGCCGCGAAGTCGGGCGACTGGCAGCGCGTCGAGCAGGACGTCCGCGCGGTCGTCGACGCCGCCGGGGACACCGTCGTCAAGGTGATCCTCGAGACCGCCTTCCTGACCGACGACGAGATCGTCGCTGCCTCGCGTGCGGCGCAGACCGCCGGTGCCGCGTTCGTGAAGACCTCGACCGGGTTCGCCGGCGGCGGCGCGACCGCAGAGCACATCGCCCTGATGCGCCGCACGGTCGGTGCCGACACCGGCGTGAAGGCCTCCGGCGGCGTCCGCGGCCTCGACACCCTGCTCGAGATGGTCGAGGCGGGCGCGAACCGCATCGGCACGAGCGCCTCGGCCCGCATCCTCGACGAGGTCGCGCACCGCGCCGAGACGGGCGCCGCGTCGGCGCTCGGCGACGACACGACGTCCTACTGAGCGGACACGGCTGAGCCCACCCGGCTGAGTCCATCCCACCCAGCCCGACCCACCACGACCAGGCCGGCGCCCACCGGACGCGACGACGCGTCGGTGACGCGCACCGGGCCTCCAGACCGCCGCATCGGAGCGCGCATGTCCAGCACCGCACCCCAGTCCCCCGCCCTCGCCCTGGCCGTCGACCTCGGCGGCACGAAGGTCGAGGCCGCGCTCGTCACCGACCAGGGGGTCGTGCTGCCCGCGACGCGGTTCCGCAGCCCCACGGGGCCGCAGCGCACCTCGGACGAGCTGCAGGCCGCCGTCGACGAGGTCGTCACGGCCGCGCTCGGCGCACTGCCCGCGGACACGACGCTCGTCGGCGTCGGCGTCGGCTCCGCCGGCCCGGTCGACGAGGAACACGGTCTGGTCTCGCCGCTCAACATGCCCGTGTGGCGGGGCCACCCGCTGCGCGACCGGATCGCGGCCCTCGTGCCGGAGAACGTGCCGGTGACGCTCCGCATGGACGGCCTGGCGATCACGCTCGCCGAGCACTGGGTCGGGGCTGCCCAGGGCTCCGACCACGTGATGGGCATGATCGTCTCCACCGGTGTCGGCGGCGGGCTCATCCTGCACGGCCGCACGGTCAGCGGCCCGACGGGGAACGCCGGGCACATCGGCCACGTCGAGTGTGGCGGCTACGACGACCCCTGCGCCTGCGGCGGGACCGGCTGCCTCGAGGCGATCGCCAGCGGCCCCAAGACCGTGGCCTGGGCTCGTCGGCAGGGCTTCGCGGGCACCACCGGCGAAGAGCTCTCGGCCGCGTACGCCGCCGGCGACGAGATCGCGGTCGCCGCGGTCAAGCGCAGCGGCCGTGCCCTGGGCCAGGCCATCGCCGCCGCCACCAGCCTGGTCGACCTCGAGGTCGTCGCGATCGGTGGCGGGTTCTCGCACGTCACGCCCGACCTGTTCGAGTACGCCCGGCAGGCCGTGGCGGAGCGTGTCGAGTTCGGCTTCGTCACGAAGGTGCGGATCGTGCCGACGGGACTGTCGCAGGACGGCCCGCTCATCGGCGCCGCGGCGCTCGTTCACCGCGCCGACGTCCTGCGCTGAGCGCGCACGCCGCGTCGCGGCCTCCCGGCAGGCTGCCGTCAGGTGGCAGCGTCATCGACGCGCTTCGCGCTCTTGACGTGACCGGTGACCGCCTGGAGGCGCGGTGCGGGCCCGCCATGGGCCTCCCGGCCGGTCCGGGGCTTGTCCACAGGCCTGTCGGTCGCGACCGCAGGTCGGGCAGGATGTGCGGGTGCCCCGCCCGCGACTGCTGACCAGTGACGACTGGCCGGAACACGAACTGCGCGCGGCGGTCCTGGCCGGCGAACTGGTTGCCATCGGGCCGTGCTGGGCCTCCCCCGCCGAACCGCAGACGCCGTCGTTGCGTGCCGCCGCGGCTGGCTGGGTGCTGCGCGACGCACGCTTGATCGCCTGCACGCTGACCGCCGCGTGGATCTGGGGTGCGGTGTCCCGTCCGCCGGCGCCGCTCGAGGCGTGCATCCCGCCGCAGGTCCGCGTGCACGTCGGCCCGGAGGTGCGCCTGCGCGAGGTCCGGATCGACGTCGACGACACCGTCGTCCTGGCGCGGCTCCGGGTCGCACTGCCGGCGCGGACCGCGATCGACCTGCTGCGGATGCCGGGGCCGACTGCGGGTGCGTTCGGCGCCGCTGAAGCGTCGGCCGTCCACGGGTTGCTCGCGATCGGAGCGGTCAGCGCCGCCGAGCTGCGGACACGCCTGACCGCTCTTGGCACGATCCCCATGGTGCGACAGGCCGAGCGGCGGTTGCGTGCGGTGCAGGACGGTGCCGGGGGTGCTGGGGGTGCTGTCCGGTAGTGCGTGGGGGTGGGGTCGTCGGTGGCGGGTGCAGGTGGTCAGGACACCCCGCTCACGTCCGCCGAGTGGTCACGGACTGTCGGTTGGCAGGGCCGCAATCGACGGTTCGTGACCGGTGGACGGTGCCCGCGCGACGAGTCGTGACCGGCGATGGGCGGAAGGAGCGGGTCGGGGCTGCCGCGGGCCTCCGGTCCGGCGGGTGCGGGCGGTCAGGACACCCCGCTCACGTTCGCCGAGTGGTCAAGGACTGTCGGTTGGCGGGGCCGCAGTCGACGAGTCGTGACCGGTCGACGGTGCCCGCGCGACGAGTCGTGACCGGCGATGGGCGGAAGGAGCGGGTCGGTGCCGCCGCGCGCCTCCGGTCCGGTGCCTGCGGGCGGTCAGGACGCCCCGCTCGCGTCCGCCGAGTGGTCACGATCTGTCGGTCGGCAGGGCCGCAATCGACGAGTCGTGACCGACCGAGAAACGGACCGGGAGGCGCTGGGCCCTGCTCCGGTACTAGCCGGCGCTGACGCGGTAGACGTCGTAGACGGCGTCGATGCGACGCACCGCGTTGAGCACACGGTCGAGGTGGATGGTGTCCCCCATCTCGAAAACGAACCGGCTGAGCGCCAGGCGGTCGGACGAGGTCGACACCGTCGCGGACAGTATGTTCACGTGGTGATCCGTCAGCACTCGGGTGACGTCGCTGAGCAGGCCAGACCGATCGAGCGCCTCGATCTGGATCTGCACCAGGAACACCGACTTCGACGACGGGGCCCACTCGACCTCGATCATCCGGTCGGGCTCGTTCATGAGCGACTTCACGTTGGTGCACGACGACTGGTGCACGGAGACGCCCTGGCCACGGGTGATGAAGCCCACGATCTGGTCGCCCGGCACCGGGGTGCAGCACTTCGCGAGCTTGACGAGGATGTCGGGCGCCCCGCGGACCAGCACGCCGCTGTCGCTGGTGCGCAGCTGGCGACTGGTGACCTGGCGGGGGAACGCGAGTTCGGGTTCGTCGGCCTCGGTCTCGGTCTGGACGTTCCCGAGGACCTTCTCGATCACCGACTGGGTCGAGACGTGGCCCTCGCCGATGGCGGCGTACAGCGCGGAGACGTCCTCGTAGCGCATCGACGAGGCGACCTCGGCGATGCTGTCCTGGCTCATGATGCGCTGGAGCGGCAGGTTCTGCTTGCGCATCGCACGCGCGATGGCGTCGCGGCCCTGCTCGATCGCCTCTTCGCGGCGCTCCTTGGTGAACCACTGCTTGATCTTGTTGCGCGCGCGGGGGCTGCGGACGAACTGCAGCCAGTCCTGCGAGGGGCCGGAGTCGGGGTTCTTCGACGTGAAGATCTCGACCACGTCACCGCTGGAGAGCTGGCTCTCGAGCGGGACCAGGCGACCGTTGACCTTCGCACCCATCGTGCGGTGGCCGATCTCGGTGTGGACGGCGTAGGCGAAGTCGACCGGGGTGGCTCCGGCGGGCAGACCGATGACCTTGCCCTGCGGCGTGAAGACGTACGTCTCCTTGGCGCCGATCTCGTACCGGAGCGAATCGAGGAACTCGCCCGGATCGCTGGTCTCTGCCTGCCAGTCGGTGATGTGGGCGAGCCACGCCATGTCCTGGTCGTCCGTCGTGGACGAGGTGCCGGCGTCACGGCCGGCAGCGCGCTGCTTGTACTTCCAGTGGGCGGCGACACCGAACTCGGCACGCTGGTGCATCTCGTGCGTGCGGATCTGGATCTCGACCGCGCGGCCCTGCGGTCCGAGCACCGTGGTGTGCAGCGACTGGTACAGGTTGAACTTGGGGGTCGCGATGTAGTCCTTGAAGCGACCGGGCAGCGGGGTCCACCGCGCGTGCACCGAGCCGAGCATGGCGTAGCAGTCGCGGACGGTCGGCACGAGGACGCGGATGCCGACGAGGTCGTAGATCTCGTCGAACTCACGACCCCGCACGATCATCTTCTGGTAGATCGAGTAGTACTGCTTCGGCCGACCCATCACGTCACCGCGGACCTTGGCGGCCTTCAGGTCCTTCTTGAGGGTGCCGATGACGTTCTGGACGAACTGCTCGCGCTTCGGTTGGCGTTCCTTGACCAGGCTGTCGATCTCGACGTAGAGCTTCGGGTGCAGGACCGCGAACGACAGGTCCTCGAGCTCGAGCTTGATCATCTGGATGCCGAGCCGGTGCGCGAGGGGCGCGTAGATCTCGAGCGTCTCCTTCGCCTTGCGCGTGGCAGACGCGGACTCGACGAAGCCCCAGGTGCGGGCGTTGTGCAGGCGGTCGGCGAGCTTGATGACGAGGACTCGGATGTCCTTCGACATCGCGATGACCATCTTGCGGACGGTCTCGGCCTGTGCGCTGTCGCCGTACTTGACCTTGTCGAGCTTGGTGACGCCGTCGACGAGCATCGCGATCTCGTCGCCGAAGTCCACCCGCAGCTGGTCGAGCTGGTAGTCGGTGTCCTCGACGGTGTCGTGCAGGAGCGCTGCAGCGATGGTGATCGTCCCGATGCCGAGGTCGGCCAGGATCTGCGCGACCGCGACGGGGTGCGTGATGTACGGCTCACCGGACTTGCGCTTCTGCCCGTCGTGCGCGCGCTCGGCGACCGAGTAGGCGCGCTCGATGAGGGTCACGTCGGCCTTGGGGTGGTGCGACCGGACCGTGCGGATCAGGGTGTCCACCGCACCGGCCGGCTGCGCGCGCGAGAACAGGCGTGGCAGCAGTGAGCGGAGGGAACCGAGGTTGCCGGTGGTGTTCGGACCGATCGGGCTCGCGGGCTGCGGGGCGGAGCCCGGGCGGCTCGGCGCGGACGGCTCTTCGCGGGTGTCCGTCATGATGCGCCTCCCAGGACTCGGTCCGAGAGCTCGATCCGAGCTCGATCCGACAAGACTACGCGTCCCCGGTCAGTGCCCGTGACGAGGTTCGCCCTGGGCGTCGCGCTCCACCGGTGCCCCCGCCTGCTCCCAGGCGAGCATGCCGCCGGACAGGTTGACGGCCGGGACACCCGACTGCTCGAGCGCCGCGACGATGCGCGAGGACCGGCCGCCGGAGTGGCAGACGATGATGGCCGGCTGGTCGCCGCCGTCGATCTCCTGCCAGCGGTCCACGAACTCGGACATCGGCACGAGCGTGGCCTGCGGAGCGTGGACCTCGTCCCACTCCCCCTGCTCACGCACGTCGTAGAGCCGGGCCCCGGCGTCGATGCGGCGCTGGGCCTCGGCGACGTCGATCTGCTGGATCTCGATGGGCATCAGGCGTTCGCCTCTGCCGCGTCGACCTCGCGCCGGCGCTTCTCGGCCGCCGCGGTCTTCTTGGCGTCGGACTCCTTGATCTTCGGCTCGTTCTCGCGCAGCTGCGCGTACATCGGCGACGCGATGAAGATCGTCGAGTAGGTGCCGACGATGATGCCGATGAACAGTGCGAGCGAGATGTCACGCAGGGTGCCGGCGCCGAGCACGTACGACCCGATGAAGAGGATCGCCGCCACCGGCAGCAGTGCCACGACCGAGGTGTTGATCGATCGGACGAGCGTCTGGTTGACCGCGAGGTTGACCGACTGCTTGAAGGTGCGGATCGACTCCTGCGCGGTGTTCTCGCGCACCTTGTCGAAGACCACCACGGTGTCGTAGAGCGAGTACCCGAGGATCGTCAGGAAGCCGATCACCGCCGCGGGCGTCACCTCGAGCCCGACGATGCCGTACACGCCCGCCGTGATGAGCAGGTCGTGCAGCAGCGCCGCCATCGCGGAGAGTGACATCTTCCAGGTGCGGAAGTACAGCGTCATGAAGACCGCGGCGAGGGCCAGGAAGATCACCAGACCACGGATGGCCTGCGCGAGGACGTCGGCACCCCACGTCGCGCCGATGAAGGTCGCGGCGACCTGGCGCTCCGGGACGTCGTAGGCCTTGGCCAGGGCGTCCTGCACGTCGGTCGTCTGGGCGTCGGTGAGCTGCCCGGTCTGCACGCGGATGCCGTGCGTGCCGAGCTGCGAGACACGAGGGATGGTGTCGGCGACGACGCTCTCGACCGTGTCGGTCGCGATGCTCTGGTCGAGCGACTTGACGTCGGAGATCGTGAACTCCGAGCCGCCGGTGAACTCGATGCCGAGCTGGTACCCGCCACGCAGCCACGGCGTGACGAGCGAGATCACGATCATCGCCAGGGCGATGAGGTACCAGGTCTTCCGGCGCCCGATGATGTCGTACGACCGCTTCCCCGTGTAGAGGTCGCTGCCGAACTGGCTGAAGCTGGCCATCAGTCGTCCTTCCCGTCCGGCGTCGAGCCGTTGTCGCCGGAGGCCTGCTGGGCCTTCCGCTCCGCGATCGTCTGTCGGCGCTGCGCCTCACCGGCACTGCGCTGGCGCTTGCCGTCCACGACGGGTGCGCGGAACTGCGCACGCCCCCGGTAGACGGCACCGAGTGCTGCCGGGTCGAGCCCGCTGAACCGGTGGCCGTCCCCGAAGAACCGGGTCCGGGCGATGAGCTGCATCATCGGGTGGGTGAAGAGTGCGACCACCACGATGTCGATGAGGGTCGTGAGGAGCAGCGTGAACGCGAAGCCCTTCACGTCGGCGACCGCGAGCACGTACAGCGTGACGGCGGCGAGGAAGTTCACCGCGTCGGACGCCAGGATCGTGCGCAGCGCGCGCTTCCAGCCGGACTCGACCGCGCTCTCGAGGGCACGGCCGTCACGGAGTTCGTCACGGATGCGCTCGAAGTAGACGATGAACGAGTCCGCCGTGATGCCGATCGCGACGATCAGGCCCGCCACACCTGCCAACGACAGACGGTAGTCGACGCGCCACGACATGATCGCGATCACGAGGTACGTGATCACGGCGGCGATCCCGAGCGACAGCACGGTGACGAACGCCAGGGCGCGGTACTGGATCACGGAGTAGATGATCACGAGGATCAGACCGATCAGACCGGCGACGAGGCCACCGATGAGCTGCGCGGTACCGAGTGTCGCCGAGATGTTCTCGTTCGACTGCACCTGGAAGTTGATCGGCAGCGCACCGTACTTGAGCTGGTCGGCGAGGGTCTTGGCGGACTCGGCGGTGAAGTTGCCGCTGATCTGCGCCTTGCCGTTCGTGATCGCGGAGTTCGTCGTCGGTGCGGTGATGACCGAACCGTCGAGCACGATCGCGAACTGGTTCTGCGGCTGCTGGAGCGAGACGAGACGGTTGGTGACCGTGCGGAAGTCCTTCGAGCCCTCACCGTTGAAGGTCAGGTTGACGGCCCACTGGCCGGTCGACGTGCCCTGCGAGTCGGTGGCGAGCCCCGAGGTGGCGTTGCTGATGTCGGCGCCGGACACCTCGACCGGGCCGAGGATGTACTTGCCAGCGCCGTCCTGGTCGCAGGTGACCAGGGGCTCGTCGTCGGGCGCGGTGGTGACGTCGCCCGGTGCTGCGCAGTTGTAGTTGGTGTACAGGTCCTGCAGCTTCGGCGTGACCCAGTTCAGGTCGCTCGCGTTCGTGGGCTTCGCGCTGGGCGTCGCCGCGAGCGAGGCGGGCGGCGAGTACGGCGTCGGCGATGCGGTGCCCTTGCCGTCGTCACCGACAGCGGAGTTGGTCGCAGCCTCGGTGTACAGGACGGGCCGGAACGTCAGCTTGGCCGCGGCCTCGATGCGGTCGATGGTGGCCTTGTCGGGGCGACCCGGGATCGAGACGACGATGTTGTTCGCGCCCTGCGTGTTGATCTCCGACTCGGAGACACCGGTGGCGTCGATGCGCTGGCGGATGATGTTCACCGCCTGCTGCAGCTGCTGCGAGGTGACGGAGTCGCCCTCGGTGTTCTGCGCCGCGAGGGTCAGCTGCGTGCCGCCCTGCAGGTCCAGAGCCAGCTCGGGTACCCAGCTCGCGCCCTGGTACCACTTGTCGGTGTCGTCCTTCGAAGAGCCGGCGAGGATCGACGCGGCGGTGTTCAGGCCGGCGAGGATCGCCATCAGGATCACCAACCAGGTGAGCGAGCGCAGCGCCTTCTTGACGGGTGTCGATCGTGCCACCGGTCGTCTCGTCTTTCTGTTCAGGACCGTCGGCACACCGTGCGACGGCAAGAGGAAGCCGCCGGATCAGACGACCCGGCGGCCGAGGGCGTCAGTCGTCGGACTTGCGCTTCGTGGCGTCGGTCTCGTCGGCACGCTCGCCGTAGACCGGCTCACCGTTGAGTTCGGCCACGGGCTTCGGCTCGTCCTCGGTGGTCGTGGTGGTCTCGACGTCGGACGCGTTGTCGTCGACGACGCGCGACAGGGTCTGACGGTGCACGGTGACGACGGTCCCCGGTGCGATCTCGACGTCAGCGGTGACCTTCTCCTCGTTCACGGAGAGGAGCGTGCCGTACAGGCCGAAGGACAGCATGACCTTGGCGCCGGGGACCATCTTGTCCACGAGCTCGGCCTGCTGCTTCTTACGCTTGCGGCTGTTGTAGAACATGAAGGCTGCGAACGCCACGACGATGACGATGAGGATGACTTCTTGACCCATGATGCGTTGCCTTCTCTGGTTGCTCGGTTTCGGGCCGTAGCAGTCTAGGGCACGCCGGTGTCCGTGGCATGTCACTCGACTGATCGGCGTTCAGTCGTCGGTGTCCGGGTCGTCGAAGAGCCCCGGCTGCCCGCCGTCGGCCTGCCCCGGGGTGAGGCCGAGGTGCCGCCAGGCACGTGGTGTGGCGATGCGCCCACGGGGCGTGCGGGTCACGAGACCGACCCGGACCAGGAACGGTTCGACGACCGACTCGATCGTCTCGGACTCCTCGCCGACGGAGACGGCGAGGGTGTTCAGACCGACCGGTCCGCCGTCGAACCGGGTCAGCATGGTCTCGACCACGGCGCGGTCGAGCCGGTCGAGCCCGAGTTCGTCGACGTCGTACAGGTCGAGGGCGCCCTGGACCGCCGCCATGCCGTCGGTGGTGCGGTGCACGAGCGCGTAGTCGCGCACCCGACGGAGCAGGCGGTTCGCGATGCGCGGGGTGCCGCGGGAACGCCCGGCGATCTCGCGCAGGGCGGTCCGGTCGATGTCGAGCTCGAGCAGGTGCGCCGCGCGGATCAGGACCTGTTCGAGCTCGTCCTTCTCGTAGAACTCCAGGTGGGCGGTGAACCCGAAGCGGTCCCGCAGCGGGTTCGGCAGCAGGCCGGCCCGGGTGGTGGCCCCGACGAGCGTGAAGGGCGCGAGGTCGAGCGGGATGCTCGTGGCACCCGCGCCCTTGCCCACCATCACGTCGATGCGGAAGTCCTCCATCGCCAGGTAGAGCATCTCTTCTGCCGAGCGGGCCATCCGGTGGATCTCGTCGATGAACAGGACCTCGCCGGGGACGAGCGACGAGAGCACGGCCGCCAGGTCACCGGCGTGCTGGATCGCCGGGCCGCTCGACATCCGCAGCGGGCGCCCCGTCTCGTGCGCGACGATCATCGCGAGCGTGGTCTTGCCGAGGCCGGGAGGACCCGCCATCAGGATGTGGTCGGGCGTGCGCTCCTGCATGCCGGCGGCCTTGAGGAGCAGGTCGAGTTGCCCGCGGACCTTGCGCTGCCCGACGAACTCGTCGAGCGAGCGCGGACGGAGCGCGCCTTCGAACGCGAGTTCCTCCTGCGACTCGGCACCGGCGGACGTGATGCCGCTCATCGGCCGGCTGCCGCGGGTCGCAGGGCGCCGAGTGCGGCGCGGAGCAGCGCCTGGGTGCCCATCGCGGCGGCGCCTGGCTCGTTGGCGACGGCGTCGTCGACGGCGGCCTGTGCAGCGTCTTCACGCCAGCCGAGGCCGATGAGCGCCGAGACGACGTCGACCGCTGCGGGGTGCACTGCGGTCCCTCGCGCCGCGGCGACGACGGCGGCCTGTTCGAAGGCCACGAGCTTGCCGGAGAGCGCGACGATGATGAGCTTGGCGGTCTTCGGGCCGATGCCGGAGACCTTGCGGAACGCGCCGTCGTCCTCGTTCGCGACGGCGTTCGCGATCTGCGCCGGGTCCATGTGGGCCAGGACGCCCATCGCGGACTTCGGGCCGACGCCGGACACCCCGCGGAGCAGGTCGAACACCTGCAACGCGTCGGTCGACTCGAAGCCGAAGAGCAGGTGCTCGTCTTCGCGCACGATCATCGCGGTCCGCACGAACACCTCGGACCCGTGGCGCATGGTCAGTGCGTGCGCAGGGGTCACGGTGACGGCGTACCCGACTCCCCCGACCTCGACCACCACGGCCGAGCCGGCGATGTCGATGCAGGTGCCCCGGAGACTCGCGATCATGCTCCGAGCCTAGGGCCGCCCACCGACGACGCGGACCTGCCACGCTGCGGGCGGGCCGCGGCTGCGGCCGCGCGGGCGAGCGGCGAGTCGGTGGTGCCGCCCTGGGCGTCCCGCCAGGCACGCTGTGCCGGGGTGAGGTTCGTGGCACGCGAGCCGGCGGCGTCGGGTGATCCGAGCCTCCAGGCATGGCACACGGCCAACGCGAGCGCATCGGCGGCGTCGGCCGGCTTCGGGGCCTCGTCGAGTCCGAGCACGCGCGCGATCATCGTCTGGACCTGCCGCTTGTCGGCGTTGCCGTAGCCGGTGACGGCGGCCTTGACCTCGGACGGGGTGTGCAGCCCGACGGGCAGGCCGCGGGCCGCCGCGGCGTGCAGCGCCAGGCCGGCCGCCTGCGCGGTGCCCATCACCGTGCGGACGTTCGCCTGCGCGAACACCCGCTCGACCGCGACCGCGTCGGGGTGGTGCTCGTCGATCTCGGCGGCGATGCCGTCAGCGATCCGGAGCAGCCGCTGCTCGAGCGGCATGTCCGGCGGGGTGCGCACGACCGTCACGTGGACGAGTCGTGCGCGCCGGTTCGGTGCGACCTCGACGACGCCGACGCCGCACCGGGTGAGCCCGGGGTCCACCCCGAGCACACGGAGCACGGCTACTCGCCCTCGTCCTCGTCGAGCTCGGCCTGGACGTCCGCGGGGATGTCGAAGTTCGAGTAGACGTTCTGCACGTCGTCCGAGTCCTCGAGCGCGTCGATCAGACGGAACACCTTGCGGGCGGTCTCGGCGTCGACCGGGACCTTCAGGCCGGGCACGAACTCGGCGTCGGCGGAGTCGTAGTCGATCCCGGCGTCCTGCAGTGCCGTGCGGGCTGCGACCAGGTCGCTCGCCTCGGTGATGATCTCGAAGCCACCGCCCTGGTCGATGACGTCCTCGACGCCGGCGTCCAGCACCGCGGTCATCACGGTGTCCTCGTCCAGGCCGTCGGTCTTCGTGACCGAGATGACGCCCTTGCGCGAGAAGTTGTAGGCGACGCTGCCCGGGTCGGCCATGGTGCCGCCGTTGCGCGACATCGCGGTCCGGACCTCGGCCGCCGCACGGTTCTTGTTGTCCGTGAGGCACTCGATCAGCATCGCGACGCCGTTCGGACCGTAGCCCTCGTACATGATCGTCGTGTACTCGATGGTCTCGCCCGTGAGACCCGCACCGCGCTTGACGGCGCGGTCGATGTTGTCGTTGGGGACCGAGGTCTTCTTCGCCTTCTGCACGGCGTCGACCAGGGTCGGGTTGCCGGACATGTCGGCACCGCCCATCTTCGCGGCGACCTCGATGTTCTTGATCAGCTTGGCGAACGACTTGGCACGGCGCTGGTCGATGACGGCCTTCTTGTGCTTGGTCGTTGCCCACTTGGAATGCCCGGACACGGTTCTCCTTGCGTATTGCGGAAAGTCCCGCTCAGTTTAGCGGCCCACCGGCCGTCCACCGGCCTGGAGGCACGGCGCGGCTCCGTCATGCCGGCGCGGATCCGGTGGGCGGTCGCGTCCACCGCCCTACGATGGTCCGGCAGGGAACGAACCACCAGGGGGACGCATGACCGATCCGTTGTCCGCACTCGCCGCGGCCGTCACCGCGCTGCCCGAGGACCGCGCGCTGCGCCTGCGGTACGCCGAACTGCTCGCCGACGCCGGGCGGCACGGCGAGGCGATCGAGCAGGCGGGTACCGTGCTGCAGCAGGCACCGGACGACGAGCAGGCCGCCGGGATCGTGCGGGCGTCTGCCCTCGCCGCCGCGGCCTCACCAGCTGTCGGTCCGCAGAGCCCCGGCGAGGACGGGAGCGGCGAGGACGGCGGGGGCGAGGACGGCAGCGGCGAGCCGACGGCAGCCCCGGCGACACCGACGCACGGCGACGGGATCGACTGGTCGGCGCTGGAGCGGTCGATCGCCGACCCGACCGAAGCGCCGTTCCTCGAGCGGGCGGTGACCGAGGACGGCGAGACGGTCGCGGCCGTGCCCGAGGACGCCGACCCCGTGGTCGAGGTCCGGCGCGAGACCGTCCGACTCGCCGACGTCGGTGGACTCGAGGCCGTGAAGCGCCGGATCGACGAGTCCTTCCTGCAGCCGATGGCGCACCCGGAGATCGCGGCCGCGTTCGGCAAGCATCTCCGCGGGGGCCTGCTCCTGTACGGGCCGCCCGGGTGCGGCAAGACGTTCCTGGCCCGCGCGATCGCCGGCGAGCTCGGTGCGCACTTCCTGTCCGTGACGCTGACGGACGTGCTCGACAAGTTCATCGGCGAGAGCGAGAAGAACGTCCACCGCGTCTTCCGTGAGGCACGGCGCCACGCCCCCGCGGTGCTGTTCTTCGACGAGATGGACGCGATCGGCGGGAAGCGCAGCGGCAACACGTCGTCGTCGTTCCGGAACGTGGTGAACCAGCTCCTCGTCGAGATGGACGGCGTCGACTCGCAGAACGACGGCGTCTACGTGCTCGCCGCGACGAACCACCCGTGGGACGTCGACGCCGCGCTGAAGCGCCCCGGCCGGTTCGACCGGATGGTCCTGGTCCGCCCACCGGACCAGGACGCCCGCGAGGCGATCCTCCGTGGACACCTGCAGAAGCGCCCGATCGAGGGCATCGACCTCCAGGACCTCGTCCGACGGACCCGTGGATTCTCCGGCGCCGACCTCGAGCACCTCGTCACGACCGCTGCCGAGAAGGCGATGACCGACTCGATCCGGTCCGGTGCCGTGCGACCGGTGCGGATGCCCGACCTGCGCGACGCCCTCAAGGAGGTCAAGCCCTCCATCGGCCCCTGGGTGCAGGCCGCCCGGAACGTGGCCGAGTACTCGAACAGCAGCGGCGAGTACGACGACATGGCCGAGTGGTTGCGCGAGGAGCGCGAGCTCTGATGGTGGACGCCGTCGACGTCGTCGTCGAACGCGCGGACGCCCTGCTCGGGTTCGGGCGTCCCGACGAGGCCAGGACGGTGCTCACGGCGGCGGTCGCCGACGCACCGGACGACGTGCGGCTCTGGGCGAGCCTCGCCCGAGCCGAACGGGCGCGGCACGACCACGCGTCCAGCCGGGTCGCGGCGGAACGCGCGCTGGCGATCGACCCCGAGCACGCCGGCGCGATGTGGACCCGGATCAACGCACTCCTCGAGACCAAGGAGCGGGTCGAGGCCAAGCGCGCCGCCGACCGCCTGCTCGAACGCAGCCCCGACTGGGCGCAGGCGCACCTGCTCTGGGCCTTCGCGTACACCCGGTGGTCCCGGGCCAAACGCACCATCACCGAGGAGCAGATCTGGCCCCTCGCCGACGTGCCGCGGGCCGCGGCCGCCCTCGACCGGGCACTCGAACTGGCCCCGCACGACGCCGTTCTCCTCGCTGACGCCGCCGGTTGTTACCGTGCCCTGGCCTGGACGGACGAGACCTACCGGGCGCGGGCGACCGCCGCACTGGATCGCGCCCTCGAACTCGATCCGAACGACGAGTGGGTGATGCTCGCGGCGGGATCGGTGCTGTCTGCGCCGGGGCGGGTCGCCAACGCGGCGCAGGTGCTCGCGCAGCACCCGAGGTCGTGGGAGGCCCTCCGCCGCGTGGACCACGGGGTCTGGAACCTCGTGTCCATCCCGGTGGCGGTCGTCACCTGGCTGCTGCTCGCCTCGGTCCTCGGCGCCCACGTCGCGGCGGGCGGCGGCGCGAACGTCGTGACGAAGACGCTCGGCTGGGGCGTGACCGGAGTCGGGGCCCTCTGGGTGCTGGTGGTCGAGGTGGGCTCGTTCGTGGCGTTCCCCCGCGGCCTCCTCCGCCGGACCGTGCGCCGCATCCCGCTCGTCCCGGTCGTCCTCGTGCTGACGGCCGTCACCTGGATCGTCGGCACCGTCGTCGCGGTGGTGCTGCTCACCGGCACCGTGCCACCGGACGGCGACGCTGCCGCCGCGCTCGTCGCGGTCCTCGCCGTCGCCCTCCTGCTCGAGTCGGCCGCGCGGAGCGCGATCACGATCGCCCTGCGGCGGACGCAGGTGCGATCGGGGCTGTGGGCCGGACCGGTCGCCGATCGGGGACGCCGCAGAGAAGACGACAGCGACCGGACCGGAGCGCTCCTCGGGGGCCTGGCTGCCCTCGCCGCCTGGCTCCACGTCGCACTGTCGGCGCCGTCCGTCGCCACCTGGGCAGCCTGGTCGGTACCGCTCCTGCTCGCCGCGCGGGTGTTCGTGTTCCGGTACTCGGCGGAGCTCCTGCGCGCGGACGACGGACGACGCCGACCGCGGGCCGTGGTGGATGCCGTGCTCGCGGGCGTGTTCGCCACCGGGGCGGTGGGCGCCGTCGGCCTGCAGGTCGCGACGGCACTCGGCGTCGTCTGACCGACGGGCAGGGTTCTTCGCTCGGTGCTCCGTGGTCGGTGCTCGGCGTCGCCGTGCTCCGACGTCGCCGTGCTCCGACGTCGCCGTGCCCCGCGGTCAGGCGGTGCGGACCAGGTCCAGGAACCGGCGGTGGAAGCGGTCCTCGCCAGCGACCTCGGGGTGGAACGCACTCGCGATGACGTTGCCCTGCTGCACTGCGACGACCTGCCCGTCCGGCAGGGCGCCGAGGACGTGGACGTCGTCACCGCGCTGCTCGACCACCGGGGCGCGGATGAACACCGCGTGCACCGGTGCCTCGCCCAGGTCGGGCATCGGGATGTCGATCTCGAACGAGTCGTTCTGCGCACCGAACGCGTTGCGCCGCACCGTGGTGTCGAGCACGTCGAGAGTTTGCTGCCCGCTGATGCCGTCGGTGATCCGCGACGACAGCATGATCATCCCGGCGCAGGTGCCGTAGGTGGGAAGCCCGGCACGGATCGCGTCGGCGAGGGGCTCGGCGACCCCGAAGGCGCGGGACAGCTTGTCCATCACGCTCGACTCGCCGCCGGGGATCACGACACCGTCGAGGGTCTCGATCTCCTCCGGACGACGGAGTGGCACCACGTCGGCGCCGAGCTCGGTCAGCGAGGCGATGTGCTCCCGGAAGTCACCCTGCAGCGCCAGGACCCCGACGCGGGGCCGAGCACCGCTCGTCGGACTACCAGCCACGCTCGGCGAGGCGGTGCGGTGCGGGGACGTCGGCGACGTTGATGCCGACCATCGCCTCGCCCAGACCTCGGGAGACCTCGGCGATGACCTTCGGGTCGTCGTGGAAGGTCGTGGCCTTGACGATCGCAGCGGCACGGGCCGCCGGGTCGCCGGACTTGAAGATGCCGGAACCGACGAACACGCCGTCGGCGCCGAGCTGCATCATCATCGCGGCGTCGGCCGGGGTGGCGACACCACCGGCGGTGAACAGGACGACGGGGAGCTTGCCGGTGCGGGCGACTTCCTGCACGACGTCGATCGGGGCCTGGAGCTCCTTGGCGGCGACGTAGAGCTCGTCGTCGCGCAGGTTGCGGAGCGCCGCGATCTCCTTGGTGATGGTGCGGATGTGCTTGGTGGCCTCGGACACGTCACCCGTGCCGGCCTCGCCCTTGGAGCGGATCATGGCTGCGCCCTCGGTGATGCGGCGGAGCGCTTCGCCCAGGTTGGTGGCACCACAGACGAAGGGGGTGGTGAACTTCCACTTGTCGATGTGGTTGACGTAGTCGGCCGGGGACAGCACCTCGGACTCGTCGATGTAGTCGACGCCGAGCTCCTGCAGCACCTGCGCCTCGACGAAGTGGCCGATGCGGGCCTTCGCCATGACGGGGATCGACACCGCGGCGATGATCTCCTCGATCATCGAGGGGTCGGACATGCGGGCGACGCCGCCCTGCGCACGGATGTCCGCGGGGACGCGCTCGAGGGCCATGACGGCGGTCGCACCGGCTTCTTCCGCGATGCGGGCCTGCTCGGCGTCGACGACGTCCATGATCACGCCGCCCTTGAGCATCTCGGCCAGGCCGCGCTTGACGCGGTCGGAGCCGGTGATCGAGGTGCCAGGGGTGCCGGAGGTGCTGGTGCTGTCGCTCATGATGCCGACCAGTCTAGTGCGCCCCGGGCCACCCGTCGGCGACGAGTCGACGGGTCTCGCCGAGCATCTGCGACATCGACTTCGTCCGGGCGATGATCGGGAAGAAGTTCGCGTCGGACTGCCACCGCGGAACGATGTGCTGGTGCAGGTGTGCGGCCACCCCGGCGCCGGCGACCTCGCCCTGGTTCATGCCGATGTTGAAGCCGTCGCAGTGCGAGACCTCGCGCAGGACCCGCATCGCGGTCTGGGTCAGCTCGCCGATCTCGCGCAGTTCGTCCGGCGTCGCCTCGTCGTAGAGCGGGACGTGCCGGTACGGGCAGACCAGCAGGTGCCCGTTGTTGTACGGGAACAGGTTGAGCAGCACGTAGGCGTGCTCACCCCGGGCGACGATCAGGGCGTCCTCGTCGGACTTCCGCGTGGCTTCGCAGAACGGGCAGTCGTCGTCGTGCCCGCGACCCCGGCCCTCGCGGCCGGCGTCGATGTACGCCATCCGGTGCGGGTTCCACAGCCGCTGGAAGGCGTCCGGGACGGCCGCGCCGGTCGCGGCGTCCCGGATGACGAGCGGATCGTCGTCGGACCCGGAACCCGCTGCACCGGAACCCGCGGCACCGGACCCGAGCGGGCCCGAGGAGCCGGCCACGTCGTCGACGTGACCGATCCCCGCGAGGCGATCCGGGCCTCCCGGCAGATCCGTCTGCTCCC
Organism: Curtobacterium poinsettiae; assembly: GCF_047226435.1. Lineage (NCBI taxonomy): Bacteria > Bacillati > Actinomycetota > Actinomycetes > Micrococcales > Microbacteriaceae > Curtobacterium > Curtobacterium poinsettiae. The sequence goes on along the minus strand of NZ_CP178434.1, from coordinate 1,847,028 downwards.
GCTGGTCCGTCATCAGACCTGCGTGCGCTCGCGGATCGCGGTGAGGATGCGGTCCACGGCCTCGTCGACGGGCACCGCGTTGTCCTGGCGACCGTCGCGGAAGCGGAAGCTGACGGCGCCGGCGTCGCGGTCGTCGCCACCGGCGATGAGCTGGAACGGCACCTTCGCCTTGGTGTGCGTGCGGATCTTCTTCTGCATGCGGTCGTCCGAGTGGTCGACCTCGGCGCGGACGCCCTGCGTGCGGAGCTTCGCGATGACCTCGTCGAGGTAGTCGCCGTACTCGGCCGCGACCGGGATGCCGACGACCTGGACGGGCGACAGCCACGCCGGGAACGCACCCGCGTAGTGCTCGGTGAGGACACCGAAGAAGCGCTCGATCGAGCCGAACAGCGCGCGGTGGATCATCACCGGACGCTGGCGCGAGCCGTCGGCGGCGGTGTAGTCGATGCCGAACCGCTCGGGCAGGTTGAAGTCGAGCTGCACGGTCGACATCTGCCAGGTGCGGCCGATGGCGTCACGCGCCTGCACGGAGATCTTCGGGCCGTAGAACGCCGCACCCGCCGGGTCCGGCACGAGCTCGAGCCCGGACTCCTCGGCGACCTGGCGCAGGGTCTCCGTCGCGACGTCCCAGACCTCGTCGTCACCGACGTACTTCTCCGGGTCCTTCGTGGAGAGCTCGAGGTAGAAGTCGTCGAGGCCGTAGTCGCGCAGGAGCGAGAGCACGAACGCGAGGGTCGTGGTCAGCTCCTCCTTCATCTTCTCCTGCGTGGTGAAGATGTGCGCGTCGTCCTGGGTCAGGCCGCGCACGCGGGTGAGGCCGTGGATGACGCCGGACTTCTCGTTGCGATACACCGTGCCGAACTCGAACATCCGGAGCGGCAGGTCGCGGTAGGAGCGGGGCTGCGACCGGTACGCCAGGATGTGCATCGGGCAGTTCATCGGCTTGAGGTAGTAGTCGGCGCCCTGGCGGGTGACGTTGCCGTCCTCGTCGCGTGCCTCGTCCATGTGCATGGCCGGGAACATGCCGTCCTTGTACCAGCCGAGGTGCCCGGAGGTCTCGAACAGGTCGCCCTTGGTGATGTGGGGCGTGTAGACGAACGAGTAGCCGTTCTCCTCGTGCCGACGGCGCGAGTAGTCCTCCATCTCGCGACGGATGATGCCGCCCTTCGGGTGGAAGATCGCCAGGCCGGAACCGATCTCGTCGGGAAACGAGAACAGGTCGAGTTCGGCGCCGAGCTTGCGGTGGTCACGCTTGGCGGCTTCTTCGAGGCGCACCAGGTACGCCTTGAGCTGGTCCTTGTCGGGCCAGGCGGTGCCGTAGATGCGCTGCAGCTGCGGGTTCTTCTCGGAGCCGCGCCAGTAGGCAGCGGCGACGCGCATGAGCTTCGCGGCGTTGCCGATCCAACGGGTGTGCGGGACGTGCGGGCCGCGGCAGAGGTCCTGCCACAGCACCTCGCCCGACTTCGGGTCGACGTTCTCGTACACCGTCAGCTCGCCGGCACCGACCTCGACGCTCTCGCCGGAGTCGCCGTCGCTCGCTGCGCCCTTGAGGCCGATGAGCTCCTGCTTGTACGGCTCCCCCGCCATCAGCTCGCGTGCCTGCTCGTCGGTGACGACGACGCGACGGAAGCGCTGGGCCTGCTTGACGATGCGGTCCATGCCCTTCTCGATCGCCTTGAGGTCTTCGGGGGTGAACGGCTCGGCGACGTCGAAGTCGTAGTAGAAGCCGTCGGTGACGGGCGGACCGATGCCGAGCTTGGCGTCCGGGTTGATCTGCTGCACGGCCTGCGCCAGCACGTGGGCGGCCGAGTGGCGGAGGATGTCGAGCCCGTCCTGCTCCTGCAGGGTGACGGGCTCGGCCGTCTCGCCCGCCTGCACGTCCGCCGCGAGGTCCTTCAGGACTCCGTCGACGCGGATGGCGACGATGCCGCGCTCACCGTCGAAGAGCTCGGTGCCGGTCGTGGTCGTCGTCGCGGTCCGGGGCTCGGGTGCCTGGGGAAGCTCGGCGGGCGCGGGTGCGACTGACTCGGTCACGATGATGGGACTCCTCGATCGAAATGGTGCGTCAAGACTAGTGCGAGACGTGCTCGCGTGCGGACGGCCGCGGGCGCTGCTCGGCCGTCGGCGCTCAGGCTGGGACGGCGCCGAGCGTCGCGACGGGCAGCCGCGGCTCGAGGCGCTCGCGTCCGTTCAGGCCGTCGAGCTCGAGCAGCGCTGCGAAGCCGATCGCCTGGTAGCCGGCGCGCTCGAGCAGCGTGATGGTCGCGGCTCCGGTCCCCCCGGTGGCCAGGACGTCGTCGACGACGAGCACCCGCGTGCCTGCGGGCAGCTGACCCGGTCGCAGTTCGAGTTCGGCCTCGCCGTACTCGAGCGCGTACTGCTCGCTCAGGACCTCGCCGGGGAGCTTGCCCGCCTTGCGCACCGTGAGCACACCGACCTGGTGCTGGGCGGCGATGCCCCCGGCCAGTGCGAAGCCACGGGCCTCGATGCCGGCGACGGCGTCGAAGCCGGCCCCGACCGCGAACGGTGCCGCGAGTGCTTCACACACCCGACCGAAGGCGACGGCGTCCGAGAACACCGGCGTCACGTCGCGGAACAGCACCCCCGGCTTCGGGAAGTCCGGCACGAGGGCGGTGAGGCGTTCGACGAGTGCAGCTGCGGTTTCGGTCACCCGCCAACGGTACGGGAGGCCCGGGCTGCGTCCGACACGTCGGCGCATGGTGCGAGGCTGGTCGCCTCGTGCGGGCCCCACCGTTCGCTGCACGGCGTGGGTCCCGTCGGACGGTTCACCGAAGATGGCTCGGTGCGAGGTTGTTTCCTCGCACCGAGCCGTTCAGGCCGCACGGGCTCCGGAAGGACGCACCGTGCGTGCGTGACGCCGACGACAGTGCCGACGACAGTGCTGGCGACAGCGCCTGCGGTCAGCGCCACATCCGCATCGCGGCGCCCTGGGTGATCCAGTCGGTCTCGCGCTGTCGGCGTTCCCGCTCGAGGCGGGCCAGCGTGGCGAGGTCGATCTCGGGCCGCTCCTTGCGGGTGCGTCGGCTCCAGATGATGAGCGACATCCCGACGCGGAGTGCGATGCGGTCGGCGAGTGAGACCCGGCGGCGCACCGCGCGGGTATCGGGTGGACGGGTGGTGGTCTTCGTGGACACGGTGATCCCCTTCAGGGCATGGCAGAGCTGCCCGGGTGCCGGGCATGACGAAACCGCCCGGATCGCGGGCAGCGAGAATTGAATGCGTGAGAATGCACTCCGGGATGGTCCGGAAATGTACGGACAACGATCGCGGAATGCGCGTCGACACCGAGAGCGTCGCACTGCCCACCGACATTCTTCCGGCGTCGTCCGTACAGATCGGACGGGACGCATCGACGTGCCGTCGAGCCGTTCGGTGGACGAACGAACCGGTGCTGCACGAGCCAGATCGGCTCAGCGCAGGGTGCCCGGAGGCACAGATGTCAGGAGAGTGGGACGCTCCGGGTCAGCGGACGCGGGACGGGGAACCGACGCGTCCACGGATTCCACGGAACGGAGTGGTCGTTGCGATCATCATGGTCGGCCCCCTTTCGGTCTCGAGCTGGTGGAGTCGTCCGGGTCGAATGTTCGACCCTTCGCGACGAGTGAACACTATCGGCACCGCAAATCGGAGCGCAACCCCTTTGTCGGAAAACGTCTGGAATTGCATTCCCGAACAGGCCGATCACGGTGCGAGGTTCGTGTTCTCGTGGCGACTCGCCGGCTGCGTGCAGAGTTCCCGTCGTGCACCGGAGACGGGCCTGTCGGCTGCACCGTGCGCTTTCGGCGGACCGGTGGCAGCCTGCGCGCTCGGTGCGGGATCGCAGGCCTGCACGGTGCCGGCAACCTCGCACCGTGTGACGGAGCACGCACGGAGCACGTACGGAGCACGCCGGAGGCCCGGTACCGAATCGGTACCGGGCCTCCGGCGTGCGTGCGAGCGGACTAGACCGCGGCGTGCTCCGCGACGCTCGCCGTCAGGGAGTCACCCTCGACGTCGATCCGCACGGTGTCACCCGCGGTCACCCCGCCCTCGACCACGAGTGTCGCGATGCGGTCGTCGACCTCGCGCTGGATGAGCCGACGGAGCGGACGGGCGCCGTACTCCGGCTCGTACCCGTGCTCGGCGAGCCAGGCGACCGCGGCGTCGGACACCGACAGGACCATGTCCTGTGCGACCAGCCGGAGCGCCGTGTCCTGCAGCAGCAGGGACACGATCGACGCGATCTGGGACCGGTCGAGCTTGCGGAACAGCACGATCTCGTCGATGCGGTTGATGAACTCGGGCCGCATCGCCTCGCGCAGCTTGCCCATGACGCGGGCCCGCAGGTCGTCCTCGGCGAAGCCGTCCGTGGCACCGACCGGGGAGAACCCGAGCGCTCCCGAGCGGGAGGCCAGGAACTCCGAGCCGATGTTCGACGTCATGATGACGACGGTGTTCCGGAAGTCGACCGTCCGTCCCTGCCCGTCGGTGAGCCGGCCGTCGTCGAGCACCTGCAGCAGCAGGTTGAAGACGTCCGGGTGGGCCTTCTCGACCTCGTCGAGCAGGATCACCGAGTACGGGTTGCGACGGACACGCTCGGTGAGCTGGCCGGCCTCGTCGTGGCCGACGTACCCGGGAGGGGCACCGACCAGGCGCGACACGGTGTGGCGTTCGCCGAACTCGCTCATGTCGAAGCGGAGCATGGCGGACTCGTCACCGAACAGCGACGACGCCAGGGCCTTCGCGAGTTCGGTCTTGCCGACGCCGGTCGGTCCGAGGAACAGGAAGCTGCCCACCGGACGACGCGGGTCGCCCATGCCGGTCCGGCTGCGCCGAACCGCCTTGGCGATCGCCCGCACGGCGTCGTCCTGGCCGACGACGCGGTCGTGCAGCTCGGACTCGAGCGCGGCGAGCCGCGTCTTGTCGGCCGAGCCGAGTCGGGTCACCGGGATCCCGGTGGCACGGGACACCACGGCGGCGATGTCGGCTTCCGTAATCGACGTGTCCGCGGATTCCGGACGGGAGGTCTGGCTGGCGTCCGCCGACGAGGCGGCGGTGATCCGGGCCTCCAGTCCGACGATCTCGTCACGCAGGTCGGACGCTTCCTCGTAGTGCTCCTCCGCGACCGCGCTGTCCTTGCGGGCGGTCAGGTCGGCGACCTGGGCCCGCAGTGCCTCGACGTCGACGTCGCCCGACAGGGCGAGGCGGCGGCGTGCACCGGCCTGGTCGACGAGGTCGATGGCCTTGTCCGGCAGGTGCCGGTCGGTCACGTAGCGGTGCGAGAGCTCGACCGCGGCGCGGAGTGCCTCGGGCGTGTAGGCGACGCCGTGGTGCTCCTCGTAGCGCGGGGCGAGGCCGGTTAGGATCGCGACGGCGTCCTCGACGTTCGGCTCCCCCACCGTGACGGGCTGGAACCGGCGCTCGAGCGCGGCGTCCTTCTCGATCCGGCGGTACTCGTCGAGCGTCGTCGCGCCGACCAGGTGCAGGTCGCCGCGGGCGAGCCGGGGCTTGAGGATGTTGCCGGCGTCCATCGAGCCGCCCTCGCCGCCGCCACCGGCGCCGACGACGGTGTGGAGTTCGTCGACGAAGACGATGAGCTCGTCGGCGTACGCCGCGATCTCGTCCATCGCCGTGGTGAGGCGCTCCTCGAAGTCGCCGCGGTACCGGGTGCCGGAGAGCATGCCGGGCAGGTCGAGCGCGACGACCCGCTTGCCCTGCAGCAGGGCGGGGACGTCGCCGTCGACGATGCGCTGGGCGAGGCCCTCGACGATCGCGGTCTTGCCGACGCCGGGCGCACCGATCAGCACCGGGTTGTTCTTGGTGCGGCGGAGCAGGATCTCGACGGTCTGCTCGATCTCGTCGGCGCGGCCGATCACCGGGTCGACGTGCCCGTCACGGGCGCGCTCGGTCAGGTCGGTGCCGAATTGGTCGAGCGTCGGGGTGTCGCTGTCGGAACCGGACTCGGCCGTTCCGGTCGTCGCAGCGGTTCCTGGCATGGAGCGCCCCGCTCGTGCTGCTGCCGCGGCCTGCTGGGCGTAGTCCTGCATGACCTGCGGGGTGATCCCGGCGCTGGCGAGCAGCTGGCCGGTCACGGTTTCCTGGTCCGTCACGAGCGCGAAGAAGACGTGCTCGGGGTCGGTGTAGGTGCTGCCGAAGCCCCGCGCAGCCTGCGTCGCCTCGACGAGGATGCGCTGGGCGGTGCCGGTCAGTGCCGGGCGGCCGGGCTGCTCGGCGAGCGGTTCGTGCGCCATCGGCAGGCGCTGCTCGATCTCGTCGGCGAGGCGCTGGGGGTCGACCCCGGCAGAACGCACGACGGCGTCGAACGGTTCGGTGCGGACGAGCACGTGCAGGATGTGCAGTGCGTCGATCTCGCGCTGCCCCTGCGCGAGCGCGAACTCGGCGGTGTGCTGGAGCAGCTCGTGGGTCCGGCGGCTGAGCAGCCGGGTGATGTCGACCGGTCGACCGAACGCGCGGACGCGCTGCTGGTCACCGGTGCGTTGTGCCGCAAGCAGGCGGGCGAGGAACTCGTCGAACGAGTCGTTGCCGCCGGTCGGGCCGAACGTCTCTGGCAAAGGGACCTCCTGGGAACTTGAGTGCCTTCGACTCAATGCAACGCAGGAGGGCCCGGGTCATTCCCGGTTCCGGAATGAACTTGCGGCGACTCGACTCAGGTCCGCGCGATGGGTGCGGAGACCGCCTCGGTGATCCGCGCGAGGTCCGTCGGCGCCACCTCGACGTCGAAGCCGCGACGTCCGCCGGACACGAAGATGCTCGCGTACGACAGTGCTGACTCGTCGAGCACGGTGCGGAGCCGGGTCTTCTGGCCGACCGGACTGATGCCGCCGACCACGTAGCCCGTGCGCTTCTCGGCGAGGGCGGGATCGGCCAACGTCGCCTTCTTGCCCCCGACCGCCGCGGCGATGGCCTTGAGGTCGAGCCGGTTCGCCACCGGCACGATCGCCACCGCCAGTGCGCCGTCGACCGAGACGACCAGGGTCTTGAAGACCTGCTCCTCGCGGAGGCCGAGGGCGGCGGCCGCCTCTTCGCCGAAGTTGGTGGCACTCTCGTGGTGCTCGTACACGTGCGGCGTGTACGGGACCCCGGCCGCCTCGAGCGCGACGGTCGCTGGGGTGCTCGGCGAACCTGCGGTCATGCCGTGATCCTCCCCCGCCGCACCTTCCGGTCCTCGACGGCACGCGGGCGTTACGCTGAACGGACCATGACCGCCGTCCTGCTCGTGCTCCGCGCCACCGCCGCGCTGGTGCTCGGTGACCCCGCCGCGGGGGTCCTGCCCCTGCTGGCGGTGGCGGCGCTCGGACTGACCGCGGTCGCCGTGACCGTGGTGGTCGCGCGCCTGCTCGTCGCGGTGCTGGCGGCCGTCCTCGGCGTCGGATCGACGTCGATGTCCGATCGGACCGCCGTGCCCGACCTGGTCACCCGCATCGGGTGGAGCCACCCCGACGCCGACGGACACGTCCGCTCGCGGGCACCGGGGGCCGCGACCCCGGCCTGACCACCGACCGGTGGCCGGGCCGCACGCGCACCCCGCTGACCCACCACCGATCGGAACCGTCATGGACCTGTCCACCCTGCCCCTCGTCGGCCCGCTGCTGCACGGCGGCGCGGACCTCGTCGCCGCGCTCACCGCGGCGCTGTCCCCCGTCGCCGGCTCGTTCGCCGCGGCGATCGCCGTCGTGCTCCTCACCCTCGCCTCCCGCCTGGTGCTCGTGCCGCTGTCCGTGCTGCAGGTGCGGGCCGAACGGGACCGCCGGCGTCTCGCGCCACAGCTCGCGGCGCTCCGGGAGCGGTACGGCCGCGACACCCAGCGCCTGCAGCGGGCGATGCAGCAGCTCTACACCGACGAGAAGGTCTCGCCGCTGGCCGGCTGCCTGCCGGTCCTCGCGCAGGCACCCGTGGTGTCGCTCGTCTACGCCCTGTTCACGCACGCCTCGATCGGCGGCACCGCGAACGCCCTGCTGGACGCCACCTTCGTCGGGGTCCCGCTCGGGCACTCCCTGATCGTCACGCTCACGTCGCCGCTGTGGGTGCACGCCTGGGTGGTGCTGGTGTTGTTGGCGGTGCTCGCGGTCGTCGTCGAACTGAGCCGCCGGTCGAACCTGCACTGGAACCCGGTGGCGGCGCCGGAGCCCGGCACGCCCGGGGCCGCCGCGACGGTCGCCGTCGGCCGGTACGTGCCGTTCGTCACGGTCGTGTTCGCGGCGATCGCACCGCTCGCCGCCGCGCTCTACGTCGTGACGAGTGCGGCCTGGACGTACGGGGAACGCGCCGTACTGCGCCGGGTGGTCCGCTAGCCGCCCTGGCCCTCCTGCTGCGGACCCTGGTCGACCGGGTCGTACTCGGTGCCGCGACCCTGTTCCTCGTCGGCGGTCGGCACGTGGCGTTCCGTGCCGGTCCCGCCGGGGCTGGTCGCGATGTAGTCGGCCTCGCCGGACTGGGTGTCGTGGCTCAGCGGCTCGAGGGTCTCGGCGTCGGCGTCGTGCTGCGGCGTGGGGTCGGTGCTCATGCACCACGCCTACTCCCTCGTTCTGGGTGCGCGCGCACGGCCGGCCGGTGCCACGATGGACCTGTCCACGCGACCGGCAGAGCGGGAGTGCGCATGGCCCACGACGACGTGGCAGCGGAACGGGCACGGCTCGAAGCCGTCGCCTGGGGAGCAGGGTCGAGCCCGGCGGACGCGGCGCGCGCCCGGATCGCGCTGCAGGACCTGGAGCGCGGACAGCGACCGCGCAGGCGCCCGGTCGCGACGGCACGGGATCCACTGCCGGGAGGCCCGGGACCGGCCCGCACGTCGGCCCCGTCCGCAGCGCGGTCGGGTCCAGGGCCCGTGGCCGGGCCAGTGCCGGCGGCCGTGCCCGCGCCCGCCGGCGCGCCGGAGCCGACCGACGGCGGTGGGGGCGACCACGTCGACGAGGCGCGGGGTGACGGCGGAGGCGAGCCGGGCCTCCAGGCCGTGCCGACCGCTCGCACCCGGTGGCGTCGGTGGCTGTGGACGGAGCGACCACGCGCCTGGATCGCCGGCGGCGCGGCGGCGGCGGTGGGCGTGGCGTTCGCGGCCGGGACACTCGTCGGGACCGCGCAGCCCGACGTCGCAGCCGCGCCGAGCGTCACGCCGACGCCGGGGACGGTGACCCTCGAGCAGCTGCTCGACGTGCCGCAGACGTACGCCGACCAGCTGCCGGGGCCGGTCGCGGCGCCCGTGAGCCTGCACACGACGCGACTGGTCTTCACGAACCGGGCGCTCGACGGCGGGACCGCCGAGACCCCATGGAACGTCTGGGCCGGCATCGGGACGGACCGGTCGACGATCTGCCTGGTGGCGACGGCGGACCGCATCGAGTCGTCGACGGCGTGCTTCCCGCGGCAGGCGGCGTTGCACGGTTCAGTGTCGATGTCGGCGCAGTCCAGGAGCGGCACGTTGACGATCGAGCTGCGCGGGGGCGGGGTCCAGGGTCGGGTGACGAACGAGTACTGAGCGAGCGGTCGGGAGCTGAGTGTTTCGTTGGAGCGCTCCGACAAATGTGCTGGATGCCCTCGCGAGAGACGTTCCATCGTGCAACACTGGGTGAGCGCACTCGTCGTGGAGTCGTACCCACATCATCCACATCCGCCAGCGAGCGCGCCCCGCAGACCCTCCAGGTCACCGCCGTCAGAACGATCGGCACCGTCGCGCGCTCCACCGTGCCTCGGAGGAGGTCAGCAGCGTGTCCACCAACACCACCACCTCGGCCGTGTCGACCCACACGCGGCCGATCACCGTCACCAGCCAGTCGATCGTCGGCATCGCCGTCCTCGGACTGGCCACGTTCTTCGCCATCACCACCGAGCTCATGCCCGTCGGGCTGCTCGGCACGATGAGCGCCGACCTCGGCGTCAGCGAGGCCACCATGGGCATCGTCATCACCGTGTACGCCGCCGCCGTCGCGATCCTCGCGCTGCCGCTCACCGCGTTCACCGCGAAGCTGCCGCGCAAGACCGTGCTCGTCGCCACGCTCGTCGGCTACACCGTGTCGAACCTGATGGTCGCGCTCGCCCCGTCCTTCGCCGTGGTGTGCGCCGGACGCGTCGTCGGCGGCATCGCGCACGCGCTGTTCTTCTCGGTCGCCTCGGCGTACGCCACCCGGATCGTGCCGCCGCGGCTGGCCGGCCGCGCGATCGCGTTCGTGTACTCCGGTAGCTCGCTCGGGTTCGTGCTCGGCGTGCCCCTCGCGACCTGGGTCGCGCAGCACATCGGCTGGCGCCAGGCCGTGTTCTCCGTCGGGGTCGCCGCAGCGGCACTCGCGATCGTCGCCCTGCTGTTCCTGCCCGCCGTCCGCGGTGCCTCGTCGCCGCACATCGGATCGCCGAAGGCCTGGGCACGCACCGGGCTGCTGTCCGTCGTGATCGCCGACATGCTGCTCTTCGCCGGGCACTACGTCGTCTACACCTACATCGGGCCGTACGCGATCGACGCCGGGCTCGATGCCGGCATGGTGAGCGGGGCGCTGCTCGTGCTCGGTGGCACCGGTGTCGTCGGGCTCTGGCTCGCCGGCATGTTCGTGGACCGTGCGCCCCGGCAGACCCTGATCGCCTCGGTCGCCGTGATGGCCGTGGCCTTCGCGACGATGCCGTTCGTGCACGGCTCCCTGATCGGGACGATGGTCGTCGCGGGCGTCTGGATGGCCGCGAACGGCACCACGGGCACGCTCTTCATGGCCGCGGCGATCCGCGCCGGAGGCGTCTCCCCCGACATCGCCGGCGCACTGGTCAACGGCGCGTCCAACATCGGCATCGCCGGTGGTGCGGCGTTCGGCGGGCAGGCGCTCGGGATCGTCGGGCTGCAGTACCTGCCGTTCGCCGGCGCCGCGGTGCTGGTCGGGGCGCTCGGGGTCGTCGTGCTGGCTCGGCGTGGGTTCCCGGTGCACTCGCACGCGCAGGAGCACCTGTCGACCTCGTCCATCGAGGCCATCACGTCGTCGCTCGCGGTCGTCACCACGTCGGTGCCGGTCGTCGGGCGGGCGATCCAGACGGTCACGGGATCGATCGGCGTCGTCACCGGGTCGGTGCAGCGGCAGCGGACGCGTTAGGGGCTGGCGCGGGCGGCGGGCGGTCGGCGCCCGAGCGGCGTGTCGGCCCGCCGAGTGGTCACGACATGCCGCGCGCCGATCGTCGAGTGGTCGAGAAGTGTCGGCTGGAGGCTCGGCGGGCGACGGTTTGCGACCACTCGGTGGACGCCGGCGGCGTGTTGTGCGACCGCTGCGACGGCGGAAGGCCTGGCGCCGAGTGGTCACGACATGCCGTTGGTGGGGCGTCGGGGGTGCTTGAACTGTCGTCTTGCGGGTCGGCGGGCGACGGTTTGCGACCACTCGGTGGACGCCGGCGGCGTGTTGTGCGGCCACCGCCACCGCCACCGCCACTGCGCCCGCCGCTCGGTCAGTCCAGCAGGTGGTCCGTGCGGCGGCGGTTGCGCACCGCGCGGTAGACCAGCAGCGCCGCACCGAGCAGCACCAGCACCCCGGCGGCGATGAGTCCCGGACCGAGGTCCGCCCCCGTGTACGCCAACGGTCCACCGTCCCCCGCGTCGCCCTGGCCCGACACCGGTGCCGAGCCCGATCCGGCAGCGGGGCCGGTCGGAGCCGCTGAAGGAGCGCCACTCGGCGACGGTGACGGCGACGGAGCGGGAGCCGGACCCACCGCGGCCCGCACGACGAACGCCAGCGGCGTCGCGGCCCCGGACTCCGGGGTGACGACGGTCGCCGCCTCGGCCCCCTCGACGTCGACCGAGACGACGTACTCGGTCGTGGGCTCCAGGCCGGTCAGGTCGAACGCACCGTCGTCGTCCGTGACGACCGACACGGGATCGCCGGACTGCGTGTCCGTCGGAGCCGCGACGACCTCGACGTCCGGAACGGGCTCGCCGTTCGTGTCGACGACCGTGCCGGGCTGGTCGGTCGTGACCTCGGCTGCGGTTGCTGCGGCGGCGAACGGCAGGTCGGACGAAGCACGCTCGCCGGCGACGGCCGTCACACCGGTGTTCGACGTCGCCCCGGTCGCCCCCGGCTCGGGACGTTCGGTCCGGACGGTGTACGTGCCCGCTGCGGTGGCGAAGACGTAGCGACCGTCGGCATCGGTCTCCGTCGATGCGACCACGGCGCCCGTGCCGTCGACGAGCTCGACCACCGCGCCGGCGGGCACGGATGCACCGTCGAGCGAGACCGCACCCGCTACCGTCGCGACGACGGCGGCCGGCACATCGATCTCGTCGGGGACTGCCGGTGCCGCGTCGACGTCGCCGGTCGTGATGGTCACGGGCGGCTCGTCGGCGACGGACACGTCGAGGTCGGTGTCCGCCGGCAGGTCCGAGCCGATGTAGACGCCGTCGCTGTTCGTCGTGGTGTCGACGAGGACGTCCCCGGAGTCCGGGTCGGTGATGACGACCTCGAGGTTCGAGACCGGTCGGCCGTCCTCGTCGACCACGGTGCCGATGACCGACACGGTGTCCTCCGGCGACGTGAACGCGAAGTCGGCCTGCTGGTCCACGCCGCCCGGCGAGCCTGCCTGGGCGAGGGAGACCCTGGTCGGCTGGTCCGGGCCCTCGGCGCCGTCCGGCGGGGTGATCTCGACGCGGTAGTTCGCGATGACCGGCAGCTGCGGGAACGCGTAGGTGCCGTCGGGGTCGGTGGTCGTCGTGGAGACGGTGCCGCGCGGAGCGGTGACGCGGACGATCGCCCCGGGGATGGGGGCGCCGTCGAGGGTCGCCGTGCCGGTGATCGCGGCGGTGCGGTTGGCGAACCAGGTCTGGTACACGGGGAACCCGCTGCGCTGCTGGTACGTGATCGTCCGGCTGGTGAGTGACACGGTCGGCGTGAACCAGGTCGTGGCACCGGCGGTGTCGACCGCGCCGGTGTTGCCCCTCAGGGTCCGGGTGGCCGGGTCCCAGGTGGGCCGGTCCTGGCCGGTCGTGCCGTCGGGGTCGGCGGTGCACGACGGCCCTCCGGCGACGGCGGCCGAGCACGAGTTGTAGGAGCTCACGTAGCCGAGCTGCTCCGCGGTCGCGGCGCCACCCCCGGAGACGGTGGCCGAGATGGTCGCCCGATCGGCGTCGACGTCGCCGAGCACGAACGACCAGCTCTGGGCACCCGGCGTCGGCTCGGCGAACGTGTAGGTGGTCGTCGATGCCCCGGTCGTGGGCGAGTCGACGTTCGGCCGCTGGTTCATGTAGGTCGTGCCGCGGCTCGTCCCGTAGACCGCGCCCGACGGGGTCGACGCTGACTGCCAGGTCGATGCCCCGCTGACGACGGTCGACTGCCGGGAGTCCGACGTGAAGGTCGTCTCGGGGAACCCGGCGAGCGTCATCGTGCCGGTGTAGGCCCGGCTCGCTCCGCTGAGGGTGAAGGTCCCCCAGTTGCCGACCGGCTCCGCCGACGCACTGGTCGCGCCGCCGATCGCGAGTCCTGTTCCGAGTGCGAGGGCCGTCAGCCCTGCCGTGACCGCGCGCCAGCGCCGCATGTGTGCTCCCCCGCTGTGGCGCCGGAGAACCCGACACCCCCTCAGACTATCCAGCGGGCGCGGCTCGTGTCCGGGGCACGACACAAGCAAGAAGGTCCCGCCGAGTGGTCACGACATGCCGCGCGCCGATCGTCGAGTGGCCGAGAAGTGTCGGCTGGAGGCCCGCCGGACGACGGTTCGTGACCCCTCGACGAACACGAGCGGCGCGTCAGGAACCGAGCTCCACGAGGGCGTCGAGCGCCGGCACCTGCCCGGCCACCACGAGCTCCCGCGCCTGGTCGACACCGACCCACCGCGCGTCGTCCACCTCGGGCACCTCGACGAACCGCCCCGACCCGCGCGGCAGTTCGAGCCGCACGGTGTTGCTCCGCACGGTGTCGACCGAGAACCCCGACGCCGCGGCCGCGAAGACGCGCACGCGCTTGCCGGATGCCTGCCGGAACTCCCCCAGGTCGGTCAGGTCTGCGGCGCCCACCGGTGCGGGCACGCCGATCTCCTCGGCGAACTCGCGCAACGCGGTCACGTCGGGCTGCTCACTGACCTCGACCAGGCCCTTCGGGATCGACCAGGCACGCGGCCGGTTCCGCCAGAACGGCCCACCCATGTGGGCGAGGAAGACCTCGGGCCCGGACGGACCGGTCCGGTGCAGCAACAGTCCGGCGCTCACGACCACGGCCCGAGACTACGCAAGGACCTGCCGGGAGGCCCGGGTCACCGCCGCCGCGCCGCGCACCACCCGGCGTGGCCGGGCCCACCGCCGGTTTCCCCGGCCCGCGCCGGGAGTACCGTGTGGCGCACGGAGCGCCGTGTGACGCCCCCGGAGGACCTGCGATGGAGGAGGCCGATCGGGATGGACGAACGATGGACGACGGTGACGCTGGCCGCGGACGCCGCGATGCCGCACGACGAGGCCCTGCGGTGGATCGCGTCGCGTGCGGGCAACGGCATCGAGCGGATCCGGATCATCGGTGCGGACCCGGCGATCGAGGGACCTCGACCGGTCGCCGACCGTCTGGCCGAGGCCGCCCGCGCCGCCCTGCCCGGGGTCACCGTCGAGGTGCACCGGCACGCGGGGCCGTTCGCCACCGCCCTGGTCGAGGAGTCGGACGGGGGCGACCTCCTGGTCATCGGCACGTTCCGGAGCCGGCGGGGTTCGACCGCCGGTGGCGACCCGGCACGCGTGGCGGTCCGGGCCGCCGTGCCGACGGTGATCGTCCCCGAGGGGCCGCACCCGATCGACGGCGACGTGGTGCTGGCCGTCGAGGAACCGATCGACGAACGCGCCGTCTCGATCGCCGTCGGCGAGGCCGTCCGGCTGCACCGCCGACTGACGCTGCTGCGGGCGTGGGAGATGCCCGTGCTGACCAGGACCGGGCTCACAGACTTCGCTGAGGACCCCCTGCGGTGGCGCGCCCGGAACGCCGAACTGCTGCAGCGGGTCACCGAGGACCTGACCGCGCGGTTCCCGGCGGTGCGGATCCGGCCGCTGCTCGTCGAGGGACACCCGGGGCACGCCATCGCATCGCGCACCCGGCGGGCGTCGCTCGTGGTGCTCGGACGGGGGCACGTGCGGGTGCTGTCCGGCGCACTGCTGCACGACGTGGTGCGTGAGACGGCCGCACCGGTCTGCGTCGTCCCGCCGGCCGCGCACCCGGACAGCGCGGTGCCGGAAGGGGTCAGCCGACGAGTTCCCGGATCGCGTCGGCCATCTGGTCGGTGAGGTACGCGACTCCACGGCCGTTCGGGTGCAGGGCGCCGGCCCGCAGGTCGATGCGTCGCAGGTCGCTCGAGCCGGTCAGGCTGACACCGGCGACGTAGCGCTCGTCCCGCGGGGCGCAGGCCGAGTGGGCCTCGGTGCGGTCGAGGACGTCGACGAACCGGACTCCGGCGGCGTCCGCGGCGGAAGCGGAAACGGTGTCGAGCTCCTCCTGCACGCCGTGCAGGTACGCGACGTCGTCGTCGGTGAAGGGGAAGGTGTCCGACGGGAAGGACCCGGCGAGGGTGCCGAGGTCGAGCGCCGAGCGGAAGCAGCCCTTCGCCGGGGTGTGCTCGGTGTCCGGGAAGATCGCCGGGTACCCGAGGAACACCACGACGGCGTTCGGTGCTGCCCGTTTCACTGCTGCCAGGGTGTCGGCGATCCCGAGCGCGACCCGGGACTGGATCTTGGCGCTGAGTTGGTCCTCACCGTCCTGCACGAGCGTGCTCTCGCACGACGGCGCGTCACGTCCGGAGAACACCGGGCCGTCGGCCGAGATCGCCAGGCACGACGCGGCGGTGCCGAACAGGTCGGCGTCGTTGCCGCCGATCGTCAGGGTCACGAGCCGGGTGCGCGACGACAGTGACTCGATCTGCGGTGGGACGCCGTTGAACTGGTGCCCGGTCGTGACGTCCTCGCTCGTGGCGCCGGCGCACGTGACGTCGGTCAGGTCGAGGCCGAACCGTGCCGCGAGCCGGTGCGGGTAGTCGCGGGCCGACTGCACGCACGCGCTCGTGGGCAGCCGGGTGCGATCGCCGAGCCCGTACCCGGCGGAGTAGGAGTCACCGAGCGCGACGTACTCGCTGCCGGGCGGCAGGTCGGCAAGCGATTCGGCGGGGTCGTCCGGCACCGGGTAGGGCTGCGGGACGGGCCACATCGGGGCAGCCGAGGCGGGCTGCACCGAGCCCGGAGCTGCGACCCCCGCCACCACCAGCCCGACGACGGCCACCGCTGCCAGGGCGGCGAGCAGCGTCGTACGGGCGGTGCGGAGCAGTTGCGGCCTCCGGGCGGGTGCGGCGGATCGGTCGGTCGGGTCGGGCGGTGGCGCGGGACGGTGTCAGCGGCGTCCGAGTCGGCGTTCGCCACCGCTGCCGGTGCGGTACTCCAGCCCGTAGTGCTGGAACAGCACCGGCTCGGTGGCGGCGTCGAGCTCCCCGTCGGTCGGGATCGACGGTGCGTCCTTGACGAGCTTCTTCGGGAACGTCACGCGCAGGTGCTTCGGGGCGACGGTCGCGCCGAACAGCGGGACGAAGACGAGCTTGTGGAACCCGACCATGCCGGTCGTGAGTGCTCCGAACGCCGGCTCGGACGTGGCGGTGTCGTAGTAGATGCTCTCGAGCGTGCCGACCTTGTCGTCGGCCTCGTCGACGACGGGCAGACCGATCCAGTCACGGATGTTCGCGGCTTCGAACACGAAGGACTCCCTCCGAGCAACCGGCAGGTCCGGGTGGCTCTCGGTCGACGCTACCGCTCGGTCGCCTGAGCGGTCACCCGGAGCCGGTCGACTGCGCCGAGCACGTCGTCCGCGGTGACGGCGAGGATGGCCGGGTCCGGGTCCTCGGCGAAGACGTCGCCGCGGCGCACCGATGCGTCGGTGAGCACGATGTGCGGGCCGGTTGCCGGCGGACCCCACGCCTCGGGCGGTGCCGGTCCGAACAGCACCACCGAGGGCACCCCGTACGCGGTCGCCAGGTGCGCAGCACCGGTGTCGACCGTGACGACGAGCCGCGCCGCGGCGATCACCGCGGCGAACGCCTGCAGGTCCAGCGTGCCGGCCAGGACCGCCTCCGGCGCCAGGCCGGCCGCGTCGGCGACGGCACGGGCGCGCACGACGTCGTCCGAGCCTCCCGTCAGGACCACGTCGGCACCGCGCGCCCGGAGCCCGCGCACCACGTCGGCGAAGCGGTCGGTCGGCCAGTGCCGCGCACCGTGGAAGGCCCCCACGTGCACGACGGCCGCGCCGGCGACCACCGGGGGCGCGGCGGGGCGGTCGATGTGCACCTCGGTCGCGTCCGCGGGGATGCCGTGCCACGTGAGCAGGTCCGCCCAGCGGTCGCGCTCGTGCACGCCGTCGGGCCACTCCGGGCCCTCGTAGTCGTGGGTGCGGTCGGCGTGTCCGATCACCCGGCGCGGGCCGAGCGCGGCGACGAGGTCCGAGGACTCCGGGCCGGCGCCGTGCAGGTTGACGGCGACGTCGACGGCTCCGTGCGGCACCCCGATCGGGTGGTCGAGACCGTGCTGGGCCAGGTGCACGTCCACCGCCGGGACGAGTTCGACGACCGGCGCCAGCCACGCCGTGGTGGCCAGGGTGATGCGGTGGTCGGGGAAGGCCCGGCGGAGCGCGTGCAGTGCGGGGACGGCGACGAGCAGGTCGCCGAGCTTGATGGCACGGAGGACGAGCAGTTCCGGGCGTCCGTCGGAGTCGGGCAGGCGTTCGAGGGCGGTCACCGCCGTGACGGTAGACCCGCCACGCTGACGGGCCTGCCGGGACCGCGCTCCGTGGCGCTTCCTGGGGCGGTGCCCGGCCGTCGACCGGTAGTCACGGAGCATGCCCCTCGCACCGGACCGCGTCATCCGCGGCCTGCTCCTCGACCGCGACGACACCCTCGTGGTGGACGTCCCGTACAACGCCGACCCGCACCTGGTCGTCCCCGTCCCCGGAGCCCGCCGCGCCGTCGAACGGGCACGCGCCGCCGGGATGCTGCTCGGGGTCGTCACGAACCAGTCGGTGATCGCCAAGGGCATGGCCACCCGCGAGCAGGTCGACGCCACCAACGCCCGGGTCGACGAGCTCGTCGGCCCGTTCGACGTCTGGTGCGTCTGCCCGCACGACGCCGGCGACGACTGCGCCTGCCGGAAGCCCCGGCCCGGGATGGTCCTCGACGCCGCCGACCGGCTCGGCATCCCGCCGGAGTCGATCGTCGTCGTCGGCGACATCGGTGCCGACGTGCAGGCCGGCCGGAACGCCGGTGCGCAGGGCATCCTCGTGCCCACCCCGCGCACCCGCCGCCAGGAAGTGGACGCCGCCGAGACCGTCGCCGCCGACCTGGACGAGGCCGTCACCCTGGTGCTCGAACACGTCGGCAGCGTGGCGGACCGGGCGTGAGCGCCGCTCGACGCGTCCTCGTCGCCCGGCTCGACTCGTTCGGCGACGTCCTGGTCGCCGGGCCCGCGGTCCGCGCGGTCGCCGCCGGGGCCGCGCACGTGACGATGCTGTGCGGACCGCAGGGTGCCCCGGCCGCCGACCTGCTGCCCGGCATCGACCGGGTGCGGGTGTGGGCGGCGCCGTGGGTGACCGAGACCGCACGCCCGATCGACGACACCCTGCTCGCCGGGTTCCGCGCGTTGATCGCCGAGGAACAGCCCGACGAGGCCGTCGTCCTGACGTCCTTCCACCAGTCGCCCCTGCCCCTCGCGCTGCTCCTGCGCCTGGCCGGGGTCCCCCGGGTCTCCGGGGCCTCGGTCGACCACCCCGGGTCCCTGCTCGACGTGCGGCTGCGCCCCGGCGAGGACCTGCCCGAGGACCTCCCCGAACCCGAGCGCGCGCTGCGGATCGCCCAGGCGGCCGGGTTCCGGCTGCCGCCGGACGACGACGGGAGGCTCGCGGTGCGCCACGACGCCGTCCTGCCCCCGCCCGTGGCCGGCCTCGACCGCTACGTGGTCGTCCACCCCGGAGCCAGCGTCCCGGCACGGTCGTGGCCGGAGTCGCACCACCGTGCGCTCGTCGCCGCCTACGCCGAGCGCGGCGTGCCCGTCCTCGTCACCGGCTCCCCCGGCGAACGCACGCTCACCGCAGCCGTGGCGGGCGACACCGGCATCGACCTCGGCGGACGCACCACGCCGGCCGAACTCGCCGCCGTGCTGGCCGGAGCCGAGGTCGTCGTGGTCGGGAACACCGGCCCGGCACACCTCGCCGCCGCCGTCGGGGCGCCCATCGTCAGCCTGTTCTCGCCCGTCGTCCCCGCCGTCAAGTGGGCGCCGTACGCACCGCTCGTCGAACTGCTCGGCGACCAGGCCGCACCGTGCCGTCTGAGCCGTGCCCGGGAGTGCCCCGTCCCCGGCCACCCCTGCCTGTCCGGAGTGCGCATCGAGGACGTCCTGGCGGCCCACGAACGGCTGCTCGACCGCGTTTCGCGGACTGATCGGAGAAGTCTGCGGTGCGGCCCAGAAGGCGCTGCGTAGCGTGCGCCACTGCTTCTCCTGCTCCTTCTGCTGCTGCTCCGGCAGCGGCCCGGAGTGACCTGTTCGACCCGACCGGAAGGCCCCGCATGCGGATCCTCGTGTGGCACGTGCACGGCGGCTGGATGGACGCCTTCGTCCGCGGCCAGCACGAGTACCTCATCCCGACCACCCCGGCGCGCGACGCCTGGGGACTCGGCCGCGGCGGGCGCGCCTGGCCGGACTCCGCGATCGAGATCGACCCGGCCGAGGTCGCCGAGGCAGAGGTCGACGTGGTCGTCCTGCAGCGCACCGAGGAGCTCGAGGAAGCCCGCCGCCTGCTCGGTGGCCGCGACGTCCCGATTGTCTTCTTGGAGCACAACGCGCCCCGGGCCGACGTGCCGGACAGCCTGCACCCGATGCGCGACCGCGACGACCTGACGATCGCGCACGTGACGCACTGGAACGCCCTGATGTGGGACTGCGGCACCACCCGGACCACCGTCGTCGAGCACGGCGTCGTCGACCCCGGCCCGCTGTACACCGGATCGCTCGAACGGCTCGGCGTCGTCATCAACGAACCCGTCCGGCGCAACCGTGTCGTCGGCACCGACCTGCTCCCCCGCTTCGCCGAGGTCGCCCCGGTCGACGTCTGGGGCATCGGCACCGAACGGCTGCTGGAGCTCGGCTTCGGTGACCGTGTGGTCGCGCGGGGCGACGTCCAAGCCGACCCCATGCACGCGGCCCTGGCCGAACGGCGGGCCTACGTGCACCCGAACCGCTGGACCTCGCTCGGCCTGTCGCTCATCGAGTCGATGCACATGGCCATGCCGGTCCTGGTGCTGGCGACGACGGACGCGGCCCGCACTGTCCCTGGTGAGGCCGGGGCGATCGCGACCGACGTCGAGGAGCTGGTGCGGGCCTCCAGGCTGCTGCTGGAGGACCCGGACGAAGCGCGTCGACGGGGACTCGTGGCGCGGGAGGCCGTGCTCGCACGGCACGCGCTCGGTCGGTTCCTCGCCGACTGGGACGACCTGCTCGACGACGCCGTCGCGCGCGGTGCGCGACGGGACCGTGCGGCGGCAGCCGCGCTCGAAGGGAGCCTCGGATGAAGATCGCCATGGTGTCCGAGCACGCGAGTCCACTCGCCGTGCTCGGCGGGGTCGACGCCGGTGGACAGAACGTCCACGTCGCCGAACTGTCCGCTGCGTTGGCCGACCGCGGCCAACACGTGACCGTCTACACGCGGCGCGACGACCCGTCGCAGCCGGTCCGCGTGCCCCTGCGTCCCGGCGTGGACGTCGTGCACGTCGACGCCGGGCCCGCCCGAGCCGTCCCGAAGGACGAGCTGTTCCCGTTCATGGGGACGTTCGCGTCGGTGCTCGCCGCCGAGTGGTTCCTCGACCGTCCCGACGTGGTGCACGCGCACTTCTGGATGTCGGGCCACGCCGCGCTCGACGCGGTGACCCAGGTGCAGGCGCGGACCGGCGGGGTGCGGATCCCGGTGGTGCAGACCTTCCACGCCCTGGGCGTCGTGAAGCGCCGGCACCAGGGCGCCGCGGACACCAGCCCGACCGAGCGCGAATGGGTCGAACCCGCCGTCGGGCGCAGCGTCGACCAGGTCGTCGCCACCTGCTCGGACGAGGCGTTCGAACTCAAGACCCTCGGCGTCCCGCTGCACCGCATCTCCGTCGTGCCGTGCGGGGTCGACGTGTCGCTCTTCCGTCCGGACGGCCCCGTCGAGGAGCGCGACCGTCCGCTCCGGGTGCTCACCGCGTCACGACTCGTGCAGCGGAAGGGCGTCGGGACGACGATCGCCGCACTCGCAGCGCTGGTCGAACAGGGCCGTAACGTCGAACTGGTCGTCGTCGGCGGGGCCGGTGTCGCCGGTGCCGACCTGGTGGACGACCCCGAGTACCAGCGCCTCGACGCGCTCGCCCGGTCACTCGGCGTGCGCGACCACGTCACGTTCCGCGGGCAGCTCGGGCAGCAGGACATGCCGCCCGTCTACCGGAGCGCCGACGTCGTCGTCTGCGCCCCCTGGTACGAGCCGTTCGGCATCGTGCCGCTCGAGGCGATGGCCTGCGGCCGCCCCGTGGTCGCGTCGAGTGTCGGTGGGCTCATCGACACCGTCGTCGAGGACGCCACCGGTCTGCACGTGCCGCCGCGCGACGAGCGCGCGGTCGCCGAGGCCGTCGGTGCCCTGCTCGACGACCCCGAGCGCCGCGAGGGGTACGGCCGCGCCGGACGGCAGCGCGCCGAGTCCCGCTACACGTGGCAGAAGGTCGCGGCCGACAGCGAGCGCGTCTACGAGCGGCTGCTCGCGGGTGCGACGTCGTCCGCCAGTACCACCGGGCCCGCCGCCGCCCGCTCGCGCACCACCCACGCCGGCCGGGTCACCCGTGCCGCGCAGCCGACGGAGAGGACCGCACGATGACCATCGACCAGCAGACCGGGGTCGAGGACCGCGCGGTCACCGACAGCGCACGCGTCGTCGTCGACCACGTCGCGGCGTCGGTCCCCGTGATCGCCTCCCTCGTCGACCACAAGGACCACGTCGCCGCCTGGGCGGACGACATCGCCGGGCGGCTCGTCGCCGGTCGACGGTTGCTCGCCGCGGGCAACGGCGGCTCGGCTGCCGAGGCCCAGCACCTGACGTCCGAGCTCACCGGCCGGTTCGAGGGCGACCGGCCCGCGTACTCGGCCATCTCGCTGCACGCCGAGACCTCGGCCGTGACGGCGATCGGGAACGACTACGGCTACGACCAGGTCTTCGCACGCCAGGTGTCAGCGCACGCCCGGGCCGGTGACGTCCTCGTCCTGCTGTCGACGAGCGGCAAGAGCCCGAACCTGCTCCGCGCCGTCGAGGCCGCACGGGCCGTCGGCGCGCGGTCACTCGCACTGACCGGATCCGGGCCGAACCCGCTCGCCGACCTGGTCGACGACGCGATCTGCATCGAGGGGCCGTCCGCCAACGTGCAGGAGGCGCAGCTCGTCCTGGTGCACGCGCTGTGCAAGGCGATGGAGCCGGCGCTGCGTCGCGGGGGTCGTCGATGAGCGGGGCCGCTCCACCCGTCGGCGGTCGGGGTGCCGGCGGTGCCGCTGGCCGTGCCGCCGCCCCGCGGTTCCGCATCGCCGTCGTCGGGGACACCCTGCTCGACGTCGACGTGTCCGGCACGAGCGAGCGGCTGAGCCCGGACGCGCCCGTGCCCGTCGTGGACGTCGCCACCGACGACCGCCGCGCCGGTGGCGCAGGACTCGTCGCGACGATGCTCGCCCGCGACGGCCACGACGTCACCCTGGTCACCGTCCTGAGCGACGACGGTCGTGCCCAGGAGATCCGCGACCTGCTGCCCGACGTCACGATCGTCGCCGGGCCGTCGGGTGTCCCCACCCCCGTGAAGACCCGCGTGCGCGTCGTCGACCATGCCCTCGTGCGCATCGACGAGGGCTGCGCGACCCCGCCCGTCCCCGGGGCCACCGAGACGATGACCGCCGCGCTCGACGGTGTCGACGCGATCGTCGTCGCCGACTACGGCCGCGGGGTCGCCGCCGCGCCGGCCCTCCGCGATGCGCTCACCCGTGCGGCCGAGCACCTACCGGTGGTCTGGGACCCGCACCCCAAGGGCGCAGCCCCCGTCCCCGGCACCACCGTCGCCACCCCCAACGCGGCCGAGGCGCGACGCTTCACCGACGTCGAGGGACACGGTGTGCCCTTCGCGACCGTCGCCGCCGCCCGGCTCGTCGAACAGTGGCAGGCCGGTGCCGTCGCCGTGACGATGGGTGACCGCGGTGCGCTCCTCGCCGACGCCCAGGGCGACAGCCGCTTCGTGCCCGCGCCGTCCGTCAGCGCCGGGGACCCCTGCGGAGCCGGCGACCGGCTCGCCGCGGGCGTCGCCGTCGCACTGGCCTCGGGGGCGGACGTCCCCGACGCGGTCTCCGCCGGTGTGGTCGCCGCGTCCGAGTACCTGGCAGCCGGTGGCGTCACCGCGCTCTTCGCCGATGACGGCCCCGCGCCGCTCGCCGTGCCCGGGGCCGACCGGGACGCGATGCGCCTGGTGCACGACGTCCGGAGTGCCGGTGGCACCGTCGTCGCGACCGGAGGCTGCTTCGACCTGCTGCACGCCGGGCACGCCCGCACCCTGTCGGCCGCCCGTGCACTCGGCGACTGCCTGGTCGTGTGCCTCAACTCGGACTCGTCGGTCCGCGGTCTGAAGGGCCCCGACCGGCCGATCATGACCCAGGACGACCGGGTCGAGCTGCTCCTGGCGCTCGACTGCGTCGACGCCGTCGTCGTGTTCGACGAGTCGACCCCCGACGAGGCACTGCGCCGCTTCCGCCCGGACGTCTGGGCGAAGGGCGGCGACTACACCGCGAGCGAACTGCCCGAGACGGCGACCCTCGCCGAGTGGGGTGGCCGCGTCGTCACCGTGCCGTTCCACCCGGGCCGGTCGACCACCCGACTCGCCGCCGCGATCGAACGCGTCGGCTGAGCGTCCGCTCGCCTTCCCGCACCTGCTCGACCACTTCCCGCTCCACTACGCAAAGGACATCCATGCCCGTCCCCACCACCCCCATCGGCCGCGTCCTCGTCACCGGCGGCGCCTCCGGACTCGGCGCCGCCGTCGTGGCCGCCGTCACCGAGGCCGGCGGCACCCCGATCGTCCTCGACCTGCGGATCGACGCGGTGCCCGAGGGCGTCGACGCCGTCGCCGTGGACGTCTCGGACACCGACGCCGTCGAGCAGGCGGTCCGTGACGCCGCCGAGCGGCACGGCGGCCTCGACGCCGTCGTCACCGCCGCGGGCATCGACACCCCCGCCCCGATCGACGCGATCTCGTCCGGCAAGTGGGAGCAGATCGTCGGCGTCAACCTGATCGGCACCGCCTCGACCGTTCGCGCCGCCCTGCCCGCCCTCGAGGCCACGCACGGCCGCGTCGTCACCATCTCCTCATCGCTCGCCCTGCGCGGCGTCGGCGACGGCACCGCGTACTCGGCGTCGAAGTTCGGCGTCCGCGGGTTCTCGCAGGCGCTGGCCGCCGAGACCGCCGGTCGCATCGGCGTCACCAACATCATCCCCGCCGGGATGCGCACGAACTTCTTCGCCGACCGCACCGAGCAGTACAAGCCCGGTCCGGACGCGCAGCTCATCGAGCCGGAGTACGTCGCGAACTCGATCGTCTTCGCGCTGTCGCAGCCGGCCGGCTGCGAGATCCGCGAGCTGTCGATCATGCCGGCGACGGAGCCGAGCTGGCCGTAGCCGCTTGCCGACGGTCGCGGGTGCCGGGTTCTGTGTTCCGGGTCCTGTGCGCGGTGCGTCGCCTGGTGCAGCGTTGACGGCTGGGTGCGCGCTTGCAGCGCCGCACGCAGCGGGCAACCGCGCACGGGGTGACGGCGCGCGCACGGTGCGGCCGGGAGGCGCGTTGCGGGCTGGCAGCGGGCCTCCCGTCCGGCGTCCGGTCGCGTTCCGTGCACGGTGCACGGTGCGCGGTGCGTCGCGTGGTGCAGCGTTGACGGCTGGGTGCGCGCTTGCAGCGCCGCACGCAGCGGGCAACCGCGCACGGGGTGACGGCGCGCGCACGGTGCGGCCGGGAGGCGCGTTGCGGGCTGGCAGCCGGCCTCCCGTCCGACGTCCGGTCGCGTTCCGTGCACCGTGCGCGGTGCGTCGCCTGGTGCAGCGTTGACGGCGGGGTGCGCGCTTCCAGCGCCGCACGCAGCGGTGAACCGCGCACGGGGCGACGGCGTGCGCACGGTGCGGCCGGGAGGCGCGTTGCGGGCTGGCAGCGGGCCTCCCGTCCGGCGTCCGGTCGCGTTCCGTGCACGGTGCGCGGTGCGTCGCCTGGTGCAGCGTTGACGGCTGGGTGCGCGCTTGCAGCGCCGCACGCAGCGGGCAACCGCGCACGGGGCGACGGCGTGCGCACGGTGCGGCCGGGAGGCGCGTTGCGGGCTGGCAGCGGGCCTCCCGTCCGGCGTCCGGTCGCGTTCCGTGCACGGTGCACGGTGCACGGTGCACGGTGCGCGGTGCGTCGCCTGGTGCAGCGTTGACGGCTGGGTGCGCGCTTCCAGCGCCGCACGCAGCGGGCAACCGCGCACGGGGCGACGGCGTGCGCACGGGACCGAAGCTCGCACGGTGCGAGGCTCGTCAGGTCGTGCGGAGCAGGTCCTCCACGTCGGCGAGGACGGCCTCGGGCTCGACCTGGTCGACGTAGGACGGGTCGTGCTCGCACCGCTCGGCGGTCCAGCCGACCTGCGTGACGTCGATGCCGCACACCGGGCACCGCGTCACGAAGGACAGGTGCACCCGGTGCCGACCGCGGTCGAAGGGTCCGGCGTTGATGACGTTGCCGAACCAGAACACCCCGACGGTCGGCGTGCCGACGGCCACGGCGAGGTGGCGCGGACCGGAGTCGTCGCCGACCATGACGTCGGCGGCGGCCAGGACGTCGGGGAGTTCCCGCAGCGGCAGTGACCCGGTGCGGTCGTGGACGCGCTCCCGAAGCTCCAGCGGCAGCGACGCGACGATGGCGGACGACGCCGGCACGTCCGAGTCGTCACCCATGAGCACCACGTCGTCCCCGGCGGCGAGCCGGGCACGGGCGACCTCGGCGAAGCGCGAGGGGCTCCAGCGGCGACGTGGGTCGGTGGCGCCGGGGTGGATCGCGACGAGTCGTGCCCCGCTCCCGACGCCGAGGCGCTGCCGAACGTCGGCCCGTGCGGCTCCGGAAACGTGCAGTCGCGGGTCGAGGGTGACCGGCTCGGCGCCCGCGAGCGAGGCCACCTCGAGCGCCCGGACGACCTCGTGCTGGTAGTACACGTAGCGGACCCAGCGCTCCAGCACCCGTGCGTCCTCGGTGGCGGTGCCCACGGTGTGACGCGCACCGAGCCGGAGCAGGAACGGGTTCGAGTTCCGACCGCCGCCGTGCAGCTGCACCGCGAGGTCGAAGCGCCCGTGCATTCGGTCGAAGAAGTCCTGCTCGGTCGGCGCTCCCCGGCCCGAGTCCCGGACACCGGGCACGACGGGGAGCTCCTCGAAGGCGTGGACCGCGTCGGTGCGTCCCTCGAGCACCGGGCGCGCCGACGGTGCCCCGAGCAGCGTGATCCGGGCCCCGGGGTAGGCGGCGGCGAGGGCCTCGACCGCCGGCAGGGCGAACATCAGGTCGCCCAGTCCCCCGCCGCGGAGCACCGCGATCTCGCCGACACCGTCGAACCGTTCTCCGCCCACACCGATCTGTTGCACGGCTCCACGTCTACCGGTCGGACCCGGTCGGACGTCCAGCAGCGACCCCGGATGGACGAGAAGCGCGATGCCGTGACCGCACACAGCGGAGCCCGAGCACCGTGTGAGGCCCCGCCCGCTCCGGAAGGACCCCATGACGATCGCACCCCCCGCCGCCGACGACCTCGTGGTGACCGACCCCGTCAACGGGTCGATCGCGTCCACCGTGCGCCGCTCGACCGAGGACGACGTCCGCAACGCCGTCGCTCGCGCCCGAGCCGCTGCCGGCGCGTGGGCCCGGACGGCACCGGCCGAGCGTGGCGCCCTGCTGCACGCTGCGGCCGAGCACCTCCGTGCCCACGCGCAGGAGCTGGCGGACCTGAACACCCGCGAGACCGGCAAGGTGCCCGGCGACGCGATCGGCGGGGTCGAGGCCGGCATCGGGACGCTCGTGCAGTACGCCGAGCTCGGGCCGGTGCACCGCGGCGAAGCGCTGCGCGGGCAGTTCGGTGCTGCCGACTGGTCGGTGCCGCACCCGCGCGGCGTGGTGCTCGCGCTGACGCCGTGGAACGACCCGGTCGCCGTGGCGTGCGGGATGCTCGGTGCGGCGATCGTGACCGGCAACACCGTCGTGCACAAGGGCAGCGAGCGGTGCCCGGCGACCTTCGCCCGCCTGAACGCCCTGTTCGCCGAGGTCCTGCCGGACGGCGTGCTCATCGGTGTCGACGGCGACGCGACCACCGGCGAGCTGCTCCTGGCGCAGGAGGGCATCGACGTCTACGCGCACGTCGGCTCGACCGCGACCGGTGACCGCCTGAGCGAGGTGGCCGCGACCACCCGCGCCCACGTCATCCGTGAGAACGGCGGCAACGACCCGGTGATCGTCGACGCCGACGTCGACCCGGAGTGGGCCGCCGCACAGGTGGCCCTCGGCGCCTTCGCGAACACCGGCCAGATCTGCACCAGCGTCGAGCGGGTGTACGTGCACCAGGACGTCGCCGAGCCCTTCGTCGCAGCGCTCGTCGCCGAGGCGGAGCGCCGCACCGCAGCACCCGCCGCCGAGTTCGGGCCGCTCGTGGACGACCGGCTGCGCGAGCTCGTCCAGACCCACGTGGACGACGCGATCGCCCGCGGTGCCTCCGCACGAACGGGCGGTGTCACGCCCGGCGGGCTCGGCTCGTTCTACCCGGCGACCGTCCTGACCGGCTGCACGGACGACATGCTCGTGCTGACCGAGGAGACCTTCGGCCCGATCGCCCCGGTGCGCATCGTGTCGGACTTCGCGGAGGGGCTCCGGCTCGCCGCGACCGACCGCTACGGGCTCGCCGCCACCGTCCTGACGAACGACACCGCGCACGCGCTCCGTGCCGCGGCCGAGCTGCCCGTCGGCACCGTGAAGGTGAACGCGGTGTTCGGTGGTGCTCCGGGCGGCAGCGCCCAGCCCCGCGGTGCCTCGGGTGCCGGGTTCGGCTACGGCCCGCACCTGCTCGACGAGATGACGACCACGACGGTCGTGCACCTGGAGGCAGCCCCGCCGCGGCGCACCGTCGAGCCGGCGACCGCAGCAGCCGGCAGCACCGCAGCAGCCGGCAACACCGCAGCCACCAGCAGCACCACCGCCGACACCGGCGCCGCCGCAGGTGCCACCGGCCCCGCAGCCGCTGCCGGCGCCACCGCCGGCAGCGCCGACACCGTGGGAGGCACCCGATGACCGCCGACGTCCGCCTGGTGCGCGACCTCGTCGCCACCGTCGACGACCGCGAACCCCTGGTCGTCGTCATCGGCGACTGCATCCTGGACCGCTGGACCGTCGGCGAGGCCGAGCGGGTCTCGCGCGAGGCCCCGGCCCCCGTCGTCCGCGTGACCGAGACCATCGCGGTGCCCGGTGGTGCTGCGAACACCGCCGTGAACGCCCGCGCCCTCGGCGCCCGGGTCCGCATGGTCGGGCTCATCGGCGACGACGAGGCCGGCGACGTCCTGCGCCAGCGGCTCGAGGCAGCAGGCGTCGACACGTCGTTCCTGGTCGAGATCCCCGGCGCCCGCACCACGACGAAGTCGCGCGTCGTCGGCGGTGACCGCGTCGTGGTCCGGGTCGACGAACTGGCTGCGACCCCGACCGCCGAACACGGCGAACGCCTCGCCCGCTCGGTCGCCCGAGCCGTCCGGTGCGCCGACGCCGCCGTGGTGTGCGACTACGGTCTGGGCGTCCGCGCCGAGGACGTCGTGCCGATGCTCGACCGCGACCGCCCCGGTGCCGTCGTGGTGGACGCGCACGACCTGACACGGTGGGCCGCACTGCACCCGGACCTCGTCACACCGAACGCCGGCGAGACGGCCGCGCTGCTCGGCACGGACCTCGGCACCGGTGCCGACCGGGTCGGCACCGTCGTCGCCGCGCGCGCCGACGTGCTCGCCCGCAGCGGTGCGCGCGCCGCCGTGGTGACGCTCGACCGTGACGGTACCGTGCTGCTCGAGCCCGGCTCCGACCAGGGCTTCCGCACGCGTGCGACGCCCGCCTCGGAGCAGCAGGCCTCCGGCGCCGGAGACACCTTCTGCGCCGCCGCGACGGTCGCCCTCGCCGTGCAGGCGCCCCTGCGCGACGCCGTGGCGGTCGCGCAGGCCGCCGCCGACGTCGTCGTCCGCGAGGCCGGCACATCGGTCTGCACCGCCGCCGCCCTGCTGGACTCGGTGACCGCACCGGCGGCGACCGTGGTGGACCACGACGAACTCGCCACCGCGGTCGAGGCTGCACGGCAGGCCGGGCGTCGGGTGGTCTTCACGAACGGTTGCTTCGACGTCGTGCACCGCGGCCACACCACCTACCTGCGGCAGGCCCGGGATCTGGGCGACCTGCTCGTCGTCGCGCTGAACGACGACGACTCGGTGCGCCGCTTGAAGGGCCCGGAGCGGCCGATCATCCCGGCCGAGGACCGCGCCGGCGTGCTCGCCGCACTCGCCTGCGTCGACCTGGTCACGGTGTTCGCGACGGACACCCCGATCCCGCTCATCGAACGGCTGCGCCCCGAGGTCTACGTCAAGGGTGGCGACTACTCCCCCGAGATGCTGTCCGAGACCGAGGTCGTCCGCGGCTACGGCGGCGAGGTCGTCATGGTCGACTACGTTCCCGAGCACTCCACCAGCGCCGTGGTGCGCCGGATCCGCGAAGCCGCCGCGCGGCCCGAACCGGACCCCGCACCGTGACCGCCCGCTGGTCCGGGTCCTGGGCGAAGGCCCCCGATCCAGCGGACACGAGCACGGTCGACGTCGACGTGCTCATCCCGACCGTCGGCCGGCCGGCCGAGCTCGCCACGACGCTCGCCGGCCTCGCCGCCCAGACCGACGTGGACATGCGCGTCGTGCTGAGCGACCAGTCCGCAAACGGGGACGCCGCCAGCGCGCCGGCGGTCGCCGCGATGCTCCGCGTCCTGGAGGCCCAGGGCCGGCCCGTCACGCTCCTCACCCACCCGGAACGGCGTGGCCTGGCCGAGCACCGGCAGTTCCTGCTCGACCACGCCGAGGCAGCCGCGGTGCTGTTCCTCGACGACGACGTCTGGCTCGAACCGGGCTCGGTCGCGCGGATGCTCGACGCGCTGCGGACCCTGGGTTGCGGGTTCGTCGGCAGCGCCGTGCAGGGGCTGTCGTACTGCAGGACCGTCGCCCGCACGAGACCGCCGTGTTCGAGCGGTGGGACGGCCCCGTGGTGCCCGAAGTGGTGCGCCGAGGGACCCCGGGGTTCGACCGGTGGTCGCTCCACAACGCCGCGAACCCGACGCACGTCGCCGCGGAGCTCGACCTGCACCACGGCGAGTGGGTGCCCTACCGGGTCGCCTGGGTCGGCGCGTGCGCCCTGTACGACCGCCGTGCACTCGAGGAGGTCGGCGGCTTCCGGTTCTGGGACGCCCTGCCGCCCGAGCACGCCGGCGAGGACGTCGTCGCCCAGTGGCGGGTGATGGAGCGGTTCGGCGGCGCCGGCATCCTGCCCTCCGGCGCGGTGCACCTGGAGGCACCGACCACCGTCGTCGACCGTCGGGTGGACGCGCCCGACGTGCTGTTCGACCACGGTGGAGTCATACCGCGGTAGGGGGTGGTCGAGACCGCAGCGGGATGGCAGCGGCGCCGCGGCTCCGTAGCGTCGTCCTCGTCGACGAACGCCGTCGGCGGGAGGGAACACCCCGTGTTCGACCAGATCACCCCGCTCGTCGTCGAGTTGGCCGCGAGTCCGCTCGTCTACGTCATCTTGTTCGCCCTGTGCCTGCTCGACGGCTTCTTCCCGCCGGTGCCGAGCGAGTCCGCCCTGGTCGCGGTCGCCGCGATCGCTGCGACGTCGGGGCAGCCCGTGCTCGCGGTGGTGCTCGTCGCCGCCGCCCTCGGTGCGATCGCGGGGGACTCGATCGCGTACTGGATCGGCCGCCGGATCGGGTTCGCCCGGTTGGCCCGGTCGAAGCGACCACGGATCGCGGCGGCGTTCGCCTTCGCGGAACGGCAGATGCAGCGCCGGTCCGCCAGCCTCATCCTGACCGGTCGTTTCATCCCGGTCGGCCGGGTCGCGGTCAACATGACGGCCGGTGCCACCGGCCTGCCCTACCGCCGGTTCCTCGCGATCAGCGCGATCGCGGGGCTCGCGTGGTCGGCGGTGTCGATCGGGATCGCGCTGGCCGCATCGAGCGTGCTGCACGAACCGATCGTCGCGGCCCTGGTGTCGATGGTGGTCGCCGCCGGGCTCGGGGTCGTCGTCGACCGGTTGCTCGGGAGCATCAGCCGCAGGCGCGACGCACGTGCCGAAGCCCGAGCAGCAGCCCCGAGCACCCCGAGCACCCCGACGGCGACGAAGCCTGCCACGATGGCTTCGACGAAGGCCGTCACGAAGGCCGTGCAGTCGTCGTCCCCCTCCCCCGCACCTCGCCTCGCCCGAACCGGAGAGATCGCCCGCCCGTGACCATCGTCCCCGATCCACCCCGGCCCGACGGACCGACCCGGGGCACCCTGGCGCTCCGGATCGGGTTCGTGCTCGTCGCGGTCTCCCTGTTCGCCGTCGCGGCCCCGGTCACCGCCGTGCACGACGGCGTCCCGGTGCCGCTCGCCCTGCTCGTCACCGCCGTGCTGTCGGCGAGCATCGGCCTCGCGCCCCTCTTCCCCCGGACCGCGTCGGTCGTGCACCTCGCCGCCCTCGCCGGCCTCGGGGTCCTGACGGCGGACGGGTCCGTCGGACCCTGGCCGATCTCGGTGACGAGCATCATCGGACTCAGCCTGTTGCTCGTGGTGCTGGGCGTCCGCACCACCTGGCGGCTGACCGCCGTGGTCTGGGTCGCGGCGACGCTGCTCCCCCTGGTGCTCATCGGTGTGACGCCCGGCCGGTGGGGTCAGGTCGACGTCTGGGCGACGAGCTTCGTGGTGAGCGCCGGCGACACCCTCGTCCTGGCCGCCGCGGCGGTCGTCATCGGACAGCGCCGGTCCGTGCGCGAGGAACTCGCAGCGGCCCGCCGTGACACCGAGCTCGAGCAGGCGCGACGCCGGACGGTCGAGGAGCGCTCCCGGATCGCCCGTGAACTGCACGACGTCGTCGCACACAGCATGTCCGTCGTGCACATGCAGGCCGAGTCCGCCCCGTACCGCCTGGCCGACCTGCCGCCGGCGGCCCGGGCGGAGTTCGCGGCGATCGCCGAGACGTCGCGCACGGCCCTGCGGGAGATGCGGCAGCTGCTCGGCACCCTGCGCGGCGACGCGGACGCCGAGCGTGCGCCGCAGCCGCGGCTCGCCGACCTGCCGGCACTGGTGCAGGCCACCCGCGCGGCCGGCATCCCCGTCGAGCTCCTGCTCGGCGACGACCTCAGCCTCGCCGACGACGACGACATCGACCACGTCGGGCGGCTCGCGCAGCTCACCGTGTACCGGGTCGTGCAGGAGGCGCTCGGCAACGTGGCCCGGCACGCGCCCGGTGCGGCAACCGTCGTGACGGTCGACAGGCACGGGTCGGCCCTCACGGTCGAGGTCGCCAACACCGCACCCCCGGCCGGCAGCGTGGCCGGTGCGCCGCCGGACGACGGCGGCTTCGGTCTGGCGGGCATGCGCGAGCGGGTCGCCGCGCTGGGCGGCACCATCGACCACGGACCGGACCCGGACGGCGGCTTCCACGTCGCGGTCAGCCTGCCCGCCCAGCCCACCGCGACCACGTCGCAGCCGACGGCCGAAGGAGGATCGCGATGACGCGGGTGATGGTGGTGGACGACCAGCAGATGTTCCGTGTCGGACTGCGGGCGATCCTCCAGGCCCAGGACGACGTCGACGTCGTCGGCGAGGCAGCGAACGGCGCCGAAGCGGTCGCGATGGTGACCGTGCTGCGGCCCGACGTGATCCTGATGGACGTGCGGATGCCGGAACTCGACGGCATCGAGGCGACCCGCCGGATCACCGCGGCGCCCACGGCGTCGCCGGTCCGCGTGGTGATGCTCACGACGTTCGACATCGACGACTACGTGTTCGACGCGCTCCGTGCCGGGGCGAGCGGGTTCCTGCTCAAGGACGCCAGCGCCGAGGAGCTCGTGCAGGCCGTCCGGACCGTGGCGGCCGGCGACTCCCTGCTCGCTCCGCGGGTGACCCGGCACCTGGTGGAGGCGTTCGTCGCCGGTCCGCAGCCGGCGGCACCCCGGACCGAGGTGCTCGACGTGCTGACCGACCGTGAGCGTGACGTGTTCCTGCTGATGGCGCGGGGGCGGTCGAACGGCGAGATCGCGGCGGAGCTGTTCATCGCCGAGCAGACCGTGAAGACCCACGTCGGTCGGGTCCTGGCGAAGCTGCAGCTGCGGGACCGGGTGCACGCCGTCGTGCTGGCCTACGAGAGCGGGTTGGTCACGCCGTCGGCGTGATGTGCGGGCGCGGGACGCGACCGCAGACGGACGGGAGGCCCGGTGCCAGCTGGCACCGGGCCTCCCGTCAGCGCTGTGGTCGCGACTCAGGCGGCGAGGTGCGCCTGCAGGAACCAGCGGTCCTTGGTCAGTGCGCGCTCGATCTCGATCGCGACGTCCTGGCTGTTGAGGTCGACCTCGTCGAGGCCGTCGACGGCACGGCGGACCTGCAGCAGTGCCGCGTCGATCTGGGCGATCACCTCGGTGACGGTGACGTCGGAGTTCTGGAAGCCCTGCGACAGCGGCGGCAGGGTGGTGTTCGCTGCGACGGTCGCGATGCGCGAGTCGACCGGCAGGCCGAGGGCGACGATGCGCTCCGCAGCCTTGTCCGCGTAGTCCTGCGCGTGCTCGACGATCTCGTCGAGGAGCTCGTGCACGCCGACGAAGTTGCGGCCACGGACGTGCCAGTGCGCCTGCTTGCCGTTGACGACGAGTGCCTCGAGGTCGATGACGACGGGGGCGAGGAACTGGGCGACCCCGGCAGCGAGCTCCGGCGTGGTCGAGAACGGGGACGTGGTGCTCGTGGTGGTCGTGCTCTGCGTGGTCATGGGACAACCATGCCCCCGTCTTTTGCACACCGCAAGGAAGAGCAGGCTGCCCTTACCCGCCGTACTCGACCTGGACCTGCTGGCCGGCGTCGGTGAGTTCGAGCTGCACCATGGACCGTGCGCGCTCGATCCACGGGCTGTCGGCGCACCCGATCCAGACCGAGGTGCGGGGCTCGCAGTCCGTCACGCACCACTCGGCGGCCCACCCGGTCAGGGCGTGTGCCAGCGCTTCACCGTGGTCGGCGAAGACCAGCGGGGCGACGGCCGAGCTGCGGGCGCTCCGGACCAGCCACGTCACGGTGACGCGCGGCGGGGCCGGCAGCAGGCGGATCTGCTCGGCGAGGGCGACCTCGACGAAGACCTGTCCGTACGCGTTCTCGGGGAGTTCCGCGAGCTGGCGGTGGATCTCGACCAGGTCTTCGGCACCGCCCGCGATGAGGATGCGTTCGCTGGGCTGTCGCCGGGTCCGTGCCATGTGCCCACGGTAAGGGAAGCCTTACCTCATCACAAGGGGGAACGGCCGGTTCCGGCGATGTCCACAGCGGGCACACCGAGTTCGTGCGACAGGAACCGCCACATCCACGACAGGGCGACCGTGTTGGTGAGGCCAGGCACGCCCTGGGCGATCTGCGTCGCGACGCCGTCGCTGTACGCGGCGAGCTGCAGCGCGACGGTGTCGGCGTCGACCGGGTCGGCGCTGCCCGTGCTGTCGCGCGCGCCCCCGAACACGCCGGCGTCCACCCCGCGCCGGATGACCCGCACCAGGCAGGCCTCCCAGACGCGGATCCGTTCGGCGTACTCGGCGGCGACCTCGGGCCGACGCACCACCGCGGTCCAGTAGTCGGACCAGATCCGCCAGTGCTGCCGGACCTGCTCGGTGTCGCCGAACAGCGGCGCCACGAGCATCCGGAGTCCCACCAGCACGTCGGGTTCGGCGTCGACGGCCGTGACGATCGCGCCGTAGAAGCGCTCCGTCTCGAGCACCACGACCTCGTTGAGGATCTCCGCCACACTGCCGAAGTGGTACGTCACGGTGCCGACCGAGACCCCTGCCTCGGCCGCGATGTCCCGGAGTCCCGTGGCACCGACGCCGTTCCGGACGATCACCGCGCGGGCGGCCTCGACGATCATCGCGCGTCGGACCTCCGGCCGCTGCCGGACCCGTGCTGCCGCGGTCACGCCGAGGTCCTCGGCACGTCGTCGACGAAGGTGCGCTCGGTGACGAGCACCTCGGGTTCGTCGGGTCCGCCGTCGCGGGCCCAGGCGCGCACGGCGTTGACGACGTGGAAGGCGTCGGCGTCGGCGGTGACCTCGGACGTGGTCTCGAGGCGCGCGGCCCACGCGGGCTTCATCAGCCCGATCGCCCAGCGGGAACTCGCCCGTGCGCTGGTCGGGTCGTCGGAGCGGATCCGGTAGGTCTCACGGGCGTCCTCGGTGAACACCAGGCCGTCCGGGTAGACGCGCCCGCCGCCGTACCCGGGGTCGACGTCGAGCGTCCACTCCCCCGTCTCCACGTCGTGCGTCACCGTGCGCTGCGGCAGCGGATCGGCGGGGGCGACGCGCTCGATCACCAGGGGCTCGGACCGTTCGGGCTCGGCGAAGGCCACGCCGTCGTCGGTCGTCCGGGTCCAGGTGGGCAGGGTGACGCTCGAGGCGGTCGGGTCGATCGTCACCGTGGCCTCGACGCCGTGCGGCCACACCCACGGCCAGTAGGACGACGAGACGGCGATGCGCAGCCGGTGTCCGGCGGCGAACCGGTGGCCGGTCGAGACCAGGCGCACGGGCAGCTCGGCCGGCGTCCCGGGCACGAGCACGTCGTCGCGGTCCATGCCGTCGCGTTTCGCGGCGTTCAGCACCCCGCGGGTGACGAGCGTCGACGAGCCGTCCGGGGCGACGTCGCAGAGCCGGACGGTCAGGGTGGCCCGGGGCTGGTCGCTCGTGACCGACAACCGCACGAGCACGTTGCCGAGCAGGTCGAACGCCTTGCCGACGGGCAGGTCGAACGTGACCGACCGGCCGTCCTCGGCGCGCTGGTCCGGCGGCAGGTCGGTGGCGTTGCCGAACGGGAAGAACCGGCCTGCGTCCATCCCGGTGTGCTGCGGGGACCGCACGACGACGGGCCCGAGGTCCCCGCCCCGGAGTGCGGCGAGGGGCAGGACGCGCTCGTGGGTCGCGGCGGAGGGCCATGCCTCGGCACCGATCCAGCGACCGCGGCGACCGGCGTAGTACGGCGCGGGGGCCTCGCCCTCGTTGATCCAGGCCCGCAGCGCGGGGTCGTCCTCGACACCGGTGTCCACCCCGAGCAGCCAGCGGTCCCACCAGCGCAGGGTCTCCTGCAGGAACCCGATCGACGGACCCGGCGCCAGCCCACGGTCCGGGTACTGGTGCGACCACGGGCCGACGATGCCCTTCACGGGGGCGCTGACGTGGTCGACGAGCCGGAGCACGGCGTCCCGGTAGGGGTCCGCCCAGCCACCGACGGCGAGCACCGCGGCGCGGATGCCGTCGTAGTCCTCGGCCGCGCTGCCGTGCCGCCAGTAGTCGTCGCGCTCCTGGTGCGCCAGCCACACCGGCGTCATCGGTCGGTTCGCCTCGAGCCGTTCCCGCCAGCGGTCGACCCAGCCGGAGCCGACGACCTCGGGCCGGGGCGGGCGAGAGTTGAAGGCGAACATCGTCGCACCCCAGGCCGCCATGTCGATGCCGAGCACGGCGCCGCCGACGTAGTGCACGTCGTTGTCGTACCGGTCGTCGGTCGAGCAGACGGTCACGATGGCTTTGAGCGCGGCGGGTGCCCGGGCCGCGAGCTGCAGCGCGTTGAAGCCGCCCCACGAGATGCCGAACATGCCGACCGCACCGGTCGACCAGGGTTGCTCAGCGAGCCACGCGATCACGGACTCGCCGTCGAGCAGCTCCTGCTCGCTGTACTCGTCGTCGAAGAACCCGTCGGACGAGCCGGTCCCGCGGATGTCCACGCGGACCGAGGCGTACCCGTGCTGGGCGTACCAGGGGTGCCGCTCCGAGTCGCGCGGCGCGGTCCAGTCGTCGAGCCGGTACGGCAGGTACTCGAGCAGCACCGGGG
The DNA here is from genome assembly GCF_047226435.1 of Curtobacterium poinsettiae. Taxonomy (NCBI): domain Bacteria; kingdom Bacillati; phylum Actinomycetota; class Actinomycetes; order Micrococcales; family Microbacteriaceae; genus Curtobacterium; species Curtobacterium poinsettiae. The sequence continues at coordinate 1,809,863 of NZ_CP178434.1, read as the reverse complement.
TCGGGTCGCTCGGCGCCCCGGGCTGCGACTGCGCCGGCGCCCAGATCCGGGCGTGCAGCCGCACGCCGTCGGGCATCGGGATCCACTCGTCGCGGACCGTCACGCCCGCGGGCAGCGAGCCGGGGTCGCCGATGGCGGTGAAGGTGGCGGCGGCGGTGCCGTGGTGGGTGCCGTCGTCGGTGGTCATGCGTCCTCCCAGTTGCGGGTGCGGTGTCCGTCGCCGTGGTCGGTCCAGCCGTCGGCGTGCCGCCAGCGCGGCACGCCGTCACCGACGTCGGGCAGGGTCGTGCTGCCGGGTTCGAGCGTCGCCGCGAGCAACGTCGACGTGTACGGGTGGTTCGGGCCGGTGAACACCCGCTCGGTCGGTCCGATCTCGACGATCCGGCCACCGGTCATCACCGCGACCCGGTCCGCCACGCCCCGCACCACGGCGAGGTCGTGGCTGATGAACAGGCAGGCGAGGCCCCGCTCGCGCTGCAGGTCGGCCAGCAGCGCGAGGATCCCCGCCTGCACCTGCACGTCGAGCGCGGTGGTGATCTCGTCGGCGATCACGAGCGACGGCTCCGCTGCCAGTGCGCGCGCGATCCCGACGCGCTGCCGCTGCCCGCCGGACAGCTGCGCGGGCAGTCGGTCGGCGAACTCCGGCCCGAGCCCGACCTGCGTCAGGAGCGTCCCGACCCGCTCTCGAGAGGACGAGCCGCTGAACAACCGGAGTGGCCGTGCGATCGCGGCGCCCACGGTGCGCCGCGGGTTGAGCGACGTGTCCGCGTTCTGGAACACGAGCTGCACCGCGCGCCGCAGGTCGGCCGTACGACCGGCGATCGGCACGCGCAGGTCGCCGTGGGTCGTGCCGTCGTCGTAGGTGAAGGTCCCCGACTCGGCGGGCACCAGCCCGGCCAGCGCCGTTGCCAGTGTCGACTTGCCGCTGCCGGACTCGCCGACGACGGCGAGCGTCTCGTGCGCGGCGATCGTGAACGAGACGCCGTCGACGGCGGCCGGCAGGCCGCGGCCGTAGCGGATCACCAGGTCGTCCGCGGTCACCACGGGGCGGGCTGCACGCTCGGGAGGCGCGGTGCGGGTCGCCGTGGAGCCGACCGTCCCCGGGACGGTCGCGTCGTCGGGCACGTGGCCCGCTCCTCCCGGCCGTCGCCCGTCCGGCACCGCGGCCAGCAGGGCGCGCGTGTAGTCGTGCTGCGGCGCGGCGAAGAGCGCCGCCGTGGCGGCGTGCTCGACGACCTCGCCGTCGCGCATCACGGCGATCTCGTCCGCCATGGCGGACACGACCCCGAGGTCGTGGCTGACGAGCAGGACGGCCATGCCGAGCTGCTCGCCGAGGTCGGCGACCAGGTCGAGGACCGCAGCCTGCGTGACGACGTCGAGGGCGGTGGTCGGTTCGTCGAGGACGAGCACGCGCGGCCGGGCGGCGACGGCCATCGCGATGGCGATGCGCTGCTGCTGCCCACCGGACAGCTGGTGCGGGTACCGGCGGACGATCGCGTCGGGGTCCGGCAGCCGGACCAGCCGGACCAGCTCGGCGACGCGTTCGGGCCCGTCGGGCTCGCCGTGCGCGCGGAGGGCTTCGCGGATCTGCTCCCCGACGCGCATCGACGGGGTGAGCGCCTGGCCGGCGTTCTGGGCGACGACCGAGGCGGTGCCGCCGCGGAGCGCCCGGCGGCCGGCCGGCGACAGGGCGAACACGTCGGCGCCGTCGACGCGGACCGTCCCGCCGTCGATCGCCGACCCGGCCCGCAGGTGCGCGAGCAGCGTCCGCGCGACGGTGGACTTGCCGCTGCCGGACTCGCCGACCAGGCCCAGGGTGCGACCGGCCTCGATCACGAACGAGACTCCCCGGACGACGGAGACGCGTCGCTTGCCGGCGGCGTACGAGATGGACAGGTCGTCCACGCGGACGATCGCGTCGGGCACGGTCGCTGTCGCTGCGGACGTCGAACCGGTGTCGGTGCGGGTCATGCGCTGACTCCCTGCTTGGCGCGGTCGACACCGAGCGACTTGCTCAGGCCGTCGGCCGCGAGGTTCAGTCCGATCACCAGCGTGGCGAGTGCCACGATCGGGGCGAGGGTGCCGAGCGGCACCACGGTGAGCGCGGTGCGGTTCTCCTGCACCATCAGGCCCCAGTCCGGGGTCGGGGGGTTCGCGCCGAAGCCCAGGAAGGACAGCGACGCGACGAGCAGCACGATCCACGAGGCCCGCATCGCGTACTCGACGAGCACGACGTCGAGCACGTTCGGCAGGATCTCGCGGAACACGATCGACAGCGATCGCTCGCCCCGGGCACGTGCCGCGGTGACGTAGTCCTGGGTGATCACGGTGCGGGCGGCGCCGCGGACGACCCGGGTCACCGCGGGGGCGTAGACGACGGTGACGGCGAGGACGATGACCCACAGGCCGGCGTCGAACACCGTGACGACGACCAGGAGCGCCAGGATCGACGGCACACTGAGCAGGGCGTCGACGACGCGCATGACGACCTCGTCGAACCAGTTGTCGGCGTACGCCGTGACGCAGCCGAGCACGGTGCCGACCGCGACGGCGATCGTGGTGGCGAGGAACGTCACCGACAGCGCGTACCGGCCGCCGTTCAGGGTGCGGGAGAGCACGTCGCGCCCGTACTGGTCGGTGCCGAGCCAGTGCGTCCACGTCGGACCGGCGAGCACGTCGCCGGCGTTCGTGGCGACCGGGTCGTGCCCGGCGATGACCGGTGCGAGCAGGGCGAGGACGACGTGCAGGGCGATGAGGCCGAGCCCGATGCTCAGCGCCGTCGACCCGCGCAGGGGTGCGAGCGCGCCGGCGAGGACGTCGCGTCCGGTGCGGCGGCGGGGTGCGGTGGCGGTCATGCGGCGGCCTTCCTGGTGCTGCGGGCGCTGCGGGTGCGCGTGCGCGGGCGCCGCTGGCGGGTCCGCAGCTTCGGGTCGAGTGCGAGCGCGACGAGGTCGGCGGCCAGGTTGCACACGACGTAGATCAGGGCGCTCAGCAGGGCGATCGCCTCGATCGTGGGCAGGTCGCGGTTGAACACCGACTCGAGCATGAGCTTGCCCATGCCCGGGTAGTTGAAGACGTTCTCGACCACCACGACACCGCCGAGCAGCCACGCGACGTTGAGCGCGACGACGTTGAGTGTCGGCAGCAGGGCGCTCGGCACCGCGTGCTTCCAGACCACTCGGCGCATGGTCAGGCCCTTGAGCTCGGCCGTCGTGACGAACTCCGACGCCATCACGTCGATGGTCGACGAGCGGGCCGTCCGCACGATGTAGGCGGCCATCGCGAGCGTCAGCACGATGATCGGCAGCCAGATCGTGGGCAGCAGCTCGGCGACGGTGGCGTCGCTCCCCCGCAGCACGACGGCGGGGAAGACCGGCAGGCCGATCGCGAACAGCAGCACCAGGACGGTGGCGACCATGAACTCCGGCACGCTCATCACGACCAGGCTGACGATCGAGATGACCCTGTCGCTCGGACGGCCGCGGCGGACACCGGCGACGACACCGAGCGTCAGGGACACCGTGACGCCGACGAGCATCGCGGGCACGGCGATGAGCATGCTGTTCCGGAACGCCGTGAACAGGGTCGGGGCGACCGGTTCGCCGCTGACGAGCGAGGTGCCGAAGTCGCCGTGCACGGCGCCGCCGAGCCACTGCAGGTAGCGGAGCCAGACGTTCTGGTCGAGGCCGAGCGTCTCGCGGAGTTGCTTGACGGCGTCGGGGGTGGCGTTCTGGCCGAGCAGCTGCTGGGCGACGTCACCGGGGAGGGCCTGCACCGCCAGGAACACGAAGAGCGAGGCGAGCACCACGGTCAGCAGGGCGATGCCGACGCGGCGGAGGACGGGGACGAGGACGTCCGACGGTGTGTTCGTGGTCGTCATCGGCGCAGTCCGATCCGCAGGTAGTCGAACTCGAAGCCGTACTCCGAGTAGTTCACGACGTCGCGGGACAACCCCACGAGCCGGTCGCCGAACATCGGCGTCATGTCCGCTCCCTGCTCGACGACGAGCCGCTGGGCGTCCTGGTACAGGGTGAGCCGCTTGGCGTTGTCCATCTCGGCTCGGGCGTCGTCGAGCAGCCCGTCGAAGGTCTCGTTCGACCACGCGCTCTCGTTGTACGACGAGCCCGAGCGGAAGATCTGGTTGAGCAGCTGGTCGATCGGCCGCCCCGTGAACCAGTAGCTCACCATGAGCGGCTTCTGCATCCAGATCTGCGTGTAGTACGAGTCGGAGCTCGCGTTGCGGACGGTCAGGCGGATGCCCGCGTCGGCGACAGCGTCGCGGTAGGCCACGGCCATCGGGGTGAACACCGACTCGTAGCTCGACGTGTAGATCTCGGCGCGGAAGTCCGCACGCCCGGCCTGCTTGAGCAGCGCCCGGGCCTTGTCCGGGTCGTACTCGCGGTGGTCGTCGACGAACGCGGCGAGCTGCGGCGGCACGGGGTTGTCCCAGCCCGCCGAACCGGTCCCCTGCAGCGCGGTGTCGACGATCTTCCGGGGGTCGTAGGCGAGCTTCATCGCCTGCCGCACCCGTGGGTCGCGGAACTCGTCGCTCGTGGCGAGCATCGGGATCGTGTACCACTGGGCGTTCTTCGACCGGGCGACGGTGGCCCGGCCGGACGCCGACACCACCCGGGCGGTCGCGAAGTCCAGGTTCGTCTGCGAGATGAGGTCGATCTGCCCGGCGAGCAGGGCGTTCACCCGCGCCGTGGTGTCCTGGATCGAGTAGAAGTCGATGCCGTCGAGTGCCGGGCGGCCGGCGAAGTGGTCCGCGAAGGCCTCGACGCTGCCCGCGCCGGCCGGGGTGAAGGACGACAGCCGGAACGGCCCCGTCCCGATCCCGGTGCGGCCGATGTCGGCGACGGCGTCTGCCGGCACGATGTAGCACTGGTACGCGGTGAGCAGCGAGGGGAACTCGGCGTTCGGCTTCGTCAGCGAGAAGCGGAGCGTGTACGGGTCGACGGCGCGCATCGAGTCGGCGTCCATGACCTCGCCGAGCACCCCGGCCTGCGGGCTGCCGGTCTTCTCGTCGAGGATGTGCCGGATGCTCGCGATGGCGTCGTCGGCGGTGAACCGGGACCCGTCGTGGAAGACCACGCCCCGGCGGAGCGCGAAGGTCCACTCGGTGCCGTCGGCGTTCGCGGACCACTCCTCGGCCAGGTCCGGCACCGGTGTGCCCTGCTGGTCGAGCTTGACGAGCCGGTTGTACAGCGCACCGAGGTACTCGTAGGCCGACAGCGAGCTGGCGGAGTCGAGGGTCTCGGCGGCCGAGGCCGCCGGCCGGGCGATGCGCAGGCGCCCGCCGCGGCGTGCGACACCGGTGGCTGCGGTCTCGGGGATCGTGGGGGTGCCGGCGGACGCGCCGGAGCTGCACCCGGCGAGCGTGAGCAGGCCGAGGCCGGCCAGACCGGCGGCGCCGGTGATGAGCGCCCGACGGCTCGGACCGTGGGCTCCTCGGGGTTCGGGGACGATGGGCTGCATTCGGGGTGACCCCTCCTGTAATCGTTCCGGTGAACGATAGAGGTCCCCGGCCGATCCCCCAAGCCCGCTCCCGGCGGTCGACGCGGGACCAGGGGCGCCGGGAACGGCGGACCGGTGCGGATCCGCCCCCGAGGACGACCGTTCCGTGCACGGGTGGAACGTTTACCAACCCGTTACACGGCGCGCTCCGGCACGCGGCATGATCGGGAACGCACCGACGTCCCCGAGGAGGACCATGGCCACGTTCACCCGCGGGTTCGGCGGTCGCCGTGCCGACCGCGACGACACCCGCATCCCGCCCGGGCAGACCCTGGTCCGTGACTGGCCCGTCCTGTCCGCCGGCGCGACGCCCGACATCGAGCCGACCGACTGGGCCTTCTCGATCCGCACCGAGTCCGGCCTGCACCAGTGGACCTGGGACGAGGTGCACGCGCTCGGCGTCGAGGACGTCACCGTCGACATCCACTGCGTCACGCACTGGACCAAGCTCGACATGCCGTGGCGGGGCGTCCCGCTGGACCGCCTGTTCGCGGAGGTCGAGACCGAACTCGACTACTGCATGGTGCACAGCCACGGCGGCTACACGACCAACGTGCCGCTCGACGAGCTGCTCGACGGCAAGTCCTGGATCGCGTTCGAGGCCGACGGTGCGCCCCTGACGCCCGAGCACGGCGGGCCGGCCCGCCTGCTGGTCCCCCACCTGTACTTCTGGAAGAGCGCCAAGTGGGTACGCGGCATCGTCATGCAGTCCGACGACGAGCCCGGCTTCTGGGAGAACGCGGGCTACAACCTGCACGGCGACCCGTGGAAGGAAGAGCGGTACTGGTGACGCTCCCCGACACCGGCCTGGAGGCACGGATCACCCCCGCCACGCGACCCGCCGCACGCAGGCGGCCGGCCTGGCACGCCGCCACCGTCGCGTCCGTCGTCCGCGAGACGACGAACGCGCGCCGGATCGTCCTCGACGTCCCCACCTGGCCGGGCAACGACCCCGGGCAGCACCTGGACCTGCGGCTGACCGCCGAGGACGGCTACCAGGCCCAGCGCTCGTACTCCATCGCGTCGGCCGGCCCCACGACCGATGTCGTGCTCGCGGTCGACCGCGTGGACGGCGGCGAGGTCTCCCCGTTCCTCGTCGACGCCGTCGAGGTCGGCGACGCGCTCGATGTCCACGGACCCCTGGGCGGCTGGTTCGTCTGGCGGCCGGGCGAGTCCACCAGGCCCGTGCAGCTCATCGCCGGCGGCTCCGGCATCGTGCCGCTCGTCGCGATGGTGACCGCCCACGCCGAGGCGGACGACCCGGCGCCCTTCCGGCTCCTCGCAGCCGTCCGCACACCGGACGACGTGTTCTTCCGCACGGAACTCGACCAGGCGCTCACGAGCCGGGCACCGCTCGAGGTGACCCACGTCTACAGCCGCAGCGCGCCTCCAGGCTCGACCGTGCCGGCCGGACGGCTGACGCGGGACGCGCTCGCTGCGGCGGTGTTCCCGCCGGACGCGGGTGCCCTGGTCTACGTGTGCGGGTCGACGCCGTTCGTCGAGCAGGTGCTGCGCTGGCTCACCGAGCTCGGGCACGACACCGGTGACGTCCGCGCCGAACGGTTCGGGGGCAACTGATGGTCGTCGTGGACGGCAACGCGCTGGCGGGGATGCTGGCCGACAGTCTGGGGCCCGAGCCGACCGTGGTCGCCCTGCGCTGCGCCGGGTGCGGGTCGCTCGGGGTGCTCGGGCAGACCACCGTCCACCGCACCGCGATGGGGGCGGTGGCGCGCTGCCGCGGGTGCGACGCGGTGCTCGTCACGGTCGTCGAGTCCGGTGCCCGGCGGTGGGTGGGGTTGCCCGGTGCTCGCACGATGTCGGCGTCGCTACCGGACGGCATCGAGTAGCACAAGGCTCGCGCGGCGGGTCGTGCGGGGTTCTTGCGGGTTCCCGCAACCCTGGATCCGGTCCCCACCCGAACGGGGGTCGGCTCCGGATACATCCTCGGAACTGCGCCGGGCCACCCACCCGGTGCGTGCCGGTGGGGGCAGGGTCGCCTCCGCGCCCGGTGGGCGCGGGTGCCCGAAGCCTGCGCCCACTGGGCCCCCACGCCTTCGGCCACGGTGATCCCGCCCGCCTTCGGTGCTGCGCCGCCCCGCGACGACGGAACCCCCGCCGCTCTTCCGAGCGACGGGGGTTCCGGTCTTCCTGTTCTGAGCGGATGACGAGATTCGAACTCGCGACCCTCACCTTGGCAAGGTGATGCGCTACCACTGCGCCACATCCGCATTCCACACGCCGTGCTGGCCGTGCGGAGATGACTCTACCCGATGACGGGCGGCATCACCGGTTCCACCCTGGTTCCCGGCGTGTCCGGCGCGGCGCGGGCGGTCCGTCAGGTCGACGGAGTTCGATCAGACCATGAGCTACGTGCACGACAACCCGGGCGGGACCGAGGCCCACGGCGTCGACCTGGTCGACGGCGACGCCCCCGCCATCCGGATCCTGGTGCACGGCGACCTGCCGACCACGATCGAGCACGAGGGCCGCACCTGGCTCGCCACGGGTGACGCCCACGACGCCGGCACCGACGACACCCCGCCGATCGCGATCTACCGCCCGGTCTGAACCGACCCAGGGCGGCCCGGTCAGTGACCGCGGACGTCGCCCGTCAGGATCGCGTGCTCGACACCCGCTGACAGCTCGTCGTGCAGGGCGTCCGCGAAGAACTCGCCGGCACCCAGGCTGATGAGGTGCGCGACCGCGGCCTCCGCCGCCGGGAACCCGGGCTCCCACTCGTCGTGCAGGAACGCGCGGACGTGTCCGGACTCGTGCACGACGACCACGCCAATGTGCTCGTGCCGGGTCCCGTCCTCGAGTACGGCGTCGAAGACGATGGGTTCGGTGTCCTCGCCGAGTTCCTCGAGCAGGACGGTGCCGGTGCCCGGCCACTCCGTCCGGTACGGCGGCAGGTCGGGGGCGTGCAGGTGCCCGGCGAGCTCGTCCGACGCCGACTCGATGTGCCCGGTGGACAGGTACTCGTCGACGACGTCGTGGATGCGGGCGTGCAGGTCCGGCTCGTACTGCCACCAGCGCTGGTGCACGGTGCGGAGCCACTCCTGGGTCGCGGGGTCGGCCGATGCCGAGATCCCCACGAGCTGCGGTGCGGTGCCCGGCGAACCGACGACCTCGAGCTGTTCGTCGTGGGTCTCGACCGTGATCGACCCCGTGGTCTCGTCGGGGTGCACGCCGTGGACGTCCTCGGGCGCGGCGGCCCAGATGCTGGCGGGGAGCTTCGGTGGCAGGTCGAAGGGCACCGCGATCGCCGGCTGCGTCATCGCATGGTCGATGGCGTCGCCGAGGTGCACCTCGTCCGCCCGGGACCCCATCACGATGCCCCCGGCCGGTGGCACCAGCGACAGGCGTTCCAGGTCGTCCGGCGCCGCGTTCATCGACGTGAACACCACGGTGTCCGCCCACTGGACGAACGCACCGGCCGACCGGTCGTCCTCGCCGAACGGCACGTCCCACGCCGTCGGGTCGGCGAGCACCCACGATGCGGTGCGGCCGGCCGGTCCGTGGCGGACGGCGTCGACGATCGCCGGCACCAGTCCGGGCAGCTGCCGGTACGCCGGGCGGACCGTGAGCCGGTCGACGGCGAGCAGGTCGGGCTTGCCGAGCATCTCGGCTGCGTGGGTCTGCAGCGAGAAGAACGTCTCCCCCGTCGCGTCCTGCGCAGCGACGGCAGAGGCGAACGCCCCGGCGACGTCGGAGACCTGGTAGCCGAGCACCAGCGCCTCGAGCGACTCCGGCGCCCGGCTCGTGAACGCGGTGACCTCGGCGACGGAGACCGCCTCGGTCTCGTCGTCGTCGGTGATCGGGACGCGGACGTCGATCACCCACCGGTCGACGTCCTGCCCGGGGTAGGCGTCACCGTCCTCGTCCGAGATCGTGATGTGCACCACGCGCAGGGAACCGTCCCAGGCGTCGTGGACGTGCTGGGCGATGGCGGCATCGGGGTCGTCGTTCACGGATGCAACGGTACCGGTGCGATCGGCAGCGCCACGCGGACGGCGACCAGCGGCATCGACCCGCAGCCTCGCCGTCGGGGGCTGGCGAGGGGGGCGATGCGCACCACGTTGCCGACGGCCGCAGTGCTCGCTGCGGCGACGCTGCTCACGGCGACGGGCTGTTCTTCGTCGTTCTTCGAGCCGATGGCCGACCCGGTCGGGACCTGGACCCTGACGCCGGACGGGGGCAGCACCATCGTCCTGCGGCGGCAGGAGCCTCGGCTTCCGGGTCGGGGATCGTGAACGCCCCGACCCGACGTACGAGTACCGGCACGACTGAAGCGTCCGAGGACCCTGAGCGAGCGCGGGCAGCGTCGGGCACTGACGGTGCGGCTCTGCGACGCGACCCCGGGACGGACGGGAGGCCCGGTGCCGGCTGGAACCGGGCCTCCCGTCCGTCTCGCTGCCGTCACCTGCCACAGCACTCCGATCGGTCGGTCGTCAGCCCGGAGCGCTCGGCGCGCTCGGCGCGTTCGGCGCGCTTCGCGACGAACACCGCGACCTCGTCGGCCACCGCGACGGGCGCGTCGATAACCGGGAGCCGCGGCCTTCACCGGCGACCGACATCCCCGCCGTTGAACGGTCAGCGCATCACGGACAATCCCGGGACGGCGCCAGGGAGGCCACGCTCATCGTGGATCGACAGGAGCGACTCCGCGACCCGACCGGCACGATCGCGCGGTCGTCGCTCCCGTCCCGTGATCCGCACCGATGCGACTCAAGGAGGCCGCGATGGAACACACGAACCCCCGGCGGTGGGGCGCGAACGCGCCCGCTGCTGACCGACTCTTCGCTGGGACACCACGATGAGGGCCCGGAACCTCGCCGCCGCTGCGATGGTGACGGCTGCTGTCGGCATCGTGGTCTCGCGCCGCCGACGCGGCGCACCCGGGCCCGCACGGAAGGTGCTGGCCGAACCGCGTTCCGGCTGGCACGCGGTCACGGTGAACCGCGGTCGGGACGCGGTGCTGCCAGGCGGACGAGTCCCCGCGCCGCTCACGGCGTTCGGGCAGGACGTCGAGGTGGAGGCCCGTCCCGCGCCCGGCGATCGCGGCACCGAGCTCCGTGCCCGGTTCCGAGGCGGCGCCCCGGATGCACGAGGCCGGTTGCGGGCCGCGCTGCGCGAGGCGAAGCAACTCATCGAGGTCGGCGAGGTGCTCCGGGTGGATCCGGTCCCCCACGGCCGACGGAAGGCCACACCCACCGGCGCGTTGGTGGACGTGGCGACGAGACGGAGCAACGAGGAGGGTGTGCTGTGAAGGCGCTCTGTTGGACCGGGGTCAACGAGACCGCGGTGGAGACGGTGGAGGACCCGAAGATCCTCAACGATCACGACGTGATCCTGAAGGTGCGTCTGAGCACCACCTGCGGGTCGGACCTGCACCTGCTCGGCGGGTACATCCCGACCATGCGATCCGGTGACGTCCTGGGGCACGAGTTCATGGGCGAGGTCGTCGAGACGGGATCGGCCGTCACGAAGCACAAGGTGGGCGACCGGGTCGTCGTCTGCTCGTTCATCGCCTGCGGGCAGTGCTGGTACTGCACCCACGGGCAGTTCTCACTCTGCGACGACGGCAACCCGAACCCGGGCTTGACCGAGGCGATGTGGGGATCGTCGATCGGCGGATGCTTCGCCTACAGCCACGCGCTCGGCGGGTTCGCGGGCAGCCACGCCGAGTACGTCCGCGTGCCCTACGCCGATCAGGGGGCGTTCACGGTCCCCGACGGCGTGTCCGACACGGCCGCCCTGTTCGCCTCCGATGCCGCACCCACCGGGTGGACCGGAGCCGACCTGGCCGGGATCACCCCGGGTGACACCGTCGCAGTGTGGGGCGCCGGAGGTGTGGGCCAGATGGCCGCTCGTGCGGCGATGCTCCTCGGCGTCGAGCAGGTGATCGTGATCGACCGCCTGCCCGAACGGCTGCGACAGGTGCGCGAGCACATCGGTGCCGAGATGCTCGACTACACGAGCGACGCCGTGCTCCCGGAACTCAAGGAACGCACCGGCGGTCGGGGTCCCGACGTCTGCATCGAGGCCGTCGGCATGGAAGCGCACGGTACCGGACCGCTGTACCTGTCCGACCAGGCCAAGCAGCAGCTTCGGTTGCAGACCGACCGGCCGACCGCCCTGCGCGAGGCGATCTACGCCTGCCGGAAGGGCGGCAGCCTGTTCTCGCTCGGGGTCTTCGGTGGGCTCGTCGACAAGTTCCCGTTCGGCGCGATCATGAACAAGGGCATGACGGTCCGCGGCGCCCAGCAGCACGGGCACCGCTACATCCCGATGATCCTCGACCGCATCGCCGCGGGAGAGCTCAGCACCGAGCACCTCGCCACGCACGTGATGCCACTGTCGCAAGGGCCGCGCGGGTACGAGATGTTCAAGAACAAGGACGACGGTTGCGTCCGCGCCGTCTTCACCCCCGGCATGTGATGACCGACCACGCAACGGAGCGGAGGAAGGAACGATCATGAGGGCACGACGATGAACGATCGGATTCTCTCCACGCGCCGGGCGCTCGTCACCGTGGGGATCGGGGTCCTGGTCGGGGTCGCGTTGACCCTCACCGGGACTCCGTCCCTCGGGCCGCTCGCGGCCTGGTGCACGGCCGGCCTGATCGCGCTGGTCCAGGTCTGGCACAAGTGCTGGCGCCAGGACGCCGACGGCACCGAGCGTCTCGCCCGCGAGGAGTCCGAGACACGGGTCAGTGACAACGCGATCATCGTGGCCTGTTTCGCGAGTCTCGCCGCCGTTGTGCTGGCGCTGAGCGAAGCCAGCCAGGCGCGAGATCCGGCTTCGGTCGCGGCGGTCATCCTGGGTGTGCTCGGCACGATGGTCGCGTGGGCGTTGGTCAACACGGTCTACGCCCTGAAGTACGCCCGGACCTTCTTCCTCGACCACCGGGGCGGCGGGTTCGACGTCAAGCAGGACGGGCGACCGACCTCCAGCGACTTCGCCTACTTCGCCTTCACGATCGGCATGTCGTACGCGGCACCAGAGGTCGAGCCGGACGACAGTGAGACCCGGCGGAAGGCGTTGCCGCACGCGCTGCTGTCGTACTTCTTCGGAACGGCGCTCATCGCGGTGGCCATCAACCTGGTGACGAACCTCGGTCAGGGGTGAGCGGAGGGATCCTCGTCGACCCTAGGCTGACCGACGTGACCGACCTCGCTCCTGACCAGACCGCGCCGAACGCCGCAGGGTTCCCCGCATCGGCAGCCGTGCCGCTACCGCCCCTCAGCCTGCTTGCGGTGGTGGCGATCGCTCTCGCGTTCGTCGCGCCGATCGGCGGTCTCGTCGTCGGGTTCATCGCGCGGCGCGACGTGCGGCTGACCGGTGAGCGGGGTGACGGCATCGCGTTCGCGGCGATCCTGATCGGGGCGACGCTGACGTTGTTCGGGATCATCGTGCCGCTGTTCCTCGGCGGCGCGGGGATCCTCGACCTGGACCTGCGGCTCTGATCGCTAGCCTTCCGGCATGGGGAACCACGACGGCGCGATGCCCATCCGATCGGCGACGGTCCACGATGCCGGGGCGATCGCCCACGTGCACGCGGCCTCGTGGCGTGAGACGTACGGCCGGTTCGTCGACGATCCGGACACGAACCCGTGGTTCGACGTGGGTCGGCGGAACGACATGTGGCGGTCGATGCTCGCCGACCCCTCGACGTGCCGGGGCGTGCGTGTTGCGCTCGACGACACCGGCGTCATCGGCTTCGCTGCCGTGCAGCCGACGCCCGGACCCGAGGCCGCCCCACCCGAGGAACTGACGATGCTGTACGTCCTCGCCCGCGCGCACGGAACCGGCACCGGCCAGGCGCTGCTCGACGACCTGCTCGCCGATCGTCCGGCGTCGCTGTGGGTGGCCGCGGACAACCCTCGGGCACACGCCTTCTACCAGCGGAACGGCTTCACGCCCGACGGCGCGGAATCGGCGTTCGGACCGATCCCGCTGACGGTCCGGCTGGCGCGCTGAGGATCAGTCCGCCACGGGAGCCGACAGGTCCCAGACGGTGTCGGCCTCGTACTGCTCGGACCAACCGCGCCGCATCCGGGCGGCGGCGCGGTCGAAGGCGTCGACGACGTCGGTGTCCGGCGTCAGGAGCGCCTGCAGGCGGAGCCCGTCGAACAGTGCGACGAGCTGCTGCGCGCCGCGGATCGGGTCCATGGTCGCGGGCTCACGGCCGGCGTGGACGTCTCGCTGCAGCGCGGTCCGGACCGTCTCGCGGAACTGCAGGTAGGCCGACCGGTAGTAGTCGGCACCGTCGGTGGACGGGTCGGTGGAGACGGCCAGCGTGGCGGCGATCAAGCGCATGAGGGCCGGATCCTCGGCGTGGGCCGCGAGCAGCGCGTGCAGGAACGCCACCGTCCCCTTTTCGCCGGCGAGCGGGAGCAGCGGGGCCGACACTGCCCGGGTCCACCGCATCACGGCGGCAGCGAGCAGCGCGGGCTCGGACGGGAACAGCTCGAGGATCTCCGCCTGCCCCATCCCCGACCGAGACGCGACGTCCCCGAGCGAGAAGCGTGAGAGTCCACCGTCGTGCAGGACGGCGATCGCGCCGTTGATCGCCCGGGTGCGCGGGACTTCCTCGTCCGCGGCGTTCTGGTTCGTCAGCGGTGCCAGCGGGTGCTTCCGGAACCAGTCCAGCAGCGCACGTGCGCGGGACGCCCCGAACGCAGGGTCGGTCGGACGACCGGCGGTGAACAGGTCGCTGAACCCGGGAACGTCCTGCATCAGCGGGTCGAGCGACTGGAACGCCATCGACCAGTCCGGGAACGAGCGCCGGGCGATCGGCTCGTCGAGCAGCACCCGGACGTTCGTGTGCCGCGGGTCGGCCTGGACCTGGTCGAAGCGCTGCCGGACGACGTCGTCCTCGCCCTCGATGATCCCGATGCAGTTGTCGTCGCGGTGCGCGAGCATGCCCGTGACACCGAGTCGTGTGTTCTTCTCGCGGCCGACCGCCAGGATCTGGGCGAGTTCGGAATCCGTGATCGGACGGGTCTGGGTGCTGGTGTAGACGAGCGATCGCATGGTGCTGCTTCCTGGTCGGACGGTCCCCCGGTGTGTGGGAGGCGCCGCCGTGTCGAACCCGAATCGACTCGACGGCACCTCGTGGTCACCGTAACCAGCGGCGACCACCTTCACTGCGACGCAAGACGGTCCGTGGCTGTCCGGCACCCGGAGGATGCCGACCTCTGAATGGAACCATCCGACGGTCCTCGGCGGTACCCCCACTACGGGGAACGCTCGTTCTCGGGCGGTCGCTCGTGGCGCACGTGGCGCACGTGGCGCATGTCAGGTTGCGCGGTCGCCTGTTCCAGGCGTCTCGACGATGCGGTCACCCGTCGTCGGGTCCCATCCGACCGTGCGGGGTTCGGCTGCTCGAGGACGCCGTGCAGCCCGCGGGAAGAACGGTCGTGCGCTCGGCAGGTAGCTGAGCACCGCCGCGACGACGATGCAGACGGCGTCGACGAGGCTCCGGTCCATGCCGTCGGTGGCGATGGTGATCACCGCGCTGCAGGCGGTCAGCCCGGCGATGATCGCGAGCCAGAGTCGCGCGTTCCCGGAGCCTCGTCCCATCAGCGTCGCAAGCCACAGGAACAGTGCCGACCAGGCGAGGACGAAGAGGAGCCCGAGCGACGCCCCGATGATCGCGCCGCCGGCTTCGCGCATGGACACGACGATGCCGGGCGCCGCGGCCGCGAGGCTGATGACGACGGAAACCCACCAGAGCGCCACGGCGACCGTGACGACCCGCGGTCGCGTGCGCTGTTCGGTGCGCTGTTCCATCAGGTGCTCCCCCGTCGTGCCGGATCCGGCGCGACGATCCTACGGTGACGGCTGACGCACTCCGGCCATGCGCGATCGGCGGAGGATGACCAGTCCCACGGTCAGTCCGGCTGCGAGTAAGGCGAAGGTCAGGAACGACGCGAACCCGATCGTCACCAGCCGGTCGTGCGGCGCACCGACACCCAGGAGCAGCCGAAGCGTGAGCAACGGCACCACGACGGCGGCCGTCCACGAGGCGATCACCAACACCGAGAGCAAGATGACCGAGCCCCGGTGCGGAGCCGTTCCGGGGGCGTTGGTCATGCGACCATCCAACCAGTGGCCTGGTGCGAGCCCCTAGGGGCGGTAGTCCTCACGACGCGGCAGGAGCTCGGCCGCGTGGGAATCGATGTACGGCTTCGCGCCCAGCATCCCGCCGATCGTCTTCGCGACCGTCGTGAGCAACGCTCCGAGCCCCCGTGCCACGATGCTCAAGATCCTCATGGTGCCCCCTCGTCGGACCGACCTGCGGTGTCGGACTCTTCCCGTCACACCGTACGCGGAAGGCCGTGCCCCCGCCAGGGACGGCAGACTCTCGGGCCCGTCGTCGATCGTCGTCGCGCATAGGCTGGACGCCCGACCGGGGAGGAGCCGCGATGCCGGTGGTCCGCGAGCGAGTGCCGTTGTGGCGCACGCCCTGGTGGCACCCTCGCCGCTGGGAAGCGCGCATGTGGGTGCTGCTCGTCGCTGCTGCTGCTGGCGGCGTCCTCCGCGAAGTGGCGCATCCGTTCTACGACGACGGGGTCGAGGCGATCGTGAACTGGCTCGGCCTCTGCATCCCGGGATGTGTGATCGCGTACGTCGTGGTCGGTCGGTGGAAGAAGGGTCTCACCACGCTGTGGAAGCCGTCCTGGCGCGAGCTCCGACGGATCCTGGTCGCGGCACCGCTCGGGGTGCTGGCCCTGCGGCTGCTCATCGAGGACGACGACGCGTGGTTGTGGCTGCTCGCCGGGGTGTCCGCCGCGCTGCTCGCGCTCGCAGTGGCTCGCTGGGGCGCTGCCCACCGCGATCGTCGACGTCGGACGAATGCGTACGGGACGGTGTCCGCTGACCCCTACGCGTAGCTCCCGATGGGGTTCGTCGATCCCTACGCGTCCTGTGCCGAGTCGGTCTTCGACGGCAACCGCGATGCCACGAGCGTCCCGACCAGCGCCACCACCGCGAAGGCCGCGAACCCGAACGGCAGCCCGATCGCGCTGCCGACACCACCGACGACGAGCGGTCCGACGGCGTCCCCGGTCTCGCGCCCGAGCTCCGCGGAGCCCATGGTGCGACCGAACCGATCCGGCGGAGTCGTCCCGGCGAGGTGCGCGAACGCGACGGGCGTCAGCGTGGCGACACCGGCCCCGGCGAGCAGGGCCGCGATGAAGACGGCCACCACCGAGGGTGCCACGGCGACCACCAGGAAGGCCGCGGCAACCGCGGCCGTCCCGGCCACACCCGCGACCCCGGTACCGAGGCCCCCGGCGTCGTGCAGTCGACCGGCGACGGGCTGCACGAGCGACGACGTCACGGCGAGGACGGCGACCGCGAGCGTCGACACCAGGAGCGGGATGCCGGCCTCGGTGCCGAGCGCCGGGAGCATCCCGGTCAGCGCGCCGATCGCAGCGCTGCCGACGGCCAGCACGACGACCGGGATCAGGAACTGGCGGTCCGTGGCCGCTCGGACCATCACGGCGAGCGTGGCCCGCTGCCGGGGCAGGGGCACGATCGGCTCGACGGCGACGAACACCGCCACCGCGGTCACCAGGGCCATCACGACGAGGATCCCGAAGAGCCACTGCGTGCTGCCGAACTGCACCACGAGTGCACCGATGACCGGTCCCCCGGCGTAGCCGAGACCCTTCCACGAGCCGTACCGACCGAAGTACGTCCCCCGACGGTTCGCCGGCACGAGACGGGCGACCGCGGCGGACGATGCCGGTGAGAACGCGGAGGCGCCGGCACCCTGCAGCAGACGCGCGAGGCCGAGCCAGAACGGTCCGGTCCCGAAGACGCCGATGAGTGAGGCCGCTGCGAACACGACGAGTCCGCCGACGATCACCGGTCGCGGCCCGATGCGGTCGGACAGTGCGCCGAAGACCGGCTTGAGGACGAGTTCGGCGACGTCGTAGAGCGCCAGGAAGAGCCCGAGCCACGCCAGCGTCAGACCGAGTTCGAGGTGCTCGCCGCCGACCGCTGCGGCGATGCTGTTTGCCCCGAAGGCGGTCACGAAGCCCGCGGCGTACAGCGGCGCGAGCCAAGGGACAGTGGTCGTCGACGGGGCGGTCACGTGCTCACCTTGGCCGACCACGGGCCGGACCGCCAACGCTCACGATCATTCCTCGTGACTGCGTGACGCTCTGCCTCGTCCACGATCGGCCATCCCTTCGCCGGTGTGTCTGCGGTGTCCACGGGGTGGTGCAGCCTCGGATCAAGCGTGTCGAAACCCTCACTGTTCGGCCTCGATCGACATGGCGTTGACGAATCGTCAGCGACCGCGACGCATGATGGGTGGCATGAAACAGTGGACTTCCGCAGAGACCACCGAGCTCATCGTCAAGAGCTGGTTGTGGATGACGCTCCTCACCGCGCCGGTCGCCACCGTCATCGCCGTCGCGTGGTGGAACCCCATCGCCCTCTCCCTCTTCGTGCCGGCCTCGCTCATCTTCACCGGCATCGGAGCAGCCATCGGCGGCATCGCCTCCATCCCCTTCTCCCACGGACTCAGTCGAGCCCTGATGCGAGTCCGGAGCCGCCTCGTCCATGCCATCGCACACTCCCTGCTCGCCGGCGCGCTCGCGGCAGCCTGCCTCGCGCTCTTCCTCGTCATGAACGATGGGGACGACCTCTCGACGTGGCCGCTCATCGCGTCCGTAGCCGCCGGCATCGCCGCGGCGATCGCACGGTGGCGGCTCGACCGCACCAGGACGACGGCAGAGCCGACAGCAGCGGACGTCGTCGACGACGCCGGGGCCTAGCCGGACCACGACCAGCGCCCGTCGGGACTGTCAACGGGAAAGAGGGGTGTCGGCGCCGGTGCCGGGGGATGTACTCGAGTTCGTCTGAGGTGGCGACGGCCACGTCCGACCGGTCGATAGGGTCGGTTCGTGGGGAACTCCGTGACGCTGAACGTGCTGGCCGCTTCGTCGCCGATGGTGGGCGCCGATCCGGCTGTCCGCGCCGGCGAGGTCGACCTGGATGCGGTCACCGGTGAGTGGGAAGTGCAGTGGCTCCTGCCGTTCCTGTGGATGGGGCTCGTTCCCGAACCCTGGTTTGCAGCGCACGCTGGCCGGCTCCTCGCAGCGCTTGCAGCTGGTGAAGACGAGAGCCCGGGCCTCACCGATGTCGTCGTGCCCTGGCCCACCGCTGCTGAGGCGTTCCGAACGCGGCTGCCAGCGGTGGTCGCCGTGTGGCCGGAGTTCGCTGAGCCCGCGAACCGGTTCCTCTCGGATGTCACCTCGGTGGCGGAGCGGACGACGAACCCCGTCATCCGACTGCGGCTCGACGAGCTGGTCACGGCGTCGTGGGGCGATGAAACGGAACTCAGCCGGTACGTCGCCGACGTCCTCGCTGACGCGGACCAATGGGACGACCCTCGACGGACCGCTGAGGGTCGGGTGTCCGACTTCCACCGGGCAGCGACAGCAGACGAGCCAGGCCGGTCGTTCCTGCTCGGTGGTGAATGGATGTACGGCGGGTCTTCGTTGCCGCGTGACGAACCGGCGCCGTTGCCGGCTCCGAGCCGGGCGGCATCATCGGCTCCGCAGGATGCGCGCGTCGACCGTCAGGCGGAGACGCCTCGGGTGCCGAGACCTTCGTGGATCAACGAGCGGCAGTGGGCCGGCCGCTACGGGATCCATGGTGAGGACCTCTGGCAGGTCGCGGCCTTGGCCGCAGCTCGGAAGGCCCGAGCGCAGGCGAACGTGTGGCCGTGGCACTGGATGGTGGCGATCGCGGTGACGTTCGCAGTCGTGACGTGGCTCATCGTCGGCATGTTCTCCGACAGCATGCTGTGGGCGACCATCGCTGGAGCAGTCGTCCTCGTCAGCGTTGCTGCGATGTGGGGGCGTGCTGCTGGTCGAGCTCGCCGAAGCTAGCGCAGCGGACGTCGCTGGGTCGACCGGGCGGTGCTGATGAACCGGTCGAGTGCGTCGCCGACGTCGTCGTGCCAGGAGCCGTCGGACCAGGCGCCGGCTTTCTCGTCGGTTGCCCAGACGTGCCAGCGGTCACCCTCTTCGTCAAGCGCTGTCGCGTCGGCGGTTCCCCGCTCGCCGGGCCAGAGGACCCGCAGGCGTTCGTCGGCGACCACCGCGCGGGCTTCGTCCAGGTCGGTGAACGGCAGCGGTTTCCGCCAATGGTCGATGACGACGCCGATGCGCTTGCTGGGGGTGCCGTCCCAGTCGATGTCGAGTCCTCGGTCGGAGAGGACGCTGGCGACCCGTTCCCCTGCGGTGAGCTGGGAGCGTTCGTTGACGGCTGCTTCACCGCGGGTGGAGAGCATCGACTTCGCGACCAGGTCGGGGTCGATGTCAGGCGCTGGGCGGAACGACCCGTACGCGAGGCGCAGAACGCACCGTTCCAGGGCGAGCCCGTCCGTGTCCTGCTCATGGAAGAACACGTACGCCCACTCTCGCTGTCCGTCGGGCGCTGTCTGGTCCGGTGTTCGCCGGTCACGCGCTTCCAGGAACCCGTCGCTCTGGTCGACGCCGAGGTTCATCCCGGTGACGAAGCCGTCACGGGCGAGCTCCGCGAAGGCGAACTGGAGACGGTCGTACTGGCTGCTGCGCCAGTCCCAGGTTGCCTCCTCCTGCCGGCGTGCATCCCAGATGAGCCGGGTGCGCGCGAGGACGGTGCGGCGGAGCTCGTCAACGTCCGGTACGTCGTCCTCGTACCATTCGACGACTGTCTCGACGACGTCGTCGAAGCGGCGGAACCCGGGCAGCATCTGCTCGGTGACCGTTTCGTCGATCATCTGCTCGTCGGGTTCGACCTCGTCGAGGATGTCGGAGTCGGTCTGGTCGATGCTGTCGTCCGGCTTCCGCCGCCGCCACTTGTCGAAGATCCCCACGGACGGATCCTATGCGGCGCTGGTGTCGCGCCGCCGGGACGCGGACCGGTCCGGGAGTCTGGTGCAGCAGCTCGAGGTCCTGCACCGCCAGGCCGGTGACGCTGGCTCGAGACGGTCGACCGGAGCGGAATCTTGCGGTTCGCGGTCTACGTCTGAGTGAGGACCTTCGCGTGACCGTGGCCGTCGGCGAAGACGTACGCGGATCCGCCGCCGAAGTTCACGCCGAGGGGGTCCTCGTCGAGCATCGCGACGAACCGGTATCCGTCCGGAGTCTCGTCGTTCTGGATCCACGCCGGTCTCCCGCCCCACTGGCCGGCGACGGTGACACCGTCGGCGCGCGCCTCGGCCAACGCGTCGGAGTAGTCGTCCGCGGCTGCCTGATGCACGCCGAGGAGCCACGGTGCACCGGCCATCACGGCGGTGCCGGACGATGATGCCGGCCGTCCGGCCGGGTGCAGGTCGCGTCCACCGACGACGATGGCAGCGTTGCACCCGGCGTACGGGTCCCAGGACGGGCAGGAGCCCGGGTCTGCCTGGCAGATGAAGACGAGGATGAGGCTGCCGTCGTGCTCGAGCTGCGCGGTGAACTGCATCGGCTCGTGGTGTTCAGCGCACGTCGGCCAGTCGAAGCCGTCGGGAACGCTGGGCTGCCCGCCGAGTCGTGAGGACACCAACGGTGCGGTGAGGCCCGACCGGTACGCGCCGAGGAGCCGAACACCGGCTCGGGTTCGACGTACTGCGACAGCGTCGTGACTCCGGGTCGACGACGACGCGGCGCTGAGGCGGATGCTCTCCGGCGTGCCGCTGCGGATGGCGGCGACGACGAAGGACGGGTCGTCGGTGGGGAGGTCCCATCGCAGGAGGCACTGGTAGGGCTCCTTCCCTGTCCCGGTGTACGGGGCAGGGCCGTTGTCCTCCGCCAGGAGCATCCGCTCGACCTGCCAGGCGTCCAGGAGTGGGTACCCGGCGCCAGTTGCCTCGGAGACGATCCGGGTTGCGGTTCGCCGAGCGATCGCCTGCCGGCGCTGGCGGCCGCTCCGGTACAGGACGAAATGGAGCAGGTGCGCGACGATGGGGAACGGGAGCACCCACACGGCCGCGAGGAGGGACGACTGGCTCTGACTGCGGTAGTCGAACGCGTCGTAGTACACGGAGAGGGCGATGTAGGCGATGACGCCGAGGGTGTACACGAGTGTGTACACGGCGCCGAACACCCGCAGGCCCGGCGGGGTGCGCACCGCAGCAGCAGCGCTGGTGTCGATGATGACGTCCGGCGGCAGATCCGCTGTCAACGGCGGGGACCGAGCGTGTGACGCGAGACGACGGCGGAGACTGCCACGCCGACGAACGATGCGGCGGCGTCTGCACCGGTGAGGACACCCGCGGACGGACGGTGTCGGTGTGGACGGTACGTGCTCATGCTGCTCCCCCGAGAGTGCTGTCCCTCCACGCTACCGCCATGCCGGTGGTCGCCTGCCCACCCCACTCGAGCGCTCCACCCACGCAGCCGCTGATCAGATGTCGGGAAGCAACGGGCCGACACGAGCACAACAGCTCGAGTCAGACCGATGCAGCGAAGACCGCCGACGGAGTCGCCGTCGCCGGATCCGTGCCGGGTCCGCGGACCGGCCCATCCGGCCACCCTTGGAACGACAAAAGCCCCCGACCGGACCTGGTGGTCCTGCCGGGGGCTCCGTGGTGGTGGGCGATACTGGGATCGAACCAGTGACCTCTTCCGTGTCAGGGAAGCGCGCTACCGCTGCGCCAATCGCCCAAGTCCCTGTGTGGACCGGAGTCCATCAAGGTCTTGGAGGGTGGATCTGGAGGTGGGGACGGGATTCGAACCCGCGTGGACGGCTTTGCAGGCCGCTGCCTAGCCTCTCGGCCACCCCACCATCGAGGTTCACGTCTCCGTGAGTACCCGAACGGTGGGATACCCTCTGGTGAGTCACGGGCCTTCGAGAAGACCCACACTCGAGCGGATGACGAGATTCGAACTCGCGACCCTCACCTTGGCAAGGTGATGCGCTACCACTGCGCCACATCCGCACTTGTCGTTCCGCTGTCGCGGCGACGACGTAAACTCTATACGCACCGGGGCACTTCCACCAAAATCCTTCCCGTTCACCGGGCGTGTCCCCCGAGTTCATGCGGATCGGGGCGGTTCGGCGCCCCCTGCGGACAGCGCGCCACACCCGGGCCGCGCGATGTGTTCGATGCGTCGCCGGACTTCCGCTAGTATCGATCCGCACGAACAGTGCAGGGGGCGATTGGCGCAGTTGGTAGCGCGCTTCGTTCACACCGAAGAGGTCATCAGTTCGAGTCTGGTATCGCCCACACAGCAACACGAACACCACTGACAAGAGCCCGACGCAGCAGCGTCGGGCTCTTGTCATCTCATCAGGCCGCAGCACGCGGGCCAGACCACCAGCACGATCGGACGAAGGGGCGCATGACCGACGTCGACCTCGAGTTCGCCCGGGTCCGAGCGGTCCTCGACCGTCCGACCCTGCGGCTCATGTCCCGGCCGACCAGCGCCACGGTCCTCGCCGTGTTCCGCACGGTCTTCGACCGCGACGTGCAGTACGTCCCCGCCGACCGCATGCACCTGCAGGTCGAGGAGCACGTTGCGCGCCTGCAGGCAGCGGGTGCCCGCGTGCCCGCCAGCGACCAGGCGGTGCCGACGGCCAGTAAACAAGCCGACACCGAACAGTCCGACGGTGAGCAGGAGGCCCGCCCGAACGGCCGCGCCCTGTGCCGCGAGTGGGTCGGCGCCCAGTGGCTCGTCCGCTCGAACTCCCCCGACGGCGACGAGCAGTACTCCCTGACGAGCCACGCGCTCGAAGCGCTGAGCCTCGTCGACGCCCTGTCGGCCGACCGCGCCCTGATCAGCGAGAGCCGGCTGGCGATGATCGTCGACGCGGTGCACCGGTGGGCGGCCCGTGCCGAGCCGGACCCCGACGTGCAGATCCGACGGATCGACGCCCAGATCGCCGAGCTGCAGTCCGAGCGTGCACGCCTGGAGCACGGTGACGACGTCGTGGCGGTGGACGACGACCGGATGCGCGACGGGTACACCAACATCTCCGACCTGATCCGGCAGCTCCCGAGCGACTTCAAGCGCGTGGAAGAGGCGGTCGCGACGATGCACCGCTCGATCGTCGAGGACTTCCGGCAAGAGGTCCGCCCGATCGGCGAGATCCTCGACGACTACCTGGCCCGCACCGACAACCTGATGGAGGCAACACCCGAGGGCCGTGCCTTCGAGGGCGCCTTCGAACTGCTGCGCGACGACGCACTGCTCCTGCGGCTCCGCGATGACATCGCGACGATCCTGGCGCACCCGTTCGCGCAGGGCCTCGGAGCTAGCGAGCGTCGGGCCTTCCGCAACACCGTGACGATCCTGCGCCAGGGCATCGAGGACGTGCTCGCCCAGCGCCGTCAGCTCACCGCCACGCTCCGCGACCAGATCGTCGCCCACGACGTGGTGCGCGACCGCGAGCTCGACGCCGTGCTCCGCTCGATAAACCGCGGCCTCGCCACCCTGATGGACCAGGGCGGCGCGCGTGACCGGATCCCGCTGCCGCTCCTGCCGGCTGCCGCCGAGGTCGGCACGCTGCGCGAGCGCTTCTACGATCCGGACGCCGAGTCCGTACCGCCGCCCATCGAGGAGCCCGACGACGACGTCTTCGAGGACCTCGACGTCGAGATGCTCCGCAAGCACGGCGGGCCGCTGCTGACCGAGCTGCGCGCGGCGCTGCGCTTCGCCGAGGCTGACTCCAGCGTCGACGCGTTCCACGGGCTGCCACCGGAGCAGCGCCGGCCGGTCGAGCTGTTCGGCCTCGCGCACCTGCTGACGGGGCACGAGGACTTCGAGTCGGCCGCCCACGTCGCCGAGCACCGGACGGTGCGTCCCGACGGCACCGCGATCACCTTCCAGATGCCCACCGCTGCGCTCGACGACGAGCGCACTCCGGTCGGCGACGCACACGACGAGAACGCACAGGAGGCACGGTGAGCGACACGACGCCGGCACCGGTCGACGACACGGTCCCCTACGACGACCCCGCATCCGTGATGCAGGACGACGAGCGTGACGAGTCCAGCTTCGCCCTCTTCGAGGGCGACGAGGGCCGGCTCGACGAGCACCAGCGGCGCGCCCTGGTGGCGCTGCTCCGGCACTCGTACGTCAGCTCCCGCACGCACCCCGACGAGTGGCGTGCCGTGCTCGACGCCGAGTACCAGCTGCGGTCGCGCCTGAACGACCTGTTCCTCGAGCTGCACGTCGACCGTGACCGCGAGGTCGCCTGGAAGCGCCAGGCCCGCTCGGAGAGCCAGCGCCGCACGTTCCCGACCCTGCTCCGCGACCTGCCGTACACCCGCGAGGAGACGATCGTCCTCGTCTACCTGCGGATGCGTCTGCGCGCCGACGCCCGACCGGGCCCGGACCAGGTCGTCGTCGACCGCTCCGAGATCCTCGGGCACGTGGCGGGCTTCCGTCCGGCGACCGCGACCGACCGCACCCGCGACGAGGGCCGGGTCGCGAAGGCGATCGAGCGGCTCGTGACGGCGCGCATCCTGATCCGCACGTCAGACCCGGACCGCTTCCGGGTGGCGAGCGTCGTCGAGGTGCTGCTCCCCCTGGAGCGCCTGCTCGAACTGGACGCCTGGTTGCGGACCACCACCGCGCAGGACGAGGCGACCGCCCCGGGCGGCGAGCCGACCGACGGGGACGACCCGGGCCTCCCGGCAGACGGCGAAGCCGAGACCGACACCGACGACGAAGGCGAGACGGAAGCGTGACCGACACGTTCGAGATCCCGGCGCTCTTCGACACGGTCGCGCAGTGGCGCGCCGAGTCGATGCAGGTCGTCAACTGGGGTGGGTTCCACGGCCACCGGCAGGTCGAACTGTCCGGCACGGCGACGCTCATCTCCGGTGCCTCGGGCACCGGCAAGTCCACGCTGATGGACGCCTACCTGGCCGTGATGATGCCGTCCGACGTGCCGTTCAACGGCGCCTCGAACGACGCCACCACCGGCCGCGCCCGCAGCGCCGACCAGCGCAACCTGCTCACGTACCTGCGCGGCAAGGTCGACACCCGGCGCGACCCGGAGACCGGCAGCCTGCGCGACGTGAACCTGCGCGGCGACGACCAGACCACGTGGGGCGCGGCGGCGGTCACGTTCCGGAACGACGACGAGCGACGCTTCACGGTGCTGCGCGCGTACATCGTGCCGAAGCGTGCCCGCGGGGTCGGTGACATCCAGATGACCATGGCGACCGTCGACGACACCTTCGACCTGCGCCGGCTCGAGGAGTTCGTGCCGTCGCGGTTCCACCACCTCGAGCTGACCGGCCGCGTGCCGGGGCTCGTCATCCGCGACACCTACCAGGAGCTCGCGTACACGCTGCAGACGCGGCTCGGCATCGGTGACTCCGGTGGCGGCAACCGGGCGATGCGCCTGCTCGCGCGGATCCAGGCCGGCCAGCACCTGCCGACGGTCGACGCGCTGTACAAGTCGCTCGTGCTCGAGACCCCCGGCACGTACGAGGCGGCCGACCGGGCGCTCGCGCACTTCTCCGCCCTCGACGAGGCGTACGAGGCGATGGACACCGAGGAGCGCAAGGTCCGCATCCTCTCCCCCATCACCGACCTGCACGACGAGATCTCGCGCGCGACCGAGGCCGCAGCGGCCCTGGACGGCATCGCCACCGGTGCCGAGGTGTCGCCGTTCGCGCACTGGACGGCCTCGCGGAAGCGTGACCTGCTCGACGCCGAGGTGTCGCGCAACGCTCGCGAGCGCACGGCATCGCGCGCCGAGGTGGCCGCGGCTGAAGCCCGGCACGCCGCCGTCGAGATCGAGCTGCGCGACGCCGAGGCCCGACTCCGCGACCAGGGCGGCAACGCGCTCGCCCAGCTCGAGGACCGCATCGAGCGGCTCACCCGGGAGCGCGACGGGGTCGTCCGGACCCGGGCGACGTTCGACGAACGGACCGCCGTGCTGGGCACGTCCGTCGCGACCGAGGCCGACTTCACTGCCGCGCAGCGCAGCTCGCACGAGTTCCTCGGGTCGTACGCCGACGCCCGCACCGCGCTCGATGAGCGGCGCGACGCCCTGACCCGCGAGGAGTACCCGCTCCTCGACCGCGAACGGTCCCTGCGGCAGGAGCGCCAGTCGCTCGAGCACCGGCAGGGCGCCATGCCGCTGCCGATGCACGAGGCCCGGCTCGCGATGGCGCGTGCCGCCGGCATCGACCCGGCCGAGCTGCCCTTCGTGGCGGAGCTGCTCGACGTGCTGCCCGGCGAGGAGCGCTGGCGCACGGCCATCGAGTCCGTCCTGGCGCCCGTCGCCCGCACGCTGCTCGTCGACCAGGACCGCCTCGGCGACTTCAGCGAGGCGATCGACGCACTTCGCCTGCCCGTTCGCGTGCAGTTCGAGGGTGTGCCGACCGGCCCGCACCTCGACCTCGACGGCGACCCGGCCATGGTCTCCGGCAAGCTCGCGATCAAGCCGTCGCCGTTCAGCACGTGGGTGCGCGAGCGGATCGAGTCGGACCGCACCGATGCCCGCTGTGTCGCCTCGGCATCGGACCTGGGCGGTGGTGGCCGCCGGGTCACCGAGTCCGGGCAGCTGCGCGACGGCCGTCGTGGCGCGCACGGTGACCGCCGGCAGTCGAACGTCATCGGGTTCACGAACGAGGCCCGCGTCGCCGCGGTCGAGCAGGAGCTCGCCTCGATCGCCGAGGACCTCGCGACGCTCGAGGCACGCCGCACCGACGTCGCACAGGACCTCACCGCGCTCGACGTGCTCCGCGCCGCCCACCAGCACGTGGTCGACGCCACGTGGGCGGCGATCGACGTCGACGGGTTGGGCGCCTCCCTCGCCCGGCTCGACGAGGAACGGCAGGCACTGCTCGCCGCCGACGACGGCCTCCGGACGCTCCGGGCCTCGGTCGCCCGGCTGCGCAAGTCGCTGGACGAGGCTGCCGACCGCCGCTCCGCCGCACGGCTGTCCGTGCAGCGGCTCGAGGAGCGCCACGCGGTGCTCGTCGACGGCCAGGACGCCGCCGCCGAGATCCTGGAGCGCTTCGAGTCCTCGCCCGGTTCGCTGCCGGACGACCAGCAGGCCCGCCTGCTCGAGGAGACCTTCGAGGAGATCGGTGCGCCGGACGGCGTCGACGGGTTCGACGACGCCACGCGACGGCTGAAGCGTCGGCTCGAGGAGCGGCTCTCCCAGGCCCTCGACGGCGCTGCGGCGGCCTCGACCTCGTTGACGCTGACGTTCCAGCGGTACCAGGATGCCTGGCCCGACCCGAACCTCGGCACCGGCGTCGCGTCGTACCCCGATTACCACGCGATCCTCGAACAGATCGTGGCGACCGGCCTGCACGCGCGTCGGAGCGAATGGCGTCGGCGCCTGTCGCAGTGGAGCGGCGAGGACCTCGTCCCGCTCGCCGGCGCCTTCGACCGCGCCGTCGTCGAGATCGAGGAGCGCCTCGAGCCGGTCAACGAGATCCTGCGGGAGCTGCCGTTCGGCGCGAACCGGGACCGCCTGAAGATCCAGATCCGCCGGGTCACCCGCGAGGACGTCACCGCGTTCCGCCGCGAGCTCCGCGCCCTGTCCGCCTCGGTCGACACCGAGCTGACCGACGACGTGCTCGAGACCCGGTTCCGACGGCTCCGGCGCTTCATGGCCGTCATCCGGCCCGACCCGGACGCCGCCCGTGGCCGCACCACCCAGCGCGACGCGGTGCTCGACGTCCGGCGGCACATGGAGATCACGGCGGTCCGGTACGACACCGACGGCAACGACCTCGGCGTGTACTCGTCGCTCGGTGACAAGTCCGGTGGTGAGACGCAGGAGCTCGTGGCGTTCATCGTCGGCGCCGCGCTGCGCTACCAGCTCGGTGACGAGACCCGTCCCCGGCCCCGGTTCGCGCCGGTGTTCCTCGACGAGGCGTTCATCAAGGCGGACTCGGAGTTCGCCGGCCGTGCCGTCACCGCGTGGCTCCGGCTCGGGTTCCAGCTCGTCGTGAGCGCGCCGCTCGACAAGGTCACGGCGCTCGAACCGTCGATGGAGCGGCTGCTGTCGATGCGGAAGCACCCCGAGACGGGCCACTCGTCCATCACCGAGATCGCCCGGGTGGAGCCGGCAGCCGTCTGACGCGGGCGGGGGTGGTCGCGGGGTGGTCGCGGGCTGGTCGCAACACCCCGCTCAGGTTGGCCGAGTGGTCACGAACCGTCGCCTGGCGGCGCCGCAGCCGACACTTCGTGACCGGCCGACGCGCTCCAGGCGGGGTGTCCTGACCACCCGGGCCGCGCTCTGGACGCGCCCAACAGTGGCCCGGAGGCGCGGCGCGGGCCCGCCACGCGCCTCCCGACCGTCGTCCCGCCGGTCGCAACACCCCGCTCACCTTCGCGCGCTGGTCACGAAGTGACGCCTCGCTGCGCCACCGCCGACACTTCGTGACCACCCGACGCGATGCCGACGGGGTGTCCTGACCACCCGGCGGGGTGTCCTGGGGTCACGATGACGGTCTGGAGGCGCGGCGCGGGCCCGCGCCGCACCTCCCGGCCGCTGGTGGGCAGGTCACAACACCCCGCTCACCTTCGCGCGCTGGTCACGAAGTGACGCCTGGCGGCGCCGCCGCCGACAGTTGGTGACCAATCGCCGCGATGCCGACGGGGTGTCCTGACCACCCGGCGGGGTGTCCTGGGGTGACCGACGGCGGCCGGGAGGCGCGGCGCGGGCCCGCCACGCACCTCCCGGCCGTCGTCCCGCAGGTCGCAACACCCCGCTCACCTTCGCGCGCTGGTCACGAACCGTCGGATGGAGGCCGCGTCGCCGACGGTCTGCGACCGCTCGGCGCTCGCACGGCGGGGTGTCCTGACCACCCGGCAGCGGGGCCGTCAGCGTGTCGGCAGGCGCCGCACAGACGTTCCCTGACCGCCCGACGCTACGGTGATGGCGTGTTCGGACGCCGCCGCTCCCCCAGTCCCCGCCCCGACGACGCTGCCGGTCTCGGCATCGGTGCCCTCGTGCAGGTCGTCGACACCGATCGGGGTGGCGAGCAGTGGGCCGACGAGCCGATCGGGGTGATCGTGGCTCCCGGCGGGAGCCAGATCGGCGGGACACAGCGCACGTGGACCGTCGCGTTCGAGGAGCCCGTGTACACGAAGGACGGCCGCGGCCCCTTCGAGCGCGCGACCGTCCTGAGTCGTCAGCTGGTGCCGGTCACGACCGACAGCGGCGAGTAGTCCGGGTCAGGGACTCAGTACTCTTCGGAGCCGCTCTTCATCATGGCTGCGACGGCCATGCAGCACCCGACGCCGCCGAGGACGCCGACGCCGATGATGATCCCTGCGATGAGTTCGAGCATGGGTGGTGACTCCTTGGTTGCTTCGGCGTGTGGCTCCGCTCAGGTTACCGGATGCCGCGCATGAGCCGCAGCACCGGCTTGGCCAGGATCAGCAGGACCACGCCCACCGCGACGGCGACCAGGCCGAGGATCGTGAAGTACGGGGCCTCGTTCGACGGGTCGTAGTACCGGGACAGCACCCCGGTGACGGCGGTGCCGAGCGACACCGACAGGAAGAACAGCGCGACCATCTGGGTCTGGAACTTCGGCGGCGCGAGCTTCGTGGCGACGGACTGACCGACGGGCGAGAGCAGCAGTTCGGCGAGGGTGAACACCAGCAGGATGCCGACGAGTGCGAGCAGCGGCGTGCCGTTCTCGCCCGAGCCGACGAACGGCAGGAACAGCAGGAACGCGAGCCCCATGATCCCGGTGCCGAGCGCGAACTTCGTCGGGGTGGACGGCTGGCGGTCGCCGAGCTTGGTCCACAGGGCCGCGAAGACGCCGGACAGCACGATGATGAAGATCGGGTTGATCGACTGCACCCAGGACACCGGCATCTCCCAGCCGAACAGGGAGCGGTCGAGCCGCTGGTCGGAGTAGACCGTCACGACGGTGAACTGCTGCTGGTACAGCGACCAGAACACGGCGCTGCCGATGAACAGCGGGATGAACGCGAAGACGCGCGACCGCTCGTCGCGGGTGATGCCGCTCGACAGGATGACGACGAAGTACCCGATGGTGGCCAGCACGACGACGACCACGACGACGGTGGGCAGGTTGCCGACGTTCAGCAGGCCGGTCAGCACGGCGATGACGATGACGACGAGTGCGACGATGACGCCCGCACCGATCAGGGGCAGCCGGCGGCGGTCGACGGGGTTGGCGACGTGCCGGACCACCTCGGGCAGCTTCCTCCGCCGGATCGCGTACTGCACCAGGCCGGCGGCCATGCCGACCGCGGCCAGGCCGAAGCCCCAGTGGAAGCCGAGCGAGCTCTGCAGCAGCCCGGTGAGCAGCGGCCCGAAGAACGCGCCGAGGTTCACGCCGAGGTAGTAGAGCGAGAAGCCGGCGTCGCGTCGGGGGTCCTCGCGGCTGTACAGACCGCCGACGATCGTGGTGGCGGTGGCCTTGAGCCCGCCGGAGCCCAGCGCGATCAGCACGAGGCCGACCCCGACCCCGGCCACCCCGGGGATGAGCGCGAGGGCGATGTGTCCGAGCATCACGACGATCGCGCTGCCGAACAGGGTGCGGTCCGCGCCGATCAGCCGGTCGGCGATCCACGCCCCGATGATCGTGAACAGGTAGACCGCGCCGCCGTAGGCACCCATGATGCCGGTGGCGATGCCCTTGTCGATCCCCAGACCGCCCTGCGTCAGGGAGTAGTACATGTAGATGAGGACGATGCCCTGCATCCCGTAGAACGAGAACCGCTCCCAGAGCTCCACCGCGAACGGTGTCGACAGCTCGAACGGTTGCCCGAAGAAGGTGCGTCCGGGACGGGCTTCGCGGTCCGCGGGGGTGGTACGTGACATGGCGGCAAGTCTGCCCCCGGGCGGCCGGGCGCGCCCAATCGTCGAACACGCCTCATCTCTTTGGAGGGTTCCCACGACGCCGTGACGGCACCGACGACACGGGGTTGTGCGGCCCGCACGGCGTTCCCGCCACTGTCGGCAGGGGTGTCTAGCGTGGACGGTGCAACACGGACACCGCAGTTCAGGAGGACTCCGCCCATGGTCGACACCGCACCCGCCCAGCGCACCACCCCCGCCAGCGGCAGCGACACCGCGCCGGACGTCGACGCGAAGAACGCCGCGCAGCACGCCGCGCCGAACGCCGACGCCGCCGGCGACCCGGCAGCGGGCACCCCGACCGCCGGCACCGACACCGATGTCCACATCGACGTCGAACTGGTGCAGGAGCTCCTGCTCGGACGCTGGGCCGAGGACCGCCGGATCTCCCGCCGCCTGGCGCTCGACCCCGCGATGCAGAAGATCGAGGGCCAGCCGATCCCCGAGCACCGGGCACGCGTGCTCGAGCAGCTCCGCACCCTGGTCGACGCCGGTGCCATCCAGCGCCCCTACCCCGCCGAGTTCGGCGGCCAGGACAACCACGGCGGCAACATCGCGGCATTCGAGGAACTCGTCGTCGCCGACCCGTCGATGCAGATCAAGGCCGGGGTGCAGTGGGGACTGTTCGGCTCCGCCGTGCACCACCTGGGCACCGAGGCGAACCACCGTGAGTTCCTGCCGGGCATCGTCTCGTTCGAGGTCCCCGGCTGCTTCGCGATGACCGAGACCGGCCACGGCTCGGACGTCCAGAGCATCGCGACGACGGCCACGTACGACCCCGCGACCCAGGAGTTCGAGATCCACACGCCGTTCCGTGGCGCGTGGAAGGACTACATCGGCAACGCGGCCTTGCACGGTCACGCCGCCGTCGTGTTCGCGAAGCTCGTGACCGCGGGTGTCGACCACGGCGTGCACGCGTTCTACGTGCCGCTCCGCGACGTCGAGGGGGCGTTCCTGCCCGGTGTGAGCGGTGAGGACGACGGGCCGAAGGGCGGCCTGAACGGCATCGACAACGGCCGGCTCGCGTTCGATCACGTCCGGGTCCCCCGCACGAACCTGCTGAACCGCTACGGCGACGTCGCCGCGGACGGTACTTACTCGTCACCGATCGCCTCGCCCGGTCGCCGGTTCTTCACGATGCTCGGCACCCTGGTGCAGGGCCGGGTCTCGCTCGACGGCGCCGCGGTCGTCGCGCAGAAGATCGCGCTGCAGATCGCCCTGACCTACGCGATGCAGCGCCGCCAGTTCCCGACCGGCGACGGCACCGAGGGCGTCCTGCTCGACTACGGCCGGCACCAGCGTCGTCTGATCCCGCGCCTGGCGACGGTGTTCGCGCAGTCGTTCGCGCACGAGAAGCTCCTGCGCACCTTCGACGACGTCTTCAGCGGGCGGAAGGACACCCCGGAGCGACGCGAGGACCTGGAGACCCAGGCGGCCGCGTTCAAGTCGATGTCGACCTGGTCGGCGCTCGACACCCTGCAGGAAGCCCGTGAGGCCTGCGGCGGTGCCGGGTTCCTCGCCGAGAACCGTCTGACCGGGCTCCGCGCCGACCTCGACGTCTACGTGACGTTCGAGGGCGACAACACCGTGCTGCTGCAGCTCGTCGGCAAGCGCCTGCTCACCGAGTTCCGCGCGAAGGCCCCGAAGGACCCGGCGTCCACCGCGAAGTTCGTGGCGGCCGTCGCCGCGTCGAAGCTCGCCGACGCGTCGGGCATCCGTCGGCTCGGCCAGACCGTGGCCGACCGCGGCTCGCTGGCCGCGAGCGTCGCCGACCTGCAGGACCCCCGGACGCAGCGGGAACTGCTCGCCGGTCGGGTCGACACCATGGTCGCCGAGATCGGGATGCGCCTGGCGTCGGCCGGCAAGGACCGCGCCCGCGCGGCCAGACTGCTCAACCGCTCGCAGCACGAGCTCATCGAGGCGTCCAAGGCCCACGCCGAACTCATGCAGTGGGACGCCTTCACCGAGGCGCTCGACGAGGTGACCGAGGGCGACACCCGCCGCGTGCTCGTCTGGCTGCGGGACCTGTTCGCGCTCGGCCTGCTCGAGCAGCACCTGGACTGGTACCTGCTGCACGGCCGGCTGTCGGCGCAGCGTGCCCGTGCGGTGTCGGCGTACGTCGACCGGCTCGTCGCCCGGGTGCGTCCGATCGTGCCGCAGCTGCTCGAGACCTTCGGCTACGAGCCGGGTCACGTCCGTGCGCCGATCGCGCTCGGTGCCGAGCAGGCCCGACAGGACGAGGCTCGTGCCTGGTTCGCCGCCGAGGCCGCCGCCGGCCGCCTGCCGGAGCAGGAGAAGAAGCCCCGTCCGTGACGGACGCGCAGCCGCGCCCGTATCGGAGGAGCGGCCGCGCCCGTGACGGGCGTGGCTGCTCCGGACGACTAGGAGTCGGTCGGCGCGGAGTCGGACGGCGCGGACGAGGCCGGGCCGTCGGCGGCAGCCCCGCCACGTGCCCCGAGCGCCGCGCGCAGCTGCGCCTCGGCGTCGTCGCCGGCGGCAGCGGCCTCGGCGTTCGCCTCGGCGACCGCACGCACGACCTCTTCCCGCTGGATCTTCACGCCGCGCGGGGCGTCGATGCCGATCCGGACGCCGTCGCCCCGGGAGTCGAGCACCGTGATGACGATGTCGTCGCCGACGAGGATCCGCTCGCCGACCTTCCGCGTGAGTACCAGCACCCGTTCAGCCTAGCGACACGACGGGGAGCCCCAGCAGGTCCGCCGACTCGGGCGTGGCGGTCTCCCCCGCACCGATCGCGACCACCCCGACCACGGGCAGCCGCGACGCCACCGCGGACACCATCGCGGCCGAGTCCTCGGGCTTGCGCCCGACGTCGACCACGACCCACACCTGGTCGGCCTGCAGCCCGTCGCTCGTCGCGAGGTCGTCCCACGCGGCGACCGCGAGCACGGCGTGCCCGTCACGGACGCCGTCCGCCCGGGCCAAGATGGCTGCCCGGCGTTCGGCGGCGTCCGTCGGCCGGAGCGCGTGCCGCACCGCGAAGAGTCCGGCGGCCGCGTCGACGTCGTTCGGCCGCCCGACCAGGAGCACCAGGTCGCCGTCCGCGGACCGCACCGCCGGTGCGGTGGGCCGGGCCACCGGTGCCGGCGAGGGCGTGTCGAGGACGCGGGACGGGCCTCCCGACCGGGTCTCGGTGACCGCGTCGACGGCGGCCTGGAGGCGCGGGTCGACCCCCGCGGGCACGTCCGGCTCGGACGGGGCGCGCGTCGGGCGCGGGGCGCTCGTCGTGATGCCGTCCGCCTGGAACCCGTCGAGCACCGACGCGAACGCGTCGGCCCGCGTCGCCCTGGTGCCGTCGGTGCCGGCGATGCGTGCCTCGGCCGCCTCGGCGTCGGCGAGCAGCGCGGCGATGCCGACGCGCTGCTCGGGCGAGTCGGCGATGACCACCCGGGCGGTGGGCTGGTCCCCCGGTTCCGGCACCTCGACGGTGGCCTCGACGTGCGCCTTGCGGAACAGCCCGCCGAAGCCCGGCGTGGTCACGCGTTCGGCCGCGACGATCCGTGCACCCGCGCCGAACTCGGTCCGGACCGCGTCGCGGAGGGACTCGAGCGTGGCGCCGCTACGCTGCAATCGGGTCGGCGGCACGGACCACTCCCACGGTCTCGATGGTGGAGCCCGCGGCGGTGGCCTCCTGGTACGACAGCACCGGGAGCCCGTTCGACTGGGCGGCGACCATGCGGTGCACGGCCGGGCGGAGCTGCGGGGCGCAGACCAGGACGGCGGAGAGCCCCTGGTCCTCCACCGAGCGCACGGCGTCGCGGACGGAGCCCAGGACCTGCTCGATGCGGTGGGCGTCGAGGACGATCTGGCTGCCCTGCTCGGACGGCCGGAGCCCCTCGAGCATCGACTGCTCGAGCATCGGGTCGATCATGATGACGCGCAGCGTGCCGGCGTCGGTGTGGCGGGCGGCGAGGGCCGGTCCGAGGGCCGCGCGGGCGGACTCGACGAGCCCCTCGGGGTCGGTCGACACCTTGGCGCGGAGCGTGAGGGCTTCGCAGATCCGGCCGAGGTCGTTGATCGGCACGCGCTCGGCGAGCAGGCCCTGCAGCACCCGCTGCAGTTCGGCCATCGAGAGCATGCCGGGGACGAGTTCCTCGACGGCGGCGGGGTTGACCTGCTTGACGCCCTCGGTGAGGACCTTGACGTCCTCGCGGGTGAGCAGGCGTGCGGCGTTGTCGCCGATGACGGCCTGCAGGTAGGTGACGAGCACGGAGACACGGTCGATCACGGTCGCGCCGGTCATCTCGGCGGCGTGCCGGAGTTCGGCGGGCACCCACTTGCCGGTCAGGCCGAACACCGGCTCGACGGTCGAGGTGCCGGGCAGGCCGTCCAGGTGGTCGCCGAGCGCCAGGACGCTGCGGGCGGGGGCGGTGCCCCGACCGGCCTCGACACCGGCGATGCGGATGGCGTAGGTCGACGGCGGCAGGTCGATCGAGTCGCGGGTCCGGACCGGCGGGACGACGATGCCCATGTCGATCGCGATCTTGCGGCGGAGTGCCCGCACGCGGCCGAGCAGGTCGTCGGACGCGCCGGACACCATGTCGACCAGGTCGGGGGCGAGCAGGATCTCGAGGGCGTGGACGCGCATCTGCTCGAGCAGGTCCTCGGGGGTGTCACCGGTCGGTGCCGCCGCCTCGAGCGCCTGCTGCTGGGCGGCGTCGGCCTCGGCGCGGGCGGCGTTCCGGCCGATGCGCCAGCCCGTGAACAGCAGGGTGGCGCCGACGAGCAGGAAGGGCAGGATCGGCATGCCGGGGATGAAGCCCATCGCGATCGCGGCGACGCCGGCGATCATCAGGGCGTTCCGCGACTGCGACAGCTGGGTCGCGGCCGAGGACCCCATCTCGGACTCCGCGCCGGAACGGGTGACGATCATGCCCGTCGAGACCGCCATGAGCAGCGCCGGGATCTGTGTGACCAGGCCGTCGCCGATCGTCAGGATGCCGTACTTCGACAGGGCGTCGGTGGCGGACAGTCCGTTCTGCAGCATGCCGATGGCGATGCCGCCGATCAGGTTGATGATGATGATGAGGATGCCGGCGATCGCGTCGCCCTTGACGAACTTCGACGCACCGTCCATCGCGCCGTAGAAGTCGGCCTCGGCGGAGACGGCGGCGCGGCGCTCCTTGGCTTCCTGGTCGGTGATCAGCCCGGCGTTGAGGTCGGCGTCGATCGCCATCTGCTTGCCCGGCATCGCGTCGAGGGTGAACCGTGCCCCGACCTCGGCGACGCGCTCGGCGCCCTTCGTCACGACGACGAACTGGATGACGATGAGGATCAGGAAGATGACCGCGCCGATGATGATCGACCCGGAGACGGCGACGTGGCCGAACGCCTGGATGACGTCGCCGGCGAAGCCCTCGCCGAGCACCAGCCGGGTCGACGCGACGTTGAGGCCGAGTCGGAACAGCGTCGCGACGAGCAGCAGCGACGGGAACACCGAGAAGTCGAGCGGCTTCTTCACGAACAGCGTCGTGAGCAGGATCACCAGCGCCAGCAGGATGTTGATGATGATCAGGAAGTCGAGCAGGAACGACGGCACCGGCAGGATCAGCAGCAGGATGATGCCGACGATGAACACCGGGACGACGAGCTTCGGCAGGTCCTTGCGGTTCATGCGGGGAGTCCTTCGGTCTGGTTCTCTGCGATGCGCGGTGGGCGGAGCTTGCGGGGGCGGAGGTCACCGGTCAGGGTGGCCGGGTCGATGACGCTCGCGACCTCGTCCGGGGTGGTCGGCCGCGGCGGTGCGTGCGTGCCGGCGGCGGTGCCGCGGGCCTTGAGCGCCATCACGAAGGACAGGACGCGGGCCACCGGGGTGTACAGGTTGACGGGGATCTCGTGTCCGAGCTCGCAGGCGGCGTGCAGCGCTCGGGTGAGCGGGACGTCGCGGACGATCGGCACCCGCTCTTCCTCGGCACGCGCACGGATGACGTCGGCGACCGGGCCGGCGCCCTTCGCGACCACCCGGGGCGCGGACTTGCCCGGCTCGTACTTGATCGCGACGGCGTAGTGGGTCGGGTTCGTCATCACGACGTCCGCGGTGCCGATGGCCTGGATCATCCGGTTGCGGCTCATCGCGAGCTGGCGGGAGCGGCGCTGCGACTTCACCAGGGGGTCGCCGTCGCTCCGCTTGTTCTCGTCCTTGACCTCGCGCTTGGTCATCATCGTGCGCTTCCGGTTGCGGCGGATGACGACGAACACGTCGAGTGCCGCGAGGACGAGCCCGGCGACGATCGCAGCGCGCAGCAGCGTGCCCGAACCGGCTGCGGCGGCCTCGAGCACGGCCGACAGCGGCAGCGAGCCGCTCGACATCAGGACCGGCATGAGTCCCTGCACCGCGAACCAGAGGACGAGCCCGACGACGGCGGTCTTCAGCAGCGCCTTCGCGCCGTTCCAGAGCGCCTGGGTACCGAACACGCGCTTCAGTCCGGCCACGGGATCGAAGTGGTCGGGCTGCGGTGTCATCTTCCGGAAGTGCACCCCGCCCTGCGTGACGGCGGCGGCCAGCACGGCGACCGCGACCACGGCGAGCATCGGGCCGAGGGTCGCACCCATCGAACCGAGGGCGTCCGCGAGCAGGGCCCGCACGGCGCCGAGCTCCGGGTCCTCGATGACCCGCTGCACGGCGAGCAGCTGGTCCTGCCCGGCGGCGGCGGCGTTGCCGATCGCGGCGGGGATCATGAGCGCCGCGACGGCGATGCCGATCCACGCGCCGAGGTCCTGCGAACGGCCGACCTGGCCCTTCTCGTGGACCTCGCGCATCCGCTGTTGGGTCGCCTGTTCGGAGCGTTCTCCGCTGTCGGACACGTCGTCACCCCCGTCCGGTGATCGCCTCGACGGCGTCGCCGGTCAGCGACGACACCACCGACGGCAGGGCCATGAAGAGCGCGCCGGCGAACAGGACGGTCAGACCGATCTTGATCGGGAACCCCATCTGGAACGCGTTGAGGGCCGGTGCGACGCGGGTGAGCAGCCCGAGGCCGACGTCCGCCAGGAACAGCACGACGACGAGCGGCCCGGCGATCTGCAGGGTGGCGAGGAACATCTGGGACATCGCCGCGACGAGCATCGAGGCGAGCCCGTCGACCGCGAACGTGCCGGTGAGCGGCACGGCGTCGAACGACCGCACCAGCCCACCGACGATGAGCTGGTAGCCGCCCGAGGTGAAGAGCAGTGCGAGTGCGGTCATCTGGAACAGGCGGGTGAACTGGGCGCCGTTGACCTGCGACTGCGGGTCGAACGCCTGCGCGAGCGTGAACCCGCCGAACAGGTCGATGAGCGCACCCGCCGACTGCACGGCGGCGAACACCAGGAACACCAGGAACCCGAGGGACAGCCCGACCACGAGCTGGGTGAGCAGGGCGAGCAGGAACGGCCCCGCGTCGAGCGCTTCGTAGCCGACGGCGACGCGCGGCGCGACGCCGATGGCGAGCCCCAGGCCGAGGATCACCTTCACGGTGCCCGGGAACGCCCGGTACGAGAACGGCGGCGCGATAACGAAGAACGCGACGAGCCGGACGCCGGCGAGCATGGTCGCCTCCAGACGGTCGGCGTCGATGGCGAGCTCCATCAACCGGCCCCGAGCAGCTTCGGGATCATGTCGAAGGCGACGTGCGTGAAGGCGATCATCTCCGAGATCATCCAGTTGCCGCAGACCACCATGGCGATCGCGACGGCGACGGCCTTCGGCACGAACGACAGGGTGACCTCCTGGATCTGCGTCACCGACTGGAACAGCGAGATCGCGAAGCCGACGACGAGCGAGGTCACCAGGACCGGGGCGGCGAGCTTGCCGGACACCAGGAGCGCCTGGAGCACGAGGTCGATGACGGCCTGCTGGTTCATGCGTGCCCCCTAGACAACGTGGTAGCTCTCGATGAGCGACGTGATGATGAGGCCCCAACCGTCGACCAGCACGAAGAGCAGGATCTTGAACGGCAGCGAGATCATGACCGGCGGGAGCATCATCATGCCCATCGACATCAGGGCCGCGGAGACGACGAGGTCGATCACCAGGAACGGGATGAAGATGACGAACCCGATGATGAACGCGCTGCGCAGCTCCGAGATGATGAACGCCGGGATCACCGTCGTCATCGGCACGTCCGCCATCGACTTCGGGTTGTCGAGCCCGGCGGCGCGGGTGATCAGGGCGACGTCCTCGTCGCGGGTCTGGTGGAGCATGAAGGTCCGCAGCGGCTTCGTGCCGATCTCGACGGCCTGGTTGAAGTCGAGGTGGCCGGCCAGGTAGGGCTGCAGGGCGTCGTCGTTGATGTGCCCGAGCACCGGTGCCATCACGAACAACGACAGGAACAGTGCCAGTCCGGCGATGACCTGGTTCGGCGGGATCGACTGCAGCCCGAGCGCGTTCCGGGTCATCGCGAGCACGACGAAGATCTTGGTGAACGACGTCATCATGAGCATCAGCGCGGGCGCGACGCTCAGCAGCGTGATGCCGATGAGGGTCACCACGGCGGACGACGGCGTGCCGTCCGGGCCGTTCACGCTGACGCTGAAGTCACCGGTCGCGGGGGCTGTCGGGGTCGCCGGGGCGGTGGGTTCGACGACGCCGGCGGCGTGCGCACCGGTGGTCGTGAGCATCAAGAACCCGGCGACGACCGCCAGGCCGAGCAGGACGAGGGCGACGAGTCGACCCGACCGTGCCAGCCGGTGCTGCCCTGCCGCCGTCACCCGGCCCGCCGGTTCCGCAGCGCGGCCGCGGCCTGGCGCCAGGTGTCGACCGACAGGATCGAGCCCTGCAGCTGCTGCGCGCTCGGCACGGCACGCTGCGGACGACGGTTGCGCGGGCGCATCGGCAACGGCGCGACGGCGCCGGCCACCGCGGGCGCGTCGGTCGCGTCGACAGCGGCTGCCGGGAGGCCGGCCCCACCAGCCGGTTCCGGATCGACGCGCCCGCGGCGCTCCGGCCGTGCCTGGAGGGACGTGGTGGCGTCCGACTGCAGCGCGAGTTCCTGACCGAACACGTCGGCCGACGGTGCGGGGCGCACCGGCAGCGCGACCGGTCCGGTCACGATCGTGAGTTCCGGCGCGGGCGCCTGCCCGCTGGTGAGCAGGGCGACCCCGTGCTCGGAGACGCCGAGCACGAGCCGCTCCCCTTCGACGTCGACCACGACGACGCTCGCCTTGCCGCCGATGCCCTGCCGACCGACGACCTCGACGGTCGCGGCGCGACGGCCCGACGGCTTGCCCGAGAAGCGCTTGCGGCTCGCGCGGTGCAGCACCCACATCAGGGCGAGCACGACGCCGAGCGAGAGCGCGACGCGGAGGGTGACGACGAGGGTGTCCACGTGCGGGTCAGACCGTTTCGGCGACGTCGAGGATGCGGGTGATCCGGACCGCGTAGTCCTGGTCGACGACGACGACCTCGCCGTGCGCGATGAGGCGGCCGTTCAGCAGGACGTCGGCGGGGGCACCGGCACTGCGGTCGAGCTCGACGACGGCGCCGGGCTCCATGCCGAGCACGTCACGGACCGACATCCGGGTGCGGCCGATCTCGACCGTCAGGGTCATCTCGACGTTGTTGATCCGGCCGAGGTTGCCCGCGGGCAGGTTCGCCACGACGGGCGCCGACACCGTGCCGTTCTCGCGGATCCGGATGCCGAACCACCCGGCGGGCAGCCCACCGGCGGTCAGTTCGAACACGACCGTGTCCGGGTCGGCCAGCAGCGACGCCGCCGACTCGCGGCCCGCCTCGCCGAGCACCCCGACGCCGAGGACCCCGGCCGCGGCCTCGAGCGACGGACGCAACACGTCCGTGACGGCCACGATCCCGTGGTCGGTGCCGCCTGCGGCCGTGATCGCCTCGAGGTCGGTGAGCACGAGTGCCAGATCGGCCGACAGGCCGCCGACGAACGACGCGACCACGGCGTCGGTCGCCGCGTCGAGCACGACCGGTGTCGCGCCTCCAGGCAGGAGCACCGCGGTCAAGGGGGCGGCCGTCGGGAGCTGCGCCGCGAGCGACTCGGCCGCTGCGGTGTGGAGGGTGGTCGTTTCGGTCATCAGTGCTGCTCCGTGCTCGTGGTGGTGACGACGATGCCGGCGAGGCGCGAGCCGTTCGCGCCGACCGCGGCGGTGCCGACGGGTTCGCCGTCGACCGCGATGGTGAGGGGCCGGTGCTGCGGGTGCGGCAGCGGCAGGACGTCGCCGACGGCGAGCCGCAAGACCTGCGTCGGCAGGACCGCGGCCGGGGCGAAGCGCAGGCTGACGCCGACCGGCACGCTCTCGAGCTGCGCGTCGAGCAGGGCGCGGGCGTCGGCGGGCGACACGTGCGCGGCGGCCTCGCCGAGCTGCGGCAGGACGGCCTCGGCCGGCAGGGCCAGCGTGCCCGGAGCGATGCGGTCGCCGACCCGGATCGAGAACGAGGCGACGATCATCAGGTCGCCCTTCTGAGCGGCCTGGGCGAACTGGCTGTTGAACTGGAACCCGCCGACCGTGACGTCCTGCGCGAGCAGCCCGCCGAACGAGTACCGCAGGTCGTCGAGGGCGTCCTCGACGATCTTGCGCACCAGGGCCTGCTCGATGGGCGTGAAGGTGCGGTCCGGGGTCGGCAGCGGCTTCGAGGCGCCCAGCGCGTGCGACACCCACGTCAGGGCGGCGTCGAGCGGGAGCTGCAGCACGCCCTTCGAGGTGAGCTCGGTGATCGGCAGCAGCACCATGCCGGTGAGCGCGGGCAGCGACGCGGCGTACTCGTCGTACGTCGTCATCTGCACCTGCTCGCAGGTGACCTGGCTGACCGCACGGACCTTCGCCGTCAGCTGCGTGCCCCACTGGCGCGCGAAGGTCTCGAAAGCGAGCTCAAGCACCCGGGCGTGCTCACGGGCCAGCGTCGACGGGCGCGCGAAGTCGTACACCTCGGGCGCTGGCAGGGTCTCGGTCACGGCTGCGTCTATCGGTCACCTGTGGGGCACCCGTCAGTGCTGTACCCCGTAGTGGGGCGGTGGGGGCAGCGCTGGTGCGCTCCGCGCGGTGTGTGTCTCAGCCCTGCTGCGCTCCGTGCGGTGTGTGTCTCAGCCCTGCTGCGCTCCGTCCTGCGCCTTCGCCAGCGCCGGCATCAGGGCGCTGACGTCCTGGTCGGCGTTCGACAGGACCACGATGTCGACCCGCCGGTTCAGGGCGAGGTCCTGGTCGGTGCCGCCCTTCGCCAGCGGCCGGCTCGACCCGAACCCGACGCTCTGCACGTGGTCGCCGGGCATCCCGCCCCGCTCGACCAGGTCGCGCAGGACCCCGGTCGCCCGTGCCGCGCTGAGCTCCCAGTTCGTCGCGTACGGGGCGGTCGAGTTCCGCTGGTCGGCGTGCCCCTCGACGCTGACGTCGTGGTGGCTCGTCCGCAGGACCGGGGCGATCGCGTCCATGATCCGGCGCGCCTGGTCGGACAGGTCGGCGCTGTTCGTCCCGAAGTAGGTCTCGCTGCCGACCAGCCGGACGATCAGACCGCGGGCATCGACGGTGAACTGCACGTTGGCGGTCTGGCCGGCCTCGGTCAGGTTCTCCTGGATCGCGCTCTTGATCGCCGTCAGGTCGTCGAGCTCACGCTTCGCCTCGGTGAGGTCCCGCTTCGACGCGGTCGTCGGCACCACGGTCGACGCGGGATCGACGTTCGTGTCCTTCGTGCCCGACGAGGCGGTGGAGTGGTCGGCCTGCGACTTGTCGGTCGAGTAGCCGGAGCCGTCCTCGACCTGGTCCTTCGTCACGACGGTGCCGCTCGCGGTGTCGATCTTCTGCGAGTCGACCTCGCCGAAGCCGGTCGCGAGCGACTGCTTCAGCTGGATGTACTTCTGCTGGTCGACGGTGGACATCGCGAACAGCACGAGGAACATGCACATCAGCACCGTGATCATGTCCATGTACGACGCCATCCAGCGCTCGTCGGGGTGCTCAGCCTCGTCGTGGGACTTCTTCGCGCGACCTCGGCCGCGGCCACGGGGGTTGGCGCTCACCGTCAGGCCGCCAGCTGCTGGTCGTCGGCCGCGTCGGCCTTGCCACCGGCCTTGGCGCCCTTGCCGCCCTTGCCGCCGGTGTCGGCGCGGGCGCCGGGCGGCACCATGGCCTTCAGGCGCTCACCGAGCAGACGAGGCTGGCTGCCCGCCTGCACCGCGAGCAGCCCCTCCATCAGGAGCGTCTGGCGGTCCGACTCGAGCTGGGCGAGCTTGCGGAGCTTGCCGCCGATCGGCAACCACATGAAGTTCGCGGTGAGCAGGCCCCACAGGGTGGCGACGAACGCGCTGGCGATCAGGGGTCCGAGCTCGTCGGGCTTGCCGAGGTTCGCGAGCACGTGGGTCAGCGAGACGACGGTGCCGATGATGCCGACGGTCGGGGCGAAGCCGCCCAGGCCCATGAAGAACGCGCTCGCGCTCCGGGTCGGGGCCGCGTTCGACTCGATCTCGTCCTCGAGCAGGATCCGCAACTCGTCGCCGTCGGTGCCGTCCGCGATGTTCTGCAGCGCCTTCTTCATGAACGGGTCGTCGTGCTTGTCGGCCTCCTGCTCGAGGGCGAGCAGGCCGTTCGCACGCGCCGTCTCAGCGAGCCCCACGACGTCGTCGATGACCGACGCCGGCGGGGTGACCTTGCCGGTGAACGCCTTCGGCACGGCCTTGAAGCTGGCGATCGCGTCCTTCAGGGTGGTGCTGGCGATGCCGCAGCCGATGGTGGCACCGAACACGAGCAGCATCGGAGCGGGCAGGAAGAGCCCACCGAGCTCGACGTGCTCCATCTGGACCATGCCGAACAGGGCGCCGAAGGCGAGCAGGATCCCGACGATCGTTGCGATGTCCACGTCAGCGACCCCCGTCCAGCGCGCGACCGTGCTGCGTGGAGCGGAGGGCGGCGACCGGGGCGAGCGTCGGCTGCGAACCGGTGTTCGTGCTCGCGCGCGGGGCCTGGTCGGTGCCGTAGGCCATGCCCACGATGCGTGCGCGGTACGCGGCGATCAGGTCGATGACGTCGGCCATCGACTCCCGCACGATGTACTTCGCACCGTCGACCATGATCAGCGTCGTGTCCGGCGTCTCCTGGATGCGCTCCACGAGATCGGGGTTCACAGCGAATCCGCTGCCGTTCAGTCGTGTGACGACGATCATGGCCCGTCCTGGTTCTCGATCGTCCCGCCGCCGTCCGTGGGGCGGGATGCGGG
Organism: Curtobacterium poinsettiae; assembly: GCF_047226435.1. NCBI lineage: Bacteria > Bacillati > Actinomycetota > Actinomycetes > Micrococcales > Microbacteriaceae > Curtobacterium > Curtobacterium poinsettiae. The sequence continues at coordinate 1,765,363 of NZ_CP178434.1, read as the reverse complement.
CCCGTCCGTGGGCCTGCACCCAGGGCTATCGGCGGATGCGGCGCGTGCGTTAGTGGCCGTCAGTAGCCTGGTTCCGTGATCGATGCCTCGGACCTGCTCGCGCACCCGCGTGGCCGGCGTTTCTGCCTCGAGCTCGTCAGCGGTGTCCAGGACTCCGACGACCCGGCCGCCGTGCAGCTCGGCCACCTGCTCTTCTGGGCGGACTACCACCTCGGCGTCGAACGCGGCGACGACCGAACGCTCTTCGGCATCGGTGCCGCGATCGAACCCGAGCCGGCTCCGGACCTGGCAGCGGTGGCGAGCGCACTCGCGGCGGTGCCCCTGCCGTCCGTGGGCGAGGACGACGTCGTGGTCGCGCTCGAGTCGACTGCGGACAGCGCGCTGTGGTGGCAGCAACCCGATGCGCTGGACGCGCTCCTCGCTCGGACGGAACTGCAGGCCGCGCTCCGGCGGCTCGCTCGGTGGGCGGTCGACAGCCCGGTCGTGCGCCGGCTCTTCGACCCGCAGGGCGGAGCATGGACCGTCGAGTTCGACCAGGACGAGCAGCCCCGACGCCCGGGAGCGGCAGAGGCGCTCGCCGACTGGTCCCGGGAGCTGCGCCGCGAGGACGCCGAGGGGAACCCGGGGGTGACCAGCGGGGTGTGGTGGACGACTCCGCCGTGGCCGCTCGCGCAGCACACGCGAGCGCCGTTCCCGTCCGCCGGGCCGCTGGCGCTCTGGGCAGTCGAGGACTCCTTCGGGCAGGAACGCGCCGTCGTCTCGGCCGTGCCCGCAGATGTCGCCGCGCGGGTGTGCACCGTCGACGGGCCCGACGACTGGGCTGCGCTGTGCCGCCGCTGGCCGCTCGACGTGACACGGACCACCCGGCGGAACGACTGGGCCCTGGCGACCGGACGGCAGGGCGACTGGGTGCTGCCGGACTGGTCCGCGGTGGCCACCGAGTTCGACGTCGTGCACCTGACCGTCGCTGGTTGGTTCCGCACGTCCGGGCTCGCGGTGCGGGTCGACGACGACCGGGCGAGTGTCGTCGCCGGGTGGACGCCGGACTCCGCGTACCGGCTCACCGACCGGGGCGCCGGGGACGACGCCGTCACGGGCGATCCGGAGACCTGGTCGCGTCCCGGCAACGCCGGGGTCTGGCGCCGTCTCAGCTGATCCCCAGCAAACCGCTGCATCCGATCGAGGTGCTCCACCGGTAGTGGGGGTGCGACGTCGAGGACGACGCCGGTGGCAACTCCACCGCGGTCGCACGACTGCCGTCCTCCGACGACCTCAACCATCGTGAGATCGCCGAACGGCTCGAGAGCCACATCCACCGAAGCCTCGCTCGGCTCCGAACACGTCTCGAGGTGATCGAATGAAGCACGTCGACGACGAGACGCTGGCGATGCTCGCGGTCTCCGATCAGGTGGCCTCGGACGGGGTCGCCGAGCACCTGGCGTCCTGCGACCGGTGCCGCGACGAGGTGGCCGCGCTGCAGCGGGTCGCCGCGGTGACCCGGGCGTCCGAGGGCGTCGGGCTGATCGCGCCCCCGGAGCACGTGTGGGAGTGGATCGCGGCCGAGATCGCACGGACGCCGCAACAGGCAGCGCGGGCCACCGAACCCGGACCCGGAGCAGGGCGAGCGCCGGGGGCACACGAGCGGCGCGCCAGGGTCCCAGGCGCAGCGCCGTGCGGTGCCTCGCCGTCCGCGTCGTCGCCGTCCGCTCGCGGTCGTGCTCGCTGGCGTCGGCGTGCTCGCCGTGGTCCTCGGCGTCGGTGTGGCGACCGGTGTCGTGCCCGGACTCCCCCGCGGTGACGCCGAGACCGTCGCCGCGCCGCCCCGCTCGTCCGGGACGACCGGCCGCGCCGAACTCGAATGCGCGCTCCGGCGACTCGATCGTCCGTGGCACCCTCAGCGATCCCTGACCTGACCGGACCGTGCGGTCACTCGGACGTGCCGTGTCGCTCGACGCGCGCGAGCAGGTGCCCGTGGAGGAAGTCGTAGGTCCTGGTGAGGGCATCGGTCCGCGTGCTCATCTCGGCGAAGTCGTGGTGGCCACCGTCGACGAGCATGAACTCGTGGGGAACACCCTGTTCTGCGAGCGTCGCGGCGAGGGACACGCTCTGCTCGACGGGCACGACCCGGTCGTCGGTCCCGTGGAGGAGGAACGTCGGCGCAGACTCGGCCGTGATGTGGTCTGCGGGTCGGAACCACCGACTGCCGTCCGCACCGGGTGCCCCGAACGCGGTGTACAGGGGCGACCCGGGGGCACGGAGCTCCGGTGAGCGGAGCGGATCGTGCATGCCGTACCAGCTGGCGACCGCGCACACCCGCTCCGGTTCCGAGGGAGCGGAGGCGCCGACGATCGTCGCGATGGTCGCGCCGGCGGAGTTGCCCCAGAGCGCGACCGCACCCGGATCCAGGTTGAACGCGTCCGCGTGTGCGCGGAGGAAACGGAGCGCTTCCCGCACGTCGTCGACCGGGGCAGGGAACCGCGCCTCGTTGCTGGTCCGGTACTCGACACTGGCGACGGCGACCCCGCGCTCGGCCAGGGCCACCAGCGCGGGGACGTACCGGGCTCGGTGGACGTTCCGGAACCCGCCGCCCTTGATGAACACGACCAGGGGCGTCGGTGTCGCGGTCACGGGCTTCAGGAGGTCGAAGTGCAGCTGTCGTCCGCCCGCGAACAGGGCTCCGTCGCGGAACTGCGAGTACACGAGGTCCGTGTACTGCTCCACGAAGCAGTGCGTGGGACTGCCGAGCGCGACGGTGGAGGAGTGTGTCATGCGGTCCGTTCGGGTCGAGTCGGAGAACCGCGGCGACCGCTGGTTGCTCGGTCGTCCGGTCCGGGTGCCAGGACACACCATCTCCCTCGGACGAACCTCCGACCGCCGTCCGACCACCGTCCGACCACCCTCTGTTCGCCCTCTGTTCGCCCGCGGTCCGCACCGACGCCCCGGCACCGTCGCAGCTCCCGGACCTGCGTCTCTACTCGCCCCCGTACTCGCGGATGGTGATGCCGGAGAAGGTCGCGGTGCCGCCGTCGGAGAACAACGAGATGCCCGTGTCGCCCGTGTCGAAGTTCACCTGGTTCGAGAGGACCGTCTCGCCGTCGTCGACGAACACCTCCACGCTCTGCGTGTCCACGAGGATCCGCAGGTGCGAGGACCGTGTCGCAGGATCGACGGGAGCCGCGGCGCGGGTGTACGGCGAGAGCGCGAACCCGGCACGATCGGAGCGCGCGCGGTCGACGTAGAGGTCGCCACCGGCCTTGCCGATGTTCGTGGACCGAGTGGCGTCAGCGGAGCGTCCGACCGACACCCCGACGTTCGTGGCGTCGGACCACGTCACGTCGAGTTCGATCTCGTAGGCCCGCCCGTCGTAGGGCAGGACCGTGGATCCGTTGACCGACTGGTCAGCGATCGGGACGGTCCGGGTCGCCGCGCTCCGGAGCGCTGCGACGGGCTCGCTGATGAGCGCGTAGCCGCCAGCGGACCGACGGCGCAGCGTGATCTCGCGGACGATCGAGTTCTGACCGTTGTACCCGTCCGAGGCGTCGGTCGGGACCTGCCGGTCGGCGTACTTCCAGTTGTTCATCCACCCGATGCCGTAGCGCTTCGTGTCCGGCGCTTCGACCGCAGGCCACGTGACGGCCGCGTACCAGTCCCAGCCCCAGTCGAGCCACTGCGGTGTGAGGTCGTCAGCGGTGAAGAAGGTGCCGTCCCACGAGCCGGTCCAGTAGGCGTAGGTGCAGGGCAGACCCACGTTGTAGGCGTCCATGCTGCCGGCCAGGACCCAGTGCGTCGTCCCGTCGTCGGCGGTGATCTGGAACAGGTCGGGGCACTCGATGCCTCCGAGGTCGTGGTCGGGGTAGTCGAAGTTCCGTTGGAGGGTCCAGTCGACGAGGTTCTTCGACGTGTAGAACGCGGCGTACCGCTGCCGCCCGATGACGCAGACCCATTCGCTGCGGGCGGCGTCCCAGGCGACCTTCGGGTCACGGAACCACTCGGCGTTCGAGACCTCTGCGTCGGTGGTCGCTGCGCGGCCGTCGGTGTTGACGATGACGGGATCCGGTCGGGCGGTGAAGGAGAAGCCGCCGTCGGTGGAGAAGAACAGGTACTGCTCCTGGTACTTCCGCACGCCCCCTGTCGGGCGGGTCGCGAGGGCGATGACGGCACCGGCACCGTAGCCGGCGGTGTCGTCGGTGTCGATCAGGGTGCAACCCGTCCACGTGGGCAGGTTGGTCTGCAGCGGGATGACCGTTCCCTCGAAGGTGAAGTCGACACCGTCGGTGGTGGAGACGTGGTCCCAGCCGCCGTCGCCGTTGTCCACGTCGGAGTGCAGGTAGTACAGCTGGTACGCGCCCCTGGTGAACACCGGACGCTGCGGATCGGACAGCCATCCGGCAGGCGGTGTCATGTGGTACCTGGCACGGAGCGAGGTGCCGGTCACTGCGGATGCTGCGGACGGAGCCCCGGGTCGGGACAACGATGCGGCGCGTGCTGCTTCGCCTGGCGCGGTCGCGGCGAACAGTGCGAGCGCACTGATGCCTGCACCCTGGAGGAGTGCGCGTCGTCGGAATTCAGAGGTCATGGTCCACTCCGGTTCGAGGTCGGGATTGCGTCGGATCGTGCGCTTCGGGAGTCGCTCCCCGCACGGGGATCAGGTCGGTGGCACTCGGCAGATCGGCTCCCCGCCGGGCGACGGTGATCGCCGCGGCACGGGTGCAGACACGTCCGAGTTCCGTGAGGGTCGGTTCGCCGAGCGAGTCGAGAACGGTGGCGTGGTCCCGCAGCTGCCAGACGAGCGTTGCCATGTAGGTGTCGCCCGCTCCGACGGTGTCGACGACGTCGACGCGTTCACCGGGGACCCGTACCCGCTCGGTCGCGGTCGCCAGGAGCGAGCCGGTGGCGCCCGTGGTGAGGACCGCGAGCTGGGCGCCGCAGCCGAGCACGCGATCGAGGACGGCGTCCTCGGACAGCCCCGGGTAGAGCCACGCACCGTCTTCGTCGGAGAGCTTCACGACGTTCGCCGTCGCTGCACGGTGCTCGAAGGTGAGTCGCTCGTCGGCAGCCGCGCCGAGGAGTGCGGGACGGATGTTCGGGTCGAACGAGACGACTCCCCCGGCCGCCGCGGTGCGTCGCGCGAGTTCCGACACCTTGCTCGCCCCGGGTTCGAGGAAGACGCCGATCGATCCGACGTGCAGCCAGCTCGGCGTGCGTGGCAGCTCCGGCAGGTCCCACTCGACGTCGAACTCGTACGTCGGCTGGCCGTCCGCGTCGAGCCGGACAGAGGCGGAGGACGTCCGGCTGGCTCGGAACGTCCCGTCGACGAGTCGGACGCCGGAGGCCCGGAGGTGATCGGCGATGCGGTGTCCTCGGACGTCGTCCCCGAGCCACGTCGCGAACTCGACCGGTGCACCGAGCCTCCCCAACCCGAGTGCCACGTTCGCCGGGCTCCCACCGGGTACCTCACGCTGTGATCCGTCGTGCACGACGTCGACCAACGACTCGCCGGCAACGGTGATCAGGGGCCGGGTCATCTCGGACCCGCCACCGTCACAGCGCTCCGCAGGTCCCAGACCGACGCCTCGGGAGGAGCTTCCACAGTCCAGGGTGGTGCCTGCTCGGGGTAGACGCGCGTCGTGACGGATCGGCCGACGCTGGTGAAGACCTCGACGACGGACCCGTCCACGAACACCCGCACCGCCGGCAGCTCGCTCCGCGGTCCGAACGGCGCCCGGACCACGGCAGGGCTCGTGTCCGCGCGAGTGTCCCCGCTGGCACGACTCCGATCGACGGTGAGGGTGTCGGCCTCCAGGTCGACACGGACGTCGAGGTACTCGGCCTCCGAGAACCGGAGACGGACGACGCCGGTGACCGGGGTCGGGAGCACGATCTCCACCTGCGCGCCGATCGTCGCCCCGTGGCCCGGACGCGACGTGCCTGCTCGCAGTGACTCCACCGCGGGGTGCGGTGCACTCGCGAGTCGTCCGTCGGTGAGCCACACCCTCCTGGGCAGGGAGACGGCACCGGACCAGCCCGCCTGCGCGGTCGCCTCCAGAGGACGACCTTCCGTGACCCACCCGAAGAGCACCGCACCCCACGACCCGGTCCGCATCACGGACGGCGCGTAGAAGTGCTGCCCGTGGTCGACCCGGTCGGGGTGCAGCGTGCCGGTCAACGGGACCGCGATGACCTCGCCCGGTCCGTCCTCGTGTGACCAGGACGCCATGAGGGCGACGTCGGTGCCGTCGACCGTGAGGATCTGCGGGCACTCCCAGCCTGCGCCGGTGTCGATGCCCTCGACCGTGGCACGGGTCATCGCGACCAGGTCGCCGGCGGACGCCCAGGTGACGCCGTCGGCGGATCGGTAGTGACGGACCGCCGCGGTCTGGTTCGCAGCCGCTGCTCCGACAACCATCGACCAGCCGTCCTCGTCCTGCCAGACGAACGGGTCGCGGAACATCGTGATCCCCTCGTCGGCCGCCGGGTCTGCCACGACCTGGACGGGTGGACCGAAGCTGGTGCCGCCGTCGGAGGACTCGGCGAGGAGCACCGACTGGAACGGGCTGTGGTCGACCTTGCCGGAGTAGTACGCGCGGACGACGTCGTCGTGGAGCACCGTGTTGCCCGACCACGCGCCCCCGGAGTCCGCGCCCCCGGGGACGGGGACGATCGCGGGCCGGTGCAGGCTCCAGTGCACCAGGTCCTCGCTGGTGGCGTGTCCCCACTCGACCGGGATCTCGAGGTCGACGAGCGGCCTCGACTGGAAGTACAGGTGCGCCCGTCCGCCGATGTCGATCGGTCCGTTCGGGTCGTTGAGGTAGCCACGGGGCAGCCGGACGTGGAACTGCGGGAGGTGGTGGTCGGTCATCGGGAGGACCCAGCCGTGACGCCCTCGATGAAGTACCGCTGGGCGAAGACGAAGAGCAGGACACTCGGGATCATCGTCAGCACCACGCCCGCGAGGACGACCGAGATGGACCCGGTCCCGAGGTTGCCCTGCAGACCGACCAACCCCAGCGGCAGGGTGAACGTGTCCTGCTGGTTGAGGAAGATCAACGGCCGGTAGTACTCGGCCCAGAAGCCGGAGAAGTTCAGGATCGCGAGCGTCGCGATCGCGGGGCTGGCCATCCTGGAGTAGACGTGCCAGAACACGCCGAACTGGCTGGCACCGTCGATGCGCGCTGCTTCGCCGAGCTCCTTGGGCATCTGCATGAAGTACTGCCGCATCAGGAACGTGCCGAACGCGCTCCCGAGGGCGGGGACGATCAGGGACGCGATCGACCCCGTCAGCCCGATGTCCTTGAGGATGACGAAGACCGGGATGATGATCGTCTGGATCGGGACCATCATCGTGGCGAGGAAGATCCCGAAGACGGTGTTCTTCCCCGGGAAGCTGATCATGGCGAACGCGTAGCCGGACAGGGTGCAGGTGACGGTCTGGCCGACGACGATCAGCAGTGTGACGACGACGCTGTTGAGGAAGAACTGGCCGATCGGGATCTGGTCGAAGACGGCCGCGTAGTTGCTGAAGTCCCAGGACAGCGGGAGCCACTGCGGCGGGTTGTCGAAGGACTCAGCCGGCGTTCGGAGGGACGTCGTGAGCGTCCACAGCAGCGGCCCGAGGGCGAACACGGCAGCGACGATCAGGATGACCAGGCCGACGATGCTCCCGACGGTGGTGACCGGACGTCGCCGGCGCACGATGTGGTCGATGCTCGGTTGCGCCACGGTTTCCGGGCTGTGCAGTGGATCGAACGTCTGTGTGGTCGTCATTGGTAGAACACCAGCTTTCGTGCGGCGATGAACTGGACGGCGGTGATGATGCCGATGATGACCAGCAGCAGGATCGCGATGGCGGAGGCGAATCCGAACTGCAGGTTCTGGAACCCGGCCTGGTACATCGAGATGGTGGCCGTCGTCGTCGCTGTACCGGGCCCGCCCTTGGTCATGATGAACGGTTGGTCGAACAGCTGCATGGCGTTGATCATCGCGATGACGGTCGCGAACAGGATCGTCGGGCTGATCAGGGGGATCTTGATCTGGAAGAGTGTCCGCCACGGGCCGGCGCCGTCGATCGAGGCGGCTTCCTGGACGTCCACCGGGACCGCCAGCAGCGCGGCGACGAACAACACGAACGTGAAGCCGACCTGTTGCCAGACCACGACCATCACGATCGTGACCTTGGCCCAGAACGGGTCGTTCAGCCAGTGCGCCCCGGGGAGGCCGATCTCGTTGAGGTAGTAGTTGATGAGGCCGAACTTCGTGTCGAAGATGTAGCCCATGAAGATCGACACGGCTGCTGTGGACGCCAGCAGCGGCAGGTAGAACGCGGTGCGGAAGAACACGCGGGTGGTGTTGCGCTTCCGGTTGTTCGCCAGCACCGCCAGCAGCAAGCCGAGCGAGATCTGCAGGACGACGATGGCGAGAGCGAGTCCGATGGTGACCCCGAAGGACGCCAGGACCGGCCCGTCGGTGAACAGTCGGACGTAGTTGTCCAGGCCGACCCACTCGGGACTGCTGATCACGTCCCACGAGGTGAACGACAGGCCGAGTGAGGCGAGGATCGGGACGAGGGTGAACACGGCGACGAACACCACCGCGAGCCCGATCATGAGGAAGCCGAACGTGGACTCACGCCGACGGACACGTTTCGCCGCCGGCCGGCGGGCTGCGACCTCGGCCGCGCGCTGGGTGCGTCGTTCTGTCGTCGCGGTCATCACGATGCCTGCGCTGCGGCCTGCTCGATGTCAGCCTGTAGACCGTCGAGCGCCTTCTTCGCGTTCCCCGACGAGATGGCCTGCGTGGTCCGCTGGTTGAGGGCCGTCGCGAGGGCGTTGTAGTACGGCGGTGCGGAGATGGGCACCGAGTTGTCGAGCTGGTCGTAGAACACCGACCAGTGCTCCGGCCCCGTCGTGGAGTACCGCTCCGCGGTCATCAGCGACTTCTGCGCGGGTGTGGTCACGTTGCCCGGCCACAGCGCGTCGAAGCTCTCCGGCTGCACCATGAGCTTGATGACCTCGAACGCGAGGTCCTTCTGCTTCGACGAGTTGAAGATGCCGTACCCGCCGGCGCCGAAGAGCGACTTGTTGCTCTTCCAGGTCGGGAACTCGACGACGTCGAAGCTGCCGTTCCGCATCCCTGCGTTGTGGAGACCGCCGGCCCAGAAGCCGCCGCCGATCGTCATGCCGATCCGGCCGGAGGACATCAGGCCCTGGAGGGTGGCACCACCGCCGACGTCCGGCGAAGGGGACGCGCCGGACTTCTGCAGCTCGATGACGTACTCGAGTGCTTCGACCGCTGCGTCGGAGTTGGCGGTCGGGTCACCCCACTTCCAGCCGCCCTTGCGACCGGTGACGCCGAGCGGGTTGTCGGCGAACGCCTTGCTCTTCCACAACCAGTCGCCACCGGAGTACTTGCCCTCCTGCAGCAGGTTGCCGTCGTTGGCGTACAGGAACGAGGTCCAGCTGCCCCAGAGGCGCACGACCCAGTCGAACGCGTACGTGCCGGAACCGATCTTCGCGAGCCGTTCGGCGGAGGAGTGGAAGTCGTCCATCGACCAGTCGGCCGCGGGGCGCGCGAGGCCGGCCTTGTCGAAGAGTTCGGTCGAGTAGAACATGCTGCCCGCGTTGAAACTGTCGGGCAGCGTGTAGAGGTGGCCCTGGTACATCGTCGACTCGATCAGCGCCGGATGGGCACCGCTGAAGTACGCGTGCAGATCCGACAGGTTCTTCGTGACGAGCTCGTCGAGCGGGGCGAGCAGGTTCTTCGACGCCAGGAGCTGCTGGCCTTCGGTCGCCACGCTGACGATGTCCGGGACGTCGCCCGACGCGACCTGCGTCAGCACCTTGGCGAGGAAGTCGTTCCAGTCCGTGCCGTTGATCGCCGTGACCTCGAGACTCGCCTTCTTGTCCAGTTGCTTGATCTTCGGCTCGATCGCCTTCTGCAGCGCGGTAGCGGCGCTCTGCTCCCCGAAGTAGAGCATCTTCACCGTCCCCGTGTCGCTGCCTCCGCCAGCCGTCGAGCACGCCGCCAACGACCCGATGCCGGCCAGCGCGAGCCCGGCCCCACCGAACTTGAACAGCGTGCGCCGGTTGATGGGAGTGCTGAATCCATTCGTCACGGTCGCTCCTCTCTGAGCGATGATGACCCCGCTCCACGCCGGGCCAATACGTATTTGTGAGGCGAGCGTACACAGCGGGCACCGGGGAGGCAATACGTATTTGCTTCTGGCATGATGAGCGGGACGAAGGAGATCCGATGGCGAGCCGAGAACGCACAGCGCAGTCGCACCGCGTCACGATGAAGGACGTCGCACGCCGTGCAGGGGTGTCGCAGCCGACCGTGTCGTTCGTGCTCAACGACCGTCGGGACGTCTCGATCGCTGACGAGACCCGTGCCCGTGTGCTCCAGGCCGCGAAGGAACTGGACTTCCAACCGAACCGGGCTGCGCAGTCGTTGCGCTCGAACCGCTCGTACACGGTCGGCGTCATCGCCGACCGGCTCGTGTCCCAGCCGTACGCCGGGCACATCGTGCTCGGTGTGCAGCAGGCGGTGCAGGAGGCCGGGTACGTCTGCTTCGTGGTCGAGACCGCCCAGACCACCGACGGCGGCAAGGCAGCGGTCGAGAACCTCGTCCGGCAGGGTGTCGCCGGCCTCGTCTACGCGGCGCCCGGACCGGAGTACGTCACCCCGGTCGCAGGTCTCGACCGTGTGCCCACCGTGTTCGTCAACTGCTTCCCGCCCGGCGACACCGACGCCGTGACCGTCCTGGCCGACGAGTTCCAAGGCGGCCGTGACGTCGCCGCCGCGGTCTTCGCCGCCGGCCACACCAGGGTCGCGTTCCTCGGAGGCCCCGAGGACGACTACGCCTGCCAGGAGCGCAAGCGTGGCCTCGAGCGCGCCGCCGCGGATGCAGGGATCGCTCCGAACTCCATCCGCGTCGAGTTCGGGACCTTCCAGGTGGGTTCGGGCTACGACCTCGCGATGGAGGTCCTGACGACCGAGCGGCCGACCGGGATCATCTGCGGGAACGACCGCATGGCGGTTGGCGCACTGATGGCGGCGCAGTCGCTCGGCATGCGCTGTCCCGAGGACGTCAGCATCGTGGGGTTCGACGACCAGCCGGACCTCGCCGATCAGATGCACCCACCGTTGACCACCGTCGCGCTCCCCCACCAGCAGATGGGTTTCGACGCCGGAACCCTGCTGCTGGCGGAGACGGAGCAGCCCGGTCGGCACCTCGTGCCGTGCGGGTACGTCCCCCGGAGCTCACTCGCAGCTCCCCGACCCGAAGGAACCTGATTGGCCGCCACACCCAGCACCCACTTCCGGCCCCCGAACGGCTTCGTCGGGGACGTGATCCCGTTCGAGCACGACGGCACGGCGTGGTTGTTCTACCTGCTCGACGAGCGTCCGGGTGTCCCCCCGCTCGAGCGAGCGACCGGGATGCCGTGGGGAGCCGTGACCACGACCGACTTCGTCGGGTTCGAGAGCAAGGGCGTGGTCCTGCCTTCGGGCGGCGCCGATGCCAGCGACTTCGACTGCTACACCGGAAGCGTCGTGCAGGACGACGCCGGCACCCTGCACCTGTTCTACACCGGGCACAACCCGCGGATCACGACCGAGGTCGACGGCGTCACCAAGGATGCCCAGGTCGTCTGCCACGCGACGTCCTCGGGTGATCTCACGGACTGGACGAAGCACCCCGGATGGGATCTCCCCGCACTCGCCGGGTACTCGCCCGAGGACTGGCGCGACCCCTTCGTGTTCCGTCCGTCTGCCGAGGGGCCGTGGCAGATGCTCCTGGCAGCGCGTCGACGCGACGAACCGTACCGACGATCCGGTCTGGTCGCGCGACTCGAGTCCGACGACCTCGTGACCTGGCGCGACGCGTCACCGCTCTGGGAACCCCACCGCTTCATCACCCAGGAGTGCCCCGACGTCTTCCAGTGGGGCGGATGGTGGTACCTCGTGTACTCGGAGTTCTCGGACGCGTTCTGCACGCGCTACCGCATCGCGACGTCCCCGGACGGGCCGTGGCTCGCTCCGGCGGACGACACCGTCGACGGGCGCGCGTTCTACGCCTCGAAGACGCTGGCGCTCGACGGCGAGCGGTACTTCGTCGGTTGGATCGCGTCGAAGGAGGGCGACCGCGACGACGGGGCCTGGCAGTGGGCCGGCGCCATGGCCACCCTCCAGGCACACCAGCGGGTGGACGGGTCGTTGCGCTTCGACCTGCCCGAAGCCGTGAAGGCCGCCTACTCCGACGAGGACGACGTGACCTCGGCCTTCCGACCGCGCAACGGCGCAGATCCGACGGTCGGTGCCGGCGCCGCCACGCGGTACGCGTCGTGGGTCGGTCCGGAACTCCCCACGGAGGCGCTGGTCAGCATGGACATCGACCTCGCGGCGGACACGAAGTCGCTCGGACTGCTCCTGCGCACCAGCGACGACACCGAGGACGGCTACGCGCTGCGTCTCGAACCCGATCGGAACCGGCTCGTCCTGGACCGGTGGCCGCGCGGCAGCACCGGCACCGAGCAGTGGCAGATCCTCGGTGACGTGCCGCACGCCGTGGAACTGGAACGTGCCGTGCAGCTCGCCCCGGGCAGGCACCGGGTCGACGTCCACCTCGACGGCGACGTCTGCGTGGCCGTGGTGGACGGCAGCGTCGCTCTGAGCACGCGGCTCTACGACCGGGCCGCCGGTCGGGTGGGGCTGTTCGTGCAGGACGGCGCCTTCGCCCTCGAGCGGTTGACGATCCGGACGCGCTGACCCCGGCACGAGCACCGGAGCGCGCACCGGCACCGGAACCAGCGGGCACCGGCACCGGCACCAGCGCGAGCACGGGCCGTCAGCGCAGGATGCCGAGCGCCCGGGCCTCGGACACCGCGGCGGTGCGGGAACCGACGCCGAGCTTGGAGAACACGTGCACCAGGTGTGACTTCACGGTGGCGTCGGTGATGTGCAGGCGTGCCGCAACATCGACGTTCGAGGCGCCCTCGGCGACGAGCCCGAGGACCTCGATCTCGCGAGCGGACAGGCTGACCCGTGGCGCACGCATCCGTGCCATCAGGCGGCTCGCGACCGCCGGTGCGAGGGCGCTCTCACCGGCGGCTGCGGCGCGGATCGCGGCGAGCAACTCGTCGGGTGGCGTGTCCTTGAGCAGGTACCCGCTGGCCCCCGCTTCGACGGCGCCCAGGATGTCGCCGTCGCTGTCGTAGTTGGTGAGGACCAGGACGTACGGCGCGGCGTCGGTCGACCGGATCTGCCGGGTGGCGTCGGCACCGGTGCGGTCCTGCCCGAACTGCAGGTCCATGAGCACGAGGTCCGGGTCCACGGACGCCACGAGGGCGGCGGCTTCGTCGGGGGTCGCGGCCTCCCCGACGACGTCGATGTCGACGGCCCCGTCGAGGAGTGCGCGCAGGCCGGCGCGGACGACGGGGTGGTCATCGGCGATGAGGAGTCGGATCACGGCTCACCGACCTCCACGGTCGCGGTGATGGTGGTGCCGTGCCCGGGTGCGCTGTCGATGGTGAGACGGCCACCGAGCTGGTCGACGCGTTCACCCATCGCGCGGAGCCCGAACGCGTCGGACGTGCCGGAGCGGGTGCCGGTGTGGTCGGGGTCGAACCCGGTGCCGTCGTCCTGCACCCGCAGGGACGCGTGCGTCGCGGTGACGTCGAGGGTGATGTCGACGGTCGTGGCGCCGGCGTGCTGGGCGACGTTCGCCACGGCACCCTGGGCGATGCGCAGCAGAGCGGTCTGCACGTCCATCGTCAACTCCGACGATTCGGGTGCTGCGGTCACGGTGATGCCGAGTCCCTCGCGGTGCCACTGGTCGCTGAGGCGGCGCAGCGCCGCGGGGAGTCCCGCGTCGAGGGACGGCGGTGCGAGCTCCCGGATGAACCGCCGGGTGTCTGCGAGACCGTCGGCCGCGGTGGCGCGTGCGAGGCGGATGTGCTCGATGCCCGGGCGGTCGCTGTCGGCTGCTTCGGCGGCGTGGAGGAGCATCTGGATGCTCGAGAGGTCCTGCGCGACGGTGTCGTGGATCTCGCGTGCCAGGCGGGCGCGTTCGGTGAGGACACCCTGCTGCCGTTCGGTCGCGGCGAGTCGGTCGCGGGTGGCGAGCAGTTCCGCCAGGAGTGCCTCCCGCTCGACGGACTCACGGGCGAGCGCGCGGTAGCCGAGGCCGATGAGCAACGCGACCCCGGCACCGACGAGGGGGCCGATCACCCCGCCCACGGTGAATCCGCCGTGCAGGCCCAGGGCGAGGACCGCGATCAGGGTGGCTGCGACCACTGCGGCCGGCCCGACGATCCTTGGCAGGACGTGCAGGTAGAGGAAGAACAGCGGGAACACCAGGTACGCCGCTTCCGGCACCAGGACGAGCAAGGCCACCCACACGGCGGTCAAGGCGGTGATCCAAGCCGCACCCACCACGGCTCGGCGTGTCTCCGGCGCGGCGGCGACACCGGCACCGAGCAGGTAGAGGACCGCGAACCCGACCACCAGGGCGATCGCCGCCCACATGGTCGGGTCGCGGACGACGAGGACGCGGACGACCACGAGCGCCACGAGCGCGGCGAACAGCACGTGCAGTCCGGTGCGGAGCCCGACGAACACGGGCGTGAGGGTGCTGTGTGCCATGTCCGTTGCAGCGTACGGCGGCCACGGCCCACCTGGCATCAACCAGAAGTCGGACGAGAGCAGTCAACCTCCCGGCGATGGCACCGCGACCGGCGACGGCGAGGCTCGTCTGGACGGCGGGGAGCGTCCCTGCTGTCGGGAAGGAACCATCGTGTTCGTCGCTTGGCGTGACCTCCGAGCCGCCCGTGGCAGGTTCGTGCTGATCGGGTCCGTGGTGTCGTTGATCACCCTGCTCGTCGGTTTCCTCGCCGGTCTGACCGGAGGGCTCGGCGCACAGGACGTGTCCGCGGTCCTCGGCCTCCCCGGGAACCGCCTCGTCCTGCAGGAGCCCTCGACCGGACAGCCGTCGTTCTCGCAGTCGACGATCGACGCCGCGACGGTCTCCGCGTGGCGGCAGTCCTCGGGCGTCGAGCACGTCACGCCGATCGGGATCGCACAGGGGCGGGCCGAAGCGCACGCCGAGACCGCACCAGCGGTGGCCGTCGCCCTGTTCGGCGTGCCGCGGGGAGCCCCCGCGTCGACGGTCACCGACCTGGCTCCGCGGTCCGACGACACGGTGGGCCTGTCCGCCGGCGCAGCGAAGGACCTCGACGTCGCCGTCGGGGACGCCGTCACGATCGCCGCAAGGACCTACCGGGTCGCCACCGTCGGCGGAGACGCCTGGTACAGCCACACCCCCGTCGTCGCGCTCTCCCCGACGGCGTGGGCGTCGACCGACCGGCGCCTCGGCGGGGACGGCGAAGCGACCGTGCTCGCCGTCTCCGGTGCGCCGGACTGGGGCAGCACGGCGGACCGCACGCACACCGTCGCCGCGTCGCCGCTCGCCAGCCTCACCGCGCTCGACACGTTCAAGTCGGAGGTCGGGTCACTCGGACTCATGATCGTGATGCTCTTCGGAGTCTCCGCACTCGTCGTCGGGGCGTTCTTCACCGTGTGGACGCTGCAGCGTGCCGACGACATCGCCGTCCTGAAGGCCCTCGGCGCCTCCGACGCGTCGCTCGTCGGCGATGCCCTCGGCCAGGCACTCGTCGTCCTGGCCGTGGGCGTCGGGGTCGGGATCGGTCTCGTGTCGGTCCTGGGGACGCTCGCGAACGATGTCCTGCCGTTCCTGCTCAGCCCGCTCACCACCCTGCTGCCGGCCGCCGTGATGGTCGTCCTCGGCCTCGCCGGTGCCGCTGTCGCACTCCGCACCGTCACCAAGGCCGACCCCCTCACCGCACTCGGGAGCAACCGATGATCACCCTCGACGACGTCACCCTCACCTTCCCCGACGGCGACTCCCGCATCACGGCGGTGGACCGCGTGTCCCTGACCGCTCCGAACGGCGTGGTCACGGGCATCACCGGGCCCTCCGGCTCCGGGAAGTCCTCGCTCCTCGCCGTCGCTGCGACCCTGATCCGCCCGGACTCCGGGCACGTGTGGATCGACGACGTCGACGCAGCGACCCTGAGCCGGAACGAGGCGACGACGCTCCGCCGCGACCAGGTCGGCATCGTGTTCCAGCAGTCGAACCTCATCGAGTCGCTCACCGCGCGGGAACAGCTGCTCGTCATGGCGGAGCTCGGTGGCGGCCGCCGAGACCGGACCGCGGTGCACACCCGTGCCGATGCGCTGCTGGCAGCGGTCGGTCTCGCCGAGCACCGCGGCAAACGTCCCGCGCAGCTCTCCGGTGGCCAGCGGCAACGGGTCGCCATCGCCCGCGCCCTGGTGAACACCCCGTCCGTCCTGCTGGTCGACGAACCCACCAGCGCACTCGACCAGGAGCGGGGCGCCGAGATCATGGCGCTGATCGCGCGTCTCACGCACGAGCAGGGCACGGCGACGATGCTCGTCACGCACGACCTCGTCCACCGCGACGCGCTCGACCGCCTGGTCACCGTCGTCGACGGCCGCCTGACCGATGCCTGAGCGTTCGTCCCCCGAAATTCCCAACTGTGACGTATTCGAGACCTCGAGGCGCGCAAAGGGTGCCGATCTTCCACTGGTTTATCTCATGAGCGTGTTAGCGTGGCGCACATGACCGACACCACCACCGTCGTCTCGCCGGCATCTCCGGCGACCGCAGCACCCCTCCGTGAGGTCGGCGCCCTGATCCGGGGCGCCCGCAAGGGCCGCAGCATGACGCAGGCCCAGCTCGCCGAACGCGTCGGCACCAGCCAGAGCGCGATCAACCGCATCGAGCAGGGTGGGCAGAACCTGTCCCTCGAGATGCTCACCCGCATCAGCGACGCCCTCGACCAGCAGATCGTCTCGATCGGCGGCGCTCCGCAGCGTGCCCACCTTCGGGTGCAGGGCGGCCGGAAGCTCAGTGGCTCCATCGCGGTGAACTCGAGCAAGAACGCCGCCGTGGCACTGCTCTGCGCCTCGCTGCTGAACCGCGGCGTGACCCGTCTGCACAAGGTCGCCCGGATCGTCGAGGTCGACCGCATCATCGACGTGCTCCGCAGCCTCGGCGCGAGCGTCACGTGGTCCGAGGACGGTGAGACCCTCGAGATCGTCGCCCCCGAGGACCTGCGCCTCGACGCGATCGACGCCGACGCCGCCCGTCGCACCCGCAGCGTGCTCATGTTCCTCGGCCCGCTCAGCGGCCGGTTCGAGTCCTTCCGCCTGCCCTACGCCGGCGGTTGTGACCTCGGCACCCGCACGGTCGAGCCGCACCTCATCGCGCTGCGTCCGTTCGGCGTCGACGTCGAAGCGACGTCCGGCTGGTACGAGGTCGACGTCGCCAACCAGGCCGTCCCCACCAAGTCGGTCGTGCTGACCGAGCGCGGCGACACCGTGACCGAGAACGCGATCCTCGCCGCCGCCGCCCGCGACGGTGAGACCGTCATCCGGAACGCCAGCCCCAACTACATGGTGCAGGACCTCTGCTTCTTCCTCGAGCTGCTCGGGGTGCAGATCGACGGCATCGGCACCACCACGCTCCGCATCGCGGGCAAGAGCCGCATCGACGAGGTCGTGGACTACTGGCCGAGCGAGGACCCGGTCGAGGCCATGAGCCTGCTGACCGCCGGCATCGTCACCGCCTCGACCCTCACCGTGACCCGGGCGCCGATCGAGTTCCTCGAGATCGAGCTCGCGACCCTGGCCGAGATGGGCCTGCGCTTCGACGTCACCGACGAGTACCCCGCCGCCAACGGTCGCACCCGCCTCGTCGACATCACGGTCCACCCGTCCGAACTGCACGCGCCGATCGACAAGATCCACGCGATGCCGTTCCCGGGCCTGAACATCGACAACCTGCCCTTCTTCGTCGTGATCGCTGCCATGGCCGAGGGCACCACGCTCGTGCACGACTGGGTGTACGAGGGCCGGGCGATCCACCTGCTCGACCTCACCCGCCTGGGCGCCAGCGTCACCCTGCGTGACCCGCACCGCCTCGACGTGACCGGTCCGACGCACTTCTCCGGCGCCGAGATCAGCTGCCCGCCGGCACTGCGGCCCGCCGTCGTGATCCTGCTGGCGATGCTCGCGGCCAAGGGTGAGAGCGTCCTGCGCAACGTGGGCATCATCGCCCGTGGCTACGAGCAGCTGCAGGAGCGCCTCAACTCGCTCGGCGCGTCCATCGAGACGTTCCACGACTGACGCGGGCCCCCGCAAGACACCGGTGTTCGCCGGTCGAACACGCGCAGACCGCGGTTCGGCACGCGAACACCGGTGTTCTGCGAGCGCGACCTGACGACCCGTCCCCGCAAGTGGGGACGGGCCGTCACCCGTCTGACGGGGTCCCCACGGGCCTCCAGGCCGATGCCCAGGAACGCTCCATGTGCCGCCCAGCCCGGACGGGCTGGATGGGCAGATGGCCACGAGATCGCTCCTGACCGTCCCCCTGCTCATCACCGTCGCGGCCGCCGCGGCGGCCTGGCTCGTGCTCGGCCCCGCCGCCGCGCTCGCCTTCGTCGCCCTCGCGTTCCTCGAGATCGCGATGGCTGCGGACTCGTCCGTGCCGATGGCCGGCATCGCCGGACGCCTGCACTCCCCCGCCCGCCGCCTGTTCCTGTCCCTCGGGATCGTCGCGGGCGTGCTCGCGATGCGGCTGCTGCTGCCGCCGGCCGCCGTCGCGGTCGGTGACGCGACCGACCCGGCGAGCTCCGTCGAGGAGGCCGTCTTCGCGCCCGGCTCGTTCTCCGCGCACCTGGCCGAGGTGCGTCCCGCCCTGGCCGCCTTCGGCGCCGCGTTCATCTGGCAGGTCTTCGCCGAGTACCTGTTCAACACCGACCGCGCGTCCCGCAGGTCGTGGCTGGGCAGCCTGGAGGCGCGACTCGCCTCCGTCGCGCGACCGCGCGTCTGGTCGCTGGTCACCGCCACGACGGGGGTCGTCGTCACGTCCGTCCTCGTCGGGTCGCGTGCCGGGTGGGCGCCCGGTGTGCTGTTGCCGGTCGCGATCGGCGGGGCTGCCGGGATCGCCGCGTACCTCGTGTCGAAGTGGACCGCGGCGTGGGCGCTGCGCCCCGGGTCCGGGGGTGGCCCGTCGGACACGGAGTCGATCGGGATCGGCCGCGGTGCCTGGCGGATCCACCTGTACGCGTCGACCGTCGTGTTCGAGCGGGGGCTCGTGGTGTTCATGCTCTTCGAGATCCTCGACGGCGTGTACAGCCTGTCGGGGTCCGGGCCGCTCGGGTCGGACGGGCTCGGGGCGCTCGAGCAGGCCGCCGTGGCGGTCGGGGCGATCGGGGTCGGCGCGGTGTTCCTGGCCCGCCTGACGTCGCGGGTCGACCAGGCCGCGGGGCTGAAGCGGTTGCGGTACCTGAAGGCCGGGGCGGCGTACGTCCTCGGGGTGCTGTCGGTCCTGCTCTGGGCGAGCCTGCTCGTGCCGATCCCGGGCGTGGTCGTCGGGTGGTTCGGGACCGTCGTGATCGGGTCCGCGCTGGTGAGCAGCCTGCCGTGGCGCGCGTGGTGGCGACGGGTGGTGCGTCGGCCGCGGACGGTCTGACGCGGACGCGGCTGGCTCTGAGCGCGTCGTCCCGTCCCGTCCCGGTGCGATCGGTACCGCGCAGCGGTGCGGCGCGTCGTTCGGCTGTTCTGGAAGGATCCACCGTGGATCGGCGTTGACTTGCGGGTCGGACGACGATCGGAGTGCACGTGCTGGGACCGGAACTGGTGGTCGTGCTCGGCCTCGCCATCGCGCTGACGGCGGCGGTCGCCGACCGGATCCGGATCGCGCCGCCCGTGCTGCTCCTGGTCTTCGGCGCGCTGCTGGGGCTCGTCCCCGAGTTCGCGGACGTCGAGCTCCCTGCCGAGGCGGTCCTGCTGCTGTTCCTGCCGGCGCTGCTGTACTGGGAGAGCCTGACGACGTCGCTCCGCGAGATCCGGAAGAACCTGCGCGGCATCGTCCTGATGGGCACCCTGCTCGTCGTGGTCACCGCCGGTGCCGTCGCCACCCTGCTGCACCTGCTCGGCATGCCCTGGGGCCCCGCATGGGTGCTCGGCGCCGCGGTCGCGCCGACCGACGCGACCGCGGTCGGCGTGCTCACCAAGATGCTGCCGCGCCGGAACGTCACGGTGCTCCGCGCCGAGAGCCTGGTGAACGACGGCACGACGCTGGTGGTCTACGGCATCGCGGTGGCCGTCACCGTCGGCACGCAGGAGCTCACGTTCTGGGGTGTTTCTGGCATGCTCGCGCTGTCGTACGTCGGCGGGGTCGCCGCCGGGCTCGCCGCCGCCTGGATCGGCACGATGGTGCTGCGCCGGGTCGACACCGTCGTGCTCGAGAACCTCGTCACCCTGCTCGTGCCGTTCGCGGCCTTCCTGGCCGCCGAGGCGATCGGCGCCTCCGGCGTGCTGGCCGTCGTCGCAGCGGGCATCGTCGTCAGCCAGGTCGGGCCGAAGCTCGACCGCGCCGAGACCCGGCAGCAGGTCCGGGCCTTCTGGTCGTTCCTGACCTTCCTGCTCAACGGGGCACTGTTCGTCCTGGTCGGCATCGAGGCGATGGTCGCGGCACGCGCGCTCGACCCCGCGGACCTGCTGCGCGGGACGGGGATCGTCTTCGCGGTCGCGGTGCTGCTGGTGATCGTGCGCTTCGCGTTCCTGAACGCTGCGGGTGGGACGATCTGGCTCGTCACCCGACGCACCGGCGGAGAACCCCGTGAGGGACACCGTGACCGGCTGGTCAGCGGCTTCGCCGGGTTCCGCGGCGCCGTGTCGCTCGCCATGGCCGTGGCCGTGCCGCGCACCCTCGAGTCCGGCGGGGGCTTCCCCGAGCGCGACCTCATCGTCTTCGTCACCGCCGGGGTGGTCATCGTCACGATCGTCGGGCAGGCCCTGGTGCTGCCGGCCGTCCTGCGCCGCGCCGCGCTGCCCGAGGACGAGTCCGTCAGCGACGAACGTCGCTACGCCGAACGCACCGCGATCGAGGAGGCCCTCGACGCACTCCCCCGCCTCGCACGGTCGACAGGCGCCGACCGTGCGACGGTCGCTCGTCTGCGGAAGGACTACGAGGCCCACCTCGACGTGATCGAGGCCCGCGAGGGGGACGACGACGACCACCCCGCACTCCAGCGGCACGACAACGCGGTCGCCCTCGAGCTCGCACTGGTGCAGCACAAGGCGAAGACCCTGCTGCGCCTGCGCGACGCCGACGAGATCGACGACCTGGTGCTGCGGCAGGTGCGCGCCGGGTACGACGCGGAGGAGGCGCGGTTGGACGGCATCGAGTCGGTGGCGTCACCGCCCGCGTCGTCGTAGGGCGCCCCCGGGCACACCTGGTCGAAGCGGGCGTACCCGGTCTGTTGTGCTCACCAGGGACGCCCGTTTCCGGTTCCCGTCGCAGCGGGAACGCTAGCCTGGCCACAGTGATCCTCCGTCTCTCTCGGTGACCCACTGGTCGCCCAGCACCACCGGTTCGCCCCGCCGACGCGCGGGGGTGGTCTCGTGCGCCCGGACGGGGAACTCCATCAGGAGCTCCCCCACACCCGGCACACCATCCAGACCACCAGAGGAAGACCACTCCATGACGACCACCGACCGGTCCGCCCTGCGCGCGGACTGCGGCAACTGCTTCGCGCTCTGCTGCACCGCCTTCGGGTTCCAGCGTTCCGCCGACTTCCCGATCGACAAGCCCGCCGGCACCCCGTGCGGGAACCTCGCTGACGACTTCTCCTGCACCATCCACCAGACGCTCCGGCCGCGGGGGTTCCGGGGGTGCACCGTCTTCGACTGCTCCGGTGCGGGCCAGTACGTGTCGCAGACCCTCTACGACGGGGTCAGTTGGCGTGACCACCCTGACTCCCGCGCGGAGATGTTCCGGGTGTTCCCGATCGTCCGCCTGCTGCACGAGATGCTCTGGCACCTCGCCGAGGCGCAGGACCGTGCGGTCACGCCCGACTCGGCGGAGGACGCCGGGCTCCTGACGCGGGAGATCCGGCGCGTGCTCGTCGCAGGTCGCCCGACGCTCCTGGCGCTCGACGTCGAGCCGCTGCACGAACGCGTCCGGGACGTCCTGGTCGAGGTGAGCGGCGAGGTCCGGGCCAGGTACCGCGCCGGCCAGGACGATTCACGGGCCGGACTGCTGCGACCGGGGGCCGACCTCGCCGGTCGTGATCTGCGGGGCCGGCCGATGGCCGGCGCCGACCTGCGGGGTGCCACCGCGATCGGGGCGGACCTGCGCGGCGTGGACCTGTCCGGCGTCGACTTGCTCGGGGTCGATCTGCGGGACGCCCGGCTCGACGGAGCGGATCTGTCCACCGCGCTGTTCCTCACGCAGGCGCAGGTGAACGCGGCAGGCGGTGACACCGCCACGATGCTGCCCGACGGGATCGACCGACCGTCACACTGGGTATCGGAGGTGGTCGAGCGGACCGTGCACCGGATCCCCCGGAACTGACATCCGTTCTCATCTATAAATGTATTGCAACTTCTGCATGCGTGACCTACGCTGAGGGCATCCCAACCGTCGATCAGCAGGAGGTCACCATGGCCGAGCACGAGAACAGCGCAGAGCACACCGTCGCCGAGCACACCCACCAGGACGGCTGCGGCCACGAGACGGTCCAGCACGAGGACCACGTGGACTTCGTCCACGACGGCCACAAGCACGCCCAGCACGGCGACCACTACGACGAGCACTGATCTCCTGATCAGCGCAGGCCCGTGATCAGCACCGATCAACGGACCTGCACGACGGCCCCGACGCACCGCGCCGGGGCCGTCGTGTTGCATGCACGTATGCGCGTGCGCTTACATGAGTCCATGTCAGACGGGATCGAAGCAGCGGCGGACCTCTTCAAGGCGCTCTCCTCGCCGGCGCGACTGCGGATCCTCTCCGCGTTGATCGCCGGACCGTCCGACGTCGGCTCGCTCGCCGACGCGACCGAGCTCTCGCAGCCGCTCGTCTCCCAGCACCTGCGCACGCTGCGGCTCGCAGGCATCGTGCAGGTCGAGCGCATCGGGCGGAACGCCGTCTACTCGCTCCACGACGAGCACATCGCCCACATCGTCGGCGACGCGGTCAGTCACGTCAGCGAAGCCGGAACCGACACCGACTGAACCGGCTGCTGCTGCCAGACACCGCTCAGCAGCACTCGCAACCGACAGCTGCACGCTCCCCCGTCAGCGCGACGACGGGCTGCTTGCACGCGTCGCCGCGCCAGGCTTCGAGCCCCTCACGCACGGCGAACCCGACCACGACGAGGCCGGCGAGCGGATCGGCCCACCACCAGCCGAACAGCGTGTTCGCCAGCAGGCCGAGCAGCACCGCCGCCGACAGGTAACTGCAGATCAGCGTCTGCTTCGAGTCGGCGATCGCGGAGGCCGAACCGAGCTCACGTCCGGTCCGCCGTTCGACCAGGCTCAGGAACGGCATGACCGCCAGGCTCACCGCGGCGAGGACGATGCCGACCGGGCTGTGCTCCGGTGAGCGGACACCCGTGAACGTCAGGACGGCGTCGAGGCTGACCACGGCAGCGAGCCCGAAGAACGAGACCGCGATCACCCGGAGCGCCGTCCGCTCCCGCGCCTCCGGGTCCCGCGCGGCGAACTGCCACGCGACGGCCGCTGCCGACAGGACCTCGACGATCGAGTCGAGCCCGAAGCCGATCAGCGCGGTGGACGACGCCACCGAACCGGCGGCGATCGCCACGACGGCCTCGAGCACGTTGTAGGCGATGGTCGCCGCGACGATCCAGCGGATCCGTCGCCGGAGGACGCCAGCACGGACCGGCGTGAGCGAAACCACGGCGGCGGTCACCGCTCGGCCCCGCAGCCGACGTCCACGGCGCAGCCGTCACCGTCACCATCGCCGTCGACTGCCAGCACCACGTCGACCAGAGACTCGAGCGCGCGGGTGATGTTGCCGTCCGCGATCTCGTAGCGGGTCCGCCGTCCCTCGGGCACGGCGACGACGATCCCGCAGCCGCGCAGGCACGCCAGGTGGTTCGACACGTTGGTCCGGGTCAGCTCGAGTTCCTCGGACAGCCGCGCCGGGTAGCCGGGGTCGTCGAGCAGTCGGAGCAGGATCCGCGCTCGGGTCGGGTCGGACAGTGCCCGTCCGAGCCGGTTCAGGACATCGAGCCGCGGGGCAATGGTCAGCATGCGCTGACCATACATCGGGCCGCGCCCAGACCGCCACAAGTCCGGACGACACGTCTCGCCCTCGGACATCGCGCGAGCTCAGACGTCCCCGAGCCGCCGCCCGGTCAGCCCGTCGTTCCAGCTCGTGCGTCCGCCGGGAGCACGCGACTCGTGCACGCCGTCGTGGCCGCTCGGTCGGTCGCAGCGCCAGCGGTCGAAGACGCTGCAGCAGCGGTGGTCGGGTCGGTGGTCGGTGTCGTGGTTCTCGTGCATCGCACCGATGAGACGTCACGACGCAGCGTTTCGTCACGAACCGGCGCCGAACTCCCTGCACCACGAACGATGGTGAGCAGGAACGGTCGAGTCCCCCTTCAGCACCCGACCGTTCCTGCTCACCAACCGCTCGCGACGCGAGCGAAGCCCGCGCCCGCGACCCCGCGCCTAGCGCCTAGCGCTTGAGGTTCGTGAGCTCCTGCAGCACCTCGTCCGAGGTCGTGATGATGCGGGCGTTCGCCTGGAACCCACGCTGCGCCACGATCAGGTTCGTGAACTCCTGCGACAGGTCGACGTTCGACATCTCGAGCGTCCCCGCCGCGAGCGAACCGACGCCGGCCGAACCGGGGCCCCCGACCGTCGCACCGCCCGAGTTCGCGGTCGCGCGGTAGCCCGACGCCCCGGTCTTCTCCAGGCCGGCGGGGTTGGCGAAGGTGGCCAGCGCGATGCGGCCGAGCGCGAGCGACGCACCGTTCGAGAACGTGCCGGTCACGGTGCCGTCCTTCGAGATCGAGTAGCCCTGCAGCGCCCCGGCCTCGCGGCCGTTCTGCGAGCCGATCGCCGCAGTGTTGAGCGAGGCGAACCCGGTCAGGTCACCCATGTCGACCCGGATGCCGCCGACGGCGAGGGTCCCGCCGGCGGTCAGCTTGCCGTCGGTGCCGAAGGTCAGCGAGGTGGTCGCCGTGGTGCCCTGTCCGTTGCGCCCGGTGACGTCCCAGCCGCCGGCGGTGCGCGTGTAGGCGAGCGACATCGTGTGCTTGGCACCGGAGGCGTCGTACACGGTGGCCTCGCGCGTGATGGTCTGGCCGACGGCGGTCTCGGACGGCAGGTTGCCCGCGACGGTGGCGGCGGTGGTGCGGACCGCCGGGGCTGCTGCTTCGAGCGGCAGCGTGATGTCGGACAGCTGCCCGTTCTCGTTGACGACGCCGTTCGTGGCCGGGTAGCCCTGCACGATCTTGCCGTCGGCGGTGACCAGGCGGCCGTTCGCGTCGAAGTCGAACGCCCCGGCGCGGGTGTAGACGGTGTCGTTGCCCAGGCGGGTGACGAAGAACCCGTCGCCCGAGATCATCAGGTCGGTGGCCTTGCCGGTGGCCTGCGCCGAGCCCTGCGAGAAGTTCGTGGAGACCCCGGCGACCTGCACGCCCAGGCCGATCTGGGCCGGGTTCGTGCCGCCGATGCCGGTCTGCGGTCCGCCGGCACCCTGGGTCATCTGCGACAGGGTGTCCTGGAACACGGTGGTCGACGACTTGAAGCCGACGGTGTTGACGTTGGCGATGTTGTTGCCGGTGACGTCGAGCATCTGCTGGTGGGAGCGGAGGCCGGAGATCCCGGAGTAGAGCGAGCGGAGCATGGTGCGTCCTTTCGGAGAGGCAGGGAGATCGAGGGAGAACGAGGAAGAGCGAAGAACGGAGCAGCGGGCGTCAGGACGCCGGAGCGGTGGTGGTGATGCCGGAGATCACGTCGAGAGCGACCTCCTTCCCGTTCACGGTGACCGTGGGCACGCTCTTCGCGTACGACACGGCCGAGGCGGTCCCGGTGACGGATTTGCCCGAGTCGGCGTCGGTGTAACTGACCTGCTTGCCGACGAGGTTCGCCGCGGCGATGCGCATCTGGAGCGAGAAGTTCTCGTTCCCCGTCGTGGTCTGGTTGGTGATCTGCTCCATCATCGCGAGCTGCGTCTGCTGGCCGATCATCTGGTTGGTGTCCATCGGCGACGACGGGTCCTGGTTGCGCAGCTGCGTGACGAGCAGCTTCATGAAGACCTCGGAGTCCATCGTCTGGGACTTCTGTGCGGTGGAGTTCGCGGCGAGGGCCGCGGCCTGCGCGGTCGGGTCCACGCTGCCGGTGATGCCGTCGATGGGCATGGTGCGTTCCTGTTCGTGAGCCGGATCAGGCGAGGACGTCGAGTCCCGCGGTGCGGATGGAGGGCGTGTGGGTGGCGGGCTGCGTGCGCGCGGTGACCCGCGCCTCCAGTCCGGGGTCGCCAGGCAGCACACGTGCGGCCGGGCGCTCGTCGCGACCCGGCGCGTCCTGCGGCTGGTTCTGCGACGACAGGTCGAGCGTGGTGCTCACACCGGTGCCGCCGGCGTCGCGTCGCAGGTCCGGCAGGACCTGGCGGACGGCCTCGCGGCCGGCGTCCGACGCGGCGAACAGCTCGACGTGCATGCCGTGCGCGGTGACGTGCGCGCGCACCGTGACCGGGCCGAGGCTGTCCGGCACGACCTGCACGGTGACGACGTGCTCGCCGGGGCCGGCCTGTGCGAGCGTGAACACCGGTCGCGCCAGCTGCTGGGCGAGCGGCGCCGGGGCCGGCGCGGTCGCCGCGGCGGGCGCGGCGGTCGGCGTCGTCGACATGACGAACGGGGTCTCGCCACCGCGGCTGGGGACGACGGCCGGGAGGCCCGGATCGCCCGGCGTCGACGCCTGCTGCTGGGTCCCGTGGCCGGCTCGGGAGCCGGTGCCGGCTGCCGGGGCGGCACCCGCTGCGACGGCCGGCAGCGGGGCCGGGGTGCCGGTGGAGGTCGCTTCGTCGGTCCGCGTCGGTGCCGCGGCCGGGATCGCCGCCGCCGGGACAGCGACGGAGGCGCCGCCGACCGCGGTCGGCGCGGGGGCGGTGCCCGGAACGACCTCGGAGGCAGCTGCCGGCGACGCGGTGCCCCTCGGCGGCACAGCGGGCGCCGACGGAGCGGTCGCCGTCACCGCGGGCACGGCCGGCACCGTCGCCGGTGCCTGCTGCGGGGCGACGGAAGCGGTTCCGCTCGTCGGCGTCGGGGCGGACGAGGTCTGTGACGCCGTGTCCGCGGCCGGCACCGGCATCCGCTTCGGTGTGGTCGTCGGGATCGCAGCGGTCCCGTCGGTTGCGTGCGGGCCCGCCACGGACGGCTCCCCCGTGCGGACGGCGGCCTGGCCCGCCGTCGTGCTCGTGGCGACGGCAGCCGGAGCGGCTGGCGCGGCTGGCGTGGCCGTGAGCCCGACGGCGAGCAGCGACTGCGCGTCGACGGACGTGGGATCGGTCGCCGGCACCGACTGGTCCGACGCCGAGGTCGAGGTCGACGCGGACGGCGTGACAGCGGTGCTCGGCGTCGCGGCCGAACCGTCCGCCGTGCGACCGTCGGTGTCGTCCCGCTCGGCAGCGCCGTCGTCGGCGCGCCGCTCGGTCGCGGAGGCGGCGGTCAGTGCCGCCCCGAAGGACCCGGCAGCAGCTGAGTCGGACGGCGCACCCCGGGTGGGGCTCGGTGCGGTGGGCACGGACGACTGGGTGGCGATGGTCAGGCTCATGCGGCGCTCCCGGACTGCATCATGGACAGCAGCGCGGCGGTCTGCAGGTCGGTCGCGGAACGCGCAGCCGAGGCGCTCGGCGGGGTGACGGCCGCCGGGGCCGCCTGCGCGGGGACGATCCGCCGGATGGTCGCGATGTCGCCGTCGGAGTACCAGTTGTCGACGATCCGGACGTCCTTGCCGGGGCGCGGCGCGTGCAGCACCTTGCCGTCGCCGACGTAGATGACGACGTGGCCCTCGCCCTTCGGGATGATCAGGTCCCCGGGCTGGGCGTCCTTGAGGGAGCCGACCTCGACGCCCATCTTCGCCTGGTCCGGCACAACCCGGGGCATCGTGACCCCGAGGTCCTTGAAGACCGTCTGCACCAGGCCCGAGCAGTCCATGCCCGCGGTCGTCTCCCCGCCGAACACGTACGGCACGCCGAGGTACTTCTTCGCGTCGGCCACGACGTCAGCCCCGGTGGCACCGCTGCCGGTGGCGAGGGTGCCGGCCCCGGCGTCGACCGAGGTCGCGGGGGCACGGGTGGCCGTCGGGGTGGCCGAGGCCGTCGCACCGGCAGCGGTCGCGGCGCCGGTCGTGCCGTCGGCGGTGGCGAGGGCGTCCGCGAAGGCCGCGGACCCCGCGGCACCGCTGGCGGCGGAGGCGCTCGGGGCAGCCGTGGCCGTCCCGCCGCGCAGCGTGTCGATTTGGGACCGGATCTCCGAGATCCGGGAGAGCACCGCTTCGACACTCATCGGGCACCACCTTCCGTGCGGCGTCGTGCCGCGATCTCGTCGAGGGCGTTCTGTTCGGTCCGGAGTTCCTCGGCCGCCTGCTGCTCGGTGTGCTTGCCCTCGAGCTTCTCGAGTCCGACGGCGGCACGGCGGGCGGCGGTGTAGTCCTGCTGCGCCCGGTCGGCGTCCGCGCGGCGGTTCTGCACGACGGCGTCGAGCTCCTCGAGCATCCCGCGCGTCGCGGCACGTGCTGCGGCGACGGCGCTCAGGGTGGCGGCGTCCTGGATCGGTTGGGCGTCCTCGCTGTCGGCGAGGCTCCGGCGTGCGGCGATCCGGGCGTCGGCCGCGTCACGCACACGCTCGTTCGCGGTGGCGAGCGTGGCGGCGGCACGGTCCTGCTGGGTGTGCCACAGGCGCAGGAGCCCGGCGAGCGGGAAACGGCGGGCCATCACGACACCCCCAGCTGCTGCACGAGGCCGCCGAGGCGCTGCCAGGACGCATCTGCGGTGGCACGCTCGTCCATGCCCTGGCGCAGGAAGGCGTCGATCGATCCCTGGTGGTCGACCGCGGCGTCCACCAGGGGGTTCGATCCGCGCTGGTAGGCGCCGACGTCGAGCAGGTCCTGGGCACCGGCGCGCGCGGCCATCACCTTCCGCAGCACGGTGGCCGCGGCTCGCTGCTCGGGTCGGGTGACCTTCGAGGCGACACGGGAGACCGAGCCGAGGGCGTCGACCGACGGGAAGTGCCCGGTGATCGCGAGCTTGCGGTCGAGCACGACGTGACCGTCCAGGATGCTGCGGGCGGCGTCCGCGATCGGCTCGTTGTGGTCGTCGCCGTCGACCAGCACGGTGTACATGCCGGTGATGCTGCCGACGCGGTCGGTCCCGGCGCGCTCGAGCAGGCCGGCGAGCACCGAGAACGTCGACGGCGGGTAGCCCCGGGTGGCCGGCGGTTCCCCCACCGACAGGCCGATCTCGCGCTGCGCCATGGCGACGCGGGTGAGCGAGTCCATCATGAGCACGACGTCCTGGCCGGCGTCGCGGAACGACTCCGCGATGCGGGTGGCCACGAACGCGGCACGCAGGCGCATGAGCGCGGGTTCGTCCGAGGTCGACACGACGACGATCGAACGCGCCAGCCCCTCGGGTCCCAGGTCGTCCTCCAGGAACTCGCGGACCTCGCGCCCGCGCTCCCCCACCAGGGCGATGACGTTGACGGCCGCGTCGCTGCCCCGCGCGATCATCGAGAGCAGCGAGGACTTGCCCACGCCGGACCCGGCGAACAGGCCCATGCGCTGCCCACGGCCGACGGTGGTCAGGGTGTCGAGGACCCGCACGCCGAGCTGCATGGGGGTGTCGATGCGGGTCCGGGCCATCGCGCTCGGGGTGTCGTGGTCGAGCGGGACCCAGGTGACTGGTTCGCCCCCGGGGCCTTCGAGCGGGCCGCGGTCGTCGATCGGCCGGCCGAGCCCGTCGAGCACCCGGCCGAACAGTCCGGAACCGGTCGGCACGAGCACCGGACGGCCGGTCGGACGCGCCGGTGTGCCGGCGGTGACCCCGATCAGACGGCCGAGCGGCATGCAACGGATGCCCGAGGCATCCGTGGCGACGACCTCGACCGCGGTCTGTTCGCCGTCCTCGGCGCCCACCGTGACGACGTCGCCGATGCGGGCGTCGAGCCCGGCGATCGTCAGCCCCAGGCCGACGGCGCTCGTCACGACGCCCACCCGCTGGGGTGCGGCGCGCAGCAGCGCCTCGTCGAGGCCGCGCGGGCGGAGCAGGGTGGCGGTCACCGGTCGGCTCCCGTCGCGTCGACTCCGAGCGCGGTGCGTGCGCGGTCGAGCGCCGTCGCGATGCGCGCGTCGAGGATGCCGTCCGGCAGATCGACGACGGCGTCGCCGTCGAGCAGGGTGCCGTCCGCCATCACCGGGACCGGCAGGTCGAGTCCGGCGACGCGCGCAGCGTCCGCCGGGCTGAGCCGGACGACCACCGGGACCGTGCGGTCGACGGACGCGAGCGCCCGCCGGACGGTGGCCTCGGCGCCGGAGGTGATCCGGGCCTCCCGACTGCCCGGTCCGTCCGGACCGTCGAGGACGGTCGCGTCGTGTGCGGGCCTGGAGGCGCGGACCACGTTGCCGACGATCGCCTCGGCCAGGTCGACTGCCGCGCTCGCGACCGACGCCTCGGCGTCCGCCAGGACGGGTGCGACCGTGGACAGCAGGGCGTTCGTGGCGGCGTCGAGGACCGTGATCCGGCGTGCCGTGTCGGCCTGCGACGCGGTGACCCGGGCGGCGTGCTCGGCGTCGAGCCGGGCGCGCAGGGCCTCGGTCTCGGCCTGCGCAGCACGCAGCCCGGCGGTGTAGCCGGCCGCGTGCCCGCGGACGTCGGCGCTCGACGCGCGGTCGCGTCCGGCGGTGGCGGTGATCGCCGGGAAGGCGACGCGGTGCACGACGGTGTCAGTCAACGAGCTCGTCCTCCTCGGCGCGGTGCACGGTGACGATGCCCTGGGCCTCGAGCTCCCGCACGGAACGGACGACCTCGGCACGCGCTTCCTCGACCTGCGAGACCCGCACCGGGCCCATGGCCTGCAGCTCGTCGTCGAGCAGTTCGCGGTTGCGCTCGGACACGTTCGCGCGGATGGTCTCGACGACCGGCCCGGCGGCGCCCTTCATGGCGGTCGCGAGGATCTTGGAGTCGATGCCGCGCAGCACCTGCTGGATGTCGCGGGACTCGAGCTTCACGATGTCCTCGAAGGTGAGCATGCGGGAGCGGATGTCCTCGGCGAGCTCCGGGTCACGGGCTTCGAGTCCCTCGAGCACGGCCTTCTCGGTCGCGACGTCAGAGCGGTTGATGATGTCGACCAGGGGTGCGATGCCGCCGACGACCTCGACGCTCTCGCGCGGCGAGACGACCGCACCCGCACGCTGGCGCAGCACCCCGGCCACGATGCCGACGGCCTCGGGCGTCGCGCTGCCCATGGTGGCGAACGCCTGGGCGACGTCGGTGCGGACACGCTCGTCGACGCCGGCGAGCACGGCGCTGGCCTGCCCCGGGCCCAGGTGCGCCAGCACGAGGGCGATGGTCTGCGGCAGCTCGCCCTCGAGCAGGGTGACGACCTGGCCGGGTTCGGCGTCGTCGAGGAAGTCGAACGACTGCCCGGCGAGGTTCGAGGCCAGACGGTCCATCACGCCGGCGGCCCGCTCGGCGCCGAACGACGCCTCGAGCAGCCCGAGGGCGGTCTCCTTGCCGCCGCGCTTCTGCGTGCGGCCGCTCATCGTGAGGCGGTGGAACTCGCTCATGGTCTGGTCGACGACGGTGTCCTCGAGGCGGCGCATCCGGACGATCTCGGCGGAGATCTCCTCGGCCTCCATCTCGGTGAACTGCTTCATCACCGCGCTCGCGCGCTCGGTCTCCATCTGCATGAGGATGAGCGCGACCTTCTGCGCGCCGGTCAGGGCACGGTCGCTCGGGCCGGTTCCGCCGCCGGGGCTCGGCATCAGCGCGCTCACACCGGCGCCCGGTCGTCCAGCAGCCCGCGCAGGAGCTCGGCGGTGCGCTTCGGGTCGCGCTCGGCCAGGGCGGAGATGTCCTGACGGCGGCGCTCTGCCGTGATCTCCTCGGTGGTCAGCACCTCGGTCGGGGCGTCGCCAGCGGGCATCGCCGAGAGCACGGCGGTCGGGGCGTCACCGGCACCGAGCGTCGCCCGGTCGTCGAGCCCGTCCATCGCGAGGGGCAGCTGGAACGTCTCGCCGGCGAAGGCGTCGAGCTCGCCGAGGTCGACGGCCTCGCGCTCCTGCTTGCGGTTGCGGCGGGCGACGAAGAACATGATCGCGATGACGGCCAGGACGATGCCGATCACGATGCCGGCGGTGCGGATCGACGACCACAGTGCTTCCTGCTGGTCGGCCTTCTGCTGCTCCTCGAGCGCCTTCGCGGCCTGGTCGGAAGCACTCGTGTCGAAGTCCATCATCGCCACCTTGACCTGGTCGCCACGGGCCTGGTCGACTCCTGCAGCGGCGGACACCAGGTCGTTGATGCTCTGCAGGTTCGCGTTCTGCACGGCGTCGGCCTTCGAGTTCAGCGCGACCGAGATGGTCTGCCGGTCGAGCCCGCCCGAGGGGATCTGCGTGGTCTCGGTGGTGTGGTCGACGGCGTTGTTCTTCGTCGCCGACTCGTTCTTGTACCCGTCGTCGCCGGCGCCGCTCGTGGCGGTGCCGTTCGGGACGGCGATGTTGTCCGGGCCGAGGACGCCGGTGGCACCGTTCCCTGCGCCGGCACCGGCGCCGTACTCCTCGGTGGTGCTCGACTCGTTCAGCGCGACCGGGCCCGAGGTCGGGCTCGTGTAGCTCTCGGACGTCCGGGTGCCGGACTCCTGGTTCATCGTCCCCGAGACCACGACGGTCGCGTTGCCGGCCCCGAGCGTGGTGTCGAGGAGGTCCTGGATCTTCTTGCTCGTCGCCGCGTCGTAGTCGGCGGCCTGGTCCGCGCCGCTGCCGGTCGCACCGGTGCCCACCGCCGACAGGGTCTGGCCCTTCGCGTCGACGACGGAGACGTCGGTGGGCTGCATGCCCTCGACCGAGGCGCTCGTCAGGTGCACGACGGCCTGCACCTGGTCGGTGCTGAGCTGCGTGCCGTTCTCGGTCGCGATGAACACCGACGCGGTCGGGTCCTTCTCCTCGGACACGAACACGGACTTCTCCGGGATCGCGAGCTGCACGGTGGCGGTCTGCACGCCGTCCATCGCGCCGATGGTCTTGGCGAGCTCACCCTCCATCGCACGCTTGTACGTGACGTCCTGCTGGAACTCCGAGCTCGTCACGCCCATCTTGTCGAGCAGCGAGTAGCCGCCCTCGTTCGACGACGGCAGGCCGTTCGACGCCGCCTTGAGCCGCTCGGAGTACACCTGCGCCTGCGGCACGAGGATCGTCGCACCGCCGTCGGTGAGCTGGAACGGCACGCCGTCGGTCTGCAGCTGATCTGTGATGGAGCTCGCGTCGGCCGCGGCGAGCCCGGTGAAGAGCGGCGCGTAGGACGCCTTGCCGAGCCAGGACGCCAGGGCGATCCCGCCGAGCACGAGTGCCGCGATCGCCAGGATCGCGATGGTGCGCTGGGCGGCGGAGAAGCCCTTGAAGTACGCGGACAGGCGCGCGAGGACGTTCTTGACGGCGACGGGCATCAGGCCTGCATCCTCATGATCTCGTTGAAGGCGTCGACGCCCTTGTTGCGGACGGCGGAGACGAGCTCGAGCGTGACCTGCGCGCGGGTGGCGGCGATCGTGGCGTCGTGGATGTCGTCGAGGTTGCCGGTGACGGCCTTGAGCGCGAGGGTCTTCGAGTCGCTCTGCAGCGACTGCAGCCCGTCGACGGCGTTGCCGAGGCTCGCGGCGAACCCGCTGCCGTCGGTGCTCGTCGCGCCCGCAGCGCCGGCGACGTCGCCGGACGTGCCGGACACACCGGTCAGTGCGTTCGTCATCGCGTTGGTGGTCACACCGTTGACGGCGTCGATGGGCATCAGTTCTTCCCGATCTGCAGTGCCGCCTCGTAGGCGGTCTTGGCACGGTCGACCACGGCGGCGTTCGCCTGGTAGCCGCGCTGGGCCATGATGAGGTCCGCCATCTGCGTGCCGAGGTCGATGTCGGGCATGCGGACGTAGCCCTCCTCGTTCGCGAGCGGGTTGTCCGGGTCGTAGGTGACACGGCCGGCGGCGCTGCCGAACGCGGCGCCCTTGACGTAGGCACCGGAGACGCCGGCGCCTTCCTGCACCTCGACGTACCGCGCCTGGAACGCGGTGTCGTCCATCGACTTCACGGTGTTCGCGTTGGCGATGTTGTCCGAGACGGCGTCGAGCCACTTCCGGTGCACGGTCAGACCGGTGCTCGCGATGCCGATCGCGTCGAAGGTCGTCACGAGTTCGTCCGCATCGCCGCACGGACGCTGGTGAGCTCGGAGTTCATCGCCTGCGTCGCGAACTGGTACCGCAGCACCGTGTCGATGTTCGACAGCGTCTCCTCGTCGAGGTTGACGTTGTTGCCGTTCGTGTTCGTCGGCTCGAGGCTGCGCGCCATCGTCGGCGTGGTGGCGCCGTCGCCGTCCACGATCGACTTCGCCAGGGCGTCCTCGAACTGGACCTTCTCGGCGTGGTAGTTCGTCGTGTTGATGTTCGCGATGTTGTTCGCGATCACCTTCTGACGCATCGACAGGCCGTCGAGTGCACTCTGCAGCGCGACGCTCGTCACGGAATCGAACACGGAAGGGTCCCCCTCGTCAGGGCGTGTCGTCGTGCTGACGACGTCGCCGTGCGGTGGTGGCCGATCCCTGGCCGAACTGGTGAGCGATCCGTGCTCGTGGGGCGCTATCGGAGCCCGTCGTCGGCCGCGTTAGACGTCGCCCCGAACGGGGGGGGCGGTCGGCGCTGCGCGGGGCGGAGCACCCGAGATGCGACAGAGCACCCGTCGATTGACGGGTGCTCTGTCGCAGAACTGGTGCGGGGGTGCGGGTCAGGCGGACGCGTCGAGGTACACGGATCCGCGGGGCTCGCGCGTGGCGTCGACGGCGCGCAGGGCGCCGAGGTGCTCCAGCGTCGAGCGGCGGTCCGCCTCGAGCGCCGTCATGCGGTCCCGCTGCGCGGCGAGCAGCCGGGAGGCCCGTCCCACCAGGTCGCGCGGCAGCGGTCCCAGCCCGGCTGGCTCCGACCACCCGGCCACGGCCGTGGAACCGGCCGCCTGCCCGGCGGCGTCGCGTTCCAGGGACGTGAGCAGGGCCTCCCAGACGGCTCGCCCGTCGGGCTGCTCAGGCGACACCGAGGGCTCCCCCGGTCGGCTGCTGCGTGGCGGGCGTCGCTGGCAGCGACGCGGCCGCCTCGTGCCACGACTGACGCAGCGGCTCGAGGATCCGGATGCAGTCGCGGGTCGCCTGCACGTCGCGGTGCACGTTGGCGGTGATGAGCGAGGTGGACGCGTAGTTGTACACGGCGAGCAGGCCCTCGCCGCCGTCCCAGACGTCGATCCGGAGCGTGCTGGACAGCTCCCCCACGATGGCCTGGGCGTGCAGGAGCTGTTCGCGTGCCGCCGCCCAGTCGGCGGCGACCTGCGCAGCCTCGGCCCGGTGCAGGTCGAGCAGCAGTCGGTCGTAGAGCATCGTCACGAGCTGGGCCGGGGTCGCCGAGAGCACGGCCTCGTTCGTGTACTGGGCACGTCGCTGGTCGGTGACGGTGCGGGGCTGGGCAGCCTGGCGGAAGGCGGCGGCCTGGAAGTCGAAGGTCATGGTCGTTCCCGTCAGCTCGACGTCGAGGCGAGCTGGCTGGCGAGCCAGCTCGACTGCGACTGGAGCTTGCTGAGGCTGGTCTCGAGTGATGCGTAGAGGGTCTGCAGCGAGGCCCGGCGCATCGCCAACCGGTCGGTCCAGCTGTCGATCTGGGTGGTCAGGTCCTTCGCGACGGCCTGCTGGCCGGTGATGGAGGTCGTGACGGAGCCGTCGTACTTGTCGGACGCGGCGGTGGCTGCGGCGCCGACGTTGGCGGCCACGCCGGAGAGCATCGCCTGGGTGGCCTTCGGGTCGGTCGCGAGGGCTTTCTGGAAGACCTCGGGGTCGAAGGTGAAGGTGCCGTCCTTCATGATCACGATGCCGATGGTCGACGGCGACTTGCCGTCGACGGGGGCGGACATCGTGCTCGTCAGGCGCTGCACCGCGTCGCGGGAGGCGCCGTCGCCGGTCAGGACACCGGCTTTGGTCGTCGTGGTGCCGGACGTGGCACTGGTCGTGCTCGACACCGTGGTGTTGGTCTTGTAGTAGGCCGCGATCGCGTTCATGGCGTCAACGAGCCCGGAGGCCACGGACTGGGCCTTCGTGGTGTCCTGCGCGACGGTGACGGTGACCGGCTCGGCGGTGGTCTTCGACACCGTGACGTCGACCCCGGGGACGAGGCCCGTGAAGGTGTTGGTGGCGCTCGTGACCGTCTGCGCGGCGGCGGTGCCGGCCCAGAGGGTGACACTGGCATCGGTCGCCGCGGTCACGACCGCGGCACCGGTCTCGGTCAGGACGTTCGTCGCGGTGCCTGCTGCCACGGCGTCCGCGCCACCCCGGTACACCTGGAACCCGCCGGCCGCCCCGGTCTTCGCGGACGTGAGCTGCAGGCGGGAGAGCTTGGTGCCGTCGGCGTCGGTACCGGCGGAGACCTTCGTCGCGGTGACGCCCGCACCGGCCTTGTTCAGGGCGGACACGACGTCGTCGAGGGAGCCGGACGCCGGCGTCACCGTGGTCGACTTGCCGTCCGCGCCGACGATCGTGATCGGCTGCGCATCGCTGGCCCACGTCGACATCGCAGCCGTGACACCGACCTGGGCCGAGGCGGTCGATCCGACGGTGAAGCTGATGGACCCGGCGGTCGCGCCGGTGCCGGTGAGGGCCGTGACGCCGGCAGCGCTGCTCGTCGCGGCGAAGAGGTCCAGCGACGAGGCCTTCGCGGCGTCCGCGGCCTTGGTGGCGAGCCCCTGGATCAACCCGTTGAGCGTCTGCAGTGACGAGATGAACGAGTTGGTGGTGGTGAGCTTGTTCTTGAGCAGGGTCTGCGGGACGCCCTCGACGCTCATCAGCGAGTTGATGAGGTCGGTCGTCTTGAGACCGCTGACCAGACCGTCGA
The DNA here is from genome assembly GCF_047226435.1 of Curtobacterium poinsettiae. NCBI lineage: Bacteria > Bacillati > Actinomycetota > Actinomycetes > Micrococcales > Microbacteriaceae > Curtobacterium > Curtobacterium poinsettiae. The sequence goes on along the minus strand of NZ_CP178434.1, from coordinate 1,728,315 downwards.
TCGCGAGGCTGGTGCTCGAGGACACGGACGAGGACATCGTCGACACTCCCTGGCGTCGTGGAGGTGGTCAGGACGGCGAGGTCCGCCCTCCGTGCCCGCAGGGGGCCCGGAGGGCGGACCGCGTGATGGCTAGCGCAGGAGCGAGAGCACGCCCTGGGTGCTCTGGTTCGCCTGCGCGAGCATCGAGGTGCCGGCCTGGCTCAGGATGTTGTCGCGCGTGTACTTGACCATCTCCTGTGCCATGTCGACGTCGGTGATGCGCGAACCGGCAGCCGTCAGGTTCTCCTTGGCCACGTTCGTCACGTTGATGGCGTGGTCGAAGCGGTTCTGGATGGCACCGATGGTCGAACGAGCGGAGGAGACGTACTTGATCTGCTCGTCGATCGCGGTGATGGCAGCCTGAGCGTTCGTGGCCGAGTCGAAGGTGAGCGCGCCGACCGCGGTCGACACGGACTCCACGTTCGACTTCGACAGGTCCACGTCGATCTGGCTCGCCGCGTCACCGTTCGCGCCGACCTGGAACTTCAGCACCCCTGCGGCGCCGGCGGAGCCGTCGAGCAGCTTGATGCCGTTGAAGTTGGTCGACGCCGAGATGCGGGTGAGCTCCTTGGTGAGCTCGCCGACCTCGGTGGTGATCGCCTTCCGCGAGTCCTCGTTGTTCGAGTCGTTGCCGGCCTGGACGGCCAGGTCGCGCATGCGCTGGAGGATCGAGTGGGTCTCGGTGAGGCCACCTTCAGCGGTCTGCACGACGGAGATGCCGTCCTGCGCGTTGCGGGCGGCGACCGTGAGGCCACCGACCTGGGACTTCAGCCCCTCGGAGATCGTCAGACCGGAAGCGTCGTCGGCAGCACGGTTGATGCGGAGGCCGCTCGAGAGCTTCTCGAGGGACTTCGACAGGTCGTTCTGCGTCGAGTTCAGGTTCCGGTACGTGTTGAGTGCCGAGAGGTTGGTGTTGATGGACATACCCATGGTGGTTTCCTCCGTGAACGTGGGTCGTGCGTCTGCCCGTCCGTGGGCTGACATGGATGACTCTCGGCCGGTCGCCGGGAGTCGTTAGGGGATCGGCGGAGAAGTTTCCGCCGACGTCTCAACTCGCCGCGACGGCCGGTCCTGCTGCAGCGTCGTGCACCGCGCGGGCGACACCGGCGGCGGCGTTCGTGGCGACACGGGCCAGGTACGCACTGCGACGGGCCGCGGTGGTGCGGCTGGCGGGCTCGACGGTGGTGCCGTCGCCGTAGTGGGCGGCGAGACCGTCGTGGAGCAGCCGCATCGCCTCGGAGCGCTGCTGCGAGACGGCGGAGTGCGTGATGCCGAGCTCGGCGGCGACGTCGGTGACCGATCGGTCGCCGAAGTACACGGCCTCGACGATGAAGCGCATCCGCTCGGGCAGGGCCTCGACCGCGGCGCGGAGGTACCGGCGTTTCTCGGTCTCGAGCAGGTCGTCCCCCGGGAGCGGCAGGTCGGCCGCGACCAGGTCGTGCACGGTCTCGTCGAGGGGCGCGACGGTGCGGGCGGCGTCGCTCATCGCGTCCACCGCGGTCTGCTTGTCGACGCCCATCGCGTCGGCGATCTCCTGCGCACCGACGGTCCGGCCGAGTCGCGCCGACAGGGCCTCCTGCGTGGCCAGGGTCTCGCGGATGCGCTTGCGGGTGCCGCGGGAGGCCCAGTCGGCCGAGCGCATGTCGTCGGCCAGTGCCCCGGTGATCCGGGTGCGGGCGTAGGCGCCGAACGGGACGCCGAGGGTGGGGTCGAACGCATCGGCCGCGGCGACGAGGGCGAGGGACCCGACGGCGGCGAGGTCGTCGCGGTCCAGGTGCGTCGCCCGGGAGCGGACGTCGGCCACGATGTAGCCCACGAGCGGGAGGTGCTCCACGATCATCGCGTTGCGTTCGGTGCGGTCCATGCTCATCCCCTGGTCGACCTGACGTGTGTCGGCTCACCCGTCCGTGGGCGCGACGAGCGCCGGCCTCGGATGGCCGGTGCGTACGCCGAAGAACCGCCCGGGTCCCTCCGAGCGGAGCACCCCGTGTCGTTCCCGAGCAGTTCCGGGCGTCCCCCGGGGTGCGTTCTGAATGTATCGGCTGGCAATGGGCTGAGTGGGTCCACATGCGTCCCCAGTGCGGGGGTGTCAGGGCCCGGATCCGGTCGGCATTTCTGGGGACTCCGGGTGGGGAACGACCGTTCTTGTCCCCCGACAGGGCTCATCGGGTCACAGTCTCGGCGAGTACTGAGTCGGCACTCGGCCGCCGGGGCTTACGGTCGCGACCACCGAGTCGATAGGTCCCGGTGTCCGCAGGATGACGGACCGGGGGCCACCCCGACGAACCACCACCTGGGAGGAGCTGATGAGCGTGAACGACCTGTCCGCCGTGCTCTGGCGCGAACGCGAGCTGCTCGAACTGCTCACCTTCAAGCTCGAGGAGGAGCAGCTCCTGCTCACCGCGGGCCGCTCCCGCTGGGTGTCGCACGCCAGCCGCGAGGTCGAGCAGGTCCTCGACCGGCTCCGCAGCACCGGACTCGAGCGCGCCGCGCAGAGTGCCGAGGTCGCCGAGGAGTGGGGCGTGCCCGCCGACGCTCCCCTGCGGGACGTCGTCGCCGCGGCGCCGAACGGCCCGTGGGGCGAGATCCTGTCGTCGCACCTCACCGCGATGGTCGAGCTGACCACCCAGATCGGCGCGCTGCGCGACGAGAACGACCGGTTCCTCCGTGCCGCCGCCCAGGCCACCGAGGAGACCTTGGCCGGGACCGTCACCGGCGCCGCCACCTACGACGCCACCGGCACGTCGGGTGCCGGCGCGGACGGCGCCCGCCTGTTCGAGGGGACGCTGTAACACCGTGGTCAGCACCTTCGGATCCCTCGCGACGGCGTACTCCGGCCTCGCCGCGGCCCGGGCCGGCATCGACGTCACCGGCCAGAACATCGCCAACGCCGGCACCGCCGGGTACACGCGGCAGCGCGTCACGCAGAACTCGGTCCCCGCGACCCAGACCGGCTTCATGCGGGGCACCGCGGCCCTCGCCGGCCAGGGCGTCTCCGTCGACGGCATCGCCCGCCTGGCGTCCCTGACGCTCGACGCCGGCGTCCGCGTCGCCGCCGGTTCGTCGGCGTACGCCGACGCCCGCGCCAGCGCACTCTCCGCCCTCGAGACCGGATTGCACGAGCCCGGCAAGGACGGTCTGAGCGCCAAGCTGGATGCGTTCTGGTCGTCCTGGAGCGAGCTCGCCAGCCACCCCGACGACCCCGGTGCCGCGAGCGCGGTGCTCGGGGCCGCGGGCACCGTCGTCTCCGCCCTGGCCGCCGGATCGAAGGCCGTCGATGCGCAGTGGTCGTCGGTGCGCGGCTCCCTGACCGGCCAGGTCGCCCAGCTGAACGGCGCCGCGGAGCAGGTCGCGGACCTGAACGGCCGGATCCGCACCGCACTGGCGTCGGGCGGCACCGCCAACGAGCTGCTCGACCAGCGCGACCAGCTCACGCAGCAGATCGCCACGCTCGCCGGCGGCACCACCCGGACCAACGCCGACGGCACGGTCGACGTGCTCCTCGGTGGCAACCCGCTCGTGCAGGGCACCGACGCCCGCTCGGTCGCCCTCGGCGGCGGCGAGCGTCTGGCCGACGGCACCGCGGTCACCCTGACCTGGACCACCGGCACGGCCGGGGCCGTCGGGCTGAGCGGCGGGTCGATCGGCGGAGCCCTCGCCGTCCTGGCGCCCGCGTCCGGCACCGGCACCGGCGGGGCACTCGCCGAGGCGTCCGTGTCCTACGACGCCGTGGCCACCCGACTCGCCACCACCGTGAACGCCCTGCACGCCACCGGGACCACCCCGGCCGGCGCCACGGGCGCACCGTTCTTCTCACTCGCGACCGGTGTGCCCGCCGCCCAGGCGCTCGGCGTCGTCCCCACGGACGCCGGCGGCCTGGCGACGCGGAACGCGGCGGGCGAACTCGACGACTCGTTCGCCGACGCGCTCGCGCGACTCGGGGCGTCGTCCGACGGTGCCGACCAGGTCTGGGCGACGTTCGTGACGGGGGTGGGCACCGCCTCCAGGTCGGCGACGTCGGAATCGACGCTGACCGGACTCGCGCTCACCAACGCACGCACCCAGCAGCAGTCGAGCGCCGGCGTCGACCTCGACGAGGAGAACGTGAACCTGCTGAGCTACCAGCACGCGTACCAGGGCGCCGCGCGCGTCCTGACCGCCGTCGACGAGATGCTCGACACCATCATCAACCGAGTCGGACTCGTCGGGAGGGGCTGATCGTGATCACCCGTGTGACCACCCAGATGTCGATGGCGGCCGCCTCGGCCCGGCTGCAGGCCGGTGCCGCGAAGGTCGCCGAGCTCACCGACCAGGCCACGACGCTGCGCGCCATCCAGAAGCCGTCCGACGACCCCGTCGGCACCGCGTCGTCGATGCAGGTGCGCAAGGAGCAGGCCGCTGCGGCGCAGTACTCGCGGAACGCAGACGACGCCGCGGCGTGGCTCGCGACCACCGACAGTGCACTGTCGAGCGTGTACGGGGTGCTCAACAACGTCCGCGACCTCACGGTCCAGGCCGCGAACTCGGGCACCATGAGCGAGACGAACCGCGACGCCTTCGTCACGCAGTTCCGGTCGCTCAAGGCCGACCTCGAGGCACGAGCCAACACCACCTACGGCACCCGTTCGGTGTTCGCGGGGTCGTCGACCGCCGCTGCCGCCCACGACCCGGCCACGGGTTGGGCGGCCTCGGGCACCGACGTGTCCCGGCGGATCGGTGACGGCACGACCGTCCGCGTCGACACCACCGGCACCGCGGTCTTCGGATCCGGTGACGACTCGGTGTTCGCCGTGATCGACTCCATCGTCAGCGACCTGCAGAACGGGGTGAACGTGAACGCGCGGATCAACGACGTGGACGGCGCGCTCGGGACCGTCCGCGGCGCCCAGGCCGACGTCGGGGTCCGGCACGCCGCCGCGCTCGCGGCGCAGGACTCACTGAAGTCCGCGACCGTCTCGCTCGAGAGCCGCCGCGCCGGCATCGAGGACGTGGACCTCGCCAAGGCCGTCCTCGACCTGCAGGTGCAGCAGACCAACTACCAGGCAGCCCTCGCCGTCACCGCGAAGGTCCTGCAGCCGACCCTGATGGACTACCTCCGATGAGCATCTCCCTGACCTTCGCCGTCCCGCCGTTCGGACTCGCTGCCGCGCCGGCCTTCGCCCTGTCGCCCGTCGACGGCGCCGAGGGGCTGTTCACGCTCGTCGGCGACGACGCGCGGCTGTTCCTGCTCGACGCCGCGGTGCACCTGCCGTCGTACGCGCCCGAGCTCACCGACGAGCAGGCCGCCGCGCTCGGGCTGACCGACCCCGCGGACGCGATGCTGCTGGTGGTCGCGAACCCCGGGGCGTCCGGCACCACGGTCAACCTGCTCGCGCCGATCGTCGTGAACGCCCGCACCGCCGTGGGCGCGCAGATCATCCTCGAGGAGCAGGACCTGCCGCTGCGGGCGGAGCTCGCGCGGGTGTAGCGCGCGCGGTCGCGCCGGGCGCACCCGTTCTGCGACATTCCACCAGTCGTTCGCGTCGTGCATCGTCGGAACATGCACACGCAGTAGTTGCGCGCACATCAGGCGACAACACACGAGTCGTTCGACGCGTGGATCGTCGGAACATGCACACGCACTGCAGGCGGTCAGTCCTCCACAGGGCGCTGTTACCGCCAGAGTCTCCACAGATCGGCGTCCGGAGCGTGCTGGATCTCCGCGTTCGGCGAGCCTGGTGTCATGTCCAGAGCGAACGACGTCGAACTGATCCGCACATCGGGCGCGACCTCCGCCGAACGCCGTGCCCTCGAACGCGACGTTCACCGCGGACGCTTCGAACGCCTCCGTCCGGGCGTCCTCGTCCACCCGGGTGCCCTCGACGGGCTGCACCCCGGCGAGCAGCACCATGTGCTCGTCCGGGCCTCGGCGCACCGGATCCGTGACACGGACGTCGTCTCACACCAGTCTGCCTGCGCCGTCCTCGGTCTGCCGTTGGTCGCAGCGGCACCGCCGAAGGTGCACCTCTCCGATCCGACCACGACGCACACTCGTGTCACGGCGTGGTTCGTCCGGCACGGCTCGCAGATGCGGCCGCCCGCGGTCAGGATCGACGAGGACTCGATACCCACGACGACCCCGGCGAGGACCGCGATCGACGTCGCTGCGACGCGCGCGTTGTTCGAGGCGCTGCCCGTCGTCGACTCCGTGCTCTCGCGTCGGCTCAGCGATCGCGCGACGCTCGAGGCGGAGTTCGCAGCGCTGACAGCAGCCCGCAGCAAGGCGGGCCTCGCGATCGCGATGGGGTCGGCACTGTCGGGGTCGCCGGCCGAGTCGGTGTGCCGGGTGCGGTTCCGCGAGCTCGGCGTGCCCGAGCCGGTGCAGCAGCACGTGTTCGCCCGGGCAGGATCGGAGACGGCGGTGGTGGACTTCTGGTTCCCGGACCAGGGCGTCGTGGTCGAGGTCGACGGCCGCGCGAAGTACGAGGACCCGGTGATGCTCGACGGGCGTTCGACCGCCGACGCGCACTGGCGCGAGAAACGACGTGAGGACTTCATCCGGTCGTGCCCCGGTGTCCGCGCGGTCATCCGGCTCTCCTGGTCCGACCTGATGCAGCCCGACCGGGTGCGGGCTGCGCTCCGGCGCGCAGGTGTGCCGTGCGGGTGACCCACCACGGACGGTCAGCGCGGGCGGTGCGGTGCCTCGGGGTGGTACTCCCGCTGGCGCTCCACCGTCGGCGAACCGGAGACTCCCCGGCCGTTCAGCACCCCGCCGACCACGACCTCGCCGACCCCCACGCGCACACCACGGACGGGCCCCGTGCCCTTGACCACACCGCCGCGGTGGTCCGGGTCGGGTTCGCGGTGGTCGCCGCCGTCCGCCAGTTCGACGTCCCGGACGGACACTGGCCCGAGCACCTGCGCGCCGGAGCCGATGCGCGCCGGCCCCTCGACGAGACACCCGGCCGTCAGGCGGGCGCGACCACCCACCACCACGTCGGATCCCGTCGCGATGATCGTCACCGGTCCGGGCCCGAGTTCGGCGTCCTCGCCGACGTGCACGGTCACCGCGGACGCGACGATGGTCACCGGCCCGGGGCCGAGTCGTGCTCCGGAAGCGACCGAGATCAGGCCGCCGTCGCGGGTCTCCAGGGTCGTGGACGGGTACAGCACGGCTCCGGGCAGAACGGTCACGCCGGCCCCGATCAGGACGGACCCGGGGTCGAGCACGCGGACGTCCGGTGCGAGGGCGGCGACCTCGTGGACGGGCAGGAACCCGGCCGCGCGGCGAGCCACGTCGAGGGGTCGCGCTGTCCGGTCGCCGTCCATCCAGCGAGCCTCCCACATGCCCGGCGTACGGTGAGCGCATGGCCCGCTCCCCGAAGGACCAGGCGATCGTGCCCCTGCCGAACGCCCAGGTCTCCCCCACGTCAGACGACTCCAGAACCCCGCAACCGCAACAACCCGCCGGATGGGTCAAGTTGCTCGACCGCGCCATCAGTGTGCAGCGGCCGGCGGTCGTGGCGCACGTCAAGGCGATCCGCCGCCGCAAGCCCGACGCCACGCCGGCCGAGGTCATCCAGATCCTCGAGCGGCAGTACCTCACGGCCGTGACGACCGGTGGTGCCGCGGTCGGTGCGAGCGCCGTGATCCCGGGCGTCGGGATGGTTGCCGCGCTCGGACTGAGCGGTGCGGAGACGATCGGGTTCCTCGAGACCACGGCGCTGTTCGCCCAGTCGGTGACCGAGGTGCACGGGATCGCCCTGGACGACCCCGAGCGCGCTCGCACCCTGGTGATGGCGATGATCCTCGGCGCCCCGGGGACGCAGCTGATCAAGCAACTCGGTGGACAGATCGCCGGTGGCCAGGTCCGGACCGCGTTCTGGGGCGAGATGGTGACCTCGTCCCTCCCGAAGCAGATGGTGAACGGCATCGGCGGACAGGTCCGAGACCAGTTCATCAAGCGCTTCGCCATCCGACAGGGCGGGTCGGTGCTCGGTCGGGCCCTGCCGTTCGGCATCGGCGCGGCCGTCGGTGGCCTCGGTAACCACGCGCTGGGCCGCAAGGTCATCCAGGCGTCGCGGACGGGCTTCGGCATGCCGCCGGCGCAGTTCCCGATCGTCCTGACCGTGACCCCCGCGGCCGAGAAGACCCGGCGTGCCCTGCCGTGGAAGCGTGGCGCGGGCAAGGACCAGGACCTCTGGACCGAGCCGGGCAACGACGACCACGGCACGAAACGCTGAACCCCGGCACGACGCGCTCAACCCCGGCACGACGCCCTGAACCCCGGCACGAAGCGCCGGACCAGGACACCAAGCGCTGACACAGGAACGGCCCGGGCAGCGTGCCCGGGCCGTTCCTGCGTCTGTGTCTGTGTCTGTTGCAGGCCGTGTCCTAGAAGGACCGCACGGGCGTCGTCACGACCTGTCCAGCGTGCGCGAACCCGCCCCCGAAGCCGAACAGCAGCGCCGGCACACCCTCGGGCAGGTCACCACGCTCCCACGCCTTCGACAGCCCGAGCGGCACACTCGCCGCCGAGGTGTTCCCGGACTCGACGACGTCGCGGATGACGAACTTGGACTCCCCGCCGAGCGCGGTCACGAGCGGCTCGATGATCCGCAGGTTCGCCTGGTGGAACGCGAACACCTCGATGTCGTCCATCGAGAGCCCCGCGGCTTCGACGACCTTGCGGGCGTGTCTCTCCGCCTCGGTGATGGCCCAGCGGTAGATCGAGCGACCCTCCTGGTTGAAGCGCCCCGGCGACCCCTCCACGCGGACGGCATCGAGCAGGTGCGGCACGCTCCCCCACGACACCGGCCCGATCTCGGGCGTCTCGGCGACACCTAACACGGCGGCGCCGGCTCCGTCACCGACGAGCACACAGGTCGACCGGTCGGTCCAGTCGGCGATGCCGGACAGCACCTCGGACCCGATCACGAGCGCGACGTCGGCCGAACCGGTCCGGATGGACTGGTCGGCGAGCCCGAGCGCGTACTCGAAGCCACTGCACGCGGTGTTGATGTCGATCGGCGCGGGGCCGTTCGTCATGCCGAGTGCGGCGGCGACCCGGCCGGCCGTGTACGGAGCGCGGTCCTGGTGCGTGGTGGACGCGACGATGACGAGTCCGACGGCCGAGGGCGACACCCCGGCGTCGGCGAGGGCACGGCGGCCGGCCTCGATCGCCATCGACGTGACGGTGTCGTCGGGCCCGGCGATCCGTCGGGTCTGGATGCCGGTGCGGGTGCGGATCCACTCGTCGTTCGTGTCGACCATCGTCGACAGTTCGTCGTTGGTCAGGATGCGTTCGGGCTGGTGGTGTCCGAACCCGAGGATCCGGCTGCCACGGAGTGCTGGGATGTTCACCGTCGGCACGTTACCCCCTCACCCCGAGCCAGCATGCCTGCCGAGGAATGCAGGCCCCGCCTCGCACCGTCACTTCCGCGCGGCGGCGGTCGCACGGTCGTTGGCCTTGCCGATCGCGTCGACCAGCTCGTCCTTGTTCATCTTCGACCGGCCGCGCACGTCGAGCCGCTTCGCGACGTCCATCAGGTGTGCCTTCGAGGCGTTCGCGTCGACACCGCCCTCGGTCTTCCCGGATGAGTCCGAGCCAGCACCACGCGAACCCGCGGCACCGGAGTCGGACGGGCCGGAGGACTCCTTCTCCTCCCAGTGGTCGCCGACCTTCTCGTACTCGTGCTTCACCGCGGCGAACGCGGTGCGGTGCGCGCGCTCGCCCGGTCCGTACGACTCGTTCGCCGAGTCGAGCGCCTTCTCGAAGATCTCCTGCGCGTGCTCCGGGGACCGCTGCAGGGTGCTGGGGATCTCGTCCTTGGCTGGCATGGCTGCTCCTCTCGAGTGGTCCTCCCTGACTACTCCCCACCCCTCGACCGGTACTCCCAGGGCCTGGCGCCACCAGCGCGTCACGAGTAGACCCGTCTCATGGACTACACACACCTCGGACGGACAGGGCTGTCGGTTTCACGAGCAGTGCTCGGCACGATGAACTTCGGCCCGGAGACCAGCGAGGACGACTCGCACGCGATCATGGACCGGGCCCACGAGCTCGGCGTCAACTTCTTCGACACCGCCAACGGGTACGGCGGCTCGGTGGGCAAGGGTGCCACCGAGGAGATCATCGGCCGCTGGTTCGCCGAGGGCGGCGGGCGTCGCGAGAAGACCGTCCTCGCCACGAAGGTCTACGGCGAGATGATCGACTGGCCGAACGGCGGCAAGCTCAGCGCCCTGAACATCCGGCAGTCGCTCGACGCGAGTCTGCAGCGGCTGCAGACCGACCACATCGACCTGTACCAGTTCCACCACGTCGACCGTGCGACGCCGTGGGACGAGATCTGGCAGGCGATCGACGTCGCCGTGCAGCAGGGCAAGGTGCTCTACGTCGGCTCGTCGAACTTCGCCGGCTGGCACATCGCCCAGGCGCAGGAGGCCGCGAAGCGCCGCAACACCTTCGGCCTGGTCAGCGAGCAGTCGATCTACAACCTCGTGGTCCGCGACGTCGAGCGCGAGGTCCTGCCCGCCGCCCGTGCGTACGGCCTCGGCGTGATCCCGTGGTCGCCGCTGCAGGGCGGCCTGCTCGGCGGCGTCATCGAGAAGACGGAGAACGGCTCGCGTCGCCTGTCCGGCCGCAGCGCCGAGTACGTCGATTCGCACCGTGACCAGCTCACCGCGTACGAGTCCTTCGCGAAGGAACTCGGGCACACCCCCGGGGAGCTCGCCCTCGCTTGGCTGCTGCACCAGCCCGGCGTCACCGCGCCGATCACCGGCCCGCGCACGATGGAGCAGTGGGAGTCCGCGGTCCGCGCTGTCGACATCCGCCTCGACCAGCGTGCACTCGACCGGCTCGACGAGATCTTCCCGGGGCACACGACCTCGCCGGAGGACTACGCCTGGTGACGGAACCAACGGAACCAACGGATCGCTGACGCGACCATCTGCCTGGAGGCGCGGTGTGAGTCCGACCCGCACCGCGCCTCCGAAGCCGCTTCCGTGCCGACGCGCCAGCGGCGGACCGACCGTGACCGGTGGAGAGCCTCCCGTCCGTGGTCACGTCGAACACGCGACCCAGCGACACGACGACGGGCCCCGCGCTGCTGTGTGCGCGGGGCCCGTCGTCGTACGGGTGGTGCCTGGTGACTAGCGGACGCTGACCGGGCTGTCGTCGGTCTGCTCGTACAGGACGTAGCCCTCCTCGCCGTGGACGGCGGTGTCGATGCCCGCGACCTCGTCCTCGGTCTTGACGCGGAAGCCCATGGTCTTCTCGATGATCCAGCCGATGAGGAAGGCCAGGACGAACGAGTAGGCGCCGACGGCACCGGCTGCGGCCGCCTGCTTGCCGAGCTGCTCGAACGAGCCGGAGTAGATCAGGCCGGTGTCGTTGGCGAAGAACCCGAGGAACAGGGTGCCGAAGATGCCGCCGACCAGGTGCACGCCGACCACGTCGAGCGAGTCGTCGAAGCCCAGGCGGTACTTCCAGTCGATGGCGAAGCAGCAGACGATGCCGGCGAGGAAGCCGAGCAGGATGCCCCAGCCCGGGGTCAGGTTGGCGCAGGCCGGGGTGATCGCGACCAGGCCGGTGACGGCACCCGAGGCGGCACCGACAGAGGTGGCCTTGCCGTCCTTGAGCTTCTCGACGAGCAACCAGCCGAGGACCGCGGCTGCGGGAGCGGCGAGCGTGTTGATCCAGGCGAGCGACGCGACGCCGTTCGCGGCACCGGCGGAGCCGGCGTTGAAGCCGAACCAGCCGAACCACAGGATGGCGGCACCGAGCAGGACGAAGGGCGGGTTGTGCGGCTTGTGCGCGCCCTTGGCGAAGCCGACGCGCTTGCCGAGGACGATCGCCAGGGCGAGACCCGCCGCACCGGCGTTGATGTGCACCGCGGTGCCACCGGCGAAGTCGATGACGCCCCACGTGGCGGCCCAACCGGAGGTCAGGTTGAAGACCCACGAGGCGACCGGGAAGTAGACGACCGTGACCCAGATGCCGGCGAAGACCATCCACGCGCCGAACTTGGCGCGGTCGGCGATGGCGCCGGAGATGAGCGCGACGGTGATGATCGCGAAGGTGGCCTGGAAGCCGACGAAGGCGAGGTCGGGGTAGGTGGCGGCGAGCGTGGTGGCCTGGGACTGTTCGAACGCCTGGCCGAGGCCGATCTGGTTCCAGTCGATGCTGAAGAACCCGACGACGCCGCTGACGGCTGTGTGCGGCCCCGTGTTGGCGAAGGCGATCGCGTAGCCGTACAGCACCCAGAGGACGCCGACGAGCGCGATCGCACCGAAGGACATCATCATCATGGAGATGACGGACTTCGCCTTCACCAAACCGCCGTAGAAGAAGGCCAGGCCGGGTGTCATGAACAACACCAGCGCAGCCATGATCATGATGAAGCCTGTCTGGCCCTGATCAAGCATCTGTTCACCTCTCGATTGCACGAGCGGCTCTTGGACCGCCTCGGGTGTCACCGAGTCTGGCGAGGCGAGGTTTCACGAGGGAGCACGAACTGTTTCGCGGATGTAACGCGAGCACGCCGTTTGTAAACGTCGTGTTTCCAGCGGCCCGATGTCCCCTGCGCGAGGGGCACGAGACCGCCGTGGACAGATCGGTCCGGGCAGGGAGCGACGTTCAGGCGCGGGTGAGCGCCACGACGCGGGACGCCGCGCGCAGGTACTTCTTGCGGTAGCCGCCCTCGAGCATCACGTCGGGGTACACCTGGTCGAGCGGGGTCCCCGAGGCGACGATCCGCACCTGCGCGTCGTACAGCCGGTCCACCAGAGCGACCCAGCGCAGCGCGTCGGTCTGGTCGGTGAACGCCCGGACGTCGGTCAGTCCGACGGCGTCCAGGTCCTCGACCAGCGCGACGTACTTCGACGGGTGCACGGAACCCAGGTGCGCCACCACCGCTCCGAAGTCGTCGAGCGTGACCGCGCCCGTGGGCAGCAACCCGGCGACGTCGTCGACGACGGCAGCGGACTCGTCCACCGCACGTCGGCGGTAGTCGAGGCCGTCGATGCGCATGGTGTCGAAGCGGTCGGACATCGCCTGGATCTCGCGCAGGAAGTCCTGCGCGGCGAAGCGTCCTTCGCCGAGCGCCCCCGGCGGCGTGTTCGACGTCGCGGCGAAGCGGGTGCCCGTCTCGGTCAGTTCCTTGATGAGCCGGGTCATCACCATCGTGTCGCCCGGGTCGTCGAGCTCGAACTCGTCGATGCACACCAGGTCGGTGCCGCGGAGCAGGTCGACCGTCCCCTGGAACCCCAGTGCCCCGACGAGCGCGGTGTACTCGATGAAGGTGCCGAAGGTCTTCCGCCCGGTGGCCGCGTGGTACGCCGCCGCGAGCAGGTGGGTCTTGCCGACACCGAAGCCGCCGTCCAGGTAGACCCCGGACTTGGCCGCCGGTTCTGCCGACTGCTTGCGCCTCCCGAACAGCCCGCGCCGTGGGGCCTCGGCGGGCCCTGCGGCCACGAAGGCGGCGACGGCATCGCGGACCGAGGCCTGCGAGGCGTAGTCCGGGTCCGGCCGGTACGAGTCGAACGACGCGTCCGTGAACTGCGGCGGGGGCACGAGCGCCGCGGCCATCTGCTGCGGGGTCACCCGTGGATCACGGTCGACGAGGTGAGCGGGCAATCGGGGGACCCTTCCGGGAAGCATGTCGTTGGGTGTCACGTTGCGTCAGGGGCACGGTACGTCCGCGTACCGTTGCCCACAGGCACCGACGCCCGATCCTAGTCCGGCGCCAGCAGCACGCTCCCCAGCACCACGCTCCCCCGCACCCCCTGGAGGTACCCCCGATGACCGCACCGGTCGACCCGTCCGAGCAGTTCGCCGCCTACGCGCACCCGGAGCGCCTCGTCTCCACCGAGTGGCTGCAGGAGCAACTGGACTCCGGTGCCGGCGCGCCCGACCTGGTGGTCGTCGAGTCCGACGAGGACGTCCTGCTCTACGAGACCGGACACATCCCAGGCGCTGTGAAGGTCGACTGGCACACCGACCTCAACGACCCGGTGCAGCGCGACTACATCGACGGCGCCGCGTTCGCCGAGCTCCTCGGTGGCAAGGGCATCGGCCGCGACACCACCGTCGTGATCTACGGCGACAAGAACAACTGGTGGGCCGCGTACGCCCTCTGGGTGTTCACCCTGTTCGGCCACCAGGACGTGCGCCTGCTCGACGGCGGCCGCGCCAAGTGGATCGCCGAGGACCGTGCACTGACCACCGAGGAGACCCCCGTCACTCCCGTCGACTACCCCGTCGTCGAGCGCCACGACGAGCCCGTCCGTGCCTTCAAGGACGACGTCCTCGCGCACCTCGGCAAGCCGCTCATCGACGTCCGGAGCGCCCCGGAGTACAGCGGGGAGCGCACGACCGCGCCCGACTACCCGGAGGAGGGCGCGCTGCGCGGCGGGCACGTCCCCACCGCGGTGAACATCCCCTGGGCCACGGCGGCGGCGCCCGACGGCACCTTCCGGTCGCGCGCTGAACTCGACGCGATCTACCGCGAGGGCGCCGGCATCGGTGACGCCGACCAGGTCATCGCGTACTGCCGCATCGGTGAGCGTTCGAGCCACACCTGGTTCGTCCTGCAGCACCTGCTCGGCTACGCCGACGTCCGCAACTACGACGGTTCGTGGACCGAGTGGGGCAGCGCCGTCCGCGTCCCCATCGTGCAGGGATCCGAGCCGGGTACGGTTCCGAACCGATGAACGCCAGCACCGACGCCACGCTCCCCGCCACCCTCGCCGAGATCCGCGACGACTTCCTCGCCCTGGGCCAGAAGGACCGCCTGCAGCTCCTCCTCGAGTTCTCGAACGAGCTCCCGGTGCTGCCCGAGCGCCTGCAGGGGCACGAGGACGAACTCGAACGCGTCGAGGAGTGCCAGTCCCCCGTCTTCATCACCGTCACGGTGGGCGAGGACGGCGACGACCCGGACGTCGTCCGGATGCACGCCACCGCACCGCGCGAAGCACCGACCACCCGCGGCTTCGCCTCGATCCTGGCGCAGGGCCTGTCCGGCCTGACCGTCGAGCAGGTGCTCGCCGTCCCGACGGACTACCCGTTGACCATCGGCCTGTCCGAGGCGGTCAGCCCGCTGCGGATCCGCGGCATGGTGGGCATGCTCGGTCGCGTCCAGCGGCAGGTGCAGGCGGCGGTCGCGTAGACGCGGACCCACTGACGGACGGGAGGCCCGTGGCGACACCGCCACGGGCCTCCCGTCCGTCGGTTCAGCCAGTTCTCTGGCATCGCACTCGCTGACCGTGACAGGCTTCGGGTCAGCACCACAGGGGGGAGATCGACGATGAACACGCTCGACTGCATCGGCGTCGGACCAGCCGTCACGATCCGGTCCTCGAGCGGTGCGACGCTGCGGTTCGAGGACGAGTTCGCCCCTGCCGACTCCGATGGTGAGCACGCCTTCATCGAACCGGGCGGCAGACCGTTGCTCCTCGGAGTGCTCGCGCTGCACACGGAGGTCGTCGCCGACCGGAACGTCTCCGGCGCACGGATCACCACCCGGTTCGTCCCGCGTGCGTTGCTCGGAGGCTGGCCGAACCGCCGAGGCCCGTCCTGGCACTCCAGCGAACCAGGGCGTGCACGGGTCGACATCGACGTCCTGCCCGACGGCGAGGCCCGGTACCGACACGGCCCGTCGTCCGCGGGTGTCCGACGGTGACGGGCGCGCCCTCGGACGTCTCGGTGCCGCATCTCCGAGCGCTCACCAACGAGTCGACGGTGGAGCTGCCGGAGCGTGTCGTCGAGGTCCTCGCCGCAGTCGGGTCGGACGCGCAGGTGTTCGTCTCCGACGTGTCCGCGCGCTCGTTCGCGGGGGTCGTCCGGCGGACCTCCTCGAAGCAGTCGCCGAACCTCGTGCCGTTCATCGGGCCCCTCGAAGCCCTCGGCGACGAGCTCGTCCTCATCTGTCAGGTCGATCACGGCGATGAACTCGTGACGGTCGTGCTCCGTGCGACGGACCGAACGCTCGTGGCGGCCACGGCGATCGACCGGTCCGTCGGACTCGTCCACATCACCGTCCAGGAACTGTGCTCGCGCCTCCGCGCATCAGACGCCCCGGGGGCGGAACTGGCACTCGAAGTGGCATCGCAGTGTCCGGCCGAGGAACGGCTGCGGATCTTCGAGCAGGGCGCGCTGGCGACGGCACGGACCTTCCTGACGAAGTACACGATGGCAGCCGAGCGTGGCTTTGACGTCCGCGGGCTCGACGGGTTCGCACGTGCGCTCGTGCCGCTCGGCGACGCGCAGCCGGGGTTCTGCACCGTGCAGGCTGACACCGTGGTCGCGATCACCGCGTTCACACCCGGCAGGACCGACGTCCTCGCTGCCGTCCGCGTGGGCGGCCTCTCGCCACGGACCGGGACGACAGAGGAGACCGGATGACCACGACGGTGCCGGACAGAACGATTGCCGCGCCACCCGCTCGGTGAGCAGAAGAGGTCGCGTGCGCGTCGGCGACCCGACCAATCCTGCTCACGAAGCGACCGAACGGGAGCAACGACGGACGGGAGGCGCGGTTCCAGCTGGCACCGCGCCTCCCGTCCGTCGTTCGGTCGTCTCTACCGCGCGCTGGCCGCGCCGCGCCGCTGGACCACCTCGGTGAGCCACGCGAGGATCCGGGCGTCGAACCAGTCGGCGTCGTGGTTCCACAGCTTCGTGTGCCGGGCCGTGGTCTGGATCTCGAGCCGGACCAGGTCGGGCCGCGCGCGGGCCAGGTCGTGCGAGGCCGAGGACGGCACGAAGCCGTCGTCGTCGCTGTGCAGCAGCAGGATCGGCACCGTGAGTTCGTCCGCACGGGTGACCATGTCGAGCTCGCGCAGGTCGACGGGCCGCTGCAGCCCGGCCAACCGGTACAGCACGGGCGTGCGGAGCAGGCGCTGTGCGACCTTGCGGACCGGCCGCGGCAGGCGCAGGAGCTGGCTCTGCGACTTCAGGACGGCGTGCCAGTCGACCACGGGTGACTCGAGCACGACCCCGTCGACCAGCCCGGCGAACCGCGAGCGGAGCAGGGTCTGCAACACGACGGCGCCACCCATCGACCAGCCCATCAGCACGACGCTCTGGGCGTCCTGCGCGGTGAGCCAGCGGAGCACGGAGTCGACGTCCTCCCACTCGGTGCTGCCGAGGCCGTAGCGACCGTCGACACTGGGCGGGGCGACGCCGTCGTTCCGCCACGAGGCGAGGACGACCGAGTAGCCGGCGGCGCGGAAGACCGGGACGGCGCGGATGGTCTCGGCGCGGGTGACACCACGGCCGTGCACCAGCACGGCCCACGGGGCGTCCGGATCGTCGGCGCGGACGACCCATGCCGGGGCAGGGCCGTTCGGGGTGGGGATGTCGACGTCCTCGACGGGCACGTCGAGTTCGCCGGGTGTCAGGTAGAACCAGCCGCCCCAGCGACCGCGACGGGCGGCGGTCGGGTCGCCGGCGTCGATGGCGATGATGCGGCGGGTGACGGTGGTGTCGGTCGTGCCGAGCACTTCGCCGACGCGCATGTGTCCGGTGCCGCCGCCGAACCAGAGCGAGTAGCGGCCCTGCAGTTCCGTGTCCGCGGTGCGCTCGATCGTGACGGTCTTCCGGACCGGGTCGACGGCGTGGATCGGCACGCGCTCGTTGCGCTTGCGGTCAGGCGTGACGACGGCGCGGGCGACGGCGGCGACGAAGCCACCGATGACGGCCGTCCCCACCGCTGCTGCTGCCAGACCGGCGCCGAGTGCGATGAACCCGGCCGATCGAGCGGTCTCCTGGACGACGTCCTCGGCGGGTCGCGCGGATCGGGACATGGCCCGGAGCCTAGTCTGCATGTGTGTCCGAAACCCGAGAGCCCGACGCCTTCGCGCGGCTCCGCGCGTTCGTGTCCGGCGGCAGCGGCCGTGCCGAGACCACCGTCACCGAGATCCCCTCGCCGACCCGGATCGCACCGTTCTCGATCGCCCTGGCGGCGGACGTGTCCGGCACCGCGCACGGGGTCGAGTCGGACCTGGGCACCGGGCGCTTCATCGCCCTGTACGACCCGGAAGAACCCGAGGGCTGGGGTGGCGCGTTCCGCGTCGTCTCGTTCGCCCAGGCGCCGCTCGAACCGGAGATCGGCGTCGACGAGTTCGTCGCGGACGTGACGTGGAGCTGGCTCGTCGACGCGCTCGAATCGCACGGTGCGACGTACGACCACGCCTCGGGCACGGCCACCAAGATCATCTCGCGCGGGTACGGCGACCTCGCCGCACAGGGCGACGGCGCCCAGCTGGAACTCCGCGCGTCGTGGACACCACGCGGCGACGACCTCACCGCACACGTCCGGGCCTGGCAGGACATCGTCGCCATGCTCGCCGGTCTGCCTCCCGCATCGGACGGCGTGACCCTGCTGGCCCCGAGGAGGCTCGCCAAGTGACCGATCCCGCTCCCCAGGACGCCGCCAGCCCCGCTGCCGGCTCGGCTGCTCCGGCTGCCGCTGCCGGTTCGACTGCTCCGGCCGCCGCTGCCGGCTCGGCTGCTCCGGCCGCCGCTGCCGGCCCCGCCTTCGAGGCGTCGCACGACGCCGTCAAGGTCATCGACACGCACGACGAGTACCTCGACGCGGTCGCCGCCATCGCCGCCGGGCACGGCCCCGTCGCGGTCGACGCCGAACGCGCCAGCGGCTACCGCTACTCGCAGCGCGCGTACCTGATCCAGGTGTTCCGCCGTGGTGCCGGTGCGTACCTGTTCGACCCGATCCCGATCGGCGACTTCTCCGCCCTGCAGGCCGCCATCGTCGACGAGGAGTGGCTGTTCCACGCCGCCTCGCAGGACCTGCCGTGCCTGCAGGAGGTCGGCCTCGTCCCGACCCGCATCTTCGACACCGAACTCGGCGCCCGCATCGCCGGCTTCCCCCGTGTCGGCCTCGGTGCCGTCGTCGAGCAGTTGCTCGGCATCACCCTGGCGAAGGCGCACTCGGCCGCCGACTGGTCCACCCGTCCCCTGCCCCAGTCGTGGCTCGTCTACGCATCGCTCGACGTCGAGCTGTTGCCCGACCTGCGCGACGCCCTCGCCGAGAAGCTCGACGAGGCCGGCAAGTCCCGCATCGCGGCCGAGGAGTTCGACGCGGTGCTGCACCGTGCACCGAAGCCGGCCCGCGCCGAGCCGTGGCGTCGGTTGTCGGGCATGCACGCGCTCCGTGGTGCCCGCGCCCTGGCGATCGCCCGGTCGCTGTGGCTCGCCCGTGACGAGTACGCCCGACAGGCGGACATCGCCCCGGGCCGCACCATCCCCGACGCCGCGATCGTCGCCGCTGCGGCCGCCGCACCCGAGTCGCGCGCCGAGCTGGGGGCGCTGAAGGCCTTCACGGGCCGCGCCAGCCGTTCCGAGCTCGACCGCTGGTGGGCCGCCGTCGACGAGGGCCGCACCACCGAGGACCTCCCCCGCCTGCGTGGTGCCGGCGAGGCGACGCTCCCGCCGCCGCGCGCCTGGGCCGACCGCAACCCCGCGGCCGACCGCCGGTACAAGGCCGCGCGCGCCGCGGTGACGAAGCGTGCCGAGGAGCTCGACATCCCGCTCGAGAACCTGCTCACGCCGGAGACACTCCGGCTCGTGTCGTGGGCACCGCCGTCGCCGGTGTCGACCGAACTGGTCGGAGCCGCCCTCGCCGAGCACGATGCGCGCCCGTGGCAGGTCGAGGAACTCTCGTCGATCATCGCGTCGGCCTTTGTCGTTGCTGCACAGCGGCCCGCCGCGACGGACGACGACGAGTCGTAGGAACTGCCCAACCGGCATGCGGCCGCCCAGGGTGGGGGCATAGCGTCGGCAGGGTCGCCGGGCGAGGCCCGGCCAGGCCGGAGCGACCTGCGTTCCGGCCCGATCGAAGAGGATCTGGGAGGCCCGGATTGCCAAAGGCATCAGACGTCGTGTTCGTGGACGGCGTTCGCACACCGTTCGGACGAGCCGGCGAGAAGGGGGTGTTCTGGAAGACGCGGTCCGACGACCTCGCGGTGCACGCGATGCGCGGACTGCTCGACCGGAACGACTCCCTCGACACCGCAGCGGTGGACGACGTCGCCGTCGCCGCGACCACGCAGCAGGGTGACCAGGGCCTGACGCTCGGGCGCACGGTCGGCATGCTCGCAGGCCTGCCGAAGTCGGTGCCCGGCTACGCGATCGACCGCATGTGCGCTGGCGCCATGACGAGTGTCACGACGCTCGCGGGTGCCATCGCCTTCGGTGCCGCCGACGTCGCGATCGCCGGTGGGGTCGAGCACATGGGCCGCCACCCGATGGGCTTCAACGCCGACCCCAACCCGCGTTTCGTCGCGGAGCGCATGGTGTCGAGCGACGCCCTCGTCATGGGCGCCACCGCCGAGCGCCTGCACGACCGCTTCCCCGCGATCACGAAGGACCGCACGGACGCCTACGCCGTGCAGTCCCAGCAGCGCTACGCCGCCGCCTGGGCGAACGGCAAGCTGCAGCCCGACGTCATCCCGGTCGAGGTCAACAAGGGCGACGGCTGGGACGTCATCAGCACCGACGAGCCGCCCCGGCCGGGTACCACCCTGGAGGCGCTGGCCGCCTTGAAGACGCCGTTCCGGCCCCACGGACGGGTCACCGCCGGCAACGCAGCCGGACTCAACGACGGCGCGACCATGAGCCTGCTCGCGTCCGAGGACGGTGCGAAGCAGCACGGCCTGTCGACGAAGATGCGCATGGTGTCGTTCGCCTTCGCCGGCGTCGAGCCCGAGGTCATGGGCGTCGGCCCGGTCCCCGCCACCGACAAGGCACTGTCGAAGGCCGGGCTGTCGATCGACGACATCGGCCTGTTCGAGATCAACGAGGCGTTCGCCGTCCAGGTGCTCGCCTTCCTCGACAACTACGGCATCGCCCAGGACTCCCCGAACGTGAACGCGTGGGGCGGCGCCATCGCCGTCGGCCACCCGCTCGCGTCGAGCGGTGTCCGACTCATGAACCAGCTCGCGGCGCAGTTCGCCGAGCGACCGGACGTCAAGTACGGCATCACCACGATGTGCATCGGGCTCGGCCAGGGCGGCACCGTCATCTGGGAGAACCCGAACCACAGCAAGTCGGCCGAGCGCTCCGCTCGGAAGGGGGCGTGACCATGACCATCGTCGACAACGACCGACTGGCCGAACTCAGCGAGGACGAGGTCGTCACGCACTCGTTCGTGAAGCACGTGACCATGCCATCGGGCGGCACGCTGGCACTCATCACGCTCGACAACGGCAAGGACTACAAGCGGCCGAACACCCTCGGGCCCCGCACGCTCCGTGAACTGTCCGGGGTGCTCGACACCCTGCGGACCGAGGCCGCCGCCGGCACGATCCAGGGCGTCGCGATCACCGGCAAGGAGTACTGCTTCGCGGCGGGGGCCGACCTGTCCCAGGCCGCAGCGGTCCCGTCGCGCGAGGCCGCGCACGACCTCGCCGCCCTCGGGCACGCCACACTCCGCAAGTTCGCCGACCTCGGAGTGCCGTCGTTCGCGTTCGTGAACACCCTGGCGCTCGGGGGCGGGCTCGAGATCGCCCTGCACTGCACGTACCGGGCCTTCTCGTCCGCCGCGCAGGGCATCGGCCTGCCCGAGGTGTTCCTCGGCATCATCCCCGGCTGGGGTGGCGCGACACTGCTCCCCCGCCTGATCGGCCCGGAGCGCGCGCTCCGCGTCATCGTCGAGAACCCGCTCAAGAACAACCGCCTGATGGACGGTCCGGCCGCGGTCGAGATCGGCATCGGCGACGTCCTGGTGCCGTCCGTCACGTTCCTGCCCTCGTCCGTTGCCTGGGCCGATCGTGTCATCACCGGCGCGACCAAGGTGGTGCGGAAGAACGAGCCGGGCATGCTCGAGAAGGCGGCATGGGGCACCGTCGTCAAGGTCGCGCGTGGCCAGGTGGCGTCGAAGATCGGCACCGTGCCGAAGTCGCCGTTCCGAGCACTCGACCTGGTGGCCACAGCCAAGTCGGGTTCGCTCGACGAACGGTTCGCCGACGAGGACGACGCCCTCGCCGACCTGCTGTCCGGCGACCAGTTCGCCGCGTCGATGTACGCCTTCGACCTCGTGCAGAAGCGCGCGAGGAAGCCCGTCGGCGCTCCGGAAGGTGTCGAACCGAAGAAGATCACCAAGGTCGGTGTGCTCGGCGCCGGGCTGATGGCCTCCCAGTTCGCGCTGCTCTTCGCCCGCCGTCTCGGGGTCCCCGTGGTCATCACCGACGTCGACCAGTCCCGTGTGGACGCCGGTGTCGAGCGGATCCGCGGCGAGGTCACGAAGCTGCTCGACAGGGGCCGGATCTCCCCCGACGACGCCAACCGCATCACCGCACTCGTCAGCGGGTCGGTGTCGTACGACGACTTCGCCGACGCCGACTGGGTGATCGAGGCCGTCTTCGAGGAGATGACCGTCAAACAAGAGGTCTTCCGGAAGATCGAGCGGGTCATCGCCCCGGACGCCATCCTCGCCACGAACACGTCGTCGCTCTCCGTCGACGAGATGGCGTCGGTCCTGACGAACCCGGAGCGGCTCGTCGGCTTCCACTTCTTCAACCCGGTCGCGGTCATGCCGCTGCTCGAGGTGGTGCGCGCGGCGAAGACCTCGGACGAGGCCCTCGTCACCGCCCTCGCCGTCGCGAAGACCCTGAAGAAGACCGCGGTCATCACCGCGGACCAGCCCGGCTTCGTCGTCAACCGGGTGCTCGCCCGGGTGCTCGGCGAGGCGATGCGCGGCGTCGAGGAAGGCACCTCGTTCGACACCGTCGCCCAGGGTGCCGCACCGCTCGGCCTGCCGATGTCGCCGTTCGAGCTGCTCGAGCTCGTCGGGCTGCCGGTCGGTGCGCACGTGCTCGACTCGCACCACGCCGCCTGGCCGGAGCGCTTCTACCCCGGCGACGGCCTGAAGAAGATCGCTGAGCACGGGACGATCCTGACCCGCGACAAGAAGGGCAACGCGACCGGGTACGACCCCGCCGCCGTGAAGCTCGTCGCACCGTCCAAGATGGACGCGAAGCCCGTCGACGCCGCCGAGATGCAGCGCCGGTTCGAGGACGCCCTGGCCGACGAGCTGCACCGCATGCTCGAGGACAAGGTCGTCGAGCACGTCGAGGAGATCGACCTCGGGCTCATCCTCGGCGCTGGCTACCCGTTCCAGGCCGGTGGGATCAGCCCGTACCTCGACCGCTCCGGTGCCTCCGAGCGTGTCTTCGGCGGCACGTTCCACGAGCCCCGGATCGTCGGCCCCGCTTCCCGCTAGGCCCAGTACGCAAAACACCGGTGTTCGCGCACCGAACACCCGCAAACCGCGGAGTGCAGCGCGAACACCGGTGTTTTGCTGACCGGACCCGGACCCGGACCCGGACCGGACCCGGGCCGAGCGGTCAGCGGTCGGACGCGGCCGACTCGCGGGAGCGCGCGGGCTTCGCCTGCGGCAGCTTCGTCCCGACGACCTGGTCGATGACGTCGCGGGCGATGGCCTGCGCCGTCAGCCCAGCGTCGGCGAGGATCTGGGACCGCGTCGCGTGGTCGATGAACGCGTCGGGCAGCCCGAGCTCGTTCACCCCGGTGTCGCCCCCAGCGGCACGCAGGTCCTGCCGCAGCCGGGTCCCGACGCCGCCGACGCGCACACCGTCCTCGATCGTGATGACGAGCCGGTGTGAGCGCGACAGTTCGATGAGCGAACCCGGGATCGGGACCACCCAGCGCGGGTCCACGACGGTGACGCCGATGCCCTGCGCCTCGAGCAGCGCCGCGGCCTCGAGTGCCACCGGCACCATGGACCCGACGGCGACGAAGAGGACGTCCTCGACGTCGTCCGCGGCGGCGTGCAGCACGTCCACACCGTCGGGGAGACGACGGACCGCGGGGATGTCCGGCCCGACCTGCCCCTTCGACCACCGCAGCACGGTGGGGGCATCGTCGACGGCGATCGCCTCGCGGAACTCCTCACGCAGTGTCGCGGCGTCGCGTGGTGCGGCGATCCGGATCCCCGGCACGACCTGCAGCAGTGCGAGGTCCCACATGCCGTGGTGCGACGGGCCGTCCGGACCGGTGATGCCGGCACGGTCGAGCACGAACGTCACGCCGGCCCTGTGCAGGGCGACGTCCATCAGCACCTGGTCGAACGCCCGGTTCAGGAACGTCGCGTAGAGCGCCACGACCGGGTGGAGTCCCCCGTACGCCAGGCCCGCGGCGGTCGTCACGGCGTGCTGCTC
Source organism: Curtobacterium poinsettiae (assembly GCF_047226435.1). NCBI lineage: Bacteria > Bacillati > Actinomycetota > Actinomycetes > Micrococcales > Microbacteriaceae > Curtobacterium > Curtobacterium poinsettiae. The sequence goes on along the minus strand of NZ_CP178434.1, from coordinate 1,704,102 downwards.
GGCGATGCCGACGTCGTACACGCGGTCGGGGTGCTGCTCCTGGAACAGGTGCAGCCCGGTCGGCCGGAGCATCGCCGCCGTGATCGCGACGATCCGAGGGTCCGAGGCGCCGGCCTCGGCCAGGGAGGACGCGAACACCGAGGTCCACGAGGGGCCCGACGCGGCGTCGAGCGACTCGCCCGTCTCCGGGTCGATGTGGCCGACGGCGTGGAACTGGTCGGCCTGGTCGCGCAGGGCGGGCTCGAAGCCGTGGCCCTTCTCCGTGATGACGTGCACGATCACGGGAGCGCCGTACTCCTTGGCCTGCCGGAGCGCAGCCTCCATCGCCTGCTGGTCGTGCCCGTTCACCGGGCCGATGTACTTGATGTCGAGGTTCGAGTACAGCGCCTCGTTGTTCGTCAGTCGCGACAGGAAGCCGTGCAGGCCCCCGCGCATGCCGCGGTACACCGCACGACCCGGAGCACCGAACCGCGCCGCCACGGCCTGCGTGCTCTCGTACAGGGCCCGGTACTCGCGGCGGGTGCGCACGGAACTCAGGAACCGCGCCATGCCACCGATGGTCGGGGCGTACGAGCGGCCGTTGTCGTTGACGACGATGACCAGGCGCCGGTCGTTGTCGTCGGAGATGTTGTTGAGCGCCTCCCACGTCATCCCACCGGTGAGCGCGCCGTCCCCCACCACCGCGACGACGGTGCGGTCGGTCTGGCCGGTCTGCCCGAACGCGCGGGAGATGCCGTCCGCCCACGACAACGACGACGACGCGTGCGAGGACTCGACGATGTCGTGCTCGGACTCGCTGCGCTGCGGGTAGCCGGCGATGCCACCGCGTTCGCGCAGCTTGGAGAAGTCCTGCCGCCCGGTGACGAGCTTGTGCACGTACGACTGGTGCCCGGTGTCGAAGACGAAGGGGTCGTTCGGCGAGTCGAACACGCGGTGCATCGCGAGCGTCAGCTCGACGACACCCAGGTTCGGCCCGAGGTGCCCACCCGTCTTCGCGACCTCGGCGACCAGGAAGCGTCGGATCTCGGCGGCGAGGTCGGTCATCTGCGCGTCGGAGAGACGCTTCAGGTCGCGCGGCGACGTGATGCTGCTGAGCAGGCTCACGAGCGCTCCTTTCGTGGGGCTGTCGGCCCACTCTATGCGCGTAGGGACAGAACAGACTGGAGGCGCGGTGCCAGCTGGCACCGCGCCTCCAGGCAGTATCTGGGTCGCGTCAGACGAGCGAGCGGAGCACGTACTGCAGGATGCCGCCGTTGCGGTAGTAGTCGGCCTCACCGGGGGTGTCGATGCGGACGACCGCGTCGAACTCCACCGGCTGCTTGCCGGCGGGCGAGTGCTCGCTCGGCGTCGCGGTGACGTGCACGGTCTTCGGGGTGCGGCCCTCGTTCAGCTCGGTCAGCCCGGAGATCGACACGACCTCGGTGCCGTCGAGGCCGAGGGACTCGACCGTCTCGCCCGCCGGGAACTGCAGCGGGACGACGCCCATGCCGATGAGGTTCGAGCGGTGGATCCGCTCGAAGCTCTCGGTGATGACCGCACGGACACCGAGCAGGTTCGTGCCCTTCGCCGCCCAGTCACGGGACGAACCGGAGCCGTACTCCTTGCCGCCGAAGATGACGAGCGGGATGCCCTGCTCCTGGTAGTGCTCCGAGGCGTCGTAGATGAACGACTGCTCGCCGTCCGGCGTCGTGAAGTCACGGGTGTACCCGCCCTCGACGCCGTCCAGCAGCTGGTTGCGCAGACGGATGTTCGCGAACGTGCCGCGGATCATGACCTCGTGGTTGCCGCGACGCGAGCCGTAGGAGTTGAAGTCCTTGCGGTCGACGCCGTGCTCGGCGAGGTACTGACCGGCGGGGCTGTCGGCCTTGATCGAACCGGCCGGCGAGATGTGGTCGGTCGTGACCGAGTCGCCGAGCTTCGCGAGCACGCGGGCACCGGAGATGTCCGCCACCGCGTCGGGCTGCATCGTCATGCCCTCGAAGTACGGGGGCTTCCGGACGTAGGTCGACTCCTGGTCCCACTCGAAGGTGTCGCCCGTCGGGGTCGGCAGGTTCTTCCAGCGGTCGTCGCCCTCGAACACGGAGCCGTACTCGTGGGTGAACATCTCGGTGTCGATCGAGGTGTCGATGACCTGCTGCACCTCGGCCGCGTCGGGCCAGATGTCGGTCAGGTAGACGTCGTTGCCGTCCTGGTCGGTGCCCAGTGCGTCCTTGTCGAAGTCGAAGTGCATCGACCCGGCGAGGGCGTACGCGATGACCAGCGGCGGGGACGCCAGGTAGTTCATCTTCACGTCGGGGTTGATGCGGCCCTCGAAGTTGCGGTTGCCCGAGAGCACCGCGGTGACGGCGAGGTCGTTGTCCTGCACGGCCTGCGAGATCTCCTCGGGCAGGGGGCCGGAGTTGCCGATGCAGGTCGTGCAGCCGTAGCCGACCGTGTAGAAGCCGAGCTGCTCGAGGTAGGTGGTGAGACCGGCCTTCTCGTAGTAGTCGGTGACGACCTTCGACCCCGGCGCGAGGGTGGTCTTCACCCAGGGCTTCGCGGTGAGGCCCTTCTGCGCGGCGTTCCGGGCGAGGATGCCAGCGGCCATCATGACCGACGGGTTCGACGTGTTCGTGCACGACGTGATCGCGGCGATCGCCACGGCACCGTGGTCGATCGTGAACGTGTCGCCGTCGGCGATGGCGACCGAGGTCGGCTTCGAGACGGTGCCGGGCGCGCTCGAAGCGTGCACGGGGACCTCGGACCCGGGGGCGTCCTGCAGGTCGTCCACGGCGTGCTCGTCACCGGGGGCCGCGGCCACCGGGTCGGACGCCGGGAACGTGTCGGCGACGGCCTTGTCCTCTTCGCTGTGGTCGATGCTCGCGTAGTTGGCGAGGTCGACCTCGAACTGGTCCTTGGCCTTCGACAGCTCGATGCGGTCCTGCGGACGCTTCGGGCCCGAGATGGAGGGCACGACCGTGGACAGGTCGAGCTCCATGTACTCGGAGTAGTTGGGCTCGACCGAGGCGTCGTGCCACAGGCCCTGGGCCTTGGAGTACGCCTCGACCAGGGCGATCTGCGCCTCGTCGCGACCGGTCAGGCGCAGGTAGTCGAGCGTGACGTCGTCGACCGGGAAGATCGCCGCGGTGGAACCGAACTCGGGCGACATGTTGCCGATGGTGGCGCGGTTGGCGAGCGGGACGGCGCTGACGCCCTCGCCGTAGAACTCGACGAACTTGCCGACGACGCCGTGCTTGCGGAGCTCCTGCGTGATGGTGAGCACCACGTCGGTCGCGGTCACGCCGGCGGGGATCTCGCCGGAGAGCTTGAAGCCGACGACCTTCGGGATGAGCATCGACACGGGCTGGCCGAGCATCGCGGCCTCGGCCTCGATGCCGCCGACGCCCCAGCCGAGCACGCCGAGGCCGTTCACCATCGTGGTGTGCGAGTCGGTGCCGACCAGGGTGTCCGGGTACGCGTAGGTCTCACCGTCGAAGTCACGCGTGTAGGTGACCTTCGCCAGGTACTCGATGTTCACCTGGTGCACGATGCCGGTGCCGGGCGGGACGACCTTGAAGTCCTCGAACGCGGTCTGGCCCCAGCGGAGGAACTGGTAGCGCTCACCGTTCCGCTCGTACTCCAGGTCGGTGTTGCGCTGCAGGGCGTCCGTGCTGCCGAACAGGTCGGCGATGACGGAGTGGTCGATGACCATCTCGGCCGGCGACAGCGGGTTGATCTTGTTCGGGTCGCCGCCGATGTCCGCCATGGCCTCGCGCATGGTGGCGAGGTCGACGATGCACGGCACACCCGTGAAGTCCTGCATGACGACGCGCGCCGGCGAGAACTGGATCTCGGTGTCGGGTTCGGCGTCGGGACGCCAGGAGCCGAGCGCCCGGATCTGCCCCTCGGTGACGTTCTTGCCGTCCTCGGTGCGGAGGAGGTTCTCGAGCAGCACCTTCAGGCTGTAGGGCAACTTCTCGTGCCCGGGAACCGAGTCGATCCGGTGGATCGCGTAGTCGACACCCCCAACCGACAGTGTGTCCTTCGAGCCGAAGCTATTGACTGCAGCCACCGTGCCGCCTCCCTACTGATCGGTTTGCCCTCATCCTCGCGGGCCGTGGACCGTCCCACCAGCAAGGCAAACCTAATCCCGCGGACACGTGCGCGCCCGGCAGGAACTATCTTGATGTCGAGAGAACTCTACACCGCGGCGACGTCGTCGCGTCGGACGAACACGGTGCGGACCAGCAGCCACGTCACCCAGAGCACCGCCGCGTACAGCGGCACGCCGAGGATGAGCTTCAGCCCGGCGAGCAGTTCGACCTGCGCTGTCAGGTAGAGCGGGACCTCCACCGCGAGCCGGACGGCGAACAGGCCGACCCATATCCAGGTGGCGACCGTCAGGACCCGCCGCTTGACCGGGTCGGCACGCCAGTCGACGTGCGAGCCGTCCTCGTTCGCGGGCAGCAGGAAGCCGGCGACGAGCCCGATGAGCGGCCAGCGGATCGCCAGCGTGATCAGCAGCCCGACGAGCCAGACCGCGTTGATGATGATGCCGGGGATGAAGTTGCTCTCCGCGCGGCCGGTGATGAGCGCGAGGCCGGCCGAGACCGCGACGCCGAGGATGCCCGCGAACGACATCGTCACCGACTGCCGCTGCACCAGCCGGAGCACCACGAACACCAGGCCGACGACCACCGGGATCACGACGCTGGGCACGAGCTCCTTCGTGATCGCGTAGACGACCAGGAACGCGAACCCGGGCAGCACCGACTCGGCGAGCCCACGAACCCCGCCGACCGCGCCCAGCAGGGCCCGACCGGACGGTGCCTCGCCGGGCGCGACGCGGGCGATGCCGGCGTTCTGCACCGCGTCACGGAACTGCGCGGAGAACGACGGCGCCACCGACGACTCAGCTGCCGGTGCAGCGGGGTCGGGGCCAGCCGTCTCGGGTCGTGGGGTGTCGTCGTGGTCCGGCACCGTGCCTCCAGGCGGGGTTGCTCGTCAGGCCGTCAGATCGCGGTCTGCGTCGACTTGGGCATGTGCAGCGGGATGAGGTCGCGCGGCGGCATCGGCGTCGTGCCGCGCACGACGACGACGCTGCGGAACAGCTCCTCGATCTCGCTGGCGTCGTCGGGCTGCTCGGCGGCCTTGCCGGCGATCACGCCGCGCAGGAACCAGCGCGGGCCGTCGACGCCGACGAAGCGGGCCGGACGGGAACCGGCGGTGCCGCCGTCACCATCCACGGCGACCGGCACGGACGCCCGGAGCTCGGGGCCGAACGGGCCGTCGACCTCGGTCACGACACCGCCCTGGCGCTCGATCTGCTCGGCGATCTGGGCGCGGATCTCGTGCCACAGGCCGGTGGACCGGGGCGCGGCGAACGGCTGGACCTGCAGCGTGGAGTCGTCGTAGTCGAGCCCGACCGCGACGACGCGCTGCGAGCCCTCCTCGACCTCGAGGCGCAGGTGCAGGCCCTCACGCGGGAGCACCTTCACCCCGCCCAGGTCGACGTAGGGGCGGACCAGGTTCGCCTCGGTCTCGTCGTGGGGGCCGTTCTCGGCCCGGTCGTCCGGAGCGGACTTGTCCGTCGGGGCGACCGCGTCGACCTCGTCGTGGTCCGCGTCTGCATCGGTCGCGATGTCGACCTCGGGGGACGTGTCCGCGACCTCGATGTCGTCGGCGACGGCGTCCGCCACCTCGACCTCGTCCTGCTTGCGTCGGCCGAACTTCATGCGCGCGTCCCTTCCTGAGCGTCTGCGGCGGCACCGTGCACGGCGCCGCTCCGGTCACCGTAGCCCGACGAGCCGAACCCGCCCTGTCCGCGGACGCTGTCCGGCAGCTCGTCGACCCGGGTGTAGGTCACCTGCGGCACCGGCATCACGATCAACTGGGCGATGCGGTCGCCCACGTGGACCTCGTACGGTTCCGTCTGGTCCGTGTTGAGCAGCGCGACCTTGATCTCGCCGCGGTAGCCGGAGTCGACGGTGCCGGGGCTGTTCACGATCGTGATGCCGTGCTTCGCCGCCAGGCCGCTGCGCGGGACCACGAACGCGGCGTACCCCTCGGGCAGCGCGATCCGCAGTCCGGTGGCGGCCAGGTGTCGCTCGCCCGGCTGCAGCACGAAGGCCTCGGTGGAGACGAGATCGGCACCCGCGTCGCCGGGGTGGGCGTGGCCGGGAGCGTGCTCCCCGGTCCAGAGGACGTCGACTGGTTCGGTCACGTGACGAGGGTAGTGCAGCCGTGACCGTTCCGTGACCTCGTCCGCTCGTGATCGAATGGACCCGTGACCCTGTACCGCGAACGACTCTGGGCCCCGCCCGCCCTGTACCTGGCGACGGCGCTCGTGATCCCCGCCACCCTGCTCGTCTTCCTCCCCATCAGCGTCCTGGCCGGCGTCCTCGTGGCGATCGGGATGGAGCTCGGGGTCCTCGTGCTCCTGTGGGTACTCGCACCCACCATCGAGGTCACCGACACCGAGTTCCGCGCGGGCAAGGCACACCTCCCCCGGACGCTCGTGGGCACGACCGAGGCGTTCGAGGGCACGGCGGCCACCGAGCAGCGCGGCCCGGCACTCGACGCCCGCGCCTGGACCCTCTTCCGCGGCTACGTGCGGGGGGTCGTCAAGGTCGAGGTGCGCGACGACGCCGACCCGACGCCCTACTGGCTGATCAGCGTCCGCCACCCGGGCAAGGTCGTCGAGGCGCTGCGGTCCTGACGGACCATGGGCAACGGCCCTGGAGGCGCGGCTCGGCCCCGCCTCGCAGCCCACGACGAAGGCCCCGCATCCCATCGGGATGCGGGGCCTTCGCTGATCGTTGCGTCGAGGACGACGCGGCTGTGCTCGCTAGAGCGACGCGCACTCCGCGCAGACCGGTCCGAGCTTCGACTCGTGGTCGAGCTGGGAACGGTGCTTCACGAGGAAGCACTCGACGCAGGTGAACTCATCGACCTGCGGGGGCAGCACCACGACGTCGAGGTCGACGTCGCTGAGGTCCTGCCCGGCGAGTTCGAAGCTGCCGGGGTTGTCGGAATCATCGTCGACGACCCCCGACATCTTGTCGGGAACGCGCTCCTTGAGGGCCTCGATCGACTCTGAGTCAGAGTTGTCGTCGGTCTTCCGGGGGGCGTCGTAATCGGTGGCCATGCCCATCCATTCTCGTATCGAGAGGTCGTCGCCGGGTGATCGGCGGCGACAGTTTGCACCACGCCCCGCCGATGCGCAAACCGAGTGCTGCGGCGGGTCGTGCTGGCTGTGCAACCGGTGACCCGAACCGGACATTCCCGACACCCGTTGCCGGGCTCCGGCGCGCTCTCGGATCGGCCTGCGGATGTGCGCGGCACGCCCGTGCGCCTCCCCGGAAACCGTCCGTCCTCCCTGCATACTCACGGGGTACGACAGCAGGACCGTACGCGACGCTGGGAAGGCGGAACCATGCAAGACGTGAGAGTCATCGGAGTCGAGTCCGGCGCACTCCTCCTGGCGACCGACGGCGGCACCGAGTTCCGGTTGCCCGTCTCGTCGTCGCTGGCGGGTCAGGTGCGCCAGGCGAACCCCGACGCCGGTCCGCAGAAGCGGGTCTCCCCCAAGGACGTCCAGGCACGGATCCGCGGTGGCGCCGACGCCGCCGACGTGGCTGCCGCGCTCGACGTCGACGTCGAGTACGTCCGTCGCTTCGAGGGTCCGGTCCTGGCGGAGCGGGCCTTCATCCTCGACGCCTCGCACCGCGTCCCGGTCACCCCGGTCGACGACGAGGCCCCCGACACCTTCGGTCCCGCGATCACCGCGAAGCTCGAGGCCGGCGAGGCCACCGCGATCACCTGGGGCTCCTGGAAGCACCCGGAGAGCGGCTGGCAGGTCCGCGTCCGCTACACCGCGGGCGAGGTCGAGCACGACGCCCAGTGGCGTTTCGACCCGAAGACCTCGACCCTCGCGCCCGACAACGGTGACGCCCACCGGCTGTCGCACACCGACGACGAGGGCATCGCCCCGCGCCTGCGTGCGGTCGAGTTCGAGCAGCAGGACGACGACGGCACCCGCTTCGACTCCGGAGCCTTCCGCGTCGACGAGCCGGAGCAGCCGGCCGCCGAGCCCGAACCGTCCCAGCACGCACCGCTCCGTGCGCCGCTGCCCCGCATCGGCCAGGCCACCGTGGAAGAGCGTGCTCCCGGCAACGAGACCGCCGACCTGCTCGAGGCGCTGCGCCGTCGCCGTGGTGAGCGTGAGGCCGCGTCCTTCGGCGAACAGCGTGACGAGCCCGCCCGCGGGACCTCGATCAGCGTCGTCGACATCCCGCTGCAGGGCTTCGAGGACGGCGGCGCGAACGACACCGCACCGCAGTCGACCGACGGCCGTCCGGCCTCGGCGCCGGAGCCCGAGAGCCGTGGCGAACGCAAGAAGCGCAGCCGCCGCTCGATGCCGAGCTGGGACGAGATCGTCTTCGGCACCCGCCCGGACGACGACCCCGCCTGATCCGGACGACCGCGCGTCGGCGCCGACGCCCCTAGTGGGCGAAGGCGCCGGCGAGCCGGAGCGGGACGATCGTCTCCTCGTCGGTCATCGCGCCGTGCTGGCCGATCATGCGCTTCGGTGTCTCGTCCTCGCGCAGGGCTCGGTCGTCGTTGAACGCCCACGAGCCTCGCGCCACGACGAGCACGTCACCGATCCGCGGCACCACCTCGTCGGACACCTGCCCGAACCACCCGGCCTCGATCGCCTCGGCACGGCTGGCGACGGACGCCTTCTTGCCGTAGCGCGCCCGGAACGCGCCGACGAGGGCGCGGACGTCGGTGCCCGGTGCGACCGTGAGCTGTCGGCAGCGCGGGTCTCCTGCGACACCGACGACGTCGGTGAGCAGCAGCGGGTCGATTGCGATGTTCGCGTGGTCCGGCACGTCGAGCACACCGTGGTCCGCCGTCACCAGGACCCCCACGTCGTCGGCGCTGCGGGCATCGAGGCGGGCGAGTTCCCCGTCGAGCAACTCGAGCGCGGCCGTCCACCGGTCGGACTGCCAGCCGGACTTGTGGCCGATCGAGTCGAGCTCCGGCACGTACAGGTAGACGAACGACCGGCCGGAGTCCGTCTCGGCCAGGGCGGCGTCGACCCGCTGGGCGATCGAGTCCGCCGACACGTACCGCGCACCGCCGAGCACGTTCGCGGTCATCCCGGACGATCGGTACCGGTCCGGCCCGACGACGACCGGGTCGAGTCCGAGCTCAGCCGCCCGGGTGAACAGCGTATGCGTCAGGAACCAGTCGGCGGGCACCTCGGTGTCCCAGCCTCCGAGCAGGTTCATCACGGCACCGGTGTCCGGGTTCCAGCCGCTGTACCCGATCACCCCGTGGGTGCCGGGCGAACGGCCCGTCGTGAGCGTGCTCAGTGCGGCCGCGGTCGTGGTCGGGAACCCGCTCCGCAGCTTCTTCGCGGTGCCGGTGCCCTTCGCGCCGGTCAGCCAGCGGGCGTGCCCGGCGCGCGCGGACAGCGCGGCGGACCCGAGGCCGTCGACCAGCACGACGATCGCCGAGCGGGCGGGGCGGAGGGTGATCCGGGCCTCCAGGCCGTTGCCACGCAACCACGCATCGTCCGCAGCACCGAGCGCGACGAGGCAACTCGGGAAGACGTCGGCGAGGTTCGCGACGCCGTCGGGGGCCGTCGGTACGCTTGTTCCCATTCCACGAGTCTTCCAGACGACTCTGGTCTTCCAGAAAGGTGCCATGGCACGCACGGATGTAGTCGGCCTGCCCGACGGTGAGCGCATCGAGGACGTCGACGTCTCCGAGGAGATGCAGGGTTCCTTCCTCGAGTACGCGTACTCCGTCATCTACTCGCGGGCACTGCCCGACGCCCGCGACGGCCTGAAGCCGGTGCAGCGCCGGATCCTGTACCAGATGGCCGAGATGGGGCTGCGCCCCGACCGCGGACACGTCAAGAGCGCCCGCGTCACCGGCGAGGTGATGGGCAAGCTGCACCCGCACGGCGACGGCGCGATCTACGATGCGCTGGTCCGGATGGCCCAGCCGTTCACGATGCGCGTGCCGCTCGTCGACGGCCACGGCAACTTCGGCTCACTCGACGACGGACCCGCTGCCGCCCGCTACACCGAGGCACGGCTCGCCGAACCGTCGATGGCGATGACCGAGGGCCTGGGCGAGGACGTCGTCGACTTCGTCCCGAACTACGACAACCAGATCATGCAGCCCGGCGTGCTGCCGGCGGCGTTCCCGAACCTGCTCGTCAACGGTGCCTCCGGCATCGCGGTGGGCATGGCGACGAACATGGCACCGCACAACCTGGGCGAGGTCGTCGAGGCCGCGAAGCACCTGCTCATGAACCCGCAGGCCACCCTCGAAGAGCTCATGGAGTTCGTGCCCGGGCCGGACCTGCCGTCCGGCGGCACCATCGTCGGGCTCTCCGGGGTCCGCGACGCCTACGCCACCGGCCGCGGTTCGTTCCGCACCCGCTCCAAGGTGAGCGTCGAGAACCTCACCCCGCGCAAGGTCGGCCTCGTCGTCACCGAGCTGCCCTACCTGGTCGGCCCCGAGCGCGTCATCGAGAAGATCAAGGACGGCGTCCAGTCCAAGAAGCTCGTCGGCATCTCGGACGTCAACGACCTGACCGACCGCAACCACGGGCTCCGGCTCGTCATCGGCATCAAGAGCGGCTTCAACCCCACCGCCGTGCTCGAGCAGCTCTACAAGCACACCCCGCTCGAGGACGGCTTCGGCATCAACAACGTCGCCCTGGTCGGCGGGTCACCGCGCACACTCGGGCTGCGCGAGCTCCTCGACGTCTACGTCCAGCACCGGCTCGACGTCGTCACCCGCCGGTCGCAGTACCGGCTGGCACGTCGCAAGGAACGGCTGCACCTGGTCGAGGGCCTGCTCATCGCGATCCTCGACATCGACGAGGTCATCCAGGTCATCCGCACGTCCGACGACTCCGAGGCGGCGCGCAACCGCCTGCGCGACGTCTTCGACCTGTCCGAGGTGCAGGCTGAGTACATCCTCGAGCTGCGCCTGCGTCGCCTGACGAAGTTCTCGCGGATGGAGCTCGAGGCCGAGCGTGACCAGCTGCTCGCCGACATCGCCGCCCTCGAAGAACTGCTGGCGTCCGACGAGCGCCTCCGCGCGCAGGTCGCCCTCGAGCTGACCGAGGTCTCCGACAAGTTCGCGACCCCGCGCCGCACCCTGCTCACCGAGGCGGACGCCCCGGTCAAGGGCGGTCGGAAGGCCGCGGTCGACCCGGAGTCCCTGCAGATCGCCGACTCCCCCTGCCGCGTGCTGCTCTCGACCACCGGGCGGCTCATCCGCGTCGACATCCCGACGTCGGAACTCGGCATCGTCCGCGTGCCGAAGCGCTCGAAGCACGACGCCGTCCGCTCCGCCGTGGTGAGCACGGTGCGCGGGCAGCTCGGCGCCCTGACCTCCACCGGGCGGGTCCTGCGGCTCTCCCCCGTCGACGTCCCCGCCGTGCCGCCCGCAGCGGTCCGGCTCGACGCCGGCGTCCGGGTCACCGACTTCCTGGCGCTCACCAAGGGCGAGACGGTCGTCGCGCTCGTCGACCTCGGTGGGGCATCGTCGGACTCGCTGGCGATCGGTACCGCGCACGGCGTCGTGAAACGCGTCGTCCCCGGCGCCTGGCCGGACAAGCCCGAGTTCGTCGCCATCGGCCTGAAGCCCCGAGACGCGGTGGTCGGTGCCGCCCAGGCCCCGGAGTCCGACGACCTGGTGTTCATCAGCTCGAATGCGCAGCTGCTGCGGTTCCCGGCGTCCGTCGTCCGGGCGCAGGGGCTGCCCGCCGGTGGAGTGGCCGGCATGGCCCTGGCCGACGGCGCTGCTGTGATCTGGTTCGGATCCGTCGCACGCTCCGACGACGCCGTGGTCGCCACGGTGTCCACCACCTCGACCGCGCTGCCCGGCACCGACGCCGGCCGCGCCAAGGTGTCCGCGCTGTCGGAGTTCCCGGCGAAGGGCCGCGCGACCCAGGGTGTCCGGGCGCACGCGTTCCTGAAGGGCGAGGACGGGCTCACCGTGGGCTGGGCGGGCATCGCTCCCCCGCACGCGGTCGGCACGGACGGCGCGGCGCGGACCCTGCCGGACTGGCTGTCGAAGCGTGACGGGTCCGGTGCGCCGCTCGAGGCCGTCATCGGCTCGATCGGTGGCAGTGCCGCTGCGCTCGACGGCACCGCCGGCGACGCGTAGGTGCCGACCGCGAGTCTCACGCTGAGCGACCGTTTTCGCACCAGCGAGCACGAGGAGCGTCGCCCACTGCGAGACTCGCCGAGTTACGGCCCCGAACCGCGCACGAACGGGAGGCGTGGATCGGGCCCGCCCCGCGCCTCCCGTCCGCGGCCGAGCACGACGGGGCCGAAGCTCGGCCACGCGGACAGAATCCGCTCCGTCGCGGCGGGAGATCGTCCGCCCAGCCGAGCCTCGGCCAGTCCCCGCCCGCCGCTTACGCCTCGATGCGATCGCTGTCGAGGCCCTCGCCGGCCAAGATGAACTCCTTGCGCGGCGCCACCTCGTTGCTTATAAGCAGCCCCGCTTTCAACTCGGCTTCCCTTGCGCCGTCCCAGCTACCCGTCCGTTACGTGATGTAGAAAAGGAGACGGGTCCGTGCGCCGAAGACCAAAGCGCGTTCGGCGCGTACGAGAACGCGATAGATACAGCAAACGTGAGGCCCGGGTCACAGCAACATAAAATACCCGCAGCTCCGCCAACAGGTCAGCTCTGCTCTGCGCCCGGAAATCAGGCAACTGTCCGTCATTGAGTGCAACGATGAAAACTACCTTGAACTCACGGCCTTGCGCCCGGTGCACGGTCAGCAGCCGCACTCCTTCAGACAGGTTATCGCCGCGCTGAACCCTTCCTATGCTCTGAAAGAATGCAGTAAACGTGCGAGAACGCTCCGGCGTCCGCTGCATAAAATCAGTCCATGCAGCCGTGATCAAACGCTTGTCCGCTATCCAGTCCGGATCATCGAACTCCAACTCCGCCACAGCTGACATCGCCACCGCAGGAGCGTCCGACGCAACAACCCCTGAGAACGCACTAGCGTAAGGCACATCCGCCCTTGCGAGAAAAATCTCGTCGTCGCCTTCGAATTCGACGCCCCCCAACTCTCTCGACAGGTTTCTTTTGGCAGAATGATGGCCTGGGGCCGCTTTCCACTCGAGGATCGCCAGCAGTAAACGTCCCTGGGAGGAAGCCAGCCAATCAGCCTGCGTACTGCCCATCGCAAAATTAATTCCGCTGCCGGCCAGGGCTTCCGCTACCGGAGAAAGCGAACTCGCCGTCCGCCCCAAGACTGCGATGTCCTCGGGCCGCACAGACTTCGACTCACCCTCAACGGCATACTCCTGTCGAATCCCTCCCGCGAGTAGCGCACGAACTTGGGCGACAAGCGACGCCGCTTCCTCTTCCTCGCTAGCATATTCTGCGTAGGCCACTAAACCCTCAGCCGCAAAGACGGATGACTCGGAAAGTTTTGATTGTGAATCCAGCGCCAACGAAACTCTGTTAGCGGTCCGTACGATAGCCGCGGAACTTCGATAATTTCGATCTAGCACAATCGTTTCGGCGTCAAACTGCTCCCTTGCACGGTCTAGCAACCTGGGGTCCGCACCAGCGAAGCCCACGATTGACTGGCGCGTGTCCCCGACGAGCATCACCGATATTCCTTCATCATGCGGATTCCCCACAAGACCGACTAGGAAGTTGAATTGCATCAGCGTGAGGTTTTGCGCCTCGTCAACCACGGTCAAACCATACAGCGTCCGGACTTGCCGGGACACCCAAGGGTCCTTGAGGAGAAGAACCGCCTTTTCGAAGACAGCTGGGAAGTCGAGAGCGTCACGATCCGAAAGAGCATCCTGAAGGTCATTTGCCAGTGGGCTTGACTCGCCTCTAGAACGGAGAACATCCGTCTCCTGCAGCATTTTCAAGGTCAGTTCGCGCCCGATGCCCTGCCCTGAATACCAGTCTTGCAAGAGCTCGAGCCTGTCTTCATCCCGCGCCAGGACCTCGACATCCGACGGCACCCCAATCCTTGAGCCGTATTGACGTAAAAGTCCTAAGGCAAAACCGTGGAATGTGTCGGCATCAACGCGGCGTGACAGATCACCAAGCCGATCGTCGAACCGGCGAGCAAGTTCATCCGCCGCCTTGACGGTATATGTCAATGCGCAGACACGGTAACCATCCTCCAGGGTCCGTTGCAAGAAACGCTCCACGCGCTGCGCAAGCACCTCAGTCTTGCCGCTCCCCGCGGGGGCGATCACGACAGTGGCTGCCGCCAATGAGTCGACCGCGCGGCGCTGCTCCGGACTGAGCTTCATCAGAGAGATCATCAGCTACAGCTCCAACTTCGTCCGGACCGCAGAAACAAGCTCTACAAGGGGTTGCGGCCAGTAATCTGTCCCGCTTCTGATCTTCTCCTGGTCCGGGTATTTCCTTGTAAGCTCTCGGCCAAGAGCAGCACCCAACACGCCCTTATGCTTCGCCATGTATTTGAGCAGTTGATCCTCAGCACCCTCATAGCCAAACTGCGTAGCCGCGGTCATGCAGGCGTCTGAGTCGAAGTCGAAGAGCATCCGCTCAGTGGCTCCATCGTCCTCGGTGGCCCCGAACACCCAGGTTATGTGAGACTGATCCCCGCTGCCGAATGTCGCATCTAATCTCGTCGCATCCCGGCGGCCAGCTTCATCATCGTCAGCAAACAAGTGCCATGGCAATCCTGTCGCCTCTGCAAACTTCACGACAGCCGTTGCCATCGGCGAGTTCATACTCCCGGCATCGATCACGGCTACTCTGTCGGCTTGGAGCCCAAGACAATGTCTTAGGATCACGGGTAACAGCGCCCGCTCAGTCGCCCCGTCGCCGAGCACAACGCAAGACGCGAACAGTAGTTCGCCAAACGGTCGTTCGATCTGTCGGCGAAGCTTCTCCATCTCCTCGCGATACAGAGCCGGACGCAGCATCCTCGGAGTATCCGCGTCTAACGCGTCTTCCGCTGGGCGCAGGTTGACCAGCGAAACCCCGGTCGATTTCCAACGGAACATGCGTAACGATCGCGGCTCGACAGTGGATACCAAATGCGAGGAGTGCGTGCTCACTACGGCCTGTCCAGGAAGAGAGTGCAGCACCTCGCTCAACTGAACCTGGCCCTGAGGGTGAAGGTGCGCTTCGGGCTCTTCCAAGAGACTCACCGCATGAGGACGGAGAGCTCCACCGTCACTTCCAACACGGCGGTCGTATAGAACGCTTTGCAACTGGATCGACGTCATGCTTCGGGATCCAGCTCCATGGACCCTAAGTGGTAGGGCACCCGCGCCTGTGTCTAAGTCCACTACTACGCTCCGCGAAAGTTCCTCTAAACGCAGAGGTAGCGGCTTGATCTCGGCGCTACCTACGCTGCCGACGCTCTGACTCAGTGCCTGAAGTGACCTGGTCACTGCGTCGAGCGCCGCACTAGACCCAATGATGTCCTTACTCAGATCGCCCAAGCGGACTTCGAGCGCCTCTCGGCTGTCTTCATCCACTTCGAGGTCGTCCAGAATACGGCGGATTGCGGAGCCTCGACGAGCGAAATCGTCAACCAAATCTCGGCCCGTCCCGACATAGTCACCGACTACGAGAGAGCGTTGTACGCCACTCAACGAGGTAGTCGGAACGGCCGGTTCCCACTGATTCGCCGACGTGTTGTACGCAAGGACGGCGGTTTCAGAACGCGAACCGAAACCCTCGCGTGTGCGAAATATTGTCGTACGCCATGCGAAACGTTCGGCATCTGAAGAGCTGGGACCTGGCTGCACATTCAGGAGGCGTCGTGCGATCGCGGGGTCAAACGTCTCCCCAGTTGCGGGCGCCAGGACAGTGTCGATGACAGGCTCGGCGTCAACATCAACGGTGAAATCGTCTCGGTCTGGTGAGAGAGCACCGGTCGCAATTCCGATGGCTCGCAAAACTCGGGATTTACCGGCATTGTTTTGTCCAACCAGGATTGTAAGGTCCGGTTCAAGCTCTACGTTCAGGTCAATGATGCCCCGGAAATGCTGTATTCGAACCGACTCGATGCGGATCGGCGCTGCGT
The DNA here is from genome assembly GCF_047226435.1 of Curtobacterium poinsettiae. NCBI lineage: Bacteria > Bacillati > Actinomycetota > Actinomycetes > Micrococcales > Microbacteriaceae > Curtobacterium > Curtobacterium poinsettiae. Next base: position 1,688,033 of record NZ_CP178434.1, on the reverse strand, counting down.
TAACCATGATGTTTACCTCTTCGTTTTCCAGCGCGCCTACGCGTCGATGCGGTCGCGGTCCAGGCCCTCGCCGGCCAGGATGAACTCCTTGCGCGGCGCCACGTCGTTGCCCATGAGCAGCTCGAACACCTTCGCGGCCCCTTCGGCATGGGTCACGTTCACCCGGCGCAGGGTGCGGTGCGCGCGGTCCATCGTGGTCTCCGCGAGCTGGTCGGCGTCCATCTCGCCGAGGCCCTTGTACCGCTGGATCGGCTCCTGGTACTTCTTGCCCGTCTTCTCGAGCTTCTTCAGCACCGTCTGCAGCTCCTGTTCGGAGTACGTGTACAGCGTGTCGTTCGGCTTGCCGCGGTTCACCACGACGACCCGGTGCAGCGGCGGCACGGCGGCGAAGACCCGGCCCTGCTCGATCATCGGCCGCATGTACCGGAAGAACAGCGTCAGCAGCAGCGTGCGGATGTGGGCGCCGTCGACATCGGCGTCCGACATGATGATGATCTTGCCGTAGCGGGCCTGGTCGATGTCGAACGTGCGGCCCGAACCGGCGCCGATGACCTGGATGATCGACGCGCACTCGACGTTCGAGAGCATGTCCGACACGGACGCCTTCTGCACGTTGAGGATCTTGCCGCGGATCGGCAGCAGCGCCTGGTACTCGCTGTTGCGGGCGAGCTTCGCGGTACCGAGGGCCGAGTCGCCCTCGACGATGAAGAGCTCGGTGCCCTCGGTCTCCTGCGAGCGGCAGTCGGCGAGCTTCGTCGGCAGCGAGGAGTTCTCGAGCGCGTTCTTGCGGCGCTGCGTCTCCTTGTGTGCCCGCGCCGAGATGCGGGTCTTCATCTCGGACACGACCTTCTCGAGCAGGGCGGCCGACTGTGCCTTCTCGGTGCGCTGCGTCGAGGTGAGGATCTCGGTGATCCGCTTCGACACGACCTGGTCGACGATCTTCCGCACCGCCGGGGTGCCGAGGATCTCCTTCGTCTGCCCCTCGAACTGCGGCTCGGGCAACCGCACGGTCAGCACGGCGGTCATGCCGGCGAGCACGTCGTCCTTGTCGAGCTTGTCCTGCCCCACCTTGAGCTTGCGGGCGTTCGCCTCGACCTGGGCACGGACGGCCTTGACGACGCCCGACTCGAACCCGGCCTGGTGCGTGCCGCCCTTCGGCGTCGCGATGATGTTGACGAAGCTGCGGAACACGGTCTCGTAGCCGCTGCCCCAGCGGAGCGCCAGGTCGACCTCGCACTCGCGCTCGACCGACGTGGAGACCATGTGGCCCTTGTCGTCGAGCATCGGCACGGTCTCGGTGAAGGTGCCGGTCCCCTGCACGCGCCAGACGTCGGTGAGGGGGCTGTCGACGGCGAGGTGCTCGACGAACTCGCCGATGCCGCCCTCGTACCGGAAGCGCTCGACCACCGGCCCGGCGGCCACGGTGGTGCCCGTCGCCTCGGCCCGGGCAGCAGCAGCCTCGATCGACGCCGCGCGCTCGTCGGTGATGGTGATGCCGAGCCCGGGCACGAGGAACGCGGTCTGGCGTGCCCGCGTGACGAGGTCGTCGGTGCTGAACCGGGCGTCGGCGGTGAAGATCTGGCGGTCCGCCCAGTAGCGGATCCGGGAGCCGGTGACGCCCTTCTTGACCTTGCCCACCACACGCAGTTCGCTGCCCGAGGTGAAGGGCGCGAACGGAGCGTCCGGGCCGATGCCCTTGCTGTCGTCGAAGATGCCGGGCTCGCCGCGGTGGAACGACATTGCGTAGGTCTTGCCGCCCCGGTCGACCTCGACGTCGAGGCGCTCCGACAGCGCGTTCACCACCGAGGCGCCGACGCCGTGCAGGCCACCCGAAGCCGCGTACGACCCCGAGCCGAACTTGCCGCCGGCGTGCAGCTTGGTGAACACGACCTCGACCCCGGTCAGGCCGGTCTTCGGTTCCACGTCGACGGGGATGCCCCGGGCGGTGTCACGGACCTCGACCGAGCCGTCGGCGTGCAGCACGACACCGATCTCGTCACCGTGCCCCGCGAGGGCTTCGTCGACCGAGTTGTCGATGATCTCCCACAGGCAGTGCATGAGACCCCGGGAGTCCGTCGAGCCGATGTACATGCCCGGCCGCTTCCGGACCGCCTCGAGCCCTTCGAGGACGGAGAGATGGCGTGCGGAGTAGTCGGAGCTCACCGTCGGAGTTTACCGAGCGGCACCGACAGCACCGTGTGGACACTCGCACTGGGGCCAAGCGATCCGCGCTGAGCGAAACAGGCCCCGACAATGCGTCGCTCTCAGGCATCACGTGTTGAAATGGTGCAACCACCCGGCACCACCTGCGATCCGTGAGGAGCACAGCAATGACCCAGACCGTGCAGGACCCCTCCATCGACGAAGTCAGCAACCACCAGCTGACCGCCGCCGACCGTTGCGACAGCTGCGGGGCGCAGGCCTACATCCGAGCCACCATGTCGAGCGGCGAGCTCTACTTCTGCGCCCACCACGGCGCCGAGTTCAAGGACAAGCTCGCGGCGACCGCCATCGAGTGGCACGACGAGAGCAGCCGACTCTACGAGTCGAAGTAGTCGCGACCGACACACGGACAGGAGGCGCGGTGCCAGCTGGCACCGCGCCTCCTGTCTGTCTGTTGCGCGTCTCAGAACGCTCGGTTCAGCGCCCAGGCGGCGCCGCGGTAGCTGTTCGGCCCCCAGACGCCGTCGATGGGGCCGCTGTAGCGGCCGTGGGCGGCCGCCCATCGCTGCAGTGCCCGGATGATCTCGGGGCTCTGCGAGTTGTGGAGGTCGCCTGCACGGAAGTACCCGCCCTTCGCGAGCTGCTCGGAGACACCCGTCCACGAGTTCGGACCCATGATCCCGTCGATCGGTCCCTTGTAGCCGTAGTACCCCGCCATGCTGCCGAGGCACTGGAGCCGCTTGTAGAAGATCGTCCCCGGAACCCCGTCGAACTCGGTCGTGGTCGTCGGCACCGAACTGCAGGCCGAACTGATGCGGGGCGTCGCGGCCTCAGCCGGAGCTGTCTGGACGACGGCACCGGCAGTGGTGATCGCCACGACGAGTGCGCCGACCAGGGCGAGGACGGATTTGTTGGTGAGCATGAAGCCTCCTTTGTCGGCTTCCAACATTTCACATCTGGAACACGAGCGGACCGACTTGGCAATTGTTGCCACTCATCAGAGACGACGAAGGCCGGGCCCCGTCGGGACCCGGCCTTCTGCTTCGTGCGTCAGGCGATGCGCTTGAACGCCTTGTCGACGTAGCGGTCGACCGTGGCTCGCGCTTCGCGTGCGTAGCGGTCGATCGTCGCCGTGCGCTCCGCGTCCGGTGCGTACTCACGGCCGAGGCGTGCGGTCGCTGCAGCGAGGACACCGTCGGTCAGCTGCGGGTTGAGCGGTAGGACCGGACCCTGGGTGTGCGTGCCGAAGGAGTTGCCGACGATCGCGCCCTCGACCGGGGAGCCGGCCTGGTTGCCGCCGCCGGAGACGACGTCGGCGAAGGGCGTGATGCCAGCTGCGAGTTCGATGCGGGTGGCGTGGTCCTCGAAGCCGGCGAGACGCTTCGGTGCTCCGGGGAGCAGCGGGTACCGGGTCTCGAGGACGAAGTAGTTCACGCGGCGCTCGGCACCGCGGACGGCACGGGCGTCGAACACGCCGAAGCCCGCGACCGGCGCACCCTCGGTCGGCACGACCTCGTTCGTCGCGAGGTCGAACCCACCGCCGACGGCGAGCACCGGCACACCGTCGGTCGCGAACGCGCGGAGCGCGCCACCGATGCGTGTGACGTCGTCGCCCAGGGAACGCATCGCGCTGAGCGGACCGTTGCCGATGACGACGACGTCCGCCGTGGTCGGCAGGTCGTCACCGGGCGCGTACTCGAGGACCTGGGTCTCGATGTCCGCGGCGGCCGCACGGCGGACCAGCGCCGCGACGTTGCCACGGTCGCCCGAGACGCCCATCTGCCGGGGGTAGACGTGCAGGATGGTCAGCCGGTCGGCCGTCATGCGGTCTTCTCCATGTCCGGGTGGCCGAGGGCCTTGCGGGCGATCATCATGATCTCGTAGTTGACGATGAAGTTCTTCGTCCCGCGGGTCGTCGAACCGAGCTGCTCCATGTGCTTGATGGCAGCCTCGACGTCGGGCTCGACCCGGCCGATGCGGACACCGGCATGCTCGAGCGCGATCGCGATCTGCCACGCCTTGTCGCCGGAGACGACGTCCACGTGGTCGAGCTTCGAGAAGTCGATGTCGTAGATCCAGGAGATGTCGGGCGTGCCCTCGTCGATCGCCATGAGGACCTGCTCGGGCTGGTCCGGCAGGGCGTCGAGGTTGAGCTGCAGGCTCGCGGCGTTCTTGAACATCGTGAACTCGGCGGACTCGCCCGCGATGGGGAGCCGCTCGCCACGGCCGTAGGCCGGCTTCATCGTGCCGAAGGCCTTCGTCACGGCGTCGGCGCGGAACTGCGCACCGAGGGCCGCACTCGCCGTCGCGGTGGCCGCGGCGGCGTCGACCGCGTAGTGCAGGCCGCGGGCGGGCAGACGGACCGGGATCTCGGCACCGTCGAAGCGGATCGTCGCGCCGTCGCCCGTGTGGGCCACGACCTCGGCGTCGGCGGTGTGCTGGGCACGGTCACCGGCGTCGAACGAGTCGGCGTTCTGCAGGCCGTTCGGCGCTGCGGCGATGACCTCGTCGCTCGCACCGAACCGCAGGACGCGCTGCCCCGGGGTGCCGCTGTAGCCGTCGAGGAACTGGTCGTCGTGGTTCGTGATGACGTTCGCCGTCGACAGTGCGGCGGTGTCGAGCATCATCGTCGCCACACGCTCGGTCTCGAAGAACCGGTACAGCTGGTCGACCTGCACGTTGAGCATCGTCACCGTCGAGGGCGACAGGATGCCGGCGAGCTCCACCGCGAAGGCCTCGTCGACCTCGAGGATGCCGATGTCCGCCTTGAGACGGCCGGTCAGCGAGACCTCGGACAGCAGGGCCGACGCGATGCCCTGCGGCAGGTTCGCGCCCGACGGGTTCGTGAAGACACGGAGCCCGTGGGCCCGGACGATGTCGGAGATCATGTGCGTCGTCGTCGACTTGCCGTTCGAACCGAGTACGAAGACGACGCCGTTCGGGAACTGCTTCGTCACGTGCTGCAGGAAGTCCGGCACGAGCTTCAGGACGATGAACCCCGGGTAGGCGGATCCACCGCCCCGCGCACGGGCGAGGGCACGGAGGATCCGCCCGATCAGGATCGGGATGAAGAAGCGCATGCCGGCTTACTCGAGGTAGTCGCGCAGCGACTGCGACCGCGACGGGTGGCGGAGCTTCGCCATCGTCTTGGACTCGATCTGACGGATGCGCTCGCGCGTCACGCCGAACGTGTCACCGATCTGATCGAGGGTCTTCGGCTGGCCGTCGCCCAGGCCGAAGCGCATGCGGATGACGCCCGCCTCGCGCTCGGACAGGGAGTCGAGCAGGCTCTCGAGCTGCTTCTGCAGCATCGTGAAGCCCACCGCGTCGGCCGGCACGACCGCCTCGGTGTCCTCGATGAGGTCACCGAACTCGGAGTCGCCGTCCTCACCCAGGGGCGTGTGCAGCGAGATCGGCTCGCGACCGTACTTCTGCACCTCGACGACCTTCTCCGGGGTCATGTCGAGCTCGCGTGCGAGCTCTTCCGGAGTGGGTTCGCGACCGAGGTCCTGCAGCATCTGGCGCTGCACGCGGGCGAGCTTGTTGATGACCTCGACCATGTGCACCGGGATGCGGATGGTGCGGGCCTGGTCGGCCATGGCGCGGGTGATGGCCTGACGGATCCACCAGGTCGCGTAGGTCGAGAACTTGAAGCCCTTGGTGTAGTCGAACTTCTCGACCGCACGGATCAGGCCCAGGTTGCCTTCCTGGATGAGGTCCAGGAACTGCATGCCGCGACCGGTGTAGCGCTTGGCCAGCGAGACGACCAGACGGAGGTTCGCGCCGAGCAGGTGCGACTTCGCACGCTGACCGTCACGGGCGACCCAGCGCAGCTCACGCTCGGCGGGCTTCGACAGCCCCGTCGAGTGCTGCAGCTTGTCCTCGGCGAACAGGCCGGCCTCGATGCGCATCGCGAGCTCGACCTCCTGCTCGGCGTTGAGCAGGGCGACCTTGCCGATCTGCTTGAGGTAGTCCTTCACCGGGTCGGCGGTGGCACCCGTGATGGTCGTGGAGTAGACCGGTGCCTCGTCGTCGTCGGTCTGCGAGATGACGAGCGCACCGGCGGCGACCGCGGCAGCGGCGTCCGGCTTGGCCGTCTTGTCGTCGGTGTCGTCGGCCTCGTCGGTCGGCTCCTCGACCGGCTCGTCCGAGGCGATGGCCTCGTCGACGGCGTCGGTCTTCTTCGCCTTGGGTGCTGCCTTCTTGGCAGGCGCCTTCTTGGCAGGGGCCTTCGTGGCGGGGGCCTTCGTGGCGCGCTTCTTCGGCGCTGCGGTGCCCTCGGTGGCGGTGGCGTCCTCTGCCACAGCGCCCTCGGGCTCGGTGTCCTTCGTGGGATCGATCGTCGTGCTCCGGGCAGCCATGCGATCACCTCTCTCGTCGTGCCACGTTCGTGGGGTCGTGGCTTCCCTCGCCGCCCAGGTCCCGCGCCGCAGTCCCCCGCGTCGTACGAGTCCTACCGTTCCGGGCAGCACTAGGACCCATGTCAAGTCCCCCGAGTTCACCGGCGCACCGAAGTGCTCCGACAGACAGGGGTCCCGAACGGGTCCGTGATCATTATTGCACGTGCCGCCTCCGCAGGCGTGCAACGAGTGCAACCCAGAGTGGTCCGACGCGTATTCCCTCTTCCGAGTGCAGCACCCGACGGGTCCGGCGGCGGGCGTGCAGGAGCATCCCGACGCCGAACCCGACCACGACGTACTGCACCGTGAGGGCGATCCGGAAGTTCTCCCAGGCGAACACCGTGGTGCCCGATGCCCGCGCCGCCACGTCGAGGACGACGCCGATCAGGTACATCATCACGAACGCCGCGAGGAACCCGCCGACGTTCACCACACCGTTCGCCGAGCCGAGCGAGCCGACCGGGTTGAAGGTCCGGGCGAAGTCGAAGCCGATGAGCGAACCGGGTCCGCCGATGCCCATCGCGACGACGAGCAGCACGAGCAGCCAGGTCGGCGGGTGCCCGGGCCAGAGCAGGATCGCCGTCCAGAGCACCGCGAGCAGCACGACCACGCCGAGCACCAGGTTCGACCGGCGCATCGGGAACCGTGCGCAGAGCACGCCGAGCACCGGACCGGCGACGAACCCGACCACCACGATGATCGTGAGGAAGCCCGCCGCCTCGCCCGGGGAGTACCCGAGTCCCCGGAGCATCGGGACGCCCCACAGCAGCGAGAACACCGTGCCCGAGGACTGCGTGACGTAGTGCGACCAGAACCCGAGCTGTGTGCCGGGGCGCCGGAGCGCGTGCCCGAAGGTGCTGAACGCGGCACCCCACGAGTGCGGCAGCGGGATCGTGTCGGTCCGCACCGGCACCGGACCGTTCCGGACGAACACGGCGGCGAGCACGAGACCGACCGCGCTGGCCGCGGCAGCGACGCCGAACGCCGGGGTCCACCCCACCGAGTGCAGGAGCACGGCGAACGGGAACGCCGACAGGACCTGGCCGATCTGCCCGAGGTTGCCCGTCCACTGGGAGATCTGCGGCAGGATCCGACCGCTGAACCACATCGGCACCAGGCGGATCACCGAGATGAAGGTCATCGCGTCGCCGGCCCCGACGAGCACCCGCCCCGCGATGGCCGGCCCGATCGAGGGCGACACCGCGACGATCGCCTGTCCGACGACCAGCAGTGCGGCACCGAGGAGCACCAGCCGACGCGGTCCGACGCGGTCGAGCGCGATCCCCACCGGGATCTGCAGCCCCGCGTAGACGGCGATCTGCACCACGGCGAGCGTCGACAGGACGGCCGCCGAGACGGCGAACCGGTCCTGCGCGTCGACGCCGGACACTCCGAGCGAGGACCGTTGCACGACGGCGAGGACGTACGCGAGGACCGCGACGCCCCAGATCAGGAAGGCACGACGGGAGTTCACCGGACCAGGCTACCGACGCGTTCCCACGTCGATACGCGACAGCCGTCGCGAACGCGGGTCACGTCGTGCAGGTGACGACGGAACGGCCTGGAGGCGCGGTGCGGGCCCGCACCGCGCCTCCAGGCCGTCCTGTCGGAGCGTCCGGATCCGACGCGACGGTCAGTCGGTCGCGTCGCCCTGGGTGCGCCGGTCGGCCAGGAAGCGCTCGAGCTCGGCGGCGATCGCGTCGGCGGTCGGCACCTCGCCGTCGACGCCGGTGAGCGGCGACGCGACGGGGTTGCCCTCCATGTAGGTGTCGTGCCGTTCCTCGAGCACGGAGACCAGGCGCTGCAGCTCGGCGTTGCCGGCCACCTGTTCCTCGACGCGCGTCAGGAACTCGCGACCCGACTCGCGCAGGGCGTCCGTCGGGAAGATCAGTCCGGTCGCGGCGGCGATGCCGGAGAGCGCTGCGACGGCGGCGTCCGGGAACTCGGTGTCGGACAGGTAGTGCGGCACGAGCAGCACGAGCCCCGTCACCTGCGCACCCGTCTCGGCGAGGCGGTGCTCGACCAGGTGCAGGACGTTCGCCGGTGCCTGAGTCTCGGGCTTCCAGACGCTCATCTGCTCGACGAGGTCGGCCCGGGTGCCCGAGACGGTGAGGCTGATCGGACGGGTGTGCGGGACCGGCATCGGGATCGACTGCACCCAGGTGGTGCCGGCGACCTGCAGGTCGGCGGCGAGCCCGGTGACGGCGCGGACGAAGCGGTTCCACTGGAAGTCCGGCTCGTAGCCCGACAGGAACAGGAACGGCTGGCCGATCTCGTCGCGCACCAGGTGCAGTGCAAGACGGGGCGGTTCGACGGCGCTGATGTGGTCGTGCTCGAAGGTGATGACCGGACGACGGGCACGCCAGTCGAGCAGCACGTCGGGGTCGAACTCGGCGACGAGCTCGGTGTCGAGGTCCTCGAGGATCGAGTTCGTCACCTGTGCGACGGCGGAACCGGCATCGGCGAACCCGGTCAGCCCGGCGACCAGGTGCAACCCCGCCGGGACGGTCGGGGCGTCCGCGTCGAACGTGTAGAGCTCCTCAGGGTGGTTCACCGTCCCCATGCTAGGCGGGGCCCCCGACGTCCCCGGTGCGCGACGACGACGCCGACAGCGAACAGGCCGTCGGTAGGGTTGGGGCATGGTCCGACCGACGCTCTCCACCACCAGTTCACCCCCCGAGACCACCACCGCCGACGTCCTCGTCGTCGGGGTCCGTCCGGGATCCTCCGGCGACGCGGACAGTGCCGCTTCCCTCGCGCGCAGCGCCCTGGGAGCGGTCGACGCCCTCGCCGACCTCGACCTCGCCGCGATCGGGGTCACCGGCGCGAAGGACCAGCTCGTCCGACTCCCCGCCTCCGGTGTCGGGGCGAAGTCGGTCGCGCTGATCGGCCTCGGCTCCGCCACGGGCGCCGCCGCGATCCGTGCAGCCGCCGGCAGCGCGGTCCGACAGCTCCCCCGCGTCGACTCGATCACGCTGGCACTGCCCACCGACTCCGCCGAGCTCGTCGAAGCCGCCCTCGAGGGCGCGGCGCTCGGCGCGTACGCCTTCACGCGCCACAAGGGCACCGGCACCAAGGCCCCGGCCCGTGGCGACCAGCGCATCGAGGTCGTCGCCCCCGCCGACGTCGCCGCCGACGCCGCGGTGCGCCCGGCGATCGTCGCCGACGCCGCGTCGCTCGTGCGCGACCTGGTGAACACCGCCGCCGGTGACCTCGGGCCGCAGGACGTCGCCGACGTCGCGACCGGGTTCGCCTCGGACCTGCCGCTCACGGTCGAGGTCCTCGACGAGCAGGCGCTCGAGGAGCAGGGCTTCGGCGGCATCCTCGGCGTCGGCCGCGGTTCCGCCCGGCCTCCGCGTCTGGTCGTCGTCCGGTACGCACCGGAGTCCGCGACGAAGCACCTCGCCCTGGTCGGCAAGGGCATCACCTTCGACTCGGGCGGCCTCTCGCTCAAGCCCGCGGCGTCGATGCTCGGGATGAAGACCGACATGACCGGTGCCGCCACGGTGCTCGCCGCGACCGTCGCCGCCGCCCGCCTGGGCCTCGACGTGCGGGTGACCGCATGGCTCGCCCTCGCCGAGAACATGCCCTCCGGCACCGCGACCCGCCCGGGCGACGTCCTGACGCTCAAGAACGGCACCACGGTCGAGGTCACCAACACCGACGCCGAGGGGCGCCTGGTGCTCGGCGACGGGATGGCCGCCGCATCGCTCGAGCAGCCCGACGCGCTCGTCGACGTCGCCACGCTGACCGGTGCCCAGGTCGTCGCGCTCGGCGACCGCACGACCGGCCTGATGGGCAGCGACGACCTCGTCGCGAAGGTCCGCGCCGTCGCCGAGGGCGTCGCCGAGCCGATCTGGCCGATGCCGCTGCCCGAGGAGCTCGAGGCCCGGCTGTCCAGCGACGTCGCCGACATCGTCAACGCCACGGTCGGCAACCCCGCCGGCGGCATGCTGCTCGCGGGCAAGTTCCTCGAGCGCTTCGCGGGCGAGGGTGTCCCCTGGGCGCACCTCGACATCGCGGGTCCGTCGGAGAACAAGGGCGGCGGGTACGCCTGGTTGGGCAAGGGTGCGACGGGTGTGATGGTCAGGACGCTCATCGCTCTCGCAGAAGACCTCCAGTCCGAGTAGTAGGTTTGGTACCGGTGGGAACGGCGCACTGACGCGCCTCCCACCGGTACTGCACGGGACGGGACCGGAACCACGCGGTCCGACCGTCGGACGCCGCCCTCCGCGGTGTCCACGTAGGGCCCGATCGGCCCGACACGCACGAGGGAGTTGCACCAGGTGACGGAACAGACTTACGACGTCGTTGTCCTCGGTGGCGGGAGTGGTGGGTACGCCGCTGCGCTCCGGGCCGCCGAACTCGGCATGAGCGTCGCGCTCATCGAGGGCGACAAGCTCGGAGGGACGTGCCTGCACCGCGGCTGCATCCCGACGAAGGCACTGCTGCACGCGGCCGAGGTCGCAGACGCGACGCGCGACGCCGAGAAGTACGGCGTGGTCGCGGAGTTCGCCGGTGTCGACGTGCCCAAGGTCATCGACTACCAGCAGGGCATCATCAACTCCAAGTACAAGGGCCTGCAGGGTCTGATCAAGGCCCGCGGCATCACCGTGGTCGAGGGCTGGGGCCGTCTGACCTCGCAGAACACCGTGCAGGTCGGCGACCAGACCGTCACCGGCAAGAACATCGTGCTCGCGACCGGCTCCTACTCGAAGTCCCTGCCGGGGCTCGAGATCGGCGGCCGCGTGATCACCTCCGAGACCGCGCTCCGCATGGACTACGTCCCGAACAAGGTCGTCATCCTCGGCGGCGGCGTCATCGGCGTCGAGTTCGCCAGCGTCTGGAAGTCCTTCGGCGCCGAGGTCACCATCGTCGAGGGCCTGCCGCACCTGGTCCCCGCCGAGGACGAGTCGATGTCGAAGCAGCTCGAGCGTGCGTTCCGCAAGCGCGGCATCGAGTTCTCGCTCGGTGTCCGGTTCCAGGGCGTCGAGCAGCACGAGAACGGCGTCGTCGTCACGCTGGAGGACGGCAAGACCTTCGACGGTGACGTCCTGCTCGTCGCCGTCGGCCGTGGCCCGGTCACGCAGAACGTCGGCTACGACGAGGTCGGCGTGGCGATGGACCGCGGGTTCGTCACCACGAACGAGCGTCTCGCCACGAACATCCCCAACGTCTACGCCGTCGGCGACATCGTCCCCGGCCTGCAGCTCGCACACCGCGGCTTCCAGCAGGGCATCTTCGTCGCCGAGGAGATCGCCGGCCTCAACCCGGTGGTCATCGAGGACAAGAACATCCCGAAGATCACCTACTCCGACCCCGAGGTCGCGTCGGTCGGACTCTCGCAGGCCAAGGCCGAGGAGCAGTACGGCGCCGACAAGGTCGACTCGTACGAGTACAACCTGGCCGGCAACGGCAAGAGCCACATCATCGGGACCTCCGGCTCCGTCAAGGTCGTGCGCGTCGTGGACGGCCCCGTCGTCGGTGTCAGCATGATCGGCGCCCGCGTCGGTGAGCTCATCGGTGAAGCCCAGCTCGCCGTCAACTGGGAGGCCTACCCCGAGGACATCGCTCCCCTGGTGCACGGCCACCCCACCCAGAACGAAGCCCTCGGCGAGGCGTTCCTGCACCTCGCGGGCAAGCCGCTGCACGCGCTGTGACCGGCACCGGCAAGCGCACTGTGACAATGACATCAACAACCACTGCAATCCCCCGCGAAGAGGAGTCCACCCGATGAGCGAATCCGTCAACCTCCCGGCGCTCGGCGAGAGCGTCACCGAGGGCACGGTGACCCGATGGCTGAAGAACGTCGGTGACCGGGTCGAGGTCGACGAGCCGCTGCTCGAGGTCTCGACCGACAAGGTCGACACCGAGATCCCGTCGCCGATCGCCGGCGTCGTCGAGGAGATCCTCGTGCCAGAGGACGAGACCGTCGAGGTCGGCACCGCCCTGGTGAAGATCGGTGACGGCTCCGGTTCGTCCGACGGCGGTTCGGACTCGTCCGACTCCGACGACGCCAACGCCGCCGCTGCCGCAGCCGAAGAGCCCGAGGCCGCTCCGAGCACCGAGCAGGAGGCCGAGACCCCCGCGCCGGAGCCCACCGAGCCCGAGCCCGCCCCCGCCGGTCAGACGCAGCCCGCTGCCCCGCACGCACCGTCCGCGCCGCCCGCCGCAGCGCCGGTCCCGGCCGCCGCACCCGTCCCGCCGCCCGCAGCCGCTCCGCCGGCAGCCGTTCCGGCCCAGGCCGCTCCGGCAGCAGCTCCGGCGTCCGCGCCGAGCACCACGGCCGCCGCCGCGGTCCCGAACCCCACGCAGGACGGCGCAGCCTCCGGCTACGTCACCCCGCTGGTGCGCAAGCTCGCCAACGAGCAGGGCGTCGACCTGTCCACGGTCACCGGTTCCGGTGTCGGGGGGCGCATCCGCAAGGAAGACGTCCTCGCCGCCGCCGAGAAGGCCCTGGCCGCCCCGGCTGCAGCAGCACCCGCTGCCGCGTCCGGCCCGTTCGTCGCCGAGGTGTCGCCGTTGCGCGGCACCCGCGAGAAGATGACGCGGCTGCGCAAGGTCGTCGCCGAGCGTGCCGTGCAGTCGATGACCTCGACCGCACAGCTCACGAGCGTCGTCGAGGTCGACGTCACGAAGGTGGCGCAGTTCCGCGACGCCCACAAGGCGGAGTTCCTCGAGAAGACCGGCTCGAAGCTCTCCTTCATGCCGTTCTTCGCCCTCGCGGCGTCCGAGGCACTGAAGGCCCACCCGAAGATCAACTCCACGGTCGAGGGCGACGAGATCGTCTACCCGGAGACCGAGAACGTCTCCATCGCGGTGGACACCGAGCGCGGCCTGCTGACCCCGGTCATCAAGGACGCGGCCTCGCTGGACCTGGCGCAGTTCTCGAAGTCCATCGCGGACCTCGCCGAGCGCACCCGGAACAACCAGCTCAAGCCCGACGAGCTCGCCGGCGGCACGTTCACGCTGACCAACACCGGATCGCGCGGCGCGCTGTTCGACACCCCCGTGGTGTTCCTGCCGCAGTCGGCGATCCTGGGGACCGGCATCGTCACGAAGCGTCCGGCGGTCGTGAAGGTCGACGGCCAGGAGGCCATCGCCATCCGCTCGTTCGTCTACCTGGCGCTGTCGTACGACCACCGGATCATCGACGGTGCGGATGCCTCGCGGTACCTCGTCGCGGTGAAGAACCGTCTCGAAGAGGGCAACTTCGCCCCGAACCTCGGGTACTGATCCCAGCAGCACGGCCGACGGCCCCGGTTCCCCTCGTGGGAACCGGGGCCGTTCCCGTTCGGGGTGGGTTCGGCGTCACCAGCCGCGTCACCCGCCCCCGAGCAGGGTCAGGGCGGCGACCACCGACCCGACGGCGACCACGAGTCCCACGAGCACGCGGCGGAGCGGGAGTCGTCGATCGGTTCCGAGCGGGACGCCGTGTTCGACCACGTCGCGGAGGCGCTCGAGCAGCCCGTCCTGCCGAGTCGCCGTCGGCGACTCGGCGAAGACGAGGTCGCTCGGCACCGGCGTCCACCGGAACGGGCGGGGCGCTGCACTGGCGCGGACCAGCTCGAGAGCCGACCGCGCGGTTCGGTCGTCGCCGTCGAGGGCGTCCCGCAGCGCGTCGTGCACCGGTCGCTGTGCGGGATCGGCCGGGTCGACGCGGTCCCAGACCGTCCGGGCTGCGAGGACGAGGGTCCGGGTGGCGTCCGTCGAGTGCGCGGTGCGCGTCGGGGTCGCGTTCGTCGGGCTCGTCGCGCTCGTCGGGTTCGTCGCGTTCGTCGGGCTCGTCGGGCTCGTCGTGTTCGTCGGGCTCGTCGGGCTCGTCGTGTTCGACGCGTTCGTCGGGCGGTCGCAGAGCACGACAGCGCCCGAGTCGTCGACCAGGACGTCGTCGATGCCGGCGGAACCGAGCAGGACGGCGCCGTCGTGCACGGCGACGAGGAGTTCCAGGAGCGGCACCGACAGCGTGACCGCAACGCCGGTGGTCGGCGTGCCGAGCCGATCGAGCGCCGCCACGAGCGGCGTGCCGGTCGGCCGGTCGAGGTCGACCCCGAGACACCCCGTCCGGGTCCTGCCGACTGCGGCCACCGGGACGAGGTGCCGCTCGGCGGCAGCGGAGCGGTCGGCGACCCAGGTGAGCACGTCGGTGTCGTCACCGGTCGCGATCCAGCGATCCGGGTGGTGGTCGGTCATCGTCTCCATGGTGACCAGCGTGGCGGGGGTGTGGTGGGCCTCCAGGCTGTGCGGCACCACCTGTGGACAAGACGTGTTCGCACACAGCCGGACATGCGGCGGTCTCCCCCGGCGCACGGAGGCCGTATCCTGTTCCCATGGCACGCAGCTCTTCCACAGACAAGAAGGCGAAGGAGCCGGGGCGTCTCAAGCAGATGTTCCAGGTCTTCCAGATGACCCGCAAGGCCGACCCGTCGTCGGTCTGGTGGTTCGCCCTCGCCTTCGTCGTTCCGGTCGTCCTCGGTGTCCTGCTGGCGCTGCTCCTGCCGGGGCAGAACTGGCTCGCGGTCGTCCTGTGGATCGTCGCCGGTGTGCTGCTCGGTGTGCTGCTCTTCCTGATCGTGCTCACCCGTCTCGCTGAACGTGCCGCCTACTCGCAGATCGAAGGCCAGCCCGGTGCCGTCGGCGCCGTGCTGTCGAACTCGCTCCGTCGGCAGTGGCGCTCGAGCGAGATGCCGGTCGCGGTGCACGGTCGCTCCCAGTCCGCGGTCTACCGCGCGGTCGGTCGCCCGGGTGTCGTGCTGATCACCGAGGGCCAGCGCGGCAACCTCAGCCGTCAGCTCGACGAGGAGCGCCGCAAGGTCCAGCGCATCGTGCCGAACGTCGCCGTGCACGTGCTGCACGTCGGTGATGGCACCGGCGAGAGCCTGACGCTGCACAAGCTGCCCCGTGCCATGAACAAGCTCAAGAAGTCGCTCAACCGCAACGAGGTCCTGGCGGTCGCGAACCGTCTCGACTCGCTGACGCAGAGCCCCGCGGCCTCGATCCCGAAGGGCATGGACCCGATGCGTGCCCGTGCCGGACGGCCGCGCTGACCCAGCCGCAACACACGAAGACGCCCCCGACCGATCCTGGTCGGGGGCGTCTTCGTGTGGACGTGGGGTGACGGCGGGTGCGGGCTGCGGCGTTCGCGCGGGTCAGCGCGGGTCCGCACGGGTCCGCACGGGTCCGCACGGTGCGACCTTCGCTGAACCGTGCGCGGTTGCCAGCTCGGTGCGGGTCTCCGGCGGCGCACGGAGCAGGGAACCTCCCGTCAGCTGAGCAACCTCGCACGGTGCGACGTCCGGCGGCGGAGGCCCGGCGCGCAACCTCGCACCGTGCGAAGGCCGGCGTACAAACTCGCACCGTGCGAGGGCCTGCGGTGGAGGCCCGGCGCAATCTCGCACCGTGCGAGGTTGCCTACTCGGTGCGAGGGGACGGGTCGCGCACGGAGTAGGCAGCCTCGCACCGGACGATCGACCTCGCACCGTGCGGACAGCCACGGCCCTCGCGCCGCACGCCCGCGGCACCCGCGGCACCCACGGCACCCGCGGCACCCGCGGCACCCGCGATCAGCGT
Organism: Curtobacterium poinsettiae; assembly: GCF_047226435.1. Classification (NCBI taxonomy): domain Bacteria; kingdom Bacillati; phylum Actinomycetota; class Actinomycetes; order Micrococcales; family Microbacteriaceae; genus Curtobacterium; species Curtobacterium poinsettiae. The sequence goes on along the minus strand of NZ_CP178434.1, from coordinate 1,671,900 downwards.
CGGACGAGCACCGTCCCGGCGATGCGGTCGTGCGCTCCGCGGCTGTCACGGTCGATGATGAGCGCCGGCACCACCAGGCAGAGCAGCACGGTCCGGACGACGGGCCGCCACACCCCGACGTAGCCCCCACGCATCGGGACGACCCGCAGGCCGACGCAGATGTGCCCGAACGAGCCGGACAGCAGGCAGATGAACAGGATCTGCAGGACGGCGAAGATCGCGAGCTGGATCCAGGTGTGTGCGATGTCGCCCGACCCGTTCACCGGTGACCACACGCCGGTGACGTAGGCGACGAGGTCAGCCAGGGCGCCGTCGATCAGGAGCGCCACGACGCGGCGGCCGATGCGCCCGACGCTGCGGGGCCCCTCCTCCGGCAGCCCGAGGTCCTTGCCCGGCCACCCATCCGGGTGCTCGGAGGGCGCGGACGGACTGGAGGTGCTGCGGGCCATGGTCCCCAGCGTAGGCGACCACCTGGGCGTAACACGCCCGAAACAAACCAGTCATGTCCGGGAAACCCCGTGTCAATAGCCTCGTCGGAGGGTGCCTTGACCGGTGCCTCCGACATCACCCAACCCATTGGAGATCGGCCCCATGTTCAGCGATTCCTCCGAGGTCCTGGCCTTCATCAAGGACACCGACGTCAAGTTCCTCGACATCCGCTTCACGGACCTGCCCGGTGTGCAGCAGCACTTCAACATCCCGGCATCCACCGTCGACGAGGACTTCTTCTCGGTCGGCCAGCTGTTCGACGGCTCCTCCATCCGCGGCTTTGCGTCGATCCACGAGTCCGACATGCAGCTGATCCCCGATGTCACCACGGCGTACGTCGACCAGTTCCGCGCCGAGCGCACGCTCATCATGATCTTCGACATCTACAACCCGCGGAACGGCGAGATCTACGGCCGCGACCCGCGCCAGGTGGCGAAGAAGGCTGAGAAGTACCTCGCGTCGACGGGCATCGCGGACACCGCGTTCTTCGCCCCCGAGGCCGAGTTCTACATCTTCGACGACGTCCGCTACTCGGTCACGCAGAACGAGTCGTTCTACGCGGTCGACTCCGAAGAGGGCGCCTGGAACACCGGTCGTGACGAAGAGGGCGGCAACCTCGCCAACAAGACCCCCTACAAGGGCGGCTACTTCCCCGTGTCGCCGGTCGACAAGACCGCCGACCTGCGCGACGACATCACCCTCAAGCTGATCGACGCGGGCTTCGAGCTCGAGCGTTCGCACCACGAGGTGGGCACCGGCGGTCAGCAGGAGATCAACTACAAGTTCGACACGATGGTCCACGCCGCGGACGACATCCTGAAGTTCAAGTACATCGTCAAGAACACGGCCGACCAGTGGGGCAAGGTCGCCACCTTCATGCCGAAGCCGCTCTTCGGCGACAACGGTTCGGGCATGCACACCCACCAGTCGCTCTGGTCGGACGGCAAGCCGCTGTTCTACGACGAGAACGGCTACGGCGGTCTGTCGGACCTCGCCCGCTGGTACATCGGCGGCATCCTGAAGCACGCCCCGGCGCTGCTCGCCTTCACCAACCCGTCGATCAACTCGTACCACCGTCTGGTCAAGGGCTTCGAGGCCCCGGTCAACCTGGTCTACTCGGCCGGCAACCGCTCGGCGGCGATCCGCATCCCGATCACGGGCACGAACCCGAAGGCCAAGCGCATCGAGTTCCGTGCGCCCGACGCCTCGGGCAACCCGTACCTCGCCTTCGCCGCGCAGCTGATGGCGGGCCTCGATGGCATCCAGAACCGCATCGAGCCGCACGAGCCGGTCGACAAGGACCTGTACGAGCTCCCGCCGGAAGAGGCAAAGGGCATCCCCCAGGTCCCCGGGTCCCTCGACGAGGCGCTCGACGCGCTCGAGGCCGACCACGAGTTCCTCACGAAGGGCAACGTCTTCACCGAGGACCTCATCCAGACCTGGATCGACTACAAGCGTGAGAACGAGATCCTCCCGCTGGCCCAGCGCCCGCACCCGTTCGAGTACGAGCTGTACTTCGGCGTCTGAGTCTCGCTGACACAGGAAGGGCCCCGCACCGTCAGGTGCGGGGCCCTTCCTCTGTGCCGCGACAGCGACAGTGTGCCGCGAACCATCCGCAGGAATGTGTCGCTTCGGCGCGGGGTGCGGACGCGACCGCCTGGAGGCCCGGTGCCGGTCCGGCGGGCGGGCACCGGGCCTCCAGGCTGGTCGCGACGCACGTTCCTTCCCATCCCAGCTGGACTGGGAAGCGGAATCGGGCGTCCCTGGAGGAAACTTCCGACCATGGACGCCCGGACAGACCAGGCCCCGGGCGCACGGGAACGGGGCCCGAGCCGCCCGGCACGGACCCCGTCTCGCGAACGGTGACTAGCGGCTCGTGGCCAACGCGTCGTTCGTCCCCGCTGCGACGCTCACGGGTGCACCCGTGACCGGCGTGGGACGTCCCAGGGAACGGACGGTCCACCCCGCTTTGACCCAGTCGGCGACCGGGAGGCAGTTGCGCGCGTCGATGACGACGCGGCGGCCGACGAGGTCACCGAGGGCGACCGGGTCGGCGGTGATGATGTCGTCCCACTCGGTGAGCACGAGGACGACGTCGGCGCCCTCGATCGCGTCCGTCATCGACTCGGCGTAGCTCAGCGTCGGGAACGAGCGCTTCGCGGGCTCCATCGCCTCGGGGTCCCAGAGCGTCACCTGGGCGCCGCGGAGGTGCAGCGCCGCGGCGACGTTGAGCGCCGGGGAGTCGCGGACGTCGTCGGTCAGGGGCTTGAACGCGGCACCGATGACGGCCACGCGACGGTTCAGCACCGATCCCCCGGCCGAGTCGATCGCCATGTCGATGACCCGCTGGCGCTGCCCCATGTTGATCTCGTCGACCTGCTGCATGAGCCCGACGACCTGTCCGGCGCCGATCTCGTTGGCGCGGTACATGAGGGCCCGGATGTCCTTCGGCAGGCAGCCACCGCCGAAGCCGAGACCGGCGTTCAGGAACTTCCGGCCGATGCGGGCGTCGTGGCCCAGGGCGTCGGCGAGCGTGGAGACGTCGGCGCCAGTGATGGCGCACATCTCGGAGATCGCGTTGATGAACGAGATCTTCGTGGCGAGGAACGCGTTGGCGCTGACCTTGACGAGCTCCGCGGTGGCGAGGTCGGTGGTGATGACCGGGGTGCCCTCGTTGATGGGTGCGGCGTAGACCTCGCGGATCACGGCGTCGGCAGCCTCGGACGCGCCGCCCCAGACCAGGCGGTCCGGGTGCAGGGTGTCCTCGACGGCCTTGCCCTCGCGCAGGAACTCGGGGTTCCAGATGAGTTCCGCGTCGATGCCGGCGGGGGTGAACTCGCGGACGATGCCGCGGAGCCGCGATGCCGTGCCGACCGGGACCGTCGACTTGCCGACGATGAGCCCGGGGTGGGTGAGGTTCTCGGCGACACCGCGGGTGGCGCTCTCGACGTAGGCCAGGTTCGCGGCGTGCGATCCGGCCTTCTGCGGGGTGCCGACGCAGACGAAGTGGACGTCCGCGGCGGCGACGGCCGAGGCGATGTCGGCGGTGAAGCGGAGCTTGCCGCTGGCGACGTGCTTCGTGATGAGCTCGGGGAGCCCGGGCTCGAAGAACGGGACCTCGCCGGCGGACAGCGCGGCGAGCTTCGACGGGTCGATGTCGACACCGATGGTCTCGAAGCCCATCTCGGCCATGGCGGCTGCGTGGGTGGCACCGAGGTAGCCGGTGCCGATGACGCTGATGACGGGTGCGGGACGGGTGTCGGCCGATGCGGTCGACTTCTTGGACTCGCTCATTGCGTGACCTCCTGCAGGTCGTAGTCGATGTCGTTGCGCTTGATGCCCTCGGCGAAGGCCTTGAGGGAATCGGCGCGGGAGTTGAGACGCCAGTCGTTCGTGGTGCGCTTGCCGTCGATGATCGTGGTCGCCGTCTCGCTGAAGTACGCGAAGCCGACGATGTCCTTGTTGGCGGGGTCTGCCAGCGCGTCGAAGAGCGAGTCGATCCACTGCGTCTTCTGCGGGTTCGCGACGCTGGTGCCGGTCTCGGTCGCCCCGATCTCGTTGAGCATGATGCCCTTGCCCGGCGCGATCTGGCGGAGCTGCGCGAGCGTCGCTCCGAACGTGTTCGCGAAGGACGGCTGCTCGTCGGCGTCGCGGTAGTAGCCGCTCATGCCGACCCAGTCCACGTAGTCCGAGCCCGGGTAGTACTGCCGCATGTAGTCGAGCGTCTGGTACTTCGGGTTGCCGAGCTTGTCGATACGGCTCGGGGACCAGTCCCAGATGACGTACTTGTTCGCACCGTTCGCCTGGAAGACGTCGTGCACGTGCTGCCACATCTTGACGTAGGAGCCGGCCGGGTTCTTCTGCGCGTCACCCTCGGACCAGTTGTACCAGGAGCCGTTCATCTCGTGGTCGAGACGGATGACCATCGGCTGCCCGTTGGCCTTCAGCGCTTTGGCGTACTTCGTCAGGTAGGCGTCGAACGATCCGCCGGAGATGTCCTCGTTGGTGTACCCGGGGACGTACTTCTGATCGTTGCTGGTCTGCGCCGGCACCGTCTCCCACGTCATCAGGGGCACGCGGCCGTTGGCCCAGGAGCGCTGCACCGCGGTGGCGTTGAACTCCTGGTCGAAGCCCTGGAAGAAGCCGGTCATGTTCGACGCGGTGCCGACCTGCTGGGAGACCTCGTCGTACTCGGCCCAGTTGAACGGCGACTGCGCGGTGTAGAGGCCGTACCAGCGCGACTGCTGCCCGAGGATCTCGGCCTTCGTCGGCGTCACGACCGGGGTGGCCCCCGGATCGGTCGAGGGGCCGGGGTTCGGCTTGGAACCGCTGCCCGAGCCGGATCCGTTGCCGGATCCGGAACCGCTGCCGGACCCGTTGTCGGACGGACCCGACCCGGACCCGCCGGCGGAACCCGCGCCGGATCCGCCGGAGCCCGACCCGTTGTTGCCGGAACCCGCGGCGTCGACCTTGGACGAGCCTCCCGAGCTCTTCGCGGCACCGAGCTGGGACTGGAGCGACGCGATCTGCGCCTTGAGCTCCGTGATCTGGTCACCGCGCGACCCGGCCTGGGCCGTGCGGGAGTCGAGCTTGCCCTCGAGCGACCAGATGCGCTCCTGGGCGGCGTCGAGCTGCGTCTGCAGCTCGGCGGCGGACACCTTCTTGGCCTTCGGCGCCTCGACGCCGAGCGCCTGGTGCACGGCGGTGGAGACGGGACCGGAGGGCGAGATCCACACCGACCAGGTGATGAGGCCGAGGGCGAGCACGATGGCCGTCGTGCCGATGGCCGTCCGGCGGGCGTGCTTGCTGGACTGCGCCCACCAAGTACTCGAGGAACGGATGAAGTCAGACAATGAGGAACGCCTCCAGGGCGAAGATCGCGATGCCGATCACGTACGGGATCGCTGCGTACGGGTTGTAGCGGCGGGCTCGGGCGGGAGCCGGCGCAGCTGCTCGCTGTGCCTCCTGCTGCGCGACCGCGGCTGCGGCCTCGCGACGGGTGGCGAGCACGGTGGTGGTGGAGTTGGTCGCCGCGTCGGCGCCGAAGAGCTCGTCGAACGCACGGTCGACGGCCACCTGGTCGACGGTCTCGTGCGGGGACGGCGAACCCGAGCCCGAGCCCGAACCGGACGGACCTGCGCCCGCTCCGGCCATCCGGGCACGTTCCGCGTCGATCGGGCTGACCGGCACCTGCGCGGTGGACGACAACGGCTGGGCGGCGTCCGCCGGCTCCTCCTGCATCGGACCACCGGCGTAGGCGCCGGCACGGGTCCCCCAGCCGGACGCGTGCGCCAGGCGGAAGAAGCCGATGAGCCGGATCGGCATGAGGAAGAACGTCGACACGATGATGAACATCGGCAGGCGGAAGAAGTCGCTCGGCTTCTCGGACAGGTGCCGCATCTGGCGGATGGCCATGCTCAGCACGCTCGAGATCACCATGAGCGCCGCCACGTAGACGAAGCCGGTCGAGAAGCCGTACTGCGACAGGATGCCCTGGTACAGGTTCTCGCCCTGGCCGGTGAAGGCGCGGTAGATCCAGCCCGCGATCACGCCGAAGAGCATGAACGGCAGGATGATGTCGGTGATGAAGAACGCCGCCAGGATCGGGGCGTGGCCGAGCATCCACGGCAGCATCCGCAGCGTGTTGTACTGCGAGCCGCGCGCCCAGCGGAGCTGCTGCTTGAACAGCTTCTTCACCTGCAGCGGGGCGTCCGTGTAGACCAGCGACGTGTACTGGTAGACGGTGCGGTACCCCTCCTTGAGGGTGAGGTTCGTCAGCGTGCGGTCGTCGGAGACCTCGAGGAACACGCCCATGAACTTCTCGTGCATGAACCGGTCCATGACCCGCATGAGGATGCTCCGGCGGAACGCGATGGTGCGCCCGGGCAGGCAGCCGATCTGCCCGAGGACACTCTGTGCCGGCATCGAGTAGAGCGCCCGCGAGTTCTCGAGCCAGTCGGCCCAGCGGGTGATCCAGCTGCGCTCCGGCTCGAGGATGCGCTGCCGGGTCGTCACACCGCCGACGGACTCGTCGGCGAACGGCCGGAGGAGTTCCTCGAGCGCGCCGGGCGTCCAGACGGTGTCGGAGTCGACCAGCACGGTGATGTCGCCGTTGGACATCTCGGTGCCGACCTTGACGGCGTTCCGCTTGCCCGGGATGGGCGTGTGGGTCCAGCGGACGAGCGGGGCGAACTCGTCGCAGACCTCTTCGAGCGCCTCGTTGCGGGCTCCGTTGATGACGACGATGATCTCGCCGGGCCGCTGTTCGACCATGCGGCCGATGACGTCACGGAACAGGTCGAGCGGTTCGTCCACGACGGGGACGACGACGCTGGTGGTACCGACGAAGGTGCCGGTGAAGGGGCGGTAGCGGGCGGAGATGACGACCTTGAGCAACCAGAGCAACCAGATCACCGCGGAGTACACGGCGAACAGGTAGAACTCGGGGTGGCCTTCGACCATCTGCCTGATCTGCAGAATGAAGGTGAACACTGATCCCTGCTTCAACGTTCGAGGTGGAGATTCCGCTTCATCGGGGAATCAGGGCGGTTCGGGTGATGCCATTGATGCAGAACCTGGGGGCCGCCGCAACGCGACCCCCGTCCGGGGGCGTTACGGGCGTGTTACGGGGTACACACCGGTCCCCCTCTCGGCCGGTCGGAGCAGTCCCCCGTCGTGCTGACAGCACTCCTGCGGACCACTGTTCCGACGACCGTCGTCCGGATGGGCAACAGGTGCGGCCTGGAGGCACGGGCCGACTCCGACGGAAAGCCCAGGTCAGCAGGAGGTCACCGGGCGTGTCGGGGGACGTCGGAAAAGGTCCCCTGGCGGTCCGGTGGGAGTTCGGTCACGGCCCGGTAACGGCTCCGACAGCACTCCGGGCAGGGGTACGAAGGACGGGTCGTCGGGGGACGCAGCGCGACGCGGAGAATTCACCTTCGACGGGTGCTCAGGTCGGGTCCGTCAGAAGACATCCGGGCGTGTCGCGGGCGGGTCAGGCGCCGTAGAACTCGCGCTCGAACACCTGTCGGGCTCGCCGCGTGATGCCGAGGTAGTCGTCCTCGAGACGGCTCGCGGAGCCCGGCGGGTACTCCATCAGACGAGCGACACCCTCGAGCTGGACGCGGTCGACGGGCAGGACGTCGGTGGTCTTCCCCGACCACAGCACGAGGGCGCTGCGGGTGCGCGACGCGAAACGCCAGGCGGCTCCGAGCCGCTCGCCGTCCTCGGCACCGACCAGTCCGGCGTCGACCGCGGCGTCGAGGGCCTCGAGCGTGGACGTCGTCCGGAGCGAGGGGATCTCGAGCGCGTGCTGCAGCTGCAGGAGTTGCACGAACCACTCCACGTCGCTGAGCGACCCGCGCCCGAGCTTGAGGTGCCTGGCCGGGTCCGCGCCGCGGGGCAGCCGTTCGGACTCCACGCGGGCCTTGATGCGGCGGACCTCGCGCACCTGGTGGTCGTCGATCTGCTCCGGGTACCGGGTGCGGTCGGCGAGGTGCTCGAAGTCGCGGAGGAGCTGCGCGTCGCCGACGGCGCCCCGTGCGCGGAGGAGCGCCTGGGCCTCCCACGTGAGCGACCAGCGGGCGTAGTAGGCCCCGTACGACTCGAGCGTCCGCACGACGGGGCCGTTCTTGCCCTCGGGCCGCAGGTCGATGTCCAGGTCGAGCGGGTGTATCGTGTCCTCGGTGAGCCGGTTGAGCTCGCGCACGATCGTCTGGGCCGTCCGCGACGCGACCTCGGGTGCAAGGTCGGGTGCCCGGTACACGTACAGCACGTCGGCGTCGGACCCGAAGCCGAGCTCCCGTCCGCCGTACCGGCCCATCGCGATGATGCCGAACTCGAAGCCCTCGGGGGCGTCGCGGCGGGCGAGTGCGAGGGCTCCGGCGAGGGTGGCCTCGGTGACGTCGGTCAGGGCCGGGCCGAGACCGTCGACGTCGAGCGAGCCGAGGACGGCGGCCATGCCGAGCCGCAGGGTCTCGCGGCGGCGGGCCGACCGCAGCAGGGCCGCGGCGCCGTCGACGTCGTTGCCGTGCCGGGCGGTGGTCGCGGTCATCTCGGCGAGCAGCGAGTCCATCGGTCGTGGACGCAGCAGCGCCTCGGGTTCGTCGAGCCAGGCCACGGCCTCGGGGAACCGCTCGAGCAGCCCGGACAGGAACGCCGACTCGGACAGCACGGTGGTGAGCGAGTGCGCGGCACCGGAGGAGTCCCGCAGCATCCGGAGGAACCAGCTCGACTCCCCCAGGCCGTCGCTCAGCCGCCGGAAGGCGAGCAGGGCGCGGTCCGGTGCCGGCCCCTCGGCCATCCACCGCAGGAGCACCGGGAGCAGGTTCCGCTGGATCGCCGCACGCCGGCTCGTGCCCTGGGTGAGTGCGCGGATGTGCCCGACCGCGCCGGTGGGATCGACGAAACCGACGCCTGCCAGGCGGTCGACGACCTGGTCGTTGGTCAGGACGATCTCGTCCTCGGTCGAAGCCACGGCAGACAGCAGCGGACGGTAGAACAGGCGCTCGTGCAGCCCACGGACCTCGAGCTTCACGGCACGCCAGCGGGCCTCGAGCGCCGGCGCCGATGCCGCGACACCGCTCGACCGGGCGAGCACCCGCAGCTCCTCCTCGTCGGAGGGCATCAGGTGCGTCCGCTGCAGGCGGCGGAGCTGGATCCGGTGTTCGAGCACGCGGAGCAGGGCGTAGTCCGGTCCGAACCGCGCGGCCTCGGCACGGCCGACGTACCCGGCGTCGGTCAGGGCGTCCATGGCCTCGAGCGTCGACCGGACCCGGACGGACGGGTCGTCGCGGCCGTGCACGAGCTGCAGGAGCTGCACCGTGAACTCGACGTCACGCAGGCCGCCGGGGCCGAGCTTGAGCTGCCGGTCGACGTCGGCGTCCGGGATGTGCTCCGTCACACGCTCGCGCATCCGCTGCACCGACTCGACGAACCCCGGCCGGGTCGCGGAGTTCCACACGAACGACGCGACGGCCTCGGCGTAGCGGGCGCCCAGGTCGGCGGAGCCGGCGATCGGACGGGCCTTCAACAGCGCCTGGAACTCCCACCCCTTCGCCCAGCGCTCGTAGTACGCCACGTGCGAGTCGAGGGTGCGGACGAGGGCTCCGTCCTTGCCCTCGGGGCGCAGGTTCGCGTCGACCTCCCACAGGGCGGGTTCGGCGGCGAGGTCGGTGATCGCGTGCATGGCGGCGATCGCGATGCGCGTGGAGACGAGGACGGCGCGGTCGACGGCGATGTCGTCGGTCGACTCGGTGACGAAGATGACGTCGACGTCGCTGACGTAGTTGAGTTCGCGCGCCCCGGCCTTGCCCATCGCGATCACCGCGAGCGGGGTGGCCGCGACGTCGGCCGCGGGGAACGGCACCTCGCGCCGGGCGATGTCGACGGCAGCGTCGAGGGTGGCGCCGGCCAGGTCGGCGAGGCCCGCCGCCACGGCGGGGAACGCATCGGTCGGCACGTCGTGCAGCACGTCGAACAGCGCGATCTGGGCCAGGTGCCGGCGGTAGCGCACGCGCAGGCGCATCCGGGCGTCCTCACCCGTGGCGCCGTCGACCGCCTCGGTCAGCGACGCCGTGTACCGCTCCTGCGACCACGGTTCGGCGACCGGCTCGAGCAGCAGGTCGAGTTCGGCGGGCCGTCGGTGCAGGAACTCCCCGAGGCCGATCGACGCGCCGAGCAGGTGGATCAGGCGCGCGGTCGCCGCGTCGTCCGTCAGGACGGGGCGTAGCTCGTCCGGTGCCCGCTCGAGCAGCCGCTCGAGCATCCGCAGGGCGCCGTCGGGATCAGCGGTACCGCCCCAGAGCGCGGCAGACCCCGCGACCGGCAGCGGCACGTCGGGGCCGAACCGGGCCTCCAGGTCGGCAGCGCGCTCCAGGCTCTCCGACAGCTCGGCGAACCCCAGACGGGCCAGCTCCGAACGTGACGTCGTCGTCCGACCGGTCATGTGGAACGTGCTCCCGAGGGGTCAGGGCGCTCGGTTCTAGAGCGCGCCGAGGTTGGTGTCGAGCTCGAACGGGGTGACCTGGTCGCGGTAGCGCTTCCACTCCTGCCGCTTGTTGAGCAGCACGAAGTTGAACACCTGCTCGCCGAGGGTCTCGGCGACCAGCTCGGAGTCCTCCATCAGGCTCAGGGCGTGGTCGAGGCTCGACGGGAGCTGGCTGTACCCGAGGGCCTTCCGCTCCGAGTCACTGAGGCTCCAGACGTCGTGCTCGGCCTCGGCGGGGAGCTCGTACTCCTCCTCGATGCCCTTGAGGCCGGCGGCGAGCAGCAGCGAGTACGCCAGGTACGGGTTCGCCGCCGAGTCGATGCCGCGGTACTCGATGCGCGCGGACTGGCCCTTGTTCGGCTTGTAGAGCGGCACGCGCACCAGGGCCGAACGGTTGTTGTGTCCCCAGGTCACGAAGGACGGGGCCTCGTCGCCGCCCCAGAGCCGCTTGTACGAGTTGACGAACTGGTTCGTCACCGCGGTGATCTCCGGCGCGTGCTTCAGCACACCGGCGATGAAGTGCTTGGCCGTCTGCGACAGCTGGTACTGGCCGCCCGCCTCGTAGAAGGCGTTCTGGTCGCCCTCGAACAGCGAGACGTGGGTGTGCATGCCGGAGCCGGGCTGGCCGGAGAGCGGCTTCGGCATGAACGTCGCGTAGACGCCCTGCTCGATCGCCACTTCCTTCACCACGGTGCGGAACGTCATGATGTTGTCCGCCATCGTCAGTGCGTCGGCGTAGCGGAGGTCGATCTCGTTCTGCCCGGGGCCGGCCTCGTGGTGCGAGAACTCGACCGAGATGCCGAGGTCCTCGAGCATGCGGACGGACCGACGGCGGAAGTCGTGCGCGCTGCCACCGGGGACGTTGTCGAAGTAGCCGGCCTGGTCGACGGGCTGCGGGCCGCCGTCCTTCCACTCGCGGCTCTTCAGCAGGTAGAACTCGATCTCGGGGTGCGTGTAGAACGTGAACCCGCGGTCGCTCGCCCGCGCCAGGGTGCGCTTCAGCACGTTGCGGGGGTCGGCCACGGCGGGCTGCCCGTCCGGCGTCGTGATGTCGCAGAACATCCGCGCGGTGGGGTCGATCTCGCCGCGCCACGGCAGGATCTGGAACGTCGAGGGGTCCGGGTGCGCCAGGACGTCGGCCTCGTACGAACGGGTGAGGCCCTCGATCGCGGAGCCGTCGAACCCGATGCCCTCGGCGAACGCGCCCTCGACCTCGGCCGGGGCGATCGCCACCGACTTCAGCGTCCCGATGACGTCCGTGAACCAGAGTCGGATGAACTTGATCCCGCGCTCCTCGATGGTGCGGAGCACGAAGTCCGTCTGCTTGTCCATGCACGACCTTTCCGTGTATCGGGTGGCCGCTGGCGGGCCTCGTCCCAGGCTAGTGGTCCGGCGGTGTGCGCGGGGCCGTGCGACGCGCCGTCACCAGGGTGCCGACAGGCCGCCGACCGCGGTGCTCAGCGGTCCTCGGCGTCCCACTTCTCGTTGTTCGCGGCGATGCGGTCGAGCGCGTGCTGCGCCTCCTCGCGCGACTCGAACGGGCCGATCCGGTCGCGCTGCGGCGACTGGGGACCCTGCTCGACCTGGCCGGTCTTGTCGTTGAACCACCACTGGGACTCGATGCGTTCGTCGCTCATGCCGCCCACCGTACCCACCTGACCCCCTGGAGGCCCGGCGCCGGTCCGGCGGACCGGCACCGGGCCTCCAGGCAGTCGCGCCCACCCAGCCAGGCCGCACCGTGCAGCCGTTGCGCTCGGCGCGTCGCGCCGCGGCTAGAGTGGTCGCCATGCCCCGGGACGAACACGGACACCTGACCGCCGGCCGGATCTCCCCGCACCGCGCCGTCCCGAAGGACATCGAGCGTCCGGAGTACGTCGGGAAGGTCGAGCCGCACGAGCACGGCCTCGGTGACACCTACACGCCCGACGAGGTCGAGCGCATCCGGGTCGCCGGACGCATCGCGTCGCAGGCCATCGACGCCGTCGGGCAGGCGATCCGCCCCGGCGTGACCACCGACGAGCTCGACCGCATCGGGCACGAGTTCGTCGTCGCGCACGGTGCCTACCCCTCCACGCTCGGGTACCGCGGCTACCCGAAGTCGCTCTGCTCGAGCCTCAACGAGGTCATCTGCCACGGCATCCCCGACGACACCGTCCTGCAGGAGGGCGACCTCGTCAACATCGACATCACCGCCTACAAGGACGGCATGCACGGCGACACGAACCGGACGTTCGTCGTCGGCCAGGCGTCGCAGGAGGTCGAGGACCTCGTGACCCGCACGCGCCTCGCCCTCGAGCGCGGCATCAAGGCCGTCGCCCCCGGTCGCCAGGTCAACGTCATCGGTCGTGCCATCGAGGCGTACGCGAAGCGCTTCGGCTACGGCGTCGTCCGCGACTACACCGGACACGGCGTCGGTCGGGCCTTCCACTCCGGCCTGATCATCCCCCACCACGACGCACCGCAGTACGACACGGTGATCGAACCCGGCATGGTGTTCACCATCGAGCCCATGCTCACACTCGGCGGCATCGAAGCCGACATCTGGTCCGACGACTGGACCGTGTCGACCCGCGACAAGTCGTGGACCGCGCAGTTCGAGCACACCCTCGTCGTCACCGAACGCGGCGCGGAGCTCCTCACCGTCTCCTGACCGGACACCTCCGGCAGGCAACCGAAAGGCACGACAACCTCATGACCTCCCTCGCAGTCGGCGTCGACATCGGTGGTACGGGCATCAAGGGCGCGATCGTCGACGTCGCGTCCGGCGCCCTCACCACGGACCGCATCAAGAAGGCCACGCCCGAGGGCGGGAAGCCCCAGGACATCACGGCGGTGGTCAAGGAGATCATCGGTGAGCTCGCCCCCGGTGACGACGTCCCCGTCGGGGTCTGCTTCCCGGCGATCGTGCGGGACGGCAAGACGATGTCCGCCGCGAACGTGTCGAAGAAGTGGATCGGCTTCGAGGCCGAGGCGCTGTTCGAGAAGGAACTCGGCCGCTCCATCCACTTCGTCAACGACGCCGACGCCGCCGGGTTCGCCGAGCAGCAGTTCGGTGCGGCCAAGGGCAAGGACGGCCTGGTCATCGTGACGACGCTCGGCACCGGCATCGGCACCGCGCTCATCAACGACGGCGTGCTCATCGTCAACTCCGAGTTCGGCCACCTGGAGATCGAGGGGCACGACGCCGAGTCCCGCGCCTCGTTCGCCGCCAAGGAGCGCGACGACCTGTCGTGGAAGCACTGGGCGAAGCGCCTGCAGAAGTACTACTCGACGCTCGAGGCGCTGCTCTCCCCCGAGCTCTTCGTCGTCGGCGGCGGGGTCTCGAAGCAGTACGAGGAGTTCCTCCCGCTGCTCGACCTGCAGGCGGACATCATCCCCGCGACGCTCCGCAACAACGCCGGCATCATCGGCGCCGCGACCCTCGCCGCGCGGAGTCGGTAGCGCTGGGCCCGTCGCGGGCGTACCTGGTCGAAACGGGCGTACCCGGTCCGAACTTCCGACCAGGGACGCCCGTTCTCATCAGCGACGCGCGCAGGTCGCGCGCACGTCCTGCGTCGGGCGGCGTCGGGCGCCGCGACGGGCGCCGCGGACCCGGGTAGACTCGCACCAGCGAATGGGTCGGTGAGACGGTCGCGTCGCTCCCCCGGGAGCGCCGAGGAACGTCCGGGCTCCACAGAGCAGGGCGGTGGGTAACACCCACCCGGAGCAATCCGCGAGACAGTGCCACAGAAAGCAGACCGCCGGCGGCAACGTCGGTAAGGGTGAAACGGTGGTGTAAGAGACCACCAGGGGTCCGGGTGACCGGATCCGCTCGGTAAACCTCGCCCGGAGCAAGGTCAGACAGAGGACGTTGAGGCTGCTCGCCGAGTCCTCGGGTAGACCGCTGGAGGCCGACGGCAACGTCGGTCCGAGAGAGATGGCCGTCACCGCCGCGCAAGCGGCGGGACAGAACCCGGCGTACGGCCGGCCCATTCGCCCCTTCTCGGTGCCGCGTCGGCCGGCGCGCGCGGCGCGCGCGGCGCGCGCGGTCACGACGCCCCGCTCAGGTGCGCCGCGTGGTCACGAAGTGTCGGCCGGCACCGCCGCAGCCGACAGTTCGTGACCAGTCGGCGCCACGCGAGCGACGCGTTGCGACCAGCCCACGACGGACCGGAGGCGCGGCGCGGCGCAACCACGAGCCTCCCGCCGGGCGGCGCACGGGGTCACGACTCCCCGTTCAGGTTCGCCGCGTGGTCACCAACCGTCGGCCGGCACCGCCGCAGCCGACAGTTCGTGACCAGTCGGCGCCACGCGAGCGACGCGTTGCGACCAGCCCACGACGGACCGGAGGCGCGGCGCGGCGCCGCCACGGGCCTCCCGTCGGTCGGCGCACGCGGTCACGACTCCCCGCTCGGGTTCGCCGAGTGGTCACGAAGTGTCGGCTGGCACCGCCGCAGGCGACAGTTCGTGACCAGTCGGCGCCACGCGAGCGACGCGTTGCGAACAGTCCACGACGGACTGGAGGCGCGGCGCGGTGCCGCCACGGGCCTCCCGTCGGTCGGCGCGCGCGGTCACGACTCCCCGCCCAGCTTCGCCGCGTGGTCGACAACCGTCGGCCGGCACCGCCGCAGGCGACGCGTTGCGACCAGTCCACGACGGACCGGAGGCGCGGCACCAGCCGGCACCGCGCCTCCGCTCCGGACGTCGCTCGCGTCTACAGCCCGGACTCGGCCGTCCGCACCAGGATCGCGTCGCTGTCGGGGCACAGCACCACGTCGTCGGGCGCAGCCCGGCGGATGGTCTGCAGGTCGGAGTTGTTGAGCGCCACGCCCGAGGCCGTCGACACGCCACCCTGCAGCAGCGAGGCGCCGAAGCCGTAGCGAGCACGCTGCCGGTCGTACAGGGCGAGCAGCTCGGCCGGCACCTTCGCGGCGACGTCGGCGCGGGCCTGCTCGGCGGACTCGCGGTCGGCGGTCAGCCGGGCGATCTCGGCGTCGCGCTCGGCGACCAGACCGCTGCGAGCGGACTCCACCTCGGCGAGCTTGCCCTCGATGTCGCCGACCCGGGCACGGAGCCCGTCGAGGTTCTCCATGATCTCGAGCTCGGCTGTCTCGAGCCCCCCGATGCGCCGCTGCAGCGAGTCGAGCTCGCTCTGCAGTCCGGCGGCGTCTTTCGCGTTCGCGACGTTCTGCAGCATCGTGGTGTCGCGCTCGACACGGGCCTGCGCGACCGCGGTGTCGGACTCCAGACGGGCGAGGTCGCGCTCGGCGTCCTCGACCTCGCCGGTGGCGGCGACGAGTTCGCTGCGGAGGCCCGCGGCCTGCTTGCTCAGCTCGGTCAGCCGGTCGCCCTTCTGCAGCGACGTGATGCGGTGCGCGATGCGGGTGACGTCGTTGTCGAGACGCTGGACGTCGAGGAGGATGACCTGGTCCTCGGGTGCTGCCTTCATGGTCAGGCTCCTTCTGTGGGGGTGGTGGGTTCGGCGGCCGGCAGGACGGCGAAGTCCCACGGGTCGGTACGGAGGTCGCTCACGGTGACGCGGACCCCGGCGTGGGCGCGGAGCTGCTCTGCCGCGACGTCGAGCCAGAGCCACTCGGTGGCCCAGTGCGAGGTGTCGATGAGCGCGGGTCCGCCGCCGAGCAGTGCCTGTTCGCGGAACTCGGACGCCGGGTGGTGCCGGAGGTCGCTCGTGATGTAGACGTCGGCGTCCAGTACCGCCGGATGCCCGAGCAGGGAGTCGCCCGCACCGGCGCAGAGCGCCACGGTGTGGACGGGCTGGTCGAAGTCGCCGGAGACGCGGACCCCGGTCGCGGTGGGCGGCAGCAGATCGACGAGCTTCCGGGCGAGCGCGCCGAGGGTGGTTCCCGCGGGCAGGACACCGACGCGACCGATGCCGGTGTCGGGGGCGGCTCCGACGTCGAGCGGGCGCTGCGCGGTCAGCCCGAGGCGGTCTGCCAGGACGGCCGAGGTGCCGGTCGTCACGACATCGGCGTTGGTGTGTGCCGCGAGCAGGGCGCTGCCGCCGCGCACGAGGGTCGCGAGGACGCTGCCCTTGTAGGTGGACTCGGCGATCGTCGTCACCCCGCGGAGCAGGAGCGGGTGGTGCGTCAGGAGGAGCCCGGCGCCAAGCTCCACGGCCTCACGGGCGGTGGCGGGGACCGCGTCGACGGCGAGGTGCACGTGCTCGACGGTGGCGTCCGGGTCACCCGCGACGAGCCCGACGGCATCCCACGACTCGGCACCGGCGGCGGGCCACAGGTCCTCGATCACGGCCTGGAGTTCGCGGAGCGTCGGCATCCCGTCAGTCTACCGAGGCGACCGCCCCGCCACGGGCAGCCGGACCGTGTGAGGTGATCCGGGCCTCCAGGCGGTGCGACCGGAGAGGGTGCAACCGGGGGCAGTACAGCCGGACCCGGTGCGACCGGAGCCGGTGCGACCGGAGCCGGTGCAACCGGAGCCGGTGCAACCGGACGAGGGCCGGACCGAGGACGGTCAGCGACGACCGAGCAGGCCGAGCAGACGCTCGACGAGTCGCGTCCACCAGCCGGCCGGGGCCGACGTCGTGGTGACCGCCGCGTCCGCCTCGTCCGCGAGCGGGGCCGGGGCCGGGGCCGGGACGACGGGTGCGGCGACGGCGTCCGGTAGGACGACCGGCGTGCTCGCGGTGGTGCCCTGGTGCGCCGTGAGGGCGGCGGCGAAGGCCGCGCGGTCGATGACCGTCGGGCCCGTGGCGGGCAGGACGAGCGGGGTGGGTCGCGTGGACGCGGACACCGGCGACACGGCCGGGAGGCCCAGCACCGGTCGAACGGGTTCGTCGCGTTCCGGGACGACGAGTTCCACGACCGGGGCGGGTTCCCGGGTGGGTGTCGGGTCCTGCGCTGTGGTCGCGTCCTGTGGTGCGGTCGCGTCCTGTGCTGCTGTTGCGTCGTGTGCTGCTGTTGCGTCCTGCGCTGCGCGCGCCGGGAGGCGCGCGGGCCGGGTCACGAGCGCCACCGGCGCGGTCGCTGCGCGACGGGCTGCGGCACGGTCGCGGCGGTCCGCCTCAGCGGCGGCGTCGGCGAGCAGGTCGGAGAAGACGGTGTGGGCGAACGCGCGGGCGGCCGTCACCTCGGGGTCGTCGGAGCCGGCGACGGTGGCCTCCCACGCGGCGAGGCGCGCGAGGTCCTCGTCACGTCGGCGGACCTCGTCCTCGAGCAGGACGATGCGGTCGATGGTGCTGCGACCCGTGGACCGCGATACCTCGACGGCCAGGTCCTCGATGCGCAGGGCCAGGCGCTCCGGCGGCTCCGGGAACGACGGGGCGCAGACGGCGGCGTGGCGGGCACGGTCGCGGCGGAAGGCCGGGGCCGCGACGGGAGCCGAGTCGGTCGTCGCGTCGACCGGTGCCGTGACGGCGACGGGAGCCAGCGTCTCGTCGGTGCTGGTCGTGCTGTCCGCGACGAAGCCGGGGCGCTGCACGGGGCCGGTGACCGGCGGGACGACGAGGTCCGGCACGTACGGCGCGCGGGTGGCCGGGGCGTCGCGGAGCCACTCCTCGAGCTCGCGGCCGAACGGGTCCACGAGCGGGGTGCGTGCGCCGGACTGGGTCTCCATGTCCGAAGGATAAATATCGCGCGGGCCGAAATGCGGGACATCCGCGGTGTGTCGCTGCACCGCCTGCCATATCGGCTCGGAAGTGAGCGGCGTGTCGCGGCCCGCCGTCACCGCGTCCGTCGGAGGCCGTCCTCGAAGGCCCGCAGCAGCTCCCGGCCGGCAGGCCAGCCGCCGACACCGCTGGCGACGTTCACGTGCCCCAGGGCACCAACACGGACGACGTCCGCGCGCATCGCGGCGGCGAACTCGAGGGCACGGGACGCACCGCAGTAGGGGTCGTCGTCGCTCACGACCAGGTGCGTCGGAACCTGCTGTTCCGGGGGCACCCGACGCGGCGGCGCGAAGCCCGATGCCTCGGCGGGGAACGCGTCGCCGAGCGGATCGGGCGGTGCGACCAGGAAGGCACCGGCGACCAGGGCGGGTGCGGTCGTCGTGGTGGCGAGCCAGTCGGCCGCGGCCAGGACGCCGAGGCTGTGGGCGACGAGCACCGGGGGTTCGCTGCACGCGGCGACGGCCGTCGAGATCGCGGCGCGCCAGTCGTCCGCGACGGGGGCGCTCCACGAGTCGGGGGCGATGCGGACGGCGCGGCGGGTTTGCTGATCACGCTGGTCGTGCCGCTCGCGCTCGTCGTGCTGCCGGTCGCGCTCCCAGACGGACTGCCAGTGGTCGGGGTCCGAGTTCCAGATGCCCGGGATGACCACCCACGGTCGCGGTCCGCTCATCCGGGCAGCGTAGCGAACCGGCGACGCACCGAGCCGGAGTGTGACGCGGGGCGTCCTGCCCCGGTCAGGCGTGCGGCACCGCTCCCCGCGGCTGCTGCAGCGTGTCACGCGGGTACTGGCCGAAGCGCGCAGCGTACGCCGCCGAGAACCGGCCGAGGTGCGCGAAGCCCCAGCGCAGTGCCACGCTCGCCACCGTCAGGTCACCGGCCGACCCGCGTCGGAGCTCATCGTGCACGCGGTCCAGGCGGATGCCCCGGAGCATGGCGTTCGGTGCCGTGCCGACCTGCCGCTGGAAGGCCTGCTGCAACCCCCGGACGCTCAGTCCGACGTGCTCGGCGACGTCGGTCGTCGTGATCGGGGTGTGTGCGAAGGCGTGCATGAACTCGACGGCCTCGCGGACGCGCCCGGTGGCACCCTGCGGCAGTGTGACGTCGGGGGCGATGGACTCGTGCGGGAACGTGTCGAGGAAGGCCAGCGCGGTCTCGCGCACCGTCTCGGCGAGGGCGAGGCCGGTGAGTGGCGCCGGACCGAGCACCACGGCTGCCGCGCGCTGCACCTGGGCGTTCCACGCGCGGAGGTCCTGGGGCCGGGGCGCCGCGGTGTGGTCGAACACCAGGGGGCCTGGCCGGGTGCCGTGCACCTCGGCGGCGAGGCCTTCGAGGTACGTGCGGTCGAACTGCACCAGGCTCTGCCGGACGTCCTGCAGGTCGAACACGAAGGGGCGTCGCGACGGGAACACCCGGGGCGTCCCCGGTGCGAAGTCGACCTCCTGCCGACCGACGTCCACGCGGCCGCCACCGTCCGAGGTCCACATCACGACGTACTCGTCGGGGACCTCGACCTCGCCGCGCATCCGCCCGTCGAACCGGGTGGAGCGGAAGGTCATCGCGTCGTCGCCCACGACCTGGAACCGGTACGCGAACGGACGACCGGTCCGGGACGCCGAGAACCCCGAGCTCTCGTAGGCCTCTTCGTACAGTTGCACGGCCGCGTCGAGTCCGGCGCCGGACGTCTCGAACCGGATCCGGGGATCAGGGTCGTCAGTCATCGCGCGAATCGTGACACGGTGTCCGGGAAACGCGTCAATCGTCTCCGCGTCATTGCGGTTTGCGGCCCGCGCAGTGCGCTGTGCGGATGAGCGGTCCGGCTGCTGCTGCTGGTCCTGGCCCTGGTCAGTGCCGCGACCGCAGGACCGTCCAGCGGTTCCGGTCCGCGACGCGCTCGTACCGCAGGTCGTCGACGACCATGCGGACGAGGGCCAGCCCGCGGCCACCCTCGGCGAAGTCGTCCGGCAGCACGGCGGCATCGGGGTCCACGGTGGCGGCGACCCCGTCGTCGGAGAGCAGCGCCTGGACACGCTCGTTGCCGACCTGGAGCCGGAGTTCGCACGAGACACCGTCCGCACGCGCGCCGTGCTCGATGACGTTCGAGGTGAGTTCGACGAGTGCGAGCTCGAGGGCCATGCGGTCCTCGGCGGAGACGGTCGGCTCGTGCTGCCACACGCCCGCCAGGAACTCGTGCACGGCGGACACGTCGTCCGGCGGGCACGCCAGTGCGAGCATGTGCTCGGCGACGGGGGCGGTCATCACCAGTCGGTCACCGCGGCGTCCCCGTCGGGGTACGTCCGCAGGATCTTGTCGATGTTGGAGAGCTTGAGCACCATCTGCACCTGTTCCGACGGTGCCGCGATGCGGAGGTCGCCGCCGGCCTGTCGCGCGGTCTTCAGGCTGCCGACCAGTGCGCCGAGGCCGGAGGAGTCCATGAACTCGACCCCGGAGAGCTCGACGACGAGCCGCGACCGCCCGTTGCCGACGATCTGGGCGACGGTCTCGCGGAACGTGGGTGCGGAGACCATGTTGAGCCGGCCACTGCACTCCAGCACGGCGGTGTCGGTCTCCGCCTCGTGTACGACGATGTCCATCTCGGTGGGTCTCCTCAGATCGGTGCGCCTTGCAACCAGCAACCTACCGGCTCAGACCCTCAGGTGTGGGACCGGTTTCGCCGCGTCGCCGTCACCTGCACCACGACGGCCGCAGCCATCAGCGCCGCCATGACCCCGCCCATGGCCAGCGCGGTCCCGCCGAGGGCGCCGGCGAGCGGGGTGCCGAGGCCACCGATGCCGAAGGTCAGCCCACCCTGCAGCGCGGCCGCGGTGCCCGGGTGCGCCGAGCCGACGTGCTGCGTCCGGGTCATCGCAGCCGGCAGGACGAAGCCCCACGCGGCCGTCACGACCGCGAGTGCGCACCACACCGGCACCGGCCCGAGGTCGAGGATCGCCGACACCACCACGGCCGTGGCACCGAGGGTCCCGACGACCAGGCCGAGGGTCAGCAGGGCATCCTCGGTGACCCGCCCGACGAGCCGGCCGAACAGCAGCGTGGTGATGATCATCATCGACGCGTTCGTGGCGAAGACGAGCGTGTACAGCCCTTCGGAGAACCCGTACTCCGACTGGAACACGAACGAGCTCGTCGCGATGTACGCGAAGAACCCGACCGTCGACAGCACCCCGCTCAGCACGTACGCCCGGAAGCGCGGGATCGCCAGGAGCTCGCGGATGCGCCGCCCGTTCGCGGCGAACCCGACGCCACCGCGACGCTCGGGCGGCAGGGTCTCACGGAAGCGCAGCACCACGGCCACGAAGAACACGGCGCCGAGCACCGCCAGCACGACGAACATGAGCCGCCACGTGCCGATCGTCAGCACCGCTCCCCCGGCCAGCGGGGCGACCACGGGGCCGATCGCGTTGATGGCCGCGAGCGTGCCGAACACCTTCGCCATCCGGGTACCGCTCGTCACGTCGGACACCATCGCCCGACCCGCGACAGCACCGGCGGCACCGGCGAGTCCCTGCGCCACGCGGGCCACCACCAGCGTCACGACGTCCGGGGCGAGTGCGCAGCCGACCGACGCCAGGGCGAACAGGGCGGTCCCGACGACGAGCATCGGCCGACGACCGATCCCGTCGCTCACCGGGCCGACCAGCAGCTGACCCACCGCGAACGCGACGAGGAACGCCGTGAGCGACAGCTGTACGGCGCCGGGGGTCGTCCCGAGGTCCCGCGCGATGGCCGGGAGCGCCGGGATGTACATGTCGGTCGCGAAGGGCGAGACCCCGACGATGAGCGCCAGCGGCACGATCGGGGGCAGCACGGTCGTCGTCGGTCTCGGCATGCGCTCCGTCGTCACCTCGGACACGCTACGCGTCCCCGAATCGATTCGACAGGGCACTTCGTGAGCAGCAACTGTCGGGTCGCGGTGCCGGACGCGACCGTTGCTGCTCACGGATCGCGGGCCCGCGACGTGCACGCGGACGGACGGGAGGCCCGGTGCCGGCCCGCCACGGGCCTCCCGTCCGCCGCCGCGAGCGGCCACGACACCCCGCTCACGTCCGCCGAGCGGTCGCGCACCGTCGCCCGGCGACGGCGCAGACGACGTGTCGTGACCACTCGGCCGGGACCACCCGACGTGTCGCGACCCCTCGGCGAGGGCAGCGGCGCGAAGCGCCAGCGGTCACGACACCCCGCTCACGTCCGCCGAGTGGTCGCGTACCGTCGCGCGGCGACCGCGCGGCCGACGCTTCGTGACCACTCGGCCGGGACCACCCGACGTGTCGCGACCACTCGGCGAGGGCAGCGGCGCGAGACGCCGAGCGGTCGCGTTCCGTCGCGCGGCGACCGCGCGGCCGACACTTCGTGGCCGCTCGGGGGCGCGGCTCGGGACGTGCGCGGAGACGGACAGGAGGCCCGGTGCCAGCTGGCACCGGGCCTCCTGTCCGTGGGGTGGGGGCGTCAGCCCGTGTTCTGCAGGCCGGCGGCGATCCCGTTCACGGTGAGCAGCAGGAGCCGGTGGTCGGCGTCCGTCGGGTCCGTGCTGCCGGACGTGCGGATGGCGCGCAGCGCACGGAGCTGCAGGTGCGACAGGGCGTCGACGTACGGGCTGCGCAGGCGCACGGCGCGGGCCAGGACGGGTCGGTCCTCGAGCACGTCGCTGCCGCCGGAGACGCGGAGCACCCAGTCGCGGGTGCGCACCATCTCGTCGAGCACCTTCGCGGCGAGGTCGTCACGGTCGGCGAGCTCGAGGTACCGGCGGGCGATGTGCTCGTCGGTCTTCGCGAGCGACATCTCGACGTTCTTGATCATCGCGGCGAAGAGCGGCCACTCCGCGTAGGCGGCGCGGAGCACGTCGACGTCGCCGACGGCCTCGAGCGCGGATCCGAGCCCGTACCAGCCGGCGAGGTTGATGCGCGCCTGCGTCCACGAGAACACCCACGGGATGGCGCGGAGGTCCTCCAGCGACTCGACCGACAGCCCGCGACGGGCCGGGCGGGAGCCGAGGGGCAGCAGGCCGATCTCCTCCATCGGGGTGACCCGGGCGAACCACGGCGCGAACCCGTCGGCCTTGACCAGGTCGTAGAAGGCGACGCGCGAGACGTCGTCGAGCTGCTGGGCGAGGTCGGCGAAGCGGGCGGCAGCGGCGGCGGTCCGTGCCTCGTTGGACGGCGAGGACGCGAAGAGCGTCGCCGAGGCCATCTGCTCAAGGTGGCGGGCGGCGATGTCCTGGTCGCCGTACTGGGCGAAGATGACCTCGCCCTGCTCGGTGAGCTTCAGCCGACCGTCGATCGATCCCGGCGGCTGCGCCAGGACGGCTTCGTTCGCGGGACCACCACCGCGGCCGAGCGAGCCGCCGCGGCCGTGGAACAGGGTCAGCTCGATGTCGTTGTCGCGGGCCCAGTCGGCGATGCGGGCCTGGGCGTCGTAGAGCGCCAGGTTCGCGGACACCGGGCCGACGTCCTTCGAGGAGTCCGAGTACCCGAGCATGACCTCGAGCCGACGGCCGGTCGCGGCGAGGCGTCGCTGGAACGCCTCGGTGCGGACGGCCTCGTCGAGGATGTCGACACTGGCGTGCAGGTCGGCGAACGTCTCGAACAGCGGGATCACGTCGAGCACCGGCGCGGCCTCGGCGGACCCTAGCGCGGCGACGGCCAGCTCGTGCACGTTCGCCAGGTCGGCCGGGGACTGCGTGAAGGACACGATGTACCGGTTCGCCGCGCGGACGCCGTAGCGGGACTGCAGCCCGGCGATCGTGCGGAAGACGGCGAGGACCTCTTCCGTGGTCTCGCTCAGTTCACCACCGGCGCGGATCTCGGCGAGGGCCGTGCGGTGCACCTGCGAGTGCTGGCGGACCTCGAGCTCGGCCAGGTGGAACCCGAAGGTCTCGACCTGCCAGAGGAGGTTCTGCAGTTCACCGTTCGCCGGTCGGATCGCACCGGCGGCGATGAGCGAGGCCTGGATGACACGGAGGTCGGCCAGCAGCGCCTCGGGCCCGTCGTAGGCCAGCGTCGTGCTGCCGGTCCGGGTGGCGTCGATGCGCGCGGCGACGAACAGGAGCGCACGTCGGTGCGTCTCGTTCGGTGCGCGGACACCGATGCGCTCCGCGATGCCCGGGTCGAGCGACTCCTGCGCGGCGACGAGGGCGGTGAGCCCGGCGTCGGCGGGGGTGTCGCTCGCGTCGAGGGTCAGGGCGCTGCCGATGCGGGTCGTCGCGCGGGCGAGGCCGAGCAGGATGTGCTCCGCCGCGATCTCGGCGGCCTGACGGGTGACGTCGGCGGTGACGTGCGGGTTGCCGTCGCGGTCGCCGCCGATCCAGGTGCCGAAGCGCACGAACGCGGGGGCGATCACGGGCGCCCGGCCGGCGTCGTCGCCCTGCAGCCGGTCGTCGAGCAGGCGGTACACCTGCGGGACGATCTCGAACAGGGTCTGGTCGAACACGCTCATCGCGGTGCGGACCTCGTCCAGCGGGGTCGGCCGCGTGGTCCGGAGCGGCGAGGTCCGCAGGAGGGTCGTGATCTCCTCGAGCAGGCGGCGCTCGTTCTCGGCGCGGGCCGTGGCGTTGCGGGCACGGTCACGCTCGTCGATGAGGTCCGTGATGCGGCGGACACCCGTCGTGACCGCGCGCCGGCGGGCCTCGGTCGGGTGGGCGGTCAGCACCGGGTGGAACCGCAGGGTGCGGAGCCGCTCGGCCGCCTCGGCCTCGCCCACCTCGGCGACGAGTTCGGCGTACGTGGCGGGGAACGAGTCCCCGGGCACGCCGCCGTCGTCTCCGCGCTGCCGGAGGACGCGCACGCGGTGGTGCTCCTCGGCCAGGTTCGTCAGGTGGAAGTAGGTGGTGAACGCCTGCGCCACTGCCTCGGCGCGTTCGGCCGACATGCCCGAGACGATCGCCTGGGCACGTGCGGCGCCCTCGGCGTGGTCGCCCTCGTAGGCGTCGATCACGGCCGCGCGCAGTGACTCCACGTCGTGGAGCAGTTCGTCGCCCCCGTTCTCGCGCAGCACCCGGCCGAGCAGGTTGCCGAGGTACCGGACGTCGGCGCGCAGGTCGCTGTCGACCGCACCGCTGACGTCGTCCCGCGCGCGCTCGTGGCGTGCAGATCCGTCGATCGCCGTCATGGAGTCCTTTCCGGGTCGTCCGGGAGGCTGGTCCCGGGTCCCAGCAGCGTATCGGCACCCGGGGGCGCATGACGTCGACCGTCCGGACGGACGCGGGGCGGGGTCCGGGCCCGGTGCCGGGCTGCCGCTGCCGCGTCAGGCCGGGACGGAGGCCCCGCCCGGCTCCTGCCGGAACGGCGCACGTCGGGCATCGAGGCCGGCGAGCAGCCCGCGGTTCAGCTCGTAGGCCAGCTCGACCTCGGCGATCACCCGTTCCTGCTCGTCGGCCGACCACGGCGCGGCGTCGAGCTGGGCCCGGTAGGTGTGCTCGAAGTCGCTCGGGTCGGCGACCTGGTCGAAGATGTAGAAGAGGATCCCGTTCGTGTCGAACCCGAACCGCTCCGCCAGCACCTGCCCGATCACGTGCCCGCCGGACACGTCGCCGAGGTACCGCGTGTAGTGGTGTGCCACGAAGCCGCCGGGCCACTCGGCCGCGACCTCGTTCAGCCGTCGCACGTACGCGGTCGTCGCGGGCAGCGGGCACACCAGCTCGGACCAGTCCGGGCCGATCAGGTACTCCAGGTCGGCGCGGATCGCCGGCATCCGGGTGAGCTGCGCGGTGACGAACGGCGCCGCCACGGGGTGGTCGGCCATGCGCTCCGCCGCCCGCTCGAGCGCGTCGTACACGAAGGCGTACTGTCCGAGCAGGTCCGCGTAGTCGGCGACGTCGCAGTCGCCGCCGAGCAGGTCCTGCATGAAGCCGCTCGTGGCCGAGGCACCGTGCGAGCGCCGCGTGCGTCGCCGCAGCAGCTCGGAGAACGGGATGACGGTCGAGTCCATGAGGTAAGGCTAACCTTACTGATGCGCGCGTCAAGCAGGGATCACCCAGGTGACGCCGAACCTCCGAGAGGAAGCTCCCCCACGATGAGCTCGAAACCCAAACGCCAGCAGCACGTCTTCGTCGTCGACCGCACCGAGCGACTCTCGCCCCACATGGTGCGCGTGCACCTGGGCGGCTCGGCGTTCGAGGACTTCGTCGCCCAGGCCGACCCCGACCGCCTCGCCGCCACCGACAAGTACGTGAAGCTCCTGCTCGCGAAGCCGTCGCTGGGGCTCGTGCCGCCGTACGACCTCGAGGCCCTGCGCGAGACCCTGCCGAAGCACGACCGCCCCGCCCGCCGCACCTACACCGTGCGCGCCGTCGACCACACCACGCGGACGATCGCGATCGA
Source organism: Curtobacterium poinsettiae (assembly GCF_047226435.1). NCBI lineage: Bacteria > Bacillati > Actinomycetota > Actinomycetes > Micrococcales > Microbacteriaceae > Curtobacterium > Curtobacterium poinsettiae. Next base: position 1,645,469 of record NZ_CP178434.1, on the reverse strand, counting down.
CTTCGTCGTGCACGGCGACGCGGGCCTCGCCGGTCCGTGGGCAGCCTCCGCGCAGCCCGGCGACCGGATCGCCCTGTCCGGACCCGGCGGCGGCTACGCACCGACCACCGACCCGGCCCTCACGCACGTGCTGCTCGGTGACGACAGCGCCCTGCCCGCGATCGGGGCCGCACTCGAGTCGATGCCCGACACCGCCACCGGGGTCGCCCTGGTCGAGGTGGCCGCGCCCGCGGACGAGCAGGACCTCCGGCACCCGGCCGGGGTCGACCTGCGGTGGCTGCACCGGGACGCCACCGGCGCACAGCCGGGCACGCTCCTGCTGGAGACGGCCCGCGGGCTGCCGCGTGCCTCCCGGCCGGTCCAGGTCTTCGCGCACGGCGAGCGGACCGCGATGAAGGCGATCCGTCGACTGCTGCAGGACGACTGGGGGCTGGAGAAGCGCGAGATGTCGCTGTCGGCGTACTGGGCGCTCGGTCGTGGCGAGGACGAGTTCCAGGAGGAGAAGCGCGAGCCGGTCGGGGTGATCTTCACCGACTGACGGCGGGCCTGCGTGCCCGTTCTAGGTCGGTACGCCCGATTCGACCAGGGACGCCCGGCGCGCGCAACGGCCGGGAGGGCCGGGGCACGTCGGTGGGTCCGGCTAGCGTTCGGCGCATGGTCACCTCGTCGTGCTGCGTGCCGGGTTGCGCAGGCGTCCTCACGGACGGACTCGCGGGCGTCCCCCTGTGCGGCACGCACGTCGCGTTGGTCGCCGACCTCGCGGCCGAGCACCCCGGCGTCGAGGACGCCCTGCCCGGCCCGTGCCCGGTGTGCGCGTCGCGGATCGGGGTGCGCTACCCCTCCGGTGCGGTGTGCGCCCGATGCGAGTGGCGGTGGGGCGAGGTACCCGACGGCGATCTGGCTCCCCCACGGGTCGACGTCGTCTACTACCTGCGCATGCGCGACGACTTCGGTGACCGCATCAAGATCGGCACGACGATGAACCCCCGGCAGCGGCTGGCGGCCATCCCGCACCAGGACCTGCTGGCGTTCGAGCTCGGTGACCGGACGCTCGAGCGCCGGCGGCACGCCACGTTCGCGGCCAGCCGATACCCGGGTACCGAGTGGTTCCGGGTGACGCCGGAGCTGCTCGCCCACGTCGACGCCGTCGCCGCCGGGGCCCACGACCCGTGGGACCTGCACGCCCGGTGGACGAGCGAGGCGCTCGCCTTGCGGGGCTGAGCCGCGGCAGGGCGGTCGGGGCGCGTGCGCAGCCGGTCGGGACGCCTGCTCAGGCGGCCTGCAGCATGCGGTCCGCGGTGCGGAGCGAGAGCGCCATGATCGTCAGCGCCGGGTTCGCGATGACCGCGCTCGGGAACACCGAGTTGTCAGCGATCCACAGGTTCGGGACGTCCCACGAGCGGCCGTCCTGGTCGACGACGGAGGTCTCGCGGTCCGTGCCCATCCGCGCGGTGCCGATGGTGTGCGCCGTGCGTTCGAGCACCCGGACGTCCTTGCCGCCGGCAGCCTCGACGATGGTCGTCATCGTGCGGACCGCGTGGCGGCGGATCGCTTCCTCGTTGGAGCCCGGGGTGAACGAGACCCGCGCACGCGGGACGCCGTGCTCGTCGAGTTCGTCGGAGAGCTCGAGCCGGTTGTCGTCGTACGGCAGGCACTCGGCGTTGATGCCGACGCCGGCCGAGAACGGGTAGTCGTGCAGCGCCCGGACGAGTTCTGCGCCGCGGAGTCCGCCGCCTCTGACCAGCGACGTGGCGAAGGTCTGCGGCTGCGCGCCCAGGCTCTGGATGAGGTAGCCGCCGGCGAAGTCGGCGTCCGCCGGCCGCACGAAGTCCTCGGTGATGATCGACGACGGGTACCCGCGGTACGAACGCATCGACTCGTCGAACCGCGCCCACACCTGGGTGGCTCCGTGCGCGGTGAAGTTGCGACCGACCTGCCCGCTGCCGTTCGCGACACCGGTGTGCAGCAGCAGCCGCGGGGTCTCGACACCGCCCGCGGCGAGGACCAGGGACCGGCAGCGCTGGCGGTGCTCGCGCCCACCCGCGGTGTACACGACCGCCTCGACGCGACCACTCGAGTCGAGCTCGATGCCGTGCACGAAGGACTCCGGTCGGATCTCGGCACCGAAGGCCACGGCCGCCGGCAGGTAGGTCGTGTCCATCGACACCTTCGCACCGTTGCGGCACCCCTGGTGGCACGACCCGCAGGACACGCAGGCCTGGCGCAGCCCGTGGTGCTCCTGGTGGCGGTCCTCGGTGGTCAGCCCGACCGGGGCATCGGTCGCGGTGATCCCTGCGGCAGCGGTGCCGCGCATCATCATGTCCGAAGAAGCGTTCCGGGCCGGCGGGCGCATCCGGTAGCGGCGGGACGGGTCCCACGGGTAGTGCTCGGGACCGGCGACACCGACGTCGTGCTCGACCTGCTCGATCCATCCGGTGAGCTCGGCGTGGCTGATCGGCCAGTCCTGCCCTTCGCCGCTCTCGGTGCGGAGCCGCAGGTCGTGGGCGCTCGGCCGCGGGGTGAACGCGCCCCAGTGCAGCGTCGAACCGCCGACACCCGTCCCGCTGTTGTTCGGACCGAAGGCCGTCGGGGCTCCGCCACCGCTCAGCCGCTCGTCCATCCAGTTGATGTCACCGGGGGCGGCGACCTCGTCCGGCACGTGGTCGCCCGGCTCGGTGTTGCGGCCGGCCTCGAGCGCGACGACCGTCAGGCCACGGCGGGCCAGCGATGCGAGGAGCGGGGCTCCGCCGGCTCCGGTGCCGACCACCACCACGTCGACGACGTCGTCCGTTCCGTACGTGCGTTGTCCGTCGAGTCTCATCGTGCAGCTCCGGTCGTCGGTGCGGTGTCGATCGTGGTGTGGGGTGCGGCGGCTTCGGGCTCCCAGGCCTCGCGCTCCCCCGCCGCGAACAGTCGGAAGCCCTGCTTGCGGACGCCGTCGCCACCGTTCGCGTAGCCGTCGAAGTCGATGGCGGCCATGGTGGCGGGGTGCGCGAGCCAGTGCTTCACCAGGTCGACGCTGGCGTCCTCGAACCACGCACGCAGCTGTTCGGCGTCGAGGCCACCGTCGGCGCGGTACCGACCGACCGCCACGGCCTCGAGCGCCTGGTCGAGCGCACCGTCGCGGGCGGGTGCGGCGAGGACGTCGAGCGCGGCACGGTAAGCCTCGGCGTCCACCGGCAGCCCGTCGGGTCGCCAGCCGTCGCCGAGCCCGGCGGCGAGCTGCGCGTCGACCCGCAGCGCCAGGTCGACCTGGTCGGAACCGGGCTGCGGGACGACGATCCTGGCGACCGCACGGAGGGTGTCCAGCTGCGTCGGGGTGAGGGCCTGCGGTGCGGCGGCCGGGTCATCGGGCAGGGCACGAGCGGCGAGCAGGCCCCGGGTGCGGGCGCTGACCCGCGGCGAGGCGATCACGCGGGCGTGCTCCACGGGGACGACCGGTGACCCAGCGACCCGGCGTTGCCAGAAGTCGCGGATGCGCGCGGCCACGGCCTCGGGCTGCTCCCACGGCAGCAGGTGGGCGGCGCCGTCGACGACGTGGAGCTCGTTGTTCGGCCAGTGCGGCACGGTCAGGCGGCGCTGGGCGTCGGCATCGAGGTCGCCGTCCTCGGCACCGGCGAGCACGAGGGCGGGCACCGGGTTCGGCGCCGCGTCGGACCAGTCTTCACGGCTGCCGCGGGTCAGCCAGTCCCGCCAGGCCTCGGGGTCGGTCCGCTCGACGTCTCGCACCGCCGCCGTGTGGCGCGACGGTGCGAGGGCCGACGCCGTGTTCGCGGCGACGAACTCCTCGGCGTCGTCGGCGCTGATCGGGCCGTCGGCCGCCCACGACAGCATGGACCGGCGGCGGTCCTCGTCCATCGGCTCCGGGGCGAGCGGGGACGCGGCGAGGAGCACCACGGCACGCAGGCCGAACAGACCGTTCGCACCGGAGATCGTCCGGTCGGCGACCACCGTGGCGACCTTGCCGCCCATCGAGTGCCCGAGGAGTACCCATTCGGTCGAGCCGCTCGCGCCGATCGCGCGCTCCACCAGGACGGCCATCTCCTCGACGGTGGTGCCGGACGACGCCGGGCTGCGGCCGAAGCCGGGCAGGTCGATGCCGATCAGGTCGAGGTCGCCGACGAGTTCGGCGCGCAGCAGCGCGAACTCCTCGGAACTCGCGCCGAGGGCGTGGAGACAGAAGACGGTGGTCACCATGTATGCCTACCCGTCCCTTGCGGCCGCTCCCAGCCGGGCCGTACCCCGCCGGGTCGTGCGTGTACCCCGATCGACGGCGTCACCGGGCGTACGCGTCGACGAACAGGGCGCCCCGGAGATCACGCAGGGTGTCCGCCAGGCGATCGACGGTGCGGCCGGAGATGCCCGACACCTGCAGGTCGTGCGGGCCGAGCGCCGGCAGCCGTCCGGTGCGGATGCGGACGACCTCCCACCCCACGGCGCGGACGGCGCGGTCCTTCTTCCGGTCGGTCTCCTGCCGCGGGCCGACGTGCTCGAGCCCGTGCCGCCCGGTGGAGTCGTACTCGATGGCGACGCGCAGCTCGGGCAGGATGATGTCCGGCCAGGCCTCGACGTGGTCGAAGAACGGGCGGTCGAGCCGGATCGCGGAGTGGTCGTAGGTGAACGCGAACCGCTCGGACAGCATGCCCCGGAGCTCGGCCTCGACCGCCGAGGCCGTCGCCGGGGCGCAGACGCTCGTGAACGACTCACCCGACGGCAGCCGCGGGGTCTTCGGGCAGATCGTGCGGGGAACGGACTGGGCGCTCCGCCGTGGCGCCCCACCGGCCGACCCGGCGACGGGCCGACGGGACCGGGAACGGCTCGACGCGACGGCGCCGGCCGGGACCCCGCGCACCGGAGCCGCGGGCAGCGTCTGTCGTCCCGCGCTCCGGACGACCCGCTGCGGCACGGGGACCGCCTGGGGCCAGTCCGACGGCAGCACCGGCCACCGCTGCGGCTGCGCCTGCACCGCGCACTCGGGGCACCAGACGGAGCGGCGGCGCTCACGGCCCGGACGGGACCGCTGTTCGGACGGGGTCGCCACGAAGACGTGCCCGACGTCGCACTCCCAGGTGAGCAGGACCTCGGCCGCCGGGGGGACCTGGGTCAGGACGACGCCGTGGTTCCAGTCGGGGTGGTACTGCCGGATGAGCACCGGGTACGGCGCCCAGTCGGCGCGGAACTGTCCGACGGCGTACGGCACCGCTTCGCCGCGCGACCACTGTCGGCGGCGCCACCACGCATCGACGGGTTCGGCCACGCCACCACGCTAGGAACGACCACCGACAACCACCGCGGCCGGCATTGTTCGGTGCGAGGTTGCCCTCTCGGTGCGGTGGAACAGGGCGGCACGGAGCGGGCAACCTCGCACCAGACTGGGCCAGGGGCGGGCGGGCGCGCACCGTGCGAGGATCGCCGGATGGTCTCGTCGTTCCTGACCCACGCTGAAGTGGTCGTCGACCCCGCGGTCCCGATCGAGTCGTGGGGGCTGTCGCACGAGGGCCGCGCACGGGCCAGGGCCGCGCACCCGTTCGCGTGGACCCCGGACTCCCGCCGCATCGTCTCGAGCACCGAACGCAAGGCCGTCGAGACCGCCGATCTGCTCGCCCTCGCCGTCGAGCTGCCCGTCGAGCAGGACCCCCTGCTCGGCGAGATCGACCGGAGCGCGACCGGCTACCTGCCGCCGTCCGAGTTCGAGGCCGTCGTCGACGCGTTCTTCGCCGAGCCCGAGCAGTCGGTCCGCGGCTGGGAACGGGCGGTCGACGCGCAGGAGCGCATCGTCGCGGCCGTCCGCCGGCACTGCGCCACCGGCGACGTCACGATCGTGTCGCACGGTGCGGTCGGCGCGCTGCTCCTGGCCCACCTGCGCGGCGTCCCGATCACGCGCGCCCTCGACCAACCCGGCATGGGCAGCGTCTTCCACTTCGACGCGCCCGCCTGGCGGGCGACCAGCGACTGGAGACGCGTCCCCGCGCCCTGACGGGAGGCCCGGGGCGGGGCCGCCACGGGCCTCCCGTCCGCCGCCTTCGCGGCCCGACCGCCGCGCTCGTCAGACCACGCGCGTCGCGCCCGTCACGGGGCCGGGAGCGGCGTCCTCGTCGTCGGCGTCGTGCAGGGTCCGCTCGGCCTGCCCGAGCAGGTGGTGCACGGCGAGGCCGATGGAGCGGGCACCGACGACCGCGACGAGCACGCTCAGCAGCGCCAGCAACGCGGCGGTGGGGATCCAGGCGGACGGCAGCGCGAGTGCCCGGAACCACTCCACTGCGGCGGTGGCGACCGCGGCGGCCGGGAACACGAACGACCAGAACCCGAGCGAGAACGCCAGGCGGACGTACCGCGGCAGCAGGGCCAGCTGCACGAGGACCATCAGGACGCCGAGGCCCGCGATGGCCTGCACGGGCAGGGTCACAGCACCGTCGGTGAGGGCGAACACCGACAGGGTGGCGACCGCCGGCGGCGCGACCAGGATCGCCATCGTCGGCACGAGCGGCCCCGGCAGCGCCGGTCGGAACGCCAGCCGGATGAGCAGCAGGCCGGTCATCACGCCCCAGAAGAACACGCCGACGCCGAGGGCCGGCCAGGACAGCCAGCCGACGCCGACCTCGTGCGTGGCGACCGAGGCGACCAGGGCCGCGGCGACGGTCGGCAGCAGGTAGCCGCCGTGCACGGACTCCAGGGCGAGCCGGCCCTCGAACCAGGTGCTCAGCAGCCAGGCGGCGAACCCGGCAGCGGTGGCCACGGCGGCGAGCACGACGACCTGCCCGGCGACGGGGGCGAACCGCGCGAGGTCGACGCCGAGCAGCATCGCGGTCGCGGGGACGAGCGCGGCGATCGGCCCCTGGGCCGGGTGGCGGAGCTGGTCGACCAGCCGTTCGCTGACGCGTGCGCCCCGGACGGCGTGCGCCCCGAGCAGCCACACCCACGCGACGGCCGCGATCGCCCAGAACACCTGCGGCACCACGGTGGGCAGGTGCAGCACGGGGGCGGCGTACGACCACGTCTCGGCGAAGCCGGCGAGGCCGAACGGGACGGCGAGGGTGTTGAGCGGGATGCGGGAAGTGGGTCGTGGCATGGCTCCCCTATTCTCGTGGACGGGTTGGCTGCGCCGGTGCGCGGCTGGGGCCGGGCGTGCGCGGCGGGGCGTGCGTGCCCGCGGGCCGTGTGTGCTCGGCGGGCCGTGCGTGCTCCGCGGTCAGGCGGCGGGCAGCTGCTCGCCCGCCTCGATCGCCACGTCGAGCCGGTTCTCGGCGGGCGGCAGCGGGCAGGTCGCGTGCGGGGTGTACGCGCACGGCAGGTTCGTCGACCGGTTGAAGTCGATGCGGGTGGCACCGTCGGCATCCGGTGCGGCGATGTCGAGACTCCGGTTCGCCGCGTACGTCGTGACCCCGCTCGTGCGGTCGGTGAACAGCACGTGCAGGCCGCCGGCGTGCCCGTTGAACGCCAGGAGCGACCGTGGCCCGTCGAGGTCGAACGTCAGGACGCCGGGGGCCTCGTAGACGTGCAGCAGGCCGTCGACGACGCTGCCGACGGTGACCTCGCGCGGGGTGTCGAACGGCTCGAAGTGGGCGTCCACGACGAAGCGTTCGGTGGGTGCGTACGCGGGGGTGCCGCGGTACGCGACGCGCGTCGGGTTTGAGGGGTGCCGCGGACGCAGCAGGTCGCTGCCGCCGCGCCGGGCGACCTCGATCACCACGGTCTAGTCGCCGTCGCGCCACACCACGTTCGTGCTCGAGCGCTCCGGCAGCGGGCCGAACCGGTGCGTCCCGCTGACGTGCTGCCCGTCGACCTCGATCGTCTCGTCCTCGGCCAGTGCGACCATCGGGCCGTCCTCGTCCGTCGACCAGCTGCCGGGTGCGTCCTCGAAGCGTTCCGGCGTGGCGGTGAGCCAACGGATGCTGGTGATCGCGAGGAACCCGTGTTCGCTCGCCCGGTCCTGTTCGTGGTCGTCGTGCCAGGCGGTCCACGCTCCGGCGAAGGTCGGAGCGGCCGGGGTGGTCGGGTTCGTCGTGCTCATGGGTCGACCGTACGATGGGCGGCCCGACGGCGCGACGATCGTGTCCCCGTGCGTCGGCGGGCGTGCGCGGGCCGGGGCGGGCGGCGGGGCGGGCGGCGCGATGCGCGGCGGCGCGGGCGGCGCGATGCGGAACGACACCGTCGACGTCGCACGACATCGACCCTGTCGTTCGCACGCGCCTGTAACCGTCCGCGCGCGCAACGAGCGACCGAGTCGGTGTCGGACGACGTCGGCCATGTCGTTCGACGTCCGCACGCATCCACAGTCGCGGAACGTAACGGGCCCGATCCCTCGTGGCAGAGTGGCACTGCAGCGCACCGCGAAGCCTCGCGCGCGGCCCCCGACTCCCGACAGTCCGCACCCATCGAGAGGAAGGCAGCGCATGCCCTTCGAGAACACCGACCGCATCCAGGCCACCACCGCCGGATCACTCCCCCGCACCCCGGAGCTCATCGCCGCGAACGCCGCGCGGCCCGTCGCCGCCGACGGCTTCACGCTCGAGACCACCGACGAGGTCCGGGCCCTGACGAGCGCGGCCGTCGACGACGTCGTCGCACGGCAGACCGCGCTCGGCATCACGCAGCCCGGCGACGGCGAGTTCGGCAAGGCGATGTCGAACAGCGTCGACTACGGCGCCTGGTGGGGCTACTCGTTCCAGCGCGTCAGCGGCCTGAGCCTGACCGACGAGAACATCTTCTCGCAGCAGCCGGTCCGGTCCGCCCCGGGGAACATCCGGCTGACGAGCTTTCCGGACCGCCGCGACTGGACGATCTTCCACGACGCCTACACGGACCCCGAGTCGGGCATCGGCACCGGCAAGAACGCCACCGCGTTCCCGACCACCACGGGCCCGATCACCTACACCGGACACGAGGCCGCGGCCACCGACGCCGCGAACCTCAAGCACGCGGTCGAGGCCGCCGGCGCGGACAACGGCTTCATCACGGCACTCTCCCCCGGTTCGGCCGCCCGCATCGCGAACGAGTACTACGCGACCGAGGAAGAACACATCTGGGCCTGGGCCGATGCTCTGCGCGAGGAGTACACGACGGTCCTCGACGCCGGCCTCGTGCTGCAGATCGACGACCCCTCGATCGCCGAGAACTGGGACCAGATCAACCCCGAGCCGAGCATCGAGGACTACCGGGCCTTCACCCGCATCCGCGTCGAGGCGCTCAACCACGCGCTCCGCGGCCTCGACACGAGCCGGGTGCGCTTCCACCTGTGCTGGGGGTCCTGGCACGGCCCGCACACCACCGACATCGAGCTCCGCCACATCGTCGACCTGATGCTCGACATCGACGCCGGCGCGTACTCGTTCGAGGCGGCGAACGCCCGCCACGAGCACGAGTGGGCGCTCTGGCAGGACGTCACGCTGCCCGACGGCAAGGTCATCGTCCCAGGGGTCGTCAGCCACGCCACGAACGTCGTCGAGCACCCCGACCTGGTTACGCAGCGCATCGAGCGGTTCGCCTCGGTCGTCGGACGCGAGCGTGTCATCGCCAGCACCGACTGTGGCCTGGGCGGACGGGTGCACCCGCAGATCGCCGCGGCGAAGCTCGAGTCGCTGGGCGAGGGTGCCCGGCGCGCGAGCGCGAAGCTCTTCTAGCCGCCCGTTCCTTCCCAGAACGGCTGCGGTACCTGGCGAGACCGGGCGCACGCACGAGCGGACTGGAGGCCCGGTGCCAGCTGGCACCGGGCCTCCAGTCCGTCAGCGGCGTCGGCCCAGGGCGACGGCCGCGATCGCCACGAGCGCTCCGGCCCACAGCACCGGGCGCGTGACGCGCCGTCGCTTCGCGACCCAGCCGCCGTCCGTCGCGTTCGCGGCGTCGGCGGGGGCGTAGAGGTTGCCGTCGGTCGGGGCGCCCTTGCCGCGGAGCGCGAACGTCTCCACCATCGGCTTCGTGATCTTGTGGAACAGGCCCGGGAACACGTACTGCAGCGGCACGAGCGATGCCTGCAGTCGCCCGACGAAGCGGTAGCGCTTGGGGTGCGTGGCGGCGTGCACCACGGCACGGCCGGCACGCTCGACCGAGACGGTGGGCGGCAGCGGGTGCGAGTTCTTGCCGGTGTAGTTGGCGCCGTTCTGGTAGATCGGGGTGTCGATCGTGGACGGCAGCAGGGCGGTGAACCTGATGCCGGTGCCCGCGAACTCGTCGCCGAGCACGTCGACCAGGCCGAGCGCCGCGTGCTTGCTCGTCACGTACGCCGACTGGTACGGGGCGGACAGCAGCGACTGGATCGAGCCGACCAGCAAGTAGGTGCCCTTCCCGCGCTGCTTCCAGTGCGGCAGCAGGTGCGTGATGGCGTTGAGGTGCCCGTAGAGGTTCGTGTCGACGACGCGCTTGAACGCCTCGGTGGGGGTCTGCTCGAACAGGCCGTAGACGAACAGCGCCGCGTTGCCGACGAAGACGTCGATGCGACCGAAGCGCGTCGTGACGGTGCCGATGAGGTCCTTGACCTGGCGCTCGTCGGCGACGTCCGTCGGGATCGCGATCGCCTCGGCGCCGAGCTTCCGGCACTCGGCGGCAGCGGCCTCGAGCGAGTCGTGCCCGCGCGCGGCGAGCACGAGTGTGGCGCCCTGCCGGGCGAACTCGTGTGCGGCGGCCCTCCCGATGCCGCTCGATGCTCCGGTGATGACGACGATCTTCCCGCGGTACCGATGTCCCATGCGTCCTTGGTACCCGTCGTCGGTCCGTTCCCGCACAGCCGGGCCGTACCCCTGAGCACGGTGCGAAGATGGAGCATGCGCAAGGACGACCTGACCGTCGACGAAGCCGCGGTCATCGCCGAACACGCCCGCTCCGGTGCCCTCGACGTCGACGACCCCGAGGTGCGGAAGGTCGTCGAGCAGGCGAACCGGGTGCTCGTGCGTGCGCAGATGTGGGGCGAGGAGCGGAGCCCGAAGCTGCGGCGCCGCCGACGGTTCATCGCGATCGGCGCCCTCGTGATGGTGCTCGTCTGGGTCGCCGGGTTGCTCGTGCCGCTGGCACTGCGCTTCGGCTGACGGGTCCGTCAGCGCCGGCCGCGGTGTGCGCGGTGTGGACCGAACACGGTCAGACCCTGGTCAGACGCGCCCCGATGGTGCATGATCCGACGACCACACCACCGCCGCGCTGCAGGGAGCACGACTTGGACCAGCACATCGATCGACGGCGCTTCGTGTCGCTCGGACTCGCAGGCGCTGCCGCCACCGCGCTCGGCGTCTCGGCGATCGGCGCGGACGGGTCGGCGCAGGCGGCGACCGGGGCTGCGGCCCCGACTGCCGAACCCGTCCTGCTCGCCGCCGACGAGTTCGACGGCCCGGCCGGCAGTGCACCGAACCCGGCGGTCTGGCGGTACGACCTGGGTGCCGGCGGCTGGGGAAACGCCGAACTGGAGACCTACACGGACTCGCGGCGGAACGCGGCGCTCGACGGCGCGGGCAACCTCGTCATCACCGCACAGCGCGAAGCCGACGGCTCGTACACCTCGGCCCGGCTGAAGTCCGAAGGCACCTCCACCGCGCAGTACGGCCGCATCGAGGCGCGGATCCGGATCCCTCGGGGGCAGGGCATCTGGCCGGCGTTCTGGATGCTCGGCGCCGACATCGGGCAGGTCGGCTGGCCCGCGTGCGGGGAGATCGACGTCATGGAGAACGTCGGGTACGAGCCGGGGATCGTGCACGGCACGGTGCACGGGCCCGGGTACTCCGGTGCCCAGGGCATCTCGGCGTCGTACACGGCTCCGTCCGGCGCAGCGTTCGCCGACGACTTCCACGTGTACGGGGTCGACTGGCGCCCCGGTTCGATCACCTGGACGGTCGACGGTGTCGCGTACCGGACCCTCACCCGCGACGACGTGGGGTCGAACCCGTGGGTCTTCGACAAGCCGTTCTTCGTCATCCTCAACGTCGCGGTCGGCGGCACGTGGCCCGGCTCGCCCGACGACTCGACGCAGTTCCCGCAGCAGATGACCGTCGACTGGCTGCGGGTCCACCAGAACGCCTAGCCGGAGTCGCGCCGCGGCAGGAGCGTGTCAGGGACGACGGTTCGCCCGGGCGACGAGCCACAGGTAGGTGCTGTGCCCGACCAGGGCGAGTCCGAAGAACACCGCGGCGACCGCGTACACCCGGTCGAGCTTGCCCTGCCCGATCACGAGCATCACGACGCAGAACACGACGGCGATCGCGAGGACACCGACCTGCACGGTCGACCAGATCCGTCGGAAGCGCGGCATGCCCGTCTCGTTCACGTCACCCATTCTGCCCGATGCCGTCAGTGCTTCTCCGGGTCGTGTCCCCAGTTCATGAGCGAGTACCGCCACGGGGTGTCGTGCACGTCGCCGTCGGGGCGCTGCTCCGCGTGCCGGGCGACGTAGCCGACGACCTTCCGCATGTGCGCCAGGTCGTCGTCGGTGCGGTCGGCCTTGTGCTTCTGGAGGATGCGGATGATGTGCCGACCGCTCTCGTGCCCGGTCGACTCGCTGCCGCCGGAGGGCTTCTGCCCGACGGACTTCGACTCGTCGGTGTCGAGCCACTTCCGCAGCTCGGTGGCGGTCATGTTCACCGCGTCATCGAAGTCGGCCCGGGTCTGCTCGTCGTCGTGCTCGCTCATGCGGTCGAGACAACCCGTCGGTCCTGGACGACTGCGCAGTGCGGGCCGGGTCAGATGGGAATGGAACGACCCCGCGCGGTGTCGAACTCTCCACTGACCACGAAGGAGCCCACCATGAGCGTCGACCTCCACGAGAGCACCGGCACCCGGATCGTCATCGACGAGCGGACCTGCCTGCAGACGACCGTCCTGCCGAAGCTGCACGACGAGCGCACCCCGTCCTTCGGCCGCTGGCTCGGACAGATCAACCACACCGGCTGAGCCGGCGCCCGGCGACGGCACGCACGGCCCGGCCCCGACGCCACTCCCCCGTCGTCGCCGCCGCCGGGCGCTGCTACCGTGCACCCATGTCCTGGGGCCGGCGGTACTACGCGCTGCAAGCCGTCGGCGGAGCGGCCTGGTGGATCGCCGTCGCCACGCTGCCGTGGGTCCGGACCACCACGCTCGGTTCGCTCGACCCGGTGCTCGTCGCCGTCCTCGACGTCCCGTTGTTCGTCGTGGCCTCGGCCCTCGCCGCCGCCGGTGTCCGGGCCGCCGCGGTCGTCACGACGGGATGGACCGCCGTGGTGCTCTGCGCGCTCGCCGTCTGGGCAACGGCCACCGGCGAGGCCGGCTGGGGCGTGCTGATCATGCTCGCGGCCACGATCGGCTCGGTGCTCGCGCTCGGTCTCGTACTGCTCGGACGGATCCCGACCGAGTGGGTGACGAGCGGCCCGCTGCGGATCCGCACCGCCGACGCCGACGCCCCGCGGTCCCGGCACGTCGCCGCGACCGTGCTGCAGATCGTCGTGTTCTGGGGTCTGTTCCTCGGGGTGTTCCCCCTGGTCATCGCGTTCGCGGAGCACCGATGGGGCCTGCACCCGGACCCGCCCGTTCCCCTGGTGAGCGCCTCGACCGTCCTCGGGGTGGTCGTGCTCCTGCTGGCGAGCGCACTCGGCATCGCGTCGGCGGCGGCCATGTCGACGAAGGGCGGCGGCACCCCGCTGCCCTCGGCGACGGCGAACCGCCTGGTCGTCGCGGGGCCGTACCGTTCGGTGCGGAACCCGATGGCCCTGGCCGGCATCACCCAGGGCGTCGCCGTCGGCCTGCTGCTGTCGTCGTGGCTGGTCGTCGTCTACGCGGTCGCGGGTTCCGTCGTGTGGAACTGCATCGTCCGACCACTCGAGGAAGCCGACCTCGACGAGCGGTTCGGCGACGACTTCCGCCGGTACGCCGAGCAGGTGCGCTGCTGGGTGCCTCGGTGGCCGATCCCCGCTCGGGTGGGCTCGGTGCCGCTCACCTCGTCGCGCCGCTGAGCGGTTTAACGACGCCGGCGTCGTCGTTCGGCGCCGCCGGGTCGTCGAGACGCCTCCGTTTGGGGCGGCGTCTCGACGACGGGGCGGCGTCTCGACGAAACGGCGGCGTCTCGACGACGGGGCGGCGTCTCGACGACACGCCGGCGTCTCGACGTGACGCCGGCGTGTCCGGACCGGCACCGACACCGGCCTGGAGGCGCCAGGCGGCGCCGCCACGGGCCTCCTGTCCGTCAGCCGGCCGGGTCCACCACCGGCGGCCGCGCGGACGGGGCGAGCGCACGGATCCGCTTGGCGGGGACGCCGGCGTAGACGCCGTGCGCCGCCAGGCGGCCGACCACCACGGCGCCGGCTGCGACCACCACGTCGTGCTCGATGTGGGCCCCCGGCAGGATGGTGGCCCGACCGCCGATCCAGACGTGCTCCTCGATGAGGACCGGGCGGCCCGTCGGGACGTCGTTCCACCGGCCGTCGGCGTCGATGTCGTGGTGGCTCGTCATGATGAGCACCTGCATGCCGATCGCGGTGTTCGCACCGATCGTCACGGGTGCCACGGCCTCGACGGTGACGTTCCGGTTGCAGAACACGCCCCGGCCGATCGTCAGGTGCCTGGGATCGCCCGTCAGCGAGAACCCGGCGCCCACACCGGACTCCGCGCGGGCCCCGGCGACGAGCAGCAGGAGCCGCCGCACGATCCGCGGCAGCAGCGCCGACCCGAGCACGGCGGTGAAGAGCAGGTGCTCCCTGGCGTGTGCGGCATCCTCGAGGAGCCGCCGACCGAACGTCGACGGGGCAGCAACCGCCGGAGCGGGTGCCGAGGTCGGGACGGGTGGTGCTGCTGAGCCGGCCATGGGGTCTCCAGTCGTCGTGGCTGCGTGTCCGTGCAGCGCCACCGTAGGACGACGACCGTCGGCGACCGGCCGGACGACGGGCGGTTGCGGGATTCTTGCGGGGCCGCGCCGCTCGGCGGCCACGCGCCGGCTCGGCTACGCGCGTGCGCCGTCGCGGGCGGTGGACGCCGTCTGCCGGGGCAGCTCGCCGAACTCCTCGCGGTAGCTCCCCGCGAACCGGCCCAGGTGGGCGAACCCGGTGGCACGGGCGATCTCGGCGACGCTCCGGCCGTCTCCGGACTCGAGCTGTTCGCGCGCGAGCAGCAGCCGGATCCGACGCAGGTACATCGTCGGGGTGATGCCGTGGTGGCGCTGGAACGCCGCCTGCACGCCGCGCACGCTCAGGCCGGCGGCCTCGGCGACGTCGTCGACGCTGATCGGTTCGGTGGCGTGCTCGAGCAGGAACGTCTCGGCTCGGGCGAACCGGGCCGTGGCGGCCACGACCGGTTCGTGCTGGCCGACGGGCCAGTGCGGGATGGCGGTGAGCAGGCCACCGGCCGCGAAGCGGGCGAGTTCCCGCTCACGCTCGACCGGCACGGTCTCCGGTCCGGCCAGGACCTCCTGGGCGACGGACCGGACCATCAGCCACCAGGCCGCCAGCGGTGCGCCCTCGGGGACGTGCCGCGGACGGAACTCGAGCGGGCCCGGGGCCCAGTCCCCACGCTCCGCTGCGACCTGCTCGACGATCGCGCGGTCGATGCGCAGGACGTCCTTGTTGCAGTCGATCCACCGGAAGCGCTGCGGGCCCTGCCGGAACAGCATCGGGCGGCCGATCTGCACCGGCTCGCCGTCGAGCTGCGCGACGCCCGACTTCATCCAGACGATCATCATCTCGCTGCCCGGCTCGATCGCTCCGCGCAGGTCGCCCGTGCAGCGGGTGGACTCGAGCGACAGCAGCGACGTCCCGCGGATCCGTTCCTCGAAGACGAACTCGGCGTCCGTCGGCTCGACCGACAGGTCGTGCGTGGTGTGCGTCCGAGCCAGGGCCTCGGCCGCGACCGACGGCTCGACGGTCTGGATCTCCCGCAGCAGGCGGTGCATCGTCTCGGGCACGTGACGATCCTCCCGAGATCTCGGCGTCCGCGCAACGAGCGACGCGCCGGGTTCCTGGACGGCGACCAGCGAGGGCACTGTTTGCTGTGCTCCAGGAGGTCGCCACATGAAGCAGATCCAGTACGACCGCTCGACGATCCTGACGAGCGACGACGTGGCCGATGCCGTGATCGAGTACGCCGCGGCCCTGGCCGGCGGCAACCGGGCGGACACCGTCGCGATCCCCTCGGTGGCGGCGGACGGCACCATGACGACCACCAAGGTGCTCATCGGCCCGTCGAGCCAGCTCGTCGTCGCCGATGCCGACGAGGACGAGCTCGAGCGCGAGGACGCGGACTTCGTCGAGCGGTTGCGTGCCGCCGCACTGACGTTCGAGCACGACGAGGTGATCCACGCGGACACCCGGTCGGACCTGACCGAGGGGCCCGTGGCCTAGCAGGGCCTGCGGGCGCGGGGAGGTGGACCGCTGGACTAGCGCCCGAAGTCCGGCGGCTCGGCGCTCGTGTCCACGGCGAGCACCGCTTCGGTGCGGCGCGCGACCTCGAGCAGGAACGCTTCGCCCTCGGGTTCGAGGTCGTCGTCGGGTGCGGGCTCCACCGCGACCGGGACACCCGGGGCCAGCAACACCTCGACGGTGCTCGCCACCCCGAAGTCGTCGGCGGTGGGGATCGACACGACGTCGCTCAGTCGGCTCTGGTGCAGCGCGGCCGCGTAGCGGATCACCGCTTCGGCGATCGAGTCGCTCGTCAGGACACGGACGGTGCCCGCGTAGTTCACGTACTTCAACGTTGCTCCCTGGTGAAGAGGAGCATCCGCCGCGGTGACGGTTCCCTGATCCGGTGCCACGGTAGGCCGCCGTCGGGCCACGCACACATCTTCGCGGACAGAACGGGGTACGCGGCGCCCGGCCGGTCGGTGCCGGGTGACCGGTGTCGGGGGACGCTCCCCCTGAACCGTCGCCCACCGCGAGCGGCCTACGTTCTGGCCCATGTCCACGCGAGCGAAGACCGTCACGGCGCTGTTCGGCGCCGCCACCGTAGCCCTGCTGCTCACCGCCTGCGACCCCGGCGGAGCGCAGAACATCGACCCCGTCGGCAAGGTGCCCGGCTCCGAGCAGAAGTCCCAGTCGGCGCAGTGCGATGTTGCCGCGAGTGCCACCGTCGACATGATCGACGAGGCGGTCGGGTCGCACGACACCACCGAGTTCGCGAACGTCCAGGAGGGCGACGGCGGCTGGTACCTCGGTGCGGCGATCGTCCCGGCGGACAGCAACGACTCGAACGACGACGAGATCACCGTCTGGGCGACCACCGCCGACCCCACGGCCGACGGCTTCGACGGTCCGCTGTACGCCGTGAACGACGTCGCGAAGCAGGCCGTCGCCGACGAGTCGACCACCACCTCGGACGCGCCGACGCCGTTCGCCGACGACTCCGAGGCCGCCCAGCAGGTCGAGAGCTGCGTCGTCGAGGCGTCCGACCGCTAGTCGCCGGACACCCTGCCGTGGCCGGTCAGCCCTTGGGCTGGTCGGCCACTTCCACGTCCACGTGGTATTCGTCGCCCCCGTCGGTGCTGATGGTGGACACCGAGTCGTAGACCACGTCGTAGCCCGCGGTGTTCACGTCGCAGTGCACCTCGGCGCCGTCCTCGATCGCGATGTCGTCCTCGCCGCAGTCGACCTCGGGCGTCGCGTCCGAGATGTCCGCCAGCGCGTCGACGACGACCTGTTCGAAGGCCTCCGGCGTGACGGTCCGCGAGGACGAAGCGGTCGAAGTCGACGTCGTCACCGTGCACCCGCTGAGCGTCACCGCCAGCGCGATCGTCGCGGTGAGCGTCGCGAGCGTGGTGGTGGTGCGCTGCTGCATGGTGTCCCCCGTCGTCCCCTGGCCGGTGGCTGCCCCGCGATCGGGGCCGGCCGTTCCCGACGGTAGTCGCCGCGACGGTGCGAGGACGCCGTCTGGTCCGAATCCGGTGGCGCACCGGCGGCTGGACGTCCGCCCGGGGTGTCGTGAAGGGGCGCTCAGCCGGTGGGCGAGTTCACTAGACGATCGTCTTCTGAACCCCTACGGTTCCGAACACCCCGTCCTGCCACGAACCGTGAGAGACCGCATGCGCACCCCTCGTCAGACCACACCCCTGATCGGGCCCGGCAGCTGACGTGGCAGCTGCGAAGGTCACCGTCCTGCTCGTGAGCGACTTCCCGCTGTCGGCGATGCGCGGCGAACGAGCCGCCCTGGTCCAGCAGGCGAAGGCGTTCGCCGCGTCCGGACACGTCGTCTGGGTGGCGACTCCCCCGACGAGCGACACCGCCGACCTGCGGAAGTCCGGTGTGCGCCTGCTCGAGGTCGAGCCGTCGATCAGCGTCCCGGGGGCGGACCTGCCGGTGGTCCGCAACTCGGTGCGGGTGCGTCGGCACCTCGGCACGGTGATGCTCGAGGAACGGATCGGTCTCGTCGTCACCCACTCGGACTTCGGTCTCGCCGCCGCAGCCCTGACCACGGCGCGCTCGCTCGGGCTGCCGACGATCCACACCGTGCACGGTTCCGCTCCGATCCGCGGGCGGACCGCCGCGGCGTTCGCGCCCCTGGCACGTCGTGCCCACCGCGTCGTGACCGGGCTCCGGACCGGCCGGCACCGCGTCGGCGGCCACCCCATGGAGGACGCGCGCCGCAGGATGGCCGTCGCCGTCTCCGCGGCCGCCGACGTCGTCGTCACCTCGACCACCCGACAGGCGGGAGTCCTGCGTGCCGCCGGCCTGGACGAGGTGCACGTCGTGCCCAACGCCATCGGGAACCGCACGGTGACACCGCCGCCACCGCCGGAGCTCGGCCCGCTCCGGCTCGTCTGGGCGTCGCGGTTCACGCCGGACAAGCGCCTCGACGTGCTGTTCAACGCGATCCGGCTGGTCGAGATCCGGTTGGGGGCGCACGCGGTCCGGGTCGACGTCGCCGGCGGGACCGTCCCTCCGACGCGCACGCCGGTGTCGGTGCGCGTGCACGGCCGCCTGTCCCTGCAGGGCGTCCACGACCTGCTGCTCTGCGGGCACGCAGCGGTCATCTGCTCGCTCGAGCACGACGGCCAGCCGATGACCGCGCTCGAGGCGTTCCGCGACCACCGTCCGGTCATCGTCTCCGACATCCGTCTGGCGAGCGAGTTCGGATCCGCCGCCGTCCTGACGGACGACGAGACCGCGTTCGGGCTCGCCACGACGATCATCGAACTCGCCTCGGACCGGGACCTGCTGCGACCGCACACCGACGCCGCGATCGAGCACGCCCGACTCGCGACGGCGGAACGCCACACCGAGCAGGTCCTCGGGCTCGTCGCGGATCACTGCGGTCCCTGAACGCACCGTCCCGGAGCGCGCGGTCCCCGCGGCGACGCGCTCGGCCGTGGGGCCGCCACGGGACGGACGGGAGGCACGGTGCAGGCCCGCCCCGAGCCTCCCGCCCGGCGGTGCGTGCCGACCACGGCACAGGGAGAACGCCCCGATGAGGAGGGGGGATCTCATCGGGGCGTTCCGTTCGTGGGGCCGCGTCAGGCGGCGAGGCGCGCAGCGAGCGCCGTGGCGCGGGACCGGAGGTCCGCGTAGGTGGCCTCGTACGCGTCCGGCGTGCCGGTGCGCGAGGGGTTCGGCAGTGACCAGTGCAGGCTGTCACCGTCGTCGATCGACTCGTGCGCACGGTCGCAGACCGTGACGACCAGGTCGCCGTCGGCGACGACGTCGTGGAAGGACCGCGGGACGTGGTCGCCGAGGTCGAGGCCGTGGCGCGCACCGACGGCGACCGCGCCGGGGACGATGGCGGGGGCGGGACGCGTCCCGCCGGACAGGGAACCGATCTCGCTGACCTGTGCCCAGACGCCCGCGGCCAGCGGGGAGCGCGCGGAGTTGCCGGTGCAGACGAACAGCACGCGCGACACCGGGCCCGGCACCGCCGCCGCCCCGTGCGGGACACCGCTCGGTTCGAGGTGCAGGTAGCTGCGACGGCCGTCGCCGTCGGAGCGGCGCCGCGTGACCAGGCCGGCCTGCTCGAGGACGCGCAGGTGGTGCGCGAGGAGCGGGCCGGACAGGCCGAGGGCGGCCCGGACCTCGCTCGGGCTGGCGTCGGAGGCCGCGAGCAGGTCGATGACCGCCAGGCGTGCGACGTCACCGAGGGCCGCGTGCTGCGCCGCGCGCTGCTCGAGGTCCTGCTGCCGCATGTTCATCAGTTCAATGTTGACTGAACCATCTGCCGTCGTCAAGATGAGCGGGTGACGACGAGCCCCGAGCCCCTGCGGTCGTCCGCGGCCTCGGTGTTCCTGGTGTTCCTGCGGCTCGGGCTGACCTCGTTCGGCGGGCCGGTCGCGCACCTCGGGTACTTCCGAGAAACCTTCGTGGTGCGTCGGCGGTGGCTGGGCGACGACGCCTACGCCGACCTCGTCGCGCTCTGCCAGTTCCTGCCCGGGCCGGCGTCGAGCCAGGTCGGGATGGCACTCGGCCTGCAGCGCGCCGGGCTGCTCGGACTCCTCGCCGCCTGGTGCGGGTTCACGCTGCCGTCCGCGGTGCTGCTCGTCGCGTTCGCCCTGCTCGTGTCCGGCACGCCCGACATGGCCGGCGCCGGGTGGCTGCTCGGGCTGCAGGCCGCCGCAGCCGCGGTGGTGGCGCAGGCGGTGCTCGGCATGGCGCGCTCGCTCACGCCGGACCGCCGACGGGCGACCGTCGCTGCCGCAGCCGCGATCGTGGTGCTGCTCGTCCCCGGCCCGGGGCCGCAGGTCGCGGTGATCGCGGTGTGCGGTGTGGTCGGCGCCGTGTGGCTCCGCGGCGTCGTCGCCGTGGGCGTGGATGCAGGCGCCACCGACACGGGCGGCGCCGTCCGGCTCCCCCGCTGGGTCGCGGTGTCGGCGCTCGTCGCGTTCGCCGCCCTGCTCGTCGCGGCCCCGATCGCCGCGAACGGCACCGGTGCCGTGCGCCTGTTCGGGGTCTTCGCGCAGGCGGGCTCGCTCGTCTTCGGCGGCGGCCACGTCGTCCTGCCGCTGCTCGAGTCGCAGACCGTGGCCACACACCTGGTGGGGCACGCCGACTTCCTGGCCGGGTACGGCGCCGCACAGGCCGTACCCGGGCCGCTGTTCACCTTCGCCGCGTACCTCGGCGCCGTCGCCCACGGCAGCCCCGGCGGGGTCCTCGGCGCAACCGTCGCACTCGTCGCGATCTTCCTGCCCGCCGCGCTCCTGGTCATCGGCGCACTGCCGTTCTGGCACGTGCTCCGCGCCCTGCCGTGGGCCCGACGCGTGCTCGCCGGAGTGAACGCGGGGGTCGTCGGGCTCCTCGCCGCAGCGCTCTGGGACCCGGTCATCACCGAGGGGGTCCGCTCGGCACCCGCACTGGCGCTCGCCGTGGCTGCCTTCACCGCCCTCACCCGCTGGTCCGCTCCCCCGTGGGCCGTCGTCATCGGAGCCGGCCTGCTCGGCGCCGTCGTCCTCTGATCGGAGCACCCCGCATGCCCACCGTCCTGTTCGTCTGCGTCCACAACGCCGGCCGTTCCCAGATGGCCGCCGGCTTCCTGCAGCACCTGGCCGGTGACCGCGTCGACGTCCGGAGCGCCGGCTCCGAACCGGCCGACCAGCTCAACCCCGTGGTCGTCGAGGCGATGCTCGAGGAGGGCATCGACATCCGGGGCGAGCAGCCCGCCCTGCTCCGCACCGACGCCGTCCGTGCCGCCGACGTCGTCATCACGATGGGCTGCGGGGACGCCTGCCCGGTGTTCCCCGGCAAGCGCTACGAGGACTGGGAGCTCCCGGACCCCGCAGGGCTCGACCTCGACGCCGTCCGGCCGATCCGCGACGACGTGCGTGCGCGGGTGCAGGACCTCATCGCCCGGACCGCTCCCTGACGCGCTCGAGCAGGCGGTCGACGAGCTGCTCGCGCCACGGGACCGACGACCAGACGTGGTCCGCACCCTCGACCGCGGTGAACGTCGCCCCGCTGAGCAGTTCGCCGTAGCGCCGACCGTACTCGACCGGGACGATCTCGTCGGCGGTACCGTGCAGCACGTCGACCGGCCCGTCGTACCCGCGCGCCTGGGCGTAGACGTCGAGTCCGTCCCGGACCTCGTCGACGAACCCGCGCCCGAGGGCGGTCCCAGCGAAGTCGAACCAGCCGCGGTCGCGGACGGGCGCGAGCGGCTGCCCCTGGATGGTGTCGTGCACGGCGATGTCGTCGACCACGACCCCGGCCGGCGACCACAGGGTCAGGCTCCGCACCAGGTCGGGGACCCTCGCCGCCGCCATCGCCGACTCGACGGCGCCCAGGCTGTGGGCGACGACGTGGATCGGTGCCCCCTGGTCGGCCGAGAACGCCCGGATCATCGTGACGACCTGCTCGACCTCGTCGCCGATCGAGATGTCCGCGAAGCGTCCGTCGCTCGTGCCGTGCCCGAGACGGTCGTAGGAGCGGACCGTCAGACCGCTGTCGGTCAGGGCGGTCGCGGCCTGCACGAAGAGCTGGCGCGGACCGATCGACGAGTCACCGAACCCGTGCACGAACAGCACCGAGCCGCCGGCAGCCGCGGGCGCCGGGTGGTACTCCCACCCCCGGAGCGCCCCGCCCCGGTGCTCGAGCCGGATGCTCGTCAGGGCACGCTCCAGCGGACGTTCTGCAGTCACGCTCAGTTGCTCCGGTCGGCGAACCCGGCCGGCAGGTCGGCGGGCGCGGTGTCGACGACGGTCTCGTCGTCCTGGCCGACGAACTCGAACAGGGTGATGTGGGCGAACTCGGGGACGACGTAGATCGGGTAGGTGGGGCCGGCGTCGCGGTACTCGCGCATCCGGTCCAGGTGGTCGTTCTGGAACAGCACGGTCTTGCTGCCGTCCTCCTCGACCCAGTGCGGGAAGAAGATCGTGCCGTGCAGCACGCGCTCCCCCGGCACCACGGTCACGACGACGCTCGTGCCGGTCGGCTCGTTCCACGACACCTTGTAGACGCCGGCGGTGAGCACCACGAGGTCGACCTGCTGGTCCTTGACCCAGCGCCCGCCGACCATGCCGGAGTGGATGCGGTAGTCGATGGTGGTGGCGTTCTTGACGTACATCTCGTACTGCCAGCCGTTGGCGTACGTGTAGATGAACCGGTGTCCGACGATGCCGGAGAGGTCCTGCGACGGGACGGGCTGTGCGACTGAGGTGGTGATCGTCATGCACCCATCCTGCGCCAAACATAGTTTTGTTGCAAACCTTTTTCGAGGACCTAAGCTGAGGACATGGGCAGCGAGCACGACACCGCAGGACTCCGGGACATCGCTCGGCGGCTCAGCGACCAGGTCGGCCCGTTCCGCCGCACCCTGCTGAACGCGTCACGCCGTGACGGTGCGCTGCCGGAACTGCCCGACGCCCAGATCGAGGTGCTGCGACGCCTCGACGAGGCCGGGTGGCTCACGCCGACGGCGCTCGGCCGGTCCCTCGGCCTCGCCCGCTCCACGGTCAGCAACCTCGTCACCGCGATGGAGCGCGGCGGGCTCGTCCACCGGCGGCTCGCCACCGGCGACGGCCGCAGCACCGAGATCGCCCTGACCGAGCTCGCGTCCGAGCGGCTCCGGGTCTACGACGCCTCGGCCGAGCACGTCCTGGTCGGCGCGCTCGAACGCCTGGGCCCGGACGGGGTCGACGCGCTGCGCGCCGCGCTGCCCGTCCTCGCCGAGCTCCGTCTGGCCATCGACGAACCCGGAGCGTAGGGATCGGCTGACAGTGCGCGTGAGCCGTCGCACAGGTCCGGCTCGTCGATCACCAGCGGGAGCGGGTCACCCTGGCAGGGTGTTCGCAGACCACCCGGGAGGCCCGCACCGCGCCTGAGAAGTCGGTCACGGTCGCAGCACGCGACGGCTCCAGGGCGCGCGGCGGCCCCCAGGGACCGGTTCCATCGTTCTGCCGTGCAGACGACATCACTTCTCCCCATCATCGCCAAGGCGTGTGCGGTGGCAGCTCCGGTCGCCATCGCCGTGTCGCTCGTGGCCGGCCCGGCCGTGGCGGCACCCCTCCACACCTCCACCACCACGACCTCCGCGCACCACACGGTGTCCCGCGCGGCGCGGACCACCGAGGGCGGCACGGCCGTCTCGCGGCTCGACCGTCGCGCCGAGCAGCGCAACGAGGCCACCGTCCGGCACCTGTTCCGGTGCGCCTTCCGCTCCCCCGCCTCGGCGACGGCACGCGCTGCCGCCCGGACCGCCGTGGCATCGGGTGCCGTCGCCCACGGTGCGAAGAGCGCCTCGGGTCCGGCTGCACTGCTCGCCGAGTTCACCGCCGACCGCGCCCGGGTCCCCGGTGCCCACGCCGTGATCAAGCACATCGCCGGTGACGCCGACCTGGTGGCCGTGCACTGGCAGATCACCGCGAAGCCGAAGGACGAACGCACCGGTGACGCCGCCGTCGACCTGTTCCGCATGCGCAACGGCCGCATCAGCGAGTGGTGGGCGCTCCGGCAGACGGTCCCGACGGGCACGCCGGCCAGCGGCAACACGAACAGCATGTTCAGCGACCTGTACCCGGCCGCCAAGCGTGACCACCACCTGACCGAGCGGCAGGAGGAGCACAACCGGGTGCTCGCGGTGACCGCGTACAACCGGCTGTTCCGCGACCACGACGTGTCCGTGCTGGACGAGAAGTTCGACCCGGCGTACCTGCAGCACAACTCGGTCGCCGCGAACGGCACCGCCGCGCTCAAGCAGTTCTTCGCCGGCAGTGCCGCGCAGGGTCTGCCGAAGCAGGAGTCCGTCATCTCGCTGGCCGACGGCGACCTGGTGTGGACGTTCTCGAAGCAGGTCGGGGCGAAGGCCGACGCACCGTTCGGCGCAGCCGACCTGTTCCGGGTGGACGGCAACCTGATCCGCGAGCACTGGGACGTCGTCCCGACGAGCTGAGACCGGGCAGCGGGAACCGGAGCCGCGCGTCTCAGGACGCGCGGCTCCGGCGCGCCCGCTCCTTGATCGCCGTGATGACGGCCGTCTTCGCGTCGGCGTAGGCGTTCATGTCGTCCCAGCTCCGGCCGAGCAGCTCCCGCTTGGTGCGCTCGTACAGCGCGCGGTCGTCGGCGTCGACGCGCAGGTGGTCGCGGAGGAGCAGGTACTCCTCGACCGCCGTCGCGCCCTGCTCGTAGACGTGCACGTGCACGTCGCGAGCCGGTGTCCGGACCAGGCGGTGGCCGGGTTCGCGCACGCGGAGCTCGTACCCGGCCGCGAGGAGCTGGTCGAGGTAGGTCGCCTCGGCGGTGATGTCGGCGACGACGACCACGATGTCGACGATGGGTTTCGCCGCCAGGCCGGGGACGGCCGTGGAGCCGATGTGCTCGACGACCGCAGCGTCCGCGCCGGAGCCGGGCAGGGCCTCCAGGATGCGTCGCCGGTGGTCCGCGAAGACCGCAGCCCACCCGCTGTCGGCGGGGTGCAGGGTCACGGTGACCGGTTCTGGGCCGCCGATGATCTCGACGGTCGTGACGTCCGGTCGGGGGTGGTCCTCGTCATGGTGCACCCGGCCATGATGGCAGCACCCGGAGCGCGGACCAGAGCAGTCCTTGACTTTCCGGCTACGCGTATTAGCCTTTGAGTTACTACCCGTAGCCGAAGGAGCCACGTCATGCTCGAACACCTGGACACCGAGGGCGGCACGATCGCCTACGACCTCTCCGGCTCAGGGCCGCTCGTGGTCCTCGCCCACGGGATGGGCGACAGCCGCCACTCCTACCGCTTCGTCGTGCCGGAGCTCGTCGCGGCCGGCGACCGGGTCGCGAACGTCGACCTGCGGGGTTGCGGCGA
Source organism: Curtobacterium poinsettiae (assembly GCF_047226435.1). Taxonomy (NCBI): domain Bacteria; kingdom Bacillati; phylum Actinomycetota; class Actinomycetes; order Micrococcales; family Microbacteriaceae; genus Curtobacterium; species Curtobacterium poinsettiae. The sequence goes on along the minus strand of NZ_CP178434.1, from coordinate 1,619,846 downwards.
CTCGAGCACCGGGTGGTCCGGGTACGAGCGCTCCGACATCGCACGCGACCTGGTCGCCGTCACCCGGCACCTCGGCGGCCCGGCCGTGGTCGTCGGGCAGTCGATCAGCGGCGGCGCAGCGACGATCGCCGCGGCCACCGCACCCGACCTGGTCGCCGGCATCGTCGAGCTGGCACCGTTCACGCGCAAGCAGTCCGTCGACCTCGGTGGGCTCCTGCGCAACCGCCGACACCGCGCCGGCACCGTCCAGCTCGCACGCGTGATGACGAGCGGCAGCCTGCCCGGCTGGCTCGCGTACCTGGACATCGCGATCCCCGCCAAGCCCGCCGACTGGGCGACCGAGCGCGGCCGCATCGAGACGACCCTGCGGCAACCGGAGCGGCTGGCGGTCCTCCGCGCCATGACCCGCACGTCGCCCGCCGACGCCGGCGAGCAGCTGGGTGCCGTCCGGTGCCCCGTGCTCGTCGTCGAGGGCAGCGCCGATCCGGACTGGGCCGACCCCCGCGCCGAGGGCGAGCGCGTCCTCGCCGACCTGCCCGACGGCCTCGGGGAGCTCGCCGTCATCGACGGCGCCGGCCACTACCCCCACACCGAGACGCCGACTGCACTCCTCGCCCTGCTGCTGCCGTTCCTCGCCCGCACCTTGCCCGTCGCAGGCCCCGTTGCCTAGGGCGGGGCTCGACCCGGCGACCGTCACCGAGACCGCGGCGACGCTGGCCGACGAGATCGGTCTGGCCCGACTGAGCATGAGCGTCGTCGCCGACCGCCTCGGGGTGAAGGCACCGTCGCTGTACAAGCACGTCGACGGACTCGGTGACCTCACGCGCAGGATCGCGATCCTCGGCGCGAACGAGCTCGGGGACGCACTCCGCGACGCCATGCAGGGGCGCAGCGGCCGGAGTGCGCTCGAGGCGGCGGTGCAGACCGTGCGCCGGAGCGTCCGGGAGCACCCGGCGCGGTACCAGGCAGCCGTCAGCGTCCGGCCGACCGACGCCCAGGACCCGCTGGCCGTCGCGCTCGGCCGCACCCTGGCGTCCTTCGCCGCGGCGCTCCGCGACCACCCGCTCGACCCCGCCGACGAGGTCCACGCACTCCGGGTGCTCCGCAGCGTCCTGCACGGGTTCGCCACGATCGAGACGTCCGGCGGGTTCCAGATGGACACGGACGTCGATGCGAGTGCTGCGTGGATGGTCGACTTCCTGGATCGCGGGTTCCGTGCCGCGACGACACGGTGACCGTCACCACGGCGGCGCGCGCGTCGAGGCCCGTCGGTCACGACCCGCTCCGTGGCGGCCTGCGGTTCACGGCGGAGCTCGTCGCATGGGTGGCCGTGCCCTGGGCGCTCTGGCCCCGTTCGCCGGTGCTCGCGATCGCCGCCGTCCTGCTCCTCGTCGTGCCGCCGGCGGTCTTCGGGACGCCGGGTGACCGCCCCGGCGGCGACCCACCCGTCGCGGCACCGGGAGTGGGGACGATCGCGTCGGTCCTCGCGCACCTGGTCGGAGCCATCGCCGCGTCCTGGGTCGTCTGGCCGGCTGCGGTCGCGGTCGCCGTCACGGTCCTGTGCGTCGCCGTCGTCATCTCGGAACAGCGGCGGTGGCGCGTCCTGGTGGGGCGCGGGCGCGGGCGCGGACGCGGGCGAACAGACGATCGTCTGGCCAAGCGGTAGCGTGTGGCGTGGCGACTTCCGCCACACGCCGTCCACGAAGGGGCCGACCATGTCGCGCAGCACCGACCGGGTCCGGGTGTCACCGATCGTCCTCGCCGCGGGGATCGCCGCGCTCGCCGTCGCGCTCGCCCTGCCGGCGCCGCCACCGACCACGACGGGTACCGAGACACTCGGCCTCGGGGCATCGGGAGCGCTCGGTGCCGCACTCGGCGCACCGCCCTCGACGAGCGGCGCGCACCGGTTCGCGATCCGCCCACCACGGACGGTCGGTACCGGCGGAGTCGTGAGCGTGCGCTTCGCCGGGAGGGGCACCCCCGGCGCCGTCGTGGTCATCCACTACGGCGAACCGCGGGACGGCACCGGGGACGATCGCGTCGCGGAGATCGCGCCGGGCAGCAGCGCGGTGGGTCGGACCGGCCGGTTCGCCTTCACCGCGGTCCTGCCGGAGTTGCCCCGTGACGCCGATCAGGCGTCCTGGAGCGCCCGACTGATCGACCCGGAGTCGCTGGACGTCATCGGGCGTGTCGACGGCGTCCACGTGGTCGAGCACACGGACCGCCGCTCCCACGATCCGCGGCCCACCGGATGAGAGGCCGCGCAGGGTGCTGGCCGCCGCTCGGTACTGCGGTTACGTTCGCTAGACGAACGTCTGGCCAGCAGTCAGCGGCGAGACCTGACCACGAGGAGCCCCCGTGTCGACACCCCACCGCACACCGTCATCCCGATCCGTCTCCGTCCTCCTCGGTGCCGCACTGGCCCTGAGCCTCGGACTCGCCGGCTGCTCCACGGCCGGCTCCGCGGCACCGTCGCCCTCGCCGTCCCCCGCCGCACAGGGCGACGCGCCCGCGACGACCGACTCGTCCCCCTCGGTCGACGCGACCGTCGCTTCGACGACACTCGGCAAGGTCGTCGTCGACGGCAAGGGCATGACCGCCTACTACTTCGACGCCGACGTCAAGGACTCCGGCACGAGCACGTGCACCGGTGCGTGCGCGGCGGCGTGGCCGGCGATCGAAGCGTCGACCACGAAGCCGAAGGTGTCGGGCATCACCGGGACGGTCGGCACCATCAAGGGCGTGGACGGCGGGCGGCAGATCACGATCGACGGGCGCCCGATCTACACCTTCGTCGGGGACAAGAAGGCCGGCGACGTGACGGGACAGGGCGACAAGGGCGTCTGGTACGTCGTCAACCCGGACGGCAGCGAGCAGAAGAAGTAGGCCCGGCGCCCCGGTGGACCAGCAGTCCGCCGGGGCCCCTCGGGAGGGGCGAGCCCTGCGGGGTCAGTCCCCCGGGGTGGCCGGGTGTCCGCCGACCCGCACGGGCTCCACCTGTTCGAGCAAGCCGTGCACGCCGGGCAGTCCGAGCCCGGTGAACAGTGCCGCCCACAGGTCCCGGAGCTGCCCCTCGGTGTCACGGGTCAGTCGTGCACTCGTCCGGGCCCACATCACCCCGAAGGTCGACGTCAGCACGAGGTCCGCCGCACGAGCCCACTCGGGATCGGTGGCGGGGCCGACACCCCCGCTCGAAGCCGACAGGTGCCGACGGACGTAGTCGTCCCACGTGAAGACCCGCGGGATCACCTCTCCCGCACCGCGGAGTTCGTGACTCAGACGGATGGCCCCGGCAGCCACCGGACACCGGATGGCATCGGAACAGGCGGACGTCAGCATGACGAGCAGGTGCTCGAGGCCCTCGGGTTGCGTGATCAGCGAGTCGATCACCGCCCAGCGGGCCTGCTGCCGCTCGATGACCGCGAAGGCGAGCTCGTGCTTGGACGAGAAGACGTGGTAGCCGATCGCCGACTTCGGGCGGTCCATGGCGGCGGCCACCCGGGCGAACGACGTCCCCGCGTAGCCGTGGCTCGCGAACACCGCCGCCGCGGCCTCGATGATCTGCTCGCGGGTCCGGGTCTTCGCCTGCTGCCGCTGGTTCATCGCACTCCTCGTTCGGGTCTCGGGTCATCATACGAACGTCTGACAGCACGAGGGGAGCACGCCGTCCGGACGGTTTGCCTCTGATCCACTCAGCTTCCGGCATTCGCTAGACGATCGTCTGGCCCGTTGTTAGCGTTCACGCACACCGAGTCGACCCGAGCCGAACCGAGGAGTCCCCATGCGTCCCACCCCGTCCACCGCCCGCAAGCCGGCGTCCCGGCGGCTGACCGCGCTCATCGCCGGCGTCGCCCTCGGCGGAGCACTCGCCGCCGGCGCCCTGGTCCCCGCGCAGGCCGGGGCCGCCACGATCCCGCACACCACGCACACCGCCCACGCCCCGACCCGGTCTGCAGCCGTGGCGTTCACCCTGAAGACCCACGGCGGACCAGACCGGACGAGCTTCACCGGCACCACCTTCGCCGGCGCCGGCAAGCCCGGCACCCTGGTCATCGTCTACTACGACGCACCGGGCAAGCCCCGCGGCCTGTTCAGCAAGCACATCGCCGAGGTCACGAGCGGGGACGACATGGTCAGCGCCAGCGGGCACTACCGCTTCACCGCGGCGTTCCCCGACCTGCCGCGCGGCACGACGACGCTGCACTGGCACGCCCGCCTCGCCGACCCGGACACCCTGTCCGTGATCGGACGCGTCAACGGCACCCGCCGGCTCGGCTGAACCGTGTTCCGTCACACGCAAGCGGTGCGCGTCCGCACCCTGGCCGTCGCCCTGTCCGTCGCGGCCGCCGTCGGCATCGCCCTCGCCGGCACCGCACCGGCCTCGGCTGCCACGAGCGACCCGGACCGCACCGCGGCACCGATCATCGCCGGCACCCAGGTCGGGGTCCCCGGCAGCACCTGCACGGTCGGGGCGGTCCTGACCGCCAAGGGCTTCCGGAGCCAGGTCACCGCGTACCAGCGGGCGACCAGGTGGGTCGTGCTGGCGAAGCGCTGCGCGCCGCTGCAGGCGCCGGTGCGGCTCGACGGCGCGGCCGTCGGCAGCGTGGTCTGGCAGTCCGCGGACTCCGACGTCGAGCTCGCGGTCATCCCACCCCTGGCGTGCACGCGCGTCCGGGCGGCCGCCGGGTCCTGCGACCCGTCCGTCTCGACGTACACGCCGCGAGCATCCGGTCGTGTCTTCACCCGCGTCGACGGCGACCCGGCACGTGCCGCCGTCAACGGCACCGGCCAGCCCGACGCCGATCCCTTCTGCACCAGCGGGGCGGCGAGCGGGGTGCTCTGCTCCTGGACGGCCACGCGGGTGCCGACAGCGAGCCGTGCCGGCGCGCAGCACCTCGCCGCCGCACGCACCGATGCCGGCGGGGGCATCGAGCCGGGTGACGCCGGCGGACCGGTGATCAGCGCCACGAACCGGCTGTACGGGATCATCTCGGGCGGTTCGACGACGGGCACGACGAGCACGACGAGCACGACGGTTCTGCTCTACACGCCCGTGCAGCAGGTGCTCAGCGAGCTGTTCCGGTACCGGCTGGCCCCGGCGTCCTGAGCCGGCTGCGACCGGGTGGTGCACCCGGCCGCGGCCGTCTCGGCGACTGAGCGCTGCCTCATGACCCGGACACACCCCGGTCACCTCGCAGCCACTCGGCCGACCACCCACCTCGCGATCCTGCGGGGATCCGGACGTCACCGCGTCCGGATCCCCGCGACCCCCGGGTCCTGATCAGATCGAGGATGCCCCGTGCCCCCGCTCCACCGCTCCCCCCTCACCCACTCCCCGCGCACCGCCCGTGTGGCCGCGACCGCACTCGCCGGCCTTGCCGTCGTCGCCTCCGCCGCGTTCTCCGTCACGGCCGCCCACGCCGACACCGCACTCCAGCCCGCGTTCACCGCCGCGGACCACCCGATCACCGACGTCCCCGGACTGGTCAACGGTCGCGAGCTCGCCGCGGTGCACGGCCGGTCCGGTCAGACCGTGAACGCTCCGCGGCTGATCCGTTCCGAGTCGCTCGACAAGATCACCGCAGCCGGGGCCACGACCCTGGCCGACGAGTACCACGTCGACCTCGTCGTCGACCTGCGGACGTCGTCCCAGATCGCCGCGAAGCCCGACGTCGCGATCCCCGGCGCGCGGCACGTCGACATCTCGATGTTCGGCGCGGACGGCGACTACAGCGACGACACGGCGATGTACCACGACCTGGTCGACAAGGGCCACGTCGACCCGGCGACCCCCGGGTCGATGATCACCGCCTACCGCCGTGTGCTCCGGATCCTCGCCTCGCACACCAGCGGCACGGTGCTCATCCACTGCTCGCACGGCATGGACCGAACCGGCACCGTGGTGGACCTGCTCGACCGGGTCCTCGGCGTGGACAGCGCCGACATCCTGCACGACTACCTGCTCTCGAACACGCAGCTCGGGGTCACCTGGGCCACCCCGCAGCTGCTGCAGGGCACCTTCGAGCAGGACATCGCCACCGACTTCGGTGGGATGGACGCGTACCTGCGCGACACCATCGGCGTGACGGGGCACGAGGCCGCCGCACTGCGCCAGCGGTTCCTCGTGTCGAGCGACGCCACCGTCTCCTCGATCACGGTCGCGGGCGTGCGCGTCCACCTGCCCGCCGCCGCCTCGTCGCAGGGTGCGACGGTGACGGCGCCGGTCCGGACGCTCCGGGCCGCCGACGTCCACGTGCACACGACGAACCCGAACGCGGTCGCCACCGTGCACGTCTCCGGCCGGACCGCACGCATCACGGTCACCGCGCAGGACGGCACCACGAAGAAGGAGTACCGCCTGACGGTCCGTCGACCGGCGACGCACCGCTGACCCGACACCGCCACCGCCACCGGCCGCCACCACCGGCCACCCACGCCGACCGCTCGGACTCCCCCGGGCGGTCGGCGTGACCAACTGTTCACCACCACCGTCGCCCGCTCCGGGCGTCCGTCCGGCTACCGTGACACTCGTGCAGTCCTCTGAACGACGGTGCCCGCGGTGACCGGACACCCGGCAGTCCCGACCATCCACGACGTCGCAGCCCTGGCCGGAGTGTCGAAGTCGGTCGTCTCCCGTGCCCTCGCGGGCTCGTACGGGGTGGCGCCGTCGACGACCGAACGCGTCAAGCGGGCGGCACTCGACCTGGGCTACGTGGCGAACGCGAACGCCCGCGGCATGTCGGCACACCGCACGCACACGCTCGGGGCGTTCGTCCGTGATGCCTCGACCCCGTTCTACGGGCACCTGCTCACCGCGTTCCAGCTGCAGGCCGCCGCGCGCGGGTACCGCGTCGTCACCGCCACCGGCGCGGGGTCGTTCCCGGTCAGCGAGGAACGCCGGGCGCTCGAGACCCTGGTGTCCCTGCGCGTCGAGGGGCTCATCGTCTGCAGCGGCGCGTTGCCCATCGACGACGTCCTGCCGTTCGCCCGACGCATCCCGACGGTGGTCTCCGGACGCCCCGAGACGGACCCGGCGGTGAGCAGCGCCTACTGCGACGAGCGCGGCGGCGGTCGCGGCCTCGCCGACCACGTCGCCGACCTGGGGCACCGTCGCGTCGCCGTGCTGACGGTCACACCGTCCGGGTCCCTGACGCAGTCGGCCCGCACCGACGCGATGGTGCGCCGGCTCCGTGCGCGCGGCGCCGAGGTGCTCCGGATCCGCTCCGAGGACCACGGCGCGGACCCCGAGGACCTCGACTCGTTCCTCGAGCAGGTCCTCGGCGCCGGCGGCGTGACGGCGGTCATGGCACCGAGCGACCGCTGGGCCGTCGGTGTGCTCGAGTCGATGCGCCGCCGTGGTCTCCGTGCACCAGACGACCTGTCGGTCACGGGCTACGACGGGGTCGCGCCGCTCGCCACCGAGCTGCTCGGCATCACCTCGTGGCGACAGCCGCTCGGCTTGATCGGCCGCCTGTCCGTCGACGACGTGGTCGACCAGATCGACGGCCGTTCGACGGGCGTCGCCCACAACGCCGTCGACGGCACCCTGGTGCCGGGCCGGACCGCCGCACGCGTCTGACCCGGCGTCGCCGACACCGATCGTTCACCGTCCCGTCACGGGCCGACGGGTGAGATCCGGGCCGCTCCGGTCGATCATGGGGAACGTTCCCGACGATCGGGAACGTTCCCCATCGACCGACCCCGGACGGACCCATGCCCCAGAACGTCACCGCCAAACTGCCGCGCGACCCGAGCGACCCCTACCGCCACGGCATCTACCTGCGCCCGGACGCCCGCACCTGCCGCGCCGTCACGGTCGTCACCGACCAGCTCCGCGCGCAGTACGGCCTGGTGTCCGCCGGCGCCTTCCCGCCGCACGCCACGCTCGTCGGCAGCCAGCCGTTCGGCAGCAACGAGGACCAGGTCATCGCGGCCGTCACGGCACTGCTCGGCTCTCGCCCGGCGTTCGACGTCCACAACGCCGGTGTCCGCGAGCAGGGCATCGGGTTCGTCTACGACGTCGCGACGCGGCCCGACGGCTCCCACAACGACGACTTCGTCCGGCTCGCCGCCGACATCGATGCCGCGGTCGCTCCGTTCCGGCAGCCGATGCAGGTCCCGCCGTCGAACGACTACGACCCGGAGCACTACCGCGCGCACCTCTCGCTCGCCTCGCACGACCTGTACGTCCGCCCGGACCTGCACGACGAGGTGGGCGCGTACATCCACGAACTCGACGTCGACGTGCCGACCGGGTTCCGCGGCGACACCGTCGTGCTCTACCGCACCGCGAGCCCGGACTGGTCCGGCCGCTGGTGGCAGACGATGACCTGGGAGCACGTCCACACCTGGAAGCTCGCCTGACCGTGGCCGCCACCCTCCGCGACGTCGCCGAGCGCTGCGCTGTCTCGCGATCGCTCGTGTCACTCGCCCTGCGGGGCGACGACGGTGTGTCGCGACCACGTCGGGAACTCGCGGTGCGGACGGCGGACGAGCTGGGCCTCCCGGTCGGCACGCTCGCCCGGCGACGCGCGCAGGGCGCGCCGCTCGTGCTCGGCGTGCTGGTCACCGAAGCCGCGAACCCGTTCCACGACGAAGCGCTCCGGAGCGCACGCGCGACAGCCGAGACCCTGGGGTTCGCGCTCCGCGTCGTGGACGGGTTCCGTGACCCCGCCCGGCTGGCCGACGGCCTGGAGGCCCTGCACGCCTCCCGCGGGTCGGCCGGAGGCGTCCTCGGGGTCGCGGTCCTGAGCAGCCGGGTCGCCCCGGCACGGCTCGCTGCGGTCGCGCGCGACCTGCCGGTCGCGGTCCTCGGCTCGAGCGGGTCGGGTCTCGCCGGACTCGGACTCGACACCGTGCGCGCCGACGAGGAATCGGGCATGCGCCACCTGGTGCACCACCTCGCCGCACTCGGGCACCGGCGCACGTGTTTCGTGGCGGAGTCGGACCACCCCTCGACGACCCGTCGCGCCGTCGCGCACGCCACGGTCTCGGCGCAGCTCGGCCGACCCGGTGACCACCGTGTCGACGACGTCGAGGCCCTGGCGGCGGACCCGGCGCGGATCGCCCGGCACCTGGGCGACGGGGTGACGGCGTTCGTCGCGACGAACGACGCGACCGCGGCGCGGCTCGTGGCGATCGCCGACGGCGCGGGACTCGCGCTCCCCCGGATGGCGGCGGTGACCGGGTTCGACGGCACCGGTCTCGGCGAACGGCTCGACCTGACGAGCGTCGACCAGCCGCGGGTCCGGATGGGCGCACGGGCGGTGGAGCTCGTCGTCGAACGGCTGCGCGGGCGACGCGGTGACCGCCACGAGGTCCTGCCGACGCGCCTGCTGCAGCGGGGGTCGACGGCACGGGCGGTCGCCGGGCACCAGGTCGGCTGAGCACCGCGACGCCGCCGACGGCGCGGCCGGCGGCGGATCGGTCCAGTGGGCGATGCGGTTCAGTGGGCGGTGCCGCTCGGTCGGCGGTGCGGCTCAGCCAGCGGTCGGGTCGGCGGCGGTTCGATCGGCGGCGGCTGCAGCGTCCGTGGAGGTCATCGCCGACAGGTCCTGCACCCGACGGACCAGCTCGGCGTGCGATCCCCCGGCGCCGGCAGCGACGTAGTCGTCGGCCAGGTGCGCACGGTCGACGGGCTGGCCCCCGCGGAAGCCCCGGAACCACCCACCGGCCCGCTCGAGCACCAGTGCCCCGGCGGCGACGTCCCAGGGGTGCGTGGCGAAGCCCATCGTGGCGTCCGACCACCCCGCAGCGACGTGCACCAGGTTGAGGGCGCCGCTGCCGAGGCTGTGGTGGTGGCGGTACCGCACCGTCAGGTCACGCAGCAGGTCGAACGCCGCGGCCTCGCCGAGCAGGTCGAGGTCCTGCTGCACCGGGAAGCTCGTCAGCACCGTCGCGGCGTCGTCGGGGCCGGACGACGAGTGCATCGGCGCACCGTCGAGCCAGGCTCCGTCGTCGTCCGCCGCGAACACGTGGTCGGCGACCGGGTCGAAGACCACCCCCGCGACGACCACGCCGTCGACCTCGGCCGCGATCGAGATGCACCAGTACGCGAGTCCGCGGGCGAAGTTCGCCGTGCCGTCGATCGGGTCGACGATCCACCGCACCACGGCGTCCCCGGTGGTGTCGGCGCTGCCGGGGCCGCCGGTGGTGCCGCCTTCTTCGCCGAGCACGACGGAACCCGGCACCGCCGCGGTGAGCACCGCGGTGATCGCCTCTTCGGCCGCGCGGTCGTGCAGGGTCACCACGTCGTGCGCATCGCGCTTCGTGCTGATCGTCATCGGGGCGCGGAACACGGCGAGGAGGTCGGGCGCGACGGCACGCGCGGCATCCTCGGCGATCACCCGGAGCGTCTGGGGAGCAGGAACGGTTCGCATGGTCCCCGGTTGTACGACGTCGAGGCCCCTGGACGGCGAACCACGCCGGTCGTCGGCCCGAACCGCAGGTGAACGGGTGGGTGCGAACGGTGAACGGCGGCTCTCCGCCGACGGAGGGGTTGAACGCCGCGTGAACGGGTGACGGCGGGTGATCGACGCGCCTTGACCCGTCTCCGGCACCCGCCGCAGAGTGGAGTCGTTCCCGGATAGGGAACGTTCCCTACTCGGAGGTGTCCGCCCCATGACGGTCCCCGTCACGTCCGGCCTGCTCGCCGGTCCCCCGCGTACCGCGGGATCGCCCCGGCCGCCGCAGTCGCGGCGTCCAGCACGGGCGGCCCGGTCGGCCCGGTCGTCGTTGCGCTCCGACCGACGGCTCGGTCTGGTGCTCCTCGCACCGGCGCTGCTCGCGTTCGCGGTCTTCGTCTTCTACCCGCTCGGCCGGGTCCTGGTCCTCAGCACCCAGGGCACCGACATCTTCGGCCAGCCGGCCGGCTCGGTCGGGCTGCAGAACTACGTCCGCACGTTCACCGACCCCGCGTTCGGACGGACGATGCTGACCACGGCCGTCTTCTGTGTCGGCGTGGTCGCCGGGCGGATCGTGTTCGGGCTGCTCGTCGTCGTGCCGCTCACCGTGAAGCTCCGCGGTCTGCCGGTGTTCCGAGCACTCCTGACCGCGCCGATGGTCGTCTCCGTGTCGGCCGGGTCCGTCGCGTTCGCGGCGATGCTCGCCCCCGGCAACGGGCTGTTGAACACGGTGATCACGCAGTTCGGCGGGGCACCCGTCCCGTTCCTGACGAGCACGCAGTGGGCCCTGGCGAGCGTCATCGTCGTCACGATCTGGGGGTCGCTCGGGTTCACCGTGCTGCTCCTGCTCGGAGCGTTCGGCGCCATCGACCAGGACGTCATCGAGGCCGCGCACCTCGACGGGGCCGGCCCCGTCCGGACACTGTGGTCGATCTCGTTGCCACTCGTCACCCCGACGCTCTTCTTCGTGGTCGTGACCGGCACCGTCGAGGCGTTGACGACCTTCGGACAGATCCAGATCCTGACCGGTGGCGGTCCAGCCGACTCGTCGAAGACCCTCGTCTACGCCATCTACCAGCAGGCGTTCGGCTCGGGCAGCGCGAACTTCGGCCTCGCCGCCGCGCTCGGGGTCGTGCTGTTCCTGCTGGTCCTGGGGCTGTCGATCGTGCAGTTCGGCGTGCTCGAGAAGCGGGTGAACTACTGATGCGCCCCGTCACCGTCCGCCGGCTCCGGAGCGCCTTCGTCTACGCCTGGCTCGTCATCGCGGTCGTCGTCGTCTGCTTCCCCCTGTACTACGTGTTCGAGGGCGCACTCACCCCGACCCGGTACCTGGACCAGGGCCTCGCCGGTCTCGTCCCGATCCACCTGACGCTCGACAACATCGTCCGCGCCACGCAGGTCGTCCCGCTCGGAGCGCAGTTCCTGAACAGCGTCGTCGTCACCCTCGCCCAGACGGTGCTGCAGGTCGTCATCGGCATCATGACCGCCTACGCGCTCGTGTTCTGCCGGCTCCGCGGCACCCGTGCCCTGTTCCTCGTCCTGCTCGCCAGCCTGATGATCCCCGGCGAGACGACCCTGATCGCGAACTACCTGACCGTGGCGTCCTGGCACCTCATCGACACGCTCCTGGTCGTCTTCCTGCCGTTCGTGGCCTCGGCGCTGACGATCTTCCTGTTCCGCCAGGCGTTCCTGAGCTTCCCCGACGAGCTGCGGGAAGCCGCGGTCCTCGACGGCGCCGGGCACTTCCGGTTCATCCGGTCCATGCTGCTGCCGCTCACCCGCCCGACGCTCGTCTCGGTCACGCTCGTGAGCGCGACGGCCGCGTGGAACGGGTTCTTCTGGCCGCTCCTCGTCACCAACTCGCCCGAGCACCGCACCGTGCAGGTCGGCATCGCCCAGCTGTCCGACGCCGAGGCCGCCGACATCGGCGTGGTCCTGGCCGGCGCCGCCATGGTGACCCTCCCCGTCCTCGTCCTGGTCCTCGTCGCCCAGCGGTTCCTCGCCGGTGGCCTCACCGCCGGCGCACTCAAGTGACGACGCACACGTTCCCCTCCCCGATCCCCGCCCGCCCCGCACCCGAAGGACGCACCATGCCCACTCGTCGTTCCACCGCCCTCACCGCACTCGCCACCGGCGCCGTCGCGGTCCTCGCCCTGACCGGATGCTCCACGTCGAGCTCGGCGTCGGAGCGCTCCGGCCCCGTCACCGTCGACTTCTGGCACGCCATGTCCGGTCCGGCGGCGACCGAACTCGACGCCCTCGTCGCACGCTTCAACAAGCAGAACGACCAGCACATCACCGTCAAGTCGTCGTTCCAGGGCGACTACGCGGCCGTCCAGACGAAGTACACGGCGGCGGTGCAGTCCGGCTCCACGCCCGACCTGCTCATGATGAACGACGTGTCGACCGGCTTCATGATCGACTCCGGCCAGACGGTGTCCCCCGCGACGGTGAGCGGCTCGACGTCGAGGACCGACACGATGGCACCGGCCGTCTCGACCTACTACAGCGACGGCAAGTCGCTCGCGGCGATGCCGTTCTCGGTCTCGATGCCCGTGCTCTACCTGAACAAGGCACTCGTCGCGAAGGCCGGCCTCGACGCTGCGAAGCCGCCGAAGACGCTGGCCCAGGTCGCGACCTGGGCCGAGAAGATCCACGCCGCGACCGGTGGCTACGGCATGAGCATGAACATGGGCGACTCGTGGATGCTCGAGGAACTGAGTGCCTCGGGCGGCCAGCCGTTCTGCACGCCGGACAACGGCCGGAAGGGCAAGCCCGTCACCGGCGTCTCGCTCACCTCGGACACCCAGGTGCAGTTCATGAGCACGCTGCAGAAGCTGTACCAGGACGGCGCCGCCCTGAACCCCGGCACCGACTCGACCGTGCAGAACTCGGCGTTCTCGAGCGACAAGGTCGGGATGCTGCTGACCTCGTCCGGCGCGTACACGACCGTCGACCCGGACGGCTCCAAGTCGGTCGTCGCCCGGTTCCCCACCACGTCGGACTCCGACGACGCCGGCCAGGTCATCGGCGGCAACGCCCTGTGGATCTCCGGCAAGGGCCACTCGACCGCCGAGCAGAAGGCGTCGTACACGTTCGCCAAGTGGCTCCAGAGTCCCGACGTGCAGGCCGAGTGGGCGAAGGCGACCGGCTACGTCGCGATGAACACCGACTCCGCGAAGACCACCGTCGGCAAGCGCTCCCTGTCCGACCCGAACATCGCCACCATGTACCAGCAGCTCACCGACGACCCCACGAGCGTCGCAGCGGCCGGCTGCATCACCGGCGCGTTCCCGACGGTCCGTGCCACCGTCATCGGAGCCTTCAACCGCATCGTCGAGGGTGCCGACGTCGAGTCGACGATGCAGGACGCGGAACAGCAGGCCGGCAAGCAGATCGCGTCCTACAACGAGGCCGCCGGCAAGTGAGCACGGTCGACGCGTGAGCGCCCCGCGAGGCTGACCAAGGGTTCATGGAGCACGGCCGCCGTTCGCCATACGGTTGTCTGACGAAGCGGGCAGGCAGCCCGCACGACGATCGGAGCCCTGTGGTGTCTGCTGCGAACGGCCGGCCCGGCAACGGTGCTCCGGAACCCCTGCGCATCGTGTTCTCGTTCCCACGGGGACGCGGACACCTCGCACCGATGCTGCCGCTCGCCCGCGCGGCCAGCACTGCCGGACACCGGACGGCCCTGAGCGGCGCACGCGAGGCAGTCCTCGAACAGACCGGCTTCTCGCACCGGCAACCGCGGGACGTGGAGCTGCCGGCGAGCAGGCCGGGCACCGGCACCCTGACCCCGATCGACCCGAGCACGGTGCTCACCCGCGTCCCCCAGGTGTTCCTGGGGGACGCGGCCGCCGGTGCCGTCGTCGACGTCGGACGACTGGTCACACGGTGGACCGCTGACCTCGTGGTCTGCGGGGAGTTCGACTTCGGCGCGATGACCGCCGCCGAACGAGCCGGGGTGCCGTGCGTGGTGGTCCTGGCCTTCGCCTCGGCCGGCGGGACCTGGCGCGAAGCGGTGCGAGAGCCGCTCGAGGCGCTCCGTCGACGCGCGGGACTCGGGCCCGACCCGGAGCAGCACATGCTCGGCGGCGCGCTCACCGTCGTCCCGTTCCCGGCGTCGATGCGATCCGGGCGCGAGCTGCGTGGCCCGGTGATCCGGATGCGACCGGACACCTGGTCGTCACCCCCGTCGGACGCCGCGGCGTGGTTGGCCGCCGGCGACGGACCCCGCGTCTACGTCACGCTCGGCACCGAGTTCAACACGAAGTCCGGCGACCTGTTCGCTCGGCTGATCGACGCGCTCGCCACCCTGCCTGCGCGGATCCTCGTGACGACCGGACCCTGGGTCGACCCGACGACCTTCCCGGTGCCGGCGGGTCCGGGGACGATCCGGGTCGAGCAGTACGTGCCGCAGGACTCGGTGCTCGGGCTCGTGGACCTGGTCGTGAACCACGGCGGATCCGGATCGGTGACCGGGGCGCTCGCGCACGGGGTGCCCCTGCTGGTCCTGCCGCTCGGTGCGGACCAGTTGCCGAACGGCGGCTGCGTCGAGGCCCTGGGCGCCGGACTCGTCCTCGACGCCGCGACGGCGACCGCGGAGGACATCCGCACCACCGCGTCGCGGCTCCTGACCGACCCGGCGTTCCGCGTCGCCGCCGGACGGATCCGGACCGAGATCGCTGCCGGCGAGACCCCGGCCGTCGTGCTGGACGCCGTCGAGCGCCTGGTCGGTGGGTGAGCGCGCACCGCGGTGACGAGCGCCGATCAGCCCGATGCTCGGCGCACCAGGCACGTGTGAGGACGGCGTCTCGCCCGTCCTTCGGAAGGATGCACTCCCCTTCCGCTCGGCCCGCTCGTTGCACCGGGCCAACAGGTTGGGTCCGAGAGTCCCCGATTCGACCCTCACACGGCGCGAGGGCAGAACGTGGAGCCCGTCAGCAACCACTACGACGCCTTTGCGATGAGCCCGGTCCCCGCTCCCAGCCCTGACGCCGTCGCTGCCAGCGAGGTCGCCGCTGTGGTGCGTTTGGCGCCCCTTCACCGGGCATTTTTGCGGGACAGGCATGCGGCAACACCCCCGGTCAGGCGGCAGTACACAACAGAGGCTGTCGAAGGCGGCAACTGTCATGGAGCGGTGAACCACCGCCTTACGGGCACGTTCTGCCGCCCGCCAGACACACCACTATTTGTCGTAGACCGGTACGGAAGGAAGACCTCGGTCAGCTCGGGCACGATCAACGATGGACTGGATGACTGCCGTCTTGGCTGCGTTATACGAAGCTCCGCGCTGCTGAGCTCCCTCTGCGGCAGCAACTTTCGCCGCCTCGTAACGCCTCATGTCCTCGGGGTGGTTGAGGAGCCAATCCCGCAAGATGCGCTGGTTGTTGTGCTCCCATTCGTCTGCCGTGAAGAAGTGCGCGATACGAAGTCTTCGCCCGTCGCGCTCGAAGACCATCACGGGATGGGAACGCACGCTGCTTCCAAGTTCCCATCCGCCAGCTTCCAAGCGCTGGCGGTGGGCCTCGAAGTCCGCGCCGTCGCAGACCCGGACTGCAAGATCGATGATTGGCTTCGCGGCCAGACCAGGAACAGAGGTCGAGCCGATGTGCTCGACGAGCCAAACACTGTTCCCCAGCTTCTGGATCTCCTCAGCGGCAGCCTCGAATTGGTGTGGCCAGGACGGATCGTACGGAACGAGCACAGTTCGCACTCTAGATCCCGCTGCCGTCGAGCCGCTGCCCGGCCACCGATCGGTCTGCGGGACGATCAGCGACCGAACTTGCCGGTGGTTCGCTTGGACTCCCATCGATCGAGCTGGTGCAGCTCATTCCGAGAGTGCCCGACCGCGGCCATGGCCTCCTTGATGCGCGCGAGCGACAGGTCTGCGGCGGCCGCTTGTTCCAACAGCCGCGGCATCATCTCGTCGCTCTGGCCGTTGCGATCCCACCCGTTGTTGCCGATGAAGTGCAGCGTCTCGAGAAGGTCGCGCTGCTGGTTGGTGAAACCGATCCAAGAGAGATCAGCAGGAGGGGTCGTCATGACTCGATTCTGCTGGTCCACTCCGGTGTTCGATGACCGATCGTCCACCGGACACTCCGAGATCTGCGCCAGCCCCCCCCCCCCGGAATCCGTCTGTGGGCAGCTTCGCTCCGTGTCGTCGGAATCGCTTCCTTCGGTGTCGGGACGTCACGGGTGCGCGAGACGGCTCGCGTGACGAGGGGTTCGGGTGCATACTGGTGGTGTCTTCGGACCCGGTAGTGGGGCTTGCCGGACCCAACCTCGACAGTTGTCGACAACAGTCCCTATCTCAGCTGGTCGCGTTTCTGCGCGCCTGAGGTAGGGAGTGTCATGACAGCACCAATAGGTACCGGACCGGTCGTCGTCGGTGTCCTACCCGGCCTCGCGCCGGCGGTGATCGAGGTTGCGTCGTCCATCGCGCGGCGCTTCGGTACGACGCTGGTGTGCGTCAGCGTGGATGCGTCGCTCATCGATGCCGGTACGCGCTCGGACGGGTCGGTGATGGCGGAACCGATCGACCCTGACACCGCTGACACGACACCGCAGGGCTTGTCTGACAGTGACGAGGCGGCAGTACGTGCTGCCGCAACGACCTACGGCGTCGACGTCACGTTCGTTGCCGGTGTCGGGGATCCGAGCCGGGCATTGTCGCAGGTGGCCGAAGACCGCGACGCGGCGATGCTGGTCGTCGGGGCCAGGACGGGAGCGGGTCGAATCGCGGAGTTCTTCACGGGGTCGGTCGCGGCACGACTGACCCATCGACAGCACCGTTCAGTGCTCGTGGTGCCCGTTGATCCGGTCGGGTTCGATGCCCCGCTGCCGTGGGACACCCCGTGACCGGCCAGCTTGTTCTGCTCCGCCACGGACAGAGCACTGCGAACGATGCCGGCACCTTCACCGGCTTGCGAGACGTCGCGCTGACCGAACAGGGCACCGCCGAAGCGAATCGGGCTGGGTTGCTGCTCCTGCATGCGGGCATCCGACCGGACCTCGTGCTCACGTCGACGCTCGAGCGGGCGCTCCACACGGCGGAGCTCGTCACCGACGTCGTCGGACGTGATGCGCCGATCGAGTCGTCGTGGCGGTTGAACGAGCGGAACTACGGCGCACTCACCGGCATGTCCAAGCAGAGTACGCAAGCGGCGTTGGGGGCGGAGCAGTTCTTCGCTGTTCGCCGGACCCGCACGGGTCGGCCGCCACGCATGTCGATCCGCGCGTGGTTGGCGCTCCGGCGGACGCCGGCGCTTCGTGGACTGCCGTGGGCGGCAGTTCGTCGAACCGAGACACTGTCCGACGTCATCCTCCGGGTCCGACCCGTCCTGTCGGACCGAATCACCCCGGCACTCCGCGACGGGCAGACAGTGCTCGTCGTCGCGCACGGCAACTCATTGCGGGCACTGTGTGCCTGCATGGACGGCCTGACCGACGGTGAGCTCGCGGACCTGAACCTCCCCACGGGCGAACCCCTGGTCTACCGGTTCGACGGCGACGGTGGGTTCTGTCCGCGGGGTGGGGAGTACCTGCATCCGGCAGCACGAGCAGCAGCGGCAGCGGTCGCTGCGGAAGGTGGAACATGACCTCCAGAACGGACACGGACCTGCCCGATGGGCAGCTCCCGCCCGACCCGGACATCGACGCCGATGACCCGGAACGTATCGCCAGGCCAGTGCATCTGCGGTGGCGGTACCTCGGTGTCGTCGCACTCGGCGGCGCCATCGGTACCGCCGCACGTGACGGACTCAGCACCGCGTTCCCCGCTCAGCACGGGGTGTCCTGGGCGATCTTCTGGATCAACATCGCCGGCGCGCTCCTACTCGGTGTGCTGCTGGAACACCTCGCGCATCGCGGACCTGACGAAGGGCGCCGCCGGGCACTGCGCCTGCTTCTGGGAACCGGTGTCCTCGGCGGGTTCACCACCTACAGCACCCTCGCGACCAGCACCGCGGTGTTGTTCCTCGCCGGCCGCGGGTTGTCCGGCACCGGGTACGGGCTCCTGACGGTCCTGGCCGGCGCGATCGCCACCGGGAGCGGCCTCGCGATCGCGGGCTTGGTCCGACCGAACGGAGCCACATCATGAGCGCCCTGGCATTCCTCAGCGTCGCTGTCGCTGGCGGCGTCGGCGCGGCCGCACGGTTCTTCGTGGATGGTGCGATCAACCGGGGTCGGCAGTTCCGGCTCCCGGTCGGGACGCTGACGATCAACATCACCGGCTCGTTCCTGCTGGGCTTGATCACCGGCGCCGCCGGTCACCTCGGCGCTACCCCCGTCGCGCTGCTCGGAACCGGGCTCATGGGTGGCTACACCACGTTCAGCACCGCCAGCTTCGAGACCGTCCGCCTCGCACGCACCGGCCGCACCACCGCGGCTGCCGTGAACGGGCTCGGGATGCTCGTCGTCTCCGTCGCCGCAGCCGCCGGGGGCGTCACCCTCGGCACCCTCACTTGACCATCCGACTGGGAGAAGAACAGCTCATGCACTTCGACATCACGATCGAGATCCCCCGCGGCAGCGGCAACAAGTACGAGGTCGACCACGCCACCGGACGGATCCGCCTGGACCGGGCGGTGTTCACCAGCATGGTGTTCCCGCAGGACTACGGCTCGATCGACGACACGCTCGGCGATGACGGCGACCCCCTCGACGCACTCGTGCTGCTGCCCCGGCCCACGTTCCCCGGCGTCGTCGTCGACGTCCGCCCGGTCGGGATGCTCCGCATGGTCGACGAGAACGGCGGCGATGACAAGATCCTCACCGTCCCCGCCGGAGACGTCCGCTTCGACCACGTCCAGGACATCTCCGACGTCGCCGAGCCGGTCTTGGCGGAGATCGAGCACTTCTTCGCCCACTACAAGGAGATCGAGCACGGCAAGCACGTCACCACCAGCGGGTGGGCGAACCGTGTCGACGCCGAAGCCATCATCCGCTCCGCACAGGAACGGTTCACCCCGCACCCCTGACCGGCACCCGCGCACCATCCAGTGCGCGCCCTGAACCGCCGTGGGGAGGCAACTGGCGCCCAGTGATCGCCAGGAGGTCGTCCCTCCGCCTCCCCGCGGCCCACACCAGCACGACCAACCCGAAAGGCGACAACCGCCATGAACGACTACATCAGCAACGTCCACCACACCACCCACCATCAGGGCGAGTACGTGACCCACACCAGCCGCCCCGTCACCATCAGAAGCCTGCACGGCTCCCGGATCCTCGACTCCCGCGGCTGCCCGACGATCCAGGTGCGTCTCGAGCTCGAGGACGGCACCGTCGTCACCGGTGACGCCCCCGCAGGCGCATCGACCGGCGCGCATGAGGCTGTCGAGCTTCGCGACGGCGGCAGCAGCTACGGCGGCCGCGACGTGAGCCAGGCGCTGCACCTCATCGCGACGGACGTCGCACCGATGATCACCGGTCAGTCGTGGACCTCGATCGGGCAGGTCGACGCCGCCCTCGCTGCCCTCGACGGCACCCCGAACTACCGCCGGCTCGGTGCGAACAGTGTCGTCGCGACCTCGATCGCCCTGGCACGCGCTCTCGCCGCCGCAGCGGAGCTGCCGCTCTGGCGTTGGATCGCAGACGTCACCGGCAGCACGCCCCGCCTGCCCGTCCCGCACTTCAACGTGCTCAACGGCGGAGCGCACGCAGCGAACGCGCTCGACTTCCAGGAGTTCATGATCGCCCCGGTGAACGCCGACACCATGACCGACGCGGTTCGGATCGGGTCGGACGTGTACCACGCACTGGCGGCACTGGTCCGGGAACGGTTCGGCAGTCTCGGTCTCGGGGACGAAGGCGGCTTCGCCCCATCGATCGCCGCGCCCGAGGAGGCCCTCGACCTCCTCGTCGCCGCGATCAGTGCCGCTGGCTACGAGCCCGGCGTCGACACCGTCGCGATCGCACTCGACCCGGCGGCGAACGAGTTCGCGCTCGGCGACGGTAGCTACCGGGTCGTGGATCGCCGTCTCGACCGCGCAGGCATGGTCGACTACTACCGCGACCTCACCAGCCGGTATCCGATCCGGAGCATCGAAGACGGCTTCTCCGAAGATGACCACGGCGGCTGGAAGGCGATGTCGTCCGCGCTCGGCGGCATGCTCCAGATCGTCGGCGACGATCTCTACGTCACCGATCCACAGCGCATCCGCGACGGCGGGAAGGACGGGCTCTCGAACGCAGCGCTCATCAAGCCGAACCAGATCGGCACCGTCTCCCAGACCCTCGACGCGATCGGCGTCGCACGCTCGCTCGGGATGCGGAGCATGGTGTCGCACCGGTCCGGAGAGACCACCGACACGTTCATCGCGGACCTCGTCGTCGGCACCGGAACCGGGCAGATCAAGTCAGGCGCCCCCGCCCGCGGAGAACGCGTCGCGAAGTACAACCGGCTCACCGAGATCGCGGAGAACAATCCGGAGCTGCCCTACGGGCTGCGCTGACCCCGACCGGTCACCTCGTGGGCGACGCGCAGGAAAGCAGAAACAGCTGGCTGGGGCTCTCCCGACCAGATCGCCCGCAACGGCCGGGCAAGTGGCGCTCCAGAGAGCGGGACCCGCACCAGCGACCCGTCGTTGATGTCGGCGGCGACCGTGCGAAGGCTCATCACCGCCGGTGCAATCCCAGCCTGCGCGTTCGCCCGGATGATGCTCGTGGTCTCCAGCACCGCGGCCGGAACCGACATGTTCAAACCGGCCTCCCTGAGCCATGCGGCGAGGGTCGCGCGAGTCCCGGAACCTTCTTCCCGCAGGAGCAGAGCCGTCGCCGCCAGGACCTCCGCACTGATCCCGGTCGACCGAGCCCAGGGATGGCCCGGCGCAACGACGACCGCGAGCTCATCGTCCGCGATCACCTGCGCGGACACACCTGCTGCCGTCACCGGGGTTTCCGTGAACCCGAGGTTCGCGCCACCCGACTGCACGAGGTCCGTCACCGCGGCGGAGTTGCCCGCGATCAAACGCACCCGCACGTCGGGTTCACGGCGTCGGAATTCGAGCAGCCAGCCCGGCAGCAGCAGCTCCGCGATCGTCTGTGACGCTGCGACGACGAGCGAACCCGTGGGAGCCCGCAGCGCAGCCACTCCTGCCTCGAGGTGGCGAGACCCGTCGAGGACCGGTCCGGCCAGCCCGACGACGAGCCGGCCGGTCTCGGTCAGCACCGACCCCGTGGTCGAGCGGTGCACCAACAAGTGGCCGACCATGCGCTCGGCGACCCGGATCCGAGCAGACACTGCCTGTTGCGTGACGCCGAGCGCTCCAGCGGCAGCGGAGAAGGAGCCGGTCTCGGCGACGCATGCGAGCGCGTCGAGTGTGTCGAGGTCGAACGTTCGGTCCGTGAGTCGCCGTAGTGCCACAACCAACGATTGTGCCCCGCCAAGAGGTTCCCGGTACCGCCAGAGGCAGGATTCGCGCAGGCTTGGCCCATGACAACGCTCCGCACCGACCCTGCACCCGCGAACGGTAGCCAGCTGCCCCAACGGCCGCAGACGACGTTGTTCCGTGACCTGGAGCGGCCAGGCCTGATCGTGTCGAATCTCACACCGAACTGGTTCGCATCAATCATGGGCACTGGGATCGTCGCTGTCGCAGCTGCGTCACTCCCACTGCAGTTCCCCGGTCTGCGCATCGCGGCGACGGTCGTGTGGGCGATCGCCGCGGTGCTCCTCGTCGCCCTCACGATCGCGACGGTGCTGCACTGGATCCGCTACCGGAGCACCGCAGCCAGGCACCACCTCAACCCGGTCATCTCCCACTTCTACGGCGCACCACCGATGGCGTTCCTCACCGTCGGCGCCGGGACACTCCTGCTCGGCAAGGACTGGGTCGGCCTGCCCGCCGCCGTCACCATCGACTGGGTCCTGTGGACCATCGGCACCATCGGAGGGCTGCTCACGGCAGTCCTGGTGCCGTACCTGGCGTTCATCCGCCACGAGAACAAGCCCGACTCCGCGTTCGGCGGCTGGCTGATGCCCATCGTCCCGCCGATGGTGTCCGCCTCCACCGGCGCCCTGCTGCTGCCGTACGCTCCCGCCGGACAGGCGCGGGAGACGCTGCTGTGGTCCTGCTACGGCTTCTTCGGGCTCAGTCTCGTGACGTCGCTGGTCGTGATCACGCTGATCTGGAACCGGCTCGCGCACCACAAGGTCGGGGCCGCCGGCATGGTGCCGACCCTGTGGATCGTCCTCGGACCCGTCGGACAATCCATCACGGCGGTGAACCTCCTCGCATCGAACGCACCCACCGTCGTCGACGCATCCACCGCCCACGCGCTCCTCGTCGTGGCGCTGGTGTACGGGTTCGCGATGCTCGGCTTCGCGCTGCTGTGGACCGTCATCGCCCTCGCGGTCACCGTCCGGACCGCCCGCGAACACCTGCCGTTCAGCCTGACCTGGTGGTCGTTCACGTTCCCCGTCGGCACCTGCGTCACCGGACTCAACGGGCTCGCCCTGCACTCAGGCCTGACCGTCGTTGCCGTCCTCGCCGTCATCTACTACGCCGGCCTCGTCGCCGCATGGATCACCGTTGCCCTTCGCACCTTTCACGGATCCGTCATCCGTGGCACCCTGCTGGCACCGCCACAGCCGTCATGAGTACCCCCGAGGAACTCGCTGACGTTCGATCGCTGAACGGTCTTGCGGAGACGTGGCGGACCGCGCCCGACGGCAGCCGACGGTTCGTCCCGAGCTTCGACCCACGATCCGGCGGCAGATCCAGCCGCGTCCTGGTCCTGATGCAGTCGCCCGGCCCCCAGACCATCGCCGCAGCGCACGCAGCCATCTGCAGCGAGGACAACCCGGGCCCGACCGCGGCCGCGTTCCGAGCAGCCCGTATCGAGTCAGGGCTCGCACGCGGCGAGTACGTCCGCTGGAACCTCATCCCATGGGAACTGCCCGACCGCGTGCGACTCGCGGACGTCGACGAGGGGCGGCATGCCCTTGCCACACTGCTCGCGGCGCTGCCCGCTCTCACTGCGATCGTCACGTACGGGGCCGTCGCCCTCGACGGCGTCATGCGACACCTCACCCTGGACGAGCACCCCCGACTCCTCCCGGTCATCGCAGCACCACATCCGTCTCCCGCCAACGGCCGCCATCGCTCGGAACAACACTTCCGTTCCGTGCAAGCACTCCGGCTCGCCGCGCGAGCGCGACCCACGTAACAAACACCTCCGATTCCGCTGCACCGGAGCTTGAGCAGGTCGGAGCGTGGCTCAGACCGGCGTGTCTTGGAGCGAAACCCAGTTCCTGCATCCACGTGCCGCTACCGCGCCGGTCGGTCGAGTTTCGCTCCGTTCTCCTCACGGGTCACCTCCTCGGGTACGCGCGCGTGTCCACCACCGACCAGGACGCGTCGCTGCAGATCGATGTGCTCAACGCCGTCGGCTGCTGCCGCGTGTTCGTCGACACCATCTCCGGCTCGCTCCGACACCCGCCCGAGCTCGACAAGCTCCTCGACCAGCTCCGCGCCGGCGACACCCTCGTCGTCTGGCGGCTCGATCGGCAAGGTCGCTCCATCCGGCACCTCATCGACCACCTGCACGCCCTCGCTGAGCGCGGCAGCGGGCTCCGCTCGCTGCAGGAGACCATCGACACCACCTCGCCCGGCGGGCGGCTCGTGTTCCACGTCTTCGCCGCACTGGCGGAGTTCGAACGGGACCTCAGCAAGGAACGCACGAACGCCGGCCGTGCCGCCGCCCGAGCCCGCGGCCGGACCGGTGGCCGTCCGTCGCGGCTCTCCGTGGACCAGGTGCGCACCGCGCGCCGGCTCGACGAGCAGCAAGCGATGACCGTCGCGCAGATCGGCGACGTCCTCCGCGTCAGCCCCACCACCATCTACCGGGCTCTCGGCCGTCACACTGAACCAGTCACCGCGAGGCGGTCCAGGCCCGCACCCAACCTGTAGCCAGCGCTGGGACGCGCGCGACTGAGCCCGACACCGACCGCCGCGAAAACGACGACACAGAGCGAACCCGCTCACAGCCCGGAGGCCCCACCACGGCATGAGCCCTCAGCGCACCAGGCAGATCGTGCGGAAGTCGACGTCCGGTCCGGGCCGCGTGTACGACGAGGTGCTCTCGAGCCAGTCGGCTGTGGGTGAGATCTGGTCGGGGACCAGGTCCGCCTCGGAGCGGGCACCGATGCCCTCGGACTCCCAGTACGCGCGGACGCGGTCCACGTCGCGGTTCGCACCCTCGATCATCGTGTGGTCCTCGGGCAGGAGCTCCTTGCCGTCGGCGTCGGTGTACTCCCCCGGGGCGTACCAGTACGTCCACCGCACCCCCTGGTGGGCGTTCGACAGCTTGCACTCCTCGCTGTACGCACCACCGGCTCGCTTGCCATCGCGGTAGGCGGACTTCCGGTCGCCGCCGAGGATCCGCACGGTGCGGTCCCCGATCCGTTCGAGTGTGGCCCCGGCGTCGCCGTCGGCGAAGTGCCGCTCGGCGGCGGTCGCCGGCTGCGCCCACTGCCGGGCGTCGGCGGCCATGCTCCGCACCTGTGACGTCAGGACCAGACCGTTCCACGGCACGGCGATGACCAGCACGACGATCGCCGCGACCACGGCGGCCAGCGAATGCCGCGGTTCGCGCCGGCGAGCCCGGACCTGCACGACGACCACCACCGCCGGGATCCCCACGGCCAGCACCGCCCCGATCACCAGTCGGGTCAGCACGCCCCCTGGGCCGAGCCGGTCGTCCGTCGACCCGAAGTCACGCTCCAGGTACGCCCCGATCTGGACCACCCAACTCACGACGAACAGCACCGGCAACACGAGCGCGATGGCGATCGCGTTGCCCCGTCCCGTCGTCGGGCCCGTCCCGTGGTCGCGCCAGTCCTGCTGTTCCGTGCTCATGTCCGCCCCGCCCCCGTGGTGTCGGGACCATCCTGCCAGCAGAACGCACCACCGGCCCCGCGACCGTCGCCTCCGTTCCACCCCCGAAGCGGTGGTGCCGCAGCGGCACCGGTTGCTGCCAAGATGACCGACGTGACCACGACCACTCCCCACGCCGATCCCGACGCCGCTGCCGGCGACTTCGAAGGCGGATGGTTCCGCATCGACGACGACGTGGAGCACCTGGACTACCTGGTGTGGCGCCCCGCCACGGACACCGACGCCGCTGCTGCAGCCCCGGGCCCGGCCGCCGTCATCGTCGGCGGCGAACCGCGTGAGCACATCGGTTCGACGCTCCCGCTGGCGCAGCTGCCGGAACTCGACGCGGCACGTCAGCGCACCGTGCGGAAGCTCTGGAGCAGTCTGATCAACCTCGTCGTGGGCGCGATCGTCATCACGGTGCTCGAGCTGTCCGGGCTGCCCTGGCGAACGGATCTCGGCAGACAGCTCCTGATCGGACTCGGGACGATCCTGCCGACCACGTCGCTCTGCACCGCGATCTGGTGGCGCATCACCCGTGACCCCTCGGGCGCAGTCGTGCGCAAGATGGGCGGACACCGGACCCGCCAGCAGTACGACCAGCAGCGCGCCGTCCTCGACCGCTGACCGCGCCGCGGCCCCTCACCGAACCCGCGCCGTCGCCGTCACCGCGGCCGCACCCGCAGCACCCGAACCACCCGCAGCAGACTCCGGCTCCGACGACGGCCGGACCCCGCGCCCGGGCCGCAGCACCGCGTCCACCCGCTCACGGTCGAGCGCACCCTGCCACCGCGCCACCACCAGCGTCGCGACGCAGTTGCCGAGCAGGTTCACGCTCACCCGCATCGCGTCCATGATCCGGTCGGCGCCGAGCAGCAGCGCGACGCCCGCGACCGGGAACAGCCCGAGACTCGTCGCCGTCGCGGACAGCGCCAGGAACGACGACCCCGGCACCCCGGCCATGCCCTTCGACGTCAGCAGCAGCACCCCGAGCGCGGCGACCTGCTGCTCGAGCGTCAACGGCACCCCGAACGCCTGCGTCAGGAACAGCAGCGAGATCGACAGGTAGATCGCCGCCCCGTCCAGGTTGAACGAGTACCCCGTCGGCACGACGAGCCCGGCGACGCTCCGTGAGACGCCGACCTCGGTGAGCCGGGTGATCATCCGCGGCAGCACGGCCTCGGTCGACGCGGTGCCGAGGGCCAGCCCGAACTCGGCCCGGGTGTGCCACACGAACCGCCAGATCGGCACCCCGGACAGCAGCCGCCCACCGACGAGCAACGCCACGATGAACACCGCCGCGGCGCCGTAGCAGGCGGCGATGAGGAGTCCGTACGACCCCAGGGTGTCGATGCCGTACTGCCCCACCACGTACGCCATCGCGCCGAACGCACCGAGCGGCGACAGGCGCATGACCCAGCCCAGGATCCGGTAGACGACCTCGAGGCACAGGTCGAGCCCCCGGACCAGCGGCCGCGCACGCTCGCTCCCGATCGCGGCGATGGCCGCGCCGACGAACACCGCGAAGACGAGCACCTGCAGGATGTCGTTCGTCGCGAACGCGTTCACGACGCTCGACGGGATGAGGTCGAGGATGAAGGTGCCGGCGTCCGGAGCCGTGCCGCCCGCGGTCTTCGCCGCCACGGCCGAGGCGTCGAGCGACGACGGGTCGATCCGCAGGCCGGCGCCGGGGCGCACGAGGTTGCCGACCAGCAGACCGAACACGAGCGCACACGACGACGCGAGCAGGAAGTAGACCATCGCCTTGCCGGCGATCCGTCCCACCGACCGCAGGTCGCCGACGTGCACGATGCCGGTCACCACGACGATGAAGACGAGCGGCGCGATCACCATCTCGATCAGGCGGATGAACCCCTGCCCGACGACGTTGAGCACCGGCGCCGCGGCCGGGAAGCAGACCCCGACCGCGATGCCGAGGGCGACGCCGATCGCGATCTGCACGAACAGCGACTGGTACCAGCGAGCGGGGGCACGATCCGTGGTGGTGACGTCCATGCACCCACCCCACCGTGCGCGTGTTTCGACGACGTTGCGAGCCTGTTCCCACCTGACGCGCCCCACGCACGCCGAAACGGGCCGGAACAGGGCCCCGCGAACGCCGAAACAG
Organism: Curtobacterium poinsettiae; assembly: GCF_047226435.1. Taxonomy (NCBI): domain Bacteria; kingdom Bacillati; phylum Actinomycetota; class Actinomycetes; order Micrococcales; family Microbacteriaceae; genus Curtobacterium; species Curtobacterium poinsettiae. The sequence continues at coordinate 1,592,436 of NZ_CP178434.1, read as the reverse complement.
GCCGGAACAAGGCCGCGCACGCCGAAGAACGGCCCCGCACGCCGAAACCGGGCCGTGGTCCGCCTCAGGTGCGCGTGACGACCGTCAGGGTGGGCCGGTGCCGGGCACCCGAGTGGTCCTCGGCCGTCAGCACGCTCCACGACCGGACGACACCGGCCGACGGACCGGCCGACGGACCGACCAGGGTGTGGTCGATCGGCATCGCCAGCCGCGGATCGAGCCACGTCGGCCACGTGCCGAGTGCCGCGGCGTGCACGGCCGACGCGGCGTCCCGGCACGACCCGAGGCGGCCGCCGTCGAAGCTGTCGACCGATCCGTTGAAGTCCCCCGACACGATGACGTCCGCGCCGCGGCCGCACTGCTCACCGATCCACCGCAGGTCGGTCCGCCAGCCCGCCAGGCCGCCGGGCAGCACCGGCTGCGGGGCGTGCACCGCGACGATCGTCGGGATCGACGGTCCGGACACCGTCATCGTCTTCACCGGGTCGACACCGGGACGCATCGATGCTCCGGAGGCCAGGTCGGCGCGGACGAGCACCGCCACCTGCGCGCCCTGCCGGCGCATGAACAGCCGCACCGGCCGACCGTGCTCGCCCATCGAACGCGCCACCGCGGCGGCAGCGCGTCGGTCCCCCGCGTCGGGCAGCACGACGACGTCCGCCCGTGCGGACAGCGCCGCCCGGGCGACACCCTGCGGACCGACGAGTCCCCCGTTGGTGTTCCACTCGAACACCCGGAGCGAGTCACCCGCACCGCTGACGGCCCCGACGTCCCACCCCCGCGCGCCGAGGACGGCCGTGTTGGCCACGGCGACGACGAGCACGACCACACCGACCGACGCGGCAACGAGTCGCACGCGACGCACGACGACGGCGACGAGCAGCAGCGCGAGGCCGACGGCGGCCAGCCCCACGGTCACGAGGGAACGTGCCGGCAGCACGGCGGCGAGCACCGGCGCTCGCCCGATCCCGAGCCACGGAGCGGTGACGAAGGCGACACCGACCAGCAGGGTCGCGACCACCACGGTGGTCCGGACAGCAGCCGCACGACGAGACACCCCTGGATCCTCGCGCACGGACCCCCTCGTCCGCCGGCGAACGGCGACGACGCGCTGAGGATCCTGCTGGGTCCCGGCACCGCAGCGGCGCGCGGCGCCAGCCCACGCCGTGGACCGCGTGACGACGGACGGGAGGCGCGACACCGGCCGGCACCGCGCCTCCCGTCCGCCACCGCGCACGTCGCGGGCCGCACGCGCGACCGCGGGCAGCTAGCTGCCGACCCCCTCGACCACGCCCCACACGAGCGCGCCGACCGTCACCAGGGTGCCGAGCACCGAGACGATCGCCGCGACGACGCCGAGCCGTCGCCCGCGACCCGGCCGCACGATCGCGACCACGGCCAGGATCGACGCGATGAACTGGAACGGCCACCCGAGCACGAACACCGACGGCCAGCAGCTGCAGTACAGGCCGGTCAGGGCGAAGAACAGCGCGAGCAGGGCGATGCCGAGCCGGTTCGCGCCGGCGTCGTCCGGCTCGCCGCCCACGCTGTCGGCGCCGTCGTCGAGCGGGCCGCCCGGGTACGGGTTGTCGGGCCGGAGCGCCTGCAGTGCCCGGATCCGCTCGGCGTCGAGCGCACCGTCGCGGGCACGGGCGGCATCGGCCAGCGCGAGGACGTCGTTGCCGTGCCCCGCGGCCTCGTGCTGGGCGACGGCCCACGCGAAGAGCGCGCGCTGTCGGGGGTCCGATCGGGTCGCCGCGTCGACCGCCCAGCCGAACGTGGTGAGGAAGAGCAGGCCGCCGAACGCGGTCAGGAGCCCGCGTCCCGGTTCGTCGGGATCCGCCAGGAAGAGCACGACGCTGCACGCCACCATCCCGACGCCGAGCAGGGCCGTCGCCCAGATCTGGCCGCGCCAGTAGCCGTTGCCCGAACTCGCCCCCGCGGGTGTGGTCATGCAGCGACCCTAACGCCCCGGTGCGGATGCTCGAGGACTCTCACCCATTCCCAGTCCGTGCCGCGCCACGCGCGTGCTCGCCGCACCTACGCTCCGAGCGTCCGGTCATCCCCAGCGTCGAAAAGCGGCCCCGTGTCCTCGTACCTGCTCTGTTCACCGCCCGTCTACGGCCACCTCGCGCCCCTCGTCGACGTCGGACGTGCCCTCGCGGTGCGCGGCCACGACATCACCGTGCTGACCGGCACCAAGTACCGCGAGCTCGTCGTCGGCGCGGGGCTCCGGTCCGCTGCGCTGCCGGCCGACGTCGACTTCGACGACGCCGACCTGCAGGAGCGGCTCGCCGACGCCAGTGCGGCACGCGGGATCGCGGTCGTCCGCGAGGGCATCATCGCCATGTTCGTCCGGGCGATCCCGTCGCAGTACCGGGAGCTGACGGCGCTGCTGGCAGCGGGGCGCTTCGACGCGGTGCTCGGCGAAGCGTCGTTCACCGGGCTCGCGCCGTACCTGGCCCTGCCGCCCGCGGAGCGTCTGCCCGTGCTCGGGATCGCGACCACCCCGGTGACGCTCACCAGCGTCGACGCGGCACCCTTCGGCACCGCGCTCCCCCCGGGTCGCGGGCCGGTGGCTCGCGCGCGCAACCGACTGCTCACGGCGGCGCTCCACCCCGTCCTCACCCGGCCGCTGCGTCGCGCGGTGGACGCCGTGCTCGCCGAGGTGGGGGCACCGCCGTCGACGATCGACACCTTCGACTTCGCGTACCGCGCGTTCGACACCCTGTTCCAGATGAGCGTCCGGGAGCTCGAGTACCCGCGCCGCGAGCTCCCGGACACGGTCCGGTTCGTCGGTCCGGTCGTGGCCCGTTCCGCGCCGACCTCCGCGGCCGACCTGCCCGCGTGGTGGGACGACCTGGACACCGACACCCCGGTGGTGCTCGTCACCCAGGGGACCATCGACACCGTCGACCTCGGCCGGCTCCTCGCGCCGACCCTGCGCGCCCTGGCGGACGAGGACGTCCTCGTCGTCGCGACCACGGGAGGCCGCCCGGTCGACCAGCTCGAGCGCGCACTCGGCACCGCCCTGCCCGCGAACGCCCGGGTGGCGACCTTCCTGCCCTACGACCAGCTGCTGCCGCGGTGCAGCGTCGTCGTGACGAACGGTGGGTTCGGCGGGGTGCAGCGCGCCCTCGCGCACGGCGTCCCGCTCGTGGTGGCCGGGTCGACCGAGGACAAGCCGGAGGTCGCCGCCCGGGTGGCCTGGGCCGGGTGCGGGCGGAACCTGCGTTCCGGGACACCACGGCCTCGGGCGATCCGTCGGGCCGTCCTCGAGGTCCTCAGCACGTCGACCCACCGCGCCCGCAGCCGGCAGGTGGCGGCGTCGATCGCGGCCCTGCCGGACCCCGTCGACGTCATCGAGGCCGGGCTGGCGGCGGCCGTCGCCGCGGCCACCGCGGGCGGCACCCAGCGACGCTGACCCCGCCTGCCGGCCCACGTCGTGGGGCTGCACGGAGACGGACAGGAGGCGCGGTGCCGGCTGGCACCGCGCCTCCTGTCCGTCTCATCCCGCGTCGTCGGGCCCGGCGCCGACCCGCGGTGCCGCTGCGGACGCCGTCCGGATCCGGAGCGGCACCGTCCCGGCGACGTACCGGTCGTCGCCGGCCTCGAGCGGTCGGCCGTCCTCGGCGGTGCTCGACCGGCGGACCTGCAGGAGCGCCGCCCCGGGCCGCACCCCGAGGAGCGCGGCGTCGGCGTCGTCCGCCAGCAGCGCGTCCACGGTGGTGACGGCGGAGCCGACCCGGATGCCGAACCGGTCCTGCAGGGTCGCGGACACCGACGTCTGCCCGCCCGGGATCGTCCGGATGACCGCGGCGACCCACGGCGCGTAGGCGGTGCGCTCGAGCATGACGTCGACGCCGTCCAGGGAGCGCACCCGCGCGACGTGCAGGACGGGCTCGTCGGGCGCGGCGTGGAACAACCGCCGCTCGCTCATCGTGGCGGGGCGCTCCTCGACCGCCACCACCCGACCACCCGGCTCGTGTCCCCTGGCCCGAGCCAGCTGACCGAACGACTCGAGCGCGCCGGCGTCGTGGCCGAGCGTCGCGGTCCGGACACGCCAACGGGACCCCGGACGCGCCGTCAGCACCTGCCGGTCGCGGAGCAGACCGAGGGCATTCCGCACGGTGCCGCGCGCCACCCCGTAGTCGGCGGCCAGGTCGTGCTCGCCCGGCAGGAGCCCGGTGGCGTCGAACTCACCGCGGAGCACCCGGTCGGCGAGGTCCTCGGCGAGGTCCCGGAACAGTGGTCGCACCCCGTGATCCTCCCCCGCCCCAGCTCCACCTGTCCAGGTGCGTCGGAGTTCTGGTGGCAGCCACCCTGAGATGACAGGGTCCTGCCACGGCGCACCTGGACAGGTCGATCCCGATTCCACCGGACGCGTTCACCCCGCTGCCACGACCGGGCCAGGCACGGTTCAGCGCACCTCGTTGTCATGCTGACGGGTGCTCTTCCCCCGCAGCGCCCGCACTCCCCACCGATCTGGAAGGCCCGCGATGAGCACGAGGAAGCCCGAACACGGCGCACCCGACGTCAGCCTGGACGCCGCACCACCGCTGACCCCGGACGCCGCGTACACCGCAGCGGTCCGCCCCGGTCTGAGCCGCCGCACGGTCCTGGTCGGCGGCGCGGCGGCGATCATGGCCGGCGTCGCCGCAGGCTCCGCGTTCGGACCGGGCGCGGCCGACCGTGCCAGCGCCGCGACCGCCCGTGCCGTCCCCACCGGCACGATCGCCGACGTCAAGCACGTCGTCGTGCTCATGCAGGAGAACCGGTCCTTCGACCACTACTACGGCACGATGCCCGGGGTCCGAGGGTTCTCCGACAAGCAGGCGCTCGAGCTGCCGACCGGACACGACGTCTTCCACCAGCCGGCAGCGGCCCGCACCGACGGCGGCGCCATGCTGCCGTTCCGGCTCGACACCACGCGGTTCAACGCGCAGAACGCCGACGGCCTCGACCACTCCTGGGGTGGCGGGCACACCGCGTGGAACGGCGGGGCCTGGAACCGGTGGGTCGACGCGAAGAGCGCCCAGACGATGGGCTACTTCACGAGCGAGGACATCCCCTACCAGCGCGCACTCGCCGGCGCCTTCACGGTCTGCGACGACTACCACTGCTCGCTCAACGGGCCGACGACGCCGAACCGCCTGTACCAGTGGTCCGGCACGATCGACCCCCGCGGCACCCAGGGCGGACCGGCGACCGACAACCCGGCGGACTACGAACCGGTGTTCGCCTGGACCACCTACGCCGAACGCCTGCAGGCGGCCGGGGTCACCTGGAAGACCTACGCCAACGACGAGGTCGGCGACAGCTCCGCCGACCCCTACGTCGGCGACTACGGCGACAACCCGCTCTGGCTGTTCGAGCAGTACCACCGCGCCCTCGCATCCTCGGACCCCGCCCAGCAGGAGCTCGCCGCGCGTGCCGGGCTGCACGACGGGTGGAAGCCGAACTCCGGCAAGGGCCTCGACGTCACCCACCTGCTCAGCCAGTTCGGGCAGGACTGCGCGACCAACAGCCTGCCCACCGTGTCGTACGTCGTCGCCCCCTACGGCTGGAGCGAGCACCCCGCGGCCAGCCCGGACTACGGCGCCCACTACACGAACGCCGTCGTGCAGGCACTCTTCAGCAACCCGGACACCTGGGCCTCGACCGTCCTGCTCGTCAACTACGACGAGAACGACGGCTACTTCGACCACGTCGTCCCCCCGTTCGCCGAACCGGGCACCCCGGACGAGTACGTCGACGGCCTGCCGATCGGCATGGGTGCCCGCGTGCCGATGACCGTGGTGTCCCCCTGGAGTCGTGGCGGGTGGGTCAACTCGCAGGTGGCGGACCACACCTCCGTGATCCAGTTCCTCGAACACGTCACGGGGGTCCGCGAGCCGAACATCTCCGACTGGCGACGGACAGTCTCCGGCGACCTGACCAGCTGCTTCGACTTCAGTGCCCCCGACCCGAGCATCCCGGGCGCCGACGTCGTCCCCGGCATCGAGCAGACCCGCGCGCTGGTCGCTGCCGCCGACGCCGACCAGGCCAAGCCGCCCATCGAGGAACCCGCGATCGGCGCGCAGACGGTGCCCGTCGAGGAGCCCGGCACAGTCCGCCGTCGGCCCCTGCCCTACCGACAGCACGCGGACGCGACCGTCGACCACCGCACCGGTCGGGTCACCGTGGCGCTCGCGAACGACGGCCGCCAGGGCGTCAACTTCCTGGTGTACCCGAACACCGCGATGCCGTTCGCCGCCCACCCGAAGACCGTCCCCGTGGGAGCGAGCGCCGACTGGGTGTGGGACACCACGACGACCGGCGGCGCGTACGACGTCAGCGTCTACGGACCCGACCGGTTCCTCCGGCGCTTCGCCGGGACCGTCACGGTCGGCGGCCGGGCGACCGGTGGTGTCCCGCACGTCTCCGTCGTCCGGGACACCCGCGGCCGGCGAACCCTGCAGCTCCTGCTCGAGAACACCGGCACGGGCGAACTCCGCTTCGAACTCGTGGCCAACGACTTCGTCGAGCACCGCGAGACCGCGCACGTCCGTGGGTCCGGGCACAAGACGATGCACTGGCCGCTCGACGAGTGGGGCTACTACGACGTGGTCGTCACCGCGGACGGTGTGCCCGGGTTCCGGTACCGGTTCGCCGGGCGCGCGGAGCGCTGACGCGAGCCGACCCGTGGGGGTCGGCAGGGGCGGTCAGGCCGCGTCGACGACGAGACGGGAGGCCCGGTGCCAGCTGGCACCGGGCCTCCCGTCTCGTCTCGTGACCGTCTCACGTCCATCCCGCGTGCCGTCTCGCTTGCTGTCTCACGCGTCGGCGGCGGTCCCGGCGGGTGCGACCGGAGCGACCGGTGTCGCGGCTTCGGCGTCGGCTTGCGCCGCCTGCCGGGCGAGCACCCGGTCCAGGAAGCGTTCGACGAACGGCAACCCGATGACGACCGCACCGACGACGGCCGCGACGGGGACGATCACCGTCCAGCCGCGCAGGGTCGAGTAGATGGTGGCACCGAGGAAGGCCCACACCACGATCGTGAGCGGCCGGAGCGGGCCGACCGCCGCGTGCAGGTCCATCGCTTCGACGAGGGCAGGCAGGGCACGCCGTCCACGCAGCGTCAGCACGACCCCGATCACCAGGAGAGCAAGACTCCGGACGACACCGACCCACGCAACGTCACTGCCCGGATCCGCCAGCACGCGCTGGACGAACACCACCGACCCCAGGAGCCCGGCGGCGAACACGAAGACGATCACGAGGACGGTCAGCAGACGGAGGGAGCGGCGCACGAGGACTCAGCATAGGGACCCGTCGCGGCGGCCCGTCGCGGCGGCCCGTGCTCCGGTTCCGTTCCGGTTCCGGTCCCGTCCTAGGCGACGACCACCTTCGCGTTGATCAGGATGTCGTGCAGGTCCGGGCGGAGCGCCCCCTGCGACGTCGTCCGGACCTTCACGATGAGCGCGGCCCCGGGCTTCGCGAAGGCGCGCGCGACCGTCGCCGACCACGAACCGTCCGTGTTGTGCCCGGCGATCGACAGGAACTGCGCGGTCCCACCGGTCATCGTCGGCAGCAGCTGCTCCTCGAGTCGGTCGGCCGGGAGCCCCGCCGCCGTGAACAGCTGCTCGGTGGCGGCACGGTCCCCGATCGTCGGGTCGAGGTCGGTGAGCCGCTGCTGCGTGATGGTCGCCACGGAGCCGTCGGCGTTCGTGTACTCCCTGGACCCGCTGGTCGGGTCCTCGCCGGTCTGCTCCCAGCCGTCGAGTGCCGAGATCTCGAGCCCGAACGCGGGCAGGGTGCTCGACGAGAGCGCGGCGCCGTCCTCGAACGACAGGTCCTTCGTGGCAGCGTCGACGGTGGGTGCAGCCGACGGTGTCGGCGTCGGTGTCTGCGTGGGCGTCGACGACTGCGGTGCGGCCCGCTGCGTCCCCGGCGCCGTCGTGCCGGTGCCGGCGCAGCCGGAGAGTGCGAGCGCGACGATCGCCGCCGCTGTCCCCGCCGTGGTCATCCTGGATGTGATGGACATGTGGTTCCCCCTCGGATCCCGCCGTGCGCCCCGTGCACCGGTCGGTCCGACTCGGAGCCTACGGGTCCGATCGACGGCGCGCCGCTCGGGCTCGCGTATCAGCCGACCGGACCTGCGGTGTACATCGGTTCGGCGCCGGTCGTCACCGATGCCCGGACCCCGCCGCCGACCAGACGGACCGTCAGCGTCCCGCTGAGCGCCGTCGCCGACAGCGACACCCGTCCGTGCAGCGCCGCCCCGCGCGGCCAGCAGGCGCTCGTGCCCTCGAGTTGGTCGGCCGACGCGACGAGGCAGATCGTCGAACCGTCCCGACCGACCCCGGCCCAGACGTTCCACGGTGTCGCCGCGTCGTCGCCCGACAGCGATCGGTTCGTGAACACCAGACGGGTGCTCGAGCGTTCCATCGGCGTCGCGATCCCCGCTGGCGGCCGGTCGGTGACGGTCTGCGGCTGCTCGAACCGCCGGTCGATCGTCACCGCCCCGGCTGGCGGCGTGACGGTGTTCGTGGGGTCGACGGGGCGCGCCCCCAGCGACAGTCCGACCCCGGTCCCCGCGAAGAAACCGATCACGACGGCGGCTGCGCCGACGGTCCAGAGGACGCGGTGGTCGGAGCGTCGGATGCGAGCGGCTCGTCGGCGGACGCCGGCCAGGAGGCCCCTGCCGCGGTCGTCCGCATCCGTTCCGCGGTCGGCGGCTCGCGTTCCGTGCGCGTCGGCTGCGGGTGCGCGGTCGGCGGTTCGCGTTCCGTGCGCGTCGGCTCCGGGTGCGCGGTCGGCGCTGTGCGGGTCGGCGTTGTGCAGATCGGCGCCGGAGCGGGCGGCGAGGGCACTCCGCGCGTCGGCCGCGTCGGCCGGCGTGGACGCGGCTCCCCAGGCGATGCGTTCCAACCGCGCACGTTCGGCATCGGCGTCGGCGTCCTCGGTCGGGTTCATCGCGCTGGTCGCCCCGGCCCTGGACCGGTCACGAGTCCTTCCCTGCGTCCCGAGCACGCTTGCGGCTGTGCGCACGGGCAACGAGCACCGAGCCGATCTGCACGGCGACGAGGATGCCCCAGAGGACCGCCATCTCGGTGTGGAACCGGGACGGCTCCACGACGGCCAGCACCAGCCAGACCAGGGCGATCACCGCCCACCCCCAGACGAGCCACGGCAGGGGCTTGCCGATCAGCCGTTCGAGCAGAGTGCGTCGCTGCGTCTCGGTCATGGCGCTGACGCTACCGGACGCCGGGGTGATCGCCGAGGACCCGGGGTGCCGATCGGCTGGGTCCTACCGGATCTGGTGGCTGCCGATCCGGGAAGCGGGTCGAAGCGGTCAACCCGCCGACAGCTCGCGCCGTCAGGGTCAGCTCCGCACCGTGGACGGCCGCGATCATCGCGACGAGCGGCAGGCCGAGCCCGTGCCCGCTCCCGTCCGTCCGCGTGCGGTGGCGTCGTCGGAACGGCTCCGTCAACTCGTGCGCCTCGTCGGTCGGGATCACCTCGCCGTCGTTCTCGACCCGGAGCTCGGAGGACCGAGCGTCGAGCACCACCCGTAGGCTCCCGCCGGAGACGTTGTGGACCACGGCATTGAGGATCAGGTTGCCGACGAGTTGCCCGAGCAACGGTCGGTTGCCCAGCACGACGACGTCGTCGAGCTGCACCGACACGACGATCCGCCGGGCGAGGCGTTCTGCGTCCACCGCCAGCAGCGCGGCCGCGACCTCGTCGCGGAGCGACACCGGGCGTGCGTCGATGGGCTCGTCCCCACGTGCCAGGTCGAGCAGCGCCGTCGTCATGCGGATCATCTGGTCCGTGGTGACGAGCAGCCGTTGGAGGGTCTGCGTCCGGTTCGGCCCGTCGGGTGCGCGGAGGGCGACCTGGAGCATCGTCTTCATCGTGGCGAGCGGCGTCCGGAGTTCGTGCGAGGCGTTCGCCGCGAACCGCGACCGGCTGACGAAGGCGGTCTCCAGGCGGTCGAGCATCCGGTTCAGCGTCGCACCGACGTCGCGGATCTCGTCCGGTGGACCCGAGACGTCCACCCGGGCGTCCAGCGTGCCGGCACCGAGCCGGTCGGCGGTCGTGATGATGTCGCGCAGCGGGCGGAGGAGTCTGCCCGCGACGAGCCAACTGACGACACCACCGATGCCCCCGACCACGAGCAACGCCGGGACCGAGACGATGACGAAGAGGCGCAGGACGTCGTCGCGGCCGGTGATCTCGTACACGTCGTGGGTCGATCCGTAGGGGAACGGGCCCGCCGTGAACGCGTAGCCGGGCACGATGGCGAGGACTGCGAAGACGACCGCGAGCATGACGGCACTGGTCAGCAGGATCAGCGCCGTGTACGTCAGGGTGAGGCGCGCCCGGATCGACAGACGGCGCAGCGCGGCGATCCTCATGCTTCCGGACCCTCGTGCACAGGACCCGGCGCGACCGCGTACCCGACACCGGGCAGCGTCCGGATGGCGTCGGGACTGCCGAGCTTCTTCCGCAGCGTCGAGATGGTCAGCCGGACCGCGTTGGTGAACGGGTCAGCGTGCTCGTCCCACACCTGCTCGAGCAGCTGCTCAGCACTCACGAACCCGCCGTCGGCACGCAGCAGGACCTCGAGGACCGCGAACTCCTTGCGCCCCAGGCGCAGGTAGCGGCCGTCGCGGTAGGCCTCGCGTCGGAAGGGATCGAGCCGGAGACCAGCCGTCTCGAGGACCGGTGCGACCGCGCGACGTGCTCGACGGTTCAGCGCCCGGAGGCGTGCCACGAGCTCCTCGAAGTCGAAGGGCTTCCCGAGGTAGTCGTCGGCCCCGAGCTGGAGGCCGTGGACGCGCTCAGCGAGTGTCGTCGACGCCGTCAACATGAGGACGCTCGGTGCTTCCGGGTCAGCGACGATCCGGGCGCAGACGTCGTCCCCGTGCAGACCGGGGATGTCCCGGTCGAGCACGACCACGTCGTACGTGTGGACGGCCAGCTGATCGAGCGCGGCCAACCCGTCGCCCACCGTGTCGGCGGCGATCGCCTCGAGCCGCAGGCCCGCGCGGATCGCCTCCGCCAGGAACGGCTCGTCCTCCACCACCAGTACCCGCACGTCGCTCCTCGCTGCTCCGGCCGATCCGGACCCGGTCAGCACAGCAGATCGGATGTATGCGGAGCGTATGCGCTCGACCAGACGCCCGGCTGACGTGCCGACTGTTCCGATGAGGGCATGTCCAGAACCGACCCCGCGCTCGAGCACCCCGTCCTGCCGTCGTTGACCGGCCTGCGCTGGGTCGCGGCGTTCGGGGTGTTCGCCTACCACGTGCGGAACCTCCGGTACTTCGACGGGACCGCGCAGACGGCCCTGAGTGCCGTGGTCGGTAGCGGCGACACCGGCGTCTCGTTGTTCTTCATGCTCTCCGGCTTCGTCCTGGCCTGGTCGGACCGCGCGGACGACGACACCGCGGGACCGGTGCGAGCCGCACTGCGCTTCTGGGCCCGCCGTGCCGCGCGGATCTGGCCGCTCCACCTGGTCGCCGTCCTCGCCGCGATCATCGTGGCAGCGACACTTCTGCCGGGCATCCGGACGACGTCGCCGGCAGCCCTCGTGGCGAACGTCCTGCTCGTCAACGCCTGGCACGCCCCGTGGTGGCAAGCCGGGAACCCGGTGTCGTGGTCGCTGACCTGCGAAGCGTTCTTCTACCTGACGTTCCCGTTCCTCATCCAGCTGCTCCGTTCCGCGCACCCCGCCGTGCTCGCGGCCCTCGCCGCGCTGGCAGCCGTCCTCGTCCTGGTCGCGCCGGTGCTCGTGCCGCACCTGCCCGGTTCTCCGGTCCCGGCGAGCTGGCCACCGGCACGGTTCCCGGAGTTCCTGCTCGGTGCCCTCACCGCTGCCCTGGTGCGCTCGGGCGCCTGGCGCGGACCACGACTCGCGGTCCCCGTCCTGCTGACGGTCGCGGGCCTCCTCGCCGCAGACCTGCACCCCACGTCGCGCTTCGCACTGACCGGCTGCACGGTCGTGGGGTTCTCGCTGCTGCTGCCCGCGCTCGCCAGGGCGGACGTCGAAGGACGCACCACCGGCCTGTCGTCTCCGCTGCTCGTGCACCTGGGGACCAGGTCGTTCGCGTTCTACCTCGTCCATCTCCTGACGATCGACGCGGTGCTGGCCTTCCGACCCCCGGGCACGGCCGACGGAGACGTGACCAGCGTGCTCCTGACCCTGCTCGCCCTGGTGGCCGCACTCGCCGTCGCGTCCGTCCTGCACGACGCGGTGGAGGTCCCGGTGCGCCGGCTCCTGCTCCGCGGACTGCGGCCCGCTGCTCAACGTGGGCCGGAGGCCGGACGAACGGACCAGGGCTTCAGGCAGCTGATCCGCCCGACGGTCGCACGTTCCCGTCGGTGATCGACTGGCGGTACGCGTCGATCTTCCGTTCCAACGCGGCCAGGTGACGGAGCAGTTCACCCTGTCGCTCCAGCACGACCGCGTGGTGGCGCTCGAGGAGCGCGAGTCGTTCGGCGTCATCGGCACCGGCTCGGTACGCGGCCGCGTACTCACGCATCTCCCGCACGTTCATCCCCGTACCGCGGAGCATCACCGTCCCGGCGAGCCAGCGCAGCGCAGCCGTGTCGTACCGCCGCCATCCATCCGGACCACGCTCGGGCGCGGGCGCGATGCCTTCCTTCTCGTAGTAGCGGATCGTGTCGATGGTGATCCCGAGCACGTCCGCCGCGACGCCGATCGTCACCGGTTCGACGACGTGGACCTCGGGAAGCAGCACAGGGCGCAGTCTCGCACTTGACATGGTGTGCGCACCAGGGTGGATCGTCATCCTCGCCCGGGTCCTCCCCGGAGAAGAACGGAGCACTCCCGTGCAGCAACTCCCCCTCGGCTCGCAAGGCCTCGTCACGTCCGCACTCGGGCTCGGGTGCATGGGGATGAGTGCCTTCTACGGCGGTGCCACCGAAGCCGGGTCCGTCGAGACCATCCGCCGCGCACTCGACACGGGGATCACCCTGTTCGACACGGCAGAGGCGTACGGGCCGTTCGCGAACGAGGAGCTGCTCGGCCGGGTCCTCGGCGCCGACCGGGGCCGCGTGGTCGTCGCATCGAAGTTCGCCACCGACTTCGCCGACGACGGCACCCCGATCGGACTCGACGGGTCCCCCGAGCACGCCCGCCGCGCGATCGACCGCTCCCTCAGCCACCTCGGCACCGACCACGTCGACCTCTGGTACCTGCACCGCGCCGACCCGAACGTGCCGATCGAAGACACGATCGGTGCGATGGCTGAAGCCGTCACCGCCGGCAAGGCCCGTGCCATCGGCGTCTCGGAGACCTCCGCCGAGACCCTGCGCCGTGCGCACGCGACGTTCCCGATCACCGCGATCCAGTCGGAGTACAGCCTGTTCGAGCGTGACGCCGAACACAACGGCGTCCTCGACACCGCCAGGGAGCTCGGCATCGGGTTTGTGCCCTTCTCACCGCTCGGGCGGGGGTTCCTGTCCGGGAACATCACCAGGAAGGACGGCCTCCCCGCCGGCGACGCCCGACGGAACCTCCCCCGGTTCTCCGACGAAGCCATCGACGCGAACCTCCGCATCGTCGACGCACTCACGGTCATCGCAGACGAGAAGGGCGTCACCACGGCGCAGCTCGCCCTCGCGTGGCTGATCCGGGCCGGTACCGTGCCGATTCCCGGCACCACGAGGGCATCGCGTGTCGAGGAGAACGTCGCCGCTGCCGACGTGGTGCTCACCGACGGCGACCTGGATCGCATCGAGGCGGCCGCACCGCACGGTGTCGTCGTCGGCGCCCGCAACACCGAGGCCGGGATGGCGCGAGACCGCGGCTGACCGAGGTGCGTGGCGGGAGTGCTCACTGCACCCTGCTGCTCGGAGGTTCGTCGCGGATCAGGTCGACGGGTCGAACCGGTACATCCACGCCGCAGGTCCCCCACGGTCTCGCCGCGCCGTGAACGCTGCGCCGGGCAGGACGAACCGATCGCGGACGATGGATCCCACCCTGCCGAGCGTCTTGCTCGTGTCCAACAACTCCCCTTGGCGCGTGATGGCGCGCACACGCTGACCGCGTCGCTCGTGCATGTGGACCGCAAGGGTCGTTGCCGGCACGCCACTCGCCACCAGCGAACCGAGGATGACGGCGTCCTCGAGAGCGAGGGAAGCACCCTGCCCCGCCGTCGGAGGAATCGCGTGTGCCGCGTCCCCGACGAGGACCACCCGCCCGCATCCCCACCGCACCGGGCGCGGCGTGGTGCGCGACGCCCACACGTCCACGTCGGCCGAGCCCGCCAGCAGGGCAGGCGTCGGCAGGACGTCCCGCCCGACGAGACGCGGGAGCATCGCGACCCACTCGGCTCCGGTCATCCCGACTGCAGCTGAGGCGCCGCCGTCCACGGCGCTGAGCCGGGGGTTCGCGAACCACATGACGGTGGAAGCGTCGACCCGCAACGTGCAGACGAAGCAATCCCTGCCGAACCGGAACTGCAGGGTGCCTGCGGGACCGGTCTCGGATTCCGTGAGCCCGGTGCCGGAGGAACTGCCACCGATGTTGACGACGGGAGCCAGCACATCCGTCGGGGTTGCGCCACCGTGCTCGGGTCCGTGGCTCCCGAAGGTGCGTCGGACAGCGGAACCGATGCCGTCGGCGCCGACGACGATGTCTGCGGTGAACCGCTCGAGCGTCTCGGTGAGCACGCTCGCCCGGTCACCCTCGTCGACAGCGCTCAGCACCCGGGCGCCCTGGATGATCGTGATGCCCCGCTGTTCCGTGTCGGTCCGGAGGAGCCGGTGGAGATCGGCTCGTTGCAGCGAACGGGTCGCGCCCTCCTCCTGCTGGAGCCCGAGCGGGAGCTCCGCGGTCAGCCGCCCCTTCGGGTCGAAGGTCTGCAACCGCGGCGTCGGGACCCCGATCTTCGAGACGGCGGCGCCGAGACCGAGCGCACGGAGCGCTCCGACCCCGTTGCTGGCCACCTGCAACCAGGATCCGGCGTCGTCTGCAGCGCCGGTGCTCCGCTCGAGCACGATCGGGACGTGCCCTGCTCGGTGCAGCGCGATGGCTGTGGCGAGGCCTGCGACACCGCCCCCGACGACGATTGCGTGCATGCGATGAACCCGTTCGTCTCGTCACGGAAGTCGTCGCACTCGCGCCGGACCTGCCGGGGTTGCGCTCGTGAGACGATCGTATGACCGGACGCGACCAGGTGCGCTGAGAAGCGTTGCAGGCTCACTCGCTGGACAGCGCGCCGTCGGACTCCCGCGCCCTTCGATCGCCATCCGGCAAGGTGGATGCATGACCGACTCCGACCCGTCCACCGTCCACTTCCACCAGAAGCACCACGAAGCGATCATCAGCGGCGAGAAGGTCACCACCGTCCGGTGGAACGAATCCGTGCGGGTCGGCGATGCGACGTTCGTGTTCGACGACCACCCGGCTGCCGAACCGCTGGCCGGCACGATCACCGCCGTGCACCAGTACCGGCTCGACACCCTCACCGCAGAACAGGCGCGCCAGCCTCCTGAGACGGACATGCGGCTCTTCGGGCAGCAGCTCCGCGAGAACTACTACCCCGACATGCCGGACGATGCTGTCGTCGAGGTGGCCGAACTCTCGATCAAGCCCGCTCGATAGCCGTTCCGGCTGCGTGTCGTCGCGGTCCGCTGTCCGGGGATCGAGCGCGTGCGGAGCGCTGCGGGTCTCGGGAACCTGGCCAGCACCCCGACAACACGTCTCGCTCGCCGATCTGCTGGCGGCGGCCGGTAGCCGATCCGCTGCCGACACCGCGTCTCGATGTTCGGCGTGCCGGTTCGTCCTACGCTGGCGGTGTGGATGAGTGGTGGGATCTTGTGGACGCGGCCGGGGTGCCGACGGGTGGGACGTTCCGGCGCGGTGACGCGGGTTGGCCGGGTGGGTCGTTCCATCTGGTGGTCACGGTGTGCGTCCACCGGGCCGACGGAACCGTCCTGCTCACGCAGCGGGCGCCGACGAAGGAGTTCGCCTTCGGGTGGGAGTTCCCCGGTGGGAGCGCGTTCGCAGGCGAGACTGGTCGTGCAGCTGCGTGCCGAGAGCTGCTCGAGGAGACCAACGTCACCGTCGAGCCCGAGGCGCTGCGCCGCGTCGGCCGCTTCACGGAGGAGACGGCGCTCGTGGACCTCTTCGTCGTGCAGGAGCCGAGTGGGTCAGCGGTGCGAGCGGATCCTGCCGAGGTGATGGACTGGCGTTGGGTCTCCCTGTCGGAGGTCAGCACGCTTCGCACGAGCGGGGTGATGGCGGCCCCGTGGGGGCCGCGGCTGGATGCGCTGTGGCCCGCGGCGACGGCAACGATCCTGGCCGCCGACGACTCCCGAGAGCGCACGTCTCCGCCGCACGAGAGCTGGTGACACCCTTGCGCCAGGCCGGAGACCCTGATCGATCGACCTCGCCGCCTCACCGCCAGCTGACGAGAGACCGATCGACCACAGCTCGCGCACGCGCGATGTGACCACGCACGGTCGAGTGCGGCAGACCCAGCGCCTCGGCGATCTCGGCGTAGGACCGACGCTCGAGATGGCGCAACTCCCAACACCGTCGCTGCATCGGCGCCATACCGTCGATGACCCGCTGCGCGGCTGCGACCAGCAATGCTCGCTCCGCGACGGCTCCCGGGGCATTGTCGACAGATTCAGGAGCCGTCTCATCGAGTTGCGTCCGGTACCGCGTCGCAGCACTCCGGAGCCGATCGAAGCTCCGGCGTCGGACCGTGGTCACGAGCCACGCCGTGATCGCGTCAGCATCGCGCAGCGCTTCGAGATGGGTCCACGCGGCGATGAAGGTCTCCTGCACGACGTCGTCGGCTTCGCTGGACCCGCGCAGGATCCGCACGGCGATCGTTCGGAGCAGAGCAGCATTCCGCCCGACGATCATCGCGAACGCGCGATCGCCCACGGCGCCGGGAGCCACTCGCATCGGTGCCGCCGGCGGAGCGAATGCGTGCTGCTCCTTCACTGGGTTCCGTCGCCGGACCGGGGACTCGAGCACCCCGGTCGGGGCGGACGCGGTCTGCTGCAGTGTCGTCATCGACATACGGGTCCACTCCTCGGATCAATTGCGTGAGGATGTTTCGGACTCGTGGAGCAGGAGGGTGGGTGGGCGAAGGTCCCCAGTGCGAGGGCCAGGACGCCGGAACGACAACCGCTCGCTGCGGAAGCGCGGTCCGGAACCGGACGTTCTACCGAGGCAGAGAACGGGACCGCGGCGATCCGGTCGGCGACGCGGTGGATGCGGCGGCGATCGTCTACGAGCCGACGAGCCCCGTTGCCAAGGCGACGATCACACCGACGCCGGCGAACACTGCAACCAGACCCCCGACGATCGCGGCGAGCTGCTGGTCCTTGTTCATCCCCATGGTCGGAGCATACGAGTTCCGACCGCTCGGTCGTGGCCTTCGGTCTCTGTAACGGACCCTGCAGCACCGTGGTCCCGAGCCGGACTGCATGCGGTGTGGCGCAGCCCCAGCACGTTCTGGTCCGGCCTCGTGAGTGGGCCCTGCCGGGATCGAACCGACGACATCCACGGTGTAAACGTGGCGCTCTACCAGCTGAGCTAAAGGCCCTCACCACGATCCTAGAGTGTCAGCGCTCGATCGTCGTCGAACCGAGCAGGCACGTCACGACGTCCCGCACCGGGGTCGATCGCACCGGATCACGAGGCCAGGCACGTCGTCGTCCCGGTCGTCCGTCGCACCACCGGACAGCACGATCGGGGTGTCGTCGGCGGTCAGGCCGATCGCCAGGGTGCCGGTGCTCGACCGTGCGTCCTGCAGCGGCGGGAACCGGGCGATCGTCGTCTGCTCGGAACCGGTGCACCGCGCATCACGGCACGACAGGAGTCCCAGGGTGCCGCGTTCCTCGTCACGGACCGCGACGAGTGGCCGCCCCGATCGATCGATGACGAACGCCGGGAGCAGGTTCGTCGGCCCGTTCGGCGTGATGTCCGTGTGTGACGAAGACGAGCACGACGCATCCGCGCAGAACGTCAGCCGTTGGGTCGCGATCCCGTTCGACCGCGCGAGCACGACCGGGTTCCCGTCGCCGCCGATCGCCACCCGTGCGTCGTACGCCTCGTCCCACGCCCGGACCGGCTTGCCCGGCGGGATCGCGTGCGACAGGTCGCGGACGACGGGCTGGCCGCCGTCCGGGCGGAACGACACCAGCCGCAGGGCGGAGAAGGTCGGTGAACCAGCGTCGGTCTCGGACACCAGCGAGACCACGGCGGTGCCGTCCGGCGCGACGGCGACGTCCACGCCCTGGTGGTCCAGCGGCGGGATCCACGGCAGCGCCACCTGCCGAACCGTGTGTTCGACGCAGGACACGTCCTCGCAGAACACGGCGACCAGGTGCGAGCGTCCTTCCGGTTCACCGCCGCGGGCGATCCCGACCACGACCGGCCGGTCGCCGGAACTCGCGACTGCCACGTCGGTCATCCAGTAGCTGACGCGCCCCTGATCGGTGTCCACGATGTCGACGGCGGCGACCGTGGTGCGGCGACCTTCCGGGCGGTCCACGGCCGGCGCCTCGTCGGCGGAGTCACGCTTCTCCGCCCGTCTCCCCGCGGGCCAGGCGGCACCGTCCGACTTCGGTGCCACATCGAGTTGGTCCGCGCGTGAGTGCACGACTTCGAGCTCGTACTGCTGCGCGACCTCGCCGTCGAACCGCACCTTCCACTGGGCGGTGAGCAACCCGCCGTCACCCGCACTGCCGACCGCGGAACCGAGCGTCAGGCCGGGCATCTCGACGGGGGTGTCGCACGACGCGTCCCCACACATCCGCAGACGGCTGGGCGGCGTGTACGGCGCGCTCACGACAGCGGTCTGCCCTGCGACGTCGGCGATGTCTCCGCCGGAGATGGAGCGTGCGTCGACCGACGCGGCGTCGTACTGCACGACGCCGAGCGGATTGCTCGAGACGATCACCGCGAACACCACCGCCGGGACGAGCACCACGCCCGCTCCGACGAGTCCAGGCCGCGCCCGTCGTCCCCCGGCCACCGGGTCCGTCGTCAGCGGTGACCGAAGCCGACCGCCGTCGTTCCGTGTTGCGGCCCCGCGCACCGCGATCGCGACGACGACCAGGACCAGACCGGTCGCGGCGATGCAGCACCAGGCCACGACGACGCTGCTCCGGAGCGCCGACGGCGGCAACAGGCGCAGCAGCAGCAGGACGCCGACCCCGAGCACCGTCACCAGTGTCGCTCCCCCGACGAGCGCACGACGTGGCGTCGCCGTCGCCTCGTGTCCACCACGGACGATGACCCGACCAGATCCCCCGGCGCGACGGTAGGCCGATCGACGGGGCACACCGGCCACGACCAGCGCCCAGCCGAGCAGCAGCGGCGCCACGATGACGGCACCGACCGCCAGCAGCACGACGATCACGACGGTGCCCCATCCACCTCCCCGCCACCACACAGCGGTGGCCGTCACCACCGCCACCGCCACCAACGCGACGAGAGCGGCCTCGACGACGAGCCGCCAGTGGTGGACCGACCACCGCCAGGCGTCGCGCGGCCCCGCCACCGCATCGTCTGCGGCCGCGAGCACGACCACGGTGGCTGCGGTCACCCCGAAACCGATCCCGAGCGCCGCGATGACCGCGCCCACGGCGAAGAGGGGCGCAGGCACCCCGGTCCCGTCGAGGGCCGCGAACGCACCGTTCACCAGGGCGACCCGACCACCCGGTACGCCGAGCAACAGCACCACCCCGGCCAGCAACAGCCCGGCAGCGAACGGCACCCCGAAGGCGAACACCGCACGGCCACCGCTCCAGGCGATCAGCGGCACGGGTGGTGGGCCGTACTGCCGCCGCACCGCGGTCCCCGTCGATCCGGCGCCTGCGACACCCGTCCCCGGTCGTGCATCATCCATCTGCTCGTCCCCCTCCGACAGCGTCCGCCCATGCTGTCAGGTTCGACGGCACACGTCCAGAAGGTGACATTTCAGCCGTCAGCCCGCCCCGGTGCACGAGCGACCGACCCGAATGGTTTAGCCCAAACCTTACTTTCAACGATATGAAGCTCTACGCTTAACCCATGCAGCCCGAGCCCGTGTTCGCCGTGATCGTCGACCTGGTCGACTCCCGCACGCTCGCGGACCGCTCCGCAGCCCAGCACGACGTCGAGCGCGCGTTCGACAGTACCGCTGACGTCACCGCCCTCGATCCCATGCGCGCCACCGTCGGCGACGAGTTCCAGGTCATCTACGGCACGCTCACCGACGCGCTGCTGGCGACCACGGCAGCGACCCTCGCGCTCCCCCAGACGGTGCAGATCCGGCTCGGCATCGGCCGCGGACAGGTCCGGACGATCGGTACCGGCGGCGGCGGCCCCCTGCAGGACGGCCCCGGCTGGTGGTCGGCGCGGGACGCCATCAACGAGACCCACCGCCGCGAGGACGGCCGGACCGCGTTCCTCCGGTCCTGGTACCACGACGCGGACGACCGCCACGGAACGACGGAGCGCCTCGTGAACGCCTACTTCCTCGGTCGCGACCACGTCGTCTCGCGGCTCGCACCCCGCGCCCGCCGGATCGCACTCGGGCTCGTGCAGGGCCGGACGCAGGCGCAGATCGCCGCGGACGAGGGGATCAGCCCGTCGGCGGTGTCCCAGACCGTGCAGAAGTCGGGCGTGGCAGCCGTGGTCGAGGGCCTCCGCGTCCTCGGGGACGGGGGCCGCTGATGCTCGCCGGTGTCCTCCTCGCCCTCGTCGGGCTGGCCGACGTCGTCCGAGCACGGACCGGGACGGACGCGGCACCACGGCGCGTGCTGACCACCACCGTGATCGTCCTGCTCTGGGCCGCCGTGACGACGACGACGGTGCTCGGCCTCGGCCTCGCCGTCTGGTCGGCGCTCGTCACGGTCGTCCTCGCAGCCCTGTGGGTCGCGACCACGATCCCGGTGCGCTCCGGCGGAACCCCCGGCGGTCGGGATCGACCACTCCCCTGGCTCCGCCGCTCGGGGTCCTGGCCGGCCGTCCTGCTCGCGGTCGCCGTCGCCGTGCTGCTGCTCTGGGCGCCGGGCCCGGACGCGCCCGGCTTCGTGGCCGACTGGCACCGCGACGCCGGCCCGACGTTCGTCGGAGCCGTCCCGCTCGCAGCGATCGTCGCCGGCGTCGGCTCGGCGCTGTTCCTGGTCGACTCGGCCAACGTGGTCGTCGCCCAGGCGCTGCCACCGGGGCTGTCGTCCGACGCACGGCCCGACGCGGCGGCAGCGGCCGAGCAGACCCGCCGCAAGCGCTTCGGCTGGCGCCGCACCGCCAAGGCACCCGCGGCCGACGCAGCCGCAGCCGCAGCCGCGGACAGCACGGTCACCCTCAAGGGCGGACGCATGATCGGCCCAATCGAGCGGCTGCTGCTGGCCGGGTTCTCGTTGGCCGGCGCCTTCCCCGTCGTCGCCGCCCTGATCGCCGCGAAGGGGATCGTCCGGTTCCCCGAGATCCGCCGCGAGACGACCGGGTACCAGGCCGAGTACTTCCTGATCGGCAGCCTGGTGAGCTGGGCGATGGCCTTCTCCGCCGCCGGCATGTGCTGGTTGCTGGCACTGGGCTGACGAACGCACCCGGCCCCCGATGTCCGCAGGTACGCTCTCCTGCGTGAACGGTGTCGGAGTCGGTGTGCTCGACGAAGCCGGGCGGCTCCGCCTGCTCGGTGCAGGTGTGACGGGTGCCGCCTTCGCCGTCGTGCTGGTCATGCTGGTCCTGTCGTCGTGGACCGAGGCGACGACCACCGTCCTGGTCTCGGTCGGCATCCCGACCGCGACGGCCGGAGCCGCGATCGCCGTCGTCCTGCAGCGCCGAGCCTGGCGCGCCGAGGGCGGCTACGAACGGTCGATCGTCGTCCGCGAGTGGATCGCCGACGGCCAGGTGCCCGCCGGGGTGCCGGCAGACCAGTGGATCCCGCTCGTGCAGGCCCAGGCCGACCGCGAAGGCGCCGGCTGGGGCAAGGTCGTCCTCGGCGTGCTGTGGATCGCGATGACGTGGTCGATGCGCGACCAGCACGGCACGCTCATCACGACGATGCTCATCGTGCTCTGGAGCGCGATGGCCCTGTGGGCGGCCGTCTGGGTCATCCCCCGTGCCCGGGCAGCGCGAGCGCTCCTGCGTCGCGGCGTCTCCACGATCGGCTGAACCCCGCTCGGCTGAACCCCGCTCGTGCGCGCCTGACTACGCTCGGACCCATGCAGAGTCGCACCCTCGGCCGCACCGGCCGCTCCGTCTCCCCCATCGGCCTCGGCACCTGGCAGTTCGGCGGTGACTGGGGTCCGGTCTCCGAAGCCGACGCGAACGCCGTCATGGACGCCTCCGTCGAGTCGGGCGTCACCCTGTTCGACACCGCCGACGTCTACGGTGACGGCCGGAGCGAGCAGCTCATCGGCGCGTGGCGTGCCGCGAACCCCGACGTGCCGCTGACGATCACCACGAAGATGGGCCGTCGCGCCGACCAGGTCCCCGAGAACTACGTCGCCGCGAACTTCCGCGAGTGGGTCGACCGCTCCCGCCGGAACCTCGGTCAGGACACGCTCGACCTCGTGCAGCTGCACTGCCCGCCGACCCCGGTCTACGAGGACGACGCCGTCTACGATGCCCTCGACGCCCTGGTCGCCGACGGCTCGGTCGCCGCCTACGGCGTCAGCGTCGAGACCGCCGACCAGGCGCTCACCGCGATCGCCCGGCCCGGCGTCGCGAGCGTCCAGATCATCCTCAACGCGTTCCGGCTCAAGCCGCTCGACCGCGTGTTGCCGGCCGCTCTGGAGGCAGGGGTCGGGATCCTCGCGCGCGTCCCGTTGGCCTCGGGGCTGCTCTCCGGCAAGTACACGACCGACACGTCGTTCGCCGAGGGCGACCACCGCAACTACAACCGCCACGGCGAGGCCTTCGACCAGGGCGAGACATTCAGCGGCGTCGACTACGATGACGGCGTGCGCGCCGCCCAGACCTTCGCGGCGTCCCTGCCGGACGCCGTCTCCGTCCCGCAGGCAGCGCTCGCATGGATCATCGCGCAGGACGGCGTCACGGCGGCGATCCCGGGCGCACGCAACCCGGAGCAGGCGCGTTCGAACGCCGCTGCCGGCGACCTGCCGCCGATCGAGGGGCTCGACGCCACCGTCCGCGACCTGTACGACACGTGGTTCCGCGCGAGCGTCCACGACCGCTGGTGAACCTGCGGAGCGTCGCGGTCGCGGTGGCCGCACTCCTGCTGCTGTCCGGGTGCGCGGCGCCCGGAGCGGTGACCACCCGTGACGCTCCGCCGTGGCCACGCCCGACGGACCTGACGGCCCGCGCGGAGTCCGCCGGGCTGCACAACGTCTGGGGCGAACGGCTGGCCGAGCACGTGCACTCGCACCTGACGATCCTGGACGGCGACGAACCGGTGACCGTCCCGGCGAACATCGGTCACTCCGACGACCGCGAGTTCGCCGCCGAGATCCACACGCACGACACCTCGGGCATCGTGCACGTCGAGTCCCCGACGAAGCAGACGTTCACGCTCGGGCAGTTCTTCGACGAGTGGGGTGTCTCGCTCGGCCCGGAGCACGTCGGTGGCCTGCGCGGCGAACTGACCGTGTGGGTCGACGGGCACCGACGGATCGGCAACCCGCGATCGATCGAGCTGACGGACCTGCGGCAGGTCGTCCTCATCGTCACGACCGTGGGCGAGGTCCCCCGCCTGCCAGCTCCCTTCGACTGGCCGCCGCAGTACGACTAGCGCCGGAACCGGCTCGCTTCAGGCCTCCTTCGCAGCGACCCACGACAGGTCGAGGTCCCACTGCTCGACCGAGCCGGCCGGCAGCTGCCACACGTACTCGTTCTTGAGCTTCTTGCCGTCCTCACGGAACGGCCCCGTCCGGTACGGGTAGAACGCGACCGTCGGCAGTGTGCCGGGCGGGGCCGTGCGGATCGCGTTCGAGAAGTCCTTGTTCAACCGGCGGAGCTCGGCGATCACGGCGCCGCGAGCGGCATCGGCGTCGAACCCACCGGCGCCCGAGGCGAGCTGGAACGCGATGTGCAGCTGCCGGTCCCCGTGGTCGTCCTCGTAGCTGATCAGCCGGTGGTTCTCGACGGCTTCGAGCAGCTCCGGGTCGCCGTACACGACGTCCCGCACCACGTCGGGCGCGACGACGGCCCCGTTGTAGTCGACGGACAGGTCGGACCGGCCGTAGTGGAACAGCAGCGGCAGGTCGAGCTCGGCCTCGGCGGCGAGCGCCGCGTGCCCCGTCGCCCGCAGCACGGAGCGGAGTTCCTTCATCCGCACCACGTGTCCGCGGTCGTGGATGTTGTACCGGATGCGGGGGCTGATGTTCTCGGAGCGGGCGATCGTCACCACGAGTTCGCCGAGGTCGTTCGTCTCGATCAGGTAGCCGAACGGGTTGAACTGGAACACCATCGGGAGCACCCCGTACTCGCCCTGCTTGGTCAGGGCGGCGGAGAGTTCCGGTGAGGCGGCGATCGCCCGGCGGAGCTGCACGCTGAACGGTGTCTCGATGCCGAGGTTGATCTCGAGGTCGCTCGCCCCGTAGGAGCCGAGGACGGCCTGCGCGTACTGCTCGATGTGGGCGCGCATGTTCTCGCTGATGCCCTCGCCCCCGAACGCGGCGACGATCGTGTACTGGCTCCAGTCGAGCCGGTCGTCCTCGAACAGGGCCTTCAGGAACGGTGGGTAGCTGCAGATGATGTAGGTGAAGTCGGTGCCGAACTCGCGCATCGTCTGCACGATCTTGTCGCGGTCCGGGCCGATCGACTTGATCATGGAGGACTCGGTGAGCGAGGCGGTGACGTTCATCCCGGTGGCCCAGGCCCCGAGCGAGAAGGCGTTGAGCACGAACGGCTGTTTGGACAGGTCCTTCGCGGTGCGGGAGAACCCGAGCTGCAGCAGCTGTCGGGTGGCCTGGCGTTCGTCGGGGCCGCGCACCCAGCTGGTCGGGGTGCCGCTCGATCCGCTGGACTCGTCGACGACGACGCCGCGTCGGGGCAGGCGTCCGTCGATGCAGCGTTCGGGGATGCTCCAGCGCTTGACGTAGGAGTCCTTGTCCATCTCGGGCAGTCCGGAGATCGCCGCGGCGATCCCGCCGCGGGTGTCGAGCCTGGAGGCGCGTCCGGACTCCGCCAGGAACGCGCGGTAGGCGGGGACCCGCTTGGCGGCCCGTTCGGCGGTCCGCCAGGCGCGCCAGCGTCCGAGGGTCCAGCGGAGCGGCTCGATGCCGGGCGTGAGCAGGAGCTTGTGGGTGCCGACGCGGGGCATGAACAGTGCGACGAAGGTCTCGACCACCCACACCACCGTGAACACCGCTGCGCGCTTCACCGGGTCCCCCCGACGGTCATCGCTGCTGCGGGGCGGCGGTGTGCCAGGGGTGGTGGGTCGCTGTGTCCGAAGCGGAACAGCATCCAGGCCATCCGCCCGTCGGACTCGTCGACGCCCGCGCGTTCCACGAACGCGGCGTGTGACCGCGGGTTGGTGATCACGGTGCCGAAGGGGTGCATCGCGATGCCGCGTGCGGAGAACTCGAGCCAGATGCGCATGAAGACCCGGCCGGCCTCGACGTACTCGGCCGGGGTGCTGAACGGTCCTTCGAGCCAGGCGAGCTGTCGGACGCCCCGCATGGTGGACAGGTACACCCTGCGGAAGACCCCGCCGATGCCCGGTGCCTGCCAGAGTCCGCGGTGCTCCATGGCGAACCGGAGCACCGGGCCGGGCATGAGCATCGTCTCGGCGGACAGTCCGTCGCCGGTGGCCGCTGCCTGTCGCTTCGAGAACCGCAGCCAGTGCAGGATCTCGTCGTGCACGGCGTCGTGCTGCAGGTCGTCGAACAGGGTCTCCTGGTTGACGCGGACGATCTCGTCGACGGTGGCACGGTCGTCGGTGGTGCGGAAGCGTTGCCCGGCCGCCGAGGCGATGGCGGCTGCGGCCTCGATCGCGGTGGCGTCCACCAGGGTCGAGTCGTAGGGCCTGCGTGAGGTGCGCCGGGCGAGGAAGCCGGCCAGGGCCTCCCGGTCGTCGGCGGTGACCACGTGCGGACGCAACGTCACGGTGCCCAGCCGGTGCAGGTGGTCCTCGGCACCAGCGCCGAGCCGACCGAAGTCCATCTCGGCGTGGTCGAGCTGTTCCTGCACGGTGAACCCGTGCGCCCGTGCCACCACGTCGAGCCCGGCCAGGAACACCCCGGCGCAGACGTGCCCGAACGGGATGCCGAACGATTCCGCCGGCAGCCCCCGTCGCAGGTCGTAGAACACGGTCGCGGTGTGGTCGTCCTCGACGCGCACGACGATCGGTTGCGAGTTGTGCGGCGACGGGTAGTGCCGCGCGTCCTCGATGATGCCCGTCCACGGTGATGCCATCGTTCCCCCTCGGTGGTCCCTGGCGACGATCATACGAACCCCTGCCGTCCGCCATGCCCGTCGGGGCATGCACGGTGGAGGACTCCTGCGTACCCTGCTCCTCGTGCAGACCATCCGGACCGGGACCGACCTCGCCGCGGTCGAGGACGTCGTCGACGCCGTCGCGGCCCACGGCGAGCGGTACCTGGACCGCGTGTTCACCGTCCGGGAGCGCGCCGACACCGGTGACGACCCGGAGCGCCTGGCGGCTCGGTTCGCCGGCAAGGAGGCCGTGGTGAAGCTGCTCCGGCCGGCCCCGGACCAGGCGATCCCGCTGCGTGACGTCGCCGTCGTGCTCGACGCCGCCGGCGCCCCCACGGTCACGCTCTCCGGGGCGGCGGCAGCGCTGGCGGAGTCGATCGGGTGCGGCCCGATCGCGATCTCGCTGGCGCACGAACGGGGGCTTGCGGTGGCGACGGCGGTGGCCCTTTCCGAGTGGTGACCCGGGGCGCGTGACAGGGGTGCGGTTTCCCGCATCCGCACGGCGGTTTCCCGAGGGCTGTTCCTCCTTATGGTTGCCGTCATGGAACAGGACCCGAACCCCTCCAGCGCCACCGCGACGATCGCCGGACCGGCCACCGACCAGGCTGTCCGCCGCGCCCTCGCCGAGCACGGCCGGCTGACGGTCGACGCGTGGGACGTCGCGCCGATCGCCGACCTCTACGTCCTCGGCCTGACCTCGCACGCGACCGTCAACGTGATGCTCGCGGTGGAGTCCGAGCTCGACGTCGAGTTCCCCGACTCCGTGCTCAACCGGTCCACCTTCGCCAGCGTCGAGTCGATCACCGCCGCCGCGGAGCTCGCCGCGGAGCTCGCCTCGTGACCCTGGTCCTGCCGGCACCGTCGGTCGTCGACCGGTTCGACGAGCGTGCGAGCGCGGTGGCCGAGGTCGCCGCGCAGTTCGCCGACGAGGTCGACCGCGACGCCCGGCCCCCGCGTGAGGCCATCGCCGCGATGCGGGAGTACGGCCTGCTCGCGGCAGCGGTGCCGACCGAGCACGGTGGCGAGGGCGCCTCCGTGGCCGAGCTCTCGGCGATCGCGACCGAGCTCGGCCGGGCCTGTGCCGCGACCGGCATGGTGTTCGCGATGCACCAGGGCCAGGTCATGGCGCTCTGGCGGCACGGCGGCGACGGTGCCGGCGTGCTCGAGACCATCGAGGCCGTCCGGGGCGGGGCACTCGTCGCGTCGGCAACGAGCGAGCGCGGCGTCGGCGGCGACGCCCGGCGTTCCACCTGCTCCATCGAGCCGACCGACGACGGCCGGATCCGCCTGCGCAAGGACGCGCCGGTGATCTCCTACGCCACCGAGGCCGACGCGGTGTTCGTCACCGCGCGACGCGACCCGGACGCCCCGGCGTCGGACCAGCGACTGCTCATCTGCCGCACCGACACGATGGTCCTGTCGCAGACGTCGACCTGGGACACCTTGGGGCTCCGCGGCACCTGCAGCAACGGGTGGATCCTCGACACCGAGACGACGACCGACCGGGTGTTCCGCGACGACTACGCCGCGATCTCCGCCCAGACCGTCCTGCCGGTGTCGCACGTGCTGTGGGCCTCGGTCTGGCTCGGCATCGCCGTGTCGTCCGCCGAACGTGCCCGCAGCGCCGTCCGCAAGCAGGCCCGGGCAGCCGTCGGCACGACCCCGCCCGGTGCCCTCCGGCTCGCCGAGCTCCTGGTCGACCTGCAGGCGCTGGCCGACTCGGTGCGCCACGCCGCCGAACGGTTCGACGCCGCCGCCGACGACCCGGACGTGCTGGCCTCGAGCGCGTACGCCCTCGCCGCGAACGCCCTGAAGATCGGTGCGTCCGAGCGCGTCACAGACATCGTCACGAAGGCGCTGCGCATCGTCGGGATCGCCGGCTACGCCGCATCGGGTCCGATGAGCATCGCCCGCCACCTCCGAGACGCCCACGGTGCCGCCGTCATGGTGAGCAACGACCGTCTCCTGGGGAACGACGCCGACCTGGCCATCATGACGGGAGTGATCCTGTGACCACCACGGACACCACCACGCACACCACCGACGCCTCCACCGCGGACACCGCGGACACCGCGGACACCGCGGACACCGCCGGCACGGACACCGCCACGGCGCTCGACGCCGCCCGCGCCGCCCTCCGCGCCCGCCTGCTCACCGACGGCGTGCTCCTCGACCTCGGCACGCCCGGCCTCTACGGCCGCACCGGGGTGTTCGAGCGCGTCTCCGCCGCGGTCGACGCCGCAGCGGTCCGCAGCCAGCAGCACCTCGGCGCCGAGGTCCTGCGTTTCCCGCCGGTCGAGCCGCTCGCGTCGTTCGAGCGCACCGACTACATCGCGTCGTTCCCGGACCTCGCCGCGTCGATCTCCGGGTTCACCGGCGACGACCGCACCCACCGCGCGCTGCTCGCCGCCCGCGAGCGCGGGGAGCGCTGGGAGGGCTTCCTCGAGCCGGCCGACCTCATGCTCACCCCCGCTGTCTGCCACCCCGTCTACGGCCTCATCGGCGACACCGTGCCGCAGCAGGGCCGGTTCCTCGACGTCCTGGGCGACTCCTTCCGCCGGGAGCCCTCGCTCGACCCGATGCGCCTGCAGGCCTTCCACATGCACGAGTTCGTGCACGTCGGCACCCCCGCGTCCGCAGCGGCCCACCGCGACGGCAGCATCCCGGTGATGCGCGCCCTGCTCGAGTCGTTCGGGCTCGAGATCGACGTCGTCCCCGCCAACGACCCCTTCTTCGGCCGCGTCGGGCAGATGCTCGCCCGCAACCAGGTCGAGCAGGCCCTGAAGTTCGAGTTCGTGACGAAGGTCTACGGCGCCGACCACGACGCCACCGCGATCAGCTCCGCGAACCTGCACGAGGACCACTTCGGTACCTCGTTCGGCCTGCGCACCGAGGACGGGCAGGTGGCGCACAGCGCCTGCATCGCGTTCGGCCTGGAACGCATCACCATCGCCCTGTTCGCCGCCCACGGCACGGACCTCGACGCCTGGCCGGCGTCCGCCAGCGCCGCCCTGGCACTGTGACCACGCTGCACGGCTGGTCCGGATCGCCGGCGATCCGCGCCGCGGTCCAGCTCCCCGCCGCCGCGCGCGCCGGTGTCGTCATCTGCCCGCCGCTCGGGCAGGAGGGCGTCATCGCGTACCGCACGCTCCGCCTGCTGGCCGACCGTCTGGAGGCCCGTGGCATCGCCTCGGTGCGCTACGACCCGTCCGGACGTGGTGACGGCGCACCCGACACCACGTCCGACGCGCAGGTCCGGTCCGCGCGCCACGCCGCTGCGCTGCTCCGGTCGACGGGCATCCGGGACGTCGCGTTCGTCGGGCTGGCGTCCGCCGCACTCGTCGCCGCCGCTGCCGCCCAGACGACCGACGGCCTGCTCGTCTGGGACGCCCCGGCGTCCGGCAGGGGCTGGCTCCGCCGACAGCGTGCCCTGGCGACGATCACCATCGGGGCCGATCGGGTCGTCGACGGTGTCGAGAGCCTCATCGGCATCGAGGTCGACACCGACGAGGCCGCCGCACTGTCCGCCCTGGCGTTCGCTCCGCGCACCGGACCGACCGTCGCCCTCGTCCGTCCGGGTACCCGTGCGCCGAAGCCCCTCGGTGGCGTCGAGGTGACCGAGGTCACCGGCAGCCCGGAGCTGCTCGACGGCACGAGCATCCACGCCCGGATCCCCGGCACCGCCATCGACACCGCCGTCGCCTGGCTCGGTGCCTGGGCACCCACCGCTGCGGCACCCGTCGCCCCGCCCGAGCTCGACGAGGTCCTCGACGTGGACGGCCGCGTCTCGGAACGGATCGTCCGCCTGGGCCCCGAGCGGCTGTTCGCCGTCGAGACCGTGTCGTCCGCGCAGCACCACGACGCCCCGCTCGTCGTCCTGCACAACGGCGCCGCGGAGCACCGCGTCGGCGCCACCGACTACCAGGTCGGACTCGCTCGGGCCCTGGCACGCGACGGCGCTCGGGTGGTCCGCGTCGACCGCCGCGGCACGGGCGAGAGCAGCGCCGTGCACGAGGACGAGCGCAGCTTCCTGTTCGCCCAGGAGTGGGTCGAGGACCAGTCCGCCGTCGTCACCGCCCTCGGCGAACCCTCGGACCGTCTGGTGCTCGTCGGCATGTGCGCCGGTGCCTGGCTCGCGGGCCGCTCGGCCGAGGAGGCCCCACGCCTCGTGGTCGAGATCAGCCCGAACGACTACCGGCGGCATCCCGCGGCCCCCGGGAGCTACGAGGACGCCGTCCGCGCGATCGACGCCCCCTCACCGACGCGACTCTGGATCCGGCACCGCTACAACGCCCTGGTGCCGAAGGCCCTCCGCGACCGCATCGCCCGACGCGACCGGGTCGGCGGCGTCGTCGAGCACGTGCGCCCCCTCGTCGAGCACGGCACCGACGTGGTCGTGATCGTGGCCCCGGACGACGCCGCACTGTTCGACCGTCTCGGCGGGCAGAAGGCCGTGCGTCGCTACACCGGCACCGGCCGCCGTGGCGCCCTGTCGGTCGTGCGGGTCGAGGCCGGCGACCACTCGCTGTTCTCGCCCGTGATGCGGCAGGCGGTGCAGGCCGAGGTGCGCTCCCGCGTCGCGGCGACGTTCCCCGTGCCCGCCTGACGGCTGCCGACCGTGCGGCAGGCCGGCGTGCAGGAGCTCAGACGAACCCGAGCTCGTGCGCGACCGCGTCGGGACGCTCGACGTGGGCGAAGTGCCCGCACGCCTCCAGCAGCACCGTGCGGGTCTGCGGCACGAGCGCCCGCAGTGCGGCCAGGTCCGAGACGCGAGCGAACACGTCGTCGCGGCCCGCGATCGCCGTCACCGGGCAGGTGATCGCGCGCCACCGGTCGACGTCGTACGCCGCCGCCGACCGTGCCGCCTCGGTGAACTGCTCCGGCCGGAGCTCGTCCACGAAGGCTGCCAGGACGCTCGGGTCCAGGCGTCGCACGTGCGTGAACACCGGCGCCGCGACGAGTGGCAGCAGGCCGATCCGGGCGATCCCCCGGAGCAGCGGACGAGCGGCGCCACCGGTCACCGTCAGGCCGGCTCGCAGCAGGGTGAACGCCGGCAGGGTGCCGAGCGCCCGGACGGGGTGCCGAGCCGCACCGGCCGTCGCGACCGTCGTGCCGGACACCAGCGCGAGCGACCGGACCCGCTCGGGCGCCACCACGGCCAGGTGCAACCCGACGAACGCGCCCATGGAGTGCCCGACGACGTCGACCGCACCGAGGTCCAGTGCTCCGAGGACCGCGGTCACGGCAGCCGTGACGGCGTCGAGCCCGGGCGGACCGTCGGGGGCCGGCGAGGACCCCCAGCCGGGCAGGTCGACGAGCACCAGTCCGCGGGCACCGATGCCGTCCGCGGCGCGCAGCAGCGGGGTCCACGTCGACCAGGAGCCGGCGATGCCGTGCAGCAGCAGGAGCGGATCCGGGCCGACGCGGTGGTGCACCACCACTGGCCCGGTCGGGGTGTCGACGACCGTGCGGGTCAGGCCCCAGGCGCCGGGCGTGACGCGCACCGGGTACGGGGCGTAGCCGTCGGAGGCGACCCCGCGACCACGCGGGTCGGTGTCGATGGCGTGCACCGGGCCTCCTGTCCGACCGTCGACGCGGATGCGTCCGTCAGCAGGGATTCGGAACGCTAGCCGACGGGGACGGGTGCCGAGCAGGCGGCGAGCCGGTCGAGGGCCGCCTTGTACTCGGCCACGTCGCGCTGCAGGCCGGGCTCGGTGATGATCGAGGCCTTGATGCGGCCCTGCACGTCGATGACGAAGGTCGCGCGGGTGGCGAAGCCCTTGTGCTCGAGGAAGACGCCGTACTCCTTCGAGACCGCGCCGTGCGGCCAGAAGTCGGCGAGCAGCTCGAAGTCGTAGCCGTTCGTCTCGGCGAACGACCGCAGCGTCGCCTTCGAGTCGACCGAGATGCCGAGGAGCTCGATGCGCTGGTCCTGGAACATCGTGATGTTGTCCTGCAGGGTGCAGAGCTCGTTCGTGCACCCGGACGAGAACGCCAGCGGGAAGAAGACGAGTGCGACCGGGCGGTTGCCGCGGAAGTCGCTGAGTCGGACGTGCTCACCGAACTGGTTCGGGAGCTCGAAGTCCGGCGCGAGTGAGCCGATCTCCAGTGCCATCGCTACGTGTGCTTCTTCCTCGGGCGTGGGGTGTGCCCGTCGGGTCCGTGCGCCGCGGATCGCGTGTGCACGATCGGCCATGCTACGCCGACGACACGCGAATGCAAGCACCCGTCCACCTGCACGTCACCATCAGCATCAGCGTCGGTCCTGGGGCCTAGAGTGGACGGGGCCCCAGCCGGTCGCGACCCGACCACCGGAGCCACCATGTCCACCACCACGAGAACGAACGAGGTCAAGGGTGACGGTGAACGACCAGGACCCGTACAGCACCGGGGCGAACGACCAGGATCCGCAGGAGACCGCCGAATGGCGTGAGTCCCTGGACGGGCTGGTCCAGACCCACGGACACCAGCGCGGTCGCGAGATCATGCTGAGCCTGCTCAAGCGGTCCAAGGAACTGCACCTCGGTGTGCCGATGGTCCCGACGACGGACTACGTGAACACCATCGCGCCGGAGAACGAGCCGGAGTTCCCCGGCGACGAAGAGCTGGAGCGCCGGTACCGCCGCTGGATCCGCTGGAACGCGGCCATCACGGTGCACCGCGCGCAGCGTCCGGGCATCGCGGTCGGCGGGCACATCTCGACGTACGCGTCGAGCGCCGCGATGTACGAGGTCGGCTACAACCACTTCTTCCGCGCGCAGGACCACCCCTCCGGTGGCGACCAGGTCTTCTTCCAGGGCCACGCCTCCCCCGGCATGTACGCCCGCGCCTACATGGAAGGGCGCCTGTCCGAGGACCAGCTCGACGGGTTCCGGCAGGAGAAGTCGCACGCCGGCGGCGGCCTGTCCTCGTACCCGCACCCGCGCCTCATGCCGCACTTCTGGCAGTTCCCGACCGTGTCGATGGGCATCGGCCCGATCAACGCGATCTACCAGGCGCAGCAGGCCAAGTACCTGTCGAACCGCGGCATCAAGGACGCCATGGACCAGCAGGTCTGGGCGTTCCTGGGTGACGGCGAGATGGACGAGGTCGAGTCCCGCGGCCAGCTCCAGGTCGCTGCGAACGACGGCCTCGACAACCTGAACTTCGTCATCAACTGCAACCTGCAGCGACTCGACGGTCCGGTCCGTGGCAACGGCAAGATCATCCAGGAGCTCGAGGCGTTCTTCCGCGGTGCGGGCTGGAACGTCATCAAGGTCGTCTGGGGCCGCGAGTGGGACGACCTGCTCGCCCGCGACACCGAGGGCGCGCTCCTCAACCTGATGAACCAGACGCCGGACGGCGACTACCAGACGTACAAGGCCGAGAACGGTGCCTACGTGCGCGAGAACTTCTTCGGGCGCGACCCGAAGGCGCTCGAGCTCGTCCAGGACTACACCGACGACCAGATCTGGAACCTCAAGCGCGGTGGCCACGACTACCGCAAGGTCTACGCCGCGTTCAAGGCCGCGACCGAGCACAAGGGCCAGCCGACCGTCATCCTGGCGAAGACGGTCAAGGGCTACGGCCTCGGCCCGAGCTTCGAGGGGCGCAACGCGACCCACCAGATGAAGAAGCTCACGCTCGACAACCTCAAGCAGTTCCGCGACGAGATGCGCATCCCGATCTCCGACGCGCAGCTGGAAGAGAACCCCTACACGCCGCCGTACTACCACCCGGGCAACGACGACGAGGCGATCCAGTACATGCACGAGCGCCGTCGCGCGCTCGGTGGCTACGTGCCGGAACGTCGCACGAAGTACACGCAGTTCACGCTGCCGGACGACTCGAAGTACCAGGTCGTGAAGAAGGGCTCCGGCAAGCAGGAGGTCGCCACCACCATGGCGTTCGCCCGCCTGCTGAAGGACCTGCTGCGCTCGCCCGACTTCGGCGACCGCGTGGTCCCGATCATCCCGGACGAAGCACGCACGTTCGGCATGGACGCCTACTTCCCGTCGGCGAAGATCTACAACCCGAACGGCCAGCACTACACGTCCGTCGACCGCGAACTCCTCCTCGCCTACAAGGAGAGCCCGCAGGGCCAGATCATCCACGTCGGCATCAACGAGGCGGGCGCCCTGGCGGCGTTCACCGCGGTCGGTACCTCGTACTCGACGCAGGGCGAGCCGCTCATCCCGGTCTACGTCTTCTACTCGATGTTCGGGTTCCAGCGCACCGGCGACGCCATCTGGGCCGCCGGCGACCAGATGACCCGTGGCTTCATGATCGGCGCGACCGCCGGCCGCACCACGCTGACGGGCGAAGGCCTGCAGCACGCGGACGGCCACTCGCCGCTCCTCGCCACGACGAACCCGGCCGTCGTCTCGTACGACCCGGCGTACGGCTACGAGATCGGCCACATCGTCAAGGCCGGCCTCGACCGCATGTACGGCACGAACGAGGACGGCTCGCCGAAGCACGCCGACCCGAACGTCATGTACTACCTGACGGTCTACAACGAGCCGCTGGTGCAGCCGGCCGAGCCCGAGGGCGTCGACGTCGAGGGCATCCTCAAGGGCATGTACCTGCTCAAGCCGAGCGAGCACGACGGCCCGAAGGCCCAGCTGCTCGCGTCCGGTGTCGCCGTGCCGTGGATCCTCGAGGCGCAGCAGCTCCTCGCCGAGGACTGGGGCGTGTCGGCCGACGTGTGGAGCGTCACGAGCTGGGGTGAGCTGTACCGCGACGGTGTGGCCGCCGAGCAGCAAGCGTTCCTCAACCCGAACGAGCCGGCCCGCACGCCGTTCGTCACCGAGCGTCTGCTCGGCACCGAAGGACCGGTCGTCGCCGTGAGCGACTTCATGCACCTGGTGCAGGAGCAGATCCGTCCGTTCGTGCCGACCGACTACGCCACCCTCGGTGCCGACGGCTTCGGTTTCTCGGACACCCGTCCGGCCGCTCGCCGCTTCTTCCACATCGACGGCCCCTCGGTCGTCGTGCGGACGCTGCAGCAGCTCGCCCGCCAGGGCAAGGTCGACGGCGCGCTCGTCCAGCAGGCGATCGACAAGTACCGCCTGCACGACGTGACCGCCGGCACCACCGGCAGCGCGGGCGGCGAGAGCTGATCACCCCGTGACGACGGTCCGCCCGGACCACGAGAGCCAGGAGAGCGCGCGTGAGCGTGCGCTCTCCTGGCTCCGTCAGGTGTCCGGAGAACTCTCCACCGCGACCATCAAGCGGCTCGAGGACACCCTCCCCTGGTACAGCGAGATGCCACCGGGGCGCCGCTCCGCCGTGGGCCTCGTCGCCCAGGCCGGCATCACGTCGTTCATCAGCTGGCTCGAGGGCACTGCGTCGACGCCGTGGATCGCCGCGGCCGACGTCTTCGGGTCCGCCCCACGGGAGCTCCTGCGCTCGGTGAGCCTGCAGCAGACCCTGCAGCTCATCCGCGTCGTCGTCACCGTGGTCGAGGAACGCGCCGCCGACGACGAGATGCTGCAGGAGGCGATCCTCAAGTACTCCCGTGACATCGCGTTCGCGGCCGCCGACGTCTACGCCCGCGCGGCCGAGGCCCGGGGCCTGTGGGACGCCCGGCTCGAAGCCCTCGTGGTCGACTCGATCCTCTCGGGCGAGTACGACGACGAACTGCCGTCCCGCATCGCCGCCCTCGGGTGGCACGGGCACGGCGAGGTCGCGGTGCTCGTCGGCACCGCGCCGAAGCAGCTCGAGGTCGACCAGGTCCGTCGCACCGCACGGCACATGGACGCCGACGTGCTCGTCGGGGTCCAGGGATCGCGGCTCGTCGTGGTCATCGGTCGCGCCACCCCGCGTGACGACGTGCCCGAGGGCGAGGAGCCCGTCTCCTTCACGACCATCGCGCAGGCCCTCGAACCGCTGTTCGGCGACGGCCACCTGGTCCTCGGCAACGAGGTCCCCGGGGTCGTCGACGCCTCGACCAGCGCGAAGGCCGCCTTGGCCGGGTTCGCCGTCGCGCGTGCCTGGCGCGGTGTCCCCCGTCCGGCCCTCGCCGACGACCTGCTCCCTGAGCGCGCCCTGGCCGGTGACCCGCTGGCCCGCTCGGCCCTGGTCCAGCGCATCTACGTCCCGCTCAAGGACCAGTCGACCGAGCTCCTGCAGACGCTGTGGTGCTACCTGGACACCGGCCGCTCGCTCGAGGCCACCGCCAGGGAGCTCTTCGTGCACCCGAACACCGTGCGCTACCGCCTGCGCCGCGTCGCCGACATCATCGGCTGGGACGCCACGAACGCCCGGGACGCCCTGATCGTGCAGTCGGCGCTCATCCTCGGCGCGATGTCGGAGTCCGCGACCGGCCGTCGCCGCATCACACCCCGACGCTGACGCGCCGGGGCGTAGAGAACCGACAATGTCCCACCGGGATTCGTGTGGGAAGTCCACACGTGCCCTGCGGGGCGAGAACGCGAGGATTGTCCGGTGATCGTCGTCGTCGCGCCCGGACAGGGCTCCCAGACCCCCGGCTTCCTCGCCCCCTGGCTCGAGGACGCCACCGTTCGTGAACGCGTCGGGCAATGGTCGGAGTCGATCGGCGTCGACCTCGCCGAGCACGGCACGAACTCCGACGCGGACACCATCAAGGACACCGCGCTCGCACAGCCCCTCATCGTGGCCGCCGGCCTGGTGACCGCCGACGCACTGCTCGCCGAGGGCCGTCGTGCCCTGGTGGGCGGGGTCGCCGGACACTCGGTGGGCGAGTTCACCGCCGCCGCGGTCGCCGGGATCCTCGAGCCGACCGACGCCGTCGCCCTGGTCGCCGAGCGCGGCCGGGCCATGGCCGACGCCGCAGCGCTCGAACCGACCTCGATGGCCGCCGTCCTCGGTGGCGACGCCGATGCGGTCGCTGCCGCCCTCGCCGAGCACGGCCTGGTGCCCGCGAACCACAACGGTGGCGGCCAGACCGTCGTCGCCGGCGCCGCGGACGCCATCGCCGCCCTCGCCGCGGCTCCGCCCGCCAAGGCCCGGGTCATCCCCCTCGCCGTCGCCGGCGCGTTCCACACCCGCTACATGGCGCCCGCCGTCGAGCGGGTCGCACCGGTGGCGGCCGCCGCGGCCGTGCAGGACCCGACCCTGCCGATCTGGACCAACGCCGACGGCTCCCGGGTGGACGACGGCCGACGCTTCGTCGACCTGATGGTCCAGCAGATCGCGAACCCCGTGCACTGGGACGCGGTCATGGAGTCCTTCTCCGCCGCCGGCGTGACCGGCATCATCGAGCTCGCACCCGCCGGTGCCCTCGTCGGCCTGGCGAAGCGCGGCCTCCGCGGCACGCCGACCGTCGCCATCAAGACCCCCGACGACCTGCCTGCAGCGATCGACCTGCTGCAGCGCGCGGGCCAGGAAGCAGACGCAACCGCATGACCGACCCGACCACCCCGACGGACGCCCCCACGGGCCTCCCGACCGGATCCGCGCGCCCGCTGCTCCAGCAGCGCCGCGGCCACGAGTTCACCCGGATCCTGGCGTTCGGCGCCGCCCGCGGCGAGAACGTCGTGCCGAACGACGACCTCGTCGGCCCGATCGACTCGTCCGACGAGTGGATCCGCCAGCGCACCGGCATCATCACCCGCAAGCGTGCCGGCGAGGACGTCGAAGCCGTCGACCTCGCCGAGACCGCCGCACGCGAGGCGATCGAGAAGGCCGGCATCGAGCCGTCCCAGATCGGCGTCGTGCTCGTGAGCACCGTCACGCACACCGTCGCCACCCCGTCGATGGCGTCGCTGCTCGCCGAACGCATCGGTGCCACCCCGGCCGCCGCGTACGACATCAGCGCCGCCTGCGCCGGGTACGCCTACGGCATCGCCCAGGCCGACTCGTTCATCAAGTCCGGGCTCGCCGACCACGTGCTGGTCGTCGGGGCCGAGAAGCTCAGCGACGTCGTCGACCCGACCGACCGCTCGATCTCGTTCCTGCTCGGGGACGGTGCCGGCGCCGCCGTGATCGGCCCGAGCGACTTCCCGGGCATCGCCCCCACCATCTGGGGCTCGGACGGCTCGAAGTGGGACGCCATCGGCATGACCGCGACCTACAACGAGTGGGAGGCCGGTGCACCCCGCCCGACCATGCGCCAAGCCGGCCAGACGGTGTTCCGCTGGGCCGTCTGGGAGATGGTCAAGGTCGCCCGACAGGCGCTCGAGACCGCCGGGGTCCGCCCCGAGGACCTCGCAGCCTTCGTGCCGCACCAGGCGAACATCCGCATCATCGACGAGTTCGCCAAGCAGCTCGGCCTGCCCGAGACGGTGACGATCGCCCGCGACATCACCACCACCGGCAACACCTCCGCCGCGAGCATCCCGCTCGCCACGCACCGCCTGCTCGAGGAGCACCCGGACCTGTCGGGCGGTCTCGCCCTGCAGATCGGCTTCGGCGCTGGACTCGTGTTCGGCGCCCAGGTGGTCGTCCTCCCCTGATCCCACCCCGGTCGCGCACCCGCGCGACCGGTCCCCATCCCGACGAGCCTCCGCGCACCCGGACCCCGCGTGCCCTAGGCTGGTCAACGGTCAAACGACACCCCCCTTCAAGGAGAACACTCATGGCCCTGTCCAACGAAGAAGTCCTCGCCGGCCTGGCCGAGCTGATCAACGACGAGACCGGTATCGCCACCGACACCGTCGCCGCCGACAAGTCCTTCACGGACGACCTCGACATC
This sequence comes from Curtobacterium poinsettiae, assembly GCF_047226435.1. Lineage (NCBI taxonomy): Bacteria > Bacillati > Actinomycetota > Actinomycetes > Micrococcales > Microbacteriaceae > Curtobacterium > Curtobacterium poinsettiae. The sequence goes on along the minus strand of NZ_CP178434.1, from coordinate 1,553,404 downwards.
GACTCCATCTCGATGATGACCATCGTGGTCAACGCCGAGGAGAAGTTCGACGTGAAGATCCCGGACGAAGAGGTCAAGAACCTCAAGACCGTCGGCAACGCGGTCGACTACATCGTCAAGGCCCAGGCCTGACACGAGCTTCCTGAGCGCCGCGGCCCGCGGACCCCTGCGGGCCGCGGCGCTCATCTTGTTCACCCCAACGAAAGAACACGTCGTCCCATGACCAAGAAGACCGTCGTCGTCACCGGGATCGGTGCGATCTCACCCCTCGCCGCGACCGCCCCGGACACCTGGGACGCGCTGCTCGCCGGCAAGTCCGGCATCACCCGCATCGAGGACCCCCGCTACGCCGACCTCGAACTCCCCGTGGAGTTCGCCGGCCAGGCGCGCACCTTCCTCACCGACCAGCTCACCCGCCCCGAGTCGAAGCGCCTCGACCCCTCGTCGCAGCTGTCGCTCGTCGCAGCGCGCGAAGCATGGGCCGACGCCGGCATCGACGACGAGTCGGTCGTCCCCGAGCGCTTGATCGTCGACTGGGCAACGGGCATCGGTGGCGTGAACACGCTGCTCGACGCCTGGGACACCCTGCGCGAGAAGGGCCCGCGTCGCGTCCTGCCGATGACGGTCCCGATGCTCATGGCGAACGGTCCCGCCGCCGCCATCGAGATGGAGTTCGGCGCCCGTGGCGGCGCCCGCACCTACCTGTCGGCGTGTGCCTCGTCGACCGAGTCGCTGGCCGAGGCCTACCGGCACATCGCCGACGGCGACGCCGACATCGTCATCACCGGTGGCGCCGAGGCCGCGCTGCACCCGCTCCCGCTGGCCGCGTTCGCCGCCATGCAGGCCCTGTCGCGCCGCAACGACTCCCCCGAGACCGCGTCGCGTCCCTACGACGTCACGCGTGACGGCTTCGTCCTCGGTGACGGCGCCGCGGCGCTCATCCTCGAGTCGAAGGAGCACGCCGAGGCCCGCGGCGCGACCATCTACGCCGAGGTCGCCGGCTCCGGCATCACCTCGGACGCCTTCCACATCACCGCGCCGGACCCCGAGGGCAGCGCCGCCGCCCGTGCGGTCCTGCAGGCCCTCGAGCACGCCGACGCGAGCATCGAGGACGTCGTGCACGTCAACGCGCACGCCACCTCGACCCCCGTCGGGGACGTCGCCGAGTACCACGCGATGCGTCGGGTCTTCGGCGACCACCTGGACAACGTCGTGGTGTCGGCCACCAAGGCGTCCACGGGCCACCTGCTCGGTGGTGCCGGTGCGATCGAGGCGGTCTTCACCGTCCTCGCGCTGCACAACCGCGTCGCGCCGCCGACGATCAACCTGCACGACCAGGACCCGGAGATCGTCATGGACGTCGCCCGCGAACCGCGTGCGCTGCCCGAAGGCGACCTGCTCGCCGTCAGCAACTCGTTCGGCTTCGGCGGACACAACGCCGTGGTCGCGTTCCGCAGCGTCTAGTCACGGCAGCACCTGCCAGGAGGCCCGTCCCGCGTCGTCGGGGCGGGCTTCCGTCGTTCCGGTGCCCGGGTCAGCCCCCCGTCCACACGCCGTCGTGTCGCTGCCGCGCCCTGGGAACGACGAGACGCCGCCGTATTCGGCGGCGTCTCGAGTCTGTGGCGGTGTCCGGGCGACACGCCGGCGTCCGGCGCACCCGACACGCCGGCGTGTGGCGAGTCCGGGTCAGCCGACGCGGTGCAGCCAGACGACCGGGTTGCCCTCGGCGGCGTGGCGGAAGGGCTCGAGCTCGTCGTCCCAGGCCTGCCCGAGGGCCAGTCGCAACTCACGGTGCAGTTCGAGGGCGTTGCTGCCCGCGACCTCCATCGCGTAGCGCACCCGGTCCTCGGGGATGACCATGTTGCCCGTGACGTCGGTCTGCGCGTAGAACACCCCGAGGTCGGGCGTGTGCATCCAGCGACCACCGTCCGAGGCGCTCGTCGGCTCCTCGGTGACCTCGTACCGCAGGTGCTCCCACCCGCGCAGGGCAGAGGCGATCGCGGCACCGGCACCGACCGCACCGGTCCACGTGAACTCGGTCCGACGCGCACCGTCCTGCGCGGGCTGGTCGAGCCACGAGAAGTTCACGGCGCGGTTCATCGCGCGACCTGCTGCCCATTCGACGTGCGGGCAGAGCGCGCGGGGTGAGGAGTGCACGTAGAGCACTCCTGTCGTCGTTCCGTTCACGGTTCCTCCGATACGTCAGGTGCGACTTCCCCATCGACCTGGTGCGGAGGATCCTGACCCGAGGGGCCACGGAACCATCGGTATGCGATTGTGATGTCCCGGCGGGACACGCCCATTATGCAGCGCCACGCCTGGGAACGGCAAGGACCCGACCGGGTTCAGTGCAGGACGGCACCGCTCGCGTCGACGGGGTGCCGCTCCCCCGCCGTGATCGGCACGGGGACACGGTTCTCCTCCGGAGGGATCGGGCAGGCGTACTGGTACGAGAACGCGCACGGCGGCAGGACCAGCAGGTTCCAGTCGAGCTCGACCGTGGACTCGGCGCCGGGGTCGTCGAGGTACAGGAACCGACCCATCGAGTAGCTGCTGCTCGGGTCGTCCTCGGCCAGGGCACTCGTGGCGTCCTGCACGATGAGCTGCAGTCTCGCGACTCCGCGGAACGCGGCCGACCGGACAGCGACGAACCGCACCGTGGCGCCATCAACGACGGTCTCGACGTGTCCGGCAACCGGCAGGGCGTCGCCGGCGGCGTCGCGGACGCTGCCACGGGCCTCCTGGCCGTCGTCCACCAGCGGGACGTACGTGCCGGACGTCACCCGGTCGCCGGACCGCGCGAAGCGGGCGATGTGCGCGAAGCGGGCGATCGCCTCGGACGACGGGTCCCAGACACGCAGGGTGTCGCCGGTGACGGTGCCGGCGAAGCCGTCCGGCAGCGCGACAGTGGACGGGACGACGGCGGTGTCCCCCGCGACCAGCACCGTCCCGTCGACCGGCACGCCGTCCACGACGATGCCGTCGGACGCCTCGGCCGTGACGGTGAGTCCGCCGGGCGCCGGAGCCCAGGTGCCGGGGACCGGCCAGACCGGCTGCGGGTGGTCGACGTGTTGCGCGTTCACCAGGGCGAGCGGTCCGCGAGCACTGCGCGCCCAGCGGTCACGTTCGTCGACGTGCTCGGCGAAGGCGGCGACCGCGGCGCTCGCGCCGTCGCCGCGCGTCACGACTGTTCCTGGCGGGGGTAGATGACCTTCTGCACGATGATGATGACCGACGCCGCGACGGGCAGGGCCACGAGTGCGCCGAGCACACCGCCGATGGTGCCGCCCGCGACGGCGGCGATGACCACGAGCGCACCGGGTACCTGGACCGCTCGCGACATGATGCGCGGCGAGATCAAGTAGGCCTCGACCTGCATGTACACCAGGTAGTAGATCGCCGCGGCGAGGGCGGTCGCCGGTGACGCGAAGAAGCAGAGCAACGAGATCACGATCGCGGCGGCCAACGTTCCGACGAGCGGGATGAGCGAACCGAGGAACGCGAACGACGCGAGCAGCACCGGCAGCGGCGCCCCGATGATGAGCAGGAAGAAGAAGCTGAGGATGCCGTTGATGAGCGCCTGGGACACCTGCCCGACGACGTAGCGACCGACCGCCTGCGTGATCTGCTCGCTCACGTCGATGAAGTTCTGACGACGCGACGCCGGGACGAACCGGTACGCCGCACGCTTCATGCCCCGCATCGACGCGAGGAAGTAGAGCATCAGGATGATGACGATGAGCGCCCCGGTGACCCCGGACAGGATCCCGCTGCCGACCGCCAGGATCCCGCCGCCGACACTGAGCAGGTTGCCCGGCTTCTCGACGAAGGACTGCAGCGACTGCAGCGCGTGGTCGATGTCGAACGACCCGGCGAACTGCTTCGACAGGTCCTGCACCCACTGCTGCTGCGAGATGTCCTGCACGATCTCGGGGAAGTTCTGGATCAGGTTCGACGCCTGGTCCACCAGGATCGGCACCACCGCGAACACGATGCCGGCGAAGGCCCCGAGCACCCCGACCACGACGATCGTGATGGCCGCCCACCGCGGGATGATCCGCTCGAGGAACGACACGAGCGGGTCGATGCCGAGCGCCAGGAACAGCGCGACCCCGATGTAGACCAGGACCGTGCTCAGCTCGTTGATGATCGACCCGGCGAGCAGGGCGACGAGGACCCCGATGGCGCCCATGAACCCCAGCCGGAACGCGTTCACGCGCACGCCGGTACCGCCACGGGTCACCTCGAAGGTGACGTTCGGTGTCGGTGCGTGGTCGTCCTGCGACGTGTCGCGCTTCCTTGGCATGTGCACGTAGGGCGGGCGGGACTCGAACCCGCGGATCGTTCGGTTATGAGCCGACTGCCTTGACCAGCTTGGCTACCGCCCCTCGCCGGAGGCCCTCAAGCCACCGGCTCACCACGATACAGCGACTCGAACGTCGACAGCGTGCGGTTGATGTCGTGTGCCTCGATCATGGCCAGACTGCGTTCCCGCATCGCGACGTAGTCGGACTCCGGGGCGGTGAGCACCGTCGTGAGCTTCGCTGCCAGGTCGTCCACGTCGCCCGGGGTGAACAGGTACCCGTTGCCGTCGATCAGGTGCGGGAGCGCCATCGAGTCGGCTGCGACCACGGGGAGCCCGGACGCCATCCCCTCGAGCGAGGAGATGCTCTGCAGCTCGGCCGTCGACGGCATCGCGAACACCGTCGCGTTGGTCAGGGCCTCCTGCTTGCGCTCGTCCGAGACGAAGCCCAGGAACCGCACGCGGTCCTCGAGCCCGAGCTCCTTCGCCAGTGCGGTGAGCTTCGGGATCATCTCGCCGTCGCCGACGATGGTCAGGGTCGTGGCCAGCTCGGCCGGCAGCAGCGCCACGGCACGGACCAGGACGTCGAGGTTCTTCTCCGGGGCGACCCGGCCCACGAAGACGATGTCGTTGTTCACCGGGCGCCCCTCGCGCGCGACGTAGCGGGACGCGTCGATGCCGCACGAGATCGCCAGGACCTGCTGGCCGGCGATGGCCTTCCGCAGGTAGTCGGCGGCCAGGTTGGTCGGCGTCGTGATCGTGTCGGCCAGCCGGTAGGTCTTGGCGGCGTCGCTCCACGCGATCTTCAGCGCGAGGGGCAGTGTCCACTTGCCGAACGGCGTGTACTCGAGCAGGTTCTCCGGCATGAAGTGGTTCGTCGCGATGACCCGGATGCCGCGGTCGTTCGCCTCGTGCACGATGCCACGACCGATGACCACGTGCGACTGGATGTGCAGCACGTCGGGCTTGACCGCGTCGAGGATCGGGGCGGTCCACTTCCGGACGCTCCACGGCCACACGAAGCGCAGCCACGGGTGCAGCGGCCACTTGTACGACTTCAGGCGGTGCACGACGAGGGTGACGCCGTGGTGCTCCTCGTCGAAGGTGCCGTAGTGGCGGCTCGACGCCGGGGCCACGATGTGCACCTCGTGCCCGCGCTCGGCCAGTCCGACGGCGAGCTGCTCGGCGAAGGTCGCGGCGCCGTTGACGTCGGGGGCGAAGGTGTCCGCTGCGATCAGCACGCGCAGCGGTCGGTGACCGCCCGTCGCACCCGTCGGTCCGGCGGTGGCGGTGGTGGCGTCTCCTGACACGGCTGAGTTCGTCCTCTCGTGGGCGATGGCTGGTCGGCTGTGACGCTATCGCACCGGGATCGACGGTCGCGTCAGCCGCGCGGATGAGCGCCGCGACCACCGGGCGCCGAGCGCCGAGCGCGCCGCGGCCGTCAGGTCCGGGTCTGGGGGTGGTGCTTGGCGAGCAGGAACACCCCGGTGATGGCGATGCCCGCGGCGACCACGAACCCCGCCACCGCGAACCACGGCGCCCCCGTTGCCTCGCCGAGCACGATCACGCCGATGCCGACCGCGACGATCGGGTCGATGACGGTCAGCCCCGCGATCACCAGGTCGGCCGAGCCGCTGGAGTACGCGTTCTGCACGAAGTACCCGCCGAGCGACGCCGCGACGACCACGCCGACGATGGCGAGCACGGTCAACCAGTCGAAGGTGTGGTTCACGAACCGGTTCAGCACCACCTTGGCCAGCGTCGCCACGAAGCCGTAGAGCACGCCGGCGCCGACGATGTAGTACAGGGCGTTCCGGCGCTTGGCGACCAGGCGGAACGACACGAGCACCAGCACCAGCACGACCGCCAGGATCACCAGCACGGTGACGAGCTGCTGGCGGGTGATCGCGCTCTCGTGCCCGACGAACGCCGCGATCCCGACGAAGATGCCGACACCGATGATGCACGTCCACACGGCACGACGAGCACGACGGCCGAGCGGGATCCCCGACGCACGCGACGAGAACCACGTCGTGATCACCAGCGCCACGGCACCCAGCGGCTGCACGACGATCAGCGGCGCGAACGTGATGCTGATGAGCTGCAGCACCACCGCGATGCCGAGCATGAGCGTGCCGAGCACCCAGTAGCCGCTCGAGACGAGCCCCACCACGTGGCGGACGCTCAGCCCCTTCGACTGCCGACCGAGACGCGCTTCGACCCGCTGCACCCCACGGCTCTGGAACTGCGCCCCGAGCGACAAGAACACGGCACCGACCAGGGCCACCGGGATCATCAGCGCCTGGAACGGCGTGAGGTTGCTCACGGCGTCGGGCAGCTGGAGGTCCGTCGTCACGCGTCGAGGCTACCGTCCCCCGCCGGATAACCTGGGTGAATGGCCGTTCTCCCGATCCGCATCACCGGCGAACCCGTCCTGCACGAGCGTGCAGCCGAGGTCACCGCGTTCGATGACGACCTCCGTTCCCTCGTCGCCGACATGCTCGAGACCATGGACCTGGCACCGGGCGTCGGCCTGGCCGGACCGCAGGTGGGCGTCGGCAAGCGCCTGTTCGTGTACTCCTACACCGACGACGACGACGTGCTGCACCGGGGCGCCGCCGCGAACCCCGTCCTGTGGACCACGCCCCCGGTCCCCGAGTCCGTCGAGGAGCTCGACGAGGACGAGGAGTCCGAGGGCTGCCTGTCGATACCGGGCGAGCGCTTCCCGCTCCGCCGCTCCGAGGGCGCCCTGCTGCGCGCCTCCGACGAGCACGGCACCCCGTTCGAGGTCGAGGCGCACGGCTGGCTGGCCCGCATCTTCCAGCACGAGTACGACCACCTGGACGGCTGGCTCTACGCCGACCGTCTCGTGCACCCCTACGGCAAGCAGGTCGCCAAGGCGATCCGCAAGAGCAGCTGGGGCGGCCCCGGCCAGTCCTGGCTGCCCGGTCGCGACCACCCCGAGGGCTGACGCCCGTCCCGCGGCCGTCGGTCGGTCGTGGGTCAGGCGGTCGGTCTGGAGGCCCGGGTCAGCCCCGGTACGCCGCCAGCGCGTCCCGCAGGCGGTCGGTCTCCGGGTGGCCCGGGCAGTACCGCAGGAGCCCCTCGGCCACGTGGGCACCGCGCTCGTCGGCGACCGCCGACGTCCACGGCGCCGAGTCGCGCACCGCGCAGGCGCTCGCGAGCTCGACCAGGGTCGCGTCACCGCGCGCCGCCGTCACCGCGGACTGCTGCTGGCTCGACGGCACCGAGCCGGTCAGCCGCTTCGCCGAGCAGTCGGCACGCGCGGCTTCCCACACCGCTGCGTAGGTCGTGTAGCTCGCGCGGTCAGCGCCGTCCCCGCCGCAGACGAACGCGAAGACGACCGGTGACGCGCCTGAACCCAGCCCGGTGTCCGAGCTCGTCGGGTCCTCGGACGCATCGGTGTCCGGACCGACGCTGCTGCAGCCGGTGAGCACCGCCGTCACCGCCACGACGACGCCCAGCAGGGCGGATCGAGGGGAACGAGAACGGTGCACCTGTGAACGCTAACAGCATCCGCCGGGTACCAGCCGCACGAGCGACGTCGGTCAGGGTGTCGGGCCGGTGACCGTGATCGTCGCGCGCTGGTCGAGCCGACCACCGCGGTCGGCATCGGTGCTCATCCGGCAGCGCACCTGGGTGGTGCCGACCGGAGCCTGCACGTCCTGTCGGACGCAGCTCGTCGACGACACCCCGCGCGGCAGGTCGAGCCGGATGGGCACGGTCACCGGCTTGCCGTCGGGGCTCTGCAGCGTCCGGTCGGCGAGTTCCAGTGGCGTCCCCGTGACGGTCAGACCGGCCAGCTTCGCCTTGCTCAAGTCGATGCCGTCGATCTGCGCCCCGCTGATGTCGGCGACCGTCAGGTCCGCGCTGCCCAGGTCGGCGTCACGCAGGTCCGCCCCCCGCAGGTCCGCGCTGTACAGGTCGACACCACGCAGGTCCGCTCCGCGCAGGTTCGCCCCCTGCAGGTCGGCGCCGTAGAGCACGCTGTCACGCAGGTCCGAACCGCGCAGGTCCGCGCCGTGCAGGTCGGCCAGACGCAGGTCGACGGTGGCGAAGCGCACACCGGCGAGGTCCTGTTCCGGGCAGGTCGTCACGGCACCCGGCTCGGGCGCCGTGCGGACCGTGCACGAACCGATCTGGCGTTCCCCGGCGCTGGTCCCCCCGGTTCGCGCGAAGGCCGCGACGCCGATGACGACGAAGAACAGGATGGTCAGGGCAGCCACGACGACGCCGCGGAACCGTGCGGCGCGGTTCACGAGCGCACCCCCGTGAGCCACTGGGGCAGGACGTCGCGGGCCCAGCTCGAGTACCAGGCCGCCGAGTTGGCGTACGGGAAGAAGGCGCTGATCGGGTTGTAGAAGACGAAGAGCACGACACCCACCACGATCACGACGACCCACGCCACGGTGGCTGCGCGCCCGTGCAGCCGTCGGATCCACGAGGCGAGACCGAGCAGCACCACGGCCGCGATCATCGGCAGCACCGGCAACAGGTAGCGGCCCGAGAACGCGAAGTCCTGCCGGAGGTTCACCGCGGTCGCGGCGTTGAAGCACAGCACCGCCACCGTGTAGGCGACGGGGACGGCTGCCAGCCACCACATGGCCGCGTTCCGGAGCACCCGGCGCATCTGGGTCATCGCGATCGCCACGGCACCGACGCTGGCGACGGCGCCGAACAGCACGACGGCGGTGTTCGGGCGCCAGGGCAGCGACGGACCCCAGAAGAAGAAGAGCGACCGGAAGTAGGTGGTGATCCACATCCAGAGGAAGGAGACCGGCCGGAACGGTTCGAGCGTGCCGGCGGCGACCTCGAGGTCGTGGGTCCGGACCGCGTTGTAGTTCCGACGGAAGATGCCGAAGTTCATGCACGCGTCGCGGCTGTGGATCTCGGCGCAGTCGGGGTTGAGTGCCCGGTAGACGAGCAGGTTCACACCGAAGCGCTCGAGCACCAGGGCGAGCAACGCGCCGCCGATCACCACCAGGACGACGGACCGCCACGGCCGTTCGCGGAAGCCCGAGACGGCTCGACGCACGGGGTGCCGGAGCCACGAGAAACCGTCGACGCGGTACCGGAACAGCACGGCGAAGAAGGCTCCGGCCAGCACGAGCGGCGCCTGGGAGTACTTGAACATGAGCGCCAGCATCGCGGTGACGACCAGCCACGCGAGCGTTCGCAGTCCACCGCCACGGGCGACCTTGACCGCGACGGCGGCGAAGAGGAAGAAGGCGGCCATCGACGGCGCGTCGTAACTGATGGTGGCGGCCTGCCAGGCGTAGCGGCCGGTGGAAGCGGTCACCACGGTGGCGAGCAGGCCGATCGCCGTCGGGACCCCGGCGTTCCGGAACATCGCACGGAGGGCGTACAGACCGGCCCCGGCAGCCAGGACGTCGATGCTCCGCAGCACCATCACGGTCTGTTCCAGGTGGAGCCCGAGCGCCTGCGTCCCCTTCGCCGGGAACGACATCAGGTAGTAGTAGAGGTACGCCGGGAAGCGCGTGACCTCGCCGAGCCACAGCTTCGACGCGTCGACGTCCTGCAGGAACGGGCCGGCGTTCCACGGGCGAGCCGCGTAGAGCATGATGTTGCCGATGTGCCGACGCTCGTCCGGGGCCGCCGAAGCAGGGACGTGGATCGTGACGGCGAACAGGAAGCCGACGAGCAGGAACGCCACGAGCACGACCACGAACGCGGTGCGTGAGGAGAGCACGCGGTTGGCCCGGTCCAGCAGACCCGTGGACCGGTCACCGGTCACACGTCCGGTGGCGGACTCGTGGGTCAACGACATCGAACAGTGGCCTTCCGTGGTTCTGGGTGCGCCCGCCCAGGCTAGCAGCGCGCCCCGCTGGGCCCGACGAGGGCATTCGGACCGTCGAGAACACAAAAGGTCCTCACCCCGAGGGGTGAGGACCTGTCGCTCCCCGAGTTGGACTCGAACCAACAACCTGCCGGTTAACAGCCGGCTGCTCTGCCAATTGAGCTATCGAGGATCACTGTCCGCTGGCGAAAGACGTGCGAACAACGGGTAACAGCATAGCAGGACCCTGAGGCCCGCCACCGCATCGGACACGCCGCCCGGGCGCGCCGCGCGGTGGGCGCCCGGAGTCAGTACCCGGCGACCGGGTCGACGACGCCGACGAAGCCCTCGCCGGCACCCCCGAGGAAGGCGGTGGTGTTGAGCCGGACGCGCTCGGCGAGCAGGGGCGCGACCATCTCCGGGGTGTCGGCCTGGTGCGGGGTGATGACCGCGCCGGGCTCGGACCAGAGCGGGTGGCCGTCGGGCAGCGGCTCCGGGTCGGTGACGTCGAGTCCCGCCGCAGCGATCTCCCCGGCACGCAACGCGGCGACCAGGGCATCGGTGTCGACGAGTCCGCCGCGCGCGATGTTCACGAGCCGAGCGGACGGCTTCATGAGCCGGAACTGCCGCTCGCCGAAGAGCTTCGCGGTGCCCGAGGTCATCGCCGCCGCGATCATCACGACGTCGGCGTCGGGCAGGACCTGGTCGAGTTCGTCGGTGGTGACGGTCCGAGCGGCTCCCGGGACGGGGTCGGGCGAGCGACGCACCACGGTGGCCTCGACGTCGAACGGCGCGAGCAGCCGGAGGTACTCGAGCGCGATCCCGCCGGCACCGATGACGACGACGTTCCGCCCGTACAGCGACACGCCCTCGGGCTCGGTCGCCCACGACGACGCACGGGCGCGCTGCTGCAGGACCCGGAGCGTGCCGAGGGTCAGTGCCAGTGCGTGCTCGGCGACGGGCTCCGCGTAGGCGCCCTTCGCCGAGGTGAACAGCACGCGGTCGCCGTGCTCCTGGATCAGGTGCGCGAAGGCGTCGACGCCGGCGAACGGCAGCTGGACCCAACCGACGCCGGGCACGGACGACAGGGCGTCGGCCAGGCCGGACGGGTCGTGGGGGTCGAGCCAGACGATCCCGCGGGTGTCGGCGTCGAGCGGCGCGACGGTCCCACCGGCCGCGGTGACGGCGTCCACGTGCAGGTCGGTCGGCTCGGGCAGCACGGCGACGGGACCGGCCTGCGGGGCCTCGACCGGCAGCGGCGCACCCGAGGTGGGGACGACGGCACGGTGGCCGCGCGGGCCCTGGGTCGGGGTGCTCATGCGTTCTCCTGACGGTCGGTGCGCGGGCCGGTGCCGGCGGCGAGCGGACGGCGCGGCGCGGACGAGCGGCGGGCCGTCGTCGGCGCCGGACGGCGCTTCACACCACGCGCCGCGGTCGACGCGAGGGTCTTCACGTAGGGGTCGACGGGGTTGTCGAGGACCTCGTCGAAGGTGCCGAGCCCGACGAGCCGGGCATCGGCCATCACGGCGACGCGGTCGGCCAGCGCACGGGCCTCGCGCAGGTCGCTCGACACGACGACGGCGGAGAACTGTCGTCCGCGCTGCAGGGTCGCCAGGGCCTCGAGCACCGACTGCCGCACCAGGACGTCGACGCCGCGCGCGGGCTCGTCCGCGACCAGCAGCTGGGGTTCGAGCACGAGCGCCTTCGCCAGGGCCACCCGCTGGCGCTGGCCGCTCGAGAGCTCCCACGTGTTCAGGCGCATCGTCCCGAGCGGCAGGTGCACGGCGTCGAGCAGCCGAGCCACGATGAGCCCTGCTTCACGCCGGTCGAACCGGCGGTCGCGTGCGTAGATCGGTTCGGCGACGGCCTCGCCGACGGTGAGGTCCGGGCTGAGCCGGTCTGCGCCGTCCTGCGGCAGGTAGCCGATCCGGCCGCTCAGCCGTTCGAGCTTGCGCGACGAGGGACGCAGGCCCCGGGTCTTCTGCCCGAGCACGGTCAGCTCGCCGCCGACGATGTGTCGGCGCAGCGCACCCTCGCCCTCGCCGTGGGATCCGAGCTGACCGGCGATGGCGGCGGCGAAGGTCGACTTGCCCGACCCCGACTCGCCGAGCAGGGCGAGGATCTCCCCCTGCCGCACCGACAGGCTCACGCCGTCGACGGCCCGGATGGACTCGCCCCCGCGTCCGCCCCGGTACTCGATCGACACGTCGTCCGCGACGACCGCCGGTCCGTTGACCGCGATCATGGGTCCCCTTCCACGCCGCCCCCTGGCGACGGTTCGCGACGGGCCGCCCTGGCAGGCCCGTCGTGCGTACAGCAGTGGAGGTGACCACCCTGGAGGCACGGCGTGCGTCGACGACGTCAGCCGGGCCTCCGGGGTGGGTCACGTCGGGTCAGGACCCGACGTTCTCCAGTCGCTCCAGCGTACGCCGTCGCTCCGCCTGCTCCGCTGGGTCGGGCACCGGCAGCGACGCGAGGAGTCGCTGCGTGTACGGGTGCTGCGGGGCGCCGAGGACCTCGGCCGTCGTGCCCGTCTCGACAAGGTCACCGCGGTAGAGCACGGCGATCCGGTCGGACAGCGCGCCCACGACCGCGAGGTCGTGGCTGATGAACAGCGACGCGAAGCCGAGGTCCTGCTGCAGTTCGAGGAAGAGCTCGAGCACCCGAGCCTGCACCGAGACGTCGAGCGCGCTCGTCGGCTCGTCGGCGATGAGCAGCTTCGGCCGGAGCGCCAGCGACCGGGCGAGCGACGCGCGCTGGCGCTGCCCACCGGAGAGCTCGTGCGGGTAGCGGTCGCCGTACGCTGCCGGCAGCTGGACGGCCTCGAGCAGCTCGTCGACCCGCTTGCGCGCGGCGCGGGGGCTCGAGACCTCCTTGTGCACGACCAGCGGCTCGGCGACGCACTCGGCGATCGTCAGCAGCGGGTTGAACGAGGTCGCCGGGTCCTGGAACACGAACCCGATGTCCTTGCGCAGGTGCTTGAAGTCGCGTTCGCGGTACCCGAGCATCTCCGCGCCGAGGACCGTGAGCGAGCCGCCCGTGACCTTCGTCAGACCGGCCATGGCGCGGCCGATGGTGGTCTTGCCCGAGCCGGACTCCCCCACCAGGCCGAGGACCTCACCGGGACGGATCGCCAGGTCGACGCCCTTGACGGCCTTGAACGCCGGCGAGCCGAGCCGGCCGGGGTACTCGATCTCGAGCCCCTTCGCCTCGACCAGGGGCGTGACGTCCTCGGCGATCGCGGCACGCCGGGCCATCCCGGTCGACGCTTCGAGCCGCGGCACCGCTGCGAGCAGCCGCTTGGTGTAGTCGGCCTGCGGCGTCGCGAAGAGCGCCGTCGCCGTCGCCTCCTCGACGATCTCGCCCTGGTACATCACGGCGACGCGGTCGGCCAGGTCGGCGACGACGCCCATGTTGTGCGTGATGACGACGATCGCCGTGCCGAACTCGTCGCGGCACCGGCGCAGCAGGTCGAGGATCTCGGCCTGCACCGTGACGTCGAGCGCGGTCGTGGGCTCGTCGGCGATGATGACGCTCGGCTCCAGGGCAAGGGCGCTCGCGATCACCACGCGCTGCTTCTGCCCACCGGAGAACTGGTGCGGGTAGTGGTCGACGCGGGTCTCGGGGTCGGGGATCCCGACGCGACCGAGGTAGTCGATGGCCTTCGCCCGTGCTTCCTTCCTGGACACGCCGCCGTGGGCACGGAGCCCCTCGGCGATCTGCCACCCGACGGTGAAGACCGGGTTGAGCGCGGTCGACGGCTCCTGGAACACCATCGCCCCGGCCGTTCCGCGCAGGCTGCGGAGCTTCTGCGCGCCGACGCTCACCACGTCGGTGCCGTCGAGCAGCACCGCGCCGCCGAGTGTCGCCGTCTCCGGCATGAGCCGCAGCATGCTGCGGGCAGTGACGGACTTGCCGGAGCCGGACTCGCCGACCAGGGCGAGGACCTCGCCGGGGCGGACGTCGAGGCTGACGCCCTTGACCGCGTCGACGGCGCCGCCGTCGGTCGCGAAGGTGACCGTCAGGTCGTCGACGACGACGACGGGTTCGGTGGTGGTGTCGCCCGGTTGCAGGCGGGTGGTCGGGGTCATGCGCCCGTCCCTTCCGTGTCGTTCCGCGTGTCGGGCGCTGCGTCGGCGTCGGGCGATGCCTTGCCGTCGGGGGTGTGGCGCGCGTCGCGCGCTGCCTCGGTGCCGCGCGCGTCGCTCGTCGACACCAGCTGCTTCAGCCGTCGGCGTGCACGCAGGCGGGGGTCGGAGATGTCGTTCAGGCTCTCGCCGATGAAGGTCACGCCGAGCACGAGCACCACGATCGCGACACCCGGGTACACCCCGGTCCACCAGACGCCGCTCGCGACGTCGGAGAGCGCGCGGCTGAGGTCGTAGCCCCACTCGGCGCCGGACGTCGGGCCGATGCCGAACCCCAGGAAGCCGAGCCCGGCCAGGGTCAGGATCGCGTCGCTCGCGTTGAGCGTCAGGATGAGCGGCAGGGAACGCGTCGAGTTCCGCAGGACGTGGCGCGTCATGATGCGCCACGGGTTCGTGCCCATCACGCGCGCCGACTCGACGAAGGCGTCGTTCTTCAGCCGGACGGCCTCGGCACGGACCACGCGGAAGTACTGCGGCACGTAGACGACGGTGATCGAGATCGCCGCGGCGATGATGCCGCCCGAGTAGCTCGAGTTGCCGCCGGAGATCACGATGGACACGATGATCGCGAGCAGCAGCGACGGGAACGCGTAGATGGCGTCGGCCACGACCACCAGGACGCGGTCGAGCCAGCCGCCCAGGTACCCGGAGACCATGCCGAGCAGGACGCCGACGATGATCGAGACGATCACGGCGACGATGACGACGAGTACGGCCGTGCGGGCGCCGTAGAGCACGCGGCTGAACACGTCGAAGCCGCCGACCGTGGTGCCCCAGATGTGCTCGGCGCTCGGTTCGCCAGTGCGGGGGAAGCTCTCGCCGTCCGCGCCCTGCAGCTGGCCGAAGCCGTACGGGGCGAGGAGCGGGGCGAACACCGCGACGAGCAGGTACAGGGCGCAGATGACGACGCCGACGATGAGCATCGCGCGCTGCCAACCGGTGCTCTTGCGGAGCTGGACCACCACCGGGAGCCGCTTCCAGAGCGGCTCGTGGCGGTCGACGAGGGTGGTGTCGGCCATCGTCAGAACCTCACTCTCGGGTCGATCAGGGCGGCGACGACGTCGACGATGAAGTTGGTCACCGCGACGATCACCGCCAGCATCGCGACGATGCCCTGCACCGCGACGAAGTCACGGGCCGACAGGTACTGGTTGAGTTCGAAGCCCAGGCCGCGCCACCCGAAGGTCGTCTCGGTGAGCACCGAGCCGCCCAGGAGCATCGCGATCTGCAGCCCCATCACGGTGATGATCGGCACGAGCGCCGGACGGAACGCGTGGGTGCGCACCAAGCGCGACTCGCGCACACCGCGGGACCGGGCGGCGTCGACGTACTCGGAGCCGAGCGACCCGATCATGTTCGCGCGCACCAGGCGCAGGAAGATGCCGGCGGTGAGCAGGCCGAGCGTCAGCGCGGGCAGGACGGCGTGCTGGAGCACGTCACCGATGACCTCGGCGTTGCCGGTGCGGAGCGCGTCGACGATGTAGATCCCGCTCGCGCCGGGGATGCCGTCGAGGATGAGCGACACCCGGGTCGACGCGCGGTCGCCCAGGGGCAACCAGTCGAGCCACACCGAGAAGACGAGCTTGAGCAGCAGGCCGCCGAAGAACACCGGGGTGGCGTAGGTCAGGATCGCCAGCGCACGGAGCAGCACGTCCGGCCACTTGTCGCGGGTGTACGCGGCGAGCATGCCGAGCGGGATGCCGAGCACCAGCGCGACGATGAGCGCGTAGAACACGAGCTCCGCGGTCGCGCCGCCGTACGTGACGATGATGTCGGTGATCGGACGGTTGTCCGTCGACGAGGTGCCGAAGTCACCGCGCAGGATGTTGCCGAGGTACTCGAAGTACTGCACGAGCACCGGTCGGTCGTACCCGGCGGCGTGCAGGCGTTCCTGCAGCTGGCTCGGCGTGAGCCGGCCGCCGACCGACGCGGTGATCGGGTTCCCGATGACGCGCATCAGGAAGAACACGAGCGTCACCAGGATGAAGACGGTCGGGATGATGAGGAGGAACCTGACGAGGATGTACCGGCCGAGTCCGCCGCCACTGTTCTTGGCACTGCGTTGTGCCTGTGGCTTGGTGGGATCGGTGCCGTTCACGTCCTGCGTTGCCTCGGGAGCGCTGAGGGTCACGGGGTGGGTGCCTTTCGTCGCCGTTGCACAGGCACGCGGGCGTCCCTCGTGGGAACGCCCGCGGCCTGCACGTGGGGCTTGGTGCTACTTGCTCAGGGTGGCGTACCGGAACTTGAACGAGGCGTCGAGGGTCAGGCCCTTGACGTCCTTGCCGGCGACCGCGACGGACTTGCCCTGCAGCAGCGGCAGCGTCGAGATCTGGGTGGCCTCGCGTTCCTGGGCCTGCTCGATCAGGTCAGCACGCTTGTCCGGGTCGGACTCGGCCTGCTCCTTCGCGATGAGGTCCTGGATCTCCGGGTCGTCGTAGTGGTTCTGGACGAAGTTCTCCTTGGTGAAGAACGGCGACAGGTAGTTGTCGGCGTCGGAGAAGTCCGGGAACCAGCCGAGCTGGTAGACGGGGTAGGCGTCCTTGGTGCGCTCCTGGGCGTAGGTCGTGTAGACCGTCGACTGGATGTTGACGGTGAACAGGCCGGAGTCCTCGAGCTGCTGCTTGAGCAGCGCGTACTCGTCGTCCGACGCCGAACCGTAGTGGTCGGGCGCGTACTGGATGTCGAGCTGCACCTTGCCCGTGACGCCGGCGTCCGACAGCGTCTTCTTCGCCTTGGACACGTCTGCGCCGCCGTCGCCGTCGCCGTACATCTCCTTGAACGGCTGGACTGCGCCGGTCAGGCCGTCCGGGACCATCGAGTACAGCGGGGTGAAGGTGTCGTTGTAGACCTCCTTCGCGAGCTGGGCACGGTCGACGACGTCGGCAGCGGCCTGACGCACGGCCAGGGCCTTCGCCTCGTCGGCGTCGTCCTGCCCGGTGCCGAACGGCTGCGTCTTGAAGTTGAAGACCACGTAGCGGATCTCGCCGCCGGGGCCGTCGGTGACCTTGAGGGAGTCGTCTCCCCGCAGGTCAGAGATGTCGGTCGGCGTCAGGGAGCGGTACGCCACGTCGACGTCGCCCTTCTGCACGGCGAGCTTGAGGTCGGTCTCCTTGGTGTAGTAGCTGGCGGTGACCTCGTCGGTCTTCGCCTTGCCGAGCAGGCCGTCGTACTTCGGGTTCGTCTTGTACTGGATCGTGTCGTTCTCCTTGTAGGAGCTGATCTGGTACTGCCCGGCGAAGGCCTTGCCCTTGACGATGTCGTCGGCACTGGTGAGCTTCGTGGCGCTGAAGACGTCCTCGTCGACGATCGGACCCGCGGGGCTCGAGAGCACCTGCGGCCAGGTCTGGTCGGCGTGGTCGAGGTTGAACACCACGGTGGTGTCGTCCGGGGTGTCGATGCTCTTGAGGTTGGCCAGCAGCGACTGCGGACCGTTCTCGTTGTTGATCTTCAGTTCGCGGTCGAACGAGAACTTCACGTCGCTCGACGTGAGCTTGTTGCCGTTGGCGAACTCGAGCCCGTCCTTGAGGGTGACCTCGTAGGTGGTCGGGTTCGTGAACTCCGCCTTCGTGGCGATGTCCGGCTCGACGTCCGGGCTCCCCACGGGTGTGTTCATCAGGAACGGGAACACCTGGTTCTGCACGGCGAAGGAGCCGTTGTCGTAGGAACCGGCCGGGTCGAGGGACGTGATCTTGTCCGTCGTCCCGATGCTCAGGCCGTTCAGTTCGGTGTCACTCACGCTGCTGCTCGCGCAGCCGGTCAGCACCAGCGCCGTCGCTGCTGCACCGGCGCCGAGCGCGATGCCGCGCTTGCCCCACTTGGTCACGGATGCCATGTCCGCTGCCTCTCTGGTCATGATTGCAAGAGTCCTGTGCCGGAGGGTGGAACGTCTGTGTGCCCGGCCAGGAACGCTCATTGGTATCACCCTGTCACGGAACAGAACGAACCGGGGGCGATTTGTTTACACCGCTGTAATGCACGGGCTGATCGCGTGATGCATGATTCCGCCGGAGTCGAGCGGCGCGTCACGCACGAAAGTTGCGTGGTGCAACCTGGGTGTTCGGGCGCTCGAGGTCGCACGGACTGCCGGTTGTTGGTCCGTCGTGCACCGGTTCCCGCGACCTCGTCGAGGTGCACGCCCGCCCGGAGGCTCGTCCCCCTCCCGCCACGCCCCGCACCCCCGCCGACCGGTCACGACTCCCCGCCCGCCCCACCCCGCGCGGTCACATCCCGTCGGCCGGACCCCGACCAGCCGACGGTCTGCGACCACTCGACGCCTCACGCACGGCACGTCCTGACCACGCGCGGACCCCCCGGGGCCGCACGGACCGCCGCCCGCGGGCCCGCCACGCGACAGTTCACGCGCCCCCGGCGACGCACGCGCGCGTGTCGTGACCTCGCCCCGCCCGCACACCCCGCGCACCCCGGCCGGGAGGCCCGTCCCGGCGCCGCCGATTCCTCCCACCCCCGCCCACTGGTCACGACTCCCCGCCCGCCCCACCCCGCGCGGTCACGTCCCGTCGGCCGGACCCCGCCCAGCCGACGGTCTGCGACCACTCGACGCACCACGAGCGGCACGTCCTGACCACGCCCCGCACCCCCGCCGACCGGTCACGACTCGCCGCCCGCCCCGCCCCGCGCGGTCAGGTCCCGTCGGCCGGACCCCGCCCAGCCGACGTCCTGCGACCACTCGACGCCTCACAAGCGGCACGTCCTGACCACGCAAGAACCCCCGGGGCCGCACGGACCGCCGCACGCAGGCCCGCCGCGCGACAGTTCGTGCGACCACGGCGACGCACGCGCGGCGTGTCGTGCGATCGGACGCGGGCACGTCGGCTCGCCCCGGCCACAAGCCGCGCGACGAGCGGCTAGGACGCCTCGGCGTCGGCGCGCAACCGCATCCGCTGCCCGTCGATGTCGACGAGCTGCCGCTGGATCTCGGCGCGACGCTCGGCCTGCTCGTGCGGGTCGGCCCGCTGCAGCTGCCCCAGCAACGAGGCCTTGCGGGCGAGCAGGTCGCGCTCGACCAGGGCCACGACGATGCTCCGGCAGTACGCCGCCAGGTCCTCCGCGTTGCGCGCTGGGATCGGCGCGAGAGCGAGCTCGTGGGTCAGGGTGCGCAGCGGCGCGGGCACGTCGGCGAGCAGCCGGTCGAGCCAGTCCCCCGCACCGATGACGTCGACGTTCGCGACGACGGCGTCCCGCACCGCGGCGAGCATCGGGGTCGAGAACGTGGCCGACGCAGCGAGTCCGAGCATCGGTGCCCCGACGGACGTGGGCTGCTGCACCATCGCCATCACCGCGTCGCGCTCCATGCGGCTGATGGGGTCGTTCGGCAGCGAGCGGATCCCGGCGACGGGCTCGTCGGGGGTGTCGGCTGCGTCGGTGCCGGTTCCGGCACGGCCGTCGCGCCCCGAGCCTGCGGACCGATCGTCCTGCCCGGACCCCGCACGGCGTCGAGCGGTCTCGACCGACCGACGGACCTCGGGGATCTCCATGCCGAGCCACCCGGCGAGTTCGCGCACGTAGCCCTGCGTCAGCGAGCGGTCACGGATACCGGCGAGCACGGGCGCGGCCGCACGCAGGGCACCGACGCGCCCCTCGACGGTCTCGAGGTCGTGGCCGTCCAGAGTGCGGCGGATCATGAACTCGAACATCGGGCGCTTGTTCGTGACCAGTCGGCGGATGGCGTCGTCACCGCGCGCCAACCGGAGGTCGCACGGGTCGAGTCCGCCGGGCGCGACGGCGACGTAGGTCTGCGCCGCGAAGCGCTGTTCCTCCGCGAAGGCACGCGAGGCGGCACGCTGCCCGGCTTCGTCCGGGTCGAACGTGAACACGACCTCGCCGTTGGCGTTCGGGTCGGCGCCCGCCAGGTCACCGAGCATCGGCCGCAGCACCTTGATGTGGTCGACCCCGAACGACGTGCCGCAGGTGGCGACCGCGGTCGTGACGCCCGCGACGTGGCAGGCCATCACGTCGGTGTAGCCCTCGACGATGACGACCTGCTTCTGCTTCGAGATGTCGCGGCGGGCGAGGTCGAGGCCGTAGAGGACTTGGCTCTTGTGGTAGATCGGGGTCTCGGGCGTGTTGAGGTACTTGGGGCCTTTGTCGTCCTCGAGCAGGCGGCGCGCGCCGAACCCGATGGTGGCTCCGGTGACGTCCCGGATCGGCCACATCAGGCGCCCGCGGAACCGGTCGTACGGCGAGCGGTCGCCCTGGCTGACGAGACCGGCGGACACGAGTTCTTCCATCGTGAAGCCGCGCCCGCGCAGGTGGTCCTTGAGCATGTCGTAGGACTTCGGGGCGAAGCCGACGCCGAAGTGCTGGGCGGCCGAAGGGTCGAACCCGCGCTCCCCCAGGAACCGGCGGGCGGGGTCGGCGGCAGCCGTGGTGAGCTGCCCCGTGAAGTACTCGAGCGCGGCTTCGTTCGCGGAGATCAGCCGTGCGCGGGTGTTGTAGTCGGTGCGCGGCCCGTCGCCCTCTTCGTAGTGCAGGGTGTAGCCGATCTTCGCGGCCATGCGCTCGACGGCCTCGGCGAAGGTGGTGTGGTCCTGCGCCATGATGAAGCTGAAGACGTCGCCGTCCTCGCCACAGCCGAAGCAGTGGTAGCGGCCGACCTGGGGCCGGACGTGGAACGACGGGGAGCGTTCGTCGTGGAAAGGGCAGAGGCCCTTCATCGACCCGACGCCCGCGTGCTTCAGCGTGACGTAGTCGCCCACGACGTCGGCGATGTTGACACGCGAGCGGACCTCGTCGATGTCGTTCCGCGCGATCCTGCCAGCCACCCCTCGATCCTAGTTCGTGGGACCGACGTCGGCGGACCGGTCAGACGGCGATGTGGACCGGTTCACGGTCACCCACCACCAGACGTCGGTGCCAGGCGAAGGCGCCCTGGTCGGTCAGGCTCGCGACCTGGTCGACGACGGCGCGCAGTCGGCCGGCGTCGTCGTCCGCGGCGTGCCAGTCGGCGGCGAAGCCCGGCTCGAGGTCGGACGCACCGGTCGCCGCCAGCGCGTCGAGGAGTTCGGTGAGCACGCGGCGCTGGTCCTCGTACACGGGCTGACGGTCGCCCTGGGTCATCACGAAGGCCGCGACGATGCCCTTGAGCACCGCGATCTCCCCGATGATCTCGGGTGGGGTGACGACCGACGCGGCGAAGCGCACGAGCGACCCCGAGGCGTAGGACTCGCGGGTGGCGGCCGTCGCGGTGCGCGCGAAGCGTCCGATCAGCTGCGACGTCAGGTTCTTCAGGCGTGCGGCGTCACGGCGGGAGCCGTCGTACGCGGTCATCCACAGGGGCAACGCACGCAGGCGGTCGAACGCCTCGAGCAGCTCGTCGCGGCTCAGGTCGTCGCCGACCCACGCGTGCATGGCGGTCACGATGTCGTTCTCGCCGACGCGGTCCCCCAGGGCCGCGACGTCGATGAACCCGGCGACGACGGCGTCCTCGAAGTCGTGCACGGAGTACGCGATGTCGTCGGCGAGGTCCATGACCTGCGCCTCGATGCACCGCTGACGACGCGGAGCACCGGCGCGGAGCCACTCGAAGGCGTCGTGGTCGTCGTCGTAGAAGCCGAACTTGGTGCGCCCGGACGACGACTCCGACACCCCCTGCGCAGCGGGCCACGGGTACTTGCAGCTGGCGTCCAACGATGCGCGGGTCAGGTTGAGCCCGAACGGACGGTCGACGTCCGCGCCGGGCCGGACGCCGTAGACCTTCGGCTCGAGCCGCGTGAGCAACCGGAGCGTCTGCGCGTTGCCCTCGAACCCACCGATGCCGCTCGCCCAGGCGTTCACCGCGGTCTCGCCGTTGTGCCCGAAGGGCGGGTGTCCGATGTCGTGCGCCAGGCAGGCGGTGTCGACCACGTCGGGGTCGAGCCCGAGCGAGTCGGCGAGCTCGCGACCGACCTGCGCGACCTCGAGCGAGTGGGTCAGCCGGTTGCGGGCGAAGTCGAGCCCCGCGGTCGGGCTGAGCACCTGGGTCTTGGCGGCCAGACGCCGGAGCGCGCTGGAGTGCAGCAGTCGGGCGCGGTCACGGGCGAAGTCCGAGCGGCGGTTGCCGTGCTCCTCGGGGAGCCAGCGCTCCGCGTCGGCCGGGCCGTACGAGGCGGTGGCGCTCATCCGCCGCTGTGGTGCAGTTCGGCGGCGGCCAGGACCTTGCGGAACTCGGAGTCGACGTCGCGGCTCTCGAGCCAGCGGTCGGGCAGGGCGGTGCGCTTGGGGTGACCGGCACGACCGCGCGGCCCCTCGGCGTCGGCACCCGGGTACGGCGCGTCGTGGTCGAGCTGGCCGAGGAAGTCGTCGATCTCCTGCAGGCTCGACGCCATCGCCAGGCCGGACCGGACGTCGCTGCCGATCGGGTACCCCTTGAAGTACCAGGCCACGTGCTTGCGGATGTCGCGGCAGGCGTGTTCTTCGTCGCCGAAGAACTCGACGAGCAGCTCGGCGTGCCGGCGGAACCCGTCGGCGACCTCGCCCAGGGACGGCATGTAGCGCAGGCCCTCGCCACGGAACGCCGCGGCCAGGTCGCCGAACAGCCACGGGCGGCCGAGGCAGCCACGCCCGACGACCACGCCGTCGGCGCCGGTCTCGTCGATCATCCGGAGGGCGTCGGCGGCCGACCAGATGTCCCCGTTGCCGAGGATCGGGATGTCGGTCACCGTCTCCTTCAGCGTGGCGATCGCCGACCAGTCGGCGTGCCCGGAGTAGTGCTCGTTCGCGGTGCGGGCGTGCAGCGAGACCGCGGCGACCCCGGCGTCACGCGCGATGCGGGCGGCGTCGAGGTAGGTCAGGTGGTCCTCGTCGATGCCCTTGCGCATCTTGACGGTGACGGGGACGTCGCCCGCGGCGCGCACGGTCTTGGTGACGAGTTCGCGGAACAGGTCGAGCTTCCAGGGCAGGGCCGCGCCGCCGCCCTTGCGGGTGACCTTGGGCACCGGGCACCCGAAGTTCAGGTCGATGTGGTCGGCACGGTCCTCGCCCACCAGGATCGACGCCGCTTCGGCCACGGTGTTCGGCTCGACGCCGTACAGCTGGATCGACCGCGGGGTCTCGGACTCGTGGTGCTGGATGAGCTGCATCGACACGGGGGTCCGTTCGACGAGCGCCCGCGAGGTGATCATCTCGCACACATAGAGCCCGGCGCCGTACTCGCGGCAAAGCCGGCGGTACGCCATGTTCGTGATCCCGGCCATCGGCGCGAGCACGACCGGCACGTCGACCTCGATCGGGCCGATGCGCAGGGGGCCGCCGACTCGCGAGGCGGGTGCTTGTGTGATCGTCATACCTGACCCATCTTCCCACGTCGGTGCACGCCGGTAGCGTTCTCCACATGACGACCGACGCCAGCACCCGGTTCGACGCCGACGCCCAGGCCCGCGGCCTGCCGGTCGAGGTGGTCGAGCGACCGGCCGCGGACTCCCTGCACCAGGCCGCCGAACTGCTCGGCATCGAACCCGGTGACATCGTCAAGACCCTGGTGGTGAAGCGCCACGACGGCGGCTTCCTGCTCGCCCTGGTGCCGGGCGGGCGCAGCATCGCCTGGAAGAAGCTGCGCACCGTCGTCGGGGTCAACAAGCTCTCGATGCCCGACGCTGCCACCGCGCTCGGCGCGTCCGGCTACGAACGCGGGACCATCACGCCGATCGGCGCCACGGGTGACCTGCCGGTGTACGCCGACGAGCGCATCGTCGGACGCAGGGTCGCCCTGGGCGCCGGACGCCACGGCGCGAGCGCCTTCGTGGACGCGGACGCACTCGTCGCCGCCTACGGCGCGACCGTCGCGGACATCACCGACGAAGAACCGCAGCGCGACTGATCGGCCTGGCGACCGACGGATCGCGCCCCCGCACAGCCGTCGCGCCCCGCAGGGTCGGGGCGCAACGACCGCACGGGGGCGCGGGACCACCAGCGCGCGACGCGCGACCGACGGAAGCGTCAGTCCGGCACCTCGGTCCAGTCGCCCTCGGCACCGGCGAACGATCCGGCGTCGATCAGGCACGAATCACCATCGCAGACCGGCGCACCGCCGGCCGTGACCAGCGTGAGCAGGCCGGGGCGCGCCTCCAGACCGGAGATCGCACCCGGGACCGACGGGGCGGACGGGAGGCCCGCCCCACCCCCGACGGTGGCCGTCGCGTCCGTCATCGGGTCGCCGCCACGTCCGCGCTCGCGTCGTCCGCAGCGCGCTCGGCCGCCGAGGCGACCTCGTCCGGCGTGGTCTCGCGGAGCGCGACCACCTGGCGGAG
Source organism: Curtobacterium poinsettiae (assembly GCF_047226435.1). Classification (NCBI taxonomy): domain Bacteria; kingdom Bacillati; phylum Actinomycetota; class Actinomycetes; order Micrococcales; family Microbacteriaceae; genus Curtobacterium; species Curtobacterium poinsettiae. The sequence goes on along the minus strand of NZ_CP178434.1, from coordinate 1,528,891 downwards.
CACCTGCTCGAACGCCGAGGGGTCCTGGGCACCGGAGACGCCGTACTTACCGTCGATCACGAAGAACGGCACGCCGTTGATCCCGTAGGCCTGCGCCTGGGCCTGGTCGGCACGGACGGCGGCGAGCTGGGCGTCGTCGCGCAGGGTGCTGAGGACCTCGTCGCGGTCCAGGCCGATCTCCGCCGCCAGGTCGGCCAGCGAGGACTCCTGGCCGACGTGCTCGCCGCGCTCGAAGTAGGCGGTGAACAGGCGCTCGACCATCTCGAGCTGCTTGCCGTGCTGCTTGGCGAGGTGGATGACCTGGTGGGCCTTCACGGTGTTGGTGTGGTGCATCGCCTCGAAGTCGTAGTCGAGCCCGACGCCCGCGGCGATCGCCGTGACCTGGTCGAGCATCTGCTGCGCCTGGTCGACGGGCATGCCCTTGTGGCCGGACAGGAACTCGGCCTCGGTCCCCTCGAAGTCGACGGGGGTGTCCGGACTCAGCTCGAAGGAGTGGTACTCGACCTCGACGGGACGGCCCTCGGTCGAGGCGCCGAACGCGGCCACACCGGCCTCGAACTTGCGCTTGCCGATGTAGCACCAGGGGCAGGCGATGTCCGACCAGACATCGACCTTCACGGAGTCGTTCATGCTGACCCCAACGCGCTCGTGCGCCGCGCATTCCCGTCGCCGGCAGCAGAACACCGGTGTTCGCAGGTCGAACACCCGATTGCGGGTGTGCAACGCACGAACACCGGTGTCTTGCGGAGCCGCGGAACCCCTACGCGCCGAGCAACCGCTGCGCGAGGTACCCCTGCAGCTGGTCGAGCGAGACGCGCTCCTGGCCCATGGTGTCGCGCTCGCGCACCGTGACGGCCTTGTCCTCGAGCGTGTCGAAGTCGACCGTGATGCAGAACGGCGTGCCGATCTCGTCGTGGCGACGGTAGCGACGGCCGATCGCGCCGGCGTCGTCGAAGTCCACGTTCCAGTTCTTGCGCAGGTCGTCGGCCAGGCCGCGGGCGACGGGCGAGAGCTGCTCGTTGCGCGACAGCGGCAGGACGGCGGCCTTCACCGGGGCCAGGCGCGGGTCGAGCCGCAGGACGGTGCGCTTGTCGACGCCGCCCTTCGCGTTGGGCGCTTCGTCCTCGTGGTAGGAGTCGAGCAGGAACGCCATGAGCGCACGGGTCAGGCCGAACGACGGCTCGATGACGTAGGGCACGTACTTCTCGTTGGCGGCCTGGTCGAAGAACCGGAGGTCCTGGCCGGACGACTCGATGTGGTTGTTCAGGTCGAAGTCGGTGCGGTTCGCGACGCCCATCAGCTCGCCCCACTCCGAGCCGGTGAAGCCGAAGCGGTACTCGATGTCGGCGGTGGCGTCGGAGTAGTGCGCCCGCTCGCCGTCCGGCACGTCGAAGCGACGCAGGTTCTCGGGGTCGATGCCGAGGTCGGTGTAGAACGCGACCGAGTCGGCGATCCACTGCTCGTAGTGCTCCCCCGCCTCGGCCGGCGGCACGAAGTACTCGATCTCCATCTGCTCGAACTCGCGGGTGCGGAAGATGAAGTTGCCGGGCGTGATCTCGTTGCGGAACGCCTTGCCGACCTGGCCGATGCCGAACGGGGGCTTCATGCGGCTGGTCGTCACGACCTGCTCGAAGTCGACGAAGATGCCCTGCGCGGTCTCGGGGCGCAGGAAGTTCAGGCCCTCTTCGGACTCGACCGGGCCGAGGTACGTCTTGAGCATCCCGGAGAACTCGCGGGGCTCGGTCCACTCGCCGCGGGTGCCGCAGTTCGGGCAGGCGATCTCGGCCATGCGGCCCTCGGGGTCGCGGCCCTTCTTGGCGACGAACGCCTCGATCAGGTGGTCCTCGCGGAAGCGGTGGTGGCAGTGCAGGCACTCCACGAGCGGGTCGGTGAAGGTCGCGACGTGGCCGGAGGCCTCCCACACCTTGCGGGGCAGGATCACCGCGGAGTCAAGGCCGACCATGTCCCCGCGGCCTCGGACGAACCGCTGCCACCACTGGCGCTTGATGTTCTCCTTGAGCTCCACACCGAGGGGCCCGTAGTCCCACGCGGAGCGGGAGCCTCCGTAGATCTCACCCGACTGGAAGACGAAGCCGCGGCGCTTGGCCAGGGCGATGACGCTGTCGAGACGGGAGGGCTGTGCCAAAGGGTGCTCCAGAGGTCGCCGAGCTGGGTGCTCGGTGCGGAAACGGTCCGGGCAAGACTACCGGCGATCGTCGGCCGGGAGGCCCGCCCCGCGTCCGCCCGCCGCGCTCACCTGGCCGACGTGGTCGGCCCCACCCCGCCGAGCGCGGCCGCGACGTCGGTCACGTCCGACTCGTCGTTCCACAGGTGGAACGCGATGCGCAGCCGACCGGCACGCCCCGAGGCGGTGAGCCCGGCGGCGGTGAGGGCCCGCAGGGCCGAACCGTCGGCGTCCGCGAACGTCACGATCGCCTGCCCGTCGCCCTGCCCGTCGCCCTGCCGAGGCGACCCCAGGGCGTCGCACAGCCGGTCCGCGAGACCGGTGGCGTGCCTCCAGACCGCATGCTGGTCGAGCGCGACCGCGTGCTCGAGCGCGGCCACGGCGCCGGGCCACGCCTGCCAGGCCGGGGAGACGTCGAAGCGGCGGGCGTCGTCGGCCAGGTGCATGGCGGGTCCGTAGCAGGAGGACCACACGTCCGCTCCCGCGTACCAGCCGGCCTGCACCGGGCGGAGCCGGCCGAGGGCGGTGTCGGAGAGCGTCATGAAGGCGACGCCGCGCGGTGCGCAGAGCCACTTGTAGGTGTGCGTGAGCGTCACGTCGAACGGTGCGGCGTCGACGGGCAGGACGCCGGCGGCCTGCGTGAGGTCGCAGAGGGTCAGGGCACCGACGCGTCGCGCGGCGGCGACGACCGGGTCGGGGTCTGTGACCACACCGGTGGCGGACTGCACCGCGGACCACGCGACCAGGGCCGTGTCGGGTCCGACCGAGGCGGCGAGCCGGTCCAGCGGGACGCTCCGGACCCGGATGCCGCGGTGCGCCTGCGCGAGGAACGGGAAGACGACCGAGCTGAAGTCGCCGTCGGGGACGACCACCTCGGCACCGTCCGGCAGCGCGTCGGCGACGACGGCGGCCATCACCGAGGTCTGCGAACCGGTCGCGACACGCTCCGCGGGGACGCCGACCAGCGCGGCGAAGAGCGTGCGGCCTTCCTCGACCAGGGCCCCGTACCGGGCCGGTGAGGTCTCCGCACGGGACCACGCGTCGAGGTCGGCTCGCTGGGCGGCGAGGGTGCCGCGGGTCGGCAGGCCAGCGGTGCACGCCGCCAGGTAGCCACGGCCGGCCGGGAAGGAGTCCATGCGGACAGCGTCCCGGTTCCCACCCCATCACACCAGGGCCGGCTCGTTGTGCCACCGATAACATTGCGTGATGGACGAGATCGATCCCCAGCTGCTCCGGGTCCTGCGCGCCGTGGCCGACGGCGGGTCGATCACCCGCGCCGCCGCCGCGATCGGGTCGAGCCAGCCCGCCGTCAGCCAGCTGGTGGCCCGGGCCGAGCAGCGCCTCGGGCACGCGCTGGTGCTGCGGGGCGGACGCGGGGCCACACTCACCCACGCCGGCCAGGTGCTCGCGGACCACGCCCTGCACGTCCAGGCCGCACTCACCGCCGCGCGCGAGGACCTGGACGCCGTCGGCGGGCTCAGCCGCGGTCGGGTGCGCCTCGCCGGGTTCCCGAGCGCGTCCTCGGCGCTCGTGCCCGCCGTGCTCGCCCGGCTGGCGGCGACGGCACCGGGCGTGACGACCTCGTACGTCGAGGTCGAACCGCCCGAGGCGCTCGACCTGCTGCGCGGCGGTGCGGTCGACGTCGCCCTCACGTTCACCTACGTCGGGGACGAGATCGGGTCGGCACCGGACCCCGGGCTCGTCACCCGTGCGCTCGGGCGCGATCCGCTCGCCCTGGTGACGCCGGTCGAGCCGGGAGGCGCGGAACGACTCCGCCCCGTCGGCTCCACCGTCGTGGACCTCGCGTCCCACCACGACGCCCGGTGGATCGGAGGCTGCCCGCGCTGCCGAGGCCACCTGCTCGCCTCGTGTGCGAGCGCGGGGTTCACGCCGGACATCGTGCTCGAGACGGACAACGCGGCCGCGGTGGTGGGACTCGTCGCCGCGGGGCTCGGGGTGGCGCTGCTCCCCCGGCTGGCACTCGCGACGACGGTCATCCCCGCGGGTGTCGCGATCGATCCGGTGGACGACGACCTGGCCCGACGCGTCGAGGTCGTCGTGGCGCGCGGGGCCGAGCGGGTCCCCAGCGTGCTGGCCGCGCTGGACGCCGTGCGGTCGGCGGCGCACCTGCTCGACGGGGCGCTGCCGGGCTGAGGTGTGGCGCGCAGCCGAGTCTCGGCTGCGCGGACATTCCGCGCCGCTCAGACGGCGCAGCCTGTCCGCGGATCCGAGACTCGGCCCCGGCCCGGCGTCCGCCTCGGCTCGGGCTACGCCGTCGGGGTGTCGACCGCGCCGCCGTAGCGACGGTCGCGGCTGGCGTACTCCTCGATCGCACCCCACAGGTCGGTGCGGCGGAAGTCCGGCCAGAGCCGGTCGAGGAACACCATCTCGGCGTAGGCGGACTGCCAGAGCAGGAAGTTGCTCGTGCGCTGCTCGCCGGAGCTCCGGAGGAACAGGTCGACGTCGGGCATCTCCGGCACGTACAACCGCTTCGCCAGGGCCTTCTCGGTGACCTGGCTCGGCTTCAGGCGACCGGCTGCGACGTCCTCGGCCATGCCCTGCACCGCGTCGACGATCTCGTTCCGGCCACCGTAGTTCACGCACATCGTCAGCGTGAGGACATCGTTGCCCGCCGTCATGCGCTCCGCGGTCTCGAGCTCGTCGATGACGCTCCGCCACAGCCGCGGACGCCGGCCCGCCCACCGCACCTTGACGCCCCACTGGTGCAGTTGGTCGCGGCGCCGACGGATGACGTCGCGGTTGAAGCCCATCAGGAACCGGACCTCTTCCGGGGAGCGCTTCCAGTTCTCCGTCGAGAACGCGTACGCCGACACGTGCCCGACGCCGATCTGGATCGCGCCCGCGACGACGTCGAGCAACGACGCCTCGCCCGCCTTGTGCCCCTCGATCCGGGTCAGACCGCGGCCGTTCGCCCACCGGCCGTTGCCGTCCATGACGATCGCCACGTGCTCCGGCACGAACCGGGCCGGGATCGCCGGGGGCGTCTCGCCGGTCCAGTCGATCGGGCGGAACGGTTCGACGTCGTCGGGGCGGCGGGGGCTCATGCGGTGGGGGCTCCTTCGACAGCGGGATCGGGGTCGGGCACGGCGGGTGCCGGGGTCGAGGCCACCGCGCGCGCTGTCGCCTCGGGTCCGCCGTGGGTCTGGGGCACGGGCATCGGGTGCTCGGAGCGGTCGACGTGCGGCAGGGACCGGAGCGATCGTTCCAGGTGCCACTGGGCGTAGGCCGCGACCACGCCGGAGGCCCGCGAACGCGTCCGCTCGTCGGTGGCGTCCACCGTCGCCCAGTCACCCGCCAGCAGGGAGCCGAGCACACCGAGCGTCGCCGGGTCGAGCCGGGGAGTCCCCGGGGGCGCCGCACGGTCGGCGACGACACCACCGAGCTGCACCACGAAGGCCGAGTGCGGGCCGGGCTCCCCCGTCACCGCGCAGTCGCTGAACGAGGGCGCCCACCCTGCGATGCTCATCGCGCGGAGCAGGTACGAGTCGAGGGTCGCGCTGGACTGGTGTTCGCCGCGGGACAACGAGCGGAGCGCCCCGACGAGCAACAGGTACTGCTGGAGCCCGGCGTCGGCCTCGCTCAGTCGGTCGGCGGTCTCGACCATGGCGCTGGCCGCCGTGTACGCGCCGTAGTCGGCGACGATCTGGGCCCCGTACGCACCGAGGGACTCCGCCTGGGTGACGATGTCGAGCGACCGGCCCTCGTAGAACTGGGCGTCCACGACCATGAACGGCTCGAGCCGGCTGCCGAACTTCGACGCCGTCCGCCGCACGCCCTTGGCCACCGCGCGGATCTTGCCGTGCTGCCGCGAGAGCATCGTGACGATGCGGTCGGCTTCACCGAGCTTGTGGGTGCGCAACACGACGCACTCGTCCCGGTACAGCGGCATGACCCCAGTATCCCCCGCCCCGCCGACAGCCGCGTGCGGTGCGGGGCGGGGCGGGGCACTGCGACAAGACGCCGTCGTCTTCGCCGGACGCCGCGCACTCGTCGAGACGCCGCGACTTCCGGAGGCGCCTCGGCAACACGACGGCGTCTTGCGTCAGGCAGTGAACGTGCGCACAGACGGGAGGCGCGGTGCGGGACGGACCCACACCTGGGCCCACACCGGCCGGTACCTGGTCGACGCGCCAGCGGCGATCAGGCCGTGCCCGGTGGGGAGCCTCCTGTCTGGTTGCGTCTCAGGCGGAGACGAGCTCCGGCGCGTCTGCTCCGGCCGCGGCACCCGCGCGCACCGCGCGGTTCACCGCGGACACGATCGCCTTGAGCGACGCCGTCGAGATGTCGGCGTCGATGCCGACGCCCCACAGGCGCACGCCGTCGACGTCGAGCTCGACGTAGGACGCGGCCTTGGCGTCACCGGAGGCGCTCATCGTGTGCTCGGAGTAGTCGTACAGGGTGACCTGGACGCCCTGCTCGGCGAGCACCTTCAGGAACGCGTCGATGGGACCGGTGCCGACGGCCTCGGCCGTGACCGCGCCCTCGTCGACCCGGAGAGCCACGGACAGCGAGGTCGTGCCCTCGAAGTCGCTCGACGTCGCCGTCTTGGTGAGCTCGTAGCGGCCCCACTTCTCGTCGTCGATCGACGCGGGCAGGTACTCGTCCTGGAACACGTCCCAGATGCGCTGCGACGAGAACTCGCCACCCTCGGTGTCGGTGTGCCGCTGGACGACGCCGGAGAACTCGATCTGCAGCTTGCGGGGCAGGTCGAGGGCGTGGTCGGTCTTGAGCAGGTACGCCACACCGCCCTTGCCGGACTGCGAGTTGACGCGGATGACGGCCTCGTACGACCGGCCGATGTCCTTCGGGTCGACGGGCAGGTACGGCACCGCCCACGCGATCTCGTCGATGTCCTTGCCCGCGGCGGCGGCCTTCGCCTTCATCGCCTCGAAGCCCTTGTTGATGGCGTCCTGGTGCGAGCCGCTGAACGCCGTGTACACCAGGTCACCCGCCCACGGCTGGCGCTCGGGCACCGGCAGCTGGTTGCAGTACTCGACGGTGCGCTTCACCTGGTCGATGTCGGCGAACGAGATCTCCGGGTCGATGCCCTGCGTGAACAGGTTCATCCCGAGGGCGACCAGGTCCACGTTGCCGGTGCGCTCACCGTTGCCGAACAGGCAGCCCTCGATGCGGTCGGCGCCGGCCAGGTAGCCGAGCTCGGCGGCGGCGACCGCGGTGCCGCGGTCGTTGTGCGGGTGCAGCGACAGGATGACGTCCTGGCGGTGGGCGAGGCGGCGCGACATCCACTCGATCGAGTCCGCGTAGACGTTCGGCGTGGCCATCTCGACGGTGGCGGGCAGGTTGATGATGACCTTGCGCTCGGGCGTCGGCTCGAAGACCTCGAGCACGGCGTTGCAGATCTCCAGCGCGACCTCGAGCTCGGTGCCCGTGTAGGACTCCGGCGAGTACTCGTAGTAGATCGTCGTGTCGTGCTGCAGCGTCGCCTCGGCAGCCTTGCACAGCTTCGCGCCGGTGACCGCGATGTCCACCACGCCCTGCACGTCGGTGCGGAAAACGACCTCGCGCTGGACGATGCTCGTGGAGTTGTACAGGTGGACGATGGCCTGCTTCGCGCCGTCGATCGCTTCGTAGGTGCGCTGGATGAGGTGCTCACGCGCCTGGGTCAGCACCTGGATCGTGACGTCGTCGGGGATCGCGCCCTCGTCGATCAGCGACCGGACGAAGTCGAAGTCGGTCTGCGAGGCGCTCGGGAACCCGACCTCGATCTCCTTGTAGCCCATCCGGACGAGGAGGTCGAACATCGCGCGCTTCCGCTCGGCGTCCATCGGGTCGATGAGGGCCTGGTTGCCGTCACGCAGGTCGACGGCACACCAGCGCGGGGCCTTGTCGATGCGCTTCGTGGGCCACGTGCGGTCCGGCAGCTCGACGGCGATCTGCTCGTGGAAGGGGACGTACTTGTGGATCGGCATCCCGGAGGGCTGCTGCGTGTTCTGCATCGTTCTTCGCTTTCGTCGCGGGTTCGTGAGCCGGTGTTCGTGGGCTCTGGTCAGTGCGGCCACGACGGACTCCGCGACGAGGTGGGCCGGAGTGTCAGGCCTCGTCGCGGCAGCGAAGGAGGAGCAGTGCGGAGTACATCGGGACCCACGGTAGCACCGGAGCAGCGGGCTGGCGCAAGCGTGTGACGCAGGACCTCGGCGCGCTCGAGCGGGGATGCAGGCTGGCGTGCCGAGCGGGTTGCCGAGTGGCTCCGAGCAGCTCCGAGCGGTCACGACATGCCGCGGGTCGGTCGCCGAGTGGTCACGTTCTGTCGCCCGGACCGCGTCCAGACGACAGTTCGAGACCACTCGGCGGACGTGAGCGGCGTGGCCGCGCCGTGCAGAGGACGTCGGCGTGACGCCACGACGAGACGGGAGGCCCGGTGCCAGCTGGCACCGGGCCTCCCGTCTCGTCGTGTGGTGCGCCGACGGCGCCGGGTCAGTCGACCGCGAGCGCCTCGGTCGGCGGGACGCGCATCGCGCGGCGCACCGGGGCGATGGTCGCGACGACCGCCAGGACCAGCGCGCCGACCACCACGATGCCGATCGTCAGCGGTGGGAGCACCGGCGACACGGGAGTCCCGAGCGAGCCGAGGAGCGTCTGCCCGCCGACCCAGCCGTACAGGGTGCCGAGCGCGAGACCCGAGACGACGGCCGCGACGACCATCTGCACCGCCTCGGTGACGATCATCCGGCGCACCTGGGCACCGGTCAGGCCGAGCACGCGGAGCAGCCCGAGTTCGCGTCGACGCTGGAGCACCCCGAGTGCCAGGGCGTTCACGACCCCGACGGCGGCGATCACGGCGGAGAACCCGACGATCACGCTGACGACGGCGTTGATCTGCACGAACAGGTCACGCTGCGCCTCGATCATCGCCGGTGTGGCACTCCCCTCGCTCAACGCGCGCATCTGGGTCTCGAGCACGTGCTGCATGATCCCGAGCGCCACCGCGAAGGTGACGAGCAGGGTGACACCGATGACGAGCCCGATGGTCGCCCGCGAGGACCGCCCCGGCGCCCGCATCGCGTTGCGCCCGGCGAGCAGGACCACCGGGTCGTGCGAGCCGATGCGCCCGATGAGCTGCAGCACGGGCGGCATCACGATCGTCGCCCCGACCGCGACCCCGGCGAAGGAGACGAACCCGCCCAGCGCCGCCGGCAGGACCGCGACCGGGGACACCGAGCTGACGGCGAGCCCGAGCGCCATCAGCAGCGCACCGCCGGCCATGAGCACGATCGCCCAGACCTTGCGGGCGGTACCGGACCGGACGTCGTCGTGGCTGGGCTCGACGGACGACGAGAGCGCTTCGAGCGGGGTGACGGTGAGCACGCGACGCGACCCGGAGGCGAAGGCGCACCAGGTGGCGAGGACGACGGCAACGACCGGCAGGACGAGCTCCCACGGCACGTACGTGTACTCGGTGTCGGGCAGGACACCGTTGCCCCGCAGGACGACGACGAAGAGTGCCGAGAGTGCGGTCCCGACGACGGCACCGATGACCCCGCCGAGCACGCCGACGACCAGACCTGTCCGGGTGATCCGCGCACGGAGCGTGGCTCCGGTCGCCCCGATGAGCCGCTGCAGCGCGATGATCCGGGTCTGCCCGGCGATCAGGGTGGCGCAGGTGTTCGCCGTGACGATCGCGCCGACGTAGAGCGCGATGCCGAGGAACAACCACCCGACCACGGACAGGATCGCCTTGATCGGCCCGAGGTCGGCGACGCCGGCTGCTCGGAGCGCTTCGGTGACGATGCCCGGTGCGATGACCAGGGCGGAACCGAACGTGGTGCCGAGGGCGGCGACCAGGACGGTGGGGGCGAAGGAGCGGACGCCGTTCACGCTGCCGCCTCCATCCCGAGCATCGTGGTGGAGATCGCGCCGGCGTCCATCGCCGGGCGGTCGGCGACGATCCGGCCGTCGGCCAGGAACAGGATGCGGTCGGCGTTCGCGGCGGCCACCGGGTCGTGCGTGACCATGACGACGCTCTGGCCCCATTCCTGCACGGCACCGCGCAGGATCGACAGGACGTCGCGACCCGTGCGGGAGTCGAGGGCACCGGTCGGCTCGTCGGCGACGACCACCGCCGGTCGCGAGGCGAGGGCCCGCGCGATGGCGACGCGCTGCTGCTGCCCGCCGGAGAGCTGGTGCGGCCGGTGGGTCAGCCGGTTGCCGAGTCCGAGCATCTCGACCAGACGGTCGATCCAGGCGGTCTCTTCGCGCGAGGGCTTGTGCCCACCGAGCAGGAACGGCAGCCGGATGTTCTCGCTGACATCGAGCGTCGGGACGAGGTTGAACGACTGGAAGACGAAGCCCAGTCGGCGACGGCGCAGCTCGGTGAGGTCCTTGTCGCCCAGCGCCGTGATGTCGACGCCGTCGATGTGGATCCGGCCGGTGGTCACGGCGTCGAGGCCGGCCGCGACGTGCATGAGCGTCGACTTGCCGGACCCGGACGGCCCCATCACCGCGGTGAACTCCCCCGCGCCGATGTCGACGCTGACGTCGTCGAGCGCGGTGACGCGTCGGGCGGCGTCGCCGTAGTGCTTGGACACGTGGTCGAGGCGGATGATCGGAGCGTGGCTGGTGGTCATGCATCCACGATGGCCGCCGCCGGCCCCGTCACGCGTCGCTCGGACGGCTCCTGTGGATCGTCCGCTCGGCTCGGTTGTCTGTGGAGGGGTCATCCGTCGGGATGACCCGGCGTCAGTCGGCCTTGGTGACGAGCCCGTGTTCGTGGGCGAAGACGACGAGACGGACCCGGTCGCGGAGCTCGAGCTTCGTCAGGACCCGCGAGATGTGCGTCTTCACGGTCGCCTCGCTGACGTACTCGTGCTGGGCGATCTCGCTGTTGCTGAAGCCGCGGGCGGCCAGGTCGAAGATCTCGCGCTCACGCGGGGTGAGGTCGGAGAAGGCCGCGGGCACCGCAGCGGCGCGTCCGACCGAGTCGTCGTACCGTCGCAGGAGCTCACGGGTCGCCGAGGCGGCGAACACCGCGGTGCCGGCGTGCACGGTGCGGACCGCGGCGAGCAGGAACTCGGGGTCGGCGTCCTTGAGCACGAACCCGCTCGCTCCGGCACGGATGGCCTTGGCGGCGGCCTCGTCGAAGTCGAACGTCGTCAGCACGAGGACCTTCGCGCCGTCGGTGCCGGACTGCTCGACGATGTGGCCGGTCGCCGTGATGCCGTCCATCACGGGCATCCGGACGTCCATCAGCACCACGTCGGGGCGGGTCCGGCGGACGAGCTCGACCCCCTCGGCCCCGTCGCCGGCCTCGCCGACGAACCGCAGGTCGGGCTGCGAGTCGATGAGCATCCGGATGCCGGTGCGGAAGAGCGCTTGGTCGTCGACGAGGGCAACGCGGATCGCGTGCTCGTCGGTCGGGGTCGTGGTCATCGGGCGCTGCGCTCCTGCTCGGTGGGGGTGATGCGACCGCGGGGCATCTGCCCACTGGCCGGGACGGTCGGCATCCGGACGGCGACCGCGAAGTCGTCGCCCCGGGCTCCTGCGGTCATCGTGCCACCGGTCATCACGGCGCGCTCGCGCATGCCGACCAGTCCGTGGCCCGTGCCCGGGCCGCGGACGCCGTCGTCGGCTCGGCGGTTCACGACGGCGATCTCGACCGTGTCCGGTCGGTAGGTAAGAGCGGCGTGCACCGGACTGCCCGGCTCGCCGTGCTTGTACGCGTTCGTCAGGCTCTCCTGCACGATCCGGTACACCGCGAGCTGCGTGGTGGTCGGCAGCCCGCCGGGGTCGCCCTCGCGCTCCACCCGGACGTCGAGCCCGAGCTGGCGCATCTCGTCGACGAGCCGGTCGATGTCGTCGATCTCGGGCGTCGGCGCGGTCCCCTGCTCGTGCCGGAGCGCGCCGAGGAGTTCACGGACATCACCGAGCGCCCGCCGGGCGGTGGTCGAGATGGTGCTGAGCGCTTGATCGGCGACGGCGGGGTCGGCCTTCAGCGCGTACCGGGCACCGTCGGACTGCGCGATGACGACCGCGAGCGAGTGGGCGACGATGTCGTGCATGTCGCGGGCGATCCGGACACGCTCCTGCTCGACGGCCACGGCCCGGTCGGCCCGCGCGGCGTCACGCTCGGCGAGCAGCTGGGCTTCGCGGCTCATGCTCGCCGACCGACGGGTCCGGACCACGAGCCCGGCGAGCCAGGGCAACAGGAGCAGGAGCAGGACGACGGCGAAGAACGAGAACGTGACCTGCAGCGACTCCTGCAGCGGGGTCGAGGCGGTCTCGTACGTGAGCCGGTTCTGGTAGTCGTCGAAGCCCAGGTAGGCCGCCGCGGTCACCGAACCGACGATCGCCGACACGAGTCCGGCCAGCCGCACACGACGGCTGCCGTACGCACTCGTGGTGTACATCACGCCGGCGATGAACGCGTTCGAGACGTCCGGCACCTGCAGGGTGACCATCTCGAAGACCGCGAACACCCACGCCACGGTCAGTGCCAGCCCCGGTGACGACCGACGGAGCGCCAGGGCGGCGGTCATGCCGACGACCGTGATCACCGACAGCGGACCGTCGATGCCGCGCCCGCTGGCGATCAGCACGAGGCCGCCGAGCAGCACGGCGATCACCAGGTCGGTGATGACCTGCGCACGGAGCATAGGACGGAACACCCGTCCACGGTACGGCGGACCGCTCACCAGCGCGTCCCTCGCCCGGATGACCCGGGCTGCAGGGGTCCGACGATCAGAAGCCGAGGCGTCCGAGCTGCTTCGGGTCACGCTGCCACTCCTTGGCCACCTTCACGCGGATGTTCAGGTAGACGTGCCGGCCACCGAGCAGCGACTCGATCTCGACGCGGGCCCGCGAGCCGACGTCCTTGAGACGCTCGCCCTTGTGCCCGATGACGATCGCCTTCTGACTGTCGCGCTCGACGAACAGGTTCGCGAAGATGCGCAGTGGCCCGTCGGCGTCGTCGTCCTCGTCGGGTTCGACGATGTCCTCGATGACGACGGCCAGCGAGTGCGGCAGCTCGTCACGGACACCTTCGAGCGCCGCCTCACGGATGAGTTCGCCGATGCGCTCCTCGTCGGTCTCCTCGGTCACCGCGCTCGAGTCGTACAGCTGCGGAGACTCGGGCAAGAGGCTCGTGACGACGCCCAGCAGGTCTTCGAGCTGCATGCCCCGTGTGCCCGAGGTCGGCACCACGGCGTCCCAGTCGCGGAGCTTCGAGACGGCCAGCAGCTGCTCGCCGACGCGGTCCTTCGAGGTGCTGTCGATCTTGGTGACGATCGCGATCTTCTTGGCGCGCGGGTACTGGTCGAGCGTGTCGTTGATGAACCGGTCGCCGGGACCGACGGGTTCGTTCGCCGGCACGCAGAACCCGATCACGTCGACGTCGCCCAGCGTGGACTGGACGAGGTCGTTCAGCCGTTCGCCGAGCAGCGTGCGCGGACGGTGCACGCCCGGCGTGTCCACGATGATGACCTGCCCGTCGGGCCGGTGCACGATCCCGCGGATGGCACGCCTGGTGGTCTGCGGCTTCGACGACGTGATCGCGACCTTCTCGCCCACCAGGGCGTTGGTCAGCGTCGACTTGCCGACGTTCGGACGGCCGACGAACGAGACGAAGCCCGCGCGGTAGGGCTTGTCCGAGCCGGCTGGGGTGGTGTCGGGGTCGGTCATGCGTGCGTGGTTCCCGTCGTGGTGGTTTCGGCGTCGTCGAAGGCGTCCTCGACGTCGGCCAGGGCATGGGTGCGCTCGGCGAGCACGGTGATCAGGTGGCGGCGCTTGCCCTCGACACGGTCGGCGGTCAGGACGACGCCGGACACGGTGACGGTCTCGCCGGACACGGCAAGGTGTCCGAGCTCCTTGGTGAGCAGCCCACCGGCGGTGTCGACGTCGTCGTCGTCGAGCTCGATGCCGAACAGGTCGCCGAGCTCGTCGACCGGCAGTCGTGCGGAGATCCGCCACACACCCGGCTCGACCTCGGTGCGGTCGACGACGGCGCGGTCGTACTCGTCGGAGATGTCGCCGACGAGCTCCTCGATGAGGTCCTCCATGGTCACGAGTCCGGCGACTCCGCCGTACTCATCGACCACCAGCACCAGGTGGTTCTTGGCGAGCTGCATGTGCCGCAGGGTGTCGTCGGCGTGCTTCGACTCCGGCACGAACTCGGCGGGGCGGAGCAGCCGGCTGACCCGCTCACCACGGGACGCCGGCCGCTCGTACAGCGACCGCGCGACGTCGCGGAGGTACAGGACACCGCGCACGTCGTCGCTGTCCTTGCCCGTGACCGGCATGCGGGAGACACCGGCGGCGAGGAACTGCTCCATGGCCACGCCGAGGGTGTCCGCGCCGTCGACGGTGAGCATGTCCGTCCGCGGCACCATGACCTCACGCACCAGGGTGTCGCTGAACTCGAACACCGAGTGGATGAGCTCGCGGTCCTCGTCCTCGAGCACGTTGCTCTCGGTGGCCTCGTCGACCAGGGAGAGCAGCTGTTCCTCGCTCGACACCGTGGACGCGCTCCGGCCGCGGCCGGGGGTGACCCGGTCGCCGATGTGGACGAGCAGCCCGGCGAGCGGTCCGAGAACGATGCGCACCCCGCGGACGATGCCGCCGGTGGCACCGATGAGCCGCTCGGCGTGGGCCCGCCCGACACTCCGCGGGCTCGACCCGACCAGCACGAACGACACCGCGGTCATGATCGCGGCGGAGACGACGAGCGCCACCCACCAGCTGTCGAAGGCACGCACCAGGGCGATCGTGACGAGCACAGCAGCGGCCGTCTCGGCCAGCACCCGGAAGAAGTTCAGCGCGTTCACGTGCGCGCCGACGTCGTCCGCGATCGC
This sequence comes from Curtobacterium poinsettiae, assembly GCF_047226435.1. Lineage (NCBI taxonomy): Bacteria > Bacillati > Actinomycetota > Actinomycetes > Micrococcales > Microbacteriaceae > Curtobacterium > Curtobacterium poinsettiae. Next base: position 1,513,882 of record NZ_CP178434.1, on the reverse strand, counting down.
CTCGATCGACCGACGGCGCTTGTTGCCCCTGGCGATCTCCTCGAGGTCGGCTCGGGACACCACGGAGAGCGCGGCGTCGCTCGCGGCGAGGAGCCCGCCGAGCACGACGAGTCCCAGCGCCACCGCGAGGAGTCCGGCGACGACGACCATCGGCTACCGCCCTCGGTGCTGGGCGGCGAAGGCGGTCAGGATCTCGCCCTGGATGCCGAACATCTCGGCCTTCTCGTCGGGTTCGGCGTGGTCGAAGCCGAGCAGGTGCAGGATGCCGTGGCAGGTGAGCAGGAGCATCTCGTCGGTGCTCGAGTGCCCGGCGGTCTTCGCCTGCTCCTCGGCCACCTGCGGGCAGAGCACGATGTCGCCGAGCAGTCCGGCCGGCGTCGGGTCGTCCTCGGTGCCGGGCCGCAGTTCGTCCATCGGGAAGCTCAGGACGTCCGTCGGGCCGGGCTCGTCCATCCACCGCACGTGCAACTGCTCCATCGCGCCCTCGTCGACCAGCACGATCGCGAGCTCAGCGTCGGCGTGGACGTGCATGGCGTCCAGGGCGAACGCGGCGAGCCGCTGGATCGCGGCCTCGTCCACCTCGACGCCGGACTCGTTGTTGAGCTCGATGCTCACCGGTTGCCTCCTCGGGCGTCGTTCTGGGGGTACGGGGGCCGTGCGCGGTCCTGCGGCGGGCGCCCACGACGCTCGGCGCGGTTGGCGCCGTCGGGGTTGCCGACCGGAGCGGTTCCGCGGCCGCCGGGGCGCTGGCCGGCCTGCTCGGCGAGGCGCTCTTCGTCGTAGACCGTGTAGGCGTCGACGATCCGACCGACGAGGGTGTGGCGGACCACGTCCTCGCTGCCGAGACGGGCGAAGTGGATGTCCTCGACCTGGTCGAGGATGCGGGTCACGAGCCGGAGACCGGACACGTTGCCCGGCAGGTCGACCTGGGTGATGTCACCCGTGATGACCATCTTCGAACCGAACCCGAGACGGGTCAGGAACATCTTCATCTGCTCGGGCGTGGTGTTCTGCGCCTCGTCGAGCACGACGAACGAGTCGTTCAGGGTCCGACCACGCATGTACGCCAGCGGGGCGACCTCGACGGTGCCGGCCGCCAGGAGCTTCGGGACGAGCTCCGGGTCCATCATCTCGTTCAGGGCATCGTAGAGCGGCCGCAGGTAGGGGTCGATCTTGTCGGTGAGCGTGCCCGGCAGGAAGCCGAGCCGCTCGCCGGCTTCAACCGCGGGACGCGTCAGGATGATCCGGTTGACCTCGCGCCGCTGCAGCGCCTGCACGGCCTTCGCCATCGCCAGGTAGGTCTTGCCGGTCCCGGCCGGGCCGATGCCGAACGTGATCGTGTGCTCGTCGATGGCGTCGACGTAGGCACGCTGCCCGTCGGTCTTCGGCCGGACGGACTTGCCGCGGCTCGAGACGATGGGGGTGCCGAAGGTGTCGGACGGCTTGCGGTCGTCGTCGAGGATCCGTGCGGACATCGGGATGTCGGACGGGCCGATCTCCTGCCCGCGCTTGACCATGCCGACGAGCTCGTCGACGAGCGCCTTCGCGCGGGCGACGTCGCGTTCGGGGCCGGTCAGCGTGACCTCGTTGCCACGGACGACCACCCGGACACCCGGGTACTGGCGCTCGACGGTCTTGAGCAGTCGGTCCTGGGGGCCGAGCAGCTGCACCATGGCGATGCCGTCGACCTGGAGCGAGACGGAGACGGGCTGTTCGTCGGCGGCGGTGGGCTGTGCTGGTTCGTTATCCGGCAAGGGTGCCTTCCTGCAGTTCACCTGCGAGTACGTGCGCGTGCACGTGGAACACGGTCTGACCGGCGGCTTCGCCGGTGTTGAAGACGAGTCGGAACTGGCCGTCGGCGCGCTCGTCGGCGATGCGCTGCGCCGTGGCGACCACGTGGGCCAGGAGGTCGGGGTCCCCCGCGGCGAGCTCCGCGACGTTCGCGTACTGCTCCGTCTTGGGCACGACGAGCACGTGGACGGGGGCCTTGGGCGCGATGTCCTCGATCGCGATGACACGGTCGTCCTCGGCGACGATGGTCGCCGGGATCTCGCGCGCGATGATCTTGGAGAAGACGCTGGGCGTGCTGGTGCTCATGGCTCCATCGTAGGACGCGTCCGACGGCGGGGTCCGGCTCACCAGCGGCCCAGTCGCGCCTGCAGGACAGCGAGTGCCGCCGGTCCTGCGGTGGAGGTGCGGAGCACGCTGTCGCCGAGTCGGACACGCACCGCACCGGCGGCCTCGAGCCGGTCGAGCTCGGCACCGTCGATGCCGCCTTCGGGTCCGACGACGAGCGCGATGTCCTCGGCGTCCGTCGGTGGTTCCCAGGTGGCGAGCCGCACGGTCGCGGTGGGGTCGAGCAGGACGAGTGCGGTCCCTGCTCCGAGGGCCGACACGAGCTGGCCCGTCGTCGCGAGCGGTGCCACCGCAGGGACGCGCGGACGGATTGCCTGCTTCGCCGCCTCGTGCGCGATGGCGGCCCACCGCGCACGACCCTTCTCGACCTTCGCGCCGTCCCACCGGGAGACACTGCGCACAGCCGACCACGGCACCACCCGGTCGACACCGATCTCGGTCGCCGCCTGCACGGCCATCTCGTCGCGGCCGCCCTTCGCCAGTGCCTGCACCAGCGTCAGCGACGGACGCGGTGCGTCCTGGTGCTCGAGGGTCTCGACCGCGAGCTCCAGCGTGTCCTTGCCGAGTGCCGTGACCGGTCCGGACACCACGGTGCCCCGACCGTCGGCGATCCGCAGGACCTCGCCGACCCGGACCCGCGCGACGGAGACCGCGTGCCGGCCCTCGGCGCCGTCGAGCGACACCGTGTCGCCGACGACGACGTCGAGCGAGTCGACGAGGTACAGCGACGCCATCAGTGGTTGAAGAAACGGTCGCGGAGCTTGCCGAACATGCCCTGCTGGAACCGGGCGAGCTGCGGAGCCGTCGTCTTGTGCGACTTCGCCAGCTGCTCGACCAGCTGCCGTTCCTTGTGGGACAGCTTGGTCGGGGTGACGACCTGCACGCCGACCCGCAGGTCACCGCGGCCGTTCCCGCGCAGCTTCGTGATGCCGCGGTCCTTGATGACGAGGACGTCGGCGCTCTGCACACCGGGTCGGATCTCGAGCTCGACCGGACCGTCGAGGCCGTCGATGGTGGTGGTCGTGCCGAGGACGGCGTCGGTCATGCCGACCTCGAGCGTGGCCAGCAGGTCGTCACCGTCGCGGCTGAAGACGTCGTCGTGGCGCACGCGGATCTCGAGGTACAGGTCACCGGACGGGCCACCGGCCGGACCGACCTCGCCCTGGCCCGGCATCTGCAGCCGCAGTCCGGAGTCGACGCCGGCGGGGACGTCCACCGGTACGGTGCGACGGGCGCGGACGCGGCCCTGGCCCTGGCAGGTCGGGCAGGGGCTCGGGATGACGGTGCCGTACCCGCGGCAGGTGCCGCACGGGGCGCTCGTCACGACGTTGCCGAGGAGCGACCGGACCTGGCGCTGGATGTGCCCGGAACCGCCGCAGATGTCGCACGTGCGCGGGCTGGTGCCCGGTGCGCAGCAGGAGCCGTGGCAGGTCTCGCACAGCACGGCCGTGTCGACCTCGACGTCCTTGTGGGTGCCGAAGACGACCTCGTCGAGGTCGACCTCGATGCGGAGCAGGGCGTCCTGCCCCCGTTCGGCACGGCTGCGGGGGCCGGAGCCACGTCCGCCGCCACCGCCACCACCGAAGAAGGCGTCGAAGATGTCGCTGAAGCCGCCAGCACCGCCTCCGAAGGGGCTGTCGGCCTGCGGTCCGGCGTCGTACCGGCGTCGCTGCTCGGGGTCGCTCAGCACGTCGTACGCGTGCGTCACGTCCTTGAAGCGCTCGGCGGCGTCGGGTGCCGGGTTCACGTCCGGGTGGAGCTCACGCGCCAGGCGGCGGTAGGCCTTCTTGATGTCGGCATCGGAGGCGTCTCGCTGGACGCCGAGGACGTCGTAGTGGTCTGCCACGTATCCCTCAGTCGGTTGGGTTCGGTCGGTTGGTCAATGTTCGCCCAGGAGTTTGGACAGGTACCGGGCGACGGCCCGGACGGCCGCCATGTTCGTGCCGTAGTCCATCCGGGTCGGTCCGAGGACGCCCAGTCGGGCCACCTCGCCACCGGCCAGGTAGCCGCCGGCGACGATGCTCGTGGCGTCGAGCCCGTACTCGGCGTTCTCGACGCCGATGCTGGCCGCCACCGCGATGTCGTCCACCTGCATCTCCCCGAACAAGCGGAGCAGGGTGACTTGTTCCTCGATCGCTTCGAGCACGGGGAAGAGGCCGCCGGAGAAGTCCTGCTCGCTCTTCGCCAGGTTCGCCGCACCGGCCATCAGCAGGCGGTCCTGCCGGTTCGCAGCGACCTGCTCGATGAGCGTGGCGACGACGACCCCGCCGAGCGTCTGGGCGTCGGGGCGGAGCTGCTGCGGCACGGCCCGGAGTGCGGTCGGGACGTCCTGCAGCAGGAGCCCCACCGTGGCGCCGTTCACCACGGTGCGGAGTTCGCCGAGCGAGTCCTCGTCGAGCGCGACGTCGGTCTCGACCACGCGCTGCTCGACCCGGGCGGTGTCGGTGATGAGCACCACCATCAGCCGGGCGTCACCGAGCCGCACCAGCTCGACGTGCTGCACGCGGGCGCGCACCATCGACGGGTACTGCACCAGGGCGACCTGGTTCGTGAGCTGGCTGAGCAGCCGGACGGTGCGCCCGAGGACTTCGTCGAGGTCGTTCGGGGCGCCGAGGAAGGTCTCGATGGCGTGCCGCTGCGCGCTGGAGAGCGGACGGGCACCGGCGAGGTGGTCCACGAAGAGGCGGTATCCCTTGTCGGTCGGTACGCGACCGGACGAGGTGTGCGGGGCCGCGATGAGCTGTTCGTCCTCGAGCAGGGCCATGTCGTTGCGGATGGTCGCGGCGCTGACCCCGAAGGCGTGCCGCTCGACGATGGTCTTCGACCCGACGGGTTCACGCGACGCCACGTAGTCGCGCACGATGGCCTTGAGGACCTCGAGGCTGCGTTCACTGACCACGAGCGTCTCCTTCCCGATCGACCTGGCACTCGGACGTGTCGACTGCTGATCCTACGCCCGACCGCTGACGGCCCGGGACTTCCGGGCGGTCGGCCGATACGCTTCCGCCATGACCTACGGACAGCAGCCCGGCGGCCCTTCCGACCAGCAGCCCGGCGGGCCGCAGCAGCCCGGCGGGCCGCAGCAGCCCGGCGGGCCGCAGCAGCCCGGCGGGCCCCAGCAGCCCAGTGGCCCCCAGCAGCCCGGGGGCCAGTACGGCCCCGGCCCCGGCGGGCCGCAGCAGCCCGGCGGCCCCCAGTACCCCGGCGGGCCCCAGTACCCCTCCGGGTACACCCCGCCCCAGCCGATGAGCCCCGAGGACCAGCGCCTCTGGGCGACGCTGACGCACATCGGCGGCATCTTCTTCACCGTGGTCGCACCGCTGGTGGCCTACCTGGTCCTGCGCGACCGCGGCGGCTTCATCCGCGAGCACACCCGGGTCGCCCTGAACTTCCACATCACGATGGCGATCGCCTACGTGGTCGGTTCCCTCACCTCGGTGTTCGGGGTCGGGCTCCTGATCATCTTCGCCGCGGGCATCGTGTCGCTGATCTTCAGCATCATGGCCGCGATCGCCGCGAACCAGGGCCAGTTCTACCGCTACCCGCTCTCGATCGAGTTCATCAAGCAGTAAGCGGCACGCACTCGGCAGCAAGCAGTGCGCACGCCGCTCAGTCGAGCAGCTCCCGCACCACCGCGTCGGCGAGCAGCCGACCCTGCAGGGTCAGGTCGATGCGTCCCCGCACCGCGGCCGACCCGTCCACGAGCCCGCGTGCGATGAGGCCGGCGACCCGGCCACGGGCCTCCTGGCGGATCTCGCTCGTGGCGAGCTCCCCGCGGACCCGCGCGGCGAGCAGCAGGCGCTCGACGTACCGCGTCTCGTCGTCGATGGTCTCGCGGCCGGCGGCCGGCGACTCCCCCGACAGCACCCGGTTCGCGTAGGCGGCCGGGTGCTTGACGTTCCACCAGCGGGTACCGGCGACGGCGGAGTGCGCACCGGGGCCGACGCCCCACCAGTCGTGGCCCTTCCAGTAGGACAGGTTGTGGCGACTCGCGTGCCCGTCGCCGCGCGCCCAGTTCGAGACCTCGTACCAGGAGTAGCCGGCGTCGCCGAGCACCTGGTCGGCGAGCTCGTACATGTCGGCGGCCAGGTCGTCGTCGGGGGCGGGGAGCTCACCGCGGGCGACCATGCGGCCCATCGCGGTGCCGTCCTCGACGATGAGCGAGTAGGCCGACACGTGGTCGGGCTCGCACGCGATCGCGGCGTCGAGCGAGGTCCGCCAGTCGGCGAGCGACTCCCCCGGCGTGGAGTAGATCAGGTCGAGCGAGACGTCGAGCCCCTGCTGCTTCGCGAGGTCGACGACGACGGGGACCCGCAGGGGGTCGTGCGTTCGGTCGAGCGTGGCGAGCACGTGCGGCACCGCGGACTGCATCCCGTAGCTGATCCGGTTGAACCCGCCGGCCCGCAGGGTCTCGAGCGACGCCGCGTCGACGGAGTCGGGGTTCGCCTCGGTGGTGACCTCGGCCCCGGGCAGGATGCCCCACGTGTCGTCGATCGCCCGCAGGATCATCGCCAGGTCGGACGCCGGCAGCATGGTCGGGGTCCCGCCGCCGAAGAACACGGTCGACACCGGGCGCCGCGGCACGCCGGAACGGTCGAGCACGGTCGCGGCCCACTCGATCTCGCGCACGGCGTGGCCGGCGTAGTCGTCGCGACGGACGCCGCGGAGCTCGGAGGCCGTGTAGGTGTTGAAGTCGCAGTAGCCACAGCGCACACGGCAGAACGGGACGTGCACGTAGACGCCGAACGGGACGTCACCGGCGGCGGGAGCAGCGCCGGGGCCGGTGGCGGGGCCCGCTGCCGCCCACGGCGTGATCAGGCCGTCCGCGGGTGCTGGATCGGCGATCGGGAGAGCACTCGGCATGGAGTCCATTGTCCGTCATGATGGGAGCCATGGAGCACCATCCCGTCCCCACCACGGTCCTGTGGGACATCGACGGCACCCTCGTGATGAACGCGTCGTCCCCGGGCAACCTCTACCACCTGGCCCTCGAGCGGGCGGTGGGCCGCGACCTCACCCTGCGGGTGGGGCACCAGCACGGCCGGACCGACGCCGGACTCATCGCCGAGCACGTGCGCGCCCACGCGTTCGAGGACACCCTGATCCCCACGGTCAGTCGGCACCTGCACGACCTGACCGCCGAACGGCACGCCTCCGGCGACCACCGCAGCCCCGTCCCCGGAGCGAAGGCGCTCCTGACCCGGTTCGCCGAGCTCGGGTGGCGCAACGGGCTGCTCACCGGCAACTCGGAGTACCGCGCCCGGGTGAAGCTCACCGGCGCCGGGTTCGACCCCGACGGCTTCGACTGGGAGCACTCGTACTTCGGCGACACCGAGGTCGATCGGGCGGGGGTCACCCACCGTGCCGCCGCCGACCTGGTCGGCACCCGGGCGGTGATCGTCGGCGACACCCCGCGTGACGGCGAGGCAGCCGACGCCGCCGGCATCCCGTTCCTGGCCGTGGCGACCGGCATCTACGACGTCGACGCGCTCCGGCACACGAACGCCGTGACGGTCGCGCGCGACTGCCAGCAGGACGCGGCGCTCATCGAGGACGCGATCGCCGCGCTCCCGCCGCTGCGCTGAGCAGTGGCCGGACGCGCCCGGCGCGACGGCCACGACCCACGCGCGTCGCGCCCGGCGCGACGGCAACGACCCCCGCGCGACAGGCGCGGCCCCGGCGCGACAGGCGCGCCCCGGCGCCTAGTCGCCCCGCAGTGCCGCCAGGTACTTCTCCGCCATGACCTTCTGCTGCCGGCGTACGAACGGCGCGACGAAACGCCACTTCGCGCTCGACGGCTGCGAGAACTGCCGGATCTGCAGCCACACCGAGCCGTCCTGGGTGCGCTCGACGACGAACGACTCCTCGCCGGAGAGCGGATGCCCCTCGAGCGTGCCGTACGCGAAGCCCTTGCGGTCGTGCTCGTCGATGATCGACACGACCCGCACCGGTGCCAGCACGGTCTGCCCGAAGGCGTGGATCGTCAGGGTCGCGCTCGTGCCCGCCGTCAGCAGCGGTGTGCCGTCCGGTGCGAACTTCTCGACCCGGGGCGTCCCGATGGACGCCGGAGCGATCGGCACGCCGTCGTCGTCGAAGGTCACCGGGTTGTACCGGACCTCGTCGTCGTCGGGCTGCTCCTCGACGCGGACCCGCACGCCGCTGCGCTCCTGGATCTGCCACGTCAGTGCCTGCACCACGGCGGTCTCGAACCGCTGGTCGCCGTGTCCGATCCGCGCGCGCGACTCGGCCGGGGTGAAGCCCTCGGGCGGGTAGGTCATGAGGTCCGACGCCTGGGTCGCCCCCACCGCGCCGTACGTCAGGGCGGTCCGGTAGCTCCCGCGGATGCTCATGCCGCCATGCTACTTGGGCGGGCCGCCCCGGATCGAACCGATCCCCTCTCAGCTCCGCCCGACCGGCGCGGCGCCGGTGCGCCCCGAACTGGAGGCCCGACAAGCGCCCGCCACGCGGCTATCGTCAGCAGGTGCCCCACACCACCCCCGCCCGCCCGCGGTCCGTCGACCGCCGGACCGCCGCCCTCGCCGTGCTCACGCTCGTCGCGTTCGGCCTGGCGGCCGCCGCCCGGGTGCTGGTGGACGTGACGACCTCGGCTGCGGCGTCCCCCGCCCGGTACGCCGCCGTCGCACTCGCCCCCGAGGCGTGGACCGGCTTCGACACCGCGAACGTCATCGCCGCCGTCGGGGCCAGCTGTGCCGGCGCCGGGGTGCTGCTGTTCGGTGCCGCACTGGTGTCCGCGGTGCGTCGTCACCCGGGCCGACGGCTCCCGCTCGCCCTCGCGGTGGTGACCCTCGCGATGGTGGTCGGCGCCGTGGCCGCCGGGGTCACCTCGGGCCGACAGACCGACTTCGACGCGGCTGCCCACTGGGCCATCCTGCGGACCGCACTGGCGGGACTGGCCGCGGCGAGCCTCCCGGCCCTCGGCCTGGCCGCCCTGCGGGCCCGCGCCCGCCGCACCGGCTGAACCGGCGCTACTTCTTCTTCTCTTCGACGTCGCCGGAGAGCGCCGCGATGAAGGCTTCCTGCGGGACCTCGACCCGACCGATGGTCTTCATGCGCTTCTTGCCCTCCTTCTGCTTCTCGAGGAGCTTGCGCTTGCGGGTGATGTCACCGCCGTAGCACTTGGCCAGGACGTCCTTGCGCATGGCGCGGATGCTCTCGCGGGCGATGATGCGGGCGCCGATGGCGGCCTGGATCGGCACCTCGAACTGCTGGCGCGGGATGAGCTTGCGCAGCCGCTCGGTCATGAGCGTGCCGTAGGCGTACGCCTTGTCGCGGTGCACGATCGCACTGAACGCGTCGACCTGGTCGCCCTGCAGCAGGATGTCGACCTTGACGAGGTCGGCGGCCTGGTCGCCGGTGGGCTCGTAGTCGAGCGACGCGTACCCCTGGGTCTTGCTCTTCAGCTGGTCGAAGAAGTCGAAGACGATCTCGCCGAGGGGCATCTCGTAGCGGATCTCGACGCGGTCCTCGCCGAGGTACTCCATGCCGAGCAGGGAGCCACGGCGCTGCTGGCAGAGCTCCATGATCGCGCCGACGTAGTCCTTCGGGGCCAGGATCGCGGCGCGGACCATCGGCTCGCGGACCTCGACGATGCGCCCGGTCGGGAACTCCGAGGGGTTCGTGACCTCGGTCACGGCGTTGTCCTCGGTCGTGACCTCGTAGATCACGCTCGGGGCGGTGGTGATGAGGTCGAGGCCGAACTCGCGGGACAGCCGCTCGGTGATGATCTCGAGGTGCAGCAGCCCGAGGAACCCGCAGCGGAACCCGAAGCCGAGCGCGACCGAGGTCTCCGGCTCGTAGACCAGTGCGGCGTCGGAGAGCTTGAGCTTGTCGAGCGCTTCACGGAGCACCGGGTAGTCGCTGCCGTCGATCGGGTACAGGCCCGAGAACACCATCGGCTTCGGGTCGGTGTAGCCGGGCAGTGCCTGGGTCGCCGGCTTCTGCGCGCTGGTGACGGTGTCGCCGACCTTCGACTGGCGGACGTCCTTCACGCCGGTGATCAGGTAGCCGACCTCGCCGACCGACAGGCCCTTGGTGGGCTTCGGCTCCGGGCTCGAGACCCCGATCTCCAGGATCTCGTGCGTCGACTTGGTCGACATCATCTGGACCTTCTCGCGGGGCGAGATGGTGCCGTCGATCATGCGGACGTAGGTGACGACGCCGCGGTAGCTGTCGTAGACCGAGTCGAAGATCATCGCGCGGGGCGCGGCCTCGGCGTCGCCGACGGGGGCCGGCACGCGGCGGACCACCAGGTCGAGGAGCTCGGACACGCCGACGCCCGTCTTGCCGGAGACCCGGAGGACGTCCTCGGGCTTGCCACCGATGAGCTGCGCGAGCTCGGCGGCGTACTTGTCCGGCTCGGCCGCGGGCAGGTCGATCTTGTTGAGGACCGGGATGATCTCGAGGTCGTTCTCGAGCGCCAGGTACAGGTTCGCGAGCGTCTGCGCCTCGATGCCCTGCGCGGCGTCGACGAGCAGGATCGCGCCCTCGCACGCCGCCAGGGACCGCGAGACCTCGTACGAGAAGTCGACGTGCCCGGGGGTGTCGATCATGTTCAACGCGAAGGTCTCACCGTCGAGTTCCCACGGCATGCGGACGGCCTGCGACTTGATCGTGATGCCGCGCTCGCGCTCGATGTCCATGCGGTCGAGGTACTGCGCACGCATCGCGCGGTCCTCGACGATGCCGGTGATCGACAGCATGCGGTCGGCCAGCGTCGACTTGCCGTGGTCGATGTGCGCGATGATGCAGAAGTTGCGGATCGCGTCGGCCGGGGTCGCTGCGGGCTCCAGCGGAGCGGATGCTTGTGGGCTCACGGTTCCTCAGGTGGGTCGGACGGTCGCAACAGTCTCCCACGCTTCACCCGCCCTGGAGGCACGGCGCGCATCCGCCACGCACGGTGCGCGGTTGATCCGCTTCCGGTGCGCTCTCGCGTCGGCGTGCTGGACCCCGCACGGTGCGAGGTCGGCGGGTCCGTGCGCCGTTGACCCCCCGGTGACCGGATGCTGCTCGGCACGGGGCGAGCAGCCTCGCACCAGGTGGAGGACTGCGTTCCGTGCGCCGTCCTGCCGACCGGCACCGGGCCTCCCCGCCGTGTGGACCGCGTCAGACGGCCGCGCGCGCCGGAGCCGGCAGCGCGCCCAGGCCGCGCCGCAGGTCGTCCGCAGTGGCTGCGAGGCAGACGCGGATCCACCCCTCGCCGGAGCGTCCGAAGGCGCTGCCCGGCGCGACGGCGACCCGTTCACGCTGCAGGAACCCGAGCGCCCACTCGGCGATGTCGCCGTCGGAAGCGTGCGACATGTCGATCCACAGGTAGAACGCCCCGCGCGGGTCGAGGTACCGGATGCCGGCGGCGTCGAGCGTCTCCTTCGCGACCTCGAGGTTCGCGCGGTAGTGCTCCCGGGCGTCGCGCACCGCGGAGTGGTCCCCCACGATCGCCGCGAGGGCCGCGTACTGGTCGGGTTCGGCGACGCAGCTGATCATCGCCTCCTGCGTGGTCCGCATCGTCGCACCGAGCCCCTTCGGCGTGACGAGGTACCCGACACGGACACCGGTCATCGCGTACGTCTTGCTGAGCGAGAACGCCGAGAACACGCGGTCGTCCTCGTCGAGCGCGGCCAGGCTGACGTGGCGGGTGCCGTAGGTGAAGTACTCGTAGACCTCGTCGCTGATCACCCAGAGGTCGTGCCGCTTCGCGAAGGCGAGGAGCGCACGGAGGGTCTCCTCGCCGAACACCGAACCGAGCGGGTTCGACGGCGAGTTCACGACGAGCACCCGGGTGCGTTCGGTGACGCTCGCCTCGAGGGCCGGCAGGTCGGGCTCGAACCCGTGCTGCGGCTCCAGCCGGTACGGCACCGGCGTCGCCCCGATGATGTGGGCGTTCATCGTGAACGTCGTGTAGCCGGGGTCCGGCACGAGCACCTCGTCACCCGGGCTCAGGGTCAGCGTCATCGCCTGGAACAGCGCCTGCGTCGCGCCGATCGTCATCCAGATCTGCTCGAGGTCGGCCTCGATCCGGTTCTCACGGCGGAGCTTGTCGCGGACGGCCTCGCGGAGCGGCGCGATCCCGCCGTTCGGGGTGTACCCGGTGCGGTCCTCGGTCCACGCACGACGGGCCGCCTCGCCGATGTGCGGCGCCACCGGGACGTCCGGCTCGCCGATCACGAGCATCGTGACGTCGGTGCCGCTCGACTGCAGCAGGGCCGCCTGCTCGAAGACCCTCCGGATGCCGGAGGCGGGCACGGTGTCGATGCGCGGTGCGAGGGAGGGCATGTCCGTCACGCTATCCGCTGCGTGTTGCCACAGCGTTTCGGCGCGGTCGGCCGCGGGCTTCCGCCGATCCGGCGGAGTTTCGTGCTTTGGTGGCGGCCCCGCGGCCTGGTAGTGTTGGTGGCTGGCTTCCGCGTTCCCCGCCCACGGGTGGAACGCGATGCGACCAAGGGCCCCTCTACCCTGCGGTCGCGCCCACCCGTACGAGACGAGCAGGAGCAATTCATGGCGAACATCAAGTCGCAGATCAAGCGCATCAAGACCAACCTCAAGGCCACCGAGCGCAACAAGGCGTACAAGTCGGAGCTCAAGACGCACATCCGTCGTGCCAACGACGCCGTCGCCGCCGGTGACAAGGACAAGGCCGTCGCGGCCCTGGCCCTGGCGTCGAAGAAGCTCGACAAGGCCGTGAGCAAGGGTGTCATCCACAAGAACCAGGCCGCGAACCGCAAGTCGGCCATCGCGAAGAAGGTCTCGTCGCTCTGACGCCCTGACCCTTCTGGTACGAAGGCCCCGCACCGTTGGTGCGGGGCCTTCGTCGTGCGTGGGGCGCTGTGCGCGCTGCGCGCGTGTGGTTCGCTTCGTGAGCAGAAACGGTCGGGTCGCGATGGCGGACCCGACCCCTTCTGCTCACGAAACGCCGGCTGATCGGCGCGGGAAATCCGGGAGGCGCGACTCGCCTCAGCGGGGCTCGCCGCGTCGCGCGATGGTGCGGACCATGACCTCGAGCGCGTAGTGCGCGTCGCGCGAGCCGCCCTTCACCGCGGTGTCCGCCTCGGCGATGCTGATGATCGCGTTCGCCAACCCGGACTCGCTCCAGCCGGCGACGTCACGCTGTGCGCGCTGCACCTGCCACGGCGCCATGCCGAGCGCCGAGGCCGCCTGCCCACTCGGGCCCCGGAACGCGCTGACCTTCGCCATCGTGCGGATCTTGCTCGCGAACGCGGCGACGATCGGCACGGGGGCTTCGCCGGTGGCCAGGGCGTGTCGCAGCTCGACGATCGCCGGTGCCGAACGACCCGCGAGCGCGATGTCGGCGACCTTGAACGCGTTCGTCTCGACGCGGCCGCCGTAGTACTTGTCGACGACCTTGTCGGTGATCTCCTCGGCCTCGTCCGCCAGGAGCTGCCGGCACGCCGCGGCCAGTTCGGCGAGGTCGTCGGCGAACGCGGTCACCAGGGTACGGACGGCGGACAGGGCGATCCGGCGTCGTGCGGCCCGGAACTCGGCGTTCACGAAGTCGATGCGGTCGGTCTCGCGCTTGAGCTCGTCGCAGAGCACCTCGACCCCGCCGCCGACGCCGCTGCGGATCGTGTCGAGGAGCTTCTTGCCGCGCATGCCGCCGCCGTGCCGGAGCACCAGGGTGACGTCGTCGGCGGGGGCCTGCAGGTACGAGATCGTCTCGGTGATGAAGGCGTCGGTGCACTTCTCGACGTTGGTCACCTGCACCAGTCGCGGCTCGCCGAACAGCGACGGGCTGGCGAGGGTGGCGAGCAGCCCGGGGGCGTACTGGTCGGCTTCGAGGTCGTGCACCTCGAGCGCGGGGTCCTCGCCCTGCAGCAGGTCCTTCAGCACACCGCGGGCGCGGTCGGCGAGGAACGCTTCGGGCCCGGTGATGAGCACGACGGGCGCCGGACGGATCCCCGACCAGGGCACCTGGTCGATCTTCGCTGCGGCGCGCGCGGGCTTCTTGGCGGCCATGTGGTCCTTCCGGTGGTGCCGGCCCGGACGGTGCCGGGTCGAGTGGTGCACCGTCGATCCTACGGGCGGCCGCCGACGGCGAGCGTTCCGTCCACACCCGCACCTCGTCGGCGCCGGACCGAGCGAGCACGACGGTTCCGCGCTGATCGGTGCGGAGCGGCAGCGTGCCGGCGGCATCGAGCACGTCGAGGGCCGACGCGGTCGGGTGCCCGTACGTGTTGTCCGCGCCGACCCCGATCAGCCCGACGCGCGCGGCGAGCCCCCGGTAGAGCTGCGGGTCCTGGTCCGCCGAGCCGTGGTGCGCCACCTTCACGACGTCGATCGGCCCCGCCGGCAGTCCCCCGGAGTTCCGGAGCCGGCGTTGCGACGACTCCCCCAGGTCACCGAGGAAGACCCCGGTCAGACACACGGCGCAGGCACTGCCGTCAGCCGGCCCGGTGACCAGCACGATGCTCGCGTCGTTGCCGGCGTCACGGGTGCCGGCCAGGGGCCACGCGACCCGCCAGGCGAGCGGCCCGAGGGTGCCGGAGACCCGGTCGTCGGCGGTCCGGACGTCCACACCCGCGCGCCGCAGGTCGTCGACCACCCGGCCGTCCGACGCGCGGCCGACGGGTCCGACCAGGGCGGTCTCGACCGTGTCCGCCACGGCTCCCACCGCGCCGACGTGGTCGCGGTCGAAGTGCGTCAGGACGAGCAGGTCGATCCGGCTGATCCCGAGCAGGTCCAGGCACGCCAGGAGCCGTTCCTCGTCGTCGCCGGTGTCCACGAGGGCAACGGCGTCGTCGCCGCGGAGCAGCACGGCGTCACCCTGCCCGACGTCGCACGCGGCCACCGACCAGTCGCCGGGGACGGAGCCGCGCACCACGAGCACCGGGACGGAGACCGCTGCGACACCGACCACGAGCACGGACCCTGCGGCGAGCAGCATTCGGGAGCCGATCCGGCCCCGGACCAGCACGGCCGTCGCGATGCAGCCGCACACCAGCACGGCGGCTGCCACACCGAGCACTCCGGCCGGCCACGGCGCCGAGGCGTGCGGCAGGGCGGCCGCCCCGTGCGCGATGCCCCCGACGGCAGCAGCGGGCACCCACGCGACGGCCGCGAGCGCCTGGGCACCCGCCGGCCACACCGGTGCGACGGTGCACGCGGCGAGTCCGATCACCGTGACGACCGGCGCGAACGGCTCCGCCAGCAGGTTCGCCGGCACCGCGTAGGTCGGGAGCGCTGCCGACAGTGGGATCGTCACGGGCCAGCACGCCACCTGGGCCGCCACGGGGATCGCCAGTGCGGCGGCGACCGGCGGCCACACGCGACGCGCCAGCAGCTCGGTGAGCGGTGGGCCGAGCACCACGATGCCGCTCGTGGCGAGCACGGACAGGGCGAACGCGAACGACCGCGCGAACCAGGGATCCATCACGAGCATGCCGATCGCGGCGAGTGCGATGAGCGGCACGCCCCGCACGGGTCTGCCGGCGAGGTGCACGACCAGCACCACGATCGCCATCACCGTCGCCCGGACGATCGAGGGGTCGGGCCGCACCAGGACGACGAACGCCAGGAGCACCACGACGGCCACCGCGGCCCGGAGCCCGCGCGGCAGCCGGCAGGCGCGGCCGAGGACGACCACCAGCCCGACCACCACGGCGCAGTTCGCCCCGGACACCGCCGTCAGGTGCGTCAGCGCCGAGGTCTCCATCGCCGCCTCGGTCCCCGGGTCGAGGCCGGAACGGTCGCCGATCGCCAGTCCCCGCAGCAGTGCCGCCCCCGGCTGCGGCAGGTCGGCCGTGGCCCGGACGAACGCCTGTCGGGCGGTGTCGGTGGCGCCGAGCAGCCCGGTGGCGGGCTCCGATGACGGTGTCCCACGCAGGAACGCCACGAAGGCGGTCGCCGATCCCGGTTGGTCGGGCTGCACGGCGGCGGACCCGGTGACCCGAGCCCCGGCCGCCAGCACGGCACCGGGTGCGTCACCGTGCAGGTCGGGCACGAGCCGGACGGGCGCACGGAGTCCGTCGAGCCCGTCGGCGCGCACGAGCGTCGCGGTGACGGAGCGGTCCCCCGGCACGAGGTCGCGGGACAGCACCGCCTCGACCTCGACGCGCCCGGCGTCCGGACCGGCGACGAGGGCACGCAGTCCCTCCGGGGCCCGTCGGGAATCCCCCACGGTGACCGACACCGCGAGCAGCGTGGCCAGCGCCCCGGCGACGAGGACCAGCCCGGCGACGCCCCGCACGGCCCCGCCGCAGCGTCGCGTGCGGAGCGCGATGCCGCTCACACCGGTCACGAGCACGGCGACCCCGGCGACCACCGGGGCGACGTGGGGCGCTCCGATGAGCAGGGCGGTCAGGATCCACACGACGGCGACGGGCGCCGCGACCCGCAGGTCGATCGCGCTCGGTGCGAGCTGCACGCGCGCCTCAGACCCGCACGCGATCGCGCAGCTCGGCGAACCGCACGTCACCGATCCCGCTGACGTCGAGCAGGTCCTCGACCGAGCCGAACCGACCGTGCTCGTCCCGCCAGGCGATGATCCGTCGGGCCAGCCCGGGGCCGATGCCGGGCAGGGTCTCGAGGGCGGCCTGGTCGGCGGTGTTCAGATCGACGACCGACCCCTCGGCCCCGGTCTCGCCAGCCCCGGTGGCGGCGTCGGTGTCGCCTGCTGACCCGGCGGTGCCACCTCCCGTCACCGGTCCGAGCGCCTCGGGCACCTCCTGCTGGCCGACCCGCGGCACGTACAACCGCTCGCCGTCCGTCAGCACCCGGGCCAGGTTCAGGCGGTCGAGGTCGGCGTCGTCCGTCGCCCCACCGGCACGTCGAACGGCGTCACCGACACGACTCGCTGCCGGCAGCTCGACCACACCGCTCCGCCGCACCGCACCGAGCACGTGCACCACGACGTGCCCGGCACCAGGAGCGGACGGAGCAGCACCGGCAGACGGTGACGGCGCGCCTGACTCCCCACCCGCGTCGGCCGTCTGCGCCCCACGCACGACGACCCCACCGGTTCCCCCGGTCCCCTCGCCGCCACCCGACACCAGCGCCCCGACGAGCACCACGACGACGGCGACCACCACCACGACCGCCGCCAACACCACGGCTGCCCGTGGTGACAGCGCAAGGCGGGACCACCAGGGTCCGGAGGGCGACGGGGACGACATGCCCCGAACGCTACGGAGCCCGGCCGGTCGGCCGGGCTCCGGAGGTCACACCCGTGGACGGGTGCCGCGAACGCCCCTGCTGTGAGGGACGACGCCAGCGACGGTCGCTACCCCTTGATGGCGATGTTCACGAGCTTCGGAGCCCGGACGATCACCTTCACGATCTCGCGGTCGCCGATGTACCGCTGCACGTTCGCCGAGGACCGCGCCAGCTGCTCGAGCTCGTCCGCCTCGATCGACTTCGACACCTCGAACGAGTCACGCACCTTGCCGTTGACCTGCACGACGGCCGTCAGGGTCTCCTGCACGAGCAGCGTCGGGTCGGCCTTCCGCCAGCCGTACGTGGCGACGGTGGCCTCGTAGCCCAGCCGCTCCCACATCTCTTCGCCGGTGTAGGGCGCGAAGACGCTCAACGCGAGGGCGATGGTCTCGACGGCCTCACGCACGGCGGGGTCGCCGGCGCCGGGGCCGCTGTCGATCGCCTTGCGGGTGACGTTCACCAGGTCCATCAGTCGTGCGATCACGACGTTGAACTTGAACGCCTCCATCATGCCGGGGGCGTCGGCGAGGAACCGGTGGGTGACCTGGCGGAGTGCCCGGTCCCCGTCGGCCCGCACGGCGTCGCGCGACGACGTGACGTCGAGCGCCAGCCGGTACGCGCGCGCCAGGAACCGTGCCGACGCGGACGGGGAGACGTCCTCCCAGTTGATGTCGTCCTCGGGCGGACCGGCGAAGCCCATCACCAGGCGGATCGCGTCGACGCCGTTCGCGTCGAGCTCGTCACCGAGCGAGACGCCACCCTTCGACTTCGACATCTTCGAGCCGCCGGACAGCACCATGCCCTGGTTGAGGAGCGCCGAGAACGGCTCGGTGAAGTCGAGGTACCCGAGGTCGAACAGGACCTTCGTGACGAAGCGGGCGTAGAGCAGGTGCAGGATCGCGTGCTCGATGCCGCCGATGTACTGGTCGACCGGGGCCCAGCGCCGCGCGGCAGCCGGGTCGAACGCCTGGGTGTCGTCCTGCGCCGACAGGAACCGCAGGAAGTACCACGACGAGTCGACGAAGGTGTCCATCGTGTCGGTGTCGCGGAGGGCCGGGGTGCCGTCGACGGGGTTCGGGACGTTCACCCAGTCGGTCGCGCCGCCGAGGGGCGAGGTGCCCTTCGGCTTGAGGTCGAGGCCCTCGGTGTCGGGCAACACGATCGGCAGCTGGTCCTCGGGCACCGGGTGCTCCGTGCCGTCGGCGCCGTGGATGATCGGGATCGGGGTGCCCCAGAAACGCTGGCGCGAGATGAGCCAGTCGCGCAGGCGGTAGGTCTTGGCGGCACGGCCGGTGCCGCGCTCCTCGAGCAGGGCGATGGCCGCGGTGATGGCGTGCTGCTTCGACATGCCGTCGAGCGGCCCGGAGTTGATCATCCGGCCCTGACCGGTCAGCGCTTCGCCGGTGGCGACCGGGTCGAGGGTCGGTACGTCGAAGTCGTCGAGCGTCGCACCCTCGGGGATGACCGGGATCGCGCCGGTGACGGCGGCGTTGGTGTCGACGACGACCTTGACGGGCAGGTCGAACGCCCGCGCGAAGTCGAGGTCGCGCTGGTCGTGTGCGGGCACCGCCATCACGGCGCCGTGCCCGTAGTCGGCGAGCACGTAGTCGGCGGCCCAGATCGGCAGGCGCTCCCCCGTCAGCGGGTGGATCGCGGAACGGCCGAGCGGCACACCGGTCTTCGGGCGGTCGGCGTTCTGCCGGTCGATCTCGGACGTCTTCTGCGTCGCCGTCAGGTAGGCGTCGAAGTCGTCACGGACGGAGGACGGCACCGACGGGTCGGCGACCAGCTCGGCCGCCAGGTCGGAGTCCGGTGCGACGACCAGGAACGTGGCCCCGTGGATCGTGTCCGGGCGGGTGGTGAAGACCGTGACGGGCTCGTCACGGCCCTCGATCACGAAGTCGACGTCCGCGCCGACCGAGCGTCCGATCCAGTTGCGCTGCTGCGCGATGACCTTCGCCGGCCACCGCCCCTCGAGCTGGTTCAGGTCGTCGAGCAGCCGGTCGGCGTACTCGGTGATCTTGAAGTACCACTGCGTGAGCTTCTTCTTGACGACGACGGCGCCGGAGCGGTCCGAGGTACCGTCGGCGAGGACCTGCTCGTTCGCGAGCACGGTCTGGTCCACCGGGTCCCAGTTGACCCAGCTGTCCTTGCGGTAGGCCAGGCCCTTCTCGTACATCTTCAGGAACAGCCACTGGTTCCACTTGTAGTACTCGGGGTCCGAGGTGTGGATCTCGGTGGTCCAGTCGAACGACGGCGCGTAGCGCTTGAAGGACGCCTTCTGCTGCTCGATGTTCGCGTAGGTCCAGTCCTTCGGGTCCACCCCGCGCTTGATCGCCGCGTTCTCGGCGGGCAGCCCGAACGAGTCCCATCCGATCGGGTGCAGCACGTTGAAGCCCTGCTGGCGCCAGTAGCGCGCGACGAAGTCACCGAGCGCCCAGTTCTCGGCGTGCCCCATGTGCAGGTCGCCGGACGGGTACGGGAACATCTCGAGGATGTACTTGCGCGGACGGGTGTCGTCGAGGTCCGTGGTGAAGAGCCCGAGCGCTTCCCAGCGGGGCTGCCACTTCTCCTGGATACGACGGAAGTCGTAGGCGTTCGGGTCCTCGGCGTGCTGGTCGGTGGTCACGGTCGTCAACGATACAAGCCGGGAGGCCCGTCCCGCGTCCGCCCGTCGGCTCACCCGGCGAGCAGGCGTCCGTCCCGCATCCGCAGGGTGCGGTCGACCAGGTCCGGCGCCACCGGGACGTGCGACACGATGACGACCGACCGACCCGCTGCGCGGGCGGTGGTGACGAGGTCGCGGAGCACCGAGTCGCCGAGGTCGGGGTCGACGTCGGCGGTCGGTTCGTCGAGCACCAGCACCGGGAACGCGTGCAGCAGTGCTCGGGCCAGGGCGAGCCGGTGCGCCTGCCCGCCGGACACGAGCACGCCGCGTTCCCCCACCGAGGCGTCGAGCCCACCCCGTCGGACGACCCAGTCCCCCAGGCCGACCCGGTCGAGCACGGCGAGGAGCTCGTCGTCGGTGGCGGTCTCGCGGGCGAAGAGCAGGTTCTGCCGCACCGACTGGTCGAACACGAACGGGTCCTGTTCGATCAGGCCGACACGGGCCCGCACGGCGTCCGGGTGCATCGTCCGCGCCTCGACGCCGTCGAGCGTGTAGGAGCCGTCGTGCTCCACGAACCGGACGAGCGCGTCGACGAGCGTGGACTTGCCGGCGCCGCTCGGCCCCTGCAGGACGACGACCTCGCCGGGGGTGAGCGTGAACGAGACCCCGTCGACCGCCGGCTCGGCGGCCCCGGGCCAGCGGACGGTCAGGTCCTGCACGGCGAGCGTGACCGACCCCTCGACCACGAGCGACGCCGGGTCGGCGTCCTCGTCGGGCTCGGGGACGATGCCGGCGGGCACCTCGGCGGGCACCACCTGCTCGACCCGGTCGGCGGCAGCACGTACCCGGCGGAGCGTCAGGACGGCGAGCGGGACGGTCCCGACGACCTCGAAGAGCGCGAGCGGCACGAAGACCGCCAGGGCCCAGAGCGGACCGACGAGCGCACCCGACACGACGGCAGGGGCACCGACGGCGAGGATCCCGATCACCGCACCGCCACCGACCAGTCCGACCAGGGCACCGACGAGCGACTCGACCGTGCCGCGGCGCCGGACGGCCCGGGTGACGCCGGCATCGAGCCGGGCGATGTGCGCGAGCCGTTCGTCGAGGGTGCCGTAGGCGGCGAAGACGTCGAGCGTGCGGACGGTGTCGAGCACGAGGTCGGCGACACGACCACGATCGGCGGCGGTCTCGCGGTCCGAGCGCTCGGCGATCGACCGGGTGACGATCGTGCCGATCAGGGCAGCGACCGCCAGCGCGAGGACGAGCACGAGCGCGGCCGGCACCGACACGAGCGCCACGGCGACGACCGACAGCACCGCGACGACCCCGGCGGACACGAGCGGGCCGACGACGCGGATCGGCAGGTCCTGCAGCCGGTCGGTGTCGGTCACCAGGCGCGTCATGAGGTCTCCGCGACCGGTGCGGCCGAGCCCGGCGGGCGCGATCGACGCGAGCCGCCGGTACATCTCGGTCCGCACCACGGCCAGTTGCCGGAACGAGGCGTCGTGCCCGGCGAGCCGGTCGACGTAGCGCAGCACGGCGCGCCCCAGCGCGAACGCACGCACGCCGACCATCACGAGCGTCAGGTACAGGATCGGCGGGTGCTCGGCGGCGCGGGTGATCAGGTAGCCACTGGCGGCGAGGAGCGCGACGGCGCAGACGGCGCTGAGCGAGCCGGCGGCGACCGCCTTCGCCCAACCCGACCCGTGCGGCATCGCGAGCCGCAGGACGGAGCCGCCACGGGCCTCCCGGCTCATGCGCGCACCCCCCTGCGGACCGTCACGGATCCGCCGACCGCGATGTCCACGCGGACGTCGGCCGCGGCGACGACCGCCGGTCGGTGGCTGGCGACCACGACGACGGCGCCGCCGGCCGCCAGGCCACGGACGGCAGCGACGACGCGCGCCTCGGCCTCGGCGTCCAGTGCGGACGTCGGCTCGTCGAGCAGCACGAGGGGTGTGGCGGCGCGGCGTACGCGGTACAGCGCGCGGGCGACGGCGACGCGCTGCGCCTGGCCACCGGACAGTCCGCTGCCACCGGCGCCGACCGGGAGGCCCGGGTCGAGTCCCAGCCCCGCGTCGCCCAGGGCGGTGCGCACGTCGGCGTCGTCCGGGGTCGCGCTGAGCGCGACGTTCTCGGCGATCGTCCCGCGCACGAGACGTGGCCGCTGGTCGGCCCAGGTGGTGCGCTCGGCGACGGATGCGCTGGCCGGGCCGGGCACGGTGACGGTGCCGTCGTGGGGCAGGACACCGCGGAGCGCGGCGATGATGCTGGACTTGCCGGAGCCGCTCGGGCCGGCGAGCACGACGACGGTGCCCGGTTCGGCGTGCAGGTCGAACGGCCCGATCACGACGTCGGGGCGGCGGACGGTGAGCCCGCGGACGTCCAGGGCGGTGGCGGCTTCGGCGCCGTCGGTGTCGGTCTCGCTCCCGCCGCTGTGCACCCGGATGCTGCGGCCCGGGGCCGGGGCCGGGGCGTCACCGTCGTCGGCGTCGTCCGCCAGGACGTCGAGCACCGCGGCCGACGCCTCGACGCCGTCCTGGGCGGCGTGGAAGTCCGCGCCGACCTGGCGGATGGGGGCGAAGGCCTCGGGTGCCAGGACGAGCACGAACATCGCGGCGCCGAGGCCGAGCGAGCCGTCCACCAGGCGGATGCCGATCGAGACGGCGACCAGTGCGACGGACAGGCTCGCGGCGAGCTCGAGCGCGAAGCCGCTCACGAAGGACAGCCGGAGCACGCCGATCGTGCCGCGGCGGTACTCGTCGGTGACCGCCCCGATGCGACCGACCTGGCGGCGCGCACGACCGAAGACCTTGAGCGTGGCGAGCCCCTCGACCGCTTCGGTGAAGGCGCCACCCAGCTTCGCGAGGGCGTCCGACTGCTTCCGCTGCAGCGACTGCGTGGCCAGGCCGATCAGGATCATGAAGACCGGGATCACCGGCAGGGCGAACAGGATGATGAGCCCGCTGGTCAGGTCGCCCAGGCCGATCGCGACCAGGAGCACCGGCGTCGCGATCGCGGTGAGCGCGAGCTGCGGCAGGTACCGGCCGAAGTAGGCGTCGAGGGCGTCGAGTCCGGGGCCGAGCGTCGTGGCGAAGCCGGCGCTCGACCGGCCGGCGAGCCACGACGGACCACGCTCGGCGGCACGGGCGAGCACCGTCGTGCGCATCTCGCTCTTCACCTTCGCCGCGGCGCGGGCTGCCAGGTCGTCGGTGGCCCACGCCGCCACTGCCCGCAGGACGAACGCCCCGCCGAGCAGGGCGAGTGCCTGCCCGAACGCGGCCGGCACCGTGCCGTCGTGCACGGCGTCGACCCCGAGGGTGACGGCCGCGGCGATCCCCCACGCGATCCCGATGGTCGCGAGCGTGCGCAGGACCCCCGTGCCGGCGGCCGCGACGATGAAGCCGCGCGCGGTCCGGGACAGCCGCAGGAGTCGGGGGTCGAGGGGCTTCATCGTCGGATGCCTAGTGCGCTGCCGCGGTGATCTGGGCGCGGGAGACGCGCTTGCGGAAGATCCAGTAGGTCCAGGCCTGGTAGGCGAAGACCAGCGGCACGAAGATCAGCGCGACCCAGCTCATCACGCTCAGCGTGTACGACCCGGACGAGGCGTTGTACACGTTCAGGCTGTTCGCGACGTCGTTCGAAGCGGGCATCACGTCGGGGAAGATCGCCGTGAACATCGCGAGCACGATCGCGGCGATGGTGACCGCCATCAGGGTGAAGGCGCGTCCCTCCTTGCCCCAGGCGTTGCAGAGCACCGCGAGCACCAGGGCCAGGGCGGCGACCACGGAGAGCACCAGCGAGGCCGGGGTGGCGCGGACGAAGGCCATCGACACCAGGAACGTGGCGCCGACGACGATCGTGACGATGCCGGCCCGGGTCGCCAGGCGCTTGGCGCGTTCGCGGATCTCGCCCTCGGTCTTCAGCGCGACGAAGACGACACCGTGGGTGAAGAACACCAGCAGCGTCGCGGCACCGGTCAGCAGGGCGAACGGGTTGAGCAGGTCGAAGAACGTGCCGGTGTAGTTGTGCCCGGCGTCCATCGGGATGCCACGGACGACGTTGCCGAACGCGACGCCCCACAGGAACGACGGCACGGCGCTGCCGACGATGATCATCAGGTCGAAGCGGCGCTTCCACTCGAGGTGCTTGTTCTGGTGCCGGTACTCGAACGACACCCCTCGGGCGATGAGCGCGGCGAGGATGAGCAACAGCGCCAGGTAGAACCCGGAGAACATCGTGGCGTACCACTCCGGGAACGCCGCGAACAGGCAGGCGCCGGCCACGATGACCCAGGTCTCGTTGAGGTCCCAGACCGGGCCGATGGTGTTGATCAGGACCCGACGGTCGGTGTCGTCCTTGCCGAGGAACGGCAGGGACATGCCGACACCGAAGTCGAATCCGTCGAGGACGAAGTAGCCGACGAAGAAGACGCCGACGATCGCGAACCAGAGAACGGGGAGATCCATCAGGCAGCGTCCATTTCTAGTAGACCGTCACTTCGTGCTTGACCTCGCCGGTCTCCTCGTCGACCTCGTCCGGGTCGGCGGGGCCTTCTTGCGCGACCTTCTTGATGAGCTTGAACTCGACGACGGCCAGCGTGCCGTAGATCGCGGTGAAGACCAGCAGCGAGATGAGGACCTCGAGTCCGGTCACGTTCGGGGAGACGCCGTCCTTCGTCCGGAGCAGCCCGAACACGAGCCACGGCTGGCGGCCCATCTCCGTGAAGACCCAGCCGACGATCATCGCGGCCATCGGCAGCGGCGCCGTCCAGGTGGCGATGCGCCACACCCAGCGCTGCGTCGGGAACCGGCCCTTGCGGGTCAGCCAGAGTCCGACGAGCGAGACCATGACCGCACCGACGCCCAGGGCGATCATCCAGCGGAACGACCAGTAGGTGACCCAGATGATCGGCTTGTAGTCGCCGGGGCCGTAGACCTGGGTGTACTGCGCCTGCAGGTCGTTGATGCCCTCGACCGTGCCGTTGAACGTGTGCGTCGACAGGAACGACAGCAGGTACGGCACCCGGATCGAGAACAGCTCGTGGACGCCGTCGGGGGTGCCCAGCGTGAAGATCGAGAACGATGCGTCCTTGCCGGTGGCCGTGTTGTACAGCGCCTCGGCCGACGCCATCTTCATCGGCTGCGTGTCGACCATGGTCAGACCGAGCTGGTCGCCGGTCAGGACGGTGAGCGCCCCGGCCGCGAGCATGGTCCACATGCCGAACTTCAGCGCCGGCATCATCGTCTCGAGGTTCTGGTTGCGGGCCAGGTGGTAGGCAGCGACCGAGATGATGACCGCCGCGGCGACCATGAAGCAGGCGAAGAGCGTGTGCGGGAACGCGGCCAGCGCGACCTTGTTGCCGAGCACCGCCCAGATGTCGGTGAGCTCGGCGCGCCCCTTGGCCTCGTTCATCGCGAAGCCGACCGGGTGCTGCATGAACGCGTTCGCCGCGATGATGAAGTACGCCGACATGATCGTGCCCGCGCTGACGCACCAGATGCTCGCCAGGTGCAGGGCCTTCGGCAGGCGGTCCCAACCGAAGATCCAGATGCCGATGAACGCCGCCTCGAAGAAGAACGCCAGGATGCCCTCGAGCGCGAGCGGTGCGCCGAAGACGTCACCGACGAAGCGCGAGTAGTTCGACCAGTTCATGCCGAACTGGAACTCCTGCACGATGCCCGTCACGACGCCCATGGCGAAGTTGATGAGGAAGATCCGTCCGAAGAACCGCGTGAGCTGCAGGTAGTGCGCGCGGCCGGTGCGGTACCAGGCGGTCTGGAACACGGCCACCACGGCCGCCATGCCGATCGTCAACGGGACGAAGAGGAAGTGGTAGATGGTCGTCAGACCGAACTGCCACCGCGACAAGAGGAGCGGATCGAGGAGGTCGTTCATGCGGCGTTTCCGAGACGGGTGGCCGCGCGCTGTTCGTGCACGTCAGTTGCTTCCTGTGGAACGGATACATCAGGTGTCACAGCCCTTGGGACACCCCAACGCTATCGCGACGTCCGTCGATTCGACAACTTGTAGAACCCTCGCGTGCACAAACGTGCAAAGCCCCTGCACGGCACAACCGTGCGGCACGGATGTTCGCTTCGCCCGGTCCGGAAACGACGACAGGCGCCGGGTGGACACCCGACGCCTGTCGCTTCGTTCGTGGAGCTGTGGCTACAGCAGACCCTCGGCCTTGAGCCAGTCCTCGGCGATGGTGGACGCCTTCTCCTTGTCGGCCGTGCTCTTGGTGTTGAGCTCGATCAGGGCATCCGTCGTGAGCTTCTCGTTGACCGAGTCGATCGCGTCGGCAGCCTTCTCGTTGACCTTCTTCGAGACGACCGGCACCACGTTCTGCGGCAGGATCAGGTTCTCCGGGTCCTTCAGCGTGACGAAGCCGTTCGCCTTGATGCTCGGGTCGGCCGTGTAGATGTCAGCCAGCTGGACGGTGTCGTCCTTGAGCGCCTTGACGGTCAGGGCGCCGCCGCCGTCCTCGATCGCCTTGAAGTCGACGTCGACGCCGTAGACCGACTTGAGCCCCTTCGGCCCGTACGGCCGCGTCTGGTTCTCGGAGTTGGCACCCACGGTGAGCTTCTCGTCGACGTTCTTCAGGTCGGCCAGGCTCGTGACGTCGTTGTCCTCGGAGAACTTCTTCGTGACGGTGTAGCTGTCCTGGTCGGTCGCCTCGGCTTCGTCGAGGACGCGGAGGCCCTTCGGCAGGGCCTTGTCGAGTCCGTCGTCGATCTGGTCGGCGGTCTTCGCGTCGGAGTCCTTGTCGAAGTACTGCAGCAGGTTGCCGCTGTACTCGGGCATGACGTCGATGGCGCCCTTCTCGAGCTGCGGGATGTAGACCTCACGCTGCCCGATGTTGAAGTTGCGCTTGACCTCGAAGCCGTCCTTCTCGAGGACCTGGGCGTAGAGCTCGGCGATGATCTCGTTCGAGTAGTACTGCTGCGAGCCGACGACGATGGTCTTCGAGTCGGACGAGTTGCTGGAGCCGCTGTCGAGCGGGTCGCTCGACGCGCAGCCGGCGAGGGCGGCGACGACGCCCACCGCCATCGCGGCGGCGACTCCGGCGCGGATCTTGGGTGCTGTGATCACGAGGGATTTCCTTCCGGGAGTGGATTGCGGGCTCGCTCTCGCGACCCCTGACGCTGTCGGGCCGACGGGTCCGCGGTGCCCTTCGGCACCGCCGCCCGCTGCAGCACGGCGAACACGATCTCGAACGCGATCGCGAGGGCGATCACGAGGATGGAGGCGCCGAGCATCTCGGCGTAGTCCTGGGTCTTCAGGCCGAGGAAGAAGTAGCCGCCGAGGCCACCGGCCCCGACGTACGCGGCGAGCGTGGCGGTCGCGACGACCTGCAGCACCGCTGCGCGGATCCCACCGATCAGGAGCGGGAGCCCGAGTGGGATCTCGACCTTCCACAGGATCTGCCACCCGGTCATGCCCTGGGCCTTCGCGGCGTCGACGACACCGGGGTCGACGGACTCGATGCCGGAGTAGGCACCGGCGAGCACCGACGGGATCGCCAGGATGACGAGCGCGAGCAAGGGTGCCTGCAGCCCGATGCCGAGCAGCAGGCCGAAGAGCGAGAGCACACCGAGCGTCGGGAGCGCACGCACCCCGCCGGAGACGGCGATCGAGACGCCGCGTGCTCGGCGGGTGTGCCCGATCGCGTAGCCGACCGGCACCGCGATGACCGCCGCGATGAGCACCGCGAGCAGGGTGATCCACACGTGCTCCCACACGCGCGTGGGGATGCCGTTGTAGCCGCCGTAGTTCGTGGGGTCGAACACCCACGCGAAGGCCTGTCCGATGATCACGAGGAGACCTCCGCTGCTTGCAGGACCCGACGGGACTGACGACGCGACACCGAGCTCGTGCGGGTCCACGGCAGCACCAGTCGCCCGAGCAGCACCAGCAGGCCGTCGATGGCGAACGCGAGCACGAGCACCATGACGATGCCGGAGAGGATCTCTTCGTAGATCCCGCGCCCCAGGCCGTCGGTGAAGAGCAGGCCGAGGCTCGGGATCCCGAGGACCGCGCCGACCGTGGTCAGCGAGATCGTGGAGACCGCGACGACCCGGAGCCCGGCCAGCAGCACCGGACCGGCGAGCGGGAGTTCCACCCGGAAGAAGCGCTGCGCCGGCGAGTAGCCCATGGCGGTCGAGGCGGACTTGGTCTCGGCGTCGACCGAGGTCAGCCCGTCGACCGTGGACCGCACCATGAGTGCGAGGCCGTACAGGGTCAGGCCGATGACGACGTTGATCGGGCTCTGCAGGCCGGTGCCGATGATGCCCGGCAGCGCCACGAACAGGGCGAGCGACGGGATCGCGTACAGCAGACCGGCGAGGGTCACGATGCTGCTCCCCACCCCGGACGCGAAGCGCGACCCACCGGGCCGCTGCAGTCGGACGACCAGCCACCCGATGGGGATCGACAGCAGGAACGCCACGATGATCGGCGGGATCGCGATCGCGAGGTGGGAGACCGTGTTGTCCCAGATCGTGTCGAGGTTCGCCAGCACCCACTTCACCGGGTGCCCCCACCCTGCGCCGGAGCACCCGGTGCGTCGTGCGACGCTCCGGCCTCTGCTGCTCGGGTGTCGGACTGGGGCACGGCCTGGGCGGCGTCGACGACCCCGACGGGGCCCGTCAGCACACCGGCTGCACGCCCTTCGCCGTCGACGACGATCGGACCGGTCGGGGTCTGCTCGACCCGCAGCGCACGGCGCCCGCGGCCTGCGCCGATGAACGTCGCGACGAAGTCGTCAGCGGGTGCGGCGAGGATCTCGGCCGGCGTCCCCTGCTGGGCGATCTCGCCGCCCTTCTTGAGGATGACGACCTGGTCGCCGAGCTTGAACGCCTCGTCGATGTCGTGCGTCACGAACACGACGGTCTTGCCGAGCTCGCGCTGCAGCCGGATGAGTTCGTCCTGCAGGTCGTTGCGCACCAGGGGGTCGACGGCCCCGAACGGCTCGTCCATGAGCAGGATGTTCGGGTCGACGGCGAGCCCGCGGGCGACCCCGACGCGCTGCTGCTGGCCGCCGGAGAGCTGCGACGGGTAGCGGTCGGCGAACGCGCGGTCGAGTCCGACGGTGTCCATGAGTTCGAGGGCACGCTTGCGGGCATCGGCCTTGGAGACGCCGGTCAGCAGCGGGACCGTCGCGATGTTGTCGACGACCTTGCGGTGCGGCAGCAGTCCGGAGTTCTGCATGACGTACCCGATGTGGCGACGGAGCTCGACGGGGTTGATCCCGGCGACGTCCGACCCGTCGATCTCGACGGTGCCGGAGGTGGGGTCGACCATGCGGTTGATCATGCGGAGCAGCGTGGTCTTGCCGCAGCCGCTGGATCCGACGAAGACGGTGGTGGTCCGGGACGGGATGACCAGATCGAAGTGCTCGACCGCAGTCGTGCCGTCCGGGTAGGTCTTGCGCACCGAGCGGAACTCGATCATGGGGTGCCCTTCTGTTCGGAGGTAGCCCGACTTCGGATGAGAGTACCCGGGGGTGCCGACATCGGTTCGGTCGCGACGCCGCGTGACGGGTTCCGGACGACCGGGCGATCGTGGGACCACCACCGGTTCAGCGCGATGTGTCGGGGGACGACGACGCCCGCGCCTCCTGTTCGGAGGACACGGGCGGGTCGGTTCGGTCACCGGCGTGTCGCGCCGGTTCGACGGGGTCGTCAGGAGGCGGCGATCACCGATTCGAGGTGGGCGCGGTTCATCCGGCGGTACTCCTCGATCAGCTCGGTGTCGGGGTGCTCACGGTCGCGGTGTGCCCGCGCCAGCACCGCGTGACCGGACTCGGCGAGGACGACCCAGGCACGGGTGACGTGCTCGTCGTCCGGCAGACCGAAACGGTCGCGCATGATCTGGCCCACGGCTGCGCCGAGCGCACCCATGCGGTCTTCCGCGTCACCGGTCCCGGTGTCCGCCGGGTCGCCGAACCGGATCGCCCGGAAGCCGGGCTCGGTGCGGTACATCTCGGCGGTCAGGTCGATGAGCGCGTCGTTGGCGTCCTGCCAGGTCTCGGCGCCGCTGGCGTCGAGCGCCTCGACGAAGCGGGCGGCGAGCCGCTGGGTGCAGCGGATCGCGAGCGCCTCGACCACGGCGATGCGGTCCGGGAAGTACCGGTAGACGGTGCCGATCGACGCCCCCGCGCGCTCGGCCACCATGGCGGTCGTGAGCCGCTCGAACCCGATCTCGTCGATCACCGCGGCAGCGGCGTCGAGGAGGCCGGCGAGGCGCGCCGAACTGCGGGCTTGGACCGGCTCGTTCCTGAGCAGTGATGATCCCCCCGGCAGAGCGTTCGTTACCTCGGTGACGAGCACGTGTTCTCCTCTTGCGCTCCAGCGCGGTTCGTTGGCGTGACGGGGACAACTTTCGCAGAACGGACCTGGAACGTGGCTGCGACTCACCAGTTGCGACGCACCAGTTCTGTCCAGCGCGCGGGTTTCGTCAGCCGCCCGTGGGAGGATGACGCCATGCCCGACCCGACGCCCCACGAGCCGTCGTTGGCCGAGCCGCTCCTGCACCGCGCGGCCCGCATCGAGGACGCCGTCCAGGAGTTCCGCGAGCACCGTGCACGCCGCCGCGGCCTGGTCCCCACGGTGGTCCCGTACACCGGCTACGGCGCACCCGGATGGGTCCGCATCCTCTGCCGCGTGCTGCTGACGCGCCGCGGTCTCGCCTCCGACGTCTCCTACGCCGGCGTCCGCGGCTGGAAGAGCTTCACGAGCGTCGCCGTCGACCACGCCGAGGTCACCGTCACCGCCGGCGGGGTCTCGCACGTGGTGCAGACCGACCGTGGCGGCGTCGTCGACACCATCGTCCCGATCGACCTCGAGCCCGGCTGGCGCACGGTGCGACTCTCGGCGGGTGGCGGGCGTGACGTCGAGGCCGACGTGTTCGTGGTGCACCCGGACACCCGCTTCGGGCTGCTGTCCGACATCGACGACACCGTGATGGTCACCTCGCTCCCCCGCCCCATGCTGGCCGCCTGGAACTCCTTCGTGCTCACCGAGCACGCCCGCCGCCCGGTACCCGGCATGTCCGTGCTCTACGAGCGGATCCTGGCGCAGCACCCCGGTTCGCCGACCGTGTACCTGTCGACCGGGGCGTGGAACGTCGCGCCGACGCTGCAGCGCTTCCTGTCGCGCAACATGTACCCGTCCGGCACGCTGCTGCTCACCGACTGGGGCCCC
The DNA here is from genome assembly GCF_047226435.1 of Curtobacterium poinsettiae. NCBI lineage: Bacteria > Bacillati > Actinomycetota > Actinomycetes > Micrococcales > Microbacteriaceae > Curtobacterium > Curtobacterium poinsettiae. Next base: position 1,482,745 of record NZ_CP178434.1, on the reverse strand, counting down.
ACCCACGACCGGTTCTTCCGCAGCGGCCAGCTGCACAAGCAGCAGAACCTGCGGCGGCTCGCCCAGGACTTCCCGGACATCCGCTGGCTCCTGGTCGGCGACGACGGGCAACACGACGAGAGCCTCTACGGCGACTTCTCGCGGGAGCACCCGGACAACGTCGCGGGCGTCGCCATCCGGCAGCTGTCCACGAGCGAAGCGGTCCTGGCCGGTGGTCGTTCGCGGGCGCAGGAACGCTCCCGCGACTCCTCGGCGCCGTGGGTCTACGCCCCGGACGGCGCCGGGCTCTGGAGCGAGCTCGCGCGCATCGGCATCATCGATTCCGACGCCTCCGAACCGGCCTGAGCGACCCCTCACAACGGTCTCGGCCAGGGCCACCCGTCGCGGACCGCGGCGCACGGCCAGCGGGTGTTCGATCGGTCCATGAGCACCGAGCCGGAAGCACCGCCCACCCCGCCGAACCGCATCGAGGACCACGCCCTGATCGGCGACACCGGGACCGCCGCCCTGGTCGGCCGGGACGGCACGATCGACTGGGCCTGCCTGCCGCGCTTCGACAGCTCGTCGACGTTCGCCTCGCTGCTCGGCACCGAGGACCACGGACACTGGACCCTGCGCCCCGTCGACGGTGACGCCACCGCGCGGTGGCGGTACCGCGGGGACACGCTCGTGCTCTCCACCGTCTGGACCACCCGTGACGGCGTGGTCGAGGTCACCGAGTTCATGCCCGTCGGGGCGCACCGGCCGTCGATCGTGCGCCGCGTCCGCGGCCTCCGCGGCACCGTCGAGATGCGCCAGACGCTCCGCATCCGGTTCGACTACTCACGCGCCCTGCCGTGGATCCGGCAGATCGGGGACGACGACGAACCGGCGCTCCTCGCGACGGCCGGCCCCGGCTCGGTGATCGTGCGCGGGCCGCGGTTCCGTGCCGACGACCACCGGCACACCGCCGTCACGACGATCCACGACGGCGACGTGCTCGACACCGTGCTCACCTGGTACCCGTCGCACCGCGAACCGCCGGAACCCCTCGACGTCGACGCGGCCCTCGCCCACACCCTGTCGTGGTGGACGGGATGGACCGCGCCCGCACAGACCCCCGGCCGGTACGCGGCCGCCACCCGCCGGTCGCTGGTGTTCCTCCGCGCGATGACCCACGGTGAGACGGGTGGCGTCGTCGCCGCCGCGACCACGGGCCTGCCCGAGGACCCCGGCGGCGAACGCAACTGGGACTACCGCTACGTGTGGCTCCGCGACGCGTCCCTCGCGCTCGCCTCGCTCATCGCCCACGGGTACCGGGACGAGGCCACGCACTGGCGGGGCTGGCTGCTGCGGGCCATCGCGGGCGACCCCGCGGACGTGCAGATCATGTACGGGATCGCCGGCGAACGCGAACTGCCCGAACGCGAGATCCCCGAGTTGCCCGGGTACCTCGGGTCGACCCCGGTCCGCATCGGCAACGGTGCCTCGACGCAGTACCAGGGCGACGTCTTCGGCGAGGTCCTGTCCGCGCTGCACGACGCCCGCGAGCTCGGGGTCGAGGAGAACGCCGACTCATGGGCGCTGCAGCGGGCCCTGCTCGGCTACGTCGAGGAGCACTGGCAGGAGCCGGACAACGGCATCTGGGAGATGCGCGGTCCGCGCCGCAGCTTCACGCACTCACGGGTGATGATCTGGGCCGCCTTCGACCGTGGGGTCGCCGCGGTCGAGGAGTTCGGCCTCGAGGGTCCCGTCGACCGTTGGCGGACGTTGCGCGACACGGTGCGCGCCGAGATCGAGGAGCACGGCTGGAACGCCGAGCGCGGATCGTTCCGCCAGCACTACGACACCGACGAGGTCGACGCCAGCCTGCTCGTCCTGCCGCAGGTCGGCTTCTGCCGCGCCGACGACCCCCGGATGACCGGCACGGTGCGCGCGATCGAGGAGGACCTGCGGGTCGGGGACGACGGCCTCGTGCTCCGCTACCGCACGACCGCGGGCTTCGACGGCCTGTCGGGCGCTGAGCACCCGTTCCTGGCGTGCTCGTTCTGGCTGGTGGAGCAGTACGCCGCCTCGGGCCGCGTGGACGACGCCGAGCGCCTGATGGACGTGCTGGTCGGGTACGCGAACGACGTCGGCATGCTCTCCGAGGAGATCGACGTCGCCACGGGCCACCACATCGGCAACACCCCGCAGGTGCTGTCGCACCTCACCCTGGTGTCGGCGGCCGACGCCATCGAGCGCGCCCGGGGAGCCGCCGTCGGACACCGCACACGGTTGTCCGTGCACGACGGGGGCACCCGCTCGTGGACCGGCGAGGGTGAGCGAGCCGGCTCCCCCGCGTGACGCGTCGCTCCACCCCGCGAAGACGCCGTCGTCGTCGCACCACGCCTCGACAACGTCGAGACGCCGCCGGAGCTGGCGGCGTCTCGACAACGTCGAGACGCCGCCGGAGCTGGCGGCGTCTCGACGACACGACGGCGTCTCGCGGTGCTCTGCACGCGACCCACAGACAGACGGGAGGCCCGGTGCCAGCTGGCACCGGGCCTCCCGTCCGTCGGGGCGTCCGTTCAGGACGTCGAGAACGCGTCCGTCAGGACGACGACTCCCAGTCCGCCGGGCCGCGCGAACCGGCGCGGTACTCCTCGAGCGGGACCTCGTCGGCCTTCCAGGCGGCGACGACCGGCTCGACGATCTCCCAGCAGCGCTCGGCCACGTCGCCGCGGATGGAGAGCAGCGGGTCGTCGTGGAAGATGCCGTTCAGGACCTCGCCGTACGGGGTGAGCTCGCCGTCGCTGAACGACGACGACAGGGTGACCTGCCCCATCTCGAACGGGTTGCCGCCACCGTTGGCCGACACCGTCAGCTCGATCTCGTCCGGGTTCAGGACGATGCGGAGCGTGTCGGTCTTCGGGCGACCGCTGAGGCCGGAGGGCAGGCGCGTGACCGGCTTGAAGGTGATCAGCACCTCCTTGCGGCTGGCGCCGAGGGCCTTGCCGGAGCGCAGCGTGAAGGGGACGCCGGCCCAGCGGGCGGTGTCGACCTCGACCGAGATCTCGGCGAGGGTCTCCGTCTGGCGCGACGGGTCGACGCCGTCCTCTTCCTGGTACGAGGGCAGTTCCTTGCCGTCGATGGTGCCGGCCGTGTAGACCGCACGGCGGGACGCGATCTTCGCGTCGTCGCCCTTCAGACGCGTGGAGCGCAGGACCCGGGCGAGCGACGAGCGGAACTCGACCGCGTCGATCGCGGACGGGGCGTCCATCGTGACCAGGCCGAGGATCTGCAGCAGGTGCGACTGGATCATGTCGACCATCGCGCCGGCCTCGTCGTAGTACTGGGCGCGGTTCTCGAGACCGAGGGTCTCGTCGTAGAAGACGTCGACCTTCTCGATGTTCTCGGCGTTCCAGATCGGCTCGAACAGGCGGTTCGCGAAGCGCAGACCGATGATGTTCAGCACCGTGGTGCGGCCGAGGAAGTGGTCGGTGCGGTGCACGCGGTCCTCGGGGACGAGCTTGAGCACCGTCTCGTTGAGGGCCTGGGCGCTCGCGACGTCGGTGCCGAAGGGCTTCTCGAAGGCCAGGGTCGTGCCCTCGGGGAGCTCGACGTGCTGGAGCGCCTCGCAGATGTCGGAGGCGATCTGCGGCGGGAGCGCGAAGTACAGGATCGGCTCGGAGTCGGCCGCGGCCAACAGCGCCTCGAGGTGCTTCGGGTCGGTGGGGTCGCCCTGGATGAACTGCGTCGACTCGATGGTCGCGTCGACCTCCGGCCCCTTGACGTCCTGCGACGCGAAGGACTGCGTGACGATGTCCTTCCACTTCTCGGGGCTGCGCTCGCTGCGGCCCGTGCCGATCAGCTGCACGGGGACGGCACGGCCGCTCTGCAGGAACGTGCCGAGGCCCGGCAGGAGCAGGCGGGAGGCGAGGTCGCCCGTCGCGCCGAAGATGATGAGGGTGCGCTTGTCGGTCACCTGAGGTGACTCCTTTCGCTGTGGTGGGAGGTCCGCTCCAGTCAAGTCGCGGGCGGGCCCGTTTGTTCCGGATCCGAACCGGAGATCTGTGCCCGGACGCACTTCGGGCGGCACCGTTCTGGTGCCGCCCGAAGTGTCAGGTGCGCTGCAGCGCCGGGTCAGTGCCCGAAGTTGCCGCGGTAGTACTCGTAGACCCAGCCGACCAGGGTGATCGCCACGAGGACGAGACCGATCGGGACGATCCAGAGGCCGGCTGCCACGCCGAGGAAGCACACGGCGACCGCGGCGGCCAGCAGGATGGGCCACCAGGACCACGGGCTGAAGTGCCCGAGTTCGGCGTCGCCGTCCTCGATGTTGGCGTCCGGGCGGTCCTCGGGCAGGACGCCGCCCTGCGACGACATCACCTTGCCGAGGTAGAAGGCGATGAACGCCGACATGATGCCCGTCAGGCCGATCGCCACGGTGCCGACCCACTCCGGGTGACCGTAGTAGAGCATCGCCCAGATCGTGTACGCGGCGTCCGCGAGGATGAAGAACCCGAAGAGGATCCAAAACAGGTTGGTGTTCGCGCGCATGGCGTTACTTCACCTCGCCCTTCGCGGCGTCGTAGGTCGGGGCATCGGGGGCGTCCTTCGCAGGACCGACACCGATCGGCACACCGGCCTCGGGGTGGTTCAGGTCGAACGCCGGGGACTCCGAACGGATGCGCGGGATCGACGTGAAGTTGTGGCGCGGCGGCGGGCAGGAGGTCGCCCACTCGAGCGAGCGGCCGTAGCCCCACGGGTCGTTCACAGCGACCTTCGGTGCGTTCCGAGCGGTCACGTAGACGTTGAAGATGAACGGCAGGAACGAGATCGCGAGGATCATCGAGCCGATCGTCGACAGCTGGTTCATCCACGTGAAGCCGTCGTTCGGCAGGTAGGTCGCGTACCGACGCGGCATGCCGATGACGCCCAGCCAGTGCTGGATGAGGAACGTGGTGTGGAACCCGATGAACAGGAGCCAGAAGTGGATCTTGCCGAGACGCTCGTTGAGCATCTTGCCGGTCCACTTCGGCCACCAGAAGTAGAAGCCGGAGAACATCGCGAACACGACGGTGCCGAAGACCACGTAGTGGAAGTGCGCGACGACGAAGTACGAGTCGGACACGTGGAAGTCGAGCGGCGGCGACGCCAGGATGACACCGGTCAGACCACCGAACGTGAAGGTGATCAGGAACCCGAGAGCCCAGAGCAGCGGGGTCTCGAACGTGACCGAACCGCGCCACATCGTGCCGACCCAGTTGAAGATCTTCACGCCGGTTGGGACCGCGATGAGCATCGTCATGAGCGAGAACCACGGGAGCAGGACGCCACCGGTGACGTACATGTGGTGTGCCCACACCGTGACCGACAGGGCCGCGATCGAGATGGTCGCGTACACCAGGGTCTTGTAGCCGAAGATCGGCTTGCGGCTGAACACCGGGAAGACCTCGGACACGATGCCGAAGAACGGCAGCGCGATGATGTACACCTCGGGGTGCCCGAAGAACCAGAACAGGTGCTGCCAGAGCAGGGCCCCGCCGTTGGCCGGGTTGAAGATCTGGGCGTTGAACACACGGTCGAGACCGAGGCCGAAGAGCGCCGTCGCGAGGACCGGGAAGGCCATCAGGACGAGGAGCGCGGTCACGAGGGTGTTCCACGTGAAGATCGACATGCGGAACATGGTCAGACCCGGGGCACGCATCGTGATGATCGTGGTGATGAAGTTCACCGCACCGAGGATCGTCGAGAAGCCGGTCATGCCCAGGCCGAAGACCCAGAGTGTCCCGCCGAGCCCTGGTGTGAACGTCGTGTCACTCAGTGGCGCGTAGGCGAACCAGCCGAACGAGGCAGCGCCCTGCGGGGTGAGGAAGCCGCCGACCGCGATGAGCGAACCGAACAGGTAGAGCCAGAAGGCGAACCCGTTGAGTCGCGGGAAGGCGACGTCGGGCGCACCGATCTGGAGCGGCATGATCGCGTTCGCGAAGCCCGAGAACAGCGGCGTCGCGAACATCAGCAGCATGATCGTGCCGTGCATCGTGAACAGCTGGTTGTACTGCTCCTTCGTCGCGACCACGTGCAGGCCGGGTTCGAAGAGCTGGGCACGGATCACGAGGGCCATCACACCTGCGAGCAGGAAGAAGACGAACGACGCGATCAGGTACATGTACCCGATGGTCTTGTGGTCGGTGGAGGTGATCCACCGGACGACGATGTTGCCCTTCCGGCCCACCTTCGACGCCTGGAAGTCTGGCGAAGCGGTCTGGGTCGGTTGGCCGACGAGTGACGTTGTCATCTGACGAGCCCCTACTTGTTCTCGCTGGACGCCTCGACCGGCGCCTTGTTGTTCGGTTCGTTGGTGTTGGTGTTGTACTCGTTGCCGAGCAGGCCGACCTTGCCCTGGTCCTTCAGGGTGCCGAGGTACGCCTCGTACTGGGCCGGCGTGACGACCTTCACCTGGAAGAGCATCAGCGAGTGGTACTCACCGCAGAGCTCCGCGCACTTGCCCTGGTACGTGCCGAGCTTCTCCGGGATGAAGTACTCCCAGTTGGTCTTGCCCGGGAGCATGTCCTTCTTGTACAGGAAGTCGATGACCCAGAAGGAGTGGTCGACGTCGCGCGACGAGAGTTCGATCGCGACCTTCTTGCCCTTGGGCAGGTAGAGGGTCGGCAGCTGCGACTCGTCGATCGCGCCCTTGGCGTTCTCTTCTTCCTGGGCCTGGATGCCCTGGTAGTAGACGCTCTCTTCGGGGTTGTCCTTGTTGATGTAGTTGAAGTCCCACGCCCAGCGCTTGCCGTACACGTGCACGGTGGCGTCGGGGTCGGCGAAGGGCTTCTCGATCGCTGCCTGGTCCTTCGCGGTGAAGGCGAAGAAGCCGAGCACCAGGATCAGCGGCACGATCGTGTAGAAGATCTCGAGCGGCATGTTGTACCGCATCTGCACGGGCAGGCCGGTCTGGCCCTTCCGGCGGCGGTAGACGATCGCGGCCCAGATGATCAGGCCCCACACGATCAGACCGACGGCGAGGAGCACGACCCAGCTGGTGGTCCACAGGCCGACGATGCGGCTCGTGTGGTTGGTGACGTTCTTCGTCTCCTCCGTGCCGGGGAGCCATCCGTTCATCTGCTGCTGCGTGCAGCCAGCCAGTGCGATGACCAGACCGACGGCCACCGGGACGGCCGCCCAACGTATACGGCGATTCGAACGCACTGTTACCTCTCGCAAAAGACGTGAGCTTCGGAAGGTCAGCCCGTCGTGTCCGACGGCGAGCCGCACGAAGGCGGCGCTTGGCTGGCTCCCAGCTTGATTGGAACACTCCTAGCTTACTCGCAGCTCGCCACCGCTCGCGCACACACGCCACGGTTCTGGCCTCGATCCGCACGTCGGCGGGCACGATTCCCCCCGGTTCCGCCGCGCCCCGGCGCGCCACGTCCGGTCACACGAACGCGAGCGGGGAGCGACCGTTCCGGTCGCTCCCCGCTCGCGTGTCGGATCGCTGGCGATCAGTGGAAGCTGTCACCGCAGGCGCAGCTGCCCTGCGCGTTCGGGTTGTCGATCGTGAAGCCCTGCTTCTGGATCGTGTCCTCGAAGTCGATCGTCGCGCCGTCGAGGTACGGGACGCTCATCTTGTCGACGACGACCTCGACCCCGTCGAACTCGGCGGTGACGTCACCGTCGAGCATGCGCTCGTCGAAGTACAGCTGGTAGATCAGGCCCGAGCAGCCACCGGGCTGCACGGCGAGGCGCAGGCGCAGGTCGTCGCGGCCCTCTTGCTCGAGCAGGCTCGCCACCTTGCCGGCAGCGGCGTCGCTCAGGAGGACGCCGTGCGACGGGGTCTCGGTCGCCGGTGCTTCGGTGATGGTGTCGCTCATCGCGCGTCTCCCTCCGGGCGGTGCTGGTCACCGCGCCTGGCCTCGATTGTAAGCACCCTCAGCTGCGCGTCGCGAGCCTGGCGAGCAGGATCGTCTCCGACGCGATGGCACGGTGCAGGACGCCGAGGTGCTGCGACTCGTTCGGGCTGTGCGCGCGGGTGTCCGGGTCCTCGACGCCGGTGACCAGGATCTGCGCCTCCGGGAACTCCGCAGCCAGGTCCGACACGAACGGGATCGACCCGCCGATGCCCTGCTCGACCGCCTCGGCACCCCAGCCCTCGCGCATGGCCGTGCGGGCCTCCTGCACGGCCCAGCCGGCGGTGTCGACGAGGAACCCGTCGCCGCTGTCCGGCTCGGTGACCTCCATCCGTGCGCCGAACGGGACGTGCTCGCGCAGGTGCCGTTCGACGGCAGCGGCGGCCTCGCGTGCGTCCTGGCCGGGGGCGACGCGGACCGAGACCCGCGCCGAGACCGTGGGCAGCAGGGTGTTCGAGGCGTTCGCGACGCTCGGCACGTCCATGCCCGTCACCGTGATCGACGGCTGGAACCACATGCGGGACAGCACGGCGCCGGTGCCGATCGGGCGCACACCGGGAACGAGTGCGGCGTCGACGGCGAGTTCGTCCTCGGTGCGCTCCGGCACGTCGGCTTCGTACGAGGCCAGCCCCTCGACGGCGACCGACCCGTCGGCGTCGTGCAGCGAGGCGAGCAGCCGCACCATCGGGATCATCGCGTCCGGGGCCGCTCCCCCGAACATGCCGCTGTGGCTGGCGTGCTCGAGCGTGGTCAGGGTGAGCTTGAAGGTGACGTTGCCGCGCAGCGACACCGTGATCGACGGCACCTCGGTCGACCAGTTGTCGCTGTCCGCCACGACGATGACGTCGGCGGCCAGGTGCTCCTTCTGCTCGCGCAGGAAGGTGCGGAACGAGCGGGAGCCGAACTCCTCCTCGCCCTCGACGAACAGCACGATCCCGAGGTCGAGGTCGTCGCCGAACTGGGCGTGCACCGCGCGGAGCGAGGCGATGTGGGTCATCACGCCGGCCTTGTCGTCCGAGGCGCCGCGACCGTACAGGCGGTCACCGCGGAGCGTCGGCTCGAACGGCGGGGTCTCCCACAGGGCCTCGTCGCCCTGCGGCTGCACGTCGTGGTGGGCATAGAGCATCACCGTCGGCTTGCCGTTCCGCGCCGGGCGCACCGCGAGCACCGCCGGCTGGCCGAGCTCGGTCTCGGCGTCCGCCTCGGCGACGTCGGCGGTCGAGCCGGACACCGCCGACCGCACGATCCGGACGTCGTCCGGGCCGAAGACCCCGGTCGACCGCGCCAGGTCCGCGACGGCCTCGGCACTCGCGCGCACGTTCGACGGGTCGAAGGCCGACCAGGAGACCGACGGCAGGCGTACCAGGGCGGACAGGTCGGCGATCGTCGTGGGCAGGGCCCCCTGGACGTGTTCGCGCAGGGCGTCGAGGAGCGCGGGGTCGGTCGCGGGGCTGTGCTGTTGGCTGTCGGTCATGCCCGGTAATCTAGAGGAGATCCCGCACGCACACCGCCGTTAGGAACGCACCGTGGCGAAGGCAGCCCCCAAGACCAACACGACCGTCAACCCGACCGAGGCCGAGCTCCTCGAGCAGGGCAAGGGCCGCCCGACGCCGTCCCGCCGCGAGCGAGAGGCAGCGAACCGCCGCCCCCTCGTCGGCAACACGCCGGTCGACAAGAAGGCAGCCCGCGCACGCCTCAACTCTGAGCGCGAGCGTGCCCGGGTCGGCATGGCCAACGGCGAGGAGCGCTACCTGCCGGCGAAGGACCGCGGTGAGCAGCGACGCTTCGTCCGCGACTGGATCGACGCCCGCTGGAACGTCGGCGAGGTCATGATGCCCGTGCTCGTGCTGTTCCTCATCGTCGGGTTCGCCGCCGCGCAGACGGTCATCGCGTCCTACTCGCTCCTGCTGGTGTGGGCGTTCGTGGCGCTGTTCGTCATCGACTGCGTGGTGCTCTGGCTGTCGCTCCGCCGCAAGCTCACCACCAAGTTCGGCGACTTCCAGCGCGGCACGTTCCTCTACATCCTGACGCGGGCGTGGCAGCTGCGGTTCCTGCGGCTGCCGAAGCCCCAGGTCCGGCGCGGCGAGTACCCCACGCTCTAGCCACACGCACACGAACGAAGCGCCGCCCGGCAGGCCGGGCGGCGCTTCGTCGTTCCCGCTCCCCTGTTCCCCGCTCCCCCGCTCCGCATCGGTGATCGAGTGAGCAGAACACGACGGGTCGACTGGCGAGCCACGGCGTGTTCTGCTCACCCGATGGCGCAGGCGCGCCCCAGGACGGACGGGAGGCCCGTGGCGGCGTCGCCACGGGCCTCCAGTCCGGATGGTGGTCGCGACTAGCGCGCGGCGCGACGCAGCCGACGTCGGCGCAGCCGGTTGATGCGCGCCGCCCAGGTCGGCCCCTCGTAGAGGAACGCCGTGTAGCCCTGCACGAGCGTCGCCCCGGCGTCGATGCGGTCCTGCACGTCCTGCTCGGTGGTCACGCCACCGACGGCGATGACGCAGAAGTCCGCCGGCACGGCGGCGCGGACCCGACGCAGGACCTCGAGCGAACGCGCGGCGACCGGCGCCCCGGAGAGTCCACCGGCACCCATCGCCTCGACGTCGGACGGGTCGGCCGTCAGTCCCTCGCGCGCGATCGTCGTGTTGTTCGCGATCACGCCGGACAGCCCGAGCTCGACCGCCAGGCCCGCGATCGCGTCGATCTGCTCATCGGTCAGGTCCGGTGCGATCTTGACGAGCACCGGGGTGCGCCCCGCGCCGTCGCGCACCGCGGAGAGCAGCGGTCGGAGCTGGTCGAGTTCCTGCAGTCCGCGCAGACCGGGCGTGTTCGGCGAGCTGACGTTGACCGCCAGGTAGTCCGCGAACGTCGCCAGGCGGCGGGTGGACTCGAGGTAGTCGTCGATGGCGTCCTCGACCGAGACGACCCGGCTCTTGCCGATGTTCACGCCGATCACGGGCCGACCCGGGTTGCGGCGGGCGCGCTCGAGGCGTCGGGCGGCCGCTGCGGCACCGTGGTTGTTGAAGCCCATGCGGTTGATCAGGGCGCGGTCGCCGATCAGGCGGAACAGGCGCGGGCGCTCGTTGCCGGGCTGCGGCTTGGCGGTGATGGTGCCGACCTCGACGTGGCCGAAGCCGAGCAGGCCGAGCCCGGCGATGCCGCGGGCGTCCTTGTCGAAGCCCGCCGCCAGGCCGAAGCGCGACGGGAAGTGGATGCCCATCGTGGTGATGCCGTCGGCTGCCGACGGGCGGCAGTACCGTTCGACGACCCCGCTCAGGAACGGCACGCGGGGCAGCCCCGCGATGACGGCGAAGGCCAGGTGGTGGGCGCGTTCCGGGTCCATGTTCGCGAACACGGAGCGGAACACGACGCGGTACCCGCCGCGCACGATCCGTTCGGCGATGCCGCTCACGCGCGTGTGCCGGACGGTGCGGACGAGCCGGCGGCGCTGTCGGCCGTCCCGTGGTGGTCGCGACGGAGCTGGCCGATGGCGTCCTCGAAGTCCTCGAGTGAGTCGAACGCCTGGTAGACGCTCGCGAAGCGCAGGTACGCGACCTCGTCGAGCTCCCGCAGGGGCGCGAGGATCGCGAGGCCGATGTCGTTCGCGTCGATCTGGCTGGACCCGGAGGAGCGCACGGTCTCCTCGACGCGCTGCGCGAGGACGGCCAGGTCGCCGTCGGTGACCGGGCGCCCTTGGCACGCCTTGCGCACGCCGGAGACGATCTTGTCGCGGCTGAACGGCTCGGTGACGCCGTTGCGCTTCACGACGTTGAGCGATGCGGTCTCGGTGGTCGAGAACCGTCGACCGCAGTTGGGGCACTGTCGACGGCGGCGGATGGAAGTTCCGTCGTCGCTCGTCCGTGAGTCGACGACGCGGGAGTCCGGGTGGCGGCAGAAGGGGCAGAACATGTCGTTCCCCAGGCTATCGGTTCGTGCGCTCCGTCACGGCGGCCCCGTGCGCGGGGAGCTGCTCCTCGGTGGACAGGGCGACGATGTGCGGCGCGACCTCGGCCAGGGCCTCGGGCGTGTACCGGACGATCTGCTGGGGTCGCAGGAACGTCGACGCGGACAGTCCGGACCCGAAGCGGGCCTGGCCGCCGGTCGGCAGCACGTGGTTCGACCCGGCCAGGTAGTCCCCCAGGCTCACCGGCGTGCTCGGTCCGACGAACACCGCACCGGCGGCGTCGATGTCGGCCAGCACGGCGTCGTCGTCGACCGTCTGGATCTCGAGGTGCTCCGGCCCGTGCGCGTTGCTCACGGTCGCGGCGTCGGTCAGCGAGTCCACCAGGACGATCGCGGACTGCGGCCCGTCCAGGGCGGTCTGGAGGCGCGCAGCCGTCCCGAGCACCGCCGTGCGTTCCGGGATGGCGGCTTCCACCGCGTCGGCGAACGCCGCGGACGTCGTCACCAGCACGCTGCCGGCCTGCTCGTCGTGCTCGGCCTGGCTGATCAGGTCGGCAGCCACGAACCCCGCGTCGGCGGTGTCGTCCGCGATCACGAGGATCTCGGTCGCCCCGGCCTCGGAGTCGATGCCCACCACACCGCGCACCAGGCGCTTGGCGGCGGCGACGTAGTTGTTGCCCGGCCCGGTGACCAGGTCGACGGGCTCGAGGTCGAGCTCGGCGACGCCGTACGCCAGCGCGCCGACGGCTCCGGCACCACCCATCGCGTAGACCTCGTCGATGCCGAGCAGCCCCGCCGCGGCGAGGATCGTCGGGTGCACCGCGCCGCCGTGGTCGCGCTGCGGCGGCGACACGAGGGCGATCGAGGGCACGCCCGCGACCTGGGCGGCGACCACGTTCATCACGACGCTGGACGGGTAGACGGCCTTGCCGCCGGGCACGTAGAGCCCGACACGGCGCATCGGCTGCCAGCGCTGGTGGACCTCGGCGCCGTCGGCCAGGGTCGTCACGGACGGAGCGGGGATCTGCGCGGCACTCGCGGCACGGACGCGGCGGATCGCCTCGTCGAGGGCCGCCCGGACCTCGGGGGTGAGCCCGGCCACCGCGGCGGTGATCTCGGCGGCCGGCACCCGCACGTTCGCGGGGGCCCCACCGTCGAAGCGCTCGGCCTGGTCGCGCAGGGCCGCGGCCCCACGGTGTCGGACGTCCTCGATCAACTCGCGCGCGGCGTCGACCGCGTGCGACACGTCACCCGCGGCACGGGGCATGAGTCGGAGGAGTTCGGCACGGGCGGGGAGGCCGCCGCGGAGGTCGATTCGCTGCATCATGAGGCTTCCAGCGTACCGGCGGCGTGCTGCACGACCGCGTCGACCACGGGCCGGTGGCGGGCGACCTGGTCGGTGTCCCACGCGTCGAGCAGGTGCAGCGTGGCGATCCGGAACGCCAGCGCACGGACGAGCAGCTGCGGCCACTCCGGCACGCCGGTCCCGAGCACGCCGAGCCGGCCGACGTCGACCCGGTGCCAGGTCACGGCGTCGACCGCCGCGATCGCGGCACCGAGGCCCGCCGGACGCCAGTACGGCGCCCAGTCGAACACCGTGGGTGGCTCCCCCGGCGTGAAGAGCACGTTGCCGAGCAGGTCACCGTGGACGAGCTGGGACGGGGACGTCACCGGCCGGAACGTCGCCGCCAGGCGGTCCAGCGTCGGATCGTCCGGCAGGGGTTCGCCACCCCAGACCATCCGGTCCGCCCGGCTCCAGGGGTCCTCACGCTGGTCGAGGACTTCGGGACGCGGCAGGTCCGCGACGGCCCGGTGGAAGGCAGCGCCCGCGGCGATGACGTCGTCCACGCGGGTCGGGTCGGTCCAGCCGTCGACCCATCCCCAGGCCTCCCACCCGCCGTCGCCGGTGCCGGTGCCGGAGCCGGAGCCGGAGCCCACGATCCAGTCCCCGGACTCGGCGGCGACCGGACGCGGGGTCCGGAACCCGGCCGTGTGGACGAGCCGGGCCAGCGTGGCGGACCGCCACCGGGCCTCCAGGGGGTCGCCGGACGGCCGGAGCACGACGTCCCCGGCGCGCCACGTCAGCCCGCGGCCGCCGCCGAGCCGCTCGAGCGGGCGGTCGTGCACGCCGAACGCCCGCAGCACGTCCGGGCCCGGCGGCAGCGGCGGACCAGCCATGGCGACGCTCCTAGACCAGGCAGCGGGGTCCGAGCAGGCTCTTCAGCTCGCCGAACAGGTCCGGGGTGAGGTTCACCGGGAACGGCAGCTCGAAGGTGCGTGCCACGTCGTCCTTCAGCAGCTTCAGCCGGACCTCGGTGTCGCCCTGGTGACGGCCGAGCACGGCGGCGAGTTCCGTCACCGTGGTCGTCGTGGCCTGCCGTTCGGGCAGTGACAGGGTGAGCGGGCCGGAACCCATCGCGTCGCCGACGTTCGGCTGGAACATGCTCACCGCGTGCAGGGCCTTGCCGTCGTCGCGGACGTTGACGCGGCCGCGCAGGACGACGATCGAGTCGGCCACCAGGGACGGGCCGAACTCCTGGTACGTCTTGCCCAGGAACATCACCCCGATCTGCCCGCCGAAGTCCTCGATGTCGACGATGCCGTACGGGTTGCCGCTCGTCTTCGCCACCCGGTGCTGCACGCTCGTCAGCAGGCCGGCGACGGTGACCGTCTCACCCTCAATCGAGTCGTCGGCGGTCAGCAGGTCGGCGATGGTGATCGACTGGTGCTTCGCGAGTTCGATCTCGAGCCCGGCGAGCGGGTGGTCGGACACGTAGAGCCCGAGCATGTCCCGCTCGAACGCCAGCTTGTCGCGCTTGGACCACTCCGGCCGGTCCGGCACCTGGGACACCGCGGCGCTCGGGGTGTCCTCGGCGGCCTCGGCGAAGAGCGAGTCGAAGTCGAACCCGACGTTGCCGTGGGCCTCGTCACGCTTGACCTTCACCGCGCCCTCGACGGCGCCCTCGTGGATCTCCACCAGGGCACGGCGGGTGTCCCCGAACTCGTCGAACGCACCAGCCTTGATGAGCGACTCGACCGTGCGCTTGTTCGCCGACGAGATCGGGATCTTGCGCAGGAAGTCGTGGAAGGACTCGAACGCACCCTTCTCGGTCCGGGCCTTGACGATGTCGTCGACCACGTTGAACCCGACGTTGCGGATGGCACCCATGCCGAAGCGGATGTCGTCACCGACTGCGGCGAAGAAGCCGATCGACTCGTTGACGTCCGGCGGCATGACCTTGATGCCCATGCGCCGGCACTCGTTCAGGTACAGGGCGAGCTTGTCACGGGCGTCACCGACCGAGGTCAGCAGGGCCGCCATGTACTCAGCCGGGTAGTGCGCCTTGAGGTACGCGGTCCAGAAGGACACCACACCGTAGGCCGCCGAGTGCGCCTTGTTGAACGCGTAGTCGGAGAAGGGCAGCAGGATGTCCCACAGCGTCTTGATCGCCGCGTCGGAGTAGCCGTTGTCCTTCATGCCCTGCTGGAAGCCCGCGTACTGCTTGTCGAGCTCGGACTTCTTCTTCTTGCCCATCGCGCGGCGGAGGATGTCCGCCTGGCCGAGGGAGAACCCGGCGACCTTCTGCGCGATGGCCATGACCTGCTCCTGGTAGATGATCAGGCCGTAGGTCGTGCCGATGATGTCCTTCAGGGGCTCTTCGAGCTCCGGGTGGATCGGGGTGATCGGCTGCTCGCCGTTCTTGCGGAGCGCGTAGTTCGTGTGCGAGTTCGCACCCATGGGCCCCGGACGGTACAGGGCGATGAGCGCGGAGATGTCCTCGAAGTTGTCGGGCTTCATCAGCCGCAGCAGGCCGCGCATGGGCCCGCCGTCGAGCTGGAACACGCCGAGGGTGTCACCGCGCTGCAGGAGCGCGTACGCCTCGGGGTCCTCGAGCCCCATGTTCTCGAGGTCGAGCTCGGTCCCCCGGTTCGTCTTGATGTTGTCGAGGGCGTCGCTGATGATCGTGAGGTTGCGGAGCCCCAGGAAGTCCATCTTGATCAGGCCGAGCGACTCCGCCGCCGGGTAGTCGAACTGCGTGACGATCTGGCCGTCCTGCTCCCGCTTCATGATCGGGATGATGTCGATCAGCGGGTCGCTCGACATGATGACGCCGGCCGCGTGCACGCCCCACTGGCGCTTCAGCCCCTCGAGCCCGAGCGCCGTGTCGAAGACGGTCTTCGCCTCGGGGTCGGTCTCGACCACGGTGCGGACGTCGACGGCTTCCTTGTAGCGCGGGTGGTCCTTGTCGAAGATCCCGGTGAGCGGGATGTCCTTGCCCATCACGGGCGGTGGCATCGCCTTGGTGAGCTTCTCGCCCATGCCGAACGGGAACCCGAGGACGCGCGAGGAGTCCTTGAGCGCCTGCTTCGCCTTGATCGTGCCGTACGTGACGATCTGCGCCACGCGCTCCGACCCGTACTTCTCGGTGACGTACTTGATCGCCTCACCGCGGCGCCGGTCGTCGAAGTCGACGTCGAAGTCGGGCATCGAGACGCGGTCCGGGTTGAGGAACCGCTCGAAGATCAGACCGTGCCGGATCGGATCGAGGTCGGTGATGCGCATCGCGTACGCCACCATCGAGCCGGCACCGGAGCCACGCCCCGGACCGACGCGGATGCCGTTGTTCTTGGACCAGTTGATGAAGTCCGCGACCACCAGGAAGTAGCCAGGGAACCCCATCTGGTTGATGATGCCGACCTCGTAGTCGGCGCGGTCCTGGACCTCTTTCGAGATGCCGCCCGGGTACCGGTACTCCAGCCCCTTCGCGACCTCTTTCTCGAACCAGGAGTGCTCGGTCTCGCCCTCGGGCACCGGGAACTTCGGCATGTAGTTGGCCGAGGTGTCGAACTCGACGTTGCAGCGCTCGGCGATGAGCAGCGTGTTGTCGCAGGCCTCGAGGTTGTCGCGGAAGACGTGCCGCATCTGCGCCGGGGTCTTCAGGTAGAACTCGTCGGCATCGAACTTGAAGCGGTTCGGGTCGTTGAGGGTCGAGCCGGACTGCACGCAGAGCAGCGCCGCGTGCGACTTGGCGTCGTGGGCGTGCGTGTAGTGCAGGTCGTTCGTGCCGACCAGCGGGATGTCGAGGTCCTTCGCCAGGCGGATCAGGTCGCTCATGATCCGGCGCTCGATCTCGAGCCCGTGGTCCATGACCTCGGCGAAGTAGTTCTCCTTGCCGAAGATGTCGCGGTAGTCGGCGGCGGCCTGCACCGCTTCGTCGTACTGGCCGAGGCGCAGGCGCGTCTGGATCTCCCCCGAGGGGCAGCCCGTCGTGGCGATGATGCCCTGGTGGTACTCCTGCAGGAGCTCGATGTCCATGCGGGGCTTGAAGTAGTAGCCCTCGAGCGACGCCTTGGACGACAACCGGAACAGGTTGTGCATGCCGGTGGTGTTCTCGGCGAACATCGTCATGTGCGTGTACGAGCCCGCACCGGACACGTCGTCGCCGCCGCCGTCACCCCAGCGGACACGGGTCTTGTCGGAGCGGTGCGTGCGGGGCGTGATGTACGCCTCGGTCCCGATGATGGGCTTGACGCCACCGGCCTTGGCGGCCTTCCAGAACTCGAAGGCGCCGAACATGTTGCCGTGGTCGGTCACCGCCACGGCGGGCATCCCCTGCGCGGCGGTCTCCGCCACGAGGTCGGAGAGCCTGGCGGCACCGTCGAGCATCGAGTACTCGCTGTGCACGTGCAGGTGGACGAAGGAGTCGGAATCCGACACGGAACCTCCGGTTCGTACGGTGTGCTGCGGGGTGGGAACAGCCTAACTGCGGCCGCCCACATTCCCGCGCGCGTCGTGGCGGGCCGGAGGCGCGGGGCGGGGCCGCACCGCGCCTCCAGACCGGCATCGGATCGCGACACGCGCGGCGCGCGCCGCCGAGGGGGCAGGACACGCCGCAGGCGGGCCGCCGCGGGTGCAGCAGGCGTCGCCTGACGGCTCCGCAGCCGACAGTTCGCGACCCCTCGGCGAAAGCGGCCGGGCGCGGCGGACGGGAGGCTCGGGGCGGGCCCGCACCGCGCCTCCAGACCGGCATCGGATCGCGACACGCACGGCGGGGGCCGCCGAGGGGGCAGGACACGCCGCAGGCGGGCCGCCGCGGGTGCAGCAGGCGTCGCCTGACGGCTCCGCAGCCGACAGTTCGCGACCCCTCGGCGAAAGAGACCGGGCGGGGCGGACGGGAGGCTCGGGGCGGGCCCGCACCGCGCCTCCAGACCGGCATCGGATCGCGACACACGCGGCGCGCGCCGCCGAGCGGGCAGGACACGCCGCACGCGGGCCGCCGCGGGTGCAGAACGCGTCGCCTGACCGCTCCGCAGCCGACAGTTCGTGACCCCTCGGAACGAGCGGCCGGGTGTGTCAGAGCGACGCGCTCCGGATCTGCTCCAGCGCTGCCTGCAGGTCGTCCGGGTACTGCGCCTCGAACGACACCCACTCGCCCGTGCGGGGGTGGTCGAAGCCCAGCCGGACGGCGTCGAGCCACTGGCGGGTCAGCCCGAGCTCGGCCGCCAGCACCGGGTCGGCACCGTACATCGTGTCGCCGACGAGCGGGTGGCGGGTCGCGGCCATGTGCACCCGGATCTGGTGCGTGCGCCCGGTCTCCAGGTGCACCTCGAGCAGGGTCGCGGAGCGGAAGGCCTCGAGCGTCTCGTAGTGGGTGACGCTCGGCTTGCCCTCCGACGTGACCGCGAACTTCCAGTCGCTCGACGGGTGCCGACCGATCGGGGCGTCGATCGTGCCGGAGGTCGGGTCGGGGTGGCCCTGCGCGAGCGCGTGGTAGACCTTCTCGACCGTGCGCTCCTTGAACGCCCGCTTGAGGTGTGTGTACGCCAGCTCGGTCTTCGCGACGACCATCAGGCCCGAGGTCCCGACGTCCAGCCGGTGCACGATCCCGGCGCGTTCGGCGGCCCCGGAGGTCGCGATGGTGAACCCGGCGGCGGCGAGGCCCCCGGGCACGGTCGGCCCGTCCCACCCCGGCGAGGGGTGCGCGGCGACCCCGACGGGCTTGTCCACGACGACGATGTCCTCGTCGTCGTGCACGATCGTCATGCCAGGCACGGCTGCCGGCACGATGCGCGGCGGCTCCTTCGGGGTCCACTCGACCTCGAGCCATGAGTCGGCGTGCAGGCGGTCCGACTTGTCGACGGGGACGCCGTCGACGCGGACGCCGCCCGCGGCGACGACGTCGGCCGCGAACGAACGGCTGAAGCCGAGGAGCTTCGCGATGGCTGCGTCGACGCGCTCACCGGCGAGCCCGTCGGGCACGGGAAGAGAACGCGATTCGGTCACGTGGCGTCGTGGCCCAGCGTGTCGCGACGGTCGCCGTCGTTCGGCCTGGAGGCGCGGGTCGGCTCGTCGAGAGCAGCGTCGGTCGACGAGAACGCGGCCCCACCGTCGAGCGGCTGCGCCGGGTCGGCCGGCTCCGCCGCGTCGAGCTGCGCCTGGCGCCTGGCCGAGAGCGTGCGGGTGCCGTCGAGGTTCACCCCGAGGATCACCAGCAGCACGAAGACCACCATGCTGATGCAGATGAAGGAGTCGGCGACGTTGTAGATCGCCGGCATCATCCAGGGGGTCGAGATGAAGTCGACCACGTGCCCCCGGCCGAACCCGGGTTCACGGAAGAGCCGGTCGAGCAGGTTGCCCAGCGCGCCGCCGAGCAGCATGCCGAGCACGATCGCCCACCACATCGACCGGATGCGACGCGAGTACACGATGATCGCGACGACGACCGCGGCCGAGATGACCGAGAACACCCAGGTCATGTTCACCGCGAACGAGAACGCGGCCCCCGGGTTCCGGACGTACAGGAACTGCAACGCCCCGCCCAGGACGGGCACGGGGGTGCCGTACGGCAGGTTCGCGACGACCAGCGTCTTGGCGACCTGGTCGAACGCCACCACCACGACAGCGGCGAAGGCCAGTGCCGCGATAGCGCGGACACTGACCTTCGCTCGTGATGCTGGTCGCGACAACGTCAGTTGCCGAAGCCCTGCGCCGAAGCCGGCGCCGGGGTGAGACCGGACTGCTCGCCCGAGGAGTCGAGCTCGGAGAGCTGCCCCTGGATGTAGCTCTTGAGCTGCGCACGGTAGTCGCGCTCGAACGTCCGGAGCTCGTCGATCTTGCCCTCGAGCTGGCGCTGCTCCTGCTCGAGCACCGCGACACGCTGACGGTTCGTGTTCTCGGTGTCGGCGATGATCTGGCGCTGCTTCGCCTCGGCCTCGGAGACCAGGCGAGCCGCCTGGGCGGTGCCCTCGGCGATGAGCGCGTCGCGCTTCTCGACGCCCTCGCGCACGTGCTCCTCGTGGAGACGACGCGCCAGGGTCAGGAGGTTCGTGGTGCCCTCGGTGTCCTCGTCCGCGGGGACCGTCGTGGCCGGAGCGGCCGCGGCGACCGGAGCGGGCTCCGTTGCTGCCTCGACCGGGGCCGGCGTGGGCTCCGGTTCCGCTGCAGGAGCGGGCTGCTCGGCCTGCGCCGACTGCGGGGCCGACTCGGCCGCCTGCAGGCGCTGGCGGAGCTCGTCGTTCTCCGCGGTCAGGCGACGGAGCTCGACCACGACCTCGTCGAGGAAGTCATCGACCTCGTCCTGGTCGTAGCCCTCGCGGAACTTCGTCGGCTGGAACCGCTTGTTGACTACGTCTTCCGGCGTCAAAGCCATTGCCGTCACCTCAATAGAACTGCTGAACGTGTGGAACCGCATGCGGTGCGACCGAACTTACCAGTCGTACCGTGCGGTGCGGATGCGCCACCGGAGCGGGCATCGATCCCGACCACCGTACACCGACGATGGGGCGGAACCGTGCCGAGCGCCTGGCGTGGCGCGTGTCGCGGACGGGAGTCCGCTCAGATACCGCGTGCCAGGGCGGCGACCACGAACCGGGCGATGATGACGACGAGCATCACGATCGTCCAGCCGAAGTCGAGCGCCACCGGCCCCAGGCGGAGCGGCGGGAGGACCCGTCGCACCGCTCGGATGGGCGGATCCGTGATCGTGTAGACGAACTCGGACACCACGAGCATGCCCCCGCGCGGACGCCAGGAGCGGTTGAAGCTCTGCACGAGGTCGAGCGCGAAGCGCCCCCACATCACGAAGAAGTACAGGAGCAACGCGAGGGAGATGATCCCTAGGATCACGGACACGATGGGGCTCGCTCGTCTCGGGCGAGCGTCGTCAGACGACGCTCAGGGGCGGGTGTGCCGGGTACGGCTCAGGACTGGGCGAAGAAGTTCGCCTCGATGTCGGACTCTACCTCAGCAGGCTCACCGCTCACTGCGACGTGCGCCGGCGACAGGAGGAAGACCTTGTTGGTGACGCGCTCGATCTTGCCGAACAGCCCGAGCGACAGACCGGAGGCGAAGTCGATCATGCGTCGAGCGTCACCCTCGGTCATCTGCGAGAGGTTGATGATGACGGGGATGCCGTCGCGGAAGCTCTCGGCGATGGACTGGGCGTCCTTGTACTCGCGCGGGTGGACGGTGAGGATCTCGTTCATTTCCTGGACCGGGGTCGCCTTCTGTGCGGTCGTGTGCGAGCGGCGGAGCGGAGTGACCTGGGCGCCGCGCTGGTGGGTGTGCGTCTTGGTGGGAGCCGGCGCTGCTGCGGGAACGGCCACCGGGGCTGCTGCCGCGGCGGGGGTCTCCTGCGGTTCGGCGGCCGCCGGAGCAGCCGCTGCGGCCTGGCGAGCAGGGGCTGCCTGCTGGCGCGCGGGCTCGGCCTGCTGCTCGTCCTCGTAGTCGAGTTCCTCGTCGGCGAGGCCGAGGTAGACCATCGTCTTCTTCAGCGGGTTGGCCATGGTTCCTCCGGGGTTCGTGCTCGTGGTGCCCTGCAACGAGGCTAGGGTGCGAGCGGCCGGTTTCCCGTGATTGCGGTGCCGATCCGCAGGTGTGTCGCGCCCTCGAGGATCGCCTCGGCGTAGTCGCCGCTCATGCCGGCCGAGATGTCGGTGGCACCGGGCTCGAGCGCCACGACCCGCTCGGAGATCGAACGGAGCCGGGCGAAGGCTGAACGGGGTTCCTCGTCGAGGGGTGCGACGGCCATCACACCCCGCAACCGGATCGTCCCGGTGGCCAGCACGCGCTCCACCATCGACTCGACGTCGTCCGGCTGCACCCCACCACGGCCGGGGTCGTCGGTCAGGTTGACCTGCACGAACCCGTCGATGACCGGCGGTTCCGGCTCGGCCTCGGTCGGAGCGAACGCGTCGACGACGGACCCGCGGTCGAGCGACTGCACGACGTGGGCGTACCGACGGGCCTGCCGGGCCTTCTTCGACTGCAGCTGCCCGACGAAGTGCCAGGTCAGGTCGAGGTCGGCGAGTTCCGCAGCCTTGGCCTGTGCCTCCTGGTGGCGGTTCTCCCCCACGTCCGTCACGCCGAGTGCGGCCAGCTCGCGCACGAGGGACGCCGGGTGGTACTTCGTGACGACGACGAGCGTGAGTTCGTCGGGCGAGCGCCCTGCGGCTCGCGCCGCGCCGGCGATGCCCCTCCGGACGGACGCAACGCGCGCCTCCAGTCCGTCGTCGTGAGACGAGGCCTGGAGGCGCGTGTCGGCTACCACGGGTGGGTTACTTCAGGAAGTCGGGGACGTCGAGCTCGTCATCGTCGTCGAACGCCGGGTCGGCGGCTCGCTGCACCGGCGGCTGGTGTTCCTGCGAGGCCCAGGACGGGCTCGACGTGGTGGAGTCCTCGATCGCGCCGGTCGAAGCGGCGACGGGTGCCGAGACACTCGACTCCGGATCGACGTAGCTGGAGCGACGCTCCTTCTGCTGCTGCGCCGGCTCGCCACCATCGAAGCCCGCGGCGATGACGGTGACGCGGACCTCGTCACCCAGGGTGTCGTCGATGACCGCACCGAAGATGATGTTCGCCTCGGGGTGCACGGCTTCCTGCACCAGACGAGCGGCGTCGTTGATCTCGAAGATGCCGAGGTTCGAACCGCCCTGGATCGAGAGCAGCACGCCGTGCGCACCGTCGATCGAGGCCTCGAGCAGCGGCGACGCGACGGCGAGCTCGGCCGCCTTGATCGCACGGTCGGCACCGCGCGACGAACCGATGCCCATGAGCGCGGAACCCGCACCCTGCATGACGCTCTTCACGTCGGCGAAGTCGAGGTTGATCAGGCCGGGGGTGGTGATGAGGTCGGTGATGCCCTGCACGCCGGCCAGGAGCACCTGGTCGGCCGTGGCGAACGCCTCGACCATGGAGATGCCACGGTCGCTGATCTCGAGCAGGCGGTCGTTCGGCACGACGATGAGCGTGTCGACCTCGTCCTTGAGGCCAGCGACGCCGTTCTCGGCCTGGGACTGGCGGCGCTTGCCCTCGAAGCTGAACGGCTTCGTGACGACACCGATGGTCAGCGCGCCGATGGACTTCGCGATGCGCGCGACGACCGGAGCACCACCGGTGCCGGTGCCGCCGCCCTCGCCCGCGGTGACGAACACCATGTCGGCGCCGGCCAGGGCCTCTTCGATCTCCTCGGCGTGGTCCTCGGCGGCACGACGGCCGACCTCGGGGTCCGCGCCGGCGCCGAGCCCGCGGGTGATCTCGCGGCCGACGTCGAGCTTGACGTCGGCGTCGCTGAGCAGCAGTGCCTGGGCGTCGGTGTTGATCGCGATGAACTCGACCCCACGGAGACCGAGCTCGATCATGCGGTTGACGGCGTTGACGCCGCCGCCGCCGACACCGACGACCTTGATGACGGCGAGGTAGTTGTGGTTCGTGGTCACGTCAGTCAGGCCTCCGGTAGAACCCTCAACCTCTACTTGAAGTTCAGGGGCAATGCTGGTAGATGTGGTGCTGGCTTCGACGCTACGGGTGCGTTCGGCGCACTGTCGCCCCGCCACGCCGCGTGTCGCCGATCAGGTCCGGCAATTCAGTCCTTCGCGCGGATCACGCCGTTGTCCGGTGCCGACACGTCGTACTCGACGACGACGCCCGGGTTCCGCGCCTCGTGGTCCTTGACCAACGCGGCGAGCAGCGCGGCCTTCGCGTCCGAGTCGTCCGGGCTCCCCCACACGACGGTCGAGCCGTCCTTGAGGGTCAGGGTGACGTCGTCGGCGGTGGACCCGGCGACGCGGGTGACCTGGGACCGGACCGTCGACGGCAACGCCAGCACGACCTCGGTCATCGTGCGGAAGCTCGAGGAGCCCAGGCGTGCACGGGCGATGTCGGCGAGCGGCATCGTCGCCGGACGCTTCGGCGACGACTGCACGACGATGCCGGCGGGGTCGACGAGGTCGAACGTGCTGCCGGACCGCACGGCGACCACCGGCGTGCGCTCGGTGACCGTGACGACGAGCGTGTGCGGCGGCGCCTCTTCGGTCACGTAGCTCTCGATCAGCGGGAACCCGGCGACGTCGCGCTTGATCGCGTCGAAGTCGAGCCGGGCCAGGGGGGTGCCGATCTGGTCGGACAGCGCCTGGCGCAGGGCCGTCTCGTCGACGCGGTTGGTCCCCTTGACCTCGATCGTGCGGAGCGCCATCAGCGGCGAGAACACCGCGACCAGGATCGAGACCCCGAGCACCAGGACGACGCTCGCCGCCGTGATCCAGGCGGCGCGACGGTGCCGGCTGCGCCGGGTGAACCGGCGGACCTCGGCACGCTCGAGCAGGCGACGGCGACGCTTCGCGATGCGCGCCTCGCGGGCGGTCTCCGCGGCGCGCACCCGCGCCCCGATGGGCGCCTCGGCGTGCTGCTCCGTCCGGGAGGCACCGCTCGCGTCGAGGACGTCGGTCACGGTCGCGTCGTGGTCGCGTGCACTGCCTGCCGCGCCCCCGGACGGTCGTCGCGCCCCGTCTCCTCGGGGCGCGTTGCCCGCGTCGGGGCGCGGGTCGCGGTGGTCCTCGTCCGGTGTGTACTCGCGCAGGCGGTCGGCGACCGCCCCGAAGCCGGCGCCGACGCGGCGGCCGGCCGCGCCCGCGAGGGCGCCGACGCGGTCGCGCGTCGAGTCGGCGGCATCGGTGGTCGGATCTGCGCCCGCGGACGGCCGTCGCGCCCCGACACTCGGGGGCGCACCGACCGCAGGGGGGCGCGTGCCGGAGGCACCGGGTGCCGGAGTGCTGCCCGGGGTGGTGGGGGCGGGGGTCTCGACGGCCGCAGCCGACTCGTCGGACGCGGGACGGGCCTCCCGGGCGTCGGCGACACGGCCGCGGAACGGCAGCCGCGGCTTCGAGGGACCACGACGCTGCCGGGGCGCTTCCGCAGCCTCGGCCGGGGCGTCCTGGCGGGCGTCCCCCTCGTCGAACCCCTCGGGGCGCTTCACCGGGACGACGCTCCGTCGGTGCCCAGGGCGTCGAGCACCTGCGGGATGATCCGGTACACGTCGCCGCAGCTGAGCGTCATGATGATGTCGCCGTCCCGGGCGACCGCGGCCGCACGGGCCGCAGCGTCGTCCCAGTCGGGCAGGAACTCGACGCGCGACTGGTCGGCGAAGCGCTCCTGCACCAGGGCACCGGTCACGCCGGGCTCCGGGTCCTCGCGGGCGCCGTAGACGTCGAGCACGACCGTGTGGTCGGCGAGTTCCTCGTACACCTTGGCGAAGTCGCCGGCCATCAGACGGGTGCGGGAGTACAGGTGCGGCTGGTGGATCGCGATGATGCGGCCGTCCCCGACCACGTTGCGGGCGGCCTTGAGCGCGGCGGCCACCTCGGTCGGGTGGTGCGCGTAGTCGTCGTAGACCGAGACCCCGCGCTCGACCCCGTGCAGCTCGAAGCGGCGCTGGGTGCCGCCGAACGCCTCGAGCCCGCGGATCGCGTCGACCGGGGCGACGCCGAGACCGGTCAGCACCGCGAAGGCACCGACGGCGTTGATCGCGTTGTGCCGGCCGGGCACGCGGAGGGTCAGGTGGTACGCCTGACCACCCGCGCGGAAGTCGACCTCGACGCCGGCGGACTCGGTGATGCCCTCGATGCGGACGTCCGCGTCGCCGGCCTCGCCGAAGGTGACGATCTCGGGGGCGTCCGGGCGCTGGCGGATGCCGGCCGTGACCGTCTTCGCACCGGCGTCGTCGCTCGAGATGACGACGCGCTGGCTCGCCTTCGCGGCGAACTCGACGAAGGCCTCGGTGAAGGCCTCCTCGCTGCCGTAGTGGTCCAGGTGGTCGGCGTCGACGTTGGTGACGAGGGCCACCGCGACGTCGTAGAGCAGGAACGAGCCGTCGGACTCGTCGGCCTCGACGACGAACAGGTCGCTGGACCCCGGGGCCGAGCTGGTGCCGAGGGACTGGATGACGCCGCCGTTGACGAAGCTCGGGTCGAGACCGAGCTCGACCATGGCGGTGACGATCATGCCGGTCGAGGTGGTCTTGCCGTGCGCACCGGCGACCGCGACCAGGCGGTGCTCGGCGATCAGGGCGGCGAGGGCCTGCGACCGGTGCAGGACCGGCAGGCCGCGGCGCTGGGCCTCGAGGAGCTCGGGGTTGTCCGGCCACAGTGCGCTCGTGACGACGATGCTGTCCGCCTCGCCGACGTTCGCGGCGTCGTGCCCGATGTGCACCGTCGCACCGAGGTCGCGCATCGTGCCGGTGGTCTCCGTCTCGCGGGAGTCACTGCCGGTCACGCGGTGGCCGGCCGCGAGGAACATCCGGGCGATCCCGCTCATGCCCGAGCCGCCGATGCCGACGAAGTGCACCGTGCCGAGGTCGTCCGGGATCGGCTGGGTCAGGTCCGGCTTGATGGTCATCGTTCCTCCGTGGTGCTGGGGGCCGCCTTCGCGGCGTCGAGGACCAGGTCCGTCATCCGGTCGGCGCCGTCGCGGTGGCCCACGCTGCCCGCCCGCACGGTCATGTCCGCGATGCGGGAGCGGTCCTGCAGGATGCTCAGCAACTGGAACGTCACCCAGTCGCGGTCGAATTCCCCGTCGGCCACCAGGACGGCTCCCCCGGCGTCGACGACGTCCTTCGCGTTGTGACGCTGCTCGCCGTTGCCCACCGGGTACGGCACGAGCACGCTCGGCAGTCCGACGGCCGTGAGCTCGCAGACCATGCCGGCGCCGGCGCGCGAGACGACGAAGTCGCTCGCCGCGTAGGCCAGGTCCATCCGGTCGCAGTACGGCAGCACGTGGTAGCCCTCGAGGTCGCTCGGGCCGATGTCCGACGCGGCGCCCACGACGTGCAGGACCTGCCAGCCGGTACCGACGATCGCGGCGGCCGACTGGTTGATCGTCCGGTTGATGCTCCGCGCGCCCGAGGATCCACCGGTGACGAGCAGGACCGGCCGGTCTGGGTCCAGCCCGAACTCGGCGAGCCCCTCGGCACGGGAGGCACGGCGGTCGAGTGACTCGATCTCGCGACGGAGCGGCATGCCCACGACGCGGCCGTGGCGCAGGCGCGTGTTCGAGAAGGTCAGGCCGACGTGCTCGGTGAGGAACGCGGCGAGGCGGTTCGCCAGCCCGGGCTTCGCGTTCTGCTCGTGCACGACGATCGGGGTGCCGGTGCGGCGGGCGGCGATGTACGCCGGAGCGGCCGCGTAGCCACCCACACCGAGCACCACCTCGATCTCGTGGTCGCGGATGATCTGCTCGGTCCGCTTGACCGCCGCCGCGAAGCGCTGCGGGAAGCGCAGGGCCGCACTGTTCACCTTCCGCGGGAACGGCAGGCGCGGGATCGTCAGCAGCTCGTAGCCGCGCATCGGGACGAGGCGGGACTCCAGGCCCTCGGCGGTGCCCAGCACGAGGACCTCGGCGCCGGGCTCCCGCTCGGTCAGCCGGTCGGCGACCGCGAGCAGGGGGTTGACGTGGCCGGCGGTGCCGCCGCCGGCGAAGAGGTACTTGCTCACCGCAGTGATCCGTTCGTGGAGGTCCGGCCGAGTGGGGCGTTCGTCAGGCCGGGGTCGTTCTTGCCGGGCAGGTCGCGGGCGAAGGAGAGCACGACGCCGATCGCCACCAGGGTCATGATGAGGGCCGAACCACCGGCCGAGATGAGTGGCAGGGGCACACCGAGCACCGGCAGCAGGCCGAGCACGACCGCGATGTTGATGAGTGCCTGGCCGATGATCCACGCGAGGATGCCGCCGGTGACCGTCTTGACGAAGGGGTCGCGGGACTGCCGGATGATCTTGATCATGCCGACGGCGAGCACGACGAACAGGCTCAGCACCACGACGGCACCGATCAGGCCGAGCTCCTCGCCGATGATCGCGAAGATGTAGTCGTTGTCCGCCTCGGGCAGCCACGACCACTTGGCCTTCGAGTTGCCGAGGCCCACGCCGAACACCCCGCCGGACGCGAGCGCCCACATGCCGTGCACGGGCTGCCAGCAGATGTCCTGGTACTGGCTGGAGTCGGTGCACCCGGACAGCCATGCGCTGATGCGCGTCGACCGCGAGGCCGACGCCATCGTGACGAAGGGCAGCATCACGGCGAACGCGGCCAGGCCGACGAGCAGGTGCCGGGCGCGGACACCGCCGATGTACAGGGCGCCGAACACCAGGATGAGCATGACCATCGCCGTGCCCTGGTCGCCACCCAGGACCACGAGCCCGAGTGACAGCATCGAGGCGATCCCGATCGGGATGAAGACCTCTTTCCAGTCGTCGAGCTTCTCCCGCTTGACGTAGAGGATCGCGCCGATGCCGAGCACCAGGCCGAGCTTGACGACCTCGGACGGCTGCGCGGTGAACGACCCGAGCTTGATCCAGTTCCGGTTGCCCTGGATGTCGAGACCGAGCGGCGTGAACACGAGCAGCTGCAGCACGAGCGCCGCACCGAGCAGCCGCATCGCCCACTTCCGCCAGATCCGGGTCGGGACCCGGCTCGCGATGAGCATGAGCGGCACGCCGAGCACGGCGTACAGGCCCTGGCGGGAGGCCGCCCCGAAGAAGTCGTGGGTCGCCGCGTACTCCTCGACGCTCGACGAGGACAGCACCATGACGACGCCGAAGACGACGAGGAACAGCGTGACGCCGAGGATCGTGTAGAAGGTGCTGGACTCCGCGACGAAGACGTTCTTGACGGCGACGATCGCGCCGTTCGTCCGTCGTGGGGTCGACGCGGTCCGGCCGTTACGGCTGTTCGGAAGATCCGTCGGTGTCGTCGCCATCGACTTCTCCTCCCAGGTGTTCGTTGACCGCGGCCGCGAAACGCTGCCCCCGGTCGGCGTAGGAGCCGAACTGGTCGAACGACGCCGCCGCCGGGGCGAGGAGGACCGTGTCGCCCGGCCTCGCGACCGATGCGGCATGCCGGACCGCCTCGCGCATGACCTGATCAGTGTCCGTCGTCTCGACCTGGAGCACGGGGACCGCGGACGCGTGTCGCGCGAATGCCTCGAGCACCGGGGCCCGGTCGGTCCCGATGACGACGACGGCGCGGACGTCCGGACCGAAGCGCTCGACCAGGCCGTCGATGTCGACGCCCTTGAACAGGCCCCCGACGATCCACACGACGGTGTCGAAGGACGCCAGGGACGCGGTGGCGGCGTGCGGGTTCGTGGCCTTGGAGTCGTCGACCCAGGCGATGCCCTCGGACTCTGCGACGAGCTCGGTGCGGTGGTGGTCGGCACGGAAGGCCCGGACGGCCGTCTGGATGGCGCTCGGCTGGACGGTGCCGGCACGTGCCAGCGCAGCGGCGGCCAGGACGTTCATGGTCATGTGCGGGCTGGCGAGCCCGGCGGCCTCGAGGTCGGCGACCGTCGAGAGCTCGAGTGCGCTGTTGCGGCGGTCCTCGTTGAAGGCCCGGTCGCACAGGACGTCCTCGACGATGCCGACGTCGCCGGGGGCGGGGACACCGGGGGTGAAGCCGACCGCTCGGCAGCCCTCCACCACGTCGGCCTCCTGCACCATCTGCCGGGTGACCTCGTCCGAGGTGTTGTAGACGCACGCCATCACGGTGCGCTCGTAGACCTTGGCCTTCGCCGCGCGGTACGCCTCGGCGGAACCGTGCCACTCCAGGTGGTCGTCGGCGATGTTCAGGCAGGCACTCGCGAGGGGCACCACGGCACCGTCGCCGGAGGTCGCCATGTAGTGCAGCTGGTGACTCGACAGCTCGACGACGAGCACGTCGTACCCGACCGGGTCGCGGACGACGTCGAGCACCGGCACGCCGATGTTCCCGCACGCCACGGCACGCAGGCCGCCGGCCTCGTACATCGCGGTCGTCAGCTGCGTCGTCGTGGTCTTGCCGTTCGTGCCGGTGATCGTGATCCACGGGGCCGCGACCGGGCCGCGGACGACCTTGTCGCGGACACGCCAGGCGAGCTCGATGTCACCCCAGACGGTGCTGTTCACCACCGACCACTGCACGGTGGCGTTGTGCGGGGGCAGCCCCGGCGACACGACCACGACGTCGGGCGCCTGCGCGACGAGCGCGTCCGGCACGGTGTCGAGCGGCGTCTGCAGGAACCGGGCACCGATGACGTCGAGCAGCTCGACGCTGTCGGCCGGGGCGTCGGACGAGTAGACCGTCACCTCGCTGCCGAGCTCGACGAGGGTGTCGGCGACCGAGAACCCGGTGGCACCCAGGCCGAGGACGGCGACGTTCAGCCCCTTCCACCCTTCGGCGTGCCAGCTGTCGAGGGACTCGAGACGGGACGACGAGGACACCGGGTCAACCAACGCTTGCGATCCATTCGAGGTAGAAGAGCCCGACCCCCGCCGCGACGAAGAGTCCGGCGATGATCCAGAAGCGGACGACGACCGTCACCTCGGCCCACCCCTTCAGTTCGAAGTGGTGGTGCAGCGGACTCATCAGGAAGATGCGCTTGCCGTGGGTGATCTTGAAGTACGCACGCTGCAGGATGACCGAACCGGTGACGATGAAGAACAGGCCACCGATGAGGACCAGCAGCAGCTCGGTGCGGCTGAGGATCGCGAGGCCGGCCAGTGCACCGCCGAGGCCGAGCGAACCGGTGTCGCCGAGGAAGATCTGTGCCGGCGAGGTGTTGTACCAGAGGAACCCGATGAGCCCACCGCAGACCGCGGCCGCGACCACGGCGAGGTCGAGCGGGTTCGCGACGGTGTAGCAGGCGTGTGCGGTGTCCGAGTCGAGCCGGGTCCCGCCGCAGATCTGGTTCGACTGCCAGAAACCGATGATGACGTACGAGCCGATCGCCAGGATGCTCGATCCCGTCGCCAGGCCGTCGAGGCCGTCGGCGACGTTCACGCCGTTCGACGTGGACACCGTCAGCAGGACGATCCAGCCGAGGAACAGCACCGTGCCGATGACGGTGCCGAGCGCCATGAAGTCGAGCCACGGCACGTCGCGGACGGCCGAGATCATCGTGGATGCCGGGGGCTTGCCGTTCGACGTGGGCACGACCAGTGCGATCGTGGCGAAGATGACGCCGACGATGACCTGGCCGAGGATCTTCGCCCAGCCACCGAGCCCGAGGCTCCGCTGACGCCGGACCTTGAGGAAGTCGTCGATGAAGCCGACGAACCCGAGCCCGACCATCAGGAACAGCACGAGCAGGCCGGACAGCGTGATCGAGTCGCCTCCGATCAGGTGGCCCACGAAGTACCCGATCACCGCACCGATGATGAGGACGATGCCACCCATCGTGGCGGTGCCGCGCTTGGTGTGGTGGGACTGTGGGCCGTCGTCACGGATGAACTGCCCCCACCCGAGACGGTGGAAGAGCTTGATGAAGAACGGGGTGAGCAGCAACGTGAACACCAGCGACGTGGCGCCGGCGATGAGGAGCGCGATCATTCGGTGACACCTCCGAGGCGGTCGCCGAGGAATCGCAGTTCGGCAGACTTCGAGGACTTGACGAGGACGACGTCGCCGGGGCGGAGCATCTCCTGCATGGCACGGACGGCGTCGTCGACGTCCTCGATGTACACGGACTCGCCGTCCCACGATCCCTCGAGGGTGGCGGCCTGGTGGATGGGCATCGCGCCGCGGCCGACGACCACGAGCTGTCCGATGCCGAGGCGGACGACGAGCCGACCGATGCGGTCGTGCTCCTCGACGGAGAACTCACCGAGCTCGGCCATCTCACCGAGCACGGCGACGGTCCGCTCGCCCGGGCGCACGATCTGCGCCAGGGTCCGCAGCGCCGCCGCGGTGGAGTCGGGCGACGCGTTGTACGCGTCGTTGATCACGGTGACGCCCTCGGGGCCGCCCTGGAGCAGCTCCATGCGCCAGCGCTCGGCGCGCGTCATCGACGCGAGCGCCGCGGCGCCGTCGGCGAGCGGGACGCCCCACAGGTGGGCGACGGTGAGCGCGGCGGACGCGTTCATCGCGTGGTGCTCACCCAGGATCGCGAGGCGCACGTCGACGTGATCCGGGCCTCCAGACAGGGTTGCGTCCGTCGGACGGTCGCCTTCGGGGCGGACGGGAGGAACGGTGAGGGTGAAGCGGGTGCCGCTGCGGTCCGTCTCGATGCCGGTGATGCGGTAGTCGGCCTCGGCCGACGTGCCGAAGCCCACCACGCGCGCGGCCGTCAGGTCGCGCATCGACGCGACGCGGTCGTCGTCGACGTTGAGCAGGGCCGTGGCGGTCTCGGGCAGGTCGGTGACCATCTCGGACTTCGCGCGCTGCGTCGCCTCGATGCCGCCGAACTCGCCGGCGTGCGCGAGGCCCACCTTGAGGACGACACCGAGGTCGGGCTCGGCGATCGACACGAGCTTGGCGATGTGGCCGACGCCGCTCGCGCCCATCTCGACCACCAGGTACCGGGTGTCGTACGTGACGCGGAGCATCGAGATCGGTGCGCCGACGTGGTTGTTGAACGAGCCCTCGGGTGCGATCGTCGCGCCGTGCTGCTCGAGGATCGTGCGGAGCATGTTCTTCGTGCTCGTCTTGCCGTTCGAGCCGGTGATGCCGACGACCCGTAGGGGTGCCGGGCGACCGTCGGCATCGACGCGGTCCGCGCCGCTCATGCGGACACGGGTGACGACCTCGTGCGCGAGCGCAGCGAGGGCCTCGTAGCCGTCCGTGACGACGATCTGCGGCGCGGTGGTGTCGACACGCTCCGGCGTGATCACCAGGGCGGCACCGGCGTCGACCGCGGCGGGCACGAAGCGCCGGCCGTCGGTGACCTCGCCGGGCAGGGCGAAGAAGACGCTGCCGGGACGGACCAGGCGGGAGTCGGTCTCGACCGAGCCCTCGACGACCAGGTCGCCGGGCTCGGCGACGTCGGTTGCCTGGGCGCCGCCGATCAGCTCGCCGCTGACCGCGGTGGCGATCTCGGCGAGGGTCATGGCGATCATCGGACGTCCTCCGCCGGACCGGAGTTCGGCTCCCAGCCGGCCTCGCGGAGGGCCGCACGGGCCTCGTCGCGGGCGGAGTACGGCGTTCGGACACCCTGGATGTCGCGGTAGTCCTGGTGGCCCGGGCCGGCCCAGAGGATCGAGTCCCCTTCACCGAGCAGGCCCACCGCGGTGCGGATCGCGGCCTCGGGCGGGCTGACCTCGTGGATCTCGTGGTCCGGGTAGGCGGCGCGTGCAGCGTCGACCAGGGTCTTCCGGATCGACGCGGCGTCCTCGAAGCGGGGGTGGTGGTCGGTGACGACGAGGATGTCGCTGCCGGCGGCGGCCACGCGGGCCATGTCGCCACGCTTCGTGGTGTCGCGGTCACCGTCGGCGCCGAACAGCATCAGCACCTTGCCGGCGGTGAACTGCCGGACCGCGGCGAGCGTGTTCTCGAAGGCGTCGGCGCTGTGGCCGAAGTCGACGTAGACGCTCGGCCCGTGCTCGCCGGAGACCCGCTCGGTGCGACCGGGCAGGTAGCACTCGATGGCGGAGACGCGCTCGGACGCACCGTCACGCTCACGGTCGCCCGATCCGTCCTCGTCGGGGTAACGGCGGTGGTTGCTCTCGAGCGCGTGCGCGATGGCACCGAGCTCGAATCCGCCCTCGACCAGCATGACGATCGCCAGTGCGGCGTTCGCGGCCATGTGCCAGCCGATCAGGGGCACACGGGTCATGAGCTCGCGACCCTCGGGACCCGTCAGGCGGAACTCGGTGTAGGCGGCGTGTGCCTCGACGATGTCGACGTGCCACTCGGCCTCGACGTCGGGGTGCACCGTGATGGTGGTGACCGGGATGCGGGAGTCCTGCACCACGCGGTGGCCCCAGTCGGTGTCCAGCGAGACGACGCCGCGGCGGGCGTGCTCGGGCTGGAACAGCGGGAGCTTCGCCTGATAGTACTCCTCCATGTCGGCGTAGTCGTCGAGGTGGTCGTGCGACAGGTTCGTGAAGGCCGCGACGTCGAAGACGATGCCGTCGACGCGGTGACGGCTGAGGGCCTGGGCACTGACCTCGACGGCGACGGCGCGGACCTCGCTCTCGCGCATGCGAGCGAGGAGCGCGTGCATCTCGCTGGCCTCGGGCGTGGTCAGGCGGCTCGTCACGCTGAGCGAGCCGATGTGGCGCTCGGCGGTGGAGCTCAGGCCGGTCACCAGGCCGAGCTGCTTGAGGATGCCCTCGAGGATGTAGGACGTGCTCGTCTTGCCGTTCGTGCCGGTGACGGCGAACAGCTGCGGCAGGTCGGTGGCCTCGTCGGGGTGGGTGCGGTAGACCCATGCGGCGACGTCGCCCAGGGCTGCGCGGGGATCGTCGACGACGAGCACCGGCAGGCCGGACGGCTCGACGAGTGCGACGCCGTCCTGGTCGG
This sequence comes from Curtobacterium poinsettiae, assembly GCF_047226435.1. Lineage (NCBI taxonomy): Bacteria > Bacillati > Actinomycetota > Actinomycetes > Micrococcales > Microbacteriaceae > Curtobacterium > Curtobacterium poinsettiae. The sequence goes on along the minus strand of NZ_CP178434.1, from coordinate 1,448,425 downwards.
TCAGGACGGCGACCGCGCCGCGCTCGGCGGCCTCGGTCGCGAACTGGGCGCCGTGCCGGTTCGCGCCGTGCACGCCGACGAACAGGTCACCCGGCTGCACCTCGGTGGCACTCAGCGTGACGCCGGTGGTCTCGAGGGTGTCGACCGAGCCGACGACACGCAGACCGAACGCGTTCGCGAGTTCGGCGACGGCCCTCGGGGTCGGGTGCTCGGGTCGGAGGACCGGGGGGATCCGTGCGGACAAGTGTTCCTTCTTCCTCACCACGTGGACGGGTAGAGCTTCGCCTCGGACGCGGAGGGGGCTACTCGGTACTTCTCGAGCACCTGGGACATGAGTGTGCGGAACGCCGGAGCCGCTCCGCTGGACCACTTGTTGGTCTGCGGCTTCGTGAACGTCACCGTGACAACATACTGGGGGTCTTCGGCGGGTGCCATTCCGGCCACCGACGTGATGCGCTGACCGCCGTAGCCCTGCGACCCCTCGGCCACCTCGGCGGTGCCGGTCTTCGCGGCGATGTTGTAGCCGGAGATCGGCTTCATGCCCACCAGCGTGCCGCCCGTGACGACGCTCTGCAGCATGTCGGTGACCTGCGTGGCGGCGGCTGCGGACACGACGCGCTGCTTCTGCACGTCGGGCGCGTCGATCGTCTTGCCGTCGGCCGTGGTGCAGCCCTTGACGAAGTGCAGCGGGATCCGGACGCCGTCGTTCGCGATCGTCTGGAACACGCTCGCGACCTGCACGGCCGTCGTCGAGATGCCCTGGCCGAACATCGAGTTGATGTTCGTCTGCTGGTCCCAGTTCGGGCTCGTGCCGTAGTCCATCGAGGGCTGGCCCGGGTAGTCGATGGCCATCTCCGGCTCGAACAGCCCGAACTTCTTCATGTAGTCGAAGCGCTGCTGGGCCGTCAGCCGTGCCCCGAGCTCGGTGATGCCGACGTTCGACGAGTTCTGCAGGATGCCGGTCAGCGTCAGGTTCTCGGTGGGGTGGAACTCCGAGTCGTGGATCGTGCCGCCCCAGGGGAACGTGCGCGAGTACGGCACGACGGCCTGGTCGGTGGGAGTCGACTTGCCCTGGTCGATCAGCGCGGCGGCGATCGCGGCCTTGATCGTGGATCCCGGCTCGTACGACGCCGTCAGGGCCCGGGAGCCGAAGGCACCCTTGTCGGTCGTGGCGTCGACGTCGTTCGGGTCCACGGTCGGGTAGTCGGCGACCGCCAGCAGCTCGCCCGTCTTGACGCTCGTGACGGTGGCCGTCGCGGACTCCGCCTGCAAGGTCTTGGCGGCGGACGCGATGGTCTGCTGCGCCATGTACTGCAGGTCGCTGTCGATCGTCGTCTCGAGCGTGCCGCCGTCCTTGGCCTTCTTCGTGGTCACGGTGCTGCCGGGCAGCTGGACGCCGTCCTCGCCACGCTCGTAGGTCTCCGAGCCGTTGGTGCCGGCCAGGCACTGGTCGTAGGCGTACTCCAGGCCGGCCTGGGCGCCGTCAGTCCCCATGAACCCGGTCAGGTTGCCCGTCGTCGCAGCCGTCGGGTAGACCCGCGACGCCTGCTGCTCCTTGTAGATCCACGGGATGCCGAGGTCGACCACAGCCTCGTAGTGCCGGACGTCGAGGCCCTTGATCAGGTACGCGAAGTCGGACTTCGGGTTCGCGGCGATGTTCTTCCGCATGGTCGCGACGTCACCGCCGGAGGCCTTCGCCAGGGCGTCGAGTGCGGTGCTGACGCTGACGTCCTTGATGCGGGTGCCGCCGAGCTTGCCCTTGAACTGCTTGACCAGGCGCGGCGAGGTCGTGATGTTGTACCGGGTCACGCTGTCGGCGAGTTCGGTGCCGTTGCGGTCCACGATCGCGCCACGGGTGCCGTAGATCGTCACGGGGATGCTGCGCTTCTGGGCCGACGCCTCGTTCAGCACCGATGCCTGGACGACCTGGATGTCGACGAGCCGGACCACGAACACCCCGACCAGGGCGATCACGGCGAGCATCACGATGCTGTAGCGCAGGCGTCGGTTGCGGATCGTCTTCGTCACGCGGTGCGGTCCTTCCCGGGCGGTGCTGAGGGTGCGGCGGACCCGCCGGTCACCGGGTGGAGGGTGCCTGGAGCGGGTTCGCGTCGGACTCTACGGACGACTTCGCCGTCCCCTGGTCCGACGCGCTGGCGCCGCTGGTCTTCTCAGACGCGGCAGGTGCGGACGTGTCAGCGGCGGTGCTGCCTGCGGCGGCACTGCCTGCGGCGGGGTCGCCGGTGTTGCCCGTCTCCTTGCTCGTCGACGTGGCGCCCGGCTGGGTGGCCAGCGGCACGTCGTTCAGCAGGGAGTTCGGCACCTGGTTCTCGGTGGACGCGGTTGCCTCGTCGGGCTTCGCCGGGGTCGGCGTGCCGTACACCCGGCCGGTCTTCGGGTCCAGGTACACCGGCGTGGAGTTCGCGATCATCCCGAGCGCCTGCGCGTTGCGGGCCAGGTTCTGCGGCGAGTCCAGCACCCGGAGTTCCTCGGACAGGGACTGCTGCGTGCGGGACAGGTTGGTCTGCTCCGTCGACAGCGAGTTGAGCGTGTAGGCGCCCTGGCTGAGCACCATGCTGATGCCGAGCTGGGCCAGCAGCAGGATCCCGAGCGCGGCGACGGCCACGACGGCGTACCCGATGCGGGGACGGGCCCGGCGCTGGGCCGCGGTGGGGGTGACCTCGACCAGCTCGGGGCGGTGCTGACGGTCGGGGCGCGGGGCCCGCGACGGGACGACCGCAGGGTCGACGAGTGCGAGGTTCGTGCTCATGTCAGTTCCGGATCCGCTCGGCCGCGCGCAGTCGCACGGGGGTTGCTCGGGGGTTGGCGGCGCGTTCGGCCTCGTCGGCCAGCTCAGCGCCCTTGACGATCAGGGAGAAGGTGGGGGCGTGCTCGGGCAGCTCCACCGGCAGGTCGGCGGGGGCGCTCGACTTCGTGCGCTCCACCAGGGCCCGCTTGACGATGCGGTCCTCGAGGGACTGGTAGGACTCGACGACGATGCGGCCACCGACCGCGATGGCGTCGAGGGCCGCCGGGATCGCCCGCTCGAGCACGCTCAGCTCGGCGTTCACCTCGATGCGGAGCGCCTGGAAGACGCGCTTGGCCGGGTGCCCCTGGCGCTGGACGGCGACCGGGGTCGCGTCGTGCAGCACCTGGACCAGGTCGCCGGACATCTCGAACGGCTTCGTCGCCCGCCGCTCCACGATGGCTCGTGCGTAGCGGCCGGCGAGCTTCTCCTCGCCGTAGCGCTGGAAGATGCGACGCAGTTCGCCCTCGTCGTAGGTGGCCAGGACGTCGGCGGCGGTCTGCCCCTCGGTCCGGTCCATCCGCATGTCGAGCGGGGCGTCCTGGCTGTACGCGAACCCGCGCTCGGCCCGGTCGAGCTGCAGCGAACTCACACCGAGGTCGAACAGCACGCCGTCGACCTTCGTGAAGCCCTCGCCCTGGATGGCGTCGACGATGCCGTCGTACACGGTGTGCACGAGCCGGACGCGGTCACCGAAGCGGGACAGTCGCTCCCCCGCGATGCCGAGGGCGTCGGTGTCGCGGTCGAGTCCGATGAGCGTGAGCTCCGGGAACCGCTCGAGCAGGCCCTCGGAGTGACCACCCATGCCGAGCGTGGCGTCGACGACGACCTTGCCCGGGCCCTCGAGCGTCGGCGTGAAGAGGTCGACGATGCGCTGGAGCATCACCGGCGTGTGCGGGAAGCGTGGCGTCTCGTTGTCGTTGTCGGCCATGTGCAGCCCCTCGTCTCCTGGGCCGTGGGTCCGGATCCCCATCCATGCGACCTGACACCGGGGAAGTGATGTCAGGGCTTCACGGCTGGGAGTCCCGATCCGCGGATCAGAAGATCCCCGGGATCACCTCCTCGTCGTTGTCGGCGAATGCCTCTTCGGCTTCGGCGTAGTAGGCCTCCCACGCGGGGGTGGACCAGATCTCGGCACGGTCACCGCTGCCGATGACCGTGAGGTCCCGCTCGAGCCCCGCGTACTCGCGGAGGTTCTGCGGGATCGTCACGCGGTTCTGCTTGTCGGGCTGTTCCGCGCTGGCCCCCGAGAGGAACAGGCGCATGTAGTCCCGGGTGCGCTTCGACGTCATCGGGGCGGTCCGGATGCGCTCGTGGAGTTCCTCGAACGTCCGGGCGCTGAAGACCACGACGCAGCGTTCCTGGCCGCGGGTCATGACGAGCCCGCCGGACAGTTCGTCCCGGAACTTGGCGGGGAGGATCACGCGACCCTTCTCGTCGAGCTTCGGGGCATGAGTACCGAGCAGCACGTCGGGCCTCCCCTCCGCTCCACCGGACCGTTGCAAGCCCCACTTTACTCCACTCCCCTCCCCCGGACCAGAATTCCGCACCCTTTTCGGCCCTCGACACCCCTACTGGGGGCATGCGCCCAGGAATGCATCCCGCAGATGCAGCCCGAAAAGCCCGGATCCATGCGGTTCTGGGCCGCAGGAGCGTGTGTGGAGGAAAGTGGAGGACTTTCGCAGCCGGTGGAGCACGTCGGGGCGCGCCGCGGTCGCACGGTCGGCTCCACCACGCCCGGCCGCCGGTCGGCGTGTGGTCGCGACGTGCCGCCGCCGCGACGCCGAGTGGTCACGAACCGTCGCTCACGCGCTCCCCAGCCGACAGTTCGTGACCCCCCGGCGACCTGCGCACGGCATGTCGTGACCACTCGCGCGCACACCCCGCGTGCGGCGTCGGTCCACCCCGGCCGGGAGGCCCGCCCCACCTCCGCCGCGGCGCTCCCGCGGGCGCACGGCCGGCTCCACCACGCCCGGCCGCCGGTCGGCGCGTGGTCACGACGCGCCGCCGAGGCGACGGCGAGTTTTCACGAACCGTCGCTCGCGCGCCCCCCAGCCGACAGGTCGTGACCCCCCGGCGACCTCGGCCCGGCCTGTCGTGACCACTCGCGCGCACACCCCGCGCGCACACCCCGCGGCTCCGGCTCCGCCCCGCGGCCCCGGCCCCGGCCCCGGCCCGAACCCGCCCGCCCCCGGGAACACGAAACGGGGCCGGCCCGAAGGCCGACCCCGTGGAGGAGTGTGGAGGGAGCCCGACCGGCTCCGGTCAGCTACTGACCCTGGTCGTTCCGCTTGTCCCAGCGGTCGTTCATGCGGTCCATGAAGGACCCGCCACCACCACCACCACCACTGGCAGACGGACGCGCCGAGCCACCGGATGCGGGCTTGCCCGGCCGAGCGGGCTTCGCCTTCGGGGCACGCATGCCCGGGCGCAGCGCGAACAGGACACCGGCGAGCATCACGACGAAGCCGAGGATGCCCAGCAGCGGCGCCTTGATGACCAGGCCGACGATGACGACGGCGATCCCGGCGAGTGCGCCGAGGACCCCGAGGGTGATGGCTGTGTACGTCGGACGACCCTGTCGACGTGTGACACGAGCCACGAAATCGGAATCGTTCTGGTAGAGGCTGCGCTCCATCTCTTCGAGAAGGCGCTGCTCCTGTTCCGAGAGCGGCATCTTGGTTCCCTCTGTTCCTGGGATCGACGCGGGGTTGAAAAACGCGGGTTGGGTGGACCGATTCTATGCCTCGACCACTCCACTAGGGTAGGGATCGTGGCTGAGAGTACGCGATTAGTGGACCTCGTATCGGCGCGTATCGACCGGGCACTCGACGAGCAGCGTGAGCGGCTCCTCGCGATCAGCCCCGACCTCGCGCCGTTCGACCGGTACGCCCGAGACCTGTTGTCCGGCGGCAAGCGCTTCCGGGCCCTGTTCTGCTACTGGGGATGGCAGTCGGTGGCGGGCCGTTCCGGTTCGTTCGACCCGCTGGCCGAGGGGTCCCGGCAGACCACCGCCGAAGCGATCGTCACGGTCGCCGCCGCGCTCGAGGTCTTCCACGCCGCCGCCCTGGTGCACGACGACATCATGGACCGCTCGGACACCCGTCGTGGGCGTCCGGCCGCGCACCGCCGCTTCGAGTCCCTGCACGAGGAGTCCGGTTTCGTCGGCGACCGCGGGCAGTACGGCACGAACTCGGCGCTGCTCCTCGGCGACCTGCTGCTCTCGCTGAGCGACTCCGTGTTCGACGAGGGCCTCGCGCTCCTCGACCCGGTGCGGGCCCGCATCGTCCGCCAGGAGTTCCACGCGATGCGCCTCGACGTCACGGCGGGGCAGTACCTCGACGTGCACGAGGAGACCGCCTGGCCCGTCATCGACGAGTCCGAGCACCTGCTCCGCGCCCAGCGCGTCATCGTCTTCAAGTCGGCGAAGTACTCGATCGAGGCACCCCTGGTCATCGGTGCCCTGGTCGCCGGCGCGAGTGACTCCCAGCTCGAGGGCCTCCGCGCCTTCGGACTCCCCCTCGGCGTGGCCTACCAGCTGCGCGACGACATGCTCGGCGTGTTCGGTGACCCCGAGGTCACCGGGAAGCCCGCGGGCGACGACCTGCGCGAGGGCAAGCGCACCGTCCTCATCGCCTCTGCGCGCAAGACCCTGGCGAGTGGGCCGCGGCAGCTCCTGGACGAGCTCCTCGGCGACCCGGACCTCGACGAGGAGCAGGTGCGGATGCTCCGGGCGACCCTCACCGAGTCCGGCGCCGTGGCCGCCGTGGAACGGTCGATCGATCGCCACGTGCAGCGTGCCAAGGCGGCGCTCGACGCGTCGCCGCTGACGCCGTCGGCACGCGAACAGCTCGCGTCGCTGGCCGACACGGTCAGCCGCCGGTCGTCCTAGACACCTCTCGATCCACCGGCCTCGCAGGCTCGCCCGGCGCTGGCGCCGCGCGCCGCTGGCGCGTCGAACATGCGGGGCGGACAGGAGGCCCGGTGCCAGCTGGCACCGGGCCTCCTGTCCGACCGGAACGCGTCTAGAGCAGCGACTGGGCGACGCGACGCACCTCGGCCTTGCGACCGGCGCGCAGCGCCGCGATCGGCGTGGTGCCCATCGCGTCGTCGACGGTGAGCATCCAGCGCACCGCCTCGTCGTCGGTGAAGCCGTTGTCGCCGAGCACGATGAGCGTGCCGCGGAGTTCGGGCATCGGCTCACCGTCCTCGAGGAACTCGACCGGCACCCGCAGCACACCGCCGACACGGGCGGCGAGGAGGGTCTTCTGCTCGAAGAGTCGGTGGATCCGTCCGGGGCTCGTGCTGAACATGTCCACGAGCTCGGGGACGGTCAGCCAGCGTTCGGAGAGGGTCAGGTCGTCGGCGGGTGCGGCACTCACACGCCCATGGTGCCAGAGTGACCGCCCGAGTGAATCCGTAACGTTCGTCACATTCGTCACATCCACCACATCTGACTCTCTGGTTGACTTGGGAATCAGGCCATGCCAGCGTTGTGGCACCTGTGAGTGCGCGCACGCGTGCGCACGCCTCAGTCGAGATCAGGAGAGACCCGTGGACCACGCTGCAGACGAAGTCGCCCGGCGCGCACGATCCGCCCGGTTCGCCACCATGCCCATCGTCCTCGCGGGCACGATCGCCGTGACCGCCGGCCTGACCGGTCCGGTCGCACACGCCGAGCCGCGGCACGACGACGCCGACGCGAACCACAAGCGCCACGTCGACCAGGACCGCGTCCTCACCGACCGCCCGGTGTTCGGCACCGCGGTCGCACGGCCGTCGCAGACCGTCGTCCGGACGGTCGCCGCCACCACGAAGGCCCCCACGACCGCTGTGCCCACGAACTACACCGTCCACCACGGCGACACGGTCTCGGGCATCGCCGCCCGGTTCGGCCTGTCGGCGCAGGAGATCCTCGTGCGCAACGGCCTCGGCTGGAACACGATCATCCACCCGGGCCAGACGCTGCACCTGGCGTCGACCCCCGCCGTGACCACCGCTGCCGTGCGGACGTCCGGGGCCACGAGCGGCTCCGGGTCGAACACCTCGAGCTACCACGTGAAGCAGGGCGACACGGTCTCCGCCATCGCCTCCCGCGTCGGCGTGTCGACCACGGCGCTCCTCCGCGCGAACGACCTGTCACAGCGCAGCGTCATCTACCCGGGGCAGACGCTGCGGGTACCGCACGGCACGTCCTCGTCGACGTCGGTGTCCACGGCGTCGGCGCCGTCGACCCGGTCGAGCGTCAAGATCAGCGCCGGTGACACGGTCGCCTCGATCGCCGCCGCCCACCACGTCTCCGTCAAGTCGCTCCTGTCGGCGAACGGCCTGTCGTACACCAGCACCATCTACGCCGGCAAGACACTCGTCATCCCGTCGTCGAACGCCACTGCCGCACCGGCGGTCGCCGCCAGCGCAGCCGTCAGCGGTGCCGTGGGCCTGAGCGCCGAGCAGCGACAGAACGCGGCGACCATCGTCGCCGTCGGTCGCTCCCTGGGCGTCCCCGACCGCGGCATCGTCGTCGCCCTCGCCGCCGCGATGCAGGAGTCCAGCCTGCGGAACATCCCACACGGCGACCGCGACTCGGTCGGTCTCTTCCAGCAGCGCCCGAGCCAGGGGTGGGGCCCCGCGGCGACGCTGCAGGACCCGGTGCACGCCACCAAGCTGTTCTTCGGTGGTCGGGACAACCCGAACGCCGGCAAGACGAGTGGGCTGCTCGACGTGCGCGGCTGGTCCTCGATGAGCATCACCGATGCGGCCCAGGCCGTGCAGCTCTCCGCCTACCCGAAGGCCTACGCCAACTGGGCGACGGCCGCCGAGGGCTGGCTGGCGACCCTCTGAGCCTCATCCGGAAGATCGAGATTGGGTCACGACCGGTGCGCCGGTGCGTCCGGCTGCCGTCTCGATTCGTAGAATGCCGCCGATGACCACCAACGCCGCCACGGACCCCATGATCGGTCGCATGATCGATCAGCGGTACCGCGTCCGCTCGCGCATCGCGCGCGGGGGCATGGCGACCGTCTACCTCGCGACCGACGTGCGCCTCGAGCGACGCGTCGCCATCAAGATCATGCACGGGCACCTGGCCGACGACCAGGCCTTCCGTGAGCGCTTCATCCAGGAGGCCCGGTCGGCCGCCCGGCTGTCGCACCCGAACCTGGTGGGCGTCTACGACCAGGGCGCCGAGGGCGAGACCGCCTACATCGTCATGGAGTACATCCCCGGCATCACGCTGCGGGACCTGCTGCAGGAACACCACGCCCTGACGCCCGAGCAGGCGACGGACATCCTGCGCGCCGTGCTGGCGGGCCTGGCGTCCGCGCACCGCGCCGGGATCGTGCACCGCGACCTGAAGCCCGAGAACGTCCTGCTCGCCGACGACGGTCGCATCAAGCTCGGCGACTTCGGCCTGGCCCGGGCCACGACCGCGAACACGGCGACCGGCGCGGCCCTGCTCGGCACGATCGCCTACCTGTCCCCCGAGCTCGTGACCCGCGGCGCCGCCGACTCGCGCAGCGACATCTACGCGCTCGGCATCATGCTCTACGAGATGCTGACCGGCGAGCAGCCCTACAAGGGCGAGCAGCCGATGCAGATCGCGTACCAGCACGCCAACGACTCCGTCCCGGCCCCGAGCGCCGCCGTGTCCGGGGTGCCGCCGGAGCTCGACGAGCTGGTCGCCTGGTCGACCGCGCGCGACCCCGAGGACCGTCCCCGCGACGCCCGCGAGATGCTCGACCACATGTCGGGCAACCAGCAGCGGGCGACCGGTCAGTACCGCACCGCCGTGCTCCGCCCCGAGAACGGGACCGCGATCCTGCCCTCCGGCGGCGGGGGAACGCTCGGCGCCGCAGCGGCCGCCGCCTCGGTCGGAGCCGCAGGTGCCGGTGCTGCCGACGAGACCGCCATCATCGACCGGGCGGGTGACCGCGACACCGGTGACCGCGTTCGGACGCCCGCGCGGGCCCGCACCAACGCCCCGGGGCCCCGTCGCACCGGTGCCCAGCCCGGCGTCCTGTCCCCCGCCGGCCAGCGGCTCGCCGACCAGTCGGCGAAGCGTCGGAAGCGCGGCTGGATCGCCCTGTCCGTGGTCGTCGTGCTCGCGCTGATCGGAGCCGGCTTCGGCTGGTACTTCGGCCCGGGGCCCGGTGGCAACGTGCGCATCCCGGAAGTCGCGGGCAAGTCGGTCTCGCAGGCCCGACAGCTGCTCGAAGCACAGGGCCTGCAGGCGGCGTCGAAGACCGGGACACGGTTCGACGCCGTCGTCGCGAAGGGGCAGGTCTCCACGACCGAGCCGGCTGCGAGGCGCGAGGTGCAGAAGGGCACGGCGGTGCAGATCGTCGTCTCGAACGGCCCCCGGATGATCCCGCTGCCGGCGATCGTCGGGCAGCCGCTCTCCACCGTGACGGCCGCGCTCGACGACGACTTCGAGCTGCAGGACGACCGGTACCAGTTCTCCGCCGACGCGCCGAAGGACACCGTGATCGCGGCGACCGGTCGGGCGTCCGGGGGCAAGGCGCTCGACCTGACGACGGTGAAGGCGTACGGCGAGACCGGTCGGATCACCCTGACGGTGTCGCTCGGCCCCGTGCCCGACGTGGTCGGGAAGACCGTCGACGAGGCCTCCGCCGCACTCGACGACGTCGGGCTCGTCCTCGGCGCCCGGACCGAGGAGTACAGCGAGACCGTCCCGACGGGGCAGATCGTCTCCGCCGCCGTGCAGGAGTCCCCCGCCGTGCGCGGGTCGGCGGTGGACGTCGTCGTGTCGAAGGGCCCGACGCCGATCACCGTGCCGAAGGACGGAGTGGTCGGCAAGACCATCAACGAGGCGACGAAGACCCTCGAGGACCTCGGCCTCAAGGTCTCCGTGCCCGACTGCACGAACATCCTCTGCGGCTTCTACGACTGGAAGTCGACGCTGCCCGTCACCGGCACCGATCCGGGCTCCGGCGCGACCGTGTACCGCGGCGACACGGTCACCCTGTCCTACGACCAGTAGGGCCGGCGCAGGCGCTGCATGGGCGGTGTGTGTCGCCAGAGCGACACTGTCTCGCCCGATCGCGCCGACACCGTCGCGAGGGCGACGCTCCGCGGCCGTGGACGAGGCCCCGGGACGGACGGGAGGCCCGTGGCGGCGCCGTCACGGGCCTCCCGTCCGACACGCGAAAGCGACAGAACCCCGCGAACGTGCCGCGGGGTTCTGTCGCTTCGTCGAGATGGTTCCTGCGCTACGAGCGGTCGGGCTGGTGCGCGCCGAGTTCCTCGGCCACCAGGAAGGCGAGCTCGAGGGACTGCATGTGGTTGAGGCGCGGGTCGCAGAGCGACTCGTAGCGGGTGGCGAGGGTGGCCTCGTCGATGTGCTCCGAGCCACCGAGGCACTCGGTGACGTCGTCACCGGTGAGCTCGACGTGCATGCCACCCGGGTACGTGCCGACCTGGCGGTGCGCCTCGAAGAAGCCCAGGACCTCGTCCACGACGTCGTCGAACCGGCGGGTCTTGTAGCCCGTCGGCGTGGTCAGGCCGTTGCCGTGCATCGGGTCGGTGACCCACAGCGGGTTGGCGTCCATGCCCTTGATCGCCTCGAGCAGCTTGGGCAGCTCGTCGCGGATCTTCCCGGCGCCCATCCGCGTGATGAAGGTCAGGCGACCCGGCTCACGGTTCGGGTCGAGCTTGTCGACGAGCGCCTTCATGTCGTCAACGGTCGTCGTCGGGCCGAGCTTCACACCGATCGGGTTGCGCACCCGCGACAGGAAGTCCACGTGGGCACCGTCGATGTCACGCGTGCGCTCACCGATCCAGATGAAGTGGCCGGACGTGTCGTACGCCAGGCCCGAGCGGGAGTCGATGCGGGTCATCGGGCGCTCGTAGTCCATCAGCAGCCCCTCGTGCGAGGCGTAGAACTCGACGTGCTTGAGCGCTTCGAAGTCGGCACCGCAGGCGGCCATGAACCGGATCGCGCGGTCGATCTCCTTGGCGAGGTGCTCGTACCGGGCGTTCGCCGGGTTCGAGGCGAAGCCCTTGTTCCACGAGTGCACCTGCCGCAGGTCGGCGAAGCCCCCTTGCGTGAACGCTCGGACCAGGTTCAGCGTCGACGCAGCGGTGTGGTAGCCCTGCACCAGACGACGCGGGTCCGCTTCGCGGCTCTCCGGCGTGAAGTCGTAGCCGTTCACGATGTCGCCGCGGTAGGCGGGCAGCGTGATGTCGCCGCGGGTCTCGAAGTCGCTCGAGCGGGGCTTGGCGAACTGTCCGGCCATCCGGCCCATCTTGATGACGGGCGTCGAGGCGCCGTAGGTCAGCACCACGGCCATCTGCAGGATCGTCTTGACCCGGTCGCGGATGGAGTCGGCGGTGGCACCGGCGAAGGTCTCGGCGCAGTCACCGCCCTGCAGCAGGAAGGCCTTGCCCTGGGCGGCCGCGGCGAGCCGTGCGCGCAGCTCGTCGACCTCGCCCGCGAACACGAGCGGCGGGAGCGTGGCGATCTCGGCCGACGCCGCCTCGGCAGCGGCGGCGTCCGGCCAGGTCGGCTGCTGCTTGATCGGGAGCGTCCGCCAATAGTCGAGCCCCTCGATGACGTCCGGATCCTGCAGGGCGACGAAGTCGGTCGACTCGGGCAAGGGCGTTACCTCGGTGTTCTGTGCGGGCGGCCCGGCGACGCTGACCGGCACGTGGCCGCGCGTCGGCGATGGGCGTCCTGGCGGGGTGCCGGGACCATCAGAGCCTAACGTGCAGGCGTCGACTTCCGTTCCCGCATGACGGCCTCGCGCGCAGAGCTCGCGCGCTCCTTCACGCTGGTGGCGTAGACGTCGACGTACTCCTGACGGCTCAGCCCGGCGAGCTCGTGCATGACCTCGTCCGTGACGCTGCGCAGGATGAAGCGGTCCGTCTCGAAGCCCTGGAACCGCGAGAAGTCGAGCGGCTTGCCGAACACGACCCCGACGCGCTTGATCTTCGGGAACCGCTGCCCGATCTGCTGCACCTCGCGCGTGCCGACCATGGCCACCGGGACGACGAGCACGCGCCCCTCGAGGATCATCCGGGCGATGCCGGTGCGTCCGCGGTAGAGCTTGCCGTCGGGGCTGCGCGTGCCCTCCGGGTAGATGCCGAGCTGCTCGCCGCGCGCCAGGACCTGCAGCCCGGTGCGCAGCGACGCTTCGGACGCCTTGCCACCGGAGCGGTCGATCGGCAGCTGGCCGATGGCGTTGAAGAACGTCTTCGTCGCCCAGCCCTTCAGCCCGCGGCCGGTGAAGTAGTCGCTCTTCGCCAGGAACGACAGTCGACGATCGAGCACCGCTGGCAGGATCACCGAGTCGATGAACGAGATGTGGTTCGAGGCGAAGATGACCGGGCCCGTCGTGGGGACGTGTTCGCGCCCGACGACCCACGGCCGGAACAGGGTGAGGATGAGCGGTCCGAGCACGAAGTTCTTCAGCAGCCAGTAGGTCATCGACGACTCCAGGTGGTGAGAAGGTCCGGGTGGTGCACGGGTGTTCGCGTTTGCGTTTGCTTTTGCGTTTGCGTTTGCGTTTGCGTTCGCGCGCCGACCCTACGCCGTCCGGGCGTGGATGCGAGCGAGGTCGGCAGCACCGACGACGCCGGCGTCGTTGACGAGTTCGGCGATGACGAAGTCGGGCTCCGGGTGGTACCCGCGGGCCGGCAGGTTGTTGAGGTAGGCCTGCTTGATCGGGTCGAGCAGCCGGTCCCCCGCGCTGGCGACGCCGCCGCCGAACACGAAGAGCTGCGGGTCGAGCACGGCGGAGAGCGACGCGCACGCCTCGCCGAGGTGCCGACCGAGCCGACGGAGTGCCGCGAGGGCACCCGGGTCGTCGGCCAGGATCAGGTCGCCGACGATCTTGCCGTCGAGCTGGCCACCGTTGTCGGCGCGGGCGTCGGCCAGGGCCGAACCGATCCCGCCGGCGTCGGCGACGTCGTTGGCCATGCGCTGCAGGGCGCGGCCGGAGCCGTACTGCTCGATGCAGCCACGGGCGCCGCACCCGCAGGGCAGGCCGTTCGGGACGATGCGCAGGTGCCCGATCTCGCCACCGGTGCCGAAGCCGCCGCGGAACAGCCGGTCCTCGGTCACGATGGCGCCGCCGACCCCCGTGCCGATGGTGAGCATCGTCATGTCGGACACGAGCCGACCGGCACCGAACCGGAACTCCGCCCAGCCAGCGGCGTTCGCGTCGTTGTCGACGGTGATGTGCAGATCGCCGAGGCGCTGCTGCAGCTTCTGCCGGAGTGGTTCGTTCCGCCACCGGATGTTGGGCGTGTAGTAGACGATCGACTGCGAAGCGTCGATGAACCCGGGGGCGGCGACCCCCACGGCGCCGACCTGGTGGAGCGAGCTGAGTCGCTCGACCATCGAGACGACGTCGTCGAGCATGGCGTTCGGGTCCGCAGCGTTGGTGGCCACGCGGTCCTCGGCGACGATCTCGCCCAGTTCCGTCACGACCGCACCCGCGATCTTGGTGCCCCCGATGTCGATTCCGATGGCGTGCACGAGCAACGAGCCTACCGGTTCGCCGCGAAGTCGAGGAACGCCCGGAGACGCGCCCTATGCTGGCGGTGTCGCCTCGGTGTTGAGGCGCACTCGAGTCGAACCGGCAGACAAGGGAGTCACCGTGAACAATCAGCGTCCTGCACGCAGCAGCGCCTCCACCGACACGTCCACCGCTGGCAGCGCCGCCACCGGGAGCACACCGTCGGCCGGGGAGCACCCCACCAGCCCCGACGCCGGCCCCGTCGCCCCGGACCACGGCTCGGCAGCGCGGCTCCTCGGCGACCGCGTCCGTCTGACGCCGGAACGTCCGATCCTCGCCCAGCGCCACGGCGACACCTGGACGACCTTCACCGCGGCCGAGACCCTGGCCCGGGTCCGGGGCATCGCGAAGGGCTTCGTCGCCGCCGGGCTCGAACCGGGCGCGCACGTCGCGATCCTGTCGCGCACCCGGCTCGAGTGGACCCTGGTCGACTTCGCCGTGTGGACCGCCGGCCTGGTGTCCGTGCCCGTGTACGAGACGAGCTCCCCCGACCAGGTGCGGTGGATCCTGTCCGACTCCGAGTCGGTCGCCATCGTCGTCGAGCAGGAGGAGCACGCGCGCCGCGTCGCCTCCATCGCACCCGACCTGCCCGCCCTGGGCCAGCACTGGACGATCGACGGCGGCGGCCTCGACGACCTGACCCGGCTCGGCGAGGACGTCACCGACGACGAACTCGACGCCCGCACCGCCCACGTGCACGGCCACGACGACGCCACGATCATCTACACCTCGGGCAGCACCGGCCGGCCGAAGGGGTGCGTCCTGCGGCACGACAACTTCACCGCCACGGTCGAGGGCGCGAGCGAGGCGATGCCCGAGGTGGTCGCCGACGGCGCCTCGACCCTGCTGTTCATCCCGCTCGCCCACGTCTTCGCGCGGTTCATCGCCGCGATGTCGGTCTCCGCGGGTGTCCTCGTCGGCCACGAGCCGGACACCAAGGACCTCATGCGGGCGGTGTCGACCTTCCAGCCGACGTTCCTGCTCGCGGTCCCCCGGGTGTTCGAGAAGATCTACAACTCCGCCGAGCAGAAGGCCGACCTCGGCGGCAAGGGCAGGATCTTCCGCGCTGCCGCCGACACCGCGGTCGCCCACTCCGAAGCCCTCGCCGCCGGCCGGGTGCCGTTCCTGCTCGGCCTGAAGTTCAGGCTGTTCGACCGGCTCGTGTACGCGAAGCTCCGCGATGCCCTGGGCGGCCGGGTCGAGTACGCCATCAGTGGTTCGGCGCCCCTCTCCCCGCGGCTCTCGCACTTCTTCCGCTCGATCGGGGTGCTCATCCTCGAGGGCTACGGCCTGACCGAGACCACGGCACCCGCCACGGTCAACCGTGCCCGTGAACTCCGCATCGGCACGGTGGGTCGCGCCCTGCCCGGCATCGAGGTCCGGATCGCCGACGACGGCGAGATCCTGATCCGCGGCGTCGACGTCTTCGACCGGTACTGGCGGAACGACGAGGCGACCGAGCACGCCTTCGCCGACGGCTGGTTCCGCACCGGTGACCTCGGCCGGCTCGACGGCGACGGGATCCTCACGGTCACCGGACGCGCCAAGGAGCTCATCGTCACCGCGAGCGGCAAGAACGTCGCACCGGCACCGCTCGAGGACGGCATCCGCGAACACCCGCTCATCGGCCAGGTGGTCGTCGTCGGCGAGGGCAAGCCGTTCGTCGCCGCGCTCGTGACGCTCGACCGCGAGATGCTGCCCGGCTGGTGCGAGTCCCGCGGGATCGCCCCGGCGCTGAGCGCACACGAGGCCGCCTACGACGAACGCGTGCTGTCCGCCGTCCAGGAGGCCATCGACACCGCGAACAGCCGCGTCTCCCGCGCCGAGTCGGTCCGGTCGTTCACGATCCTCGACACCGACCTGACCGAGGCGTCCGGGCACCTCACGCCCAAGCTGACGATCAAGCGGTCGGTGATCCTGCAGGACTTCGCCGCCGACGTCGACCACATCTACTCCGGGTCGAAGGTGCAGACGACGGCGACCCCGGTGGTCGAGGGGCGGCGCCGAGGCCGCTCCTAGCGCCGGGCCCGGCCCGGCCCGGCCCAGCGTACCGGGTCGCTTCGGGCGTACCGGGTCGGTTCTTCCGACCAGGGACGCCCGATCCCGCCAGGTGCGCGCGGTTGTGGACGCAACGGTCTGGAGGCCCGGATCGCGTCCGTCGGACGTGATCCGGGCCTCCAGGCCGTCGAGCGGGCGCCGGGGCGCCTGCGGGGTCAGGCCTCCTGCGGCTGCTCCGTCGCGGGGGCGTCGAGGACGGCGGTCGAACCGGTCGTGACGGTGGCCTCGGCCGGTCGACGGTTGGTGCGGGTGCGGTGCGAGCTCAGCTCGTCGTTCTGACTGGTCATGCGGGAGTCCTGGGGGGATCGGATGGGCCGTCGGTGGGAGGCCGACAGCAGCACGGTACCCCCTCGTCAGGACAAAGCGACAATCCCCCGTGGGGGTGTCACACCCGAGTTCACAGCCCGCGAACGCGGGCCTGTGGGACCGCTCAGTGGAACCAGTCCTGCGCGCGGATGTCGCGCAGCGCCTGACGGCGGACCTCGGGGTCGAGCGTCATCACGTAGACCGTGCCGTCGAGGTGGTCGCACTCGTGCTGGAGCGCCTCGGCCATCAGTCCGGTGCCCTCGAGGACGACCTCGGCGCCGTCGACGTCGACACCCCGGACCTTGGCGTACGGGTACCGACGCGTCGGGTAGCCGAGGCCGGGGACGGAGAGGCACCCCTCTTCCATGAGCTCGGGCTCCCCGGAGACCTCGACGACCTCGGGGTTCAGGACGTAGCCGACCTCGCCGTCGACGTTGTACGAGAACGCGCGGAGCCCCACGCCGATCTGCGGCGCGGCCACCCCGGCACGTCCGGGTTCCTTGACGGTGTCGACGAGGTCCTGCACCAGGTCACGGACTCCGGTGCTCCCGAGCAGTTCGGGTCGGATCGGATCGGCCGGCGATCGGAGGACGGGGTCGCCGAACAGGCGGATGGGACGAACGGTCAATTTACTGCAGCACCACCAGGAGGTCGCCGGCGTCCACCTGCTGGGTCACCGGGATCGCGAGTCGGCCGACGGTGCCCGACACGGGCGCCGTGATGGCCGCTTCCATCTTCATCGCCTCGATGCTCGCCACCGGCGTACCGGCTTCGACGACGTCACCGACGGCGACCTTGAGCGTCACCACACCGGAGAACGGCGCGGCGACGTGCTTCGGGTCGGACGCATCGGCCTTCTCGGCCGCCTTCGTCTCGACCTCGACCGAACGGTCGCGGACGGCGACCGGGCGGAGCTGCCCGTTCATCGTCGCCATGACCGTGCGGATGCCCTTGGCGTCCACCTCGCCGATCGCCTCGAGCCCGACGAACAGGTCGACGCCCTTGCCGAGCGGGACGCTGTGCTCCTGCCCCGGGCGCAGCCCGTACAGGTAGTCGACGGTCGGCACGACGGACAGGTCGCCGTACTGCTCCCGCACACGCTGGAACTGCTGCGTCGGCTGCGGGAAGAGCAGGCGGTTGAGTGCCTGCTGCCGCTCGGGTCCGGGGGTCTCGAGGTGCGCACGCTCGTCCGCGGGCACCGGGGTGATCTCGAGTCGGACGTCACGCCCGGCCAGGACCTTCGAGCGGAACGGCTCCGGCCAGCCGCCGGGCAGGTCGCCCAGTTCGCCGGCCATGAACCCGACCACGGAGTCCGGGATGTCGTACTTGTCGGGGTTCTGCTCGAAGTCGACC
This sequence comes from Curtobacterium poinsettiae, assembly GCF_047226435.1. NCBI lineage: Bacteria > Bacillati > Actinomycetota > Actinomycetes > Micrococcales > Microbacteriaceae > Curtobacterium > Curtobacterium poinsettiae. The sequence continues at coordinate 1,430,365 of NZ_CP178434.1, read as the reverse complement.
GGGTCGGCACCGACGGCGGCGAGCTGCAGCGCGAGGTCGCCGACGACCTTCGACGACGGCGTGACCTTGGTCGGGCGCCCGAGGATCCGGTTCGCCTCGGCGTACCAGTCCTCGACCTGCTCGAACCGGTCACCGAGCCCGAGGGCGATCGCCTGCTGCCGGAGGTTCGACAGCTGACCGCCGGGGATCTCGTGCTTGTAGACACGCCCGGTCGGACCGGCGAGCCCGGACTCGAACGGGGCGTACACGCGACGGACCGACTCCCAGTACGGCTCGAGGTCACCGACGGCGTCGAGGGACAGACCGGTGTCACGCTCGGTGTGGGCCAGGGCGGCGACCAGGGCGGACATGCTCGGCTGGCTGGTCGTGCCGGCCATGGGTGCTGCGGCCACGTCGACGGCGTCGGCCCCGGCGCGCGAGGCGGCGAGCAGGGTCGCGAGCTGCCCGCCGGCGGTGTCGTGGGTGTGCACGTGCACGGGCTGGTCGAAGCGCTCGCGCAGCGCGGTGACGAGCTTCTCGGCCGCACCGGCACGCAGGAGACCGGCCATGTCCTTGATGCCGATGACGTGCGCGCCGGCCTCGACCATCTGCTCAGCCAGGCGGAGGTAGTAGTCGAGCGTGTAGAGGTCCTCGGCGGGGTCGAGGAGGTCGGCGGTGTAGCAGAGCGCCGCCTCGGCGACCGCCGTGCCCGTCGCGAGCACCGCCTCCAGCGCCGGACGCAGCTGGCTGACGTCGTTCAGCGCGTCGAACACGCGGAAGACGTCGACGCCGGACCGAGCGGCCTCGTCGACGAAGGCGTCGGTGACCTCGGTCGGGTAGGGCGTGTACCCGACCGTGTTGCGGCCACGGAGCAGCATCTGGATCGGGATGTTCGGCATCGCTTCGCGCAGCGAGGACAGGCGCTCCCAGGGGTCTTCCCCGAGGAACCGGAGGGCGACGTCGTACGTCGCACCTCCCCAGGCCTCGACGCTGAGCAGCTGCGGGGTGAGCCGCGCGACGTGCGGTGCGACGGCGACGAGGTCCTTCGTGCGGACCCGGGTGGCCAGGAGCGACTGGTGGGCGTCCCGCATCGTCGTCTCGGTCACCGCCAGGGCGGTCTGGGCGCGGAGGGCCTTCGACCACTCGGCTGGACCCATCGCCAGCAGGCGGTCGCGCTGTCCCTCGGGCACGGGCGTCGTCAGGTCGGTGGCCGGGAGCTTGTCGGCCGGGTCGGTGACGAGCGGCGACCGCTCACCGTTCGGCTTGTTCACCGTGACGTCGGCGAGCCAGGTGAGCACCTTCGTGCCGCGGTCCTTCGAGACGTGGCCGCCGAAGAGCTGGGGGCGTTCCTCGATGAACTTCGTCGAGACGTCGCCGCGGGCGAAGTCCGGGTCCTCGAGCACGGCCTGCAGGAACGGGATGTTCGTGCTGACGCCGCGGATGCGGAACTCGGCGAGGGCGCGCTTGGCCCGGGACACCGCCGCCGGGAAGTCCCGACCGCGGCAGGTCATCTTCGCGAGCATCGAGTCGAAGTGCGGGCTGATCTGCGCGCCGGTGGCGACCGTGCCGCCGTCGAGCCGGACGCCCGCGCCGCCGGGGCTGCGGTAGGTGCTGATCCGGCCGGTGTCGGGACGGAAGCCCTGCGTCGGGTCCTCGGTCGTGATGCGGGTCTGCAGCGCGGCGCCGTGCACGGCGACGGTGTCCTGCGACAGTCCGAGGTCGGCGAGGGTCTCCCCCGCCGCGATGCGCATCTGCGACTGCACCAGGTCGACGTCGGTGACCTCTTCGGTGACCGTGTGCTCGACCTGGATGCGCGGGTTCATCTCGATGAAGACGTGCTGGCCGACGCGTTCGCCCTCGGTGTCGAGCAGGAACTCCACGGTGCCGGCGTTGACGTAGCCGATCGACCGGGCGAAGGCCACGGCGTCGCGGTGCAGTGCCTGCGCGATCGCGGGGTCGAGGTTCGGCGCCGGGGCGATCTCGACGACCTTCTGGTTGCGCCGCTGCACCGAACAGTCCCGCTCGAACAGGTGGATCGTGCCGCCGTCGGTGCCGGTCGCGTCGGCGAGGATCTGCACCTCGATGTGGCGCGGACGGATGACGGCCTGCTCGAGGAACATCGTCGGGTCGCCGAACGCACTGTCGGCCTCGCGCATCGCGGCTTCGAGGGCGTCGCGCAGCTCGGGCTTCGTCTCCACCCGGCGCATGCCACGGCCACCACCGCCGGCGACGGCCTTGGCGAACACCGGGAACCCGATCGCGTCCGCGCCGGCGATGAGCTCGTCGATGTCGCGGCTCGCCGGGGTGCTCGCGAGGACCGGGACGCCGGCCGCGATCGCGTGCTCCTTCGCGGTGACCTTGTTGCCGGCCATCTCGAGCACGTGCTCGCCCGGACCGATGAAGGTGATGCCGTTCGCCGCTGCTGCCGCGGCGAGCTCCGGGTTCTCGGACAGGAACCCGTACCCCGGGTAGATCGCGTCGGCCCCCGACTCGCGGGCGACGCGGATGATCTCGGAGACGTCCAGGTACGCCCGGACGGGGTGGCCCCGCTCCCCGATCAGGTAGGCCTCGTCGGCCTTCAGACGGTGCAGGGAGTTCCGGTCTTCGTACGGGTAGACGGCGACCGTTCGGGCCCCCAACTCGTAGGCGGCACGGAACGCGCGGATGGCGATCTCGCCACGGTTCGCAACGAGGATCTTCGTGAACACGACGTCCCTTTCAGCCCGGGTTGAGGTGAGACAACCCTAGTGGCGGTAACGTTGCTCAACGTGCATGTACTCAGCGTGAGCTCCCTCAAGGGTGGTGTCGGCAAGACGACGGTGACGCTCGGCCTGACCTCGGCCGCGTTCGCCAAGGGACTGCGCACGCTGGTGGTGGATCTGGACCCGCAGTCCGACGTCTCGACGGGCCTCGACATCAACCTCGCCGGCCACCTCAACGTGGCCGACGTCCTCGAGAACCCGAAGGAGAAGATCGTCCGTCAGGCGATCGCCCCCTCGGGCTGGACGAAGGGGTCGCAGGGCAAGATCGACGTCATGGTCGGGTCGCCCTCCGCCATCAACTTCGACGGGCCGCACCCGTCGATCCGCGACATCTGGAAGCTCGAAGAGGCCCTGGCCAACGTCGAGCAGGACTACGAGCTCGTCCTCATCGACTGCGCGCCGTCGCTGAACGCCCTGACCCGCACCGCGTGGGCCGCGTCCGACCGCGTCACCGTCGTCACCGAGCCCGGCCTGTTCTCCGTCGCCGCCGCCGACCGTGCGCTGCGCGCCATCGAGGAGATCCGCCGCGGACTCTCCCCCCGCCTGCAGCCCCTCGGCATCATCGTGAACCGTGCCCGCGTGCAGTCGCTCGAGCACCAGTTCCGCATCAAGGAACTCCGCGACATGTTCGGTCCGCTCGTGCTCTCCCCGCAGCTGCCGGAGCGCACGTCGCTGCAGCAGGCGCAGGGTGCGGCGAAGCCGCTGCACGTCTGGCCCGGCGAGTCCGCGCAGGAGATGGCGAAGAACTTCGACCAGCTGCTCGAGCGCATCATGCGCACGGGCAAGATCGGTCCGTACGCCGAGGGCGGCGCCGCCTAGGTCGGAGTCGGCACGCCGACGGGTCACAACACCCCGCTCACGTCCGCCGACTGGTCACCAACCGTCGGCCGAAGCCCGCGCAGGCGACAGTTCGTGACCACTCGGCGACCCGCACACGACGGTTCGTGACCACGCCGCGACGGCCTGGAGGCGCGACCCGCCCGGGCAGACACGCCCGGCCCCTGCACGCCCAGCGGTCACGACACCCCGCTCACGTCCACCGACTGGTCACCAACCGTCGGGCGAGGCCTGCGCAAGCGACAGGTCGTGACCAATCGGTGCCGCGCACACGGCGGTTCGCGACCACCCGCGAAGGGCCTGGAGGCACGCCCCCGCCCCAGCGGACACGCCCGGCCCCGGCACGCCAAGGGGTCACAACACCCCGCTCACGTCCTCCGAGCGGTCACCAACCGTCGGCCGAAGACCGCGCAGACGACAGTTCGTGACCGCTCGGCGCCGCGCACACGGCGGTTCGTGACCACGCCACAACGGCCTGGAGGCACGCCCCGCCCCAGCGGACACGCCCGGCCCCGGCACGCCCAGGGGTCACACCACCCCGCTCACGTCCGCCGACTGGTCACCAACCGTCGGCCGGCAGCGTCGCAGCCGACAGGTCGTGACCACACGGCGACCCGCACACGACGGTTCGCGACCACAGGGCCGGAACGCGGATGGTCAGGAAGCGCGAGAAGCGCGACGAGCGGCGAGCTCGTCGGAGGGGTCGGCCGCAGCGGTGGCGTCGAGCTCGACCAGGGAGCTCTCGACCTCGCGCAGGACCTTGCCGACCGCGATGCCGAAGACGCCCTGGCCGCGGGACACGAGGTCGATGACCTCGTCGTCGGAGGTACACAGGTACACCGAGGCACCGTCGGACATCAGCGTGGTCTGCGCCAGGTCGGAGACGCCGGACTCACGGAGCTGGTTGACGGCGGTGCGGATCTGCTGCAACGAGATACCGGTGTCGAGCAGGCGCTTCACGAGCTTGAGCACCAGGATGTCGCGGAACCCGTACAGGCGCTGCGAACCGGAGCCGGCGGCCCCGCGGATCGTCGGCTGCACGAGCTCGGTGCGGGCCCAGTAGTCGAGCTGTCGGTACGAGATGCCGGCTGCCCGTGCGGCGACGGTGCCGCGGTAGCCGTTCTGCTCGTCGTGCTCGGGCAGACCATCGGTGAAGAGCAGCCCGAGGTCGTACCGGGTCACATCAGACTCGGTGCCAGGGGTGTCGTTCCCACTCATGAGCTTGCCTTCCACGACGATCGAGCTCCCACCCGAAGCTTCAACGACGGGTTGAGAGTTGTTCCGAGGTCCACGGTAGCGACTCCGACCGCTCCCGCGCGGGACATCCGACCCGGCGCGTCCGGCGTGTCGAGGATACGCCCCGACCACTGACACACAAGCCCTGTCGGAGCACCGGACGGCGTCATGCGTCGAGACGACCGATGGCCTGGCGGATGAGGTTCGACCGGATGATCTCGAGGTGTCCCGCTATCTCGCGGGCGAGCTCGGTGGCCTTCGCGCGCGAGGTGGCGTCGCCCCGGCGGGAGACCGGCATGAGGGCGGACTCGATGAGACCGACCTCACGCTCCGCAGTACTGCGGAGCGTGCGCAGGTGCCGCGGCTCGATGCCGGTGCGCTGCAGTTCGACCAGGGCCTTCAACACGGAGACGCCGTCGTCGCCGTAGGTGTCGGTGGGCGGCAGGAGCGAGGCCGAGACCGCGTCGGCGAACAGCATCGGCGAGGCACCGGCCGCGCGGACGGTCTCGTCGCGGGTGTACCGACGTTCACGACCGAGGATCGACGGCTTCGGCGCGTCTCCGCCCCCGGGCAGGACCGGTTCGCGCCCGGCGTCGAGGTCGGCGAGGTACTCCTTGATGACCTTGAGCGGCAGGTAGTGGTCGCGCTGCAGTCCGAGGATCACCCGGAGACGCTCGAGGTCGGCGGCGGAGAACTTGCGGTACCCGCTGGCCGTGCGGATCGGGGTGACGAGCTCGCGCTCTTCGAGGAACCGCAGCTTGGAGCTCGACAGGTCCGGGAACTCGGGCTTGAGGCGAGCGAGGACCTGCCCGATCGTGAGCAGGTCCGGTGCCGCGGACCCCGCCCGGGCCGCAGCGGACCGTGCGGCCACTACGCGTTCGCCAGGCGCGCCAGGTCGACCCGAGATGCGTAGAACGTCAGGCGGAACTTGCCGACCTGGACTTCGGCCCCGTCGGTGAGCAGCGCTTCGTCGATGCGGACACCGTCGAAGTACGTGCCGTTCAGGGAACCGTTGTCCTTGACGCTGAAGCTCGTGCCGTGGCGCAGGAACTGCGCGTGCTTGCGCGACACGGTGACGTCGTCGAGGAAGATGCCGGCGTCGGGGTGGCGGCCGGCCGTCGTGACGTCGGAGTCGAGGAGGAACCGCGCACCCACGTTGGGGCCACGACGGACCACGAGCAACGCCGACCCGGAGGGCAGGGCGTTGACGGCTTCACGTTCTTCGGTCGAGACACCGGACTCGGCGGTGAGCGCCGCTCCCATGTCCATGCTGAAGGTCAGCGTGGTGTCGACCAGCCGCTGTTCCGGGGACTTCTGACCGCCCGGCTGCGGGACCACTGGATCTGGCATCGGTGGACCTCCTCCTCTTGGCCTACCAGCGTATCGGAAACGAAGCCCCGAGCGGCAGCCCCGATCTGGGACTGTGGAGAGACTTCCGCGATGCGCGAACGCACGACCGGCGTCAGCGAACCAGCATGACCCACGTCAACGAACCAGCTCGACCAGCGTCAACGAACCAGCACGACCCGCGTCAACGCCCCCGCGCGAGCAACCAGAGCAGGTACGGCGCGCCCACGACACCCGTCACGACCCCCACCGGCAGCGCGTTGCCGGGGATCGCGAACTGGGCGAGCAGGTCGCTTCCGAGCGTGATCGCGGCGCCGACGGCTGCCGCCGGCGCGAGGGCGACCCGACCGCCGCCGACCAGGCGTCGAGCGATCGGGGCTGCCATCAGCGCCACGAACGACACCGGACCCGCGGTGGCGACGGCTGCGGCGGTCAGGCACACGGCGGTGAGGAGCAGGAGCACCTTCGCGCGGTCCGGTCGGAGCCCCAGGGCGGCGGCGACCTCGTCCCCGAGGCTCAGCACCTGCAGCCGAGCGGACTGCAGCAGTGCGAGCACGCCGAGCACGACGAACGCGACACCGAGCACCCCGACCAGGTCACGGTCGACGGCGTTCAGGCTGCCGGAGAGCCACAGCAGTGCTGTTCCGGCCTGGGTGACGGTGCCGCTCGTGAGCATCCACCCGGTGATGCTCAGGCAGATCGCCGCGACACCGATGCCGACGAGGACGACCCGGTTCCCGGTGATCCCCCTCCGCCAAGCGAGCCCGGCGATGGCGATCGCGACCACCACGGCGCCGACGAGCACGACCGAGAACAGCATGCCGCCGCTCGCGCCGAACAGCACGATGGCGGTGAGCCCGGCGGCGCTGGCCCCCGAGGTGATCCCGATGACGTCGGGGCTCGCGATGGGGTTCCGCACGACGCTCTGCACGATCGCGCCGGCGACACCGAGGCTGGCGCCGACGAGGACCGCGCCGAGCACCCTGGGGCCGCGGAGCTGCCCGATCACGAAGTCCGAGATGCGGTCCCCCTGGCCGAACAGGCTGGCCAGCACCTGACCGGGCGTGAGCGGGATCGACCCCGCGCCGAGCCCGATCAGGACGAGCACCGAGATGACCACCACCACGGCGACGAGCACCGCGACCTCACGGCGCAGCCCGACGGAACGGAACAGCGGCTTCACAATCCCCGCACCGCCCTCGACCGCACGAGCGCGATGAACACCGGCGCCCCGATGAGTGCCGTGACGATGCCGACCTGCAGCTCCCCCGGGTACGCGACGACGCGGCCGATGACGTCCGCCACGAGCAGGAGTGCGGGGGCGACGATCGCCGACAGCAGGATGGTCCACCGGTGGTCCGGGCCGCTCAGGCGACGGACCGCGTGTGGCACGGCGAGGCCGACGAACGCGATAGGCCCGGCGGCGGCCACCGCGGACCCGGCCAGCAGGACGGCGACCAGACCGCCCACGGCACGGACGAGCACGACCCGCTGCCCGAGCGACGCCGCGAGCTCGTCCCCGAGCGCCAGGGTGTTGAGCGACCGACCGAGGCCGAACGCGATCACCAGCCCGACGAGCACCGGTGCCGTGATGACCCCAGCCGTGCCGAGGTCCTTGCCGGCGAGGGCTCCGACCTGCCAGAACCGCAGCTGGTCGAGCAGGCTCTGGTCGGTCACGAGCACCGCGGTGGTGACCGACGACAGGGCAGCGGCGACGACGGCTCCGGCGAGGGCGAGCCCGACGGGCGAGAGCCCCCGCCGGGCGACGGCCGCGATCCCGTAGACGAGCAGGGCCGCGAGGGCGGCCCCGACGAACGCGAAGGGCAGGTACGCGGCCGTCCCGCTCACGCCGAAGAGCGCGATCCCGGCGACGACGGCCAGGGTGGCGCCGGAGTTGATGCCGAGGACGCTGGGGTCGGCGAGCGGGTTCCGGGTCACGCCCTGCATGACCGCCCCGGCCACGCCGAGTGCTGCTCCGGCGAGCAGACCGACGACGGTGCGCGGCACGCGGTTGCCGAGGACGATCAGCCCGATCTCGTCGTTCCTGCCGGGGTGCAGCACCGTGTCGAGGACGGTCCCGAGCGGGATCGGCCGTGAGCCGTACGCGATCGACAGGGCACACGCCACGGCGAGGACGACGACCGCCAGCACGGTCGCACCGACGAGTCGGAGGACGGAGCTGGGAGCCGGGGGCGGGGACGTCGACGGAGGCATGGAGGTAAGGCCACCCTAACGCCGGAGCCCTGTTCGGAGTCCCCCGAGCAAGCCCGGAGCGTGCGCAGGGTTCGTTCATAGGCTCGTCATGGGGAAGCCCTCTGTACTGGTCTCCATCGACGCCCGACCGGGCCGTCGAGGGACGACCGGAGAGCACCGATGAACGAGACCCCGAACCCCGCCGCCGCCGACCACGACGAGAACGGCACCCCCGCCGCGCAGCAGCAGGCTCCCGGGATGCACTGGGAGGCACCGCACGCCGACCCGGCTTCCCTGTGCCCGGCGTACGCGTTCGACGGATCCGGCCCGTACCTGTACGGCCCGGACGGCACCGGCCCCTACGCCTACACGCCCGACGGCCGCGGCCCCTACCTGATCGGCAGCCCCGCCCTCGCCGGCGCGAACCACGCCTGGGCCTCCTCGGCGGCGACCGCGAACCACTACGGTGCCGCGACCCACTCCGGCGCCGCGAACCACCCCGGTCTGACGAAACGCCCCCGCCGGCTCGGGCTGATGATCGGCTCCGGCATCGCTGCCCTCGCGATCGTCGGCGCTGCGGGCGGCACCGCACTCGGACTGTCCTCGCAGGGCACCACCACCACGTCGAGCCAGTCGCAGGGCACCACCACGCTGCCCGGCACCGGTACCGGCAGCAGCAGCGACGGCACGAACGGCTTCACGGTGCCCGGCGACGGCAGCGGCAGCGGCACCGACGGCAGCAGCGACGGCAGTGGGACGAGCACCCAGTCCCCCGCCACCGCGGCGACGGCCGCCGACAAGAAGGGCGTCGTGACCATCAACACCGTCCTGAACTACGACGAGTCGTCACAGGCGGCCGGTACCGGCATGGTCCTGACCTCCGACGGCACGATCCTGACGAACAACCACGTGATCCAGGGCGCGACGAGCATCACCGTCACCGACGAGACCACCGGCAAGCAGTACAAGGCCGACGTGGTCGGGGCCGACGCCACGAACGACGTCGCCGTGCTGAAGCTCGAGAACGCCTCCGGGCTGTCCACGGTCACGCTCGACGACGACGGCGAGCCGAGCACCGGTGACACCGTGAAGGACGTCGGCAACGCCGAGGGCACCGGCAACCTCGTCTCCGCCGAGGGCACGGTCACGGCGACCGACCAGGACATCCAGGTGCAGAGCGAGTCCGGCACCGGCACCGAGTCGCTGAGCGGCCTGCTCGAGATCTCGGCGGACATCGTCTCCGGTGACTCCGGCGGGCCGGTGCTGGACAGCGAGGGCGAGGTCGTCGGCATGGCCACCGCGGCGTCCTCGGGCACGGCCGACGTCACCGGCTACGCCATCCCGATCAGCACCGCGAAGACGATCGCCCAGAAGATCCTCGCCGGGGAGTCGTCGAGCACGATCACCATCGGGCTGCCCGCGTTCCTCGGCGTCGAGGTCAGCAACACCGCCACCACCACGGGCGGCGTCCCGGTCGCCGGCACGGTCGAGGGCTCCGGTGCCGCCAGCGCCGGCCTCGGTGCGGGTGACACGATCACGAGCATCGACGGCACCGCGGTCACGAGCTCAGACCAGCTGACCAAGGTCGTGCAGTCGCACTCGGTGGGCGACAAGGTCAGCGTCCGGTACACCGACAGCGCCGGCACCGCGAAGACGGTCACGATCACCCTGACCGCCGGCCCCGCCGCGTAGCGGAAGAACCCGGGCGCGCTCAGCCCAGCAGCGCCCGCACCACCGACCGGTACACGTTCGCCGGGGAGTCCGTCCGGAAGGCGGTCTCCCCGGCCTTCGTCGTCCCCACGCGCGCGAACCCGTGTCCCTCGGCCCGCACGATCGTGACCGGTTTCGGCTTGCCCGGTCGACGCAGGTACGAGACCGTCCACGGCGCGGCCCAGAACCGCGCGAGGCGCGGGTCGGCCTCGGCCAGGGCCTCCGGCAGGTCCGGCACGTCCGGACCGCCGGCCAGCTTGCGGCCGAGCAGGTGCCCTGGGAGCGACCCCGTGCGGAACGGGAAGGTCCACGTCGGACCGATGCCGAGCCTCCCGGCCAGCAGCGCGACGGCCCGGTCCGGCGTGACGGAGGCGACCACGGCGCCCGCCGCGTCGGTCCCGTCGACGACGGTCTGCGACCAGGCCTGGAGGCGCGACTCGCCCCCGTCGGGCAGGTGCTGTTCCAGCGTGACCGGCTGGGCATCGCCCTGCCAGGGCTCGAGGAGGGTCTGGGTCGACTCCGGCAGGGTGCCGAGCCGGCCGACGAGGCCCGCCTCGATGAGTTCGCGGCCCGCGGCGGTGCGGAGGAGCGTCGGGTTCCACCGGCGTCCGGCGAGGCTCCGCAGGGTGCCGATCGCGTTCGCGCTGAGCCGGGGGCCGTCGAGCGACGGTGCCGGGGCGGGGGCCGGCAGGTGTTCGAGGTCACGCTCGGGGCGGACCGGGACCGTCTCGGTGGCGCGGACGCTCTCGAGGACTGCGAGCACCAGGTCGTCGGTCTCGAGCAGCCGGGCGAGCGGGCGTTCGATCGTCAGGTCGACGCGGTGCCGACCGGTGACGAAGAGCAGGTGGGTGCCGGCGACGTCGCCGTGTTCGTCGGGCCGGACGTACTCCACGAGCCGAGCCGGGGCACCTGCGGCCGTCCAGGGGTCGCAGCCGACGAGCAGCAGCCCCTCGACGGAGCCGGGCAGCCGTGCGAGCAGACCGGTGTTCTCGTCGCCGATCGCGCGGTCGCTGGGACGGGATCGGACGGTGAGGACGACGTCGTCGCCGGTGACGCGCAGGTCCGCCTGGGCTGCGTCCTCGCGGCGCCAGGAGTCCGGGCGGCGGAGGGTGAGGCGGGCGGTGCGGTCCTCGGTGCCGAGCGGGACGGGGACTGCCATGGGATGAGCGTATGTCGGGAGCGGGGCGTGGGGGCCTGCGGCTCGCCGGGGTGGGCGGGGTGCGTCGGGTTCGCACGGAGGTGCTGGTTCGCACGGTGCGAGGTTCGTCAGCTGGTGCGAGGCTGGTGGTTCCGTGCGGCACCACAACCCCGCACCGAGCCTCCGGCCACGCACCCGCCGACGACGTCCGCACCGTGCAACCCCGGCTCCGCGAATCCCGCACGGTGCCGGCCGCGCCACACCGTGCGAGGCTGGTGGTTCCGTGCAGCACCACAACCCCGCACCGAGCCCCCGACGGCGCACCCGCCGACGAAGTCCGCACCGTGCGACCCCGGCTCCGCGAATCCCGCACGGTGCCGGCTGCGCCACACCGTACGAGGCTGGTGGCTCCGTGCGGCTCCGCGAATCCCGCACGGTGCCGGCCGCGCCACACCGTGTGGAGCTGGTGGCTCCGTGCGGCACCACAACCCCGCACCGAGCCTCCGGCCACGCACCCACCGACGAAGTCCGCACCGTGCAACCCCCGCTCCGCGAATCCAGCACGGCGCGAGCCGAGCGCGTCAGCGCCGCGCGGGCCGCGCGGGTGGGGGCGGCGGGACGGGCTTTGCGGCGACGACGTCGACGAGCCGGACCTCGACCGGGCCCCGGCGGGTCGAGATCGTCACGGCGTCGGACGTCCGGGTCACCAGGTCCCCGAGCGCGTCCTGCGCGCCGTCCCCGTGGTGTGCGCGGACCACCAGGCGGTCCCCGATGGCGGCGTCGCGGAGCACTCCGAGCGCACGGGCCCGCGCGATGGCCGCCTGTTCGTCCGCCTGCACCGCCCCAGGGTACGGGCCGCCTAGAGTGTCGGCATGGAGAAGGCCCGGGTCGACAGCTGGATCTGGGCCGTCCGGATCACGAAGACCCGGTCGGCCGCGACCGCCGCGTGCAAGGCCGGTCACGTCCGGGTGAACGGGGAACGCGCGAAGCCCGCGCAGCCGATCGGTCCCGGCGACGAGGTGCGGGTGCGGCAGAACGGCTTCGACCGGATCGTCATGGTGACGGGCATCATCCTGAAGCGCACGAGCGCCCCCGAGGCCGCGAAGCACTTCGAGGACAAGACCCCGCCGCGGCTGTCGAAGGAAGAGGCCGGGTTCGTCCCGATGCGGGAGCGCGGTGCCGGACGGCCGAGCAAGCGGGAGCGCCGCGACCTCGAGAAGCTCCGCGGCTACTGACGCTTCCCGGACCCGGACCCGGGCACGTAGACATCGACCACGATCTCGAACGTGTCGGACTCGACCTCGATCCGTTCTCCGGTCCACGGAGCCTCGAGGTGCCCGTCGTCGTCCGGGTCCGATCCGCCCAGCGCACGACCGGACGGGACGCGGTGGACGGGGATGCGGGTGCCGTCCTCGGCGATGACGAACAGGTCGGCCACCCGACCACGGAACTGCGTGATGCCGAACGGGTCGTCGTGGTGCCGGGACTCGGCGAACCGCGGCGTCCTGCCGTACGCGGAGAAGGCCGCCGTGGTCTCCCGTTCGTACGCGGGCCCGCAGCAGTCGTGCTCCCACCCGCCGACCACGACGACGACCTCTTCGCGCATGCCGTGATCGTACGACGCGTCGGACGGTGACGGTCGGAACCCGGGGTCGGGGCCAGCGGTCGGGGGTCAGACGAAGCGGACGGTCTGCTGCAGACGGTCGCGGATCTCGAACACGTCGACCGAACCGACCGGCGACCAGACGCCGTTCAGCACCTGGGGCAGCGCGCTCCGGCGGACGACGAGCGCCGTGGGCTTCTTCGGGGAGCCGACGAGCTGCACGTCCTCGGTGACGGCGGTGTCCGGCACGACGAGCAGCCGGCCGGAGAACCGCACCCGGGTCTGCTTCTGCACGGCACGGGCGGCGCGGACGAGTTCCTTGACGGGTCGCTCCCCCGGTGCGAGCGTCTCGCCGACGATCTCGCCGTGCTCGACGTGGACCGGCGCACCCCAGTCGATGGACTCGACGGCCCAGAGTCCGCTCGGGGTCAGGACGGCGTGGTCGAGCTTGCCCTCGGCCCCGGCGTCGAGGTCGTGCCACACCGTGACGCCGATCCCCATGTCGGAGACGATCAGGGCGGTCGCCTCTTCGGCCAGGGCCTCGGCGAGCAGCCGCCGGATGTGGCGGGGCGCGGAGCGGATGAGGGTGGGGTCGTACGGGTCCTCGATGGGGTCGCCGAGACCGACCCACTCGCGCTCGGCCTGCAGGAAGACCTCGCGTGACCGACCGCCGGGGTGTCCGTGGGACCGGGCCCGGGGGCGTGTGTCGCGACGCGCTGCCGGGGGCGCGTAGGCGTCGCGACCGGTGTCACCCCTGCCGGCGGTCGCCCCGGACGGACCGGACGCGCCGTACGCGCGGGACCCGATGTCGTACGCGCGCCGGGCCGCCGGCGTGCCGATGCGCTCCCATGCGAGCTGGACCTGGCGGAAGCGCTGGGCGTCGCCGCCGAGGTCGGGGTGCGTCTCGCGGGCCGCCCGCCGGTAGGCGCGGCGGAGCGCTTCGTCGTCAGCCGTCGCGGGGACGCCGAGGACTTCGTAGGGGGTGGCGTCGGCCGGGCTGTCCGTCATGGCCCTGCGACATTACCGGAGGCAGTGTCGGAGTCCGCCGCATGGTTGCTGGGTACGGTCTGGGCCCGTGCCGCTGGTCCTGCACCAACGCGCCAGCGGCGGATCGGCCGTGCCGGTGGTCACGCGACGGCGGCGGTGATGGCTGCTGCGTGCTGCTCCAGGTAGGCGACGTCGGCGCGGTACAGGTCGGCGTGGCCGTGCTGCAGGTCGCTGACGAACTTCGGGTTGCCGGCCGCGGCTTCGTGCTCGATCGTCGTGACGAGGGCGACCAGGGACGCGATCATCGTCTCGGCGAGGACCCCGCGGGAGCGGTCGTCGAGGGCGTAGGCGCGGCAGAACTCCGCGGCCCGAGCGAGCCGCTCGTCGAGGTCGGGGGTGGTCGAGCCCTCGACCGCACCGGTGGTGAACGGTGCGAACCGGTAGACGGCACTCGCGACGTCCCAGACGCGGGGGCCGGGGTGCGCGGTGTCGAAGTCGATCAGGCCGACGGCGGCGATGCCGTCGTAGACGCAGTTGTACGGGGCGAAGTCGCCGTGCACGATCGTCTCGACCGGGGCCCGGTCGGCTTGGGACCAGAGGTCGTCCTCGGCGCTGCGCGGGAAGCTGGCGGCGGCGTCGTGGAACTGGCGGAGCAGGCGGGCGCTGGTCACGAGGGCGGCCTCGCTGGCGATGTCTTCCGTCCAGGGGTACTCCCCCGCGACGCCGGGGACGAACGAGACCGTCTCGAGGGTGTCACCGAGGGCGATCGGTTCCGGCGCGGCGACGAACCCCTGCTCGTGCAGGTGGGCGAGCAGCCGGTGCACCGTGGGTGTCCACAGCCCTGCGGGGCGGTGGACTCGGTCGTCGGCCCTGGTGATGCGCTCCAAGGGGAACCTCCTGCTGTTGCGTCTCCGTTGACGGAGGGCCAGCGTACCGGCAAGCGAGCGACGGGCGCTCCGTCGACATCCGGAACACGGCGCGTCGGTCCCCGCGGCCGAGCTGGCCTCAGAGCTGGTCGCGCAACCAGGACGGCCCGTGGACGGTCGCGCCGAGGGCCTCGACGCGGTCACGGAGCTCGCGGTCGGCCGTCACGACGACGACCGGCCCGTCACCGGCCCGGACCGCTGCCCGGGCGGACTCGACGATTGCGTCGTCGCCGGAGGCAGGGGCACGGACGACGTCGACAGCACCGGTGGCGGCGCCGGTGCTGGTGGCCGTGCCAAGGCCGGTGCCAGTGCCGGTGCCAG
Organism: Curtobacterium poinsettiae; assembly: GCF_047226435.1. Classification (NCBI taxonomy): domain Bacteria; kingdom Bacillati; phylum Actinomycetota; class Actinomycetes; order Micrococcales; family Microbacteriaceae; genus Curtobacterium; species Curtobacterium poinsettiae. The sequence continues at coordinate 1,415,326 of NZ_CP178434.1, read as the reverse complement.
TGCCAGTGCCGTTGTCTGGGTCCGCGGGCTCCGCGGAGCCAGCGGCACGGGCCTCGCCCTCGAGCACCACGGTCCACCGGGGCCACCACCGTGCGAACGGCAGGTCGAGCAAGGTCGCGGACACCCCGCCCGCGGCGAGCGCCGACACCTGTGCCAGCAGCCGTGACGCGGCACCGGCTCGGTCCTTCCACCACCCGTCGGGCACGCTGCCGACGACGTTCGCCGCGTCGACGACGACGTGCGGGGTGGTCGCGACCGTGGCGCGGAGCGCCGGCCACGACCTGCCGAACCCGGGGTGCAGGGGCAGGTCGTCGACCTGGTCGATCGGGATCCACGACAGCGCGAGGCTCTCGCGGTCGGCGATGACGGGTTCGAAGGGTCGGGAGGCGCGCCCCACGACGGTCGTGTAGGTCCAGAACCCCAGGTCGAGCAGCGCCGTGTGGCGCAGGGCGATCGCGTCGTCGGGGACGCCGGCTTCTTCGGCGGACTCGCGGAGGGCGGCGGTCACGGCTGCTTCGCCCTGGTGCCGTGCGCCGCCGGGGATGCCCCAGGTGCCGCCGTGGTGGCTCCACTCGACGCGGTGCTGCAGGAGCACGCGGCCGGCGCCGTCGTCGACGAGCAGGCCGGCGGCGCCGAAGCGTCCCCACGCCTTGGTGCCGTCGGGGCCGACCGCCCAGGCGTCACCGGGGTCGCGGGGGCCGGGTGGGGGCCCGGGAGGCGTTGCGTCTGGCACGGGTCCAACCCTGGCACACGGTGCCCGGAGCGGGCCTCGAAGTGGTCACCGGGCGTCGTGTACGGTGTCGCTCGAGACACGGGGTGCCGCATCCAGCGGCTGAGATCACACCCGTCGAACCTGCTCGAGCTCGTACTCGCGAAGGGATCGTCCATGGAAACCGCTGCGCCCTCCCCTGCCTGGGCCCACCGAACCGCCGAACTGCTCGAGGCCGTGCGTGCCCGGGCCCCGCTGGTGCAGTGCATCACGAACACCGTCGTGCAGAACGTCACGGCGAACGTGCTGCTCGCACTCGGGGCCTCGCCCGCGATGGTCGACGTGGCGACCGAGGCGGGGCCGTTCGCCCGGGTCGCGGACGCCCTGCTGGTGAACACCGGCACTCCGCACGCCGAACCGCGGGTCGCCGCGCTCGAGGCCGTGCACGCCGCCCGGGACGCGGGCACTCCGTGGGTCCTCGACCCGGTGGCGGTCGGCTCGCTGCCGGTGCGCACCGCCCTGGCGCGGGACCTGCTCGCGTTGCACCCGACGGTGCTGCGGGGCAACGCCTCCGAGGTGCTCGCCCTGCTCGGCGACTCGGCCGGTGGCCGCGGGGTCGACAGCACCGTGGGCACGGAGGACGCCCGGGTCGCGTCCGTCACTGCTTCGGACGGGAGGCTCGTGGCCGCGGTGGCCGTGTCGGGGGCGGTCGACCTGCTGGTCGCGCCGGGCATCGGTGTGGTCCGGGTGGCGAACGGGACCGACCTGCTCACGCGGATCACCGGTGGCGGGTGTGCGCTCGGCGCGGTCGTCGCCGCGTTCACGTCGGTCGCGCCGGAGGACGCGGGTGCCGCTGCCGTCGCTGCCACCGCCGTGCACACGATCGCCGCGGAGCTCGCGGCACGGGACGCCGGTGGGCCGGGGACCTTCCAGCCGCTGTTCCTCGACCGGTTGGCGTCGCTGACCCCGGAGGATGTCGTCCGCGAGGCCCGGATCACGGTCGAGACGGCTCCTGCGGTCGACACCCGGGCGGTGTCGGCATGAGCGGGCTGCAGTCCGCCGGGTTCGGCGTCTACCTGGTGACCGACGGCGCCCTGGCCGACCGGCACGGCATCGGGGTGCTCGGGGTCGTCCGCGCCGCCGTGCACGCCGGGGTCCGGATCGTGCAGGTGCGGGACAAGGACGCCTCGGCGCGTGACCTGTTGGCGCTCACCGCCGCGGTCGCAGACGCCGTCGGGGACCGTGCGACCGTGGTCGTCGACGACCGGCTCGACGTGGCCCTCGCCGCTCGGCACGCCGGACACCGGGTCGCGGGCGTGCACCTCGGCCAGTCCGACGTCCCCGTGGCCGTCGCCCGCGCCCTGCTCGGAGCGGACGCCCACGTGGGCCTCACGGCGAACACGCTCGCGCACCTGGCCGTCGTCGAGCGGCTCCCCCGCGGCACCGTCGACCTGCTCGGTGTCGGGGTCGTGCACCCCACGGCGACGAAGGCCGACCACCCGCCGGCCCTCGGCCACGACGGGTTCGCCCGGCTGGCCGCCGCGACCGACGTGCCGTGCGTGGCGATCGGTGGGGTGACCCTCGACGACGTCGTGCCGCTCCGGGCAGCCGGTGCCGCGGGCGTCGCGATCGTGTCGGGCATCTGCGCCGCGGCCGACCCGGGGTCCGCGGCGGCGGCGTACGTGGCCGCCTGGGGCCCTGGAACCGGCCACGGGGCGGAGGCGGGGCGGCTCGCAGAAGGTGTACCGGTCCTCCCAGTCTTCACGCGGCGCGGGGCGGACGCATGAGCGTCCCGCGGGTGCTGAGCATCGCCGGGACCGACCCGACGGGCGGGGCCGGGATGCAGGCGGACCTCAAGGCGATCGCCGCACATGACGGGTACGGCATGGGCGTCGTGACGGCGCTCGTCGCGCAGAACACGCACGGGGTGCGGTCGGTGCACGTGCCGGACGTCGGGTTCCTGCGGGAGCAGCTCGACGCGGTGTCGGACGACGTGGTGGTCGACGCGGTGAAGATCGGGATGCTCGGCACCGTCGACGTCGTGCGGGTCGTGACGGACTGGCTGCGGGAGCACCGGCCGCCGGTGGTCGTCGTCGACCCGGTGATGGTGGCGACGAGCGGGGACCGGCTGCTCGACGAGGACGCGGCCGCAGCCGTGGGGGCGCTGTTCGCGCTCGCCGACCTGGTGACCCCGAACCGGGCCGAGCTGGCGGTGCTGGCGGAGCTGGCCGGGTCCGGTGCGGCTGGTCCTGGTGCGGCTTCGTCGGCGGCTTCGTCGGCGTCGTCGCTGGATGCCGCGCGTGCCGTGGCGGCGCGGTGGGACGTCCTCGTGCTGGCGAAGGGGGGCCACGACGAGGGACCGACGTCGGACGACGTGCTCGTGGCGCCGGACGGCACCGTGCGGGTGTTCACGGGTCCCCGGGTCGCGACGACGAACACGCACGGCACCGGGTGCTCGCTGTCCAGTGCGATCGCGACGCTCGCCGCGCGGCACGGCGACTGGGAACTCGCGCTCGGGGTGGCGAAGGAGTGGCTGACGGCGGCGCTCCGCGGAGCCGACGCCCTGTCGGTGGGCAGCGGCAACGGTCCGATCGACCACGGCGCGCTGACTCGAGCCGCCCTGCCGGCGCTGTCGTACACGGACGTGTGGTGGGCGGACGCGGCGACGGTGCTGCAGGAGACGATCGACTGCGCGTTCCTGGTGGGGCTCCGGGACGGGACGCTCGAGCCGGAGGTGTTCGCCAGGTACCTGGCGCAGGACGTCCACTACCTGCGGGCGTACGAACGGCACCTGGCGGCGCTCGGGGTCGGTGCTACTGCTGCCGGTGCTGCTGCGTTCTGGGCAGCGGCTGCGCAGGGGTGTGCCGACGAGGCGCGCGACCTGCACCACCGTCGGCTGGCCGGCTCGCACGCCGACGATCCCGTGCACCCCACGTGCGCCGGGTACCTCGCGCACCTGCAGGAGGCCGCCGACGCCGGCTCTCAGGCGGTGCTGGCCGCCGCGGTGCTGCCGTGCTTCCGGGTCTACGCCTGGGTCGGCTCGCAGCTCGGCGTCGCGCAGGACGGGCACGCCTTCGCCGACTGGATCACGGCGTACGGGGACCCGGGGTTCGCGGCGTCGAGCGCCGAGGCGACCCGGCTCGTCGAGGAACTCGCCCGTGCGGCGACGCCCGACGAGCGGGGGCGGATGGCGCGGGCGTTCCGGCGGTCGACAGCATGGGAGCTCGCCTTCTTCCGGATGCCGACGGCCGCACACGACGCCTGGGTCTCGCGCTGACGGACGGTCCTCGGGCGACTTCCCCGAGGACACGCCTCGGGGCCGGGTCTCGGGTGGGACTAGCGGGCGACCGGGGGCAGCCGCACCAGCTCGACGGACAGCACGGCACCGCTGACCGTGCCGCGCATCCACGTGTGGTCGGGCTGGCGACGGCGGTCGGTCGGCGAGCCCGGGTTCAGCAGGCGCATCCCCGACGGCGCCACGGTGTCCCACGGGATGTGCGAATGGCCGAAGACGAGCACGTCGGTGTCGGGGTACTCGGCGTCCATCCGGCGTTCCCGGCCGGTCGACGCGCCGGTCTCGTGCACCAGGGCGAACCGCAGGTCCTCGACCCCGAAGCGGGCGACGAGCGGCAGGCGGTCGTCGAACTCCGGGCCGTCGTTGTTGCCCCGCACACCCTCGAACCGTCGGGACCGCGCCTGCACGGCGTCGAGGGTGGCGAGGTCGATCCAGTCCCCCGCGTGCACCACCAGGTCGGCGGCGTCGATGTCGTCCCACAGCCCGGACGGCAGGTCCTTCGCGCGCTTCGGCAGGTGGGTGTCGGACAGCAGGACGAACGACGTCGTCACGGCTCGGTGGGTGCTGGCATCGGGAGCCCGGCCTCGTCCGCGGCACCGAGGCGCTCCAGCAGCCCGGCGAGGAGCGCGATGTCGTCGTCCGACCAGTCGGCGAGCCGTTCGTCGAGCGCGTCGCGGTGCAGCTGCACGGACCGCTCGAGCGCCGCGCGGCCGGCGTCGGTCACCTCGAGGGGCTTCGCGTTGCCGCTGCCACCGTCGGTCGTCCGCACCAGCCCGGTCGCCAGGAGCCCGGACAGCTGCCGCGAGATCGTCGAACGGTTCAGCCGCAGGTACCGGGCGATGTCGATGGCCATGCAACCCGGGTGCTGCACCACGAAGTCGACGAGGGACTGGTCGACGACGCTCAGCACCTGGTCCGAGCCCCGGGCACGGATGCTCGCCCGACGGGTGATGCGGGCCAGCTCGGTGTACGCCCTGCTGATGTCGCTGTTCCGGACCTTGGAGCTCGGGTGGTCCATGGTGGCTCCAGCCTGTCGGTGCCGGCGCCGGCCGGCGGTCTTCTCGTCCGGTCACCATACCGGCGGGTCGGCCTGGAGTGCGGTCAGTGACCGGCGGCCGCGGCCTGCAGCGCCGGGATGTCCAGCTTGACCATCTGCATCATGGCCTCGAAGACCCGAGCGTTGGCATCGGGGTCACCCGATCCGCTCATCAGCTCCCCCAGCATCGACGGGGTCACCTGCCACGCCAGACCCCAGCGGTCGGTGAGCCATCCGCACGCCATCGGGCTCCCGCCGTCGGCGAGCAGGGCGTCCCACAGGCGGTCGAGCTCGTCCTGGGTGTCCACGTCGACCTGGAACGAGACCGCGTCGGTGTGCGGGTGGCCGGGACCGCCGTTCATCGCGCGGTACGGGGTGCCGAGCAGGGTGAACTCGACGACGAGGGCGCGGCCGTCCGGCATCCGGCTGACGCTGTCGACGCGGCTGTCGGGGAACAGTCCGACGTAGTACTCGGCGGCTTGTTCGGCCTGGTCGTCGTACCACAGGAACGGTGTGATGGCGGGCACGGGGAGCCCCTTCGTTCGGTGCTCAGTCCGCGGCGCTGCGACTGAGCAGGTCGGCCTTCTCAGGGTGGTCGTCGAACCACTTGCCGACGAACCAGCACATCGGGACGATGCGCTTCGTGGTCGTCGACTCGACGTCGGCGACCGCGTACTCGACGAGCTGCGCCGCGTAGCCGTGGCCGCGGTGCTTCGGGACCGTGTACGTGTGCGGGAACGCCACGGCGTCACCGTTCACCCGGTAGTCGAGCACGCTCACGAGCTCGCCGCCGACGTACATCGCGTAGCGGTCCTGATCGGTCTCGTCGCGGAACTCGTGGTCCATGCCCGCCATCATGCTCCGAGCGGGCGCGTCGTGCCGTCAGGGGAATGGGCGGCGTCCGGCAGACGTTGCCCGGACACATGACAACCATCGGAATCATCGGCGCCGGCAACATCGGATCCCAGCTCGCACGACTCGCGGTACGGAACGGCCACCAGGTCGTCATCGCGAACTCCCGCGGCCCGGAGACCCTGACCGACCTGGTCACGGAACTCGGCGACTCGGCACGCGCGGCGACCCGCGACGAAGCAGCTGCAGCGGGCGAGATCGTCGTCGTGACGGTCCCCCTCGCCGCGATCGAGACGATCCCCGTCGAACCCCTGGACGGCAAGGTCGTCATCGACACGAACAACTACTACTGGGAGCGCGACGGCCACATCCCCGCACTCGACGACCAGTCCACCACCACCGCGGAGATGCTGCAGGACCACCTGCCCGGTGCCCTGGTCGTCAAGGCGTTCAACCACATCGCCGCCGACGACCTGACCGGCCACGCGACGCCCGCCGGCACCCCGGACCGCCGTGCCCTCGTCATCGCCGGCGACGACGACACCGCCAAGCAGACCGTCACCGAACTCATCGACGCGTTCGGCTTCGACGTCGTCGACGCCGGGCCCCTCGCCGAGGGCTGGCGCATCCAGCGGGACACCCCCGGCTACGGCCCGCGGCTGACCGTCGCCGAGATGCGCGACGCCCTGGCCGCCGCCACCCGCTAGTCCCGCTGTTCCACGGCTCGGCGCAGCAGCATCACCACCGCCGCCGCGCAGCCGCCGTTTCGCGCTGAGCGACACCCCACGGGCCCCACCGCCCGTGAGCGGTCGCTCAGCGCGAAACACCCAGCGCTAGGTACCCAGCGCGAAACACCCAGCGCGACCCGACCGCGCCCGCTCAGGCCCGGTCGAAGATCGTCGTCATGTCGGCGATGTCGTCCTCGGTCGGCGTCCAGGTGGTCCCCGCCTCGACGTTCTGCGTGATCTGCTCCGGCTTCGTCGCCCCCGCGATGACGCTCGACAGCCCCGGCTGCGCCAGGAGCCACGCGAACGTCGCCTGCAGCATCGTGACGCCACGGTCGTCGCAGAACCGCTGGTAGTCGTCGAGGACCTCCCACGGTGCGGCCTCGAGCAGCTGCGGCTTCGAGGTCGTCAGCCGCCCGTCGGCCGGGCCGCCCGCCTTCGTGTACTTGCCGGTGAGCAGCCCGTTGTACAGCGGGAAGAACGGCAGGAACCCGAGCGCGTACGCCCGCACGGCCGGCAGGACCTCGGCCTCGGCGGCCCGGGCGAGCGGGCTGTACTCGTTCTGCGCGGACACGAACGCCGTGGTACCGGCGATCGACGCCGTGAGCTCCGCCTCGGCGATCTGCCACCCCGCGAAGTTCGAGTGGCCGACGTACCGGATCTTGCCCTCGCGGACCAGGTCGTCGAGGACCGACAGGGTCTCCTCGATCGGCGTCACGTCGTCGGGCCGGTGCATCTGGTACAGGTCGATCCAGTCCGTCCCGAGGCGCCGGAGCGACGACTCGACGGCGAGCCGCACGTACCGGCGGGATCCGCGGACGCCCCAGTCCGGACCGTTCGCGCCCTGCATGTCCATGCCGAACTTCGTGGCGAGGACGATCTCGTCGCGCCGACCGCGGATCGAGCGTCCGAGCATCTCCTCGGACATGCCCGGCACGCCGCCGTAGATGTCGGCGGTGTCGAAGAGCGTCACCCCGGCGTCGAGGGCCGCGGACACGACGGCGTCGGTGCCTTCCTGCGACTCGGACGCGGTGCCCCGCCGCCCGAAGTTGTTGCAGCCGAGGCCGACGGTGGAGACGACGAGCCCGGAGGGGCCCAGTGGACGGTGTTCGATTCCGGTCATGCCCCGAACGTACCGGCGACCCCGAACCGGGGCTGCGACCCCCGCAGCGGTTGCCGCTACGACTGAGCACGGATCAGTCGACGGAGAGGAGCGCCGCAGTGGCAGCGCATCGCATGCCCGAATCGGACCGTCCCGGTCGGCCCGTCCCGGCCTGGGTGACCGCGCCGCCCGTCGACGAGGTCGCCCCCGAGCGGGTCGCCGCCGCCGGTCACGTGAACGCCTCCGGCCGGGAGGCCCGCCCCACCCCCGCCTCGTCGCGCGCCGCCCACGCGGCGCCGGTCCGACCGACCACGGTCACCGGGTCGGCCCGATCGGCTCCCGGACGCCCCGACGCTTCGCCCACCAGCAGGCCGCCGCACGGTCGGCCGACCCCGCCCCCGCACAGGTGCTCGGCCCCGCTCCCGCCCGGTCGTTCGACACCGTGCTGCACGCCGCGGCGTCCCCCGCCGACGCGACCACGGTCGTGACCGCGCCGACCCCGGTGCCGCGGTGTGGTGGCGGGGGCGATGCGTGCCTCCCGACCGAGCTGCTGGAACAGCCCGTGCCCGGAGCCGCCGCACCGGAGCCGCGCCGTGCACTCGGCGCGACCGCCGGGGCGGGGCTCGGTGCCGTCGCCGGCATCGCGACGATCGGTCTGGCCGCCTGGTGGTTCACCGCGCCGTCGACCGTGCACGGCGTCGGCGTAGTGCTCGGACTGCTCGCGCTGGTGGTCTCAATCGTGGCGCTGCGCGACCGGACAGCCACGTGGCAGCGGCCGGTCGCGCTGCTCGGCGCCGTGCTCGGTGGTGTCGGCACCGTCGTGCTGCTGTGGGCGGTCGCCGCGGCGCTGCTGCCGCTCGCGGGGGTGACACTGTCGGACGTCACCGGAACCGGCGTGACCCCGACGCTCGCCCCGTAGCGCCGCGACCGCTCAGACGCCGGCGTCTCGGTGCGACGCCCCGGGGACGTCGAGACGCCCCCGAAAGCCGCGGCGTATCGATGACTCTGCGGCGTCGATGGAACACGCCGGCGTCTCGCAGCACGCACCGGGGGCGACACACCGGCGTCTGAGCGCTGGCGGACGCAGGTCGCAACCGCTCAGACGGCGCGGACGACCCCGCGCGACAGGATCGCGTTCGTCAGGGCGTCGATCGGCTCCCGCTGCACCGTCGGGTTCGCGATGAGGACGTAGTCGACCGCGGGCAGGTCGGGCAGCCCGAGCCGCTGCGACACCTTCACCAGGTCCGCCGGGATGAGCGAGTGCGGGAACACCGCGACGCCGATGCCCGCGCGCACCGCGGCCAGCACCCCGTTCACGTCGCGGGTGTTGCAGGTGATCCGCCAGGTGCGGCCGGCGGCCTCGAGCGCGTCGATCGCCATCTGCCGGCTGATGCTCGGCGCCTGGTACGCGATGAGCGGCACGGGTTCGCCGGGTTCCAGGGCGATGCCGTCCTGCGCCATCCACACCATCTGGTCGGTGGCGACCCGGGTACCCTCGGCCGACTCCCCCGCCGTCTGCTTGATGAACACCAGGTCGAGCTGACCGGCGTGCACCCGCCGGAGCAGCGGCGACGACTGGTTCACCGTGAGCTCGAGGTTGACCTGCGGGTGCAGCCGCCGGAAGTCCCGCAGGATCCGGGGCAGCTGGGTGATGGCGAGGTCGTCCGCAGCGCCGAACCGGAGTCGTCCGCGGGTTGCCGCGCCGGAGAAGTAGGCGTCGGCGGTGGCGTGTGCGGCGAGGATCGTCCGCGCGAACCCCGCCATCGCGTCCCCGTTGTCGGTGAGCGCGACGCCACGGGTGTCCCGGGCGACCAGGGTGCGTGCCACCGCGGTCTCCAGACGCCGGACGTGCTGCGACACCGTCGGCTGGCTGATGCCGAGCCGGGTGCCGGCCTGCGTGAAGCTGCCGGTCTCCGCCACGGCAAGGAACGTCTGCAACAGGACCGGATCGAGCACAGGGCACCTCGTTCGTTCGCGCGGGCGTTCGAGCTGTCGTTCGAGCAGCCACCCATGCGGGCGTTCGCGCGGTCATTCGACATCGCAATGGACTGATAGCCACCATAGGGGTATCGAATGGCTCGGCACCACGTAGTTTCGTTGGGGTACCAGATCCACACCGACGTCCGGAGAACCCCGCACCGTGAGCGCGTCACCGACGACCCTCCCCCCGCCCACCGAACCGCTCCCGATCCAGGCCACGCGACCGCCGTGGCGCCACACGCTCATCGCCCTGTCCGTGCCGAACTTCCGGCTGTTCACGGCGACGAACCTGGTCGCGATGACCGCCGGCTGGATGCAGCGCATCGCCCAGGACTGGCTCGTGCTGCAGCTGACCGGCTCGGTCGCGCAGGTCGGCATCACGGTCGCCTGCCAGTTCGCGCCGATGCTGCTGTTCGGCCTGCTCGGCGGCGTGCTGGTCGACCGGTTCTCGAAGCGCGCGCTCATGATGATCACGCAGGGCGTCTTCGCCGTGCTGTCCGCTCTGCTCGCCGTGCTGACGCTCGCCGGCGTCGTCGAGGCGTGGCACATCTGGGTGATCGCGTTCCTGGTGGGCATGGTCACCGTGATCGACAACCCGGCCCGGCAGGTGTTCGTCACCGAGATCGTCGGGCACAAGCACCTGCGGAACGCCATCAGCGTGAACTCGTCGGTGTTCCAGCTCGGCGGCATGATCGGTCCGGCCCTGTCGGGGGCTCTGCTCGTCGCGGTCGGTGCCGGCTGGTCGTTCGGCGTGAACGCGATCGCCTGTGTCGCCGTCGTCGTGACGCTCGGGTTCCTGAAGGTCTCCGAACTGCACCGCACGCCCCCGGCACCGCGGGGCAAGGGGCAGCTCGTGGAGGGCCTCCGCTACGCCGTCAACAAGCCGACGATCATCGTGCCGGTGATCCTCGTGGCGTTCTTCTCGGTGTTCGCGTTGACGATGCCGGTGCTGCTGTCCGCCTTCGCGTCACAGGTGTACGACGTCGGCGCCGGTGGCTACGGGGTGTTCAACTCCGCCGTCGCGATCGGCGCCCTGGTCGGCGCGCTGCTGTCCACCCGGCGGGCGGTCGTGCGGCTCCGCACCATCGTCGGCGGGGTGTTCTGGACGGGCGTGCTGCTCGTCGTGTCGGGGTCGATCCCCGCGATCGCGCCGTTCACCGTCGCGCTCGTGGCCGTGGGGATGTCGCAGCTGCTGTTCCAGACCGCGTCGAACTCGCTCGTGCAGCTGTCGTCGAACGTGGCGATCCGCGGCCGGGTGATGTCGCTCTACGTCCTGGTGCTGCTCGGTGGACAGGCGATCGGCGGCCCGCTGATGGGCCAGGTCGTCGACCGCTTCGGTGCGCACGTGGGGATGATGGTCGCCGGTGGCGTGCCGGCTGCGGCCGCCGCGGTGATCGCGCTCGTGCTCGCCCGCCGAGGGGGCCTGCACCTGGCGGTGCGGATGCGACACCACCTGCCGGTGCCGGCGATCGTCGCGCACTGACGCGGGACTTCGCGGTGACCACCCGCCGGCCGGGAGGCCCGTGGCGGCCCCGCCCCGCGCCTCCCGTCCGCCCCTTGGTCGCGCCAGGCCGTACGCAAAACACCGGTGTCCACGCTCGACGCCGCGGAATCCCGCGGTGTGTTGCGCGAACACCGGTGTCCCGCGAGGGGCAGTGCCTCAGTAGGCGACGCCGAAGCGCGTCTGGTGGTGCGCCGGGGTGACGATCTCGTCGACGAACGCGATCGCGTAGTCGGCGCCGGAGATGTCCGAGTTGCCCGCGGCGTCGGCGAGCAGGACCTCGTCCGAGGCGCGGTAGGTGCCGCGGCGCTCGCCCGGGTTGTAGCTGCCGAAGGCCGCGGCGGGGCTCACGTAGAACCAGTCGACCTGGGTGTCCGAAGCGCGGAGGGCGTCGAGGATCTGCGCGTGGCTCTTCGCCTCGCCCTTGAAGGCGTCCGGGAAGCCGTCGGTGTCGAAGAGGCGGGGGCCGTCCTCGGACACGCGCATCGAGCCGGCACCGCCGACGATGCCGAGCCGCGCGCCAGCCGCGGCGGCGGCGTCGACGAAGTGCTGGAACTTGTCCTTCAGCTCGCTGCCGTCGGCCTGCACGGCGTGGAGCGAGACGACGACGACGTCGGCACCCTTGGTGACCTCGGACACGAAGTCGGCGTCGAACGCGTCGCCCTGCGCCAGGGTGAGGCCCTCGGCCGGCTCGAGCTTGCTCGTGTCGCGGGCGACCGCGGTGACGGTGAGGCCGCGGGAGAGGGCCTCGTGGGTGATGGCGGAGCCGGCGTAGCCGGTGCCTCCGAAGACGACGATGTTGGTCATGGTGTTCCCTTCGTGGACGTGCTGGGCGTCGGTGACGTTGACAGTCACCGTACAAGAGTTACTCTCTTTGAGTAAGTAGGCACCTGGCGGTGCGTTTCGGAGGACACCATGTCAGCACTCGAGTACAGCCCCTACGCGGCGGACTGCCCCAGTCGGCAGCTGCTCGACCGCATCGGCGACCGCTGGAGCGTGCTGACGATCGGCGTCCTCGCCGACGGTCCCGCACGGTACTCGGCGGTGGCGGCCCGGGTGCAGGGGGTCTCGCAGAAGATGCTCACCCAGACCCTGCGGGCACTCGAACGCGACGGCATGGTCACGCGCACGGTGTTCCCCGAGATCCCGCCGCACGTGGAGTACGAGCTGACCGAACTCGGACGGTCCCTGCGCACGGTCCTCGTGCCGCTGGAGGACTGGGCGACCTCGCACATGCCCGACGTCGCGGTGGCGCGCGAGGGGTACGACGCGCGCTGAGCTCCGGCGCGCAGCGCTCCGGCGCACTCGGAATCCCCGACGGTGACGAGTGGTTGCCTGGGGACATGCGATCGATCGTCTACACGAAGCCCGGTGCCAGCAGCGTCCTCGAACTCGTCGAGCGGGAGATCCCGGAACCCGGCGCGGGAGAGGTCCGCGTCCGCGTCGTCGTCTCCGGCGTCAACCCGACCGACTGGAAGGCCCGCGCCGGCGGCACCTACGGCGACGGCCTGCCCTTCGCCGAGATCACGCCGAACCAGGACGGCGCCGGTGTGGTCGACGCCGTGGGCCCCGGTGTCGAGGGACTGGCCGTCGGTGACCGCGTCTGGCTGTTCATGGCGGCGGCGTCACGGCCGACCGGCACCGCGCAGGAGTACACCGTCGTCCCCGAGTCCCGCGTGGTCCCACTGCCCGACGGCATCTCGTTCGACGTCGGCGCCGCGCTCGGGGTCCCCGCGATGACGGCGCACCGAGCCCTCACCACCCACGAGGACGGCCCCGCCCGACTCGGCCCCGGTGCCCTGGACGGCTTCACCGTGCTCGTCGCCGGCGGTGCCGGCGCCGTGGGGCACGCCGCGATCCAGCTCGCCCGCTGGGCCGGAGCGACCGTCATCACGACGATCAGCTCGGACGCGAAGGCAGCGCTGGCGACGGCGGCCGGCGCGCACCACATCGTCAACTACCGCGAGGAGGACGCCGCCGAGCGCATCCGGTCGATCGCGCCCGACGGCGTCGACATCGTCGTCGAGGTCTCGATCCCGCAGAACGCCACACTCGTCGCCGACGTGCTGGCGAACCACGGCGTCGTGTCGATCTACGCGAACAACGGCGGGGACGAGGCGAGCCTGCCGATCCGGCCGAACATGACCGTGAACGCCCGCTACCAGTTCCTGCTGCTCTACACGATCGGTGACGAGGCGCTGTCCGCTGCGGCCGAGGACGTCACCGAGGCGCTGCACGACGGCGTACTGCCGGTCGGCGAGGACGCCGGACTGCCGCTCACCCGGTTCGCGCTCGAGGAGACCGCCCGGGCGCACGACGCGGTCGAGCAGGACACGGTCGGCAAGGTGCTCATCGACGTGACCGAGGCGCCGTAGCCGCGACACCGGATCCCACTCCGGGTCCGGCTCCGGCTCGGCGGACGACGAACGGCTCCCACGCATGCGTGGGAGCCGTTCGTGGTGGACGGTGCGGGAGGGGTCAGCGCCCCAGACGCGCAGCGATGGCAGCGGTGACCCGGATCCGGGCTGCTGCGCGCTCGCGCTCGATGTTGGCGGCGATGACGTCGAGGTCTTCGTAGTCGGCGTCGGTGGTGGTGTCGTTCCAGTTCGGTGAGGAGATCCGGGCACGCCCGAACGACGGCGGAGCAGGGTTCACGGTCGTCATGGGGGCATCGTACGTCGAGCGTCCGACAGAGCGTGTGAGCATCACGGGCCTTTCCTTGGATTGCGGTCGCGCTCGGGGAACGAGTAGGTCAGCGAGAACGCGACGGCCATGAACGACGCCATCATCGCGATGTTCTTGGCGTCGAGTTCGGTGAAGGCGTCGGGCACCGGGGAGTCGACGGTGAGCATGCCGAACGAGTACTGGTCGGACCGGATCACCACCGACACGTACGAGGAGTACCGCGGTTCGAAGCCCGGCACGTCCTGGTCGACGTCGACGTCGGCGGAGCGGTCGCCGACGATCCGGGGTGATCCCCCGACCAACACCCACTCGAGGTTGCGGTCGCCGTAGGGCGTGCCCGCGCGGAAGACACCGGCGGTGTCGCCGGCGCCGGCGTGACCGATCGGCTCGAGCGCCCGCAGATCGGTGGACAGCTGGTAGACGTTGGCGCGGACGTCGGGCACCTTCGGCAGCAGGTAGAACGCCAGGGCCACGGCGACGCGGTCGGCGACGACGGAGAGTTCGCCGTGGCGCTCGGACCGGCGCAGTTCGGTGAACCGGACGAGCCGGGTGGCGATCTGACCGAACGCGTACCGGACGGCCGTCGACTGCTCGAGCTCCGCCGCGGTGGCGTTGTCCTCGGCCACCGAGCGCGCGGCGTCGCTGCGCCGGGTCCGGACCACCTGCACCGTCACCGCGGCGACGAGCACGACGAGCCCGAACGCGACGAGCGAGAGTCGGACCGCCGGGGCGACGAACAGGTTGGGCAGCTGGAACGCGGCGGTGGGCGCAGCAGCCACCACGATCGGCCACACGACCGTGCCGACCCGTCCTGAACGCTGATGCCCCATGACCACGACGCTAGGTCACGCCACCGACTCGGTCGGAGTTGTCCACAGGTCGGTTCTCCACAGGATCCGACGGCCTCCACCAGCCCGTCGCACGCAGCTGGTAAGCAGGACCCATGACCGACGTCAGCACGCCCGTTCCCGGATCCAGAGCCCTCGTCCTCGGTGGCGGAGGTGTCGCCGGCATCGCCTGGGAAGTCGGCGTCCTCGTCGCCCTGCAGGAAGCCGGCGTCGACCTCGACGCCGCCGACCTGGTCGTCGGCACGAGCGCCGGCAGCGTCGTCGGCGCCTTCGTCCGGAACGGTGCCGTCCAGCAGGCCCACGACCAGCAGCACAGCCCGGCCCCGACGACCTACGAAGAGCCGGCACCGATCGACGTCGAAGCCGTGCAGCAGCACATCGGCGCAGCACTACAGGGCGCGACCGACGAACAGGACGCCCGCGCTCGACTCGGCCAGGCCGCCCAGCAGGTCGTCGGCGGGCAGAGCGACGACGAGCGCATCGTGACCTTCGGCGAGACGCTCCCGTCCACCGAGTGGCCGGAGAAGCCCCTCGCCGTCACCGCGGTCGACGCCACCGACGGCACCTTCCGCCTGCTGACCGCAGCGGACGGCGTCCCGCTCCCCCGCGCGGTCGCCGCCAGCTGCTCGGTGCCCTTCGTGTGGACCCCCGTCAGCATCGACGGCCGCCCCTACGTCGACGGCGGTGTCCGCTCCGGCACCAACGCCGATGCCGCCGCCGGGTACGAGCGGGTCCTCGTCATCGCCTGCGGACCCGAAGGGCCGTCTCCGTGCGGACCCTGGCTCGACGTCGCGGTCGAGGCCCTGCGCGCCGGTGGCTCGTCGGTCGAGGTCGTCGTGGCCGACAGCGCGTCCCAGCAGGCCTTCGGCACGAACTCGCTCTCGCTCGCCACCCAGGCGCCGTCGGCCGAGGCCGGCCACGCCCAGGGCACCGCGGTCGCCGAGCAGATCGCCGCCTTCTGGGCCGAGGACCTGGCGAGCGTGCACGCATGAGCGCCCCGTTCTCCGACCTCGACCAGTACATCGCGCTCCCCCGCGTCGACGGCATCGACGTCAGTCCGGACGGCACTCGCGTCGCCCTGACGGTCAGTGCACTCGATCCGGACGGCACCGGTTCCCGCCGGTCCATCTGGCAGGTGCCCACGTCGTCGACCGACGACAGCCGGTCCGCTGCGCGCCCGGTCCGCCTCACCCGTTCCGCCAAGGGCGAGGGCGGCATCGCCTTCACCCGCACCGGCGACCTGCTCTTCGTCTCCGCCCGGCCAGACGCGGACGCCAGCGACCTCGAGGCGGCACAGCTCTGGGTGCTGCCCGCCGCGGGTGGCGAGGCCCGCCCGCTCACCCGTCTCGCCGGGGGTGTCGGTGGCGTCCTGGCCACCGCGTCGTCGTCGGACGTCGTCGCGCTGACCGCCGACCTGCTGCCGGGGGCCGGTTCCGACCCGTCGACGGTGCTCGAGGCCGACGCCGGGCTCCGGAATACCCGCAAGGACAAGCACGTCCGCGCGATCCTGCACGAGACCTACCCGGTGCGGTACTGGGACCACGACCTTGGTCCGGCCCAGACCCATGTCCTGACGCTCGACACGGCCGGCGGCGCGGACGAAGTCGCTCAGCCCGTGGACCGCACGCCGTCCCCCGGCCGCTCCCTCGACCACGTCAGCGGAGCGCTCACCCCCGACGGATCGGTCCTGCTTGCAGCCGTGGGTGTCCGGGAGGCCCGTGGACACCGCTCGACGCTCGTCACCATCGACCTGTCCAGCGGCCACCGCACGGTGCTGTTCGACGACGTCGACGTCGACCACGAGATGCCGGCGCTCAGCCACGACGGTCGGGCGATCGCCTGGGTCCGCACCGTCCGCTCCACCCCCGCCGGTGCGAACCAGCAGGAGGTCTGGACGGCCGGCATCGACGGCTCCGACGCCCGCCGCATCGCGACCGACTGGGACCGTTGGCCAAGCGAGCTCGTGTTCGAGCACGGCGACGGGGCGCTCCTGGCGGTCGCCGACCAGGACGGCCGCGCGCCGGTCTTCCGCATCCCGCTCGACGGCGGCGCCGTCGAGCAGCTGACGCACGACGACTGGGCGTACTCGAGCCTGCGCGTGGCGGAGGCGACGGGCGTGGTCGTGGCACTCCGGGCCTCCTGGGCGGCGCCGCTGCACCCCGTGCGGATCGCGACGGACGGTACGGTGACCGCGCTGGCGACGCCGGCGCCCCTGCCGGACGTGCCCGCCCACCTGGAAGAGGTCGAGACGACCGCTGCCGACGGTGCCCGTGTGCGCGGCTGGCTGGTCGTACCCGAAGGCGACGGGCCGCACCCGCTCGTCCTGTGGATCCACGGTGGGCCGCTCAACTCCTGGAACCAGTGGTCGTGGCGGTGGAACCCGATGCTGCTCGCGGCACGCGGGTACGCCGTGCTGCTGCCGGACCCCGCGCTGTCCACCGGTTACGGGCTCGACTTCGTGAACCGCGGCTGGAACGCCTGGGGGCAGGCGCCGTACACCGACCTGATGGCGATCACCGACGTGGTCGAGGCCCGAGCCGACATCGACGCCTCCCGCACCGCGGCGATGGGCGGGTCGTTCGGCGGGTACATGGCGAACTGGGTCGCCGGGCACACCGACCGGTTCCGGGCGATCGTCACCCACGCCAGCCTGTGGGCGCTCGACCAGTTCAACGGCACGACGGACTCGTCGCAGTACTGGTCGTCGATCTTCGACGCCGACGGGATCGCGGCGAACGACCCGCACCGGTTCGTGGGCGACATCACGTCACCGATGCTCGTCATCCACGGCGACAAGGACTACCGGGTGCCGATCGGCGAGGGGCTGCGGCTGTGGTCCGAGCTCGCGGAGCACCACGCGGCGCCGGACGGCTCGATGCCGCACCGGTTCCTGTACTTCCCGGACGAGAACCACTGGGTGCTCTCCCCGCAGCACGCCGTGGTCTGGTACGAGACGGTGTTCGCGTTCCTCGGGCAGCACGTGCTCGACCAGGAGTGGGAGCGACCCGAGCTGCTCGGCTGAGCGACACGTCCGGACCGAAGGAGCAGCCGCCGACGATCCCTGCCCGCGCCGCGACCACGGCTCAGAGGGCTTCGAGCACGTCGAGCGCCCGCTCGACCCCGTGCTCTGCCCGCATCCGTCGACCCACGTCGGCGGCACGGTCGCGGCGGGTCAGGGCATCGCGCATCGCGGGTTCGAGCGTGCCCGCCGACACGCGACGCAGCGGAACCGGAGCGGCGGCCACGCCCTGTTGGTGCAGCTGAGCGGCCCAGAACGGCTGGTCCGCGGTGACGGGCACGACGACCGCGGGCACGCCGGCGCGGGCAACGGCGTGCGCGGTACCGGCCCCGCCGTGGTGCAGGGCGAGCGTCGCGCCCGGCAGCACCGCGTCGAACGGCGTCGACCCCACCGCCAGCACGTCGGGGCCACGGAGCTCAGCCGGCAGCGCGAGGCCGCCCGCCCCGGTGACGAGCAGCACCCGGAGGCCGTGGGAACGGGCAGCCGTGACGATCGCAGACCCTCGAGCCGCTGCGTCCCGCGCCGTCCCCGTCGCCATGGACCCGAGCGAGGCGACGATGAAGCGACCGGCCCGCAGGAAGTCGCCGACCTCGGGGTCGAGTGACGCCGACGGTGTCGCCTCGTACCAGGCCCCCGTCTGGTGCACCCGCTCGGGCCAGTCGTCGGGCCGCGGGAGCAACGCGGGACTCACAGCCATGAGCGTCGCACGCGACGGCGACCGCCGCGCGGGACGACGGCCGCCCGGCAACTCGGCGGCGGCGCGCACCACGTCGGCGTCGAAGAGACGGGCGACGGCGCGGGGGACGGCGTAGGTGGACCGGTTGCGCGGGCCGAGGTCTCGGGTCGCCGTCGGGCCTCCGGCGGCGGGGAAGCGCTCGCTCGGGGTCGCCACGGGTGCGAACTCCACCAGCACGCGGGGGACGCCGAGCGCGTCCGCCACCATCGGAGCGCTCAGGATCAGCGGGTGGTGCACCACCACGCCGGGGCCGAAGTCGACGCTCTCCCGCACCGCGGCCGCGAGCATCCGGCGCATCGCAGGACGCACCTCGGTGCGCAGGTGGTGCGCGAGCACTCGAGGGGTGCGCCGGACAGGGAACAGCACCCGGTGCGCGTCCAGGCCGAGGCGCACGGTGTCGACACCGTCAGGCGCGACCGCGTCGTCCGGCAGCGCCAGCCGCACCTGGTGTCCGCGGGACAGGGCACGTCGTGCCAGTGCGGCGAAGGGCTCGACGTCGCCGCGGGTGCCGGCGGTGAGCAGCATCATGCGCATCCGACCAGTGTGGCGGGGAAGCCGGCGCCCGGCGTCACCGTCGGCCGGGTACGCTCGGGCCCGTGATTGACGGACTCGAGCGGATCCCGCGAACCGCGCTGTCCGGGATCGGACCGGCCGTGCGCCGGCTCCTGCTCATCTCGCGACCGGTGCTGTGGATCAACACCATCGGCTCCGGGCTCGTTGCCGTGTGGCTCACCGGCGCGCTGTTCGACGTGCGGGCGTTGCCGCTCATCCTGTGGCTCACCCTGCCGTTCAACCTGCTCATCTACGGCGTCAACGACATCTACGACCAGGACACCGACGCGGCCAACCCCCGCAAGGGGTCGATTGAGGGTGCCAGGATCCGACAGTCCGAGGTGCGACTGATCGCCTGGGCCGTCGCGGTCGTGAACGTCCCGTTCCTCGTCTACTTCTCCATCGCACTGCCGCCGCTCGCGAACGCGGTGATCCTGCTCTACGCGGGTGTCTTCGTCTTCTACTCCGCACCGCCGCTGCGGTTCAAGGCGCGGCCGTTCCTCGACTCGCTGAGCAACGCCGCGTACGCGCTGCCGCTGGTCATCGTCCCCGCGGCGCTCTCGGTAACCCCGGTGTGGCCGGCTGCCCTCGGCCTGATGGCGTGGAGCGTGGCCAAGCACGCCTTCGACGCGGTGCAGGACATCGAGGAGGACCGCCGTGCGGGCATCACCACCACCGCGGTCCGGCTCGGCGCGCGCGGGACGGCATGGTGGAGCGGGTCCTGGTGGATCGCCTCGACGGCACTCTTCGCCGTGGTGAGCGTGCCCGTGGCCGCAGTCAACCTGCTCATCGCCGGCATCCTGGTGGTGTCCCTGCTTCGTGATCCGACGCCGGAGACCGGTCACCGCCTGTACCGTCTGTCGGTCGCCTTCCCGTACATCGCGGGGTCGTTCGTCGGGGTGCTCCTCATGGTGTCGATCGTGTTGGGAGGCCGCTCGTGAGCCGCATCGTCGTGGTCGGGGGCGGGATCGGCGGCCTGACCGCCGCCGCGCTGCTCGCACGTGCTGGCCATCGGGTCACCCTGCTCGAATCCTCCGCAGAGCTCGGCGGCAAGAGCCGGCGCATCCACCTGGGTGCGGACCGGATCGACACCGGCCCGTCGTTGATGACGTTCCCCGCCGTGTGGGACGAGTTGCTGCGGCGACTCGGCGACGGCGCGGACGCGGGCGCACCCGAGCGCACTCGCGATGCCGGTCACCTCGACCTGGTGCGGATGCCCGAGGTCGGTCGCTACTACCACGACGGCGAGGAGACCTCGCTGCCGGTGGCGCCCGACCACCCGTGGTACCCCGCCTGGCGCCGGTTCTCGGACCTGCACGCCCCCCTCGCCGACGACGTGACCGAGCTGCTGCTCGCCGACCCCCTCGACCGCGCGGCCCTCCCGGCGCTCCGTCGGCTCCTGGCCGTCTACGGTTCGCGACTCACGACGCGCGCCTACCTGGACGGCTTGCCGTGGCTGCCGGACGGGCTGCGCGAGATCATCGCGATCCACACCCTCAACGCGGGCGTCTCGCCGGCACGCACCCCGGCCCTCTACGCGAGCATGCCGGCGATCATGGCGGAGACCGGTGCCTGGGTGCCGCGCGGCGGGATCTACGAGATCGTGCTCGCGCTGGCCCGGCTGGCCGAGGCCGCCGGAGCCGAGGTGCGCACCGGCGAGGCCGTCACCCGCATCGAGCGCGGGTGGGTCACCACCGAGGTCGGGCGGTACCCGGCCGACCTCGTCGTCAGCGCCGTGGACGCCGACCGGCTCACCACACTGACGGGCCCGTCGCGGATCCCACCGCTCCCCCGTCTGCGTCCGCGCACCCTCTCCTGCTCGGCCGTCGCGGTGTACGGCGTCCTCCGCCAGGAGTTGCCGGCGGACCTCGCGGCGCACAGCGTGGTGCTCCCGACGAAGCCGGCGGCACTGCACCGCAGCCTGGAGGCCGGCGACGAGCCGGCGGACACCATGGTGTTCGTCAACCAGTACCGCGCGGGCGAGGTGTACCCGAACGGGCGCAGCACCGCAGGGATCCTGCTCACCGCGCCCGCCGACGGCGGTCACTACACGGCGGAGCACCCCTTCGTGCGGCGCGAGGTCGACCGTGTCTCCCGCGCGATGGGACTCGACGGGCCCCTCACCGACCTGCTCGACGAGCAGGTCGTGCTCGATCCGCAGTACTACGGCGAGGGCGGCGAACCACACGGGGCGCTCTACGGAGCGGCACGTCCGCCGTGGCTGAGCGGGCCGTTCCACCGTCCCTCGTACAACGACCCCTGGCGGCCCTGGCTGTGGCGGGTCGGTGCGTCGGTCCACCCCGGCGGCGGCGTCCCGGCGGTGGTGGGTGGCGCGATGATCGCGGTGAACCGGCTGCTCAAGTCGACACCGGCCTGACACGAACGAGCGAACCAGCGAACCAGCGAACCGGCGAACCGGCGAACCAGCGAACCGGCGAACCGCTCCACACCAGCCGGGCAGTTACACGAACGCGGCCTGCCCGGTGATCGCCCGGCCGACGATCAGGGTGTTGACCTCGCGCGTGCCCTCGTACGAGTAGATCGCCTCGGCATCGGAGAAGAACCGAGCGACGCCCTTGTCGAGCACGATGCCGTTGCCGCCCTGCACCTCGCGGCACCAGGCGACGGTCTCGCGCATCTTCGAAGTGGCGAACGCCTTGGCCATCGCGGAGTGCTCGTCGCCACCGACCCCGGCGTCCTGCATGGCCGAGGCCTGCGTGCAGAGTGCGATCGAGGCCGTGATGTTCGACAGCGACTTGACGAGCAGGTCCTGCACGAGCTGGTGCGCGGCGATCGGCTTGCCGAACTGGACCCGCTCGCGGGCGTAGGCCAGGGCGGCCTCGTACGCGCCGATCGCGATGCCGACCGCCTGCCAGGCGACCTCGGTGCGGGTCAGTCGGAGCACCTCGGCGGTCGAGCGGAACGACGTGGCGTTCTGCAGCCGACGCGACTCGGGGACACGGACGTCCCGCATGACGATGTCGGCGTTCTGCACGCCGCGCAGCGCGATCTTGTCCTCGATCTTCGTCGCGGTGAAGCCCGCGGTGTCGGTGGCGACGAGGAAGCCCTTGACCTGGCCGTCGGCGACGTCCTTCGCCCAGATCACGACGACGTCGGCGAAGGTGGCGTTGCCGATCCAGCGCTTCTCGCCGTCGAGCACCCACTCGTCGCCCTCGCGCCGCGCGGTGGTGCGCAGGCCCTTGGCGGAGTCGCTGCCGGAGTACGGCTCGGTGAGTCCGAAGGCCCCGATGACCTCGCCGGCGGCCATCCGTGGCAGCCACTCCCGCTGCTGCTCGTCGCTGCCGGCGACCGCGATGGAGTTCATCGCCAGGCCGGACTGCACACCGATGAAGGTGGCGACGCTGGCGTCGACCCGGCCGAGCTCGAGCGCTGTCCACCCGCGGTAGACGGCCGAGTTCTCGAACCGGCGCACCATCGGCACGCCCGGCCCGTACATGCCGAGCTCGGCGAGCGGCGCGATGACCTGCATCGGGAACTCGGCACGCGCCCAGTACTCGTCGGCGATCGGCCGGACCTCTTGCTCGAGGTACTGCCGGAGCTGCCCGAGCGACGCACGCTCCTGCTCGGTGAGCTGCTGCTGGAAGCCGTAGAAGTCCGATTCGAGCAGGGCCGTGGCGGGCATGGTCGTTGACATGGGAACCACGATGCATCATTCTCGAAAACGTTGCAAGAGAGGATCGCGTGTACACATCAGACTCTGCGCTGCGCGCCTTCCGGGAGGCCCGTCACACCTTCATCGCCGGGTCGCGGATCGACATGGGGGCGTTGGCTGCCGCACTCGGCGTCGATCGCACGTCACTGTTCCGCTGGGTCGGCAACCGTGACCGGTTGCTGTCCGAGATCTTGTGGTCCCTCGCCGTCCCGACGCTCGACGGGGCAACCCACGCCGCCGACGAGATCGGAGCGACCGGGGCAGCCCGGCTCGTCGTCGTGCTCGACCGGTTCACCGCGGACCTGATCGACGCCCCGTACTTCCGTGCGTTCCTGACCCGCGAACCGGCTCGGGCGATGCGTCTGCTGACCACCTCGGAGAGCGACGTGCAGAGCCGGTTCGTCGCCCGGGTCACCGCACTCATCGAGCAGCAGGAGTCGTCCGGTACGTTCGATCCGGCACCGTTGTCGGCTGAGGAGCTCGCACGGCTGCTCGTCCGGATCTCCGAGTCGTTCACCTACGCCGAGTTCATCTCCGGTGAGACCCCTGATCCCGACCGGGCACGTGCGGCGTTCGAGTACGTCCTGCGGCCCGACGCGGTGCACGCCACACCCGCACCACCGATCGGAGACCGATGACCATCGACGAGTACCCGTTCCGCCGCTCCTACCCCACCAGGTGGAACGACAACGACATGTTCGGGCACGTCAACAACACGATCTACTACTCGGCGATGGACAACGCGTCGACGTACTGGTTCCGCGAGTTCGCCGGGCTCGACCCGTTCTCGTCGGAGTGGATCGCCGTGCTGGTGTCGTCGAGCTGCCGGTTCGTCGAGTCCGCCGTCTGGCCGGACGTCATCGAGGTCGGGATGCGCTCGAAGCACCTCGGCACCACGAGCCTGTCGTGGGAGTTCGGCCTGTTCCGGCAGTCCGACGGGGCGCTGCTCGCCACGGGTGAGTTCGTGCACGTCATCATCGACCGTGAAGGTGCCCGTCGTCCGATCCCGCTGCCCGCCGAACTCCGCGAGCTCGTCACGGGTTCGATGGTCGCGCAGCAGCCCGCCGTCGCCGACTGAGGACCTCAGCCCTTCAGCGCAGCCAGCTCGAGGTTGATGTCGTCGGGGTCCTGCACGGACAGGATCACCATGCCGGCGTCGCCGAGGTCGGTGACCTCGCCGTGCTCGACCCCTGCGGCGTCGAGGCGTGCAGCCGCCTGGTGCAGCTCGTCGACCGACCCCACGACGAAGCTCACGTGGTCGAGGCCGACGGTGTCAGGGTCGAACGTCTGCCCCGCCGGGGCGACCGGACGGAGCCCGAACACCTGGTCGCCGAGCCGGAACACGGAGCCGCCGTAGAAGCGCTCACGGTCCTCGCGCACGCCGGGCTCGTCGACCTGGTCGCTGAAGTCGATCGCCGGGTCGGTGCCGAGCAGCTGCTGGTAGAACGCCTTGCTGCGGTGGATGTCGGTCACGGTGACACGGACGTGGGCCAGGGCGGTCGGGCGTGCGAACGGCTCGGTCATGGTGGAGCTCCTCAGGGTTGCGCGCCGTGGTTGCGACGCGCACCCGAGGCAACCCTCGGTGCCTCCGAAGCACCCGAGGCCGTGCGGCGACCGGACAGCCGCGCGCACGACGTTCCGCACGCCGCACAACCACAGCGCCCCCGAACCACGCGATCGCGCGGTTCGGGGGCACTTCGGTCGTGCAAGCGGCGCTGGACCCGAACGCCAGCGCCGCGGTCCGGGGTCAGATCAGGTCGTCGGTCAGGTGGTTCGGCGTGCCGAAGCGGTGCGCCGTGATCGACACCGCCTGCTCGCGGACGAACGGCAGGATCTCGAGCCGCCCGGCCTCGGTCACCGGGCCGCCGTACACCGCGACGTCCGGACGACCACCGACGGCGGAGTACAGCGCCGAGGTGTCCCCACCGATGAGCCGCACGCGGGTCGAGGGACCAGAAGCGACCGAGCTCGCGAAGGCCCCGTCGGACACCGTCTGCGACAGCGAGCGCACGATCGGCAGCGACCGGATCGCCGAGGCGACGGACGACGGCAGCGTCGCGGCCGTGGAGACCTCGATCGTCGTGCCAGCCCGGAGTGCGGCTGCGACGACGCGGACGAGCTCGATCACCGAGGCGTCAGCGTCCGCGTCGGCGACCGCGGCCAGCCGCACCTGCACCGACGGGAACGGCAGGTACCGGGCGATGTTCCGCTCGGCGGAGAGCGCCGAGACGTCGGTCGCGGTGCCGAACAGCGTCGACCAGGCCTGCTCGTCGGACGCCAGCGCACGGTCGAGCATCGGCGAAGCGACCTCGGCAGCCCGGGCGAACGCCGAGACCGGACCCGACACGGCGACACCGGACGCAGCAACCGCCGGCGCCGGCGTCCACGACCCGAGCCCGAGCAGGTAGTTCAGCCCACCCGCCTTCGTGCCGGCGCCGACCGCCGACTTCTTCCACCCGCCGAACGGCTGACGCCGGACGATGGCGCCCGTGATGCCGCGGTTGACGTAGAGGTTGCCCGCCTGGATCCGCGACAGCCACGTGCCGATCTCGGCCGGGTCGAGCGAGTGCAGTCCCGAGGTCAGGCCGTAGTCGACCTCGTTCACGATGTCGATCGCCTCGTCGAGGGAGTCGGCGGTCATCATGCCGAGGATCGGGCCGAAGTACTCGGTGCGGTGGAACTCCGAGCCACGGCGGACGCCCTGTCGGACGCCCGGGCTCCAGAGCTTGCCGGTCTCGTCGAGCTGCTTCGGCTCGACGGCCCAGGACTCCCCCGCCCCGAGCGTCGTCAGGCCGTCGAGCAGCTTGCCCGATGCCGGCTCGATGACCGGGCCCATCTGGGTCGCCGCGTCGGTCGGGTAGCCGACGGTGAGCGACGACACCGCGTCGAGCAGCTGGTTCCGGAAGCGCTTGGACTTGGCGACCGAGCCGACCATGACCACGAGCGACGCTGCCGAGCACTTCTGACCGGCGTGCCCGAACGCGGACGCGACGACGTCCTTCACGGCGAGGTCGAGGTCGGACGACGGCGTGACGATCACGGCGTTCTTGCCCGAGGTCTCGGCGAGCAGCGGCAGGTCCGGCCGGAACGAGCGGAAGAGCTCGGCCGTCTCGTACGCACCGGTGAGGATGACCTGGTCGACCATCGGCGACGCGATGAGCTGCTGCCCGAGGTCGTCCTCGGACACCTGCAGGAACGCGAGCACGTCGGCCGGTGCCCCGTGGGCGTCGAGCGCGGTCTCGATGATCGAGGCGAGCACGGCGCCGGAGCGTTCGGCGGGCGGCGCGGGCTTCAGGACGACGGCCGACCCGGCGGCCAGTGCGGCGAGGGTGGACCCGGCGGGGATCGCGACGGGGAAGTTCCACGGCGGCGCGACGAGGGTCAGCGCTGCGGGCGTGAAGGTCGCACCGTCGACGTCGTCGAGCGAGGACGCCAGGGTGCCGTAGAAGTGCGCGAAGTCGATCGCCTCGGACACCTCGGGGTCGGCCTGGTCGATGGTCTTGCCGGTCTCCGACGCCATGACCTCGATGAGGGCGGCACGGTTCGCCTCGAGTGCGTCGCCGACGGCGTGCAGCACCGCGCCACGCGCACCACCGGACCAGGTCCCCCAGACCGCACCGGCGGCCTTGGCGCGACCGAGCGCGGAGTCGAGCGCCGTGGCGGAGCCGACCCGGGCCTCCTGGACGGCACGGACGCCGAGCGTCGACGAGGCGACCCGTGCGGTGATGGCGTCGCCCCAGGCACGGACGGCGCCGACGGAGGGGTCGCTGTCCGGGGTGTTCTCGAAGTGGCCGGGGCCGGGGCGGCCGACGGCGGCGTACCGGTCGGCGACCCGGTGTGATGCCGGCGCTTCGAGCCCCTCGGGCGTCGCGAGCGGCACCAGGGAGGCGCGGAAGCGCTCCTCTTCGCGGGCGAACAGCGGCGGCGACGACACGAGCGAGAAGACGGCGGACATGAAGTTGTCCTGCGACGCGCCTTCTTCGAGACGACGGATCAGGTAGGCGATCGCCACGTCGAACTCGCCCGGGTGGACGACCGGCGTGTAGAGCAGGAGCGAACCGACCGTGTTCTTCACGGCCGACGCCTGCCCCTGCGCCATGCCGAGCAGCATCTCGAACTCGATGCCGTCCCGCACGCCACGCTCACCGGCGAGCAGCCAGGCGTGCGCGACGTCGAACAGGTTGTGCCCGGCGACACCGACGCGGACGTTGTCGACGCGCGATGGGGTGAGCGCCCAGTCGAGCACCCGCTTGTAGTTGGTATCCGAGTCCTGCTTCGTGTGCCAGGTGGCGAGCGGCCAACCGTGCACCGAGGCCTCGACCTGCTCCATCGGCAGGTTCGCGCCCTTCACCAGCCGGACCTTGATGCCGGCACCGCCGCGGGCACGGCGGGCGGCGGACCACTCCTGCAGCTCCTGCATCGCGGCGAGCGCGTCGGGCAAGTACGCCTGCAGCACGATGCCGGCTTCGAGGCCCAGGAACTCGGGCTCGTCGAGGAGCTTCGTGAAGACCGCGATGGTGAGGTCGAGGTCCTTGTACTCCTCCATGTCGAGGTTGATGAACTTGGCGGGGCTGGCGGCTGCGGCGCGCTGGAAGAGCGGTCGGAGCTGCTCGACGATGTCGTCGACGGCGTGGTCGAACGCCCACGGGGAGTGCGGGTGCACGGTGGACGACACCTTGATCGAGACGTAGTCGACGTCGTCGCGGGCCAGGAGCTTGTGGGTGCCCTCGAGCCGGCGGGCGGCTTCGCGTTCGCCGAGCACGGCCTCGCCGAGCAGGTTGACGTTGAGGCGGACGCCGTCGCGCTTGATGCCGGCGATGGCCGGGCCGAGCTTGGAGTCGGTGGCGTCGACGATCAGGTGGCCGACCATGTTCCGGAGGACGCGGCGGGCGATGGGGACGACGACGTTCGGCAGGACCGGGGCCATGCCGCCGCCGAGCCGGACGAGTCCGCGGAGCGCGGCGGGCAGGAACCCGGGGGCGTCCGGGGCGATCTGGCGGAGCTTGCGGGCGGCGACGGCGAGGTCTTCCGGTCGCACGACGCCGTCGACGAACCCGACGGCGAAGTCGAGGCCGGCGGGGTCGGCGAGCACGCCGGCGAGCTGCTTCGCGGAGCCGTCGACGGGGTACGACTCGGCCTCGGCGAGCCACTGTCGGACGAGCGCGACGGACTGGTCCGCCAGGGCGTCGTGGTCGATGGCGGAGTCCTCGTGCAGCGTCGTCATGGGTTCAGTGTGGAGGTCCGGGATGCGGTAGCGGAAGTGAGCGTTCCTGATGCATACCGTTCAGTTGCGCTACCGTTCCGGTCGCGGTCCGGCTAGCGTCGGACCATGCTCGACGTCCGCCGTCTCGTGCTCCTCCGTGAGCTGTCCATCCGTGGCACGATCGCGGCCGTCGCCGAGGCGGTGAACTTCACCCCGTCGGCGGTCTCGCAGCAGCTCAGCGCCCTGGAGCGGGAGGCCGGTGTGCAGCTGTTCCGCAAGGCCGGCCGACGGCTGCAGCTCACCCCGCAGGCCGAGGTGCTGGTCACCGCGGCGGGCCAGGTGCTCGACGTCCTCGAGCACGCGCAGTCCCAGGTGGAGGAGACCCTGTCGTCCGTGCAGGGCCGGGTGCGGGTTGCCGTGTTCCAGTCCGCGGCCCTGGCCCTGATGCCGAGCGCCCTGCACGAGATGGCGACGGAGCACCCCGACGTCCGGGTCGAGATGGTGCAGCGGGAGCCGGAGACCGCACTGAACGAGACGTGGGCTCGTGACTTCGACATGGTGATCGCCGAGCAGTACCCGGCACATGCCGCACCGCACCTGCCCGGGCTCGACCGATCGGACCTGACGACCGACGCGGTGCGGCTCGCCCTGCCCCCGCTCGACACCGCGCTGCGCCCGGTGTCGTCGCTCGAGGACGCGCGCACCATGCCCTGGGTGATGGAGCCCCGCGGCACCGCGTCGCGGCACTTCGCCGAGCAGGTCTGTCGGCGCTGGGGTTTCGAGCCAGACGTCCGGTACGAGACCGCCGACCTGCAGACGCAGATCCGCCTGGTCGAGTCCGGCAACGCGGTGAGCCTGATGCCGGACCTGATGTGGACCGGCCGGACGACGACCTGTCGACTGCTCGAGCTGCCGGAGGGTCCGCGACGGACGATCTTCACGGTGGTCCGCGCCGCTGGCGCGTCGTCGCCAGCGGTGCGTGCTCTCCGCGCCGCGCTCGGACGTGCCGCGTCCGTCGTCGGAGCGTGACACGGCGGTCTGGAGGCGCGGCTCGGGTCGGCACGACGGCTGCGGAGCTCCGTTGCCGTCGTGATCATTCTGTGATCGAGCGATCGTCAGGACTGGCCAGCGGGCGACATTCCCTGAGTAGAGGACGCTGATCCGGCGTCCCGTCCAGGCATCCGAGGGGGATCCCGTGAACCAGTCCTGCAAGTACACCTTCCGCCGCAGCGCGGCGATTGGAGCGGCGATCGCGATCGTCACCGCTTCGTCGGCGTTCGGCATCGGGGCGAGCGCCGCCTCCGCAGCGACCGACGAGACCGCTGCGCCGAGCACCACCGCGACGTCGGCTCCGCAGGGCACGACCGCCGCGGGCACCGCGCCGACGCCCCCCGCCGCCGCAGAACAGGCTGCCCCCGAGTCATCGACACCCGTGACCTGGGCGGAGCCGTCGAGCAAGGACGCGCCGATCGTCCTCACCGTGACCGCCGGCCAGCCGTTCTCGCACACCTTCACCGCCCAGGGCGGCGACGGCCCGTTGGAGTACCTGTTCAACCCGTTGAACTTCGACCCGACCAACGACGTCAACGGCTGGTCCTGGAACGAGCAGACCGGTGTCCTGAGCGCCACCCCGAAGAGCACGTTCGACGGACCCGCACTGTTCCAGGTCACCGCGACCGACCTGCACCAGACCGCCGTGCAGTACGTCCAGGTCGACATCGAGCCCGGCGCCCCGGTGGGTGTCACGTTCGGCGTCGACAGCTCGGACTCCGACGTCAGCTGGCAGGTCGACGCCGACGGGACGATCCGGGAGTACGCGCCGGGTGGCACCGGTGACACCGTGGTGTCGGAGGTCCCCGCCACGGTCGGCTCCTCGATGACCCTCGCGGGGCTGGCCGTCGACGCGCTGGGCAACCGCACCACCCCGGGCGACGAGTACCCGCGCTCGACCGTCACGAGCACCACCGCGTCCGACGGCGTGGTCTGGGACCCGAACTGGTCGGCGAACACGGTGACGTTCTCGGAGCCGGGCACCCGCACACTGACGGTGTCCGAGGGCGGCGTCTCGACCTCGTTCACGGTCCGCGTCTCCGAGGCCCCCGCTGCCGTCACCGGCATCACCATCGGGGTGCTCCCCGCGGACGGGACCTCCGGCGACCGGTGGGGCGTCGATGGCGACGTGATCACCTACTACCCGGCGGACGGCGACCCGCAGCAGGTCGACGCGATCCCGGCCCGACAGGGTGACCGGGTGCAGATCCGCGCCCTGGCCGTGGACGCCGACGGGCAGCCGGTCGGCGACCACACCGACCTCACCTTCACGAGCGACGTGGCCAGTGACCGCACCGAGTACGACCCCGAGGCTGTGGCCACGTGGGTGACCTTCGAGCACGCGTCGCCGCACACGATCACCGTCGCGTCCGGAGACGTGACGAGCACCATCCGCTTCGAGGTGCAGCCGACGGCGACGACCACGGTCACGACCACCCACACGCCGACCGCGTCGGGCACCCTCGCGTACACCGGTGCCGACGAGTCCGGCCCGCTCGCGTGGGCCCTCGGTCTCCTGGCATCGGGCGCCGGCCTGCTCGTCTGGCGCCTGCGTCGCCGACTCGGCTGAGGCACGTCACGGCAACCGCCTGACGGACCGGAGGTGCGCGGCGGGACCGCCCCGCACCTCCGGCCCGTCGTCGCGCGTTTCTGTGAAAAACCCCAGATGAGAGCCGGTAGTACCGAGACGAAACCGTGATCTCCGGCAGGGGTCGGAACGGGTCTGTGAACCGTAACGTCAGCACAGAGGAGCGCGCGGGCACCGCGTGCTCACCACCAGACTCCCGAGGGGGAACCATGCACCAGTCCACCAAGCCGCCCGTCCGCCGCGCGGCGACGATCGGCATCGTCGTCGCGGCGACCGCCATCGGCTCGGTCATCGGCGTCAGCGCGCCCGCGACGGCGGCGACGCCGACGCGGACGACGACACCGACGAGCACCACGGCGACCGCGACACCGGGTGCCAGCCTGACGCACGCCGCCAGCCCCGCCGCGAAGGCCACGGACAGCGCCACCCCGGCGGCAGCACCGGGTGACGGCAGCGACCTCGCGTTCACCGAGCCGTCGACCCAGGCCGCCCCGATCGCCCTCACCGCGACGGTCGGCACGCCGTTCAGTCACACGTTCACCACCACGGGCGGCAACGGCACCGTCGGGTACGCCATCCAGGACGCCCCGTCGGCGGACTACACGGTGAACGTCGAGACCGGCGTGCTGAGCGGCACGCCGACGACCGCCGGCACGTTCGACTTCGAGGTCGTGGCGCTCAGCGGCTCGACACAGGTGACCGAGTACGTCCGCCTGACCGTCTCGCCGTCGCCGGTCGTCTTCACCGAGCCCTCGACGAAGGCGAAGCCGCTCGCCCTCACCGCCACCGCCGGCGCGACGTTCACGCACACGTTCCGCACCACGGGCGGCACGGGTTCGCTGGCGTACGCGATCCAGGACGCACCCTCGTCCGACCTGACCGTCAACGTCGAGACCGGGGTGCTCACCAGCACCGTGACCACCGCTGGCACGTACGACTTCGAGGTCGTCGCCCTCCGCGGCACCGCGACCGCCACGGAGTACGTGCGCCTGACCGTCCTGCCGGCCGCACCCGTCGGGGTCCGGGCGATCGTCGACACCGGCACACCCGGCGCAACGGTCTGGTCGGTCGCACCCGGTGGCGTCATCAGCGCGTTCTCCGGCGGGGGCGACCCCCTCGGCACCGTCACTTCGATCCCCGTCCAGCAGGGCGGCTCGCTGGTGGTGTCCGGCCTCGCCGTCGACCGGTTCGGCAACCCGACCGCGCCGGCTTCCGTGAGCACCGGGTTCGGCGCGACGGTGACGAGCTCGGTCGCGTCGGACAAGATCGCCGCCGATCCCCGGGGCGACGCCTCGAAGGTGACGTTCCCGCACGCCTCGGACCACCGTCTCACCATCACCCAGGGCGGCGCCTCGACCACGTTCGTCGTCGCCGTCCGTCCCGTCGCCACGGCCGCGGTCGCGACCACCACGAGCGGCACCCCCGGCACCCTCGCCTACACCGGCGCCGACGAGACCACGCCGTTGGCGTGGGCGCTCGGCCTGCTCGCCGCCGGCGGCGGCCTGCTGGTCCACCGTCTGCGGCGCCGTCGCGCCTGAGACGCGACCGACGAACGGACGGGAGGCCCGGTGCCAGCTGGCACCGGGCCTCCCGTCCGTCCTTCCGCACCTCCGCAGCCGCGCCGCGGCTGCGGAAGTCAGGCGGTTTCCCGCACACACCCCCAACCCGGGTCACATTCCGGTGAATCGTCACAGCCCCAGGACCTGATCCCGCTACGATCCGAGAACGCCGACATTCTCGGCAAATTCACATGATCCGGGCCAGTGGCCTGGACCGATTCCCTGGGGGAACCCGTGCACCGCAGCACCTCCACAGTCCGTCGCGCCTGCGCCGTCGGCACCACCGTCGCCCTGGTCGGCCTGACCACCGGCCTCGGCATCATGACCGCGACGGCCGCCAACGCCGAGACGCTCGACACCACGCAGCCGATCTCGGCCGTCGAGACCCCGGCCCCGGCCGAGGGCAGCGAGACGTCCACGCCGACGGATCCGCCCGCCGACACCACGCCCGAGACCCCGGCTCCCGCCGAGGAGACCCCGGCTGCACCGGCCCCGGAGGCCACCGACGAGCCCGTCGCTCCGGAGACCACCGCGCCGACGGCCACCGAGGCGCCGACGCCGACCGAGACCCCGAAGCCGGACGTCACCGCCGAGGCCGCCGACGCCACCGTCGCCATCGAGGGCGCGGCGAAGGTCGGCACCCGACTCGTCGCCGTCGTCACCGGCTTCGACGACGAGGCAGGCTACAAGTACTCGTGGACCGACCAGGACGGCAACGTCCTGTCGAAGGCCGCGAGCTACGTCGTCGACCCCACCGACGTCCGCAAGACCATCACGGTCGCCGTGACGGGCACGCTGCCCGGCGCGACCGAGACGTCGACCGTCACCTCGGCCGCGACCGCGGCCGTGACGCAGACCCCGGCGTTCCTCGGCGCGGACGGCCAGCCCACCAAGGCCGGCGCGACGCAGGACAACCCGCTCGCGCTGAGCACCGTCGCCGGTGACGCCTTCTCGCACACCTTCCGTGCGCAGGGCTTCCCGGAGCCGAAGTACAGCCTCACCTGGTTCTCCGAAGAGGACGCCGACTACGCCGAGGAGTTCCCCGAGGACGAGTCGTCCCCCGAGGAACAGCTCCCCTTCGACCTGACCTTCGACGCCTCGACCGGTGAACTCAGCGGGACCGCCACCTTCGCGATGGACTACGACTTCGCCGTCACCGCGACCAGCGGCACCGAGTCCGTCACGCAGTACGTGTCGATGACCGTCGAGGCCGCAGCCCCGATCGGCGTCATGGTCTACACGACCGACCGCGCTGGCCTCTTCGATGACAGCGACCAGGAACGGACGAGCTGGATCATCGAGCCCGACGGCAGCGTCTTCACGCTCGGTGAGGACGACTTCCAGATCGGCGGCCGTCCGACCATCGAGCAGGGTGGCACGCTCGTGGTCCAGGGCGGTCTCGTGGACCGCTTCGGCAACCCCGAGGGCGGCTTCGACAGCGAGACGCGCGAGCTGCCGACGGTGACGTCGGACATCGCCAGCGACGTCATCGCGCCCGACCCCGAGCTCGGTGACTTCGGCATCGTCGGCGTCACGTTCCCGCACGCGTCGATCCACAACCTGACCGTCGCCGCCGGCGACTTCAGCACGTCGTTCGCCGTCGACGTCCGGCCGACCGTCGCCGCCGGCATCGCCGACCCGACCCCCGTCGCACCCGCAGCGGCCCCGGTCGCACCGGTCAACACCGGCGGCCAGCTCGCCTACACCGGCTCGGACACCACCGACGCACTGCCGTGGGCCCTCGGCCTGCTGGTCGCCGGTGCCGGCCTGATCGGCGCCCGCTTCGCGCGCCGTCGTCGCGCCCAGCGCTGACACCCGGAGACGTCTCCCGTCCGTCGCGTGCCCGCGCGGCGGACGGGAGGCCCGCCACGGCCCCGCCTGCTCCCCACCGGAGCAGCGGGGCCGTTCCCGCATCAGCACCCGGGTGGGTCCGCGCCGGTAGCGTTGGCGACATGCCCACGCTGCTGCACATCGACTCCTCGGCCGACCTCTCCCACTCCCGCTCGCGCGCGCTGACCGCAGCCTTCGCCGATGCCTGGCGCGCCCGCGGTCCGGAGTACACGGTCGTCCGGCGCGACCTGCACGTCGACCAGCTCCCCCACCTGGAGAGCTCCGCGCTGCACTGGGCCGCCGCCGACCGCACCGCCGACGAGACCGTCGCGCCCGAAGCCGACGCACTGCGGCAGGAGGTCATCGACGAGCTCCTGGCCGCCGACGTCGTCGTGGTCGGTGCGCCGCTGTACAACTACACGGTGCCCTCGACCCTGAAGGCCTGGATCGACCGCATCCACGTGCCCGGCATCCTGACCGGCGGCGTGCAGCCCCTGGCCGGGCGACCCGTCGTGACCGTGGTGAGCCGTGGCGCGACCTACGACGCCGGCACCCCGACCGAGGGCTGGGACCACGGCTCCCCCGTCCTGCACATCGTGCTCGGCACCGCGCTCGGCATGAAGCTGTACCCGATCACCGTCAGCGCCACCCTGGCCGACCGGCTGCCGGACCTCGCCGCCCTGGCCGAGCACGCCGCCGCCGAGTTCGCCGACGCGAAGACGACGATCGAACGCCTCGCGACGACGCTCGGCTGACCCCGACGCTCGGCTGCCCCCGACGCTCGGCTGACCCGGACGCTCAGGCGGGCCGCACCTCGTCGGCCCGCCCGAGCAGGTCTGCGTGGAAGGCCGTCTGCGTCAGTGCGCTCGCGAGCAGGAACCCGGTCATCGACTCGATCCCGCCGCTGAACGGCACCCGGGCGGCGACCTCGAACAGGGTCGGTCGGTCCAGTGCGTCGAGGGCCGCGGCGACGTGGCGGGAGCGTTCCTCCCGGTGCCGGGCCAGGGTCCGCGCACGGGTGACGACGTCGCGGAACCGGTACTCGTGCCCCGGGCAGACCTCGAGCTCGGCGTACGGGTCGAGCCGGGCCAAGGACGCCAGGTAGTCCCCGAGCGGGTTGGTGCTGGTCCGTCCACCGAGCCCGATGCCGGAGTTGATCCGCGGCAGCACGTGGTCGCCGGAGAACAGCAGCCCGTCGGCCTCGTCGAGGAAGCACACGTGCCCGGTCGTGTGGCCCGGGGTCCAGAGCGTCCGGATCGTCCGACCGGGGACCGGCAGCAGGTCGCCGTCCTCGAGCAGCACGTCGGCGTACGGCGCCTCGATCCGGCCCATCCCGATCCGGCGGCCGCTGCCCCACGCCTCGACGACCCCGGCCCGCAGGTGTTCGGGCAGCCCCCACGTCGCGATGTCCGCGTCGTTCCGCTCGGCGTCGGCGCGCTCCCGTTCGAGCGCTCCGACCTCGAGGCCGTGCATCGCCACGCGGGCACCCGTCGCCCGGCGGATGGCAGCCGCGGCGCCCAGGTGATCGGCGTGCAGGTGCGTCACGGCGACGAGCGACACGTCGTCCAGGGAGCGGCCGATCCCGGCGAGCCCGTCCCGCAGCTCGGCGAGTCCGCCGTCGGCCGACCACCCGGGGTCGATCACCGCGAGCGAGCCGTCCGACCCCTCGACGACGTACACGAGGGTCGCGTCGGGCACCCCGAACCGGAACGGCACCGCGAGGGTCCAGATGCCCGGCCGGACCTGCTCGACGGGCGGCAGGACTCCGTCGCGGAGCGCGGCGGCCTGCACGGGGCTGATCGGTTCCGGGGCAGGCGCTGCCGGCGGGGGCACGGTCGTCACGCTCGCCACCATACCGACGCGTGTCTGGCCGGCGACGGCCCTGCTCCCGACGCATGGTGAGCAGAAAGGGTCGGGTGCGGGCAGTGGACCCGACCATTCCTGCTCACCGAACGCACGCGCCGGGCGGAGCACGGGCCTCCAGGCAGACGGCGCAGGCTGCGCAGCACCGCGCCGACAGCGCCGACGACGCGCGCGAGTAGACAGGACGCATGGAGATCGCACCGATGCTCGCCAAGGCCGTCGCCACCGTGCCCGACCCGGACAGCACGAAGGGCGGGCTGCGGTACGAGCCGAAGTGGGACGGCTTCCGCGGCATCGTGACCATCGACGGCGACGACGTCGAGATCGGCAGCCGCGGCGCCAAGCCGCTCACCCGGTACTTCCCCGAACTCGTCGAGGCGTTCCGCGCGCAGTTCGGCGGACGCGACCACCCGGTCGTCCTCGACGGCGAGGTGATCCTGCGGTCCGGCGAGCCCGGTGCCGAGCGGCTCGACTGGGAGGCCCTGTCGCAGCGCATCCACCCGGCGGCCTCACGGATCGCCAAGCTCAGCGTCGAGACCCCGGCACAGTTCGTGGCGTTCGACCTGCTGGCGGTCGACGGGCAGGAACTGCTCGACCTGCCGTTCGACGGGCGCCGCGAGCGCCTGGAACAGCTCGGCGACGCGATGACCGCCCCGCTCTTCGTCACCCGCACCACGCTCGACGTCGAGCAGGCCCGCGAATGGCTCACCACCTTCGAGGGCGCCGGGCTCGACGGCGTCGTCGCGAAGCCCCGCGCGCGGCCGTACGAACCGAACAAGCGCACCATGCTCAAGATCAAGCACCACCGCACCGCCGACGTCGTCGCCATCGGCTACCGCGTGCACAAGAGCGGCTCCGGTGTCGGGTCGCTGCTGGTCGGCCTGTACGACGCAGACGGCGAGCTCCGTCAGGTGGGCGGCGTCTCCGCCTTCACGGACAAGCGACGGGCCGCGTTGGTCGAAGAACTCGAGCCCGTCGTGCTCCGCGATGCGGACGGGAGGCCCGTGACCGGTGACGGGGAACGGTCGCGGTTCTCGTCGGGTCGCGACACGTCGTTCGTCCGGCTGGCGCCGGAACTGGTGCTCGAGGTCCGGTACGACCAGATGGAGGGCGACCGGTTCCGGCACACCGTGCAGTTCGAGCGGTGGCGGCCCGACCGTGACGCGACGTCGTGCGGGTTCGAGCAGCTCGAGGTGCCGAGTGCGTACGACCTGCACGACGTGCTGTCCTGAGGCGTTCGCCACCGCCCCTGTGCGCTCCTCCGGGTCGTGGAACGCACTGCGGTGTCCGTTTGTCGCTGTTCGGTCACGTTTCCGGATGAGTAGTTAGTCGAACTAGCGAAGTCGTGTGAGGATGTTCCCAGCAGCACGAGGCGTCCATTCCGGAGCCCCGGATGCCTGGATCGAATGGGGATCGACATGAGCACCAGCACGCTTGTCCGCCACCCTCAGCGGAGCCCCTTCACCGAAGTCCGAGAAGCACGGCGTCAGCGCGTCCTGCAGCTCAGCGCGGTCATCAGCGCCATCGCCGGCGTCACCGCCACGGCGCTCGCACTCGTCACGATCGGACTCGGCGCGTGATCGTCGACGGCATCACCGACGCGCACCGCGGCACCTGGTCGCGACTGACCCGCCTGCACACCGCGAGCGTCGGGCTGCCGACGCACACCACGCGCGTCGAGGACCCGGACCGCCAGCGGGACGTCTCCTCCGC
The DNA here is from genome assembly GCF_047226435.1 of Curtobacterium poinsettiae. Taxonomy (NCBI): domain Bacteria; kingdom Bacillati; phylum Actinomycetota; class Actinomycetes; order Micrococcales; family Microbacteriaceae; genus Curtobacterium; species Curtobacterium poinsettiae. The sequence continues at coordinate 1,377,807 of NZ_CP178434.1, read as the reverse complement.
AGCCTGAGGGCCGGCCGCTCGGCCGCTCGGCCTCAGCTGGGCTTCTTCGCCCGCGAGGGCTGCACGCGCGGCGGCTCCCCCGGCATCTTCGGGAAGTCCGGCGGGAACGGCAGCTCCCCCTCGCCGTTCGCCAGGTCACGCTCCCACCACTCCAGCAGCGGTTCGATGCTGCCCGGCTGCTGCCCCATCGACTCCCACGGGTCGCCGGTGGTCTGCAGCCGCTCCGGAACCGTCCGGATCGTGAAGCTCGTCGGGTCAGCGGTCGGCAGTTCGCCCCAGGTGATCGGCGTCGACACCGAGGCGTGCGCCAAGGCCCGGGGGCTGTAGGCACCGGCCATCGTGCGGTCGCGGTTCGCCTGGTTGAAGTCGACGAAGATCCGCTGTCCCCGTTCCTCCTTCCACCACGCGGTCGTCACCTGGTCGGGCATCCGGCGTTCGAGTTCACGCGCTGCGGCGATCACCGCGTGCCGCACGTCGAGGAACTCGTGCTCGGGGTGGATCGGCGCGAACACGTGCAGGCCACGGTTGCCGCTGGTCTTGATCCACGTGGTCAACCCGACCTCGTCGAGGACCTTCCGGAGCTCCTCGGCCACGGGCACCGTGTCACCGAAGCCGGTGCCGGGCTGCGGGTCGAGGTCGATGCGGAGCTGGTCCGGGTGGTCGCTGTCCTCGGCGCGTGAGGCCCACGGGTGGAACACCACCGTGTTCATCTGGGCGGCCCACACCGCCACGGCCGGCTCATCGATCACGAGCTGCGGGTGCGACCGGGCACTCGGGTAGGTCACCGTCACCGACCGGACGTAGTCGGGGGCTCCCTTCGGCGGGTTCTTCGAGAAGAACTGCTCGCCGTCGACACCACCGGGGAACCGCTGCAGCGAGATCGGCCGGTCGCCGTTCGCCCGGACGAAGGCATCGCCCACCGTCACGAGGTACTCCGCCAGGTCGAGCTTCGTGATCCCCGCCTCGGGCCAGAGCACCCGCGAGGGGCTGCTGATCCGGACCTCGCGGTCGCCGTCAGGCCCGGGCACACGCACCGTCGTCGCTTCGCTCGCCATGCAGCGGACCGTACACGCGTGCCCGCCGCGCGCCCGCAGCCCGCACGCCCGTGCTCTCCCGCAAGACACCGGTGTTCCCTGGTCGAACACGCGCACGCCGGTGTTCGGGGCGCGGACACCGGTGTCTTGCGGGCACGGCAGGATGGGGCGGGTGAACGCGTACCTCGGCATCGACCTCGCGTGGGGACTCGGCTCGGATCGGAAGGCCGCGAACGAGACCGGGCTGGTCGCGATGGACTCCGACGGCACGATCACCGACGCCGGGTGGGCCCGCGGGGTCGACGCCGTCACGGACTGGATCACCGAGCACCTCGGGCCACGATCCCTGATCGCCGTGGACGCCTCGCTCGTCGTGACGAACCCGACGGGCATCCGCGAGTCCGAACGACAGGTCGGGCAGCGCTACGGCCGGTGGAAGGTCGCGGCCAACCCGACGAACCAGGCATCTGCGGCGAGCGCCGGCTCAGCGCTGCTCGACCGGCTGACCGCACTCGGCGTCGGGTACGTCTCCGACACGGACGCCATGCGGGCACGGACCGGTCCGGCGATGTTCGAGTGCTACCCGTACACGACGCTGGTGGGGGTGGAGGAGCTCGGGTACGACGTCGAACGCCCCCGCTACAAGCGACTCGACCTGCGGATCCCCGCCGCCGAGGCCCGTGCCCGTCGCGCCGAGGCCTTCGACGAACTGGTCCGGCGGCTGCGCGAGACCCCGCTCGACCCACCGCTGCTGCTCGACTCGCACCCGCTGACGCAGCGGCTCGCCGATCCGTCGGTGCTGCACGGTCCGACGCACAAGCACCGCGAGGACCTGCTCGACGGGGCGCTGTGCGCGTGGACGGCGTCGTTCTGGGAGCGACACGGCGACGAGCGCGTGCAGATCCTGGGAGGTGATCCTCCCCACCGACACGGCCCGGACGCCGCTGGCGCGTCGCCCGGGAACCGGCGGCGTGGGCCCACCCTCCCCACCGACACGCCAGACGAGGCGGGCCGCCGGCCCGTCGTGGTGGCGCCCGCACGCCCGTCGCAGCGGGGGCCGCGCGGCTAGGGTTGAGCGGTGAGCTCGACGACCGAACCCCTGCACATCGGGCTGGTGTCGCTGCACACCTCCCCCGGAGACGAACCCGGTTCGGGCGAGGTCGGCGGCATGAACGTCGTCGTCCGGCACCAGGCCGAGGCGCTGGCCGACCTGGGCCACCACGTGGACATCATCACGCGCCGGTCCGCCCCGACGCAGCCGGACTCGGTCTCGCTGGTGCCGGGCGTGTGTCTGCGGTTCCTGTCCGCGGGACCGGCCCAGCCGGTGCCGAAGGGCGAGCACGACGCGTTCATCGAGCCGTTCCGCCACGAGCTCGAGCAGCTCGGGCAGTTCGACGTCCTGCACTCGCACCACTGGTTCTCCGGAGCGGCCGCTCTGCCCGTCGCCCGTGAGCGCGGCATCCCCCACGTGCAGTCCTTCCACTCCATCGCTGCCGACCCGGCGACGCCGCTGTCCGAGGGCGAGCGCCCCGAGTCCGCCGGTCGCATCGCGGGCGAAGAACTGCTGGCCCGCGAGTCCGACGCCGTCGTCGTGGTGTCCGAGGCCGAAGCGTCGACTGTGCGCTCGCGGCTCGGTGGCGACGACGCCCGCATCTGGATCGTGCCGCCGGGGGTCGACGGTTCCGTCTTCCGTCCCGCTGCGGTCGGTGCGCGCCGCGCCGCCTCGCCCTACGTGGTCGCGGCGGCGCGCGTGCAGCCGCTCAAGGGCCTGGACCTGGCGATCGAGGCGATCGCCGACATCAGCCTGGAGGCCCGCCCCACCCTGGTCATCGCGGGCGACGTCTCGAGTGAGGCGGGCGACTACGTGGACGAACTGCGTCGGCTCGCCGACGCGCGTGGCATCGCCGACCACCTCACCTTCATCGGGCCGCAGTCGCGTGCCGACCTGGCGTTCCTGTTCCGTGGCGCGGCAGCCGTGCTCGTGCCGTCCCACTCCGAGACGTACGGGCTCGTCGCGCTCGAGGGGTCCGCTTCCGGGGTGCCGGTCGTGGCCGCCGCCGCCGGGGGGCTTCGTGAGGCCGTGGTCGACGGGGAGACGGGTGTCGTGCTCGAGTCCCGCGACCCGCAGGACTGGGCGAACGAGATCGAGCGGATCCTGACGGATGCGCCCTACGCCGCCGGGCTCGCTGCTGCGGGCCGGGAGCACGCGGAGCGGCTCAGCTGGGAGCGGTCGGCAGCGGGGCTCGAGGACGTCTACCGCCGGGTGCTCGGACGCTCGTGAGCAGGTCGGGGGCCCCGGACACGGGCGATCGGTTCGCGGCGTTCTGGGCCGCGATCGACGCCGTGCCCGTGGAGTCCGACGCCGAGGCGCTCTACGACGTCGGATCGGCCGAGGGGCGGCTGCGTCGGGCGAACCTGACGCGGTACCTGGAGCAGTCCGGGCCGGGTGCCGACACGCTGCTCGTGGCCGAGGCCCCGGGGTGGCGCGGCATGACGAACACGGGCGTGCCGTTCACGAGCATGCGTGAACTCGGGTCCGAGTACCTCGTGCCGCCGGACCCGACCGCCCCGTGGGAAGCGTCGTCCCGCGTCGTGCACGCCGCACTCGAGGGGTGGCACGGCGCGCTCCCCGTCGCGTGGGCGATCTTCCCGCACCATCCGTTCGTGGCACCGGACCGGCTGACCAACCGCACGCCCCGGCCCGCCGAGGTCCGTTCGGGAGCCCCCGTGGCCCTGGCACTGCTGCAGGCACTCGGCGGCGCGGACCGGGTCCGGGTGGTCGCCGTCGGTCGGAAGGCGCAGGGAGCGCTCGCGCTGGCCGGCATCGAGGCGGTCGCCGTACGGCACCCGGCCCAGGGTGGCGCGAAGCAGTTCACCGAGCAGGTGCGGGCGCTCGACCGCTAGTCGTCGGCCCGTCCCGGTGAGGTGACGGTCGGGTGCCGGTTGCGTTCCGCTCAGGCGGAGCGGACCTCGACACCCTTCGTCGCCAGCCGCTCGGCGACGTGGGCGGGCAACGGTGCGGCGGCGTACACGGTGCGGAGCTCCGGCAGGTCGAGCAGGTCGTCCCAGTTCTGCGGGTCGAAGCGGTCGTCCGAGCCGTCCCAGCCGGGGTGGACGTCCTGCAGGACCTCGAGGTCGGAGTCCACCGTGATCTCCGTGACGAGCGACAGGTGTGACGGCAGCAGGTCGAGGTCGTCGTAGTACTCGCGCGCCCGGTCGTCCTGCCCGTCGACGTCGAGGTCCTCGTCGGTCTCGTCCTCGGCGTCCGGGTCGTAGGGGTCGAGGACGTCGAGGTCGTAGCAGAGGACATCGAGCACCAGGAGCTTCGCGTTGAAGTCCGCGAACTCGATGGGCTCCTCGGTGGTGTTCGACTGCTGGTCCATGGCCCGGAGCGTATCCGTCGCCGCGGGACCGTGTTGCGATCGCGAGAAACCTTCCTGTGGGACTGGACAGCAAGGTGTTCCGCGCGCAAGGGTGACGCATGGCCACCACCAAGACGGACCGCCCACAGCAGGAGCAGCACGAGCTCCGCCGGGTCATCGGTCCCAAGCTCCTGCTGCTGTTCATCGTCGGGGACATCCTCGGTACGGGTGTCTACGCGCTCACCGGTCAGGTCGCGGCCGAGGTCGGTGGGGCAGCGTGGCTCCCGTTCCTCATCGCGTTCGCGGTCGCTCTGCTGACGGCGTTCTCGTACCTCGAGCTCGTGACGAAGTACCCGCAGACCGCCGGCGCCGCGCTCTACGTGCACAAGGCGTTCGGCATCCACTTCGTCACGTTCATCGTGACGTTCATCGTGATGTGTTCCGGGATCACGTCGGCGTCGACGGCGTCGCGGGCGTTCGCGGCGAACCTCGGCGCGGGGTTCGGCATCGAACTGCCGAACGGCGTGGTGATGCTCATCGCGATGGGCTTCATGCTCGCGGTGATGTTCATCAACTTCCGCGGGGTGAGCGAGAGCGTCAAGACGAACGTCGTGCTGACGCTGGTCGAGCTGTCCGGTCTCGTCATGGTGATCCTGATCGGGTTCTGGGCGATCGCGGGCGGCAACGCGGACTTCTCGCGGGTCGTGATGTTCGAGACGCCGGAGGACAAGTCCCTGCTGCTGTCGATCAGCACCGCGACGTCGTTGGCGTTCTTCGCGATGGTCGGGTTCGAGGACTCGGTCAACATGGCCGAGGAGACGAAGGACCCCTCGCGCATCTTCCCGAAGATCATGCTCACCGGCCTCGGCATCACCGCCGTGATCTACGTGCTCGTGTCGATCTGCGCCGTCGCCGTGGTGCCGATCGGTGAGCTCGCCGGCAACGAGACGCCGCTGGTGACCGTGGTGCAGACCGCGGCGCCGGACTTCCCCATCGCCGACCTGCTGCCGTTCATCTCGATGTTCGCCGTCGCCAACACGGCCCTGATCAACATGATGATGGCGTCGCGTCTGCTCTACGGCATGAGCAAGCAGGGCGTGCTGCCGGGCTTCCTGTCCCGCATCTCCCCCGCCCGTCGCACCCCGTCGACCGCGATCGTCTTCACCACGCTCATCTCGCTCCTGCTGATCGGGTGGGTATCGCTCGACCCCGACTCCCCCATCGTCGTCGTCCTCGGCGGCACCACCTCGCTGTTGCTGCTGACGGTGTTCGCCGTCGTCAACGTGACCGTGCTCGTGCTGCGCCGCGACAAGGTCGACCACAAGCACTTCCGTGCCGGTGTGGTCATCCCGATCATCGGCATCGTCACGTGCCTGTGGCTCGTCATGCCGTTCTCGTCCGGTCGTGACCCGCAGCAGTACCAGATCGCCGGCGCCCTGCTGGCCCTGGGCGTGCTGCTCTGGGTCCTGACGTGGTTCACCCACGGACGGAAGCAGGCCGAGAAGGCCCCGACCGGACTCGTCACGGAACCGACGAAGGTGCAGCGCCCGCCGCACGACCAGCGCGACGCCTGATGGACGCGACGAGCGTCATCTGGACCGTCGTCATCGCCGTGATCGCCGCGCTGTCGCTGTCCGCCGGAGGCTGGCGCCTGCGTCGGGCTCGGGGTCGGGGTCGAGGGGACGGCCGACGCGACCGCTGACCGCCGCGCACGGATGACCGTGACGGTTCTGGTTCACGAAGCCCTACGCTTCGCGAACCAGAACCGTCACTCGTTGTTGGGGATGCACCTTCCCCGCGGCGAGCAACCGGCGGCGGACCGCGGACTCCGAACTCCGAACCGCGAACCCCAACCCCAACCCCGAACGTGCGACCACGGCGGGCCGCCGCAGGCTTCCCAGGAGGCGCCCGTACGCTCGTGCTGCTCTTCCTGCTCCGTCCGCCCAGCACTCGCCCAGCCCGTCGAGAGGTCCCGTCATGCGCCGTGTCGGCATCACCCTGGCCTCGGTGTTCGGCGCCGGGATCGTGGCGGTCGGCATCGGCGTGGTCGTCCTGGTGGTGATCGCGGTCAACTCGCTCGCCGGGGTCGCCAAGTCGAGCGCCGCGACTCCGGAGCCCGCGTGCCCGGCCGTCGCCTCGAAGACGATCGGCGGCATGGTCGTGCCGGCGGGACCCGTCGCCGGCTTCTGCCAGGACCGCCTGGTGAACGCCGCGCACGTGATCGAAGCCGCTCAGGCACTCGGGATCGGTCCGCACACGCAGGCCGTCGGTGTGATGACCGCGATCGGTGAGTCGAGCCTGGTCAACCTGGACCACGGCGACGCCGCCGGCCCGGACAGCCGCGGGCTGTTCCAGCAGCGCGACAACGGCGCCTGGGGCACGTACGAGCAGCGGATGGACCCGTACACGGCCGCGACGATGTTCTACACGAAGCTCGTGAAGGTACCGGGCTGGAAGACGATGACGCCGACGCAGATGGCACACGCGGTGCAGATCAACTCGGACCCGGACCACTACGCGAAGTCGTGGCCCGAGGCGAAGGTGATCGTCGAGGAGCTCACCGGCCAGACCGTGCCGGACACCGCTCCCCAGGGCTGACCCGTCACGAGGCCACCGCCTGCGTTTCCTCGTCGAACTCGACGATGGCCGTTCCGCCGGAGTGCAGGACGACCTGCGCGCGGAGCCGGACGGACTGCTCGTCGAGGGCGCACGCGCAGGCGTCGACCCACTCCCAGTCCACCGGGTAGAGGCGATCGGCGCCGGGGCGTTCCCACGCGAGCACGACGTCGGCGGCACCGAGCTGCGCGACGATGTCGGCGATCAGGGCGGCGAAGTCGTCGACGTGTTCGTCCGGCGAGTACGGCAGGTCGGCGATCGGCAGCAGGAACGGGATCGACATCCCGCGGTCGTCGAGGAACAGCACCCAGCACTGCCGACGCAGCGGGCGTTCGACGACGGCTTCGACGAGTGCGACGACGTCGTCGTCGGTGCGGACGGGTTCACGGGTCAGGCGGTCGAGCATCTCGGTGTCAGGCATGGCCCCAGCGTGGCGGCCCAGCATCCACCCCCGAGGCAACGACCAGCTTCTGTGGAGAGACGCTCGACGAGCCCGGCCTGTGGAGGAAGAACCGCTCAGATGCCGTGCGTGACCGAGCTGTCGACGAGCAACAGCGAGGCGAAGAACACCGCGACGATCGCTGCCATACCGACGAGCACCACCGGCCAGGTCAACCGTCGGCGCACGAGCCGCAGCACGCACACCACGATCGTCGCGACGAGCACCACCGCCACGATGATCGGCCCCATGACGACCACGGAGTCACCCAGCGCCTCGTTGCAGGTGTTGCCCGGTGCCGCACACGACACGAACGCCAGCGACATGAGCTTGATCCCCCACCCCGCTGCCAACGCACCCACCGTGAGCACCACGAGCAGGGCGGTGGAGGCGACCACGTCCGCGACGCGAGCGCGTCCTGCCAGGGGGTGCCGGGCCTCCCGACCGAAGCGCGCCGGGCTGGACCCGAGCGGATCGGGACCCGACGCAGGACCCGACCCGGGGCCCACGCCGGGGGCCGGCCCGGTCTGCCGCGCGGGCGCGCCCATCAGGAGCGCCGGCCGCGCGTCGACCAGAGGGCGAGCGCGATGAGGACGGGCTGGCCGAACAGGCGACCGAAGCGCTTCTCGTCGCTGTCCAGGCCGAAGGCGTCGCGACGGTTGACCCACTGCGACAGGTTGCCGGGGAAGATCACCGTGAAGAACAGGGCAGCGACCGAGCCGACGAAGCGACGCGCCGACTTCGGCGCGAGCACCAGGGCCGAGCCGAGCGTGATCTCCGCGACCCCGGACGCGAGCACCGTCGTGTCGTCGTCGAGCGGCACGAAGTCGGGCACCTGCGCCGTGAACTCCTTGCGCGCGAAGGTGAGGTGGCTCGTGCCCGCGACGACGAGGGCCAGGCCGAGCAGGACGCGGAAGAAGGAACGCATGCCTCCATGGTGCCCGTTCCCACGGCCGGATGCCCGCGCTGCGCGACCCGGACGTACCCGAAGCGAGGTTCACTCGCTACCATGCCGTCCATGGGAGCAGTCGCTCGGGACCACGAACCGCCGGCAGCTCCGGCGACCTTCGCGGTGCTGCTCGGACCGGTCGCGTTCTACCTGGGCATCATCGTGCCCGCGCAGTCCACCATCCGCCACGTCCTGCTCGCTGCCGTGTTCGGGCTGGTCTGCGTGCTGAGCGGCTGGCGGGCGATCCGGATCGCCGGCCGTCGCCGAGCCGTGCAGGTGTGGTCGTGGATCGGCATCGTCATCGGCACCGCCGGACTCGTCATGCTCGTCTGGCAGGTGCTCGTGATCGTGAGCGGCGGCACGTTCCCGCCGCCGTTCTGGTCGCCGTACGCCAACCGCTGACGCGGTCCGACCGGGAGCCCCGGGTCGGCTCCGCCCCGCCGCCCACGAAACGGGTCGGTCCGGTTCAGGGCCGCCCCACCTGACGACGCCGGGTCACCAGCCGAGCGTACCGGGCGCGCCCTTGAACGGGCCGACGATGTCCGCCGTGATCCAGCCGCCGTAGAAGTCGCCGTCCTGCGCCTGGACCTGTTCGCCGCCGACCTCGCACGAGTCCATCGCCGACGGGTAGATCGCGACGCGTTCCCGCAGCGACTCGTAGCCGGGAACCGGGGTCGGGTAGTTCCACGCGGCACGGCTCGCGACCGTGCCATCGCCGCCGACGACGTCGAAGTAGCGCGCCAGGCCCTTGAACTCGCACATGCTCGATCCCGACGCCTTGACGAGCGCGCCCTCGGCCAGGTCGGCCATCGGCAGGTAGTAGACCGGCGGGTGCGAGGTCTCGAGCACGCGGACGGCGTCGGTCGTGTCCGCGACGACCGTGCCGCCCAGACGGACGACGACGCGGGCGGTGACCCGCTCGACGGCGGGTGGGCGGGGGTAGTCCCAGACGGATTCCTGGCCGGGGCCGGGCTCGGTCCTCTTCGGGTGACGCATGCTCCAGGTGTACGCCCGGAGCCTGCGGTGCAGCCGCGTGCGTGCGCGGAATCGTCTCCGGGTGCACCATGGGCGGGTGACGACGACGACACGCACCCTGTTCCGACGGAAGCCCATCGAGACGATCGATGACGAGGCCGGGGGCGAGGGCGGCCTGAAACGGCACCTCGGCCTGTGGCAGCTCACCGCGATCGGCATCGGTGGCATCATCGGCGCCGGCATCTTCACCCTCGCCGGCACCGTCGCGAACGGCGTCGCCGGACCCGCGGTGCTGATCAGCTTCCTGGTCGCCGGGGTCGCGAGCGCCGCCGCCGCCCTGTCCTACGCCGAGTTCGCCGGGCTCATCCCGAAGGCCGGCAGTGCGTACACGTACGGCTACGCGGTGCTCGGCGAGATCGTCGGGTGGTTCATCGGCTGGGACCTGCTGCTCGAGTACACCGCGATCGTGGCGGTGGTCGCGATCGGGATCTCCGGCTACGTCGGGTTCCTGGTCGGCCAGTTCGGCATCGACCTGCCCGCGTGGATGCTCGGCGCCCCCGGCACCGGTGACGGCCACGTCATCGACGTCTTCGCGATCGCGCTGTGCCTGCTCACCGCGTTCGTGCTCACCCGCGGCATCCGCAGCGCCGCCCGGTTCGAGTTCGTCGCCGTCGGCATCAAGGTGGCGCTCGTCGTGCTCATCGTCGTGCTCGGGGTGTTCCACATCAACAGCGCGAACTACTCCCCGTACTTCCCGTTCGGGTTCGGCGGCGTGATGACCGGCGCCGCGACCGTGTTCTTCGCCGTGTTCGGCTACGACGCCATGTCCACGGCGGCCGAGGAGTCCACCGACGCCCGCAAGCACATGCCGAAGGCGATCCTGCTGTCCCTCGGCATCTCGATGGTGCTGTACGTCCTGGCGACGCTCGTGCTCACCGGGATGCAGAAGTACACCGACATCGACCCGGCGTCGGGCTTCTCGTCGGCGTTCGCGTCGGTCGGGCTCGGCGGTGTCGCAAACGTCATCGCGATCGGTGCCATCGTCGGCATCGTCACGGTGCTGGTGACGTTCATGCTCGGTGCCTCGCGCGTCTGGTTCTCGATGAGCCGCGACGGTCTGATGCCGAAGTGGTTCGCGAAGACCGACCCGAAGCGGCACGTGCCGACACGGGTGACCTGGATCCTCGGCATCGCGTCGGCGATCCTGGCCGGGGTGCTGCCGATCGGTGTCGTCGCGGAGCTCACGAACATCGGCATCCTGCTCGCGTTCGTCGTGGTCTGCTCGGCCGTGGTGGTGCTGCGCTACCGGCAGCCCGACCTGGACCGCCAGTTCCGGCTGCCGTTCATGCCCGTCATCCCGATCATCGGCGTCATCGCGTCGCTGTGGCTCGTCACGTTCCTGCAGTGGGAGACGTGGGTGCGGTTCGCGATCTGGTTCGCGATCGGGCTCGGTGTGTACTTCGGGTACTCGCGGAAGCACAGCAAGCTCGCCGAGCCGGCGAAGCGCTGACCCGGAGTGCCTACGACGGCTACCGCGACGGAGACCGTCGGCGTCTCAGCACGGCCCAGACGACGGCGACCACCACGCCCGCTGCGAACCACAGCCACGAGTTCGGCTGCCCGGCGAGCGCACCGGCCGCGCTGCCGATCAGCCCCAGCACGAGGGCGGTCAGCGGGAGCCACTGCTTGGTCGTTCGTGTGGGTCGGGATGCCATGGGCGAGACCTTCGTGACAGGGGTGCGGACAGCGCCGAGCCGCAACTGCACATCGACGGATCCGGCTCGGAGTGGAGCCAGTGTACGGCTGGGTCGTCGACGACCATCGGTGCAGCTCAGCGCCGCAACGTCTCCCGCGGATACTCCCCGAACCGGGCCGCGTACACCGACGCGAACCGCCCCATGTGCGCGAAGCCCCAGCGCCGGGCGACGTCCGCCACCGATGTCGCATGCGGCTCGAGGACCCGCAGTTCCTCGTGCACGCGCCCGAGCCGCACCTCGCGCAGGTACGTCATCGGCGAGCGCTCGAACGCTCGCTGGAACGACTCCTGGATCCCGCGGATGCTGAGTCCCGCGGCCTGTGCGACGTCGGCGACGGTCAGCGGCTCGTGGGCGTGTGCCTGGATGAACTCGACCGCGGCACGGAGTCGTCCGTCGCTGCGGGTGCCGTAACCGGAGGGGAACCGCTCGGCCTGCAGCGGGTACATCCGGAACAGTGCGCGGGCGACGTCGCGCTGCGCTTCGTGCCAGGCGAGCGACTCCTCGCCCTCCTCGCGCAACGCGTGGAGGGCACCCGACACGGCGGTGCGCCAGAGTGCGACGGCGGACGGGTCCGGGGCGGCGGTCGTGTCGAACGCCACGGTGCCGTCGACCAGGTGGTTCTCGGCAGCGACGTCGAGCACCAGGTCCCGGCGCAGGTGCACCAGGCGCTGGTCCCAGTCCTTGTACTCCATCTCGAACCGGCGCTCGACGGGGAACATCGTCGGGACGCCGGGCTGCATGCGGACCTCGTCGTGGCCGACGTCGACGCGGGCTTCGCCGCGTTCGAGCCACTGCACGACGACCTCGCCCTCGGTGGCGACGTCGCCCCGCAGGTACCCGTGCATCTGGGAACGGCGGATGCTGAGCCGTTCGTCACCGACGCCGACGTACTTGAACCAGTAGTCCTGGTCGAGGGCCCGGGAGTACCAGGCCTTTCCCGCGTACATGCCAGCGAGCGAGCTGATGGCGGAGTCGGTGTCCTGCCCGGCCACGGCGACGAGTGAACGCGGCGGCGTGGGACGCGCAGCGGGGTCGGAGCCCGGAGCGGGCGACTTCGACTCGGTCGTGTCGGTCATGGGGCCACCTCTCTCTCCTGGAAGCAGAGCGGTGTGATCACGTGCGGTGGTGCCGACCTGCCCCCTCACGCTAAGGAGCGGCGGGTGGTCCTACAACCAGGTTGCGTTCCGTGGCCTAACGGCCGGTCCAGCGCACCCAACCGTGCACCTGGGCGGCGGCGCTCTCGAACGACGAGTGCCCACCGGTCAACGAGTGGTCCGGTGAATCGACCGTGTACGTGTCGGTCCGGGTGATGTCGCACACGACTTCCGAGCCGAGCCACCCGTTCCAGTGGTCGGCTGAGTCGCGTACCCACCGCAGTCGGTCCGGCATGCGTTTCCAATCGGTTCCGTGGACCGCAGTCGTCGCGCTCCGGTGTCGACGGTAGCCCTGCCCGATGTGGGGCGCCCAGGGTGGCGGCGCGGATCGTCGGTGGCGACTGGCACGATGGACACGTGCCAGCAGCCCCGATGATCGACGCCGTCGACGTCATCCGATTCGTCGGGCCGCAGACCTTCGGCCGTGCACGCGACGTCGTCCGCGCCGGACTGGTCGACGACGCCACCTGGCACGACGACGACGGCACGGTCACCGCGGTCGTGTCCGGCACCGCCGATGACCCGTACGAACTGCGCGTCGACACCACCCCGGCTCGCGGCGACTTCGTCCGCCCGGTCCGCAGCAGCTGCAGCTGCCCGCTCGGCGGCGACTGCAAGCACGTCGCGGCTGCACTCCTCACCATCAACGCCCGCGCCCTCGCCGCGAACGCCGGCCCGCGTCCGGACGCGCCGGCTCCGCCGCCCTCTGACTGGAGGCACGACCTCGCCCGCCTCGCCGGTGACGACGAGCAGGCGCCCACCCCGCAGGGCACGCGAATGGGGCTGCAGTTCGAGTTGCGTGACGCGGTCCCCGCCAAGCTCGCCTCGCGAGCCCGTGCCGCCGGCCGTGCGCTGCCGACGGCGTCCCGCAGCGTGCGGCTCGGCGTCCGCCCGGTGACCCGCAGCGACGCCGGCAACTGGGTGCGTGGGCAGCTGACCTGGGGCACGCTCCCCTACTCGCAGAACCGGCTCGGCGTCGGTGCCGAGCAGCACGCCTGGTTCCTGCAGCTCGCCGCCCTGCACCGTGCCGGGCAGCTCGCCGGGTTGCCGGGTGAGAGCGACTGGCTGCACCTCGACGACTTCCGGAGTCCCCTGCTCTGGCCGCTCCTGCAACAGGCCGCGTCGCTCGACATCGCGTTCGTCACCGGCAAGCGCGAGGGCGGCGCGGTGCTCGGCACGCAGGCCCAGGTGCTGCTCGACGTCGGCCGGCACGACGACGCCGTGGTGATCGGCGCGAGTGCGGTGCTCGACGGCCGACCCGTGGTGCCCGGTGCGGCGCGGATGATCGGTGACCACGGCGTCTACGTGTTCCGCGAGAGCCCCGAGTTCACGGTCGCCGTCGCCCCGACCCCCGCGCCGGTGCCCGAGGACCAGCGCCGCATGCTCGTCGAGGGCACCCGCATCACCGTGCCGACGGCCGAGGTCGACGAGTTCCTGGCGGACTGGTCGCCCCGGTTGCGCGGTGCCCTCGGGCTGGTCAGCTCCGACGGCTCGGTGGAGCTGCCCGAGCGCACCCCGCCCGAACTCGTGCTCACCGCGACCTTCGAGCCGGCCCGGGCGCCGCGCACCGACGACCGCGTGCACCTGCACTGGCGCTGGCACGTCGACGGCCGGAAGGACCCGGTGTCCCTGCACGGTCCGCTCCCCGACCTGTCCGGGCTCCGTGCCGCCGACGATCCGGCCGGCACCGACGAAACTCCCGTCTCGGACCCGGCCGCGGCGGTGGAGCCGGCCACGGCGACGACGGCAGCCGACGACGCGACGCGGGCCGGGCCTCCCGTCCGCACTGCCGGACCCGGTGGCGGACTGGACTGGTTCCAGGACGGCACCATCGACGGCGCCGACGTCGCGGTGTTCGCGAACGAGTTCCTGCCGGAGCTGCCGTCGCTCGGCGTCCGCACCGTCGTGCAGGGCGAGCGGCTCGACTACGAGCGGCTGAGCGGGCGACCGCACATCCGCGTCACGACGATGCCGTCGGACAAGCACGACTGGTTCGACCTCGGCATCATCGTCAGCGTCAACGGCAAGCAGATCCCGTTCACGCCGCTGCTCACCGCGCTCGCGGGTCGGCAGCGACGCCTGAAGCTCGTCGACAACTCGTACCTGTCCCTGGCCGACCCCGCGTTCGACCGGCTCAAGGAACTCATCGACGAGGCCCGCGACCTGGACGAGTGGGAGCCCGACCAGCCGATCGCCGTGACGCCGCTGCACGCCGGGCTGTGGACCGAGTTCGACCTGCTGGCCGACGAGACCTCGCACGACGAACGCTGGCAGGCGATCACCGCGGGGCTGCTCGGGGCGACTCCCCCGGGTGACGTCCCGGTGCCGGACACCTTGCACGCCGACCTGCGGCCCTACCAGCACGCCGGGTACGCGTGGCTGTCGTTCCTGGTGACGCACGGCATCGGCGGGGTGCTCGCCGACGACATGGGTCTCGGCAAGACGCTGCAGGTGCTCGCGATGGTCGCCGCCCGTCGTGCCGCGGAGCCCCACGCTCCCCCGTTCCTGGTCGTCGCACCGACCTCGGTGGTCGGCAACTGGGCGGCCGAGGCGGCGAAGTTCGTGCCGTCGCTGCGGGTCGCGACGGTGACCTCGACGTCGCTGAAGGACCCGGGGCTCGTCGCACGGACCGCCGCCGCGTCGGACGTCGTCGTCACGTCCTACGCGCTGCTCCGGCTCGACGCCCAGGCCTGGACCGACCTGCCGTGGTCGGCGCTGGTGCTCGACGAGGCCCAGTTCGTGAAGAACCCGCAGTCGCAGACCCACCGTGTCGCATCGGAGCTGCAGGCACCGGTGAAGTTCGCAATCACCGGCACCCCGCTCGAGAACGGGCTGACCGACCTGTGGGCACTGTTCCACATCGTCGCGCCGGGGCTGCTGTCGACCTGGACCCGGTTCGGCGACGACTACGTGAAGCCCCTCGCCTCACCCGAGCTCCGGGGCGAAGCCCGCCAGGAGCTCACCGGGCGGCTGCGTCGACGGATCCGGCCGCTCATGCTCCGGCGCACGAAGGAAGCCGTCGCGTCCGACCTGCCCCCGAAGCAAGAACAAGTGGTCCGGGTCACGCTCGACCCCGCGCACCGTGCGCTGTACGAGCGCACGCTCAACCGGGAGCGGCTGAAGGTCCTCGACCTGATCGACGACCTTTCCAAGAACCGGATGATCGTGTTCCGGTCGCTGACGCTGCTGCGGATGCTCGCGCTGTCGCCGGCGCTGGTGTCCGCCGGAGCGTCCGGGTCGGCGTCGTCCGACTCCGACGTCACATCCGGCTCGACCCCGATCCCCTCGGCCAAGCTCGACCTGCTGCTCGACGAACTCGAACAGCTCGCGGCAGAGGGGCGACGCGCCCTGGTGTTCAGCCAGTTCACCTCGTTCCTGCGGATGGTGTCCGACGCCCTCGACGCCCGCGGCATCGGCTACGAGTACCTCGACGGCTCCACCCGCAAGCGCCCCGAGGTCATCGAACGCTTCCGGCAGGGCACCGCCCCGGCGTTCCTCATCTCGTTGAAGGCCGGCGGCTTCGGACTCACCCTGACCGAGGCGGACACCGTGTTCGTGCTCGACCCGTGGTGGAACCCCGCCGCCGAGTCCCAGGCCGTCGACCGCACGCACCGCATCGGCCAGACCCGGTCGGTGAGCGTCCAGCGGTTCATCGCCGAGGACACCATCGAGGAGAAGGTCCTCGCCCTCGCCGCCCGCAAGGCCGAGCTGTTCGCCACGATGATCGACGACGACGCCCTGTTCGCCGACGACCTGACCGCCGACGACATCCGTTCCCTGCTGACCTGACCCGCCGCCTGCCGGCTCCCCCGCTGTTCGCCCGCCGCCGCGCTGCCCGCCGCCGCGCTGCCCCGCTGCCCCGCTGCCGTGCCAGATCCGCACCGTGCGAGATCCGCCAACCCGTGCGAGATTGCCCGCCCCGTGCCACCCCACAACTCCGCACCGAACAACACCGACCGCACACACCGACCAACCCCGCACCGTGCCCACCACGCTGCCCCGCCGCCGCGCCAGATCCGCACCGTGCGAGATCCGCCAACCCGTGCGACATTGCCCGCCCCGTGCCACCCCACAACTCCGCACCGAACAACACCGACCGCACACACCGAACAACACCGACCGCACACACCGACCAACCCCGCACCGTGCTCACCACGCTGCCGCGCTGCCGCGCCAGATCCGCACCGTGCAAGGTCGCTCAACCCGTGCGAGATTGCCCGCCCCGTGCCACGCCACAACCCCGCACCGAACAACACCGACCGCACACACCGACCAACCCCGCACCGTGCCGCGCGCGCCGCCCCGGTATGTCGGTCACGCACGAGATGATCGTCCCTGTCCCGCCAGACCCGCACCACCGCACCACGTTCCGCCCCGCACCACCTGGAGTCCCACCGCATGACGTCCCGCCGACGCCGCAGCCGCATCACCCTGACCTCCGTCCTCGTCGTCCTGGCCCTCGCCGTCGGTGGGTACGCCCTCGACGCCACCGGGGCCCTCGGCCCGGACGCCGACGCGGCCGGCACGACCGACGCGGCCGGCACGACCGCTGCGGGCGGCACGACCGCTGCGGGCGGCACGACCGCTGCGGGCGGCCCCACAGCCGTGGAGACGACCACGATCGGACCGCAGGACGCGTCGTCGGGGGCGAGCCCGGCCTCCAGTCCGACCGTCAGCCGCGGAACCGACGCCGACGCGGTCCGCGCACGCACCCAGCTCGCCGACCTGCCCGTCAAGGGCAAGGCGGCGGCCACCGGCTACGACCGCACCGGCGACTTCGGCAGCGCCTGGCTCGACGTCGACCACAACGGGTGCGACGCGCGGAACGACGTCCTCGCCCGCGACCTGGCCGGCATCACTCGCGAGGGTCGCTGCAAGGTCCTCACCGGCACCCTCGTCTCGCCGTACACCGGTGCGCGGGTGGACTTCGTCCGCGGCAACACGACCTCGACGCTCGTGCAGATCGACCACGTCGTCGCGCTCGAGAACGCCTGGCGCACCGGAGCCCAGCGCCTCACCGAGACCGAGCGGCAGGCACTGGCGAACGACCCGGTGAACCTGTTCGCCGTCGACGGCCGGTCCAACTCGCAGAAGGGCTCCGGCGACGCGGCGACCTGGCTCCCCGCGAACAAGGCGTTCCGCTGCACCTACATCGAGCACCAGGTCACGGTGAAGACGAAGTACCACCTGTGGGTGGCCCCGGCGGAGCGGGACGCGATGGAACGCGTGCTCGGCGCCTGCTGACGTCGGGCGGCCCGGCGCCGCTGAGTGTCAGCATGGAGGCCCGGCGCACCTCCGCCCCGCGTGGCAGGCTGCGGACATGGCTGAGCAACTCACAGTGCCGCAGGCGTTCGCGCTCCTCCAGGTCGAGCCCGGCGGCCGCAAGTCCCTCGACGGGCAGACGCTGGACACCGGTCTCGCGGGCGCGGTCCTCGCGGACCTCGCACTCCGCGGTGTCGTCTCGCTGCAGGACGGCCTGGTCACCGTCGTCAACGGCGCCGCCACGGGCGACCCGGTGCTCGACGGCGTCGTCGGGTCGATCGCGGCATCGGGTGCGCCGCGCAAGGCGAAGTGGTGGGTGAGCCGGCTCGGCAAGCAGCGGCTGCGCGACGACGTGTTCGCCGGGCTCGTCGCCAGCGGCATCATCAGCGTCGAGCAGGGCAAGGTGCTCGGCCTCTTCCCCACCACGAAGCACCCGGAGCGCGACGGAGCCCCGGAGGCACTGCTGCGATCGGGCATCGCGGACGTGCTGGCTCGGCGGGCGGGCCCGACACCGTTCTCCGCTGCGGTCATCGGGCTGCTCGACGCGACGAACACGCTCCGCAAGCAGTTCGGCGCGGTCGACAAGGGCCTGGTCGAGGAGATCACCTCGGGGACCTGGGCGAGCCCCGCGGTGCAGGCCGTGCTCGAGCAGATTCGAGCCGCGGCGATGATCGTCATCATGGCGGCGACCACCGCGACGGCAACCACGGTCATCACGAGCTGAGGTCGGCCGCGGGCACCCGCTGGGCACCCACTGACGAGGCCGTTGCGCGACAGGTGTAGTCTACTTTTATCGATGCGGATGCATTGATCGGACTCGCTGCTCCGCCGCGGACCCCGAGCCCTTCGCCGTCGAAGACCTCAGGAGGCCTCCCCCATGCCCGAAACCACCACCGGCACCACCCGCTTCACCGACCGTGTCGTCCTCATCACCGGCGGCGGCTCCGGCCTCGGCCGTGCGACCGCCGTCCGCCTGGCCGCCGAGGGCGCTGCGCTCTCCCTGGTCGACGTCTCCGAGCAGGGTCTCGAGGCGACGAAGACCGCCGTCCTCGACTCCACCCCGGACGCGCAGGTCCTGACGACCGTCGCCGACGTCTCCGATGAAGCCCAGGTCGACGCCTACGTCAGCGCCACGACCGAGCGCTTCGGCCGCATCGACGGCTTCTTCAACAACGCCGGCATCGAGGGCAAGCAGAACCCGACCGAGTCCTTCACCGCCGCCGAGTTCGACAAGGTCGTGTCGATCAACCTGCGTGGCGTGTTCCTCGGGCTCGAGAAGGTCCTCAAGGTCATGCGCGAGCAGGGCTCCGGCATGGTCGTGAACACCGCGAGCGTCGGCGGCATCCGCGGCATCGGCAACCAGTCCGGGTACGCCGCCGCCAAGCACGGCGTCGTCGGACTCACCCGCAACTCGGCCGTCGAGTACGGTCGCTACGGCATCCGCATCAACGCCATCGCCCCCGGGGCCATCTGGACGCCCATGGTCGAGAACTCGATGAAGCAGCTCGACGCGGAGAACCCCCGCAAGGCGGCCGAGGAGTTCATCCAGGTCAACCCGACGAAGCGCTACGGCGAGGCCCCCGAGATCGCCGCCGTGGTCGCGTTCCTGCTCTCCGACGACGCGTCCTACGTCAACGCGACGGTCGTCCCGATCGACGGCGGGCAGTCGGCCGCGTACTGAGTCCGTCACCTCCGACACCCGGCGCACGTCCGCGTGCGCTGGGCGTCGACCTGGAGGCGCGGCTCGGCCCCGCCGTCTCCTGCGGGCGTGACAGCATGGTCGGCGTGAGCAACGACGAGACGAACGGATCAGCCTTCGGCCGAGGCGTCGACAAGACCCCACCGACCGCTGCCGCCGAGCTGCGACGGAGGATGGCCGCCTCTCCGGCGGGCTTCCTGCGCAGCGCGGCGTGGGTGCCCTGGAAGCCGGCGGGCAGTCCGGAAGCCGGCAGCGTCGCCCACGTCATGATCCGTGACAAGCCGTTCGTGCCGGTCTTCACCGACCCCGGCGAACTCGCCGCCGGCCTGCCCGAGGCCGAGGGTCGCCCGGTGCCGATGTCCGAACTCGTGTCGGCGCTGCCCGAGGAGTTCGGCATCGTGGTCGACCCGACGAGTGCCGAGGCGGCGAACTTCCTGCACGCCGACGTCCTCGCGCAGATGCGGGTGCAGATGCAGAGCGGTGTCCCGACGAGCGACGACTGACCCGCACGCTCCCACCGTCCGCGGCGGGCGAGTGCGGAGCGTTTTCCGCTGTGTGACGGTTCTGGTTCACGATCCGCGGGGTTCATGAACCGAAACCGTCAAGCGGGCGTCAGGAACCCGACGCCGCCCCGACCACCGCAAGCGTCAGCGCGAGGGCGATCGCCACCGCCGCAGCCGTCCCGAGCGCGACGAGCCACCCGAGCGGCCGCTTCCGACGGACCTTCGCCGCGAGCACTCCGCCTGCAGTGCACACGACGACGAGGACGATCGCCTCGACCACTGCGGTCTGCATGCCCATCGACCGGTTGCAGACGCGCGTCGAGGACTCCCAGTCACACCCGTACTGCGACACCGTCCCGAGGACCCAACCGAACAGCACCGCGAAGCCGCTGAGCATCGCGATGACCACGAACAGGGCGATGGTGACGACCAGGTCGACCGTCGACGCCGTGTTCGCCTTCGGCGCCACGACCGAGCCCGGCACTGGTGCTGCTGCCGGCTGTGGTCCTTGCGCTCCTGCAGACATCGTCCCCCGCTCCCCTGGCCCCCTCGGCCTTCTGCAGCCTAGAGGATCCGCCCCGTCGCCTCGATCAGCGGCCCCGTTCGACGAGCTCGATGAAGCGGGACAACAGGGACAGACCGGCGATCGACGGGGGCAGGCCCGTGGTGAGCGCCGGCGAGTGCACGAGGTACGCCGCCCACTTCGCCCGCGAGATCGCCACGTTCAGCCGGTTGGGCATGAGCAGGAAGTCGAGCCCGCGCGGGATGTCCGCCGCACTCGACGCCGCCAGGGACACGATCGACACGACGGCCTCGCGGCCCTGGAACAGGTCGACCGTCCCGACCTGGGTCCCGGTGAAGCCCGCGCGGTCCAGCTCCTGCCGGATCAGGGCTCCCTGCGCGTTGTACGGCGCCACCACGATGACGTCCTCGTCGGTCAGGGCACGCGTGTCGGAACCGTCCGTCCAGGTGCGACCGACGACGTCACCGACGAGTGCGACGACGCGGGCGGCCTCCTCGGCCGACGACGTCGTGTTGCCCGCGTGGACGACCGGCACGGGGCGCACACCGGCGTCGACACCGTCGAGGTGCCGACCGGAGACCATCGAGGCCAGCTGCCCGTCGTAGGACAGGGCCGAGACGGACTCGGTGAGCGCGGGCTCCATGCGGCGGGTGCGGGCCAGGAAGTAGCCGAACTCCGGCGGCAGGACGTGCTGCCCGTCGGCGAGCCAGCCGAGCGCGGACTCGTCGACGGGCTCGGGGTGCGAACCCTGCGACACTTGCGGGAGCTGCTGGGGGTCCCCGAGCAGCAGGAGCCGGGTCCCCGCGACCGACGAGGCGATGGTCGGGGCGAGGGAGAACTGTCCGGCCTCGTCGACCACGAGCAGGTCGAGGGAACGACGCTCGATCGTCGACTCGTTCGCGAACGTCCACGCCGTGCCACCGACGACACCGCCGGTCCCCGAGCCCTCGCACGACGACAGGAACGCGGCGACCGCGGCACCGTTCTTGACGGGCGTCCACGCGGCGGCGTCGAGGTCGTCCTCGGTCGCGCCGGACTTCGGCACCTTCACGACCCGGTCCGCGGGGACGCCGGCGTTCACCACGGACGACAGGAGGTTCTCCGACGTCGCGTGGGACTGCCCGACGACGCCGACCCGCCAGCCGTACTCGCGGACGAGCCGTGCGACGACGTTCGACCCGACGTAGGTCTTGCCCGTGCCGGGAGGGCCCTGGATCGCCAGGTACGAGCGGTCGAGGCCGAGCAGGGTCGACACCACGGCCGACACCGTGTCGTCACCCTGCACCGGGACGATCGCACCGCGCGGGGGCACCCGACGCAGCAGGTCGAGCGCAGGGTCGGGCAGCATCGCCGGCAGCTCGTCGAGCACGGCCTGCCCCCACCACGCGATCGCCTCCGGCTGGGGCTTCGCTCGGGGCGGTGCCGACGGGGCGAGGGCCACCGGGAACTCGTGGTGCGGCTCGCCACCGACGGGCAATCCCTCTTTCACGAGGACCTCGACGGCATCCCCGTTGTCCCACACGTCCATGATCACGGCGCGCGACGACGCGCCCTTCGACCCGGGGCCCGGTGAGGCGACCGAGGGCGGAAGTGGGTCGTCGTAAACAAGGTGGGGCGTGCCTCCAGGCCGGAGCCGCGAGCCGGGCGCGAGCGTCCCCGACAACCGGAGCTCCCGCGACTGCGAGCGGGCACGCGGCAGCGTGTCCCAGTCGCGCTCGACGGACGCGCGCTCCACGACCAGGACGTCACGCGTGTCGGCCCAGTCGTCGACCGGGTTCCGCAGGCGGTCGAAGTGGTCCTGCCAGAAGGTCTTCGCCTCGCGGCGGTGGTAGTCGATCGCGGCTGCGGCGAGCGCCAACGCGGTTTGGTCCGGAGTGCGGTCGAGGGCGTCGACGTCCTCGAGCTGCGCGGCCAGGGCGACGTACACCGGATTGGGTTCGCGCTCGACGGGGATCGGCGGGACCTCGAGCTCGAGTGCCGGGTCGGCCGCGTCCGGGTCGTCGGTGCGCAGCGAGCGGAGCCAGTCGCGCAGGCGCAGGGTCGAGCGGCAGTCGTAGGCGTTGTAGTCGGCGACCTGGTCGAGCATCCGCTGCCCTTCGACGGCGTCGCCGCTCCGGAGTGCCTCGATCGCTTCGACGTAGGCGGTGATGCTGTCCGCGGCGTTCGTGACGTCGCTCTCGCGCAGGTCCGAGCCCATGTACAGCGGCTCGAGCTTCTTGATCGAGTAGCTGTGGCTGCCGACGACCAGGGCCTTGCGGACGATCGGGTACAGGTCGACCAGGACGCCGGCGCGCAGCAGGTCGTCGACGGCATCCTCACCCACGCCATGCCGGGCGGCGAGCGACAGCAGGTGCGTCCGCTCGTACGCCGCGTAGTGGTAGACGTGCATGCCCGGGTACTGCTGCCGCCGGGCCTCGATGAAGGCGAGGAACTGCTCCAGCGCAACCCGCTCGTCGCGGATGGTGTGCGCCCAGAACGCGGTGAACTCGGCGCGGTCGTCGACCAGGCCGAACAGGTAGTCGAGGCCCCAGTGCACGCCGTCCTCGGTGTGCAGGGGGTCGCCCTCGAAGTCGAAGAACACGTCACCTGGGTCGGGTGCAGGGATCGCATCGAGCGCGCGGGCGTCGAGGACCTCGAAGCGCGGCGTCACGGGCTGGCCCGGCCCGTCGGCACCGTTCCGTCGGGCGGTCTCCGTCTCGATCTGGAGGCTCGCCTGACGTACCAGCCGATCCTGCGTCGCGCGGGACAGGCCCGGTACTGCCCGGGTGCGGACCGCCAGGTCGTCGATCGTCCGCACCTCGTGCTTGATGAGCTTCGCCCGCTGGTCCAGGCGCATGCCGGCGACGAGCACGAGGTCGCGGTGCTCGGCCACCTGGGTCGAGCAGACGGCGCAGCGCCCGCAGCTGGAGTACCGCGGGTCGCCCCACTGCAGTGGCTCGTCGGCAGCGATGCGCTCGGCGATGATCCGCTGCAGCTCGGCGCGCTGCGTGCGGTACACCGGCGCGATGTCGGCGAGGTCGTGCGTCGTGGTCGTCCGGTCGCCGAGCACCAGGTGCACCTGCTGTCCGGTCGGGATGCCGTGCGCTTGCATCTGCTCGGCGTACGCGGCGAGCTGCAACAGGGCGCTGATCTTGGCGTGGCGGGCGAGCTTGGTGTCGTAGACCTCGTACTCGCCGCGTTCGTTGCGGATGATGAAGTCCGCGAAGCCGATGAACCCGGGGGCGTCGGCTGTCGGCGCCGCGTGGAACGTCGGCTGGTACAGCACGTCGGCACCGTCGGCGAAGGCCTGTCGTGCTTCGGCTGCGGCGCGTGCGTAGTCCGGCTGGGCAGGGCGGTCGAACTCGACGACGGCGCGGGTCTGCTTGAGGATGTCGAGGTAGTCCAGCTCGTGCTGGTCCCCCAGCCGAGCCGTGCGCTCGAGCATGTCGTCGTGCACGTCGGGCAGGGCTTCCCCGCGACCGAGCTTGGCGTCGAGGCGGCGCAGGAACGCCCACTCGCAGGCCGACCACGTGCTCAGGTCACTCGGGCTGAGCAGCACGTGCCCGTCGACGCCGATCTGCATGCGCTCCCCCTCGTCCTCTGGTGCGCTGAAAGCCTAGGGGCGAGCGCCGACACCGCTCGCTCGGGCGGTCAGCCGGCGACCGGCACGAACCGCGGGCCGTCGTACCCGTTGCGGGTGACGTGCGTGGTGAAGTCGGCGAGCGACCGGACCCAGTGCCCGCGTTCGCCGTACAGCGCCTGGTAGACGACGACCGGTTCCTCGGTCTCGACGTCACGGGCGACGAGCAGCACCTCGTAGTCGTTCCCCTTGAAGTGCCGGTACCGCCCAGGTGTCACGTCGATAGTCACAACCTCGATCGTAAGCAGGTGAGCCGGCCGCCGCCGACGCTGGAAAGGTGCGCTGTTCACGCCGCAGGTGTCCCCACCCCGGCGGGCGGCTCGTCTGACGGCTGAACGACGCGACGGCCGCGCCGAACCGCCAGACCGCCGGACCGCCGGACCGCCAGACCGCCCGGCACCGTCACGAACGGACACGTGCTTCCGTGCGGACAGCACCACGACGTACGGTCGCACCATGACCGTCATCGTGGCCGTCGCCGTGCTGGCGGGGGTTCTCGCCCTCGCCACCGTCCTCGGGCTGCTCCTGCGCTCCAGGACCGGCCGCGCGAAGCCCAGCCCGACCGCGCCCGACGGCACCGCCAGCACCGTCGACGGCCTCGCCTCCGCCGATGCGTTCGGCAGCCGCGCCACCCTCGTCCAGTTCTCCACGCCGACGTGTGCTCGTTGCCCGGCCACGCGCCGGTTGCTCGACGCCGTCGCAGACCACCACGAGGGCGTTCGACGCATCGAGATCGACCTCGCCGAGCACCCCGGCCTGGCGAGCCGCTTCAACGTCCTGCAGACCCCCACGGTCCTGCTCGTCGACGGTTCCCGGACCGTTCGCACCCGCTTCGGAGGCCCACCCCGCCCACCCGAACTCGCCGCAGCCCTCGACACCGTCCTGACCACAGGCAGAACAGACACCACACGCGGCACAGGTACCTCAAGCACCACCGGCACCCAGGAGTCCCGATGACTACCACGACCGACACCGACCGCGGCATCGACCCGCGCTCCCCGCGCTTCGGCGCCGCGATCACCACGGTGCTCCTCGCCGCGACGATCGTCCTCACGCTGATCCCCGCGACGTGGGTCGCCGGCATCGTGCTGCTCGCGGTCATCGTCGTGCTGTTCGCCGTCGGAGGCATCGCCGGCATCCGCCGTCACCCCTACGGCGCACTCTTCCGACGGGTCGTCCGCCCGCGCCTGGGCCCGCCCGCCGAACTCGAGGCCCCGGAACCCCCGACCTTCGCCCAGCAGGTCGGCCTGTTCGTGACCGCGGTCGCCCTGCTCCTCGCGCTGCTCGGCGTGCCGTACGCCGCCCCGATCGGTGCCGCGGTCGCCCTGGTCGCCGCGTTCCTCAACGCCGTCTTCGACGTCTGCATCGGCTGCCTGCTCTACGTGTGGCTGGTCCGCGCGGGCATCTTCCGTCCGCGGCGCGGCGTCGCCTGACGGCCGGGAGGCGCGACTCACCCCCGCGGCGCAGGCCGCGCTGGCAGGGCGGTCCGGTTTGGAGGCGCGCCTCGCCTCCGCGACGCACGCGAAGCGGGCGGTCCTCGTGGGTTGGAGTGCATGGGGGACTACGAGGGCATCGCCCGTCGCGCTCGGCGGCGGACGATCTGGATCGCCATCGGCGGGGTCGTCGCGAAGGCGGTCGTCGGGCTGTTGCTGCCGAGCGGCGACGATGCGCTGAGCCGGTTCCTGACCGTCCTCGGGTATGCCCTGGCGCTCGGCGGGTTGAGCGGGACCGGTTCGATCCTCCCGTCGACGATCAAGCTGGCTCAGACGATGCAGTGGCCGGTCCGCGAGCTCGACCGAACGGGACGACGGAGCGACCGCCGCGCCGTGTTCGCCGGGAGGCCGATCGAACCGCGCGACTCCGAGATGGCGCATCGTGCTTTCGACTGGGCTCGGAGTGCGGCGCTGTCGATGCCCCTCTCGCTCGCCCAGTTCCTGCTGCTCTACGCCGGGATCGCGGGACCGCAGATCCCGAACCTCATGAGCGACGACGACTCCTTACGGGTCAAGAGGAGAACGGCGGAGGCGCCCAGTGCGCACATCACGGTCAAGCGTCTACACCGCGGGGTCAAACTGCGTCGCTGTCTGCCACGTCCTCGAACAGCAGCACGCCGTCCGTCCCGCCTCCCACACTTGGCCAGCGCCGAGAGACGGAGCGCGGGCGATCACCGGACCATCCCTCGACCGCGGGAGGGTCTCAACTGCCTGACGGCTTCGACGATTCGGAAGGGCGCGGATTCAGCGGTGTCCCGAGCTTGGGTGGGTTTCCGGGCACGCAGTGCCCGTAGATGATGACTCCAACGAAGCCGGGATCGGTCTGGAACTGCAATCCGTACCCGTCGGCAGCGGTCCCGCCGTTGTAGCCGTTCGGGTAACCGATGACCGTCCGGGGAGGCGACAACGTCTCGTCCTGCTGTACGCGGATACCTTCCATGCCCAGCCTCGACTTGAGCGCGGCTGCAACACGCTTCGTCACATCATCCGGCGTACCGGAGAGAGGTTGATTCCGGATCGCGGTGAGCATGAACTGCGCCCCCGCTCCACCCTGCGAGGAGCAGCCGTTCCATTCCGACTCGGTCCCCTCGGCCCATCCATCCTCTCCGACAACCGACGTAATCGCGGCGAAGATGTCGAGCACATTCTGATGTGACTCCTGCAACGTCATGGATGAATCCTTGCTCGCTGGGGTGTGGGGTCCGGTGTCAGAGCAGCCGGTGATGAGAGTCGCAACGAGTGCGCACAACGCACCCACGACGGCCCGTCGGTCATTGAGTCGGATCACCGGTCAGTCCTGTCTGCCACTCGTACATGAACCAATTGTCTTTCGTCTGCTGCCGCATCCGATCGAAGGGAGCACCAGCTTCAGGGATCTGATCGCCAAGACCCATCGTTGCCTTCGCAGTGTTGTACTGCGCGGTCGTCGCATTGTCGAAGTACGAGTAGCGACCTTGATCATTGCCCTCGCGACCGTCGTACGGGCCGTGATGGGTGATGCCGTTCAGCGTGTCAGCACCGGACCCTTGCGTCTCGGCGCTGAAGTCATGGGCGCCCCAGGACGGGTCCGTCGGGTCCTGGCGGCCCGACAGGTTCTGCCCGGTGATCGCCCACCCGTCTTTCGCTCCTTGGCTTGCGAACACCTCACCCTTCGGCACCTGCAGTGCGTCGGCGTTCGGCGCAACGTCCGTGACCCCGGCGGACCCGAGGAGCACGACGTGGTCGGCGTGGGTCTTCGTCAGCGCGATCGTTGCCACGTTCGTGCCGTACGAGTGCGCGACGACAGACAGGCTCGAGTCTCTACCCGACGCTGCACGAACTGCGTCGAAGCCGTTCAAATCGGCGACGAGGGCGTCAGCGCCCGTGTGTGCGCGCCCGTTCGCCACGACAGATGCGAACGACAGGTCATCCGCCATCGGCCCGTGATACCCGATCCAGGAGACGACTGCCACATTGGAGGGGGCGGTCTTCCCGAGTACCGCTTGTTCCGCTCGCATACCGGCAGCAATCGTTGCGTAGTTCTGCACGGTCCCGTCCTGGTACGTCGCCGTGTTCATGCCGGGCACGATGTACGTCACGTGCACCGCGGTGTCCATGTCACCGGCGACGATCTGCGCCAACGGCGGCCTGTCATCGACGAGCGAGATGAGCGAGACAGGTTTCGTGTCCAACGTCATCTGAATGTTCTGATATCCGTCGCGCTGCCGTTCCCAAATCTGGAGTTGCGTCCGGGCGGCCGCGGCGGCCGCGGGGCTCGAAGCGCTCTTCAACTGCTTCTCCCAGTACGACGTCTTCTGCTTGGCTTCGCTGAGCTTGTCCGCGAGCACAGTCTTGTTCGCTCGCGCCCTCGCCCAGTACGCGACGCCGTTCAGGTTCCCGAGCGCCACCGGGAGCGCCGCGACGAACGCATCCTGCTCGGCGGAGTGCGCACCGGCCGGACCGGACATCGCGTTCCACCACAGCGCCACGTCCTTCGCGTCCATGCGCGCCAAGCGTGCAGCGATCGCCGGATCGTCCTGCAACGCGGCGATCGACTCCTTGTCAAGCGTGCCGAGCCACGTGAGGAACTGCCCGTCACTCATCTTCGCCACGGCCGCGGCAGACTTGAGCGTGCCGACGACCTCCGGAGCTTCCAGAGCCGAGGCAGCACGTCGATCGGCTGCATCGCGCCGCATCACCAGCTCTTCCCACTGCACGGACAACCGCCCCTGCAGCCCGGCGAGGCTCGCCGCTCCGTTCTGCAACTGTTGGAGCTTCACTGTGTCCGACTCCACCGCGTCCACGCTCTGCGCGGTCGCGGTGGCCGCGCGGATCGCGCGGGCATTCGCCGCGACGTCATCGGCTGCGTTCTGCTGGGCAGTCTGCACTCGCTGCGCTTCGTCCTGAATCTGCTGCACCTCGCGTGCATACGTGCCCAACGCCGAAGCGGCCTCGTCGAGCCGAGCCGCGATGCGCTGCGAACTCGCGGGCACCGTCGCCGCCACCGTGACGAACCGCTCCTGCGCCTTCCCGCTCCACCCGGACTGCGCTGCCTCAGCAGCGTTCACCACCTGCCGAGCCCCGGCACGGACTGCGTCGGCGTGCTGCGTGTGCAAGCGTGCAAGCCGACGGATCCCGTCCGGATCGCCCGCTGTCGGATCGGCAGTCATCGCAGCTCCTCCGCCAGACCCGCGTCCGTCTGCTCCATCTCCGAAACAGCGTCCTGCACAAATCGGCTCAACGTCTCCGCGTCCTCACCGAGCGAACGGACCATCGCGTCCTGTGCCCGCGCAGACGTCGTGAATGCCGATGCCACGACATCAGAACCGAAACACCCACCATCCGCCTCGGAGAGCGCCCGCTCCGAACCGAACTCCGCCGCCGCATTCTTCGCCTTCGTCGCAACCGCATGCATCGCAGACGCATCGACCGTCAAATCCCCCAACGTTGCCCCCTTCGCCCGCCAACGCTCCCCAAGCATAGCCCGATATGTCACCTCTTTGCGAGCGGTCGGGTCCGTCCGCTGGATGATCGCGACGGCCTCAATGCGGGTCGCTGAGGCCGCGGCTCCGACGCTCGACGGCTCCTCGCCGAGCCGGTTGCAATGTCAGTGTCGATTCGATCTTTGGAGCTTCGCGCGCGGCGGCAGACTCGTCTACGTCTACGTCTACGTCTACGTCTACGTCTAGGTCGGCGCCGGCACGCCGGGCCGGCTCGGCGTCCTCGACGCCAGCGAGTGCCCGCCCACCTTCGGCACCGACCCGAGCCAGGTGGTCGGCGTGATCGCCGGCGGCGGCCCCGCTCTGACCACCGCGGTGGAGGGCGCCGAGGACGACGAAGCAGCCGCCGTCCGCGACCTCGACGCGCTCGGCCTGACGGCCGACAACGTGGTGGTCGGGATCAGCGCGTCCGGCAGGACGCCCTACGTGATCGCAGCCATCCTGGAGGCCCGTCGCCGCTCCGCCCTGTCGGTCTCCGTCGCGTGCAACCCCGACTCGGCCGCGGGGCGGGAGGCGGACATCGCCATCGACGTCGTCGTCGGCCCCGAGTTCATCGCCGGCTCGACCCGCCTGAAGGCGGGCACCGCGCAGAAGCTCGTGCTGAACATGCTCACCACGCTCGCGATGGTGCGCAGCCACAAGACGTACGGCAACCGCATGGTCGACGTGCGGGCGACGAACGCGAAGCTCGTCGCCCGGGCGTTCTCGCTCGTGCAGGACGTCACCGGCGCTGCTTCTGCCGACGTCCAGGCGGCTCTCGATGCCTCGGACGGCGAGGTGAAGACCGCCATCGCCGTGATCCTGACCGGCGCCTCCGCTGCCGATGCCCGCGAGCGCCTCGATGCTGCTGCCGGCTCGTTGCGCGCCGTGCTGTGAACCCCGTTTCCCCGTTCGTTTCCTTCCCCCGAGGAGCACAGCAATGCCCGATGCACAGCAACTCGCCCAGCAGATCCTCGACGCCGTCGGCGGTTCCGCGAACATCGCCGACGTCGAGAATTGCATGACCCGCCTGCGGGTCGAGGTCGTGTCCGACTCCTCCGTCGCGCTCGAGGACCTCAAGGCCACCGACGGCGTCATGGCCGCCATCGCGGCCGGCTCGAACCTGCAGATCGTGCTCGGCCCGGGTCTCGTCGACCGCGTGGCCGACGGCCTGGAGGCCCTGCGCGCGGCCGCCCCGCCGGCTGCGGCTGGTGGGCCTGGTGCGTCGCCTGAGGAGCTCGCTGCTCGCGGTGCGTCCATCAAGGCGACCGCGCGGTCCCGTTCCGACGGCCGCACCATGCGCGCGATCCGGAAGATCTCCGCGATCTTCATCCCGCTCATCCCCGCACTGATCGCCTGCGGGCTGATCGCCGGGATCAACGGTATCCTGACGAACCTCGGGTGGGTGCCCGGCGTGACGCCGTTCCTCGGCGTGCTCTCGTCCGGTTTCCTCTCGCTGCTCGCCGTGTTCGTCGGGATGAACGCCGCGAAGGAGTTCGGCGGGACGCCCGTCCTCGGCGGTGCGGTCGGCGGCATCATCGTCGCGGCCGGTGTCGCCAACGTCACCGTGTTCGGCGAGACGCTGGCTCCCGGGCAGGGCGGTGTGCTCGGTGCGCTGGCCGGCGGCATCCTCGCCGCCTACGTCGAGCGCTTCATGCGCCGGGTCACGCCGGACGTCATCGCGCTCATCGTCGTGCCGACCGTGACCGTGCTCGTCGCCGGCTCGGTGACGCTGGGCGTCCTGATGTCCGTCGCCGGTGTCGTCTCGGTCGCGATCGGTACTGCTGCGACTTGGCTGCTCGCGAACGGTGGAGCCTTCGCCGGCTTCGTGCTCGGAGGCCTCTTCCTGCCGCTCGTCATGACCGGGATGCACCAGGGGCTCATCCCGATCCACACCACGCTGATCGACCAGACCGGGTGGACCGTGCTGCTGCCCGTGCTGGCGATGGGTGGTGCCGGGCAGATCGGTGCGTGCATCGCGCTGTGGGTGCGGTTCCGGTCGAACGCCTCGCTGGTGCGGACCATCCGGGGTGCGCTGCCGGCCGGGTTCCTCGGTGTCGGCGAGCCCCTGATCTACGGTGTGACGCTCCCCCTCGGGCGGCCGTTCATCACCGCGTCCATCGGTGGCGCGTTCGGTGGCGGTGTCGTCGGGCTGTTCGACCAGCTCGGGCACTCCGTCGGGGCGATCGCCATCGGTGCCTCGGACCTGTCGCTCATCCCGCTGCTGAACGGGTCGTCCGGGTACGGGTGGGCGCTGCTCGGGTACGGGTCGGGGCTCGTGGTGGCGTACGTCGTGGGGTTCTTGGCGACGCTGCTGTTCGGGGTGTCGGCGTCGGTGCGGGCTGACCTGGAAAACAAGTCCGGTCCTGGGCCAGGATCCGTCGTCGAAAATAATGGGGAACTTACTGCAGTAGCAGAAACACAGGTTGCAGCTCGAGCCCTCGAACCGCAACGACGCAGAATATAGCACCACGCGAACGTGTTCCATCGCGGCAAGCCCGGACTAAGACGCAGAAATTCAGCATCTCTCACCGTCAGGGATCTGCTCGAGTATTGAGATGGAGTAGGGAGCCATGCCGTTAGTGCCACTTTTTCTGGCCCAAGTTGATCGCCGAACTTTGCGTTCCAATGAGACACAAGGAACTAGGAACCGCAAATGAACAACGAAATAACAAAACTGACGTGAACTACCCGAAACGAACCTGAACCGCAACGGATTCCCCTGATTCCCGAACATCAGAAGGCTCGTAACTCGATAGCGAGCCCACCCTCCACAACGCGGGCCGGGGCCCGGGAACGTCGAGCGATGCAATCATCGCAGCCAAAGCAAGCGGCTTTGGTCCCGAAGGCACAAGCACGACCCGGTATTTCTGCGAAGCTGAAGAAATAAGCGAAAACAGCATCGCGTAACTTCTAGAGATCGAATTGAGTGGATAGGACAAGAGAGAGACGGAGTCCACTTCTCCGAACAATGATGCGTGGTTAGCAGTGGCCGCATCCGAAAAACTCGGATCGCTCGAATCGGCAACCATCGCCCAAATCCGCTCTGGCTCCAACAGTTCGACCACCCCGAGCCCTCGATGAAGCTCCATCCCGAGTCCCAAGATGAGACCGATTGGAGCGCTGAGAGGACGAGCGTCCCCAGCGAAAAGCGGTGAAACCGGCCCGGCTGTCAGATTCACATCCTTCAGCGCTGCTGCTCTACTACTTTCGAATGTGGGCTCGGAATAGATGAAACGAGCTTCCAGCGGGCGGGGCGCGTGCGCGAGCAGGCCAATGATGGCAGCAAGAACCTTCCGGGGCATGCTCGAATAGTCAATCGTCACTTCGTCTAGCCCGGCGTCCAGTCGCGCCGAGAGAAACGCCATACCCTCTTGCACTGAGAGTAATGACCATCCCGCCGATTCGAACAGCGCTACATTCTTTCTGTGTTGCTCCGACATTGGCCGGAGCGAATATACCAGTGCTACTCCCGGCGCCGCGAAATAGCCCGCCCTGAGCAGAGCGCTTGAACGCGTTTCGTATCCAGCGCTGGCAATCACGAAGCCTCGAGTTGGCTCCGATAGCACTTGATCTCGAATCTCCACCATCAGCTCCAATCAAACTCGAGCTGCACGTCGCGGTCAGCGCCACCATTTTGCGGCTGGACGATCGACGAGAGCCTGACATCTTTACCAAGCCTCAATGGGAACTCGCGCCCCGGCCGCAGGCCGAAGACATACGCTAGCCGAAATCGCTGGCCGGCGAACGTGTCGAGTACGTCCGGGCTCAGACGGTCCCGGACATGGACTATAGCCCCGGCATAAAGGCCGGTTATGATTGCATCAAGCACAGGTGGGGGTGCGTTTCGATCCACAGTGAAGACGTTCACAGGGTCAGCATGAAATGATCCAAGGTTCGCGTCACTCATATACTTCGCGACCACGTTTACCAAGTCCATGACCGACATTGAGTGCGCCATCGATTCCGGTCGCGGGAGAACACGAAGCAAGGCCTCGAAACGGCTTGACAAACCAAGTAGCGCGGATAGCTGGTACCCGGCGCTGACCTGTGAGCGCTTCATATCCCAATGATCGACCATTTCGGAAAAAGCGATTTTGATCCATCTGGGATTACCTTCCAGCGCAGTGGTCACCGCAGTCACACCAACGAACGGGTCCGTCGCTCGCCGCCCTGACCGTCGGCCGACGACGTTGCCATCCGAGAAGTTGAGCAGCGACCGCCGGAAGACGAGTAACGGATAGACTTTGCGAACCGTCGCCGAGTACTCCTGATAGGTCATCTCATCGATATGCGCCAAATCAACACGGCGACGTCTAACCCACTCGGCGAAGCTATTGTCTTCCAGGTATGCATCTTCTAAGTATGCGGCTATCCTAGCCTTACTCGTCTTACCTCGATAGCCATAATCGAATGTAGAACCGCCAAGAGCCCTTTCCATGGAGATTGCGGGCAATCCGCGTGACTTTAACGTCTCTCGCCAGAGACCGATTGTGATGCGCTCAATGTCGTGCCGAGCCTGACCGGACAGGTGCACTACCCGGAAGTCGTGCCCCGGTACCGGTACACCCGACGACTGATCCGAATCAATGAAACGGTCGAAGGGGCTCATTGACACCTTGATCAACAGCTCGCCACTCCCCCCTCGCACGTAAGCGTTCACTTCCTCGTGAATCACTCTCGGTGCGAGCTCCATCTCGTCAAGTAGAAGAGCCCATTTTTTCCCCACCCGGTCAACAACCCTGTTAAACGTTCGCACACTGAAATCGAGGAGACTTAGAGCGGTCCCATTGCCCAGCTCAAGCGCAGTTTGATCGCCCCGACCAACCGCTATCAGCCTACGGTCGACCTCTTGTTGGAGGCCAAGTAACGTCGGCGCGGCAACATCAAGGCCCCACCCCTCCGCCAAATTGGTGACTAGTTTGCGTTCCTCCCCAGGGCCAATTCGTACTCCACTTCCCGAACTCGGCAACGACAAGTAGCTCGCACTCTCAGTGAAGGCGTAGAGCCCCTGTAACGCAAACAAGGAACGAGCATGAGACTCGGAAGCTTGTTGGGACCACAATTGATCCGTCGGGAGAAATACAGACCAAAAGTTTATTTGCTTCTTGATCTCCTTCGCCTCTGCGCCTTGCCAAGCGTTAAGGCTTTCAGTTGTCAGCATACGAAGGAGGGTAGTTTTTCCACTTCCACGCGGGCCAATTAGGTAGCTGTGATCGGTGCCAGCAATTGATCTGAAGGTGTCTGGCACAACGAAAGACTTCGCGACTTCGGACGCAGTCAGCTTCTTGGCGTTGAACGCTTCAAAGCTAAGCTCTCGATCGATCATTCGGGCCCCTTCACAATTTGCTGTATCGCGCCGCTCGTGGAAAAAAGAATTTCAAGCTTCCGCGCCTGGAGATATTCCACCAGGTACTTTTGGTCCCTGGGCGACATATAAGGCAGATGCGGGATATGTGCCACAAGATCGCTCCACAACCAATGAGGCCTTGCATCCGCCTTCAATAGATCAATGATAGCCCGACCGCTAATTCGGAAGTCATCAGAACTACCGAAACCAGTAAGATGGGGCATTTCAATCCCCATGCCGTTCGCCTCACTCCAGCCCATGCCGAATCCCCACGACCAAGAGCGGACGCTGCCCCTGAGGGATCCGCTGAAGGCCGGGTCCTCGTCGGTCATTTCAACCAAATGGACTTGATTACGCGCAACACTATTTGCGGGAGGCCAGAGGATCGCTGAAGCAGAACCGGCACACAACATGAAGGGCCCGTTACTCGTATCTGCGCCCGCGGTGACTAGCTGGGGCAAATGCTTGTGTCCATGAACCACGAACCAGCGTCCAACCTCGGGCGTCGACGCTAGCATTCCGATCAACTCCGATCCCCTCTCCATCGGTCCATAGGTGTCTTGGAGGTAAGTGCGGTGCTGATGTTCTTGCGGATGGTGGTGCAGAACAGCTACGTTGAGCTTCGGCTCTAGTCCATGTAGAGCCGATTCGATCTCCTCTTGCATAGTCGCCGGAAAGGCTCCGCGATTGAGTGAGGTCAGATACTTCTGGAATTCATCGCTGCCCTCCGGGACGTGCTCCGGGAATGGAGGGAAACCAAAGGTTGAATCAATTAGAAGGAACCGCGCAGCAAGAGTTTCATGAATAACCCACCCGTGCTGCCAGAATTTTGAGTTGTCCTCGGGGCTTAGTGTTGGCACGTCAGGTCGCAATCCCTGAATTCCCGAACGCTGTTGAAGAGCGGCTCTCCGCGTTACAAGGTCGTGGTTACCCGGTACCGCTAGAGTTACGGCGTTCAGTCGATCGGCAATTCTCGTAAGCTGTTCCCACCCGAATGAGAGGCCAGCCGAGTCAGCTTTGTTACTCAGATCTCCCGCGTTGATAAGGAAATCCGCCGAGAGTACACTATCTCGAACAAGAGACTCGAGATCATGCAACGGGCTTTGACCCTCTCCAACATTCACGCGTGTTGAAGCATAGCTCTCGTTCCGGCCGTATTCAGAATCGACGTGTGCGTCCGACACGACAAAGAGCCGCAAAGTGGCCATCTCAGATCCCCCTGTCCAGCGACTCGCTCCTGACAATGATTTCGTGCGTGACTTGCCTCGAGAGCGTTTTCCCCGATATGCTTGAGAATCGCGACACTGAGGTGATGTTGAATCCTTTGAAAAGGTCACGGGTTTCTGTGCTTTCCGCGTTGACCAAGACGACGTGCACCCCTTCTCGCGAAAGCGCCTTGAATCGGTCAGCCAGCCGCCTTTGATCCTCCCAATCGAAGAGCGTCGCATTGTAGTCAGTGAAGCCCTTACGACGCCTCGGAGCCGCATATGGGGGATCGAGAAAGACAAAGTCATTCTTGCGAACGCGTTCCAGTGCACTATAGAAATCCCCGGAAATCAACTCCGCCCGCTGCAACGCTACGGAGGCTGATTCTAAAACACTGAGCGGTATGACGCTATCGTTCTTCGGTCGCCCAAAAGGGACATTAAACTGGCCCGACGCATTCTCGCGGTAGAGGCCATTGAAGCCGAATCGATTTAGATAGATGAAACGCGCAGCCTCTTCCAACGATCGAGGCGGAGGTTCACTGGCCCGAATCCTATAGTACGACTCAGAGTGAACCGGCCACCTTCGAAGAAGGTCGTGCACCTCTCCCGGAGCATCTCGAACAGACCTAAAGGTGTTGATTAGTCCGGGAATTTTGTCATTCAGGACGGCATCCGCTGCGTCATCGCTAGCACCAAAGAAGACGGCGCCTGAGCCCAAAAAGGGTTCATGATACGTGCCAAAGGCTGTAGGAATTATGCCCTGGATGTGCGGCACTAGCCACCGTTTTGATCCCGCCCACCTCAAAAAGGGCGTGGTCGATCGCGCAGGTCCCATTGCCTCGCTGTTGGCTGTCGTCGCGGTTTGCGGCGCCGATCCCATGTCTCCGATGACCGTCCTCGATCTGAATTGGCAGTTCCGGGATCCTACCGCGTGCCACGGTGTCACCTCGTGCACCAGACCGGCTCGAAGCCTGCTCCGCGGTCGAATGACGCGGAACCGTCTGGCCCTATCTTCCGTCGGTTCCGCGCCTGCTGGCTTGAGGACAACGACTCGGTGCTACCCAAGTATGTCGTTACGTTGTTCGAGGCCCAGGTCGTTGCCGATCAAGCACAAACCTTCAGTAGGACGACTTCTCGTCCGGTGGAAGCAACGAGCACGAGCTGGACTCGACCGACCTTGGTCGACTGCACAGGTCAGCTATGACCACCGACCAGGCAGTCGCGTCGGTCTCGGAAAATGCACGCCCAAGATCAGTCTCGTTCGAGCTCCAGTCATGATGCGACGAGGCTGACGTCGTGGCTTTGACTGACGGCAGCCGAACGGGAGCCATGGTTGCCGGTGGCGCGGTACCATCCGCGGCACGCCTCCCGTCCATCATCGCGTCATAAACTCACCACGTCAGCACGAACCGTCCCCGCGTCCCCCCGGCCTCCAACCGCTCATGCGCTTCCACAGCCCGCGCAGCCGGCAGCACCTCAGCCACCCGCGGCGTCAACGTCCCACTCTCCACCGCATGCCGCAGCTGCTCGAGCTTGTCGAATGACCGGTATTCCGAGAACACCATCACCTGCACGAACTCGATCCCCCGAGCCCCGTTGCCCTGCCACCCCCGCACGTCGAAGAAGACTCCCCCGTCGCGAACGGCGTCGACGACCTCGTCGCGCTGCACGGCAGCATCGGCGAGCGCATCGACCCCGTCCGGCACGAGTTCACGGACAGCGGAGGCGAAGGAAGCACCTCGCGGCACCACGTGGTCCGGCCCGAGCGACCGGACGAGTGCTTCGTCCGCCGGAGCAGCATCCGCGATCACGGTCAGCCCGGCGGCCTTCGCCAGCTGCACCACGTAGTTCCCGAGCAGCCCAGCGGCCCCGGTGACGGCGAGCGTCTGCCCCGGCGCGAGCGAAGCGTGCGACAGGATCTGCAACGCCGTCAGCCCGTTCATGGGCACGGTCGCCGCAGCTTCGATCGACGTCCCCCGAGGGATCCGCGTGAACGACCCCACCGGCGCGACGAGCTCCTGCACGTAGGCGCCACCGTGGGCGCTGAGCGGCAGGGCCATCGCCATGACCTCGTCGCCGACCTCCCATCCGGTGACGTCGGGCCCGACCTCGTCGATGACGCCGGCGGCGTCCATCCCCGGCACGTACGGCGGCGAGGCCTGCGAGCTGTCCCGCTGCCCGGCACGCACCCCCGTGTCGGTCGGGTTCACGGCGAACGCCTGCACCCGGATCCGCACGGACCCGGCGCCGGCGTGCGGCTCCGGCACCTCGTGGACGGCGAGGGCCTCGGGCCCTCCGAACTGTTCGACTCCGACGACCTGCATCCTCCCGGTCTACGCGCACGTTGCTTGACGCAACCTGACGCGCCCCTGCGGGCCGGCCGTTCCTGCCGTCCCGTCACTTGCGGCGCCGTGTAGCGCGGTCAGAGGTCCATCTCAGCGCGCTGCCGCCTATTCACATAACAGGCAAGATGTAAGAGTGACTCTCACTTCCCACGCTACGCTTCGAGACCGGCTCCTGACCTACCTCGCTGGTGTGGGAGGTTCCTCGAAGAGGGCCCAGGCACTGGACGCACTCGAGGCGCTCTATGCCGGCCAATGGACCGAAGCGGACCGTTCTCCTCAGAACACCAGACAGTTCGAAACCAAGTGGCGGAATCGCGTCAGCTTCGAACGGCAGCGGTTGGTAGAGCGCGGAGTCTTACAGGCTCGTTCCGACGGCATCTGGGCGTTGGCCGATGGCTTCGATTTCTCTCGCGTGGATCTCCCGCGACTAGCAGCTCGGAACGCAGAGATTCAACGTCGGGAGCAGATGTGGGTTGCCGCGAAAGCAGTTGGAGCCCCGGGCGACGTCCTCCCAAGGGAACTCGAACCGTTACACCTACGAGCGGGCGGCCGCGGCATCTATGTTGATGTGCCGACGACGAAAAGTGCGATCGCCCCTGCCGGGATCGCGGTTTCCTTCCTCGACCTTGGCGAGGCCTACGCCAATGAACGCAACGTCCATGGGGTCACCTATCGGCTGCCAAGCACAACGCGCGAAGGTCGAGATCAGGCAGAAATCGCAGCCACTGTTCGTGCATATGAGCTGGCGATGCCGGTGTTCGTGATCCTCCCCGGTGGGCGACCGACGTCCCGGTCTGTTCGTCGTGCGGTCGTCGAGAGCGTCGACCTTGCCCGTGGCTCTGTATTGATCACGTTCCTAGACGACGATCCGCTTCCGCCGGGACCCAAGACGGACGAGGACGACGAGTTCGAACTTGTGGTCGATGACGTCGAGACTCGTTGGCAGCGACGCAAGGCGAGGCCAAATCAAGCACGCTTCGCCTTCGCGGTTCTGCAGCGCTATGGGGCGCGATGCGCCGTGTGCGACCTCGACGCAGAACCGGTCATTGAAGCAGCCCACATCCGCGCGAAGGCGCTGCAGGGTTCAGACGATGCCCGGAACGGCCTGCCGCTCTGCAGTAATCACCACCGTATGTACGACGCAGGATGGTTCGCCTTCGAGCCTCAAACAACCGAAGTCGAATACGCCGCGACGCGGGACTCGGGTCGGTCGCAGGTGGTTAGGAGCGACCTCACTCACCTTCCGGCTCAACCGAGCACCGAGGCTCTCGGGGATGCATGGAAGCGATGGTCCGCCACTCCGTAGGGCACCATCCCCCGATCGGACGATGCCGACACCACCGCACCGGCCGATCCGCCATGGCGACCCGGCGGCGAAGCTGGACCCATGCCCGAGTCCCCCGCCATCGAGGTCCAGCACCTCGGCAAGCAGTACGCCACCGGTAAACGCGCCGTGGACGACGTCTCCTTCACGATCGAACGCGGCGAGACCTTCGCGCTCCTCGGCCCGAACGGTGCCGGCAAGTCCACGACGGTCGAGATCCTCGAGGGGTACCGGTCCCGCACCGCCGGCGACGTCCGCGTCCTCGGCCACGATCCCGCACGGACGAGCCGCAGCCACAACGCACGCATCGGCATCGTCCTGCAGACCAGCGCGGAGTCCCCGAACGTCACCGTCGCCGAGCAGCTGAACCACTTCGCCACGCTGT
Source organism: Curtobacterium poinsettiae (assembly GCF_047226435.1). Lineage (NCBI taxonomy): Bacteria > Bacillati > Actinomycetota > Actinomycetes > Micrococcales > Microbacteriaceae > Curtobacterium > Curtobacterium poinsettiae. The sequence continues at coordinate 1,338,352 of NZ_CP178434.1, read as the reverse complement.
ACCCGAAGCACCGCAGCATCGAGGAGCTCCTCACCGCGACGGGACTCGAGACGCAGCGCAACACCCGGATCAGCCGGCTGTCCGGAGGCCAGCGCCGCCGCGTCGACGTCGCCCTCGGCATCATCGGCCGCCCCGAGGTCCTGTTCCTCGACGAACCGACCACCGGCTTCGATCCCGAGGCCCGCCGGCAGTTCTGGGACCTCCTGCGGCAGGTGCAGCACGAGGGCACGACGATCCTGCTCACCACGCACTACCTCGACGAAGCCGCCCAGCTCGCCGACCGGGCCGCGGTCATCGCCGACGGGAAGCTCCTCGACCTCGCACCCATCGACGAGATCGGCGAAGCCGAGGCCCGCACGCCCCGGGTCCGCTGGCGTGACGACGGCGGGGAACTCCATGACGAGCGCACCACCGACCCGACGGCGCTCGTCCGCAGCAGCAGCGCCCCCATGCACGACCTCGAAGTCATCCGTCCGTCCCTCGAGGACGTCTACCTCGACATGGTGGGACAGCAGTGAAGACAGCAACCAGCCGCATCTCGTACGAGATCCGCACCTACTTCCGCGCTCCCGACTCGGTCTTCTTCACGTTCCTGTTCCCGATCATCATGTTGGCGCTGTTCTCGGTCGCGTTCTCCGGCGCCGCCGACATCCAGGCCGGCCCCGGCGTCAGCGCCGACTACGCCACCTACTACCTGCCCGGCCTGGTCGCGACGGGCATCCTGCTCTCCGGCACGCAGTCCCTCGGCGTCGACATCGCCGGCGAGCGCAGCGACGGCACGCTGAAGCGCCTCGGCGGCACGCCCTTGCCGGTCCTGTCGTACTTCGTCGGCAAGATCGGCATGGTCCTCGTCACCACGCTCGTGCAGACGGCCCTGCTGCTGGCGATCGCGAGCGTGGTGTTCGGCGTCGACCTGCCGACCGACGCGGGCCGGTGGGGTGTCTTCGCCGGGGTGATGGTCCTCGGGATCGCCACCAGCTGCGTGCTCGGCATCGCCGTCTCGGCGCTCCCCCGCGAGGGGCGCCGCGCCACCGCCACCATCGTCCCGATCGTCCTGGTGCTGCAGTTCATCTCCGGTGTCTACCTGCCCTTCACACAGCTCCCCACCTGGTTGCAGGACGTCGCGTCCGTCTTCCCCCTGCGCTGGATGGCGTCCGGCATGCGGTCCGTCTTCCTGCCCGGTGCGTTCGAGTCGGGTGAGCCGGGAGGCGCGTGGCACCTCGGCCTCGGAGCCCTCGTGCTGGCAGCGTGGCTGGTCCTGGGCACGGTGGCCTGCCTGTTGACGTTCCGTTGGAACCGCAAGGACGCCTGATGGCGCCCCGCTGGTGGGATGCTGGGCACATGAACGGCGAGACGTGGATGCGCAACCGCTGGCTGCACGTCTTCTTCGCGGGCACGATGGCCCTCACCGCGGTGATCACCGTGTTCGGCTGGTCCCCGTGGTCGATCCGCTGGCCGGCGTACGCCGCGGTCGTGGTGCTCGTCGTCGCCTACGTCGTGTTCGGCCACCGCGGCTACGACAGCCCCCGTGCCGCCGCGGCCTTCCTCCCGCTGGTCCTCGTCGCGGCCCTGGTGTTGCCCGCCGTGGTGCCGAGCACCGCGTTCGTGCAGTGCATCGCGTTCCCGCTCGTCTGGGTGCAGTCCGAGCGGGTCCGCACCGGCGTCCTGCTCTCGGTCGCGGTCGGCATCGCGAGCGGAATCGGCCTGCAGGTCTCCGACGGCCCGGACGCCCTCGTCAGCACCCTGCTCATCGAGGGCATCAGCGTCATCGGTGCCTGCGCGATGGGCGTGTGGATCTCGAGCGTCGCCGGCCTGTCCGAGGAGCGCCGCCAGCTCCTCGACGAACTCCGCGCCACCCAGCAGTCCCTCGCCGATGCCCACCGGAGCGCGGGCGTCGCGAGCGAACGGGAGCGCCTGGCCCGCGAGATCCACGACACCGTCGCGCAGAACCTCGCCGGCATCGTCATGCTCACCGAACGCGCCCGCAAGGACCTGGCGAACGACCGAGGAGCCGCGCTCGACGAACGGCTGGCGGTCCTCGAGGAGTCGGCACGAGCGGCGCTCGAGGACTCCCGTGCCCTCATCGCCGCCGGGGTCGCCGGTGCCACGAGCGGCAGCCTCGCCGGGGCCCTGCACCGGCTCGCCGAGCGGTACACCCGTGAGACCGGCACGCCCGTCGCCGTCGACGCGACCGACGGCCAGCTCGACCGTGACGCCCAGGTCGTGCTGCTCCGGGTCGTCCAGGAGTCCCTCGCGAACATCCGCGCGCACGCCGACGCCCGTTCCGTCCGGATCGTCCTGCGGCACGCGCCCGAACACGTCGGCGTCCGCGTGGTCGACGACGGCGTCGGGTTCGACACCGGCGTGCCGACTGCCGGGCACGGTCTCCGGGGCCTCCACGAACGGCTGGCGCTCTCCGGCGGTACCTGCACGATCACGAGCACACCGGGCGGCGGCACCGTCGTCGACGCGAGCATGCCCACCGGACCCGAGCCGAGCCTCCCGGCCGTCGAACGCCACGTCCTCGCAGAGGTGACCCGGTGATCCGTGTCGTGGTCGCTGACGACCACCCGATCGTCCGGTCGGGCATCGTCGCGCTGTTGCAGGACGCCGACGACATCGTGGTCGTCGGTCAGGCCAGCGACGGCCGCGCCGCGGTGACGGTGGCGCTGGCCGAACGCCCCGACGTCGTGCTCATGGACCTCCGGATGCCGGTGCTCGACGGCGATGCGGCGACGGCGGAGATCCTCGCCGCCGACCCAGGCATCCGCGTCCTGATCCTGACGACGTACGAGTCCGACGACCAGATCCTCTCCGCCATCGAGGCCGGCGCCACCGGCTACCTGCTGAAGGCAGCCCCGGAGTCCGAGATCCTCGCCGGCGTCAGGGCGACCGCACGGGGCGAGACCGCGCTGGCACCATCGGCGGCCGCAGCGCTCGTCCGCCGAGCGACGGGATCCCTCCCCGCTGCTGCCGGCCCGTCGCTGACCCCGCGCGAGCTCGACGTCCTGCGCCTCGTCGCCCAGGGCAACAGCAACCCGGCGATCGGGCGCGCACTGTTCCTCAGTGAGGCCACGGTGAAGACCCACCTCGGCCACGTGTTCGAGAAGCTCGGCGTGAACGACCGCACCCGTGCGGTGATCCGCGCGATGGAGCTCCAGCTCCTCCCCTGATCAACTCCGCAGTCAGGCGCCGCTGGTCACCGCAGCGAAGGCGTTCACGCCCTTGACCGCACTCCGGACGACCACCGCGGTGCGCTCCGGACGCAGGGTGACCGTTCCTGCACCGTTCTCCCTCGTCAGCGCACCGACGCCCTGGACGAACAGCCCGCCGACGCCTCTTCCGGTCTGGTGGCTCCAGCCGTTCACGGACCGCCACCGAGGTTCTGCCCAGGCACGCCGGAACCACGCGACGTCGCTCGGGCACGGGCCGGAGCGGTCCTCGTACTCCGCCCTCGTGATCGTGACCGGTTCACCGAAGCCGATCGATCCGACCGGGTCCACGTCGAGCCACCGGAGCAAGTGCGCGACGAGCAATCCTGGACGAACGACACCGAGCGACTCCGAACCGTCCTGGTGGCCGGCACGCACGACGCACTTCTGGCCCTGTGTCCAGCACGCCCAGCGCAGCGGCGGAGCGTCGCTCGCGGGGTCGTTCGACTCGACGACGAGCAGTGCATCGTGATCGATGACCGGCTCGACGAGCTCGCGTCCCGTGTCGGTGAGGCCGCCGAACCGGCCGACGAACCCGAACTCACGCGCAGCGACGCCGAGCTCCGAGCGCCGCGCCGCTGCAGGCACCAGGCCGCGGTCGCGGAACCGAACGAGGTGGTCGAGCACCCCGACCGGAGTGCGCCACCGCAGTGTCGGGCCCGTGCCGGCGGCTGCGGCAAGCGCACGGTTCCCGGTCGTCGGCGCGTCGAGGTGACGGCACCACCGCGAGTCGAGCATCCCGTCGACGACCACAGCGGCCTCGGGCCAATCACGGGCCGAGCACTCGACCGTGACACGGATCCGCAGTCCGCGGAGGATCCGGAGATCACGGATGACGACGTGGTCCGGTTCGGGCAGAGCGACGAGGACCCGCTCGTCAGTGGCATCCAGGACCAGCGCGTCCGGTTGGTCCCTCAGCCGACGAACCGCCTCGGCTGCCGGATCGCCGGATATCGGTCGCAGGTCGATTGACACTGCGCGGTCTGCGCGCTCGATCCGGACGCCGGATCCGACGCCGAAGACGCTCCACCCCTCGGGCACTTCGACCACGAGACCGTCGACGATTACCAGTGCATCCCAGCGGACGTCGGGCCAGGGGTCCCACGGCACGTGCCCGGTCATCGGCGAGCCGCCCGACGCGACCACCGTGGTGTCGCCCACAGCGCCCCGCCGAGCATCAGGCACAACCCGAGCACTCCGCACAGCACGAAGACCACCATCAGGACGAGCGCAAGCGCCACGGACCCGTTGAAGAACAAGAACGCGAAGCCCTCGCAGAGGAGTGCGACCCCCAACCAGAACCACCCGAAGGGCATCGACGGCGTGCTCCAGCGCATCCACGATCGCCACAGTCCGACGTACGCCAGTCCGCCCACGACGACGAAGCCCCCGCCGATCGCGATCAGCCAAGTCGCTGCACTCATGCTCGCCGCCCCCGGTTCTTCGCAGTCCCCCCTGCTCCGATCCTACGGCTCCGTGCACGACGGGGACCCTTCCCTGCAACGCGCGTGACGGTTCCGGTTCGCGATCCCCGGGGATCCTGAACCAGAACCGTCACCACGCGGACAAGAAGCGCGGTCCCCGCTGAAACGCAGAAAACCCCTGACCATGAATGGTCAGGGGTTCCCTGTTCTTACTACGTTAAGTCCGGCGGCGTCCTACTCTCCCACAAGGTCCCCCTTGCAGTACCATCGGCGCTGAGAGGCTTAGCTTCCGGGTTCGGAATGTGACCGGGCGTTTCCCTCTCGCTATGACCACCGGAACACTCTCGACCAGATCATACATTGGTCTCAAAGCTGTCCCAGCTACTGCCTTCCGTGAAGAGGGCAGAGCGGTGTATTCAGTTTCGATTCCCGATCGTCTGTCGGGAACCACAAAGTGGACGCGAGCCCGTGCAACAAGTGCACGGAAATCAGTGTGTTATCAAGTCTTCGGCTTATTAGTACCGGTCAGCTCCACGGGTCGTTAGTCCCCGCTTCCACATCCGGCCTATCAACCCAGTAGTCTGCTGGGAGCCTCTCACACTCAAGGTGCATGGAAATCTCATCTCGAAGACGGCTTCCCGCTTAGATGCTTTCAGCGGTTATCCGGTCCGAACGTAGCTAATCAGCGGTGCCCTTGGCAGAACAACTGACACACCAGAGGTTCGTCCATCCCGGTCCTCTCGTACTAGGGATAGATCTTCTCAAATTTCCAACGCGCGCAGCGGATAGGGACCGAACTGTCTCACGACGTTCTAAACCCAGCTCGCGTACCGCTTTAATGGGCGAACAGCCCAACCCTTGGGACCTACTCCAGCCCCAGGATGCGACGAGCCGACATCGAGGTGCCAAACCATGCCGTCGATATGGACTCTTGGGCAAGATCAGCCTGTTATCCCCGAGGTACCTTTTATCCGTTGAGCGACAGCGCTTCCACAAGCCACTGCCGGATCACTAGTCCCGACTTTCGTCCCTGCTCGACCTGTCAGTCTCACAGTCAAGCTCCCTTGTGCACTTACACTCGCCACCTGATTGCCAACCAGGTTGAGGGAACCTTTGGGCGCCTCCGTTACTCTTTGGGAGGCAACCGCCCCAGTTAAACTACCCATCAGGCACTGTCCATGAACCCGATCAGGGTCCTACGTTAGACATCCAAAGTGACCAGAGTGGTATTTCAACAATGACTCCACGAACACTAGCGTGCCCGCTTCACAGTCTCCCACCTATCCTACACAAGCCACTCCGAACACCAATACCAAACTGTAGTAAAGGTCACGGGGTCTTTCCGTCCTGCTGCGCGTAACGAGCATCTTTACTCGTAGTGCAATTTCGCCGAGTTCGCGGTTGAGACAGCTGGGAAGTCGTTACGCCATTCGTGCAGGTCGGAACTTACCCGACAAGGAATTTCGCTACCTTAGGATGGTTATAGTTACCACCGCCGTTTACTGGGGCTTAAATTCAGAGCTTCGCCCAAAGGCTAACCCTTCCTCTTAACCTTCCAGCACCGGGCAGGCGTCAGTCCGTATACATCGTCTTGCGACTTCGCACGGACCTGTGTTTTTAGTAAACAGTCGCTTCCCACTGGTCTCTGCGGCCTTCAACGCTCACGGAGTAAATCCGGTCACGTGTCCGGCCCCCCTTCTCCCGAAGTTACGGGGGCATTTTGCCGAGTTCCTTAACCACGATTCTCTCGATCTCCTTGGTATTCTCTACCTGACCACCTGAGTCGGTTTCGGGTACGGGCGGCTGCAACCTCGCGTCGATGCTTTTCTCGGCAGCATAGGATCACTGATTTCCCCTTACGGGTACGCGTCGGATCTCAGGCACACAGACGACGGATTTGCCTATCGTCAGCCCTACATCCTTACACCAGGTTCACCTTACGGATACCATCGCCTGGCTCAGCTACCTTCCTGCGTCACACCTGTTCATACGCTAACCGCACCAGCATGGGGTCGAGCGTTAGACCGGCCACCATCACCCCGAAGGGATCCGGTTGTACCGGGTTAGGACTCTTAGCACCACTGGATTAGCTTGGGCGGTTGTTCGCCGGTACGGGAATATCAACCCGTTGTCCATCGACTACGCCTGTCGGCCTCGCCTTAGGTCCCGACTTACCCAGGGCGGATTAACCTGGCCCTGGAACCCTTGGTCTTTCGGAGGACGGGTTTCTCACCCGTCTTTCGCTACTCATGCCTGCATTCTCACTCGTGTAGCGTCCACGGCTGGATCACTCCGCCGCTTCACTCGCCACACGACGCTCTCCTACCACTCCGCACGACTGAACCACGAAGGCTTGTCTATAGTGCGAAATCTACAACTTCGGTGGTGTGCTTGAGCCCCGTTACATTGTCGGCGCGGAATCACTTGACCAGTGAGCTATTACGCACTCTTTCAAGGGTGGCTGCTTCTAAGCCAACCTCCTGGTTGTCTGTGCAACTCCACATCCTTTCCCACTTAGCACACGCTTAGGGACCTTAGTTGGTAGTCTGGGTTGTTTCCCTCTCGACGATGAAGCTTATCCCCCACCGTCTCACTGCTGCGCTCTCACTCACCGGCATTCGGAGTTTGGCTGACGTCAGTAACCTGTTGAGGCCCATCGGCCATCCAGTAGCTCTACCTCCGGCGAGAAACACGCAACGCTGCACCTAAATGCATTTCGGAGAGAACCAGCTATCACGAAGTTTGATTGGCCTTTCACCCCTATCCACAGCTCATCCCCTCCATTTTCAACTGAAGTGGGTTCGGTCCTCCACGACGTCTTACCGTCGCTTCAACCTGGCCATGGATAGATCACTTCGCTTCGGGTCTAGAACATGCGACTCAAACGCCCTATTCAGACTCGCTTTCGCTACGGCTGCCCCTCACGGGTTAACCTCGCCACATATCACTAACTCGCAGGCTCATTCTTCAAAAGGCACGCCGTCACCCCTACTAAGGAGGCTCCGACGGTTTGTAAGCAAACGGTTTCAGGTACTATTTCACTCCCCTCCCGGGGTACTTTTCACCTTTCCCTCACGGTACTTGTCCGCTATCGGTCATCTGGGAGTATTTAGGCTTATCAGGTGGTCCTGACAGATTCACACGGGATTTCTCGGGCCCCGTGCTACTTGGGATACACATCCGGCCATAACACCATTTCGTCTACGGGGCTGGCACCCACTACGGCCCGGCTTTCAAACCGGTTCGACTATGATGCGCTGTAACCGCCCCAGTCCGGCAGAACTGAGTGACGTGTCCCACAACCCCGACCATGCAACGCCCGCCGGCTATCACACATGATCGGTTTAGCCTCATCCGCTTTCGCTCGCCACTACTCACGGAATCACATGTTGTTTTCTCTTCCTGTGGGTACTGAGATGTTTCACTTCCCCACGTTCCCTCTACCCGCCCTATATATTCAGGCGGGAGTCACCAGGTCGCAAAACGCCTGGCGGGGTTTCCCCATTCGGAAATCCTCGGATCACAGCTCGATTATCAGCTCCCCGAGGCTTATCGCAGATTTCTACGTCCTTCATCGGCTCCAGATGCCAAGGCATCCACCGTTTGCTCTTAGAAACTTGACCACAAAGATTAAAATTGCGATCCAACGTCACCACTCAACAACCCGAAGGCTGATCATGGATGACGCGAATCAAAGATGCTCGCGTCCACTGTGTAGTTCTCAACATACGATCGGCACCAGCACTCCCCCACCACAACAGCAGGATCACACTGGCCCGACGAAGGACCCGTAGGCCCAACCCCCACCACCACTCACGTAGCAGCAGGAAGCCTGGTCCCTCAGGACCCAACAACGTGCACCAGCTGAGCGCTCCACCCCCGACCCGTCCCAACCCTGCAAGCAGAGCGTACTGAGGTCGGAAGCATCACTCCCAACTGCACTGTCAATGTTCCACCCATGAGCTACCCGTCGGACACGTTCGGTCCGAAACAGGCGCCTGGACCAGCAACCAACCACCCCTAATGGGCGACCAGCACTGACCAGATGCTCCTTAGAAAGGAGGTGATCCAGCCGCACCTTCCGGTACGGCTACCTTGTTACGACTTAGTCCTAATCACCGATCCCACCTTCGACGGCTCCTTCCACAAGGGTTAGGCCACCGGCTTCGGGTGTTACCGACTTTCATGACTTGACGGGCGGTGTGTACAAGGCCCGGGAACGTATTCACCGCAGCGTTGCTGATCTGCGATTACTAGCGACTCCGACTTCATGAGGTCGAGTTGCAGACCTCAATCCGAACTGAGACCGGCTTTTTGGGATTCGCTCCACCTTACGGTATCGCAGCCCTTTGTACCGGCCATTGTAGCATGCGTGAAGCCCAAGACATAAGGGGCATGATGATTTGACGTCATCCCCACCTTCCTCCGAGTTGACCCCGGCAGTCTCCTATGAGTCCCCGGCATAACCCGCTGGCAACATAGAACGAGGGTTGCGCTCGTTGCGGGACTTAACCCAACATCTCACGACACGAGCTGACGACAACCATGCACCACCTGTACACCGACCACAAGGGGGCGACCATCTCTGGCCGTTTCCGGTGTATGTCAAGCCTTGGTAAGGTTCTTCGCGTTGCATCGAATTAATCCGCATGCTCCGCCGCTTGTGCGGGCCCCCGTCAATTCCTTTGAGTTTTAGCCTTGCGGCCGTACTCCCCAGGCGGGGCGCTTAATGCGTTAGCTACGACACAGAAACCGTGGAAAGGTCCCTACATCTAGCGCCCAACGTTTACGGCATGGACTACCAGGGTATCTAATCCTGTTCGCTCCCCATGCTTTCGCTCCTCAGCGTCAGTTACGGCCCAGAGATCTGCCTTCGCCATCGGTGTTCCTCCTGATATCTGCGCATTCCACCGCTACACCAGGAATTCCAATCTCCCCTACCGCACTCTAGTCTGCCCGTACCCACTGCAAGCCCGAGGTTGAGCCTCGGGATTTCACAGCAGACGCGACAAACCGCCTACGAGCTCTTTACGCCCAATAATTCCGGACAACGCTTGCACCCTACGTATTACCGCGGCTGCTGGCACGTAGTTAGCCGGTGCTTTTTCTGCAGGTACCGTCACTTTCGCTTCTTCCCTACTAAAAGAGGTTTACAACCCGAAGGCCGTCATCCCTCACGCGGCGTTGCTGCATCAGGCTTTCGCCCATTGTGCAATATTCCCCACTGCTGCCTCCCGTAGGAGTCTGGGCCGTGTCTCAGTCCCAGTGTGGCCGGTCACCCTCTCAGGCCGGCTACCCGTCGTCGCCTTGGTGAGCCATTACCTCACCAACAAGCTGATAGGCCGCGAGTCCATCCCCAACCAAAAAATCTTTCCACCACCAGACCATGCGGCCAGTGATCATATCCAGTATTAGACGTCGTTTCCAACGCTTATCCCAGAGTCAGGGGCAGGTTACTCACGTGTTACTCACCCGTTCGCCACTAATCCACCCAGCAAGCTGGGCATCATCGTTCGACTTGCATGTGTTAAGCACGCCGCCAGCGTTCGTCCTGAGCCAGGATCAAACTCTCCGTAAAAAAATACAGACCCAACACCCGAAGGCATCAGACCGAGTTGATTCTGACTGTTGACTGTCTACTGACAATCTTCAATCCAAAAGGAATTGCTTCATGACCCAGTCAGCAAGCCGACCAGGCACGAGGTCAATCAATAAATTGGCATTGACAATGTGCACGCTGTTGAGTTCTCAAGGACCAGACGCACTCCCCGCTCGACCCACAAAAGGATTCCGCCAGAGAGGCATTCGTCTTGTTCCACCGTCAGACACGTCGAATCACTTCGACTTCTTCGGGGGATGTTGCCTGAGCGGGACCCCGTCCGGACTGCGCATCCAGGGCTTGCACCCTGTGACCGTCTCGGCCGTTCCGTTCTCCGCCTCAGCGGCAACGAGTGATTACTCTACACAGGCCCCAGGGGGCCCGCCAACCGTCCTTCCTCCCGGGCGTGTCGCACTCCGGTGAACGGGAGCTGTCCCCCGGGTTTCCGGTGATCGACGGGGTGGACGCACCCCGGGAACGACGGAAGGCACGGTGCGAACCCGCACCGTGCCTCCCGAACGAACAGACGACCAGACCAACTGGACCGGACCGGACCGACTGACCGGACCGACCTACTCGGCCGCGGCCAACTGCCCGCACGCCCCGTCGATCTCCTTGCCGCGGGTGTCGCGCAGGGTCGTCGGGATGCCGGCGGCGTTGAGCCGGCGGACGAACTCGTCCTGCACGTGCACCTCGGACGAGGTCCACACGGAGCCCGGCGTCGGGTTGAGCGGGATCGGGTTGACGTGCACCCATCCCTTGCCACGCTTGTTGAGCTTCTCGGCGAGCAGGTCGGCTCGCCAGGCGTGGTCGTTCATGTCCTTGATGAGCGCGTACTCGATCGAGACACGACGGCCCGTCTTGACGTAGTAGTTGTGGGCGGCGTCGATCGCCTCGTCGGCCTTCCAGCGCGAGTTCACCGGGATGAGCTCGTCGCGGAGTTCGTCGTCGGGGGCGTGCAGGGACAGCGCGAAGGTGAGCGGGATCCCTTCGTCCGCGAGCTTGATCATCGCCGGCACGAGGCCGACGGTCGACACCGTGATGCCGCGGGCACTCATGCCGAGGCCGTTCGGCTGCGGCGCGACCATCAACCGCACCGCGTCCATCACCCGCTTGTAGTTCGCGAGCGGCTCCCCCATGCCCATGAACACGATGTTCGTCACGCGTTCGGCGTCGACGCGGTCGTTGCCGCCCTTGCGGGGATCGCCCCCGAGCTCTCCGGCGGCGATCGCGGCGTTGGCCCGGACGATCTGCTCGATGATCTCGGCGGTGGACATGTTGCGGGTCAGCCCGGCCTGGCCGGTGGCGCAGAACGGGCAGTTCATGCCGCACCCGGCCTGGGACGACACGCACAGCGTGATCCGGCCGGGGTACCGCATCAGGACCGACTCGACCAGGGCGCCGTCGTGCAACTTCCAGAGGAACTTGATGGTGTCGCCGTTGTCCGTCGCGAGCCGCCGGGTCTCGGTGAGGAGCGGCGGCAGCATCCCGGCGACGAGCTGCTCCCGCTGGGCGGCGGGCAGGTCGGTCATCTTGGCCGGGTCGGACGTGTAGTGCTGGAAGTAGTGGGTCGCGAGCTGCTTGGCGCGGAACCCGGGCAGACCGAGCTCCTTGACGCGGGCCTCGCGTTCCTCGGCCGTCAGGTCGGCCAGGTGCACGGGCGGCTTGCCGCGCTTCGGGGACGCGAACTGCAGGAGCGGCCGGCCGTCGGTGTCGGTGGCCTGCTTCCAGCCCTCGGTGCGCGGGCGCACCTGCGGACGAGCAGACTGCTGCTGTTCGAACGGGGTGCGGGTGTCGGAAGCCATCACTCCAGGATACGGGAGGCCCGTGATCCGTGGGGACGCCCCGTCCGGGTGGTCCTGCTGGTCACCACCAGGGCCCCAGCGCGGTCCGCCGGGTCAGCTGCCGGCCGGCAGGACGCGGGCGAAGTGGTGCGCCGCCGAGTACATCGGGACGATGTCGACGACCTCGCCCGGGTGCGGTGCCTGCAGCACGAGCCCCTGGCCGAGGTACAGGCCGACGTGGTCGTCGTCGTCGTACACGACGAGGTCGCCCGGCAACGCCTCGGACTCGGGGATCGTGGTGGCGACGGCGTCCTGCGTCGGCACGTAGTGCACGAGCTGGATCCCCACCGCCTGGTACGCGACCATCGTGAGCCCGGAGCAGTCGATGCCCTCGTGGCTCGCGCCGCCCTCGACGTACGGGTCCCCCATGTACTGCAGGGCGGTCGTCAGGATCGTGGCCCGGTCGCCGCCGGCCGACAGCGCGGCGGACAACGCGGACTGTGCCTGCGCCGTCGTCACCCCGAACCGCAGGTCGAGCGTCGGGTAGGACACGATCGTCGTGGTGGTGGTCATGCCGTCGGTCGAGACCACGGGGACCTGGACGTCGTGCGCCACCGTGAAGGTCTGGGCGTCCTGTGCCGTGGTCGTGCCGGAGCGGGTGTCGACCGGCAGCGTGTCGGCGTTCGCGGGCAGGGCGAGCGTCAGGCTCGAGGTCACGGCGATGGCGGGGGCCAGCAGGATCGCGGCGCGCTTCGCGTTCGCGGAACGACGGATGTGCCGCGGGTCGAGCGCTCGTTCGGCACGCAGGGTGGCCGTCCGGCTCAGCACCGCGCTGCCGGCCGACGACGCGACGGGGGCGGGACGCGGCTGCATCCGCACGGTCCGGGCTGGCTTCGGGTGCTCGACGAAGGTGGAACGGGCGGCTGCGGGGCCGAGGGCCGAGCGGCGTCCGCGGGGACGGGACTGCTGCGTGTCCGGCGTCAGCGGCGCGGGATCGGCCGCGGGGTGCGTGTGCGGTCGCGCGGGGTGCGTGTGCGTCCGCGCGGGCTGACGGTCGTCGGCTGCTGCAGGCAGGGTGTGGCGTCCCATGGGTCCTTCCGGGTCGGGACCACTCGGCGGTCCGGAAAGTAACGTATTGGTCACGACGGTGTCCGCGGCTGGGCAGCGCCGGAGTGTTCCTGCAGCTGGTCACAGGAACGATCACCGCTCGCAGGCCACTCCGACGACGCGCACGGCTGTTCCGGAGCCGGCGTGCGGCTGTGGAGACCGGCTCAGACCGACGCGACCCGCATGGCGGCGGCGATCCGGGCCTCCCGGTCGGCGGCCAGACGGTCGAGGCGGGCCGACAGCGCGAGGACGGACGCGTCCACTGGACTGTCCCCCGAGATGTCCCCCGAGATCGGGACACCGGCGCGGACCGCGAGTGGCAGGACGCCCGCCCAGACGGTGTGGTCCTCGCCGTCGGCCGGGTCCTCGCCGACCCCGTGGGCACGGACCTTGACGCTCGCGCGGTCGAGGGGCAGCTGGAGGACCTGGGTGGCGCGGACCTCCTTCGCGGTCATCTCGCGCACCTCGGCTCGGCGCCCAGGCATGAGGTGGTCCGCCACCTGCCAGAGCGCTTCGGCACGCAGGTCGGTCGGGACGACGGTGGCGCGGCCGGCGATCATCGCGCTGCGGTAGTTCGCGGAGCTGTCGTTGGTGGAGCGGGCGAACACCAGGCCGTCCAGGTGGGTGACGGTCGCGGCCACCGGGACACCCTCGGCCCCGGCGTCGAGGAACAGGCCGCCTCCGGTCGAGCCGTGCAGCAGCATGACCGGGCCGTCGCCGAGGTCCCCGACGGCGCAGAGGAAGGGCAGGACCACGGGGTGGCCGCCGCGGACGATGCCGACGTGCGCGACGTGGGCCTCGGCGAGGATCGCGTCGAGGACTCCCGGGTCGTCGGACTGGCGGTCGCGCAGGCGGCGGACGCGGAGCGAGGGACCGTCGGCGGCGGGTTCCGTGGGGTGCGGCTGGGCGTTCGGGGTGGGCATGCGCTCACGCTAGGGTCGCCAGTGGTCCGATGCGTGGACCAGTTCGGAGCGATCACGGTGGACCAGTCGAGCAAGGTGTCCGGTGTCGTGGCCCGGGTCCGTGCGATGGTGCACGACGGCACCCTGCGCGAGGGCGATCCACTGCCGTCGACGCGTGCACTGGCGGCAGAGCTCGGGGTGGCGCGCGGCACCGTCGTCGCGGCCTACGAACAGCTCGACGGCGAGGGGTACCTGCGCACGCGGCACGGTGCGGTGGCCCGGGTCGCGGCGGACGTGCACGGCCGGACGCCGGGTGGGTCGGTGGCGGGCGGCGCCGGGCCCGGCTCGCCCGTCGCCTTCGCCGCCGACGCCGTCCTGGCCGATCCGTCGCCCGCGGTGCGCATCGACTGCCGGCCGGGCATCCCCGCCGTGACCGCGATCCCCCAGCGGGACTGGCGGGCCGCCTGGCGCGCAGCGGCGTCGGCACCGCTCCGGAACGCGATCGCGGAGCCGCTCGGCTCCCCCGAGCTGCGGGCACAGGTCGTCGCCCAGCTCGGCCTGACCCGCGGGTTCACGACGACGGTCGACCGGGTGCTCGTGACCGCGGGGACCTCGGAGGCGCTGTCGCTCGTCACCGAGGCGCTGCGGGGCCTGCTGGGTCGTCCACCCGTCTTCGGCGTCGAGGACCCCGGCTACCGCACCGGGCACCGGGCGATCACGAGCGCGGGCGGGACCCTCGTCGCCGTCCCGGTCGGGGAGGACGGACTCGACCTCGACGCGCTCGAGGCTGCGGGGCCGGTCGACGCGGTGCTGGTCAGTCCGACCCACCAGTACCCGCTCGGCTCGGTGATGCCGGTGGCCCGGCGCCGTCGGCTGCTCGCCTGGGCGGCTGCGACCGGCACGGTGGTGGTCGAGGACGACTACGACTCGGAGTTCCGGCATCGCGGGACGCCCGTGCCCGCGCTGGCCGCACTCGACGCCGAGGGCGTGGTGCTGCACGTCGGCGGGTTCTCGAAGACGCTCGACCCGCGACTGCGGTGCGCCTGGGTCGTCCTGCCCTCCGCAGCAGGTGCCGGGATCGGTGCACGGGTGGCGGAGGCGGTGCTGTCGGCGCGGCGTGCACGCGGCGCGGTGGTCGCCGAGCCGGTGCAGGCGGCACTGGCCCACCTGCTGCGCACGGGTGCGCTGCGGCGGCACCTGGGTCGGGTGCGCCGCGACTACGCGCATCGCCGAGCCCGGATCGCGGCCCGGCTCGACGACGTCACCGGACTGGAGGCCCGTGCCCTGAACGGCGGACTGCACGCGGTGGTCACGTGGTCGGGTCCGACCACCGGGGCCGACGTCGCCGAGCGGATGGCGGACGCCGGGGTACGAGTGGCGACGCTCGAGGAGTACGGGCTCGCGCCCGGCAGCGCACCGGCGGGCATCGTGTTCGGCTACGGCGCCGTCACGCTGCCGGAACTCGACCGGGCGCTCGACGCGCTGGTGGAGTCCGTCGCGCACGGCTGACCGGTCGCCCGCCCGCACGCACGGCCACGCGGGGTCAGCGGGACTCGGCGATGCCGTTCTTCCGGGCGTTCACGAGGTCTGCGAGCGACGGTTCGCCGACGTCGCCGGGCAGTGCGTGCCCGCGGCGTGCGGCCTTGCGGACCTGTCGGTAGGTGGTGACGCGCAGGGGGTCCACCCCGTCGGCGGACTCGTAGTTCGACGGGGTGCTGGTGGTGGTCGAATCGGTCATCGCGACGGACGGTACGCGTGCCGGAGCCCGCTGGAACCGCGCCTGCGTTCCGCGGCCAAACGGCGTCCGAGCACGGTCTCGAGGGGCGGGTGACCCCTGGTGCCGAGCGGGATTGTTCGCATAGAATGCGAACATGTTGATCACCGTCGACCCGGGGGCCCGCGCGACCCTGGCGGAACAGGTCGCCACCCAGATCCGCCACGCGATCGCCCGCGGCGAGCTCCGGAACGGCGAGCGACTGCCCGCAGCGCGCGACCTCGCGGCCTCGGTCGACGTCAACATGCACACTGTCCTGCGTGCCTACGCGCTGCTGCAGGACGACGGACTGATCGAGTTGCGGCGTGGCCGCGGTGCGACGGTCCTGCGGTCGGGCAACGCCTCGTTCGACCGGTTGCGCACGCTCGTCGACGAGCTGCGCGACCAGGCGGACACCCTCGGCGTCCCGCTCGACGACCTGTTCACGATGATCAAGGGGGCACGATGACGACACGACCGATGACCACGGGCACACGGCTGGCGGTGGTGGCACCAGGGCTCCTGGTCGCGGTGGGACTGGTGCTCACCGCGGTCCTCGCGGCGCCCGCCATGCCGTCACGGATCGTGATCCACTTCCGGACGGACGGCACAGCGGACGGCTGGGGCTCCCCCTGGACGGCGTTCTGGGTCACCCTGGCGGTGGCGCTCGTGGCCGTCGGGCTCGCGATGGGCGCGCTGCGGTGGCACGACAAGCGGACCGCGGCCACCGTGCTGCTCGTCGCGAACCTGCTGGCCGGGACCCTCGGGTCGGCCTGGGTCCTGCTGGCCTGGACGAACACTGCCGGCGACGGCACCCTGTCCCCGTGGTGGACGGTGCCGTTCCTGCTCGTCGCCGTGGTGGTCGCCGCCGTCCCCGTCCTCGCACTGTTCCGGGTCGCTGCCCCCGTGCCGGCGTACGACGTCGCACCCCTGACCGTCGGGCCCGACACCCGGGTGGCCTGGCGTGCACGCGTCGGCAGCCGGTGGTTCGCGCTGCTCGGGGCGCTCGTCGTGCTGCTCGGCGTCGGGACCGCGGTCTGGACGGTGTCGGCGGGCGTGACCACGGCGGTCGTGTCCGGTCTGGCCATGGTGCTCGCGGGGCTCGCCGTGCTGGTGCTGGCGCGGGTGGAGCTCACGGTCGACCGACGGGGCATGCGGCTCACGTCCACGTGGACGAGGATCCCGCTCATGCGGGTGCCGTTGGAGCGCATCGAGTCGTGCGGGTGGGAGCAGGTGTCCCCCGGGCAGTGGGGTGGCTGGGGCTACCGGATCTCGGGCCGTGGCGTCGCCTACGTCGTGCGGTCCGGGCCGGGGCTGGTCGCACGGCTCCGCGGCGGGCAGGCGCGGATGGTGACCGTGCCCGACGCTGCGGGCGGCGCCGCAGCGCTGGGCGCACTGCTCGCCGGGCGCGAGACGGTCTGACGGGGCCGGACCGGGCCTCCAGGGCGGCTGGCGAGGAGCAGCCGTGGCGGCACGGGGAACGCCCCGCCGGAAGGGGGTCGGCGGGGCGTTCCGGTCCGTGGGGACCGCGGGTGATCAGCGCCGGACGGCGTCGATCTTCAGCATCTTCGCGATGACCGAGTCGAGCTCGCTGTCGTCGAAGACCTGCTTCCAGTCCTCCTTGATGAGCTTCTCGCGGCCGTAGCCCATCGCGATGTGGCAGGCGTCGGAGAACGGGTTCGAGCCGCGCAGGCCGTTCGTCAGCGCGATCCAAGTGTGGCCGTGGAGCATGGCGCGGGCGGCCTCGCGGGGCACGCCGACACCGGTGACCGTTTCTTCGAGGGCGTCGTTGAGGAAGTCGCCGATCATGCAGGCGATGGTCTCGACCAGGGTCGGCTCGAGCACGGCGAGCTGCTTCACCGTCACCCAGTGCACCTGGATGACGGGCGCGTACATGGTGGTGATGACGGCCTCGGCGACGGCCTTGGCGCGCTCGTCCTGGTCGCCGAGCGACTCCGACGCGTCGAAGGCCGCGATCACCTCCTGCGGGGCGGCGATGCCACCGAAGGTGTCGTCCCACTCGGCCTTGGTGGTGCGCTCGAGGAACACCGACGGGTGGCACGGGTGCGCCACGGCGTAGTGGACGTCCTCGCGCTTGGCGAGCAGTCCGGCGTAGGCGGCGGCGGGGTCGAGCGTCAGGATCGTGGCGCCGGGCTGCATGACGGGGACGAGCTGCTCGGAGACGGTGCCGAGCAGGACGTCGGGCACGGCGAGGATGACGACGTCGGCGGCCTTCGCGGCGTCGAGGCTGTCGGTGATCTCGCGGCCGAGGGCCCGGATGCGCTCCTGGCCGGCGGGCGAGGCCTCGCTGTACAGGGTCGTGTACTCGCTCTTCGCGAAGTTGTTCGAGACGCGGGTGCCCATCTTGCCGCCGGCACCGATCACGGCGACGGTGACGTCGGCCGTGCCGGATCCGGCAGCGACGGTGTGGGGGGTGGTGACGGTGTCGGTCATGATTCCTTGCTCCTGATGTACTCGATGGTGTGTTCGGTCCACGCCGCCTCGATGCGCGTGGTGGTCTGTGCGGGGGTCTCCCCCGGCAGGGGTTCGGCGCCGGCGTGCTCGTCCTGCCACGGCAGCCAGAACTCGATGACGCGGTTGATCCCCCGGGCATCGGGCTCGATCGCGGCGCGGACGGCGTCGTGGTCGAGCAGTCCGGTACCGGTGCGGACGCCGGTGTACTGGAACCCGACCCAGCCCGGTGAGCGGGTGAAGGCTGCGTCCTTCACGTGCCAGTTGACGACGTGCGGGGCGGTCATCGTCACGACGTCGGCCGGGTGTTCGAGCCGGGCGACGGTGTTCGCCGGGTCGAGGCAGATGCCGAGGTGGTCGGAGCCGATCGCTTCGACGACGGCGACGAGGTCGGCGGTGGCGACGACCTCGTAGGTCTCCAGCGCGAGGGTCACGCCCGCGCGCTCGTAGGCGGGGAGCGCCTGCCGCAGGCGTCGTCCGGTCTCGGCCGCGTCGGGCTGGTCGTCGCCGCTCGTCCACATGCTCCGGACGAGGGTCGCGCCGAGCTGCTGCGCGACGTGCAGGTACCGGGCCAGGTGCTCCGGCCGGGTGCCACGGGTGCCGACCTCGAGTGTGATACCGAGGTCGGTGGCCAGGGACCGGATCGACGCCAGGCGCGCATCGGTCGCGGTGTCGAGCGGCAGGTGGTCGCAGATCTGGAACAGGTCGACGCCGTCGTGGCTCGCGGCGTCGCGCAGGGCGTCGTCGAGGGACATCGGCGACGGCACGCGGTCGGACATGCGCCAGAAGTAGGCGTAGGTGGAGAGGCCGAGCAGGGAGGTCACGCCGGTGCTCCGTCCTGCGTCGCGGCCAGCGCCTCGGCTTCGTCGAGGATCGTGCGGATCGCCTCGGGGTCGTGGGCGAAGCGGCCGAGGAACAGGCCGCCGATGCGTCCGGCACCGCGGGTCAGCAGGCCCGGACCGGCACTGCCGCCGTAGATCGCGACCGAGCCGGCGAGCTCCGGCCGGGTCGCCAGGTGCTGCTCGATCCCACCGAGCACCGCGACGATGTGCTCGTCGGGTGCGGGCTGCGGGGCACCGATCGCCCACACCGGCTCGTACGCGGCGATGAGCGGTCCGGCGAGACCGTCGGCGGTGGCCGTGGTGGTGAACCGGTCGAGCTGCGCGGTGACCTCGGCGATCGCGGCTGCGGGGTCGTCGTCGGCGGCGCGCGCGGTCTCACCGATGCAGATCAGGGGCCGCAGGTGGTTGCGGAACGCCGCGTGCACCTTCCCCGCGATCTCGTCGTCCGTCTCGTGGAACAGGGAGCGGCGCTCGGCGTGTGCGATCTCGACGAGGTCGACACCGATCTCCCGGAGCTCCACGCCGGAGACCTCGCCGGTGAACGCGCCCTCGTCCGCCCACGCCAGGTCCTGCGCGCCGAGCGTCACGGGGGCGTCCCCGATCACCGCACGCACCGGCACGAGCGACGGGAACGTCGGCACCACGAAGAGCTCGACCGCGCCGGAGCGCACCGCCGGGTGGCTCCGGGCGATGTCGGCCACGGCGGCCGCCCACTCGAGCGTCCGGGCGTGCGAGAAGTACATCTTGAGCGACACCCCGATCGTCACGGGGGCGGCCGCCGCGGTCGCGGGCATCAGGCGTCGGTCCCCACCGGTGCGGAGCCGTCGTAGGCGCAGATGGCCTGGACCTTCGACGCGCTCGCGCTGGTCTGGTCGAAGGTGTAGCCGAGCCACTCCTTCGCCATCCGGCGCGCGACCTCGACCCCGACGACGCGCTGCCCCATGCAGAGGACCTGGGCGTCGTTCGACAGGATCGAGCGCTCGACCGAGAACGAGTCGTGCGCGGTCACGGCGCGGATGCCGGGGACCTTGTTCGCCGCGATCGCGACTCCGAGGCCGGTGCCGCAGACCAGGATCGCGCGGTCGGCCTCGCCGTTCGCCACCAGACGGGCGGCGTCGACGGCGACGTGCGGGTAGGCCGTGTGGCCGTCGGCGTCCACGCCCACGTCGACCACGGAGGCCACGCGGGGGTCCTTCGCCAGGTCGGCCTTGATGGCCTCCTTGTGGTCGAAGCCGGCGTCGTCCGAACCGACGACGATGCGGAACTGCTGCTCACTCATGCGGGTGTGCCTTTCGTGGTGGGGGTCAGGCGGGGACGGCGATGGTCGAGCGGACCGCGGCGGTGATCAGCGCGAACGAGACCGCGCCGGCGTCCGGGGTGCCGACGGCGTCCGCACCGTGGGTGCGTGCACGGCCCATCCGCGGCAACAGGTCGGCCGTGGCGTCGGCCGCGGTCTGCGCGGCGGCCGACGCGGCCGACCAGGCGTCGACGAGTTCGTCGCCGGCGTCGACCCGGGCGGAGAAGACCTGGTCGAACGGCACGAGTGCGTCGACCATGGTCTTGTCGCCGGGGACGGCCCCGAAGGCCAGGACGGCCTCGGTGGCGGCGTGCACCGCGCTCTGGACGGTGGCGGATGTCGGACGGGACTCGTCCCCGAGGACGCGACCCATGGCCTCCAGGGCAGCACCCCAGATCGCACCGGACGTGCCGCCGGCCTTGTCGGACCAGGCATCACCGGCGATCGCGAGGACCGAACCGGCGCCGGCGCCACGGGCGGCGGCGTCCTGTGCCGCACGGTCGGCGGCGGTGGAGCCGCGCTGCATGCCGATGCCGTGGTCGCCGTCGCCGGCGACGGCGTCGATGCGGCCGAGCTCGTCGGCGTGGTCGTCGATCGTGGCGCGGATCGCGGAGACGGCGCCCGCGACGCGGACTGCTGCGGCCCGGGACTCCTCGGTGCCGGGCGTCACGGGCACCACCACGCCGGCTTCGAGCACCTCGGCCGGCAGCGGCTGCTGCGGGACGGCGCCGCCCTTGCGGTACGCGGGGGCGTCGGCGGGCGCGGCCCAGAGCTGCTCGAGTTCGTCGTCGAGCCAGAACAGGGTGAGCGAGACGCCCGCCATGTCGAAGCTGGTGACGAGTTCGCCGACCTCGGGCTCGACCACGACGATGCCGGCCTCGGTGAGCTTCCGCTGGACGGCACCGAAGACGACGAAGAGTTCCTCGTACTTGACGGAGCCGAGGCCGTTGAGGATCGGGACGACGCGCGCACCGTCCGCTGTGACGCCGGACGGCAGCTCGGTGAGCAGCTCGTCGACGAGCAGGTCGGCCAGGCCGTCCGCGGTGGGGACGTCGGCCTCGGCGATGCCGCGTTCGCCGTGGATGCCCATGCCGATGGCCATCCGGCCCTCGGGGACGGTGAAGAGCGGTTCGTCGGCGCCGGGCAGGGAGCAGCCGGAGAAGGCGACACCGAAGCTGCGCGTGCGGTCGTTGGCGCGGGTCGCGATCGCGGTGACCGCGTCGAGGTCGTCGCCGCGTTCCGCGGCCGCGCCGGCCACCTTGAACACGCAGAGGTCACCCGCGATGCCGCGGCGCTGGTGCGCCTGGTCGGCGGGCGCCGAGGCGATGTCGTCGGTCACGCGGACCGTGCGGACGTCGATGCCCTGTGCCTCGAGCGCCCGTGCCGCGGCGTCGAAGTTGAGGACGTCGCCGGCGTAGTTGCCGTAGCTCAGCAGTACGCCGCCGCCGTGCTCGGACGCCTTCGCCACGGCGGTGACCTGCTGGGCGCTGGGGCTGGCGAACAGGTTGCCCATCGCGGCACCGGCAGCCAGGCCGTGCCCGACGAGGCCGCCGAAGGCCGGGTAGTGGCCGGAGCCACCGCCGACGACGAGCGCGACGGTCCCCTCGGGGCTGGTGGTGGAGCGGGCGACGCCGCCGTGCACCCTGCGGACCCGGGCGCGGTTGGCGGCAACGAAGCCGTCGACCATCTCGTCGGCGAAGTCCGCCGGGTCGTTGAACAGGCGGGTCATGCGCCGGCCTCCTTCGCGATGGCGGTCGGTCCGTCCGTGGCCGCGGCTGCGGTCTCGGCTCCGGTCGCGGCGACGGCCGCTTCGTTGCGCTTGGTGTTCCGGCCGAGGACGAACATCAGCACGCTCGACAGCACCATGAAGAACCCGACGATGAACATCGGCACCTGGTACCCGCCGGTCCACTCGCTGACCGCGCCCGTGATGTACGGGGCGGCGAACCCACCGAGGTTGCCCACGGTGTTGATGAGGGCGACCCCCGCGGCTGCGGCGGCACCGGTCAGGAACTGCGTCGGGACCGTCCAGAAGTTCGGCAGGGCCGCGAAGATCGCACACGCGGTGATCGCGATGACGGCGACGGTGGCCGCCGGGCTGTTCATGTACAGCGCGACCGGGATCGTCAGACCGCCGACCAGGGCCGGGACGGCGATGTGCCAGACCCGGACGCCACGACGGAAGGCGTCACGCGACCAGAAGTACAGGACGACCGCGGCCGGCACGTACGGGATGGCCGTGATGAGGCCCTTCTGGAACAGGTCGAACGTCGTGCCGAACTGCTCCTGGAAGCCGTCGATGATCGTCGGCAGGAAGAAGCTGAGTGCGTAGAGGCCGTAGATGAAGCCGAAGTACACGGCGGCGAGCATCCAGACGCGGCCGGAGCCGAAGGCCGCACGCAGGCCGCCCTTGCCGTGACCGTCGCCGCCGCCCTTCGCCGCGCTCTCGGCAGCGAGCGTCGTCTCCAGCCAGACCTTCTCGTCCTCGTCGAGCCACTTCGCCTGCGACGGCTTGTCCTTGAGCACGAAGAGGCACAGGACGCCGACGATGATCGCCGGGATCGAGACGCAGAGGAACATGAAGCGCCAGCCGGCCAGGCCGCCGAGGATCCCCTCGTGGGTCATCAGCCAGCCGGCGAGCGGGGAACCGATGACGCTCGTGAGCGGCTGGGCCAGGTAGAACAGCGCGAGCATCTTGCCGCGGTGGCGAGCCGGGACCCACGTCGACAGGAACAGGATCGCGCCGGGGAAGAACCCCGCCTCGGCGATGCCGAGCAGGAAGCGCAGACCGACGAGCTGCGGGTAGTTCTGCACCCACGTGAAGAGCAGGGACACGATGCCCCACGTGATCATGATGCGGGCGAGCCAGATCCGGGCGCCGAACTTGTGCAGCGCGAGGTTGGACGGCACCTCGAGCACGAGGTAGCCGATGAAGAACACACCGGACGCGAAGCCGAACTGGGCGGCGGTCAGGCCGAGGTCGGCCTCCATGCCGTTGGGGGCGGCGAAGGAGATCGCGGTGCGGTCGAGGAAGTTGATGAAGAACATCAGTGCCACGAACGGCACGATGCGGATCGCGATCTTGCGGATGGCCGTCTTCTCGACGACCGAGGTGGGGATGCCTCGTGTGGCGGGGATGTCCACGATGACTCCTGCTCGGTGGGGGTGGTACGACTCCGCCCGGCTGCTGCGCCGGGTTGCCCGGTCGGCTGCGTCGGGGTGGTCCGGGCTGCTGCGCGGATCGGGAGCGGGCGCATCGGTGCGCCTGATCCAGTGTGCGTCGCGCTCGTTCAACTTGTCAACCGGTTGACCATTTCGCGCGTCGGCTCGGACGAGGCCGCCCGCCCGGCGCGCTGGCTCCGCTCCCGCCGCAACCGGTTGACCGACCGGTACGCTCACTGCATGCCCGCGTTCAGCCCGGACGACCCCCTCAACATCCGACTCGAACTCGAGTCCGTGCCCGTCGGGTCACCCGCCTCGGTGGTCGCCCGACAGCTCGTCTCGCTGCTCACCGCCGGCGAGCTGGCCCCCGGGTCGCGGCTGCCGGCGGAGCGGGTCCTGTCCGAGCGGCTCGGCGTGGGTCGCTCGGCCGTCCGCGAGGCCCTCGCCGCCCTCGAGATCCTGGGCATCGTGCAGATCCGCCCCGGTTCGGGCACGTACCTGCGCGGCGGCACCTCGGACCTGCTGCCGACGACCCTGTCGTGGGGTCTGATGCTCGCCTCGAACCGCACCCGCGAACTGCTCGAGATCCGGTCCTCGCTGGAGCGCACGGCCGCGATCCTCGCCGCGCAGCGCGCCACCGACGAGCAGATCACCGAGCTCGGCGAGTACCTGGTCCGGCAGGAGGCGACGCTCGACGACCCGCAGGCCTTCATCGACGCCGACGTCCGCTTCCACGTCCTGCTGGCACGGGCGTCCGGCAACGACGTGCTCGCCGACCTGCTGCAGAGTCTGCGCTCCATGCTGAGCGTGTGGGTCGCGCGCCGCGTGCAGACCCGGCAGGCGACCGAGGCCGCGTTCCACGAGCACCGCGCCGTCTTCGAGGCGTTGCGCGCCCGCGACGTGCCCGCCGTGCAGCGCGCGATGGACGAGCACATGGCCACGGCGAGCGCCCGCATCGAGCACGCCGAGCCGCTGCCCGCCGACGAGTAGGGCTCGTGCGCGGTCGCGCGCGCTCGCGCTCGCGGTCGCGCTCGCTTCGTGAGCAGGAATGGTCGGGTCCGTCGAGCCGACCCGACGTCCTGTGCTCACGATCAGGGCGGACGGGAGGCCCGGGGCGCGCCCGCCCCGCACCGTGCGGGGGCAGCGCCCGCCTCAGCGCGGGAGCGGGACCGCTTCGGCGAAGGACGCCACGACGCGGGCGACGACCTCGGCGGGCGGGGTGTCCCAGATCGCCTGGTTGAAGAGCTCGACCTCGACGTCGCCGGAGTAGCCGGCACCCATCACCGCATCGGTCACCGGCCCGAAGTCGACGTGCCCGTCGCCCGGGTAGCCGCGTGAGAGCAGCGGGTCGGCCGCGATCGGGGTGGTCCAGTCGCACACCTGGTACGACGCGATCCGGCGGGCGGCACCGGCCCGGGCGATCGAGGCCGCGAGCGCCGGGTCCCACCAGACGTGGAAGGTGTCGACGACGACCCCCACGGCCGCTGCCGGGAACGGGGCCGCCAGGTCGAGGGCCTGCGCGAGCGTCGACACCACGGCGCGGTCGGCGGCGTACATCGGGTGCAGGGGTTCGACGGCGAGCTGCACGCCGGTGTCGAGTGCGTGCGGCACGAGGGCGGCGAGGGCGTCCGCCACCCGCGCACGCGCACCGCCGAGGTCGCGCGAGCCCGCTGGCAGGCCGCCCGCGACGAGCACGAGGACGGGCACCGACCCCGGAGCACCCGCGGCGGCCAGGGCAGCGGTCTCGTCGATCGCCCGGCGGTTGTCGTCGAGTGCCCGCTGGCGTGCGGCCCCCTCGGGCAGGGTGAAGAACCCGCCACGGCAGTGCGACGACACCCGGAGTCCGGAGTCGGCCACCCGGCGCACGGCCTCGGCGAGCCCGAGCTCGGCGACGGGTTCGCGCCAGGTGCCGATCGCCCCGACCCCGGCACGGCGGACGGTGTCGAGCGCCTCGGGCAGGGTCGCGTACTTGATCGTCGCCTGGTTGACGGACAGCCGCGGGTGCGGCGCGGGCGACCCCGGCGCCACCGGCACGGGTGCACCGACCTGCGCGGCCGTGCCGGACGGCGTGCTCACGCGACCACCCCGGCTGCGGTGCGGTCGACGGCGGGTGGGGCGGGCCTCCCGGCGGTCGTGTCCACCCCGTTGACCGCGAGCAGGGCGTGCCAGCGCGCGGCGGCGAGGTCCGGGTCCTGCAGGGCGCCGCAGGCGTTCGTGAGCCGGACCGTCTCGGACAGGTGCGACAGCGAGCGGCCGGCGTGCTGGCCACCGACCATGGCGAAGGCCGGCTGGTGCCCGTTCAGCCAGGCGAGGAACGCGATGCCGGTCTTGTAGTGCCAGGTGGGGGCACTGAAGAGGTGTCGGGACAGGGCCTCGGTCGGTCCGAGCAACGAGCGGTAGGCGGCTTCGTCTGGCAGGGCACGCACGGCGGCTGAGGCGAGCGGTGCGATCGCGGCGAACGCCCCGAGCAGGGCGTCGGAGTGCACGCCGTCGCGGTCCGCGATCAGGTCGACGTAGTGGAAGTCGTCACCCGTGAACATCCGGGCGGTCTCGGGCAGCCGGGCGCGGAGTGCCACCTCGGCCGTCGCGTCGAGCAGGCTCATCTTGATGCCGGAGATCCCCGGCCCGGCGTCGCGCATGATGTCGAGCACCGTGTCGGGGCCCCGGTGCCCGCCGAAGTACCCGGCGAGGGCGGGGTCGAACGCCTCCCCCAGCCAGTGCAGGACGACGGGGGCGTTCGCCCGCTCGACGACCCGACGGTAGACGCGGCGGTAGGTGTCCGGATCGTCCAGCGCGAGTCGTGCCAGGTGGCGGCTGGCCATCAGGACCACGCCCGCCCCGGCGTCCTCGGCGTGGTGGAGCTGCCGGGCGTAGGCGTCGACGACCTGCTGCTCGGTGACGGGTTCGTCGGGCAGGTCGTCGGTGTTCACGCCGACGACGATGCGGCCGCCGACCGACTGCGCCTCGCGGGCGGAGCGCGTCACGAGCTCGCGGGTCGCCGCCGGGTCCAGTCCCATGTTTCGCTGCGCGGTGTCCATCGCGTCCGCCACACCCAGCCCCCACGACCACAGGTGGTGCCGGAACGCCAGGGTGGCGTCCCAGTCGAGGTCGGCCGGGGCTCCGGGGGTGTTGTCGGCGGCGGTGCGCGGGACGACGTGGGCGGCCGCGTAGACGATGCGCTCGGTGAGCGGTGCCGCGGGCACGGCAGTGGCGTCGACGGCAGGTGCGCCCAGCGGCGTCCGGCTCGTGGTGCCGTCGGGCGCCAGCAGGGTCAGGTCCGTCATGCGGACGCCCCGATGGTCTCGGTGCGCTGGGCGACCTCCGGCGTCTCGACCGGGAGGCGCGGCTCGGCCCCGGCGGGCAGGGTCAGCTCCGGCAGGTCCACACGCCGGCCCTCGGCGCTGGATCGCAGACCGGCTTCCGCCAGCGCCACGCCGCGGGCACCGGACAGCAGGTCGTAGGGGTGCGGGCGCCCGGCGACGAGGTCCTGCAGGAAGTCCTCCCACTGGGCGCGGAACCCGTTGCCGTAGACCTCGTTGTCGGGGACCTCGAGCCACTGGCTGCGGTAGTCGGCGTCGTCGCGCAGATCGGGGTTCCAGACGGGCTTCGGCGTCGCCGTGCGGGGCTGGATCCGGCAGCCGAACAACCCCACCACCGCGCTGCCGTCGGTGCCGTCGACCTGGAACTCGACGAGCTCGTCACGGTCCACCCGGACCGCCCAGCTCGAGTTGATCTGCGCCGTGACGCCGCCGGCCAGGTCGAACACGCCGTACGCGGCGTCGTCGGCGGTCGCCGGGTACGGCACGCCCTGCTCGTCGGTGCGCTGCTCGATGTGCGTGACCGCGCGGGCGTAGACGGACTCGACGCGGCCGAACAGCTGCTCGAGCACGTAGTTCCAGTGCGGGAACATGTCGACGACGATGCCGCCACCGTCCTGCCGGCGGTAGTTCCAGCTCGGGCGCTGCGCCGACTGCCAGTCCCCCTCGAACACCCAGTACCCGAACTCGCCGCGGACGCTCAGCACCCGGCCGAAGAACCCGGAGTCGAGCAGGCGACGGAGCTTCCGCAGCCCGGGCAGGTAGAGCTTGTCGTGCACGACGCCGTTCGGGACGCCGGCCTCGGCCGCGAGCCGGGCGAGTTCGAGGGCCTCGGCGGAGGTCTCGGCCGTCGGCTTCTCGGTGTAGACGGCCTTGCCGGCGGCGATCGCGCGGCGCAGCGCGTCGGCACGGGCACTCGTCACGGCGAAGTCGGCGAAGACCTGCCAGCGGGGATCCGCCAGGGCGGCGTCGAGGTCGGTGGTCCAGTGCTGCAGGCCGTGCCGGGTCGCGATCTCCTCGAGCTTCGCGGCGTTCCGACCGACGAGCATCGGTTCGAGCTGCACGCGCGTGCCGTCGGGCAGCCGCAGACCGCCGTCGTCGCGGATCGCCAGGATCGACCGCACCAGGTGCTGCCGGTAGCCCATGCGCCCGGTGACGCCGTTCATGATGATGCCGATGGTGCGCGTGGTGGTCAACGCGTGCTCCCTTGCTCGCTGCGGCCCGCTCTCCGTCGTCGTGGAAAGCGCTTGCCGGAACCGTACACCACGGGGTGCGCGGTGGCGAGGTCAGCGGGCGGTGCTGGCGCGCAGGACGACCTCGCCGTCGACGGCACCGTCGGCCTCGAGCCCGAGCGCACGGCGGACGGCCCGCTCGCCGATCTCCTCGAGCGGCAGCCGCACCGTGCTGAGCGCCGGCACGACGTCGGCGAGCATCCGCACGTCGTCGAACCCCGCCACGCCGACGTCCACCCCGGGCACGAGCCCGCGCTCCCGGATCGCCGCGACCGCCCCGACGGCCATCAGGTCGGTGACCGCGAAGACGCACCGGGGCACCGCGGCCCCACCCTCGGCAGCTCGGTCCAGCAGCGACACCATCGCCCGGTACCCGCCGTCGCGCGTGAACTCGGAGGGCACCACGTCGTCGTCGGGCACCCGCAGACCGTGGGCCGCGAGGCCGGCGACGAACCCCTCGACCCGGGCGTGGGCGGTGACGAGGTCCGGGTCGCCGGCGAGCACGGCGAACGAGTCGTGCCCCTGTTCGACCAGCGCACCGGCGAGCGCCGCAGCCCCGCCGAGGTTGCGGATGACGACGCCGTGCACGCCCGGGACGCCCGCTGCGGCACCGTCCAGGTCGGACACGAGCGCCGACACCCCAGCCCCCGCGGCGACGAGGCCACCGACCGCCGCCGCGACTTCGGACGGGCCGGAGCCCGTCGCGGATCCGGAGCCGATCCCGAGCCGACGGCTGACCGCCAGCACGACGGCTCGCGGGCGGAGTCCGGCGACCACGTCGAGCACCGCCACTTCGCGCGACGGGTCGCCGCCGGTGGAGGTGATCGTGACGACGAGCCCGGCGTCGTCGGCGGCGCGGATCGCGCCGGCGGCGATCGCGGCGAAGTACGGGTCGGCGATGTCGCCGACGACGAGCGCCAGGGTCGTGGTCGACCCCCGAGCGACGGCCTGCGCCTGCACGTTGGCGGTGTAGCGCAGGGCCCGGGCGGCGGCGCGCACCCGGTCCACCGACTCCTGCCGGACCTTGCGGGTGCTGCCGTTGAGTGCCCGCGAGGCGGTCGCGAGCGACACCCCTGCCCGCTCGGCCACGTCGGCCAGGGTGACGGTGCCTCGCTCGGGCATGTCGTGCCTCCAGTCAGGGTCCGCGCCGTGCGCGGCCTGTGGCGAGGATAGCGATTCCCCGCCGACCAGGGCGGGGTTCCGAGCGGCCGGTCACGCCGTCGAGACCACAGGTCACGTTGTCAGAACAACCCTCAGGAAAGCGCTTGCCAGAACGGCGGGGGTCGTGTAGACCTGGGGTCCTCGGCCGAGACACCCCGAACGCTCGCCCACGGCACATGCACGTGGTCCCGAACGAAAGCAGTGACGATGAAGTCATCCAAGAGAATGCTCGCACTCGCCGGCGGGATCGCCGCGCTCGCGCTCCTGAGCGGCTGCGCCTCCGGCGGGTCCGGGGACGGCGGCAAGGTGGACGAGCTGACCTTCTGGCTCTCCACCTCGTCCGCGCAGGAGAAGGGCTACCAGGACCTCGCGACCGCCTACGAGAAGCAGACCGGCGTCGCGGTGAAGATCGTGAACCTGCCGTACGACGGCCTGCAGACCAAGCTGCGCGAGTCGGCGCAGGCGAACTCGCTGCCCGACGTGGTGCGGGCCGCGGGCATCGACCCGATCTGGAGCGGCAAGACCGTCGACCTCGCCTCGATCGTCAGCGACAAGGCGAACGGGATCGACCAGGACCTCATCGCGAAGGACAAGGACGGCAAGGTCACCTCGATCCCGTCCGACGTCACCGCGGCCGGACTGTTCGTGAACAAGTCGCTGTTCGACAAGGCCGGCGTCGCGTACCCGACCGACCCCGCGAAGGCGTGGACGTGGAGCGAGTTCCTCGACGCCGCCGACAAGGTGAAGGCCGACACCGGCGCCAAGTACGACCTGGTCTTCGACTCGTCGCCGTCGCGCCTGCGGGCCTACATGTTCACCAAGGGCACCGACTTCATGCAGCAGGAGAAGGACGGTTCCTTCCCCACCGACGCGAAGACCGTCGACGCCCTGCAGGACTTCGCCGACATGAACGACGACTCGGTCATGCCGAAGTCGGTGTGGACGAGCGGCCAGGACCCGAACGCCCTGTTCAAGAGCGGCCAGGTCGTGGCGTACTTCTCCGGTGTCTGGCAGTCGTCGGACTTCGCGTCGAACATCACCGACTTCGACTGGGCCAGCGCCGCCAC
This sequence comes from Curtobacterium poinsettiae, assembly GCF_047226435.1. NCBI lineage: Bacteria > Bacillati > Actinomycetota > Actinomycetes > Micrococcales > Microbacteriaceae > Curtobacterium > Curtobacterium poinsettiae. The sequence goes on along the minus strand of NZ_CP178434.1, from coordinate 1,308,021 downwards.
CCCGGCCGACCCGACCCACGCCACCGAGATCAACTACGGCGGCAACATCGTCGGGTTCGAGAACTCCGACACCCGCGGCGCCGCGGCGAAGAAGTTCATCGACTACATGTACGACCCGACGAACTACGCGAAGCTCGTGACCACCAACGGGTTCCTGCCGGTCGAGTCCGGGCTGGACATCACCTACCCCTTCACGTCGCAGGCAGCAAAGGACTCCTTCGCGCTGTACCAGAAGGAGATCGAGGCGGCCGACCCGATCTCGAGCTCGTACGCCAAGGCAGCGTCGGAGTGGGCGGTCGAGGGCAAGGAGATCGGCACCGACCCGACCACGGCCGAGGTCGGCAAGCTCATCAACGGGCAGCAGTCGGCCAAGGAGACGCTCGACACGATCACGAAGTACTACGAGGAGCACGTGGGGTGACGGAACGGGGCCGGGCGCATGCGTCCGGCCCCGTTGTCCCTCCTTCCACAGCAGCACCACGTCGAACGAAGAGGATCATCGTGAGCATCCCCACCGCAGCCGGTGACGTGCAGACCGCCGTCCCCACCCCGGTGCCGCCCCGCCGGCCCGGAGCCGCGAAGACGACGAAGCGCCGCCGCTCCGGCGTCAGCAAGCCCGTCCTCGCCCCGATCCTGTTCGTCAGCGTGAACGCCGTCCTGTTCGTGGTGTTCTTCGTGTGGCCCGCCGTGATCGGCCTCGGCTACTCGTTCACCGACTACAACGGCGTCGTCGACCCGAAGTTCGTCGGCCTGGCGAACTACTTCGAACTGTTCGCCGACGACACCTTCTACGCCGCCCTCGGTCGCACCTTCCTGTACGCGATCGTCGCCGTGCCGCTCGGCTTCGTCCTGTCGCTCTCGATGGCGCTCATGCTCACGAGCCCCGCGGCGAAGGGACGGAGCGTCGCCCGCATCGTGTTCTTCGTTCCGTGGCTCATCTCCCCCATCGTCACCGGTGTGATCTGGCGGTGGATGTTCGGCGAGAACTTCGGCCTGGCCAACTTCGTCATCGAGTCCCTGGGCGGCAAGGCCGTCCCGTGGCAGTCGAACGCCGACCTGTCGCTGCTGGTCGTCGTCTTCGCCACCGCGTGGGCCGGGGCGGCGTTCAACATGCTGCTGTTCGTCGCGGCGATCCGGAACGTCCCGCAGTCGTACTACGAGGCCGCGTCGCTCGACGGTGCCGGCGCCTGGCACCAGTTCCGCTACATCACCCTGCCGAGCATCGCGCCGACGTCGTTCATCGTGATCCTGCTGTCGTCACTCAGTGCGTTCAAGGAGTTCGCCACCGTGCAGGCGCTCAACGGCGGCGGCCCCGGCACCGACAACAACCTGCTGGTGCAGTACATCTACACGAACGGGTTCCAGAACGCCCACATCGGCTACGCGAGCGCGGCGTCGATGGTCCTCATGCTCATCCTCATGGCCATCGCGCTGATCCAGCTGGCCGTGAACCGCCGGACGGAGTCCCGTCGATGACCGCCACGCTCCCCACCGAGACCGACAAGACCGGAAGCGGCCGTCGGGCCGGTCGCTCCGGCTCCGGCTCCGGCCGCTCCGGCCGCTCTGGCCGCTCGAAGGCTGTGGACACCACGCCGCGGCCCCAGGCCATCGCCGCCACGGCCCTGCTCTGGGTGTTCATCATCGCGTTCGGGTTCCCGGTGCTGTGGTTCGTGCTCAGCGCGTTCAAGCCGGGCGGCGAGCTGTTCTCGTACCCGCTCACCCTGCTGCCGAAGAACTGGTCGGTCGAGGGTTTCGCCGAGGCGTGGTCCAGCTACGACTTCGCCCAGTACTTCGGCAACACCGTGATCGTCGCCCTGGTCACCACGGTGCTGACGGTCCTGGCGAGTGCGGCCACCGGGTACGCGCTGGCGAAGTACGACAACCGGTGGCTGAAGGTGTTCTTCGTCTGCATCCTCGCCACGACGATGCTCCCCACCGAGGTGATCCTCGCTCCGACGTTCATCGTCATCCGCGACCTCGGCATGTACGACTCGCTGGCCGGCATCATCGTGCCGTCGGTGATCACGGCCACCGGCATCTTCATGTTCCGGCAGTTCTTCATCACCGTGCCGGACGACCTGGTCGAAGCGGCCCGGATCGACGGTGCGAGCGAGTTCGGGATCTTCTGGCGGATCATGCTGCCGATCTCCCGCCCGATCATGCTGACGCTCGCGATCTTCTCGTTCCAGTGGCGGTGGAACGACTACATCTGGCCGCTCCTGGTGCTCAACGACCCGAAGCAGTTCACGATCCAGATCGCCCTGCAGAGCATCGTCGGTGCCGAGAACGTGAACTGGACGGTCCTGCTCGGTGCCTCGGTCATCTCGATCATCCCGCTCGTGCTGCTCTACCTGGTGTTCCAGAAGTACGTGAACGGCGCCGACCTCAACGCGGGTCTGAAGGACTGATGGGGTTCCTCGACCTGGCCGGCCCGGCCGCCGACGCCGAGGTCGCCCGCCTGCGGCTGGCCGACGACGACCCGGCCACGCTGCAGCACCGGGAACTGATGGCGCGTGCGCTCGCGTTGGTCGGTGCGTGGGTCCGGCAACGGCCTGGAGGCCCGGCTCACCCCGCAGACGACGACCTCACCACCGCGCACGGCTGGGTCCGGCACCTCGCGACCCGGCAGTCGCCCGGCGGCACGTTCGTCGGCGGCGACAACGTGCTCTCCCCGCCGGACTCCGCGTTCACCGTCAACGACGTCTGCGACGCCCTCGAACTGCTCGCACCGCACCGGGCGACGGTGCCGGCAGCGGCCGCGCTGGCCGACGACCTCGACGCGATCGTGCACCGGGCGACCCCCGCACTGCTCACCGGTGGGGTGCACACCCCGAACCACCGGTGGGAGATCGCAGCCGCCCTCGCCCGGGTGCACCGACTCCACCCGGCGGCGGCGCTGCTCGACCGCATCGACGCGTGGCTGGCCGAAGGGCCGGACATCGACGCCGACGGTCTGTGGTCGGAGCGGAGCCCGAACTACGCGTCCGCCGTGTCCGGGCCGTCGTTCCTGGTGCTCGCCGCCGTGCTCGACCGCCCCGCCCTGCTCGACCCGGTGCGCCGCTCGCTCGACGCCACGCTCGCGCTCCTGCTGCCGGACGACACCGTCGAGACCGTGCAGTCCCGACGGCAGGACCAGTCACAGCCCTTCGGGATCGGGCCGTTCGCGCCGCTGCTCTGGCACGTCGCGGTGCTCGACGGCCGGGGCGACCTGGCCGCGGTCGCCGCCCGCGCCGCCGTGGCCGAGACCTGGCAGCCCGCCGCCGTCGCCGCGCGGTCGATGACCGATCCACTGCTCGGGCGTCCGCTGCCGGAACCCGTCGCCCTGGCGCCGGCCGTGCACACCTTCGCCGACGCACGGCTCGTGCACGTCCGCGCGCCCGACCGCAGTGTCGTGCTCTTCGCCGGTTCCGACGTCCCGGCCCAGGGCCACGTGCGGTCGGGGCTGGCGAACAGCCCGACGTTCCTGCGGGTCGTCGTCGGGTCGGTCGTGCTGTCCGACGTGCGGCTCTCGCGGGAGTTCTTCGGCCTCGGACCGTTCCGACCGACCGCGCTCGAGTCCCTGGGCGACGGACGGTTCCGGCTGACCGAGACCGTGTCCGCCGGCTACCACCAGCCGTTGCCCGCGAGTGCTCGCCAGCCGGACGGCCGCTACCCGCTCGCCGACGAAGGCCGGTTCTCCGCCGCCATGGCGTTCGGCGCCCGGTCCGTCGACACGGTGGTCCTCAGCACCACCGTCGACGTCGCGGTGACACCGGACGCCGTCGTCCTCGACGTCGTGACCGAGGGGGCCGAAGTGCCGTGGTCCCTGCAGCTGACGTTCCGCACCGGGGGGACCCTCACGGGCGTCGAGACCGACGCCGTCACCGGGGAGCGGGTCCTGGCCGACGGGACCGGCAGCTACCGCGTCGGTTCCGACGTCGTGACGTTCGGCCCGGGCAACGGCGCCGGTCCGGGCCAGCCGGCGGGCTACACCCCGGGACAGGACTACGCGTTCCTCCGCGGGACCGACCGACCGCAGGGTGAGCACGTCCACGTCACCGGGAGAGCCCCCGGCTCGGCACGCATCGTGATCGGGACGGGCCGGTGACGCTGCCGGGCGTGGTGCTCGTCGGAGCCCGCGGCTACGGCCTGCACCACCGCGCGAACATCGACCGGCTCGTGGCAGCAGGGGTCTGCACGGTGACTGCCGTCGTCGACCCCGCGCTCGGCACGACCGCCGACGCCCGTGTGCCCGTCGTGGCCGACGTGGCAGCGGCCCGCAGGCTCGGACCGGTGGACGTGGTCGTCGTGGCGGCTCCGATCGCGGCGCACCTGCCCCTCACCCTCGATGCGCTCGACGCCAGCGCCGACGTGCTGCTCGAGAAGCCTCCGGTCACCACGCGCGACGCCCTCGACGTGCTGCTCGAGGCCGAACGTCGGACCGGCAGGGTCGTGCAGGTGGGGTTCCAGAGTCTCGGTTCCGCCGCGCTGCCGGCGTTCCGTGATGGGGCGCTCGTCGGTGCCGTCCGGTCTGCGGCCGCCGTCGGCACGTGGACCCGCGACCGGGCGTACTGGGACCGCTCCCCCTGGGCGGGGCGCCGTCGGGTCGGCGGCGTGGACGTGCTCGACGGCGTCGTCACCAACCCGCTCGCCCACGCCGTGGCGACGGCCCTGGCGCTCGTCGGGTGCCGCCGGACCGCCGACGTCGCGCGGGTCGAGGTCGAGTTGTACCGGGCGAACGCCATCGAGGGCGACGACACCTCGGCCGTCCGGGTGACCACGACCGCCGGCCTCGAGGCCACTGCCGCACTCACGCTCTGTGCCACCACCGAGGTCCCGCCGACCGTGCGGGTGCGGGGCGCGACGGGGGACGGCGTACTGCACTACACGACGGACGACGTCACGATCGACGGCGCGACCACCCGCCTGGAGCGCACCGACCTGCTCGAGAACCTGCTGGCGCACCGGTCCCACGGCGCCGAACTGCTCGTGCCGCTCGTCTCGACGGGAGCGTTCGTCGAGGTGCTCGAGGCGGTCCGCGCGACCGAACCCGTGCAGCTCGACCACCCCTGGGTGACGTGGGAGGGCGAGGGGCCGACCCGGCGCCCGGTGGTGACCGGTGTCGAGGCCACGATCGAGCGCGCCGCCGACGCCCGCGCGCTGTTCTCGGAAGTCGGGGCACCGTGGGCGCACACGGCCCGCGACCAGACGCTGCAGGAGCTCCGCGTGGACGACGTCACGGTCGCCGTCGAACGCGACGGGGCCGGCACGATCGCCACGTCGTCCCCTCGGCCGTACCTGCACCCGGTCCGGACCCTCAGCGGCACCGTGGTCAGCGCGCACCACCCGGGCGACCACGACTGGCACTGCGGGGTCGGCGTCGCGATCCCCGACGTCGACGGCGTGAACTGCTGGGGCGGACGGACCTACGTCCAGGGCCCCGGCTACGTCTGGCGCGACGACCACGGTTCGGTCGAGGTCGTGCACGCCGCGCAGCACGGACTCGGGTCGACGGAGGAGCTGGTCTGGCGGGGTCCGGACCGCGCGGTGGTCCTGCACGAGGACCGCACCCTGCGCTGGCGCTCGGTCGGAGCCGGGTGGGAGTTGTCCTGGTCGTCGTCGTTCCGCGCCCCCGGCGACTCCCCCGTGCACCTCGGCGGCCCGGGCAGCAACGGCCGGGTCGGAGCGGGCTACGGCGGCTTCTCCTGGCGGTTCCCGGAGTGCACCGGGGTCGTCGTCCGGACCGCCGACGCCGAGGGCGAGCCCGCCGTGCACGGCTCGGTCGCACCCTGGATCTCCTGGTCAGCGGTGTTCGACGGCGGGCCCGCGACGATCCGCATCGAGGCCCTCGACCACCACGACCCCTGGTTCGTCCGCGCCGAGGAGTACCCGGCGATCGGCTCGGCCCTGGCGTGGGACACCCCCGCGGTCGTGCAGCCCGGCACACCGCTCGTCCGCTCCTTCCGCACGACGATCACCGACGGCGGTACGCTCGCCGGATGAGCACCGGGGACTGGGAAACACGCGTCGCGACGCTGTGGGACGACGAGACGATCGACGACCACCAGCGGATCGAGCGGATGCGTGACCTCGCAGCGGACGCCCCGCACCCGGCCCTCGGCGCGTTCGAGCTCGGCGGCGCCTTCGACTCGGGCGGCCACGAGGCCGAGGCCGACGTGCAGTACGCCGCCGCGACCGCAGCGGGTCTCGACACCGTCGACCCCGAACGCGCGGCGCGGATGGTCGTGCAGCACGCCTCGACGCTGCGGAACCTCGGCCGGGTCGACGCCGCCATCGCGATGCTCCGCGACGCCCCCGAGCACCCCGCCACGGGGGCGGCACCGCGGGTGTTCCTCGCGCTCGCGCTGCACAGCGCGGGACGCTCGGCCGAGGCCCTGCGCGTCGCGATCGAGGCCGTCGAGCCGACGCTCCCCCGCTACCACCGCTCCGTCAGCGCCTACGCGGCAGCACTCACCGAGGACTGACGCGTCAGGCGATCGCGACCTCGCCCCGCGCCATGAGCTCACGAGCCCGACCGGCGTCGGCAGCCGGTGGACGACCGTGCAGGGCGCGGTAGTCCCGCGAGAAGTGCGAGGCGCTCCGGTACCCCACCGCCGCAGCCGCCTGGGCAGCGGTGTCCCCGAGCACGATCATCCGCCGCCGGGCCTCTCCGAGCCGCAGCCGCCGCAGGTACTGCACCGGGCTCATCCCGGTGACCTGCCGGAAGCGTGCGAACAGGGTCGACTCGCTCGTCCGGACCGCCGCGGCCAGGTCGGCGACCGACCACGGGTCCGCCAGCCGATCGGTGAACAGGGCCGTGGCGGCCGCGACCACGTCGCCGTCCCGGTTGCCGATCGCGGCCAGGATGCGCGGGGCCTGGTCGGTCTGCAGCAGCCGGAGCACGACCTCGCGGGTGACGAGCGGGGCGAGGACCGCCATGTCCTCCGGAGTGTCGAGCAATCCGACGAGTCGCGCGAACGCGTCCGCCAGCGCTGGTGTCCAGCTGCCGAGTCGGGCCGGCGGCGCTTCGTCCTGGTGCGGGCGGGACATCGCCGTCGCGACTTCGGCCACCACCGCGGGGTCGAGCTGCCAGACGACCGCGACGAATCCCGCCGGCTCTTCCACGGCGACCACACCGGCGATCACCGGCAGGTCGACGGGTGTGATGATGAAGCGCTCGCGACCCCAGAGCTGGTCGTCGTCCCCGACGATGGACCGCTTCTGCCCCGCGAGCACCACCGACACCGACGGCGTGTAGCGCTGGTACCCGAGGTCGGTCGGCGCGTCGACCCGGGCCAGGCGGAGTCCGAGCCGTCCGGCGCGCTCCGTGTCGTCGACGTGGGCCAGGACGCTCTGCAGCGCGCGGTCCAGTCGGTCCGAGGTGACGTCGTCCATGTACTCATTCTGTCGAGCCGATCGATGCACTGAACGCCCGTGCTGGATCCGGCAAGCAGTCCGGAGTCCTGTGCAATCGCCGACCGCCTCGCCGGACCGAGCATCGGAGCATGCAGACCAACGAAGCACTCCTCGACTCCTTGACCCCCGACGACCGACTGGCCGGCCGGACCGCGCTGGTGACCGGCGCCTCGAGCGGCATCGGCGAAGCCGTCGCCAGGGTCCTCGCCGCCTCCGGCGCGACGGTCGGTGTCGCCGGCCGTGACCCGCAGCGCACGCAGGCCGTGGTGGACGCCATCACCGCCTCAGGTGGCTCCGCCGTGGCCGTCATCGGCGAGCTGAACGCGCATCCCGACGCCGTCCGCGACCTCGCTGCCCGTGCCACGGCAGCCCTCGGTGGCCGGGTCGACATCGTCGTCAACAACGCCGGCGTCTACCCGGTCGGCCCGACGGCGCTGCTCCCCGATGACGACGCCGAAGCGCTCTGGGCCACGAACGTCCGAGCACCGCACGTCCTGGTCGGCGCCCTGGCTCCGGGCATGGTCGAGCGCGGCTCGGGTGTCATCGTGAACATCGGCTCGTGGATGTCCCGCGTCGGCGTCCCCTTCACGGCGCTGTACCCGGCGACGAAGGCGGCCGTGGAGCAGCTGACCCGGGCCTGGGCCGCCGAGTTCGGCCCGCGCGGTGTGCGGGTGTCGACGGTCTCCCCTGGTGCCACCGCCACGCCGGGCAACGCCGACTCGCACGACGTCCTCGCGCAGATGACGGCGGGCACACCGGCCGGCGCACCCGTCCGGCCGGTCGACGTCGCGTTCGCCGTGCGCTGGTTGGCCTCCGACGAGGCGTCCTTCGTGCACGGCGCCACCATCGACGTGGACGGCGGCATCGCCGCGACCCGCCTCGGCTGAGGCCCCCCCCCCCGGCCGAGCGGGCGAAACACCCGGGTTCATGCGCGGAGGCACCCCGGCATTCCGCCCGCTCGGCAACCCCGACCCACGCGCACGAACCCCCACCACCGCGAGCGGGCGAAACACCCGGGTCAGCTCCCGGAGGCACCCGGGCATTTCGCCCGCTCGGCAACCCCGACCCACGCACGCGAACCCCCACCACCGCGAGCGGGCGAAACACCCGCGTCAGCCCGCGGAGGCACCCCGGCATTTCGCCCGCTCGGCAGTGCGAGCCGACGCGCGCGAACCCGCACCATCGCGAGGGGGCACGACACCCCGCAGACCGGCGGGCGAGCGGTCACGAAGGGTCGGGCGGGAGCGCGTCAGCCGACGGATCGTGACCGCTCGGCGGACGGCGACGGCGCGGCGGTGGACGCCACCACCGGCGGAGGGGAGGCGCGGTGCGGGGTGGCACCGGGCCTCCCGTCAGGCGGTGTGGTCGCCGCCCACCCGTGGGACCGGCAGCGAGTCACTGGTCGTGCGCAGGGACTCCTGCCGGATCTCGAGCTGCGAGACGGCGAGCGCCGCCAGGTCGCGGAGGTTGGCGAGGTCGCCCTCGGTGGCCTGCCGCGGTCGGGTGTCGAGCACGGCGAGGGTGCCGATCGGCGCGCCGTCGTGCCGGACGAGCGGGACGCTGACGTAGAAGCGGATGCCGAGCGGGCCGGTGACCAGGGGGCTGTTGCGCATCTCGGGGTGTGCGGAACCGTCCGGGATCACGACGGGGACGGGCACGGGCGCGAAGCCGTTGGTGAAGCTGATGCTCCGCGCCGCCTCGTCGATGCCCTCGGCGATGTACGACTGGGACCACTCGCGGTCCTCGTCGAGCACCTCGATCAGGGCGATCGGTGCGTCGAAGAGCCGAGCAGCCATGGTCGTAGTGCGCTGCAGCGACTCGTTCGGCAGGGTGTCAAGGGTCGCCGGGCGATCGGTCTCGGGTCGCGTCGGCACCGGGGCTGTCTCGTCCGTCGGTTCGACCACGTGGTCGGGGGCGGCGGTCTCGGCGATCACGACGTCGCGGAGCATCGTGACCAGCTCGGGGCCGAGCGGACGGGCTGCGGGGTCCTGCGCGGTCATGGCGCGGAGCAGGTGCTTCCAGTGCTCGGGCAGGGGTTCGGGGACCACGGGGTCGCGGGACAGCCGCGCGACGGCGGACTCGACGAGCGAGCCCGGGAACTCCCGGCGGCGGGTGAAGCACTGCAGCAGCACGAGGCCGAGCGAGTAGACGTCGCTCGGCGGGCCGACCTCGCCGCCGCGCGCCTGCTCGGGGCTGAGGTAGGCGGCGGTGCCGGTTGTCACGCCGTCGGCGGTCAGGCGTTCGACGCCGGCGGCGAGCGCGATGCCGAAGTCGGTCAGGCGTGCGCGGGCCCGTTCGGAGGCGTTGCCGTAGTCGACGAGCAGGATGTTCGACGGCTTGATGTCGCGGTGCACGACGGCGTTGGCGTGGATGTAGTCGAGCGCCTCGGCCATGTCGTAGCCGATCTCGGCGATGTGGCGCGAGGCGAGCGGGCCGACGCTCAGACGTTCCTCGAGGTCCTGCCCGACGACGAGCGACATCACGATGTAACGCTGCTGGGTGCCGTCCTGGCTGGTGACGACCCCGGCGTCGAGCAGGCTGACGAGGTTGTGGTGCTCGAGCGACGCCAGCACGCCGAGTTCGGCCTCTTGCCGGGCGATGTCGACGATGCCCGCGTGGAAGAGCTTGATCGCGACCGGGCGGTGCAGGCTCTCGTCCACGCCGCGGTAGACGACGGACATGCCGCCCTGACCGATCGCCTGTTCCAGGCGGTACCGACCGTCGAGCAGCGGCGCGCTCGCGTCGTGTTCTTCCGTCGGGATCATCCAACCCTCGTCCTCGGCTCCGGCACCAACGATGCATCTTCGCATCCCGACGGGTATCCGTGTCGCCGAGCGGCGTTTACCGGATCGGGGGCGCGGTGCGCAGGGGCGCCACAACACCGGTGTTCGCGGGTCGAACACGCGCAGGTCGCGGTGCATCTCGGCAACACCGGTGTCGTGCGCCCCTCGGTGGCGCTGGTCGGCAGCGCGCGCGTACGCTCGGCCCGACGAAGGAGTCATGCCATGCCCGCGAGGTTCGTCTACTGGATCAACGTCTCCGTCGACGGGTTCGTCGAACGGGCACCCGGCGAGCACGACGGCCTGGACGGCCCCGACTGGATGCGCATCGACGAGCCACTGCACCGCGAGTTCAACGCCCGGGCCGCCGCGATGACCCTGTCCGTCGAGGGCCGGGTCGTGCGCGACATGATGGACCCGTTCTGGCCCGATGCCCGGCACGACGAGTCGATGCCCGAGTACCTGCGCGAGTACGGCGAGATCTGGACCGCGCAGCCGAAGATCCTGGTGTCCCGCACGCGGACCACCGCCGACCACGACACCCGGGTCATCGGAGGCGACGGCGACGCGATCGCCGAGCTGGCCGCGATCCGTGCCGAAGGCGAGGGCGACATCGGCGTCGGTGGGCCGAGCATCGCGAGTCAGCTGCTCGACGCCGGGCTGCTCGACGAGGTCATGCTCTTCACGCACCCGTCGGTGCTCGGCGCCGGCCGCCCGTTGTTCGATCCACCGGTGTCGGGGCACCGTCCGCTCGTACAGCTCGACCTGATCGAGCAGCAGCGCTCCGACAACGGCGTCACCCTGCACCGGTACGACGTCCGGCGGTCCTGAACGCTCGGGCGGTCAGTCCGCGCCGGGCGTTGCGCCGATCACGCGAACGTTCCAGGCGCTGTCGCGGTCACTGTCGAACCCGTTGAAGGAGATGCTGTCGACGTCGGCACGCCAGGTTCGCCGCAGGTCGATGCGTTGCTCCCCGTCGCCGCAGGGCATCGCCTCGATGATGTGGTTCCGCGACGTTTCCCGCGAGACGACCATGACCGAACCGCTCATGTGCCCGTCACCGAAGCACGAGAACTCGAGGTGGTCGACCGTCTCCGGGTGCGCGAACGTGATCGTGACGCCACGGTCGATCTCGTCGTCGTTCCCCGTCGCGCTCTGCCCGGCGGGTTCTTCGGCGAACATCGCGCCGAGGTCCCGGTCCGACTCGGCGGCCATCTGCCGCTTCTCCCAGGTGTGCAGCGCCGCCTCGTCGACGGGCGGCGGCCCGGCGCAGCCGGCCAGCAGCAGCACGCCCGCGATCGCGGGCAGGAGCAGGGCGGGGACGGAGCGCACGCTGTGAGCCTAGTGACGCTGCGGACCCACACCGCGAACGACGGGAGGCGCGGTGCCAGCTGGCACCGCGCCTCCCGGCCGTGGGGTGGTCGCGTCAGACGTCGCGACGGCGCGCGAGCGTCAGGGCGAGGCCACCGACGACGAGCACCTCGGCGGCGAGGACGCCGAAGCCGCCCCAGCCGTTCAGCACGACCCCGCTGTTGTCGACCGTGCTCGCGCCGTCGTACGAGTAGGCGTAGAGCTGGCCGCCGGCTGAGTCGGGCAGGAACGCCGCGATGTCCATCGGCCAGTCGACCTTCATCAGTCCGCTCATGAGTGCGAGCACCCCCGGAACGACCAGCAGGAGGCCGAGCGTGATCGCGATGCCGCCGGCGCTCGACCGGACGAGCAGACCGATGCCGTACGCGAGGAGCGCCAGCAGGGTCAGGAAGACCGACGAACCGAGGATCGGCAGGAACACCGACGGGTCGCTGACCTCCGGCTCGATGCCGTTGCCGGCCAGCAGCGGCAGCGAGATGAGGACGCCGATCCAGGTGGCGACGGCGCTGACGACGAAGGTCGCGATGGCAAGGACGGTGGCCTTCGCCAGGATCACGCCGGTGCGTCGCGGGTCGGCGGTGAACGTCGAGCGGACCTGGCCCGTGCCGTACTCACCGGTGATGATGAGGACGCCGAGCACGCCGACGACGAGCGACGAGAGCAGGACACCCACGGCGTTGGCGTTCACGAAGGTGCCGTTGGCGAGGTCCGTCGGCAGCTCCTGGCCGCCGCTGTTCGTGTTCGCCCCGATCAGCGCGGCCATGCCGATCGTGAGGACGACCAGGATCGCGTAGCACCAGAACGTGGACCGGATGCTGCGCAGCTTGATCCACTCGCTCCGCACCAGGTGCGGGAACGACAGGCGGGTCGAGCCGGACATCCGGGTCGACGGTGTGGTGGGCGAGGTGGTGGCGCTCATCGGGTGCCCTCCGATCGGTACTCGACGTCGTCGCGGGTGAGGGCCATGTAGGCCTCTTCCAGGCTCGCGCCGGTCGGGGTGAGTTCGTGCAGGGGGACGCCTGCCTGTGCGGCGATGTTGCCGACCGTCGGTGCGTCGGGCCCGACGACGAGGAATGAGCCGTCCTCGCGCTGGGTGACCGCGGCGTTCGGGCCGATGGCGTTGAACAGGCCGTTCGGGTCCGGCGTGCGGACGATGACACGGCTGACGGCGGCATCGGTGCCGGCAGCGGCGCCGCCACCGGCGACGAACTCCGCGATCGGGGCGTCGGCCAGGACCTTGCCTCGGCCGAGCACGACCACGCGGTCGGCGGTCTGTGCCATCTCGCTCATCAGGTGGCTGGAGAGGAACACGGTGCGGCCGTCCGCGGCCATGCGGCGGGCGAGCTGTCGGACCCAGAGCACGCCGTCGGGGTCGAGGCCGTTGACCGGCTCGTCGAGGATCAGGGTCTTCGGGTCGCCGAGCAGTGCGGCAGCGATTCCCAGGCGCTGCCCCATGCCGAGCGAGAACCCGCCGACGCGCTTCTTCGCGACGGAGTCGAGGCCGGTCATGTCGATGACCTCGTGCACGCGGGACTTCGGGATGCCGTGGGTCGCCGCGAGGGAGAGCAGGTGGTTGTAGGCGCTGCGTCCGGAGTGGACGGCCTTCGCCTCGAGCAGGGCGCCGACCTGCCGGAGCGGGTCGCGGAAGCTCGTGTAGGGCTGGCCGTTCACGGTGGCTGTGCCCGACGTGGGCTGGTCGAGCCCCATGATCATGCGCATCGTGGTGGACTTCCCGGCGCCGTTGGGCCCGAGGAAGCCGGTCACACTGCCGGGACGCACGACGAAGGAGACGTCGTCCACGGCGGTCTTCGGACCGTACTGTTTGGTGAGATGGCTGACTTCGATCACGGCGTCGACGCTACGGGAGCGGTGGTCGGCGCCGCGTCCGCCGTTGGGGGGAGATGTGTGCTCCCACAGGCTGACGCGGATGGGGCGGGGTGACGCGGGCGGGGGGGGTCGCGCTGTTTCGCGCTGGGCGACAGTTCACGCGCGCGGCGGCCCGTGAGGTGTCGCTGAGCGCGAAAGACCGGTGCGCGGTGATCAGGCGGGCTCGTGCGCCGGACGCTCATCGCCCGGGTCTCGAGCGAAGGCCAGGCTCTCCTCGATGATCGACAGCACGACCGAGAGTTCCTGGGCATCGCGCGGGCCGAACACCATGAACTCGGTCCCGTGGTCCTCGTACTGGTGCGGGATCGCCCACCCCAGCTCGGTCAGCTCGGTTCCCCGCGCGACCGGGAGACAGAGGTGGACTGAAGTGTCCTCGACGCCGTGCAGGTGCACGGGTTCGAGTCGCACGTCCGGGGCCAGCGAGGTCCACGGGACGACGTGGGAGCGCTGATCACGGAGGAACAATGCGCGCGACGAAGCCGGGGACACCTGACTGTGCCCTTCCTCCACACCGGGCAGGGCCACAGCACGCCCGACCAACGCTCCCCACACTTCCGGTGTGGCACGGTCGGTGAGCTGACGCTGGGGGCCAGTTCCGGACACGGCTGGTCGTTCGCCGCGGCGGGCGGTGTTGATCATCCATCGACAGTATCCGACAACCCCCAAAGAGCCGTTTGACGGTCTCGACCGCAGCGGCGACGATGGGCGCATGTCGAGCCTCCAGTCCCTCCGGGCGACCGCCCACCCGATCCGGCTCCGCCTGCTGTCGCTGGTGACGAGCACCGCGATGAGCGCGGCCGAGGCCGCGCGGGAACTCGGCCTCTCGCAGGCCACCGCGAGCTACCACCTGCGGGTGCTCGAACGGGCGGGGCTGGTCGCGGTCGTCGAGGTCGTGCGGCTCCGAGGCGGCGAGGCGAAGCGGTACCGACATGAGTCGTCGTCGCGGGCGTTCGGCCCCGACGGCCAATCCGGCGATGACGCCGACGTCTCGATCGAGGACCAGCTCGTCTACGTCGAGGCGCAGGTCGAGGAGCTCCGGCGACGACTGCACCAGCGGACCACGGGCCCTGCCGTCTCGACCGACGCCGAGCTGTGGGTCGGCCCCGAGACGTGGCGGCGCGTGGTGCACCACGTCGGCCAGGCGTCCGCCCTGCTCCACGCAGCAGCACAGCGCCCGCGTACCCCGGGCACGGTTCCGGTGTCGATGACCGTCTCGATGTTCCCCATGCGGCGACCGTGAGCACGCCGACCACGGGCGTCCTCGCCCACGCACCGTTCCGTTGGCTGCTCGCAGCCCGCACGGTGAGCATCGTCGGCAACGCCGTCGCCCCGATCGCCCTGGCGTTCGCCGTCCTCGACCTCACCGGCTCACCCGTCGACCTGGGCCTCGTCGTGGCCGCACGCTCGGTCGCGAACGTCGCGGTCCTGCTGTTCGGCGGGGTCATCGCCGACCGCCTGCCCCGCGACGTCGTGCTCGTCGCCACGTCGCTCGGCGCGGCGGTGACACAGGCCGCTGTCGCCGTGCTAGTCCTGACCGGCACGGCGACCGTCCCGCTCCTGGTCGTGCTCAGCATCCTGAACGGCGCGGTCGCCGCGGTGAGCCTGCCGACGACCGCGGCCATGGTGCCCGAAACCGTTCCCGAGGCGCTGCTCCGCCCCGCGAACGCCGTGATCCGGTTGAGCATCAACGCCGGGACGATCGTCGGTGCCTCCGCCGGGGCCGGCATGGTCGCGCTCGTCGGTGCCGGGTGGGGGCTGGCGGTCGACGCCGCCGGCTTCGCCGTCGCCGCAGCCCTGTACGCGCGGATACGCCTGCCCCGTCGCGCGTCCATCGCACCGGCCGACCGTCCGTCGGTGATCGCGGACATCCGGGAGGGATGGGTCGAGTTCTCGGGACGACGCTGGGTCTGGACGGTGGTCGCCCAGTTCGCAGTGCTCAACGCCGCCTTCGTCGGCGCGACGACCGTGCTCGGACCGGTCGTCGCGGACGACTCCTTCGGCAGGGCGGCCTGGGGGCTCGTCGTCGCCGCGCAGACCGTCGGCCTGGCACTCGGTGCGCTGATCGCCCTGCGGTGGCGGCCCCGGCGTGCGCTCGGCATCGGTGTCGCCCTGATGGCGGTGACCGCGCTCCCCGTCGTGGCGCTCGGGGTCGCCCCGGCCCTGCCGACCCTGCTCGTCGCGTTCGCCCTGGGCGGGATCGCCCTCGAGCTGTTCGCGATCGCCTGGGACCACGCACTGCAGTCGAACGTGCCCCGCGCCGTGCTGTCGCGGGTCTACTCGTACGACATGGTCGGATCGTTCGTCGCCGTCCCGCTCGGCGAGGCCCTGGTCGGACCGCTGGCGCACGCCGTCGGGACGAGCACGACGCTGATCGGCTGCGCCGTCGTCATCGTCGTCGCCACCGTCGTCGCGGCGTCGACCCGGAGCGTCCGTCGTGTGACCACCGAGGTGCCCCTGCCCGTCTGATCAGTCCGGCGAGGCTTCGGCATCGACCTCGTACGCCTCGAACCGGTGATCGGCCAGGATCGTGTCGACCAGCGACCGCGTCCCGGCGACGATCGTCGAGTCCCAGTCGATCTCGGTGGCGAGCACCCACTCGTGCCCTTCCGGCCAGAGCATCTGCGGGGTGTGCTCGACGCCGACGTCGGTGCCCACGCGGGCGTCGTCCATCCAGGACGGGTCGCCGAGCTGCTGCAGCGACATGGAGAGCAGCAAGCAGTCCCGGGCTGGCCACGGGAAGCGCGGACCCGCGAGCGACTCCCGGAGCGCAGCCTGCTCCCGCCGGTGCTGCGCCTGGGCCCGGGCCATGTGCGCCTGCATCTCCACGCGCTCGGCCGCCGTCGGCTCGCCGTTTCCCTGCCACCCGAAGCCCAACGTCGACGCGTTGAGGTCGCCCCATCCGTCCCAGACCGCCCCGACCAGGTCGTCCGGCGTCAACGTCGCGTCGGCGAGGAGCTCGGTGAGCGCGGCGAGCTGCGTCGGCTCGTACCAGCCCGTTTCGGGCGGGTGGACGAGCCAGCCGTCCTCGAAGGACAGGTCGGACTCGTCGTCCCGACCGCTGAGCGTCTGCCACGACACGAGGGGATCGATCGTCCGACGGGTGCGCTCGGCGACGGCGGCCCAACGCCACTCGGTCGATTCGATGACCGGGTGGTCGTCGTACTCGTCCACGGTCGAGCGGTCTTCGCGATCCGCGCGGAGCGGGTGCAGGATCCGCGCGTACGCCTCGAAGCCGGTGCCCGCGACGCCGCCGAACGTGGCGAACTCGCCGGCCCGGGCCAACAGCCAGTCGCCGCGCGTGACGTCCGTGATCAGTTCCACGTGCCGAGCCTAGGGACTGACCGGGCAGCCGTCAGGACGTCGTCCTGACCTCGAACCCGGGCAGGTCCGGCACGGGGTCGATCGCGAGGCGGGCGTGCGTCTCGACGTCGAACCGCTCCGAGCCGTACCGGAGCTTCTGCCGTTCGATGCCCTCCGCGCTGAACCCCGCGGCGGCGGCGACCCGACACGACGCCGGGTTGTTCGTCCGGTGTCCGAGTTCGAGGCGGAAGAGACCGGCGTCGAAGGCCCAGCTCGACACACTCGTCAGCGCACGAGCGGCGAGTCCTCGGCCACGAGCATCGGCTGCCACCCAGCAGTGGGCCCACGCCGTGCCGTGCCGGAACTCGATCGCCGAGAGACCGACGTTGCCGACCGCGACCCCGTCCTCGACGATCGCCCAGTTCCTCGCGTGGTCGTCGAACCGCAGTGCGCCCGTGATGTGCGCGCGGGCATGCTCCTCGTCATCGAGCCCGACCTCCGGGAACTGCGTCGCGAGATCCGGGTCCGACCGACTGGCGACGAGGAGCGCAGCCGCGTCGTCCAAGGACCACGGGCGCAGGACGACGACCATGTGTGAGCTCCGCCAGTCGATCAGCCGGCAGCGGGTCCGGCGTGCGGGCGGGGCGCGCGGAGGCCGGGGAACTCGTCGTCGCGCCACTCCCCCTCGGCACGTGTGCCGTTGGTCACCGACAGCTCCTCGCGCTCCCGCAGCTCGACGCGACGGATCTTGCCCGAGATGGTCTTCGGCAGCTCCGCGAACTCGACCCGGCGCACACGCGCGTAGGCGGGGAGAGCTGTGCGTGCGTACTCCAGGACCTGTCTGGCGGTGTCGGCCGACGCCTCCCATCCGGTGGCCAACGTGACGTACGCCTTGACGACGTTGAGGCGGGCATCGTCGGGAGCCGGGACGACCGCGCTCTCGGCCACGGCCGGGTGCTGGAGCAGCGCGCTCTCCACCTCGAAGGGCGACACCTTGTAGTCGGAGGACTTGAACACGTCGTCGGTGCGACCGATGAACGTCAGCTCGCCGTCGGCGTCACGGACGGCGATGTCGCCGGTGTGGAAGAAGCCGTCGCGCATCGACGATGCCGTGCGATCGGGGTCGCCCAGGTACTCGGCCATCAGGTTGACGGGCCGCTCGGTCAGGTCCAGGCAGACCTCGCCCTCGTCGCCCGGTTCGCCGGTGACGGGGTCGAGCAGCGTGACGGTGACGCCGGGCAGCGGCTTGCCCATGGCTCCGGGGGTCACGGGGGCTCCGGGGGCGTTGCCGACGATCGCGGTGGTCTCGGTCTGCCCGTAGCCGTCGCGGATGGTGAGCCCCCACGCTGCCTCGACCCGGCCGATGACCTCGGGGTTGAGCGGCTCGCCGGCCGAGATGACCTCGCGCAGGGCACGCGGCTTCGCGCCGAGGTCGGACTGCAGCATCATCCGCCAGGCGGTGGGCGGGGCGCAGAACGTGTTGACCTCGGCGCGTTCGAGCTGGGCGAGCAGGCCGGCCGGGTCGAAGCGTGCGGTGTTGTGGATGAAGACGGTGGCCTCGGCGATCCAGGGCGCGAAGAAGCAGCTCCAGGCGTGCTTGCCCCAGCCGGGCGAACTGATCGTCAGGTGGACGTCACCGGGGCGGACGCCGAGCCAGTACATGGTGCTGAGGTGCCCGACCGGGTAGGACGTCTGGGTGTGCACGACCATCTTCGGCTTCGACGTGGTGCCGGACGTGAAGTAGACCAGGCACGGGTCGGTGGTGCGGGTGATGACCCGCGGGCGTGCCTCGCCTTCAGGGGCGGGCTCGCCCAGGTCGCTCGGGTACTCCGTCCAGCCGTCGGAGTGGCCGCCGATCACGATGCGCGTGAAGGCGCCTCGGACGTCGTCGTACTTGTGTGTCTCGCTCTGGTTCGTGACGACGTGCGCCACCGAACCCCGGTCGACACGGTCCTGCAGGTCGGCGGTGTCGAGCATCGTCGACGTCGGCAGGATGACCGCGCCGAGCTTGATCACGGCGAGCATGGTCTCCCAGAGCTCGAGCTGGTTGCCGAGCATGACGAGGACGTGGTCGCCCTGCTGCACGCCGAAGCCGTGCAGGCGTGCGGCGAGCCGATCGGAGCGTGCGGCCATCTCGGCGTAGCTCAGCCGCTGTTCACGGCCGTCCTCCTCGACGATCCAGAGCGCCGTGCGGCCGTTGTCGGTCGCGATGACGTCGAACCAGTCGGACGCCCAGTTGAACGTCTCGCCGACGTCGGGCCACCGGAACCCGGCGCGTGCCGCTTCAGGAGAGTCCGCAGCGAGGAGTTGGTCGCGGGCGGCACGGTACGCGTCGGTCGGGTTCACAGAAGACACGGACCGATCATGCCGCATCCGGCTCGGAGCGGATCGATCAGGCGAGTCCCCGGAACCAGCGGCCGAGCCAGGGGATGATGCTCGAGAGGTCGTCCGCGTCCATCGCGTCACTCGCAGCCGCACGTGCAGCCGGGCTCGCGTTGAGCGCCAGCGCGCTCGGAAGCGCCCGGAAGAGCGGGATGTCCGAGCGGCTGTCCCCGACGGCGCAGCAGCGTTCGATCGGGACACCGCGGTCGCGAGCGAGCGCGAGCGCCCGGTCCCGCTTGTCGAACTCGTCGAAGTGCTCCGCGACGGAGCCGTCGTGGACGCCGCTGCGCTCCCCCACCCGGGGTCCTCCGTTCGCGACGAACCCGAACCGCCGCGCCAAGGAGCGGGTCACGGGCTGCCAGGCGAGCGACGCGAGCACGGGTTCGACGCCGTGTGCAGCGCACCAGGCGACGACGGCGTCGGTGCCGGGCAACACCGGCAGGTCGTCGAGCCACCGCTCGACCGTCGCAGTGGCCGTGCCGCGCCACCCGAGGGCGTCGACCTCGCTCACCTGCTGGTTGGTGAGCTCGCCGTCGGCGTACCGGGCCTCTGCCTGGTCGAGGGCTCGCTGGTGCCCGAACCGGGCTGCCGGGAAGCTGCTGCTGGAACCGGGGGTGACGAGGGTCCCGTCGACGTCGAAGAACACGATGCCGACGGTCACGGCCGGCCGCTCCCCCGCACGACCGCGTCGAGCACCCGGATCGTCTCGTCGGTGTCGACGTGCAGGTGCGCCCCGATGCCGAGTGCACGGGCGGCCGCGATGTTCTCCGGGACGTCGTCGATGAAGAACACCTCGGCCGGGGTCGCCTGCAGGCGGTCCAACGTGATCCGGAACGCCTCGGCATCGGGCTTGTTCACGCCGATCTCGTGGGAGTAGCAGATCGGGTCGAACACCGCCGAGAACCGGAAGCGCCGCTCCTCTTCCTCGCGGGCACCGTCGCCCGAGTTCGACAGGATCGCCAGGCCGATCGTGCCGCGGAGTCCGGCGAGAAAGTCGTACAGCGGTTCGTTCAGGGTGCCGCAGTACGCATCCCAGAAGTCGGCGCGCATGACGGCGAGCTGCTCGGCCGACAGCCCGAGCGCCGTGCCGATCGCACCCCAGTACCGGTCGACGACGCCGGTCTGCCGCGAGGCGTCGGGCAGGTCGGCTGCGACGAGCCGAGCGGAGAAGTCGTCCGTCGTCATCCCGAGCCGCTCGGCCCACCGCGCCCGGAAGTGTCCGGGCCACGCGGCGTCGTCGACGAGTTCGAGCACCCCGCCCACGTCGAGCAGCAGCCACCGCACAGCGGGCACGGAAGCCCCGGCCGTCCCGGCGGTCACAGCGATCCCCGCAGCTGTCGGATCATCTCGACCTCGAGCTCACTCGGGTCGAGCACGTACGCCTCGGTCGCGCCCGTCGGCTCGTAGCCGCGCCGGGCGTAGAAGGCCTGCGCGCGGGTGTTCCCCTCGTGCACGTGCAGCCGCAGGGCCGACCCGTGCGTCGCCGCCCACACCTCGATCTCGTCGAGCAGCGCATCGGCGACACCAGTGGCACGACCCCGGTGCGAGGGTGCGACGTAGACGCCGACCAGGAGCGGTCCGACACGGGGACCGGGGACGTACACCCCCATCGTCCCGACCCACGTGCCGTCGGCGTCGATCGCGGCGAGGGTCGTCCCGCCGACGTCGTGTTCACGGCGACCGCGGCGCCGCCAGTCACGTTCCTGCAGCTGCTCGGCGTCGGCGAGGCGCTCCCCGTAGGCCTTCGGGGTGTCCTGGATCATCTCGAGCCGCAGCGCACGGACCCGCTCCCAGTCGTCCTCGGTGGTCGGTCGGATCGTCGTTCCCCGCATGCCCCGAGCCTAGGGGCGACGGGCCCGGAGAAGTCGTCCCAATCCGACGGGCAGAGGGTGCCGAATCACCTGCAACGACCGGGAACCACCCGGAGCGCTCACCAGCCGCACACCGCTGGTTCTCCACCCTGCACCAGGGTGTGTTCGGCGCGCACACAGCAGCCGCGCCGAGCGCGACAACAGCAAAGGACTGATCACGATGCGCAAGAGCCTCAAGACCTCCATCACCCTCGCCACCACCGGCGCCCTCGTGCTGGGCGGTGCCGCGTTCGGCATCTCCTCCGCCCAGGCCGCGACCCCCGCGATCCACACGGTGTCCTCGTCGTCGTCGAAGATCCCCGCACCGGTCGCCTCGGTGCCCGAGGTCCTCGGTGGCTCCACCGCCGTGAAGCTCGACTCCGGCTTCACCGACGCCCTCACCTCCCTCAAGCTCACCCCCGGCGTCTCCGGCACCGCCAAGCTCGCCGACGGGTCCGTGTCGTTCCCGATCACCGCCGGATCGGTCACCTACTGGTCCCCCGACGGCAACTACCGCCCCTACGTCCAGGGCCTGCTCAACCACGACGACTCCGGCCTGACCCTCAAGGGCGGCGACACCACCGTCACCCTCGAGAACTTCGTCGTCAACCCCGGCTCGTCCAAGCTCTACGGCGACGTCCTGGTCAACGGCAAGGTCGCCGTCAACAACGCGTTCCTGTTCGAGCTGCACGGCGGCTCCCTCAAGCCCCTCCAGCTCGAGGGCGACAACGCCATCCTGACCGGCACCACCGTCCACATCAGCGAAGACGCCGCCGGCCTGCTGAACAAGACCTTCGGCACCGACGCCGTCAAGCGCGGCCTCCTCGTCGGCACCGCCACCATCACCGCACAGATCAAGTAACACCCCCGCACCACGATCGGCCCGGACCACGCAGCAGCGCGGTCCGGGCCGATTCACGTCGTGGGAACCACAGCTCAGCGGGCCCGCGCTCGGTACGCCCCGGGCGCGCTCCCGCAAGCACGGGTGAAGTGCGCGTAGAAGCTCGACTGCGAGCCGAACCCCGCGGCGTGCGCGATCTCCGACGTCGTCATCGACGTGGTCGCGAGCAACCGCTGCGCTTCGGCCACTCGGCACCGAGTCAGGTACTCCCCGATCGTGGTCCCGACGTCCTGCCGGAACACCGTCATGGCGTAGTGCGGATGCAGGTGTGCCGCAGCGGCGACGTCGGCGACCTCGATCGGTTCGCGGAACCGGTCCACGACGAACCGCACCATGTCGATCACCCGGTGCATCGCGTCCGCGGTGCCGTGCCCGCCCTCCGCGCGCTGGTTCACGGCGTCGCGGTGGTGCCGCAGCAACCGGCGCACCAGGGCCTGCGCTTCGAGGTTCGCGATCACTCCGGCTCCGTCGTCCGCGAAGTCCCGTTGCCACGACGACAACATCGACTCGACGTCCCGACCAGCCGCACCGGTCGGCACCACGACGGGACGGTTCAGCAGCATGGCACCGAGGTCGTGGTCCGGAAGCCCCCACGCCAGCACCTCGCCGAGCGGTATGTGCACCCACCGGCACTGTCCGGTCCCCGTCGCGTCACCGACGAGCTGGTGGGGTGTCCATCCCCAGAAGAGCGCGATCTCCCCCGCGTTGACGCTCACCGGCTCCCCGCCGAACCGGTAGTCGAGCCGTCCCTCGAGCACGAGGTTGATCTCGAGGTCGTCGTGCCGGTGTGAGGACGGCATCATCGGCGCCGGGCCGCGATGGCTCCAGTACGCCGCTTCCACCGTCTCCACGTCGAGCACGGTGCCGAGCCTACGGCAGCGGCGTGGACGACCCGGAGTCCGATCGGAGGATCCTGGAACCCCGCCGTCCGAAGCCGGAGGACCCCGGGCCCCGGCGCTTCCTACCGTCGTCACATGACCAAGATCACCATCATCGGCGCCGGCGGCTTCGTCTTCCCCTTCCGCCTCATCGGCGACCTCGTCTCCTTCCCCGCACTGCAGGACGCGACGTTGCACCTCATGGACCTCGACGCGGGCCGGGTCGCCCGCACTGCGACCGCAGCCCGCGAACTCGTCGCCCACCACGGCCTCGGCGTCGAGGTCCTCGAGACCACCGACCGGCGCGAGGCCCTGGCGGGTGCGGACGTCGTCATCATCACGTTCCAGGTCGGCGGCGTCGAGTCGTACAAGTGGGACGTCGAGATCCCCCGCAAGTACGGCATCGACCAGGCCGTCGGCGACACCGTCGGCCCCGGCGGCGTCTTCCGCTTCCTGCGGTCGGTCCGTGCCTACGAGGACATCGCCCGCGACGCCCTCGAGCTCTGCCCGGACGCCCAGTTCATCAACTACGCGAACCCGATGGCGATGGCCACGGCGTTCCTCAACGCGAAGGGCCTGCGGACCGTCGGCCTCTGCCACAGCGTGCAGGGCACCACCCGCATGCTGGCCCGCACGCTCGGCGTGCCGTACGACGAGGTCGAGTTCATCAGCGCCGGCATCAACCACCAGGCGTGGATCCTCGAGTTCAAGCGTCGCAACGGCGAGGACCTCTACCCGCGTCTGCGCGAGGTGATGACGGCGAAGCACCAGCGCGGCGTCGCGGCGTCCGACCTGCACGACGACGACGGCGACCACAGCGAGGCGGCTGCCGCGGCGAGCAACTACGAGGGCGGCAACGAGCAGGTCCGCACCCAGCTGATGCGCTCGTTCGGGTACTTCGAGACCGAGTCGAGCCACCACGCCAGCGAGTACGTGCCGTACTTCCGCAAGGACCCGGAGACGGTGCTCGAGTACATCCCGGAGCGCTGGGACTACTACGAGATCTGCCTGGCGCACGACGAGCAGGGCGACGTGGACACGCAGCTCGAGAAGCTCAAGGCCGACCTGACGCCGAGCGTCGAGTACGGCGCGAGCATCGTGAACGCGATCGTCACGGGGGTCCCCGCAGTCGTCTACGGCAACGTCCCGAACAGCACCGGCGTCATCCAGAACCTGCCGTCCGACGCCTGCGTCGAGGTGGCCTGCCTGGTGGACGGCAAGGGCGTGCAACCGACCTCGTTCGGCGAGCTCCCGCCCCAGCTCGCCGCGATCAACCGCACGAACACGAACGTGCAGACCCTGGCGGTGCGCGCTGCGCTGACGGGCAACGTCGAGCACGTCCACCACGCGGTCGCCCTCGACCCGCTGACGGCGGCGCACCTCACGCTGGACCGCATCGCCGAGATGACCGACGAGCTCCTGCACGCCCATGCGGCGCTGCTCCCCGAGTCGCTGCGTCCGGCGGACGCGGGCGCAGCCGCGCACACGGCCGACCGGGAGGCCCGCCCAGCGCTGGTCTGACGCCGTCGCGCCCGACGTGGGGTCGGGTCCGCAACCGCGACCCCACGTCCGGCTCGCGCCGACGCGCAGCCGCGCGCCGCGCCTCCAGTCCGTCCTGCACGGCACCACGACCTCAAAGGAGAGGACCATGCCGACCCGACCATCCCCCCAGCTCGCCAGACGGGGGTTCCTCGCACTCGCCGGTATCTCGATGGCCGGCGCCCTCGCCGCCTGCGCGGGCCAGGGAACCGCTGCCCGCGGCGGCACGAAGCACATCCGCCTGTCCACCTGGAACATCCCGACTGACATCACGAGCTACCAGGCGATCGCCGACGAGTTCGTCGCGGCGCACCCGGGCACGAGCGTCTCCGTCGAGGTCACGACCGGCCAGTTCCACCAGTGGTTCATCACGCGGCTCGCCGCCGACCTGGCGCCGGACGTCATCCGGATCACCCCGCAGCAGATCGGCCGGTACGCCGCGAACGGCAGCCTGGTCGACATCTCGGGGGCCGTCCCGGCGGACTACCGGCAGGACTACAGCGACCCGTTCTGGGCGATCGGCGCGCGGGACGACGGTGTGTACGGCGTCTTCCAGCACACCGACAACTTCATCACCTACTACAACCGCGACGTCATGGAGCAGATCGGCGTCACACCGCCGGAGGCCCTGGCCGACGCGTGGACGTGGGATACGTTCCTCGACGTCGCGAAGGAGGTCAAGCAGGTCACCGGCAAGTACGCGTTCGGGTACGGCTGGTCGTCGCCCGAGACGGCGTACCGGTGGCTGCCGCTGGTCCACCAGAACGGCGGCGCGTTCCTCGGGGAGGACGGCGCGACCCCGTCGATGGACACCCCAGAGGCGATCGACGCCCTGGCCTTCGGCCGGAAGTGGTACGCCGAAGGACTCGCGACGACCGGCAACCTCAGCAAGAGCGGCGGCGGTGACGTCTCGCGGAACCTGTTCCTGACCGGGCAGATCGGCATGATGCTCAACAACCCGGAGTCGATCGCGCAGCTCGACACCGACATGCCCGACAACTGGGGCACTGCCCCGATGATCCGCAACGTCGGCGAGGCGAGCGACCTGGGCGGCAACGCCCTGGCCGTCACGAAGTCGAGCAAGCACCCGGAGCTCGCGGCCGAGCTCGTGGCGATGATCACGTCACGGTCGAAGATGCAGCAGTTCTGCCACGACGGCAACTGGCTGCCCGCCCGGAAGTCCCTCGACGCGAAGGACATCGGGTACGCCGCGAACACCGACACGATGCAGCGGTTCATCGACCAGGGGACGACGATCCCGCTCTCGATGGTGAAGGCCGAGAGCGGCGAGTACTTCAGCTCGCTCAACGCGGTGTTCGCCGACTACCTCGACCTCTGCCTGCTCGGGCAGCTGAGCCCGAAAGAGGCCTCGAACCAGATGATGGAGGCGATGCGCAGTGTCACTGCGAACTGAGACCGCGCCGGTCCGCACGACGGCGTCCACCGCCCCTCCGACCGGCGGACTCCCCGCTGGCGACGGTGCCCGCCGAAGCCGCGGCCGCTTCGTCCCGTACGTGTTCATCGGCCCCGCGGCGCTGCTGTTCCTCGGCTTCTCGCTCATCCCGATCATCACGGCGATCGCGCTGAGCTTCCAGGACTCCAGCACCTCGCTCGGCGACGGCACCTGGGTCGGCGGGAAGAACTTCGTCGACATGGGCTCCGACCCGCTCATCGGCACGGCGCTGCGGAACACGCTCGTGTTCACGCTCGGCACCGTGCCGACCTCGATGGCGATCGGGCTCGCCCTGGCGGTTGCCCTGAACAGGCCGCTGCCCGGACGCTCGGTGTTCCGCGCCCTGTTCTTCGTGCCGATGGTCGCGGCCGGCGTCGTGGTGGGCGTCATCATGTCGTGGATCTTCAACGGCGACTACGGCGTCGTGAACAACCTGCTCGAAGCGCTCGGCATGGGGCGCGTGCCCTGGCTGACCGCTCCGGGGTGGGCGATGGCGACCCTGGTGGTCGTCGTGGTCTGGACCCGGATCGGCTTCTGCATGGTGATCTACCTCGGCGCGCTGCAGTCCGTGCCCACCGAGCTCAAGGAGGCCGCCGCGATCGACGGTGCCTCGCGCTGGGTGCGGTTCCGGACCATCACCTGGCCGCTGCTCCGCCCGACGACGTCGATCCTGCTCATCCTGAACGTCGTGTTCTCGTTGCAGGCCTTCGACGTCATCTACGTGATGACCGGCGGTGGCCCTGGCTTCTCGACGACCGTGCTGATCCAGTACGTGTTCCGGTCCGCGTTCATCGATGCCCGGATGGGCTACGCCGCGGCGCTCGGACTGGTGCTCGTCGCGATCCTGCTCGTGTTCACGCTGCTCCGGCAGCGCGCCAACCGCAAGGCGGAGGAGATGCTCTGATGGCCGTACTCGATGTCCGCGGTCCCCGCCGCCGTCCGGCTGGAGCCCGCTCCCGGCGCCGGCCCGGTCGGTGGGTGCTCGTCGCCGGGCTCACCGCCCTGGCCATCCTGATGGTGTTCCCGCTGTACTGGATGGTCGTCTCGGCACTCACCCCCGGCGGGCAGTCGCAGAGTGGCGCGTTCTCGCTGTTCCCGACCCGGCCGACGTTCGAGAACTACACGCAGGTGTTCAGCACGCAGCCGGTCTGGCGGTGGCTCGGCAACTCGGCGCTCATCACCAGCGTCGGCACTGCCTTGAGCGTCGTGGTGTCGCTGATGGCCGGGTACGCACTCGCCAAGTTCCGCTTCGTGGGCCGAGGGCTGCTGTACTCGGCGTTCCTCGTCACGATCATGATCCCGATCCAGGTCACCCTGGTGCCGAGCTTCCTGGTCGTCGCGAAGATCGGCCTGGTCGACTCCCCCTGGGCGGTGATCCTGCCGACCGTGTTCGACGTCGTCGGGATCTTCATCGCGCGGCAGTTCATGCTCGGGGTGCCGGACGCGCTGATGGAGGCCGCTCGACTCGACGGTGCCGGGGAGTTCCAGACGTTCTTCCGGGTGGTGCTGCCCTCGTGCGGCCCCCTGGTGGGGGTGCTCGTGATCCTCGGGTTCATGACGCGGTGGAACGACTTCCTGTGGCCGCTCGTCGTCCTGCAGGGAAACGAGAACCTGACGGTGCCGGTGGCCCTGTCGACCCTGACGAACAACCCGGCGTTCAGCTCACCGTGGGGAGCCGTGATGGCGATCGCGACCGTCACGGTGCTGCCGTTGCTCGTGGTCTTCCTGGCGTTCCAGCGGCAGTTCGTGCAGGGCATCGCCTCGACCGGCATCAAGTAGGGCGCCGGGCGGTTCCGGGCCTACCACTGCAGTGGCCATGGGAAAGGACCGACGGGAGGCACGGTGCCAGCTGGCACCGTGCCTCCCGTCCGTCGTCCGCGTCAGCGGATGATCGAGATGTTGTCCGCCTGCGGACCCTTCTTGCCGGGTCCGATCTCGTACTGCACGTGGTCGTCCTGGGCGAGCGGCCGGGAGCCGGTCGCCGCGACGATGCTGGAGAAGTGTGCGAACAGGTCCTCGGACCCGTCGTCGGGGTGGATGAATCCGAACCCCTTGCTGTGGTCGAACCACTTCACGGTGCCCGTGGGCATGGCGGTCAGCACGGCGTCAGTGGATGCGCAGCTGCGCGACCATGGGGCACGCGAAGGGGTCGCGGGCGGCGAGGCCGACACGGTTGAGGTACCGGACGACGATGCCGTACGAACGCAGCAACGTGGTCTCCGTGTAGGGCACGTCGAGGGTGTCGCAGTGGTCCCGCACCAGCAGGCGGGCCTGCTTCAACGCCGGACGCGGCATCGACGGGAACAGGTGGTGCTCGACCTGGTAGTTCAGCCCACCCATCAGGAACGACACCCACCAGCCACCACGGATGTTGCGCGAAGTCCGCACCTGGCGGGAGAAGAAGTCGACCTTCGCGTCGTGGGCGATGGTCGGCATGCCCTTGTGGTTCGGGGCGAACGAAGCACCCATCATCACGCCGAACACGGCCAGCTGCACCCCGAGGAACGCGCACGCCATCCCGAACGGCAGGAACCAGAACACCACCGTCAGGTAGATCGCGAACCGCGCCACCAGCAGCGCGCCCTCGATGAGGCGGTGCTTCTTGTCGGCCTTGGTGCCGTTGCCGGTCACGATCGACATGACGGCGTAGCGGTGCAGGTTCAGGCCCTCGAGCGTGAGGAGGGGGAAGAACAGCCACCCCTGGTAGCGCATGAAGGTCTTCATCACGCCACCCTTCACGGCGGCGGCGTCCTCGGGCAGGAAGCGGATGCCGTCAGGGGCGATGTCCGGGTCCTTGCCGACGGTGTTCGGGTTGCCGTGGTGCCGGGTGTGCTTGTTCATCCACCACGAGTAGCTCAGCCCCACCAGGAACGTGCCGAGCCAGCGGCCCGCGCGGTCGTTCCACTTCTGGGACTCGAACACCTGACGGTGCGCAGCCTCGTGCGACAGGAACGCGAACTGCGTGAACAGCACCCCCAGCGCACCGGCCACGATCAGCTGGAACCACGAGTCACCCAGGAACGCGAACGCGACCCAGGTGAGGGCAAGGCTGCCGACGAGTGCGCTGAACAGTGCCCAGTAGAAACCGGTACGACGGCGGAGCAGGCCGTTCTCCTTCACCTGCGCCAGGAGCGCGGAGTAGGTCGAGGTGCCCTTTCGGGCTCCCGTAGCGGGGCGAGTGCGGGTGTAACCCGGAGCGAGCGGAGTAGTGGTCATGTGGACCGCTTTCAGTCACGGATCGGTCCTTCGACCGGTTCGAGAGAGTTCACGCGATTGCGCTTGCGGCGACCCTAGGGGCCGAACTTGCGTGTTCACCGTGGTGTCCGGAACACGTCGCACGACCTTCGAGATCACCCCGCGTGTCGCTCCGGACCCGCTGCGCACGCACCGGACGATGCGCGCAACGTCTGGCCCGGGTACTCGCCGAATCGGCGGAAGTAGGTGCCTGAGAAGCGCCCCAGGTGACGGAAGCCCCAAGTCAGGGCCGCCTCGCTCACACTGGTCTCCTGCCGGCTGCCGGACTCCAGCGCCGCGCGCACCCGGTCGAGCCGCATCCGCAGCAGGAACGTCATCGGCGAGACGCCGTGTTCCCGCATGAACGCCGTCTGGAGCGTGCGGGGGCTCACACCCACCGCGTCGCAGATGTCGGCGAGGCAGAGCTGCTGATCGCAGTGTCCTTCGAGGTACGCCATGGCGAGTTCGACCGTCGACGGGGTCACGGCACGCCGGAGGATCACGGGCACCCGCGTCCCGAACGCTCCGAGGACGGCCTCGACGAGCGCGACCTGCGCGCTGGTCCTGGCGCCCTGGGTGAAGCCGTCACGCGTCGCGGTGACCGCCACCTGTTCGACGCACCGGCGCAGGTGTTCGAGCACCCCCGCGGCGGGTTCGGCACCTCGGTCCGGCAGCTCCGGCGCCGCGGCTCCGAGCGAGGAGCGCACCTGGTCGAGGAGTGACCGGTCGATGCTCACCAGCTGCAGCGTGCCCGTCGGGGCGCGGACGGAGAACTCCCCCGACGTCGGCATCCGGACGGGCGTGCCGGGCCGGGTCTCGAGGACGGCACCGTCCTGGACGGCGATCCGGACGCCACCGGTACTCGACCACCCGACGACGATGCGGTCGACGGGTTCGAAGGTCCCGGAGAAGCCGGAGGTCGCCGACGCCGTGACGAGGCTCACGCATCCGTCCCGGCGGGTTCGGTACCGGAACCGGAAGGGCAGCCGGGAACTGTCGTCGTCGACGTCGAAGCGGACGTCACGACCGTGCCCGGCCTGGGCGAGCACGCGCGCGGCGAAGGACCGGTCGGTGCCGGAGCGTTCGGTGTGGCGGCGCTGGGTGTCGATCCGCGCGGTGACGGTCCGGGCCGCGTCGTCCCCGTGGACCGCGGTCAACACGGTGCCTCGTCGAGGTGCTGTCCGCATCGCTGCTCGAACCAGGAGCGGGCGTCCCGCAGGCTCGCAAGCCGTTCCTGTTCGTGCAGTGTCGCCATGAGCGTGCAGTCGACCCCGTCGACAGTGCGCTCGACGCAGCCGAGGAGCATGTCCGGGTCCCCCCAGGCGGATGCAGCGTCGACGACCCGCCAGCACCCGGCGTCGACCGGCTGCACCCGGATGTCCGTCGGGTCCGTCGGGGCGAGTGCCCGGATCCGTTCGGTGTGGACGACCTGCTGTCGCACGACGGAGTCGATGACCATGGTCGAGGTTCCCTGTGCGTGTCCCATCGCGCCTCCCTGTCGGTTCGATGTGGTGCACTGCTTCGACCAGCGGCGCACGAGACACTTTCAGTATCAACAGGACGTTTCCCGTCACGTCAGGGGTTGACACCTGACCGCGTCTGGCGGATCATCCGCGGCCCGGATCGGGGTCCTGGCAACGCACCGTGGACGGTTCCCGTACGGTCGGCCCATGAACGACGGGAGCGGTGCGGCACGGGACGTCCCGCCTCGGCTCTCACGTGCTGTGCGGGACGCGCTCCGGTTCGTCCAGGAGCACGCGACGACCCACATCACCGTCACGGACGTCGCCGCGGCGGTCCAGCTGTCGCCGCGGAGTCTGCAGAAGCGGTTCCGGACGGAGATCGGGCAGACGCCGGGCGCCTTCCTGCGCGCAGTGCGGCTCGAGGGGGTGCGTCGTGACCTGCAGGCGGCATCCGGCACACCCGACCGGCGGACCATCGCGGCGATCGCCCAGCGGTGGCAGTTCAGCAACGCGGGTCGGATGGCTGCGGCGTTCCGTGAGGCCTACGGGATCGCGCCCTCGTCGGCGCTGCGCTCCTTCGCGCCCGAGGACGGCGAGGACTGCGAGGACTGCGAGGACGACGAGGACGGCGCGCCGAGCCTGTCGGACCGGAACCAGCGGCGCTTCCGGCTGGTGCTGGACTGCGAGGTGGACGTCGACGACCCCCAGACGGTGCTCGCCGGGGCGCTGCAGCGTGCTGGGGCCGGTCCATGGCGCGACTACCGGCCGGACGGCGGCAGCGAGGACCTGATGGCGTTCCTGCTCGGCAACGCGGTGCGGACGGTGGTGCGCGAGACCTCCGGCCTGACGCTGGTGGCCCTGGACGCGATGCTCCGGGTGCAGGACGAGCAGGGGACGTACCCGCCCGCCGAGCTCCCGGCCTGGCGTGCCGGCCCACCGCCGAACGTGCCCGCGCCGTCCGGATCGTCCGACACCGCCCAGCGCGTAGGATCGAGAGACGGCAGGGAAGGCGCCCATGGATGACGCATTCGAGCGTGCACTCCGTGCGCTCCGGTCGGCGGACGTCGCCGACGACCAACTCAGTCGGCCGTTCGCGCTCGCGCTGCCGATGGGCGGTGTCTCGATCTCGACCTTCGGTGAGCTGTGCCCGAGCGAGACCGTGTCCGCGACCGACGAGGTCGCCACCCGGATCGACGAGATCCAGCTCGACCTGTCCGAGGGACCGTGCTGGGCCGCGCTCTCGACCGATGCCCCGGTGCTGGAGACGGATCTGGTGGAGCGTCCGAACGCCGCGTGGCCAGCCTTCAACGAAGCCGTCCGGAGCGAACCCGTCGGCGCGGTCTTCGCCTTCCCGGTCGCCTTCGGGCCGTTCCCGCTCGGCGCGATCGACGTGTACGTCCCGCAGCCCGCGACGATCGAGGACGACACCGTGCGCCAGGCCATGACCCTCGCCTCCGCAGTCAGCCGCCGGGTGCTCCGCCGAGCCCTCCGCTCCATCGCGGACCAGGACGACGCCCTGCTCGACCGGAGCCCGTCGTCCAGGCGTGTGGTGCACCAGGCCACCGGTGTGGTGCTCGCGCAGCTCGACATCAGCCCCGAGGACGCCTACCTGCTGTTGCAGGGCCATGCCTTCGCCCGCCGGACGACCATGCGCCGGGTGGCGGAGGAGATCCTCGACGGCACGGTCCGGTTCGAGAAGCGAGGCGACCTGATCGAGGAGGTCCAGTGACGACGGCAGGCCGAGAAGCCCGGATCCTCGAGACGTTCACGTCGCTCGCCGACACCCTGGTGGACGCCTACGACGTCGTGGAACTGCTGCAGACCCTGGTCGAGACCTGCGCCGAGGTACTCGGCATCGACGCTGCGGGCATCCTGCTGGCCAACGACGACCAAGAGCTCGAGGTCGTGGCCTCGACCTCTGAAGCGAGCCGGCTCGTCGAGGTCCTGCAGCTCGACGCCGAGGCCGGACCCTGCATGACCTCGCTCGCGACCGGACGGGTCGTGGCCTGCCCGGACATCGAGTCAGCGCCGGCGGAGTGGGCGATGTTCCGCACGGGCGCGGTCGAACTCGGGTTCCGGTCGGTGCACGCCGTCCCGCTCCGGCTGGGCAGCAACGTCATCGGCACACTCAACCTGTTCGGCATCGCCGTGGGTGCCCTCGGGGGATCGGACCTGCGCGTCGCCCGTGCCCTGGCCGACGTGGCGACGATCGGCATCCTGCACGAGCGGTCCCTGCGCGAACACGAGGTCGTCCGCGCGCAGCTGCAGCGCACCATCGGCTCGCGCGAGGTCATCGAGCAGGCCAAGGGCGTCGTGTCGTACCTGCGGGGTGTCTCGATCGAGGAGGCCTTCGCGGTGATCCGCGGGTACGCGCTC
The DNA here is from genome assembly GCF_047226435.1 of Curtobacterium poinsettiae. Classification (NCBI taxonomy): domain Bacteria; kingdom Bacillati; phylum Actinomycetota; class Actinomycetes; order Micrococcales; family Microbacteriaceae; genus Curtobacterium; species Curtobacterium poinsettiae. The sequence goes on along the minus strand of NZ_CP178434.1, from coordinate 1,275,212 downwards.
GAGCACCACGAGCCGCTCTCCGAGGTGGCCCGCGCGATCGTGCAGCGTCGACTCGTCCCCTGACCGGTCCGGATAAACGCCGACGAACGCCGACGGGCAGGCTCCAGCGCACAGCGCTGCGGAACGTCCGTCGAGCTCGTGATCGCAGGTGACGGCAAGCGGTATACCCCACGGGCTGGAGGCGCGGCACCAGCCCGCCCCGCGCCTCCAGTCCGCCCAGCCGCACGTCCACGGCCGCGCGCCGCGCGCGCAAGACACGCCTGGCAGAACACACAGGAACGCGAGCAGGCACCATGGACTGCATGGCAAGCACCACTCCTCCCCTGCCCGGACCCGTGACCACGACACCGCAGTTGCGGCGGTGGGTGTTCTGGCCCGCCGCCGTCATCGTGCTGGGGTTCGTGGCCTTCACCCTGATCTCCCCCTCCACCGCCGAGGCGATGTTCCTCGGACTGCAGGACGGCATCGTCCAGAACTTCAGCTGGTACTACGTGCTGATCGCCGCGTTCTTCGTCGGCTTCTCGCTGTTCGTCGGCTTCAGCCGCTTCGGTGACATCAAGCTCGGCAAGGACCAGGACGAGCCCGAGTTCTCGACCGGTTCGTGGTTCGCGCTGCTGTTCGCCGCCGGCATGGGCATCGGCCTCGTGTTCTACGGCGTCTCCGAGCCCCTCAGTCACTTCGCCTCCCCGCGCCCGGGCGTCACCGGCAACGAGAAGGAACTCGCGCAGCAGGCACTGACCCAGACCTTCCTGCACTGGGGCCTGCACGCATGGGCGATCTACGTCGTCCTCGGCCTCGCCCTGGCCTACGCGATCCACCGCCGGGGTCGCCCGGTGTCGATCCGCTGGGCGCTCGAACCGCTGCTCGGCAACCGCGTCCGCGGCGGCTGGGGCAACCTGATCGACGTCATCGCCCTGGTCGGCACGCTGTTCGGTGTCGCGACCTCGCTCGGCCTCGGCGTCATCCAGATCGGCGCCGGACTCGAGAGCGCCGGCATCGCCGACAGCAGCATCGTCAGCCAGATCGCCATCATCGCGGTGATCACCGCCGTCACGATCGTCTCGCTCGTCACCGGTGTGACCAAGGGCATGAAGATCCTGTCGAACTTCAACCTGCTGCTCGCCGCCGCGCTGCTGCTCTTCGTGCTCATCGTCGGTCCGACGCAGTTCCTGCTGCGTGACTTCGTGCAGTCGATCGGCTCCTACCTGCAGAACATCGTCGGCCTGTCGTTCAACGTCACCGCGCAGCAGGGTGCCGAGGGCGAGGCCTGGCAGGGCGCCTGGACCACCTTCTACTGGGGCTGGTGGATGTCGTGGGCGCCGTTCGTCGGTGTCTTCATCGCCCGCATCTCCAAGGGCCGCACGGTCCGCCAGTTCGTGTTCGGTGTCCTCCTGGTGCCGACCGCGCTCACGTTCCTGTGGTTCGCGGTCCTCGGTGGTGCGGCCATCCACCGCCAGACCGACGGCGCCGGCGGCCTCGTCGGCTCGGACGGCTCGGTCGACATCGAGGGGTCCCTGTTCGCACTGCTCGGTGACCTGCCCGCCGGCGTGGTGCTGACCTACGGCGCGATCCTGCTCATCGGCGTGTTCTTCGTGACCTCGTCCGACTCCGGGTCGCTCGTGATGGCGATGATCGCGTCGGGTGGCGACATCGAACCGAAGAACTGGCTGCGCGTCTTCTTCGCCGCCGTGTCGGCACTGCTCGCCGTCGCACTGCTGCTGAGCGGCGGGCTGAACGCGCTGAAGACCGCGGCGATCACGACCGCGTTGCCGTTCAGCATCGTCCTGCTGCTCACCTGTTGGTCGACGATCATCGCCTTCACCCGCGAGCGCCGGGCCTACGACAAGGCCGAGCGCGAGGTCCTGCTCGAGCACGTCGGCGCCTACTACGGGCTCGAGGTCGAGGCGCCCTCCGAGCGTCCCGCACGGTCCGCTCTCGGCCGTCCGTGGGCAGCGGTGAAGAGCCGCGTGCGCGGTGGCCGCGGAGCCGCGGCTCCGATGGTGGAGGCCGGCGCGCTCGAGGACTTCCCCGTGCGACCCGAGTCGATCTCGCCCGACCCGGCGGTCGACCCGAGCCTCGACGCGCGTCCGACGTCGGCCGACACGTCGGCGACGGAGCAGCCGGAGCGCTGACGCGCCGTCGACGCGACCACCTGACGGACGGGAGGCACGGTGCCAGCTGGCACCGTCCCTCCAGGCACGGCCGTCCCGCCGCTGGCGCGTCGCGCCGGTACCGGCTGCTGGGGCCCGCCTCCCGTCCGTCGTCCGTCGTCCGTCGTCCGTCAGGTGTCGGTCCGCGCGGACGCGACCTCGAGGGTCACGACGACCGCCGCCACGGCGAGCGCGGTGAGCGGCAGCGACACCGCCGGCACCGCGATCGACGCGAGGACGACGAGCACCAGGGCCACCACCGCGGCGTTGGCCCGCGTGGACAACGACGGCCGGATCGCCAGCGCCCAGATCGACAGCACGAACACCGCGACCGGCACCGCGACGGTCGCGGCGACCGAGGCGGACGACAGTGCGACGTGTCCGGCGTCGGCGCTGACCGCGACCTCGATGCCGGCCGGCAGCGCGCCGGCGGCGGCGAAGACGAAGAAGTGGCCGTAGCCGAACACGAGCGCGGTGGGCAGCGAGCGGATGTGCGCGTGCTGCTCGCGGGAGAAGTAGATCCACCACATGCCGACGGTGATCACCAGTCCGCAGCCCGCGAGCGCCAGCAGGGCTCCGAGGTGCTCGGTGTGCGCGAGGGCGTCGATCACCGCACCGGCCGAGGCCACCAGTCCCTCGCCCAGGACGATGAGGGTGAACAGCGAGAACCGCTCGGCCAGGTGCCGGGTGTGCCACGGGGTCGTCCCCGTCGAGGTCTGTGCCCAGATCGGCACGGAAAGCTCGGCGAGCACGAGGAACGGTGCCGCGTACCCCCAGACGTCGTCGGGCAGGGCCAGGGAGAGCACCCAGAGCAGCTGCACGACCGTGACGCCGACGGCGTGCAGGACGGCGGTGCGGCGGGAGCGGGTGGAGGACACGGCGGCGCGGATCCACTGCCCGACCAGCGCCAGCCGCATGACGACGTAGCCGATGACGCCGATCGTGAAGTCGTCCTCGACCATGGCCGCGTGCACCCCGGCGGCGAGGACGAGCACCCCCGCCATCTGCACGAAGGTCATCACCCGGTAGAGCCAGTCGTCGGTGTCGAACGACGTGGCGAACCAGGTGAAGTTCATCCACGCCCACCAGATCGAGAAGAACACCAACCCGTAGGCCAGGACGGCCGACGTGACGTGCCCCTCGACCTCGATCTCGTGCAGGTTGGTGGCGGCGAACCCCACGGCGACGACGAACACCAGGTCGAACAGGAGCTCGAGCGGACTCGCTGCCCGGTGTCGTTGGTCGGGGTCGCGCGGCACCATCCGGCGCAGTCCGATGGTCGGCATGGGGCCAACGGTAGGGCATCCCCAGAACGCGGACTGCTGACGGCGGGACCGGTGCTGCCGATCTGTCCGGGTGCAGGCCCAGCACCACCAGACCCCGCCGTCCACGGCCGTGTACGTCGTGCGCGGCCGAACCGTTCCGACAGGAGTCCCGGTGAGCTCACCGCGTCCCGCCGTCCGTCCCAGGTCGTTCCGCCGAGCGGCCGTCAGCGCCGCAGCCGGCGCCCTGACCGTCGCCACGCTGCTGGCGTCCGCCGTCACCCCGGCGCACGCCGCGACGTCCGACACCCGGCGGTCGCCGGCCAATCCGGGTGCTGCGGTTGCCGCACCGCAGGAGCAGCCTGGAGGCTCGTCCCGCGTCGGTCCCGCCGCCGACGGCGTGCAGGTGGGTGCCGGCTCCTACGCGCCGACCCCGCCCGACGAGATCACCGACATCGCGGACGTGCGGAAGACGCTCGACCAGGAGCTGTACATCGATCCGTCGAAGGCCGGCGAGCCGGTGCCCACGAACCAGTGGTGGACGGACCTGCTGGTCAGCAAGTACTCCGGCGACATGTGGGCGTACCCGTTCGTCTCGTCGAACAGTGCCGCCGGCACGAAGCTCACGATCCCGACGCGGTGGAACAGCGACGGCACAGCGATGCGTCTGGAGGCACCGGTGACGGTCGGCGGGACCGTCGAACCGAGCCCGGACGCGAGCGACCGCACCCTGGCGGACTTCGAGGACGGACTGCCCGACGGCTGGACCGCGACCGGTGACGCGTTCACGGCAACGGCCACGGGGACGGCCGCCGGGCAGAGCGCGGTCTCCGGGTGGCTCGGCGGACGCTTCCTGAACTCGTTCAGCGACGAGGACGGCGACGGCGCGACCGGCACCCTCACGTCGCCGGCGTTCACGATCGACCGTTCGACCCTGGCGTTCCTGGTCGGCGGCGGCCGGCACCCCGACCACGAAGCCGTGCAGCTGCTGGTCAACGGCGACGTCGTGGCGAGCAGCACCGGGACGGACAGCGAACAGCTGCGGTGGGACAGCTGGGACGTCTCCGCGCACCGGGGGCAGTCCGCGCAGCTCCGGATCGTGGACGACCTGCGGGCCGGGTGGGCACACGTCCTGGTCGACCAGGTCCTGCTCACCGACGCCCCGGACGGCCTCGCCGAGCGCTTCGCGACCACGTTCCGGGCGAAGCAGGCCGACGCGCTCCGCTGGGGTGACTGGAACGTCAGCTGGCGGATGCCGCAGGACGGCCCGGGCGGACAGTACATGGACGTCACGAGCGTGCAGGGTTCGCCGTACGAGTGGTTCGAGTTCCACGGCATGACCCCGCGCCTGACCCTGCAGGACGGCGCCGAGATCACCGACCGGGACGGCGGGCCGCTCGACCTGCCGGTGACGACGGACCGGTTCGAGATCCGCCAGGACGGCCACGTCTTCGGGGTGCACGCCCCCGACGACACCACCTTCACCCGGGTCGGGAACACGCTGGAGGCCTCGTCGGGCACGCCCTACCTGGTGCTCAGTGCGGTGCCCGAGCAGGGGTTGTCCCTCGACGACCTGCACCGCACCGCGTTCGCGGTCCCCCGTGACACGACGATGACGTACGCGTACGACCCGGCGGCGGCGAACGTCCGTCAGCAGTGGTCGATCCGCACCGACACGCTGCAGGGCGACAGCCACGACACCGTCCAGGGCTGGCTGCAGCACCAGTACGCCGACGCCACCACGAACCTGCGCTTCACCGGCGCCACGTACGAGACCCCGCGCGGCACCATGCGGACCACCGTCGGCCACGGCGGCTGGACCCTGGACTACGCGTTCACGGGCATGACCCCGATCGGCGCCACACCCGAGGCGGTCGGGGACGACCCGTACTCCGAGCGCATCATGCGCGAGTACCTGCACGACTACGCCGCGAAGACGACGTACGGCGGGGACACCTACTGGGGCGGCAAGGACGTCCTGCAGCTCGCCGAGTACATGACGATCGCGCGGCAGATCGGTGCCACCGAGGACGCCCGGACGCTGCAGGACACCCTCGAGCGCGCCCTGACCGACTGGTACACGTACACGGACGGCGAGGCGGAGCACTTCTTCGCGATGTACCCGACGTGGAAGGCCCTGATCGGGTTCGCCGACTCGTACGGGTCCGCGCAGTTCAACGACAACCACTTCCACTACGGCTACTTCGCGGTCGCGACGGCGATGCTCGGCCGGGTCGACCACGCGTGGGCGGCGAAGTACCAGGGCATGGCGACGCTCGTCGCGAAGCAGTACGCGAACTGGGACCGCGACGACGCCCGGTTCCCGCACATGCGCACGTTCGGGATCTGGGAGGGCCGGTCGAACGCCGGTGGTGTGTCGTCCCCCGGCGGCAACAACCAGGAGTCCTCGTCCGAGGCGATCCAGTCCGAGGCGGGGCTCTTCCTGCTCGGCTCGGTCCTGGGCGACGACGAGATGCAGGCCGCCGGTGCGGTGCAGTACGTCACCGAGCGGGCCGCCGTCCGCGCGTACTGGCAGAACGCCCGCGGCAACCCCGCCTCGGCGTCGTACGACGGCAACGGCGCGTTCCCGGACGAGTACGAGCACGGGCAGGCGGGGATCCTGTTCGACTCCGGGCAGGCCCACGCCACGTACTTCTCCGGCGACCCCGCCTGGATCTCCGGCATCCAGTGGATGCCGATCGCCCCGTGGTTCGACTACTTCGGCTGGGATCCCGGCTTCTCGAAGGCCCTGATGGCCGAGATGATGGCCGCCCGCCCGGAGTCCATCGGGCAGGCCGGGGTCACCGACGGCAACGCGGCACGCATCCAGATGCTCACGAAGAAGTGGTGGGGCGTCGGCAGCTACGGCGACGTGAAGATCACCCGTGACCGGCCGGCCGCGATCGGTGAGCTGCAGGATGCGATCCGCGCCGTCGAGACGAACCACCCCGGGTACGTCACCCGACGAACCGCAGCGAACCCCCTGTACGACCCGGCCACCGACACCCTGCTGGTGAGCGTGGACGACGACGGACGGGTGGTGTTCCCCGACCGGTACTGGACCCCGGAGAACCTGCCCGACTCGCTGGTGCCCACCGAGCTCGACGGTCCCACCGCCGACCGGAGGCCCCAGGACTGGCCGACCCCGTCCCCGCTGATGCCGTTCCTGGTGGACGACTTCCGCGCCGACACCCGGACCATCGACCAGCTGTACGGCGTCGACCTCACCGACCACACCCCCGGCGAGGACACCGAGCACGCCGCACGGGTGTTCAGCGGCATGGGCGACGCGCTCGGCAACGTCGTCCTCGGGTTCCTCGGGCAGTACGACCCGGACACCTACGCCGACGTGCACGCCGCGCTGTGGAAGGCCGACGACCCGGCCGTGACCGGGCAGTCGATGGCCGGCCTTGTGTACCACCAGGCGATGTCGAACCGGACCGTCGGCACCGAGGTCACCGACCGGCACACCTCGGACCCGCTCAGCCAGGTGTTCCGCGCACCCGACGGCACGATCAGCTACGTGCTCGACAACCCCGACACCGTGCAGCACACGTACGACGTCTACGAGGGCGCCGAGGTGATCGGCCAGATCGCGGTCCCGGCGCAGACGCAGATCACCTCGCACCTGGACGCGCGGCTCACCGAGGTGGTCGTCAGCGCCCAGGGAGCCCCGAAGACGATCGTCCCCGGTGCGACCACGACCTTCACCGCCACCGGCTACGACCAGTACGGCGCCACCGTCGCGCTGGACGACGTCACCTGGTCGACCGACACCGGCACGATCAGCGCCGACGGCGTCCACCGTGCATCGGAGCGCGCGGAGCGGGCGACCGTCACCGCCACGATCGGCGGCGTGCACGGGTCGTACGCCTTCCGGGTCGCACCGGCACCGGTCCTCACCGGGTTCGACGTCACGCCCGGCTTCGACCGGCTCGTCGTCGGGACGCCACAGCGGTTCCGTGCCGCCGGCCACGACCAGTACGGCGACCCGGCGGCCCTGCCCGCCGACGTCACCTGGTCGTACACCGGTGCCGGAAGCGCCGGGAGCGACGGCACCGTGACGACCACAGCCGCGGGCTCCGGGTACGTCGTCGCGACCGGTGGCGGTGTCGAGGGCTCGGCGGTCGTCGCCTCGGTGACGTCGATCCCCGACGCCGCAGCGGGTGCCGACGTCGACGCGAGCTCCTCGGACGGCGGCAACGTCGCCGGGAAGGCCGTCGACGGGGACCGCAGCACCCGGTGGGAGAGCGCGCACGGTGTGGACGAGGTCGACTACACGATCGACCTCGGGCGGCTGACCGACGTCGACACCGTGCGGGTGGACTGGGAGAACGCGGCCGCCGCCCGGTACGTGCTGCAGGTCCGGGACACCGCCGACAGCCCCTGGCGCGACGTGCGGACCGTCGACAAGACCACCGCCGACGCGGACACGGTGCCCGTGGGCGAGACCGCCCGGTTCGTGCGCCTGCACCTGACCGACCGCCTCACCGGGTACGGGTACTCCATCTGGGAGGTGCACGTGTCCGGCACCCCGGCGGCCTCGACCGTCGACGTCGAGGACGTGCTCGTCGCACCACGCACCACGACCGTCCGCGCCGGTGACACGGTCCGGATGGCGGCCTACGGGTTCGACCACGACGGGTCCGGCGGGCGGCTCGCCGCGGACCGCCCGGAGTGGGCCGTCGACGGCGGCGGAAGTGTCGAACCGGACGGTGTCGTCACCGCAGCGGCCGAGGGCGGTGTGACCGCGACGGTCACGGCCACCGTGCCGGGAGCATCCGGGACGGCCACCGTCACGACCCTCGACGAGGCGACCGACGGTGACGACGACGGCGGAACGGCACCCGCCCGCTCTCGCGACGTGGCCGCCGGCAAGCCCGTCACCACCTCGTCGGACGAGCGCGGCGACCTGTCCGGCGGCAATGCGGTGGACGGCGACGCCCGGACCCGGTGGGCGAGCGCAGCACGCGACGGTGAGTGGTTGGCGGTCGACCTCGGGCAGGTCGTGCCGATCGACCAGGTGCAGCTCGACTGGGAGGCCGCGTGGGCCGAGGCCTACCGCGTCCAGGTCCGCGACGACGAAGACGCCCCCTGGCGGACCGTCGCGGAAGAAGCCCACGGGACCGGCGGCGAGGTGATCCACCGGCTGGAGGGCGACGACGTCACCGGCCGCTGGGTCCGGGTCGTCGCGGACCGCCGGCACACCGCGTTCGGTGTCTCCCTCTGGGACCTCCGCGTCACCTCGACGCAGGGCGAACCGACGCCGGACCTGGCACGACGGGCGACCGTGTCGTCATCGGCCGACGAGGGCGACGGCGTCCCCGCACGGAACGCCGTGGACGGCGACCCGGGATCGCGCTGGGCGAGCGGGCACACCGACGACCAGTGGCTCGCCGTCGACCTCCGCGCACCGCAGCGCCTGCACGGCGCGGTGCTCCGGTGGGAGGACGCCTTCGGACGCTCCTACCGGATCGAGGCGCGGAACGCGGGCGACGACGGGTGGACGACGCTCGCCACCGAGACCGACGGTGACGGCGGGACCGACCGGCACGCCCTGGACGGCTCGTGGCGGTACGTCCGCGTGCACGGTGTCGAACGGGCGACCCCGTACGGCTACTCGCTGTACGACTTCGAGATCCGGTAGCGCCGACGCCCCCGCTTCACGCACACTCGACCGAACAGCCGACAACCGACGGAGACACGATGCCGCAACCGCTCGAATCGCTCATGCACGCCAACCTGTTCGAGGTGTTCGGGGAACGGGACCCCGAGCGTCGCCGCGCCGCGATCGAGCGGACGTACGCCCCGGACGTCGAGTTCCTGGACCCCGACGAGGTCGTCACCGGCCACGACGCACTGCACGCCAAGGCGCAGCGCCTGCTCGACGAGGCGCCCGGGTTCGTGTTCTCGCCGGCCGGCCCGGTCTACGAGAACCACGGGATGGGGTACCTCGCCTGGCACTTCGGCCCCGAGGGAGCACCGCCCGTCGTGTCCGGCATGGACATCTGCTTCATCGAGGGCGACCTCATCGCGAAGGTCTACACGCTGCTGACCGCTTGACCACCGCCCGCAGGCGGTGGCGATCCTCGGGGGTGAGCGATGCGGTCACCGCGACCGACTGACGGACGGGAGGCCCGGTGCCAGCTGGCACCGGGCCTCCAGTCCGCCTGTCGGCACGGCCGATTCGTTGCCGGATCGAGACACCGGTCCGGCCCGTCGTACGGCTTGGTTGAGCCACCGATGGCAGGCAGGACGGAGCGCACGGTGGAACGAGTGGTGGGGTGAGCCACGGTCGCGGTGGTCGTCGTCGTGACGGTGTCGATGTTGCTGGTGGTCCAGACGACCATCTGCGCCGATGCCGTTCCCGGAGAAGCGACGAGCTACTGCACGACCGAGCCGATGATCGGTGTCGCGGGCGCGTGGATCGCCGCCTTCGCCGGTGTCGTCGTGCTCGCGGTCTGCGTGTGGCAGATCGTCCGGGCGGCCCGAGCCGGCTGCGTGCCGATCGACTCATGCCGCTCCAGGAATGTGCGGCGGAACAGCCGTGCGAGGATTCGTCAACCGCACTCTCGAGGGGAACAACCACCATGACCACAGCCCGCACACTCCACTGGGTCAGCACCGTGCTCCTCGCCGTGGGGTTCCTCGGCGTCGGTGCCCTGATGTACGACGCGTTCTTCGGCCCCGAAGGCGGTGGTGCGAACATCGGCCTCGGCCTCGTCCTCATCCCGTGTCTCGGATCCGGCGTCGTCGGGCTCGCACTCGGGGCAGCAGCCTTGGTCGCGACGTGGTGGGGCACCCGGGCCGAGCGCTCGCGTGCCGCGGCCCGGTGACACAGATGCCGGCCCAGTCCGCTCCGCGCCCGTGGACCCTGATCGCCGTCGTGGTGCTGGTGGGTTGGGCGCTGGTGACGGCACTACTGTTCCCGGTCACCGGGGCCACCGAGCACGAGGGGCCCGGCGACCAGGTCTGGCTTACGTCGTCGAGTGCACTCGGTGTGCCGCTCTCGCCCGAGTGGGACGTCCTCGTCTGGCTCGCCGCACTCACGCTGGTGCCGGTCGTCGTCGTCGGGCTCGCGTTCCTGCTGCGCCGCCGACGGCCGCGCACTGCGCCCGTCAGTCCGTCGCCGGGTGGCCCTGCGCGCTGAGGTGTGCGCGGAGCACGTCACGGACGCTCGTCCACGACTGCACGCCGTAGCGGTCGTTGTCGACGTGGTGCAGCTGTGCCTGCCCGCTGAACATGCTCACGAAGTACTGCATCCCCTGCCAGGCCGGGAACGTCTCGTCCGGGTCCTTCGACAGGCGCCTGCCGACGGCGCTCATCGCGGACAGGGTCCCGGTCGTGCCGGCCCACTGCAGCCGGAAGCGCTCCCCCGTCAGCTCGCCCATGGTGCGCGCGACGTCGCGTGCGGTGACCTGGTCGCCCGCCATCTCGATCACCCGCGGAGCATCGTCGTCCAGGGCGGCGAGCGCCGTGACCAGGGCGACGTCGTCCTTCGTGGTGAAGTCGAGCACCTGGTCCGCCGACGACCAGAACAGCACGAGCCGACGGCCGAACAGGATCATCGGGGCGTCGCCGGTGAGCAGGTCGGTGAACATGCCCGTCAGGATCGAGGTCGCCCGCACCGGAGCGGCGTCGAGGTCGGCGGCGAACTCGCGTCGCAGCTCGAAGTTGCGGTTCGTGCCGGGTGCGATCCGCCGGTAGTCGGCAGAGTAGTCGGACGGGATGAACCGCCGGACGCCCGCCGCCACGGTCGCCGCGAGCAGCGCGCGCTGGGCGTCGACGATCACCGGGCGGGTCCCGCTCACGGCGGAGACCACGACGTCGGATCCGCTGACGGCCCGGGTCAGGCCGTCGTGGTCGCTGTACTCGGCGGTGACGATGTCGACCCGGGGGTCGTCCCCGAAGCGCTCGTCGGCGGTCGTGCTGCCGGGCCGGGTGAGGACCCGGACCCGCACGTCGTGCTGGGTGAGTTCGCGGACGATGCGGTGCCCGAGGTCACCGGTGGCGCCGGCGACGAGGATGGTGGTGGTCATGGGCGGGGCCTCACTGCAGTGGTGGTCGACGTGGTCGTCGTGGTGCGCCGTCGGGATCGCTCCGGGACGGCGAGGGGGTGTTCGAACGAGGGGTCGGCGTGGTCGGGTCCGGCGGGGCCGAGCCCGGCGGTGAGGGCGACGCGGGCCAGCAGCCGGCGCAGCGTCGCCTGTTCGTCGTCGTCGAGGTGCCGCATGAGCACGCCCTCGGCGCCGCGCAGGGCGGACCGCGTCCGGGCGAGCAGGGCGCGGCCGGCGTCGGTGGGGTGGACCTGCCGCACCCGCCGGTCCGTCGGAGCGGGGCGGCGCTCGACGAACCCGCCCGCCTCGAGCGCGTCGACGATGTAGGTCATCTGGGTCTTGTCGATCCCGAGGCGCTGCGCGAGTCCGAGTTGCGACGACGGGTCCTCGGTAGTGGTCGCGACGAGCACCTGGTAGCCGCGGGGCCCGCCAGGTACGTCGGCGACCGCTTCGCTGCCCAGCCGTGTGAAGCCCTGGAGCGCCAGCGGCAGCGCCCACCCGAGCTCGGATTCGATCCCCTCGGCACCCCAGTCGATCTCGGGGAGCGCATCGGTCGGCATCGGACTGTCCATGGCGCAGAACGTACCGCAACAAGATCGTCTCTTGCAAAGATCATCTGCGGTCGGGACGGAGCGCTGTCACGACGTCGAGCCCCGAGGACCCCATGCCGGACACCGCGGCCATCACCCCGTCCACCGTCGACGTCCCCCGGACAGAGCTCGACGACCTGCGCCGACGCCTGCTGGCCGAACACTGGTCGACGGGCTACGCCGGTACACCGACCCGGTGTTCTTCAACGAGGTCGCGCGCCGCGGGCACTTCGCGATGCTCGAACAGCCGGGCCTGCTCGTCGGCGACGTCCGTGCGACGTTCCGCGGGCTCCGGTGAAGGCCACCGACCGCACCACCAGGAACAGGGCGTAGCCGATCATCGCGGCGCCCAGCGTCGGCACGAGCCACGCGCGGGCGTCGCCGTCGACGGCGGTGTTCACGAAGCCGAGTCCGGGGATCGAGTACCAGACCCGGCCCATGACCTGCGCGGCGACGACCCGCTCGGGGTCGACGGCTGCGTTGTTGTCACCCTTGAAGGTGAACAGGCGGCGACCGTCGGCACCGACGGCGATGGCGACGACCCGGTGCGAGATCACCCCGGGCCGGTCGACCCGGATCTGGTAGGTGACGATGTCGCCGACGCCGATGTCCGCGGGGTCCACCGGGCGGACGACCGCCAGGGTGCCCGGCGGCATCCCCGGCTCCATCGAGCTCGTCAGCACGGTGAGCGGCACCGACCCGGTGATGCGCGGCACCGCGATGGCCAGCGCGGCGATCCCCACCACGGCGATCAGGAGCAGGACCGCGACCGTCTGCCCCAGCAGCCGGAGCGCGCCCGACCAGCGGGTGACCGGCGCCTGCTCCCGCTTCGGCGGTGCGGACGTCACGACGTCGATCGCAACGAGAACAGCTGGAGGCCGGACGTGCTGCAGTCGGCGACGGTCATCGTGTTGGTGCTGCCGGACCCGTTCGACGCCGTCAGGCACAGGTCGTTCCGGTTGCGGAACCGGAAGAGCCCGCTGCCCGCGCCGACCGCTTCGGCCGTCCACTTCTGGGCGCTGATGTCGTTGACGGGACGGAGCACGGCGGACCGGTCGCTCGGGGCGTCCCAGTACAGCGACGAGTTCGACGGTGAGGTGACCCGGAGCCAGGAGTCCTCGGGCGTGAACTGCCAGGTCTGGGTCGCGCTCGTCGTGCAGGACGTCGTGACGATCGGCGAGCCGGAGGCCGTCCCCCCGCTGGCGATGCACGTGCCGGTGGCGTCGTTCCGCAGGACGTAGCGGCTGGTGGCGGTGAGCCACCCGGTGGCGTGCTGGATGCCCGGCGACATCGGCGAGGCGTTGCCGCCCGTGCCGGTGGCGACCGAGCGCACGGTGTACGCGTAGTACTTCGAGACCAGCAGCCCGGTGTCGGTGAAGGACCGGACGGACGCCGGCACGACGCGGACCAGGACGCCGTCCCGGTACACGGCGTAGGAACCGATGCCGATCGTGTCCGCGGGCGCTGCCCACGTGAGCGTGATGCTGCTGTCCGTCTCGGCGGTCTTCGACGGCACGGACGGTGTGACGGTGTCGGCGATGACCTGGGCCGCGCGGGCGTGCGCGGTGCCGGCCCAGGACCCCTGTCGGGCGGTGACGGTCGCGTCGAGCGTGGTCGCGCCTCCGGACAGGTCGAAGCGCTGCCCCTGACTGACCGACGTCCGCACACAGGTCGAACGGCTGGCACCGGCAGCGAGGGTGGCGACCACAGGGGCGATCGTCGTGCCCGAACCGGTGATCGCAGCACTCGACGGAGCGCCGGAGCAGGGGTTGGCGTTGGTGGACTGCCAGATGTCGACCTGGACGGCGCTCGACAGGGCCGATCCGGCGGTCGCGGCGAGCGTCAACGTGGTGGCCGCGGGGACGGACCCCGAGTTCGACACCGTGACGAGCGCGGTGCGGGTCAGCGCGTCCGAGGAGTACGTGGTGGCGAGGTCCTCGACACCCCGGATGCCGACCGAGACGGAGCCGGTCGTCGCGGCGGCCCGGACGGACTGCGCCGGGGCGGTCCAGGTCGCCCAGGCAGTCCCGCCGCCCGCGAGCTCGATCGCGACGACCGCGGCGGCCGTCGCTCCGAGCAGGAGCGCTCGTCGACGTCGTGTGCTGTCGGTCATGATCCTGCCTGCGTCCCGCTGATGGTGGTGGTGAAGTCGGCGCTGAGGCCCTGCTGCGAGGCGGCCGCGTCCGCCGGCATCGCGACGGCGAGGCACAGGACGACGTCGGCCCCCGGCCGCAGGGTGATGCCTGCGGACCGCGGCGAGGTGGAGTCGAGGCTGCCGGACCACGTGGGGCGCACGCTGCCGGACCGGCACGCAGCCGCCGACGTCGCAGCGCCCACGGTCACCCGCAGGTCACTGCGCACGGCGGACGCCGAACCCGACGCCGTCGTCGTGCCGGCACGTCCCGTCGCGACACCGAGGTCGAGCGGGACGTCCCCGGTGTTCGTCGCGGTGACCACGCCGAACTCGGTGGCGCCCGGGTACAGCGGTGCAGACGGCAGCGTGAGGCTGCTCAGCGACAGGTCCGCCGAGCCGGCAGTGATCGTCGCCGGTTGAGTGGACGACCGGGCGCTGAGGAGTGCGAACGTGCCACCGTCGGTCGAGATCGCGACGACGGCCACGACCCCCACCGCGGCGACGGCGAGCAACGTCGCCGCCGGCCAGCCGGTCAGCGCAGCCCCACGGCGCCGGTGTTTCACGCCTGGGTCAGGGTCACGGCGATGGCGTCGAGGTCGACCGACCCGTTCTGCATGCCGTCCTCGACACCGGCGGTGGTGCTCTTCGGGAACGTGATGGTCACCCCGACGCGGACGTCCTGCTGCGAGCCGGTCTGCCCGGTCACCGTGTACGGCGCACCGGCACCGGAGACCCCGTCACCGCTCGCGGTGAGCACGGCGTTCGCCGACAGGTACTTCGCCAGCGCGACGTCGGCGGGGGCGGACGTCGAGGTGGCCTCGACCGAAGCCGGATCGACGGCCAGGGTCGCCTTCAAGCCCTTGCCGTTCGCGGTGACGACCATGTCCTGCGAGTAGGTGACGACGTCGCCCGGCACGATCGGGTAGCCGTCCAGGGTCGAGAGCGGCGACCCACCGTTGACGGTCCAGCTCGCCGCCTGCGTGGTCGGCTTGATCGCGAGCGCGCCGGCGACGATGTGGCCCCCGGCGGTCGCTGCGCTGGAGTTCCAGAGCGCGAACGTCCCGGCGCCTCCGAGCAGGAGTGCGACGCCAGCGGCGCCGATGATCGAGGCGGTGATGATCTTCTGCATGGTGTGCTCTCTACGACGTCGGACGTCGGATACGCGTCGACCATGTCCAGTCGAACAGCTCGATGAGCTGGTGGCAGCCGGCCCCTGGTGAGGGGGCGGCGCATCGACCGAGGGACGTGGTGCTCGACCTGCTGGGAGTGGCAGGTGCAGGAGACGAACCCTGCGAGCAGTGACCGGCCGACGGCCGACCTTGCTGCTGCGCTGAGTATGACATGACAACGACCCACGTGCCGAACTGCGCGGAGGCACAGGCGGACTGACAGCTTGACGGTCCCTCATGGATCGGCAACGGTCCGCCGCCCCTTGTCGGCAGGTTCAGATAGCGCTACTCTCCGATAGTGCGAATATCCGAACTTGCCCGAGCGTCGTCGACGCCGGTCACCGCCGTCAAGTACTACCAGCGCGAGGGCCTGCTGCCCCCTGGTGAGAAGTCCGCGCCGAACCAGACCGCCTACGACGACCGGCACGTCGAGCGGGTCCGGCTCGTCCGGGCACTCCTGGAGACCGGCGGGCTCTCCGTCGCCGTCGCGAAGCAGGTCCTCGCCGTGCTGGACGCCGAGACGGCACCGCTGGCCGAGGTCTTCGCCGTCGCCCAGTACGCGATGACCACCCCGCGGTCCCCCGAGTCCGCGGCGACGCCGGAGGCACGTGCCCGGATCGAGGAACGGGTGTCGGCCGCCGGCTGGTGCGCGACGTCGGACAACCCGGGACTCGAGACCGCGGCGCGGGCACTCGACGGGCTGCGCACCATCGGGTTCGACGCCCCGGACGACTACCTCGACGCCTACGTGTCGGCAGCGGCGAGCGCGGCACGTGCCGACGTCGCCGCGCTGCAGCACCGCGACGGCCGGACCGCGATGGCGGAGCTGATGGTGATCGGCACCGTCCTCGGTGATCCGCTCTTCGCGGGACTCCGGCGCCTGGCGCAGCAGGACGCCACCCACGACCTGTTCCCCGTCGCCGACACGGACGAGGCCGGCGCATGAGCGCGCCAGGCCGGATCGCCGCCGTGCGCCGAGCGGTGGCGTGGCACCCGGCACTCATGGCCGTGGCCGGCCTGATGGTCGTGGCCACCGCGGTCTGCGTCGTCGGCCTCGTCGTGGACCCCCGGACCATCCTGGGGGCACCGGCGTGGGCGAAGCCGCTGAAGTTCTCGCTGTCGATCCTGCTCTACGCCGTCACCTGGGCGTGGCTCATCGCCCACCTGCCGAAGTGGCGGACGCTCGCTCGGCGGCTCGGCACCGTGGTCGCCGTGGCCCTGGTGGTCGAACAGGCACTGATCGTGTGGGCCGCCGCGACCGGCACGACGAGCCACTTCAACGTGTCGAACAGCGTGCACGTGGTCGTGTGGGCGGTGATGGCGGTGGCGATCACGACGCTCTACCTCTGCACCTTCGTCACCTCGATCGCCCTGTTCTTCCTGCGCCTGCCGACCCCGGCGCTGACGATCGCCGTCCGTGCCGGTGCCGTCATCGCACTCGTCGGCATCGGGGTCGCCTTCCTGATGACCGGCCCGACCCCCACCCAGCTCACTGCTCCGGACGGGATCGTCGGCGCCCACACGGTGGGGATCGCGGACGGCGGCCCAGGGGTGCCGCTGCTCGGGTGGAGCACCGTCGCCGGTGACTACCGCGTCGCCCACTTCGTCGGCATGCACGCCCTGCAGGCACTCCCCCTGGTCGCGCTCGTGCTCGCCGCCGCCGGTCGGCGCCTGCCATGGCTGGCAGACCAGACCACGCAGGTGCGGATCGTGGTCATCGTGGCGGTCGCATGGGCAGCGGGCACCGTGCTCCTCACCGTGCAGGCCGCGGTCGGACAGTCGGTGGTCCACCCCACCGGCGTCGTCGCAACCGCGGCGTGGGCACTCGTGCTGCTCGCCGCGGCCGCGAGCGTGACCGTCCTGCTCCGCGCCCGCACCGCTCCGGTGGCGCGACTACGCTGACGGGTCGCGGGCCGGACGACCCCACCGGTCGCCGGTCAGCGGGCCCGGAGCCCTCGGGAGACCAGGTCGGCGGCAGCACGGGCTTCCATCGCCCACCCGGGGCGATCGATCCCGGCCCCGATGCCGTGCAGCAGCATGAGCACCGTGCCGGAGGTGACGTCGGACCGGATGGCACCGTCGGCGGCCGCGCGCGCCAGCAGCTCGGCGAGCGTCCGCTCGAGCTCTCCCCCGCCTTCCGCCTGGGTGGTGGCGTCGACCACGGCTGCGAGGGTGCGCGCGAGCCCCGCGTGGTCGACCACGTACTCCACGAACCCGCGCAGGAAGTCGTCGAGGCTCTCGCCCGGGGGGAGCGTCGAGTCGCGAGCACGCCGGCACAGGACATCGACCTCGCCCCGGTACACCGCCGCCGCCAGCGCTGCACGCGTCGGGAAGTGCCGGTAGAGGGTGCCGACCCCGACCCCGGCGCGTCCGGCGAAGTCGTCGAAGCGCAGCTGCTCGTCACGCTCGAACGCCGTCCGGGCAGCGGCGATGATCGCGTCGCGGTTCCGTCGGGCGTCAGCACGCATCGGCTTCTCGGCGGGCATCGGCTGCTCGTCCGGCACAGGCACTCCTCGACAAGTGGAAACGATCTCCATATCTTCCAAGTGGAGATCGTCTCCAGACTAGCGGACAGGTGCCTGATGCGGATCCTCATGCTCGGACGGGGCGTCATCGCGACGATCTACGGCCAGGCCCTCCAGCACTCCGGACACCACGTCGACCACCTGGTGCGGCCCGGGCGCGCGGCCGAGTACGGCGACACCGTGCAGACCGACGTCATCGACGGCCGCCGCGGCCCCCTGGGCCGGCGGACCCGAACGACGTCGCCGACGCGACTGGTCGAGTCAATCGAGACGGCGGACGCGTACGACCTCGTCGTCGTCAGCGTGGGGCACCATCGGCTGCAGGATGCCGTGAGCTCCCTGGCGCCCCACATCGGTGACGCGACGATGCTGGTCCTCGGCAACGTGTGGGACGAACCACTCGCCGCGGTCGCACCGCTCGCCGCGGACCGGGTGCTGTTCGGGTTCCCGGGCGCCGGCGGCGGGTTCGACGCCGACGGGGTCCTGCACGGTGCCGTCCTCCGGTCGGTCCGGCTCGGGACGACCGGCACGGCTCCGGACCGCCGGGAGCTCGTGCGGTCGGTGTTCCAGCAGGCGGGGTTCACCGTGCAGGACGAGGACGACATCCGCGGGTGGCTGTGGCTGCACGTCGTGCTCGACGCCGGCATGTTCGCGCAGGCCCTGCACAGCGGTGGTCTGGCGACGATGGTCGGGGATCGGCGGGCGCTCCGCGAGGCGTTCCGGATCGGGCGGGAACTCCTCCCGGTGCTGGAGGCGCGGGGCGTCGACCTCTCCCGACACCGCTCCACGACGCTGCCCGTCCGGCTGCCGGGGACGTCGGCAACGCTCGTCGCCGCGGGCACTGCGCTGGTCCCGATCGCGCGTGCGAGCCTCGCCGCGCACGACGACCCGACCGCCGCGGAACCCCTGGCGGTCCTCGAGGACGTCCGGCGGACCGCCGCCGCCCTGGGCATCCCGACCCCGCGCCTCGACCGGGCGGCGCGACGCGCCTGACGACGGGTGCGGGCGGTGGACGCGACCAGCAACGGACTGGAGGCTCGGTGCCAGCTGGCACCGTGCCTCCAGTCCGGCACGGCGAGCGTTCCGGACCCGCCCGTTACGCTGTCCCCGTGTCAGAGCCGCGCCGCAGTCCGGGGAACCAAGCTTCACTGCGTGAAGCCAACCGGGGCCGGGTCGTCAGCGCGGTCAAGCGGCACGGCGGGCTGACCCAGGTCGAGCTCGCCGGGGTGACCGGGCTCTCCCCTGCGACCGTGTCGAACATCGTCAAGGAACTCGTCGCGACCGGCGCCCTGCACGCGACGCCGAGCACCTCGAGCGGCCGCCGGGCGCTCCGCGTGACCCTGCCGCACGGCCTCGGGCTGGTCGCCGGGGTGCACGTCTCACCGCGGCACCTGCGGCTGGCGCTGTCGGACCTGAACGGCGCCGTGCTGGCCGAGCGGCACATGCCCCTGGCCCGCGACCACCGGGCCGATGCCGAGCTCGACAAGACCGCGCTGCTCGTGCTGGACATGGTGGAGTCCATCGAGTCGTCGATGGACGAGGTACTCGCCGTCGGCCTGGCCGTGGCCGCGCCGATCGACGCGCGCACCGGGATGACGGCGCGCGGCGGGATCCTGCGCGGGTGGGACGGCATCGCGCTCGGGCAGTCCCTCGCCCGGCGGATGGACAAGCCCGTGCAGGTCGACAACTCGGCCAACCTCGCCGCCCTGGCCGAACACCGGAGCGGCGCCGCCCGGGGTCGCGACACCGTCGTGACGCTCGACGTCGGCAACGGCATCGGCGCCGGACTCGTGCTGGGCGGACACCTGTTCCGCGGGCACCACGGCATCGCCGGCGAGTTCGGGCACACCCCCGTCCTGCCGAACGGGCCGCTGTGCCGGTGCGGCAACCGCGGGTGCCTCGAGGCGATCGCCGGAGCACCCGCCGTGCTCGAGGGCGTGCGCGACGAGGTCGGCACCCTCAAGCTGGCGGACCTGATCCTGCGCGCCATGGCCGGTGACCAGGTCTGCATGCGCGCCGTGGCCGACGCCGGGCGGGCGATCGGTTCGGCGGCGGTGGGCCTGTGCAACGTCCTCGACCCCGAGCGGGTCGTCGTCACCGGCGAGTTCGCCCGTGCCGGGGAGCTGCTGCTCGGCCCGATGCGGCACGCCCTCGAGTCGTCGTTGATCGTCGACGTCGACGGCACCCCGGACGTGGTGCAGGGACAGCTCGGCGAGAAGGCCTCGGTGACCGGCGCGCTGGCCCTGGCGATCGAGGCCGTGGACGTGACGCGCGCACGCTAGGCGGACCCGCGCCGGGGCGTGCCGGCCGGGGCGCTCCGTGCCGCACCGGCCGCACCGCTCCGCGCCCACCGGATAACGTTTTCGTCACGGCACGCGGTCCTTGCGTTCAACTCTTGCAGCCAAGAACGCTCACTGTCACACTCAGGGCACCGCCGATGGGGGCGGTCCACTGTTGGAGGACGTTTCAATGAAGAAATCCACCACACGAGCGATGCTGGGCGTCAGCGCCCTGCTGCTCGCGATCACCACCCTGGCGGGCTGTTCCAACGGCGCGGACGCCGGGACCGGTTCCGGCGGAGGCGGCGGAGACGCGTCGAAGGCCAAGATCGGCCTGCTCCTGCCCGACTCCGTCACCGCCCGGTACGCCAGCGCCGACCGTCCGCTCTTCACCGCCGAGGTGAAGAAGCAGTGCAGCGGCTGCTCGGTCATCTACGCGAACGCCGACGGCGACGCGTCGAAGCAGCTGCAGCAGGCCCAGTCGATGCTCACGCAGGGCGTCAAGGTCCTGGTCCTCGACCCGTTCGACGGCGAGGCCGCTGCGTCCATCGTCCAGCAGGCGAAGGCCAAGAAGGTGCCGGTCATCTCGTACGACCGACTCATCAACAGCCCCGACCTGAGCTACTACATCTCGTTCGACAACGAGAAGGTCGGTGAGCTGCAGGGCCAGGCGCTCGTCGACGCCCTCAAGGCCAAGAAGGTCCCCGAGGGCTCGGGCATCATCATGGTGAACGGCTCCCCGACCGACAACAACGCCTCGCAGTTCAAGAAGGGCGCCCACTCGGTCATCGACGACAGCGGTTACAAGGTGCTCGCCGAGTACGACACCCCCGGATGGGACCCCGCCAAGGCGCAGGACTGGGCAGCCGGCCAGATCAGCAAGCTCGGCAAGGACAAGATCACGGGCGTCTACGCGGCGAACGACGACACCGGCGGCGGTGTCATCGCGGCCCTGAAGTCGGCCGGCGTCACCGAGCTCCCGCCCGTCACCGGGCAGGACGCCTCGCTCGCGGGCATCCAGCGGATCCTCGCCGGTGAGCAGTACATGACCGTCTACAAGGCCTTCAAGCCCGAGGCGTCGAAGGCCGCCGACCTGGCGATCCAGTTCGCCAAGGGTGAGACCCCGAAGGGCGACACGACCGTCGACACCGCCGGCGGCGCCAGCGTTCAGTCGACGCTCCTCGACCCGGTCGCCGTCACCACGGACAACGTCGAGTCGACGGTCGTCAAGGACGGCCTGTACGAGGTGTCGAAGATCTGCACCGCGCAGTACAAGTCGGCCTGCGACAGCGCCGGCATCAAGTAGGTCCGACCCCCCTCTGCCCGCCCGGTCCGACTGCGGACCGGGCGGGCCTCACCGATCGAGGACGACACCCGTGAGCACGACACCCGTGAGCAACGCGTCACCAGCAGCACACCCCTCCGCCGAACCGGTGATGTCCCTGCGCGGGATCACCAAGCGGTTCGGCGCCGTCCAGGCCCTCAGCGACATCGACTTCGACGTCTACCCGGGCGAGGTGGTCGCCATCGTCGGCGACAACGGCGCCGGCAAGTCGACGTTCGTGAAGATCCTCGCCGGGGTCTACACGCCGGACGGCGGCACGATCACGTTCGGCGGCGACGAGGTCACCGTCCCGAACCCCGCGGCGGCCCAGACCCTCGGCATCGCGACGGTGTTCCAGGACCTCGCCCTCGCCGACAACCTCGACGTGGTCTCGAACCTGTTCCTCGGCCGCGAGATCGCCCACCCGTTCCTGGACGAAGAGGAGATGGAGCGCCGCTCGTGGGAGCTCCTGCAGCAGCTCGCGGCCCGGATCCCGTCGGTGCGGATCCCCATCGCGTCGCTGTCCGGTGGGCAGCGGCAGACCGTGGCGATCGCCCGTTCACTGATCGGCGACCCGCAGGTGGTCGTCCTCGACGAGCCCACCGCCGCACTCGGTGTCGCGCAGACCGCCGAGGTCCTGAACCTCGTCGAACGCCTGCGCGAGCGCGGCCTCGGCGTCGTGCTCATCAGCCACAACCTCGCGGACGTGCAGGCCGTCGCCGACCGGGTCGCGGTCCTGCGGCTCGGGCGCAACAACGGCACGTTCCGCATCGACGACGTCTCCTACGAGGAGATCATCGCGGCCATCACCGGCGCCACCGACAACGCCGTCACCCGTCGCGCCGCCGCCCGGACCGAGCAGGAGACCAGCGCATGAGCAAGACCGACGAGACCCTCACCGCGGCGACCCCGACCCCCTCGGCGGCCGACCTGCAGGACGAGCGGCTCCTGCGCGACCAGGGGATCGGCGGCGCGGCAAAGGCGTTCGTCCGGCGGGTCCGTGGCGGTGACATCGGTTCACTGCCGGTGGTCGTCGGGCTCATCGTCATCTGGGCGGTCTTCCAGGCGCTCTCCCCCGACTTCCTGTCCCCGGGCAACCTGGTCAACCTCGCCCTGCAGTGCGCGGCGGTCGGCACCATCGCGATCGGCATCGTGCTCGTGCTGCTGCTCGGCGAGATCGACCTGTCCGTCGGCAGCGTCAGCGGGCTCTCCGCCGCGATCCTCGGCCAGGGCCTCACGACGCTCGGCTGGCCGCTGTGGCTCGTGATCACCGTCGCCCTGGCCGTCGGTGCCGCCGCCGGCCTGCTCTACGGCCTGCTGTTCACCCGCTTCGGGGTGCCGAGCTTCGTCATCACGCTCGCCGGTCTGCTCGGGTTCCTCGGGCTGCAGCTGCTCATCCTCGGCCCGAACGGCTCGATCAACCTGCCGTACGACTCGCCGATCGTGCAGTTCGCCTCGGCGTCGTACCTGCCGCCGTGGCTCGCCTACCTGCTCGCCGTCCTGGCCGCCGGAGGACTCTTCTTCACCGAGATCCGCCGCGCTGCCCGTCGCCGTCGCGCCGGACTGTCGACCGGGGCGGTGTCCCTGACGATCGTGAAGTCCGTCGCCCTGTTCCTCGGCCTGGCGCTGATGGTCTGGTACCTGTCACGCGACTTCGGCACCGGCACCTCGTTCGTGTTCTTCATCGTGCTGGTCGTGCTGATGAACTTCGTGCTCAAGCGCACCCGCTGGGGCCGTTCGGTCTTCGCGGTCGGCGGCAACGTCGAGGCTGCACGGCGCTCCGGCATCCGGGTGAACCGCATCTACATCTCGGTGTTCATGCTGACCTCGCTCTTCGCCACCGTCGGCGGCATCCTCGCCGCCGCCCGCCTCAACTCGGCGAGCCTGTCTTCCGGTGCCGGCGACACGAACCTCAACGCGATCGCCGCCGCCGTCATCGGGGGGACGAGCCTGTTCGGCGGTCGTGGCAGTGCCTGGTCGGCGCTGCTCGGCATCATCGTGATCCAGTCGATCTCGAACGGCCTCACCCTGCTGAGCCTCGACTCGTCGATCCGCTACATGATCACCGGCGCGGTCCTGCTGCTGGCCGTCATCATCGACTCGCTCTCACGGCGCAGCCGCGCCAGTCACGGCGCGGCCTGAGCGGGGCCCTGGACCCCGCCACGTCGGCGGACGGGAGGCACGGTGCCAGCTGGCACCGTGCCTCCCGTCCGTTCGTCCCTGACAGTTCACCGCCTGACTTGGCCACCTGGCCAAGTCAGGCGGTACGGTCGGTCCATGACCCTGCACCAGGAGCACCGCAGCATCGAGGAACGGCGACACCAGCTCGTCGACGCGGCGATCGCGGTCCTGCGCGACGGCGGGATCGCCGCGCTCACCACGCGTGCCGTCACCACGGCCGCCGGGCTCCCGCACGGTGCGTTCCACTACTGCTTCGCCTCGAAGTCGGCGCTGTTCCGGGCGGTGCTCGAACGACAGCTGCGGGGCGCGATGGCGGCCGCGTTCGCCACGCCGACCACACGGCTCGATCCACGGGCGCGGATCGCCGCGGGCCTGGCGGCGCACCTCGGGCAGACCAAGAGCGACCCGGCGACCGCACTCGCCCTCGTCGAACTCGTCACCCACTCCCGTCGCGATGCCGACCTGGCAGAGCTCGCCGTGTGGGAACAGGGGGCGTACCTCGAAGCCGTCCGCGCGCACGTCGACGCCTGGTCGAGCGAGGACGGGATCACGTGGGCGGTGCCGGTCGAGCAGGTCGCACGCCTGCTCATCGCGACCGCCGACGGCGTCAGCGGGTCGTGGCTCGCCGATCGTGACGACACTGCCGCTTCCGAGACCGTCGCCACGGCGGCTCGGGCGATCGCCAGCCTCGTCGGCGGCGGTGCCTCGTGAAGTGGCTCTTCCTCGGGATCGCGATCGTCGCCGAGGTCACGGGTGCCCTGTCCATGCAGGCAGCCGTCGAGCAACCCGCCTGGTACGCCGTCGTCGGCATCGGGTACGTCACCGCCTTCGTCATGCTCATCCGGGTGCTCCGGAGCGGCATGGCCGTCGGCGTCGCCTACGGCATCTGGGGCGCTTCCGGCGTCGCACTGACCGCGGTGCTCGCCGCCGTCCTGTTCGGGCAGGCCCTGACCCTCACGATGATCGTCGGGATCGCGCTCATCGCGGTGGGCGTGCTCCTGGTCGAGATCGGGTCCCAGCGGGCGCTGGCACGCCGCGAGCAGGAGCCCCGCTGATGGGGTGGGTCCTGCTCGCGATCGCGATCGTCACCGAGGTCGGCGCGACGATCAGCCTCAAGCTCGCGACGGACGGGAAACGCGTCTGGTACGTCGCCGTCGTCGCGGGGTACCTGACCGCGTTCAGCCTGCTCGCGGTGGCATTGACGCTCGGCCTGCCGATCGGGGTGGCCTACGGCATCTGGGCCGCGACGGGCGTCGCCCTGACCGCCGTCCTCGGACGCGTACTCTTCCGCGAACCCCTCACGGCGCTCATGCTCGGCGGGATCGCGCTGATCATCGTCGGCGTGCTCCTCGTCGAGCTCGGGCACTGAGCGCCGTGCCAATTTCGCCTGGTGCGAGGTTGCACGCGTGGTGCGACCCTGATGCTTCGCACCACGTGTGCAACCTCGCACCGGTCAGCGACGGACAGCCCCTGGGGTCAGCTCGATGAACGGATGCGGTCCTGAGCAAGGGCGATCCGGATCGTCTCGAGTGCCGTCAGCCCGAGCGCCGCGTCGGCGGTGGCGGTACCGCCGCGCACCATCGCGATCCCTCCGGCCACGACCGGCTCGGTCGGCAGGACTGCCCGGTGCCCTGCGTGCCGATGGATGACCACGGTCGTGGTGTGCCCGGCCGCGGTTCGCCGAGCTGCGATGCGGCGAACGCTCTGGGCGCTGGGCCAGACCTGGTCGTCCTCACCGGCGATCAGGACGAGCTGCGGTATCCGCTCGACGGGTACCGCCGCTGCCCGAACCCGGTCCGCGGCAGCTTCGTACGAGTGTTCGTAGAGCGATCGGAAGCGTTGTGGTTCTTCCCGCCGCCAGGTGTCCCACGCCAACGGCACGTGCGGCAGTGGCGAGCCGTCGAGGGTCCAGTGCGATCGTTCCACGCCCTCGTCGTCCGGCCAGGGCCACACCACGTCGGTGGGCGCGAACGCGATGACACCCGCGACCGAGGGGCGGAGGGCGCCGAGGACCAGCGCGGCCTCGGCCCCGAGGGACGTCCCGACGAGCCAGACCCGATCGCAGGTCCGCTCGAGATCGTCGATACGGGCGAGGAACAGCTCGAGGGGGACGGACCACGGTCCCGGTTGCTGGCCGGCTCCCCCGAACCACCGGATCGATTCAGCGACGTGCCCGAGTTCCGCGAAGACCCGCGCGCGGTCCTCGTCGATCCGCCCGCTCGACCCCGCGAGCACCAGGACGCCGGTCCCCGATCCGCGGGAAGGGACGAACCGAACACCTTCTGGGTCGCTGAGCCCGATTCGCTGCACGGGACCAGCATGGCCGCTCCGATCAATCGTCGCGAGGAACGCTGTTCGCAGCACGGGACGCCGACACCGCACCGACGACGAGCGCCGCCAGCGTGGTCGCCAGGGACAGCCCGAGCAGCACCACGTAGAGCACCGGGATGAGCTGGGCCGGTACGGACACGATCGCCACGACCGCGGCGGCGATGAGCAACGGCCGCATGACCCGGCGGGCGGCCCGGTGTCCGGCGTGCCAGGCAGCGTCGCTCCGCATGAGCGACGGCAGTCGGATACCCGCTGCGCGGTTCCGTCCCAGTCCGTCCGCAGCGATCGACACGATGCCCCAGATCGCCGCCTCGACGATGAGCAGGAGCACGGCGCAGCCGACCGCCGCCCACCAACCTGGACTGTCCATCACGGCCTCCCCGCACCACGCTAACGCGCGGTGGAGGCGGCGCGCGCGAGGTCAGGAGACTGGCGCGCCTGCCGAATCGATCTCGGCCAGGATCCGGTCGCGCCGCCGCTTCTCGATCATCGACAAGACGGTGACGAACGCTGCAGCGCAGACGATGAGCACGACGAACAGCCAGCGCCACGGACCCAGCGTGGCGAGTGCGGACCCCGCCAGGCCGAGGAGGCCGAGGCCCATACCGATGAGCGCCGGGATCGCCATCCGCGTCGACCGTCGCTGCCACGCGAGCAGCGCCCGCACGAGCGGCATGGTCTCGGGCGTCATCGCGGCCCGCCCACTGAACTGCCGGGTCACGGACTTGCGGTCCGCAGGGGTGAGCGCGCCGAGCGGCCGTTCGGGCGTGTCGACGAGGTAGGGCAGCAGCCTGCGGTGCCGTCGAGCGCGGACCCAGGCGGTCACCGCCACGACCGCTCCGGCGACGGCGAGGAGGAACCAGACCAGCATGCTGAGCCGCAAGGCGGCGGGGGCAGTGGCGGCCACCCAGAGGACCGACAGCGCGGCGAGTCCCGCCTGCTGCGACATGACGACCACGGTCGGCCCGTTCTCGACCAGGTACTCGGCACGACGCGTCGCCTCGGCGAGGCCGCTCGGGTTCACCACCCGGGGACCTCGACCCGGACCGAACTGATCCGGCCGGAGCGAGTCTGCGCCGTCACGGCCGGGTCGTAGCTGTCGGCTGTCGCCAGGTAGAGGGTGCGACCGTCCTCGCCACCGAGCGCACAGTCGATCGCGCACTCCCCGGGCGCGTCGACGCGGTCGGTCACCTCGCCGCCCTCGACGACCCGCAGGAACTCCCCCGTGTCGACCGAGCAGACCCAGACGGCACCGTCACGGTCCACGGTGCTGCCGTCCGGGGTCACGCCGCCGGGCAGGGCTGCCCACTCGCGACGCCCGGTCAACGAACCGTCGTCCTCGATGTCGAACGCGGTGAGCCGGCCGCCCCACGTCTCGCTGACCACCAGGGTCCGGGTGCCGGGCAGGACGTTGGCGCTGTTCGGGAACACCAGGCCCTCGGCGGCCAGACGGACGGAGCCGTCGGGGTCGATCACATAGAGCGGGCCGGGGCGCAGTTCCTCGCCCGCGTACAGGTCGTAGCCGAAGGCACCGATGTAGGTCCGGCCGGTCTGGGCGTCGACGACCAGGTCGTTCACGAGCGACGACTCGATCGTGGAGAGGTCGGCGAACACCGAGGTGCTGCCGTCCGGCTCGACGGCGACGACCGTGCGGGACTCCATCGAGCTGATGATGAGACGTCCGTCGGCCAGCCACCCGAGTCCGGACGACTGCCCGTCGACGGTGGCCTCGAGCCGGGGGCCGTCGGTCGAGGACGGGTCGACCGAGAAGACTTCGCCGGTGTGCATGTCCGAGTACCAGAGCCGCCCGTCGTGCCAGCGGTTGCCCTCCGGGAACCGGATGCCGGAGATGACGATGTCGGTCGCAGAATCCAGGGTGATGTGCACGGATCCACCCTGCCATCCGGACCCCCGCGCCACCCGATGGTCTGGCACGATCGACCCATGCCCCTCGACGGAACTCCCCTGCACCGGCTCGGCTTCCTGACGATCGGGTCGTTCGACCCCGCCCGACCGTCCGAGGGCCACGAGGACACCCTGCGCGTGATCGAGCGTGCCGAGGCCCTGGGTTTCGACAGCGCCTGGCTGCGCCACCGGCACCTGCAGCACGGCATCTCCTCCCCCGTCGCGGTGCTGGCCGCCGCCTCGCAGCGCACCTCTCGCATCGACCTCGGCACCGCCGTCACCCCGATCGGCGCCGAGAACCCGTTCCGCCTGGCCGAGGACCTCAGCACGGTCGACGTCCTGCTCGGTGGCCGCCTGAACCCCGGGTTCTCCGTCGGGACCCCGATGAACTTCGACCTGTACCGCGACGCGATCTACCCCCACACCCTGGAGCACGAGGACCTCGGCAACGACCGGCTCCTGCGCTTCCGTGACCTGGTGCGCGGTGACCCGGTGACGGACACCGAGACCGTCGAACGTCGGGGCATCGAGGAGTTCGCGAGCACCGTCCAGCCGCACAGCACCGGCCTGGCCGACCGGATCTGGTACGGCACCGGCAGCACGAAGTCGGCCGTGTGGGCGGGCGAGAACGGCTTCCACCTGCTCACCTCGAGCGTCACCCGCAGCGAGGTCGGCACCGACTTCGCCACGAACCAGCGCGCCCAGATCGACGCGTACCTCGACGTCCACCCCGACCCCGCTGCCGCCCGCGTCTCGCAGGGCCTGGTCGTCATCCCGACCGACACCGCGACGAGCGAGCAGGAGGCCCGCTACCGCGCCTACGTCGACAGCCGCTCGAGCCGCGTCGGCGTGCCGATGGGTCCAGCAGGGATGCTCTTCGCTGCGGACCTGGTCGGCACGTCGGCCGAGATCGCGGACCGGCTGCGCACCGACGTCGGCTACCAGGCGGTCACCGAGGTCGCCTTCGCACTCCCGTTCTCGTTCGAGCCCGACGACTACGCGCAGATCATCACCGACATCGCGGAGCGTCTGGGTCCGGAACTCGGCTGGACGCCGCAGGGTGCGGCCTGAGAACGGCGCCAGACCGACGGACGGGAGGAAAGGGACAGCTGGCACCGGGCCTCCCGTCCGCCGTTGACTCGCGCCCAGGGCGCGCGCAAGACGCCGGATCAGTCCTGCTGGTCCGCCTCCACCGCGTCGCGCAGCCGGTCGAGCACGTCCGGCACCGCCGAGCGCACCCGGCTCCAGCTCGGGATGAACGGCTTGTCGTTCGGCCGCGCCGTGAAGGCGCCGCCGGCGTCGAGGATCGCCTTCGTGAAGAGCTCCACGGCGGCTTCCTCGGCGTGCTGGTCGAACGCGAGCCCGCTCATCTCGGCTTCGTGCCGGTAGACCTCGACGATGTCGAGCGCGTTCCGGTAGTACGTCGCCTTGAGCACCCGGAACGAGTCGGACGTGAGCGGGACGCCCATCGTCGCGAGCTTCCGGAGCAGCGACTGCACGATGTCGTTGCCCATCCGGGCCAGGCCGCCGGTGCCGTCAGCCTCGGCGAGGGGCTGGTGCTTGTGGTCGTAGGCGTCGGCGATCTCCACCTGGCACACCTGCCGGGTCGCGTAGTCGCGGTAGACCTCGGAGAGCATCCCGATCTCGAGTCCCCAGTCGCCGGGGATCTTCAGGCCGTTCAGCACGTGGGCGCGCATCGCGAACTCGCCGGACAGCGGGTACCGGAAGCTGCTGAGGTACTCCAGGTACTCGGACTCCCCGTAGACCTGGCGGAGCGAGCGGAGCAGCGGCCCGACGAGCAGCCGTGCGGCGCGGCCGTTGATCCGGCCGTCGGCGACGCGTGCGTAGTAGCCCTTCGAGAACTCGTAGTCGAACGCGGGGTTCGCGACCGGGTAGAACAGCCGCGCGAGCATGCCCCGCTCGTAGGTGGTGATGTCGCAGTCGTGCAGGGCGATGCAGTCCGCCCGCTCCGATGCCAGGGCGTAGCCGGTGCAGTACCAGACGTTCCGGCCCTTGCCGGGCTCCCCCGGTGCCAGGCCCGCACGCTCCAGTTCGGCGTCGAGTTCGCGCAGCCGCGGCCCGTCGTTCCACAGGATCCGGTGCCGCTGCGGCAGCCGCGAGAAGAACTCGCGGGCGTGCTCGAACTGCGAGCGGTCAGCCCGGTCGAGCCCGATCACGATCTCGCTGAGCCAGTCTGCCTCGGCCAGCTCGTCGACGATCCGCGACAGCGCCGGGCGCTCGAGCTCGGAGTACAGCGCCGGCAGGATCAGGCTCATCGGACGCTTCTCGGCGAAGCCCCGCAGGTCCTCTTCGAGGCTCGCGGTGCTGCGGCGACCGAGGTCGTGGAACGTCGTGATGACGCCGTTCTGGTGGAAGTCGCTCATCGGTGGCTCCTGACGGACGGGGTGGTGAACCGGGTGAGGCCCTCGGTCCAGCCCTGCGGGCCGGGGACGGTCGTGCGGTGGACGCGCTCGGGTCGGTCGTCGGCGAGCGGCCCCGGTGCCGGGCCGTGTCCGCGGACCACGACGGCGAAGTCGACGGCGTCGAGCAACGCGGTGTCGTTCGGGCCGTCGCCGAGTCCGATCGTGCGCGGGATCGTGCCCGTTCGGCGCTCGTGGTCGGCGATCAACGTCCGGACCGCCGCGCCCTTGTCGCGGCCCGTCGGCAGCACGTGCCAGAACCGGCCACCGCGCACCAGGTCGAGGCCGACCGCGGCGAGCGCCGCGCGGAACGCGTCCGCCCGGTCGTCGTCCTCGGCGTGCCAGAGCAGGACCTCGGACGCCTCGCGCTGCTGCGCTCGTCCGGCGGCTTCGAGGTCGAGGCCCGTCCACGCGGCGACGACCGCGTCGGTCACGCCGCCGAAGGTCTCGAAGTGCAGCTCCAGTGACTGGCGGACGCGGACGAGCTCCGCGTGCAGCCGCTCGAGGTCCCCGTCGCGCGGTCCGACCAGCGCCTCGCCCGCCGGTCCGACCACGACCGCGCCGTTCTCCGCCACGAAGGCGTGCCCGTCGAGCCCGGTGCGAGTCTGCAGTGCCGTCATCTCGGCGCGCGTCTTGCTGCTGCAGAACACCACGGGGACGTCGTCCGCCCGCAGCTGTTCGAGCATCGGCAGAGCCGCGTCGAACGAGTAGTCGTGGTGGTCGAGGAACGTCCCGTCGAGGTCCGTGACGATCATCAGGTCGGGTGTTGGCATCGTGCTCCGCTGGCGGCTGGCTGGGCTGCGGGCGACGATGCCCCGGACCACCCTGCCACGCGGACGCGTCGGTTGGGTGAACAAGCCGGCGTCGGTCGCGCGACGCGACCAGCGGACGGACGGGAGGCACGGCGTCAGCTGGCACCGCGCCTCCAGTCCGTCACGGCGCCTCAGTGCCGGCGCAGGATGCCGAGGAACTCGTCGGCCCACTCGAGGTTGCGGGCGAGCTTCGCCCGGCGTTCCTCGGTGTCGACGACGTACGCGTCGAGCTGCGCCTGCAGCCGGTCGCGCTCGATGCCGTCCGCCGTCTCGAGCCCGTCGAGGATGCCGAGGAGCTCCGCCATCTGCTCGAGGGAGTAGCCGAGGGGCTTCATCCGGCGGATCACGAGCAGGCGATGCAGGTCGTCGTCGGAGTACAGCCGGAAGCCGCCCTCGGTCCGTCCGGTGGGGTGGAGCAGTCCGACGTCGTCGTAGTGGCGCACGGTCCGGATGGAGAGCCCGGTCCGGTCTGCGAGTTCACCGATCCGCATCGTCGATGCACCTGCTGCGTCCGTCACTGCTGACCCCTTCCGCCCGGTTGCCCGGTCCGGACCGATCGTACCGATGCTTGCGCAGCAACCCTTCCGTTGCGTTAGAGTCAGACACGACCGACTCTTCCGTTGCGGAAGGTTCTGGTTCCTGGCCGCACTCGGTCAGTGCGCGACGAAGCGCCCCCACGACATTCCCCCGCGGACGCCGAGCGTCCGCCCCCCCCTCACCGAAGGAGAACCGTGACGACCGTCACGCCCGCACCGGCTCCGGTGCACGCCAGTCCCACCGTCCTGTCCGCCCTGCGGAACCCGAAGATCCTGCTCCGCGAGGTCCTCGCCGGCCTCGTCGTGGCCCTCGCGCTGATCCCGGAAGCGATCTCGTTCTCGATCATCGCGGGCGTCGATCCGCGCGTCGGCCTGTTCTCGGCGTTCGTGATGGCCGTGGTGATCTCGTTCGTCGGCGGGCGAGCCGCGATGATCTCCGGTGCGACCGGGGCGATCGCACTCGTCGTCGCGCCGGTCATGCGGGACCACGGGCTCGACTACCTGATCGCCACCGTCATCCTCGGCGGCGTCTTCCAGCTCGTCCTCGGTGGGCTCGGCGCAGCCAAGCTGATGCGCTTCGTGCCGAGGTCGGTGATGGTGGGGTTCGTCAACGCCCTCGCGATCCTGATCTTCACCGCGCAGCTGCCGAACATCATCGGCGTCGACTGGCTCGTCTGGCCGATCGGCGCCGTCGGCATCGCGATCATCGTGCTGCTGCCCCGTGTCACCAAGGCCATCCCGGCACCGCTCGTGGCGATCGTCGTCCTGACGCTCGTCACCGTGCTGGCCTCGATCGCCATCCCGACCGTCGGCGACGAGGGCAAGCTGCCGGACAGCCTGCCGACCCTGTTCATCCCGAACGTCCCGCTCACGCTCGAGACGCTGACGATCATCGCCCCCTACGCCCTCGCGATGGCGCTGGTGGGCCTGCTCGAGTCGCTGATGACGGCGAAGCTCGTCGACGAGGTCACCGACACCGGCTCCCGCAAGACCCGCGAAGCGCTCGGGCAGGGCGTGGCGAACATCTGCTCCGGGTTCATGGGCGGCATGGGTGGCTGCGCGATGATCGGCCAGACGATGATCAACGTGAAGGCGTCCGGTGCCCGCACCCGGATCTCGACGTTCCTGTCCGGCGTGTTCCTGCTGGTCCTCGTCGTCGGGCTCGGTGACGTCGTCGCGATCATCCCGATGGCCGCACTCGTCGCCGTGATGGTCATGGTGTCCGTCGGCACCTTCGACTGGCACAGCATCAAGCCCTCCACCCTCAAGCGGATGCCGGTCGGCGAGACCGTCGTCATGGTCCTCACCGTCGTGATCGTCGTCGCCACGGACAACCTGGCCATCGGCGTGATCATCGGGGTGATCGCCGCGATGATCGTCTTCGCCCGCCGGGTGTCGCACTTCACCAACGTGTCGCGGAGCATCGAGACGCTCAGCACCGGTGAGCAGCACGCGCTCTACACGGTCGAGGGCGAACTCTTCTTCGCGTCGAGCAACGACCTCACCACCCAGTTCGACTACGTCGACGACCCCGAGCTCGTCGTCATCGACATGACCGGGTCACACATCTGGGACGCCTCCACCGTCGCCGCGCTCGACGCCATCGAGACGAAGTACCACCAGCACGGCAAGCGGGTCGAGATCGCCGGACTGAACGACGCCAGCCAGGCCTTCCACAGCCGCCTCGCCGGGAGCCTCGGCGCCGGCCACTGACCTCCTGCCCCTTCCCCCTACGTCACGTGACGGAAGACACCGGGGCCGGGCCGCCCCACGATGGACCGAGGGCGGCAGCACCGTGGTGCGACCTGTGCCACACGCCGCCCACGACACGGCAGGAGCGTCGCCATGACAGTCATCGCAGTGATCGGCACCGGCAAGGTGGGAGCGGGGTTCGCGCAGGCAGCCGTCGCCGCCGGCCACAGTGTCGTCCTCGCCAACTCGCGCGGCCCGGAGAGCCTGTCCGAGATCGTGGCCGCACTCGGCGAGCGGGCATCCGCGGACACCGTGGTCGGGGCAGCGGACCGAGCGGAGATGCTGCTGCTCGCCGTCCCGCTGCACCGGTACGACCAGCTCCCGTCGGCCGCGCTGGACGGCCGGATCGTCATGGACGCGGGCAACTACTACACCGACTGGTCCGGGCGCATCGAAGCACTCGACGACGAGTCGACCACCACGTCGGAACTCCTGCAGGCTTCGTTCCCGGCCGCTCGTGTGGTGAAGGCGTTCAACAGCATCTACGCCGAGGAGATCGCCACGGACGCACGGCCGGGCGGAGGACCGCGGCGAGCGCTGCCCGTCGCGGGCGACGACGCCGCAGCCAAGGACATCGTCAGCGAGCTCATCCAGAGCATCGGCTTCGACGTCGTGGACGCCGGTCCGCTCCGCGAGGGCTGGCGGTTCCAACGCGGGACCCCGGCGTACGTCGTCCCGCTGACCGCCACCGAACTCGTGCGGGCACTGGCCGACGCGCGCCGCTACCGGGACATGGAGGCGGACGACGTCGTCTCGCGTCGGACCCACCTGATGCCGGAGGCCGAGAGGGAGACCGACATCTGACGCGATCGGGCGACGCGACGGCACCCCTGTGACCGCCGACTCCGGGGTGCTCCTCGGCCACACGACACGCCCGGCGGCGAAGGATCTGTGAGGATGTCCCCTCCGTGCACACTGCGGAGTGAAGGGGGTGGACATGAACCGATCAGCCGAGCCGGACAGCGCGCTCGTGGCGGCAGCAGCGCGCGGCGACCGCAGTGCGGTCACCGCGTTGTTCGACCGTCACGCTGAGACCATGACCCGGTACACGTGGGCACTGGTCACGCGGCGCATGGACGTCGAGGAGATCGTGCAGGACGCGTTCCTGACCCTCTGGCAGAAGGCCGACACCGTGGAGGTCCCCGGGGAGTCACTCCTGCCGTGGCTGCTCGTCGTGTGCCGGAACCACGCCGCGAACCTGCGGCGACAGCAGCGGCGGCACGAGGGTGTCGACCTGCCCGACGAGCTCGCGGCGCCCGAGCCGGACGACGACGCCCGCGAGCGACTGCGGTGGGTCCGCGCCGAGATCGACGCGCTCGCACCACTCGATCGCCAGGTGTGCGAGCTCTGCCTCATCGAGGGCCGCTCCTACGCCGAGGCCGCCGACCTGCTCGGGATGAGCGTTGGCGCCGTCACCCAGCGCGTGTGGCGGTCCCGTGCACGGATCAAGAAGGCGGTGACGAACGATGAACGATGAACGACGAACCGACCACGGGTCCCCGATGAGCAACGAGCCGCCCGGTGGCGACGAGATGCAGCGGATGCTCGCCGGCATGCGGCAGCAGGTCGTTCGGGGCATGCACGACAAGCCGCGCCCGGCCTCCGCACGCCGTCGCGTCGGCCTCATCGTGGCGTTGATCGGCGTGCTCGGCATCGGCACCGCGAGCGGTTCGGTGGCGCTCGGACTCGTTCCGACGCCCTTCGCCGCAGCACCGGCACCCGTGCCGTCCTCTGCACCGCCGACACCGGCACCGACCGGGTCACCGTCACCGTCCGCGGCCCGCATCACGCCGACCCCGGCGCCGGCCGACACCACGGCGACGATCCCCGGGGCGTGCACCGATGCCGTGCCGGCCGCCGATGCTCCGCGCTTGTTCGGTTCGCTGGAGATCACCCAGTTCCGCCCCCAGGTACCGGGCGGCAGGACCGACTACTACATCGACCCCGAGATCCCGTTCAAGGAGGACGCGGAGCTGGTCTGTTCCTGGACACCGGGCGGTACCTCCGAGGGCGACGAGGGGCTGTTCCTCGAGATGGGCACGGCAGATCGTGACGTCCTGCAGGCCCGCCTCCGCGTCGTCGCCGACAAGGACTGGACCTGCACCGACACGCTCGGTGGACGTTCGTGCCAGCACACCGAGACGTCGATGTACTACTCGGACCGGGTGGAGACGACGCACACGTTCTTCGTGCGCGGCGACACCTGGATCTCGATCACGCAGTCGAACGTCCCGACCGACGGCCTCCTGAAAGCGCTCGTCCAGCAGACCTGGACGGACTGACCGACGGACTGGAGGCACGGCGCCAGCTGGCACCGCGCCTCCAGTCCGTCGTCACGCAGGCTCAGAGCCAATGCCGCCGCTTGAACACCGCCCACAGCACGACCGCCAACAGGACCATCGCGACGATCGCCGCCGGGTACCCCCACACCCACCGCAGCTCGGGCATGTGCTCGAAGTTCATGCCGTAGATCGACGCGACCAACGTGGGCGCGAACAGGATCGCTGCCCACGACGAGATCTTCTTCACCTCTTCGCCCTGCTCCATCGACGCCCGCGCCAGCCGCCGGCTCTCCTCCCCCTGCGCCAGGCTCGCGCTGGTCATCCTCCGCATCGCGTCGTTCTGCTCCTGCGTCACCAGGGTCGAGTGCAGCGTGAGCGCGTTCTCGAGCAGCGTCCGGAAGGTGTCCACGCGCTCGGTGACACGGATCGCGTGGTCGAGGACGTTCCGCAGCTGGTTCTGCACCTCGATGTCAGTGCCGTACTTCTCGGCGCCGCGCAGCAACGCGTTGAGCATCCCGGGCAGCGGGCCGATGGCGCGCTGGAACCCGATGACCTCACTGAGCAGCTGGTAGATCCGCCGCGAGGACGCCGGGTCGACGTCACCGTCGAACAGGTCGTCCTCGATGTCGTCGATGTCGTCCTGCAGCCCGGCGACGACCGGGGCGTAGCTGTCGATGACCTCGTCGAGGACCGCGCAGAGCACCGCCTCGGACCCGCGCCCCAGGGCGTCCGGATCGGCTTCGAGTCGTTTCCGCACGTCGGCGAGGTTCGGCTGCTCCGCATGCCGGACGGTCACGACGAAGTCGCGCCCGGTGAACAGGTGCACCTCACCGAACTCGACCGTCTCCTCGTCCTCGTCGTACCAGGCGGGTCGCAGCACCACGAACAGGGTGTCGCCGTACCGCTCGAGCTTCGCCCGCTGGTGCCCCTTGTGCGCGTCCTCGACGGCGAGCGGGTGCAGCCCGAACTCGTCGGCGACGGAGGCCAGTTCGTTGGCGGTCGGTCGGAACAGCCCGATCCAGGCCATCGCACCGCTTCCGGCAGCGTCGAGCGCCTCGTAGGTCAAGCTGAGGTCCTGCGGCGACTCCGTTCGGGTTCCGTTGACGTAGATGCCGTTGTCGATGAGGGCCACCGGTGTCCTCCTGGTTCCGTGGTGCATGCGGGCAACCTGCCGAGCATGCCGGACCGCCGACGGCGCGGGCGCTTCCCTGACGGACCCCTCACGCTGCGCGCCGGATTCCTGTCGGAGTCCTGACACGCCCTGGGCGCAACCCCAGGACGGACTGGAGGCACGGTGCCAGCTGGCACCGTGCCTCCAGTCCGTCAGCCGTCGCGTTCAGGACCGCCGGCAGTCCGATCCGCTCGGTGCGTTCAGGGCACGTCCTCGCCGAAGGCGAGCAGCGTCCACGGCTCCAGGTCGTGCATCCCGACGCTGGTCTCCCACTCGGTACGATCCGGCCGGAACTCCCGCTTGACGTAGTCGACGAGATCATCGCCGTAGATGACCACGTCCGTCTGGTGCACCGAGAAGACGGGCGCCCCGCTGCCGAGCGGCGCGGCAGGCAGGTAGCGGTGCGAGTACAACGGCACCAGCTGCGGCCACTGCCGCAGGTGCCGCGCAGCCACCTCGAGACGCTGCGACTCGTCGCCGGGTCGCTCGCCCCACGACCCGGGCCAGAAGGCGTCGTGACGGACGTCGAACAGGGCGCCGTCGACCGGCCACCGGATCGCTCGCCGCAGTCGCTCGTCGTTCCGCGCGCGCCAGTCGAACCAGCCGTCCCCGCTCGGCAACGCGAGGGAGAGCAGGGCGCGGTGGTCCGCTCCGAACCGGACGCCGTACCGACGCTCGGCCCGGGCCAGTTCCCGTTCCGTCAAGCCGGGTTCGAGAGCAACACCGAACGTCCGGAGGAGTTCGACGGTCATGGCTGCGGACACCCTCGCAGCCTAGGCCGACGGACGCGAGCCCCACGAGCACGTGGCAGACGAGACGGCGTGGATCTGACGGAACATCGGGACGACCGCGAAGATGGCGAGGTGAATCGCACCGATCGGCTCTACGGCCTCGTGGAGGAGTTGCGCGCCGTCGCCCCGCAGCCGCGGAGCGCGCGTCGTCTCGCGGAGCGGTTCGAGGTGTCGGTCCGGACCATCGAACGGGACATCTCCGCGCTGCAGCAGTCGGGTCTGCCCATCTGGGCGGAGCCCGGCCGGACCGGCGGGTACGTCATCGACGCGTCCGCGACGCTCGGCCCGGCGGGTTTCACGCCGGACGAGGCCCTCGCGGTGCTGATCGGGCTCGGCTCGCTGGGGCGTAGTCCGTTCCGGCAGGCGGCGCAGACCGCGGCCAGGAAGACGCTCGCGGTGATGCCCGCCGGGGACGCCGCACGAGCCAGCGCACTGGCATCCCGGGTGCACTTCCTGGAGGACGACGAGGACACGGCCGTCCCGGCCGAGTTCGCGGCGGCCCTGCGCGCGGATCGGGTCGTGCGACTCCGGTACCGGGACGCCGGCGGAGCGGAGTCCGTCCGCGACGTCGAACCACTGGGGTCGATCGGGAAGGACGGTCAGTGGTACCTGATCGCCTGGTGCCGGACCCGCGACGGGGTGCGGGCATTCCGCGGCGACCGGATGCTGTCGGTCGAGGTCACCGACGAGCGGCCGGCGCAGCGCGTCCTGCGATCCGAGGACCTCGCGATCCAGTACGGACGACTCCGGCCGGTCCTCGACGACTAGCGCGGTCGGTCCCCGGAAACGCGGTCGGTTTCCGGAAACACCGACAGGACGGTGTCGCGGCGGCCGGTGAAGCTGGTCGCTCCGAGTCAGCAGCACCACCGTGAGGAACCCCATGTCGTTCGCATCCGTCCGCATCATCACCGACGACCTCGAGGGCATGGTCGCCTTCTACGAGCGGGTCACCGGCCAGCCGGCCGAGCGCCCCGCACCGGTCTTCGCGCAGTTCAGCGGCCCGGGTGCGACCCTCGCGATCGCCAGCACCGCCACGGTCGCCATGCTCAGCGGCGCGCTGACGCCGGCCACGAGCCGTTCCGTGCTCATCGAGTTCGAGGTCGCCGACGTCGACGGCGACTTCGCCGGACTGCAGCTCGGCAGCGACGACGTCGTCCTGGAGCCGACCACGATGCCGTGGGGCAACCGTTCCGCACTGGTCCGCGACCCGGACGGCAACGTCGTCAACCTGTTCAGCAGGCCCGCCGCCGCCAACTAGGCGGAGCGGCTCAGGCGGCGGCGGCGTTCGCGGACGAGCGGCACTCCTCCGGTGGTCGCCCAGCGACGGACTCCGCCGCGATGTCGCGGAGCCGCGCGAGGCGGTCGTGGGTGGCACCGAGGGCCTCGATCTGGCGTCGGATGCGATCGCTCTCCTCGTCGAAGTGGTCGAGCATCGTCCGCGTGGCGACCCCGGTGTCGAGGAAGGGCAGGAGTTCGACGATCCGACGACTCGGCATGCCCGCCGCGTAGAGCATCTGCATGAAGCGCACCCGCGCGACATCGGGCTCGCGGTACTCCCGGTGTCCGCCCGTGGTCCGCTCCGACTCGAGGAGCCCCTGCTCCTCGTAGTACCGCAGTGACCGGACGCTGACGCTGGCACGTTCTGCGAGTTCACCGATCCGCATCGTTCTGTCCCTCGGGCTTGATTCTCACGTTGACGTCAGGTTCTACCGTAGCGGGCATGAACCTCTCTGGAGCCACTGCCCTCGTCACCGGCACGAACCGCGGTATCGGACGCCACCTCGCCGCACAGCTGATCGCACGCGGGGCAAAGGTCTACGCCACCGCCCGACGCCCCGAACTGATCGACCTCGAGGGCGTCGAGCGCCTCGCCCTCGACATCACCTCCCCCGCGTCCGTCGCAGCGGCCGCCGCGGTCGCGACCGACGTCGATCTCCTGATCAACAACGCCGGGATCGCGACCACGGCGACCCTGCTGGGCGATCTGGACGCAGCGCACGCCGACATGGACACGAACGTCTGGGGCACCCTGTCCGTGATCCGCGCGTTCGCACCCGTCCTGGCGGCGAACGGCGGTGGGAGCATCGTGAACATCGCCTCGGGTGCCTCGTGGCTCGCCATGCCCGGAGCCTCCGCCTACGCGGTGTCGAAGGCCGCCCTGTGGAACATGGGCAACGCGTTGCGGCACGAGCTGGCCGGCCAAGGGACCGCGGTGATGTCCGTGCACCTCGGAGTGGCCGACACCGAGATGACCGCGGGGATCTCGATGGCCAAGACCGACCCGGCGGACGTCGCGCGCGCGACCCTGGACGGGGTCGAACGTGACGACTACGAGGTCGTGGTGGACGAGCAGGCCGCGTTGATCAAGCAGATGCTCGCCGGGGACCCCAAGGAGCTGTACGCGGTGGTGGCGCAGATGCTCGCGTCGTAGGAGTCGGCTTCACGCAGCCCTCGGCACGGCCGCCAACGTGCGGCCGTGCCGAGCCGCCTGCTCCTCGGCGCGGACCCGCAGTTCGTCGGCCAGCTCCGTGAACTGGTCGAGGGCGGGGTTCACCCCGACGAGCGTGAACTCGCGCGTGACCACGTCGAGGTCGAGCTGCCAGACGTCCTCGAGGATGCGGCGCATCCAGGCCGTGGCGTGGTCCCAGCCCTCCCTGGGCGTGCCGGCGGAGTAGTTGCCGCCCTGCACCGTGACGAGGACGGCCGGCTTGCCCGCGGTCGCGGGCACGGCGCCGGGTGCCATGCGCGGGTCGGTCAGCACGAGGTCGATGTAAGACTTGAAGTGCTGCGAGACGCCGAAGTTGTAGAGCGGCACGGCGAACAGCAGCGCGTCGGCACCGGCCAGCTCGTCGGTCAGCTCGGCGGCCAGGGCGACGGCGGCGACCTGGGCCGCCGTGCGCTCAGACTCGGGCGTCGCGGAGCCGGCGACGGCGTTCGCCCAACTGTCGGCGGGCACGGGGTCGGTGCCGACGTGACGGCGGGTCACCTCGGCGCCCGCGTGCACGGCACTCCACTCGGTCTCGACGATGTCGCCGAGTGCTCGGCTGGTGGAGCCCTCGGTGCGGATGCTGGCGTCCAGGCGGAACAGTGTCATGACACTCCTTCGATCGTTCCCGAGTCGACGACCCGGGCTTCGGTTACGATGAGTAACCCTGCCCGCCGGGTTCCCGTTACCGCAAACGATCCCCTGTTACCCGGCAGTAACCACGGGAGACCCCATGACGGACCAGACCGCGCTGGAGACATTGCAGGCCCGGCTCCACCAGTCGATGCCCACGATGGCCGAGCTGTGCACGAGCGAGGACCCAGAACTCTTCCGGTCGCTGCTGTCCCGGATGGGCGACAAGTGGACGTTGTTGGTGATCGGGGTGCTCGGTGACGAGCGGCGGCGGTTCACAGAGCTCTCCGAGGTCATCCCCGGCATCTCACGCCGGATGCTGACCGTGACGCTGCGCGCACTCGAGCGCGACGGGCTCGTCTCGCGGACTGTCCACGCCGAGGTGCCGCCGCGCGTCGAGTACGAGCTCACCGACCTCGGACGGTCGCTGCAGTACGTGGCCCTCGCCCTCGCCGACTGGGTGCGGGAACACCAGCAGGTGATCGCCGGCAACCGGCAGGTCTTCGACGGTGACGGTGACGCCCGAGACCGATGACGACGGCGACGCGCGCGCGACCGCCGACCGACTACTGAGACGGTTTGGTCACTCGCGGCCGCCGCGGGTCAGGACCGCGGCGGTCCGGCACCTGTTTTCGAAGCCGACGGCAGCCTGATCATGCCGCTTGTCGGGTAGCCGATCGGCTAGCGTGCGTCGTGACACCGGCCGTACAGATCGCGCCAGTTCGGGCTGCGACCCACTCGGTACCGTGATCGGATGGTCTCCTTGCGTCTGCCCGTCATCTCATGCAGCCTCGACCCCGCTAGCTCCAGCCGCCGCCTCGCCGAGCAATCGGCAGCCCTCCTCACCGCGACTGGCCACCAGTCCGACGTCGTTGATCTCGCAACGGTCGCGTTGCCGGCTTTCGACAATGACCGGGTGTTCGACAGTGATGCGTTCAACGCGCTCCACCAGCTCATTCGTGAAGCTGACGGGGTGGTGCTGGCATTCCCGATCTACGACTGGGCTCCGTCGTCCGCCGTCAAATCGCTGATCGAGGCCACAGGCGCGACGGGCGACGGTCGTCGCGCGGCTTGGTTCGACAAGGTCGTTACCTTCGTGTGCGCTGCCGGCCTGCCGCACAGTTACATGGCGACCGGCGCCCTCGCGCAGTCGCTGATGTTGGACTTCAAGTGCGTGGTGAACCCCTACACGGCGTACTTCTCGGAGCGGGACTGGGAGGCAGACGCGCTCAGTGAGGAGCGGGCAGCCCGCCTGAGCAAGACCATGACGGTGCACGCTGAGCTCGTGAGTCTGCTCCGCGACAGAACCTACCGGTCGGACTGGGAGGTGTGAGCCAGACTGTCGCGTGTCCGGTAGCCGATCGCCAACTGAGACGGCACGTTGATCTCTCATCTTGAGCGCTGCTAGCGTTCGTTCGACTGGTCCGATGATGGCGAAGGGTGGCAACGATGCCGTTCTGTGCCCCTCGTCGACTGTTCTCCACCAAGCCTGCGCCCGAGTTCGTCGGACCGCGGCCGATCCCTCCCGGAGTCATGGCAACGCAGAACTGAGCTGACCACGAAGGTCGGCCCCTCCCCGCCGCGAGCGTTC
This sequence comes from Curtobacterium poinsettiae, assembly GCF_047226435.1. NCBI lineage: Bacteria > Bacillati > Actinomycetota > Actinomycetes > Micrococcales > Microbacteriaceae > Curtobacterium > Curtobacterium poinsettiae. Next base: position 1,232,832 of record NZ_CP178434.1, on the reverse strand, counting down.
TGCTCGCGTGCTTCTGCTTGCCCGCGCCGTCGTGCGACGACGGCGCGACGACTTCACGGGACCACGTCCATGCTCTTCACCCCGGCCCGGTTTCGGGCCTCACTCGCGAGCTTGCGCGAACACCGTTTCGTCACCTTCGCAGTCTTGACCGACACCGTCGGCGCCGGCCTCACGCTGCCACTGACGATCGTCTACTTCACCATCACCACCGACGTGACGCTTGCAGTGCTCGGCGCCGTCTCGACCCTCGCGACGCTGGCTGCTCTCCCGATCGGACTGGTCGGTGGCGTCCTCACCGATCGATTCGGCGCGAAGGCGTCGATGATCCTCAACAACCTCCTCTCGGCAGCGGGCTTCACGCTCTACCTGTTCGCCCATGACCCGATGATGATCTTCGCGGCGATCTTCCTCGCCAACGGCTCCGAGCGGCTCTACTGGACCTCATGGACCGCGTACGTCCACGACCTCGCTGAAGGCCGCCCGTTCGAGCGGTGGTTCGCGTTCCTCGAAGCGACGAAGGCCGCAGCGCTCGGCGCTGGCGCGATCATCGCCGCGGTCACCCTCGCGAACGGCCACCAAGACGGGTTGCGGTGGCTGATCCTCGCCAACGTCGTCACCAGCGTTCTGGCGGCCGGCGTGTTCGCGACGCAACCCACCGGGCATCGATCCACGCCGCCGTCCGCCCTCGCAGATGCGGAAGGGGCGGACACGACCGGGTCACTTCGTTCCTTCATCGCCGACCGGTCGATGCGACTCATCACGCTCGGACAGTTCCTCATCGGTCCCGCAATGGTGTTGCCGAACGTCGCGTTCAGCGTTCTGTTTGTCGAGCAGTGGGGCATGTCCCCAGCGGTCGCGCCCGTCCAGTTCGCTGTCGCTACGGGCCTGTGCGCGTTGCTCCAGACCTCCGTGACCCGCTGGGTTGCTGGTCAGCAGCGTGGAACGCTCATCGCGCTCGGTGCAGTCTTGACTGCCGCGACCGCAGCACCGCTCGTCGTTCTTCCTCCGCTGCACGGGCTGGCGGCGTGGTCCTTCGTCATCGTGGTCGCGATCCTGCTGGCAGCTGCGGACATGATCTACCTCCCGGCCGCCAACGCGGTCATGGCCGAAGCTCCACACCCTCGAATCCGCGGCCGAGCGATCGGGGTGTTCCAGACCGCGAGCTCGATCGGCATGGCACTGTTCCCGCTCACTCTCGGACTCTTGGACTCGCGCACGCCCTGGCTACTCTGGCTCATCGCCACGGGTGTGTTCCTCGCCGCCGCCTGGGCTTGGCACAGAGCGGTCCGGGGTTTGCCGGGACGCGTACAAGTCGCCGAGCCGACCGACATCGACGCTTGAACAGTGTCTTGGGCGAACTGTCTTGCTCGCAGCGTCGCGGTCTGCCAGCGTTGGCGCATGGGCGAGGACGCGACCACGCTGCGTGGAGTGCCCGGGTTCCGCTCGTACTGGTCCGCCGCGACCGTCTCATCGTTCGGATCAGCAGTCAGCGCGGTCGCCGTACCGGTTCTCGTGGTGACCGTGCTGCACGCCAGCCCGTTCGAGGTGGGGCTGGTGAACGCTGCCCAGTTCCTCCCGTACGCGTTGTTCGGGCTGATCGTCGGCGCGTACGTCGATCGATTCCGGCGCAAGCCACTCCTGATCTGGGCGAGTGTCGGTCGTGGCGTGTGCCTGGGCGCGATCCCGGTGCTCTGGTTCACCGGGCTCTTGAACCTCTGGGTGACGGCGGCGGCGTTGTTCGTGTTCGGCATCCTGTCCGTCATCGGATTCGCCGCGACGCAGTCCCTCCTCCCTCGAATCGTCCCTCGCCCGCTCCTCCTGGCGGCGAATGCGCGGGTCGACCAGAGTGATGCGGCAGCGCAGACGGTGGGCCCGGCTCTCGGAGGTGTCCTGGTCAGCATCGTGACCGCGCCGGTCGCGATCGCCCTCGACGCGGTGAGCTACTTCATCGACGCCGTCCTCATCGCGCGCGTCCGCGTCATCGAGCAGACGCCAGCGCGCACGGCGGGTGCGCGGTTGCGGAGCGACATCGCCGACGGTCTGCGGTGGACGTACGGTCATGCGATGCTCGCACCGCTGGCGCTGTCGACACATCTCTGGTTCCTCGCCAACGCCGCCGGACTGACGGTGTTCGCGACACTCGCGCTCCGCACCTTCGCGCTCCCAGCGGCCGTGTACGGGGGCATCCTCGCCGTCAGCGGTGTCGCGATGCTCCTCGGCGCCACCGCTGCGCCGCGCCTCGGTACCCGCTTCGGTGCCGGCCGGACGATCATCGCCGCTCGAGCCGCGTACCCGGTCGCCTGGGCCGCCGTCACGCTCACGACGGTCGGCACCGGCACAGCAGGAACACCGGCGACTGTCGCGGTGTTGTTCGTCGCCTTCGCCGTGCACGGCGCTGCAGCGGGCTGCGAGAACGCGAACGAGATGAGTCTTCGCCAGACCGTCACACCCGACGCGCTGCTCGGTCGGATGAACGGCACGACGCGCAGCGCGAACAGGACCCTCGCGGCTGCGGGCGCGGTGGGCGGCGGCGCGCTCATGACCGTCGCCGGGGATGGCGTCGCGCTCCTCGCGGTGACGCTCGTGTTCACTGGCGCCGTCGTCGTGGCGGTGTGCTCACCACTCAGGACGATCGCCGTTCGGTAACGGGGAGCTCGAGCACCACGCCGCGTTCATCCGCCGCATGGTCGGTGCCGCGTCGGACGCTGCGGATCGGCTCCGCGGGTGAGACCCCGCGAACACTCGGCTGAACGGTCAGGCTGGTGCACCCTGGCGGCTCACGGACCGCTTCGACACTCACTCGCTCCCCGGAACGCGCTCGGCGCTCAAGCGGGGGAAGAGCTGCTCGGCGGCTGTTCGGTGCACCTCGCCCAGTCGTTCTGCGCCGGGGCCGTCGTAGGTGTCCAGGTCGTGGTCGAAGCGGGCGCTCCAATCGGGGTGCGCGTAGGGGAAGTCGCTGCCGTAGAGGACATGGCCGGGTTCCGCGAACGCCAGCAGTGACGGCAGCGAGGTTGGGGATGCGGACAGTGCGGTGTCGAAGTAGAACTTCCGGAGGCCCGCCTGGATGCTCTCCGGCGTGGTGTCGGGGTTGAACATCGCGGCGGCGCTGAATCGACTGGCTGGCGTAGGGCAGGAACCCGCCGGCGTGGGAGAGGATGACGCGGAGGTTCGGGTACCGGTCGAACACGCCGTGCGCGACGAGGTCCACGGCGGTGCGGGTGGTGTCGAACGGGAAGTCCAGCAATGCAGTCGGCATCCCTGGCAGCTGGGTGATCGGTGGTGCGGTGGGGTGCACGAAGACCACGGCCGAGCGCGCGGCGAGTTCTGCCCAGAGCGGCTCGTACGCGGGGTCGCCGAGGTACCGTCCGTGCGCGTTCGACAGCAGGAGCACCCCGTCGGCGTGGAGTTCGTCGAGTGCTCGCACGGCCTCGGCGACGGCACCATCGAAGTCCGGCAACGGCAGCACCGCGAAGTGCCCGAACCGGTCCGGCGCCTCACGGACCAGCTCGGCCTGGTAGTCGTTCAGTTCGCGGGCGAGTTCCCGCGCCGCGGCGTCGTCACCGAAGTGCACGCCGGGTGCGCTGATCGAGAGCATTCCGGTCTCGATTCCCGCCTCGTCCATCATCTCGATCGCCGCTCGGGGGCTCCACTCCGGCATCAGCCAGCCACCGATGGCCCGAGGCCCTCGTCGCGGTGCGGTCCCGCCGCTTCCACCCCACGGGTCCCACTGCGCGGACCCTCCGGTCGCAGCCGGCGCATCCCCCGGGGCGCCGGCCCCCATCGCTTTCGATCCTGCCGCTGCCAGCGCCTCGAAGTAGCGGGGCGGGAGCAGGTGCTGGTGGACATCGATCTTTCCTGGCATGGTGCGGTCCTCCGATCGTCCTCAGCAATGAGGGCTGGTTGTCGTGTGCAGGAGTGGGTGCCTCGAGGGATCCCCGCCCGTCGAGGACCCCTGTTGCATTCAGGGCGTTGGGGTCAACGGCAGCAAGGCCGCGTTGGGCGTGACTGCAGCGGCCTCGAGGTGGGAGCCCGAGGGTCCGGCCGTCTGGCGGGGATCGTGCTCGGAGCGGAGGCCGCCCTTCGGTCGAGCCGCGGCTTCGCGTCGGTTCCGGATGAGCATCGCCGTCAGCGTGAGCAGGATGCCTGCCACGGCCCAGATGCTCAGCCGGATGATCGGGGCGGCGACCGCGGCGCCGTCGAAGTACTGGACGGACCGCAGCAGGTCGAGCGCGTCGCCCTGTGGGAAGACGTAGTAGAGCGTCTGGAAGAAGTCGTTGAGGACGTGGATCCCGAGCGGGCCACCGGACGACGTGTTCCCGAGGATCACCAGGGCGAGCGTCATCACCAGAGCCGCGATGGTTCCGCCGAGTGCTGCGACGCCCGTGACCGCTCCCCCGATGGCGAGTCCGGTCAGCCAGAGGGTCCCGAACACGGCCCAGGGGCCGACGGTCACCGCTCCGAGTGCGGAGTCGATCCACAGGGTGATCAGTCCGGCGAGGAGACCGGTGTAGAGCACGAGGACGATGCTGCGCTCGATGAACTTCGCCGCCGTGTCGACAGTGCCGAGGACGCGTCCGAACACCGTCGCACCGAGGGCGGCCCCCAGGCCGGCGAAGAGGATCGCGTAGAACTCGATCGATCCGACCGGGTCCTGCTTCGGCAGGGGTGCGAGGTCTGCGGCCGTGTTGGTGGTCCGCAGTTTCGCTGCGATCGAGTCACCGATACCGGAGATCGCCTGTCCGAGGCCACGGCCGCCGCCGCTGGCGATGTAGGTGGTGACGCCGGCGCCCTTCCCCGGAGCAGGTAACACGACAGCGCCGTCGACGTCGCGGTCGAGCACCGCGGTCCGCGCCTGCTGGTCAGAGGCCACGACGGTGAGGTCCAGCGATCCTTGCTGCTCGAGCGCGACGATCGCGTCAGCGTCGCCGGTGACCGCGAGGTGCACGTTGTTCGGCGTCGGGTCGCCGAACGCGCTCGAGTAGCTCGTCAGCATCGCCATCGCGAGGAGCAGGATCGCGATCCCGCCGAGGATCACGTTCCGGTAGCGATGAGCCGATCCCGGCCCTTCGGAGTTCAGCGTTCCGCCCGCGACCGCCGCTTCGAAGGCCGGGTGCTGCGGGCCGTCTCGCCGGTCCGGTGCGGGTTCGGTCACGTGCGTCATGGTGTCCTTTACAGTTGTCCAGTAGATGACGAACGTACATCAGGGCTCTCAGTCTGGCAAGATGGACACATGACGAAGGGAACGCGCACGGCGGCACTCGCGAGCCAGCGGGTGGACCCGCGCATCACCCGCACCCGCGCCGCCCTGATCCGGGCGTTGACCGCACTCGTGTCCGAGGCGCCGAAGGGCGAGACGATCTCGATGAGTGCAGTGGCGCAGCGAGCTGGCTTGAGCAGGCAGGCGCTCCACAACCACTACAGCAACGTCGGTGACCTCGCGACAGATGTCTGGATCAGTCGACTCCTCGAAGACCATCTTCCCCTCGACGAGGGCGCGGCGAACCTCGCGCAGGCCCTCACCGACGCCGTTCGCGAACGCGGGATCGAACCGCTGCTCACCGCAGGACGATCGGATCGGGAGTTCTTCGACAAGCTCCGTGCCATCCCGCGCGGCGAGCGGGTCACCGAGGTGCTGGCTTCGGCGATGACGACGTGGCTGACGGAGTCCGATTGCGATGGCCCCCGACCGGTGGTCGCACTCAGCGGGGACGCCCGCACCTTCACGATCGGCGGCATGATCGCGCTGGTGTCGACGTGGCAGATGGCCGACGCACCGCCGAGCACCGCGCAGCAGGTCGCCACGCTCCGCACGTTCGCAGCCGCGGCAGCCGGTGCCCGCACCGACTGACGTGCAGAGCGCCACCATGCAGAGTTCGCGGCAGCCACCCGTCCAGGCCGGCCGGCCCGGACGGGTGTGTCGTCAGCCGTCGTAGGCGACGTAGTGCAGTTCGGCGTCCCGCCGCTCGTCATGGAGCTTCACGTACGACTGCGCGATGACCGCGGGCTCCGCATCCGGTCGCCCACCTCCGATCAGGGCGGTGATCGCGACGAAACCGACGTAGACACCCTTCTCCGCGACGGCGGCACCGAGGTTGAGGATCCAGTTCCGGAGCCCTGCGGCTGCGATGTTGACGTTCCCGCGGACCGGAGTCCGGGCGAGCGCACCACCACCGGTCGTCACGAGGACCGTGCCTGTGCCCGCGGCGATCATGTCGGGCAGCACCGCACCGACGGCCGCGATGGCGCCACCGAGGTAGAAGTCGATCTGTGGCTGCAGGTTGTCCATCGTCACATCCACGGCATCGACCGACTCCAGTGCCCGATCCGCCGGCGAGTACTCGAGGACGTCGATCGGACCGAGCGACTCCCGGATCGACCGGAGTGCGCCTCGGATCGTGTCGGGCTCGCTGACGTCGGCGGTGAACCCGTGAGCCTGGATGCCCTCCGCGACGAGCGCACTCGCCAGGGCATCCACCTTCGCCTGGCTGCGGGCAACGAGCGCGACGTCGAAGCCCTTCTTCCCGAAGGCGCGAGCGATCTCGAGACCCAGTCCGGGTCCCGCGCCGATGATGGTGATGAGGGGCATGATGTGTCCTTTCGTGGCCCACCGCCGGGCCCTGCAAGCTGGTGCGGTAAGTTGAGAACGTCCTCAAATCCACTGCAGCATATGTTGAGACCACCCTCAAGATCCTTCGGAGTCGCTGTGAGCACCCCACCCCGTCTGCGTCGAGACGCGCAGGCGAACCTCCAGAAGCTGCGCGCCGCCGCCATCGCCGTGTTCTCGCAGCGAGGATTGTCCGCTCCCCTGGAGGACATCGCCCGGGAAGCCGGCGTGAGCATCGGCACGCTCTACAACCGCGTCGGGTCGCGCGAAGAACTCATCGACGCCGTCGTGCCCGACATCGCAGGGGCAAAACTCAAGACCCTGCGAGACCGGACACTGTCGCAGGACAGTCCCCGTTCCCAGTTGGAGACCTTCATCGCCGAGATGATCGACCTCCAACGAAGCGACCCGGCCATGAACGACGCAATGCTGCGGCGCTACCCGGACGCCGTGCTCCTCATCAACGCTTGCGAACGATCCATGGCGCTCGGCGCCGAACTCGTCGCCAACGCACACAGCGCCGGAGTGCTCGCCGAGGACTTCACCGCCGACGACCTGATGGCCGTCCTGTGGCTGGCCGGGATGGCCAGCCACGACCCTGCAGCCCCGGAAGGATGGCGTCACGTCGTGGACCGGAGCGTGTCCGCAGCCTGGCTTGCCTGAGGGTCATGCCACGGCGATCGTCACGGAGTACCACTGACCCACCGGGCAGCCGCCCCGTGTCGCGCGAAGCCGATCGCACCCTGACCGTTCACCTGATTGCCGACGGGAGCGCCCCGATCTGCCCGAGGATGCTGAGCACGTCCGGCTGGCCGACCTCGTCGACGATCAGTCCCTCGTCGAAACGGTAGAAGTTGCTCGCGTTCGCGACCACCGTCCTCCCCGTAGCGGGGACACCGAGGAACTCGCCGTCGTGCGTGCCGCGCAGTTCGAAACGTGCTGCGACTTCGTCGCCCTCGACGACGATCCGGTCGGTGCTCCACTGGATGTCGGAGAACGCGCCCCGCATGATCGTCAGGATCTGCATGTACCCCGGCAGTCCGCGCAGCGGCTCGGGCGAGAACGGCGTCAAGAATGCCGCTTCAGGTGCGATGACCGTCTCACCGATGGACGGGTCGGCGCTGTTGATGAAGTCGACGAATCGCAGGAAGGAGAGGCGTGTGTCTGTGGTCATGGACAACTACTTTACATAGCAAGTAGATGCCGTAGAGTCGAAGCATGAGCACGGACCTCGCACCCCTCCCTGGAATCGACGCCCCGGATGACCGGGCTGGGCGAGCGGCGCGTCTGCGGGAGTACTTCGCCGCGCTGGTGCGGCACGAGACCGACGTGTGGAACGCGGTCGAGAAGCGGATGCGGGGCGAGGGCGTGCTGAGCCTGGCCCGACTGGAGGTGTTGCGGATCGTCCAGGCAGCCCCATCGGGCGCCCGGGTGCAGGACGTCGCGACCGGCGTCGGGACGTCGATCGCTGCAGCCAGTCGCTTGCTCGACCGGCTCGCCGCCGATGGTTTCCTCGAACGTTCGACGGACCCGGACGATCGGCGCAGTGTCCGGAGCGTGCTCTCACCCCAGGGGAGAGACGCCTTCGCCCTCGCGGACGAGCGGTTCGACCAAGCGCTGGACGCCGTGCTCTCGGATGCCGATGCCGCGGCGATCGCAGACGGCATCGCGGCACTCGAGCGCCTGCAGTCGACGTTGGAGGCAAGGCGATGATGGCGACCATGCGGGCCGTCGTGATCGACGCACCCGGTGGCCCCGACGTGTTGCACCTCCGTGAGCTGCCGGTCCCGATCCCAGGCCCGGGCCAGGTGCTGATCCGTGTGGAAGCGTTCGGGCTCAACCGGTCCGAGCTGCACTTCCGCCGCGGCATGGGCCATTCCGGGACCTTCCCACGGGTGCCCGGGATCGAAGCCGTCGGGACCGTGGAGGCAGCCCCGGGTGGAGAGTTCCCCGCCGGTACCCAAGTAGCCGGACTGATGGGCGGGATGGGTCGCGACTTCGACGGGGGCTACGCCGAGTACACCGTCGTTCCGGCCAGCAGCGTCGTGCCGTTCCGGAGCAGCCTCGACTGGTCCGTGCTCGGCGCCGTCCCCGAGATGCTGCAGACCGCACACGGGTCGCTCACCGTGGGCGTCGGTGCCCGCCGGGGCGACACGATCCTGATCCGCGGTGGCACGTCGTCGATCGGCCTGGCGTGCATCGTGCTGGCGAAGCAGCAGGGCATGACCGTCATCGCAACCACTCGCAACCCGGACCGCGCCGAGCGACTGCACGCCACTGGTGCGGACCACGTCGTGGTGGACTCGGGCAGGATCGCCGACACGGTCCGTCGAATCGTGCCGGACGGCGTCAACGGAGCGGTCGAGTTGATCGGCACCGGCACGCTGCCCGACACACTCCGGGCGACAGCCGTCCACGGCACCGTGTCGTTCAGCGGGATGCTCTCCGACGTCTGGACCATCCCCGACTTCTACCCGATGGCGGTGATCCCCAACGGGGTGCGCCTCACCGCGTACTCCGGCGAAGCGAGCGACCTGCCGGCATCGGTACTGCAGGCGTTCCTCGACACCGTCGCAGCCGGCACCGTGCAGGTCCCGATCGCGAAGGTGTACGCGCTCGAGGAGATCGTTCAGGCCCACCGCGACATGGAGGACGGGATCCGGTCAGGCAAGCTCGTCGTCACCATCCGATGATGGGCACGGACTCCCCGGGACCCCGCTCTCGGGGTGGAACCCGTTCGTCCTCGACAAGGGCGCCAGCCAGTGCAATTCAGGAAGGTCGGATGTCTCCTCGCAGCTACAAGACCACCTTGGCCATCCTCGGCCTGGTCAGTCTCTTGCTCGTGCCGTTCTTGGTGCAGGGCGCCCTGCCGGCGATGTACGGCACGGTCGCACTCGTCGTTGTCGTCGCCTGGCTGCTCTACGGCGTCGTCAGCTCGAAGCTGACCCGACGATCCGGGCCCAGCTAGGCAGGTCCCACGGTGCTGCCGTGTCCGGCAGCACCGTCCGGTCACCTCCAGGTCAAGGGCTGTTCACCCGCTGGCACTAACTCTGCTGGTCGGACCGCCGCCCGAGGGTCCCGATACCGGAGGACCCATGAACACCCGCACCGCACTGTCCTGCGTTGCCGTCGCTGCCGTCGCCTCGCTGGTGTTCGCGACACCGGCGCACGCCGACGAGGCCAGCTTCACCAGCAGCAAGCAGCCCTACATCGCCCCCAGCCAGTCGGACATCGACGCCTACTCACCTGCCCCGACGGGCTACTCCCCCGTCGCCACGGAGTCGGTCGCCCGGCACGGATCCCGGGGGCTCTCCGCGTACAAGTACGACGCGCTGCTGCACCGTCTCGCCGCGACCGCGCAGGCCGAGAACGGGTTCCTGACGCCTGCGATCGGGAAGGAGTTCTCCGCGAACCTCGACGCCATCACGGCGGCGAACGTCGCGAACGGCTACGGCAAGCTCACCGGTCAGGGTGCAGCCCAGCACCAGGGCATCGGAGCGCGAGCCGCGCAGCGCAACAAGCAGCTGTTCGCCCGTGCGGCGAAGACGGGCGGGCGTGTCGTCGCCGAGACGTCGGGCGAGTCTCGCGCCACGGAGTCCGGCGAGAACTTCTTGCGGGGCTTCGGTGCCCCTGCTGTCAAGCTCGAACCGCGCCCCGACCTGCTCTACTTCCACGAGGTCGAGAACCCGGACGGCACCGACAAGGCCGAGGGGTCACCCGAGCGCCAGCGCGCCCAGGCGTACGAGGACTACATCGCCGAACAGACCGGTGACGGCGGCACGATCGCTGCGGCCTTGCGGTACATCGAGGCGAAGCCGCGATCGGTCCAGGCGGCGCAGGACCTGCTCTCCGGCATCTTCACGCCCGGGTTCATCGCCGAGATCGGCACCGACAAGGCACACACCTGGTACAACACCGCCGACGGCTCCAAGGGCGGCGCGGTGGCGTGCGCGCCCGGCGCCGAAACGAAGGCCGATCCCGATGCCTGCGGCGACCCGAAGAAGTCGATCAAGAGCACCGTCGATGCGGCGATGTCGCTCTACAACCTGTACATCATCGCGGCCGACATGCAAGTGGAGAACGTCGCTCCGCACCGGTTCGACTTCGCGCAGTACTTCGCTGGCCGGCCGGCGGATGCCGAGTGGTTCGCGTACTTGCTCGACGCCGAGGACTTCTACGAGAAGGGCCCGAGCCTCGCCGGGCACGACGAGACCTACTCGATCGCCGAGCCCCTGCTCGACGACTTCTTCGCCACGATCGACGCCCGCGTCGCCGGCGGCGACGTCGTCGCGACCTTCCGTTTCGCGCACGCGGAGACGATCATCCCGTTCGCGGCGCTGCTGCGGCTGCCGGGATCCACCGTCGCCGCGCCCGACAACGCTGCTCCGGCGTCCGACGCCGACGTCTACGGGTACGCCACCAACCCGTGGCGAGGTTCTGCGGTGACGCCGATGGCTGCGAACGTGCAGTGGGACGTCGTCTCGCGAGCAGGCATCGACCCCGCCACCGGAGCGGCCTACACGCCGCTCGTGCGCATGCTCTACAACGAGCGGGAGATCGCGTTCGCCCCCGGGTGCCGTGCAGTCGCTGCAGGGTCGCACTGGGTCAAGGAGACCGAGCTCAAGCACTGCCTGACCGGCACGGCGATGGCGGAGAGCCCGCTGATCGCTGCAGCCACGCCACGACCGACCGCGACGCCCACTGCGGAGCCCACGCCGACCCCGACGACGACGCCGGCGGTGACTCCGGCGACGCAGGGTGCCGGCACACCGACGGCCCGCGCGACGGGCACGCTGGCCGCGACCGGCGCACAGTCGCCTGCCGGACCGGCGTTGCTCGCGACGCTGCTCCTCCTGGCCGGTGCCGGGACCCTGGTGCTGCGTCGCCGCCGTCGCCTGCGTCGTCACACCGACTGACGCCGGCGCACCGCGCCAGCGGGGTGACGGCCGTGCCTGGAGGTGGGCCCCACGTCGGCAGCCGAGGGGCAGTGACTCGACCGAGCCGCGGACCTCGGCCACCAGTGACAGATGTCATGCCGGGATCGTGACGTCCGGCCGAGGCACCGCGCGCTGGGCTGCACGAGGGTGGGTCCCATGAACGACACACCGGTCATCCAGCTCCGCGACCTCCGCAAACGCTTCGGCGAGGTGGCTGCGGTCGACGGCGTCGACCTGACGATCCGTCCGGGCGAGGTCGTCGCCCTCCTCGGCCCGAACGGCGCCGGCAAGACCACGACGGTCGACCTCGCGCTCGGGCTGTCCGTGCCGACGAGCGGCGGGGCCCTGCTCTTCGGTGAGGAGCCCCGCGCCGCGGTGGTCACGGGGCGGGTCGGCGCGATGCTCCAGGGCGGCGCGCTCCTGCCGGACATGACGGTCCGGGACGCGGTCGCCCTGGTTGCTGCAGCGCACCGTCGTCCGATGTCGGTCGACGAGGCCCTCCGCCGTGCGCGCTGCACCGAGATCGCCGGCCGCCGGGTGAACAAGCTCTCCGGCGGTCAGCTGCAGCGGGCGAGGTTCGCGGTCGCCGTGGTCTCCGACCCCGACCTGCTGGTGCTCGACGAACCGACCGCGGCGATGGACGTCGAGGCCCGGCACACGTTCTGGTCCTCGATGCGCGAGTTCACCGACGCCGGGCGCACGGTCGTCTTCGCCACCCACTACCTCGACGAGGCCGACACCTTCGCCGACCGCATCGTCATCATGCGCGCCGGTCGGATCGTTGCCGACGGCACACCCGCCCAGATCAAGGCGATCACCGCCACGCGTGCGGTCCGGTTCTCCGGGGTCACGACCGACGCGCACGTCGCGTTGCGCGGTCTCCCCGGTGTCCGCAGCCTGGAGGCCCGGCACGACTCCGTCACGCTCCGTTCGGACCGCAGCGACGACACCCTCCGGGCCCTGCTCACGTCGTTCCCGCAGGCGCACGACATCCAGGTGGTCGCCTCGACCATGGACGACGCCTTCCTCGCGCTCACTGCCGACCCCGCCACCACCGACACCGCTCCCGAAGGGATCCCCGCATGACCACCGTCACCGCGTCCGGCCGGATGCCGATCCGTTACGTCTACCTCGAGACGAAGCGGCAGCTCCGCAACGTCCGTGCGATGGTGTTCACCTTCGCCGTCCCGGTGATCATGCTGCTCGTGTTCGGTTCGGCCTTCGGCTCCCAGACCGACCCGACGACCCGTCTGCAGTACCTCGTCGTCACGACGCTGCAGATGGCCGCGTACGGTGCGATGATGGCCGCGCTCAGCCAGGCGTTCGCGATCGTCAACGAGCGATCGATCGGCTGGAACCGGCAGCTGCGGGTGACGCCGCTCTCCGGGTGGGGCTTCATGGTGTCGAAGGTGATCGCCGCGATGGCCTTCACCGCGGTGTCGATCGTCATCACGGTGCTCGTCGCGACCGTCGGCATGCACGCCTCGCTCGACCCGCTGCGCTGGTTCGCCGCCGGGTTCGGCATCTGGTGCGGAGTGATCCCGTTCGCGCTCATCGCGATCCTGATCGGACAGTTCGCGAAGCCGTCCTTCGCGCAGCCGCTCTTCATGGTGGTGTTCATGGGCATGGCGATCCTCGGCGGTCTGTGGGTCCCGCTGTCGGTGATGCCGGAGTGGATGGGGACCGTCGCGCACCTGCTGCCCTCGTACTGGTTGAACCGGATCGGACAGATGGGGGCCGGGGCCACCGGTTCCTCGGGCATGGTCGAACCCGCGATGGTCCTGGCGTGCTGGGCGATCGTGCTGGCCGCGGTGATCGTGTGGCGCTACCGCCGCGACGCTGCACGGCAGTGACCGACGGCCCTACGCTGGCACCGATGTCCGAGGCGACCAGCACGACCGACGCAAGTGGCACGGACGACGCGTCACGCGCCTCCCGGCCATCCCCACGCTCGTTCCCGTGGGCCGTCCCGCCGGGGGCGAGTGACGACGACATCCGCATCGGACGCCGTCGGTGGTACACCGGCGCGGTGTTCGCGCTCCTGTGGCAGGTGCTCGAGATCATCGCCGTCTGGACCGACGGACGGAGCCTCCGCGCGCACGTCGTCTCCTCCATCGCCCTCGCCGTCGTGTACGCGGCGTACCTGTTCGCACCGGAGCTGATGTGGCGACGGAACCTGCGCGAGCGGGTGCTCGTGCTGGCCGGGGTCGCGCTGCTCGCCGGGCTCCTGCTCCTCGTGGTCGGGCCGCTCGCGGTCTGGACCTGGCTGCTCATCGCTGCACTCTCCGGGTTCGTCGCCGAGCGGTTCTGGGTGGCCGCTGTCGTGGTGCTCGGGATCGTCGCCGCGCAACTCCTCGTCGCCGTGAGCACAGGCTGGGACAACGCCGTGGACAACGGCATCCTCTTCGCCCCGGTCATCACCGTGTCCGTCGGGGCCTCGATGCTGTTCTTCGGACGGCAACGCGAGGCGGAGCAACGGCTCGGGGTCGCGCAGGACGAGATCACCCGCCTCGCCGTCGTCGAGGAACGCGCCCGGTTCTCCCGCGACCTGCACGACGTGCTCGGCCACTCCCTGACCGTCGTCGCGATGAAGTCCGAGCTCGCCACGCGGTTGGTGGACGTCGACCCGGCCCGGGCGAAGACCGAGATGCAGGACGTCGAACGGCTCTCGCGCGAAGCACTGCAGGGGCTCCGACGCGCGGTCAGCGGCTACCGCGAGGCCGACCTCGACGCCGAACTCGTGTCGGCGCGAGCAGCACTCGAGGCCGCAGCCATCGACGCAGCACTCCCCCGGGACGCCGACGCAGCAGCCGATGACGTTCGGAGCCTCTTCGCGTGGGTCCTCCGAGAAGGCGTCACGAACATCGTCCGGCACGCCGCCGCGAGCCGGGTCCGCGTGACGCTGACCCGGACTGCGCTGACGGTCGAGGACGACGGCACCGGGGTGCTCGCTCCCCCGTCGACCGCGGCCGTGCTCGGCGGGAACGGGCTCCGCGGCCTCAGGGAACGCGCGGAAGCGGTCGGAGCGGTCCTGACCACCGGCACGAGCGACCTGGGCGGATTCCTGCTCCGGGTCGAGAGGAGTCGACGATGACCGAGGTGATCCGAGTGCTCATCGCCGACGACCAGGCGCTCGTCCGTGGCGCACTCGCCTCGCTGCTCTCGCTCGAACGGGACATCGCGGTCGTCGCCCAGGTGGCCCGTGGCGACGAAGTGCTCGACGCAGCACGGGCGTCCGGCGCCACGGTGGCCCTGCTCGACGTCGAGATGCCGGGGGCGGACGGCCTCACGGCGGCGTCGATCCTGGCTCGCGAGCTGCCGACCTGCCGCTCGCTCATCGTCACGACGTTCGGCCGACCCGGGTACCTCCGGCGAGCGCTCGAAGCCGGGGCAGCCGGGTTCGTCGTGAAGGACACCCCCGCCGAACACCTCGCCGATGCCGTGCGCCGTGTCGAAGGGGGTTTCCGTGTCGTCGACCCCGTGCTCGCCGCCGAGTCCCTCGCTGCCGGGCCCTCCCCGCTCAGCCCGCGGGAGACCGACGTACTCATCGCCTTCCGCACGGCGCCGACCGTGGCCGGGGTCGCCGGCACGCTGCACCTGTCCGAGGGCACCGTGCGGAACCACCTGTCGTCCGCGATCGGGAAGACCGCGGCGCGCAACGCGACCGAGGCCCTGCGGATCGCGGCGGACAACGGCTGGCTGCTCGGCACGGGACGGCCCTGATCCGGTCGCGGAACGATCGGCGCTCGGTCCGGTCCTTCGCGGTTCGGCGGCGGTCGCAGGCGTCAGTCAGCCGATCGACGGAGCGGCTCCGCCTGTCGCTTCCCTGCCGATGCCCGCACGGACTCCTTCACCGCGGCGACGAAGGACGTCCGGGTGCGCTCGTCGAGCAGGTCGAGCGACAGGTACGGGTTGAGGTCTTCCAGCTCCACGAGGAGCAGTGCTCCGTCTCGGGTGCGGCAGGCATCGACGCGTTGGACACCGTGCTCGATCGTGTTCCACCCGATGAACTGTTGCGCGAAGGCCCAGTCGTCATCGCTCGCGCGGTACTGCTGCAACTCCCACCGTTTCGTCGGGTCGGGAGCGTTGAGCGCGTACTGCGGGACGTGGTCCACGTAGTAGAAGGAGACTTCGTACTGGAAGTCGATGCGGGGTTGCACGAGCAGGTTGTCGTAGTGGAGCCCGGCGAGCTCGTCACGGCCCACGACTCTCAGCCCGATCGAGTCCGCGCCCAGCTTCGGCTTCGCGATGTAGTCCGCGGTGTCCGGGAGCTGCGCGATGTCCGCGGCGGCATCGATCGTGGGGATGACCGGGTACCCGGCTCGGAACAGGTCGAGGAGGTACTGCTTCCCCCTCTGGTCAGCTCGTCCTCTCAGGTCCGTGAACACAGGGATCCCACGAGTCCGCACGGCTTCGCGGAACGCATCGTACGCAGCCAGGTAGTGCAGCACGGGTCCACTGTTGCGCACCACGACGACGTCGAACGCGTCCATCAGGTGCTCGGCAGCCAGCGGTGGGCAGATCGCGACGTCGAACTCCGCGCTGAGCTCGCCGGACAGGTAGATGTCCTCGTCGCAGTAGCGTCGGCCCTTCGCCTCGTACCCGAGGTCACTCACGTAGAGGACGCGAAGGCGCTGGCGCTCTCCGTTCATGCCCGTGCGCCTTCCGCGGGCGACGGACCTGATGCACGTCCATCGATCAGCAGACGCCAGCCGGGGGCGAGTGGGCCGTGTTCAGTGCGCATCAGGATCTCCGGGTCGGAACGGGTGGGGACGGGTGGCGAAGGCAGTGGGGAGACGATCGTACGAGTCAAGGTGACCTGCCGCCCTGAGAAGCACCGCAGCCCTCACCGTGTGGATGGGGCTCGGGATCGTCTCGACAGGCAGCCGTGCGTCTGTTGCGAAGCCCTGTCCTCGGAATGTCGCCGCATGTGGTGGCTGGCTTCGAGCACCGGGACGCCGTTGTCGTCCTGCCAGCCACCCCCCCCCTGTACCAACGGAGCCCGCCGTGTCCGGGCGGAGGTCCGTTCGACAAGCTGCTCCCTTCCTGGCATGTTAACGACTGAAGGGCTGGATATCAGTTCTCGGGAAGGAGTGGGAAATGAGCAAGAACGATCACCGATCTCGGCGGGTTGCCGCTGGCTTCGCCGCTGTGGCTGTCGGCGGGGCGGTGTTCCTCGGCGCGATCCCCGCACAGGCGCAGGACGGCGTCGGGAGCGAGGGGGTCATCGGTGGATGGTCAGAGAGCACCGGGACCGTCGACGGCGCAGGAACCGGAATGTCGGTGTTGGCGGTGAACCACCGCGGTGCAGCGGAGAAGAAGACCATCAGTGGGACGACGCACAAGCGTTCGCATGGTTGGACGACCTGGGCAGGCGTGCAGCACTACACGCGTGCGCGGCTCGAGCACGGCAGCAGCATCATCGCTGACTCTGGCCGGAAGTGGGGCAAGTCCGGCACGGAAGCAGTGACCGTGTGGAAGCCGTACCGGCCGAACCGGCCCGGCAACGGTGTCGGTACAGCGAAGACCTACTACGGCAGGTGACGCATCGCAGCGGGTGCGAGCCGACGGCTCGCACCCGCTGCTGCGTGAGGAGAAGACGTGACGAAGCAACAGACCACGGCGATCGCGGGCCTGCTCCTGCTGGCCATGCTGCTGACGGTGTTGATCGGGGTGTTCGACGCTCGCCGAGGTGTCATCGCTTCTGAAGGCAACGATCTCCGCAGCGGTCAAAGCGTGTGGGTGAACGCGACACTCGACGAACTCATGCGTGCCCGGAACGCATTCGAACCGGGAACGAAGGTGTTCGTGCGCCTCGAGGGCGATGTCCGCGCCGTCGCAATGTTGTCGGGACGGTGGACAGATGTCCCGCTGCACGACGGGCACGCACTGACCGGGCGCCCCGGCGAGGCCCTCGCCGGGGCTGACGTTGCCGTCCGCGGTGACGACATCGTCGTCGATGGCAAGCCCTACGACGTGGTGGGCCGTCTCGGCGTCCGGGCCGACAGTCTGCTGTCCGATGACGTCATCGTCGCCGATCCGTCGCGGTTCTCGGCGTCACCACAGCGGCTCCTCCTGGACGGCCCGAGCAGTGTCCGCCACTACAGCGCAGAGTTCCCTGGCCGAAGTGTCGAGATCGTCGACGACGGCACGAACCGCAGGACGAACGTCGACGCCGTGTCTCCGGTTCTGGTCACGCTCGGCGTGCTCGTCGTCATGCTCATCGGCGTGGTCGCAGGCCTGCAAGCTGGGCGATGGGAACTCCGCACTGCCGCCGTCCGCTTCACCACGGGGATCCGACCGCTGAGCACCCTCCGCAGCGCGGCCACCAGAGTCAGCGTGATCACCATCGCCGCCTGTACGACCGCTCTCGCGGGCGCGGCAGTGGTCAGGCAGGCCACCCTCCTCGACCTCGACGTCACCACTGTGGTCGTCTCGGTCGGAACCGTCGTGCTTGCCGTGTCCGTCGCTTCGTTCTGGCAGGGAACCCGTCGATGGAACTGCTGAACGACCTCCGGTCCAACTGGACGATCATCGTCGCCAAGATCGTCCTGCTCGTGCTGCTCGCACTCTGCTGGTACAACGTGGCGTCCTTCACCCAGTCCACCTCGCAGGCCGTGGCCCAGGGCTTGTCCGCCGATGCCGACGTCGACCTCTACACGGTGGTCGACGATCTCGGCCCGGATGCTTTCGAGGCGATCCGGCGAGACGAGCACGCACTCGACGACGTCGCCTCGTTCGTCGACCGCATCGACGACGAGCCCGGGTTCGACTTCATCTCCTCGTACGACCAGCCCGTCACCGTTCAGGACTTCCGCGGCGACGACCGCTTCGACGTCGGCTACGGCACCGAGTACACGCTCAACGGGAAGTACCAGGACGAGTCCGGCCGGAGCGTTCAGGACATCAAGTCCATCCAGCTCAACGAGAACGCGTACGAGTTCGCGGGGCTCTCCGTGCAGGACGGCAAGCCCATCGAGTGGAACGTTGTCGACTGGGGATCCGGTCGGATCCCGGTGCTGCTCGGCAACGAGTACCGCGGCGTGTACGAGCTCGGGGAGCGATTCACCGGAGCGGTCATCCTGCAGGAGCAGGAGCTCGAAGTCGTCGGTTTCCTCGAACCGGACAGTGCCATGTACTTCCGCGGTGAGGCAAACCACTACCTCGACGACACCGTCATCGTGCCCTACCCGCCAACACTCGCCGGACTCGACCGAGCAGCACTCGACCGGCTGGATACCGAGCTGTTCGGACGCCTGGCGTTCCAGGTGCTCAACGCCGATCTCGCCGTCGATCACAGCCTCGATTTCGGGGACGTCGTCGCGCGTCTCGACGCGATCGGAGACGACACCGGCTTCCGGTCGTACACGTTGCTCGGAGTACCGGCCTACCTCGTGCAGCTCTCCCTCGTTCGCCAGCTCATCCAGGACAACCTGGTGCTCGTCACCGCGCTGCTGGTCGCCCTCACCGCTGGCGTGGGCATCATCACGGCGTTCCTCAACCGACTCCTGCATCACCGTCGAACGCCAGTGGCGCGGGTGCACCATCTCCTCGGGAGGAGCCCGAGTGCCACGAACCGGCTGTTCCGCGCAAGCCGCCTCACCGAGTTCACCGCGGCGCTCGGGCTGTTCCTCGCGACCAGCGCACTACTCCCCAACGACAGCGAGATGGCTCGACTCGGCGCCGGCACCGCCCTGCTCCTCTGGTGCGTGGCGGACGGCGCACTCGGCCGGCGAGCCATCCGCATCGAACTGACCGCCCAACAGCGAAGAGGTACCTCACGATGATCGTTCTGCGTGACGTCTCGAAGACCATCACCGAGCCCGACGGATCGATCCGAGCACTGTTCGACCGGCTCGACTTCGACCTTCACGACGACGATCGATCCGTGGCCATCACGGGGCGCAGCGGATCCGGCAAGAGCACGCTGCTCCGGATCCTCGCCGGACTCGACACCGACTTCGGCGGGACCTACGAGCACGACGGCCACGTGCTCGAGCGCACCGTACGGAGGATGGCGGAGCACCGACTCCGACACATCGGCATCGTCACCCAGGACCACAGCCTCCTCGGCGACCGCAGCGTGCTCGACAACGTCCGGCTCGGCGTTCCTGCTCGCGCTGACTCCACCGCCCGAGCACATGAGGCGCTCGACGCGGTCGGCATCAGCCACCTCGCTGGCAAGCGCCCACGACGACTGTCAGGAGGAGAAGCGCAGCGCGTCGCGATCGCTCGAGCCATCGCGAAGCGCCCTGCCGTCGTCCTCGCCGATGAGCCCACCGGCGCACTGGACGAGACGACCGAAGACGACGTGCTCGCCCTCTTCGATCGGCTGCAGCAAGCGGGAACCAAGTTCGTGATCGTCACCCACAGTGAGCGCGTTGCACAGCGATGCGAACGGCAACTCCAGCTGCACCACGAACGACTCATCGCGCGCGGCGCGTGACGGACGGGAGGCCGGCCCCACCAGCCGGTACCGGCGCACCGCGCCAGCGGGGTGACGGCCGAGCTTGGAGGTGGGCCCCACCCGCCGGTACCGGCGCACCGCGCCAGCGGGGTGACGGCCGAGCCTGGAGGGACGGTGCCAGCTGGCACCGGGCCTCCCGTCCGTCAGCGGTTGCGCTCCGAATCCCCGATCACGCGTGCGCAGTACGTTCGCAGCTGGAGAACTCGGCGAACATCTCCCGTTTCGCTGCGTGCGAGTCAGCCTCGAGCTCGAGTCCCTCCACGTTGACCGGTGCCTGATCGGCTACCGGACCAGCGCGCGTTCGTAGAGGCTGGAAGCGAGTTGCCGCCCACCGTCGGGGGCGCTGACCGTCACGTCGCGAACGTGGCGGAACCCCTGCCGTTCGTAGAAGCGCCGCAATCCGGGGTTGTCAGTCGCGCAATCCAGCCGCACGAGGGCCGCCCCGCGCCCGGCGGCTCGCTCTCCTACCCACACCAGCAGTCGCTGCCCCAGCCGACTGCCACGATGCGTCTGCGCCACGGCCAGCCGGTGCACGTACACAGCGGGATCGTCCTCCACGCCCCACGTCTCGGAGTCCGAGTCGGACACCGTGACCATCGCCACGATCACCCGGTCCTGACGCACGACGAAGAGGTTCCCCTGCTCTGCGGCGCGCAGCAGAACCGCGTCCGGCACCCGGTCCTGCCACTGGTCGATCCCACGCGAGCGGAGCCACAGCCTCGCACCGTCGATGAGCACCTGAGCCGAAGGAACATCCGCGGCCGTGGCCGCTTCGACCGCCAACACGTCTTGATCCACGAGACGACGCTACGGGCTGACCTCAGCGGACACGAGCGGAAGTGGGCCTGATCCGGCATCCTCGTCTCGTGGAGTTCTCGTGGTGGACGTGGTGGGGGTCCTGCTCATCGCGCTGACGGGGCTCGGGCTGATCGGGCGCGCTGCTGTCGTCTCCTGCTGATCCCGTGGGTCATCGCACTCGACAGCTGACTGCAGACACACCGAGATCGGCTCGGTCGATGAGCGGCTGCCGGACGGCCGTGGGGCTGGTCGGCCCCGGGAGCGTCAGAAGAATATGCGCCCCCGCGCGATGTCCGACTCGGCCTGCCGAAGAGCCTCCGCGACTTCGGGGTCTGTCCCCTCGAACTCCGCCGCCCGAGAGCCGAAGTTGGTGTACCGGTGCATGACGAACCACAGCACGAGGAGCGCAGCCAAGACCACGCCGGTTCCGATCCACCACCACATGGGGGCAGCGTACGTGCGACCAACAGCGGGGCAAGCGCTGCGATACGCCGTTGCGGGATCGGCGATCGGGGAGCTCCCGCGGGTTCGTACCTGAAGCGCTCGTCTACGCTGGGCTCCTCACGAGGGGGATGCAGTGGGTTTCGGAAGATCTGTGGTGCTGGCCAGCTTGGCGACTGCGAGCGCGATCGTGCTTGCTGGGTGCGCAGCGTTCCCTCCAGCTCCGAGCACGGTGGGCTCCGACTGGCCGAGCACCGGGGTGCCATCCGCCGTGCGATGGCCGTCCGACTGGGTCGACAGCCTGTCCGGTGAGTCCGAAGCCGTGGGCGGTCCGATCGTCGGGCTCCGCCTTGAGTACGGAGCGGAGCACTGGGTCTGGCGGATCCGCAGCACCGACCCGGGAAAGACCGACGCCCTCGGCGAGTCCAACGCAGAACCGACCAGCGGTGTCGAGGCGCTCGTCGACGCCACGGACCTGAGCCTCGTGCGGCGACACGAGGTCACCCTGACCAAGGCTGAAGCCACGGGGACGGACACCAGCTACTACGACGCCGTGAAGGCCTCGGGTGAGGAGTGGCCCGGCCCACGACTGGTCGAGCTGGTGCGCGTCGTCGACGACGGCCGGCCGACGTGGCGCGTCACGACGTACGACACCGAGGACGGCCACCTCGCCCCGCGGACGCTCTGAGCACGCGCGCTGAACGATCTCGGGTGCGGAACCGAGTCGCTCACCCGATCAGCGCCGATGCCGCCGTCATGACTGGCAACAGCGGCCGTCGTCATCCGAGGCGAGAGCCTGCTCGTCATCGATCGATTGCAGGACGGTCGAAACTACTGGGTGATTCCCCGCACGAGCGCGGAACGCTGCCGCCGTCCCGGCCGGACTGATCCGGCTTCCGGAGGACGCGTCCCGCGCTCGCCAGTACCGCCTACCGAACGCCGTACACGACGTGGTCGTCGAGGTACTGCCAGACCGTTCCGACCTCGGCGAACCCAGCGCTGCGGAGCGACTCGATGTGGAAGCCGAGCGTCACCTTCGGCGGCGCTTCGTGGAGTTCCGCGCCCCACACCGCGTCGCGTCGCGCGATCGCTTCGGCGTACCGCGGCGTCTCCGCCACCGCTGCCCACCACGCGTCCCACGTGTCCGCGCCGGCCGCGAAACCATCTCGCTGCGTCACGGCGTCATCGCGCGCTGCGATGGCGGCCAGGGTGCTCTCGTCCCGCTGGTAGGACAGGTGGTCACCGTTGAGCAGGATGCCACCGGCGCGGAGGAGGTCCGCGGTCCGTCGGTGGACATCGACGAGCGTGCCCGGCTGGAGCCAGTGCAGGGCAGTCGAACTCACCACGGCGTCGAACGGTGCGTCCGCGATCGCAGGGTGCTCCGCCCAGCGCCGATCGGCGAGGTCGACCTCCGCGATCACGAGCCGACGGTCGGCGGCGGCGAGGTCCGCGGCGATGGCCAGGAGCGCTGGATCCTTGTCCGCCACCACTGCCGTGGCGCCAGGGACCGCGGCGAGGACTGCTTCCGCGAGCGCTCCGGTTCCGCCCGCGAGGTCGAGGATCCGCGGCGCGGTCGTCTCGGCGCAGACGTCGGCAACCACGCGGGCGATCGTGGCGAACCGCTCAGCCCGGTGCCGGATGTACGCGGTCTGCTGAGCATCCCACCGGGTCGCCAGGTCACGTGCCCGCGCGGTGTCGGCCTCGGTGGCGATCGGTGTGGTGGTTGTCGTCTCGGTCATGGGGTGGTTCCTTCCAGAGGGGCGAGTGGGACGGCCGGTGGTGCTGGCAGGCGGAATGTGAGGTGGATGTCACCGTCAGGGTCGTCGCGACGGGTGGTGTGGACGTCGTAGACCGAATCCAGGAGCGCGGGGCGGAGGACATCGGCGGGTGGGCCGGAGCCGACGACGCGGCCCGCGGCGAGGATCACCAGGTGGTCGCAGACGCGGGCGGCGGCCTCGAGGTCGTGCAGGACGACGACGACGGTCGGTGCGATGTGCGGCAGGAGTTCGAGGACTTCGAGCCGGTGTCGCAGGTCGAGGTGGTTGGTGGGTTCGTCGAGGAGGACATGGTCGGCACCGTGAGCGATCGCGCGGGCGAGGCCGACCCGCTGGAGTTCGCCGCCGGAGAGTGCGGCCAGGGAGTCGCCGGCTCGGTGCGTCAGTGCGACCGCGTCGAGGGCTGCCGCCACACGCTCGTCGGGGCCGACACCGTCGCCGCGGCCCGGGCCGACCTGGGCGAGGCCGCCGAGCGCGACCTCGTCCGCCACGGTGAGCGCCGGGTCCGGGTCGAGTCGCTGCGCCACGCTCGCGACGCGTTGCGCGATCCACCGGCGTGACCGGTGCCGGACATCCTGTCCGTCGATCTCGACACGGCCTTCCTGGATGGGGACGGCTCGGAGGAGCGCGCGGATCAGGGTGGTCTTGCCACTGCCGTTCGGCCCGACGATTCCGGTCACGGAGCCCGTCGGCGCATCCAGGTCGACGGTGTCCAGGAGCAGCCGCCGTCCGGCGCGCACCGTCACCGCGTGTGCGCGGATCACCGCAGTGCGTCGAGCTGCCGTGTGAGTTCAGCCGGGCCCGAGACCGACAGGGTCGAGGGCGGATCGGTGAACGGGAAGCGGAGTGCGACGATCCGGTGGTGGCGCACCGCGGAGAGGCCCGATGTACCCGGCGCCGTCAGGAAGCTGTCGATGGTGTCCTGCGCCGTGCCGCTCGAGTAGAGCAGGACGATCGTCTGCGGGTCGCGGGAGATGATGTCCTCGACACCTGCATCGAAGACGCGCTCGTGCGAGTCGGCGTACACGTTGCGCAGTCCGACCGCTCGGAACACCGGCGTCACCATGCTCGGACCGCCGTACGGCGAGAGGACGCTGCCGCCGGAGGACACGTAGAGGGCAGCGGCTGTTCCTCTGTCCTTCGGGGACTGCGTCGCGAGCGTGGCACGGCCCGAATCGATCGCATCGGAGGCCAGCGCCGGTTCGCCGAGCACTGTGCCGAGTGTCCGCAGTTCGCTCCAGACACGGCCGAACGTCGCCGTCCGGCTCAGGTCGGGACCGGGGTTCGCGCAGTACGCCGACGGGGTGTAGAGCGGGATCCCGGCAGCCTGGAGCGCGTCCCGGTCGACGGCGTTCGCGGGTGCGATCACCAGGTCCGGCTTCGCGCCGAGCAAGCTCTCCTGGGACACGACGGAGCCGCCTGTCGACGTCTGCTTCGTCGAGAGGGCGTGGAGGTCTGCGAGCTCGCGGTATGTCTGCTTCGTGTAGAGGTCCGGAGCCAGCGGTGCGGTGACACCGACGATCCGGTCCACGGCGTGGAGCGCTTCGAGGTTCGGGAGCTCGTCGTTGTTCACGAGCACGATGCGTCGCGGGGTCGCGGTGATCGTCACCTGGGATCCGCAGTTCTGGATCGTGACGGGGAAGTGCGTGCCACCGCTCGAGCTCGTGCGCGGGTTCGGCTCGGTGGCTCCGGACGATGTCGTGCAGGCGCTCAGGCTGAGCACGGCGACGGTCGCCAGCAGACCGATCGCTGCTGCGACCGTGGTGGACCGGGTTCGGGTTCTCATGTGGGGCTTTCCGGTGGGGTGCGATGGACCGTGGGGTGGAAGGTCAGGGGGCTGTTGCGGGGGCGGTGCGACGCAGGAGGACCAACAGGAAGGGCGCACCGAGCACCCCGGTCACGACCCCGACGGGGATCTCCTGGGGCGCGAACGCGATGCGGGCCACGGTGTCAGCGATGACGAGCAGGGACCCACCGAGCAACGCCGACACCGGGAGCACCGCTCGGTGTCGTCCGCCGACGAGTCGGCGTGCCAGGTGCGGCACGACGAGACCGATGAAACCGACGCCGCCGACAGCCGCGACGATGACGCCGACCATCGCGGACACTGCGACCATCAGGCCGAGTCGCGCGCGTTCCGGGTCGATGCCCGCTGACCGTGCGGAATCGTCTCCGGAAGCGAGCGCGTCGATGAAGGGTGCGATCACCACGAGCGCGACCAGTCCGACACCACCCGTGATCGCCGCGGCGGCCAGGGCGATCGGCTGCACCGACGTGAGCGAACCCAGGAGCCAGAACAAGACCGACCGGGCGGCCTCCGGAGAGTCGCTCCAGAAGACGAGGAAGCTCGTCGCCGCGTTCAGGGCGTACCCGACCGCCAAACCGGCGAGCACGAGCCGAAGCGGCCCCCGACGGCTCGCGGTCCCGGCCAACGCCACAACCAGGAGAACGGCACCGATCGCGCCCGCGAGCGCCGCACCGGAGAACACCAACGCGCTCCCCGACCCGATGACGAGCACCACGAGGGCGACGCCGGTACTGGCGCCGGAGTTGATGCCGAGCAGGTACGGATCGGCGAGGCTGTTCCGGACGAGCGCCTGCAGGACAGCTCCGGCCACAGCCAGCACGGCGCCGGCGATGATCCCCATCACGACGCGGGGTGCCCGCGTGCCCCACACGATCTCATCAGCCGACGCAGACCAGTGGCCCGCGCGGGCCCCGCTGACGTGCTCGACCAGGATGCCGATGACGTGCGTCGGTGCGATCGGCACCGGACC
Organism: Curtobacterium poinsettiae; assembly: GCF_047226435.1. Classification (NCBI taxonomy): domain Bacteria; kingdom Bacillati; phylum Actinomycetota; class Actinomycetes; order Micrococcales; family Microbacteriaceae; genus Curtobacterium; species Curtobacterium poinsettiae. The sequence goes on along the minus strand of NZ_CP178434.1, from coordinate 1,207,033 downwards.
GATCATCATCGCTGCGACGGCGACCAGGGCGAGCACCACGGCGAGCAACGCGATCCGCACGGCCGCACGTCGACGGGCTCGACGCATCAGGCACAGGACCGCATCGATCCTGCCCGACCGCGACGGCGCCGGGAGGACCGTCGAGAACCGATCGGGCATGCGACTCCTTAGTGATAACGAGTCTCATTACTAGCAGGTCGGCCAGGGTCTCACCAAGTCCTCGACGGTGCCGACGGACGCCCTGCGGCCGCCCCCAGCACAACGTGCTGGGGCACACGCGGGCACCGACAGTGATGGCGGGTCCGAGAACTGATCGGGTCGGAACGATCCCTGGATGAGACAGCGGTCTTCCGGCCAGCGCAATGCGACTCGACTGAGCGAGAATCCCTCACTGCTCGACTCGCACCGACGGTCCGGTCGTCTCGTTGTTCCTTGCCCCGGCTCGCCGGGACGAGGTCGATCCCAACGGAAGAAGCCCACCGAGATCCTCGGTGGGCTTCTTCCGTTGTGTCAGACACGTTTCGGTCGGGCTGACAGGATTTGAACCTGCGACCCCTTGACCCCCAGTCAAGTGCGCTACCAAGCTGCGCCACAGCCCGCGAGTTCCGGAGAACTCAGGACCCCGGAGGATCCTCGCCCGCGTCCGACCGGAGCGCGAGCGACCGGTCCAGCATAGCGGACGTCAGACCCCCTCCGTGCCACGGCGAGTCGGAGCAACGCGACGCGAACGACACGCTCAGCCCGGCCGCACCACCTCGCGCCGCGCCGCCAACCACGGCAACCCGAGCCCGACGAGCAACCCGCCGGACCCGTCCGCCGCCAGGTCCCCGATCGTGTCGTCGTACCCGACGAAGATCTTCGAGTCGACGAAGTTGTGCCCGAGCCACTCCCCCATCTCCCAGACGGCCCCGACCGCGAGTCCCGCACACAGCGCGAGCACCGCGACGACCACCCGGCGCTCCCCGTGCGGGGCCGGCACAGCACGCAGGTCGGCACCGATGACGTACAGCACGGCCGCGAGCAGCCCGGTCAGCACGACGTGCATGAACTTGTCCCACAGGAAGACGGTCGTGTACCACTCGAGCACGCTCGACCACCCGGCGACGAGCACGAGCACGCACACCGCCAGGTCGAAGACGGGTCGCAGCCCGAGCATGCGCGGCACCACGACCCCGAGCAGCGCGAGCGCCATGACCGGGAACGCCGTCCCGCCCCACCCGACACTCGCCACGACGACGCTCACGAGCGTCAGGGCGCGCACGACGTCGGCCACCAGGAACCGCGGCCGCAGGAAGGTCGACCCGAGCGCCCGGATCACGACGCCCACCGAACGATCGCGTGCACGGCGGCGTGGTCGGACGGCCACACGCCGCCCGGCCGCCGCACGTCGACTGCGACGCGGTCCACGGCCGCCCCAGCGGTCACGAGCACCCCGTCGATCCGCCGACCACCAACGCGCGGACTCCCGTAGTGCGGGTACGTCCCGTAGGGCTCACCCACCTGCCTGGAGGCCCGCCCCCAGCTGTCCTCGACCCCCGCCTCCGCCAGGGCTCGCCATGGTGCAGAACCGGCGGGGCTGTTCCAGTCGGCCATGACCACGGCGGGCAGGCCGCGCTGCCGGACGATCCGGCCGAGCAGTTCGGCGGACCGCAGTCTGGCCCACGGTGAGGCGACGTCGAGGTGGGTGGCGATCGCCAGGAACCGGACGCCGGTCGCGCGGTCGTCGACCACGGCGCCGACGGCGTGCCGAGGGAAGGACGTGGCCCACGACCGCGAGCCGGGGCGGTGGGGTGTGCGGGAGAGCGCCCAGGTGCGGCGCTCGACGACGTCGAGGCGGGAGCGGTCGAGGAACAGGCCGACCTGTTCGCCACCGCCGCGTGCTCCTCGCCCGGCCAGGACGGGCTCCCAACCCGACCCCAGGCCGGCGGTGAGGTCGTCTGCCTGCGCGGGCAGGGCCTCTTGGACGGCGAGGACGGTGGGCGCTTCGGACGTGACGAGCGCGAGGACGGCGTCACGGCGGAGCTCCCAGGCGTCCGGGTGGGTCGACCGTCGCGGCACGCGGCGACGCACGTTGAGCGTCATGCAGTGCACCTCGGGCGACCGGACCGGTCCGATGAGCGGGCGGTCGTCGGGGTGGTGGTGGGGCATGCATCCCTTCTACGAGACGACACCCGTCGGATTCTCAGGGACCTCTCCGTCTGGCTCGTAGGGTGGCCCGATGCGTTCTCGTTCCACCCCTCGTGTCCTCGTCGCGATCGCCGTCTCCGGCCTGCTGCTCGGAGCCGCCGGGTGCACGTCGAGCGAACCGGACACGAGCCGCCCGATCCTGGCGAAGACCTCCGCCGACACCGTCACGGTGGCCGACGCTGCGGACGCCGCAGCGCGGTCGGTCCGGGTCAGCAAGGCGCTGTTCGCCAGCGCTCCGGGCGCGGTCGTCGCCCCGGCCGACGACGCCGACGGGATCCGCGACGCAGCGAAGACCGCGGCGAGCGCCCACGTCCCGGTGCTGCTGACGACCAAGAACAAGGACGCTGCCGTCGCCCGCGAGCTCGACCGGCTCGGTGCCGGCTGGTACCAGGCCGAGGGCGACGTGTCGCTCGACACGGACATCGAACAGCGGCAGGCGCCGGACGGCGGTGACGCGCCGGAGTCGACCGGGGCCTCCCGGCAGGCGACCGTGGTGGTGGCGGACACGCGTGCGGACGCTGCTGCCGTAGCAACCGCGAAGGCCGCCGGTGCGCGGGTCGTGACCATGCCGAAGGGCGTGACCGACCCGGCTGCCGCACCCGACGTGGTGACGGCGCTGCACGAGCGGGCGAAGCACCCGACGGTCCTGGTCGGTGCGGCGTTCGACGCCCTGCCGGACCCGGAGTGGACGGTGCGGGCGGCCGAGGGCGGGTTCCAGCTGCGGAACGGCGGCCAGCGGCCGTTCGACGGGCACCGGTACGTCGCGCTGTACGGGGCTCCCGGGGCGCCGGCGCTGGGAGTGCTCGGCGAGCAGGGGCCGAAGCAGACCGTGCAGCGGGCCGAGCAGGTCGCGAAGCCGTACCGGGCCGAGTCCGACGAGCTCGTGACGCCCGCGATGGAGGTCATCGCGACCGTCGCCGCGGGCGACGCCGGCGCCGACGGCGACTACTCGACCGAACTGCCGGTCTCGACGCTCGAGCCCTACGTCGAGGCCGCCCACGATGCGGACATGCCGGTCATCATCGACCTGCAGCCGGGGCGGTCGGACTTCCTGTCACAGGCGAAGAAGTACGAGTCGTTGCTGAAGCAGCCCGGTGTGTGGCTGGCGCTCGACCCGGAGTGGCGGCTCACGAAGGACCAGGTACCCCTGCAGCAGATCGGCAGCGTGTCGGCGTCCGAGGTGAACAAGGTCTCGTCGTGGCTGGCTGCGCTGGTCAAGCAGGAAGGGCTGCCGCCGAAGGCCCTGGTGCTGCACCAGTTCCGGCTGTCGATGATCCAGGACCGCTCAGCACTGCGGACCCACCCGGAGCTCGACATGCTCGTGCACGTCGACGGGCAGGGGTCGCAGCCGGACAAGCAGGCGACGTGGAAGGCGCTGCACCAGGGCGCGCCGGAGGGGCTGCACTGGGGCTGGAAGAACTTCACCGACGAGGACACGCCCATGCTGACGCCCGCGCAGACCATGCGGGACGTGCGGCCGACGCCGTCGTTGGTCACGTACCAGTAGGGCCCGGTTGGTCCGGTTGTCCACAGCCGGGAGTCGCGACCCGGGTTTCGTCGGTCGGTGCTGACAGCATGGGGGCATGTCTGGTCTTGGTGTCGGGTCCACTGCGTCGTCTTCCGTCTCCCCCTCTGCGGACATCGCCGCCGAGGCGCAGCAGGCGCTCGCTGCGCTCACGGGGCGCCCCGACGCGGTGTTCCACCCCGGCCAGCTCGAGGCGATCTCCGCGCTGGTCGAGCACCGGCAGCGCGCCCTCGTCGTCCAGCGCACCGGGTGGGGCAAGTCGGCGGTGTACTTCCTGGCGACGCTGCTGCTGCGCCGGCGCGGGGGTGGCCCGACGGTCCTGGTGTCGCCGCTGCTCGCCCTGATGCGCGACCAGGTCGCCGCTGCTGCGCGGGCCGGGGTCCGTGCGGTGTCGATCAACTCCGCGAACGCGCACGAGTGGGGTGAGACCCAGGCTGCCCTCGCCCGTGACGAGGTCGACGTGCTCCTGGTCTCCCCCGAACGTCTGAACAACCCGAAGTTCCGCGACGAGCAGATGCCGACCCTGATCGCCCGGATGGGCATGCTCGTGGTCGACGAAGCGCACTGCATCTCGGACTGGGGCCACGACTTCCGGCCGGACTACCGGCGTCTGGCCGAGCTCATCCGGTCGCTCCCCCACGGCGTCCCCGTCCTGGCCACCACCGCGACGGCGAACGAGCGCGTGGTCGAGGACGTCGCCGAGCAGCTGACCGCCGGCCCGGCCGACCCGGTGTTCACGATCCGCGGGTCCCTGGCCCGCAAGTCCCTGCGCCTCGGCGTGCTGACCCTGCCCGACGCCCGGCAGCGGCTGGGGTGGCTCCTCGCCCACCTCGGCGACCTGCCCGGCAGCGGCATCATCTACACGCTCACGGTCTCGGCGGCCGAGGACATCGCCCGGCTGCTGCGCGACAACGGGTACGCCGTCCGCGCGTACACCGGGCGCACCGACACCGACGAGCGCGAGCAGCTCGAACAGCAGCTCAAGGGCAACGAGCTGAAGGCCCTCGTCGCCACGAGTGCGCTCGGCATGGGGTTCGACAAGCCCGACCTGGGGTTCGTCGTGCACGTCGGCGCTCCGTCGTCGCCCGTCGCCTACTACCAGCAGATCGGTCGCGCGGGTCGTGCGACCGACAACGCCGACGTCCTGCTCCTGCCCGGGCGCGAGGACCGCGAGATCTGGCAGTACTTCGCCAGTGCCTCGATGCCGACCGAAGCCCGTGCCGCCGCCGTGCTGGGCGCCCTGTCGACCGACACCGCGATGTCCACGGTGGCGCTCGAGGGCCTGGTCGACATCAAGCGCTCCACCCTCGAACTCCTGCTCAAGGTGCTCGACGTCGACGGCGCCGTCCGACGCGTCACCGGCGGCTGGGTGTCGACCGGACAGCCGTGGGAGTACGACGCACCCCGGTACGAACGCGTCGCCGCGGCCCGTGCTGCCGAGGCCGCGTCGATGCTCGACTACGAGTCCACCTCGGCCTGCCGCATGCAGCTGCTGCAGCAGGACCTCGACGACCCCTCGGCCGAGCCCTGCGGCCGATGCGACAACTGCGCCGGGGCGTGGTTCCCGACCGCCGTGTCCGACACCGACTCGTCCGGAGCTGCGGCCGCGCTCGACAAGGTCGGCGTCGAGATCGCCCCGCGTGCCCAGTGGCCCTCGGGGATGTCGTCGCTCGGTGTCTCGGTGCGGGGCAAGATCGGTCCGGACGAGCTCGTGCAGCCCGGCCGTGCGGTGGCGCGTCTGACCGACCTCGGCTGGGGTGGTCCCCTGCGTGCACTGTTCTCGCCGTCCCCCCCGGATGCCCCGATCTCGCGCGAACTCGTCGACGGCTGCGTCCGGGCGCTCAAGGACTGGCCGTGGGAGACCCGGCCGACCGGCGTCGTGGCGATGTCCTCGCGGTCACGGCCCGAGCTGGTGGGGTCCCTCGCCCAGGCGCTGTCCACGATCGGGCGGCTGCAGTTCCTCGGCACGCTCGGCCGTGCCGGCGGGACCCCTCGCGGCGACGGTGCGACGAACAGCGCCTACCGGTTGTCCGGCGTGTGGGACACCTTCGTGGTCGATCCGTCGCTCGCCGCCGCCCTGCAGTCGCACGAGGGCCCGGTGCTGCTCGTGGACGACCTGGTCGACAGCCGGTGGACGATCACCGTCGCCGGCCGGGAGCTCCGGCGCGCCGGGGCCTCCGCCGTGCTCCCGTTCGCCCTGGCCACGGTGGCGTAGCCCCCGCACCTGTTTTGCGACAGTCCACGTGTCAATCGACTCGTGTTCTGTCGCGGAGCCGGTCCGCCGCCCGCCGGAGCCCTACCGCCGCGCGGGCTTCGGGAACGTGGTCCGCATGTGGTCGCTCGTCAGCACGTCGCCGATGCCGACCATCAGCACCGAGAACAGGATCTGCTCGATGACCATCCAGAACGGGTAGAGCCCGGGGATCGCCGCGACGATCAGCGTCACGATCGGGAAGATCCGGCTGAACAACCGCAGCCGCTGGTACGCCCAGTAGTACCCGAGCTGCGCCCGCCAGGCGAACACGTAGAGCGTCAAGGTGATCAGCAGCACCACGGTGGACCGGAACCACACCGCCCACGACAGGGACTCCCCGGCGCGGGTCAGCAGCACCGCGACCACGATGGCGGTGAGGCCGACGACCGTCTCCGCGACGAGCAGCCACCGGATCCACCGGAACGAACGCACCGTGTCCGGGTGTTCGAGCATGTCCTCGCGGATCACGTACCCGGACTGCCGGCCTCCGGCCAACCGGTCGAGCCGAAGACGGCACCACACACGGTCGGCGAGCACACCGAGTCCGTCGTTCTGCTGCGTCACCAGTACATCGTGCCCCATCCCGAGGCCGACAGGAGACGCAGCCCCGAGCGGGGACGGCTCAGTCCGACGGGACGAGTGCCGCGCCGCCCAGCACGGTGCCGGTGTCGGCGTCCAGCAGGACCAGGGAGCGGACCTCGTCGGGCAGCGTCCACGGCTCGCCGAGCACGACGGTCAGCCCCTGTTCGACCCCGTCGGCCTGGAACAGGTCGTAGGACTCCCCGACCGGCGTCCACATCGGCTTCGAGCCACCGCGCACCGTCCCCGCGGACAGCACGACGTCGACCGGGCCGTCCCCGCCGGTCTCCAGGTGGTCGATCTCCACCGCGAGGGTCACGTCGCCCGTGTTCGCGGTGATCCGGACGTGCCCGGAGGCAGCCGCCCCGATCCCGACGATGTCACCGGAGACCGGCGGGACGCGCCGCCACCACGGGTCGATGGGTGAGCCGTCGACCGGACGGACGGGCTCAGGCTCGATCGGCTCCCCGAGGGCGTCGGACGGCTGCAGCCGGACGTCGGGCGACTGCGCCGGCTCGGGGCCCACTGCGTCGGCACGGGTGACCGGTTCGCCGTCGTCCGGTGCGTGCGAGCTCGTCCACAGGGACACCGAACCCACGAAGACCACCCCGACGAGGACACCCACCAGGGCGAGCCGACGTCGGTCGGCTGCCCACCGCCCGGTACCCACGCCCCCATGATGCCGCACCGGCGCGCCGGACCGGCCCCGGGCCTCCAGGCCGACCGCGGACGCGAACGCAGAACGCAGAACGCGCCCCGACGGATCGGGGCGCGTTCTGCGTGACGGGTGGGGAGGCTCAGCGCTTCCGGCGCTCGCGCACCCGCATGTTGACGTTGATCGGCGTGCCGGAGAAGCCCCAGACCTCGCGGAGTCGACGCGTGATGAAGCGTCGGTACTGCGGGTCGAGGAACGCCGACGTGAAGAGCACGAAGGTCGGCGGCTGGCTCGACGCCTGGGTGCCGAACAGGATGCGGGGCTGCTTGCCGCCGCGCACGGGGTGGGGGTGCTCCTGCACGAGCTCGGCGATGAAGGCGTTGACCTTGCCGGTCGGGATGCGGGTGTCCCACGACTCGAGGGCGGTCTCGAGCGCCGGCACGAGCTTCTCGAGGTGACGGCCGGTGCGGGCCGAGATGTTCACGCGCGGGGCCCAGGCGACGTGCGCCAGGTCCTGCTCGATCTCGCGCTCCAGGTAGCGGCGGCGTTCGTCGTCGAGCAGGTCCCACTTGTTGTAGGCCAGCACGAGGGCGCGGCCGGACTCGAGGACGAGGTCGATGATGCGCAGGTCCTGCACGGACACCGGCTCGGTGACGTCGAGGACGACGACGGCGACCTCGGCCTTCTCGAGCGCGGCGGTGGTGCGGAGCGACGCGTAGAAGTCCGCGCCCTGCTGCATGTGGACGCGCTTCCGGATGCCGGCGGTGTCGACGAAGCGCCACACCTTGCCGCCGAGCTCGATCTGCTCGTCCACCGGGTCGCGGGTGGTGCCGGCGATGTCGTTCACGACGACCCGCTCTTCACCGGCGGCCTTGTTGAGCAGCGAGCTCTTGCCGACGTTCGGGCGGCCGAGGATGGCCACGCGGCGGGGGCCACCGACCTCCTGCTTGGCGACGGCCGAGGTGTCGGGGAGCGTCTTGATGATCAGGTCGAGCAGGTCCGCGACGCCGCGGCCGTGCAGGGCGGACACCGGGTGCGGCTCGCCGAGGCCCAGGTTCCAGAGCTCGGAGGCTTCGAGCTCACGGCGCTCGTCGTCGGCCTTGTTCGCGACGACGATGACGGGGCGGTCGGTGCCGCGGAGCATCTTCACGACGTGCTCGTCGGTGGCGGTGATGCCGACCGTGACGTCCACCACGAACAGCACGGCGTCGGCGAGGTCGATCGCGACCTCGGCCTGGGCAGCGACGGAGGCGTTGATGCCCTCGGCGCCGGGCTCCCAGCCGCCGGTGTCGACGAGCGTGAAGCGCTTGTCGTTCCAGTCGGCCTTGTAGCTGACGCGGTCGCGGGTGACGCCGGGGACGTCCTGCACGACGGCTTCACGGCGACCGAGGATGCGGTTGACGAGCGCCGACTTGCCGACGTTCGGGCGACCGACGATCGCGAGCACCGGGTAGGCCGGCAGGTAGTGGACGCCGTCTTCGCCGATCTGGCCCGCTTCGAGCAGGGCGAGGTCCTCGTCCTCGAGGTCGTACTCCTCGAGGCCGGCGCGGAGCGCGGTGGCACGCTGCTCGGCCTCTGCCTCGTCGAGTCCGGCGAGACGCTCGCCGAGGGCGTCGTCGTACTCCGGGAAGTCGTCGTTGTCAGGATTGTCCAGCTGAGCCATCTTGTGTTCCTCGCGAGCGGCCGGGGCCGCGGTGTCGGTGGCCGTTGCCGGCCGGGCCGGGGGTCCGGCCGTGGTTGACCGTCCCGCCGGAGCGTTCTGGTCTGCGTCAGTGCGTGAGCGGCCCGCCGAGGCGGTCCGGTCTGCGTCAGTGCGTGGCCGCGCGGGCCAGGTCGACGACCGCCTGCACGGTCTGGTCGAAGTCGAGGTCGGTGGAGTCGAGCGTCGTGACGCCGTCGGCGGCGTTCATGAAGTCGACGACCTTCGCGTCCGCCGCGTCGCGACGAGCGAGTGCTGCGGAGGTCTCGGCGGCCGACTGGGTCGTGACCTCTGCCGAGCGTCGGGCCATTCTAACGGACTCGTCGGCCGTCAGCAGGATCCGGACCTCGGCGTCGGGTGCGACGACCGTGGTGATGTCCCGGCCCTCGGTGATGATGCCCGGGGCGTCGGTCTTCCGCATGACGGTGCGGAACAGCTGGACCAGGCGCTTCCGGACGTCCGGGAGCTTGGCGATGTGGGCGACCGCGCCGGTGACGTCGGGGGTGCGGATGGCCTCGGTCACGTCGGTCTCCCCCACCTTGACGTAGTAGTCGTCGGGGTCGGTGCCGATGGCGTAGTCGAAGGTGTCCCAGCTCGCCAGGACCGCCGCGGCGTCGTCGAGGTCGACCCGCTGCTGCAGGGCGTGCCACGCGAGTGCACGGTAGGCGGCGCCGGTGTCCTGGTAGCCGTAGCCCAGGGCACGGGCGGCCGCGCGGGAGACGCTCGACTTGCCGCTGCCGGCGGGACCGTCGACCGCGATCACGATCTTCGCCACGTAGGCGCCGTCGGCCAGGCCGGACGGCATCGGGGCGCTGGTCGAACCGGGCTCCCCGCCGGGCTCGCCGAGGCCGCCGGCAGGACCACCGAGTGCGCCGCCGTCGCCGCTGCCGCTCAGCGGGCCGCCGGCACCACCCTGGCCCGGGGTCGGGAGGCCGGAGTCGGGCCCGTCCGGTCCGCCGGTCACACCGGAGTCGTTCGTCGCTGCGTTCGTGTCGTCGTTCAGGCCCATGCTGCTGCGATCCTCCATCCGCGCCCCTCGAGTTCCTCGACGAGTCGCTGTTCCTGCTCGGGCAGCACCGACACCTCGACGATGCCGATCTGTGCGCCCGGTGAGTGCTCGAGGCGCATGTCCTCGAGGTTGATGCCGATCTCCCCGATGAACGTCAGGAGTGCGGCGATCTGCCCGGGGGTGTCGTCGACCAGGACGACCACCTGGGCGAAGCGCTTGGTGGTGCCGTGCTTGCCCGGCAGCCGTTCGACCCCGCGGTTGCCGTCGGCGATCGTCTCGGCGATGGCACGCGGCGAGCCGGCACCGTCCGGGTCGCCGAGCGCGTCGATCACGCGGGTCAGGTCGTCGCGCAGGTCGGTGAGCACCGGCCGGATGTGCCCGGCGTTCGCGCCGATGATCTGCACCCAGAGCCCGGGGTCGCTCGCGGCGATCCGGGTGACGTCGCGCACGCCGCCGCCGGCCAGGCCGAGCGACCCGTCGGGGGCATCGCGCAGGCGCGAGGCCATCAGCGTCGACACGAGCTGCGGCGCGTGCGAGACGTACGCCACGGCGAGGTCGTGCGACTCGGGGTCCATCGGCACCACGGTCGCGCCGACGTCCAGCGCGAGGTCCTCGACCACCGCAGCTCGCTGGTACGTGATGCCGTCGTGTCCCGCGATCACCCACGGGCGGCCGACGAACAGGTCGGCGCGGGCGGCGGTCGGACCGCTGCGCTCGCGTCCGGCCATCGGGTGCGACCCGATGTAGCGGGAGACGTCGGCCCCGGCCGCCACCAGGGCGGCGAGCGGCCCGGACTTCACGCTGGCGACGTCGGTCACGACGGCGTCGGGGTGGGCGGCGAGCTCACGCTCGACCACCGTCGCGACGACGTCCGGCGGCACCGCGACGACGACGAGCTCCGGCTGGTCGCCGGCTGCCGGGCGACGCCCGGCGCCGTAGTCCACGGCAAGCGCCAGCGCGGCGGGCGAGACGTCGTCGAGGACGACGTCCACACCCTTCTCACGCAGGGCCAGACCGATCGAGGCGCCGAGCAACCCGGCACCGACGACCCGGACCGGGCCGCGTAGACGGCGGTCGATGTCGGTCGGGGTCACGTCGGTCACCGGGCAAGCCTACCGATCGAGGCTCGGGCATCGGTCGATGCCCGAGCGTCGGGGTCGGTCAGTCCGCCGACTCGTCCTCGTACTCGTCGTCGTCCTGGTCGAGTGCGACGTCGCGGTCGTCACGAGCGGACGGCTTCGCGTCGCGGACGGTGCTGAGCAGCTTGCCGACCTCGACCGTGCCGAGCTCGCGCATCTTGCCCGGCGGCAGGCTGCCCAGGTGCAGCGGCCCGAACGACCGGCGGACGAGTTCGAGGACCGGGTGGTCGACGGCCTCGAGCATGCGTCGGACGATGCGGTTGCGGCCGGAGTGCAGGGTGATCTCGACGAGCGACTCGCCCCGCGAGGACTCGAGCAACCGCACCTTGTCAGCCTTGATCGGACCGTCCTCGAGCTCGACACCCTCGGTCAGGCGCTGCACCACGGCGGGGTTCACGTTGCCGTGGACCTTCGCGATGTACGTCTTCTGCACGCCGAACGACGGGTGCGCCAGCACGTGCGCCAGGTCGCCGTCGTTCGTCAGGACGAGCAGCCCGGAGGTCTCGGCGTCGAGACGGCCGACGTTGAACAGGCGCTCCTCGTAGCGGTCCACGAACTCGGTCAGGTCGCGGCGCCCGCGCTCGTCCTGCAGGCTCGAGACGACGCCGGTCGGCTTGTTCAGCACGATGTAGCGCCGAGACGAGTCGATCTGCACCGGCACACCGTCGACGCTGATCGCGTCCTTCTCGGGGTCGACGCGACGCCCGAGGGCGTCCACGACCTCGCCGTTGACCGTCACGCGACCCTCGACGATCAGGTTCTCCGCGACCCGGCGGGATGCCACGCCGGCAGCGGCGATCACCTTCTGCAGGCGCTCGCCCTCTGCCTGGAGGCCCGGCTCGGCCCCGGCAGGCGCCGTTCCGTCCGCCGCGTCCCAGTCCTCGATGATCGGCCGTTCGGGCGTGCCCTCGGCCGGGTTGCCCCGGTCGTCGCGCTGCCCGCTCGGCTTCGGCGTGGTGCGGTCGCTGTTGCGGACGCTCGTGGTGCCGCCGACGTAGCGGCGGCCGTTGTGCCAGACGCGGCTCTGCTGGCCGTCGGGGGTGCGGCGGTCGTCGCGGCCGCGGTCGTCCCGACGGTCGTCACGGGGTGCCGAGCTGGTGCGGTCGTCACGGCCGCGGTAGCCACCACGGTCGTCACGCGGAGCCGAAGCCCCACGGTCGTCACGACCCCGGTACCCACCACGGTCGTCACGCGGAGCGGAGTTGCCGCGGTACCCACCGCGGTCGCCGCCACCGGATCGGTCGTCGCGACCCCGGTACCCGCCGCGGTCGTCACGTGGAGCCGGAGCCCCGCGGTCGTCACGGCCGCGGTAGCCACCACGGTCGTCACGCGGAGCCGAGTTGCCGCGGTAGCCACCACGGTCGTCACGCGGAGCCGCGCTCCCGCGGTCGTCGCGACCCCGGTAGCCACCACGGTCGTCACGCGGAGCGGAGTTGCCCCGGTACCCACCACGGTCATCGCGCGGAGCCGAAGCGCCACGGTCGTCACGGCCCCGGTAGCCACCACGGTCGTCACGCGGAGCGGAGTTGCCGCGGTACCCACCGCGGTCTCCGCCACCGGAACGGTCGTCACGACCCCGGTAGCCGCCGCGGTCGTCACGCGGAGCGGACGCACCACGGTCGTCACGGCCGCGGTAGCCACCACGATCGTCACGCGGAGCGGAGTTGCCGCGGTACCCGCCGCGGTCGCCGCCACCGGACCGGTCATCGCGGCCCCGGTAGCCACCACGGTCGTCACGCGGAGCCGAAGCCCCGCGGTACCCACCACGGTCGTCACGCGGAGCCGAAGCCCCGCGGTACCCACCACGGTCGCCACCACGGTCGTCACGCGACGGGTACCCGCCACGACGGTCGTCGTCCCGCGGCGGGCGTGCGCCCCCACGGTCGTCGCGACCGTACCCGCCGGAGCGGCCACCGGCACCGGAGCCGGCCCCGCCGCGTCCGCCGGCCGGGCGGCCGGAGCGATCTGGGCCTCCTGAGCGTCCGTTGCGGTCGTCTCGGTCTCGGGGCGCGCCGCGCCCCCGGTCGTCAAACCCTGCCATCGGGGATCCTTTCGTTCTGCTCGAAGCCGTCCGCACCGTCGTCCAGGAGGGGCGAGATGAGCGGCAGCTCGTCGAGCGAGTTGATGCCGAGCTGCTGCAGGAGCAGGTCGGACGTGACGTAGTTGATGGCGCCGGTCTCGGCGTCGGTGAACGACTCCTCGATGAGGCCGCGTGCCACCAGGGTCCGGACGACGCCGTCGACGTTGACGGCGCGGATCGCAGCGATCTGCGATCGGGTGATCGGCTGCTTGTAGGCGACGACCGCCAGGGTCTCGAGCGCGGCCTGCGACAACCGCGAGGGTCGCTCGGCCTCGACGAACTGCTCGACCACGGGGTCCAGGTCAGCACGGACGTAGAAGCGCCAACCGCCACCGACCTCGCGCAGTTCGAAGCCGCGGCGGATCGTGCCGTCGACACCGTCGAAGTCCGCGACCAGGCGTTCGATCGCCTGGCGCACGGCGGGGACGGGCGAACCGACGGCGGCACCGAGCGCGACGAGCGACTGGGGCTCGTCCGCGATCATCAGGATGGCCTCGAGCTGGCGGTCGAGCGGGATGGCGGGGTCGTGGATCTCGTGCTCGATCGCGCGGGCGTCGGCCATCTCGTCGGCGCCGCCGGGTTCGGCGCTGGACGTGTCGTGCACGTCATCCGTCATAGTCGGCTCCCAGGTTCGCGAGGCTCTCGTCGGACCAGTCCTCGGCGGTCCACCGCAGTGTCAGCTCCCCGAGCGGCTCGAGCTGCTCGAACGAGATCGACGCGTTCCGGTACAGCTCGAGGATCGCGAGGAAGCGAGCCACCACGATACCCGTCTGGTCGACGCCCGCGACCAGTTCGCGGAACGAGACACCCTCACCATCACGGGTGCGGAGGATCGAGACGACGATCGCGGCCTGCTCACGGATGCTGATGAGCGGCGCGTGCAGGTGGTCGAGGCCGACGGTCGGGATCTCCCGCGGGGCGAAGGCGAGCGTGGCGAGGGCGGCGAAGTCCTGCACGGACAGGGTCCAGACGAGCTCCGGCGTCCGCGCGCGGAACCGCTCCTCGAGCCGGACGCTGCGGACGTGCCGGCGCGACTCGATGCCCCACCGCTCCCCGAACCAGTCGGCGGCCTGCTTGAACGCCCGGTACTGCAGCAGTCGGGCGAACAGCAGGTCGCGGGCTTCGAGCAGGGCGACGTCCTCGGCGTCCACGAGCTCACCCTGCGGCAGCAGCCCGACGATCTTCAGGTCGAGCAGGGTCGCCGCGACGACCAGGAACTCGCTGGCCTCGTCGAGCTCGTCGGCGGACTCGGCCTGCCGGACGTACTGGATGAACTCCCCCGTCACGGCACCGAGCGAGACCTCGGTGATGTCGAGCTCGTGCTTCGTGATGAGCGACAGCAGGAGGTCGAACGGTCCGTCGAAGTTGGTGAGCCGGACCCGGAACCCCGGCTCAGGCGACGGCGCCACGCTGGACGAGCTCTCGTGCGAGCTGCCGGTAGGCGTGGGCGGCAGGGTGGTCCGGCGCGGTCTGCGTGATCGGTCGTGCGGACACCGTGGCGTCCGGGAACTTCACGGTGCGGCCGATGACGGTGTCGAGCACGCGGTCGTCGAAGGTGTCGACGACCCGCTCCATGACTTCGCGCGAGTGCAGCGTGCGCGAGTCGTACATGGTCGCCAGGATGCCGTCGAGCTTGAGCGCCGGGTTCAGGCGGTCGCGCACCTTGTCGATCGTCTCGATGAGCAGCGCGACACCGCGCAGCGCGAAGAACTCGCACTCGAGCGGGATGAGCACGCCGTGCGCAGCGGTCAGGGCGTTCACGGTGAGCAGGCCGAGCGACGGCTGGCAGTCGACCAGGATCACGTCGTAGTCGTTCGCGACCTTGCGCAGCACGCTTGCCAGGATCTGCTCGCGGGCGACCTCGTTGACCAGGTGCACCTCGGCCGCGGACAGGTCGATGTTCGCCGGGATGACGTCGAGGCCGGGGGTGTTCGTCGGCTGGATGACCTGGTTCGGGTCCTTCACGGCACCCATGAGCAGGTCGTAGACGGTGTGGATGTCGTGGGTGCGGACACCGAGGCCGGCAGACAGCGCACCCTGCGGGTCGAAGTCCACGGCGAGCACCTTGCGGCCGTACTCCGCGAGCGCGGCACCCAGGTTGATGGCGGTCGTGGTCTTGCCGACGCCGCCCTTCTGGTTGCAGAGCGCGATGATGCGGGCGGGTCCGGTGCTGTCGAGCTCCTCGGGCACGGGGAAGTCCCGGACGGGACGCCCCGTCGGACCGTGGGTGGTCGCGCCGGTGGGGTTGGTCGTCGGGTTCGGGCTCACCCCGTCATCGTACCGGCGACGTCGGGGTGGGCCGGGTCGCACCGCCGCACTGCTGCTCGTCAGGCAGCGCGCAGGGCGACGCGCATGCTGTCGACCCGCTCCGCGATCACGGGGTCGGCCGACCACCGCTGCTGCAGCCGGCCGACGAGCTCGCCGACCTGCTCGCGGTCGAGCCCCGGGTGCAGCGCCAGGCCCACCGTCAGCTCCGGTCCGGCGAACCGGCCGACCGGGTCGCCCGGCGCGAGTTCGACACGGGCCACGCTGGGCTCCCCTTCGACCGAGGCCGCGAAGGCACGGGCCACCTCGGGGTCCTCGAAGCACGGGGTCCACGGCAGGTCCTGCCCGAGTGCCCACACCGCCGGACGACGCAGCACGAACTCGGTCGGCGACTTCGGGTCGAGCACGACGAGCTGGGTGTCCTCGCTCGCCGCGGCCATCGCAACGCGGCGGGACTCCACCGGCACGGGGCGCGCGTCCGGGTCCCACGCGTGCATGGCGTCGACCGAGGTGAACGCGGGCATCACGCTGCGACCGTCGGGGCCGGCGACCGTCACGATCGAGAGTTCCTGGGTCTTGTCGACGAGCTTGCCCGCGTCGGTCTCCCCCACGTCGCCGGCCTCGGCGATGAGCGGGATGAGCAGGCGGGCGGAGCGGAGCGCATCGACGATCGCGGCCTGGGACGCACCGTCAGCGAGTGAGCCGATGGCCGCGACCACCGCGGGGTCGGCGAGTCCGTCGTCGTCCGCGAACGCGGTGTCGTGGTGGTCGAACGTGCGGCCTTCCCACGAGAACCCCGCCGAGTCCGCCGCCCCACCCGGGGTGTGCGCGTCGTCGGTCTCCGGCCCGGTGCCACGACCGTTCGAGATGCCCGCCACGGCGTTACTCCGAGGCGATGTCGAGAGCGGCGGGCAGCGTGAACGCCCCGGAGTACAGCGCCTTGCCGATGATCGCGCCTTCGAGCCCGTACGGCACGAGTTCGCGGAGCGCACGGAGGTCATCGAGGGTGGAGATCCCGCCCGAGGCCACCACGGGCTGGTCGGTCCGGTCGCACACCTGGCGGAGCAGTTCGACGTTCGGGCCCTGCAGCGTGCCGTCCTTCGTGACGTCGGTCACCACGTAGCGGGCACACCCGGCGGCTTCGAGGCGGTCGAGCACCTCCCACAGGTCACCGGCATCCTCGGTCCAGCCGCGGCTCGACAGCGTGGTGCCGCGGACGTCCAGCCCGACGGCGATCTGCTCGCCGTACTCGCCGATCACCCGCGCGGCCCAGTCGGGGTTCTCGAGCGCTGCGGTGCCGAGGTTCACGCGCGCCGCACCGGTCGCCAGGGCCGCTTCGAGCGAGGCGTCGTCGCGGATGCCGCCGGAGAGTTCGACGGAGACCCCCTCGACCTCGCGGATCGCGTGCGCGATCACCCGGCGGTTGTCGCCACGGCCGAAGGCGGCGTCGAGGTCGACGAGGTGGATCCACTCCGCGCCCTGGTCACGCCAGGTGCGGGCAGCGGCGACGGGGTCGCCGTAGCCGGTCTCGCTGCCCGCCTCGCCCTGGGTGAGTCGCACGGCCTGTCCGTCGACGACGTCGACGGCCGGCAGCAGGACGAGGGGCGGGGTGTCGGTGAGGTCGGTCATGGTCCTGTCGGTTTCGTTGCGGTGGAGAAGGGGCGGCGGACAGCCGGGAGGCCCGGGGCGCGTCCGGCACGGCCGTCGCGCCCGGTGCGCGCCGGGTTCAGAGCGAGCGGACCCAGTTGGAGAGCAGGCGGATGCCCGGCTCGCCGGACTTCTCGGGGTGGAACTGCGTGGCGGTGAGCGGTCCGTTCTCGACCGCGGCGATGAACGGCTGCCCGTGCTCGGCCCAGGTCAGGCGGGGCGCACGGAACGGCCCGTAGGCCTCGAGCGGGAAGTCGGTCACGCCGTAGGAGTGCACGAAGTAGAAGCGCTCGTCGTGCAGGCCGTCGAACAGCACGGAGTCCTCGGGCGCCTGCACGGTGTTCCAGCCCATGTGCGGGAGCACCTCGGCCTGGATCTCCTGCACGGTGCCGGGCCACTGGCCGAGCCCTTCGACGTCGGCACCGCGCTCGATGCCCCGCGAGAACAGGACCTGCATGCCGACGCAGATGCCGAGCACCGGGCGCCCGCCTGCCAGGCGGTGGTCGACGATCTCGCCGCCCTGCACGCCCTCGAGCTGGTCGATGACAGCCGCGAACGCCCCGACACCGGGGACGAGCAGGCCGTCAGCCTTGAGCGCCGCCTGCTTGTCCGAGGTCAGGGTGACGTCAGCCCCGGCGCGCTCGAGCGCCTTGGCGGCGGAGTGGACGTTGCCCGACCCGTAGTCGAGGACGACGACGTTCGGCTTGGCGGCGGTCACAGGGCGCCCTTCGTGGACGGGATGCCGTCGACGCGCGGGTCCAGCTCGACCGCCTTGCGCATGGCCCGGGCGAACGCCTTGAACTCGGCTTCGGCGATGTGGTGGGGGTCGCGGCCCTCGAGCACGCGGACGTGGACGGTGATCCCGGCGTTGAACGTGATCGCCTCGAACACGTGGCGGACCATCGAGCCGGTGAAGTGTCCGCCGATGCGGTGGAACTCGAAGCCCGCGGGCTCGCCGGAGTGCACCAGGAACGGACGCCCGGAGACGTCGACGACGGCCTGGGCCAGCGCTTCGTCCAACGGGACCAGGGCATCGCCGTACCGGCCGATGCCGGAGCGGTCGCCGAGGGCCTGCTTGATCGCCTGTCCGAGCACGATGCCGGTGTCCTCGACCGTGTGGTGCACGTCGATGTCGGTGTCACCCGTGGAGCGCACGCGCAGGTCGATCAGGGAGTGCTTGCTGAACGCGGTCAGCATGTGGTCGAAGAACGGGACGGAGGTCGAGATCGACGAGGTCCCGGTGCCGTCCAGGTCGAGCTCGAGTTCGACACTCGATTCGCTCGTCGAACGGCTGAACGAGGCGGTGCGGGCGGTCATGCGTCAACCCTAACCGGCGGCTGCTCGGCGGCGACCTGCCGCATGGCGTCGAGGAACGCGGTCGTCTCGGCTTCGGTCCCCGCACTCACCCGCAGGTGGTTCGGGATCCCGAGGTCGCGCACGATGACGTCGCGCTCGAGCAGCGCCTCGAACGCAGCGTTCGGGTCGGCGACTCCGCCGAACAGGACGAAGTTCGACCAGGTCTCGTAGGTCCGGTACCCCATGCCCTGGAGCTCGGTGACCATACGGTCGCGCTGGCCCTTGATGTCGTCGACCATCGCCAGCATCTCGGGGGCGTGCCGGAGTGCCGCGATCGCTGCCGCCTGCGTCAGCGCGGACAGGTGGTACGGCAGCCGGACCAACCGGACGGCGTCGACGACGGCGGGGTGCGCGGCCATGTACCCGACCCGGGCACCGGCGAACGCGAACGCCTTGCTCATCGTGCGGGACACCACCAGGCGCTCACGTCCGGGCAGCAGCGTGAGCGCGCTCGGAGCGTCGGACGGCATGAACTCGGCGTAGGCCTCGTCCACCATCACGATGCCGTCGGTCGCGTCGTAGGCGGCCGCGATCGCCTCGATGTCGAGCGGGGTGCCCGTCGGGTTGTTCGGCCCGCACAGGAACACGATGTCGGGCTTGTGGTCGCGGATGGCTGCGACGACGGTCTCGGGCGAGATGCGGAACTCGTCGTCCCGCTGGGCCGGGATCCACGTGGTGCCGGTACCCGACGCGAGGATCGAGTGCATCGAGTAGGTGGGTGGGAACCCGAGGACCGAGCGACCGGGCCCACCGAACGCCTGCAGGAGCTGCTGCAACACCTCGTTCGACCCGTTCGCCGCCCAGAGCTGCTCGGCGCTCAGGTCGTGCCCGAGGTAGTCCGCCAGGGACTGGCGGAGCTCGGTGAACTCGCGATCCGGGTACCGGTTGACCGTCAGCAGGGCCTGCCGGATCGACTCGATGATGTCAGCGGCGACGTCGTCCGGAACGGGATGCGTGTTCTCGTTGACGTTCAGCTGCACGCGGACGTGCTTCTGCGGGGCGCCGTAGGGGCTCTGCCCGCGCAGGTCGTCTCGGATCGGGAGGTCTTCGAGCGTGAATGCCACCGATCCATCGTAGGCCGCTGTCACCGTGCGACGACCAGCCGTCTGGACGGGGCTGCCCGAGTGACTACTCGCCGTCGGTGTACTTGGTGGGGATGGAGAGCTCTTCGCCGGCCTGCAGCGCCGAACCGTCGAGCGCGTTGAGGCTGACGACGTCCTGCACGAAGTCGCGCGGGTCGGAGTCGGGGGCGGTCTGCTCGGCGAGCTGCCAGAGCGTCTCGCCCGGCTGGATCGTCACGGTCTCGAAGTGGGTGCGGGCGCCGCCGGCGGTGGCGTCACCGGCCGAGGCCTGTCCACCGTTCAGCACGCCGAGGGCGACGACGACGAGGAGCGGGATCGCGGCGAGCGTCGTGAAGACGATGCGGCCGCGACGCGTCAGACGCAGGCGGGTACGCACGGCGGGCGCCGCGGTGCGCTGGATGTCAGCGATGGCGATGGTGCTCATGTCGTTCTTGCCTTCCCGTTCGGTGGAACCGAAGTCCTGTACCGAACATAGTTTCGAATCAGACGACGCACAAGTCCTGGGAGAGGATTTCTGCGGGGTTTTCTTGCGACACGCTCGAACAGGTGTTTGTCCGGCCCTGGCTGGTCGGATACTGTTTCGATCGACTGGGACAAGCCTGACGGGGACCACCGACATTCCCGCCGCGGCCGGACCGGCACCGACGAAAGCGAGACGACGTGGTGGACGAACTGCGGGGCCAGAAGCCGCTGACGCCGAAGCAGCAGGCGATCTTCGACGCGATCCGTGCGTCGATCGCCTCGCGGGGCTACCCGCCGAGCATGCGCGAGATCGGCGACGCCGCCGGGCTCTCCTCGCTCTCCAGCGTCTCCCACCAGCTCGGCCAGCTCGAGCTCGGTGGCTGGATCCGCCGCGACCCGAACCGCCCGCGTGCGCTCGAGGTCCTGGTTGACGAGCCGACCTCCGACGTCGGCGGCCCGGACATCGACGCCACGACGCTCGTGCCGCTCGTCGGCCGGATCGCCGCCGGTGTCCCGATCACCGCCGAGCAGCACGTCGACGAGATCATCCCGCTCCCCCGCCAGCTCGTCGGCACCGGCGAGCTCTTCATGCTCAAGGTCGTCGGTGAGTCGATGATCGACGCCGCGATCTGCGACGGCGACTGGGTCGTCGTCCGGTCGCAGCAGACCGCCGAGAACGGGGACATCGTCGCGGCCATGCTCGACGAAGAGGCGACCGTCAAGGTCTTCCGCCAGCGCGACGGCCACACGTGGCTGCTGCCTCGGAACTCCGCCTTCGAGCCGATCCTCGGCGACGCGGCCTCGGTGCTCGGCAAGGTCGTCGCGGTCCTCCGCTCCCTCTGACCACTGCTCGCGCCGCACCGGCGCGGGACGCCGTCGTCACCGTACGACGCCCCCTGCACGACGAAACGCCGCCGGATTCGGCGGCGTTTCGTGTGTTCCGGGGTGTCTCGGTGACACGACGGCGTCTGACGGACCTGTGACGGGCCTCCAGGCCGCGCGGCAGCGCTCACCAGCGCCAGCCAGTTGCCAGCGCCAGTCGGAGCCGAGGGTCAGACGGTCGGGACGGGCGTGACCACGTAGGGCTCGAGCTCGGTGACCTGCCGTTGGAAGACGCGCACCCGCAGGCGCGTGCCGTCCTCGACGTAGTCGACGGACTCGACCGAGCCGGTGTCGTGCAGCGACGACACCAGGTCACCGCGGTCGTACGGCACCACGATCGTCAGGTCCACGTCGGGCTCGGGCAGGCGGTCCTCGATGACGCTGAGGAGCTCCGGGATGCCCTCACCGGTGCGCGCCGAAACGAACACCGCGTCCGGCACGAGCCCGATGAGCACGAGGCGCTGCGCGTCGTCGATCAGGTCGGCCTTGTTGAACACGACGACCTCCGGGATGTCGCCCGCACCGACGTCACCGATGACCTCGCGAACGGTGGACAGCTGCGCCCCGGGGTCGGGGTGCGAGCCGTCGACCACGTGCACGATGACGTCGGCGTCGCCGACCTCTTCGAGGGTGGAGCGGAAGGCCTCGACCAGCTGGTGCGGCAGGTTGCGCACGAAGCCGACGGTGTCGGCGAACGTGTACTCGCGGCCCTTGGTGCTCTCGGTCCGGCGGACCGTCGCGTCCAGCGTCGCGAACAGCTGGTTCTGCACGAGCACACCCGCGCTCGTCAGTCGGTTGAGCAGTGACGACTTGCCGGCGTTGGTGTAGCCCGCGATCGCGACGCTCGGCACCTCGTTGCGGTTGCGCTCAGCACGCTTGGCCTCACGGGCCGGGGTGAACCCGGCGATCTGCCGGCGGAGCTTCGCCATCCGCGTGTGGATCTTGCGGCGGTCGAGCTCCATCTTCGTCTCACCGGGGCCACGAGAGCCCATGCCAGCGCCTCCGGAGACCTGGCCACCGGCCTGCCGGGACATCGAGTCACCCCAACCGCGCAGTCGAGGCAGCAGGTACTGCAGCTGGGCGAGTTCGACCTGCGCCTTCCCCTCGCGGGTCTTCGCGTGCTGGCTGAAGATGTCGAGGATCACGGCCGTGCGGTCGATGACCTTCACCTTCACGACGTCCTCGAGCGCACGACGCTGCGAGGGTGCCAGTTCGGTGTCGGCGATGACGGTGTCGGCGCCGGTGGCCTTGACGACCATCGCGAGCTCCTGGGCTTTGCCCTTGCCCAGGTAGGTGGCCGGGTCCGGGTTCGGCCGGCGCTGGAGGAGCCCGTCGAGCACCACGGCACCCGCGGTCTCGGCGAGTGCCGCGAGCTCGCGGAGGGAGTTCTCGGCGTCCTGCGCGTCGCCCTGGGGGTACACGCCGATCAGGACGACCTGCTCGAGCCGCAGCTGGCGGTACTCGACCTCGGTGACGTCCTCGAGTTCGGTGGAGAGGCCGGCGACACGGCGCAGCGCCGCACGGTCCTCACGGTCGTACTGGTCGCCGTCGCCCGTCCAGCTGCGATCGTCGGTCGACCGCGTCTGGATCGCCTGGGCGGGCGCGAAGATGGACGATGCTGCGCGGTGGTCTGCGTTGCGCAACACCCTCTCGACGACACCGTCTGCGCTGTCGTCGTTGGTCTGGTGGTTCTGCTGATGGGTATCCGTCATCCTGTGCACAGGCTACCTCCGCAGGCCCGTCGACACACTCGGTTGCCGGTACGGTTCATCCATGGCGAACGACCACTACTTCTCGGCCAACCCCGAGAGCGATGTCCGGCCC
Organism: Curtobacterium poinsettiae; assembly: GCF_047226435.1. Classification (NCBI taxonomy): domain Bacteria; kingdom Bacillati; phylum Actinomycetota; class Actinomycetes; order Micrococcales; family Microbacteriaceae; genus Curtobacterium; species Curtobacterium poinsettiae. The sequence goes on along the minus strand of NZ_CP178434.1, from coordinate 1,184,388 downwards.
CGCCAGGTGGACGTCACGCTCGCCGGTCAGCCCCTCACCCTGTCGACCGCGGCGGGGGTCTTCAGTCCCGACGGCGTCGACCGCGGCACGAAGGTCCTGCTCGGTTCGGTGCCGGCACCCGCTGCTGACGGAGCGCTGCTCGACATCGGCTGCGGCTGGGGGCCGATCGCGATCACCATGGCGCTGCAGTCCCCCGACGCCCACGTCTGGGGCGTCGACGTCAACGAGCGGGTGCTGGGACTCGCCCGGGCCAACGCAGCGACGGCCGGAGCGACGAACGTCACGATCGCGCTGCCCGACGACGTGCCGGCAGACCTGCGGTTCCGGACGATCTGGTCGAACCCGCCGATCCGGGTCGGCAAGGACGAGCTGCACCAGATCCTGCTGACGTGGCTGCCCCGGCTCGAGGTCGGGGGCGATGCCTGGCTCGTCGTGTCGAAGGACCTCGGGGGTGACTCCCTGCAGAAGTGGCTCGTCGGCGCCCTCGGTCCGGGCTTCGCAGTCACGCGCGAGTCGACGGCCAAGGGCTTCCGCGTCCTCCGGGTGCAGCGCAGCACGTAGGGCGCGCGCGACGCGCCCGCGCCGCGCGTCAGACCGTCAGACCGTCAGGTCGCCGGAGAACACGAGCTCAGCGGGCCCGGACAGCGACACGTGCTCGCCGTCCTCGGTCGCCGTCATCCGCACCGTGAGCAGCCCACCCGGCACCCGCACGCGCCAGGTGTCCGGCGCCCCCGCACCGACCCAGTAGCGCGTGGCGAGGGCAGCCGCCACGGCACCGGTGCCGCACGACAGGGTCTCACCGCTCCCCCGCTCGTGCACCCGCATGGTGATCTCGCCGACCCCGTCCTTGATGAGCGGGTCGCCGGGCAGCACGAACTCGACGTTCGCACCGTGCTCGGGCGCCGGTTCGAGCACCGGCAGGAACGTCAGGTCGAGGTCGGCCAGTTCGTCCTCGGTCTCGACGGCGACGACCACGTGCGGGTTGCCCACGTCGATGCCGATGCCGGGGCGCGCCCCATCGAGGTTCTTCGCCCGGACGAGCACGTCGTCGGATCTACCGCCCTCGATGCCCAGGCCCCAGCGGCCGAGGTCGGCCGCGAACCCGTTCGTGGTGCGCTGGATGTCGACCAGCCCCTTGCGGCTGCCGACCGTCAGCGTCTCGCCGGGCGCCAGTTCGACCAGGCCGGACTCGGTCAGGTACCGGGCGAACACGCGGATGCCGTTGCCGCACATCTCGGCGACCGTGCCGTCGGCGTTGTGGTAATCCATGAACCACGTCGCCTCGGGTTCGACGGCGACGAGCGCGCGGCCCTCGGGGATCGCTTCGGACCGCACTGCGCGGATCACGCCGTCCCCGCCCACGCCGAAGCGTCGGTCCGCGATGGCACGGATCCGCTCGGGGGTCAGGTCGACGGTGGCGTCGGGGTCCGCGAACAGGACGAAGTCGTTGCCGGTCCCCTGGCCCTTGGTGAAGTGCAGCTCGGTCACGGCACGATCCTACGGGCCAGTTCCGTCAGGTCACCGCGGTCGGCCCCGGTGACGTCGAGCGTCTCGGCGTCGGCGTACCGGCGGAACCACGACACCTGCCGGCGGGCGTACTTGCGGGTCGCGATGCCCGTCGCCTCGACGGCCTGCTCGCGGGTCGACGTACCGGCGAGCACCTCGAGCGCCTGCGAGTACCCGATGGCGCCGCGCGCGGTCCGGCCCTGCTCGAGTCCCAGCCCGCGGAGCGCCGCGACCTCGTCGACGAGTCCGGCGTCGAACATCCGCGCCGCGCGCTCGTGCAGCGCCGACACGAGCTGCTCGCGGTCGCGTCGCAGGTGCAGGATGCGGGACGGTCGCCAGGCGCGGGGCGCGGCCGGGAGGCTCGGGGTCACGACCTCGGATCGGCTCGCGATCTCGAGTGCACGGATCAACCGCCGTGGGTTGCGTGCGTCGATCGTCGCGGCGGCCGCCGCGTCGAGGGCACGGAGCCGTTCGAGCAGGATGCCCGGGCCGAGCGCGTCGTGCTCGCGCTCCAGCTGCGCACGGAGCTCGGGGTCGGTGCCCGGGAACGCCAGGTCGAACAGCACCGCGGAGACGTAGAGCCCGCTGCCCCCGACCAGGACGGCCACGCCACCGTCGGCCTGGATCCGGTCGACGTCGGTGCGTGCAGCCACCTGGTAGGCGGCGACGCTCGCCTCGTCGGTGACGTCGAGCACGTCGAGCTGGTGGTGCGGGATGCCGTGCCGCTCGGCCAGCGGGAGCTTCGCGGTGCCGATGTCCATGCCGCGGTACAGCTGCATGGCGTCCGCGTTGATGATCTCCGCGTTGCGACCGGTGGCACGCAGGCGCTCGGCGATCGCGATGCCGAGGTCGGACTTCCCCGTGCCCGTGGCTCCGACGACCGCGATCAGGTCGGCCTCGGCGCCGGTACCGGACCCGAGCGTCGAGCCGCTCGACGGCACGCCAGCGGTGGGCTCAGCGTCCGACACGGAGCGTGGGCAGCCCGAGCGAGACCGGACGTGGGCCGTCGGCTGCGGCGCCGGCCGGGGTGGGCACGCCGCAGCTCTCGGCCTGCGCGCGGTCCCAGGCATCTCCGGCCCGGGTTCGTCGGATGCGCAGCGGGGCGTCGTCGTCGGCGAGCAGGAAGTGCGGGGCCGCCCGGGTGATGTCGACGGTGACGACGTCGCCGGGGCGCGGGACCGCGGACCCGGCGGGCACCGTGAAGTGCACGAGCCGGGAGTCCTCCGCGCGACCGGAGAGCCGGCGGGTGGCGTCGTCCTTGCGGCCTTCACCCGAGGCGACGAGCACCTCGACGCTCCGGCCGACCTGCTGTGCGTTCTCTTCCGCCGTGATGCGTTCCTGCAGGGCGACGAGTCGCTCGTACCGCTCCTGCACGATGTGCTTCGGCAGCTGGTCGTCCATCGTCGCCGCGGGCGTGCCGGGGCGGATCGAGTACTGGAACGTGAACGCCGAGGCGAACCGCGCCTGCTCGACGACACGCAGGGTGTCCTCGAAGTCGGCGTCGGTCTCGCCGGGGAACCCGACGATGATGTCGGTGGAGATCGCCGCGTGCGGGATCTTCGCGCGGACGCGGTCGAGGATGCCGAGGAACCGCTCGCTGCGGTAGCTCCGGCGCATGGCCTTGAGCACCCGGTCGGAGCCCGACTGCAGCGGCATGTGCAGCTGGGGCATCACGTTCGGGGTCTCGGCCATCGCGTCGATGACGTCGTCGGTGAACGCTGCCGGGTGCGGGCTGGTGAAACGCACGCGCTCCAGCCCCTGGATGCCACCGGTGGCCCGCAGCAGCTTGCCGAACGCCTGTCGGTCGCCGAACTCGACGCCGTAGGAGTTCACGTTCTGCCCGAGCAGGGTGACCTCGATCGCACCGTCGTCGACGAGCGCCTGGATCTCGGCCAGGACGTCACCGGGGCGGCGGTCCTTCTCCTTGCCACGCAGCGAGGGGACGATGCAGAACGTGCAGGTGTTGTTGCAACCGACCGAGATCGAGACCCAGCCGCTGTGCGTCGAGTCGCGCTTGGTGGGCAGCGTCGACGGGAAGACGTCGAGTGCCTCGAGGATCTCGATCTGCGCCTCGTCGTTGTGCCGCGCCCGCTCGAGCAGGGTCGGCAGCGATCCCATGTTGTGCGTGCCGAAGACCACGTCGACCCACGGCGCCTTCTCGAGGATGACGTTCTTGTCCTTCTGCGCCAGGCACCCGCCGACGGCGATCTGCATGCCGGGGTGATCGCGCTTGATGCCCGCGAGTTGTCCGAGGTTGCCGTACAGCCGGTTGTCCGCGTTCTCGCGCACCGCACAGGTGTTGATGACGACGACGTCGGCCTGTTCGCCGTCCGCCGCGGTGTAGCCCGCGGCCTGCAACGACCCGCTCAACCGCTCGGAGTCGTGCACGTTCATCTGGCACCCGTAGGTGCGGACTTCGTAGGTGCGGGGGCGCGCTGCGACGGTGGCCATGGTCGTCCCAGTGTAGGTCGGAGCGGCTACTCGAACCGCACGGTCCCGCGGCCGGAAGGCGGCCGTCTGCCGCCGCCGTCGAGTGCGCGTGCGACAGCGATCCGGACGACGCCGGAGCTGTAGCCCTTGCGCATCAGGAAGCCGGACAGCCGGCGTTCCGCGGTGGCCCGGTCGAGGCCGCGCATCTGCGGCGCTCGCTTGTCGGCGAGTTCCTGCGCGCGGAGGAACTCGTCGTCCTCGTCGTCGGCGGCTTCGTCGAGTGCGGTGTCGATCGCCACCTGGTCGATCCCCCGGCGTCGGAGTTCGGTGACGACCCCCTGGCGGCCGAGGCCCTTGCGCGCGTGCAGCCGGTCGACCAGGTCGGTGGCGAGGGCGACGTCGTCCAGGAGCCCGACACGGGTCAACCGTTCGATCTCGTGCTCGACCACGTCGGGGTCGAGGTCCTGCTGCAGCAGCAGGGTCCGCATCTCGGACTCGCTCACGCCCTTGCGCCCGAGGGCACGGAGGCTGAGCCGTTCGGCGTCCGCGCGCTGTTCGTCGAGCGGACGGGGTGCGTCAGCCGGGTCGATCTCCTCGCCGCCGGCGATGGAGAACACCGACGCGGTGGTGGCGTCGGCGGTCTCGGAGTCGTAGCCGTCCTGCTCGGCCCGGGTCGAGCGCCCGCTGCCGTCACCGATCACGGGCGACACCCATGCTGCTGGGCCCCGGGCACCGTGCAGGGGCACCGGCGAATCGGCGTCGAAGGGTGCCGGGAACTCGTCCGGCCGAGCGTCGCCGGATTCGGGCAGTGCCCACCCGTCGACGTCTCGTGGTTCGTCCGGTGACACCGGCGGTGCGGGGATCGCGGGCGTCCCCGGTGTGACGGGAGCGCGACGACGCGACCTCGCACCGAACAGGTCGGTGACCGGTGCGAGGCCGTCGTCGTCGTGGTCGGTGCTCACGCGCCCTTGCGCTCCGCGAGCTTCGGCGCGATCGACTCGACCGGAGCGTCCTCGGCCTTGGCGCCACCGACGCCGAGCTTGGCGAGGATCTTGCCTTCGATGTCGGCAGCGATCTCGGGGTTCTGGATCAGGAAGGAACGCGAGTTCTCCTTGCCCTGCCCGAGCTGGTCGCCGTCGTACGTGTACCAGGCGCCCGACTTCTTGACGATGCCGTGGTCGACACCGAAGTCGAGCAGCGAGCCTTCGCGCGAGATGCCGACGCCGTACAGGATGTCGAACTCGGCCTGCTTGAAGGGCGGCGCCATCTTGTTCTTGACGACCTTGACGCGCGTTCGGTTGCCCACCGCGTCGGTACCGCTCTTGAGCGTCTCGATGCGACGGATGTCGAGGCGGACGGACGCGTAGAACTTCAGCGCCTTACCGCCCGAGGTGGTCTCCGGCGAACCGAAGAACACGCCGATCTTCTCGCGCAGCTGGTTGATGAAGATCATCGTGGTCTGCGTCTGGTTCAGGCCACCGGCGAGCTTCCGCAGCGCCTGCGACATGAGGCGGGCCTGCAGACCGACGTGCGAGTCACCCATCTCGCCCTCGATCTCGGCACGGGGCACGAGGGCCGCGACGGAGTCGATGACGATGAGGTCGATGGAGCCGGAGCGGACCAGCATGTCCGCGATCTCGAGCGCCTGCTCGGCGGTGTCGGGCTGCGACACGAGCAGGGCGTCGATGTCGACACCGAGCTTCTTGGCGTACTCGGGGTCGAGCGCGTGCTCGGCGTCGATGAAGGCCGCGATGCCACCGGCGCGCTGGGCGTTGGCGATGGCGTGGATGGTGAGGGTCGTCTTACCCGACGACTCCGGGCCGTAGATCTCGACGATGCGGCCGCGGGGCAGGCCACCGATGCCGAGCGCGACGTCCAGCGCCACCGACCCGGTCTGGATGACGTTGACGGGGGCGCGTTCGTCCGAACCGAGGCGCATGATCGCACCCTTGCCGAACTGCCTGTCGATCTGTGCGAGTGCGGTCTCGAGGGCCTTTTCGCGGTCTGCCGGTGATGGCATGGGGTGCTCCTTCGTGCTCGTGTTCGGCCGCCTGTAGGCTGTCGCGTCCACGCCGGCCGATGGTGCAAGGCCGATGGTTCTGCGACAAGGCTTCGGGCTGTTCCCGATGTCCATCAACCTATGGCGAGCCACCGACATCACTGCCGACAGTCACGCGATCTGTGGATGGAGCATCCGGGCGACGCCGCTGTGGAGGAAGTTACCACCGATCGAACACGCGTTCGAGCAACACGCCGAACACAGTTTCGGGTGCCGGACCTGCAGGACCGCGCTCAGTCCTGGGGTTCGGCCAGGCCCTTGCCGTGCCGACGGTCCATCGGGACGTCCTGCGAGTCGCACAGGGCATCCCACACCCGGCGGGCGTCGATGCCGGCGGCAAGGGCGTCCACGGCCGATCGACCGCCCAGCCCCTCGAGCATGACGTCACGGGTGACCACGGACCCGTAGGCCTCGCCGAACACCTGGTCGACGGCTCGCCAGAACTCACTCACGCGCATCCGACCAGCCTAAGCGCGTCGTCGCGGGCCGGAACGCAGAACGCCCCCGCCGGGAAGGACCGGCGAGGGCGTTCGGTGCAGTGCGGTCAGCGCACCGCGAGGTCGTTGTCGAACTCGGCGACGAGGTCGTCCGGGAGCGTGTCGGGGACGGGGGTCAGCCCCTCGACGATCGCGAGGCGGTCGCCCACTTCGCGCATGATGGTCGAGATGGGCGTGTCCAGAGCATCCGCGACGGACGCGAGGATCTCCGAGCTGGCTTCCTTCTGCCCACGCTCGACCTCACTGAGGTACCCGAGCGCGACACTGGCCTTGGACGCGACCTGACGGAGGGTCCGGCCCTTCTGCAAGCGGAAGTCCCGGAGCACATCGCCGATTTCCTGACGAACGAGAACCATGAGAACTCCTCCTCTCTGTCGTCTCCGCGCCCGCTCGGTCCGGTGGAACGAGTTCGGGTTCAGCAACAATAGCGTTGCCGGTTGCAGCATGTTAGCCAGGCTGGCTGCCGTACTGCTGGAGATTTCGTGAGATGTAACCCAGTGGAAACGGGACCTATTCCCGGCCCCGGATCTCGGACGACATCCGTGCAAGGAGTTCGGAGACGGTGGCGTGACGGATTGCTCCCCGGTCACCGTCGAGGTGCAGCTCGAAGGCCTCGGCGCCCGCGGCGGAGGCGATCCCCACGTACACGGTGCCGACGGGCTTGCCGTCCTGCGGGTCCGGGCCGGCGACACCCGTCGTGCTGATCCCCCACGTTGCGGGCTCCCCGTCGACGGACAGCGCGATCCGGACACCGGCGGCCATCTGCCGGGCGACCTCCGGGTGCACGGCGCCCTCGGCCTCGAGCAGGTCCGCCGAGACCCCGAGCACGGAGTGCTTCACGGGCGTCGCGTACGCCACGACGCCACCGCGGACGACGGCGCTCGCCCCGGGCACGTCGACGAGGGTCGCGACGACGAGTCCGCCGGTCAGCGACTCCGCCACGGCGAGCGTCTCGCCCCGCGCCGTCAGTTCGGCGATGAGACCCGGTGCGACCGGCTCGACGGGCGCGGCCTCGGTCGAGGGGTCGGGCCCGGTCATGCGGTGGTGCGGTTGTGCTTCCATGCCTGCCAGAGGTAGTCGATCCCGCTCAGGACCGTTGCCAGGAACGCGGCGGTCATGAGGATGCCGTTGACCCAGTGCGCCCAGTCACCGACCAGGTTCCACCACGGGAACAGCGCCGCCGTCAGCGCGACGGCCTGCAGCACGGTCTTGATCTTGCCTCCGCGGCTGGCCGGGATCACCCGGTCGGAGAGCACTGCGAACCGGAAGACCGTGATGCCGATCTCCCGCACCATGATCAGCACGGTCACGTACCAGGGCAGTTCCTGCAGGATGGACAGCGCGACGAGCGCACCCCCGATGAGCACCTTGTCGGCGATCGGGTCGACGAGCTTGCCGAAGTCCGTGACCAGGTTCTGCCGACGGGCGATGATGCCGTCGGCGCTGTCCGTGACGATCGCCACGACGAAGACGACCGCGGCCCAGATGCGCAGGGGCCCGTCGTTCCCGGCGTCGGTGAGCAGCAGGACGAAGAACAGCGGCGCCATCAGGATGCGCACCACCGTGATGATGTTCGCGACGTTCGCGGTCGACGCCGGGCCGGGGCCCTTGCGCAAGAGCCGCCCGCGCCACGGGAACCTTGCGCCGTGCGTGGTGTTCGTGCTGTCCGAGGCGGTCATCGCCGTCACTCCCTGCCCGTCAGTCCCCACGCGTCCTCATCGGGCTCGTCGTGGACTTCATCGTACCCGCGGGTCATGTCCCCGACGGGGTCGGCACCGTACCGGTCACCGTCGCCGGACGGCGTCGGTGCCGGCGCTGCCGGAGCGGCCGCGGCGGGCGGCTCCTCGCCGCGGAGCTTCGCGAGCACCGCGGGCAACTGGTCGGCGGTCACCAGGACGTCGCGGGCCTTCGAGCCCTCGGACGGTCCGACGATGTCGCGCGACTCCATCAGGTCCATCAGGCGACCGGCCTTGGCGAAGCCGACGCGGAGCTTGCGCTGCAGCATCGACGTCGAACCGAACTGGGTCGACACGACCTGTTCGACGGCCGCGAGCAGCAGTTCGAGGTCGTCGCCGATGTCGGCGTCGATCTCCTTGCGCTCGACCACGGCCTGGACGTCCTGGCGGTACTCGGGCTGGGCCTGCCGCGTGACGTGCTGGACGACCTCGGCGACCTCGCCCTCCTGCACCCAGGCGCCCTGCACGCGGAGCGACTTCGACGAACCCATCGGCAGGAAGAGCGCGTCGCCCTGACCGATCAGCTTGTCGGCGCCGGGCTGGTCGAGGATGACGCGGGAGTCCGTGACGCTCGTCACCGCGAAGGCGATGCGCGACGGCACGTTCGCCTTGATCAGGCCGGTGATGACGTCGACCGAGGGCCGCTGCGTCGCGAGCACCAGGTGGATGCCGGCGGCGCGGGCGAGCTGGGTGATGCGGACGATCGATTCCTCGACGTCACGCGGTGCCACGAGCATCAGGTCGGCGAGCTCGTCGACGACCACCAGCAGGTACGGGTACGGCTTGAGCTTCCGCTCGCTGCCCGCCGGCAGGACGATCTCGTTGTTCTCGATCGCCTTGTTGAAGTCGTCGACGTGGCGGAACCCGAACGACGCCAGGTCGTCGTACCGCATGTCCATCTCCTTCACGACCCACTGCAGCGCTTCGGCTGCCTTCTTGGGGTTCGTGATGATGGGGGTGATGAGGTGCGGGACGCCGGCGTAGATCGAGAGCTCGACGCGCTTCGGGTCGACCAGGACCATGCGGACCTCGGACGGCTTCGCGCGCATCAGCAGCGACGTGATCATCGAGTTGATGAACACCGACTTGCCGGAACCGGTGGAGCCGGCGACGAGCAGGTGCGGCATCTTCGCCAGGTTCGCGACGACGAAGCCGCCCTCGACGTCCTTGCCGACGCCGATCGTCATCGGGTGCTTCGACTTGCGCGCGGCGTTCGAGCGCAGCACGTCGCCGAGCGAGACGATCTCGCGGTCGGTGTTCGGGATCTCGACGCCGATCGCGCTCTTGCCCGGGATCGGCGACAGGATGCGGACCTCGTTCGAGGCGACCGCGTACGACAGGTTCTTCGACAGGGCCGTGACGCGCTCGACCTTGACGCCCGGGCCGAGCTCGATCTCGTACCGGGTGACCGTCGGCCCGCGGGAGAACCCGGTGACCTTCGCGTCGACCTTGAACTCGGTGAGCACCCCGGTGATGGCGGCGACGATGTCGTCGTTCGCCTGGCTGCGCGCGACCGAGGGCGTGCCGGAGCTCAGGGTGGTGGCGGCCGGCAGTCGGTACGGCTTCGACGGGTCGTCGTCGGGCCCGGCGGCGGCCGCGCTCAGCTCGGCGGCGGCGTCGATGTCCTCGGGCTCGTCGACGACCTCGGGCTCGGACAGCACCTCGGGCACCGCGGGACGGATGTCGGCGGTCGGCTCCGGGCGCGCGGGGACGTCGGTGCCGAACGCGCGGAGGGCCTGCTCGGCGTCCTGCAGGTCCTGCTCGACGGAGTCGTTGAGGTTGACCGACGCGGGCTCGGCCGGTGTCAGGTCGACGAGCCCTGCGGCGGCACCGGCGTTCGGGCTCGGAACGGGGGCGACGGGAGCAGCGGGCGCGACGGGCGCGGCAGCGGGCGCGACACCGGTGGCCGGCGGGAGCACCGGGCTGTCGTACGCCGGGTCCTCTTCGCGTCCGGACTTGTTGCGGCGCCACCACGGCACGTTGTCGCCGCCGGCTTCGGCGTCGGCAGCGGCCTGCTCGTCACCGAACCCGAGGTCGTCGAACAGCTGGAAGTCGGCGTCGCCCTTCTTGCCGCGCTTCGAGGTGCGGGTGCGGGCGGCGGGCTCCGCCGCGGCGGCGGCGTCCGCGTCCGGCTCGGCAGCGGGCGCCGGGGCACCGAACAGGTAGGCGTAGAGCTCGTGCAGCCGGCGACCGAGCTTGTTCGGCGGCGTCTTGGTGATGATGAAGAGCGAGAGCACGAGCAGCACGATCGCCACGGGCACGGCCACCCACGCGGTCGCGATCGTGACGAGCCAGCCGATGACCACCCAGCCGAGCACCCCACCGGCGGCAGCGAGCGCGGGCATGCCGTCGGCCGCGCTCGGTCGGCCGCCGAAGACGTGGCAGAGCGAGGCGATGGAGACGATCAGGATGCCCAGACCGATGCCGATCCGGGTGTTGTCGTGCACCGAGGCCGGGTGCCGGAACAGCCACCCGGCGAACACGATCATGATGACCGGCAGGGCGAATGCCAGGCGGCCGAACAGCCCGCCGAACGTGTAGGCGTCGAGTGCGACGGAGACGCTGTTGGTCGGGTTGAGCCACTCGACGACCCCGCCGGCGATGGCCAGCAGGAACAGCAGGAACGGGAACCCGTCGCGCCGCTGGTCCTTCTCGAGGGTCTCCTTGCCGAGCAGCCGGAACATCGCGCCGACGCCGTGCGCCATCGCGAGCCAGAAGGTCACGAGCGGGTTCTGCTCGCGGAACACCGGCGTGGGTGCGGCCTGCGGCAGCTTCTTCGTCGTGGCCTGGGTGCGCGACGAACCGCGCGTCCCGTTGCCACGGGACGACGTGGACGCGCGCGAGCGCGTGGTCGACTTGGTGCCTCCGGCCATGGGCAGAACCCTAACGCCCGCTCAGGACAAACGCAGGAAGGCCCGCCGCAGCGTCCGTGACGGACGCTGGACGGGCCTCCAGGGTGGGGACGGAGGCTAGGCCTCGATGACCACCGGGACGATCATCGGACGACGACGGTGCTTCGTGTTCACCCAACGACCGACCGTGCGACGGACGACCTGCGCGAAGGCGTGCGAGTCGCGCGTGCCGTTGGCTGCGGCCTCGGAGATCGCCTTGGCGATCTGCGGACGCACGTCGTCGAAGACGGAGTCGTCCTCGGCGAAGCCGCGCGACTGGATCTCCGGGCCGATCACGCACTGCCCGGTGGTGAAGTCCACCGCGCAGAAGACCGAGATGAAGCCCTCTTCGGCCAGGACACGGCGGTCCTTCAGGTCGGCGTCGGTGATCTCGCCGACGGTGGAGCCGTCGACGTAGACGTAGCCGATGTCGAGCTGGCCGGCGACCGTTGCGACGCCGTCCTTCAGGTCGACGACGATGCCGTCCTGACCGAGGATCACGTTGCGCGGCGGGACGCCCGTCTGGATCGCCAGGTCGGCGTTCGCGTACAGGTGACGGTGCTCGCCGTGGACGGGGAGCACGTTGCGCGGTCGCAGGATGTTGTAGCAGTAGAGCAGTTCGCCGGCCGAGGCGTGTCCGGAGACGTGCACCTTGGCGTTGCCCTTGTGCACGACCTTCGCGCCGAGCTTGGTCAGCCCGTCGATCACGCGGTACACGGCGTTCTCGTTGCCCGGGATGAGCGACGACGCGAGGATGACGGTGTCGCCCTCGCCGATCTCGATCTGATGCTCGAGGTTCGCCATGCGGGCCAGGACGGCCATCGGCTCACCCTGCGACCCGGTCGACATGTAGACGATCTGGTCGTCGGGGACGTTCTTCGCCTTCTTCGTGTCGATGAGCACGTTCTCCGGCACCCGCAGGTAACCGAGGTCGGCGGCGATCGTCATGTTGCGGATCATCGAGCGGCCCATGAACGCGACCTTGCGGTTCGCGGCCGCGGCGGCGTCGAGGACCTGCTGCACGCGGTGCACGTGGGACGAGAAGCTCGCCACGACGACCTTCTTGCGGGCGCGCATGATGATGTTCTCGAGCACCGGGCCGATGTCGCGCTCCGGAGCGGTGAAGCCCGGCACGTCGGCGTTCGTGGAGTCCGGCAGGAACAGGTCGACGCCGGCCTCGCCCAGACGGGCGAACGCGCGGAGGTCGGTGATCCGGTCGTCCAGCGGGAGCTGGTCCATCTTGAAGTCACCCGTGTGCAGGACACGACCGGCCGGGGTCGTGATCGCGACGGCGAGGGCGTCCGGGATGGAGTGGTTCACGGCGACGAACTCGAGGTGGAACGGGCCGATCTGCTCGGTCTGGTCCTCGGCCACGACGAGCGTGTACGGCTTGATCCGGTGTTCCTTGAGCTTCGCCTCGACGAGCGCGAGGGTCAGCGTGGAGCCGATCAGCGGGATGTCGTCGCGGAGCTTCAGCAGGTACGGGACCGCGCCGATGTGGTCTTCGTGGCCGTGCGTGAGCACGACACCGAGGACGTCGTCGAGGCGGTCACGGATCGGCGTGAAGTCCGGCAGGATCAGGTCGACACCGGGCTGGTGCTCCTCGGGGAACAGCACGCCGGCGTCGACGATGAGCAGCTTGCCCTCGTACTCGTAGACGGTCATGTTGCGACCGATCTCGCCGAGGCCCCCGATGGGGATCACGCGGAGGGTGCCGTTCTCGAGCGGCTGCGGTGTGGAGACTTGTGTGGGCATTCGGTCCTACGGATTCGGGCGACGTGCGTGCTGCGCGCCGCGGTGTTCGCTAGCGGGTGGTGCCTGGCACCTTCGGTAGTGCACCGCCGGCCGCCGCGTTGCGGTCGGGGCGGAAGTTCGAGAAGTCGGCGCCGGGCACGTCGCGCACGGCTTCGAGTGAGGTCTCGATGGCGTACGCCTCGGAGTCCTCGGGGCCGACGAGCGGCAGTCGGACGCGCGGGCTGCCGATGCGGCCGAGCCCGTGCAGGATGTACTTGGCGGCCACGGTACCGGGAACGTGCGTCATCACGGCGCGGACGAGCGGCTCGAGTCGCTTGTGCTCGGCCGTCGCGGTGGCCAGGTCGCCCCGGTTCACGGCGTCGACGATGGTGCGGTACGGCGCGCTCGTGATGTTCGCCGTCACGCCGATCAGGCCGGTGGCACCGATCGACAGGTGCGGGAGCACGTTCGTGTCGTCACCGGAGAAGTACATGAGGTCGGTGTTGTTCAGCACGCGCGAGACCTCGGCGAAGTCGCCCTTGGCGTCCTTCACGGCGAGGATGTTCGGGTGCTTCGACGCGCGAAGGATCGTGTCGTAGGTGATCGGGATGCCGGTGCGGCCCGGGATGTCGTACAGGATCACCGGCAGGTCGGTGGCGTCCGCGATCATCCGGAAGTGGGTGAGGACACCCGACTGTGTCGGCTTGTTGTAGTACGGCGTGACGATCATCACGCCGTCCGCGCCGGCCTTCTCGCTCTGCTTGTACAGGTGGATGGCGTGCGCGGTCTCGTTCGAGCCACCACCCGTGATGATCTTCGCGCGGCCGGCGGCCACGGACTTGCCGACCTCGACCAGCCGGAGCTTCTCCGGGTCGGTGAGCGTCGACGTCTCGCCGGTCGTGCCGGTGACGACGATGCCGTCGGCGCCGGCGGTGATGCAGTCGTCGATGTGCTGCTCGACGCCGGGCCAGTCGACCTCACCGTCGGCCGTGAACGGGGTCACGAGGGCGACGAGGACCTGACCGAAGGGATTCTCACGCGGGGACACGGGCACCAGCGTACCGGGGATGCGCGCGGAGGCCGCCGTCCGTGTGGACGGTCGCCTGCCTGCGGCGCGGCCGGGAGGCCCGGATCACGTCCGTCCCGCCGGTCACGCCCGGCGCGTGGGGGCGCTCAGGCGCGGCGCTGCCACTCCAGGAACCGGTAGCGGGTGCCGCCGTTGCGGGACTCCTGCCACGGGCCCTCGTCGGTGAGCGTCCAACCGGCAGTCTCGTCGAGCGTCGGTGCGACGGTGTCGCCGGGGACGTCGACGTCGATCACGGTCTCGGAGACGACATCGGCACGGTCGAGCGCCGCGGCGTAGACCTGGCCGCCGCCGACGACCCAGACGGTCTCGTCGGTGCCGTCGTCGCCTTCGAGCGCGGCCTGCAGGTCGTGCACCACCTCGGCACCGTCGGCGGTCCACGTCGTGTCACGGGTGAGCACCACGTTGCGCCGACCGGGCAGGGGCCGGAACCGCTCGGGCAGGGACTCCCACGTGCGCCGCCCCATGAGCACGGTCGCGTCCCCGGTGACCCGCTTGAAGTGCGCCAGGTCCTCGGGCACGTGCCAGGGCATGCCCCCGTCGGCACCGATGACGCCGGTGGTCGAGCGGGCCCAGACCATGCCGATCATCAGACGGCGACCGCGGCCTTGATCGCCGGGTGGTGCTCGTAGCCGACGACGGTGAAGTCCTCGTACTCGTAGTCGTCGATCGAGTCGCGCGGGGCGAGCTCGAGCGTCGGCATCGGGTACGCCGTGCGGGACAGCTGCTCCTCGACCTGTTCGACGTGGTTGTCGTAGACGTGGCAGTCGCCGCCGGTCCAGACGAAGTCACCGACCTCGAGCCCGGTCTGCGCCGCGATCATGTGGGTCAGCAGCGCGTACGAGGCGATGTTGAACGGGACGCCGAGGAACATGTCGGCGCTCCGCTGGTAGAGCTGGCACGAGAGCTTGCCGTCGTTCACGTAGAACTGGAAGAACGCGTGGCACGGGGCGAGCGCCATGTCCGGCACGTCGGCGACGTTCCACGCCGAGACGATGAGCCGACGGCTGTCCGGGTTCGTCCTGATCTGCTCGATGACCTGGGCGATCTGGTCGACGTGCTCACCCGAGGGGGTGGGCCAGGATCGCCACTGCACGCCGTACACCGGGCCGAGGTCGCCGTCGGCGTCCGCCCACTCGTTCCAGATCCGGACACCGTGCTCCTGCAGCCAGGTCGCGTTGCCCTCGCCGCGCAGGAACCAGAGGAGCTCGTACGCGACCGACTTGAAGTGCACGCGCTTCGTGGTGACGAGCGGGAAGCCCTTCGACAGGTCGTAGCGGAGCTGTGCACCGAACAGGCTGCGGGTCCCCGTGCCGGTGCGGTCGCCCTTCGGCGAGCCCTCGGTCAGGACCCGGCGGAGCAGGTCCTCGTAGGGGGTCGGGACGGAAGCGTCGGGCTGTACGGTCTCGCTGTCGGTCACACACAGAAGCCTACGTCGGTGTGAGTAGCGTTGCCGGTATGCCCGACACGACGGAACAACCGCTCTCGATCCTGGTGGCCGGCTCGTCCGGCTTCATCGGGACCCCACTCGTCCGCGCCCTGCGCGAGGCGGGGCACCACGTCACCACGCTCGTGCGCCGGGAAGCCCGCACCGCGACCGAGTTCCGCTGGGCACCGGGGCGACGTCCGCTCGACCCGGCGATCCTCGACGGCGCCGACGTCGTGATCAACCTGGCCGGCGCGAACATCGGCAAGCTGCCGTGGACCGACGCGTACCGCAAGGAGATCCGCAGCTCACGCATCGACGCCACCGACACCCTGGTCGAGGCGATGCGGCACGCGACCACTCCCCCGGCGCTGTTCCTGTCGGGCTCGGCCTCGGGCGTGTACGGCGACCGTCCGGCCGACGTGCTGCCCGACGACGCCGCCCCGGGCACGGGGTTCCTCGCCGACGTCTGCACCGCGTGGGAGTCGGCCGCGAACGCCGCCCCCGCGGGGGTCCGGGTCATCACGCTCCGGACCGGCATCGTGATCGGCAAGGGCGGCGGCGCGCTCGCACCCCTCGTCCCGCTGACCAAGCTCGGCGTCGGCAGCCGACTCGGCACCGGCGGCCAGCACTGGCCCTGGATCGCCCTCGAGGACGAGGTCGGCGCGATCGTGCACCTGGCGACCGCGGCGCCGGACGTCTCCGGCCCGGTCAACCTGGCGGGCCCGGAGCCGGTCGTCGCCGACCGCATCACGGAGCACGTCGCCGAGGTGCTGCACCGCCCCTACCTGTTCCGGATCCCCGAGTTCGCCCTGCGCCTGGCGCTGCGGGACGCCGCGGACGACATGCTCCTGTCGAGCCAGCGGATGGTCCCCACGAAGTTGCTCGAGTCCGGCTACACGTTCCGGTACACGCAGGCTGCGGACGCGATCGACGCCGTCTTCTGATCGGACGGCAGACCGGGGGTCAGCGGTCGGCGGCGCGCGCCAGGGCGGTGCGCATCGCCGACCGTGCACGTTTGCGGTCGCCCGCGGCGTCGTAGACCACACCGAGCCGGTACCAGGCACGCCAGTCGACCGGGTCCTGCTCGACCGCGTCGCGGTACCGCGGGAACAGCTCGTCGGCGGCGTCGCGGATCGGACGACCCGACGGCCGCACGGGGACGACGTCGTCCGGTGTGCCGCCCTCGGCCTCGAGCCGTGCGCCGAGCCGCGTGATGCGGATGCCGAAGCGGAACTCCAGGACGAGCAGGAGCGCGCCGATCGCGGCGACGACGAACAGTGCGACACCGATGCCGATGCCGATCGGGATACCGGTGGCGATGAAGGCCACGGCGCGCTGTCCGACGAGCACGATGTACAGGGCGAGCAGCACCGCCATCAGTGCTGCACCCCAGAACGGCGAGCGGATCGTGCGTCCGGCCCGCTCCATGCGGCCCACGACCCTCAGCCGATGCCGAGGACGCTGCCGAGGCCCACGGTGAGCCCCCGCGCCGACACCACGTTCGCGAGCGCCGCACGGATGCCCGCCACGTAGGCGACGTCGTCGTTGGTGTCGTGCCGGATCGTCAGTGTCTCGCCGGGGCCGCTCAGCACGACGTCCTGCACGGCCTTCACCCCGGGCAGCCGGAGCGAGTGGATGGGCACACTGGCGACCTGCTGACCACGGGCGCGCTGGTCGACGTGTGGAGCGTCCACCGGCCCGACATCGCGCCGGGCGTCGGCCATCAGCTCCGCCGTGCGCACCGCGGTGCCCGAGGGTGAGTCGATCTTGCCGGCGTGGTGGGTCTCGACGATCTCGGCAGCCGGGAACCACGGCGCCGCGATCGTCGCCAGGTGGGTGCCGAGCACCGAGCCGATCGAGAAGTTCGGGACGACGAGCACCCCCTGCTCCGGGCGTTCCTGCAGCCCGGTGCGGAGCTTCGCGAGGCGGTCGAGCGACCAGCCGGAGGTACCGACGAGCACGTTCGCGCCGCTCGACAGTGCGTTCTCCACGATCGCCGGGCTGAGCGACGGCACCGTCACGTCGACCACCAGGGCCGCGCCGCCGAAGACGGACGGGGGTGCCTGGTGGGCGCCGTCCTTCGAGGACAGACGGGCGACGAGCTCGAACTCCGGGAGTTCCTCGACGACGGCGGCCACGAGGCCCCCGAGACGACCGGTGGCGCCGACGACGGCGACGGGAGTGACCATGCGGTCCATCCTAGGATCGACGCATGTCAGTCGAGGTCAGGACCGTGCCGGCCGATCTGCCCGAGGTCGACGTCCTGCTCGACGCGTACCTGGACGAGCGCGAGGCGACGTTCCCGAGCGCGCAGGGCACCTACGCACGGAAGCGCACCCCCGCGGCCGAGTTCACGCCGCCGAACGGTGTCTTCGCACTGGCGGACGACGGCGGCGTCGCGATCGGGTGCGGGGGGCTCCGGCGGATCGCGGACGGGGTGGACGCGACCGGCGCCGTCGACGTCCGGTTCGAGGTCAAGCACGTCTTCGTGACACCGGCCGGGCGCGGCAAGGGGGTCGCGACGGCCGTGATGGACCTGCTCGAGCGGGCCGGTGCCGACCTCGGCGCGACGAGCATCGTCCTCGACACGAACGACTCACTCGTCGCCGCGGCCGCCCTGTACCGCAGCCGCGGCTACGAACGCGTCGAGCCGTTCAACGACAACCCGAACGCGACCGCCTGGTACCGCAAGGCGGTGGCCCCGACCCGGACGGGCCGCGGGCCGGACGCCTGAGCCGCCACGGGCCTCCCGGCCGCGCCACCGCGAACCGGACCGGCGGCCGCTAGACGGGCTGGTCGACCGGCAGCCCGGTGCGCAGCTCCACCGGCAGGTGGGCCAGGTCGTTCAGCGTGACGACCTCGGCCGGCTTCGCCGAGCGGATCCGGATGATCGTGAGCGCGGTGTGCGCGACGTTGGTGCCCATCCAGCGCCACTCGGGCGCCTGGAACGCTTCACGCACGAACCAGCCGATCACGGCGTTGTGCGTGATGAGCAGGTCGTGCCGGTCTTCGCGCGCCGGGGTGAACCACTCCGACACGGCGTCGCCCATCTGGGCTTGCCCGGCGACGATCTCCTCTTCGGTGATGCCGCCGTACCAGCCCTGGTAGGCGTGCGGCATGTCCGGCGTCGGGCCCGAGGGGATGCAGTCGAACAGCAGCGTCGAGGGTTCCGGCTGGATCGACGGCAGACGCTGCGACAGGAACGCGGCGGTCTCGCTCGGGGCCTCGAGCGGCGAGTGGTACACGCCGTCGAATGGCACGCCGCCGAGACGGTCGGCGACCAGGGTCGCCTGACGCTTGCCGCGTTCGGAGAGCTTGCCGTCCCGCAGGCCGTGTTCGGCGTCCTGGTGTTCGCCGTGGCGGACGAGGTACAGGTAGTGCGACATGTCCGTGCTCAGCTGCCGATCCCGATGGCCGCGGCGAGTTCGTCCTGCTGCACGGCGCCGACCACCGAGGTGATCGTCGGCCGGGTGAGCAGGTCGCGCGCGAGTTCGAGCACGCCGCCGGTGGTGACGCCGTCCACGCGTTCGAGCGCGGTCGACAGGTCGGTGTACTCCCCCGTGCCGAGCTCGGAACGGCCGAGACGCGTCATGCGTGCGTCGGAGTCCTCGAGCGAGAGCGTCAGCGCACCCTCGATCTGCCCCTTCGCCCGCCGCAGTTCGTCGTCGGTGATCCCGAGGTCGACCATCCGGCGGAACTCCGCGTCGACGATGTCGACGACACCGGCGACGTTGTCCGGCGCGCAGCCGGCGTAGACGCCGAAGGCACCGTTGTCCAGGTAGGCGGGAGCGAACGACGACACCGCGTAGGCCAGACCGCG
The DNA here is from genome assembly GCF_047226435.1 of Curtobacterium poinsettiae. NCBI lineage: Bacteria > Bacillati > Actinomycetota > Actinomycetes > Micrococcales > Microbacteriaceae > Curtobacterium > Curtobacterium poinsettiae. The sequence continues at coordinate 1,165,202 of NZ_CP178434.1, read as the reverse complement.
GCGCTCGCGGACCTCTTGGAACAGGCGCGAGCTCATGCCGCCGCCGAGCACGGCGTTCAGGACGCTGAGCGAGGGCCGGCGGTCGTCGCGCAGGTCGAGACCCTGCGAGCCGCGGAGCATGCTGACCTGCTCGGTCGGGCGGTGCACCACGGACAGCTTCGGCTCGACCGGGTCGGCAACCGTCTGGGGCGTGCGGCGCGGCAGCGGCGCGGCGTCGGGAGCGTCGTGGAAGACGCCGGCGACGAGCTCGCAGAACCGGTCGTGGTCGACGGCACCGGCGGCGGTGACGACGATGCCGTTGGGCGCGTAGTGCTCGCGGTAGTGCGCCAGCACCTCGTCGCGCTGGACCGCACGGATGCTGTCCGGGGTGCCGCCGATCGGACGGCCGAGGGGGTGCCCGCCGAACGCCGCGGCGAAGAACGCTTCGCCCGCGACGTCGGCCGGGTCGTCGGCGGCCATCGCGAGTTCTTCGAGGATGACACCGCGCTCCACGGCGAAGGCCTCGTGCTCGAGCACCGACCCGGTGACCATGTCACCGATGACGTTCACGGCCATCGGGACGTCGGTGTCCCGGACCCGTGCGTAGTAGCAGGTGTACTCCTTGGCCGTCGCGGCGTTGTGCTCACCGCCGACCGAGTCGAACGCGATGGCGATGTCGAGCGCCGACCGCGTCTCGGTGCCCTTGAAGAGCAGGTGTTCGAGGAAGTGCGTCGAGCCGAACTGACCGTCGCGCTCGTCACGTGAACCGACGCCGACCCAGAACCCGATGCTCGTCGACGCGGCGCCCGGCACCGCCTCGGTGAGCACACGGACGCCCGACGGCAACACGGTGCGACGGACGAAGGCCCCACCGGACGTCAGGAACGACGTGTCCGGGGCCCCGAGCGGCAGTGGCACTGGCTGGTTCATCGCAGACGAGCCTACTGATCCGCCGACGCGTGCCGCCCAGTTTCCCGGTCCGGGCCACGTGCCACTCGAAGTGGGGTACAGGAAGTGCGGACAGACCGACTCGTCTGTCTGTCCTCCTTGTGCTACAGTTGGCCACGCCGGATCGAAAGCCCCCCTAAGTTCCGATCCGGCGGCTCGGGACATCAGTCCTGCGCGACCACCGAGTCCCCCCACTCCGGTCGCGGAGCCGATGAGTCCGAGGAGTACACGCTGTGACGGTCGATTCCCCCCAACCGGCCGTCCAGCGTCTCCCCGGCCCGAGCACGAACCTCGCGTCGCCGGACGGGTCGAGCGTCCCCCCGACTCCCCGCTCCGGCGGCGCGAAGGTCCGTGTCCTCGAGACCGCCACGCGGCTGTTCTACGAAGAGGGCATCCACAGCGTCGGCGTCGACCGCCTCATCTCCGAGGCGAGCGTCACGAAGGCGACGTTCTACAAGCACTACGGGTCGAAGGACAACCTGATCCTCGCCTACATCCGGACCCAGCACGAGCGCGTGCAGGAGCGGATGGAGCAGCTCATCACCGACGCCGGCTCCCCCGAGCGGGCTGTCCGAGCGTGGGTCGCCGCGCTGGCCGACGACGTCAACGACCCGGCCTTCCGCGGCTGTGCGTTCCTGCACGCCGCCGCCGAGTACCACGACCCGCGCGACCCGGTCCGCCAGGTCGTCGCCGTGCACCGCGACTGGTACACCGAGCGCCTCGCGACCCTGCTGCACGACGCCGGGCACCCCCTGCCCGGCGACGGCGCCGACGAGCTCATGCTCGCGCGTGACGGTGCGATGGCCGGGGCCTACGCCGGCGACGCGATCGCTGCCACCGCGGCGCTGAACCGCGTGGTCGACCGGGTGCTCGCGGTCTGACACCCGACTCGTCGCCAGCGCTGTCGCTGTCGGCTGTCGCTGTCGCTGTCGCGAAAGCGACAGATCACCGCGAACAGTTCGCGGCAATCTGTCGGCTTCGCGGCACGGACGCACCCGCGGGACGCAGATCTGTCGCTTCCGCAGCGCGGTCGAGGTGACCGCGGGGCGGACGGGAGGCCCGTGGCGGCCCCGCACCGCGCCTCCAGGCCGTCTGTGCGAACTCCCACAGCCCCACGCGCGTCCCGAGCGCAGGCCCGGCCGGCGGGTGTTGGCTGGGGGCATGGCCAACGACCCCAACTGGAACCTGCCCGATGTCCTGTCCTTCACCCTGACGAGCCCCGACTTCGCCGACGGCGGTGCGCTGCCCACCTCGGCGCGCGGCTCCGACGCCGGTGGCGAGGACCGCTCCCCCGCGCTCGAGTGGTCGGACGCACCCGAGGGCACGAAGAGCTTCGTCCTGACCGTGTACGACCCCGACGCCCCGACCGGCTCCGGCTTCTGGCACTGGAGCCTGACCGACATCCCGGGCTCGGCGACCTCGCTCCCCGCCGGTGCCGGCACCGACGACGCCCTGCTGCCCGCCGAGGCCCTCCGCCGCCGCAACGAGTTCGGCACGGACACGTTCCTCGGCGCTGCACCGCCCGCGGGTCACGGCGCGCACCGGTACTTCTTCACGCTGAGTGCCCTCGACGTCCCCGTGCTCGAGGCGCCGGCCGACGCGACCCCCGCGGTCGTCGGCTTCATGCTCCGTGGGCACCTGCTCGGTCGCGCGCAGCTCATGGGCACGCAGGAGACCCCCGCCGCCTGACGGGTACGCGCACCGCGCACCGCGCCGCGAGCTTTCGCGCCCACCGCACGCACGCCCCGCAACGGCGAACGGCCGCCGCCCCGGAAGGGACGGCGGCCGTTCGTGCGTCAGGACGCGAGAGAGGATCAGCCCTCGGCCGGGTCCTCGGCGTGGGCGCGGACCGTCTCGGCCGAGGTGGAGTCACCCTCGGTCTCGTCGGCGACGACCGGCGCGAGCGACAGCTTGCCGCGGTCGTCCACCTTGGTGACCTCGACCAGGACCTTCTGGCCGACGCCGAGCACGTCTTCGACGTTCTCCACACGCTTGCCACCGGCGAGCTTGCGCACCTCGGAGACGTGGAGCAGACCGTCACGGCCCGGGAGCAGCGACACGAAGGCGCCGAAGGTGGCGATCTTCACGACGGTGCCGAGGAACTGGTCCCCGATCTCCGGGTTGGTCGGGTTCGCGATCGCGTTGACCTGGGCACGAGCGGCCTCGGCCGACGGACCGTCGACGGCGCCGATGTAGACGGTGCCGTTGTCCTCGATCGAGATGTCGGCACCGGTGGTGTCCTGGATCCCGTTGATCGTCTTGCCCTTCGGGCCGATCAGCTCGCCGATCTTGTCGACGGGGATCTGCACCGAGATCACGCGAGGAGCGGTGTCCGCCATCTCGTCGGGGGCGTCGATCGCCTCGTTCAGCACACCGAGGATGGCCGAGCGGGCCTCCTTGGCCTGCTTGAGCGCCGCGTCGAGCACCGTCGACGGGATGCCGTCGAGCTTGGTGTCGAGCTGGATCGCGGTGACGAACTCCGAGGTACCGGCGACCTTGAAGTCCATGTCGCCGAGCGCGTCTTCGGCACCGAGGATGTCGGTCAGGGCCGCGTAGCGGGTCTGGCCGTCGACGGTGTCGGAGACCAGGCCCATCGCGATGCCGGCGACCGGGGCCTTGAGGGGCACACCGGCGTTGAGCAGCGACAGGGTCGAGGCGCAGACGGAACCCATCGAGGTCGAGCCGTTGGAGCTGAGCGCCTCGGAGACCTGGCGGATGGCGTAGGGGAACTCGTCACGCGACGGCAGCACCGGCACGAGTGCGCGCTCGGCGAGGAAGCCGTGCCCGATCTCGCGACGCTTCGGCGAACCCACACGGCCGGTCTCACCGGTCGAGTAGGGCGGGAAGTTGTAGTGGTGCAGGTAGCGCTTCTTCGTGACGGGCGACAGCGAGTCGATCTGCTGCTCCATCTTGAGCATGTTCAGCGTGGTGACACCGAGGATCTGCGTCTCACCGCGCTGGAAGATCGCCGAACCGTGAACGCGCGGGATCACGGCGACCTCGGCGTCGAGCGGACGGATGTCGGCGAGGCCGCGGCCGTCCATGCGGATCTGCTCGGTCAGGATGCGGCCGCGGACGACCTTCTTCGTGACCGACTTGTACGCGGCACCGACCTGCGAGTTGGCGACCTCGGGCAGCGAGCCTGCGGCGACCTGCTCGGCGATGGCAGCCTTGACGCGCGACTTGAGCGCGTCGTCGGCGTCCTGGCGCTCGGTCTTGGCGGCGATCTTGTAGACGTCACCGAGCTCGGAGAGCGCGAGGGCTTCAACGGCCGAGTAGACCTCGGGAGCGTACGGCGGGAAGACCGGGAAGTCCTGGATCTCCTTGGCCGACTGCGCGGCGAGCTTGGCCTGGGCGTCGACGAGGGACTTGAGGAACGGCTTGGCCGCCTCGAGACCCTGGGCGACGATGGCCTCGTCGGGCTTGGTGGCGCCGCCCTGGATGAGGTCCCAGGCGTGCTCGGTGGCTTCCGCCTCGACCATCATGATCGCGACGTCCTCGTTGCCCGCCTCGTCCGTGACGACACGGCCGGCGACGGTCAGGTCGAACACGGCGTCGGCGAGCTGCGAGGCCTTCGGGAACGCGACCCACTGGTCACCGATGAGCGCGAGGCGCACACCGGCGATCGGGCCGGAGAACGGCAGACCGGAGATCTGCGTCGACGCGGACGCGGCGTTGATGGCCAGCGCGTCGTAGAACTCGTCCGGAGCGATGCTCAGGACGGTGATGACGATCTGGACCTCGTTGCGCAGGCCGTCGACGAACGACGGACGCAGCGGCCGGTCGATCAGACGGCAGACGAGGATGGCCTCGGTCGACGGACGGCCTTCGCGACGGAAGAACGAACCGGGGATCTTGCCGGCGGCGTAGGAACGCTCCTCGACGTCGACGGTCAGCGGGAAGAAGTCGAATCCTTCACGCGGGTGCTTGCCGGCGCTGGTGGCCGAGAGGAGCATCGTTTCCTCGTCCAGGTACGCGGCGACCGCGCCCTGGGCCTGCTGAGCGAGCCGACCGGTCTCGAACCGGACGGTGCGCTTGCCGTACTTGCCGTTGTCGATGACGGCTTCGGCGAACTTGATCTCGGGACCCTCCAAAAGGGCGCCTCCTTGATGTGTTTCCGGCAGGCCGTGGCGACGGCACTCGATGGTGCGTGCGCGCCGATCGTTCCGGACGCATGTCTGGCCAGCAGTAGAAGCACTCGGGAAACCGTTCCGGCCCGCGAGCCACCACCGATGACCAGCTCCGTGCCCGGCCTGCGCAGTGTTGTGTGTGACGTCCGGGGAATGAGTCCTCGGACACGATGGACTTTACCAGTCCTCAGGCTGTCGGCGGCGCGGCTCGCTGGACTCCTGGTGAACATCGGTAGCCTGCCGACATGCGTCTCACCCCCTCACGGGGCGTGCTCGTCGCGGCCGCCGTGGTCGTCGGCGCGCTCGTCGCCCCGACCCTGACCGCTGTGCCCGCCAACGCCACCGAGTACCCCACCTGGCAGGACGTCCAGCGCGCCAAGGGCAACGAGACCGCGAAGCGGGCCGAGGTGCAGAAGGTGCAGGCCGCGCTGCAGTCGGCGCAGGACGAAGCGGCCGCGAAGTCGCAGGCCGCCCTGGTGGCCTCGTCGAAGGCGGACGCGGCCGAGACGGAGCTGGCGTCGGCCACCCAGGCCGCCACGAGCCTCCAGGCCCAGGCGCAGCACGCGAGCCAGACGGCGGAGCGGGCCCAGCAGCGGGCCGGCCAGCTGGCCGCGAACCTGTACCGCGACGGCAGCACGAACCAGATGACCACCCGGATCGCGACCGCGAAGAACCCGGACCAGCTGCTCTACCAGCTCGGTGCGCTCGACCAGCTCTCTGAGACCTGGTCCGGCGTGATGGACGACGCGTCCGTCGCTGCCGGCACCGCCTCGTCGCTGCACGAGCAGGCCGAGCGGGCCGAGACGGAACGCGCGACGCGTGCGCAGGCAGCCGAGGAACGATCGGCCGCGGCGAAGTCGGCGGAACAGGTGGCGGACGCCGCCGTCGAGTCGACGGAGCACCACAGCGACGAGCTGTACGCGCAGCTCGCGTCGCTCAAGGACAGCACCGCGAAGCAGGAAGCCGGGTACGAGCTCGGCCAGCGGGTCGCCGCACAGAAGGCGGAGCAGCAGCGCAAGCGGGCAGCAGCGGCGGCGGCCGAGGCAGCGAACACGCCGACCCCCGGCAGCAGTGGCGGCAGCGCCCCCGGCGGCGGTTCCGGCACGTCGTACCCGAGCACCGGCGGCGTCGTCGTCGACCCGGCCGGCGCCCAGGCCTACGCGCGCGGGGCCCTGGCGTCCTACGGATGGGGCGACGACCAGTTCTCGTGCCTGGTGTCCCTGTGGACGCAGGAGTCCGGGTGGCGGGCGAACGCCCTGAACGCCTCGAGCGGCGCCTACGGCATCCCCCAGTCACTCCCTGCCGAGAAGATGGCGGTGGCCGGTGCCGACTGGCGGACGAACGCCGCGACGCAGATCAACTGGGGCCTCGCCTACATCAAGAGCGCCTACGGGTCACCCTGCGGGGCGTGGGGGCACGAGATGAGTGTCAACCCGCACTGGTACTGATCGCCGGGCAGGTCGGTTGCAGCGCAGCTTGACGCCGTCGTCTTGCTGAGACGCCGCAGTCTCACTGAGACGCCGGCGTCTTGCTGAGACGCCGGCGAACGCACGAGACGCCGCCGGATTCGGCGGCGTCTCGCGGACACGACGGCGTCTCGGCACCTGTTCAGTGGCCGAGGCCGCCGAGCAGGCTCGCGAAGTCCGGGGTCGCGGGGAGCGCGTCGGCTTCCTGCGGCGCCCGCCTGGAGGCCCGGATCGCCCAGGCCAGGTCGGCTCCGGCCCGGCGGATGCGACCGTCCAGGGCGGCCGAGTCGCCGTCGGTCCCCCAGTCGTCGGTCGCGGCGAACACCCCGGTGGGGACGATCGCCGCGCGCAGGTACGCGAAGACGGGTCGCAGCGCGTGGTCGATCGCCAGGGAGTGCCGCGAGGTCCCGCCGGTGGCACCGAGCAGGACGGGCATGTCGGCCATCGAGTCCTTGTCGAGCACGTCGAGGAAGGACTTGGCGAGTCCGCTGACGCCCGCGGTGAAGATCGGCGTGACGAACACGACGGCATCGGACTCGACCACGGCGGCCATGGCGGCGGAGAGTGCGGGTGCGGCGAACCCGGTCAGCATCGCGTCGGTGATCTCGTGCGCGAGCGGCCGGAGCTCCACGTGCACGACGTGTGCGGGGGTGCCCTCGGCGACGAGCGAGGACACGGCCGCCTCGCCCAGACGGTCGGCGAGCAGGCGGGTGGAGCTGGGCTCGGAGAGTCCAGCGGAGACGACGGCGATGGTGGTCATGATGCTTCCCGACTTTCGATGCGTTTGCATGAACATAGCATCCAACCGGGCTCCCCTCGCAACCATTCCCGTCGTCCGACCGGCGGCTGGTCGGTCACGACTCCCCGCGCGCTGACCGCCGATCGGTCACGAAGTGTCGAGTCAGACCGCGGGATACGACGAGTCGTGACCGCGGGACGAGCGCGGGCGACGTGTCGTGACCGGTCCGAGCGGGAGCGCCGACGGAGCGGACCCCGGCGCGCGACGCCCGCCCCGGGAACGAAGAACGCCCCGGTCCTCGTGGAGAGGACCGGGGCGTTCGGTCAAGCGCGTGTCCGGTCGACTAGCGACGCAGGCCGAGGCGCTCGATGAGCGTGCGGTAGCGGGCGATGTCGACGTCGGAGAGGTAACCGAGGAGACGACGACGCTGACCGACCATGAGCAGCAGGCCACGACGCGAGTGGTGGTCGTGCTTGTGCTCCTTGAGGTGCTCGTTCAGGTCGTTGATACGACGCGTCAGAACGGCGACCTGGACCTCGGGGGATCCGGTGTCGCCCGGGTGGGTCGCGTACTCTTCGATGATCTCCTGCTTGACCTGTGCGTCAAGTGCCATGGTGATCCCCTTCCTGTCCGTTGCGCGGTGCCCGTGCCTGATGCACGAGCGCTCTTTGTCCGCGGCCGTTCGACGGCAACCGCCCAAGACTACCAGAGTCCTACGCGGTCCTGGGCTGCAGACGGCGTCGGCGGCGACGGTCCGGCAACAGGCTGCGGACGAGTCCGACCAGGGTCGCGCCGAGCAGCCCGCCGAGACCGTTCGACAGCACGTCGCGCGGGTCCGCGACGCGGTACGGCAGGTACGTGGCCTGGGCAAACTCGATGCCCGTGGACAGCGCCACCGCGACGAGCGCGCCGAGGATCCACCAGCGACGGGGCAGCCACAGCGCGGCGAGCATGCCGACCGGCACGAACATCGCGATGTTGGCGAGGAACTCGGTGCGCTCGTACGTGAACCAGGCACCGTGCGGCAGCTGCTGCACCCACGCGATCGCGTGCAGCACGAGCGAGTTCTGGGCCGAGGTGAAGACCTGCGGGGTCAGCGTCATCCGCCAGATCACCCAGGCGTAGCCCGCGGTCAGGGCGAGGAGGAGGAGTCGACGGAACATCCGCACAGTGTGGAGCACGGTCCTGCGCGGTCGCTGGAGCGCTCCTGTCAGCGGGCGGTGCGACTCCTGGGCGATCGCGGCTCGGCCCTGGTCAGGACTCCCCCGCACCTGTCAGCATGGGTCCGGGCACGACCGCTGCCCGCACCACCGACACCGCACGGGCAGATCAGGGAGCACCGCAGCATGCCGGAGCACGAGGCACCCAGCACCCCCCTCCGCAACCGCACCGGCGGACTGCGGCAGTGGGGGTGGATCGCCGCGGCGGCCGTCGTCGTCGCCGCGGTCGTGACGACGCTCGTGGTCGTCGGCCCCTGGAACGGTGGCCCGCCGGACGGCGACCGTACCCCGAGCGGGCGAGCCGTGTCCGAGCGGAAGTCCGCGGCCGAGGCGTTCCCCGGCGGACTCGCGCGCCAGCCGACCGCGGCGAACCAGGCCGGCATCCGCGAGCGCCAGGCCCGGGCCGAGGGCGACGCCCAGACCGCCGAGCAGATCGCGGTCATCGCCGACCAGCCGATCGCGACCTGGCTGACGAACACCTCGCGCTCCGAGACCCGGTCGACCATCCGGTCCGTGGTCGCCACCGCGAAGGAACGTGGCGGCACCCCGGTGTTCGTCCTGTACAGCATCCCCGACCGCGACTGCGGCAGCTACTCGAAGGGCGGCACCGAGGACGACGCCTACCTGCCGTGGGTCCGGTCCGCCGTCCGTGCGATGGCCGGCTCGCACGCCGTCGTGCTCGTCGAACCCGACTCGATCGCGCAGATCCAGAACTGCGAACGGCTGCGCGACGAACGTCTGCCCCTGCTGCGGAAGGCCGTCGACGCACTGACCGGTCACGGGCTCACCGTGTACCTGGACGGCGGCAACGAGAACCGCGTGCCGACCGCGACCATGGCGGACTGGCTGCGGCAGGCCGGCATCGACGAGGTGCAGGGCTTCTTCACGAACGTGTCGAACTTCTACCGGGTCGACCAGGAGCGCGCGTACGCCGACGAGCTCGCCGACGCGGTCGGTGGCGACCCGCACTTCGTCATCGACGTCTCCCGCAACGGGCAGGGGTGGCGGGGCACCTGGTGCAACCCCGAGGGCGCGGGCCTCGGCCAGGAGCCGCACGTCACCGGCGGGAGCACCCGGCTCGACGCGCTGCTCTGGGTCAAGACGCCGGGGCTCAGCGACGGCACCTGCAACGGTGGCCCCGCCGCCGGCCAGTGGTGGGAGTCGTACGCGCTCGCCCTCGTCGAGCACCGCAAGCGCGACTGACGGCCACCACCCGGCAACCGGCAGCGCAGGGCTGTCGGTGCCCGGTGGTTGCATGAGCGCATGACCGCGACCGACCGCATCCGCTCCGTCGTCCCGCCCTACCTGCTCCGCGCCGTCGCCGATGCCGACGCGTTCCCCCGTGCGGCCTCGGCGGCACGCACCGCGCTGGCCTCGCTCGACACCGTGCAGGCGCCGAAGCACGAGCACCTGGTCGCGCCGCGCAGCCTCAGCGGCACCGTCGATCGCTCCCCGCAGCGCACCATCACCGACGCGCACGGCACCACGACGCTGCCCGGCACCCTCGTCCGGCACGAGGGCGACGCCGACACCGGCGACACCGCGGTCGACGAGGCGTACGCGGGCCTCGGCGCCACGCACGCCTTCTGGCTCGAGGTGTTCGACCGGGTGTCCATCGACGGCGCCGGGCTCCCCCTCGACGCCACCGTGCACTACGGCCAGGACTACGACAACGCCTACTGGGACGGCAGCAGGATGGTGTTCGGCGACGGCGACGACGAGGTGTTCCGCCGCTTCACCATCGCCCTCGACGTCATCGGCCACGAACTCGCGCACGGTGTCACGCAGTACACCGCCGACCTGACCTACCAGGGGCAGTCGGGGGCCCTGAACGAGTCGATCAGCGACGTGTTCGGTTCCCTCGTCGCCCAGTACGCGGCGGGTCAGACGGCCGAGCAGGCCAGCTGGCTCATCGGCGAGGGGCTGTTCACCGACGCCGTGCAGGGCGACGCGCTCCGCTCGATGCGGGCGCCAGGAACCGCCTACGACGATCCGGTGCTCGGCAAGGACCCGCAACCGGCGACCATGGCCGGGTTCGTCGTCACCACCGACGACGCCGGCGGGGTGCACACCAACTCGGGCATCCCGAACCACGCGTTCTTCCTGGCGGCCACCGCCATCGGTGGGCCCGCGTGGCAGGGAGCCGGCGCCGTCTGGTGGGACGCCCTGACCTCGCCCGAGGTGACCGCCTCGATCGACTTCGCGGGCTTCGCCACCGTCACCGTCGACGCTGCTGTACGACGGTTCGGGGACGGCTCCACCGAGCACATCGCGGTCCGTCAGGCCTGGCAGCGGGTGGGCGTGCTCGACTGAGCACCCGTCCCGGGCGTAGCGTCGGGGCCATGCGCATCGAGGTCCGCCGCTCCGGGGGCTTCGCCGGTACCACACGGCGCTGGCGGGTCGACACCGACGCGAGCAGCGACCCCGCGGCGTGGTCCGACGTGGTCGACGCGCTGCGGCGCACCCCGGCGCCGACCGCTGCGCCCGTCCCCGACGACTTCAGCTGGACGATCACCGTCGAGCGCACCACTGTGACCATCCCCGGCCGCCGCCTGGACGGACCGTGGGCCGACCTGGTCGAGCGGGTGCGGTCCGAGGGCGACCCGACCTGAGCCGGGAGGCGCGTGGCGGACCCGCACCGCGCCTCCTGTCCGCCCCGCGGGGACGCCACCGCCCGGCCGCGTCAGTCGACGTCGATGACCGTCAGGCGACGCGTCGGGCGCGTCATTGCGACGTAGACCGCTGCGGCGGCACGGGCCGCGTCGGCACCCACGCCGTCCGGGTCGACGAGCAGCACGCCGTCGAACTCCAGGCCCTTGGCGTCCGCGCCGGTCAGCACCGTGAGCGACCCGGCGGTCGGCGAGGCGAGCCCCCGGACGTCCGCCTCGGTGCGGGCGAGCCGCTGCCGGACGGTGTCGACCTGGGACTCGGGGACGATGACACCGATGGTGCCGGACCCGATCCGGACACGCTCGGCGTCGGCGACGGCGACGACGGTGTCGAGCAGGTCGGCCCGCGCGACGCGGACACGCTCGACGGGGTCGCCGTCGCGCACGGCCTCGTTGCGCGTGACCGTCAGCCCGGCACTGTCCGCGAAGGCCCCGGCGGCCTCGACGATGGAGCGCGGGGTGCGGTAGTTGACCGTCAGCTGCTCGATGCGGTGGTCGAGCGGCACCTGCGGCGCACGGCCGCGTCGGCGACGCGCGAGCGCCCCGATGACGTCGTCCCACGTGCGCGCGGCACCCGGCGAGGAACCCTGCGCCATGTCGCCGACGATCGTGAACGAGCGCAGCGGGTTGCGGCGGGCGAGCACGCGCCACTGCATCGGCGAGAGCTCCTGCGCCTCGTCGACGACGATGTGGCCGTAGGTCCACTCGCGGTCGTCCGCGGCGCGCTCTGCGGTGGAGCGGGGGTCGCCGCCCTCGGCGAACGAGCCGGCGACCTGCTCGGCGCTGACGATGCCCTCGACGCCCATGTTCTCGATCGCCTGGCGGGCGTTCTCGATGTCGCGGTTCCGGCTGGCCTTCGCGGCGCGCTTGGCGGCGCCGCCGGTCGGGTCGAACGGGCCGAGCAGTTCGGCGGCCTCGTCGAGCAGGGGGACGTCCTCGACGGTCCAGGCCGTCCCGCGGGCGCGCTGCAGCAGGGCGCGGCGCTCCGGTGTCCAGTCGGGGGTGAGCGAGGCGAGCCAGTTCGGCCGGGCGTAGAGGTCCTCGAGGAACTTCTCGGGCGGCAGCGGCAGCCACGCGGTGTTGAGCAGGACACGGGCGTCGTACGAGCTCCGGATGTCCTCGCGCAGGACCTTCTCGTCGGCTTCGTCCACCGTGGTGCCGCGCTCCCGCAGCTGCTCGGCGAGCAGGCGGGTCATCGCGTCGAGGGCGATCTTGTTGAACGTGACACGGGCGGCGTTGTGCGGCTTGCCGCGGTCCTGCGCGCGCTTCATGGCGTCGGCGACGAGCTGCGGCGACACGACGAGCCGCTCGCCCTCGATGTCGAGCGTGACCGACTCGGTCGGTACGACCTGGCGCGAGCGCACCGCCCGGCGCAGCAGCGACGCCATCTGGGCGGCGCCCTTCACGGCGGCGACGTCGCGGGTGTCGTGCGTCGTCGCGTGCACGCCCGGGTAGAGCGAGCCGAGTGAGGCCATCACGACGCCGGTCTCGCCGAGCGACGGGAGCACCTGCTCGATGTACGTCAGGAACGCCGGGGACGGTCCGACCATGAGCACACCGGAGCCCCGTAGCCGCTCGCGGTAGGAGTAGAGCAGGTAGGCGGCGCGGTGCAGCGCCACGGCGGTCTTGCCGGTGCCGGGACCGCCCTGCACGATGAGCACGCCCTCGAGCGGGGAGCGGATGATGCGGTCCTGCTCGCCCTGGATCGTCGCGACGATGTCGGTCATCCGGCCCGTGCGCTCGGCGGTGACCGCGGCGAGCAGCGCGCCCTCGCCCTGCAGGTGGGTGCGCTCGTCGTCGTAGAGCGAGGCGTCGAACACCTCGTCCTCGACGCCGACCACCCGACGGCCCTGCAGGGACAGGTGCCGGCGGGAGCGCATGCCCATCGGGTGCGCCGCGGTGGCCTGGTAGAAAGCACTGGCACCGGGGACGCGCCAGTCGAGCAGGAGCGGCCGGTGCTCGGCGTCGCGCAGCCCCACGCGGCCGATGTACCGGAAGGTGTCGTCGGGGTTGTCGGGCTCGGCGACCTCGAGCCGGCCGAAGACCAGACGGTCCCCCACCCGCTCGAGCGTCGCGACGGTGTCCTCGTAGAGCCGGGCGTACGCGTCGCGCTCGCTGCGGCTCTGGTGGTTCCCGCCGACCGCCTGTCGGCGGGTCTCGGCGAGGCGCTGTTCGGCCTCGGCGGTCAGCTCGTCGAGACGACGGAAGAGGCTGTCGACGTAGCCGCGCTCACGGTCGATCTCGGTCGGTTCGGACACACACAACCCTTCGGGAAAGAGGGGTGTCCAGTGTAGTCCCGGCGCACCGACACGGATGACTGGAGGCGCGGTGCCAGCTGACACCGCGCCTCCGGTCCGGACGTCCGCGCGTCCGCGCGTCCGCGCGTCCGCGCGTCCGCGCGTCCGCGACCGGTCTACATCTCTTCGTGCGTGTCCGGGTCGCCGTCCCACAGGCGGCCGCGCTCGAGCGCGGAGATCGCCTGCACCTCGTCGTCGGTCAGCTCGAAGCCGAAGACGTCGAGGTTCTCCTTCTGGCGGGTGGCGTCGCCCGACTTCGGCACCGGCACGGCACCGAGCTGGACGTGCCAGCGCAGGACGACCTGGCCGGGGGCCACCCCGTGTGCGGCGGCAGCGTCGACGATCGGCTGCTCGGTGAGCAGTTCCGACCGCTTCGCGAGCGGGCTCCAGCTCTCGGTCACGATGCCGAGCTCCTGGTGCACCTTCCGCAGTTCCGCCTGGGGGAAGTACGGGTGCAGCTCGACCTGGTTGACGGCCGGGGCGACCCCGGTGGCGTCGACGATGCGGCGGAGGTGCTCCGGCGTGAAGTTCGAGACGCCGATCGAGCGGACCTTGCCGCTGTCGCGCAGGTCGACGAACGCCTTCCAGGTGTCGACGAACTTGTCCACCGACGGGTTCGGCCAGTGGATCAGGTACAGGTCGACGTGGTCCAGCCCCAGGTTGCCGAGGGTCTCGTCGATCGAGCGGTGCGCCTCGTCGTAGCCGTGGTGGCGGCCGGGGAGCTTCGAGGTGACGACGAGGTCCTCGCGCGCCACCTCGGACTCGCGGACGGCCTTGCCGACGGCGTCCTCGTTGCCGTAGTTCAGCGCCGTGTCGAGCAGCCGGTAACCGCCCGCGATCGCGGTGCCGACCGCGGTCGCGCCCTCGTCGCCGTTCAGCCCGTAGGTGCCGAGGCCGAGCTCCGGGAACCGGTGGCCGTCGTTCAGCTCGATCGTCGGGGCACCGACCTGCATCAGCGGACCCCGAGCAGGTCGATCACGAAGATGAGGGTCTTGCCGGACAGGAAGTGGCCGCCACCGGCGGGGCCGTAGGCGAGCTCCGGCGGGACGACGAGCTTGCGGCGGCCGCCGACCTTCAGGCCGGGGATGCCCTCCTGCCAGCCGCGCACCAGCGCCGCGAGCGGGAAGTCGATGGGCTCGCCGCGGTTCCAGGAGCTGTCGAACTCCTCGCCGGTCTCGTACTCGACGCCGGCGTAGTGGACCTTGACGGTCGAGCCGGCGGACGCTTCCTCGCCGGAGCCCTCGACGATGTCGGTGACGACGAGCTCGGTGGGGGCGGGGCCCTCGGGGGCGTCGAACTCGGGCTTGCTGTTCAGGTCAGTCATGCCGATCAGTCAACCAGAGGGCGCACCGGGCACGCGCAACGAGCGTCCAGCCCGCAGAATGGTTCCACCGTGACACCATCGACTCCCGCACCGCCGCGCCGCCGTCTGCTCGCCGACCTGACCCCGCTCCGCCGCTCCCCCGCCTTCGCCCGGCTCTGGGCGGGCACCGCGATCGCCGGCATCGGCACCCAGATGACGACCGTGGCCGTCGGGCTCGAGGTCTACGAGATCACCCGCTCGACCTTCGCCGTGGCCCTGGTGGGTGTCATCGCGCTCGTGCCGATGATCGTCGCGGGTCTGTACGGCGGGATGCTCGCGGACGCCTTCGACCGGCGCCTCGTCGCGCTCGTGTCCTCGATCATCGCGTGGGTCGCGGTCGCCCTGATCGCCACCCACGCCTGGCTCGACCTGCACAGCGTCCTCTTGCTCTACGTGCTCGCCACGGTGAACGCCGTCGCCGCCACCGTCAGCAACGCGTCCCGCTCGGCCATCGTCCCGCGGCTCGTCGGCACCGACCTGCTGCCCGCGGCGAGCGCCCTGGGCGGGATCGCGTCGGGGTTCCAGGTCACCGTGGGCCCGGCGATCGCCGGCGTGCTCATCGCGACCGTCGGGTTCGCGCCGACGTACACGATCGACGTCGTGCTGTTCACGTTCGCGTTCCTCGGGGTGTTCACGCTGCCGCGGATGGCTGCCGACCACGACGCGCTGCGGCCGGGGCTCGGCTCGCTCATCGAGGGTGCGAGGTTCCTGCGGCGGTCGCGCAACATCACGATGACCTTCGTGCTCGACATCGTCGCGATGACGTTCGGGCAGCCGCGCGTGCTGTTCCCCGCGATCGGGGCGCTCGTCATCGGCGGCGGGTCGATCACGGTCGGCACCCTGACCGCCGCGTACGCGATCGGAGCGCTGCTGTCGAGCGTGTTCTCCGGGCCGCTCGGGCACGTCCGACGCCAGGGTGAGGCCGTCGGCTGGGCCATCACGGCGTACGGCGGGGCGATCGCGGCGTTCGGTGTGGTCATCGCGCTGGCGCACGTCCTGGGCGGTCGCTCGGGTGAGGCGTTCGGGGTCGAGATCCTGCCCGCGCTCGGGCTCGCGGCGCTGTTCCTGGCGATGGCCGGCGGCGCGGACAACGTCAGCTCGGTGTTCCGGAACACGATCCTGCAGGCAGCGTCGCCGGACGGCATGCGTGGTCGGCTGCAGGGCATCTTCATCGTGGTGGTCACGGGCGGTCCGCGGCTCGGCGACCTGTACGCCGGCCTGGTCGTCGCGGCCGGCATCGCGTACCCGCCGGTCATCGGCGGCGTGCTGATCATCGGCCTCGTCGCGCTCCTCGTCCGGATGGTCCCGTCGTTCCGCCGCTACGACGCCCTGCACCCCCACGCCAACTGACCGGTCGGTCCTGGTGCGCATAACACCGGTGTTCGCGCGTGGAACACCCGCGTTCCGCGGTGCGGAGCGTGACACCGGTGTCTTGCAGGCGCACCAGCGCGACCAACAGGCGGTCGGGAGGCGCGGGGCGGGCCCGCCACGGGCCTCCAGGGCCGCACGTGTCGGGTACCGTACGACACATGCCGGACAGCGCATCGCGCGATCTCCAGCGGACGGGAGTCCGCGCCGTCGTCCGGCGCACCTACCACTCCGTCATCCGGCACCGCGTCGTCGACGCGGCCGCGTCGCTGACGTTCTTCGCCCTGCTGACCGTCTTCCCGACCGCGCTGGCGGTGGTGTCGGCCCTGTCCATCGTGGACCGCAAGGGCGACAGCCTGACCGACATCGTCGAGGTCCTCGGGTTCATCGTCCGGCCCGAGACCGCGTCGCACCTCGAGGGCCCGCTCCGGCAGCTGCTGACCCTGGACAACCCGTGGCTCGGGTTCACGATCGGCGTCGTGCTGACGCTCTGGTCGCTGTCCGGCTACGCGACGGCGTTCGGGCGGGCGATGAACACCGCGTACGAGGTCGAGGAGGGTCGGCGGATCTGGAAGTTCCGCAGCATGATGCTCCTCGTCACGCTGCTCGTCATGGTCGGCGGTGCCGTCGCGATCGTCATCCTGCTCGGCACCCCGACGATCTCCGAGGCCGTCATCCGGCAGCTCGGGTGGGCGCCCTGGATCGACGACGTGTGGAACGTGGCGAAGTGGCCGGTGCTCGCGGTCGACCTGGTCGTGATGGTGGCGGTGCTGTACTACGCGACGCCGAACGTGAAGACCCCGCAGCTGCGGTGGGTGTCGGCCGGTGCCGCGTTCGCGATCGTCACCTGGGCCATCGCCACCCTCGGGTTCGCGCTCTACGTGGAGACCCTCGGCGGCGGGAACCGTGCCTACGGGTGGCTCGGCGGCGCGATCCTGCTGCTCGTGTACCTCTACATCTCGAACTTCGTGCTCGTGGTCGGCGGGGAGCTCGACTCCGAGGTGATCCGGATGCGGCAGCTGATGGCCGGCATCGAAGCGGACGAGTCGATCCGGCTGCCGCTGCGGGACGTCACCCGGAACTTCACGCTCGCGCGCTGGCGGGACCAGGACATCGCTGCGGCGCAGCACGTCAGGGCCGAGGCCGAAGCCGCTCGGGTGGCCGAGGACGAGGACGCCGAGCTGACCCCGGGCGAGGAGCAGCTGCGGGCGATGGCGCAGCAGGTGCGGGTGGGCGAGCGGCCGCTGCCCTGACGGGTGGCGTGCGCGCGCTCGTTGCCGCGGACGCCCCGCGTCAGCGCTTGCGCGCCTCGGCGTCCAGCATCTCCTCGGTGACGATCGGGATGGCGCCGGTCGCCAGCTCGATCCCCGACAGCCGTGCCGGGCTGAGCACCCGCATGACCTGGTCCTCGTCCATCAGGCCCGCGGCCACGACGAGCGTCGAGATCGGCGTCGAGGTGGTCAACGCCGTGTGCGCGATCGACGCCGCGGCCGCGTACCCGATGTAGGGCGTCAGCGCGGTGACGACGCCGACGTTCGTGTCGACCTGGGCGGCGAGCTTCGCCTCGTTCGCCTCGATGCCGACGACGCAGTGCTCACGGAGGGTCGCACAGCCACGGGACATCCACTGCAGGGACTGCAGGATCGAGTGGGCGATGATCGGCTCGAAGGCGTTGAGCTGGAGCTGGCCGCTCTCCGCCGCCATGGTCACCGTGGTGTCGGCTCCGGCGACCGCGTAGGCGATCTGGTTCACGACCTCGGGGATCACCGGGTTCACCTTGCCCGGCATGATCGACGAACCGGCCTGGCGAGCGGGCAGGGTGATCTCGCCGAGGCCCGCCTGCGGGCCGGACGACAGCAGCCGCAGGTCGTTGCAGATCTTCGAGAGCTTCGCGGCGCTGCGCTTGACCGTGCCGGACAGGGTCATGAAGGCGCCGGCGTCGCTCGTCGCCTCGATGAGGTCGGGGGCGGTGACGACGTCGATCCCGCTCGCCTCCTGCAGCTGCCGGCGGACCTCGTCGCGGTAGAGCGGGTCCGCGGTGATCCCGGTGCCGATGGCCGTCGCGCCGAGGTTCATCTCGGCGAGCAACGGCATCACCTTGCGGAGCATCTCCGCGTCCTCCTGGATGGTGTGCGAGAAGCCGGTGAACTCCTGCCCGAGGGTCATCGGCACGGCGTCCTGCAGCTGCGTCCGGCCGACCTTGAGCACGTCGGCGAAGGCGCGGCCCCGCTCGGCGAACGCGGCGGAGAGTTCCTCGAGCTGCACGATCAGCCGCCGGACGCCGAAGATCATCGCGATCTTGATGCTCGTCGGGTAGGTGTCGTTCGTCGACTGGCTGCGGTTCACGTGGTCGATCGGGTGCAGGTACGCGTAGTCGCCCCGCGCACGGCCCAGGAGTTCGAGTGCCCGGTTGGCGAGCACCTCGTTCGTGTTCATGTTCGTGCTCGTGCCCGCGCCGCCCTGCACGACGTCGACGACGAACTGCTCGCGGAGCGCCCCGTCGCGCACTTCCTGCGCCGCGCGGTCGATCGCGTCGGCGCGCTCCTCGTCGAGGACACCGATCGCCCGGTTCGCCCGCGCCGCCGCCTGCTTCACGGTGACGAGCGCCTCGATGAGGTCCGGGTACACGGCGATCGGCACGGAGGTGATCGGGAAGTTCTCCAGCGCCCGCAACGTGTTGATGCCCCAGTAGGCGTCGTTCGGGACCTCCCGTGATCCCAGCGAGTCGCTCTCGGTCCGCGTCGTCGTCACAGGTGCCTCCTCGTTGCCGGTCACACGTCGAGGCTAGTCCGGTCCGTCCAGCCGGTCCGGGAACGCGCCGGGACGGTGCAGAGCGGCGCGTTCCTGCGCGAGCGGGCGGAATGCCGCGGTCGCCTCGGTATCGCACGCCGGCATTCCGCCCGCTCGTCCGGGACGGACGGGAGGCGCGGTGCCAGGCCGCCACGGGCCTCCCGTCCGGCCCCCGGTCGCGACCCGGACGCGAGCGGGCGGGATGGCGGGGTCGGCGCGAGTGCGGACGCGGGCATTCCGCCCGCTCGCGCGGCGTGCGCGGCGAACACACGACGAGTGAGCAGAAGACGCCGGGTCGCGAAGGGCGACCCGGCGTCTTCTGCTCACTCGGTGAGCGCGCCCGTCAGTGGAACTGCGGAACGATGAGGTAGATGCCGTAGAGCACGACGGCGCCGCACACGACGAAGCACGCGACGGCAGCGGCACGGAGTGCACGCGTAGCCGTCGAGGCGCCGGCCGGGTTCGGGAAGCCCGCGGTGGCCGGACCGATGGTGCCGTCGTCCTTCACGGTGAACTTGCCGGCGCGGGTGTCGGCGGCACTCCAGAGACGGAGGCCGACCGAGTACACGGCGACGACGAAGCACGACGAGACCACGGCGACGAGCGCCACGGTGAGGAATGCAAACCAGTCGATGCCCATCAGCGACGGCCTCCCTTGCGGGCCGCCATGCGACGGAGCGTCCGCTCGCGGCTCAGTTCGGCGCGACGCTCGGCGACCGCGTCGGCGCGCTTCTTGCGCTGCATGTCGCGCAGCTCCTTGCGGGTCAGGACCGCGTTCGCGGCGACGTCGACCTCGATGGCCGAGGCCTGCTCGTGCGGCTTGCGGAGCGACCAGAGGTACAGGCCGAGGATGACGGCGGCACCGACCACGGCGTCGATCACGAGCCCGATGACGCCGAGACGGGCGATCCCGGAGGCGACGGCACCGACCGCAGCAGCGGCAGGCAGGGTGATGAACCAGGCGATGACGATCTTGCCGGCGGTCGACCACTGGATCTTCGAGCCCCGGCGGCCGAGCCCGGCACCGATGATGGAACCCGAGGACACCTGCGTGGTGGACAGCGCGAAGCCGAGGTGGCTGGAGGCGAGGATCGTCGCCGCGGTCGAGGCCTCGGCCGCGAAGCCCTGGGTCGCCCGGATCTCGGTGATGCCCGAGCCGAGCGTGCGGATGATCCGCCAGCCACCCGTGTAGGTACCGAGCGCGATCGCGAGGGCACAGGCCACGACGACCCAGAACTGCACGCCCTGGTTGGACGACTGCGCGCCCGAGGCGATGAGGGTCAGCGTGATGACGCCCATCGTCTTCTGCGCGTCGTTGGTGCCGTGCGCCAGGGACACCATCGAGCTGGTGAAGACCTGCCCGATCCGGAACCCGCCGCGCTCGTTCGGGAACACCGGCCGCTTGGTGATCCGGTACGCGATGCGCGTCGACAGGAACGACACGAGCGCCGCGATCACGGGCGAGGCGAACGCCGGGATGATCACGACCGTCAGCAGCGCGACGTAGTTGACCGACTGGAACCCGGCACCGACGATCGCGGCACCGATGAGCCCGCCGAACAACGCGTGCGAGGACGACGACGGCAGCCCGCGGAGCCACGTGATCATGTTCCAGACGACTGCCCCGATCAAGCCCGCGAAGATCATCTCGGGGCTGATCGCGACGCCACCGGGGCCCTCGTTGATCAGCCCGTGCGAGATCGACGTCGCCACGGCGGTGCTGAGGAACGCACCGACCAGGTTGAGCACCGCAGCGACGGTGACCGCCACCTTGGGCTTCATGGCGCCGGTCGCGATCGGGGTCGCCATCGCGTTGGCGGTGTCGTGAAAACCGTTTGTGAAGTCGAAGAAGAGGGCCAACGCGATGACCAGGACGACTATGAGTGTGATGTCCACCGCGGGTAAGTGTCCCAGGCGTCGGCCCTTCGAGCAAACCTGATCGGCAACCTGTTGTTCACCATCGCTTCACACTCGTTCAGGTTCGGAACCATGCCGATGGAAGAATGGGTCCATGGACACCGCTGAGCTCCTCATCCTGTTGATCGGATCGCTCGCGGTGACCGGGTTCGCCCGCGCCAAGGGGCTCCCCGCTCCCCTGCTCGTCACAGCGGTCGCCCTGGCGGCCTCGTTCCTGCCCGGGCTGCCCCCGATGGAGATCGACTCCGAGGTCATCCTCACGGTGATCCTGCCGCCGCTGCTCTACTCCGCCGCGCTCGACGTGTCGTGGCAGAGCTTCCGCGGCTCGATCAAACAGATCCGACGACTCGGCATCTTCCTGGTGATCGTGACGGCCCTGGTCGTCGGCGGAGTGGCGTACCTGCTCATCCCGGACATGACGCTGCCTGCGGCGATCCTGCTCGGCGCGATCGTCGCCCCGCCGGACGCGGTGTCCGCCGCCGCGATCGGCCGGAAGCTCGGACTCCCCCGGCGTGTCATGACCGTGCTGTCCGGCGAGAGCCTCATCAACGACGCGGCCTCGCTGACCCTGGTGCGCGTGTTCACGCTCATCATCGCCGGCACGTCGCTGACGGTCTGGCAGGACCTCGGCATCTTCGGGCTCGCGATCGGCGTCGGCCTGGTCGTCGGCATCGTGCTCGGCGTCGTCGTGCACTGGATCCGGATGCGCATCAACGACCCCGTGGTCGAGACGATCATGAGCATCCTGCTGCCGTTCGTCGCGTACATCCTCGCCGAGGACCTGTCCGGCTCCGGCGTCATCGCGGTCGTCACGGCCGGCCTGTACATCGGCTACAACTCGCCGAAGGAGGGCTACGCCACCCGCCTGCAGGAGCGACCGCTCTGGACGAGCATCGACGTCATCCTCGAGGGCTTCGTGTTCGCGCTCATCGGCCTGCAGCTCAACACCGTCGTGCAGGACCTGGTGGAGAGCGAGCGCAGCCTCGGGCAGACGCTCACCGCGGCGGCTGTCGTGCTCGCGGTGGTGATCCTGGTGCGGCCGCTGTTCGTGTTCGAGTCGTACGTGCGCAACCGGTTCAACGGGAAGTGGCTCCGGCCGCTGCGGATCAAGCTGTCCCGCGGGCACCCCTCACTGCGGTGGATGCGCGGTTCCGCGGAGCCGAAGCTCAACTGGCGGGAGCTCACCGTCATCTCGTGGACGGGCATGCGTGGCGTGGTGACCCTGGCGGCAGCGGTCTCCGTCGTCGCGAGCCCGACGCAGATCCCGGCGCAGGACACGATCTTCATCATCGCCTTCTTCGTCACCGTCGGCACCCTGCTGTTGCAGGGGCTCACGCTGCCCTTCGTCATCCGCGCGCTCAAGGTGCAGGACCCGGCCGAGGGCGAAGAGGACGTGCGCAGTGAGATGCGGCTCAACCAGCGCACCACCGAGGCCGCGATCGAGCTGCTCGAGAAGCGCCGTCCGGCGTGGGCGAAGCAGTACGGCTCGGATGCCGTCGACTCGGTGGTGAACCGGCTGAAGGCACGACTCGAGCGTCAGGCCGAGACCTTCCGCCAGGACGCCGAGGAAGAAGAGGACGAGGAGCGGAACGTCGCACTGCGCCTGCGCGGCTCGCAGATCCAGGACATCCGGCGCGAGCTGCTCGACCGCCGCCGCGAGATCGTGCTCGAGGAGCGGGAGAAGGGGAACCTCGACGAGGAGGTCATGCGCCGCGTGCTCGTGACCCTCGACGCCGAGGAGCTCGCGATGGACTCGGCGCAGGCATCGCGCAGTCGCTCCTGAGCACCTCGGGCGTATCCTGGCGCTCCGATCGAGAGCAGGAGCAGAGCGCCGAGTGAGCACGCCGCGGAACGACGTCCCCAGGAACGACGACGGACCGGAGCGCCCCGGCGGTTCGCGTCCGACGCCCCCGAAGTCGCGCGGGAGCCGGCCGTCCGCCCAGGGGACGAAGCCGCGTCGCGGTGCCAAGGTCGCGGGACACGCCAGCCGGTCAGCACCCCGGCGGCAGGCCCCCGTCCCCGCCCCGCAGCAGTACAGCGCGTACCGCCGCTGGTACTCGACACTGCACCCGTCGCTCCAGCTCATCGGCCTGCAGCTGTGGATGCCACTGTTCTTCATCGTCGGGTTCTGCCTGTGCTACGTGTTCGCGTTCCACGCCCCGCACCCGCACGACGTGCCGATCGCCCTGATCGGCAGCGACCCGTCCTTCGTGCAGGCCGTGCAGCGGGCGTTGCCGGGCGAGTTCGTGTTCCACTCCTACGACTCGCTCGCCCAGGCGAAGCGCGACGTGGTCGACGGCTCGATGGCGGTCGCGTACGACCCGGCCGCGAACGAGTTCTTCAAGGCGAGCGCGCACCAGTTCCAGGTCGCGAGCCTCGTGCCGGCCACCCTCAGCGCGGTGCTCACCGGCCTGGGCGTCGCGACCCCGAAGGTGACCGAGCTCGCGCCCCTGCCGGCGTGGGACGAGTACGGCACCGTGGCGATGTACGTGATGCTCGCGTGGTGCATCGGCGGCTACATGGTCGCGATGTTCATCGGCATCATGGGCGGCCCGCTCCGGCACCGCACCCGCATGACGGTCATCGCGGTCGGCGGCCTGGTCATCTCGCTCATCACGAACACGCTCGCCGGCCCGGTGCTCGGTGCCATCCACGGCCACTGGATCCAGCTGGTGCTCATCGCCTGGGGCTGGATCGTGGCGATCGGCCTGGCGGTGAACGGTCTGAGCTACTTCGTCGGCCGCTTCATCGCCGCCCCCGCGATGATCTGCTTCGTCTTCCTGTCCATGCCGTCGTCCGGCGGCGCCTACCCGAAGTGGTTCATGCCCGAGCCGTTCGCGTGGCTCAACAACGTCGTGGTCGGCTCGAGCATGGTCGACATGATCAAGCACCAGGTCTACGGCGTCGGCCCCGGTCCGGCCCGAGGCCTGATCACGATGGCGTGCTACGCGGCGGCCGGCCTCGTGCTCATGTACTTCGGCAAGCAGTGGTGGGAGCGCAAACGGATCCGCGCGATCGTCACCGGCCGCACGACGATGTTCCAGGACGCGAACACGGCCAACCGCGAGTTCCTCGGCGGGCAGCGCGATGCCGAGCTGGAGCGCCACGGGCTGACCTCCACCGAGACCGGCACCCTGAGCGTGCTGCGGGACGACGACTGGGAGGACGAACGCACCGGTGGCGACGTCTTCACCGGCGCGCGCGACGGCCTCGAACCGGGCGCGACCCCGACCGGTCGCATCGCCGTGCAGCGCCCCGCGAACCGGAAGGAGCCGCGACCGGCGGCGGCTCCGCACGGCAAGCACGCCGACCGCTGACGCGTATCCTGAGGGGCATGAACCCCCGAATCACCTGGCACCGCGTCCTCGTCACCGTCGTCGTCGTGTTCCTCGTGCTGACGCTGGGCTTCTACGCCGCGAGCGTCCTGCTCGCCCCAGCCGACGGGCGCGGCACCGCCGGGCTGTTCGTCGGGTGGGCGATGTTCTCGATGATCGGTGCGATCGTCGTCGGTGTCATCGACTTCTTCGTGCGACCCCTGGGCGGCCGGAGCGGCGACGCCGACGTCATGGCCGCCGCCGAAGAGGCCCGGACCGGCAGCACCCGCACGCAGCAGACGCG
Source organism: Curtobacterium poinsettiae (assembly GCF_047226435.1). Taxonomy (NCBI): domain Bacteria; kingdom Bacillati; phylum Actinomycetota; class Actinomycetes; order Micrococcales; family Microbacteriaceae; genus Curtobacterium; species Curtobacterium poinsettiae. The sequence continues at coordinate 1,140,698 of NZ_CP178434.1, read as the reverse complement.
CTAGCGGCACGCGCACCCAGCAGACGCCCTGAGCGAGACCCGCCCCAGCGGAAGAACTAGGCCACACCCGTGCCGGTGAACCCGGACACCGTCGCGTCGTCCTCGGCGAACGTGAACCGCGCCCGGACGTTGCCGCCAGCGAGCACCCCCGGCAACCAGTACCGGGCGTCGTCCCACATCGCGTCGTAGGGCACGGCGTCGACCGGGATCCACCGCGGCTCCAGTTCGTCCGAGCCCGACGGGTCTCCCTGCCAGCGGCGGCAGACGAAGACGTCCGAGACCTGGGACCAGGACGGTCGGTACGGGAACCGGTAGTCCAACGTGCCACGGGCCTCCAGGTCGACCGCGTCGAGCCGCAGGCCGACCTCTTCACGCACCTCGCGCACGGCGGTCTCGACCGCCGTCTCGCCGGACTCGCGCTTGCCGCCGGGGCCGACCAGACGGCCGGTGCCGAGGCCGCGGCGCTTCTCTCCCAGCAGCACCTCGGGCCCTGCCTCGCCGTCGCGCAGCAGGTACACGACCACCACCCGGGGATGCTGGGACTTGCTCTCGTCGCGAAGGGTCACGCGTCCAGTGTGACCGATGGAGTGTCGTACGCTCTTCCCATGGCAGGCGTGCTGCGGGGGCACCATGGCTGAGCCCCGCAGGACCGGGCGCAGCCTCGAAGTGCTGCGCGCCGAGGCCGCTGAGGAGATCTCGATGCTCGTCGAGCACCGGAGCCGTCAGGGCGAGGACCCGTGGGAGTTCATGCCGACGCTCCCCACCGTCGACGAGCAGGTCGTGCTGATCCTGCGCGCGGACGCCGTCGACCTGGACGAGGCGATCGGCAAGCGGCACGCACAGTGGTCGAGCCACCCGGCGTCCGGGCAGGGCACCAAGCTGGGTGAGGAGTACCACCGGCTGCGCCGGATCGCGCTGCAGCACCCCGAGCTGACGCCCGCCGTGTGGAAGCTGCTCGGCGCCCTGCCCGAAGCGGGCTGAGCTGCGGTTGGATGGACGCATGACCGAAACCGTGCTCGCCGTCCTCAACCAGCCCTCCCGCGACGCCGCGCCGCACGACCCCGCGGCCGACGCCTTCACGTGGGCGAAGCCGCTCGAGGAGCACGTCCAGGTGCAGGACCTCGGCGTCACGCGCGGTGACGGCGTGTTCGAGACGATCACGGTGATCGACGGCCGACCCCAGGCCCTCGAGGCGCACCTCGCCCGCTTCGGTCGCTCCGCCGCGATGCTCGACCTGCCCGCCCCCGACCCCGAGGCGTGGCGCCAGGCCATCGAGGCCGTCTGCGCGCGCCTCGACCCGGTACGGGAGGCCTTCGCCAAGACCGTCCTGACCCGCGGCGTCGAGGGCACCGACCGTCCGACCGGCTGGGTCTACGCCGCGCCGTCTGGCGACTCCACGGCCGCCCGCACCGAGGGGATCTCCGTCGTCGTCCTGGACCGCGGCTACCGGCACGACGTCGAGCGCACCTCGCCGTGGCTGCTGCAGGGCGCGAAGACGCTGTCGTACGGCGTCAACATGGCCGCCCTGCGCGAGGCGGTCCGCCGCGGCGCCGACGACGCCCTGTTCGTCTCGAGCGACGGCTACGTGCTCGAGGGCACGCGCGCGAACCTGATCATGAAGGTCGGCGACCGGCTGGTCACGCCCCGCACCGACATCGGGATCCTGGCGGGCACGACGCAGGCCGACGTGTTCCGCTTCGCTGAGCAGGAGGGCGTCGAGACCGCCTACGAACTCGTCACCCTCGCCGATCTGGCAGCCGCGGACGCGCTCTGGCTCGTGTCGAGCGTGCGGCAGGCGGCGCCGATCCGTTCGGTGAACGGCGACGCCCGCGCGATCGACGCGGACCTGACGACGCGCATCAACGACTTCCTGCTGGCGCGCGAGGTCTGAGCACGGTCTGACCGCTCGACCCGGAAGACGCCGTCGTGTCCGCGAGGCGCCGCGGAATTGGGCGGCGTCTCGCGGGTGTGACGGCGTCGTGCCGAAACGACGGCGTCTCTCGACCGGACACCTGACGGACGGGAGGCCCGTGGCGGGCTCGCCACGGGCCTCCCGTCCGCCTGAGGCTGAGCCCACCGCGTCACGCGAGACGCCGGCGTCTCGTGGCCGCTACCAGCGCGGCGTGGTGACGCCGGCCCCGTCGGCCCACGCGAAGACGGTCTCGCCGTCGATCCAGACGCGCGTCGCGCGGCTGGTCGCGTCGAGCGGGTCGCCGTCCCAGAGCACGAGGTCGGCGTCGTAGCCCTCGGCCAGGCGACCGACACGGTCGCCGAAGCCCAGGAACTCGGCCGGGTTGACCGTGAGCGCCTCGAGTGCGGTCTGGGCGGGCAGGCCCTCCTTCACGGCGGCGGTCGCCTGGTCGACGAGCATGTTGATCGGCACGACCGGCGCGTCCGTCGTGATGGCGACCCGGACCCCGGCCGCCGCGATGGTGGCGAGGTTCGGGATGCCGCGGTCGCGGAGTTCGACCTTCGAGCGGCTGGTGAAGAGCGGGCCGTAGATGACCGGGATGTCCTTCGCGGCCAGCACGTCGGCGATCTTGTGCGCCTCGGTGCCGTGGTTCACGACGAGCCGGTAGCCGAACTCCTCGGACAGGCGGATGGCGGTGGCGATGTCGTCGTGGCGGTGGGTGTGCTGGTCCCAGACGAGTTCGCCGTCGAGCACCCGGACGAGCGTCTCCTTCGTCAGGTCGCGGGCGAACGGCTCGTCCTTCGCGGCGGCGGCATCGCGGGCGGCCTTGTAGTTCTGCGCGTCGACGAAGGCGTCACGGATGATCTTGGCGACACCGAGCCGGGTGGAGGGGGTCTGGCCCTTGCCGCCGTAGACCCGCTTCGGGTTCTCACCGAGGGCGCTCTTCACGCTCACCGAGTCGGAGATGAGCTGCTCGTCGATCGTCCGGCCGCCCCAGGTCTTGATGGCGACGCTCTGGCCGCCGATCGGGTTGCCCGAGCCGGGCTTGACGACGATGCTCGTGATCCCGCCGGCGAGCGCGTCCCGGAAGCCCTCGTCGTCGATGTCGATCGCGTCGATCGCGCGGACGCCCGCCATGTTCGGGGCGGTCATCTCGTTCGTGTCGTTGCCGGCCTCGCCGTTGGCTTCTTCGTGGATGCCGACGTGGCCGTGCGCCTCGACGAACCCGGGGACGAGCCACGAACCCGCGGCGTCGATGACCGTCATGCCGTCGGGCGGGGTGACGTCGGGCCCGACCGCGGTGATCCGGCCGTCCTCGACGATGACCGCGCCGCCGTCGAAGGCGGGGGCGGAGACGGGGACGACGTGGGCACCGGTGATCGCGAAGGAGTTGCTCATGGCACCAACGGTACGCGGGGGCGTGCGGGCGGGGCGTGCGGGCGAAATACCGATTCCTGGCGCCGGACGTCCCGGCGGCCCTACCGTCGCGGGATGGCACACCGGAGCGAGACCTGGCCCACGCACCACAGCGCCGAACGACCCTGGCGCAGCGCAGTCCGCGGGTGCCGTGACGACCGGCTGGTGACCACCGTGCGGGTGTCGGTGCCCCCGTCCATCGCCAGGGCTCGGTGGACACCCGACGACGACACCGTCGCACTGCTCGACCGGAGCGCCACGGCCCTGCGCACCCTCGACGTCCACCACGGCTCCCCGCTCGCACCGCTCGGGTCCGTGCTCGGCCGGACCGAAGCCGTGGCGTCGTCGCGGATCGAGGACGAGCCCGCCTCGATCGACGACCTGGCGCGCGCGCTCGTCGGCATCCGGGCGAACCCGGGTGCCACCGCGGTGGTCCGGGCCGGCGGCGCCGTCGAGCACCTGGTCTCCGCGGCGGACTCGGGCATCGTCACGGAGTCGTCCCTGCTCGAGGCGCACCGTCTGCTGATGCGCGACGACCCGGTCGACGGACGGTCCGCAGGCCGGTACCGCGACGTGCAGAACTGGATCGGTGGCGGCGCCACACCCCGCGACGCCCGGTACGTCCCACCGCCGCCGGAGCTCGTGGCACCGCTGATGGCCGACCTGCTCGCGTTCGTGCACCGTGTGGACCTGCACCCGATCGCCCAGGCGGCCATCGCGCACGCGCAGTTCGAGTCGATCCACCCCTTCACCGACGGCAACGGTCGGACCGGGCGGGCGCTGATCGGGGCCGTGCTGCGGCGCCGCGGGGTCACGACGACGGTGACCGCGCCCGTGGCCACCGCACTCGCGGCGGACCGACCGCGGTACTTCCGGCACCTGGAGCGGTACCGCGACGGCCAGGTCACCGGGTTCGTGGCCGATCTGGCCCTGGCGATCGGGACGGTCTGCGACGAGGCGACGCTCGGCGCCCTGCTGCTCGCCGAGCACGACGCCGACCGGTCCACCGGTCCCTGCGCCACGGGCCCGCACGCCGTCGTCGGCCGTGCGCTCGCCGACGACCCCGTCCTGACCGAAGCGCACCTGGGAACCCTGCTCACCGCCGACCAGGTCGAGCGCGTCACGCTCGACCTGGTGCTGGCGGGCGTGCTCCGTCCGGTCACCCGTCGCCGCCGTGACCGCGCCTGGGTGGCACCCGCCGTGGTCGCCGAGCTCGAGGCGTTCGAGCAGCGGGTGCACGCCGCTGTGGGCGGCCACGAGCGGACCGCGGCCTGACCGGGGGTGCGGGCGAATAGGGTGGGACGGTGAGCAACGAGCACACCGCATCCACCCCGCCCAGCGCCGCCAAGCGGCCCGTGACACGGACCCACCACGGCATCGACTTCGTCGACGACTACGAGTGGCTGCGGGACAAGGAATCCCCCGACACCCTGGCGTACCTCGAAGCCGAGAACGCCCACACCGACGCCGCGACCGCGCACCTCGCGCCGCTGCGGGACCGCATCTTCGCCGAGGTGAAGAGCCGCGTGCAGGAGACCGACCTCTCGGTGCCGGTGCGCATGGGCGACTGGTGGTACTTCACCCGCACCGCCGAGGGCAGCCAGTACGGCGTGCACTGCCGCGTGCCCGTCGCCGGCCCTGACGACTGGACGCCGCCCGCCGTGGTCGAGGGCGAGTCGACCCTGCCCGGTGAGCAGGTGGTGCTGGACGGCAACGCCCTGGCCGACGGCCACGAGTTCTTCTCCCTCGGCACCTACGACATCAGCGACGACGGCACCCGCCTGGTGTACGGCATCGACGTCGAGGGCGACGAGCGGTACACCCTGCACGTGCGCGACCTGGCTTCGGGGACCGACCTCGGCGACGCCATCCCGAACACCGGGGCCGGCGCCACGTTCGACCCGGCGGGCCGCTACGTCTTCTACCCCACGGTCGACGAGTCCTGGCGTCCGGACAAGATCTGGCGGCACACGGTCGGCACCGCGGCGTCCGAGGACGTCCTGGTGTTCGAGGAACCCGACGACCGCTACTGGGTCGGCGTCGGCGTCACCCGCTCGTCGCAGTACATCGTCATCGAGCTGGGCTCGAAGATCACGTCCGAGGCGCACGTCCTCGATGCTGCGGACCCGACCGGTGAGTTCCAGGTCGTCTGGCCCCGCCGCGAGGGCGTCGAGTACGAGATCGAGCACGCCATCGTCGGTGGCAGCGACCGGTTCCTGGTGCTGCACAACGACGGCGCCGAGAACTTCGAGCTCGTCGACGTCCCCGCCGACGACCCGACGTCCGAGCGTGACCGCCGCGTCGTCGTGGCGCACCACACCGAGCGCCGCATCGAGTCGGTCGACGCCTTCGCCGGGCACCTCGCGCTGGAGTACCGGTCCGAGGCGCTCCCCCGCGTCGCGATCATCCCGATCGAGGGCGACGGCTACGGCGACGCGCACGAGGTCCCCTTCGACGAAGCCCTGTTCTCCGCGGGGCTCGGCGGCAACCCGGAGTGGGAGCAGCCGACACTCCGCATCGGGTACACGTCGTTCGTCACCCCCTCCGAGGTCAGCGACCTCGACCTGGCCACCGGCGATGTCACCGTCCTGAAGCGCCAGCCCGTGCTCGGTGGCTACGACCCGGCCGACTACGTGCAGGAACGCGACTGGGCCACCGCGGCCGACGGCACCCGCGTGCCGATCTCGCTCGTCTGGCGCCGTGACGCCGTCGACCAGGACTCGCCGTCGCCGCTGCACCTGTACGGCTACGGCTCGTACGAACACTCGAATCGACCCCGGCTTCAGCGTCATGCGCCTGTCGATGCTCGACCGCGGTGTCGTCTTCGCGGTCGCGCACGTCCGTGGTGGCGGTGAACTCGGCCGGCACTGGTACGAGAACGGCAAGACCCTGACGAAGAAGAACACCTTCACCGACTTCGTCGCGGTCGCCGAGCACCTGATCGAGTCCGGCCGGACGAGCGCCGACCGGCTCGTGGCCGAGGGCGGCAGTGCGGGTGGGCTCCTGATGGGCGCCGTCGCGAACCTCGCACCCGAACGGTTCGCCGGCATCCTGGCGGCCGTGCCGTTCGTCGACGCGCTGACGAGCATCCTCGACCCGGACCTGCCCCTCACCGTCATCGAGTGGGACGAGTGGGGCGACCCGCTGCACGACGCCGAGGTCTACCGCTACATGAGCGAGTACACGCCGTACGAGAACGTCCGCGACGACGTCCAGTACCCGCAGATCCTCGCCGTGACCTCGATCAACGACACCCGCGTGCTCTTCGTCGAGCCCGCGAAGTGGACCGCGAAGCTCCGCGAGGTCGGCGCGCCCGTGCTGCTGAAGACCGAGATGTCCGCCGGCCACGGTGGTGTCAGCGGTCGCTACGCGTCGTGGAAGGAGCGGGCGTTCGAACTCGCCTGGCTGCTCGACGTGCTCGGGCTCGCCGACGAGACGCCCGCCGCCGCGACCGCCACCCCGATCGCCGCGGGCTGAGCAGCGCCGCGCACTTCGCGAGCAGAAGAGGTCGGGTCCGAACGCGGGACCCGACCTCTTCTGCTCACCAAGCGAACAGCGGCGCACGCAACGCACGCACTCCGCTCACACGCGGTTGAGCGCGTGCACCGCCTCGTCGTAGGACTCCTCGGCCAGGCGCACCCGGTCCCCCGCGAGCACCCCGTACCCGAACGTGCCCTCACCCCCGCGCTCCGCGATCGCCGCGTTCGCCCGCAGGATGTCGAGGGCGTGCAGCGACCGCACCCGCTCCGTCAGCACGTCGGCGGCGGTGCCGATCCGCTTCCACAGCGCGTGCGGGAACGCGTCGTCGCCGAGCACGTCCATCGCCATCCGGGCCCGCATCGTCTCCTGCCACGCGGCCTCGGTGGTGCTCCGGTCGGCGGCCTCCCGCTCGGCGGCGGTGTCCGAGGTGTCGTCGGCCACGGCGGCCCGGACGAGCTCGCGCACGCGCGGCTTCACGTCGGCGCCGACGTCCTGGGCGACCTGCTTCGGCGAGCGGAGCGACCACGCGGTCGGCACCGGACGCTCGGCTGCGTCGTCGAGGGCGTCGAGCAGCTCGAGGAACGGCTCGCCGTGCAGGAACGCGACGACGTCGCGCACCGCCTGGTCGCGACGCTCACGGGTCGAGGCCAGGATCCGCTCACGGGTCAACGCGTCGACCAGGTCGTCCTGCGCCGGCGACGACGCCCGCGGCAGCCGGTCGATCAGGTACTCGGCCAGCGCCGCACGCGCGGTGACGCCCGCCAGGCCGTCCGCCGCCTCGGCGGCGCGGTCGACGGCCTCGCCGTCGCGGAACGCCGGGCGGTAGGCGCCCAGGATCGCGGCGATCTCGAGGGTGGTGTCGGCCGCTTGCCGGAGGTCGGCCGTGTCGCCGGAGCGGAGCCGGGCCTCCTGGCCGAGCAGCGCGATGCGCAGCTTGCGCACCCGCTTCGCCAGGATGCGTGCGGTCGTGCCCTTGGCCGGCTTCTCCTCGGTCTGGAGGCGCGGTGCCGGTGCTCCTGCCAGCCCGCGTGCCAGCTTGGACGCGACTGCGGCGGGGCCGGCGCCGACGGCCGCGAAGCGTCCGTCGAGGGCCGCGAACAGCTCGTGGGCGATCTGCGGGTCGACGCCGTCGACGGTCTCGACCTCGACCTCACGCCAGGTGCGCGGGGTCTCCGGGGCGTCGTCGTCGAGGCGCTGGGCGGTGACCTGGTCGTCGGCGAGCTCGGCGATCTGGTCGCCGTCCTCGTCGAGCAGTCGGGTGACGGTCCGGGTGGTGGTGATCCGGACGACCGGACGCAGCCCGCGGCCGCGACGCTCGGTGAAGAGTGCGGCGAGGACCTCGTCGGGCACCGTGTCGGCGTCGTCGGTCAGGGGGAACTGCTGCTCGTGGCGGACCGTGTCCGACTCGGAGCGCTTGATGTGCCAACCGGCGTCGGGGCCACCGGTGCGACGGCGGACCGTCACCCGCGCGGCCACCAGGTCGTACCGCTCGGTGTCCCAGTAGGTCGCGTCCAGTTCGAACGGCTCCTGGTGCTCGGTGCGGAGGATGCCGCCCGCGCCGACGAGGTCGGGCAGGGCACCGCCCTCGGGCAGGTCGTAGGTGCGCTCGATCTCGAGGTGCGTGTGGCTCACACGGTCTTGTCTACCAGGCACTGCGCGGATTCCCCGCACCCGGGGTTAGCCTGCAGGGATGAGCGACACGATCACCCGCGAGCAGTTCACGCCCGAAGCCGGCGGCGTCACGATGTTCACCACCACGTGGTGCGGCTACTGCGCCCGGCTGAAGAACCAGATGTCGAAGGCCGGGGTCCCCTTCACCGAGGTCGACATCGAGCAGACCCCCGGTACCGCGGAACTCGTCGCCGAGGTCAACGGCGGCAACCAGACGGTGCCGACGCTGGTGTTCCCCGACGGGACGACGGCGACGAACCCGTCCCTGGCCGAGGTGCAGTCCCGCATCTGAGCGGCGGCGCTTCGCAAGACACCGGCGTTCACGCTCCGAACACGCGCATGACGCGGTTCAGAGTGCGAACACCGGTGTCTTGCCGTCCGGGACAGCGCCGAGCGCGCCTGCGCTAGCCGCCGAGCGCCTCGGTCAGCAGCGCGGCCATCGCGTCGAGCTGGATGTCGCCGGAGTCGACGACCGCTTCGTCCGAACCGTCGAGCGCACGGGCGGCCAGGGACGCCTTCGAGTCGATGAGCTCGGCGATCTTGGTGTCGATCGTCTGCGCGGCGATGATGCGCCACGCGGTGACGGGCTCTTCCTGTCCGATGCGGTGCACGCGGTCGATCGCCTGGGTCTGCTCGGCGCTCGTCCACGACAGCTCGGCGAGCACGACGTTCGACGACACCTGCAGGTTCAGGCCGACGCCGGCCGCGGTCAGCGAGCAGACGATGACGGCGACGTCGGGGTCGTTCACGAACGAGTCGATCTCGGCCGTGCGCTGCGTGGGGGTCTGGTCGCCGCGGATCGTGGCGGTGCGCAGCCCACGACGGGCGAACACCTCTTCCGCCTGGTCCATCACGTCGAGGTGCTTCGCGAAGAACACGACCTTGCCGACGTTCGAGGCGAGCTGCGCGGCGTAGTCGGCCGCGAGCTGGGCCTTGGCCCGGCCGATGCGGCGGACCATCGAGAACACGTTCTCGCCGGTCGACGAGGCGTCCTGGTCCTCGAGCTCCCAGCGCGCGACCTGGCGGACCAGCTTGTGGTCGATGCCGACGACCGGGTCCTGCCCGGTGCGGGCGTCGAGCGCCTGGTGGTACCGGCGGACGAGCTTCGCGGTGAGCTCGCGCTCGGCGTCGCGGATGGAGCGGCCCTCGTCGCCGTCGAGCTCGACGGGGATGTCGGCGATCCGGCGTGCGGGGATGTCCGCGGCGACGTCGACCTTGCGGCGTCGGACGATGCCCTGGTCGATGACGGCGCGGCGGGCCTCGACGAAGAACCCGGGGTCGGCCGGCGTCAGGCCGATCTCCTCGAGCTCGTTCATGAGCTTGGCGCGCGGCTTCTTGTCGTCGATCCAGCCGAGGTACTCCCAGATGGTGCGGAAGTCCTCGACCGAGTTGATGAGCGGGGTACCGGTCAGCGCCATGAGCAGCGGGGTGGCGGTGCGCTGCCGGATGCGCTCGGCGATCTGCAGCACGAACCGGGCGCGCTGCGAGTCCTTGTTCTTGATGAAGTGTGCCTCGTCGACGACCATCCCCTTGAACCCGAAGTTGCCGAGCCACCCGGCGTGCCGGTCGAGGATCTCGTAGTTCACGATGACGATGTCGGCGAACCCGTCGAGGTCGTTGCCGTCCCCGTGGATCACCGTGGCGCGGCGGTTCGGCACCCAGCGCTCGGCCTCACGTGCCCAGTTCGTCTTGACGACGTTGGGCACGACGACGAGCAGCGGGAACGCGTTCGCGGCGTCGGCGGCGAGCAGCGACTGCGCGGTCTTGCCGAGGCCGGGTTCGTCGGCGAGCAGGAAGGTACGGTGCCCCTGCGCTGCGGCGGTGATGAGCTCCGCCTGGTGCTTCATGAGCGTGGTGCCCGAGCGCGAGTGCAGCGTCGGGGGCTCCGGCAGCGGCATCGTCGCCGCTCCGCCGCCCGCGCCGTACTCGAACGACTTGAACAGCGGTCCGAACAGTTCCCAGTTCGCCAGGCGGCGCGGGTGCGCGACGGGCTGGTCGGCGAGGGCGAAGTCCGGCGGCATGAACGGGTTCGCGAGCTGGCGCTGGACGACGGGCTGCGGCACGACGGCACGCACCGGGGTCTCGACCACCGCGGCGGGCTCGGACGCGATGACGAGGTCCTCCGGCTGGAGCTCGACGCCGCCGGCGATCATCATGTCGCGCTTGACCGCGCGCGTCGCCTCGGGCACCTGCACCTCTTCGGCGAGGAGCTGGATGACGCTGGTGTCCCGCGCCGCCGTCTTCGCCAGGATCGTGGCCACGCCGTCGAGCCGCTTGAGCTGTTCGGCGCGCTGCGCGTCGGTGAGCTCCGTGTCGGCCTTCACCCGCGCGCGCTCTTCGCGCATCAGCAGGGCGACCGCCTGGAACTTCGTCCGGTTCGACGCCTTGAGTGGTCCGCGCTGCGCCGCGGCCTCGACCTCGCGCACAGCGCGGGCGAGGACGGGGATGACGCCGTCGTTGTCCAGCGGCCTGGTGCGACGTGACGCGGTCCGCGTCCCGCCGGCAGCACGCCGGGTGCCTGATCGAGCCAACGCTCCTCCTGTTCCGCCCACACGTCGGGGCGATCCGCCCGTGGGGCGGGAAGTCCTGCACCGGGGCCTGGCGCGGCTCCGGTTCGGCCGCGGGCCACCGTGGCCCACCGCATCGCCGGTCCCCGCATCGGGACGTCCGGTGGACTCCCGCGAGCCGTTCCACACGAGCACCTGCCGGGAGCAGGTTCGGACGGTCCGCGCCGGGATCCGGCGTCGTCACACGCACGTGGTGCCCCCTCGGGGCGCTCACGGCCCGGTCCCCGCGTCGATCAAGTGATCGACGGCTGCGTCCGGAATCGACGCGGCACGCGGGAACACGGTGCGTGCGCGCTCAGTTTACTCCCGGACCACCGACGGAGGCGACCGCCGCGTTGCCCGCGCGCGTCGCGACGGCGGACGGGAGGCCCGTTGCGGGCCCGACCCGCACCTCCCGTCCGATCCCGGGCCCCCACGCCGACCACCCCGCGAAAGCGACAGTTCCCCGCCAACCTTCCACGCAGATCTGTCGCTTTGGCGACGGGGCCGCGAGCCGTCAGGCCTGCGGTGCGGACCGCGGGCGGGTCGACGCGCCGGTCGGGAGGCTCGGGGCCGCGTCCGCCAGGGCGGCCTGCGTCGCTGCGAGGAGCTGCTGGGCGGTCTGGATCCCGTTGGCGGAACCGGTGGTCGCCTGGCCGCCGGCGTGGGCGAGCAGCTGCGCGCCGATGGCGGGCCCGATGCGGTCGGTCTCGCGCGGGTTGCGCGCGACCCAGTCGCGGGCGATCGCGTCGGCGAGGCGCTCGGCGGCGGCGCCGCGCTCCGCGTCGCCTCGGGACCGGTGCCACAGCCCGGTCACCACGAGGTGGGCGACGACGGCTCCGACGTCACGGACCGGGAACCCCCAGCCCGCGGTGTCGATGTCGAGCAGGCCCGAGATGCGCCACGGCTCGTCCTCGTCGACGAACACCTGCTCCAGGTGCAGGTCGCCGTGCACGACCTGCTTGGTCGAGCTCGACCAACCGATGGAACGGCGGCCGATGGCGTCGTACAGGCGGTCGATCTCCTCGGCGTCGCGCGGCAGGGCGGCGATGAGCGTGCGACGGTGCCAGTCGGCGTGGTCCATCGCGTCGGCACGGGCCTGCTGGGTCATCGGCACGGTGGCGACGCGGCCGCTCAACGCCGCGAGCGACGCCACGAAGCGCGGGTCGTCGGCGATGTCGAGGATGCGGCTGCCGGCCGGCACGCCGCGGATGCGCTCGAGCACGAGCAGGCCGTCACCACGACTGGACAGCACGCGCGGCACCGGCAGGCCGGCCGCGACGAACTGCTCGTGCGACTGCACGATCGGCGCGACCCGGTGCGGACGGACGATCTTCAGGAACAGGGTGCGCTCGGGGGCGTCGACGCGCACCACCGCACGTTTGCCGGGCCGGTACGCGGCGACGGTGAGCACCGGGTCGGTGACGGGCATGCCGAGGGTGGTCAGCAGCTCGGCGACGGCGTCGCGGTAGGTGACCTGCGGCAGCACCGGCAGGCCTGGATCGTTCGGGTACGCCCAGACCGACACCGGTTCGCCCGTCGCCGGGTCCGTGACGATGGCGCTGTTCTGGTCGTGGGTGCCGCCGGTGTCGACGTAGGTCAGGACCGTGGCGCGCTGGCCGTTGCGGTCCAGTGTGTCGACCTCGTAGCCGTACAGGTAGCCGTTGCCCGACGGTTCGACGGAGTGCGCCCGCGCGGCCACCACGGAGGTCCCGGAGCCGGCGAAGGCCTGCGGGATGACGCGCTCATGGTTGGGCCACACGACATCAGTCAACCGCGTCGCACGGGTTTCGTCGCGTTCGTGCACGGCTCGGCGCGCGGCCGGTGGCTACCGTGGTCGGTGTGAACCCGGTCGCGCGTCTCCGCAGCTCCAGTCGCACGCCGTTCCTGCAGGTCGTGAAGACCGCCGTCGCGGTGGTGGCCGCCGTGCTCCTCTGCCGTCTGGTGATCCAGGGGCCGTTCCCCACCTTCGCGGCCATCGCGGCCCTGCTCGTGGTGCAGCCGAGCATCAACCAGTCGTTCGTGAAGGGGCTCGAGCGGAGCGCGGGCGTCGTCATCGGCGTCGTGCTGGCCACCGGGTTCCACCTGCTGCTCGGCGACGGCGTGTTCGTGGTGCTGCTCGTCATCGTGCTCGCGATCCTGATCGCGTGGGCGCTCCGGCTCACCCCGACGTCGGCCACCCAGGTGGGGATCAGCGGGATGCTCGTGCTCACCGCCGGGGTCGTGACGCCGAACTACTCCGCCGACCGGATCCTCGAGACCGTGATCGGTGCGATCGTCGCCCTGGTCGTGAACGCGCTCATCGTGCCGCCCGTCCTGCTCGAGCCGGCGCACCTCGCCGTCGCCCGGCTCGCCCGCGACACCGCGGTGGCGTTCGAGCGGATCGCGATCGGCCTGACCGAGGGGTGGGACCGCGCACGCTGGGACGAGGCCCTCGTCGCGGCCCGGGCCCTCCGGCAGCAGCACGCCAAGGCCGAGGCGTCCCTGGGGTCGGCCCGCGAGTCCCTGACGATGAACCCGCGCAGCCGCCGGCACCGGACGATCCTCGACCGCGACGTGGTGGTCACCGACCACCTGCGCATCCTGGTGACCCGGGTCACCGGCATGACCCGGGCGATCCGCGACAACTCCGCCCCGGACCTGCGGGACGATCCGGTGGTGCACGGCATCGCGACCGAGGTGGCGCGGATCGGGGCGGACGTGCGGGCGCTCAGTGCGCGGGTCGAGTCGACGCGGCTCGACCCGGCACCCGGGGCCGGTGGGGCGGACGCTGCTGCGCTCGGACCGGACGCCGAGCCGTGGGCGGAGGCCTCGGAGCCGGCACTCACCGCGCCGCTCGAGGTGGTGCGTCCGAACTCCCGGCACTGGGTGCTCATCGGGGCGCTGCTCGAGGACATCCGACGGGTGCGCGGGGAACTGCTCGGCGAGGACGACTAGGCGCGTCGCGTTCGCGCGGTGCCGGGTCTGCTCAGCGTGCCGCGCAGGCGTTGTGCCGCGTCCACCTCAGCGTGCCGCGCAGGCCGCCTCAGACGCCGTCCGCACCACGTCGGACCAGATCACCTCGGTCGGCACGACGTCGGTCGCACCGGGGACCCCGGTGTCGGCGTACCGGTTGATCTCGGCGACGACGGCCTCGATGCCGACCTCGCGTGCGGCACGGCTCGCCACGTCCGGCACCGCCGTCCGCAGCTCTGCGACCACGCGGTCGCGCGGTACGTCCTCCAGCTGTGCGAGCGTGCCGATCCCCTTCCACGCGGCGTCCAGTTCGGCGCGCAGGCGCACGATTGCCGGGTGGTCGATCGAGTCGTTCATGATCCCCCAGTGCGGGCGGCGCATCGGGTCGCGCTGTCCGCTGCCGGAGCCTAGCAACGAAGCAAGCGACGCTCACGTCCCTAGAACGTGGGACAGACCGTTCCGCCCTGTCCTGTGACGAGATTCAGCGAGTTCGGCCTGAGAACGGCCCTCGGCGACGGTTCGATGCCACGATGGGTCCGAGGAGGTCCACTATGCGGCTGTTGGTGGTCGAGGACGACGACGAGATGCGGGCCCTGATGGAGCGCGGACTCGCGGCCGAGGGGTACCGCGTGACGGCGGTCGAGAACGGTGTCGAGGCGCTCATCGCGCTCGGCGAGCAGGCGTTCGACCTTGCGGTCGTGGACGTGATGATGCCCGGCATGTCCGGCTTCGAGCTCGCCCGGCGGATCCGTGAGCGCGAGGACCCCGTGCGGATCCTGCTCGTGACGGCGCGCGACGCCGTGGACGACCGTGTGTTCGGGCTCGACGCCGGTGCGGACGACTACCTCACCAAGCCCTTCGCCTTCGCCGAGCTCACCGCCCGGCTGCGTGCGCTCGGCCGTCGTGAGTCCGCCGGGGCTCCCCGCACGATCGAGGTCGGCGACGTCTCCATCGACTCCGAGGCACGCCGCATCTCGATCAAGGGCCAGCGCGTCGCCGTGAGCCCCACGGAGTTCGCCCTGCTCCGCCTGCTCGCCCGGTCCGCCGGCAGTGTCGTCGACCGCCCGAAGATCCTCGAAGAGGTCTGGGACGGTTCGCAGCACGTCGACCCGAACGTGGTCGAGCAGTACATCTCGTACCTCCGCAAGAAGCTCACCGCGCACGAGGCCACCGTCGCCATCGCCACGGTCCGCGGTCGCGGGTACCGCCTGGATCTGCTCGGGGCGTGAGCGGGGCCGACGACGCCCCACGATCGGACCACCGACGCGGTGGTCCGATACGGCCGCTGCGTCTGCTGTCGCTGCGTGCCCGGATCACGATCGGTTCGACGGCGATCGCGGCGATCGTGATCCTGCTGCTCGTCCTGGTGATGCGGTTCCAGGTGGTGAGCGTCGTCGCGAGTGCGACCCGCACGCTGCTCGACGCCGATGCCGACCCCTACGTCGCCACGCTCGAGGTCGACAGCGACCCCGACCTGTCGTCACCGGGCAACGCGCAGCTCGTCGCCGTCGTGTCCCCGTCCGGCGAGATCGTGCTCTCGACGATGCCGGACCGCGTCGAGCAGGCGCTCGGCAGTCTGCGGTCCACCCCTGCCGGCACCTCGATCATCACGGCATCCGGCTCGGAGTACCGCGTCGTCGTGGAGCACCCCGTCAACGAGGCCGGCCGGTGGACGGTCGTCGCCGCCCGTAACTCGCAGGCCGAGGCCATCGTCGTCGACGACCTCACGACGACCCTGTCGTTGACCGGCCTGGCGATCCTGCTCGCCTTCGGCGTGGCGTCCTGGGTGCTCGCGACCACCGCGTTGCGTCCGGTGAACCGGATGCGCCGCGAGGCCGAACGGCTCTCCGTCGCCCCGGAGCGCGCCGAACTGCCGGTGGGCCCCGCCCGGGACGAGCTGGCATCCCTGGCGACGACGCTTAACGCCTTCCTGGCCCGGACCCGGCAGGCGACCGAGCGTGAACGCCAGATGGTGTCGGACGCCAGCCACGAGCTCCGGACGCCCCTGGCCATCCTGACGACCCAGCTCGACCTCGCCTCGCTCGACGGCAACGACGCCGCCGCCCTCGCCGCCCACATCGAACGCGCCAAGCACAGCGTCGCGCGGTTGTCCCGGCTCGCCAACGACCTGCTCGCACTGTCGCGGATCGAGGAGTCTGAGCAACGTGAACAGGACGGCGACCGACGGCCGGAGACCGCCTGGTCGGACCTCGGCGACGAGGTGATGGCAGCGGTCGACCGCGTCCGGCTCATCGCGTCGGCGAAGGACGTCACCGTCGACTTCGACCTGGAGCCGCCGGTCGCCGTCGGCGGGTCCGGCCCGGGCATCGGCGGCGGCACCGTGGAACCGCGCTACCGGATCGACACGGGTGGGATGGCCCAGCTCGTCACGAACATCGCGGGCAACGCCGTGGCCGCACTCCCCCGCGGTGGCGGCATCTTCGTGTCCTGGCGGAGCACCGGCGGCCAGGGCGTGCTGCAGATCACCGACGACGGCCCCGGTGTACCCGAGTCGTTCATCCCCGTGGCCTTCGACCGGTTCACGCGTCCGGACGAGGCACGGACGTCCCGCCCGAACCCCGACCCCTCCACGGGCGCCGGCGCCCTGCCGGGCGGCTCCGGTCTGGGACTCGCGATCGTCCGCGCGGTGGCGGAACGCGCCGGGGGCACGGCGTCGCTCCGCAACGTGCCCGCCGGTGGGCTCGAGGTCACGATCACCCTGCCCGAGGTGCGCTGAGCTCGACCGCTCACCCGAGCAGTACCGCTCACCCGAGCAGGACCGCTCACCCGAGCACGACCGATCACCGGCGCAGGACCGCTCACTGGAAGTCGCGCGACCGGGTGCGGACGGACAGCGACAGGTGCTCGATGCGGTCCGCCACCAGGTTGACCACGCCGTCGGGTGACCGCTCGAGGATGCCCCGGACGATCACCGCCGGGGACTCCCGCGCCACCCGGCGGTAGCGCCCCCACACCCCGACGCTGCAGATGACGTTGACCAGCCCGGTCTCGTCCTCGACGTTCAGGAACGTGATGCCGGACGCGGTCGCCGGACGCTGCCGGTGCGTCACGATCCCGCCGACCTCGACCCGTCGTCCGGTCTCGGCGGTCGCGGTGTCCTGCACGCTGAGCACCCGGCGGGCTGCGAGCCGGTCGCGCACGTGCCGGACGGGGTGGTCGTCGGTCGTCATGCCCGTCGACCACATGTCCGCGATGAGCACGTCCCCGCTCGTCATCTGACCGAACAACGGCGGCTGCACGAACACCTGCGTGTCCGGCAGCTGGTCCGGACGCTCGGCCGCGGCCTGCGCAGCCGACCACATCGCACCGCGGCGGTCGATGTCGAACGGGGCGAAGGCGTCGGCGGCAGCGAGGGCCTCGAGCTGCGGCGTCGTGAGTCCGACCCGGCGGGCCAGGTCCGACATGTCGCGGAAGGGGCCGTTGGTGTCCCGCTCGGCGACGATCTTCTCGGCGCTCTTCCGGCTGAGCGACGCGACCTCGGCGAGCCCGAGCCGCACGGCGAAGGCACCGTCGCGACGGTGGCTCGCGGTGTCGTCGGGGAGCGCCTTGTCGAACGGCAGTACCGGGGGCTGCTCGGCAGCCAGGCAGGCGTCGGCACCGACCGGGGCGTCCCCGTCCGGCAGCGGTTCGAGCGTGGCGTCCACCCCGGACCGCAGGATGTCCGGTCGCAGCACGCGGACACCGTGCCGCCGGGCGTCGGCGACCAGGGTCTGCGGTGAGTAGAACCCCATCGGCTGCGCCCGGAGCAGCGCTGCCAGGAACGCCCCCGGGTAGTGCAGCCGCATCCACGCGCTCGCGTAGACGATGAGGGCGAAGCTGATCGAGTGGCTCTCCGCGAAGCCGAAGTTCGCGAAGGCCTGGATCTTCGCGTAGATCGCGTCGGCGTCGGCGCCGTGGATGCCGTTGTCCGCCATCCCCGCGTAGAGCTTGTCCCGCAGCCGGTCGATCTTCTCGTGTCCGCGCTTCGACCCCATCGCCCGCCGCAGCAGGTCGGCGTCGTCCCCGGAGCAGTTGCCGACCGCGATCGCCATCTGCATGAGTTGTTCCTGGAACAGCGGGACCCCGAGGGTGCGTTCGAGCACGGGTTCGAGCGCCGGGTGCATGTAGGTGATCGGTTCCTCGCCGGTGCGCCGTCGGATGTACGGGTGCACTGCGCCGCCCTGGATCGGCCCGGGGCGGACGAGTGCGACCTCGATCACCAGGTCGTAGAACCGCCGTGGGAGCAGTCGGGGCAGGGTGCCCATCTGCGCGCGGGACTCCACCTGGAACACCCCGATCGTGTCCGCGCGGCAGAGCTGGTCGTAGACACCCTGTTCCTCCTTCGGGATGGAGTGCATCTCCCAGCGCTCACCGCAGTGCTCTGCCGCCAGGTCGAACGAGTACTGCAACGCGGCGAGCATGCCGAGCCCGAGCATGTCGAACTTCACGAGTCCCATGTAGGCGCAGTCGTCCTTGTCCCACTGGAGCACGGTGCGGCCGTCCATCCGGGCGTGTTCGATCGGCACGACCTCGCCCACCGGGCGGTCGGTCAGCACCATGCCGCCGGAGTGGATGCCGAGGTGCCGCGGGAACCCGAGGACGTCGCTCGCGAGTCCGACGACCGCCGGTGGGATGTCGTGGTCCTGGCTCTCGGTCACCGAACCCCACCGTTCGACCTGCTTCGACCAGGCGTCCTGCTGTCCGGGGCTGTGGCCGAGCGCCTTCGCCATGTCGCGCACCGCGCCCTTGGGCCGGTAGGTGATCACGTTCGCGACCTGGGCGGCGTTGTGCCGGCCGTACTTGGCGTAGACGTACTGGATCACCTCTTCGCGGCGGTCCGAGTCGAAGTCGACGTCGATGTCGGGCTCCTCGTCGCGCATCGCCGACAGGAACCGCTCGAACGGCAGCCCGTAGCGGATCGAGTCCACCGCGGTGATCTCGAGCAGGTAGCAGACCGCCGAGTTCGCCGCCGAACCCCGCCCCTGACAGAGGATGCCCCGGCCGCGGGCGTACTGCACCATGTCGCGCACGATCAGGAAGTACCCGGGGAAGTTCTTCTCCTCGATCACGGACAGTTCGCGTTCGATGCGCTCCCGCTTGCGGGGCTCGACGCCGTCGGCGCTGCCCGGGTAGAACCGCCGGGCACCGGTCCAGGTGAGTTCGCGCAGCCACGACATCGCGGTGTGTCCATCCGGGACGTCGAGGTCGGGCAGCCCGGGCTTGACCGTCTTCAGCCGGAACCCGAGTTCGTCGGCGAGCTCCACGGTCCGTTCGACCGCGCCGGGGTAGCGCCCGAACCGTCTGGCCATCTCGGCGCCGGAGCGCAGGTGGGCGGTGTCGGCTGCGGGCAGCCAGCCGTCGATCTCGTCGAGGCTGCGGCGAGCACGGACCGCCGCGAGCGCGGTGGCCACCGGGAACCGGTCCGGGGTGGCGTAGTGCACGTTGCCGGTGGCGACCAGGGGCAGTGCGTGCTTCGTGGCCAGGGCGGCCAGGGCGTCGTTGCGGGCGCTGTCGAGCGGGTCGCCGTGGTCGAGCAGCTCCACCACGACGTTGCGGCTGCCGAACCGGTCGAGCAGCACCCGGAGCGCGGTGTCGGCGGCGGATTCCCCACCCTGCTCGAGGGCCTGCCGCACGGTGCCCTTCCGGCACCCGGTCAGGACACGCCAATGGCCGTCCGCGCGTGCGGCGAGGTCGTCGAGGTCGTACTGCGGGCTGCCCTTCTCGGATCCGGCGGCCAGGTGCGCGCTCGTGACCGCGCCGGCCAAGCGGTGGTAGCCGTCCTGCCCGTCGGCGAGCAGGAGCAGGTGCGAGCCCTCGGGGTCGGGCACACCGTTCTGCGGTTCGGTCAGCCCCAGGGACAGCTCGGTGCCGAAGACGGTGCCCACCTGCGGGTAGGACTCGGCGACCTCGGCCATCCGGGCTGCCCCGTAGAAGCCGTCGTGGTCGGTGAGCGCGAGGGCGTGCAGCCGGAGCCGGGCGGCTTCTTCGAACAGGTGCTCGGGCTGACTGGCGCCGTCGAGGAAGCTGAAGGCCGAGTGCGCGTGCAGTTCGGCGTACGGCACGACCGGGCCGCCGTCGGTGTCGATCGGCGACGGGACGTACGGCTCGCGCTTCCGCGACCACGCCGGGCTGTCGCCGCCGTCGCCGTCGTGCGCGGTGCCCGGGCTCCGTTTGTCGGACAGCGCGCGCTCGAACTGCGACCACGGGACGGGTGGGTTGCTGTAGCCCATCAGGACACGCTCCTGTTGGTGGTGGTGGGGGTCGGGGTCACGTCGCGATCGCCTCCGCCCACCAGCGGTGGTCCGCGAGCACCAGGTACCAGGCACGCCCCTCGGCGTCGACGAGCTGCAGCCGGTGCAGGCGTCGGCCGCCGGACTCCCACCACCGGACGACGAGTGGCCACGGACCCGCCCAGGCCGTCACGGCAGAGAAGCCGCCGCCCCGGTCGCCCTCGGCACGGAACCGTTCGGGAGCGCCGGACAGCACGCCGCGCTCGTCGACGTCGACGCTCGCACCACCGGCAGCGACCACGTCGACCGGTCGGGGGCGCTCGAGCACGGTGGCGGGCGGCGGACCGGGGAGCTTGCCGGGCCACGGACGGTCGCGGACGGTCGCCAGGGCGCGCTCACCACCCGCGGGTGCGTCGCCCCACGGCACGAGCACCACGCGCTCGGACAGGGTGCGGCCACCGCCGACGCGCGGACTCACCACACCGTCGTGGCCGACCATGCCCTGGATCCGGGCGAGGCCGTGGTGCACGCGTTCGTCCGGGCCGGAGCCCCACAGCCCGCGCTCGTGGTTCGCCATGTCGTCGACGGCGACCGGCTCGAGCACGACCGAGGTGACCGGTGCCTCGAGCCCGCTGGGGTCCACCCCGCCGGCGAGCTGCCACCGCACCCGGTCGACCACGTCGGCGGCGTCGAACCAGCGCGGGTGTGCCCAGGTCCGTTCGAGCAGGATGTCACGCTCGTCGACGATCCCCACCCGGATGGTCGTCGCCACGAGCCCCGCGGCCCGGAGTCGCTCGGCGAAGTCGTCGGCGGAGCGTCGGAACGCGAACGCGATCTGGTCGGCACGGTCAAGCGGGGGTTCGAACGACGCCTCGACCCGGAGTTCCGGTGGGATCTCCCGCGCCGCGATCTCGCGCGGGTCTCGGCCCGCGGCCAACCGGTGCAGGAACGCTCCGGCCACACCGAAGCGGTCGCGGACCTGCTCGTCGCCGAGTGCCGCGAAGTCGCCGAGCGTGGTGATGCCGAGCCGGTCGAGCACCGTCGCGAGGTCGGGGTCGCCGAGCACGCCGAGCGGCAGGTGCGCGAGGAAGTCCGCCGATCCCCCGACGGGCACGAGCCGCACGCGTTCACCGGGACGCACCGGGCGCGCCCGGGCTGCCTGGTCCGCCGCGAACGGGGTGTCGGCCACCCCGGCCCGCACCGCGGGGGCGCCGTGGTCGGCCGCGATGCCGGCCAGGGTCGCCGCCGCCGCTCGCTCACCGCCGTAGTACCGGGCCGGCCCGCGGGCGCGGAGCGCGAGGGTGCCCGGCCGCAGCACCTCCACCCCGGGGACCGCTGCCTCGACCGCACGGATGACGGGCTCGAACGCGCGGTGGTCGAGGGCGTCGTCGTAGGGCTGCACGAGGAGCTCGGGGCACCGCGCCTGCGCCTCCCGCACGCGGAGTCCCCGCACGACGCCCTGTTCTCGCGCGGACGCCGAACTCGCGAACACGAGCCCCTTCGCGGTCAGGGCGAGGGGCTGCTCCGGCGGGGTCCCACCGGCCCGAGCAGCCGCGATGACCGGCCAGTCCGGGCACCAGAGCACGATGGTCCGGGTCGGGGGTGGTTCGGGCAGTGCTGCCCCACGGGTGATCGCGTCGGTCCGGACGCGCCCCGGGGCGATCACGACGCCACCGCCACGGGCCGCAGCACACGGGTGTCCCCGGAGCCCACCGTCGGCACGGGCGTCGCGGCCCGGACCGCGCCGTCGGCCGCGGGCAGGAGGAGCTCTGCGGTCGCCGGACGCACCGCACCGGCACGCCCGGTCGCGGTCACGGTGGCCCGGCGCTCCGTCAGGTGGCCGTGGCCCTGTCCGATGCCGCTCCACGTCGACGACGTGACCCGCAGCGTGACGTCCGCTCCGGGCCAGGACCCGAGCGCGACGAGCGCCCCACCACGCTGTCGCAGTCGGGCCGAGAGCCGTGCCACGTCGCCCGGCACGACCCGGCCGAGCGGTCGGGTGAGGACGATCTGCGCGACGTCGGCCATCGCCGCCGTCACGGCGAGCCACTGGTCGCCCGGATCGGGGACGAGCACGAGCCGCTCCAGGTCGATCCCCGCGGCTGCGGCGGCTTCGATCCCGAAGGACGGCACCCCGACGACCGCGCACCACGCGCCGGCCGCCGAGGCCGCCTGCAGCATCGTGATCGCGAGCAGCACCGACTCGGGGACGGCGTAGGTGCCACCGACCCGGATCGCGCCGCCGGGCAGCAGGGGTTCGAGCGCCGGGGCGGTGGGGAGCCCGGCGGTGTCGACCCGGGTGGACTCCATGTCGGCCACCCGGGACCGCAGGGACGTGATGCGGTCGAGCGCGGCCCGCGCGTCGCCCAGGTGATCGGACCCGCGACGCACACCGCCACCGGCCGCACCGCTGCCGCCACGTGCAGCACCGCTCCGCCCGCCCCGGTCCGGGGTGGGCGACCGGAGTGCCGCCGCCGTCTGCATGCCCTCATATTCGAACATGTGTTCGATGATGTCAATCGCGTCCGACATCTGTGGACAGTCCGTGTCGAACACGTGTTCGAAACGCGTCAGGTCACCAGCCGACGGCCGCCCCCACTGCACCGAGCACCGACCGCGTCTTCGTCTCGACCTCGTCCGCCTCGTCCGCTGCCACCGAGGACCACGTCACCGCTCCCCCGGCTCCCAGCGTCCGGGAACACACCGCCCCCGACGCGTCGAGCACGGTCACGAGGCTACGGATCGCCACCGACAGGTCGACCGCCCCGCTCGCCGAGAAGTACCCGATCGCGCCGGAGTACACCCCGCGCGGAGCCCCCTCGAGCCGGTCCGCGATCGCCGTGGCGCTGCGCTTCGGCGCACCCGTCATCGACCCCGGTGGGAACGCCGCGTGCACCACGTCGGCCCGTGACGCCCCCGGCGGCAGCACCGCCCCGATCGTCGACACCAGCTGGTGCACGCTGGCGTACGTCTCGACCTCGCACAACCGCTCGACGTGCACCGACCCGGGCACCGCCGTCCGCAGCAGGTCGTTCCGCAGCAGGTCGACGATCATCACGTTCTCGGCGCGGTCCTTCGGGCTCGTCGCCAGGTCGTCCCGCGCAGCCGCGTCCGCCGCCGCGTCGGCGAGTCGCCGTCGGGTGCCCTTGATCGGCTCCGCGAGCACCGCTCCGGCCGCGTCGATCCGCAGGAACCGTTCCGGCGACCGGCTCGCCACGCGCAGCGGGCCGAGCCGCAGGTACGCGCCGAACGGCACGGGGTCCGACGCCCGCATCCGCAGGTACTCGTCCAGGTGCGGGTCCGTACCGGGGCCGCCACGGGCCTCCTGGCCGACCGCGAAGGCGGTGGTGAGGCAGACCTGGAACGCGTTCCCCTCGCGGATCTCCGCACGGCACACGTCGACCGCTTGCTCGTAGGCGGCGCGCGACACGCGTCCGGTCGCCGCGGACACCCCGGCCGGGAGGCCCGTGGCCGCGTCGCCGACGTCGGCCGACGGCATGCGGGCGGTCACGTCTTCGAGCCACGCACGGTTGTGCGCACTGGCCTCCGGTTCGGCGTCGGCGACGAGCACCAGCGCCCACGCGTCACCGGTGTGGTCGACGACGAGGGCACGGTCGACGAACCGCAGGTCAGCGTCGGCGTGCCCGTCGGCGGTGCGGTCCGGGCCGTCGGACTCGCGGCCGAGCTCGTACCCGAGGAACCCGACCCACCCGAGCGCGAACCCGCACCCGTCGACCGGCTCGGGCAGACGGGGCGTGCGGCCGAGCAGGTCCGCGAGCACCGCGAAGGCCGGACGGCCCTCGGAACGAACCCGCCCGAACCACCCCTCGGCCGGCGCGGCGACCGTCAGGTGCGCACGGCGCTCCTGGTGTCGGAACCGAGCGGCGAACGGCCCGTCCGTCCAGGCCAGCACGGACCAGCGCGCCCGGGGCCGGGCCGTGGCGGGGGCACCGTCCGGCAGCCCGGAGTCGAGCCACACCAGGTCCCCCGAGACCCGCGCCGCCAGGGCCGCCAGGTCGGGGACGGGGTCGAGTCGGCGGACCTCGACGCGGACGCCGGGGTCGGGGTCGGTCAGACCGCGGCGATCGTCCATGCGGCGGCGTGCGAGGCACCGGGGGCGAGCACCACGAGGCCGCGGTCCTCGCCGTCGTTGAAGGCGTCGGGCGCGCACGTCATCGGCTCGACGGCGAGACCCGCGCGGTGGTACTCGGGCACGACGTGGTCAGCGGTGTGCACCTGGGCCCATCCGCACTCCGGCCCGAAGGTCGCACGGACCCCGTGACCGTCCGCCGCCGTGACGGCGATCGTGGCGAGTCCGCCGGCGTCGCGGTCGAACCCGGTGAAGGCGTGGTCGATGAACCGGTCGCCGATCAGCGTGGGCGTGCGCAGGTCGAACTCGTCGTGGACGGGGACCAGGTCGGTCGGGATGAGCCGGTCCGGCGTCACCTCGAGCACCTGGGCGGCGGGGAGCGTCAGGGTCCAGTCGTCGACGGTGCCGGCACCCGCCACGAGGTACGGGTGCGGGCCGGTGCCCCACGGCGCGGCCTGGGCCCCGGTGTTCGTCCCGGTGATCGTCGTGTGCAGCCCCTCGGCGTCGAGCCGGTACTCCACGGTGACCTCGACGCGGTACGGGTAGCCTTCCTGCGCCTGCACGGTCGTGGCGAGCACGACCCGGTCGTCCGCCTGCTCCTGCACCCGGAAGTCGGTCCACGCGACGAGTCCGTGCAGGGCGTGGTGCCGTGCCGGCTCGGTGAGGGCCAGCTCGTGGTCGACGCCGCCGAAGGAGTACTCGCCGTCGACGATCCGGTTCGGCCACGGAGCCAGGACGGCGCCGCGGAAGACCGGACGGACCTGGTCGGCGTCGAACGGCACGACCAGGTCACGACCCTCGTGCCGCAGCGTCCGCAGCGTCGCTCCGACCGTGGCGATGTCGGCCGTGTAGCCGGCGGAGGCGATCGTCAGTGGGGACCCGGACAGCGGCGCGTCGTTGCTCATGCGCTCAGCGTATCGGGCCACCGGGTGGCGATCGGCGCACGAGAAAACCCCCGCCGTTCCGAGGAACGACGGGGGTTTCGGGTGGATCTGAGGGGACTCGAACCCCTGACCCCCTGCATGCCATGCAGGTGCGCTACCAGCTGCGCCACAGACCCAGATCGTGTTGCTTCTGCACCAACCGGTTCCCCGGAGGCACCATAGAAGCGTACACCATGCGAACGCCGGGCAACGAAATCGAAGCCGCCACCCGGGCGCGTCGCTGATCAGGCGGTGTGGTCCACCGGGAGCTCGAGCGGGATGGTCGGGCAGTCGGCCCAGAGACGCTCGAGCGAGTAGTACTGGCGGTCTTCGTCGTGGAAGACGTGCACGATGACGTCGCCGAAGTCGATGAGGACCCAGCGGCCCTCGGCACGCCCTTCGCGGCGGAGCGTCTTGGCACCGAGCTCGAGGAGGCGTTCCTCGACGGCATCGGCGATGGACTGCACGTTGCGCTCGTTCCGACCGGTTGCGAGCAGGAACACGTCCGTGAGCTGCAACGGCCCGGTCACGTCGAGAGCGACGAGGTCCTCGGCCTGCTTGGCGTCAGCCGCGAGTGCTGCGGCCTGCGCGAGTTCCAGTGCGCGAGTGGAGGCGGTCACGGATTCCTTCCGGTCGTCGAACCGACGGACAGCCGGTTCGCTTGATGGGTCACGATCATAAGCCACCCCGCCGACAGCGGCCAGGCCGGGGTCGGCGGGGTGGTGGAGAACGGTCGTCGGGGACGGCAGGGGTCAGCCGCCGAACGCGTGGGTGGTGACGAGGGCGACGACGATGACCGCCGCTGCGGCGATGCCGACCGAGCCGAGCGCGACACCGAGGATGAGCGGCGTGCGCGACTCCTTCGGCTTGGCGGCGGCGAGCACGACCTGACGGGTCGAGGTGTGACTGGACACCGCACGGCTCGCCCGCACCGGACTGGCGTCGGTCTCGGGCTGCTCGTCCTGCTGCTCGAGCAGGCGGTCGACCTCGGCCCCGTCGATCGGACGGTGCGACCCGGTCGACGACAGCGACGCCGGCAGGTCGATCGATCCGGTGAGGATCACCTCGCCCGTCGCGTTGAGGGCACCCGTCGGGTCGGCCAGGGCCGAGTTCGGCAGGATGATCGCGTTGGTGTTCGTCACGGCGACGCGGCGGGTGCCGGTCTCGGCGTCGTGCACCTCGGAGTCGTTCGAGTCGTGCGCCTGCTGCGACCAGTGGCCGGCGGGCGGCGCGAAGGCCGTGGTCACCGGCTTCGGCTCGGTGGGCCGCTGGAACGCGGCGGGGGCCTTCGGGGCCTCGGTCACGGCGCCGGGCAGCGGGACCTCGTTCGTGTCGTCGTCCTCGGCGTCGAGCGAGAGCGGGAACACCGCGGGGGTCCCTGCTGCGGCGTTCGTCGGGATCGGGACGGGCGTGACGGCGGGCCGCGACCCGGGCGCGGTGTCGGCCGACCCGGCCGGAGCGTCGGCGGGCGTCTCGTCGGCCTGGGCATCGTCGGTCGCGTCGTCCGCCGGGGCGTCGAGGACCGACGCCTCGGGTGCGGTGGCGTCCGAGTCGGTGGCGTCCGATTCGGTGCCGTCCGAGTGGGTGCCGTCCGAGTCGGCGTCGGCGGGCGGCGACCACGTCGAGCGGTGGCGGCGGGGCTCCTCGGCATGCGCAGCGGCCTCGTCGAGGGCCTCGATCGCGTCCGGGGACCCGTCGGCCTCGGTGGCTTGCGCGACCGCGGCCTGGTCGAGGACCGTCGGCGCAGCGGACTGCTCGTCGCGCTCTGCCTCGGCATCCGGAGTGCTCTGCTGCGCCGCGGCGGGGTCGATCGTGTCGACCGAGCCGATGACGTCCTCGACGGTGCGGTCGGAGGACTGCGGCGTGGGGTTCTGCAGCGGGACCGGCAGGACCGCCTGGCGCTCGGCGGCGCGGAGCTGCCGGATCTGTCGACGGGTGAGTCCACCGCTGCCGGGGACGATCTCGGTCGCGGACGCCGGCGGGAACGGCGGCACACCGGCCGCGGGCGCCGACACCGGGACGGACGGCGCGGAGCCCGGAGCATCCTGCGCCGAACCCGGCGTGGACGACTGGGCAGGGCCGCCTGGTGCGGGGGCGACGTGCGATCCGGGGCGACGACGGGACTCGGGGGTCTCGGCCGCGGGCGTGGCGACGGTCGGGGGCGGCGTCGCGGGCTGCGAACCGGCCGCGGCGGCACGCTCCCGCTCGCGCGCCTGGCGCCGCGACAGGGGCGGCTGCGCGTCGGACGAACTCATGCAACGCTCCGATACAGATGGTGCTTGGAGATGTACTGGACGACACCGTCGGGAACCAAGTACCAGACGGGGGAACCCCGTCGAACCCGGTCACGGCAATCCGTCGACGATATGGCCAGTGCAGGGACCTCGAGCAAGCTTACGTCCCGCTCGGGCAATCCGGTGATGCTCAAGGCGTGTCCCGGACGCGTCACGGCGACGAAGTGTGCCAGGTCCCAGAGTCCATCATGGTCTTTCCAGTCGACGATCTGCTGAACGGCGTCTGCGCCCGAGATGAAGACGAGCTGGGCATCCGGTCGTTGTTCGTGCAGGTCCTGCAGCGTGTCGACGGTGTACGTCGGCCCCGGACGGTCGATGTCCACGCGGCTGACGGTGAACATCGGGTTCGACGCGGTGGCGATGACGGTCATCAGGTACCGGTGCTCGGCGTCGGTGACGTCGGACTTCATGTACGGCTGCCCGGTGGGGACGAAGACGACCTCGTCGAGGTCGAACGCCCGCGCCACCTCGGACGCCGCGACCAGGTGCCCGTGGTGGATGGGGTCGAACGTGCCACCCATCACGCCGATGCGTGGCCGTCCGGTGGTCTCGAGCATCGAGTGGTCGGTCAGATCTTGGTGTGACCGAACTCGTCGACACCCGACTCGTTGTGGCGGGTGGCCTCGAACTTCTGGGAGTGACGGTACGCCACGTCGCGGAAGCTCCAGGTCACGAAGCCGAGGAAGATGAAGAAGAGGGCGCCGACCATGGGGAACACGAACGCGGGCGCCCCGGAGGCGTGCTCAGCAGCTTCTGCGAGGAGGGTCATCGTTCGTGCTCCGTTCGGTCGGGGAAAGACGCCGTTCAGTCTAGCCGCGGATCTGCCCGGAGCCGCGCACGATCCACTTCGTGCTCGTGAGCTCCGGCAGCCCCATCGGACCGCGCGCGTGCAGCTTCTGCGTCGAGATGCCGACCTCGGCCCCGAAGCCGAACGCACCGCCGTCGGTGAACCGAGTGGAGGCGTTCACCATCACCACCGCCGAGTCGACGCTCGCCAGGAACCGCTCGGCGGTGTCGACGTCGTTCGTGACGATCGACTCCGTGTGGTGCGTGGACCACCGGGCGATGTGCGCCATCGCCGCGTCGACGTCGGGCACGACGCGGATCGACAGGTCGAGGTCCATCGACTCGGTCGCCCAGTCGGCGTCGGTGGCTCGGAGCACCCCGGGCACGATCGCCCGGGTGGCGTCGTCGCCGCGCAGCGTGACGCCGGATGCCCGCAGCCGGTCCGCCAGCACCGGCAGGAGTCGCTCGGCCGCCGCCTCGTGCACCAGCAGGGTCTCGAGGGCGTTGCACACGCTCGGTCGCTGCACCTTGCTGTTCAGCACGATGTCGACCGCACGCTGCTCCGGCGCGGACGCGTCGAGGAACACGTGCACGACGCCTGCCCCGGTCTCGATGACGGGCACCTGCGACTCGGTGACGACGGTCTGGATGAGCGCGGCGCTCCCCCGTGGGATCAGCACGTCGACCAGCCCGCGGGCGCGCATGAGCTCGGTGGCGCCGGCGCGGCCGAACTCGTCGATGGTCTGCACCAGGTCGCGGGGCAGTCCGACCGACTCGACCGCGTCCTGGATCCGGGCGACGAGCACGGCGTTCGTGTGCTGGGCCGCCGATCCACCGCGGAGCACGACGGCGTTGCCCGACTTGAGTGCGAGCGAAGCGATGTCGACGGTGACGTTCGGGCGTGCCTCGTAGATGGCCCCGACGACACCGAACGGCACACGCACCTGGGTGAGCTGGAGCCCGTTCGGCAGCTGCGACCCGCGCACGTGCTCCCCCACGGGGTCGGTGAGCCCGACGACGTGCTCGACCGCGGCAGCCAGGGCCTCGATCCGGACCCGGTCGAGCCGCAGCCGGTCGAGCAGCCCCGACGACAGGCCGCCGTCCTCACCCGCGACGAGGTCGTCGTGGTTGGCGCGGACGATCTCGTCCGTCGCTGCACGCACCGCCGAGGCGATCGCCGCGAGGGCCGCGTCCTTGACCGCGGTCGTGGCGGTCGCGAGCGCCGACGAGGCGGCGCGTGCCGCCACGAGCTTGTCGGTCAGGGTCGGGGCGGGCGCGATCGACGACATGGACCGATTGTAGGTCCGCCACCCGGGTCGTGACGGGCGTGCCGGATGCTCGCCGCGCCTCCAGGCCCGGTCCGCCGTTCCTGTCGGTCACGACACGTCGTCCCCGCTCGCCGAGCGGTCGCAGACCGTCGCCCAGCGGTGACCGCAACGACGGTTCCCGACCACACGCCGGTGACCCGACGGGGAGTCGTGACCGCCCGGAGGCCCGCCACCGGTCCCGACACCCGCACCGGCCCTCCAGGCGGTCGCGTCCACCCCGTCGACTGCCTGGACCCGCAGGTCACGACACGTCGCGTCACGCCCGCCGAGCGGTCGCAGACCGTCGCTCCGCGACGCCCGCGCCGACGGTCCCCGACCAGTCGGCGCCGTCCCGACGGGGAGCCGTGACCGCCTGGAGGCCCGCCACCGGTCCCGGGACCCGCACCGGCCCTCCAGGCGGTCGCGTCCACCCCGCCGACCGGTCACGACACGTCGTCCCCCGCCCTCCGAGTGGTCACAGAACGTCGCCCAGCGGCGACCGAAGCGACGATTCCCGACCACGCACCGGTGACCCGACAGAGAGTCGTGACCACCTGGAGGCCCGCCACCGGTCCCGACACCCGCACCGGCCCTCCAGGCGGTCGCGTCCACGCCGTCGACTGCCTGGACCCGCCGGTCACAACACGTCGCGTCACGCCCGCCGAGCGGTCGCAGACCGTCGCTCCGCGACGCCCGCGCCGAAGGTACCCGACCACTCGACGACATCACAACGGGGAGTCGTGACCAGTCCCTGCCAGTCGCGCGGCCCGGCCCGGCCTCAGGGGCGCGGCGCGGCGTGGAACCAGGTGCCGACGTGTTCGCCCGCCAGGGCGCGGTCCACCAGCGCCGTGTCGGTCACGAGCACCGCGGTGCCCGCCTCGGCCGCGAGCCGCGCAGCGGCGACCTTGGTCCCCGCTCCCCCGGTACCGACGCCGGCCGTGCCGATCGACCCGAAGGTGACCCCGGCCAGCTCGTCGCCGAACGGCACCTCGTCGATGCGGGTCGCACCGGGCTGCTCCGGGGGTGCCGTGTAGAGCGCCTCGACGTCGGAGAGCAGCACCAGGGCATCGGCACCGAGCAGCCGAGCCACCAGGGCCGCGAGCCGGTCGTTGTCGCCGAAGCGGATCTCGTGGGTGGCGACGGTGTCGTTCTCGTTCACGATCGGCAGCACTCGCAGCGCGAGCAACCGGTCGATGGCGCGCTGGGCGTTCACCCGGTGCGTGGGGTTCTGCAGGTCGCCCGCCGTGAGCAGGATCTGCGCCGCGACGACACCGTGCCGGTCGAGTTCCTTCTGGTACCGGAACATCAGGACGTTCTGCCCGGTGGCCGCCGCCGCCTGCTGCGTGGCGAGGTCGTCCGGCCGCCCCTGGAGCCCGAGGAACGGGAACCCGGTCGCGATCGCACCGGACGACACGAGCACCACCTCGGTGCCCCGCCCGTAGGCCGCCGCCAGGGCGTCCACCAGCGGGCCGATCTGCCCGGCGGCGTCACCGCTGACCGACGACGAGCCGACCTTGACCACGATCCGCCGCGCACGCGGGATGTCCTCGCGCCGGGTGACGGGTCCGAGGTCGGTGCGGGCGGTCGTGTCGGTCATGCCGCGGTCAGTCCTTCTGGTCGCTGGTCTCGACCTGGTCGCCGTCGAACTGGTCGCCGGTGCCGAGCTGGTCACTGGTCACGACGTCGTCGTCCACCCAGAGCCCGGAGACGCGCTCCTGCTCGAGCTCGGCACGGGCGGCGGCCTTGGCGTCCATCCGCTCGAAGTACTCCTCGCGCCGCTCGTTGCGGGTCGGACGCGAGGTCGCACCGATGCGGGCGTCGGTGCCACGGGCACTCGTGATGAGCTCCGCGGTCGATGTGAGCGTGGGCTCCCAGTCGAACACCATGCCGCCGTCGCCACCGATGACGACCGTCGACCCGGCGACGGCTCCGGCCTTGAACAGACCGTCCTCGACGCCGAGCTTCGCGAGCCGGTCGGCCAGGTAGCCGATCGCCTCTTCGTTGGTGAAGTCGGTCTGCTGGACCCAGCGCTCCGGCTTGGCGCCGCGGACACGGTAGAAGCGGTGCTCCTCGCCGCCCTCGGCGCGCACGGTGAAGGGCTTCTCGTTGACCGAGCGGGGGCGCAGGACGATGCGCTCCGGCACCGGCTCGGCCGCACGGGCGGCGCGGGCCTGCTCGACCACGTCCGCCAGGGCGAACGTCAGCTCGCGGAGGCCCTTGCGGGACGCCGTGGAGATCGGGAATACGCGGTAGCCGCGGCCCTCGAGCTCGGCGGTGACGAACTCGGCGAGTTCCTGCGCCTCGGGCACGTCGATCTTGTTCAGGGCGATGAGCTGCGGGCGCTCGAGCAGCGGCACCTGGCCCTCGGGGACCGGGTAGCGCTCGAGTTCGCCGAGGATGACGTCGAGGTCGCTGATCGGGTCGCGGCCCGGGTCGAGCGTGGCGCAGTCGATGACGTGGAGCAGCGCCTCGCACCGCTCGACGTGCCGCAGGAACTCCAGGCCGAGGCCTTTGCCCTCGGACGCGCCCTCGATCAGACCGGGGACGTCGGCGACGGTGAAGCGGGTGTCGCCGGATTCGACGACGCCCAGGTTCGGGGTGAGGGTGGTGAACGGGTAGTCCGCGATCTTCGGCTTGGCGGCCGAGACCGCCGCGATCAGCGAGGACTTGCCGGCGCTCGGGAACCCGACGAGGGCGACGTCGGCGATGGTCTTCAGCTCGAGGCTGATGTCCCCCGCCCAGCCCTCGGTGCCGAGCAGCGCGAAGCCGGGGGCCTTGCGCTTGGTGGTGGAGAGCGCCGCGTTGCCGAGGCCACCCTGCCCACCGGGGGCCACGACGACGCGCATGCCGGGCTCGGTGAGGTCGGCGATCACTTCGCCGGATTCGTCGTACACCACGGTGCCGACGGGCATCGGGAGCTCGAGGACCTCGCCGCTGACACCGCTGCGGTGGTCGCCCATGCCGGGCTGGCCGTTCTTCGACGAGCGGTGCGGGGAACGGTGGTAGCCGAGCAGCGTCGTCACCTGCGGGTCAGCCACGAGCACGATGTCGCCGCCGTCACCGCCGTTGCCGCCGTCGGGCCCGGCCAGGGGCTTGAACTTCTCACGGCGGACCGACACGCAGCCGTTGCCGCCGTGCCCCGCGCTGAGGTGCAGGGTCACGCGGTCGACGAAGGTCGCCATGGGTCCACTCCAGGTGTTTCGTTGTGCCGACGGGATCGTCGGCGGGAAAAGCGAAGGAGGGGCGGGCACTCGGCCCGCCCCTCCAGCTGCAGTCGTTCGAACGACTACGCGTTGACGATGTTGATGACCTTGCGGCCACCCTTGGTGCCGAACTCGACCGAACCGGACGAGAGGGCGAACAGCGTGTCGTCGCCACCACGGCCGACGTTGGCGCCGGGGTGGAAGTGGGTGCCGCGCTGGCGGACGATGATCTCGCCGGCGTTGACGACCTCGCCACCGAAGCGCTTCACGCCGAGGCGCTGTGCGTTCGAGTCACGACCGTTGCGAGTGGAACTCGCACCCTTCTTGTGTGCCATGAGTTGACTCCCTTACGCGATCTTGGTGATCTTGACGCGGGTCAGCTCAGCGCGGAAACCCTGGCGCTTCTTGTACCCGGTCTTGTTCTTGAACTTCTGGATGATGACCTTGGGACCACGGAGGTCGTCGAGCACCTCGGCGGTGACGGTCACGTTCGCGAGCTCGGAAGCCGCCGACGTGATCTTGTCACCGTCCACGAGGAGCACGGGGGCGAGGTCGATGTTGCCCTTGTCGTCCGCCTTGGCACGGTCGATGGTCAGGATGGTGCCGACCTCGACCTTCTCCTGACGGCCGCCGGCGCGCACTACTGCGTAAACCACGTGGAAATCCTTACGTAACTCTGCTTGAGGGAAGTCTCGGGTGCCCACTTCTGCACGAGCGGCTCCCGGAAGGCCGGGCCCGATCGGCGACGCAGGCAGAACGGCCCGCTGACACCAGGGACCGAGAATACTCGATCACCCTGGGTCCGGTCAAACGGCGACACCCGTACGATTGCACGGTGACCGTGTTGATCGACCCACCGACGTGGCCCGCCCACGACACACTGTGGTCGCACCTCGTCAGTGATGAATCCTACGCGGAACTCCACGCGTTCGCTGCGCGGGCCGGCGTGCCGCCCCGCGCGTTCGACCACGACCACTACGACGTCCCGCTCTCGCGGTACGACGAACTGGTGGCCGCCGGCGCCTCGGCCGTCACCGGTCGCGAGCTCGTGCTGCGGTTGATCCGCAGTGGGCTGCGCGTGGCGCAGCGGGACAAGCGCGGCCTCTGAGCGCCCGCCAGGAGGCGCGGTGCGGGTCTGCCCGGCCCCGCACCTCGCACGGTGCGCAGCCGGCTCACAGGGCCCGCGAGCGGGCTCAGCGGGGCGCTGGGCCGCCCCAGGGGTTCGCCGGGGGCTGCTGCTGGTCGGAGCGCGGTC
The DNA here is from genome assembly GCF_047226435.1 of Curtobacterium poinsettiae. NCBI lineage: Bacteria > Bacillati > Actinomycetota > Actinomycetes > Micrococcales > Microbacteriaceae > Curtobacterium > Curtobacterium poinsettiae. The sequence goes on along the minus strand of NZ_CP178434.1, from coordinate 1,106,630 downwards.
CGGCGCCGTACTGCCCGCCGTACTGGCCGTGCGGGTCGGGCTGGACGCGTCCCTGCCCGTAGGGTGCGGGCGGCTGCTGCTGTGGCTGCTGCTGGATCGTCGACGGTGGGACCGCGTCGGCGGGTCGGACAGTGCCCGGCCTGCCCGGGGTCGTCGACGAGCCAGGGCCGCGGCGCGGGCGACCGAGCCAGAGCCAGGCGGCCGTGGCGGTCGCCAGGAGCATCACGGTGAACGGCAGCCCGTTCTGCAGCGGACGCGTGAGCACGTCGATGACGAGCTTGGAGCCGCCGGCGCTCGCCGCGCCGAAGGACCCGGTGAAGACGCCGACCAGCATCAGGGCCACCGTGCCCGCGGCGCCGGCGAGCACGACGCGGAGCAGGAGCCTCGGCAGCGGGCTGCGGCGGTCGATCGGCGTCAGGAAGGCCAGGGCCAGGAACGCCCCGGCGTAGTACGGGAACGGCGCCACGAACACATTGGTCGTGAAGCTGCCGAGCAGGCTCGTCCCCGCGCCGTAGTGCTGGAACGGGCTGACCACGAGCGAGGTGCCGAGCAGACCGAAGAGCCCGGACACGAACTCGACGAGCACCAGGGCGACGACCGCGATGAGCGCCCCGGCCGTGTTCGTCACCGAGGCACCGGGCGCGAAGGCCCGCCGCGGGTCGGCAGGGGCACGGGGCGGTCGCGGCGGGGCGTACGGCGCACCGGCACCGGGCTGGCGACCGTACTGCGGCACCGGACCACGCGGCTGCTGCCCACCCGGCTGCTGACCACCCGGGCCGGGCGGTGCGGGCTGGGACCAGCCCGCACCGTAGTACCCACGCTGCTGCTGCGGGTCGCCCGGGTTCGTCACGTCAGCTCCCCAGGATCACAGCGCCGTCGGAGCCGTCGGCGTCGTCGGCCGGCTCCTCCGTCGGCGTGGCCGGAGCGCTGATGCTCGGCGACGAGACCCGGCGGGAACGCGAGCGCCCCTGTCCGGGCTGCTTCGGCTCAGGGAGCGCCTGGAGCACCGAGTCGAGCAGGGACTCGGCGTCCGGGGCGACCGCGCGGGGCTCGCGCTTGGGCGCTGCGGCGATCGGGATGTCCAGGATCGCCACCGAGTTGTCGGTCGGGGTCACCGTGGCACTCGAGCTCACGCGACGACGGGCCGGGGCCTTCGCCTTCGGTGCGCTCGCGACCTCGGGCTCGGTGACGGACGGCGCGGCGGCCTTCGGGGCGCTGCCCTTCGTCGCACTGGCCTTCGGCGCGCGCGCCTCGGGTTCGACGACGGGCTCGGCGGCGGGTGCCTCCGGTGCCTCGGTGGCCTCGGTGGTCTCCGGGGCGAGCGCGGTCTGCTGCTCTCCCCCGCGCCCACCACGGCCCCGACGACGGCGCTTCGAACCGGTGGGCTGCTCGCCGCCCGCACTGTCCGTGCTGGTCGATGCGTCCGCCGAGGACGGCGCCTCGGCTTCGGTCGCGGCGGCCGCGGCCTCCTGCTCGTCGTGCGACAGGGTCGAGGCGGCGATCCGGGACAGCGCGTTCTTCACGTCGTCGGTGATCTGGTGCGCCTGGCTCGACCCACCGTTCGACGACGACCCCGACGAACCGGAGTTCCCGGTGCCGTTGCCGCCGTTGCCGGAGCGGCCGTTCTCGTTGCCGTTCCCGCCACGACCCTTGCGACGGCCCTTGCTCGGACCCGGGTCGGCGTTGTTGTCGTTGATCTTGGCGTTGACCTCGTCGAGCGACTCGCGCAGACCGACACCGATCTTCTTGCGGGTCATCTGCACCAGGCCGAGCGAGGTGATCTCAGCGACCTGGTGCTTCGTGCGGTCGCGGCTCAGGCACTCGACCAGACGGCGGAGCACGAGGTCGCGGTTCTCCTCGAGCACCATGTCGATGAAGTCGACGACGATGATGCCGCCGATGTCACGCAGGCGCAGCTGCCGGACGATCTCCTCAGCGGCCTCGAGGTTGTTCTTCGTGACCGTCTCTTCGAGGTTGCCGCCGGAACCGACGAATTTGCCGGTGTTGACGTCGACGACCGTCATGGCCTCGGTGCGGTCGATGACGAGCGAACCACCGGAGGGCAGCCAGACCTTGCGGTCGAGCGCCTTGTCGATCTGCTCGTTGAGGCGGAACTCCTCGAAGGAGTCGGGGCCGTCGTAGCGGACGACGCGGTCCTTCAGGTCCGGGGCGACGGCCGTCAGGTACTCGTCGATGGTGCCGCCGGCGGCCTCGCCGTCGATGATCAGCTTCGTGAAGTCCTCGTTGAAGACGTCGCGGACGATCTTGATGAGCAGGTCGGGCTCCGAGTGCAGCATCACCGGGGCCTGGCCACCGGCGACCTTCTTCTGGATGGCCTCCCACTGGCTGGTCAGGCGCTGCACGTCGCGGGTGAGCTGCTCCTCGGTCGCTCCCTCGGCAGCGGTGCGCACGATGACGCCCGCGTGCTCCGGCAGGACCTCCTTCAGGATCTTCTTCAGGCGGGCACGCTCGGTGTCCGGCAGCTTGCGCGAGATCCCGTTCATCGAGCCGTTCGGCACGTAGACCAGGTAGCGACCGGGCAGCGAGACCTGGCTGGTCAGACGGGCGCCCTTGTGGCCGACCGGGTCCTTCGTGACCTGCACCAGGACCTTGTCGCCCGGCTTGAGGGCTGCCTCGATGCGGCGACCGTGGCTGGTGTCGACCGAGTTCCAGTCGACCTCGCCGGCGTAGAGCACGGCGTTCCGGCCACGGCCGATGTCGACGAACGCGGCCTCCATCGAGGGCAGGACGTTCTGCACCTTGCCGAGGTAGACGTTGCCGATGAGCGACACGTTCTCGGACTTGGTGATGTAGTGCTCGGCGAGGATGCCGTCCTCGAGCACGCCGATCTCGATCGTCGACGAGCTGGAGCGGACGATCATCTGGCGGTCGACGCTCTCGCGGCGCGCGAGGAACTCGTCCTCGCTGACCACCTGGCGGCGGCGTCCGGCGTCGCGACCGTCGCGACGACGCTGCTTCTTCGCCTCGAGACGGGTCGAACCCTTGATGCGCTGCGGCTCGGTGATGAGCTCCGGCTCACGACGGCGCGGCTCCTGGTGGTCGCGCGGCTCGCGGGCCTCGCGGTCGGCGCTCGAGCCACGGCGACGCGAGCGACGGCGGGAACCGCCCTGGTCGTCGCGGTCGTCACGGTCGCGGTCGAAGCGGTCTTCGCGGTCGTAGCGGTCGTCCTCGTCGCGGTCGCGGTCACGATCGCGGTCGCGCTCGAACCGGGGCGCGCGCTGCGGCAGGTCCGGCAGCACCGGGGCGTGGAAGATCAGGCTGAGCGTGCTCGTGGCCTTCGGCACGAACGGCTCGTCGGCTGGTGCCGCGTCGTCGCTCGCCTCGGCCGTGGGCGCGGCCTCGGTCGGACGGGAGGCGCGGTCCGCGTCCGCCCCGTCGGTCACGGTGCCCGACTGGTCGCCCGTCACGACCGGCAGGTCACCGGTCAGCGTGCTCACGTCGTGCGGCTCGGCACCGCTGTCGGCGACGGCCTCGACCGCGACGGAGACCGCCCCGGTGTCGGTCGGCTCCGCCGGCGAAGCCGGGGAATCGGGCGAGTCCGGCGAGTCCGGCGAGTCCGGCGAGTCCGGCGAGCCGGGCGACGCGACGCTGGCCGCGGGACGGGCGTCAGCGCCGCCCGTCAGCGCGAGCGTCTCGTCGGCGTGGGGTGCCTGATCGGCTACCCCACGGGCCTCCTGGCCGGACGACCGGGCGCGGCGACCGCCGAACAGGCGGCTCCGGCGCTTCGGCGCGTTCTCGTCGTTGGTCGTGTTGTCGTTGTTCTGCTCCACCATGGACTGGTGCACTCCTCGGCCCCACTCGCACCCTTTCGGGTGGCGGGAATTCTGTGTCGTGGCGGGCGGCGTCGACGCCCCCGCGCTCGCTGTCTCGTGACCGGTCCGCGTCAACTTCTCGTTGCGTCCGCGCCCGTTCCGGTCCGGGCACCCGGCCCGGGTCGGCTCGTCGTCGGAGTGACGCTGCCCGACCACAGTGCGCTCTCACCGCACCTGATCGTCCGAGGTCTGCCCGGTGGGGCGTCGCTCGGAAAGCTCTCTTCGGTGTGCGGTTGGCCGCACGACCTCCAGGCATTATCGCATGCCACACCCGGAAAGCACCGGAACCCGCGTGCGATGATGACCGCGTGACCGCGTCTGCACCTGCCCCCCGTCGTCCGATCGCGATGGCGGTCTTCCTGCTCGTCACCGGGCTCGTCGGCCTGTACGCAGCGTTCCGGCTCGTCCTCGACGAGTTCGCGAAGTACGAGAACCCCAAGGCCGTCCTGAGCTGTGACGTCAATCCGTTCATCAACTGCTCCGACGTGATGGCCAGCTGGCAGGGCCACCTGTTCGGGTTCCCGAACCCGCTGCTCGGCGTCATGGGGTTCGTCGCCCCGATCGCCGTCGCGGTGCTGATGCTGGCCGGGTTCCGGAACGGCTCGCGCTGGTTCTGGATCGCGTTCAACGCCGGCGTGTTCCTGGCGTGGGTGTTCGTGACCTGGCTGTTCACGCAGACCGTCTTCGTCATCGGCGCCCTGTGCCCGTGGTGCATGCTCGTCTGGTCGATGACGATCCCGATGTTCTGGGTCTTCACGATCTGGAACATGGCGCAGGGACGCTTCGGCGCCGGAGCACAGCGCGTCGGGCGCACGCTCCTGCCCTTCTGCTGGACGTTCCCGCTGGCCAACTACCTGGTCATCATCGTCACGATCATCATCATGTTCCCGGCGGTCCTGACCGTCTTCTGAGCCGTCCGGACTGCCTCTACGCTCGGGATCGATGAGCGAGCAGGAGACCAGCAGGGCGCGTCGGGACGCCGTACGGGAACGCGCGCGGGCGACACGGGCGAAGGAGCAGTCGCGCCGCCGTCGCCTCCGCACGCTGGGCATCAGCGGAGCCGTCATCGGTGGGCTCGCGGTCGTCGCGGTGGTCGTCGTCCTGGTGGCGGGATCGGTGCAGCCCGCGGGTCCCGGCCCACGCAACGCGGCGAGCGACGGTGTCCTGCTGACCGGTGTGCACGGCAGGATCGTGCCCGTCGAGACGCGCGCGGTCCCCGCCGGCGGGACGCCGACACCGACCGACCAGGACGGCTCGAAGACCGCCATCGTGGTCTACGCGGACTACATGTGCCCGTACTGCAACCAGTTCGAGACGGCCCAGATGCCCCAGATCCGGCAGTGGGTCGAGGACGGGACCGCCACCCTCGAGCTGCACCCGCTCGGGCTGCTCGACCGGCTGTCGCTCGGCTCGCGGTACTCCACCCGCTCTGCGGCGGCTGCTGCCTGCGTCGCCGACCACGACCCGGACGCGTTCCTGGCCTACAACGCGTCGCTCTCCGGGCACCAGCCGTCCGAGAACACCCGCGGGCTGACCAACGACGAGTTGGCGTCCCTCGCCCGCGGAGCCGGGGCGAGGGCCCCCGAGGTCGCCTCGTGCATCACCGGGCAGCGCTTCGCCGGGTGGGTCGCCGACGCCACGAACCGGGCGGTGCAGGACCCGGTGCCGAACTCGACGCTCGACGGGATCACGAGCACGCCCACGATCCTCGTCGACGGCGAGCAGTACGACCCGGACGGCTCGACGTCCCTCGCTGACCCCGAGGCGTTCGCGTCGTTCGTCCGGCGGCACGACCGCGCGTCCTAGCCCGAGGAGCAACGTGGAACGGCCCCCGCTTCCCATCGGGAGCGGGGGCCGTTCGTCGTGCCGAGGTGTTACTTCGCCGCGGCGTCGATCGCGGTGATGACCGTGCTCAGGTCGTCGAGGCGCTTGCCGTCGACCACGACCGTCGGCGTGCCGAACCCCTGCGGACCCGCGAGTGCCTCGTTCGAGGTGACGGCCTGCGTCGACTTCGTCACCCAGCCCTTGAACCGCTCGGTCGACAGGCACTGGGACAGGTCCGAACCCGTCGCGCCGCCCGCCTTGACGAGCTTCGCGATCTCGGAGTTGGTCAGGCCCTTCGTGCCCTCGGCCGGCTGGTTGTCGAAGAACTGCGTCTGCACGTCGAGGAACTTGTCCGGGTCGTAGTTCGCCACGCACATGGCGGCGTTCGCAGCACGGCTGGCGTACCGGGAACCCGGGTAGCTGCGGTCGAGGATCGACACCGGCTGGATCGCCAGCGTCGCGTCGCCCGACTTCACCTTGTCGAGGATCTGATCGGCGTAGGCGCCCTCGAACTGCTTGCAGACGGGGCAGGCCCAGTCGACGTACTCGGTGACCGCGACGGCACCGTCACTGTTCGCCGTGGGGGCCGGCGATGCCGAACCCGTCGCGGCCACGGCCGGCGTGGTCACGGGGGTGACCTTGCCGTCCTTGCCGGTGAACTGGATCGCGCCGGTGGCCATGTTCTTCGGCCCGGCGGCGGACAGCACCGGTGCGTTGTTCACGTTCACCACGACGATGGTGATGATCGCGGCGATCGCCACGATGCCCAGGCCGATGCCGCCCTGCAGGAACCACTTGTTGCGGCGCTTGCGGCGCTTCTCGGCGTCGGCACGCTGGCGTGCGACCTCGCGCGCGTGCTGACGCCGCTCGTTCTTGGTGGGTCGGTCGTTGTTCGTCATGTCGTCCCCGCCGCTCAGGCGAACCAGAGCGCGAGCTCGCGCGCGGCCGACTCGGGGCTGTCCGAACCGTGGACCAGGTTCTGCTGCACCTTGAGGCCCCAGTCACGGCCCAGGTCACCACGGATGGTGCCGGGCGCAGCCGACGTGGGGTCGGTGGTGCCGGCGAGCGAGCGGAAGCCCGCGATCGCACCGTTGCCGGCGACGCGCACGGCGACGACCGGACCAGACTGCATGAACTCGACGAGCGGCTCGAAGAACGGCTTGCCCTGGTGCTCCTCGTAGTGTGCGTCGAGCAGGTCGCGCGGCGCCGTGAGCATCTTCAGGTCGACGAGCTCGTAGCCCTTCGCCTCGATCCGGCGGAGGATCTCACCGGTGAGCTGGCGGGCCACACCGTCGGGCTTGACGAGGACGAGGGTCTCTTCGAAGTCGGACACGCAGTACTCCCTGTGTTCGGGGTCGAATGTGGTGGTCAGTCCTCGCCCATGGCCGCTCGGCGCGCGGCGTTCTGACGGTCCAGCTGACCGCCCTTGACGAAGCAGAAGACCCACAGCGCCAGGAACACCACGGCGACCGCGAACATGAACGGTTCGATGAACCCGGTGGCGAGGATGGCCGCCTGCAGCAGCCACCCGAACCATACACCGGCCCGCTTGCCCGTCAGACGTGAGGCAGCTGCGAGGACGATGATCGCGCCGACGCCGCCGCCGAAGGCCGCTGCGGGCGGCAGCGTGCCCTTGCCGAACACGACGAGCATGGGGAAGAAGAACATGATCGCCTCGAGCACGAGCGTGATCGAGAGCAGGCTCTCCTGCGCTCCGCGTTCGCGGCGCGGCTTCCGGGTGCGCGGTGCGCGGCCCGGCCGGGAGGCCCCTGGTGCGTCCGTCACTTCGTCTCGCCTTCGCGGTGCACGAGGTCCATGACCGCGCCCACCATCACGATGGAGCCCGCGACGAGCACGAGGGCGTCCTCGGCGTCCGCCTCGTCGGCCAGGTCGCGTGCCTGCTGCAGGGCGGACGCCAGGGACGGCTCGACGACGACGCGGTCCGCGCCGATCTCGTCCACGACCACCTTGGCGAAGGCATCGGCGTCGAGCCCACGCTCCCCCGGCGGCTGCGTGACCACGAAGGTGGCGACGGTGTCCTTGAGCGCGCGGACGAACCCGCGGGCGTCCTTGTCGCCGAGGATCCCGACGACGCCGACGACGTGCTCCGACGGGAACGCGACCGGCAGTGCCTCGGCCAGGGCCTTCGCACCGTGCGGGTTGTGCGCGGCGTCGACGACGACGGTCGGGTCCGTGGCGATCGGCTGCAGTCGACCGGGGCTGGTCGTGCCGGCGATGCCCTCGGACAGGACGTCCTCGTCGAGGGCCTGGGCCCCACGGCCGAGGAACGACTCGACCGCCGCGATCGCCACGGCGGCGTTCTCGGCCTGGTGCCGGCCGAACAGCGGCAGGAACAGGTCGTCGTAGCGACCGGCGATGCCCTGCACGGTGATGAGCTGTCCGCCCACGGCCGGGGTGACGTCGACGACGCTGAACCCTCCCTGCAAGCTCGGACTGCCCGCCGCTCCGCGACGGTCAGTGACCGGCTCGAAGGGGCCCGTGCCCTCGACGGCCAGGGTGGACTCGGTGAGCTCGGCGGCGCGCTCGAGTTCGGCGAGGGCCTCGGGGACCTGCCGGCTCGACACCACGGCGGACGACGGCTTGACGATGCCCGACTTCGTGCGGGCGATCTCGGCGACGGTGGCGCCGAGCTGCTTCGCGTGGTCGATGGCGATCGGCGTGAACACCGACACCTGGCTCTGCACGACGTTGGTGGAGTCCCACTCGCCGCCCATGCCGACCTCGATCACGGCGACGTCCACCGGCGCCTCGGCGAAGCACGCCAGGGCGAGCACGGTGAGCGCCTCGAAGAAGGTCAGCGGGAGTTCGCCCTTGTCGGCGAGCTCCCGGTCGGTGATCTCGAGCACCGGGGCGATGTCGTCCCAGTTCGAGGTGAACCGGTCCGCTGCGATCGGCTGGCCGTCGATCACGATGCGCTCCCGGATGGACACCAGGTGCGGGCTCGTCATCAGGCCGGTGCGCAGACCGTGGGCACGGACGATGCTCTCGATGGTGCGGCTGGTGGACGTCTTGCCGTTCGTCCCGGTCACGTGGATCACCGGGTACGCCAGGTGCGGGTCGCCGAGCAGCTCGACGGCACGCCGCGTTGCGGTCAGCCGTCGCTCGGGGGCCTGTTCACCGATCCGGGCGTACAGGGCGGCCTCGACACGGCGGACCTCGTCGTCGTCATCCCCGTAGGGCACGGCGTCGGCAGGGCCGTCACCGGCCGGGCCGACCGGGATCCGGATGCCGTCTTCGTCGCGGCCGTCGAACTCGTCGTGTCCGACGAACTCCTCGTTCGCCTCGTGGTCGTCGTACTGGTCGTCGTCGCTCATGCGCGTGCCACCTCCACGGAAACCTTCGCACCGTCACCGACGTCGGTGGTGGTGTCACTCGCCCCGAGGGGCACGATCTCGACGCTCGTCGCCAGGGTCTCACCGGCGATGAGCTCCTGGTGCGCGCGGACCGCGCCGTCGGCGGTGTCGTCCACCCGCAGGGTCAGGGCGATGCGGTCGCTGACGTCGAGGTCGGCGTCGCGGCGGGCCTGCTGGACGGCGCGGACGACGTCGCGGGCGAGCCCCTCGGCCTCGAGCTCGGGCGTGGTCACGGTGTCGAGCACCACGAAGCCACCCTCGTCGAGGAACGCCACGGCCACCGAGGTGTCGGCGACGGTGAGGTCGAGCGAGTACTCGCCCTCGATCAGGTCGATGCCGCCGACGGTCACGCCGGAGTCGGTGGCGGTCCAGTCGCCCTTCTTGGCGGCCGGGATGACCTGCTGCACCTGCTTGCCGATGCGGGGGCCGGCGACGCGGGCGTTCACGGTGAGCTTCCGCTCGATGCCGTACTGCGCCAGGGACTCCTCGGCCTGCGCCTCGAGCGCCACGCGCTTGACGTTGAGCTCGTCACGCAGGATGTCGGCGAACGGTTCGACCGCAGCCGGGTCCGGCACCACCAGGGTCAGCGTGGCGAGGGGCAGGCGGACGCGCTTGCCCGTGGCCTTGCGGAGCGCCAGGCCCTTCGAGGCGACGTCGCGCACGCGGTCCATCGCATCGACCAGGGCGTCGTCGGCGGGGAACTCGTCGGGGTCCGGGAAGTCCGTCAGGTGGACGCTGCGCCCGCCGGTCAGGCCCTTCCAGATCTCCTCGGTGACGAGCGGCGCGAGCGGGGCGGCGACCCGGGTCAGGGTCTCGAGCACGGTGTACAGCGTGTCGAACGCCGCACGGGTCTCGGCGCCGGCGGCCGCGTCGGCCCCGGTCCAGAACTTGTCGCGCGAGCGACGGACGTACCAGTTCGTGAGCACGTCGGCGAAGTCGCGGACGGCCTGGGCCGCCAGCGGGGTGTCAAGCGCGTCGAGGTGCGCGGTGACGTCGGTGACGAGCACCCGGGTCTTCGCGAGCAGGTACCGGTCGAGCACGTCGGTGCTCGCGGTGCTCCGGGTTGCCTGGTAGCCCGACTCCCCGGAGGCGTTCGCGTACAGGGTGAAGAAGTAGTACGTCGACCACAGCGGCAGCATGAACTCGCGGACGCCCTGCCGGATCCCCTCTTCGGTGACGACGAGGTTGCCGCCGCGGATCACCGACGAGGACATCAGGAACCAGCGCATGGCGTCGGCGCCGTCGCGGTCGAAGACCTCGGAGACGTCCGGGTAGTTCCGGAGCGACTTCGACATCTTCTGGCCGTCCGAGCCGAGGACGATGCCGTGGCTGATGACGTTCTGGAAGGCGGGTCGGTCGAACAGCGCAGTGGAGAGCACGTGCATGACGTAGAACCAGCCGCGCGTCTGCCCGATGTACTCGACGATGAAGTCGGCCGGGCTGTGCGACTCGAACCACTCACGGTTCTCGAACGGGTAGTGCACCTGGGCGTACGGCATCGACCCGGAGTCGAACCACACGTCGAACACGTCGGTGATCCGGCGCATCGTCGAGGTGCCCGTGGGGTCGTCGGGGTTCGGCCGCGTCAGGTCGTCGATGAACGGGCGGTGCAGGTCGACTTCGCCCTCGGCGTTCACCGGCAGGCGACCGAAGTCGCGCTCGATGTCGGCGAGCGAGCCGTACACGTCGGTGCGCGGGTACTCGGGGTCGTCGGACTGCCACACCGGGATCGGCGTGCCGAAGTAGCGGTTGCGCGAGACCGACCAGTCGATGGCGTTGCCGACCCACTTGCCGAACTGGCCGTCCTTGACGTTGTCCGGCACCCAGTTGATGTCCTGGTTGAGCTGGCCCATGCGGTCGCGGAGCTCGGTGACGCGGACGAACCACGACGAGACGGCCTTGTAGATGAGGGGCTTCCGGCACCGCCAGCAGTGCGGGTAGCTGTGCTCGTAGGACGCCTGGCGGAGCAGTCGCCCGGCGTCGCGGACGGCCTTGGTCAGCGGCTTGTTCGCGTCCGACCAGAGCATGCCGGCGACCTCGCCGAACTGCGACGTGAAGACGCCGCCCTCGTCGAGGGACAGCACGACGGGGATGCCGGCGGCGGCGCAGACCTCTTGGTCGTCGGCACCGTAGGCCGGTGCCTGGTGCACGATGCCGGTGCCCTCACCGGTCTCGACGTACTCGGCGACCAGGATGCGCCACGCGTTCTCGTAGCCCTCGGCATCGGCCAGGTGGTCGAACAGCCGCTCGTACTCGACGCCGTCGAGCTCGGCGCCCGTCAGCGTGCGCGCGACGGCGGCGAGCGCCTCGTCACCCGAGGCGTAGCCGAGCTCCTTCGCGTGCGCGGCCACGGTGTCGGACGCGAGCAGGTAGGAGACGGAACCGGCGTCGGCACCGTCAGCCGCGCCTCCAGGCCCTGCCGGGACGACCGCGTAGGCGATCTCCGGGCCGACCGCGAGGGCGGCGTTCGTCGGCAGGGTCCAGGGGGTCGTCGTCCAGGCGAGCGCCCGCACACCGTTCAGGTCGAGCGCGGCAGCGCGGTCGCCGTGCAGCGGGAACGAGACCGTGACGGACTGGTCCTGGCGCATCTTGTAGACGTCGTCGTCCATGCGCAGCTCGTGGTTGGACAGCGGCGTCTGGTCGTTCCAGCAGTACGGCAGGACCCGGAAGCCCTCGTACGCCAGGCCCTTGTCCCAGAGCTGCTTCCACGCCCAGAGCACGCTCTCCATGAAGGTGACGTCGAGGGTCTTGTAGTCGTCCTCGAAGTCGACCCAGCGCGCCTGGCGGGTGACGTACTCCTGCCACTCGTCGGTGTACTGCAGCACCGACTTCTTGGCGGCGGCGTTGAAGACGTCGATGCCCATGGCGTCGATCTCGTGCTTCTCGGTGATGCCGAGCTGGCGCATCGCCTCGAGCTCGGCGGGCAGGCCGTGGGTGTCCCAGCCGAAGCGGCGGTGCACCTGCTTGCCGCGCATGGTCTGGTAGCGCGGGAAGACGTCCTTGGCGTACCCGGTCAGCAGGTGCCCGTAGTGCGGCAGGCCGTTGGCGAAGGGCGGGCCGTCGTAGAAGGTCCACTCCGGGCAGCCCTGGCGCGCGTCGATGGACGCCTGGAACGTGTCGTCGCGCTTCCAGAAGGCGAGGATGCCCCGCTCGACGGCGGGGAAGCTCGGCGAGGGGACGACACCATCGGCATCGGCGTTCAACGGGTACGGCACCGGGACTCCTTGTGGGTTCGCTCGATCTCCACGAGGACGGAGCCAGGCTCCGCGGTACCACCTCGTTTGCCGCCCAACGTCCGCTGTGCGACCACTCTGTGTCGGGGATGGTGACGGTCCCGAACCCGCCCGGTTCTACTGACGGAGGCGCTGGTGCGCCCCGTGTTCTTCCGGAAGCTCCCCGGTGATGGCCGGATCGATGCTCGTGGAACACGACTTTACCGGACGGGAGCATGCTTGAGCGATGCCCGCAGAAGATCGCCCCGAGTCACTCGTCACCGTCCTGATCGCGTTCGGGGCGAACCTGCTCGTCGCGATCGCGAAGACGATCGCCTCGCTCGTGTCGGGTTCGGCGTCGATGGTGGCCGAGGCGGCGCACTCGTGGGCGGACACCGGCAACGAGGTGTTCCTGCTCGTCGCCGAACGCCGGGGCGGCAAGAAGCGGGACGCCGCGCACCCGCTCGGGTACGGACGCGAGACGTACATCTGGTCGATGTTCGCCGCGTTCGGCCTGTTCACGGCCGGTGCGATCGTCTCGATCTACCACGGCATCTCGGAGTTCGGGGAGACCGGGCCGGCCGAGGACGTCGTGCTCAACTACGTCGTGCTCGGGCTCGCGTTCGTGCTCGAGGGCACGAGCTTCCTGCAGGCGTACCGACAGGCGCACGGTGCCGCGACGAAGCGGAAGGTCCCGGTGCTGCGGCACGTGCTGCAGTCGTCGAACCCGACGCTCCGTGCGGTGTTCGCCGAGGACGCGGCGGCGCTGATCGGCCTGGTCGTGGCGTTCCTCGGGGTGTTCCTGCACCAGGTCACCGGGCTGGCGGTCTTCGACGCACTCGGTTCCATCGCGATCGGTGTGCTGCTCGGTGTCGTCGCGATCGTCCTGATCGACCGCAACCGCCGGTTCCTGCTCGGCGAGAGCACGTCGCCGGAGCTCGAGAACGCGGTGCTCGTCGAGCTGCTGGGCCGGTCGCAGGTCGAGCGCGTCACCTACCTGCACCTGGAGTTCGTGGGGCCGTCGCGGGTTTACCTCGTCGCGGCCGTCGACCTGACCGGCAACGAGACCGAGGAGCACGTCGCGGTGCGGTTGCGCGACGTCGAGCAGTCACTCGAGGACAGCCAGTACATCGAGGAGGCGATCCTCACCCTGAGCTACCCGGGCGACGAGTCCCTGGTGCCGACCGACGGCGCTGTCCCCGAGGTCGTGCGGGACGGCACCGCGTCCGACGTGGCGGCCGGTGGCGCTGGGACCCTGCGCACGGAGTGAGCGCGGGCCGGGTCGCGGGGCGGCGTGGCGGCAGGGCTCGGGTCGCGAGACGCCGGTGTGTCGGCAAGGCGCCGCCATGTGCTCGAGACGCCGCCGGATTCGGCGGCGTCTCGCCGGTGAGGCGGCGTCGTAGAAAGACGACGGCGTGTTCCGTGAGCGACCGCTCGGCGGACGGGAGGCGCGGTGCCGGGCCGCCACGGGCCTCCAGTCCGTCTTCCCGTCGCGTCCACCGCCCCACACGCGGGAGGAAGACGCCGGTGTGTCAGCAAGACGCCGCAATGTGCTCGAGACGCCGCCGGAATCGGCGGCGTCTCGGCGACGAGGCGGCGTCGCACGAAGACGACGGCGTGTCTGGGGGCGGAAGACGCCGGCGTGTCAGCGAGCGTCGAGGCCCGCGACCACCGGTGTGAGCGCCGCCGCGACGTACTCGACGAGCGCTCGGCGCCCGACCCCGTCGGTGACCCACACCCCGAACGCGGCGGCGGCGGCCCCGAGCATCGCACCGGACACCGTCTGCGGCCAGAGCGCTCGCGGCTGCTCCCCCGTGCGGCCCGCGACGAAGGCGGCGACGGCCTCGTGCTGCGCCGTCACCCGGACCGCGACGCCGGCCACCAGCTCGGGCCCGATGCCCATGACCTCGGCCTGCGCGACCGCCCACGGCACCCGCTCGGGGTCGTGGGCGCGAGCGGCGTCGAGGAGCGCCTGTTCGACGGCCCGTACGGCACTCGACTCGGTGGACGCTGCGAGGTACCCGGGCAGCCCGGCGACGGCGGCGTCGAGTTCGAGCCACATCACGTCGGCCTTCGCAGGGAAGTAGTTGAAGAACGTCGCGCGGCTGACCCCGGCGCGGGCGGCGATCTGGTCGACCGTGGTACGCCCGTACCCCTGCTCGAGGAACAGCTCGGCAGCGGCGTCCGCGAGGACCTCGGCGCTCGAGCGTCGGGGGCGGCCACCGCGGCGGATCGGTTCGTCCATGGGCCCATTGTCCCGCGCCGACGGTGGGCTCCGGCGCCTACCGGCGTGCCAGCCGGCGCCGCCCGGCGACGGCTTGGTGGATCGACGACTCAGCGGCGGCACCGACGAGCAGCAGCAGGAGGGAGCCGAGGACGCCCCACGCCCACGTCGGGTCCGTCGTCGAGCACCACCACGAGACCGCGCCGAGGACGGCAGCCGCGACCACGATCGCGCTCGCAGCGAGTCCCACGGCGCCCGTGCGGGTGACGATGGTGCACTTGGTCACCCACGGGCGGAGCCTGGCCGGCAGGCCGACAGTGGTGTGCATCACGATGAGCACGGCGGCAGCCACCTCAACCGCGGCGATGAAGCCCATCGCGCTGGAGATCTCGGTCATGGTCGTTCCTCTCGGTCAGGGGTGATGGCAGTGTCAGGCTCCACCGCGAACGGACTCGAGACGAACAGCACCTCGGGTTCGATCGTGTCGTCGGCACCCGCGAACCGCACGAGCGCGAGCTGGTGGGGTGTCCGGTCCGCGCCGGCTGCCAGCAGGTCAGCGACGACCCAGGCGCGCAGGACGCGGAAGACCGGTCGGGTCTCGATGCGTTCCGGTCGGTCCCCGTCGAGGAGCGGCAGGAAGTCGCTGCACAGGTCGAACAGCCCCTTGTCGGCGCGGCGGCCCGGGAACCAGACGGAGTGGTGGAGTCTGCGCTCCGCCACGACCCGAGGACGCGTCCACGGCGCCTCGGGCTCGCCGACGGGGCGGACCGGTCGGACGTACACCGAGAAGTCGTGCTGGGCCGGGTTCGGCGCGAAGAAACGCCAGTTCGGGACGAGCCCGAACCAGTCGCCTGCGCGAGCCCGACCAAATGCCGGGCTCGGGACCTGACCGAGGACGGTGACCACCAGTCCAGCCGCAGCAGCCACGACTGCGAGCGCCTCGCCTACCCCGCGGATGCGCGCGGCCATGGCATCTCCTCTTCTGGCGTCCCGTCCTGGTTCGGCAGCAGTGCCTCGACCGCCTCGATGACCGCTTTGACCGCAACCGGTTCGCGGATCACGTCGTCGTGACCGACACCCGGCACGATCGTCACGTCGTGGTCGTCGCCAGTGACGGTCCTGGTGAGCTCGGTGTGCAGGGTCGCCTGCAGCGCGTCGTTCCGCAGCGTCCGTCCAGCCGAGACGACCCGGACCGGCACCCGTGACGGCTCCGGCGGTCCCTGCTGCACGAGGCTCACTCGAACGGCGTTCCACTCGCGCCAGGTTCGGCGCCACGTCCGTGCCGATCGGTGCTCCGCGACTGCGTCGCGCCGACGTGACGGATCGAGCACACCGATCCACGACGGTGCGTCGAGAAGGATGCCCAGTCGCGCGGCGGTGGCGAGGCGGAACACACGCATCGATTCCGTGATCGGCGCGACCGTGTCGGCCTTCTTCGCTGACCGGGCGAGTTCGCCGGGGTGCGACGGATCGAGGGCGACGACGCCCGCCACCGGAAGATCGTGGTCGCGCACGGCACGCCGGACGATCTCGGAGCCCAGTGAGTACCCGAGCACCACCGGCGGGCTGGGCACGTCGGCGTCGACCGCACGCAGCAGCTCGGCCAGCTCGGCCGCTCGCGCGTCCAGCAGTGCTCCAGCCGGGCAGCCGTCGTCAGAACGCCGGTACGAGACCACGAGGAGCCCAGCATCGACGAGGGCACGGCGGAGCGTCTCGAACTCGTCGATCTGTGTTCCGAGACCACCCTCGAGTACGACCGTTCCGGTCCTCGGTTCGCCCTGACGATCGACGACGAGCTGGCGTCCACCCTGCAGCGGCACGGTGCTCCTGCCAGCGTCACGGCGCCGGATCCGTTCCGACGCGATGACGCTCTGCGCGGCGAACGACCCGACGGTCACGGCCAGCGCAGCAGCGGCGATGAGCGGGAACGCGGCGGAGGGACGCCTGCTGTTCGCCGCAGAGGTGTACACGATCGCCGGGTGGAGGGACATGAAGCTCGGCAGGAAGCGACCGAGTCCCATCGCGGCGGCGTTGAAGGCGTGGAACCCGACGGCGCCGGCGAGGAAGATGCGCGGCGCCCACGGCACGGGCAGGTACGCGAGCGGGAACGCGCACTCGAAGACGAGCATGCCTGCGGATACCGCTCGGGCAGTGCGCGGCAGCTCCTTCGCCCGACGCCACAGCACGGGGCTGCCGTACGTGTGTGTGCGCATGATGCCGAGCAGGGCACGTTCGGAGCGCCAGTCCGGGCCGACGAGCTTGGCGACACCGGCGACGGCGTAGGACATCGTGCCCTGGATCGCCTGGCTCCAGAGCAACGCGTCCCGGACGGGCCCCGGTCGTGCGAATCCGGCGAAACCCACCAAGGCCTGGCTGAGTGCGGTCACCTGATCTGCACCGTCGCTGCCCAGCCGTTGCGCCGGGTACAGCGCGGTGGTGATCGCGCTCGATGCCAGCGTCACCAGGTTGCGCGCTGGCGCGTTCCTCGGCGCGGCGATGAGGTAGATCGACGCCGCAGCGCGGACCGACTGCAGCACGACCCGGGTCGGGATCGGGCCAGTGGCGGCGACGACGGCACGGACCGGGGCCGGGGCTCGGTCGAACGAGTGTCTGGCGTGTCGCCACTCGTCGCGAAGCCGGTGCCGCTCGTGTCGCGACCCGAGCAACGCCAGTCCTTCGAGCGATGCCATGAGTCCCGACGCCGCCGACAACCGCTGGGCAGTGTCGAGAGTCTCGCGCGCGCCGATGGGTCGCGCGCGCAAGGAGCGCCGGAGCAGCATCCCCATCGTCTGCCCCGGAGATGATCGTGGTGACAATGTTCTTCCCCCTCGCGTTCCGCGCCCGAACCGGGGCGGTGACACCGGTGTCCCGGTGTCACCGCCCCGGCGCGGTGCGCGTGCTAACCGGCGTTGATACCGGCGTTGTACGCGTTGATGACGGCCGAGCTGATGGCGACACCGGCCAGGAAGGCAGGGGTCGTCAGCGTGGGCTGGGCGTTCCACTCCCCGGGCACCACGGCGGATGCACGGGACTTGGCGAGTACCGCCGCGATCTGCCTGTTGACGGCAGTGTCGAGGCCGGTCATCCCGCGGCTCGACCCACCGTGTACGCACCGACGACCGCTGTTGCCCCTGCGGTGAAGGCCGCGCCTTCGGCTGCGTAGCCGATGACTGCGGCGTACCCCAAGGCCACCGTTGCCGGCGTGGTCAAGACCGGCTGTGCCGTCCCTGCGGCCAGCGGCTCATGCTCGGACGCGACCAGTCGGAGCTGGTCGTTCACCCGTTGATCCAATGTCGAAGACATCGTCTCCCCCTTGTGTTCGTTCGTTTCGTTCGATGACCGACCGTGTAGCCGGCCTGCGATCGTTGTTGTCGAGCGATCCCCAACATGCAATCGCAGAGTCGAGATGTTGTCAACGACACCATCGACGATTCACACCGGGCACCAAGGCGGGGTACGCTCGTGCTGTGGAGAAACTGGACGCAGTGCAGAAACATCGCCGACGCCTGGCGCGTCCGACCGGCATAGCCGGTGCCGCGACCCTCCTGCTGCTGCTGTCCGCCTGCTCGGGCGGAGGGGCGGGCACCACGAGCAGCACCCCGGTCGCGGGCGGCACGCTCACCTACGCCTCCGGTGACGCCGAACCGACCTGCCTCGACCCGCACGTCGGCGGCAACTACCCGCAGGCGCTCCTGGCGACGCAGTACATCGAGGAGCTCGTCGGGCTCGAGGACGGCAAGCCCACGCCGGAACTCGCGACGAAGTGGACCACGGGTGACGACGGGAAGACCCTGACGTTCACCCTGCGCGACGACGTCACCTTCAGCGACGGCACCCCGTTCGACGCCGCCGCCGTCGTGGCGAACATCGAGCACGTGCAGGACCCGGCCACCGCCTCGAGCACCGGGTACCTTGCGCTGCAGTCCATCACGAAGGCGACCGCCACCGACGACCACACCGTGACGCTCTCGCTGAGCCGGCCGGACAGTGCGCTGCTCGAGTCCCTCTCGCAGCCCTGGGTCGGCATGGAGTCCCCGAAGGCGCTCGAACGGAAGCAGGCGACGAACTGTGAGTCCCCCGTCGGCACCGGCCCGTTCCGGGTCACCGGCTGGAAGCACGGCGACCGCGTCACCCTGACGAAGAACACCGACTACTGGGGCAAGACGAAGCCGCGCCTGTCGGGCATCACGTGGCGGTTCCTGCCGGACTCGACCTCGCGCTACGCCGCGCTGCAGTCCGGCCAGGTCGACGTGATCGACAACGCCCAGCCCGACCAGCTCAAGGCCGCGTCGGCGAAGGGCGCGATCCGCGACCTCGACGCCCCGCGCCCCGGCGCCTCGAACCGGCTCGAACTGAACTCCGGGCACGGCGCGTTCCGCGACCAGGCAGTCCGCCAGGCCTTCATCGCCGGCGCCGAGATCGACCCGGGCCTGCAGTCGCTGTTCCTCGGCACCGCGAAGCGCTCGTACTCGGTGCTCTCGAGCGCTGAGCCGCTCGCGTACTCCGACAAGAGCCGGTTCGACTACTCGCCGTCGAAGGCGAAGCAGCTGCTCGACGACGCCGGGTGGAAGGTCGGCTCGGACGGCATCCGCGAGAAGGACGGCCAGCAGCTCACCGTGACGTTCCCCGTCTCGACGAACCAGTCGGTGCCGGCCGAGCGCAGCCTGTTCCAGCAGATCCAGGCGTCCGAGAAGGCCGTCGGGTTCAAGGTCGTGCTCGACGAGCTCGACCTGTCCAGCTGGTACGCCGCCCTGGCCGCGAACGAGTACGACGTCGTGAGTGCCCCGTACACGAAGGTCGGCCCCGACGTCCTGCGGATCCTGTACGACAGCGCGAGCATCGAACCGGCACCGTCCGGCTACTTCGCGAACCTGGCCCAGCTCGACGACCCCGCGCTCGACCGGCTGCTCGAGCGGGCCGCCCGTACCTCGGACGCCGACGAGCGCGCCGACCTGTACGAGCAGGCGCAGAAGGCGATCCTGGCGAGCGACACCGTGCTCCCCCTGTACGACCAGCAGAACCACTTCCTGGTGCGCTCGGCCGTGCACGGCATCCGGACCACCCCTGTGTCGACGCCCTGGTTCGGCACCGCCTGGATCGACCGCTGACCCGGATGCGATGGGTCTGGTGGGCCGTCCGGCGGCTCGCCGGGGGCATCGGCGTGCTCTGGGCCGTCGCGACGATCGTCTTCGTCGCGATCCGGCTCATCCCCGGTGACCCGGCGCTCGCGATCCTCGGTGGCCCGGGATCGCAGGCCTCGGCCGAGGCCGTCGCCCAGGTCCGCCACGAGTACGGCCTCGACCAGCCGGTCCTGGTGCAGTACGCGGTGTTCCTCGGCCGCCTCGCGACCGGGCAGCTCGGTGACTCCTACGCGTTCCGCACCCCGGTCGCGACGCTCCTCGGCCAGCAGCTGCCCGTCACGCTGACGCTCGCGGTCGCCGGGCTCGTCGTCGCCTGGGTGCTGGCGATCGTCGCCGCGTGGGCCTCGACGCAGCGCGGCCGCATCGCCGCCGGGCTCACCAGCGCCCTCAGCGTCACCGCGAGCGTGATGCCGCACTTCTGGCTCGGCAGCGTGCTCATCGTGGTGTTCGCCACGTCCCTTGGGTGGGTGCCGGCGGTCAGTGACGGCACCGCACGCGGCTGGGTGCTGCCGGTGCTGACCGTGGCTGTGCCGGTCGCCGGGTACCTGGCCGAGACCGTGCGCGACGGCGTGGTGGACGCGCAGCGCTCGGCCTTCGCGCTCGCCGCCCGGGGCCGGGGCGAGACCCGCCTCGGACTGTTCGGACGGCATCTGCTCCGGCACGCCGCCCTGCCCGGGATCGCACTGTCCGCGTGGGCCTTCGGATCGCTCGTCTCCGGGGCCGTGGTCGTCGAGTCCGTGTTCGCCCTGCCCGGCATCGGCCGCGCGCTGGTCACCGCCGTCACCCAGCGGGACATGCCCCTCGTCGCCGGCATCGCGATGGTCTCGGCGGCCGCGTACGTGGTCGTGCTGGCCGTCGCCGATCTGGTCGAGCGTGTGGTCGACCCGCGCAGCAATGCACGGAACGCGACCGCGCGCCCCGGCACCGCGCGACGCCGTGGGCCCGGCCGTCCGGCGGGCGCGCGGTGAGCGGGATCGCCGACCCGGGCCTCCAGACCGGTGCGTCCGCCCACCAGACCGCCGTCGGCACCGAGCGCGTCCGTGGGGGGACGCTCGGCGTCGGCGGCACCGCCGCGGCGGTGGTCGTCCTGGTCTCCGTCGTCGCGGCGGCCTGGCCAGCGCTGCTGGGCGGCGGCGATCCGCTCGCGGTGCACCCGACCCAGGCACTGACCGCCCCGAGCGGCGCACACCCGTTCGGCACCGACGAGTCCGGCCGCGACGTCCTGGCACGGGTGGTCGCGGGGACCCGCGCCTCGCTCGTCGTCGGCGTCGCCGCCACCCTGATCGGCGGCGGAGCGGGCGTCCTGCTCGGTGTCGTCGCCGGGCTCGGCGCCGGGGCCGGACGGATCGGCCGTCTGCTCGACGCCGTCATCGGCCGTGTCACCGAGGTCGCGTTCGCCCTGCCGCTGCTGCTCGTCGCGCTGGTCGTCATCGCCGTGACCGGTCCGGGTCCGGTGCCGGCGGTGCTCGCCGTCGGGTTCGCGACCGCTCCCGGTTACGCCCGGATCGTGCGGGGCCTGGTCCGGACGGCCCGCGGTTCGCAGGTGGTGGAGACCGCCGTGCTGCTCGGCCGCTCCCCCGCCCGCACCGTCGTCCGGCACGTGCTGCCGACGGCGCTCTGGCCCGTCGTCGCCGTCGCCACGCTCGGGGTCGGGCAGGCGGTCGTGTGGGCATCGGCGCTGAGCTACCTCGGTGTCGGCACGCCCCCACCCGCGCCGGAGTGGGGCGCGATGCTCGCCGACGGCCGGACCTACCTGCAGACCGCGCCGTGGATGAGCACCTTCCCCGGACTCGCGATCGTCGTGCTCGCGACGGCCGTCACCGTGCTCGGCCGGGCGATCCGACGGAGCGGGGCCGCGCGGTGAGCGCCGTCCTCGACGTCCGCGGACTCACCGTCGCCATCGGCGGGACCCCGATCGTGCACGGTGTCGACCTGCGCGTCGACGCCGGCGAGTGCGTCGCCCTGGTCGGCGCCTCCGGCTCGGGCAAGACCGTCACCGCACGCGCCGTGCTCGGCCTGTCCGCGCCCGGCGCCGCCGTGCACGCCGAAACGTTCACGGTCGACGGTGTCGACGTCGGCGGGTACACGGACCGGCGGTGGCGCCGGCTGCGGGGATCGCGCATCGGCTACGTCGGCCAGGAGGCGCTGGGCGCGTTGGACCCGCTGCGTCCCGTCGGGCGCGAGGTCGCCGACAGCCTCCGCCTGCACACCGAGATGCGTGCGGCCGAGCGCGTGGACGCCGTGCGTGCTGCCCTGGCCGCGGTGGGCCTCGACCCGGACACCGCGACCGACGGCCGGCTCGCCGGGACACTGTCCGGTGGGATGCGACAGCGTGCCCTCATCGCCGCGGCCACCGTCGGGTCCCCCGCGCTGCTGGTCGCCGACGAACCGACGACGGCGCTCGACGCCGGGGTCGCCGTCACCGTGATGGAGCAGTTGCGGGCAGCGCAGAGGCGGGGCGCCGGACTGCTCGTCATCACGCACGACCTGGGGCTCGTCGCGGGGTGGGCCGACCGGGTCGCCGTCGTGCACGAGGGCCGGATCGTCGAGCAGGGTGCGGTCACCGGGGTCTTCACGGCGCCGCAGCACCCCTCGACACGGGCGCTGGTGCGCGCTGCCGGTGCTGCCGGTGCTGCCGCGGCGGAGCCGGCGCCACCGCACGGTGCCGATCTTGCCGGGCGGTGCGAGGTCGATGGCTCCGTGCAGTCCTCTGACGCTGCACCGAGCGGCCGACCTCGCACCGGCCGCACGACTCCGTACCGTGCGCCGATCGGCAACCGCGACACCGAGCGCGAATCCTCGCACGGTGCGAGGGACGTGCTCGCGGCGCAGGGGCTCTCGCGGGGGTACGGCGGGCTGCTCGCGGTGGATGACGTGTCGTTCGGGCTCGAGCGGGGCCGGGTGCTCGGGGTGATCGGCGCCTCGGGCTCGGGCAAGACGACGCTGGCACGGATGCTCCTGGGACTCGAGACGCCCGACGCCGGCGCGGTCACGCTCGACGGCGACCCCTGGGTCCCGCTGCCCGAGCACGAGCGACGCCCCCGACGGCACCGGCTCGCGGCCGTCGTGCAGGACCCCGGCGCGACGTTCGACGAACGGTGGAACGTCGAACGGGTCCTCGCGGACGCGTTCTCACGCGGTGACGAACGGCGGGCGCGCGGAGCGCTCGGCGAACGGGTCGACGCAGCACTGCGACAGGTCGACCTCGACCCCGTGCTGCGGTCCCGCTCCCCCCGCACCCTGTCCGGCGGCCAACGGCAGCGGCTCGCGATCGCCCGCGCGCTGGCGACCAGCCCCGAGGTGATCGTGCTCGACGAGCCGGTGACCGCCCTCGACGCCACGGTGCAGCACGCCGTACTCCGGTTGCTCGAACGGCTCCGCGACGAGACCGGGGTGGCGATGGTGTTCGTGTCGCACGACCTGCGGGCGGTCCGGCGGATGGCGGACGACGTGCTCGTGGTGCACGCCGGCGCGGTCGTCGAGCACGGCCCCGCCGCCGAGGTCTTCGCGCGCCCCGCCCACCCGGTGACCGCGCGGCTGCTGCACGCCGCGGAGCGGCTGGCAGCGGGTCCCGCCGCGGATCCAGCCACGGGGACCGCAGCCGACTCCACGGGCTGAGCGACAGTCCACACGGTGCCGCGCCCGCGGACTGTCACTGCGCGCGTGACGTCGCCAACGGCTCGGAACGGCCAGGAGGCCCGGCGCGCGTTCCGAGACGGAACGTGCGCCGGGCCTCCTGGCCGGGTTGCCGCGGGGCGGCTGGGTCCTCAGGAGCCGGAGGGCTCCTTCGATGCGGCCTCGGCCGAGATGATCGGGATCTCGCTCGTCGAGAACTCCTTCGCCCAGTCGGACTGCGCGAGCTCCGACGTCGGGTCGTTGTAGTCCTCGATCACGCCGGCGACCTCGTCCTCGGACCCGACCGTCGGACCGGAGCCCATCAGCGGGCTCGCGGCGGTCTCCTTGGTGAAGTACACCGCGACCAGGCCGATGACGGCGGCGAGCATCAGGTAGAACGCGGGGATGTCCTCGGCCCAGCCGTACCCGGCGTCCTTCGCGGCGTTGATGAGCGCGGCGGTAGCGAGCGGGGTGGTCCCACCGAAGAGCGACACCGACACGTTGAACGCGATCGCCAGGGCGCCGTAGCGGATGATCGTCGGGAACAGCGCGGGCAGCGTCGACGGCATGGTCGAGGTGAACGTGACGAGCACGACGCCGAGGATCAGCAGGCCGGCGAACACGCCGACGCCGGTGCCGGTCTGGACGAGTTTCAGGGCCGGCCAGGACAGCAGGATGAAGCCGATGCAGCCGGCGGCGAGCACCGGACGGCGCCCGAACTTGTCGGACAGGCGACCGCCGAAGGTGATGACGACCATCATGAGCAGCATGACGATGACGATGAGGATCAGGCCGAACGTGGCGTTCTGGCCGAGGTTCTGCTCGAGGTAGGTCGGCATGTACGAGAGCAGCATGTAGTCGGTCACGTTGAAGACCAGGACCAGGCCGATGCAGATGATGAGCGAGCGCCAGTTCTCGGCGAAGAGCTTGAGGAACGGGGTCTTCTGCCCCTCGCGCTCAGCGGCCTGCTCCTGCTGCTTCTGGAACGCCGGGGTCTCTTCCAGCTTGAGGCGCAGGTAGAGACCGATCAGGCCGAGCGGGCCCGCGACGATGAACGGGATGCGCCAGCCCCAGCTGAGCAGGGCGTCCTCGGACAGGCCGAACTGCAGGCCGGTGACGATCGAGGCGCCGAGCACGTAGCCGGCGAGCGTGCCGAACTCGAGCCACGAGCCCATGAACCCGCGGCGCTTGTCGGGCGAGTACTCGGCGATGAAGGTCGCGGCGCCGCCGTACTCACCACCGGTCGAGAAGCCCTGCACGAAGCGGGCGACGAGCAGCAGGACGGGAGCCCAGAAGCCGATCGTGTCGTACGACGGGATCAGGCCGATCATGAGCGTGCCGGCGGCCATCAGGATCATCGTCAGCGCGAGGACCTTCTGTCGGCCGATCTTGTCGCCGATCGGGCCGAACACGGCACCGCCGATCGGGCGCACGATGAACGCGGCGGCGAAGAAGCCGAACGTGGCGACGATGTTCGCGGCCGGGTCGCCCTGCGGCAGGAACACCTGCGAGATGGTGACCGTCAGGTACGCGAAGATGCCGAAGTCGAACCACTCCATGGCGTTGCCGAGCGCGGCAGCCGCGACGGCACGCTTGAGCAGCGACTCCTCGACGACGGTGACGTCGTCCTTCGTGAGATCGCGACGAGCGCGCTTCACGGCGCCCTTCGTGCGCAACGGCCGATCGCCGTGCGGTTGGGGTGCGTTGTTCGGTGCCAAGTCGTTCCTCCGGGGTGCGGTGCTTCCTTCGGGCGTCCGGCGGACGGCGACGTTGCAGCTCCTGCGAACCCTGCGTTCGCCGGACAAACTCCGACAGACTAGCAGGCTCTTGGCGTGTCCGACAGGTCGGTGTGGTAAGTCCCGGTCGGCAGCGGGCCGCGGACGCCCCGCTGCCCGGCTCAGGACGCGTGCGCGGCCGCTACGATTGGGGCACCGCGCGTCAGGCGCGCAACACTCAGGCACCTCATCACGGACTCGGTGCCGCACACACGGACGGAAGGCGCACCATGACCAAACCCATGCCCGAGAAGCCCAGCGTCGACGGACTGGAGCAGGTCTGGGGGCCCGTCTGGGAGCAGGACGGCACGTACCGCTTCGACCGCGACGCCGCCGGTCACCGCGACGCCGTCTGGTCAATCGACACCCCGCCGCCGACCGCCTCCGGTTCGCTGCACATCGGGCACGTGTTCTCGTACACGCACACCGACCTCAAGGCCCGGTTCGAGCGGATGCGCGGCAAGCACGTCTTCTACCCGATGGGCTGGGACGACAACGGCCTGCCGACCGAGCGTCGCGTGCAGAACTACTACGGCGTCCGCTGCGACCCGACCCTGCCGTACGACCCCGACTTCACGCCGCCGTTCGAGGGCGGTGACGGCAAGTCCTCGAAGGCCGCCGACCAGCTGCCCGTGTCGCGCCGCAACTTCATCGAGCTGTGCGAGCGCCTGACCGTGCAGGACGAGCAGCAGTTCGAGGAGCTCTTCCGCACGCTCGGCCTGTCGGTCGACTGGACCCAGTCGTACCGCACCATCGACGACACCTCACGAGCGAGCGCCCAGCGCGCCTTCCTGCGCAACCTCGAGCGCGGCGAGGCCTACCAGGCCGACGCCCCGACCCTGTGGGACGTCACGTTCCGCACCGCGGTCGCGCAGGCCGAGCTCGAGGACAAGGAGATGCCCGGCGCGTACCACGGCATCGCCTTCCACCGCACCGACGGCGGCGACGACGTCGTCATCCAGACCACCCGCCCGGAGCTCCTGCCGGCCTGCGTCGCCCTGGTGGCACACCCGGACGACGAGCGGTTCCAGGACCTCTTCGGCACCACGGTCCGCTCCCCCCTGTTCGACGTCGAGGTCCCGGTGCTCGCACACCACCTGGCGCAGAAGGACAAGGGCGCCGGCATCGCGATGGTCTGCACCTTCGGTGACACCACCGACGTCGTGTGGTGGCGCGAGCTGCAGCTGCCGAACCGCGCGATCATCGGCTTCGACGGCCGCGTGCGCTCCGACGAGCCCGCATGGATCGAATCGTCGAAGGGCCAGGAGCTCTACGCCGAGATGGCCGGCAAGACCGTGTTCTCGGCCAAGAAGGTCGTCGTCGACGCCCTCACCGAGTCGGGCGAGCTGATCGGCGACGTCAAGACCATCCAGCACCCGGTGAAGTTCTTCGAGAAGGGCGACAAGCCCCTCGAGATCGTGTCGACCCGCCAGTGGTACATCGTCAACGGTGCGCGCGACGAGCAGCTGAAGAGCACGCTCCGCCAGCGCGGCGAGGAGATCGCGTTCCACCCGGACTTCATGCGCGTCCGCTACGACAACTGGGTCGGTGGCCTGTCCGGTGACTGGCTCATCTCGCGCCAGCGTTTCTTCGGTGTGCCGCTGCCGGTCTGGTACCCGCTCGACGCCGACGGCAACCCGGTGTTCGACCAGCCGATCGTGCCGACCGAGGCGCAGCTGCCCGCCGACCCGGCCTCCGAGCCCGCCCCCGGCTTCACCGAGGACCAGCGCGGCGTCGCCGGCGGGTTCCAGGGTGAGCTCGACGTCATGGACACCTGGGCGACCTCGTCGCTGACCCCGCAGCTCGCGGGCAAGTGGGAGACCGACCCGGCGCTCTACGACCTGGTGTACCCGTACGACGTCCGCCCGCAGGCGCAGGACATCATCCGGACGTGGCTGTTCACGACCGTGCTCCGCAGCCAGCTCGAGGCCGACGTGGTGCCGTGGAAGCACGCCAGCATCTCCGGCTTCATCGTCGACCCCGACCGCAAGAAGATGTCGAAGTCGAAGGGCAACGTCGTCACGCCGCTGTCCATCCTCGAGCAGCACGGTGCCGACGCGGTCCGCTACTGGGCGGCCTCGTCCAAGCTCGGCACCGACGCGGCGTTCGACCCGCAGAACCCGAAGCAGATCAAGGTCGGTCGTCGTCTGGCGATCAAGGTGCTCAACGCGGCGAAGTTCGTCTACGGCTTCCCGCTGCCCGAGGGCGCCACGAGCGTCACCGAGGCCCTCGACGTCGACATGCTCGCCGAGCTCGGTGCGGTCGTCGAGCAGGCCACCGCCGCGTTCGACGGGTTCGACCACGCCCGTGCCCTCGAGATCACCGAGCGCTTCTTCTGGACGTTCTGCGACGACTACCTCGAGCTCGTGAAGGAGCGCGCCTACGGCACCGCGTCCGACGCGACGCACGAGACGCAGGCGAGCGCGGTGCTGGCGCTGCGCGGCGCCATCGACGTGCTGCTCCGACTGCTGGCACCGTTCCTGCCCTACGCGACGGAAGAGGTGTGGGCCTGGACCCACGACACCAGCGTGCACCGGGCCTCCTGGCCGACCGCTGCCGACCTGCCCACCGACGCGGCCCCCACCGGGCTGCTCGCGGCCGTCGGACAGGCGCTCATCGGGATCCGCGGTGCGAAGACGGCGGCGAAGGCGTCCCAGAAGACGCCCGTGACGCGTGCGGTCGTCGCGGCGCCCGCCGAGACGCGGGTGCTCATCGAGCGCGCAGCGGTCGACCTGGCGGCCGTCGGCCGCATCGAGAACCTGTCGTTCGTCGACGGCGACGAGCTCGCCGTCACTGAGATCGAGCTCGCGGAGCAGCAGGCGTAACGTCGGTCATCCGGGTCGGGTCGCCTCGGCGACCCGGCCCGTCCACCACCGGACAGGAGGCACGGATGCAGTTGGGCACACGCTGGAACGTGGGTGGGGAGCCGCCTGCGCGACTGCCCGAGGCGATGGTCGTCGCCGTGCGGGGCGTCGAGGACGAGCTGGCGGCGGAGTCCGTCGACACGGCGACGTGGGGGTGGACCCTGACGTTCCTGGAGGGCAAGCCGATCGTCGAGCTCGACGACGGCACCTCGATCCACCTCGACGACGCCGGGCACGCCCAGGTCACGAACCCCGACGACGCGGGCGAAGAGGACTAGCGCGGCCGCGTGCTGCGCGGCCCGCGGTTCGCTTGGTGAGCAGAAATGGTCGGGTCCCCACCGGGGACCCGACCATTTCTGCTCACGATGCGGGCGCCCCCACCGGGGAGCGCCCGCGTGATCGCCGAGGGATCAGGACTCGGCGAGCCAGGTGGCGAGGACCTCGTTCACCTCGGCGGTGTGCGTGGTGAGCAGGCCGTGCGGGGCGCCCTCGATCTCGACGTACTCCGCAGCGGGCAGGGCCTTCGTGAAGCGTCGGCCGGTGGCGTCGATCGGGAGGATGTTGTCCGACGTGCCGTGCACGATCAGGGCGGGGACGGTGACCTTCGGGATGTCCTGGCGGAAGTCGGTCGGCCAGGTCAGGGGTGCCGCCGCGGACGCGATCGAACCGGAACCGGCCGCGACGTTCCAGGCGTTGCGCACCTGCTCCTCGGAGATGCGGGTGCCGAGGTTCTCCGACAGGTTGAAGAAGTCCTGGTAGAAGTTCGTGAAGTACGCGTAGCGGTCCTTCGCCACGTCGGCGGCGATGCCCTCGAAGAACGACATCGGGCCGGCGCCGTCGGGGTTGTCGTCGGTGATGGCGAGGAACGGCTCGAGCGAGGCGAGGAATGCGACCTTGGCGATCCGGTCCTCACCGTGTCGGCCGATGTAGCGGGCGATCTCGCCGGTGCCCATCGAGAAGCCGACCAGGATCACGTCGCGCAGGTCGAGGGTCTCGAGGACGGTGTGCAGGTCGTCGGCGAAGGTGTCGTAGTCGTAGCCGGTTGACGGCTGCGAGGACTGGCCGAAGCCACGGCGGTCGTACGTGATGACGCGGTAGCCGGCCTCGAGGAGCATCGGGACCTGCCCCTCCCACGAGTTGCCGTCGAGGGGGAAGCCGTGGATCAGCACGATCGGCTGCCCCTGGCCCTTGTCCTCGTAGTGGAGCTCGATGTCGACGCTGTTCTCGGTTCCGACGGTGATGGCACCCATGGTCGTTCCTTCCCTGAACTTCGCAGAGAACGATCGTTCTCTGCCGATGTGGACTACAGTAGAGAACGCCCGTTCCCGCCGCAACTCGAGAACGGTGAACACTCAGGGAACGGGGTACACATGGCCGCCAGCACCGTCGAACCGGACGTCCGAGCGCACATCGTCGAGGTCGCGGACGAGCTGTTCTACACGCGCGGGATCCAGTCGGTGGGGATGGACGAGATCCGCACGGGCGCAGGCGTCTCGCTGAAGAAGCTCTACGCGGCGTTCCCCGGCAAGGAGCAGCTCATCGCCGCGGTGCTCGCCGGTCGGCACGACATGTGGGAGCAGGGCGTGCACGGTGCGGTCGAGGCCGCCGCCAGCCCGCGCGACAAGCTGCTCGCGGTCTACGACTTCCTGGAGTCGTGGTTCGGCGACGACACCTTCCGCGGCTGCGGGTTCATCAACGCCTTCGGTGAACTCGGCGCGACCTCGCCCGCGGTCGCCGAGATCGCGCGTGAGCACAAGGACTCGTTCCAGCGGTTCGTGCAGCAGCTCACCACCGAGGTCGTCGCCGACCCCGAGCACGCCGAGGAACTCGCCGCCCAGCTCGCGCTGCTCGCCGAGGGCGCGCAGACCACCGCCGCCATCGCGGGCACCACGGTGCCCGCCGCGCACGCGCGCCGCGCCGCGGTGATCCTGATCGACGCCGCGATGCGCTGAGACGCGATCCAGGGCGGTCGGGAGGCCCGTGGCGGTGCCGCCACGGGCCTCCCGTCCGCCCCGTCGCGGCGCGACGTCCGTAGGGTGGTTGCCATGGCAACCCCGTTCGACGTCCCGAGCACCCTCCCCTACGCCCTGCCGCCCTTCGGCGACGTGCGACTCGAGCACTACCGACCGGCGTTCGAAGCCGGCATGGCCGAGCAGCGCGCCGAGGTCGAGGCCATCGCCACCGACCCCCACGCCCCGACGGTCGAGAACACCCTGATCGCACTCGAGCGGTCGGGGCAGCTGCTGGCCCGCGTCAGCCACGTGTTCTTCACGCTGTCGTCGGCCGACTCGACCCCGGAGCTGCACGACCTCGAGGCCGAGATCTCACCGCTCCTCGCCGCCCACCGCGACGCGATCACGCTCGACGCACGCCTGTACGCACGGGTGCAGGAGGTGCTCGACGGTGCCGTGGCCGCCGGACTGACCGGTGAGGCGCTCCGCCTGGTCGAGCGGACCCACGCCGAGATGACCCTGGCGGGCGCCGGGCTCGACGACGCGGGCAAGGAGCGTCTGACCACGATCAACCAGGAACTCTCGACCCTCACGACGACCTTCGAGCGGAACCTGCTCGAGGACACCAACGAGTCCGCCGTGCACGTGACGAGCGAGGACGAGCTCGAGGGGCTCGACGACGGCGCGAAGTCCGCCGCTGCCGGAGCCGCCGCCGACCGTGGCCTGGACGGCTGGCTCATCACGCTGCCGCTGTACACCGGACACCCGTGGCTGTCGTCGCTGGCGAACCGTGCCCTGCGCGAGCGGATCATGCGGGCCTCACTCGCCCGCGGTCGTCGGGGCAACCAGTACGACAACCGCGACGTGCTGCTCCGGATCGTCCGGCTCCGTGCCGAACGCGCCGAGCTGCTCGGGTTCCCGAACCACGCCGCCGTCGTCACCGCCGACGAGACCGCCAAGACCCCCGAAGCCGTCGACGGCCTGCTGTCCTCGCTCGTCGGTGCCGCCGCCCGGAACGCCGACGACGAACGGGCCGTCCGTTCCCGCACGGTCGGCTTCGACGTCGAGTCGTGGGACTGGGCGTACGCGACCGAGATCCTGCGCGGGGAGCAGTTCGCCGCGGACAGCACCGCACTCCGCCCGTACTTCGAGGCGGACCGGGTCCTGCACGACGGGGTCTTCCACGCCGCCGGCGCCCTGTACGGCCTGACCTTCACGGAGCGCCCGGACCTGCACGGCTACAACGACGAGGTCCGGGTCTTCGAGGTCACCGGCGACGACGACGAGCCCGTCGGCCTGTACCTGCTCGACCTGTACACACGCGACGGCAAGCGCGGCGGCGCGTGGATGAACCCGGTCGTCGAGCAGTCCGAGCTCCTCGGCACCCTGCCCGTCGTGGTGAACAACCTCAACGTCGCGAAGCCCGCTGCCGGCTCCCCCACGCTGCTCATCCAGGACGAGGTGCAGACGCTCTTCCACGAGTTCGGGCACGCCCTGCACGGCCTCATCGCCCGCACCACCTACCCGCGGTTCTCCGGCACCAACGTCGAGCGGGACTTCGTCGAGTTCCCGAGCCAGGTGAACGAGATGTGGGTGTCGTGGCCGTCGGTGCTGGCGAACTACGCGAAGCACCACGAGACCGGGGCTCCCCTGCCGCCCGAGCTGGTCCTGGGGCTCAGCGAGTCCGAGGGGTTCAACGAGGGGTTCGGCACGACCGAGTACCTGGCCGCCGCGCTGCTCGACCAGGCGTGGCACCGACTGTCGGCTGCCGAGGCGGCCGCGGTGACGGACGTCGAGGCGTTCGAGCGGGACGCCTTGGCAGCCGCCGGCATCGCCGTCGAGGCCGTGCCACCGCGGTACTCCTCGACGTACTTCGCCCACACGTTCTCGGGTGGGTACGACGCCGGCTACTACGGGTACATCTGGTCCGAGGTGCTCGACGCCGACACGGTGGAGTGGTTCCGCGACAACGGCGGGTTGGACCGTGCGGCCGGTCGACGCTTCGCGGAACGGCTGCTCGGGGTCGGCGGCGCGAAGGACCCGCTCGAGGCCTACCGGGACTTCCGCGGCCGCGACGCCGAGGTCGGCCCGCTGCTGCGGCGCCGCGGGCTCGAGTAGGGCGCTGCGGGACCGAGCGCTTCCGGGCGTACCGCGACGAATCGGGCGTACCCGGTCGGAACTCCCGACCAGGTACGCCCGATCTCGCTTTCCATCGCAGCCGTCATGGGAAGAACCAGACGTCGATCCGGGGGCCGCGCGACCGGCAGACCACGACGAAGCCCCGCACCGATCCGGTGCGGGGCTTCGTTGCGAACGGAGCGCTACGCCGACTTCTCGACGCGCTTGGCCCGGGGCCGCGGCACGATCGTCGGGGCGGCGTTCTCGAGCACGGACTCGCGGGTGATGACCACGCGGGCGACGTCGTCGTCGGACGGGACGTCGAACATCACCGGGCCGAGGACCTCTTCGAGGATCGCGCGGAGCCCGCGGGCACCCGTCTGGCGCAGCACCGCGAGGTCCGCGATGGCCTCGAGCGCGCCCTGGTCGAACTCGAGCTCGACGCCGTCGATCTGGAACATCCGCTGGTACTGCTTGACCAGCGCGTTCTTCGGCTCGGTCAGGATCTGCATGAGCGCCGCCTGGTCGAGCTGCGACACCGTGGTGACGACGGGAAGACGACCGATGAACTCGGGGATCAGGCCGAACTTGTGCAGGTCTTCCGGCAGGACCTCGGAGTACAGGTCCTGGTGGTCGGTCGCACTGTGCAGGGGCGCCCCGAAGCCGATCCCGCGCTTGCCGACGCGCGAGGACACGATGTCCTCGAGCCCGGCGAAGGCACCGGCCACGATGAACAGCACGTTCGTCGTGTCGATCTGGATGAACTCCTGGTGCGGGTGCTTGCGACCGCCCTGCGGCGGGACCGAGGCGACCGTCCCCTCGAGGATCTTGAGCAGCGCCTGCTGCACGCCTTCGCCGGAGACGTCGCGGGTGATCGACGGGTTCTCGGCCTTGCGGGCGATCTTGTCGACCTCGTCGATGTAGATGATGCCGGTCTCGGCACGCTTCACGTCGTAGTCGGCGGCCTGGATCAGCTTGAGGAGGATGTTCTCGACGTCTTCACCGACGTAGCCGGCCTCGGTCAGGGCGGTGGCGTCGGCGACGGCGAACGGCACGTTGAGGCGCTTGGCCAGGGTCTGCGCCAGGTACGTCTTGCCACAGCCGGTCGGGCCGATGAGCAGGATGTTCGACTTGGCGATCTCGATGTCGTCGCGGTCTTCGGCGGCGGTGATCTGCCCCTGCGCGCGGATGCGCTTGTAGTGGTTGTAGACGGCCACGGCGAGGGCGCGCTTCGCCGGGTCCTGCCCGATGACGTACTCCTGCAGGAAGTCGAAGATCTCCCGCGGCTTGGGCAGTTCGAAGTCCCCGCTCGAGGTGTCCTCGCCGGCTTCGGCCAGACGTTCCTCGATGATCTCGTTGCAGAGCTCGACGCACTCGTCGCAGATGTAGACGCCCGGTCCGGCGATGAGCTGCTGGACCTGCTTCTGGCTCTTGCCGCAGAACGAGCACTTGAGGAGATCGCCGCTCTCTCCGATGCGTGCCATTCCCGTGCCTCCCTGATTGGACATGCCGGCCGCGCTGTCGCACCACCGCTGGTGCACCGCTGCTGGTGGGCACCTCGTCGTGGACACGAGCCTAACCGCAACCGGTGACACCGACCGCGATGCCCCTCCGCAATCGCGCAGCGCGTTCGCCCAGGGCGTGCGAGCCTGCTACGGTGATCCGGACTTCTCTACAACTTGTAGAACAGCACGTGCAGAACCACCCCGGAAGGAACCCCATGCAGAAGCGTCTCGCCGCCGGCGGCGCCGTCACCCTCGGCGTCGCAGCCGTCATCGTCCTCGGCAGTGCCACGGCGGCCAGCGCGCACGTGTCCGCGACGGCCACGTCGACCGCCGCGAACTCGTACACCACGGCGACCTTCTCGGTCCCGCACGGCTGCGACGGCTCCCCCACCACGAAGATCGAGTTCCAGGTGCCGGAGTCCGTCATCGAGGTCACGCCCACCGTGAACCCGAACTGGAAGATCACGAAGGCGACCGAGCCCTACACCGACCCGTCGGCCTCGGCTTCGGCCTCCGACGAGGACCACGCCGAGACGGCCGCCGAGCGCGTCACGAGCGTCACGTACACCGCGAAGACCCCGCTGCCCGCCGACGAGCGCGACACCTTCGCGCTCTCGTTCTCGCTGCCGGACGGCAAGGCCGGCGACCTGGTCGAGTTCCCCGCGATCCAGACCTGTGAGAAGGGCAGCGTCGAGTGGAACCAGGAGCAGCAGGCCGGCGAAGCCGAACCCGAGCACCCGGCGCCCTCGATCACCCTGACCGCCGCCGAGCCGACGGACGACGACGGCGACCCGATCGCCGCGACCCCGACGACCGAGGCTGCCAGCACGACCGCCTCGAGCGACCCCGACCTGATCGGTCGCTTCCTCGGCCTCGGCGGCCTGGTGCTCGGCGCCGTCGCCCTGGTCGTCGCCGTCGCCGGCACGCGTCGTCGGAGCTCCACCAAGTGACGCAGCGCGGCCCGCGTCGGTCCCGCCAGCGGTCCTCTGCCCGGAGGCTCGTGGCCGGGACCGCCGCGGCCGTCGCGATCGCCGGTGGTGCGGTCCTCGGGCTCGCCGGTCCCGCCAGCGCGCACAACTACCTGATCTCGTCCGACCCGGAGGTCCGCGGCACGCTCACCGAGCTGCCCGAGGACTTCGACATCACGACGAACGACAAGCTGCTCGACATCGGCGGATCGGGGTCGGGCTTCGCGTTCCGCATCGTCGGGCCCGACGGCCGGTACTACGAGGACGGCTGCGTCGACGTCGAGGGGCCGTCGATGACCACGGCCGCCGCACTCGGCGACTCCGGCAGGTACACCGTCGAGTGGCAGATCGTCTCCGCCGACGGCCACACCGTGTCCGACGAGTACCCCTTCACGTGGAAGGCACCGTCGGGCTTCACCCCGGCATCGGGCGCGGCGAAACCCCCGACCTGCGCCACCGCGGGTGACGACGACGGCGGATCGGACACCACGACCGGTACGGCCTCGGGGTCGAGCGACTCGGCGGCGTCCGACGCGATCTGGATCGGCGCCGGTGGCATCGTGCTCGTCGGCGTGGTCGTCGCGGTGTTGCTGCTCCTGCGCCGCAAGCCGGCCCCGGAGTCCGACGACACCGACGACTAGCCACAACGCAACGACGAAGGCCCCGCACCGTTCGGTGCGGGGCCTTCGTCGTTCCTGCTGGAGCTACTTGACGAGCGCCGGCAGGTTCTTGCGGCTGGTGAGGACCTGGTCGATCAGGCCGTACTCCACGGCTTCCTGCGCGGACATGATCTTGTCGCGCTCGATGTCGTGGTTGATCTCCGCCGGCGTCTTGTTGGAGTGCTTCGACAGCGTCTCCTCGAGCCAGGTGCGCATGCGGAGGATCTCCGCCGCCTGGATCTCGATGTCGGACGCCTGACCGCCACCCTGCTGGGTCGCGGGCTGGTGGATCAGCACACGGGCGTTCGGCAGCGCGAGGCGCTTGCCGGGGGTGCCACCGGCGAGCAGCACCGACGCAGCCGAGGCAGCCTGGCCGAGGCAGACCGTCTGGATCTGCGGACGGATGTACTGCATCGTGTCGTAGATCGCCGTCATCGCGGTGAACGAGCCACCGGGCGAGTTGATGTACATCACGATGTCGCGGTCGGGGTCCATCGACTCGAGCACGAGCAGCTGGGCCATGACGTCGTCAGCCGACGCGTCGTCGACCTGCACGCCGAGGAACACGATGCGGTCCTCGAAGAGCTTGGCGTACGGGTCCTGGCGCTTGTAGCCGTAGGCCGTGCGCTCTTCGAAGCTCGGCAGGATGTACCGATTGGACGGAGCCGGGACGTTCTGCGCGCCACCGAGCATGGGGAGATGCATTCTCGTTTCCTTTTCTTCGGTGGTGATCAGGACTGGGCGTCGGGCTCGGCTGCGCTGGTGGGCGTCTCGCCGTCGCCGACGGTGCCACCACCGCCGATGACCTCGGCGCTCGAGGCGCGGAGGTGGTCGACGAAGCCGTACTCGAGCGCTTCCTGGGCCGTGAACCAGTTGTCGCGGTCGTTGTCCTTGAGGATCTGCTCGACCGACTTGCCGGTCTGCTCGGCCGTGAGCTCCGCCATGCGCTGCTTCATGTCGAGGATGACCTTGGCCTGCGTCTGGATGTCGGCAGCGGTGCCGCCGAAGCCGCCGGACGGCTGGTGGAGCAGCACGCGCGCGTTCGGCGTGATGTAGCGCTTGCCGGGCGTGCCGGAGGACAGCAGGAACTGTCCCATCGACGCGGCGAGGCCGATGCCCACGGTGACGATGTCGTTCGGGACGAACTGCATCGTGTCGTAGATCGCCATGCCGGCGGTGATCGAACCACCGGGCGAGTTGATGTAGAGGTAGATGTCCTTCTCAGGGTCCTCGGCGGCGAGCAGCAGCAGCTTGGCTGCGATCTCGTTCGAGTTGTCGTCGCGGACCTCGGAGCCGAGCCACACGATCCGGTCTCTCAGAAGGCGGTCAAAAACACTGGGGTTCAGTGTTGCTTCGGCCATGGAAAAGCTCCCGTTCAGTTGTCGCTTGTTGTCGAACTTATCGGGTGCAACGCACCAGTTCTCGTCTGTTCGCCGACAGCAATGCGGTGGTGCGGAAATACGGACGGGAGGCGCGGTGCCAGCTGGCACCGCGCCTCCCGTCTGTCGTACTGGTGGCGTCGAGATCGTTACTCGGCGTCCCCTGCCGGCTCCTGCGCGACGCCCGCCGTGAAGGCGGACAGGTCGACGGCGTCGCCGTTGGTGTCCTTGACGGTCACCTTGGACAGGACGGTCGCGACCGCCTTCGAGCGGGCGACCTCGCCGACCATGCCGGGGATCTGGCCGTTCTGGTCGATGACCTTGATGAACTCGGCCGGCTCCATGCCGTACTGCGCGGCGGCCTGGATGAGGTACTGGGTCAGTTCCTCCTGCGAGACCTGGATCTCTTCCTTCTCGGCGATCGCGTCGAGGAGGATCTGCGAGCGGAAGGCGGTCTCGCTGGACTCGGAGACCTCCTTGCGGTGCTCCTCGTCCTCGAGGCGGTTCTCCTGCTCGAGGTGACGGTGCACCTCGTCGGCGATGAGCTGCTCCGAGATCGGGATGTTGACGTCCTCGGTGAGCTTCTCGACGAGCTTGTCGCGAGCCGCGGCGCCCTGACCGAAGGTCTTGGACTTCGCGATCTGCTCCTTCAGGTCCGCCTTGAGCTCGTCGATGGTGTCGAACTGGCTGGCGATCTGGGCGAACTCGTCGTCGGCCTCGGGGAGCTCGCGCTCCTTGACGGCGGTGACGGTGACGGCGATCTGGGCGGTCTCGCCCTCGCGGTCGCCACCGACGAGCTTCGACTCGAAGTTCGTCGACTCGCCGGCGGTCAGGGACTCGAGCGCCTCGTCGATGCCCTCGAGCAGGTCGCCGGAGCCGATCTCGTAGGAGACGCCGGTGGCCGAGTCGACCTCGTCGTCGCCGATGCTGGCGGTGAGGTCGATCTGCGCGAAGTCGCCGGTCTTCGCCGGACGGTCCACCGTCACGAGCGTGCCGAAGCGGGTGCGCAGGTTCTGCAGCTCCTCTTCGATCTCGTCGTCCGACACCTCGACGGCGTCGACGGTGAGCTCGTACGAGGAGTAGTCCGGCAGGTCGAACTCGGGGCGGACGTCGACCTCGAAGGTGAGGACGAGGTCGCCGGTGAAGTCCGCGACGTTCGGCAGCTCGGCGACGTCGGCCTCGGCACGGCCGAGGATGCGCAGCTCCTGCTCTTCGACCGCCTGGCGGTAGAAGTTGTCGATGGCGTCACCGACGGCGTGGTTCAGGACCTCGCCGCGGCCGACACGCTGGTCGACGATCGCGGGCGGGACCTTGCCCTTGCGGAAGCCGGGGATGTTGATCTGCTCGGCGATGTGCTTGTAGGCGTGGTCGATGCTCGGCTTGAGATCGTCCGGCGTCACGTTCACGGTGAGCTTGACGCGGGTGTCGCTCACCTTGTCGACGGTGCTGGTGGCCAAGGGATGTTCTCCTGTTGGTTG
This sequence comes from Curtobacterium poinsettiae, assembly GCF_047226435.1. Lineage (NCBI taxonomy): Bacteria > Bacillati > Actinomycetota > Actinomycetes > Micrococcales > Microbacteriaceae > Curtobacterium > Curtobacterium poinsettiae. The sequence goes on along the minus strand of NZ_CP178434.1, from coordinate 1,068,709 downwards.
ACGTTCGTGTGGTCGGTGGTGCTCGGAGGACCTGGTCGGGGCGACAGGATTTGAACCTGCGACCTCCCGCTCCCAAAGCGGGCGCTCTACCAAGCTGAGCTACGCCCCGTTGGTTCGTGCCAGGGATCAGCCGCACACACCGAGGGGCGCATGCGACCCCGGTGAGTCTAGCGGTCCGACGGCGCACTGTTCCCGGGGGTTGCCCAGTCGTCCTCCGCGGCGCGTCGGAGACCCCGCCGCCACCGGATCCCGACGACCACCTGGACCCCCAGGGCGGCCACCGCGAGCAGCAGCCCGACGACGATCCGCCAGACGTGCAGCAGTGCGTGCGCGGGCTGCGACTGCGGGTCGCCGAACAGGTCGGGGCGCAGGGACAGGACCGCGGCGGCGAGGAGCACCAGCACGTACGAGACCACCCGCGACCAGCGGATCGTGCGTTCGGCGCCGGCGTCCGGCTTCGGGATGACGCGCGTCGGCATGTCGGTGCTCGTTCGTCCGCTACGATGGTCGGGCTGCGCCTGGTGCGCAGGCGCGGGGATGTAGCTCAATGGTAGAGCCCCAGTCTTCCAAACTGGCTACGCGGGTTCGATTCCCGTCATCCCCTCTCTTCGTCCCTTCCTGCCGTCGCCGCACGGTGCGGTGTTGTTCGGCCCGTGCGCGGTGGGTCGTTCTGTGTGATGTCGTTCCGGCACACCGAGCGATCAACTCCGCACGGTGTGGACACGTGCGCACCGTGCATCTCGCCACCATCCAGAACCCGCCAGACCACAAGCCAGCGCGCGCCACGTACCCGTCGTCGGGTACCGATCATCACGCGGGTGGGCATCGTGGGAACAGCATCGTACGGCCGCGGCGTCGAGCGCGCCGGGCCGGGGTTCGTTCTCGGTGGATGACGGTTCCGGTTCACGATCCCCGAGGTCAGCGAACCGGAACCGTCACGGGCGAGGACGAACTGGGGCCTCCCCCGGACCAGCGGGACCCGGACGGCGGACGCGCCCCGCGCCTCCAGGCCGGAGCCGGGGAGCACGGGGCGCGAGCCGCCGTCAGGACGGACGCGTCAGCGGTACGACGCGGCCTGTCCGTACAGCACCTTGGTGAAGGAGGAGACGTACGCGGACTCGTCGCCTCCCGGCAGGTTGTACGTCATGAAGACGCCGTACCCGTCGGCCTTCGTGCGCTGTGCGAGCGACACCGCGGTGGCCTGCGGGGTGTTCTGGATGTCGACCGCGGCGGCGGACAGCTTCGACTTCGGCAGGCCCGGGATCGTCGGCGCCGTGTAGGTGCCGTAGTACGGGTTCCAGGCGTAGTCGAGCTGCTTGCCGATCGACGGGCTCGCGGTCGTCAGGGCGTCGGACGACGGGCCGATGTCGTAGAACGAGATGATCTTGCCCGGCATGTCCGCACGCAGGGCACTGATGAGCCAGCCGATGGACTGCTGGTTCGGCTGCGGGGTGCCGTTCACGCCGTAGTCCGAGTACTCGTCGTCCAGGTCGACGCCGTCGAGTCCGTACTTCTTCACCGTCGCCGAGACCTGCGCCGCGAAGTCCCGTGCCGCGGCCTTCGTCGGGAAGTTCGCCAGGCCGGCGCCCTGGTGGTTGCCGAGCACCGAGAGCGTGACCTTGATGCCCTTGGCCTGCAGCGGTCGGATCTGCGTGGCGGCCTGGTCGAGGGTCCGCTGCACGTTCTCGTTGTTGTACAGCACCGCCTTGCCGTCCTCGTAGTTGATGTTCGCGGCGAAGATGATCGCCACGTCGAACGCGTTCGCGCCGTTCTCCAGCGTGTACCGGCCGACGTTGGCGAGCTCGTCGTTGTTCACCTCGACGTAGGCGATGCTCGTCGGCCCCGACTTGGTGGGCGCAGCGTGGTGCCCGTGACCGTGACCGTGGCCGCCGCCGTGGGACGCACCGTGGCCGTGCCCGTGGCTCGATCCGGACGAGGAGGGCGCCGCGGACGCTGCGGCGGGCACCAGTGGCGCCGCGAGCATGGCGACCAGTGCGGTCGCGATGCTGAACTTGGTGGACTGCTTCATGACACTCCTCAGCGAGTGACGAACCGGTCGGCGGTCGCCGACCGGGGGCCGCCGCCGGGACACCCGAAGTCCCGGCGGCGGAGTCTCAGACGCGCGTGCGCGGGAACCGGAAGGTGCGGACCTCGTAGGCGTCGACGGCGAACGAGGAAGCGTCGACCGCCGCGCCCGAGGCCAGCGGCTCTTCGAGCAGCGTCACCTCGGCAGCCGGCCCGAACGCAGCCCCGTCGGCCACGGACACCGCGATGCCCCCGGTCCCCCGCTGCCCGGACGGCTCGTAGACGCGCACGACCAGGTCACCGGACCGGTCGTCGGCGAGCTTGACGCTCGACAGCACGACGTCGCCGGAGACCTGCACCAGCGGGTCGAAGCCGTGCGCCCCGGTGATCGTCCGCGCGCCCGCGTTCATCCGCACGCCGGCCGACGTGGCGCCGAGCTGGTCGGTGCCGATGACGATGCCGTAGCGGTGCGTCTGCACGCCCTGGTCGGTCTCGGGGTCCGGGAACCGGGGTGCTCGCAGCAGCGACAGCCGCACGGTCGTGGTGACGTGCCCGTCGACGGCGTCGCGCGTGGTGTCGAAGCCGTGGATCGAGTCGTTCACGAGCGCGACACCGAAGCCCGGCTCGGACACCAGCACGTAGCGGTGCATCGAGGTCTCGAACTTCGCGGCCTCCCACGAGGTGTTCGTGTGCGTCACCCGCTTCTGCGCGCCGAACTGCGTCTCGGCGACGGTGTGCTCGGCGCGGACGTCGAGCGGGAACGCCACCTTGAGGAACTTCTCGGTCTCGTGCCAGTCGGTCACCTGGTCGAACTCCAGGGTGCGCGACCCCGGCGCCAGGACGATCTCCTGCGTCACCGTCGAGTCGCCGAACGCCCGGGACACGACGACCCGTGCGACCCCGGACTCGTCGACCGACGCGGTCAGCCCGGTGGTCGCCACGAGGTCCTCGACGCGGTTGCGGTAGTACCGGTCGACGTCCCACGCGTCCCACATGTTCGGGAAGTCCTGGTGCAGCTGCAGCAGGTTCGCCGCCTGGCCGGCCGCGATCGCCTCGCGTCCGCTCGCCAGGTCGACGGCACTCGTCACGAGCCCCTGCGCGTCGACGACGACTCGCACCAGCTCGTTCGCCAGCACGTACCCGCCGTCCTGCTCGGTCAGGGACACGGCGGTCGCCGCCGCCACGTCGGTCGCCACGACGGCACCCTGCGCGGGTGCACCGGCCTGGAGGAACGGGGCCGGGTTCACGACGACGGCCGCGTCCCCGGTGCCGGCGAGCGCCGAGAGCGCCCGGTCGATGATCGCGGTCAGCGCCGCGGCCGTCTCGGCGTAGCGCTCGACCGCTTCGCGGTGCACCCATGCGATCGAGGTGCCCGGCAGGATGTCGTGGAACTGCTGGAGCAGGACCTGCTGCCACAGGGCGTCGAGTTCGTCGTACGGGTGGGTGAAGTCGGTGCGGGCGGCGGCGGTCGCGGCCCAGAGCTCGGCCTCGATGAGCAGCTGCTCGCACCGGCGGTTGCCCTGCTTCGTGCCGTGCTGGCTGGTCAGTGTGGCGCGGTGCAGCTCGAGGTACAGCTCCCCCACCCACACGGGCGGGTCGGTCAGCTCGGACTTCGCCCGGTCGAAGAACGTGTCGGGGTGCTCCCAGCGGACCTTCGCGCTGCCCTCGAGGTCGGCCAACCGTGCTGCGGTGCCGGTCATCTCGCGGGTGGTGCCACCGCCGCCGTCGCCCCAGCCCACCGGGGCGATCGAGCCGGTGGCGAGCCGGTTCTCACGGAACTGGCGGGAGGCCTTGGCGACCTCGCTGCCGGACAACCGCGAGTTGTAGGTGTCCATCGACGGGAAGTGCGAGAACACCCGCGACCCGTCGATGCCCTCCCACAGGAACGTGTGGTGCGGGAACTTGTTCACCTGGTTCCACGAGATCTTCTGCGTGAAGAACCACTCGAAGCCCGCGCGGCGCATGAGCTGCGGCAGCGCCGGCGAGTACCCGAAGCTGTCCGGCAGCCAGACGCCCCTGGGCCGGATGCCGAACTCGCGCTCGAAGAACCGCTGGCCCTGCGAGAACTGCCGGACGATGCTCTCGCCGGTCGGCATCACGGTGTCGGACTCGACCCACATGCCGCCGATCGGCAGGAACCGGCCGGCCTCGACCGCAGCCTTGACGCGGGCGTAGACCTCGGGGCGGTGCTCCTTGATCCACGCGTACTGCTGCGCGCTCGACATGCCGTACAGGAAGTCGTCGGTCTGGTCGATGAGCTCGGTCATGGTCGACGTGGTGCGGGCGACCTTGCGGATGGTCTCGCGCACGGGCCAGAGCCAGGCGGAGTCGATGTGGGCGTGCCCGACGGCCGAGATCGTGTGCGCCGAGGCCTCGGCGGGAGCGGCGAGCACGTCGGCGAGCGCCGCGCGGGCGTCGGACGCGGTCTCCGGGATGTGCTGCAGGTCGAGCGCGTCGAGGGCGTCGTCGAGGGCCTGCAGGATCCGCATGCGTCGGGGTCCGGCGGGCAGCTCGGCCTGCAGTTCGAGCAGGACGTCGATGTCGAGGGCGAGTTCGTGCACCTCGGACTCGAAGACGGCGAGCTCGATCCGGCGGGTGGCGTAGAGGCGCTTCGAGGACGAGGTCTGCACGTCGCCCTCCTGCGTCGGCAGGAAGGGGTGGTAGTCGAGCAGGACGGGGTTCGACGCGGCCTCGACGAACAGTTCGACGGTCTCGCCGCCCTCGGCACGTTCGGTGACCAGGACCCACTGGTTGCGCGGGTTGATCGACTTCACGGGGGTGCCGTCGGCCAGGTACACGAGCCCCTCGCACTGGAACCCGGGCATGTTCTTGTCGAAGCCGAGGTCGATCACGGCCTCCACCCGGCGCCCGGCCCACTCGGTCGGCACGGTCCCGGTCAGCCGGAACCACGTCGTGCCCCAGGCCGCGCCCCACGGGGTGCCGACCTCGTAGGGCTCGAACGTGAGCGCGGGTCCCTCGGCGGGGGCGATCGGCTCACCGGGGAGCTCGTGCCAGGCAACGTTGAGCGGCGTCGCCGTGGCGTGCACCGCGGGGGTGATCCGCTCGTCGAGCACTCGTCGGGCGCGTCCGGTGGTGAGGGGGATGTCGTCGTGCATGGGGCCTTCCGGGGTCAGGGCGTGGTCGCGGGGTGGGCGACGCGGACGGTGGTGGTGTCGAGGTCGGACGGCACGTCGACGCAGCGGTCGATGCCACGGTCGGCCAGCAGTGCCGTGTCGGACAGTCGGGAGCGCAGGACGACCTGGGGGCCGCGGCCGTCCGGCGCGGCCTCGGCCAGCGCGAGCCAGGCGGCGGCGAACCGCCCGCCGGGGGCGCAGTCGGCGCGGGTGCCGCGGCGGTCGGTGCCGTCGGTCAGCACGTCGTCGAGGATGAGTGCGGTGGCCGGCGGCGCTGCGGGGGCGTCGCGGGTGTGCTCGGCACGGGCGAGGGCGGCGAACGCCTCGCCAGCGGGCTTCAGGCGTCCGTCGTTCGTGAACAGCCCGAGGTCGTACTCGAGCTCGGGGAAGTCGGCGAGGGACCGCGCGACGTCGTGGGAGCACCACCACGTCACCCCGAGCACGTGCTGCGCGTCGAGGACGTGCCGGATGGTCTGCTCGGTGAACGCGGCGGCGTCGGCGGGGTCGACGACGTTGGTGGGGGCGCCGACCTCCTGCAGCCAGTTCGGCCGGGCGGCGTCGCGGTTCCAGGCCGCGGCGAGCTGGAGCAGGTACTCCCCGTGCCGCACCGACCCGGGCCCGAGGGCGCCGTGCAGGGCCGCCGAGCCGTTGAACACCCACGAGTGCGTGACCGTGGCGTCGCCGTGGTCCGCCGCGTGCTCGGGGCCGAAGGGCTGGGCGTCGTCGTACCAGGCCGCGTCGTACTGCGCGACGGTGACCAGCGGCCCGGGGCCCGACCCGGTGGCGGACGCGGCCGACGAGGCGGAGGCGAGCCGCGCCTCCAGGCCAGATGCCAGCCCCGCTCGCGCCGCCGCGACCATCGCCGCCGCCCACGCGTGCCCCTGCTCCGCCGTGACGGCGTGCGGGGCGGGGTGCGGCGCGTGCGCGAACTGGTTGACCTCGTTGCCGATGGTGATGCCGAGCAGGTTCGGCTTGTCGGCGACCGCTCCGGCGAGCGCCCGGACGTACGCGGCGGTCGAGGCGACCACGTCCGGGTCGGTGAACATGTTGCGGCGGTGCCAGCTGTCCAGCCACGACGGCACGAAGTCGAAGCTCGACAGGTGTCCCTGCAGGGCGTCCACGTTGACGTCGAGCCCGAACGAGCCGGCGAGGTCGACGACCGTCGCGACGTCGTCGAGGGCCTGCTGCCGGATGAGGGTCCGGTTGGGCTGGACGACCGGCCAGAGCGGGAAGATCCGCACGTGGTCGGCGCCGAGCGACGCGATGGCCTCGAGGTCCCTGGCGGTGTCCGACGGCGAGAAGTCCAGCCACGAGTGGAACCAGCCGACCGCGGGCGTGTAGTTGACCCCGAACCGCATCAGCCCTTCACACCGCCCTCTTCGACGCCCTTGAAGAAGAAGCGCTGCAGGACGGCGAAGATCACGGCGATCGGGATGAACGCGATCATGGTGCCGGCCGCGATCATCCGCTGGTCGGTGGCGAACGTGCCCTGCAGGTACTGCAACCCGACGGTCAGGGTGAGGTTCTCGGGCGACTGCAGCACGATGAGCGGCCACAGGAAGTCGTCCCACGCCCCGATGAACGAGAAGATCGCGATGACGGCGATCGTCCCCTGCACGGCGGGCAGCGAGATGTAGCGCAGCCGCTGCAGGGCGTTCGCACCGTCCATCACCGCGGCCTGGTCGATCTCCTCGGGGATCTGCCGGAACGCGTTGAACATCAGCAGGACGTTGAGCGCCGCGATCATGCCGGGCAGGGCGACGCCGACCAGGTTGTCGGCGAGGCCGAGGTCCTTCACGGTGACGAACTGCGAGATGATCGTCGCTTCGCCGGGCAGCACCAGGGTGCCGAGGAACAGGCCGAGCACGAGCTTCCGGTGCCGCCACTGCAGACGGGCGAGGGCGAAGCCGGCCAGGGTCGCGAACACGATGTTGCCGAGCACGTCGATCGCGGCGACGAGCAGCGAGTTGCCGATGTACCGCCACACCGGGATCGCGGCTGCGACCTTCAGGTAGTTCTCGATGGTCGGTTCGGACGGGATGAACGACGGGTTCGCCGTGTAGATGTCCTCACCGGCGCCCTTGAGCGACGTGGACAGCTGCCACAGGAACGGGCCGATCGTGATGAAGAGCACCACGATGAGCAGGACGTAGCGGACGACCTTCTCGCGGGTGGACATGACGCCCCAGACCGCGCGGCGCCGCTTGCGTCCGTCGCGTCCGCCCCGTCCGTTCCGCCTGGAGGCCCGTCCAGCGCCCGTCGCGCCGGTCACGTCCGGCGTCGGGCTGGCGGCGCCCTGCGCGCCGCCGATGACGGGTTCGGTCGTGCTGGTCGTGTTCGTCACTTGTCCGCCTTGCTGTTCATCCGGGCGAGGGCGAGCATCGGCACGAGGGTCACGACGAAGAGCAGGAGGCTCAGTGCGGACGCGTAGCCGAGGTTGCCGGTGAAGCCGCGGGCGTACTGCTGGATGAGCATGACGAGCGAGTTGTCCTGCCCGCCGGGTCCGCCGGTGCCGTTGGTGAGGATGTAGAGCTCGCTGAACACCCGGAGCGCAGAGACGCACACCAGGATCCCGACGAGCGTCATGGTGCCGCGGACCCCGGGCATCGTGACCGACCAGAAGCGTCGGACCGCGCCGGCGCCGTCGAGGGCGGCGGCTTCGTGCAGGTCCTTGCCGACGTTCCCGAGGGCGGCCAGGAAGATGATCATGTAGTAGCCGAGCCCCTTCCACACCGTCAGGCTGATGGCGCTGAGGAGCAGCAGCCACCGGTCGGTCAGGAACGGGACGCTGCCCTGCACGACGCCGAGGGCCTGCGCCATCTCGTTGATGACACCGCGGTCGTCGAGGATCCACGTCCAGATGAGCCCGACGACCACCGCGGACGCGATGACCGGCGTGTAGAACGCGGTGCGGAAGAACGCGATCCCGGGCAGCTTCTGCTGCACGAGCACCGCGATGAGGAGCGGGAGGACCGTCAGCAGCGGCAGGCACACCGCCATGTAGATGACGCTGTTGAGCAGCGCCTCCCACACCTGCGGGTCGGCGAGCAGGGTCTCGAAGTTCTTGACCCCCACCCACTGGCTGACGCCGCCGAGCGGGCTGGCGTTCGTGAACGACAGCCGCACCGTGTTGATCGATGGCCACAGGCTGAACGCGACGAGCCAGATCAGTGCCGGCAGGACGAGCAACCAGGGTGTGTACCAGCGGTTGGCGCGCATGGCGATCCTCCCTCTTCCTTCGTCGGGGCCGGATCAGCCGTTGGCCAGCAGGCTGTTCATCTTGGTCTGGGCGGTCTCGAGCGCCTGCTTCGGTGCCACCTGCCCCTTCATCGCGAGCGCGATCTGCTGGTCGAGGAAGTCCGTCATCGCGGAGTTCGCCTCGACCGGGTTGATGACCTTCGCCGACTTCAGGGCCTCGTTCGCCAGGACCCGGGCCTCGCCGTTCACGGTGCCGTCGTCCTTCGAGAAGTACGGGTCGGACTGCGACGACGTGGTGGACGGGAAGATGTTCACCTTGTGGGCGAACGCCTCCTGGTTCTCCGCGTTCGTCATGAACTTCGCGAAGGCCTCGGCGGTGGCGAGGTGCTTCGACTTGCTCGAGACCGACAGGCCCTGCACGTAGAGCGGCGGGGTGTCGAGTGCGGGGCTGACGGTGACCTTGCCCTTGAGCGACGGGTTGTTCTTCTCGAAGTCGGCGAGCGAGGTGGCACCACCGGTGGTCCAGGCGACCTTGGCCTGCGTGAACAGGGTGGAGTTGCCGAGGTAGTCGCTGTTCAGCACGTTGGAGGGCATGTAGCCGTCCTGGTACGCGTCCTTGTAGCGGTCGATCAGGTCGGCGGCCTTCGACGAGTCGGCGAAGGTGAACTTCGTGCCGTCGGCGTTGAGCACCTTGACGCCGGCGAGCGTGAAGTCGCCGAGGCCGGGCTTCCGGCTCATCAGGTAGTCGGTCGGGCAGTTGTCGTGCATGGTCTTCGCCTGCGTGAACAGCTCGTCGGTGGTCTTCGGCGGGTTCTCCGCGTCGAGGCCGCACTTGGCGAACATCGTCGAGTTCCAGTAGTTCACGTCGGTGTTGAGGTACCAGGGGTACCCGAACGTGCCGTCCACTCCCTTGTACTCGTACGAGTCCACCGCGCCGGCGACGTACGTGCTGGCGAGCTTCGAGTCGTCCTTCGCGACGTCCTGCAGGAACCCGCGCTTCGCGAGCGGCAGGGCGATGTCCGGCGGCAGGTTGATCACGTCGGGCAGGCTGTTCGACGAGGCCTGGCTGAGCACCTTGTCGGCGTACCCGTCGCCCGGCTGGTCCTGCAGCTTGACCTTGGCGTCCGGGTGGGCTTCCTCGAAGTCCTTGATGACCCCGTTGAGGTACCCCGTGTAGGTGGGCGTGAGTGCCCAGGTCTGCAGGGTGATGGTGCCGCTGATCTCGCCGCCGCCGTTGTCGGCCGCGTTCCCGCCGCTCGAGCAGCCGGTCAGGACGAGCGCCGTGGCGGCGGCCGTCGCGAGCAGCGCGGTGGCGCGGCCCCTCGTCATGCGTGTGGTGGTCCTCATGGCGTCTGACTCCCTCGTCATAACTGAACCGGTTCAGCAGCAGTCACCGAACCCGTGTGTGGCAGCCACTGTGGATGACTAAAGCGCTATAGTCAACCCCGTGGCCACCAAGCGTCGAACGACGATCGCCGACATCGCCGCGCGGGCCGGCGTGTCCATCAGCGCGGTGTCGTTCGCGTTGAACGACCGCCCCGGCGTCTCCGACGAGACCCGTCGCCGCGTGCGCGAGATCGCCCGCGAGCTCGACTGGCAACCGCACACCGCGGCCCGGGCGCTCGGCGGCGCGAAGGCCGGTTCCATCGGGTTCGTGCTGAACCGCCCGGCCCGGACCCTGGGCACGGAGTCGTTCTTCGGCGACCTGATCTCCGGTATCCAACTCGGCCTCGCCGGCACCCACGTCGGCATGAACCTGCTCGTCGCGCGCGACGCCGAGGAGGAACTCGAGACCTACCGGGACTGGTGGCGGGGCCACCGTGTCGACGGCGTGATCGTGATCGACCCCCGTCGCGACGATGCCCGGCTCGCCCTGCTCGCCGACCTCGGCATGCCCACCGTCGTCGTCGGCTCGCACCCTTCCCCCGACGGCGCCGCCCCCACGGTCTGGATCGATGACTCGGACGCCACCGACACCGTCCTGCGGTACCTGCACGCGCTCGGGCACCGGCGCATCGCCCACGTCGCCGGGCGGCCGGAGTTCGAGCACACCGCGATGCGCATGGACCGGCTGCGCGCCTTCGCCGCCGACGAAGGGCTCGACGACACGGTGTCCGTACCGACCGACTACTCCGCCGAGGCCGGCGCGAGCGCCACCCGGACCCTGCTGTCCCGGAGCATCCGGCCGACCGCGATCGTCTACGACAACGACGTGCTCGCCGTCGCCGGGCTGGGCGTGGCGAGCGAGATGGGCGTCGCGGTGCCCGGGGACGTCTCGATCGTGTCCTTCGACGACTCGGCGATGATCCGGCTCGTCCGCCCCGCGATCACCTCGCTCACCCGCGACACCGTCGAGCTCGGACAGCGTGCGGCGACCCTGCTGCGCGCGCAGATCGACGCGAGCACCCCGCTCCCCTCACGCCCGGGTCCCTCGCTCACCCTGAGCGTCCGCGAGTCCACCGGCCGCGCCCCCGCCTGACCCGCACCGGACGTCGGCGCCGACGACTCGCTCCCGCCGCCGCCGCGCCCCCACCTGACCCGCTCCCGCTGCCGCCGCGCCCGCCGCCGCTCCCGAAGCGCGGCGCGGCTGCCTGCACCTGGCGCGCACGCACCGCACTGCGCCGACGCGGGACGACGTGGTCTTCTCCGCGCCGTGACGGTTCTGGTTCACGAAACCCGAGGATCGCGAACCAGAACCGTCATCGACGCGGAGCGGAACCTCCTTCTCCCACGGGCAACGGTCACCGGCGGTTCGTCGGGGGCCGGACCCGGTCGAGGGCCCGCCGCATGGACGACGTCGTGCTGAAGCCGAAGCGGGTCGCGACGTCGGACGGGCGGTCGCCCCGCGTGAGTGCGCTCCGGACGGCGAGACTGCGGTACCAGCGGCCGAGCTGCGCGGGCGAGTATCCCGTCGCTGCGGCGCACCGGCGCTCGAGGGTGCGCTCCGACATCCGGACACCGACGAGGAGGGCCTGCGGAGACGACGGACCGGCCGGATCGAACAGGCGGTCGAGGATCCGCGCGAGACCGTTGTCGCCGAGCATCGGGGGTGGGTTGTCGCGGAGCACCGTCGTGACGACGAGCCGGGCGAGGGCCTGCTGCTGCGCGCCGTGCCACCTGCCGCCGTCGAGGTGCCCGACGTGGCGCAGCGCGAGGCCGACGTCGGGCGAGGGAGCGCCGGGCGGGCCGGTCGTCGCGACGGGTGGGAGTGCGAGGACCTCGTCGGCGAGCGGGCCGAGCGTTGCGGCTCCGACGAGGACACCGGTCAGCGCGAAGAGTGCCTCGTGCGGGAACGCGGACGTCTCCGCGACGCGGGGCGGGCCGGAGCGCTCCGGGCCCGTGCTGATCGTGATCGTCGCATGCCCTTCGACGAGGGCGGCGGTGCCGACGTCGACGATCGCGATGTCGTCTCCGCGCCGGATCCAGACGGAGCGGGACCGCGTCGCCACCCAGACGTGCGTGCCCGTCGGTTCGACGTCGAGCGTCCATGCCTCGTCGTCGGAGCGGACCTCGGTGCCCGGCCCGACCTGGAGCCCGACGGCGTCGATCAGTGCTCGGAGCGAATCACCCATCCGACGAGCGTGATCCACGGGCAGGACGCGCGGGCGTGGAGCGGGCGACCTGTGGAAGAGGGGGGATAACCCCACCCGGGGTGGGGAGAGGGCAGGATGGGGGAACGGCTCCGCGATCGCGAGGCTGGATGCATGACCGACACCGACCGCCTCGACCAGGCGCGAACCGTCCCGCTGGACGACGTCACGCCTTCGCCCGACCAGGCCCAGACCGTCCCACTGGGCGAGTCCGTGCCCCCTGGAGCCACCAAGCCGATGCCCCAGTACCCGCGCCAGCACCAGCAGGACACCCAGGACGACCGGCAGTCCCCGCCGGCGTCGTGGAGCGCCACCCCGCGCGTCGGGTCCGGCCCGGTCGGCGGCCCCGGTTCGGGTCGTGGGTCCGGCATGACCGCTGGACAGTTCTACCGTGACGCGTGGAGGCGCCTGCCGCGGGACTTCGGCTACATGGCACTCACCGCCGTGCTGCTCTGCACGCTGTACTTCGCGTTCCCGGCGGCGGTCTTCGGCGGCGGCTTCCGCGACCTGTTCAACCCGTTCGTCCTGCTCATGTTCTTCATCGCGCTGTTCGTGGCGCGGTGGCTCGGCCAGTTCGAGAAGCTGCGCATCAGCTGGGCCGACCGACGCCCGATCCGCCCGGTGGACTGGACGCCCCGCTGGCAGCAGAACTGGTGGACCCGCACCGGATCGGCCGTCGCCAACCCGCACTACTGGCTCTACCTGCTGCACGCCGCGGTCGTCTACCCGCTCGTCGCGGTCGCGACCGTCGGGACCGGTGCACTGCTGCTCGTCGGCTTCGCCTGGCCGATCGTCGTGGGCGGACTGTACTTCGCGAACAACGTCCGGGTCGGCTACTTCACGGACAGCGTCGGGTTCGTGACCGGCGTCGGTGCCCTCGGCCTGCTGTCGATGACCGCTTCGGTCGTGCTCTTCCCGCTCTGGGCCCGCGGGTCCGTCCTCGCGCACTACTGGGTCGACTTCGGCCTGCTGGGTGGCTTCCGGGCCGAGCAGCTCGAGCAGCGCGTCGCCGGCCTGCAGGCCTCCCGTGCCGGTGCCGTCACCGCCGAGGGGCAGGCGCTCCGCCAGATCGAGCGCGACCTGCACGACGGCCCACAGCAGCGGCTGGTGCGACTCCGCATGGACCTGTCCGCCGCCGAGCGCGCCTTCGAGAAGGACCCCGAGAAGGCCAAGCAGCTCATCGGTGAGGCATCCGAGCACGCCCAGGACGCCCTCGACGAACTGCGCGCACTGTCCCGCGGCTTCGCCCCGCCGATCCTGCTCGACCGCGGACTCGTCGCGGCGCTCGAGGCACTGGTCGCCCGCACCCCGATCCCGGTGGGCCTGGACGTCCGGCTGCCCGAGGGCCTGGAGCTCGCCACGGAGATCCAGCGCAACGTGTACTTCACGGTGAGCGAACTCCTGACGAACACGATGAAGCACGCCGGCGCCACCACCGCCGGGGTGTACCTCGGCCTGGTCGTCGACGCCTCGGGTCTCTGGTACCTGACGGTCAGCGTCACCGACGACGGCCGGGGTGGCGCACGACCGCAGCAGGGCCACGGGATCGAGGGCCTGATCGGCCGCATGCGGGCCCTCGACGGCGACCTGGTCGTCTCGAGCCCCGAGGGCGGCCCGACCGAGGCCACCGCCCGGATCCCCCTCGGAGCCCTGAACGGCGTGCCGACGGCGGCGAACCAGCGGTCGTGACCCCACGGGGGCGCCCGCGCTCCCACTAGGCTGGTCGGCATGACAGACGGCCCGGATGCAGCACGCATCCGGGCCGTCGTCGTCGACGACGCCGTCCTGCTGCGCGAGGGCCTGGCCCGCGTGCTCGACGAGGCCGGCATCGACGTCATCGGGCAGTACTCCGACGCCCGGGCCTTCCTGGCGACCCTGCCCGAGGGTGCGCCGGACGTCGTGGTGATGGACGTGCGGATGCCGCCGACCTTCACCGACGAAGGGGTCCGCGCCGCCGTCGAGACCCGCCGGATCGCGCCACGGACGGGTGTGCTCCTGCTCTCCCAGTACGTCGAGGCCACCTACGCCGAGGACGTCCTGGCCGCCGGTGCGACCGGCATCGGCTACCTGCTCAAGGACCGTGTCACCCGGCTCGAGGAGATCGACGACGCCGTCCGCCGCATCGCCGCCGGAGGCACCGTGCTCGACCCCGAGGTCGTCACGCAGCTGATGAGCCGCCGCCGCGACCCGCTCGCCGCGCTCACCCCGCGCGAGCGTGACGTGCTCGGGCTGATGGCCGAGGGCCGCACGAACGCCGCGATCGCCCGCGCCCTGGTGATCGGCACCGGCGCCGTCGAGAAGCACGTGTCGAGCATCTTCGGCAAGCTCGCGCTCGAGGACACCGGAGAGGACCACCGCCGTGTCCTCGCCGTCCTCGCCTACCTCGGATGAGCCGAGCCCTGTGATGAACCGGGTCCCCGCGCCCCTGCTGGCCCTCACCGCGATGGTGTCCGTCCAACTCGGCGCCGCGATCGCGAAGACCCACTTCGACGAGGTCGGTGCGGTCGGGGCCGCCACGCTCCGGCTCGTCATCGGTGCCGTCGTCCTCGCCCTGGTGGTCCGTCCACGCGTCCGGCACTGGACGCGGGCGCAGTGGCTCGGTGCGGTCGGCCTCGGCCTGGCGCTCGGCGGCATGAACGTCTTCATCTACCTGTCGTTCGCGAGCATCCCGATCGGTGTCGCCGTGACGATCGAGTTCCTCGGGCCGCTCGCCCTGTCGCTCGTGCACACCCGGCGCTGGCGTGATGCCCTGTGGGCCGTGCTGGCGCTCGCCGGGGTCGTGCTGCTCGGCGTCGGCCCGACCGCCGTGACCGAGGTGGGCGGGGTCGTCTGGGCGGTCCTGGCCGCCGGGTGCTGGGCGAGCTACATCGTGATGAACCGGCACGTCGGCGCCGCGATCCCCGGCGTCGACGGGCTCGTCGTGTCGATGGTGGTCGCGATGCTCGTGTCGCTGCCGTTCGGGCTCCGGTCCGCGGTCGACGGCGTCGTGCACGAACCGGCGCTCCTGCTCGTCTTCGGTGCCGTCGCCGTGCTGTCCAGCGTGCTGCCGTACGCCCTCGAGATGCTCGCGCTCCGCCGGATGCCGACACGGGTGTTCGGGGTGCTGCAGAGCCTCGGCCCGGCGATCGCCGCCCTGGCCGGCCTGGTGGTGCTGGCCGAAGGGCTGTCGGTGCTCGAGACGGTCGCCCTGGCGTGCGTCACCGCCGCGAGCGTCGGCGTGACGCTGTCGGCGCGTCGCCGACGCGGCGGACCGGTGGGGTGAACGAAGAGGAGGCCCGGATCACGTCCGCCGACAGCGGTGCGTGATCCGGGCCTCCTGAGAAGACCGTCTACTCGTCGCGCAGGAAGTCTGCGTACGTGGGTTCCGACTGCTCACCCGACAGCAGGGCCGGATCGTTGATCCGACGCTCGACGTAGGCGCTGATGACCTCGGGCGGGGTGAGCACGTGGGCGACCCAGGACGGCACCGCTGCGTTCTTCATGGTGCCTCCTTCGTGAGCACGGGTCCGGACCGAATGCCTCGATCAGTGAGTTACTTGCTGAACCCGTGTTCGCTAAACCATCCTCGGGGTGTGGGCGGAAGTCAACGCAGTGCGTTCTGCGGACTCCGGTTCGCGCTGTCCCGGTCGGCACGGAGCGTGCGGTGCTTCACCGCGGAACGCCACACCCACGCCTCGGCCTGCTGCCCGAACTGCGCCCACTCCACGAGCACGGCGTCGCGGGTCCAGCTCTTCGCGAAGGCCTTCACCCGAACGTGGAAGGTCGGGAACTGGATCCACGCCCAGACCGGCTTCGGGGTGACGGCGTGGCAGACGTCGTCGCCGCGGGCGTCCTCGGACAGGGAGTAGGCGCGCGGACGCTCGACCTCCGGGTGTTCCGGGGGCTGCCACCGGTTCTCGCGACGCCGTCCCACGACGGTATTCGAACGTGTGTTCGAACAGCCGTCAAGTCGACCGCGCCGTCTGGACGACGACCCGGTGCCCGACGGGCGTGTCGCCAGGGGCGCCGAACCGCGGGGAACGTGTTCCGCTGGCGCCGCCCCGGGGCATAGGGTGCGGGCATGCAGAGCAGCACGGGGGTACGGGTGGTGTCGGCGGCCGCGGTGGTGGCGGCGCTGGTGTTCGGAGCGGCCGGACTGGTCGGGACGGTCTGGTTGGCGCCCTGGGACCTGCCCCGCGGGCTGCTCCTCGGCGCCACGGTCGTCGGGGGCATCGCCGGCGTCGTCGTGCTCGTCGCCGCGGTGCGTGCTCGGGACCGCCGGGCGCTCACGTTCGCGGTGTCCGTGCTCGCGTTCGCGCTCGTGTCGCTGGTTCCCGGACTGTTGATCGACGTGTTCCTCGTCGTCGCGCAGGCGGCGCTCGTGGCCTTCGGCGTCGTCACGGTCCGGAGCGAACCGGGTGCGCAGCGGGCCTTCGGCTGGATCGTCACGGTGGCGGCCGCGGCGTGGTTCGTCACCGCGCTGCTGTCGAACACCGTGCTCCTCACGGCACTCCCGCAGGAGTCCCTCGGCGTGGCCTTCGCGGTCCCGGGCCTGCTGCAGACCGTCGCGTACCTGGCCGCCGCGGTGCTCGTCGCCGTGCCGCTGCTGCGCCCGGTGGGCCGCGGCGTCGGCGTGCTGTGGGCCTCGGCCGAGGTGCGCTGACCCGGACTCCCGCTCGCCTCAGCCCACGCGGGCAGCCAGACGCTCGGAACGCCGTCGTGCCTGCTCCCCGGGGTCCGGCACCGGGGCAGCCTGGATGAGCCGTCGTGTGTACGGGTCCTGCGGCGAGCGCAGGATGGCGTCGCGCGTTCCCTGTTCGGCGACCCGGCCCCCGTGCAGCACGACGACCCGGTCGCACAGCGTGTCGACCACGGCCAGGTCGTGGGTGACGAACAGGCACGCGAACCCGAGGCGCTCCTGCAGCTCGCGGAACACGTCGAGCACGCGGGCCTGCACCGACACGTCGAGTGCGCTCGTCGGCTCGTCGGCGATCAGGAGCGCGGGGTCGAGCGCCACCGCGCGGGCGATCGCGACGCGTTGCCGTTGGCCGCCGGAGAGTTCGTGCGGGTAGCGCTCGGCGTACACGCCGTCGAGACCGACGTCGGCGAGGAGCCGCTCGACCCGTTCCTCGACCTGCACCGCCGGCAGCCGGAGGATCTGGCGGAGCGGCTCGGCGACGGTCTGCCCGACGGTGTACCGGGGGTTGAGCGACCGGAGCGGGTTCTGGAACACCACGCCGACGTGCTGGCGCATCTGCCGTCGGGCGGCTCGTCGTGCGCCGGCGACGTCGGTGCCCTCGACGACCACCGAGCCCGAGGTGATCGGCGCGAGGCCGACCGCGGCCCGGCCGATGGTGGTCTTGCCGCTGCCGGACTCCCCCACCAGGCCGACGATCTCGCCACGGCCGACGGTGAACGACACGTCGTCGACGGCACGGAACCGGCCCCGCAGGGCGCCGCCGTACTCGACCACGAGGTGCCGGACGTCCAGGACGGCGGCCGGGGGCTCCGTGGCGGAGCCGAGCCGGGCCTCCAGACCGGACCCGGTGCCCATGCGCGGGACCGCAGCGAGGAGTTCCCGCGTGTACTCGGCGGACGGTGCGGCGAAGACCGCCTCGGCGGTGCCGGTCTCGACGACGCGGCCGCGGCGCATCACGACCACGCGGTCGGCGAGGTCCGCGACGACCCCCATGTCGTGGGTGATGAGCAGGATCGCGGTGCCCGTGCGTTCACGCAGCGCGCGGAGGACGTCGAGCACCTCGGCCTGCACGGTGACGTCGAGGGCGGTCGTCGGCTCGTCCGCGATGAGCAGGTCCGGGCCCGCGGCGAGCGCCATCGCGATCATCACGCGCTGGGCCTGCCCGCCGGAGAGTTCGTGCGGGTACTGGCCCAGGCGGCGTTCGGGTTCGGGGACCTCCACGGCGCGGAGCAGCTCGAGCGAGCGTTCCCGGACGGCGGCGCGGTCGTGCGGGCCGTCGGTGCGTCGGACCGCCTCGGCGAGCTGGAACCCGATGGTGAACACCGGGTTCAGGGCCGCGGACGGGTCCTGGAAGACCATCGACACGCTGCGGCCCCGGACCGACCGGAGGGTGCGCTCGTCGGCGCCGATGACCTCGAGGTCGCCGAGCCGGATGCTCCCCGAGGCACGGGCGCCGTCGGGGGCGATGCCCATCGCGGTCATCGCCGTCATGCTCTTGCCGGAGCCGGACTCCCCCACGACGGCGACGACCTCGCCCCGGGCGACGGTGAACGAGGCGTCGTCGACGGCACGGACGACCTCGCCGTCGACGTCGAAGGTGACGGTGAGGTGCTCGACGGTCAGGACGTCAGTGGTGCCGCTCATGGGGTCTCCGGGGGGTCGGTGTCGTCGCGGGCGGCCTTGAAGGCCTCCCACTCCTCGAGCATCTTGCGGTGGTAGCCCTGCAGCCACTGCATGTAGTCGCGGCCGTTGAGCAGACGTTCGCGGACCTCGGCGTCCACGTCGCCCGTGCCGGTGCGGCCGGCTCCCTCGACGACGGCGAGCCCGCGGCCGATGATGTCGCGCTGCCGGTCGAGGTACTTCCGTTCGCTGGCGAGCCAGGAGCCCCAGACGTCGGCCTCGGCACGGAAGTAGTGGCTGCGCTCGCCGGGGACGATGTGGCGCTTCACGAAGCCGGTGTCGACGAGCCGTCGGGTGGCCATCGACACCGACCCCGAGCTGGCGCCGAGCGCTGCCTGCAGGTCGGACGACGACGAGTGCGGTGCGCGGGTCATCATCAGGTAGCCGAGCACCCGGGCGTCGGTGAGGGGCATGCCCGCACCGTCGTTGAGCATCAGGGCGAACTCCTCGACGAACGCCTGGCGCTCCGGTCCGAGCAGCCGGTCGTCGTCGGCGTCGGTGCCGACACCGTCGGTGCCGTCGGTGCCCCGGTCGTCGGTCACGAGGCCAGTCCGGCGGCCACCTCGGGTCGTTCGTCCGGGATCGACCACGGCTCCTGGGACATGCCGCCACCGCCACGGATCGCCCGCACGGTGCCGTCGTCGTCGCGGGTGTAGGTGATGTCCTCGTCGACGGAGCCGAAGCGGTTGCCGTGGGTCATCCGCAGGGTGTCGGCGTCGACGACCTCGAGCCGGGTGGGGGTGTCCATCGGCTCCGGGCCGGACGGGTCGACCTCGACGAGCCGGTCACCGATCCGGGCGACGTCGGTGACGCCCCACGGGTTCGCGAAGCGTCC
Organism: Curtobacterium poinsettiae; assembly: GCF_047226435.1. Taxonomy (NCBI): domain Bacteria; kingdom Bacillati; phylum Actinomycetota; class Actinomycetes; order Micrococcales; family Microbacteriaceae; genus Curtobacterium; species Curtobacterium poinsettiae. The sequence continues at coordinate 1,049,569 of NZ_CP178434.1, read as the reverse complement.
GGTGAAGGCGGTGGTGTCGACGTCGTCGGGCACCGGGGTCCCCGGGGCGTCGGTGTCGGCCGCGGCGTCGAGCATGGCGATGACCGCGGTGGCGATGACCGTCGCGGGTCCGGCGGCGGCGCTGGTCAGCACGGACACGACGAGCCCGGACGCCGGGTCGAACATCGACTGGGTGATGTGGCCGGGGAACCCGCCGGAGTGGCCGCGGACCTCGCGTCCGCCGATCCGGTCGACGATGAACCCGGCGCCGTAGCCGCGGGCCGCGGGGTCGTCGGTGGCGCTCCAGGCCTTCCGCTGTGCGAGGCGCTTGGAGTGGTCGTCGAGCAGGGTGCCCTGCCCGATCACGTGCTGCGAGAAGTAGCGGACCAGGTCGGACGCGGTGCCGTGGAACCCGGTGGCGGCGGCCATCGCGCGGGTGTCGACGTGGTCGATGCGCTGCCGGTGCCGCGCGGTGTGGAACCCGGTGTACCCGACCACGAAGTCGTCGGCGCGTGCAGGGTCCCAGTCGGGGCCGGTGTTCCGCAGGCCCAGGGGTTCGGTGATCGACTCCCGCACGAAGTCGTTGTACGACTGCCCGGACACCGCGGCGATGACGAGGCCGAGCAGGGAGTAGCCGAGGTTCGAGTAGTTGAACGACGAGCCGGTCGGTACCTTCTGGCCCCGGTCGAGCACGAGCGCCAGGAGTTCCTGCTCGTCGGGGAACGGGCGGAGCAGGGACCAGTAGTCGCCGTCGTGTCCGTCGCGGATGACGCCGGCCCCCATCTCCATCAGCTCGCGCAGGGTGGCGTCGGCGAGCGGGGAGCCACCGTCGACCAGTGCCGGGACGTACGTGCCGACGGTGTCGTCGAGGCGGAGCGACCCGCGCTCGGCGAGCTGCAGCAGGGCCGTCGCGGTGAAGGTCTTCGAGTGCGAGGCGATGCGGAACAGGTCGGTGGTGGTCAGGCGGCGCCCGGCCTCGACGTCGGCGTAGCCCCAGGCCTCGTCGAACAGGACCTCGCCGCCGAAGCCGACGGCGACCTGCACGCCGGGCACCCGCAGCTGCCACACCTTGTACGACACCCACTCACGGATGTAGGGCAGGGTCTTCCGGTAGGCGGAGAGGGTGTCGGTCACGGTGGTCCTTTCGAGGGGCGGTGGTTCGAGTCTGGCGCGTCGATCGCTGCGGCGTCCGCCGCGACGCACGTCAGCGCCGACGCGGGTCGAGCGCGGCGCGCAGCGTGTCGCCGAGCGCGATGACGGCGAGCACGGTCACGGCGAGGAACGCCGCCGGCGCGATGAGCATGTGTGGGGCACGGAGGAACTGCGACGTCGCCGCGGACAGCTGCAGCCCCCACGAGATCGCCGGACGCTCCAGCCCGATGCCGAGGTAGGTCAGCGACGACTCGGACACGATGACCCCGCCGACGGTGATGGTGGCGAGCACGAGCAGCGGCGAGATCGACGACGGCAGCACGTACCGGGTGGTGATCCGCCACGTCGACAGCCCCATCGTCCGGGCGGCGAGCACGAACTCGGCGCCCCGGACGCTGCGGACGCTCGACCGCACGAGCCGCGCCATCGTCGGCCACCCGAACAGGGCGAGCACGAGCGACACGGTGAGCACCGACCGCTCCCCCACGCTGTTCAGCACGACGACGGCGCCGAGCAGGAACGGGAACCCGAGGAACACGTCGGTGAGCCGGGCGAGGACGGCGTCGACCCACCCGCCGACCATGCCCGCGACGGTCCCGACGACGACCGCGACCATGCCGGCGAGCAGGGTCGTGAGCACCGCGACGGCGATCGACGACCGGGTGCCCCAGATGACGTTCGCGTACACGTCGCAGCCCTGCAGGTCGAAGCCGAACGGGTGCCCGGCGGTCGCTGACGCCCCGCTCCGTCCGAGGTCGCACACCCGGGGGTCGCCGTGGCCGAACAGGCCGGCGAAGAGCTGCGGGAACGCCGCGATGAGCAGGACCACCACGAGCACCGACGCGGGCACCCAGAACCCCGGCGTCCGTGCGGCGGCGAGCAGTGGCCGACGCCGGACCCCGACGACGGGTTCGACGGTGGCGCCGAGGGCTTCGGTGGTCATCGGGAGACTCCTGTCCGGACGCGCGGGTCGAGGGCGGCGTGCAGCAGGTCGACGAGCACGCTCGTGACGAGGAACACCAGGATGAGGGCGGTCGAGATGCCGACGACGACGGCACCCTCGTGCGAGCGGATGCCCTGGAACAGCAGGTTCCCGACGCCCGGCAGGTTGAAGATGCCCTCGATGATGACGGTGCCGCCCATCAGGTACCCGAGGTCGGTCGCCAGGTAGGTGGCGGTGGGGATGAGCGAGTTCCGCAGCACGTGCACACCGACGATCCGGCCCGGCGCGAGCCCCTTCGCGCGGGCCGTCCGCACGTAGTCGGCGTCGAGCGTCTCGATCATCGACGTCCGGGTGAGCCGGGACACCGCGGCCAGGCCGAACAGGGCGATCACGAACGCCGGCAGGACGTACGCGGTCGGCCACCCGGCGGTGACGCCCGCGACCGGGAACCAGTCCAGCCGCACCGAGAACACCAGCTGCAGGGCCACGCCGAGCACGAACACGGGGACCGCCCCGACGACGATGGTGCCGACGAGCACCGTCTTGTCGAGCACCGTGCCGCGCTTGAGCGCCGAGACCACGCCGAGTCCGATGCCCAGGACGATCTCGAGCGCCCACGCGCTGAGCGCCAGCGTGATCGTCACCGGCCAGCGCGAGGCCATCTGCTCGCCGACGGACTGCCCGTTGAAGTCGGTGCCGAAGTCACCCCGGAACAGGCCGCCCAGGTACTGCACGTACTGCAGCCACAGCGGCTGGTCCAGGTGGTACTCCGCCCGCAGCGCCCGCACGACCGAGTCGGTCAGGGGGCGCTCGCCGCCGAGGGCCTTGATCGGGTCGCCGGGCAGCGCGAACGTCATCGCGTAGATGAGGAAGGTCACCCCGAGGAACACGATGACCAGGCCGCCGAGCCGGCGACCGACGGCGAGCGTCGGACGCATCACGCGCCTCCCGACACGGCCGCCGACACCGGACGGGAGGCACGGGTCGGGTCCGCCACGTGGCTCGCGCAGGCGAGGATCGCCCCGTACTGCACGCCCACGAGCTTCCCCACCGGGATCGGCTCGGCACCCGTCGACGCGTCCGCCTGCCAGTGCGCGTACCGCTCGGCCAGGCGGTCGCGGAGCCGCCGGAGCGGCGCGGACGCCGTGCCGGCGGTCGTCTCCGCCTCGACGGCGCGCAGGAGCATGCCGCCGTAGCGCAGGCGGAAGCAGCGGACCAGGTCCTCGCAGCCGAAGCGCTCCGCGACGGTGGCCGTCCGGTCGGCCGGTTCCCGTTCGGCGCGGCGGCGGTCGGTGTCCGCCATCCCGGCGAGCATCGGCACGAACGCCCGGGAGGCCTCGACGAACGGCGACGGGATCGAGAGCATCGGCGACGCCTCGTCGAGGAACGCCTGCAGTTCCGCACCCGAGGCGCCGAGCTCGTCCGCGCACCGGCGCAGCAGGTCGGCGTACGACTCGTCGGTCGCGGTCTGGTCGTCGGCGTCGGGGTGGCTCCAGTACGGCAGCTCGGCCACCATGCAGAGGGCCCCGTGCCGCATCGCCCACGCCGCGCTCGACCCGCCGTGGATGTGCTCACCCGGGTCGACACCGAGCTCCTCGAGGTAGGCGTACGCCGTCTCGATGCCATCCATCGCGAACACCGCCGGTGCGAGCTCCCGCAGGTACGGGGACTCCGGCTCCCCGGTGTCGAGCGGCAGCCCGAGGGCGGCCGGCACCGCGTGCAGGGTGTCGACGACGTCGGGCAGGTCCTCGGACAGGTAGTAGTAGACGCCGCCCATCTCGCCGTTGTGCAGGCTCACGAGCAGCTCCGGCTCGGTGTCGTCGATGAGCCGCATGAACGCGAGCGTCTCGGGCAGCACCTGGTCGAAGTACACCGACCTGTAGCTGTTCGGGAACGTCCACTCGACCTGGCTGTCCGGGGCCGGCCGGTAGAAGTGGCGCGAGTAGAACACCCGGTCGTGCGGGTCGTGGAACCACGCCTCGTTGAGCCGCATGCCGTCCGGGTCGATCGTCGGGACGATGTGCCAGGTGACGTCGAGCGCCTGCACCCGCTCGTCACCGAGGGCCGTCTCGGCGAGGTGCAGCGCCGTCCACGAACCGATCGGCTCGTTCGGGTGCACCCCGCCGACCACGACGGCCGCGTGCGACCCGGTGCCGATGCGGTAGCTGTGCAGGGGTTCGCCGAGGCGGCTCGTGCCGATCCGGGTGACCGTGACCCGGTCGGGGTGCGCCGCGGCGAGCGCGGCAAACCGGGCCTGCAGGTCGTCGACGAGCGGGAAGCCGTCGTGGTCGGGGACGTCGCGGACCAGGTCGAGGACGGTGTGCTGCTCCATGCTCCGCCCTACTTCACGGCGATCTGCGCGATCACGGGGCTGCCCGCCACCGCCGGCAGCTTCGCGATCTTGTCGCTCGTGACGTACGAGTACTTGTCGAAGAAGGTCGGGACGATCGGGAAGTCCTCGAGGACGGCCTGCTGCGTCTTCGTGTAGTACCCGTTCGCCTCGTCCTGGGACCCGGCGGAGTCGGCCTTCGCGAGCAGCGAGTCGACGTCGTCGGACTGGTAGTACCCGGTGCACGGGGAGCACCCGCCGGCCGTGGTGAACAAGGCGCGGAGCGTGTTCTGCTGGCTGATGTAGAGCGCGCCCCAGTGCCCGAAGTGCGGGCCGGCGACCTTCTTGTCCGTGAGCTCCGAGTAGTACGACGCCCAGTCGGTGGTGGCCTTCGCCTCGGCGTCGACGCCCAGGTTCTGCCGGATCTGGTTGGCGTAGGCCTCGTACAGGGAGTCGAGGCCGGAACCGCCCGGGTAGACGAGCGTCATGGTGCCGTCGAACCCGCCGGCACCGGCGAGGAGCTTCTTCGCCGCCGCCGGGTCGAACTCGCAGGCGTCGCCGCAGATGCCCTCCTCGGTGCCGGACATCGACGGCGGGGTCAGTGCGGTGGCCGGTTCGTACAGGCCGCCGTAGATGGCGTCGTTCACCTGGTCACGGTCGATCGACATCGAGATCGCGCGGCGCACGTCGGGGTCGGAGTACCGGTCGTCCCACAGCGGGAAGCCGAGGTAGTCGATGCCGGGGGCGTCGAAGGAGTGCAGGCGGTCGCCGAAGTCGGCCTTCGCGCTCGTCATCTTGTCGGTCGGCAGGAACAGCACGTCGGCGTTGCCGGCAAGGACGTCGGTGTACGCGGTGTTCATGTCGGAGTAGCTGCGGAAGGTCACCTCGTCGGTGGCGGGCTTCGTGCCCTCGTAGTCCTTCCAGGCCGTGACGGTGAACTCCTGGTCCGCCTTCCATGCCTTCGTCATCTCGTACGGGCCGTTGCCGATCGGCTTCTCGTCGTACGCCTTCAGGTCGTCGTAGGCGGCCTCGGGCATCGGGTAGAACGCGGTCTGGGCCTGGCTGAGCTGCAGCGGGAACTGGCTGTCCGCGTGGGTGAGCGTGACCGTGAAGGTGTCCTTGCCGGTGACCTTGAGCCCCGACATCTCCTTGGTCTTCGGGGTGCCCTTCGCCGGGTTGAGGTCGGAGTACCCGACGATCCCGGCGAGCTGGCCGCTGTTCTCCCACGCGTTCGGGCCGTAGGCGACGTGGTTCCAGGCCTTCACGTAGCTCTCCGGCGTGACGGGCTCGCCATTCTGGAACGTCCAGCCGTCCCGCAGCGTGATCGTCCACGTGGTGGCGTCGTCGCTCTCGACGCTCTTCGCCGCGACGTCGTGCAGGTCGCCGTCGGCGTCGGTCTGGGTCAGCGGTGCGAAGACGCTCATCACCTGGTCGAAGGCCACGGTCTGCCGGCCCGGGGTCAGGTGGTCGGGCTCGCCGGTCGCGTACACCAGGCTCGAGGGAGCGTCGTCGTCGGCCGTGCCGCCCGCCGAGCAGCCGGTCGCCACCAGGGCCAAGGTTGCCGCCGCGGCCAGCGCGGCGATCGTCCTGCGTCGCATGATCTCTCCTCGATCGGGTGCGGCCGGATCCCTGCCCGGTCGTCGTGGTGGGAAAGCTAGGACGGTTCGAATCCCGACCACAAGACTTCTTTCAATGCGCTCTGAGAGTTTTACCGCGCAGAAACACCAGCGAAACCACGCCCGTCGCAGGACCCGGCTCGTTGTGCCACGCTCGGAGGATGCGCCACACACCGCACTTCCTGCTGACCGACGTCGACGAGGTCCGACGCCTCATCACCGGGAACCCGTGGGCGACGATCGTGTCGCACACCGCGGACGGACTGGTCGCCTCGCACTACCCGGTGCTGCTCGAGACCCCCGGCCCCGACGACGACCCGGACGCCCTCGTCCTGGTGTCCCACGTCGGCCGACCCGACGAGGTCGCGCACGAACTCGGACAGCACGAGGTCCTCGTCGTGTTCCAGGGCCCGCACGGCTACGTCTCCCCCGCCTGGTACCCGCCGGAACAGTTCGTGCCCACCTGGAACCACGTCACCGCCCACGTCTGGGGCACCCCCGAGATCCTGTCCGACGACGAGAACTTCCGGGTGCTCGGCGAACTCGTCGACCACTTCGAGCACGTCATGCCCTCGCCCGTGTCGTTGCAGGTCGACGAGGAGACCGCCCGCCGGATCGCGAAGGGCACCGTCGGCATCCGGATCCGCGTCACCCGGTTCGACGCCCGCGCCAAGCTGTCGCAGAACAAGGCCCCCGAGGTGATCGACCGCATCGTCGCCGGCCTGCGGGGCGACGGCCCCTACGCGTCGCCGGCGCTCGCCGACGAGATGGCACGAGCGCACGCTGCGCGCGCTGACGACCGGGAGGCTCGATGAGCGAGATCCTGCTGCGCGCCGTCCGGCGTGTGGGCACCTCCGGGGCCCCTGCCGACGTCCGCATCGTCGACGGTCGCGTCACCGAGATCGCCCCGACCGGCACGCTCGACCCCTCGAGCGTCGACACCGACGTGGTCGAGGCCGGCGGCGCCTGGCTCGGTCCGGGCCTGCGCGACCACCACACGCACTTCGACCAGTGGGCGCTCGTCCGCCGCCGTGTCGACGTCACCGGCTGCGACTCCGCCGAGGCGACCGCCGACCTGCTCGCCGCCGTCGCGCGGGCGGGCGTGACGGACCGCGTCCTGGTCGGACACGGCTACCGCGACGGGACGTGGCCGCGCCCTGCGCGACGCGAGCTGCTCGACCGTGCCGCACCGAGCCTCCCGACCGTCGTCATCAGCGCGGACCTGCACGCGGTGTGGTGCAACGCCCTCGCGCTCGCGCACTTCTCCGCCGCTGTCGGCCGCCCGCTCGAGGCGGGCGAGGACGGGGTCCTGCGCGAGCAGGACGCGTTCGACGTGACCGGTGCGTTGTCGCAGGTGCCGGACGATGCGCTCGACGCGTCCGTGGCGGACGCTGCCGAAGCAGCGGCGGCCCGCGGGGTGACGGGCGTGGTCGACCTCGAGATGCGCTTCGGGCTCGACCGCTGGCGCCGCCGGATCCACGCCGGCACCGACGCGATCCGGGTCGCGTCCGGGGTGTACCCGGCCGAGCTCGACGAGGCCATCGCCCGGGGGCTGCGCACCGGCGACGTGGTCGAGGGCACCCGTGGGCTGCTCACGATGGGACCGTTCAAGGTGGTCACGGACGGGTCGCTCGGCACGCGGACCGCCGCGATGACCGACGGCTCCGGCGTGCTCGCCTGGCCGTTCGAGGACCTCGTCGCGATCACCCGGCGTGCCGTCGACGCCGGACTCGTCCCCGCGATCCACGCGATCGGCGACCGGGCGAACGCCCTGGCCCTCGACGTCTTCGAGACCGTCGGGACCCGCGGCACGATCGAGCACGCGCAGTTGCTCGTCGACACCGACGTCGACCGGTTCGCCCGGCTCGGGGTCGCCGCGTCGGTGCAGCCCGAACACGCCATGGACGACCGGGACATCGCCGACCGGCACTGGGCCGGGTACACCGACCGGGCGTTCGCCTTCGCCTCGCTCGCACGGGCCGGAGCGCGCCTGCTGCTCGGGTCGGACGCCCCGGTGGCGCCGCTCGACCCGTGGGTCTCGATGGCGGCGGCCGTCGGGCGGGACCGCGACGGCCGCGATCCGTGGCACCCGGCCGAACGGCTCTCGTCGCTCGTCGCGTGGCAGGGGTCGACCGACGGGCGGGTCGGGGTGTCCGTCGGCGACGTGGCGGACCTGGTGCTCGTCGAGTCCGACCCGCTGGCGGCGTCGTCCACCGCTCTGCGCGGCATGCGGGTGCTCGGGACGGCCGTCGCCGGGCGGTTCACGTACCGGGAGCTGTGAGCAGGAGGACGGGCGGGTGCGTCCGTGTTCCGTGGGCTACTTCTGGTCCTTCGGGCACCAGTAGAGCTTCCGGCCGGCCATGTCCGCCATCCGGATCTCGGTGCCGCACACCCGGCAGGGCTCGCCCTGGCGGTGGTAGACCCAGTGGCGGTCCTTGCGGGAGCGCAGGGCCTTCTTGTGGTCGGCCTCGGACAGGTCGTCCATCGTCATCATCAGACCGTCGCGGACGCCGTCGTGCAGCAGCTTCGACCAGTCCGCCCAGAGCGCCTTGGCCTGCTTCACGGTGATCTTCTTGCCCGGCTTGTACGGGTCGATGCGCTGCCGGAACAGCAGTTCGGCGCGGTAGATGTTGCCGATGCCGGCCACCACGGACTGGTCCATGAGCAGCTGCCCGATGGCGACGTTCCGACGGCGGACGTTGTCGACGAAGGTCTTCTCGGCCTCGGGCCCGTCGTCGTTCATCGGGTCGGGTCCGAGCTTGTCGAGCGCGCGCTGCACCTCGGCCGGGGTCTCCACGACGCACGCGGTCGGGCCGCGCAGGTCGGCGACGGTGTCCTCGGTGAGGATCCGCACCCGGACCTGGCCCACCGGGTCCGGCGGGAAGGACTCGATCGGGTCCTCCGCCTTCTCCTGCTCGGCCATCCGGTAGCGGGCGAGCCGCGGTGCGCCGATCGAGCTGAGCGACTCTTCGCGGTCGTCGTCGTCGGACAGCGCCTCGGCGGTGGAGATCACGCCCGCGAAGTCCCACGCGCCGTACAGGCCGAGGTGGACGCGGAGGAACAGGTCGTCCTCGAACTCCAGGAACATCTGCTTCGCGACCGCCCGGGCGGCGATCAGGCGCTTGCCGTCGAGCTGCGCGGCCCCGGCGGCGAAGCGGCCCTGGGGACTCGACACCTCGCAGCGCTTGCCGACGAAGTGCCGGGTGAACTGGTTGGCGATGCGGTGGACGGAGTGACCCTCGGGCATTGGTCTTGTCTACTCGGTGCTGCTCGGTGTTGCTGGACCGTGGGTCCGAGCCCTACGCGTCGATCTGGCGACCGGCGATCAGCCCGGTGGTCTCGTACTCGGCGAGCTGGGCGATGCGGCGGGCGTGGCGCTCCTCGCCCGAGAACGGCTCGGCGATGAACAGGTCGACGAACCGGATCGCCTCGTCCTCGGTGTGCTGGCGCGCGCCGATGGAGATGACGTTGGCGTCGTTGTGCTGACGGGCGAGCAGCGCGGTCGACTCGTTCCAGACGAGCGCGGCCCGGATGCCCTCGACCTTGTTCGCGGCGATCTGCTCGCCGTTGCCGGAACCGCCGAAGACGACACCGAGGGCCTGGACACCGTCGCGCTGGTCCTGCACCACGGCGTGCGCGGCGTTGATGCAGAACGAGGGGTAGTCGTCGAGCGCGTCGTACTCGGTCGGACCGTGGTCCACCACCTCGTGCCCGGCTTCGGTCAGGTGGGTTGCGAGGGTCTTGTTGAACTCGAGGCCGGCGTGGTCCGTTCCGAGGTGGATGCGCATGGAACCAATCCTATTCCTGCGGCTCCGGGGCCTGGACCACCACGGACTACGGTGCGCGGACCACCACGACGAGGTACCGGGTGGGGTCCTCGCCCGGGTTGCGGTACACGACGTCGGCGGGGTCGCCGAGCTCGATCCGGTCCCCCGCCGCCAGCCGCGTCGGCTCACCGCCGACGACGACCTCGAGCACGCCGTCGACGACCCAGATGCAGTGCCGCAGGAACGCGTAGGCGGACGCCGGGTAGGCCACTTCGCGGCCGGCCGGGAGGCGCACCTCGGTGACGTCGGCGGGGAACGCTGCGCTCGAGACCGGACGGCGGCGGTACCCGGTGTCGGGATCGGTCCAGGAATCGGCGGTCGCGCCGCGTTGCACCCCACGCGCCTCGTCGGGGTCGGTCACCCTGGGCACCTCGTGCTCCAGGGCATCGTCGAGGAGCTGCGAGATCGTCAGGCCGAAGGCGCCGGACAGCCGGCCGAGGATCGTCGCGGTGGGGCTGGAGACCCCGCGCTCGACGCGGTTGATCATCGCCCGGGAGACGCCCGACTCCTCGGCGAGCTCGGTGAGGCTCCACCTGCGCTCGGTGCGGAGGCGCTGGAGCCGTTCGCCGAGCGCCCGCTGCTCGGCGACCGAGGTGTCGTCGGCGCCGGTTGCGGGATCGGCATGCGCGTCGTCTACGATGTGAGACATGACGACAGCATATGCGACGAACGGGGTCGTGATCCGCGACTGCACCCCGGCCGACCTCGACGTCGTGCACGCCCTGCACGTCGATGCCGTGCTGCACTCCACCGCCATCTGGCAGGACATCCCGCACCCGCGTGCGTACTTCGACGGGTGGCTCGCCGAGCGGCAGGGCGGCGGGTACCCGGTGGTCGTGGCCGAGGTCGACGGCGTCGTGGCCGGGTACGCCACGTACTCGCAGTGGCGGCAGCCGGACGGGTACCGGCACACCGTCGAGCACAGCGTCTACGTGGTCGAGGCGTTCCGCGGCCGGGGCATCGCGACGACCCTGATGGCCGAGTTGGTCGCGCGGGCCACCGCCGAGGGGCGGCACGTCATGATGGCCGGTATCTGCAGCACGAACACGGGGTCGATCGCCCTGCACGAACGCCTGGGCTTCGCCACGGTCGCGGTCGTGCCCGAGGTCGGACGCAAGTTCGACCGCTGGCTCGACCTGACGCTCATGCGGCTACCGCTCGTCTGACGCGACGGGCGGGGCGGGCGCACCACGGGCCTCCCGGCCACCCGTCCCCCGCCGGTCGGCGCCGGATCAGTCGGTGGTGTCGAAGATCGGGCCGACGGTGCGCGAGCGCTTGAGCTCGAAGAACGCGGGGACCTTCGCGACGGCGACGACGCCGTCCCACAGGTCGAGCGCCTCCTGGCCCTTGGGGGCCGGGGAGATGACCGGTCCGAAGAACGCGGTGCCCTCGACGGCGATGACCGGCGTGCCGACGTCCTGCCCGACACGGTCGATGCCGTCCTGGTGGCTGGCGCGCACGGCGGCGTCGACCTCGTCGGTCCAGGCGTACTCGAGCAGGTCGGCGTCCAGGCCGAGCTCCGCGAGCACGGCGGGGACGACCTGCTCGGGGTCGGACTCCTGGCGGTGGTGGATGTGCTCGCCGAGGGCGTCGTACAGCGGCTTCACGACGTCCTGGCCGAGCCGGAGCTTCGCCGCCGCGACGATGCGCGGGTAGACCTGGCCGGCGTGCAGGCGCTCCTTGTAGCTGTCCGGCACGTCCTGGTCCTCGTTGAGGACGAACAGGCTCATCACCTTCCACGTCACGTCGAGGTCGCGGTGCTCGGCGACCTCACCCACCCAGCGGCTCGTCATCCAGGCCCAGGGGCAGTTCGGGTCGAACCAGAACTCCACGGCGGTGCGCTCGGTGGTGGGGTCGGTCGGGTTGTCCACAGTCGTCTCGGTCACGATCCGAGCGTACGCGGCGTCGCTAGGCTGGAACTCATCGTCCCGCCGGCGCACGACGCCGTCCGGGGCCCCGTACGCGGACACCGATCGTCCGCGTCCCCAGCGAAGATGGAGCGTTGCGTGCCCGGAGAGAACCTCACCCGAATCGAAGCCCAGGAGCGCGCGGCCGTCGTCGCCGTGCAGACGTACGACGTCGAGCTCGACCTGACCCGCGGCGCCGACAGCTTCGGCAGCACCACGCGGGTGCGCTTCACCGCCACCGCCGGCGCATCGACCTTCATCGACGCCATCACGAAGACCGTGCACTCGATCACGCTGAACGGCACGGCGCTCGACGTCGCCGCGGTGAACGACGGCGTGCGCATCCAGCTCGACGACCTGCAGGAGCAGAACGAGCTCGTGGTCGTCAGCGACGCGCTGTACACGAACACCGGTGAAGGCCTGCACCGCTTCGTCGACCCGGTGGACGACGAGGTGTACCTGTACTCCCAGTTCGAGGTCCCCGACTCGCGCCGCATGTTCGCGGTGTTCGAGCAGCCCGACCTGAAGGCCGAGTTCTCCTTCACCGTGACGGCGCCGTCGCGGTGGCAGGTCGTCTCGAACTCCCCCACGCCGGAGCCGCACGTCGACGGCGACGTTGCGACCTGGGCGTTCCCGCCCACCGCGCGCATCTCGAGTTACATCACCGCGCTCGTCGCCGGCCCGTACGAGGTCGTGCGCGACGAGCTGACCAGCCGCGACGGCCGGACGATCCCGCTCGGCGTGTTCGCGCGCAAGTCGCTCGCCTCGTACCTCGACCCCGAGTACGTGTTCGAGACCACGAAGAAGGGCTTCGCGTACTTCGAGGAGAAGTTCGACGTCGCCTACCCCTTCGACAAGTACGACCAGCTGTTCGTGCCGGAGTTCAACGCCGGCGCGATGGAGAACGCCGGGGCCGTCACCTTCACCGAGACCTACGTGTTCCGGTCGAAGGTCACCGACGCCATCAAGGAGCGCCGGGTCGTCACGATCCTGCACGAGCTCGCCCACATGTGGTTCGGCGACCTGGTCACCATGAAGTGGTGGAACGACCTGTGGCTCAACGAGTCATTCGCCGAGTGGGCGTCGACGATCGCCACGGCCGAGGCCACCGAGTGGACCGAGGCCTGGACCACGTTCCAGGCGATGGAGAAGTCCTGGGCCTACCGCCAGGACCAGCTCCCCTCGACGCACCCGATCGTCGCGACGATCAACGACCTCGAAGACGTCCAGGTCAACTTCGACGGCATCACCTACGCGAAGGGCGGCTCGGTCCTCAAGCAGCTCGTCGCGTGGGTCGGCATCGACGCGTTCTTCGCCGGTGTCTCCGCCTACTTCAAGAAGCACCACCACTCGAACACCGAGCTGCGCGACCTGCTCGTCGAGCTCGAGGCGACGAGCGGCCGTGAACTCACCGAGTGGTCGAAGCTCTGGCTCGAGACCGCGGGCGTCAACACCCTGCGCCCCGAGATCGAGACCGACGAGTCCGGCGTCGTCACGTCGTTCACGGTCCTGCAGGAAGCCCCCGCCGACTACCCGACGCTGCGTCCGCACCGTCTGGCCATCGGCGTCTACGCGTTCCGGAACGACGAGTCCGCACCGTTCGGCGCGGACACTGCATCCGCCGGCGGCAAGCTCGAGCGGGTCCAGCGCGTCGAGATCGACGTCGACGGCGCCCGCACCGACGTGCCCGAGCTCGTCGGCGTGCACCGCGGCGACCTCGTGCTCCTGAACGACGACGACCTGGCCTACGCCAAGATCCGTCTCGACGAGCACTCCCGGCGCACCGCGATCGAGCACCTCGCGTCCATCGCGAACCCGCTCGCCCGCTCGATCGTCTGGGGTTCCGTGTGGGACGCCACGCGCGACGCCGAGTCCCCCGCCAGCGACTACGTCCGCCTGGTGCTCGGCAACATCGCGACCGAGACCGAGTCGACCACCATCCGCACGACGCTCTCGCAGCTGCTGCTCACCGCACGCAACTACGTGGCGCCGGGCTCGGTCGAGGCCACGGTCCGCACCGTCGGCGACACGCTCTGGCAGCTCGCGTCCTCGGCCGAAGCCGGTTCGGACGCGCAGTTCCAGTTCGTGAAGTTCTTCGCGCAGATCCCGTCCACGCCCGAGCACGTCGCGACCCTGCAGGGACTGCGCGACGGTTCGGTCACGCTGCAGGGCCTCGAGATCGACACCGACCTGCGCTGGGAGCTGCTCGAGGGCCTCGTGCTCGCGGGCGCCGCGGGCAGCACCGAGATCGACGCCGAGCTCGCCGCGGACAAGACCGCGTCCGGCGAGCAGGCTGCGGCCCGCGCCCGGGCGACGATCCCGACGGCCGAGGGCAAGCTGGCCGCGTTCTCGTCGCTGGTCGACTCGTCCGAGCTGCCGAACGCGATCGTGCGCCAGACCACGGTCGGGTTCCAGCACGTGAACAGCCCGGTCCTGCTCGAGGGCCTCGTGCCGAAGTACTTCGAGGTGCTCACGCGCATCTGGGCCGAGCGCAGCTACCACATGGCGGACACCATCGTCTCGGGCCTCTACCCGGCGCCGCTCGCGTCGGCCGAGCTCCGTGACGCCGCCGCCGCGTGGCTCGCGGAGCACCCGGAGACGCCGGCGCTGCGCCGCATCGTGTCCGAGAGCCTCGCGGGCACCGAGCGGGCGCTCCGGGTCCAGGCCGCGGACGCCTGAACCCTGCGCTGATCCGGCGGGGTCTTGGTGTTCCTCCAGGGACGCCGAGGCCCCGCCGCTTAGCATCGACCGGATATGAACCTGGCTGCAGCAGACACCACCGACGTCCCGAAGTGGGCGTCCAACGCGTTCCTCCAGTTCGTCGACGCCTGGCAAGCACCGATCACGATCGTCATCACGATCCTCGCGGCGATCGTCCTCCGGCTGATCCTCCGTCGCATGATCAAGCAGGTCGTCGACCGGATCGTGAACGGCGTCAAGAAGCGTCAGGGGGCGGCCGACACCCAGGCCCTCATCGCGTCCCCCGTGCAGACCGCGCGTGTCGTGCAACGGACCCGGACGCTCGGCAGTGTCCTCGAGAACCTGGCCACCGTGGTCGTCGTCGTGATCGCGCTCGTGGTCATCGCCACGGCGTTGTGGAAGGGTGCTGCGGTCGGCATCGTCGGCGGTGCGTCCCTCGTCGCGGCCGGCCTCGCCGTCGGCGCCCAGTCGATCGTGAAGGACCTGTTGTCCGGCATCTTCATGATCCTCGAGGACCAGGCCGGCGTCGGTGACGTCGTCGACACCGGGCAGGCCACCGGCGTCGTCGAGAACGTCGGGCTGCGCGTCATGCAGATCCGCGACGTGAACGGCATCCTCTGGTTCGTCCCGAACGGGCAGATCCTGCGCGTCGGCAACCTGTCCCAGGGCTGGTCACGGGTGCTCGTCGACATCACCGTGCCGTACGACACCGACATCGACGCCGTGCAGGACGCCCTGCTCAAGGCCGCCGTGACGATGTCGCAGGAGCCGCGCTGGCGCCAGCGGATCGTCGAGAAGCCGGAGATCTGGGGCCTGCAGTCGATCACCGACGCCGGGATGGTCTTCCGCCTGGTCGTGAAGACCCGCGCCTCTGAGCTCGACGTCGTCGGCCGGGAGCTCCGCACCCGACTGAAGCACGCCGTCGACGAACTCGGCATCACCCTGCCCGCGATGGCGATGATCATGCCCGAGGGCTGGGAGAACGCCACCTCGATCAACGGGCTGCGCACCGTCCGCACCCAGCCGATGGCTGCGCCCACGAAGCCGCGGCGCACCAAGCGCAACATCCTCGGGCAGCCGATCCGCACGGACGACGAGCCCGACAGCGGGAAGGACCCCCGATGACCGACCTCACACCCCCGACCGGCCCGGGTGGGCCAGGAGCACGTGGCTCGCTCGGCATGCCCGGCGTCCCCGCGCAGCCGATCACCCTGCGCGTCGGTGAGCACGGCACCTCGGCCACCGGGTCGCTGTACGAGCGGATCGGCGGTGCCCCCACCTTCGACCGGCTCGTCCGGCGCTTCTACGAGGGCGTGCAGCAGGACGAGGTCATCTGGCCGATGTACCCGGCCGACGACCTCGAGGGTGCGATCTGGCGCCTCTCCGCCTTCCTGCAGCAGTACTGGGGCGGGCCGGGCACGTACAGCGAGCAGCGCGGGCACCCCCGTCTGCGGATGCGCCACAACCCGTTCCGCATCACGTCCGAGGCGCGGGAGCGCTGGCTCCACCACATGCACGAGGCGGTCGAGTCGCTCGAGCTCGCTCCCCTGGACGAAGCCGAGCTCTGGGGCTACCTCGACCGCGCTGCCCACGCGATGACGAACACCTTCGACTGACGCGCGTCCGGCGCGGACGCCGTCGTGTCGTCGAGACGCCTCCGGATCCGGCGGCGTCTCGACGCTCCCGCGGTGTCTTCCGCGGACGCCGGCGTGCAGTGATCGTCACGAGCGCCGGACGGGAGGCCCGTGGCGGCGTCGCCACGGGCCTCCCGTCCGGCGGTTCCCGCGTTCTCGTGCTGGCGAGACGCCGGCGTCTCCGTCCGACGCCGCCACGTGCGTTCCGCGCCTCCGAATACGGCGGCGTCTCGCGGAACCGGCGGCGTGCCCGCGGGACGCCGGCGTCTTCGGGCAGTGCGTCTCAGCGCGGTCAGCGGACGTACGAGCCGGAGGCGAGGTCGTCGACCAGCGACGGCCGTGACGGCCGCCAGCCGTGGGCCGACCGGGCGTGCGCGCCGGACGCCTCCTGGTGCAGCAGCAGCGCGTCGGCGAAGTCCTGCCCGAGCCGTTCGCGGCTCGCGTCGACGCTCTCGGCGATGACCGGTGCACCGTGGGCCCCGGCCTCGGCGAGCTCGCGCACGGTCGGGTTGTCCCCGGTCGCCGCGACGATGTACCCGTCGAGTTCGCCGCGGCGCAGCGCGAAGACGTAGAGCTCGCCGAGGTCGTCCACGTGCACCGTCGTCCACCGCTGGGAGCCGTCCCCGACCAGCCGCACCGGCTGCTCGCCGTCGCCGACGAACATCGCCGGGATGCCCGCGCCGCGTCCGTACACGATGCCGGGCGCGACGATGGTGCTCCGGACGTCGCTCGCGCGCAGCAGGGCCTCGTTCGGACCGCGCCACGCGGTCAGCGCCGGCGGGTCGATCGGCGACTGCTCCGAGATGTCCGTCGAGTCGCCGAAGGTGAAGATCCCGCCGGTGTGCACGAACGGCTTGGGGGTGCCGGCCAGTGCAGCGATCGCGGTGCGGATGAAGTCCGGGTCGACGTCCGGGGCCGATGCCGTGTGGACCACGCCGTCGCTCTCGTGCAGCAGCCGTTCGACGACCTCGGTGTCGGTGACGTCACCGACCAGGGCTCGGCCACCGGCGTCACGGACGTGCTGGGCCTTCTCGTCGGACCGGACGAGTGCGGTGACCTCGTCGCCGCGGGCGACCAAGGAGCGGAGGACGGAGGAGCCGATGTAGCCGGACGCACCGGTGAGGAAGACGTGCATGCGGCCAGCCAACCACGGCGGCCGGGCGGCGTGGTCCGCGGCGGTCATCGTCCTCGCCGTCTTCTTCGTCGTCGTCGTTACG
Organism: Curtobacterium poinsettiae; assembly: GCF_047226435.1. Classification (NCBI taxonomy): domain Bacteria; kingdom Bacillati; phylum Actinomycetota; class Actinomycetes; order Micrococcales; family Microbacteriaceae; genus Curtobacterium; species Curtobacterium poinsettiae. Next base: position 1,032,265 of record NZ_CP178434.1, on the reverse strand, counting down.
AGCTCAGGGTCCAGGCGCGCCGCTTCACGAGCACGTGGCCGCGCGACGTCGTGAGACGGCTCCACGGACCGGTCTCGAACAGGCGCACCGGGTCGTGCCCGAGGAAGCCGAGGCTCTCGCCGGCCAACCCCGCACCAGCCGGCAGGTGCTCGACGCCGGGGACCGGTCTGCCCCAGACCTCGGCACGGATCCGCCGGACGATGGCCTCGCCCGAGTTGGACGGCACGGCGTCCGCGACCTCGGCGATGCCGTCACGGGTGGCCCGGCGGAGGAGTTCGGGCGAGACGTCCGGCAGCGGGACCCAGCCACCGCGGGGCGGCGAGATGGCCGCCCACGTGACCGTGTGGACCTCGTGCGGCAGCTCGACCTCGATCGGGGTGGCCCGCGTCGGGTCCGCGCCCTCGGCGTGCTCGGCGTCCTGCGTCTCTGCCAGCAGGCGGAGACGCTCGAGCAGCGACTGCAGCGGCACCACGGTGTCGATCGAGGCGGGCTCGGTGAGCGAGAACGTGCGGAGGCCGAGCACCGTCGGCAGTTCGTCGAGCAACCCGAGCGGGTAGAGGATCGCCGTGTAGACGGCCAGGACGCCCGAGTCGGCGATGAGCCGGACCGAGCCGTCCTCGATCCGAGCGGCACGTCCGAGGTACGTGCGGAGGTCACCGAGTGAGGCGGCGTCGGGAAGCGTGAACGAGTTGCCCATGTCGTCCACGATCCTACCGGCCGTCGACGTCGCACCGCCTGGGCGTGGTGACCCTGCATCGAGGCCGGGCAGCCGTTCGTAGACTGCACAGCGTGAACGGCGAACCCGACTTCCTGCGGACCCTGCGACTCGAGGACACCGGCGCGAGCACGGGCGAGACGATCCTGACCGGTGCCAGCCACTGGTCCCCCGGCGGACGGGTGTTCGGCGGGCAGGTCCTGGCCCAGTGCATCGTCGCCGCGCAAACCACGATCGACGGTCGCGACGTCCACTCGATGCACGGGTACTTCCTGCGGCCGGGCGACGTCGACGTGCCGATCACCTTCGCCGTCGAGCGCATCCACGACGGTCGTTCGTTCGCGACCCGCCGCGTGCAGGCGTACCAGCGCGGCGTCCCGATCTTCTCGATGATCGCGTCGTTCCAGGCGCCGGACACCGGTCTCGAACACCAGGACCCGTACCCGGTGGACACCCCGGACCCGGAGTCCCTGCCGTCGGCCGCGTCGATCCTGTCCGCCATCGACCACCCCGTCGCACGGGCGTGGGCCGCACGGTCCATCGACCTGCGGCACGTCGAGGGTCCGGTGTTCGTCGACGTGCAGGGCGAGCACCTGCCGCACCAGGCGGTCTGGTTCCGGGTGCAGGGCGACCTGCCCGAGGACCCGGCGCTGCACCGTGCGGTGCTCGGCTACGCCAGCGACATGTCCATCCTCGAGCCGATCATGCGGCGGCACGGCGTCGCCTGGGGCACCCCCGGTGTGAAGAGCGCCAGCCTCGACCACGCGATGTGGTGGCACCGCGACGGTCGCGCGGACGAGTGGATCCTGTACACGCAGGAGTCCCCGAGCGCGCAGGGCGGACGGGGACTCGCGTTGGGGCGGATGTTCTCCCGCGACGGTCAGCTGCTGGCCACCGTCGCCCAGGAGGGCATGATGCGGGTGCCTACGGGCGGCTGAACTGCACCGGGTCTTCGAGGTAGCGCTCGCACGCGGCACGCTCGGGGTCGGTCAGCCGACGCGGACGGTTCGTCGCCGCGTCGACCATCACGAGTGCGGTCGTGGCCCGGGTGTACAGGACCGCGGGGGCCCGTCCCACGGGCGACCAGACCTCGTACGAGACGTCGATGCTCGCACCGCCCACCCGCCCGATCCACATCTGGATGTCGAGCGGCTGACGGAGGTACGGGATCGATGCCAGGTACTCGAGGCGTTGCCCGGCGATGATCGTCATGGTGCCCGAACCGGGCCGACCGTCGATGATCGGCTCGGGCAGGGCGCCGTCGGGGTCCTCACCGGGGTCGGCACCCCAGAACCCCACGATGCGCGCCTCTTCGAGGAGGCGCAGCATCGCGGAGTTGTTGACGTGGCCGTAGGCATCGATGTCGCTCCACCGCATGCGGATGGGAGCGTGCAGTCTCGCCACGCGGGTCAGTCGCGGGTGAGCTTGCGGTACGTCGCGCGCCCGGGCTTCGCGGCATCGGCGCCGAGGCGCTCGATCTTGTTCTCCTCGTACGCCTCGAAGTTGCCTTCGAACCAGTACCAGTTCGGCGTGCCGTCCTCGTTCAGGCCTTCCCACGCCAGGATGTGCGTGGCGATGCGGTCGAGGAACCACCGGTCGTGCGTGATGACCACGGCGCAACCGGGGTACTCGAGCAGGGCGTTCTCGAGGCTGCCGAGCGTCTCGACGTCCAGGTCGTTGGTCGGTTCGTCGAGCAGAAGCAGGTTGCCGCCCTGCTTGAGCGTCAGCGCGAGGTTCAGACGGTTGCGCTCACCACCGGACAGGATGCCGGCGCGCTTCTGCTGGTCCGGCCCCTTGAAGCCGAACTGCGACACGTAGGCGCGGGACGGGATCTCGGTCTTGCCGACCTGGATGTAGTCGAGTCCGTCGGACACGACCTCCCACAGGTTCTTGTTCGGGTCGATGCCGCCACGGCTCTGGTCGACGTACGAGATGTCGACCGTGTCGCCGATCTTCAGCGTGCCGCCGTCGAGCGGTTCGAGGCCGACGATCGTCTTGAAGAGCGTGGTCTTGCCGACACCGTTCGGGCCGATGACGCCGACGATGCCGTTGCGGGGCAGCGTGAACGAAAGGTCGCCGATGATGACGCGTTCACCGAACTGCTTGCGCAGGTGCTCGGCGTCGATGACCTGCGAGCCCAGACGCGGGCCGACCGGAATCACGATCTCCTCGAAGTCGAGCTTGCGGGTGCGCTCGGCCTCGGTGACCATCTCTTCGTAGCGAGCGAGACGGGCCTTGGACTTCGCCTGGCGGCCCTTGGTGTTGCTCCGGACCCAGTCGAGTTCCGAGGACAGGCGCTTCGCGAGCTTGGCGTCCTTCTTGCCCTGGACCTCGAGGCGGGCGCGCTTCTTCTCGAGGTAGGTCGAGTAGTTGCCCTCGTACGGGTACAGGCGACCGCGGTCGACCTCGGCGATCCACTCGGCGACGTGGTCGAGGAAGTACCGGTCGTGGGTCACGGCGAGGACGGCACCGTGGTACTGCTGCAGGTGCTGCTCGAGCCAGAGCACGCTCTCGGCGTCGAGGTGGTTGGTGGGCTCGTCGAGCAGGAGCAGGTCGGGCTTCTGGAGCAGGAGCTTGCAGAGCGCGACGCGGCGCTTCTCACCACCGGACAGGTGCGTGACGAGCTCGTCCCCCGGGGGGCACTGCAGCGCGGCCATCGCCTGGTCGAGCTGGGAGTCGAGGTCCCACGCGTCGGCGGCGTCGATGTCTTCCTGGAGCGTGCCCATCTCGGCCAGGAGCGCGTCGAAGTCGGCGTCCGGCTCGGCCATGAGCGCCGAGATCTCGTTGAAGCGCGCGAGCTTGCCGTGGATCTCGCCCACGCCTTCCTGCACGTTCTCGAGCACGGTCTTCGTCTCGTCGAGCTCCGGCTCCTGCATGAGGATGCCGACCGTGAAGCCGGGCGTGAGCTTCGCTTCACCGTTGGACGGCTGGTCGAGACCCGCCATGATCTTCAGGATCGTCGACTTGCCAGCACCGTTCGGTCCGACGACGCCGATCTTGGCACCGGGGAGGAACGACATCGTGACGTCGTCGAGGATCAGCTTGTCGCCGACCGCCTTGCGGGCGCGGACCATCTGGTAGATGTACTCAGCCATATCGGCCCCAAGTGTAGTGACACCGTCGGAGCAGCGCTCGCCCGACGCCGGATCGCCGCTTCCCGCACCTGTACGAACCGGCCTGTTGTTCGCGTCACGGACGACGTAGCTTTGCCTCACCCAGCAACTTGGGGCCCGTCGCCCACCACGACGAGGACCAGGATCAGGACCACGGACAGGACGAGGACCATGACCACGCACACGACAACGACCCCGTCGCGGCTCCGCCGCCTCGCGCTCCCCTTCGTCGGAGCGATCGCACTCACCGTCGGACTCATCGCACCGGTGTCGCCGGCATCCGCCGTGGCCCTGCCGAAGGGCGCCCCGTACCTGCTGTACACCGCGAGCATCAGCGCGAACGGCTCGGGGACCGGCTACTCGTCGTACATCAACGTGCACGACGCCCACAACAACGCCTACGCCTTCGGGATCCAGTCGGACAAGGGCTCCACCGTGAGCAAGGGCAAGCCGCGGTACATCTGGGAGCGCGTGCAGAACGGCAAGTTCACGTACGGCTACCTCGGCCCGGCGACGAACAAGCTCACCCCGATCGGCATGCGCTGGTACAAGAACGACGTCGCGACGATGATCGTGAACCACAAGACCGTCGCCAACCTGAAGCTCAACCTGGACGGACGGCTGTTCTTCAACGCCGAGGCCAACGCCCGTCTGAACGGTGACGTCGTGCACTCGACGGTGCAGAACACCCGCATCACGGTCGGCGACCGCAAGTCGAACACCGGGCTGAACGGCAAGTGGAACACGGGCTTCTCGTTCCACGGCCTGAAGGCCACGCAGACCAACAGCCCGCGGGTGCAGGGTGCGAGCTTCAAGATCGACGGCCGTGTGACCGGGCTGCCCCGCGGCGGCAACTGGGACACCGACCAGGTCTCCGGCATCGGGATGATCGCCCAGAAGTGGTGACCGACGCGAGGCGGTGAACCGCACGCGGAACAAGCGGCCTGACCCGGCGCACCGACCCCGATCGGCTGCCGGGTCAGGCCGCTTCGTCGTGGTCGGTGCTGTCGGCGTGGTCGGCGTGGTCGTCGAGGGGTGGCGCAGGGTCCCAGGGCGCGGCGTCCTGCTCGAGGACGTGTTCGGACGGCCCCGCTGGCTCCGTGCCGTCCCCGAGGGTCGGTGCGCCGTGCAGCGCATCGGCGTCGTCGTCCGATCCCGGGTCGGTCGACGGTGCGTGTTCGTGGGGCTCTGCGGTGTGCTCCCCGCGGTCGGGTCCGTCCGCGGCGCCGTGACCCACAGCGGGGTCACGGACCTCGCCGGTGCGGGGGTCCACCCCACGCAGTCCACCGTGACCCGATGCGGCGTCGCCGACCTGCCGCGGAACCCGCAGCCAGTTGCTGATCCCCCACGCCAGGTCGTGGCCGATGCCGTCGGCGTCGATCTCGACCGAGGTCCCGCCACGACCGTCGCGTTCCCACGTGCGGATGCGAACCCGGCCGGCGACGACGATCCGGTCGCCCTTCTTCAGGGACTTGAACACGTTCGACGCGAGCGACCGGAACGCGGTGACGGTGTACCAGTTGGTCGCACCGTTGACCCAGGCCGAGGTGGCCCGGTCCCAACGACGCGAGGGTGACGCGAGCCGGAGACTCGTGATGGCGATGCCGGTCTCGGTGACGAGGTGCCGGGGCTCGGTGGCGACGATTCCGCAGACGGTGATGATGTCGTTCATGGGTCGATCGTCACGGAGCCCGGGGCTGCCTCAGCAGCCCCGGGCTGGATCTGTGGCGTGTGGACCCGATCAGGCGACCTGTGGAGGACGAGTCCCCCGGGCCTCCTGTCCGGACCCGCTCAGTGCGCTCGGAACTCGGGCCGGGCGGCCAACGGTCCGAGCGCGGCGTGGACCGCGCCCTTCGCGGACTCGAGGGACGGGTAGGGCCCGCCCGCCCGTCGGCGTCCGTAGAGCTCGACCTCGAAGCCGTCCGCCGCGCGGTGGATGCTGCCCACTGCTCCGGCCGGACCGATGGCGACCCAGGTTCCCGTGTTGTCCGTCATGTTCGAACCACCTCCTCGTGGCCCTGCCGCCCCGGGGTCAGGACGCCAGGATGTACTGACTGTAGGCCTTCCGGACCTTGTTCACCTTGGGCAGCGCGACCGCGAGGCAGTAACCCTGCCCGGGGTTCTTCGCGAAGAAGTCCTGGTGGTACTCCTCTGCCGTGAAGAACGTCGAGAGCGGCTCGATGGTGGTGACGACCCCGCCGTCCCAGATGTCCGACGCCCGCTCGATCGCGCGCTCGAACAGCTCGCGCTGCGCGTCGTCGGCCGGGAACATCGCCGAGCGGTACTGCGTGCCGACGTCGGCGCCCTGCCGGTTCAGCTGACGGGGGTCGTGCAGCGTGAAGAAGACGTCGAGGATCACCTCGGCTGGGATCACCGACTCGTCGAACGTCACCGCGACCGCCTCGGCGTGCCCCGTCGTCCCGGTGCACACCAGTTCGTAGGACGGGTCGTCGACCAGTCCGCCGATGTAGCCCGACACCACGTCCTGCACACCCTGGAGCGTGCGGTACACGGCGTCGAGACACCAGAAACATCCACCTGCGAGCACGAACGTGGTCATGACGACACCCTCTCTCCGGGCCACGCGTGCGGCCCACTCGTTCCTCCACAACAGTGTGCGCGGAGACCCTGTTCCCCAGATCGGACGGCACCCCTCGGCGTGTCGGTGGTCCCCCGTAGCGTCGGCACCACACCGACCAGGAGGCCAGCGATGCAGACCATCACCGAACCCGCACTGCGGATCCGCACCGTCCCGCTGGCCCGCGCCCGGGGCGACTACCGCATCCTCGACGTCCGCGACGACCTGAGCCGCGTGACCCGGGCCAACGGTGAGATCGTCGGCTACGTCGACCGCATCGACGTCGCCGGCGACACCGCCTACCGTGCGCGCCGGTACGTCGCGACCGAGCGCCGGTTCGTCGAGCTGCCGAGCGTCTGGTCCGCCGACGACGCCGTGGACACCCTGCGCTGGTCATGATGTTCCACATTGGAATCATCTGCGCTGGGATGCGCGGAACGCCGTCCGACCTCCCCGACGCCTGATCGTCCCGTGGGTATGGTGCGCACATGGACTGGTGGAACGACCTGACCGACTGGACTTCGTCCGACACGGGGTGGCGGGTGCTCTCGGGCGCTGTGATCCCCTTCGTCGCGATCGTCGTGGCTGGTGTCATCGCGGCGCTCATCGGGCGCAGCGCGACCAAGCGGGTCGTGGCGCTGCAGGAGCGGGAATCGAAGAACGCGGCCGTGGCCGCGATCCTGACGGCTGCGCGCAAGGCTGCCGCGTGGGGATCGCTCGGACACGACGAGCGCGCCTACGCCGACCACCTGGCCGAGGACGCCGACATCCGGCTGCGCCTGCTCGCCGTGCAGGGTGCGCCGCTGGCCGCCAACTGGGCCCAGCACGAGATCGCCGACATCAAGAAGAACTCGTCGACGTTCAGCTTCCAGGCGGACCAGTCCCTCGCCGAGTTCCGTGACCGCCTGCTCGACTGGCAGGCACGTCCGAGCCGTGCGCGCAAGCTCTTCAAGGCCGACCTCGAGCGCTGGAAGTTCGAGTCTCCGGACCCCGACGCCGACCTGATCAAGCGCCAGCAGGACTGGAACGCCGACCAGGGCGAGGCCCCGCGCACCCAGGCGCAGGCCCCGGCCCCGGTTGCTCCGGTCGAGCGCGCCACCCCGACGACGACCTCGCTGCGTCCGGCGCAGCGCCCCGCATCAGCGCCTTCGGTCCCGGCAGCCACCGCACCCGCTGCTGGTTCGCCCACTGCCGGTGCGGCTGCGCCCGGAACCGCAGCCGCCGGATTCCACCGGTGGGACGACCCCGTCGTTCTCGGTGAACCGCGGTGCCGGCACGAACCAGAACCGCGGGAGCACCGACCCGAACGCCACACGCTCCTTCGGCGAGAACACCACCCGTGTCTACGGCGACGACGAGGCTGCGCCGCCGGTGCGCCCGGCGCTCGGCACCCCGACCTCACCCGCACGCTCCACCCCGGTTCGCAGCACGGACGACACCGAGGCCGTGGACGACGCCAGCGCGACCCGTGCCTTCGGCGGCGCGAGCGCCACCCGTGCGTTCGGCGACACCGACCGCGCACCGCGGAACGACCGCCCGTCCTCTGCCGACCGCGCCGTCGCGACGCCCACGGCAGCCGAGGCGCACGTCAACCGCACACCGGCGAACGACGTCCCGCCGGCGTCGGCTCCCCGGGTCGAGACCCCCGGAACGACGAACACCACGTCCGTCCCGACGCGTCTGGGCCAGGCCCCCGCCGAACCGGCCGACGCGAACGAGACATCGGAAGCGCCGTACACGCAGCCGATCAGCGCCGCCGAACTCCGGCGCCGCGCCGCGGACGACGACGAGTAACAGCCGCCACGACGCCACAGCGACGAGAACAGGGCCGCCATCCGCACAGGATGGCGGCCCTGTTCGTCTTCGGTGCCCCCGGCAGGAATCGAACCCGCGGCACGGTGGGTAGAAACCACCTGCTCTATCCACTGAGCTACGGAGGCAAGCAGCGTCGATTGTAGCGCCGTGACCAGACCCGGCGGTTGCCCAACGGTCGGCCGCCGTCTGCTCTCCGTTCCCCTCCGGGACACCCGCGCTTCGTAGCGTCCGGAGCATGCGCACCACCGGTTCCGTCCTCGCCGTCGTGCCCGCGCGTGCCGGGTCGAAGGGGATCCCCGGCAAGAACCTCCGCACCGTCGCGGGTCGTTCGCTGGTCCGTCGTGCGGTCGAGTCGGCTCGGCTGGCCGCGAGCATCGACGAGGTGGTCGTCACGACCGACGGCGACGCGATCGCCGCAGAGGCGGTCGCCTCCGGTGCCGCCGTGGTCCGCCGTCCGGCCGAGCTCGCCGGTGACGAGGCATCGTCCGAGTCCGCGCTGCTGCACGTCCTCGACGCGATCAGCACCCCGCTGCCCGAGGTCCTCGTCTTCCTGCAGGCGACCTCGCCGTTCATCGACCCGGCCGACCTCGACGCCGCCGTCGCGCGCGTGGTCGACGGGCACGCCGACGCGGTGTTCGCGGCCGCAGCGTCGCACGCGTTCCTGTGGCGGACCGCGCCGGACGGCACCGCGGTCGCGGTCAACCACGACGCTGCGACCAGACCGCGCCGCCAGGACCGTGAGCCGGAGTACCGCGAGACCGGCGCGTTCTACGTGATGCGGACGTCGGGGTTCCTCGAGCACCGGCACCGGTTCCACGGCCGCGTCGAGCTGGCCGTCGTCGACGGTGCCGGCGCGATCGACATCGACGACGAGGCCGACCTGGCCCTCGCCGAAGCCCTCGCCGGCGCGCGGAACGAAGCCCCCGGCCACGGCCACGCACGCGTCGGCGCCCCCACACCCACCACGACCCGAGACCCATCCCCGACGCGGGCCACCCCCGCACCGAACGGAGCACCATGACCGTCACCATCGGTACGTCCACGATCGGCGCGGGCCACCCCGCGTACCTCATCGGCGAGATCGGCCTCAACCACAACGGCGACGTCGACATCGCGAAGCAGCTCATCGACGTCGCTGCCGACGCCGGCCTGCAGGCCGTCAAGTTCCAGAAGCGCACCCCCGCGATCTCGACGCCGGAGCACATGAAGAACACCCCGCGCAGCACCCCGTGGGGCGACATGACCTACCTGGAGTACCGCTACCGCGTCGAGTTCGACCGCGACCAGTACATCGAGATCGGTGACCACGCGACCCTCCGCGGTCTCGACTGGTTCGCGTCGCCGTGGGACGAGCCGTCGGTGGACTTCCTCGAGGACCTCAACGTCGTCGCCTACAAGATCGCGTCGGCGTCGGTGACGGACCTCGGGATGCTCGCCGCGGTCGCCGCGACCGGCAAGCCCGTCATCCTGTCGACCGGCATGTCCACGCTCGAGCAGATCGACGCCGCCGTCGAGACCCTCGGCACCGACCGCCTCGTCCTCATGCACGCGACGTCGACCTACCCGCTGCCCGCCGAGGAGGCGAACCTCCGCATGATCGACACGCTCGCCCACCGGTACGCGGGCGTCCCCGTCGGCTACTCCGGCCACGAGCCCGGCCTGCAGATCTCCATCGCCGCGGTCGCCCTCGGTGCCACGGCCGTCGAACGGCACATCACGCTGGACCGCACGATGTGGGGCTCCGACCACGCCGCGTCCCTCGAGCCGCACGGCCTGAAGACGCTCGCCCGTGACATCCGCATCATCGAGACCGCCCTCGGCGACGGCGTCAAGCGCATCTTCCCCGGCGAGCAGGCACCGCTCGCGAAGCTGCGTCGTGTCGGCGCGTGAGCGCATGCAGTCGCCATCCGGGCACCGGCGAGCAGGCACCGCTCGCGAAGCTGCGTCGCGTCGGCGCGTGAGCGCATGCAGTCCCCATCCGGGCGCCGGCGAGCAGGCACCGCTCGCGAAGCTGCGTCGCGTCGGCGCGTGAGCGGAACGCACGTGAGCACCGCGCACGTGACCGGCCCGGTCGACGGGACCCGCGCCCTGGACGTGCCGGCTGACGGCGGTGGGTCGACCGGCGGACGGGAGGCGCGCCTCCCGTCCGACGCGCCACCACGCGTCCGACACGTGGTCGGCCTGGTCGACACCGACTCCTTCGCGAAGTGGGGCGCCCACCTGCTGGCGACCGCGCCCGCCGGCTGGGACCTGGAGCTGCGCACCGTGGCGACCCCGCGGTCGGCCAGTCCGAAGCAGCTGCGCTCGGCGTTCCGCGGGTTGGACCGACGACTCGCCCACCTGCACCGCGAACCGCCCGTACCGAAGGACGTCGACGCCGCCGTCGAGGAGCTCCGACAGGACCCGCCGGACGCCGTCCTGGTGTCCTTGATCGGGCCCGTGGCCGAACTCGTGATCGACGAGGTGCACCGGCGGATCCCGGACCGGCCGGTGCTGGTGTCCGGGCTGCCGGGGATCTCGTTCCCCGCGAAGTGGAAGGGCATCTTCTTCCGCGCCCGGGCCGACCTGTTCGTACTGCACAGCCACCGCGAGGTGCGCGCGTACGAGGAAGTGGCGCGCGAGGGCGGGGTCGAGCCGCACTTCGCACTCGCCACACTGCCGTTCGCACGGGGTGCCGGCGCGACCGGCGGTACCGGCGCGACGGGCGCGACGGGCGCGCCCGTCCGCGACTCCGTCGTCTTCGCGGCGCAGCCGAGTGTGCCGCTCGAGCGGGCCGACCGAGCCCTCGTCGTGCGCTGGCTCGTCGACACGGCCCGCGCGCACCCGGAGTGGCGCGTCGTCATCAAGACCCGCGCCGCGGCCGGCGAGCACCAGACGCACCGCGAGGAGCACCCGTACCCGGACCTGGTGCCGGCGGACGCCCCGGCCAACCTGGTGGTGGAGAGCGGCCCGATGGCCGACCACCTCGACCGCGCGGTGGCACTCGTGACGATCAGTTCGACGGCCGTCCTCGAGGCTGCGGCCCGGGGTGTCCCCGCGCTCACGCTCACCGACTTCGGGATCGGGCGGCACCTGATCAACGAGGTGTTCGTGGGGAGTGGCCTCGAGGGGGACGCCGTCGACCTGGTCGACGGCCGGTTCGGGGCCGTCCGGCCGGAGTGGATGCGGGACAACTACTTCCACCCGGCCGCCGAGGACGACTGGCAGCGCCGACTGGTGGACCTCATGGCCCGACGGGACGCCGGGAGGCTGGTGGACCGGGCACCGGCTCGGCGGAGCCGTGGTGGGGCGCTGCGACGTGCGTGGGAGCGGAAGAACGCCCTCGGTGGGGCCGATCGAAGCCCGCTCGGGCTGGTCGCGCTGGGCATCGGGGCGCCGATCCGGAGTGCGAAGCGCCTGGCGCGGCGCATGCGGGCACTGATCGATCCGCCGGAGCCCGTCGTGGTGTCGGCGCCGACGTCGCAGCGCGCAGGAGGGCGCGTCGCTGCGCCCGCGTCGGGGGCCGCCGCTGGGACGGCCGCGGCAGCGGCTCGGTCAGAGCGCCTTGGCCACCGCGAGCAGGAGCTGGTCCCGGGTCGGGACGCCGGGTGAACGGAAGACCTCGGTGCCGTCGTCCTGCCGCACGATGATCGTGGGCGTGGACCGGACACCGAGGTCTTCCGCGTCGTCGGGGTGCGCCGCCACGTCGTGTTCGGTCACGGTGAGCCCGGGGACGAGCGCCGAGGCCTCGGCCGACACCCGGCGGGCGGCGGCGCACGGCGCACAGAAGGCGGACGTCCAGAGATCGAGCTGCATGTGGTCCTGCAACGCGGCGGGTGGGGGTTCTACTCCCGGTCGAACTCACCGCTGCGGTCGCCGCGGTCCTGCAGGTCGTCCACGGGGTCGGACTCGCTCGGCTCGTAGGTGAACTCGACCGAGATCTGGTCGAGCACCTGGCGGGACTTGGTGGCGCGGTAGGTGAAGGCCGTCTGCAGGCCCTCGACGTCGGCGAACACCGTGACCTCGTTGTCCAGCGCGTCGCTCGTGGCGGTGCGGGTGTCGGTCGTGCCGTCGAAGGGGCCGCCGTGGAAGATCGCGGTGTACTCGTCGCCTTCGTGGATGGTGATGTCGCTCATGCGTCCCTTCTACCAGGCGGCGGCTGGGGCAGTCTGTTCAGCCCGTGCTTGCGCGGCGGGCCTCGCCGGTTGCGCGGCGGCCCTCGCACGTTGCACGGCGGTCTTCGCCGGTTGCGCCCCGGTCGCCGCCGTTGCGGAATGCATAGCATCGCTATATAGTTCCGCTATGGAAACACCGCGCGAGCAGACGATCGAGACCCTCCTCGTCTCCGTCAACCGCCTGATCCGCCGCGCCGTCCAGTCGACGGGCAACACGTCCTCCACCGCCGTCTGGCGCACACTCGGCATCCTCGAGACCGACGAGCCCCTGCGGCTCGGCGAGCTGGCCACCGCGTCGCGCGTGGCGCAGCCCACGATGACCCGGCTCGTCGCCGGCATGCTCGCCGACGGTCTGGTCAGCCGCAGCGTCGACCCCGACGACTCCCGCGGGCAGCTCATCGAACTCACCGACGCCGGCCGCGACCGGCTCGCGGCCTGGCGTTCCACCCTCACCAGCACGGTCGGCCCGTTGTTCGCCGACCTGACCGACGACGACTGGGACGTCCTGCACCATGCGGCGGACCTGATCGCCCAGCGCACCCGGACAACCCCCAACGGAACGGAGATCCCCGCGTGAACGCCCACGCACCCGCCGGCCGGTCCGGCTCCATCCTCAAGCAGTCGTCCGCGGTCTGGGCGATCGCCTTCGCCTGCGTCGTCGCGTTCATGGGCATCGGCCTCGTCGACCCGATCCTCCCCGCGATCGCCGCGTCCCTGAAGGCGACCCCGGCGCAGACCGAGCTGCTCTTCACGAGCTACCTCGCCGTCACCGGTGTCGCGATGTTCTTCACGAGCTGGGTCTCGAGCCGCATCGGCGCGAAGCGCACCCTGCTCATCGGACTCGCCCTGATCGTGGTCTTCTCGGTCCTCGCCGCGACGTCGAACAGCGTGTGGAGCATCATCGACTTCCGCGCCGGGTGGGGCCTCGGCAACGCGCTCTTCATCTCCACCGCGCTCGCGACCATCGTCGGGGCAGCGTCGGGCGGCACCGCCTCGGCGATCATCCTGTACGAGGCAGCGCTCGGCCTCGGCATCGCCGTCGGCCCTCTCGTCGGAGGCCTGCTCGGCTCGGTGAGCTGGCGCGGCCCGTTCTTCGGCGTGACCACCTTGATGGCCGTCGCGTTCATCGCCATCGTCGCCCTGCTCAAGACCGGCAGTCTCGAGAAGCCCACACCCACCAAGCTCTCCGCACCGTTCCGCGCTCTCGGTCGTCCCGCGCTCGCCGCACTCGCCGCGACCGCACTGTTCTACAACATCGGCTTCTTCGTCCTGCTGGCGTACACGCCGTTCCCGCTCGGCTTCGGCGCGCTCGGCATCGGGTTCACCTTCTTCGGCTGGGGTGTCGGCCTCGCGATCACGTCGGTGTGGGTCGCCCCGATGCTCACCGCCCGGCTCCGCAGGACGACCGTGCTGAAGATCGCGCTGCCCCTGCTCGCACTCGACCTGTTCGCCGCCGCGCTCGTCGTCCGGTCGCAGGTGGGCCTGATCGTCTGCGTCGTCATCGGCGGCCTCGTGCTCGGTGTCCTGAACACCGTGCTGACCGAGTGCGTCATGGAGGCCACCGACCTCCCCCGCTCGGTCGCCTCGAGCGCCTACTCCGCCGTCCGCTTCATCGGCGGCGCCATCGCCCCGCCCGTCGCGACCCTGCTCGCCGACGCGTACTCCCCCTCGGCGGCGTACGTCTTCGCGGGTGCGTCCGTCGCGGTCGCCTTCGTCGTGATCCTCTGCACCACCGGGGTCCTGCGCCGCGTCGACGACGGTGCCGAGCCCGAGCGCGTCGAGGCCGAGGCGATCACCGCCGGCGAGATGGTCTAGGGGCGGGGCGGGTCCACCGCCACGCGGACGCTCCCCGCTCGCCCCGCTTCTCCCGCGAACGGGCGAAATGCCCGAGTGTCCCCCGTGGGCACTCCGGCCTTTCGTCCGTTCGTGCATCTGCGCGCCCGCTCGCCCGTGCACCCGCGTACCCGTTCCTCCTTCTCCTTCCCCCGAGCGGGTGAAATGCCCGGGTTCGTCCGCAGGGCGACCCGGGCATTCCGCCCGCTCGGGGAGGACTCGAGCGGCCGGCGGGAACGCGCGGCAGGCGGGGTGGAACGAACCGCCTGGAGGCGCGACGCAGCCCGCCGGGGCCGCCCGGGCCTCCAGGCGGTCGCCGGCAGCGCTGTCGGCTCACCTCACGGCCGAGCGGGCGGAACATCCGGGTGCGTCCGCCCAGCGGGCCCGGCATTTCGCCCGCTCGGCTGGACGCGAGCACGCGAGCACGCGAGCGGGCGAAGGCGTGACGGAGCAACCGGAGCGCCGCCGCCGTCGGCGAGCGGGCGAAATGCCGTGCCCGCCCGAGGAGCGGCCGGGGCATTTCGCCCGCTCGTGGTGGGGACGCAAGTCCGAGCGCGTGCGCCGCGGCAGACGGGTGGAACGAGCTGACTGGAGGCGCGGGGCGGCCTGCCGGGGTCGTGACGGTCCTCCAGCCGGTCGCGTGTACCGCCTGCGCTTCGTGTCCCGGACGAGCGGGCGGAACACCCGGGTGCGTCCGGAGGGCGACCCGGGCATTTCGCCCGTTCGCGGATCGGACCCACGGAACGGGCCGACGGGATGACGGGCACGGGCACGGGCACGCACGCCCCCCCCCCCCCCGCCCGCGGCCCGTACGGGAGGCACGCAGGGCGGGAATAGGATCGAGGACATGGCAACCGCGAATGACCGCCTCGTCTGGATCGACTGCGAGATGACCGGCCTCGACCTCGAGGTCGACGAACTCGTCGAGGTGGCCGTGGTCATCACCGACTTCGACCTCGAGCCCGTGCACCCCGGGTTCGACATCGTCATCAAGCCGGACCAATCGGCGCTCGACAACATGAACGAGTTCGTGACGAACATGCACGTCACCTCGGGCCTCATCGAGGAGATCCCGAACGGCGTGAGCCTGGCGGACGCCGAGTACCAGGTGCTCGAGTACATCCTCGAGCACGTCCCCGCCGAGGGCTCCGCGCCCCTGGCCGGCAACACGATCGGCACCGACCGGGCGTTCCTGTCGAAGTACATGCCGCGCGTCGACGGACACCTGCACTACCGCAGCGTCGACGTGTCCAGCATCAAGGAACTCTGCCGCCGCTGGTTCCCGCGCGTGTACTTCAACGCGCCGGAGAAGCACGGTGGGCACCGTGCCCTCGCGGACATCCTCGAGTCGATCCGCGAGCTCGAGTACTACCGCCGCGCCGGCTTCGTCGCCGAGCCCGGCCCGAGCACCGACGACGTGCGCGCCGTGCAGGCCGGCGTCGTGGCGAAGTGGGAGTCGCGGCTGGCGCAGCCCACGGCCGAGTAGCGACACGGGTGGTCCGCACCCCGTCCCGCATGTACTACTATTGAGTGGTCGCGCCGGTCCGCCGGTTCGAACATGGTGGATATAGCTCAGTTGGTAGAGCGCCTGGTTGTGGTCTAGGAGGTCGCGGGTTCGAGACCCGTTATTCACCCCAGTACTGAAGAACAGACGAAGGCCCCGGTCCGTTGGACCGGGGCCTTCGTCGTTCCGCGAACATGTTCGGGTCTTGTGTAAAATATGTACTTCTGTATATTGTAGATCAGTGCAGACCCGATCCTTTCGACCAGACATCCAGGGCCTCCGTGGGATCGCCGTCGCCGTGGTCGTCCTCGACCATGCGTTCCGTTGGCCGAGCGGTGGGTTCCTCGGCGTCGACGTCTTCTTCGTGATCTCCGGGTTCGTCATCACCGCAGGGCTGCTGCGTGAACACGGGCGGACCGGACGGATCCGCCTCCGGGCCTTCGCCGCCCGCCGCGTGCGCAGGCTCGCGCCGGCATCCCTCCTCGTGATCCTCGTGACCACGGCTGCGGCCTGGGTCCTCCTGCCGACGAGCAGGTTCGCTTCGGTCGCCGCCGATGCCGTCGCCTCCGTGCTCGCCGTGCAGAACTGGCGGTTGGCAGCAGCGGGCACCGACTACTTCGCGGCGACGGCAGCCGCCTCACCGTTCCAGCACTTCTGGTCCCTCGCGGTCGAGGAACAGTTCTACCTGGTGCTCCCGGTCCTCCTGCTGCTCCTGCTCGGGCGTCGCGCACGCCGAGACGATCGAACCGTCGGGCGCTCGGCACGTGCAACCGTCGTGATCGGCGGCCTCACGGTGTGCTCTCTCGCGTGGGCCTTCGTCGCTGCTGCGGTCGACCCTGCCTCCGCGTACTTCTCGACGGCGACGCGTGCATGGGAGCTCGGCGTGGGTGTCCTCGCCGCGATCGCTGTGCACCGTGCCCGGTCGGTCCGCCCGTGGGTCGCGGAGTGCATGGTCGTCATCGGACTCGGCGCGATCGCCGCGTCCGTCCTGCTCGGGCGGGAGACCTTCGGCATGCCGGCACCGCTCGCACTCGTCCCGACGCTCGGTACCGCGCTCATCCTGGTCGCCGGAGCCGGAACCGGAGCCGGAGCCGGAACCGGAGCCGGCGCCAGCTCCCGCTCCAGCTCTGGTCCCGCACCCACCCGCACGGCCTGGGCAGCGGCACCGCTGCGCTGGCGTCCCCTCGTCGGACTCGGGACGGTGAGCTACTCGCTCTACCTCTGGCACTGGCCGTTCATCGTCCTGCTGCCCCTCTTCACATCGCTTCCCGTCGGCATCGCGGTCGTCCTCGCACTGCTGACGTCGATCGCGAGCTACGCAACGGTGGAGACCGCCTTCCGGCACCGCGGCCTCCGCGCCACGCTCCAGGAACACCGTCTGCGACTGCAGGTCGGCGCGCTGGCCGCGCTGACCGTGCTCACCCTCGTCACCGTCTCGGGAACCGCCGAGCGGCTCCGCCCGCTCCCACCGGTTCCCGCTGCCGCACCCGCCGCCGGGGACGACACCGACCTCGCCGCCGACGACTCGTTCCCGGCGCTGCAAGCCCGCGCCGACGCCATCGCAGCAGGGCTGGGCGCGCGATCGTGGCCGGACGACCTGACGCCGAGTGCCGAGGCGATCAGCGCCCCTGGCTACGCAGACTCCCTGACGAAGACCTCGAGTTGGGCGCCCACCCTCGGGTGCTCGGTGATCGGTGCCGATTGGCGCGCGGACTCGTGCACGTGGGGCGCCGCTCCGGGGACGTCCGTGATGCTCACTGGCGACTCCACCGGTGCGTTCTCGGCGCCGGGGTGGAGAGCGCTCGCAGAAGACCCCGACGCCGATGTGCAGGTCCGGAACGGCGCACAGATCGGCTGCCCCTTCTCCACGACGGCGCTCACCTCGGACGTCGACACCTGCGCCGCCCACAACGCGGAGGTGCTCGCCGAGCTCGAACGGACGACCCCGGACGTCCTGGTCGTGACGAACCGGTTCTGGGACAAGGAAGACCCGAGCCTCGAAGGGATCACGCGAGAGTCCTACGAATCCGGCGTCAAGGCGATCATCGAGGCCGCCCGACCGCACGTCGGCCGCGTCGTCGTCGTACCCGCCACCCCGCCGGGGTACGCGCCGACCGGCTGTGTCGCCGGCACCCGGGGGCCACAGGACTGCCGAGAAGGCGATGCGACAGCCCGCGCCCAGATGCGTTCCCTGACCACCCTGCTCGACGACGTCGACGAGACCACGGTGCTCGACACGACCCCCCTCTGGTGCTCGTTCGGCACCTGCCCGCTGCTCATCGGGAACGTCCTCACCCGCTTCGATCCGGTCCACGTCACACCGGAGGCTTCACAGGCATCGGCGCCGGCGCTGCTCGACCTGCTCCGGAAGGAGGACATCCTGCCGGGTGTGCGACCATCGACCCCGTGATGGAGATGTCCGCCGAGGCCTTCGAGCGACTCGTGACCGACGAACTCGACCTGCTCCCCGACGAGATGGTCGACGGGCTCGACAACGTGGTGTTCGTGGTCGAGGACGAACCGGAGAACGGCGAAGAGCTCTTCGGTGTCTACGACGGCATCGCAGCCACCGAGCGCGGGCAGTACGGCTTCGGCGAGCTGCCCGACCGCATCGTGGTGTTCCGGAAGCAGCACCTGGCCGAGTGCGACACCGTCGAGGAGCTCAAGGACGAGGTGCACACCACCCTCGTGCACGAGATCGGGCACTTCTACGGCATCGACGACGAGCGGCTGCACGAGCTCGGCTGGGCGTAGCGGCCAGGGACGCACCCGCGCACCTGCACCCGCACCTCAGAACCGCGTCGGCCCCACCTCGTGGTACTTCTCCCACGCCCCCACCGGCCCCCGCCCGTGCAGCGCGTACTCCCCCACGAGCCGCTCCTTGTAGGCCGCCGGGTTGTGCGACGCCACCACCCGCGCGTTCCGCCAGTGCCGGTCGAGCGCACGCGTCCGGTCGGCCGCCGACGCCCCGCCGACCTCGAACAGCTCGGACGCCGACCGCAGCACCCGCGGCCCGATCTCGACCTGCGCCTGGTACACGGCGTTCTCGGCCGCGTCGAGCAGCACGCGGTCGACGCCGACCCCGGGTTCGTTCGTCGCGACGACCCCGTCGAGCAGCTCCGCGGCGGCGGCGACGAGCGACCGGGCGGTGAACGCGCCGGCCGACAGTCGCCCGAGCACCGCGAGCACCTGCGGGTCCTGGCCCGGCACGGCCGCGTTGGCGTGGATGTACGTGCGGGTCCGTGGTCGCACGAAGGCCACGGCGTCGTCGGACACCGCCTGCCCGATCCCGGCGAGGACCGCCAGCAGGTACAGCTGGTAGAAGGCCTGGATGTGCGACAGCGGAGCGTCCCGGTACGCCGACACCACCGACGGGTCGACCGACACCCCGTCGAACACGGTCGTGCCGGACGCTGTCAGCCGCTGCCCGAACCCGTCCCAGTCGTCGATGCTCTTCACGCCCGGCGCGGAGGCGTCCACGGCGAACGTCACGCGCTCCCCGTCGCGGTCCGCCGCCAGGTATATCCAGTCCGCGTAGAGCGTGCCGGTCGAGTAGAACTTCCGCCCTTCGAGGCGGAGGAGATCACCAGCCGGCGTCACCGTGGTCGAGATGTCGGCCAGCGTCGTCCCGGTCCGCTCCGAGGTCGCGTTCCCGATGATCGCGCCGCCGACGATGCGCTGGAGCCACTCGTCGCGCGACGCGGAGTGCGGCCGCAACAGCACCAGTTCGGTGTACCCGAAGTGTCCCCGCCACAGGTGCGCGATGTTCGAGTCCGCCGCCGCCAGGTCCGCCACCAGGTGCGCGAGTTCCACCAGCGTCACGCCGAAGCCACCGCGGTCCTCCGGCACGCGCAACCGCCCGAACCCCGCGTCGGCGAGCGCCCGGACCTCGGCGTGCGGCAGCGGCCGGTCGCCCGGCTTCCCGGACGCCAGCTCACGCTCGACCGCGCCGTCGCGGATCATCGCGAACACGGGAGCGAAGCGGTCGCGCAGGGTCGACAGACGGTCGGCCGGGAGGCCCGGCGTGCGCCCGTCGGTCGTCGTCGCGTCCGTCATGCGGGCACCTCCACCGCACGGGCTGCGTCCGCGACGCCGCTCGCGCCACCGGAGAACGCCCCGCGCCACTGCCGGGCCGGGTGCGAGTCCGGTAGCTGCGCGTGGTCGAAGAGCTTCTCGCGCAGGGTGCCCTCGCGGTACTCGGACTGCATCAACCCGCGCTCCTGCAGGGTCGGTGCGATGTGGTCGACGAACTCCTCGTAGGAGCCGGGCAGCGTCCAGTTGATGACGTTCACGCCGTCGACGCCCACCCGCTGCCAGTCGGCGAGCTCGTCGGCGATCTGCTCCGGCGTACCGACGACCCGGGCGCGGAGCTTGGCGGACAGGCGGGCCAGGTCGGCGATGGTCGGCTCGCGGTCCCCGGCGGCCTCGCGGAGCCACTGCAGGTGCGACTGCCCGGCGTGGGTGCGGACCTCGGACAGCGGGGTGTCGGGGTCGAGGGGCTCGCCGGTGTCCGCGTCGAAGCCGAGGTTCGAGTGCACCAGGAACCCGTCGGCGGCCAGGTACTCGTCGATCTCCGCTTCCTTGGCCTTCGCCTCGGCCTCGGTCGAGCCGGTGACGAAGGTCAGGCCGAGGAAGAACGCGATGTCGTCGCGCCGCCGGCCGGCGGCCGCGGCCAGGTCGCGGGTCTCCCGGATGAGCTGTTCGGTGGCGTCACGGTTCGAGGTCAGGATGAACTGGGCCTCGGCGTTCCGGGCCGCGAAGGCTCGGCCGGCGGGCGAGGACCCCGCCTGGAACAGCACCGGCGTCCGCTGCGGTGACGGTGCCGACAGGTGCGGACCCTGCACGTCGTAGCGGGCGCCGTGGTGGTCGATGCGGTGCACCCTGTCGGGGTCGGCGTAGCCGCGGACGGGGTCCTTCAGGACGGCGCCGTCGTCCCAGGATCCCTCCCAGAGCTTCGCGCAGACCTCGAGGTACTCCTCGGCCCAGACGTAGCGCTCGTCGTGCTCCTCGAGCCGGTCGGCGCCGAAGTTCCGGGCGGCGCTGTCGAGGGCGCTCGTGACGACGTTCCAGCCGATGCGACCCCGGGTGATGTGGTCGAGCGTGGAGACCTTGCGGGCGAAGTCGAACGGATGCGCCTGGATGACGCTCGAGGTGAACGCCAACCCGAGGTGCTCGGTCGACACGGCGAGCGCGGAGAGCAGCACCGAGGGGTCGTTCGAGGGGATCTGCAGCCCCTCGCGCAGGTTGGTCGAGTAGTCGCCGCGACCGGGGCCGTAGGTGCCGACGACGTCGGCGAAGAACACCGCGTCGAACTTGCCGCGCTCGAGGGTCCTCGCCAGGTCGGTCCACAGCGTCACGTCGTCGAAGTCGGCCTGCCGAGCGTCGGGGTGCCGCCACAGGCCGTGCTGGATGTGCGACGTCGTGTTCATGACGAAGGCCGCGAAGCGCAGCGGGCGGTTCGGTGCATCGCTCATGCGACCCATCGTGGTCGGCGGGCACCGCCCGCCGACAGCGACGTGACCTCACGTTACGCGTGGTGTTCCCCGGCGCAGTGGACGCGACCATGCTCCTGAGGCATGCCGAGCCAGACCACCGTCACCGCGCCTCCCGGCCGTCCCGCCGCACCGTCGACCAGCGCGACCCGTCGTCGGGTCGCGCTCGCGTCGTTCATCGGGACGACCGTCGAGTACTACGACTTCTACCTCTACGCGACGGCCTCGGCGCTGGTGTTCGCACCGACGTTCTTCCCGTCCGTCACGCCCGCGGTCGGGGTGATCGCATCGTTCGCGACCTACGGCGTCGGGTTCGTGGCGCGGCCGCTCGGCGGGGTGGTCGCCGGGCACCTGGGCGACCGGATCGGGCGGAAGAAGCTGCTCGTCGCATCGCTGGTGCTGATGGGCATCGCGTCCACGCTGATCGGGGTGATCCCGTCCGCCGCGACCATCGGGGTCGGCGCCGTCGTGGCGCTCGTGTTCCTGCGGCTGCTGCAGGGTGTCGCGGCCGGAGCCGAGTGGGGCGGCTCGGCGCTGCTGTCCGTCGAGCACGCGCCCGAACGGCACCGCGGGCTGTTCGGGGCGTTCACGCAGATGGGGTCGGCCGGTGGGATGCTCCTGGCGACCGGGGTCTTCACGCTCGTGCGGTCGCTGCTCGGCACCGAGGCGTTCCTGGCCTGGGGCTGGCGGCTGCCGTTCCTGTTCTCCGCCGTGATCGTCGCGGTCGGGCTCGTCATCCGGCTCGGCGTGCAGGACGCCCCGGTGTTCCAGGAGCTGCGTGCCTCGGGTGGGGTCGAACGGTTCCCGGTGTGGCAGGCGATCCGGCAGCACCCGCGGTCGATCCTGGTGACGGCGGGCCTGCGACTCGTGCAACCGGCGCTGTACTCGATCCTGACGACGTACGCACTGACCTACCTCGGCAACGTGCGGGGGCCGTCGGGCTCGGACGCGGGGCTGCGGGCCGTGCTCGTGATCTCGGCGGTGTCGCTCGTGTCGACGCCGTTCTGGGGGTGGCTGTCCGACCGGGTCGGGCGGCGGGTGCTCACGATCTGGTCGGCTGTGGGCATCGCGGTGCTCATCTGGCCGTTCTTCGCGTTCCTCGACGCCGGGCCCCTCGTGCTGCTGCCGCTCGTGGCGCTGATCGGGATGTGCGTGTTCCACGACAGCATCTACGGCCCGCAGGCGGCGTGGTTCGCGGAGCAGTTCCCGACCGGGCGGCGGTACTCGGGGATGTCGCTCGGCTACCAGATCGGGTCGATCTTCTCGGTGGGGCTGACGCCGCTGCTGGCCGCGGTGTTCGTGCAGTTGGGCGGTGGCTCGCCGTGGATCCTGTGCGGGTACCTCGGGGTGTACGCGGTGCTGACGATCGTGGCGGCGGTGTTCGCGGTGGATCCGCGCGCGGTGGCGCGGCGGGCGGGCGGCGCGGGCGCGGACGCGGGCGCGGGCGGGGGCGCGGGCGCGGGCCGAGTCTCGGCTTGACGGACAGTTCTCGCCTTCCGTAGCCCGAGAACTGTCCGAGGACGCGTGACTCGCGGCCGCCGCAGGGCGCTACGTCCGCAGGACCACGTCGGCCAGGGCGGCCGGGTCCTCGGCGGCGATGAAGGCCTGCTCCTGCGCGGCCCAGCGGTCCCACTCGCGTGCGAAGACCTCGCCGTCGCGTCCGATCGCCCGGTCCCAGCGCACGGCGTCGTCGGCCTCGAGCCACACACGCAGCGACGCCAGCGGTGCCGACACCCGCGACAACGCCCCGCAGCCCTCCACCACGATCGGCAGGTCGGGGTCCACCGACGTCCACTCCGCGGGTCCGTCGGCGTCCCAGTCCCATCGTCGGTAGCCGCTCGGCGCTCCGAGCACGTCGGTCACCAGGGCGTCCGAAGCCGCTCGCAGGCCGTCCCAGCCCGGGTAGAGGTCGTCCAGGTGCACGAGCTGCGCTCCGAGCTGTTCCGCGACCTGCGCGCCGAGGGTCGTCTTGCCCGTGCCGGACCGGCCATCGATGAGCACGATGGCACGGTGGCCCGTGGCGGCGGCGACACCGGCGGCAGCAGCAGCGAGGCCCGGGGCGAGGTCCCCCGCGGTCGTGCCGGTCCCCGCGGTCGTGCCGGTCGTGCCGGTCCCGCCGGTCGTGCCGGTCCCGCCGGTCGTGCCGGCCCCGCCCGTCGTGCCGGCTCTGCCCGTCGTGCCCGTGGCACGTTCCGCGTCAGGCACGCCAGGTCCCCGTGCTCACCGCGACGGCGATCGACACCACGCCGATGCCGACCAGCACCGCCACCGTCGCCCACTCCGGCCCGGCGAACCGCGCGACCCGCGCCCAGGTCCGCCGTCCGGGAGCGCCGAACCCGCGTGACTCCATCGCCACCGCCAGGGTCGTCGCCCGGCGCAGCGCGAGCACGAGCAGCGCGAACGCCATGGTCGCTCCGCGGCGCAGCCTCCCGGAGTCCGCCAGTCCCCGGGCACGCCGGGCCATCGCGAGCTGTCGCCAGTCGTCGACGAGCAGCGTCATCATCCGGACGGCGGCGAGGGCCCCGAGCACGAAACGCGCGGGCAGCCGCAGCACCTGCGCGAGCCCGTCCGCCAGGTCGGTCGGGTCGACCCGCACGAAGAGCGCGATGGCTGGCACCCCCACCGCGAGGACCCGGAGCGCAGTCGCCAGCGCGAGCGTCAGCGATCCGTCGGTGACGTGCGCGAACCCGAGGTCGAACCACTCCCGACCCGAGGGTCTGCCGTACAGCGCGATGCTCACCGCCGTCAGCGGCACCGCGACCAGCACCGGTGCGAGTCGGAAGAGCAGTGTCCGGACCGGCAGGCGCAGGAGCGGCAGGAGCGCGAGTTCGAGCGCCAGGGCGACGGCGGCCGAGACGACGTCGAGGCTCAGCACCAGGCAGACACCGAGTGCGAGCACGCCGATCAGGGAGGCGACGGGCTGGACGCCGGGGATGCCGGTCGCGCGCGCGGCCAGCGGTCGTCGCGTGGGGTCCGACGCGTCGGTCGCGGCGGTCCGGTCCGTGTCGGCGGTCCGGTGCGTCCCGGCGGTCCGGTCTGGAGGCCCGGGGCGGTTCCCGGCTGTCGGTCCCGTCTCCGGGATGGCCCCGTCCGACGGCCCCTGGTCGCGCCCGACGGATCGCGCGCCGTCCGGCCCGAGGACGACCTCGTCGGCGTCGAGTGCCCGGACGAGGTCGCGGTCGTGGGTGACCGCCACCACCGCGGTGCCGGCATCGGCGAGTGCTCCGAGGCGCCCCACGACGGCCTGCCACGTGGCACGGTCCTGCCCGGAGGTCGGTTCGTCGAGCACGACGACCGGCGGACGGGCCGCGATGGCCGAGGCGATCGCGAGTCGTCGCTGCTCGCCGCCAGACAGGGTGAACGGGTTGGCGTCGGCCAGGTGTGCGAGCCCGAACTCGTCGAGCAGCGCGGAGGCTCGTTCGGCGGCATCGGGCGCACCGAGCACGCGGGGGCCGGCTTCGACCTCTTCGCGCACGGAACGGGCGACGAACTGGTGCTCCGGATCCTGGAACACCGTGCCGATCCGGGCCGCGAGTTCGCGGCTCGTCCAGGTGTGGGGCGTCGTGCCGATGCCGTCGGCCAGGAGGTCCGTGGCGTGGAGCTCACCGGCTGCCGGTGGGAGCAAGCCCGCGAGGGTCAGACCGAGCGTCGACTTGCCGACACCGTTCGGTCCGGTGACCGCGAGGACCTGCCCGGCTCGGAGCCCGAGGTCGATGCCGTTCCCGACCGGCTGCTTCCCCCGTGCCGTGCCGAGTCCCCGCGTCTCGAGCAGCACCGTGGTCCCCGCCCCGCGCGCCCCCTCGCCCGCGCCGAGCGCCCCTTCGCCGAGCGGGCGGAATGCCGCAGTCACCCCGCCGGGCGACCCGGGTATTTCGCCCGCTCGTCCCGCCGCACGCTGCCCCCGCGCAGAACCGCGCTCCGGCTCGGCACCGGGCACCCAGACCCCGGCCGCGGTGAGCGCCTCGCCGTGGGTCGCCAGCACCTGCGCCGGCGGACCGTCCGCGACGACGCCGCCCGCCGGTTCGAGCAGCACGAGCCGGTCGACCAGGTCGAGCCAGGTGCCGATCCGGTGCTCCACCACGAGCAGGGTTGCCCCGGTGTCGTCGAGCAGTGCCCGGACGGCGTCGTGCACCTGCGCCACACCCTCGGGGTCGAGGTTGGCGCAGGGCTCGTCGAGCACGAGCGCACCGGGCCGCATCGCGAGCACGCCGGCGAGCGCCAACCGCTGCCGCTGCCCGCCGGACAACTGCGCGGTGGAGCGGTCGAGCGGCAGGTCGAGGCCGACGACGTCGAGCGCGGACCGCACCCGGTCCCAGGTCTCTTCGCGGGGG
This sequence comes from Curtobacterium poinsettiae, assembly GCF_047226435.1. Lineage (NCBI taxonomy): Bacteria > Bacillati > Actinomycetota > Actinomycetes > Micrococcales > Microbacteriaceae > Curtobacterium > Curtobacterium poinsettiae. The sequence continues at coordinate 1,006,730 of NZ_CP178434.1, read as the reverse complement.
ACACCGGCGTTCTCGCAGCCGAAGGCCACGTCGTCGCCGACGCGGGACATCACGGTGTGCGCCTCGGGGTCCTGCATGACGAGGCCGACACGCCCGCGGACCGCGCGGGGGTCGGACTCGTCGACCAGGAGTGTCCCCTGCACCGACGCCGCGGTGGCGTCGGTGGCGTCGGGTTCGTCGGGCAGCACGCCGGCGACGGCTCGCAGGAGCGTCGACTTGCCGGCCCCGGACGGTCCGACGACGGCCACGCGCTCCCCCGGCTCGACGACCAGGTCGACTCCGCGGACGGCCCAGGCGTCCCGTTCCGCGTACCGCCAGCCCCAGCCACGGAACACGATGCGCGCCCCGCGGACGCCGACACCGGCACCGGCACCGGCGTCGCCACCGGCAGAGGAGGGCGTCACCGACGGAGCGGGCACGGTCACACCAGGGCGCGGGGTTCGCGACGGCTGTGCTCGCGGCCGGCGGCGAAGGACGACAGCACCCCCGTGCGGGCGAGTGCCCGCACGATCAGCCAGGAGCCCGCTCCCGCGATCACGGCACCGGAGATGACGGCACAGATCACGTAGACGACCTTGAAGGCGACGTTGAGTCCCGGGTACCAGAGGACGGTGTCGTTGATGCCGAGCGCGAGCCCGGCAGCGGCACCGGCGAGGACGACGACCGGCAGGCGGTAGACGCGGTACAGGAACAGCGCGAGGACGATCTCGGCGCCGAGGCCCTGGACCAGCCCGGCCTCGAGGGTGAGCCATCCCCACTGCGTGCCGAACAACGCCTCGACCGACGCGGCCACCATCTCGCCGTAGAGCGCGGCGCCGGGCTTCCGGACGATGATCGCGACGATCGGGCCAGCGAGCAGCCAGACCCCGCCGAACAGGGCCTTCGTGCCGGGGAGCACGAGGTCCATCACGGCGCTGATGGGTTCGTAGCCGAACTCCCAGAGCCGGAAGACGACGCCGAGTGCCACCGCGAGCACACTCGCGACGACGATGTCGACGACCCGCCAGCGCAGCGATCGCCGCGGAGCGGTGGTGACGGTTGTTGACGTGCCTGAAGGCATGCTGCTGACTCCTCCCTGCGCCGGCATGATCCGGATCAGGTTCGACGGTCGGAGCGCCGATCGCTCCCTCTCAGCCCGGCGGTCCCGGACTCCCGTGTGTGTGCCAGCAGTCTAGACGCGGTCGCGACCGCGTGAAGGACGGGAGGCCCGTGGCGGCGTCGCCACGGGCCTCCCGTTGCGTCAGGTGGTCACTTCTTGAGCGCGCGCACCAGCTTGCGCAGGACACGCCCGGCCACCCACACGAAGGGGATGCCCACGACGATCAGTGAGATCGGGTTCGGCTCGAACACCAGGTCCTTGCCCGGGCGACGGACGTAGGCGCCGACGGGGGCCGACAGGCCGCCGCCACCGCCGCCACCGTTCTCGTCGTCCCCGCCGCCACCGAAGCCGAACCAGCTGACGGACACGGGGATGAGGGTCTGGTCGCCGACCTCGACGGGTTCTCCGTAGTTCGTGGAGACCCCGAGCGGGCGGACCTGGTCTGCGATCTTCGAGACGATGTTGGCCATGCGCGCGACGCTACTCGTCCGTTCCTCAACAGGCCGCGGGGCGCCTCACGCATCCACAGCTGGGGCTTGTCTGCGGACGCGGACGAGTGCCGCCGATATGTTGGCCGCACCCACACCTGGAGGACCGTTTGCACACCTGGCCCGGAAACCCGTACCCGCTCGGGGCGACCTACGACGGGAGCGGCACGAACTTCGCGCTGTTCTCCGAGGTCGCCGAGCGCGTCGAACTCTGTCTGTTCGATTCCGACGGCAACGAAGAATGCGTCCGCCTGCTCGAGGTGGACGCCTACGTCTGGCACGCGTACCTCCCCAACATCGGCCCCGGGCAGGAGTACGGCTTCCGCGTGCACGGCCCGTACGACCCGGACTCCGGCGCGCGCTGCAACCCGTCGAAGCTCCTGCTCGACCCGTACGCCAAGGCGACCAGCGGCGAGATCGACTGGGACCAGTCGCTCTTCTCGTACACGTTCGGCGACCCGGACTCGACCAACGACGAGGACTCCGCGTCGCACATGATGAAGGGCGTCGTGATCAACCCCTTCTTCGACTGGCAGGGGGACCGTCCACCACGCACGCCGTACGGCGAGACCGTCATCTACGAAGCACACGTCAAGGGCCTCACCGAGACCCACCCGGACGTGCCGGAAGAGCAGCGCGGCACCTACGCCGGCGTCGCCCACCCCGCGGTCATCGAGCACCTGCAGCGCCTCGGCATCACCACGCTCGAGCTCATGCCGGTGCACCAGTTCGTGAACGACTCCACCCTGCAGGACAAGGGGCTGTCGAACTACTGGGGCTACAACACGATCGGTTTCTTCGCGCCGCACTCGGCGTACTCGTCGTCGGGCGACCAGGGCCAGCAGGTCCAGGAGTTCAAGACGATGGTGCGCGAGCTGCACCGCGCCGGCATCGAGGTCGTCCTCGACGTCGTCTACAACCACACCGCCGAGGGCAACCACCTCGGCCCGACGCTGTCGTTCCGCGGCATCGACAACGCGGCCTACTACCGCCTGGTCGACGACGACAAGAAGTTCTACATGGACTACACGGGCACGGGGAACTCGCTCAACGTCGGGCACCCGCACTCGCTGCAGCTCATCCTCGACTCGCTCCGCTACTGGGTGACCGAGATGCACGTCGATGGGTTCCGCTTCGACCTGGCGTCGGCGCTGGCGCGCGAGTTCTACGAGGTCGACCGCCTGTCAGCTTTCTTCGAACTGGTCCAGCAGGACCCGATCGTGTCGCAGGTCAAGCTCATCGCCGAGCCGTGGGACGTCGGCCCCGGTGGCTACCAGGTCGGCAACTTCCCGCCCCAGTGGTCCGAGTGGAACGGCAAGTACCGCGACACCGTCCGTGACTTCTGGCGCGGTGAGTCGTCGACGCTCGGCGAGTTCGCGTCCCGGATCTCGGGCTCGGCCGACCTGTACGAGCACGACGGTCGCACGCCCAAGGCGAGCATCAACTTCATCACCGCACACGACGGCTTCACGCTGTACGACCTGGTGGCCTACAACGAGAAGCACAACGAGGCCAACGGCGAGGACAACAACGACGGCGAGAGCCACAACCGGTCGTGGAACTCCGGCGCCGAGGGCCCGACCGACGACGAGGCCGTGAACGCCCTGCGGCTGCAGCGCCGCCGGAACTTCCTGGCGACCCTGCTCCTGAGCCAGGGTGTGCCGATGCTCGCGCACGGCGACGAACTCGGTCGGTCGCAGTCGGGCAACAACAACGTCTACGCGCAGGACTCCGAGCTCAGCTGGATCGACTGGGACAGCGCGGACGAAGACCTCATCCAGTTCACCGCCGACGTGGTGAAGCTGCGGCACGACCACCCGACGTTCCGCCGGACCCGGTACTTCAACGGCCGTCCGGTCCGTCGTGGCGAGGGCGAGCCGCTGCCCGACGTGGTGTGGCTGACCCCCTCGGGCGACGCGATGGACCCCGAGGACTGGGACTCCGGCTTCGGCAAGAGCGTCGGCATGTACCTGAACGGCGAGGGCATCCGCGGCCGCGATGCCCGCGGTGAGCGCGTCACCGACGTCGGCTTCATCACGTACTTCAACGCCCACGACGACGTCGTGACCTTCACGCTGCCGCCCGAGGAGTACTCCCCCGGCTGGACCGTCCGGATCGACACCGCGGACCCCGGCGCCCGTGACGAGGTGCTCGACGCGGGCACCCCGCTCGACGTCCCCGCACGGTCGATGATCGTGCTCCGCGCCGAGCCCGACCACGAGGTCACGAGCACCCCGGTCGACGCCGAACAGGACGGTGCCACCGAACCGGCAGCACCGCAGGACGCCGTCACCACGGTCAACCCGGCCGGGTCCACCGCACCGAGCGGAACCGCCCGATGACCGCCGGAACGCCCGGCGCCGCGAACCGCGTGCCCGCGTCGACGTACCGCCTGCAGGTCTCCGCCGACTTCGACCTCGACGCCGCGCGCGACCTGGTCGGTTACGTGCACGACCTCGGCGCCGACTGGCTGTACCTGTCGCCCGTGCTGCAAGCCGAGTCCGGGTCGAACCACGGCTACGACGTGGTCGACCACACCCGCGTCGACACCGACCGCGGTGGCGACCAGGCGATGCGGGCGCTGGCCGAGGCCGCGCACGCCGTCGGCCTCGGGGTCATCGTCGACGTGGTGCCGAACCACGTCGGTGTCGCGACCCCCGAGTCGAACCCGTGGTGGTGGTCCCTGCTCGAACTCGGCCAGGGCTCGCCCGTGGCCTGGGCGTTCGACGTGGACTGGGAAGCCGGCGACGGCAAGCTCCGGGTCCCCGTGCTGGACGACCGGCTGCTCGACGCGATCACGCTGGACACGTCCGACGCCGAGCGTCCGGTGCTCCGCGTCGGTGAGACCGCCTACCCGACGGCGCCGGGCACGGTGCACGACGGCGACACCGTCGAGACCGTGCACGAGCGCCAGCACTACGCGTTCGTGCACTGGAAGCGTGCCGACCACGACCTGAACTACCGCCGGTTCTTCGCGGTGAACACCCTCGCGGCGATCCGCGTGGAGGAGCCCGAGGTCTTCGCGGCCTCGCACGCGGTCATCGGCGGCTGGTTCCGCGACGGGCTCGTCGACGGCCTGCGCATCGACCACCCGGACGGGCTGTACGACCCGGCGGGCTACCTGCAGGACCTGGCGGAGCTGACCGGCGGGGCCTACACCCTCGTCGAGAAGATCCTCGAGCCCGGCGAGCAGCTGCCGAGCTCGTGGCCGGTCGACGGCACCACCGGGTACGACGCCCTCGGGGTGCTCGACCGCGTGTTCGTCGACCCGGCGGGCGAACAGTCCCTGACCGCGGCGTCGGGCGCCGAACCGACCGACTGGCAGCAGCTCACGCACGACACCCGACGGGGCATCGCGGACGGCATCCTCGGCAGCGAGGTCGAGCGGCTCGCACGCCTGCTCGCACCGAGTGCCGTCACGGAGACGGTCACGCACGAGCGGATCGTCGACGCGGTCGCCGAGGTCGTTGCCTCGTTCGACGTGTACCGCACGTACCTGCCCGAGGGCGCCCACCACCTGATCACCGCGCTCGAGCGCGCCGCCGCAGCCCGACCGGACCTCGACGACGTCATCGACCGGATCGCACCGGCACTCGTCGACCCGACGAACGCCGCGGCCCTCCGACTGCAGCAGACCAGCGGCATGGTGATGGCGAAGGGCGTCGAGGACACCGCGTTCTACCGCACCTCGCGCCTGTCGTCCCTGAGCGAGGTCGGCGGCGACCCGAGCGTCTTCGCGGTCTCGGTGGCGGACTTCCACCAGGCACAGCGCGAACGGCTGGGCAGCTGGCCGCACACCATGACGACGCTCACCACGCACGACACGAAGCGCAGCGAGGACACCCGCGCCCGCATCGCCGTGCTGGCCGAGCTCGGCGACGAGTGGGCCGCCACGCTCGAACGGCTGCAGTCGCTCGTGCCGCTGCGGGACCGCGTGTTCGCCGACCTGCTCTGGCAGGCGATCGTCGGCGCGCGGCCCGCCAGCCGCGAACGTCTGCACGCCTACGCCGAGAAGGCCTCCCGCGAAGCCGGGGACAGCACCACGTGGACCGAGCCCGACGAGGCGTTCGAGCAGCAGATGCACGCGATCGTCGACGCCGCGTTCGACAACCCGGACGTGGTCGCCGTGCTCGACGCCCTCGACGGGCAGATCGACGCTGCCGGGTGGTCGAACGGTCTCGCCCAGAAGCTCGTCCAGCTCACCGCCCCCGGCGTCCCCGACGTCTACCAGGGCACCGAGTTCTGGGACCGCTCGCTGGTCGACCCCGACAACCGACGCCCGGTCGACTACGCCGAGCGGCGTCACGTGCTCGCCGAACTCGACGGCCCGGACGACGACGGCCCCGAGGACCTGCCGACCATCGGCATCGACGGAGCCGCGAAGCTCCTGGTCACGACCCGCGCACTGCGGATCCGACGGGACCACCCGGAGCTGTTCACCCGGTACCTGGAGCTCGAGGCCACCGGAAGCGCGGCCGACCACGTCATCGCGTTCGACCGCGGCGGTGCCGTGACGATCGCGACGCGGCTGCCGATCGGCCTCGGCCGGGTCGGCGGCTGGGGCGACACCCTGGTGCACGCCGTCCCGGTCGAGCGCATCGACCTGCTCACCGGCCGACACGTCCCCGCTGACCGCGGGATCGCGCTGGCCGACCTGCTCACCACCTACCCGGTCGCGCTGCTCGTGCCCGCCGACGCGGTCGGTGCAGCCGGCCACGCCGACGCGGTGACCGCCGTGTCCGACGCGAGCGGTGCCTCCCGGCCCGCCGCCGGCACGACGGACGCCACCGAGTCCGACGCGCAGGCCGAGATCGACATCCTGGAGGGTCACGCATGACCGCACCCGACCGTTACGCCGTCTGGGCGCCCGAGCCGGAGCGGGTCCGGCTCGTCGTCGACGACGTCGAGTACCCGCTCACCAGGGGCACCGACGACTGGTGGTCCACCGACGCCGTGATGCCGGTGGTCGGCGCCCGGTACGGGTTCCGCATCGGCGACGACGACGCGGTCCGACCGGACCCCCGGAGCCGGTACCAGCCCGAGGGCGTGCACGGCCCGTCCGAGGTCGTCGACCCCGCTCGGTTCGCGTGGACCGACGAGTCGTGGACCGGACGCCCGGCCCGCGGCGCCGTGATCTACGAGATGCACATCGGCACCTACACGCCCGAGGGCACGCTCGACGCCGCCGCCCAGAAGCTGGACCACCTGGTCGAGCTCGGGGTCGAGTTCGTCGAACTGCTCCCCGTCAACGCGGTGAACGGCGAGTGGAACTGGGGCTACGACGGGGTCGGCTGGTTCTCCGTGCACGCGCCGTACGGCGGCCCGGACGCCTACGACCGGTTCGTCGACACGGCGCACGCGCTGGGGCTCGGTGTCATCCAGGACGTCGTCTACAACCACCTCGGCCCGAGCGGGAACTACCTGCCGCTGTACGGCCCCTACCTGCTCGCCGGGCTCGGCAACACCTGGGGCGACTCGGTGAACGTCGAGCACCCCGAGGTCCGTCGGTACGTCCTCGACAACGTGCGCATGTGGTTCCGCGACCACCACGTCGACGGGCTCCGGCTCGACGCCGTGCACGCGATCCGCGACACCACCCGCCCGCAGGTGCTGGCGTCGATGGCCGACGAGACCGACGCCTACTCGTCGTTCATCGGGCGTCCGCTGTCGCTCATCGCGGAGTCCGACCTCAACGACCCGGTGATGTTCCGGCCGCGCGAGGCCGCCGGGTACGGCCTCGCCGGACAGTGGTCCGACGACTTCCACCACGCCGTGCACGTGGCGCTCACCGGTGAGACGAACGGCTACTACGCCGACTTCGCTCCGCTCTCGGCGCTGGCGAAGGTCCTCCAGGACGGCTTCTTCCACGACGGCACCTGGTCGTCGTTCCGCGGTAAGCGGCACGGCCGACCGATCGACCGTGGGACCTCCCCCGCGACGGCCCTGGTCGTCGCGAACCAGAACCACGACCAGATCGGCAACCGGGCCGCCGGCGACCGGCTGGCCGCGACCCTCGACGACGAGGGGCTCGTGATCGCCGCAGCCCTGACGCTCCTCGGGCCGTTCACGCCGATGCTGTTCATGGGCGAGGAGTTCGCGGCCTCGACACCGTGGCAGTTCTTCACCTCGCACCCGGAGCCCGAGCTCGGCACGGCCACCGCCGAGGGGCGCATCGCCGAGTTCGCCGAGCACGGCTGGGACGAGTCCGCCGTGCCGGACCCGCAGGACCCGACGACGTTCACGAACTCGAAGCTCGACTGGGCCGACGTCAGCTCGGAGCGCGGTGCGGCGATCCTGCGCGCGTACCGGGTGCTGATCGCCCTGCGTCGCACCGACCAGGCGTTCGTCGACCACCGGTACGAGGCGAACGCCGTCCGCTTCAGTGAGGACCGTCGCTGGCTCGTGCTCACACGCGGACTGCTCGGCCCCGACGTCACGCCGGTGCACGTCGTCGTGAACTTCGCCGATGACGCTGCCGAGGTCCCCGTGCCCGATGCCGTGGGCGAGGAGCTCTACGGCTTCGGGGCGACCGAGGTCGATGCCGGCGTCGTCCGGTTCCGCGGCCGAGGCGTGGTCGTGCTGCGCTAGCCGCCCGGACGCGTCCGCGTGCTGCGCGAGCCGCGCGTCCGCGTGCTGCGCGAGCCGCGCGTCCGCGTGCTGCGCGAGCCGCGCGTCCGCGTGCTGCGCGAGCCGCAGTCCCGCACACACGAACGGCGACGAACCCCCTGGTTTCGTCGCCGTTCGTGCGTTGGTGTGTTCGTGTGTTCGTGGCCTCAGGCCGCGTGGTCGGCCACCGCGTGCGCGTTCTTCCGCACGGAGGGCAGCTTGCGGTGGTCCTTGACCAGGGAGCGGGTCTCACGGATGCGACGGTCGATGCCCCACTTCGTCACGAGCGCCAGGCTCTCGCGGACGATGTTGCCGCTCATCTTCGAGACACCGAACTCCCGCTCGGTGAACGTGATCGGGGTCTCCACGACCCGCAGGCCTGCCTCGAGGGCGCGCCAACAGAGGTCCACCTGGAAGCAGTACCCCTTCGACGCGACGCCGGCGAGGTCGATCCGCTCGAACGCCTTCGAGGTGAACACCCGGAAGCCGCCGGTGGCGTCGCGCACCGCGATGCCGAGTGCGAGGCGGGTGTACAGGTTGCCGCCGCGGGACAGCAGGAGCCGGTACCAGGGCCAGTTCTCGACCTTGCCGCCCTTGACCCAGCGGGAGCCGAGCACCAGGTCGTTGGAGTCCGCGAGCTCGAGCATCCACGGCAAGTACTCGGGGTGGTGGGAGCCGTCGGCGTCCATCTCGACGAGCTTGGCGTAGCCGTGTTCCAGGCCCCACGCGAAGCCGGACAGGTACGCCCCGCCCAGGCCGTCCTTGACGGTGCGGTGCAGCACGTGCACACGGTCGGTCTCGGTCGCGATGACGTCCGCGATGTCGCCGGTGCCGTCGGGTGAGTTGTCGTCGACGACGAGCACGTGCACCGTGTCGTCCGTCGCGGCCAGCGTGCGTTCGACGATGGGCCGGACGTTCTCGGCTTCGTCGTAGGTCGGGATGATGACCAGGGTCTCGCTCATGGTGCTCCTCGTGCTCCACCCGAATGTACCGAACGGCGGCTGCGGTCCTCCGAAGAGCGCGCTGCGAACCTGATCAGCGAGACCGGTCCTCGTCTGGGTGACGGCGGGGTGCACCCGCACCGGGACGGACGGGAGGCCCGGTGCCAGCTGGCACCGGGCCTCCCGTCCGTCGGTCGGTCGCGTCTACGCGGGGCGCGACGACGGGGACACGTTCTTGGACGCGTCGCGCTCCGGGATGTCGCCGAGTGCCTCGTCGATCGCCGCGAGGGCGTCCGCGTCGAGCTTGACGCCGGCGGCCTTGACGTTGTCGGTGACCTGCTGCGGACGCGAGGCGCCGACGATCGCCGAGGCGACGTTCTCGTTCTGCAGGGTCCACGCGATCGCGAGCTGCGCGAGCGTGAGGCCGGCCTGGTCCGCGACGGGCTGCAGGCGCTGCACGGCTTCGAGGACCTCGTCGCGCATGAACCGCTTGATCATGTCGGCGCCGCCCTTCTCGTCCGTGGCACGCGAGCCCTCGGGCAGGGGCTGACCGGGCTTGTACTTGCCGGTCAGGACGCCCTGCGCGATGGGCGACCAGACGATCTGCGACAGGCCGAGCTGCTTCGAGGCCGGGACGACCTCGCCCTCGATGACCCGCCACAGCATCGAGTACTGCGGCTGGTTCGAGATGAGCTGGAAGCCGAGCTCCTTGGCGAGTGCGGCGCCGGCGCGGATCTGCTCGGCGGTCCACTCGCTGACGCCGATGTAGAGCGCCTTGCCCTGACGGACGACGTCGGCGAAGGCCTGCATCGTCTCCTCGAGGGGGGTCTCGTAGTCGTAGCGGTGCGCCTGGTAGAGGTCGACGTAGTCGGTCTGCAACCGCTCGAGCGAGCCGTCAATCGACTCCATGATGTGCTTGCGGCTGAGGCCGACGTCGTTGTGCCCCTTCGGGCCCGTCGGCCAGTAGACCTTCGTGAAGACCTCGAGGGACTGGCGCCGCTCGCCCTTGAGCGCCTCGCCGAGGACGGTCTCGGCGGCGGTGTTGGCGTACGTGTCCGCAGTGTCGAACGTGGTGATGCCGGCGTCGAGCGCTGCCCGAACGCACTGGGTGGCGACGTCGTTCTCGACCTGCGAGCCGTGCGTCAGCCAGTTGCCGTAGGTGATCTCGGAGATCTTGAGTCCGGAGTTGCCCAGGTACCTGAATTCCATGGTCCCGACGCTACTGGAGTGAGCGCGCACGTGAGGGGTCCCGCGAGTGCCTGTCGGGCGCGGGCGGGGCGGGGGTGCGGGTGCGGGTGCGGCGCGGCGGCGCGGCCGGGCGGCGCGGCCGGGCGGTGGGATCGGCGAGCAGGATCGGCGAGCGGGCGAAATGCCCAGGTGTCCTCGACGACGCACCGGGACATCTCGCCCGCTCGCCGTGAGAGCGCTTCGGGCGATCCCTCGGGAGCCAGTTCCCGAACCGTCCAACGGCCCCGCCGACGAGCCCCGCGAACCCCGCGAACCCCGCGAACCCCGCGAACGGGCGAAACACCGGCGTGCGACGGCGGGATGCGCCCGGTGTTTCGCCCGTTCGACGGTGTCGCCATCCCTCCACAACCGCACGAGCGCGGTCACGATCCACAATGGAGGCGCGACTCCCGTCCGCACCGTCAGCTCGCGGCCACGATGTGGAGATGACCGCCAGACGCCGGCTCCCGATGGCACTCCGTGACGCTTCCTTCCGGGTGCGGGACGCGCTGCACCGCGGGGTCTCGCGTGGTCGCCTCGACGCACGCGACCTCGTCCGACCGTTCCACGGCATCCGGTCCGCGTTCCCCCCGGAATCCGTGGACGAACGTGCTCGGGCACTCGCTCCTCGACTCCGCCCCGATCAGGTGTTCAGTCACGTCACCGCCGCAGCGGTCATCGGCGTCCCCCTCCCCCGTCGCCTCGAACGTGATCAGCGGTTGCACGTCACGACGATCGGCACCGACCAAGCGCTCCGGGTTCGTGGCACGGTCGGCCATCGAGCGCGGTACGGGTCGGTCCGGGCGACGATCGCCCGAGGTGTGCCGCTCACCACACCTGCCGACACCTTCGTCGCGCTCGGCTCGATGTTGACGCTCGACGAACTCATCGTCGCCGGGGACGCACTCGTCGGGTGGCTCGGCTGGGCAACGCTCGACGAACTCGCTCTGGCTGTCCGTCGGCGGCGTGGCATCCGCGGGATCGTGAAGCTCCGCCTCGCGCTCGAAGAGATCCGGCAGGGTTCTCGGTCGCCGGGAGAGACCAGGACACGGCTGGCGCTGCTCCGCCGCGGACTCCCGGAACCCGCGCTCAACCACGATGTCGTCGTCGACGGGGAGTGGATCGCGTGCGTGGATCTCGCGTACCCCGAGGCCAGGGTGGCGATCGAGTACGAGAGCGATCTGCACCGCACCGATCCAGCCAGCTTCCGCAAGGACCTCACGCGCGGTGAGCACCTCAAGGACGTCGATTGGTGGCTCGTCAGGGTGACGGCGGACGACCTTGCGCACGGAGTCGAGCGCTTCGTCAACCGCATCCGTCGGCTGCTCGACGTCGGTGCCCGAGGAGCCCACGACACGCGGTTTGCGACACTTGGGTGAACAATGGTTGACGCTTCAACCAAAACGGTGCACACTGTCGTAGTATCAACTCGATGCAGGCGCATGGAACGCGTCGCACCGCAGACTCTCGTTCGGAAGAAGGACCACCATGACGCTCACCGCTGACACCGTTCCCGGCTACCAGACCGGCACCTGGAAGATCGACCCGACCCACTCGGAGGTCACCTTCTCGGTCCGCCACCTCGCCATCAGCAAGGTCAAGGGCAAGTTCGAGACGTTCGACGCCACCGTCGTCACCGCCGAGAACCCGCTCGAGTCGACCGTCGAGGCCAGCATCGACGTCGCGTCGATCAACACCGGTCAGGAGCAGCGCGACCAGCACCTCAAGACGAGCGACTTCTTCCTCACCGAGGAGCACCCGCAGCTCACCTTCCGTTCCACGAGCATCGAGGCGAAGGGCGACGACCTGCACATCTCGGGCGACCTGACCCTGCGCGGCGTCACCAAGCCCGTCGTCCTCAAGGCTGAGCTCGGCGGATTCACCACCGACGGTTACGGACAGGTCAAGTTCGGCGCCGAGGCGACCACCAAGATCGACCGCACCGAGTTCGGTGTGAACTGGAACGCGGCGCTCGAGGCCGGTGGATTCACGCTCGGCAACGACGTCACGATCAACCTCGACGTCCAGTTCGTCCTCCAGGCGGCCTGAGCCTCCTCGTACTCGTCGCCCCACTGAGGGCACCGAACGGCACCACCCGAACCCGAGACGAACGCCCCGACTCCCGACGGAGTCGGGGCGTTCGTCGTTCCCGCGCTTCTTTGCCGACCACGAGCGGGCGAAATGCCCGGACCATCGCCCTCATGAGCCTGACATTTCGCCCGCTCGTCGGCCTGTGCACCCATGCCACGGCGCGCCACCCACGAGCGGGCGAAACACCCTGCCGATCCCCGTGGCGCTCCTGGTATTTCGCCCGCTCGCGGGACCGCGAGAGGGAGCGGGACCGGCGGGGGCACGCGCCGCGGCCGCGAGCCCGCGTACCGTGGGGCGCGCAGGGGCCGCCGGGGAATCCGCACGCCGAACCCCGAGTTGCACGAAAGGCACCACCACCACCACCCGCACCGCCCGCACGACGAACAGGAGCACCACCATGGCCACCGACTGGATCGCGATGCAGGCCCTCGCGGCAGCCGAGTTCGGCCGCCGCGTCGCCGCCGTCACCGACTGGGACGCCCCCACCCCCGACTCCGAGTGGTCCACCCGCGACCTCGTCGCCCACGTCGTCGACGAGCAACGGTGGATCCCGAAGCTCCTGACCGGGTGCGACTACGCCCAGGCGCAGGCCGACCTCGAACCCATCGGCGATGACCTGGTCGCCGAGTGGCACCGGTTCGCCACCGCAGCCACCGACGCCTGGCGGAACGCCCCGCAGGACACCCCCGTGCACCTCAGCACCGACGTCGTGCCCGCCGCGCAGTACCTGACCGAGCAGACGAGCGACATCACGATCCACACGTGGGACCTCGCCCGGGCGACCGGCACCGAGGAGTCCCTGCCCGACGAGCTCGTCCGTGCCGTGTGGGAGTACTTCGAGCCGCAGATCGAAGACCTGGCGGCGACTGGCCTCTACGCGCCCCCGGTCGACGTCACCGATGACACCCCGCTGCAGGTCCGCCTGCTGGCCGTCACAGGCCGCGATGCCAGAGTGTCGGCATGACCACCGACACGAGCGGCACCACCACGGAGACGAGCAACATGACCACCGACACGAAGCGCCTCGGCAACTCGGGGCTCGAGATCAGCAGCGTCGTCCTCGGCATGATGTCGTACGGCGACCCGGACCGGGGCTCGCACGCCTGGAGCGTCGGCATCGACGAGGCCCGCCCGTTCGTCCGTCGCGCGTTCGAGGCCGGCATCACGACCTTCGACACCGCGAACGTGTACTCCGACGGCAGCAGCGAGGAGATCACCGGCACGCTCCTGGCCGAGCTGGCTCCGCGCGAGGACGTCCAGGTCTTCACGAAGGTCTTCAACCGGATGCGCCCTGGTCGGAACGGCGCCGGACTGTCCCGCGCGGCGATCATGCACGAGATCGACGCGTCCCTGACCCGCCTGGGCACGGACTACGTCGACCTGTACCAGATCCACCGCTTCGACCCGGAGACCCCGGTCGAGGAGACGATGGAGGCCCTGCACGACGTCGTCAAGGCTGGCAAGGCGCGCTACATCGGCGCGAGCAGCATGTGGGCGTGGCAGTTCGCCGAGATGCAGCACACCGCCGAACGCCACGGATGGACGAAGTTCGTCAGCATGCAGGACCAGTACAACCTGCTCGAGCGCGAGGAAGAGCGCGAGATGCTCCCCTTCTGCGAGCACACCGGCGTCGGCGTGATCCCGTGGAGCCCCCTGGCCCGCGGCCGCGTCACGCGCCCCTGGGACGCCTCCGGGTCGGGTTCGCGCGCGCAGACCGACGAGTTCGGCAAGACCCTCTACAAGCAGGACGAAGACGCCAACCGCGCGATCGTCGACACGGTCGAGGCCGTCGCCGCCGAGCGCGGCGTCCCGATGGCGCAGGTCGCCCTGGCCTGGGTCGCCAGCAAGCCCGCGGTCTCCGCGCCCATCGTCGGCGCGACGAAGGAGCACCACATCGACGACGCGGTGGCCGCAGCGTCGCTGACGCTCACCGACGACGAGGTCACGCGACTCGAGTCCGCGTACACGCCCCGGGTGCCGTCCGGTTTCTGACGCACCACCAGACGGACGGGAGGCGCGGATCGGCCTGGCCCCGTTCCTCCCGTCCGTCCGTCGTCACCCCACGGCCCGCGACACGCCGTCGTGTCGGTACCACGCCTGCGTCCTCGCGCAACGCCGCCGGACAGGGCGGCGTCTCGACAAGACGACGGCGTCCTGCGCAGGCGATCCCTGGAAGCGGCTACGCGCCGCGCTCGAGTCGTGCGATGCGCACGAGCGCTGCGCGCTCCGTGCCGGTCTGGTTGCCGAGCACGCCCCCGATGCCGTCGAGCACCAGGCCGGCCGTGCGGCTGACGGGCAGCTCGACAGGACCGATCATCGGGGCCCGCAGACCGAGCATCGAGCGGTGGCGGGGGTCCAGCGTCGACACGGCGCCCTGGAACAGGGCCTGGTAGCCGGGCCGAAGCATCAGCGCGAGCGGTGGGTTCCGGATGAACTTGACGACGTCACGGGTGCGGGCCGTCACCGCCAGTTCGCCACGGTCGAGGTACCCGTTCATCTGGGCACGGAGCTCCGCCTCGGATTCCGGCGGGTCCTCGACGCGCATGAGCCGGCCGGCGGTCGCCCACTCGCGCACGTAGGCGTCGGCTCCTCCCGGGATCGGATCGCCCCAGCGCTGCGCGGCGCGGAGGAACGCGTCCGTGAAGGCCAGGTGGACCCAGCGCGCCATGAGCGGGTCGTTGGCGGAGTAGTCCCGCGTGGTGCCGTGTCCGTCGACGTACTCGCCGCGGACCCGCTCGTGCAGGCGCAGCACCCACTCGCTGGCCCCGCGGGCGGTGGCGGTGTCACCGTGCGAGACGGTGAAGATCCAGCGGATGGTGCCGGCGAGGCGGCCGAACGGGTCCTCGCGGTAGCGGGAGTGGTCGGCCACGCCGGCGAGGACCCCGGGGTGGAGGGCCTGGACGAGCAGCGCCCGGACCCCGGCGACGATCGTCTGCTTGCCACCGTGCACGGACCACGTCGCGGAGCCCGGGCCGAAGAACCCGGCGTCGGTGCCCTGCTCGAGCTCGTCGATCCACTCCGGCTTGCTCGTCGCGCCTCCGGTGAACGTGTCGTTGAGGCGGGACCGGAGGGCGTCGGAGACGGAGGGCATGGCGTCATCGTCCGTCCGCCCCCTGGGAACGCACTCGGCTTCGCGCGGGCCGACCGTTCCCAGGGTGCACGGGGGTCGCCCGCTACGTTGGTCGAGTGAGCATCGACACGCCTCGTCCCTGGCTTGCCTCGTACGCCCCGGGGGTCCCGCACGACATCGAGGAACAGAGCGGTTCCCTGTACGACCTGGTCGAGCAGTCGGCCCGGAAGTTCCCCAGGCAGGTCGCCCTCGAGTTCTTCAAGCGCACCACGAGCTACGCCGACCTCGAGGAGCAGATCCTCCGCGCGGCGAACGGCCTGCGGAAGCTCGGCGTGGGGGCGGGTGACCGCGTCGCCATCGTCCTGCCGAACTGCCCCCAGCACATCGTGGCGTTCTACGCGGTGCTGCGGCTCGGCGCGATCGTGGTCGAGCACAACCCGCTGTACACGCCGCGGGAGCTCCGCCACCAGTTCGAGGACCACGGCGCCAAGGTCGCCATCGCCTGGGACAAGTCCGTCGCGACGCTGCAGGACTTCCCGGCCGACGTGCACCTCGACGCGATCGTCTCGGTCGACATCACCCGTGCGATGCCCCGGAGCACCCGGCTCGCCCTGGCGCTGCCGGTCGCGAAGGCCCGCGAGTCCCGCGCGAAGCTGACGACGAAGGTCCGTGGCACGGTGAAGTGGGACGACGTCGCCGACACCCGCAAGCTGTCGAAACGGCACCCGCGCCCGGCCACCGACGACGTCGCGCTGATCCAGTACACCTCCGGCACCACCGGGACGCCGAAGGGTGCGGTCCTGAGTCACCGGAACCTGCTGGCGAACGCCGCCCAGGCCCGGGCGTGGGTGCCGCAGATCCGCCGCGGCGACAACGTCGTGTACGCGGTGCTGCCGATGTTCCACGCCTACGGTCTGACGCTCTGCCTGACCTTCGCGATGAGCATGGCCTCGCGGCTCGTGCTCTTCCCCGCGTTCGACCCCGCTCTGGTCCTGAGCGCCATCAAGCGTCACCCGCCGACGTTCCTGCCGGCCGTGCCGCCGATCTACGCCCGACTGCAGCACGCCGCCGACTCGGCGAAGGTGTCGCTCAAGGGCATCGAGATCGGCATCTCCGGCGCCATGCCACTCTCCCAGGACATCGTCGAACCGTGGGAGGCCCGGACCGACGGCTACCTGGTCGAGGGCTACGGCCTGTCCGAGTGCTCCCCCGTCCTGATGGCCAACCCGGTCTCCCCGGAGCGCCGCCTCGGGTCGATCGGCCTGCCGTTGTCCTCCACCGAGGCACGCGTGGTCGACCCGGACGACGACACCAAGGTGCTCGGCGTCGACGAACCCGGCGAGCTGCAGGTCCGTGGCCCGCAGGTGTTCCGCGGCTACTGGGGCAAGGCGGAGGCCACCGACGAGGTCTTCACGCCCGACGGCTGGTTCCGCACCGGCGACATCGTGGCCATCGGTGCCGACGGGTACGTCCGGATCGTCGACCGCCTGAAGGAACTCATCATCACCGGCGGCTTCAACGTGTCGCCGTCCGAGGTCGAGGACACCCTGCTCAAGCACCCCAGCGTCAAGGAGGTCGCGGTCGTCGGCATCACGCAGGGTGGCAACGAGCAGGTCGTCGCCGCGGTCGTGCCGAAGGACCCGTCGACGTTCGACCCCGCGGCGCTGCGGGCCTGGTCACGCGAACACCTGGCGGCGTACAAGGTGCCGCGCCGGGTCGTCGTGGTCGAGGACCTGCCGCGCTCGATGATCGGCAAGGTGCTGCGGCGGAAGGTGCGCGACCAGATCCTGGACGGCTGACGCGCCGGCGCCCGGGCGGCGCGGCAGGGCGCAGACGCCGCTGCTCGTCAGCTGAGGCGTCGCGCGGGCAGCGCCAGCACGGACAGCCCGACCACCACGAGCCCGATGCCGGTCCAGCCGCCGAGTCCCAGGTGCTCCCCCACCACGAGCACCGCCAGCACCGCGGCCACGACGGGCTCGAGCAGTGAAAGCAGCGTCGCGACCGATGCCGTCACCGACCGGAGTCCGACCGCGTACAGCGAGTGGCCGATGACCGTCGGCACCAGCGCCAGGTACAGGAACACCGGCCAGTCGTCGGCCTCGGCCAGGAACTGCCCGCCCGCCACCACGGCGAGCACGACGAGCGGCACCGCGGCCATGCCGAACACCGCACCGACGAGTCCGCGCTCGTTCGGCCCGCGGGCTGCCCGTGCCGCAGCGACCCCGACGTCGCCGCCGACCCGCATGGTGTCGGCCTCGGCGCGACCGACGGCGATCGGCATCCGGCTCGTCGCCGCGTGCATCCCCCGCGCCACCGCCCACGAGTACAGCGCGTACGTCAGACCGGCGACCAGGGCGCTGCCGACGCCGACCGCGAGCGATCGCCCGCCGTCGCCGTGCCCGGAGCGGGCGAGGGTGACGACGACCATGCCGACCACGCTCACCAGGGTGGCCACGAGCCAGCGGCGCGTGACGGGCCTGCGGTCGACGACCCACTCGACCAGGCCGGCGAAGACGGGCGACGAGCCGATGGCCAGGGTCGTGCCGAGCGCGACACCGGCGTCGGCGAGGGCCGCGTAGAACGCGATCGCGTAGACCACGAGCGACACGGCACCGAGCAGGGCCCAGCCCCGGGTCCGGCGCTGGCCCACGGCTCGCAGGGTGCCCCGGCCCGCGGTCGCCGCGAGCACGAGCCCGCCCAGGCCGAAGGTCACCGCGCCGAACACGAACGCCGGCACACCGGGCGCGAAGTGCGTCGCGGTCCCGGTGGTGCCCCACACCGCCGCGGCGACCACGATCGCCGCCAGGCCGCCGACGGGCCTGGAGGCACGTCCTGCGCCCGGTCCGCGGCTCACGCGACGTGGACGTTGGGCCGTCGGTTGACCTCGGGTTCCGCTTCGCGCAGGACCTCGCGCGTCACGGGGGCGACGTCGCCGGCACCGGTGAACACGAAGCGCAGGGCGTTGCGGATCGGGCTGCCCTCGTTCCACTCGAAGTAGATGCTCGGCACCACACCGGCGAGGTCGCGGATGGCGAGGAGGGTCGACGCGATGGTGTTCGGGACGTTGCCGGAGCGGACCTTGAGCACGCGGAACCCGTGGATGACGTGCCCTTCGACCACCAGGTCCTCTTCGAAGTCGGACGAGTCGGCGGGCAGGACCTCGAGGAACATCGTCGGCACGCGCGCCGGGATGCCGGAATCACGACGTTCCTCGCGCCCCTTCGCCCGGTACGCCTCGGCCGTGCCGGCACCGGGCTCGTTGGCGATGATGCAGATCGAGCTGAACTGGTCGGCGTCGGCCTCGACGAACTGGCGGGCAGTCGCGTCCAGCTCGATCGACGACGCCCGGAGTTCGAACGAGCGGCGCACACGCGAGATGAGCGAGACCACGACGATCGCGATGATGAAGATCGCCGCGATCCGCACGCCGTCGGGCCGCTCGATGACGTTGGCGACCGTGGTGTAGACGAACACGACCGAGATCACGCCGAACGCGATGGTGCGCTTGCGCTGCTGCTTGCGGCGCGCGGACAGCGTCACGGCGACCGCGGCACTCGTGATGAGCACGAGGACGCCGGTGGCGTAGGCGCCGCCCTGGGCGTCGACGTCGGCCTGGAAGATGATCGTGATCACGAACGCGATGAGCGTGAAGATGATCACGAGGGGACGCACGGCGCGAGCCCACTGGGGTGCCATGCCGTAGCGGGGCAGGAACCGCGGCACGAGGTTCAGGAGCCCGGCCATCGCGCTCGCGCCGGCGAACCACAGGATGGCGACGGTGGAGAAGTCGTAGATCGACCCGAACACGCCGCCCATGTACTCGTGCGCCAGGTACGCCAGGGCACGACCGTTCGCACCACCGCCCGGCTGGAACTCGCGCTGTGGGATGAGGAACGTCGTCACGATCGACGAGGTGATGAGGAACGAGCTCATGATCAGCGCCGCGACCGTCAGCAGCCGCTTCGTGCCACGGATCCGGCCTTCGGGTCGGTCGCTGGTGCCGTCGGTGGCGTCGCCACGGACCTGCGGCATCACCGCGACGCCGGTCTCGAAGCCGGAGAGCCCGAGCGCGAGCTTCGGGAACACGATCAGGGCGATGCCGACCATGACGAGCGGGTTGCCGTGCTGCGCCGTCAGCCCGGACCACCAGTCGCTCGCGACCATCGGGTTCTCGAACACGTGCCAGAGCGCGACGATGATGACGACGGCGTTCAGGGCGAGGAACACGGCGACGAGCCCGACCGCGATGCCGATGGCTTCCTTGAATCCGCGCAGGAACACGATGCCGAGCAGGAGCAGCAGCGCCAGGGTGAGCGGCACCGGGATCTCGGTGAACCAGTGCGGCGTGTACGGGTTCTCGGCGATGTGCGCCGTGGCGTCGGCCGCCGACAGGGTCATCGTGATCATGAAGTCCGTCACGGCGAACCCGAGCAGCACCAGCACGAGCAGCTTGCCGGCCCACCACGGCAGGAGCTTCTCGAGCATCATGATCGACCCGGCGCCCCGGAAGCTGTCGTGGGCGATCCGGCGGTACACCGGCAGCGCGCCGAACAGCGTGACGAGCACGAGGACGATCGTCGCGATCGGCGACAGCAGCCCCGCGGCGAGCGCGGCGATGGCGGGCTGGTACCCGAGGGTGGAGAAGTAGTCCACGCCGGTCAGGCACATGACCCGCCACCACGGGTGGGTCTTCTCGACCTCGACCTGGTGCGGGCCCTGGTGGGAGGCGCCCTGGTCGGCCCCGTGCAGCATCCACCGGCGCAGGCGGGTGCTGCGGTCGAGGGGCTGCTCGGTGGCGTCGCGCTGGGCGGCCCGCTCGGCGTCTGTCGCGGTCACGTGGATGATGCTAAGCCGTCCGGGTGACCCCCGCGCACACTGGGACGACCCTGTGGACGGGGCGCTCCCACTACCGCCGTGTGCGGGACAGGGTCGCCACGATCCCCGCGACGACCAGCAGCACGCCGGCGGCGATGCAGGCGGCCAACAGCAGGGTCGTGGCGTCCACTGAGAACATCGGCAGCGCACTCACGGCCATCGCCCCGGCGAACACGAGCATCAGCACACCCCACAGGATCGTGCCGAACCGTGCGCCGCGGCGCACAGGCCGGTGGCCGCGCCCGTCGGGAACCTCCGGCGGAACCGTCGGCGCTGTCGTCTCGTCGTTCGTGGTGTCGTCGTTCGTCATGGTCCCGTTCCTCACTCGCCGACCGTGATCGCCCGCGGCACGTCGACGCCGCCGCCGAGGATCCACAGGTGCACGGTCGTGGTCTCGTCCGCATCGGCCGTGCGCGCCGCGCGGTTCTCCAGCGTCGTGGTCCGGAGCACCCCGCCGGTGTCCGCTCCGTCGTCGCCTCCGCCGGTGTCCACGCCGTACCCGACGCCGCTGACCTCGACCCGGACCGGCAGGTCGGTCGGCAGCAGCACGTCGGCTCCGCCGGCGCCCAGCCAGAGGGTCACGTCGCCCCCGCTGGCCGACGGTTCGAGGCCGCGGAGGTCCAGGGTGGGCCCACCGGCCAGCATCGCGAAGTTCCGGTCGGTCCCCGACGCGGCCCGTTCCACCTGCCACGTGGTGCCGCCGATCAGCGAGACCTGTGTGCCGGCGGGCAGGACCCCGGTGACCACGAGGGCCACCGCGGCGACCGTCGAGAACAGTCCGAGCACGTCGTCGTCGCGGCCGCGGACCCCGGCGACGATCGTGGCGATCGCCAGCACCGCGAGCGCGGCCGCGATCCCGAGGACCGGGACGGACCACCCGGCCTGCTGCGCCCAGAACGCGACCCCGGCTCCGGCGACGAGTGCGAGTCCGAGGGACACGGCGACGTACGCCGCTCCGGGGCGCCACTGCTCCCGCTCGGCCCGCCGTTCGCCGGCCCGCTCGCGTTCCGCGCGCAACCGCTCCTCGTGCTGCAGTCGCCGGTCCTCGGGGCTCACCGGCACGTCCCACTGCCAGGAGGCCCGACCCGGCTCCGGCGCGCCGGTCGCCTCGGTGGTCCACGCGGTCCGGGCCGGGCGCGGCTCCTCGGGGCTGGTCCAGAAGTCGCCCCGCGGCGCGGCCGACGGGTCGGCTTCGGTGTGCGCGGTCCGGTCGCCGTCCACTCCGCGTCGGGCCAGGACCACGATGAGCCAGACGATCCCGCCGACCAGCACGATGCTCCACGCGGTGGCCAGGGTCGCCTCGAGCCAGCTGGGCATCCCCCAGGCATCGGGCACACCCTGCCACCACAGCCCCCGGGCGGCGGGCACAAAGGTCAGTGCCACGAAGGCGCCGATCGCGATGAGTGCGGGGTCGAGCACCCCGCGGATCATCCGGTCGACGTGGATGCGTCCGGCGGAGTCGGGCAGCAGCGCCCAGCCGACGGCGTACGCCAGGAAGACCGGCCCGCCCAGCAGTGCGACGACGATCGCCACGCCGCGGACCACGAGCGGGTCGAGCCCGGTGCGGCGGGCGACGGCGCCGCACACGCCGGCGAGCCAGCGGTCGTCGGTGCGCGTGATGCCGAGGCCGCGGACCCAGTCGAAGAACCGGGTCGTCGAGTCGGCGCTGCCGGCAGCGGTGCCGGGAGCGGAGTCGTGCTGGTGATCGGTCATGACCACCAGCATCCCGGCAGGCGTGCGTCGGCACCATCGGGGTTCCCCCTGACCGGTCCCTGATCCCGGCCCCGGACCCTGCTGCGGGCGCCGTCCGGGTGCCAGGATTGGCCCATGGCCACCGCGACGATGACGCGCCCGACCCCGAGGGTCGTCGGCGGCGTCTGCAGCGGGTTCGCGGCGCACACCGGGCTGCCGGTCGGGGCCGTCCGGCTCGTCACCGCGGTCCTGGTGGTCTGCGGTGGCGCCGGCCTGCTGCTCTACGCCTGGCTCTGGGCGACCGTCCCGAGTGCGCCCGCCGGTTCCGCCTCGGGCCGCGCACCACTCAAGTCCTTCCTGACGCCTGCCGTCGGCGTGGCCGGAGACGACGACCCCGTGTCCGCCCTCCGCGCCCCGGTCGTCGAGATCCTGCTCGGCGTGGCCCTACTCGCCGCCGCCGGCGCGGTGGTGGCAGCGCGGATGGGCATGGCGGTCCCCCTCGAGTTCGTCGTGCCCGGCGTCGTCGTCGTCACCGGCGCCGCACTCGCCTGGCGACAGTTCGACGCGCTCCGCAACGTCCGCACGGCCCGGTCCTCCGCCCTGGTCGTGCGGGCGCTCGGGGCCCTGGTGCTCGTCGTGCTCGGCATCCTGCTGTTCTTCACGACGAGCAGCCGCCCGAACGTCTGGACGGTCCTCACCGCCGCGGTCGCCGTCCTGGTCGGGGTCGCCGTCGTGGTCGCCCCGTGGGTGGTCCGGCTCGTCCGCGACCTCGCCGAGGAACGCGCCGCCCGCGTCCGTGACCTCGAGCGGGCCGAGTTCGCCGCGCACCTGCACGACTCGGTGTTGCAGACGCTCGCCCTCATCCAGCAGAAGGCCGAGCCCCGCTCCGACGCGGCCCGGCTGGCGCGGGCGCAGGAACGCGAGCTGCGGTCCTGGCTCTTCGCGGAGCAGGCGGAACCGGCGCGCGACCTCGGCACGCAGCTGCGCGACGCCGCCGTCGAGATCGAGTCCGAGTACCCCGCCCGCATCGACGTCATCGCGGTGGGCCCTGCCCGCACCGACCTGCCCGACGGGCTCGTCGCCGCCGCTCGCGAAGCGGTGCTCAACGCTGCCCGGCACGCCGGCGGGACCGTCAGCGTGTACGCCGAGACCGCCCGCGACCGGGTCGAGATCAGCATCCGCGACCGCGGACCGGGCTTCGACGTCGAGCAGGTGCCGGCGGGCCGGTACGGCGTCCGCGAGTCGATCATCGGCCGCATGCAGCGCCTCGGCGGCCTCGCGACGATCGCGCCCGGGCCGGGGCACACGGGCACCGAGGTCCGACTGACCCTGCCGCTCGCACCCGCGAGTCACGACGAGGAGCACGCATGACCGAACCCGCCCCGTTGACGGTCGCGATCGTCGACGACCACTCCATCTTCCGAGCCGGCGTGCGCGCCGGGCTGCCACCGGGCCTCCAGGTCGTTGGTGAGGCGGCGACCGTCGACGAGGCCGTGACGCTCGTCGCGACCACGCGCCCGCGCGTCGTCCTGCTCGACGTGCACCTGCCGGGTGGCGGCGGGGGTGGTGGTGCCGAGGTGATCACGCGGTCCGCACCGGGGAACCCGGACACCCGGTTCCTCGCGCTGAGCGTGTCGGACGCCGCCGACGACGTCGTCCGGGTCATCCGGGCCGGCGCCCGCGGGTACATCACGAAGAGCTCGTCGAGTGCTGAGGTCGCCGAGGCCGTGACCCGTGTGGCGGACGGCGACGCGGTGTTCTCGCCGCGCCTGGCCGGCTTCGTGCTCGATGCGTTCGGGGCGGTCAGCGGCGAGACGGCGCAGCACGACACCGAGCTGGACCGCCTGTCCGCCCGCGAGCAGGAGGTCATGCGGCTCATCGCCCGCGGGTACGCCTACAAGGAGGTCGCGACGGAGCTGTTCATCTCGGTGAAGACCGTCGAGACCCACGTGTCGAAGGTCCTGCGGAAGCTGCAGCTGTCGAACCGGCACGAGCTGACCGCGTGGGCGCTGCAGCGCAAGCTGCTCTGAGCGCCCACACCGGCGTCACTTCGCGCTGATCCTGGGGGTGAATGGCACAGCCTTGTTGACCGCCCATGGCGTCACTTCGCGCTGATCCTGGGGGTGAATGGCACAGCCTTGTTGACCGCCCATGGCGTCACTTCGCGCTGATCCTGGTGTACTTGTTCACCGACCACGGCACGAACACCACGAGCATCACCGCGATGCCGATCAGGACCGTCAGCACGGGGTGCTGCATCGTCCAGATGTCCGGCACCGGCGCGGAGCCGACGTTGCCGAACAGTTCGCGCGCGGCCTGCACGAGCGACGACACCGGGTTCCACTCCGCGAACACGCGCAGCACCAGCGGCAGGGTGTCGCTCGGCACGAACGCGTTCGAGATGAACGTCAGCGGGAACAGGATCATGAACGAGGCGTTGTTGATGACCTCGGGTGTCTTGACGCTCATGCCGAGCAACGCCATCACCCAGCTGAACGCGTAGCTGAAGAGCAGCAGCAGGGCGATGCCGGCCAGGAACTCGAGCGGGGACGAGTTGACGCGCCACCCGACCGCCAGGCCGGTGAGCATCATGATCGCCATCGAGATCGAGTTGAGCACGAGGTCGGAGTTGGTCCGTCCGACCAGCACGGCGGACGCCGACATCGGCAGCGTGCGGAACCGGTCGATCAGTCCTTCCTTCAGGTCCTGCGCCATCGCCGACCCGGAGAACGTCGCGCCGAACACCACGGTCTGCGCGAAGATCCCCGCCATCAGGAACTGCGTGTAGTCGGTGCCCTGCACCTGGATGGCGCCGCCGTAGACCTGGCTGAACAGCAGGACGAACATGATGGGCTGCAGCACGGCGAAGACGAGCATGTCCGGCGACCGCTTGAGCTTGATGAGGTTGCGCTTGGTGACGGTCCAGCCGTCCTCGACCCAGACGGCGAGCGGCGAGGTGACGACGACGGGCAGCTGACGGCCCGAGGCCAGGGAGGTGGCGGTCATCGTGCCGCCTCCTTCTGCTTGGTCTTCTGCGTGGTCGCCGCGGGGTCAACGGCGTCGTCGTCCGTCGCGGCGTGGCCGGTCAGGCGGAGGAAGACGTCGTCGAGGGTCGGGCGCCGCATGCCGGCGTCGTGCAGGTCGATGCCGGCCGCACCGAGGTCGGCGAGCACGCGCTGCAGGGCGGCCGGTCCGGCCTCGACCGCGATGGCACGGGTGCGGCCGTCGCCCGAGGTCTCGACCTCGCCGACCCCGTAGCGGCGGAGGACGGTGGTCGCCGCGTCGCCGTCGGCCTCGTCCACCAGGGTCACGACGACCCGGTGCCCACCGACCTGCGCCTTCAGGTGGTCGGAGGTCCCCTCGGCGATGACCGTGCCGTCGTCGATGACCGCGATGTCGTCGGCGAGCCGGTCGGCCTCTTCCAGGTACTGGGTTGTGAGGAGCACCGTCGCGCCCTCGGCCACGAGGTCCTCGATGATGCCCCAGAGCGCCAGCCGGCTGCGGGGGTCGAGGCCCGTCGTCGGCTCGTCGAGGAACAGCACCCGCGGGTTCATCACGAGGGCCCCGGCCAGGTCGATCCGTCGTCGCATGCCGCCCGAGAAGCCCTTGACCGGGCGGTCCCCCGCCTCGGACAGGTCGAAGACGTCGATGAGCTCACGAGCACGGTCACGCGAGGTCCGACGACCCAGGTGGTACAGCCGCCCGATCATCTCGAGGTTCTCGAACCCGGTCAGGTTCTCGTCGACCGCCGCGTACTGTCCGGACACCCCGATCGAGCGCCGGGTGGCCTGCGGATCGGCGATCACGTCGATGCCGTCGATCGTCGCGGTGCCGGAGTCGGGCGTGATGAGGGTGGTCAGCACCTTCACGGTGGTCGTCTTGCCCGCACCGTTCGGCCCGAGCAGTGCCTTCACGGTGCCCTGCGGCACCGACAGGTCGAGTCCGGCCAGTGCGTGCACCGGCCCGGACTTCGACTTGTACGTCTTGGTCAGCCCGGAGGCTTCGATGATGGCCATGTCGCTCCTTCGTCGGACACGGTGGGTACCCGGGGTCCGGTGGAGCGACGGACGTCACTCAGACGTCGAAGTCGCCACCACCGAAGTCGCTGAAGCCACCGCCGAAGTCGGATCCGCTGTCGCCCCAGCCCGCATTGTCGAAGCCGCCGCCGTCGGATGCGCCACCGTCGGACGCCCCGGCATCACCGGATTCAGAACCAGTGTCCTCCGAACCGCCGTCACCCGCAGCGTCGGTACCGCCATCGAACGAACCGGGGTCGGGCAGGAAGGCGCTCATGATCGCGGATCCGATGACGTAGCCGGCCACCGTCCCGAGGATCGAGGCACCGATCATGCTGCCGAACGAGGGTCCACCGCGCTGCCCACCGAAGCGGCCGCCGCCCCCACCGACACCGCCGAGCGAGCGCTCCATGAAGCCCGGCTGGCGGATCTCGGACCGGGTCGCCGACTGGGCCAGCGAGCGTGGGTCGTCCCCACGGGGCGCCTCACCAGGAGGGGCCGTTCGGGTGAACTCGTCGTAGACCATCCGGCGCTGCTCGTCGGTCAGCTTGGCGAAGGCCTCGGCGTGGACCTCTTCGATGCGCTCCGGCGGCGCGGTGCGGAGCAGGTAGCGGTAGCGCTCGACCGCACGCTCGTCGTCGGTGGTCGCACCCTGCTGCTGCGTCGGTGCACCGCCCCACTGCGGGACGCCGTACTGGCTGCCCTGCGGTGCGGACGGTGCCGGCTGCTGGTAGGACTGCTGGCCGTACCGGTAGCCCTGCTGCTGCGGCTGCCCCCACTGGTTCTGCTGTGCGTCAGCGGATCGGTCTCGCTCCGGACGTCCGAGCAGGCGGTCGAGGAATCCCATGGTCGATGCTCCTTCGGGTGCACGGTCGGTCCGGACGGACCGGTCGTGGACTGCAACCCTACGAACCCGCGGCGTCCGATGACTGAGCGCCCGCTCAGAGTCGGCCGGGAGGCGCGTACCGGGCCGGCACCGCGCCTCCAGCCCGCACCGTGCGAACCTGCGCACCCCGTGCACGGTTCCCAGCCCCGTGCGCGCTTGCAACACCGCACCCGGCAGCCAACCCCGCACCAGATCGCAGACCCCGCACCGTGCGCACCACCCACCGGCCGGGAGGCGCGTACCGGGCTGGCACCGTGCCTCCAGTCCGCACCGTGCGCACCAGCGCACCCCGTGCGCGGTTCCCAGCCCCGTGCGCGCTTGCAACACCGCACCCGGCAGCCAACCCCGCACCAGATCGCAGACCCCGCACCGTGCCCACCGCCCACCGGCCGGGAGGCGCGTGCCGGGCTGGCACCGTGCCTCCAGTCCGCACCGTGCGCACCTGCACGTCCCGTGCGCGGTTCCCAGCCCCGTGCGCGGATGCAGCACCGCACCCGGCAGCCAACCCCGCACCAGATCGCAGACCCCGCACCGTGCGCACCACCCACCGGCCGGGAGGCGCGTACCGGACCGGCACCGCGCCTCCAGTCCGCACCGTGCGCACCTGCGCACCCCGTGCGCGCTTCCCAGCCCCGTGCGCGCTTGCAACACCGCACCCCGCAGCCAACCCCGCACCGCATCGCAGACCCCGCACCGTGCGCACCACCCACCGGCCGGGAGGCGCGTGCCAGGCTGGCACCGCGCCTCCAGTCCGCACCGTGCGCACCTGCGCACCCCGTGCGCGCTTCCCAGCCCCGTGCGCGCTTGCAACACCGCACCCCGCAGCCAACCCCGCACCGCATCGCAGACCCCGCACCGTGCGCACCACCCACCGGCCGGGAGGCGCGTGCCAGGCTGGCACCGCGCCTCCAGTCCGCACCGTGCGCACCTGCGCACGCCGTGCTCGGTTAGCCGCCCGGTGCGCGCTTGCAGCACGGCACCCGGCAGCCAACCCCGCACCGCATCGCGGACCCCGCACCGTGCGCCGCGCGGCTCACCCCGCGGCGAGCGCCGCCGTCCACACCGCGTGCAGTTCGTCGGCGGCCCCGGGGTGCGCCACCAGGAACGGCTCCCCCACGGGCGGGAAGCCCTCGACGGGACCGGATCGCGTCAGCACGACGCCCCCGGCCTCGTGCACGAGCAGTACCGCGGCGCCGTGGTCGATGGGGTTGAACGCCGACACGCAGCCGCCGATCCCCCGCCCGGCCGCGACCTGCGCGATGGTCAGCGTCCCCGATCCCTGCACCCGGAGCGTGCACGACCGGTCGGCCAGCGCGTCGAGGAACGCCCCGAAGCCCGCCCACGGTCGGTGCCCGTCGAGCTCGGTGCCGACGACGGCGCCGGCGAGCGGCCGGGGTGCGTCGTCGAGCCGGAGCTGCCGGTCGCGCAGGGTGGCACCGCGCCCGCGTCGCGCCTCGAGCACCTCACCGCGCCAGGGGTCCGCGACGACGCCGACGAGTGGGCGTCCGCCACGGGTCAGGCAGAGTGACATCGAAGTCCAGGGCACACCGTTCGCCAGGTTCGTGGTGCCGTCGACGGGGTCGAGGAACCAGCGGTGCCGGTCGCCGGGGGCCTCGCCGTACTCCTCGCCGGTGAACCCGTGCGTCGGGAACACCATCCGCACGCGGGAGCGGACGTGCTGCTCCACCAGGCGGTCGACGTCGGTGACCAGGTCGGCGGGGTTGGCCTTCGTGTGGACCTCGCTGACGGGGTGTTCCCGCGTGTAGGCGATGACCTCGTGGGCGATGCGGTGGGCCAAGGCCTGGGCGCGCGAGGCGACCTCGGTCTCGGTGGCCTCGCGGTCACGCTCGGGCCAGCCGTCGCGTTCCGCCGCCGACAACGCGGCGCCGATGGCCCCGACGTCGTTCGTGGTGATCGAGTCGACGCCGAGCCGGGCCGCCCAGATCGCGGGTTCGACGTCGTCGATGGTCCAGACCGCGACGCGCAGGCCCAGGGCGTGCGCGACCTCGACGGTGTGCGGGGTGAGGAAGGCGACGTCGAGGTTGAGCGTCGACGGGTGGAGCGCGTCGAGGTCCGTGGGGACGGGCGGGTCGAGCGACTCCCACGCCAGCCAGACGTCGGCGTCGGGCAGCACCGAGCGGACGGCTGCCATCGCCGCGGGCGCCCCGCACCAGGCCACCGCGGTGGAACCGGTGAAGCCCGCGACGGTGCGGGCGGCGACCAGGGCGTCCTCGGCGTCGGTCAGGTCGACGAGCAGGGTCGACCGGCAGCCGTCGAGGCGTTCGAGCGCACCGTCGAGCCGCGGGATCCGGTCGAGGCCGTTGCCGAGCCGCGCGACGTCGCACCAGTCGACGTCGGCCACGCGGCGGGCGTCGCCCCACATCCGGCCGAGGGTCTCGTCGTGCAGCAGGACGGCGACGCCGTCGGCGGTGCGACGGACGTCGACCTCGATCACCTCGGCGCCGAGCGCCTCGGCGACCGCGAGGGCGGGCAGCGTGTTCTCGCGCCGGACGCGCGGCGCACCACGGTGAGCGACGAGGCGTGGCGGACGCACGCCGGGCCTGGCGTCCAGGCTGGTCGAGACCACACGGTCGACCGCAGCGACAGACGCAGACGCAGACGCAACCGAGGCTGACACAGCCGACGCAGACGACACGGCCGCAACCGGCGTCGGGACCCCCGCGCTCATCGTGCGACCTCGAGCAGCACGCCGTCGCGGTGCACGAGCACTTCGCCCAGGCGCACCCCGGTCTCGGTGCCGACCGCCGGCGGTGGCCCGGTGACGTAGGCGCGGAGCTCCGCGCCGTCGGTGCTGAGCACGACCTCGGCGAAGTGGCCGCGCATGAGCACCCGTGCGACGGTCGCACGGATCGGCGAGTCGTCCGTGAGCACGACCTGCTCCGGGCGGACCAGCACCGTGTCGGCCGCGGTCGGGCTGACGGACGTGCCGGCGAGGAACCGGCCGGTGACGACGCTCGTCGAACCGATGAACGACGCGACGAACCCGGTGGCGGGGCGGGCGTAGAGCTCGGTCGGTGTGGCGATCTGCTCGATCCGGCCGTCGTGCATGACGGCGATCCGGTCGGAGATGCTGAGCGCTTCGTCCTGGTCGTGCGTCACGATCACGGTCGTGATGCCGAGGCGCTGCTGGATGCGCCGGATCTCGTCGCGGACACTCACGCGGAGCTTCGCGTCGAGGTTCGACAGCGGCTCGTCGAGGAGCAGCACGTCCGGCTCCTGCACGATCGCACGGGCGAGGGCGACGCGCTGCTGCTCACCGCCCGAGATCGCGGTCGGCTTCGAGCCGGCGTGGTGGCTCAGCCCGACGAGCTCGAGCGCGTCGCGCACCCGCTCGGCGACCCGCTGCTTCGGCACCCGTCGGGTCCGCAGCGGGAACGCGACGTTCTGCGTCACCGTCATGTGCGGCCACAGCGCGTAGTTCTGGAACACCATCGCGCTCGGTCGGCGCTCCGGACCGAGCGACGTGACGTCGCGGTCCCCCATCGTCACGACGCCGCCGTCGGCGGGCAGGAACCCCGCCACCATGCGGAGCGTCGTGGTCTTGCCGCAGCCCGACGGCCCGAGGAGCGAGACGAGCTCGCCCTTCGCGACGTCGAGGTCGATGCCCGCGACGACGTCGCGTCCGCCGAGCGTCTTGCGCAGTCCCCGGATGGTGAGTCCGCCGGTCCGGTCCGTCGTGCTGCCGTCGGCCTGGAGGCCCGGTGTGCGTTCCGCGACGAGCGCCTTGTCCGTCATCTGGTCGCCTTTCGTGCTGGTGGTGGTCATCGGATCTGGAAGCCGTCCGCCAGACGGCCGCCCATGATGTGCTTCCGGGCGAGCAGCAGCAGGACCACGGACGGGATGCTCAGCGCGATCGCGAACACCGCCGAGACCTGACGCGGGGAGTTGAGGACGAGCGAGTACATCGCCGTCGGCATCGTCATGTACGTCGGGGCGCCGACCAGGTACGTGCCCTGTGCCTCGTCGAAGGACGCCAGGAACGACATCACCATCGCGACGAGGATCCCCGGCCAGGCGATCGGGAACGTCACCTTCCAGAAGGTGCGCCAGCGGCTGGCCCCGGCGTCGCGGGCGGCTTCCTCGAGGGACCGTGGCACGGCCGAGAACGCCGCGGCGGGCAGCCACGTCATGAAGACGACGCAGCCCAGGACGTGCACGATCAGGATCCCGGTCACCGTGTTCATGAGGTTCAGCGCGGTGAACATCGCCGACATCGTGACGAAGAGGCCCATCTTCGGGAACGCGTTCGTGGCAAACAGTCCGACGAGCACGAGCCGCCGCCCGGGGAACTCGATGCGGCTGATCGCCCAGGCGGCGGGCAGGCACACGACCGCGGCGATGAGGACCGTGAGCGGCGCGAGGACGAGCGAGTTCTGCACCGCGACGGCCAGGCTGCGGTCCTCGAACACGGTGCCCCACCACTGCAGGGTCCAGCCGTCGGGCAGCAGGTTCGGGTAGGTCCACGTCGTGGCGAAGGCACGGGCGGCCAGCCAGACGAGCGGACCGAGGATGAACACCGCCAGCACGATCGCGGTCGCCCAGACGAGGGCGTTGCCGGTCAGACGCTTGATCACTGCTGCTCCTGACGCTTCTTGTCGAGCTCGCCCGCGTTCGAGCGGACCGTCGAGCGGAGGTAGAAGACGCTCGCGGCCGCGGCGAACGCGAACACGATGAACGCCATCGCCGTCGACTGCTGCGGACGGTTGTAGGCCTGGAAGTACTTCGAGATGTCGACGCCGAGCATCGTCGGGGCGTTCGGGCCGGTGAAGTACGGCACGGTGAACGACCCGAGGACCCCGATGACGGTGAACGTCGTCGCGATGACGAGCGGGGTCGCGGCCATCGGCAGGAGCACCTGCCAGACGACGCGCCAGGTGCTCGCCCCGGCGTCCTTCGCGGCCTCGACCAGGGCATCCGGGGTGCCCTGGAGCGCCCCGGCGATCATCAGCACCGCGAACGGCAGGCTGGTCCAGACGCTGCCGAACACCACGGCGACGAGGGTGTAGCCCCACACCGGGACGTCGAGGCCGAACTGCGCCCCGAGGCTGCGGAGGAAGCCCTGCGCGTCGGTGAAGGTCAGGATCGACCAGCTCGCGATGACCACCGGCACGAAGATCGGCACCACGGCCAGGACGCTGAGGGTCTTGCCGAGGAAGCCTCCGCGGAGCCGCAGGATCACCGCGACGACGACCGCCAGCCCCACGGTCAGGCCGGTCGACAGCGCCGTGACCCCGAGCGTCGCGACCAGGTCACGCAGGAACGTGGGGTTGCCGAGCAGGGTGGTGTAGACCGCGAACGAGAAGCCGCGCACGGTGTCGCCGCCGATGTCGGCGAGCGCCTGGTTCAGGCCGCCGGTGAACCCGAGGCTGAACAGGGCGGCGTTCACCACCGGGACGCCGACGAACAGGATGACGACGAGCACCGGGGCGGCGACGAGGGCGAGGCCCTGCCACCGCCGGCGGCGGGCCAGCCGTTCCTGCGTCGTGCGCCCGCCGGCGGGGTGCGCCGGGCCCTGGGCGTGGGGCGGGACGGGCGGGAGGCCAGTGGCGGAGTCGCCACGGGCCTCCCGGCCGGTTGCTGGGCCGTCCTGGACGGTCTGGGTCACTGCGGGACCTTCGCGTCCCACGCCGCGTTCATGTCAGCGGCGAAGTCGCTCTGGAACCCGAGGCGGAGCTGCGAGGGGTTCGCGTCGGTGAACTGCTCGGCGACCGACTTCGGCAGGCTGTCGAGCGGGATCACCGGGTAGCCGGAGACGGCGCTCGCGACGAGCTGCTGCCCCTTCGCGCTGAGCACGAAGTCGGCGAGCTTCTCGGCTGCCGCCTTCTTCTCCTTGGGCTCGGTCTTCGGGATGCCGAGGAAGCTCGCGCTGCCGGTGAACGACGGGTCGTCGATCTGCACGGCCTTGGTGGTCTTCGGGATGATGCCGGTCTTCTGCGAGGTGATGAACTGGTCGCTCCAGACCGGGGCCATCGCGATCTGACCGCTGCCGAGCAGCTGCACGACCTGGTCGTTGCCGTTCGGGTAGACGCCCTTCTGGTACGTCGACGGGCCGAGGTCCTTCAGGGCCGCGAAGCCCTTGTCCCACTTCGACTCGAGCGACTTGTCGTACTTCGTCTGCATCGTCTCCTGCTCGGCGGGCGTCAGGTACTTCGCGAGCACCGTGGCCACGAACGAGCCACCCGAACCGCCGGACGACGGGGAGTTGTAGGCGAACTCGCCCGGGTTGGCCTTGATCCAGGCGAGCAGGTCGTCGAGGGTCTTCGGCGGGTCCGTGACCTTCTTCGCGTCGTACGCCAGCAGCACGCTCGAGGCGCGGTACGGGATGGCGCTGTCGCCGCCCTGCTGCTTCGTGGCGTCGGGGACGTCCTTGAGGTTCGGGATGGTGCTGTCGCTGACCGTGCTGAGCAGCCCGGCCTTGCCGGCGGTGGTGACGAAGCCGGCGTCGACGAGGTCGTACGCGACGGACTTGCCGGCCTTGACCGCGGTCGCGAGGTTCGCCTGCGTCTGGGCGTCGTGCTCGCCGTGCAGGTCGATGCTCGTGCTGACCTTGATCTTCGGGTTCGCCTTCTCGAAGGCGGGGATGAGCGACTTGTCCCAGAGGTCCTGGACGTTGGTGTCGCCGCTGATGAACACGGTGAGGCTGGTGGTGCCGTTGCCGTCGGCAGCGTTCGAGGCGTTGGCGCTCTGGACGCAGCCGGAGAGTGCGACGGTCGCGGCTGCCGCGATGGCGAGGCCGGCGAGGGCTCGGGTCTTCACGTGGGTACTCCCTGTTCCGTGGGTGATGCGGTGGGGGTCGTGCGGGGTGGGGGTGGTGCGGGGTGCGTGCGGTGGTGCGGGGTGCTGGTCGGGCGGGCCGTGTGGGAACGTTCCCGCGCCGGGGTCGAGTGTGGCGCTGCCGGGTGAACTCCGGGTGCCTCCGGCGTCGCCGCCGGGTGAACTCCGGGTGCGGGGCGCGGGTGGTGGGCGAGGGCGGGCGGTGGGCGCGGGCGGCGGGCGGGGTGAGGGCGCACGGTGCGAGTTCCGACGCCCCGTGCGGGGTTGACGGCTTCGTGCCCGGCTACAACCCGGCACGGAGCGGGCTGCTCGCCCCCGACCGGCGAACGATGCACGGTGCGCGGCCCCGTTCGCTGCCGACGACCCCGCACCGAGCGGCCAGGTCCGCGGTGGGCGACGAACCGCGCACCGTGCGCACCGGCAAGATGCCGAATAATCTCGCACGGTGCGTGACTGATGGCCCTCAGCGCGACATGCGGACTCCGGCCTTGCGGAGCTTCGCGCGGAGGACCCACTCGTTGCGCAGGTCCGACCAGGTGAGCCGCACCACGGTTCGCACCTCGGGGAACGCGCGGAGCCGGTCTTCCCGGATCTTCTCGTCGAACAGCGCTTCCTCCGGTGTCCGTCCCCGCAGGTACGCACTGCTCCGGTACTTCACGGCTCCGTCGAACTCGACCACGACCCCGGCATCCGGGAACCAGAAGTCCACCACGATGTCCGGCTCGCCGATTGCCCGGAAGCGGTGCTGGAGGACCGGCGGTGGTGTCCCGAACTGGTCGAACCGCGCTCGTGCGTACGACTCCCCCGGTGAGTCCGATGCGGCATCGGCGAACCCGATCGCCCGGAGTGCCCGACGTCGTCCCTTCTGCCCGCGCCGCTCGATCGCCGATAGGACGTCCTCGCGCTCGACCTCGCGACGCAGGAGCGCATCGAGGGACACGACTGCGTCGGTGAACGGCAGTGTGAGTGCGAGGTCGGTCGCCAGCCGATCGAGTCCGCACAACAGCAGCCCGTCGGGCGTGGCGACCGGACGCTCGTTCCGTTCGGCGTCGAGGTCGGCGTGCACCACGAAGGTCGCGTTGGTGGTGCGCCGGTCGGCACCGCGTGAGGTCACGTGGATCCGGGTCGGTGGCGGGGTGAGCAGGGGTACACCGAACACGACGGCGGCGGAGACGTGTGAGATCAGGTCTCCTGGCCGGATCCGGTCGGCGAACGAGCGCAGCCGGAGGTGGTGCTGTTCAGTGGGGCGGAGTGCGGCCCATCCCGAAGACTCCGCATAGAGTCCGCGTGCTACCCGTGTGAGCTCCCTCGCAGCGGCCCGACGTCTGATGACATCGGACTCGTCGGGGCGCTGGGCTGAGGTTCGGAACGTGAGGACTTCGGGGACCGGTGCGAGCTTGAGGTTCATCGACATACTCGTGATGCTCCGGATCCTCCGCCTTCGGAGCAGCACCGCGTGGGCTTGCTGTGGAGGAGCAGCCGCGCCGAGCACCTTGTGGAGGAATGAGCGAGCAGCCCGAGGCCTGCGAGAATGAGCGGGTGAACGCACGCATCTGGGGTTGGCTCGCAGCCGTCATCGACGTCGTCCTCATCGTCGTCTTCGCGCTCATCGGGCGCTCGTCCCATGGTGAGGCGAACACGGCGCTGGCGCTGTGGACGACCGCCTACCCGTTCCTGGCCGGTTGGGCGATCGGGTACGTGGCGAGCGGAGCCTGGGCACGACCACTGCGTTTGTGGCCGACCGGCGTCGTGGTCTGGGTGCTGACGGTCTTCGTCGGTCTGGCGATCCGTG
Organism: Curtobacterium poinsettiae; assembly: GCF_047226435.1. Lineage (NCBI taxonomy): Bacteria > Bacillati > Actinomycetota > Actinomycetes > Micrococcales > Microbacteriaceae > Curtobacterium > Curtobacterium poinsettiae. The sequence continues at coordinate 971,152 of NZ_CP178434.1, read as the reverse complement.
TCGTCACCGGCCAGGGCGACGTCGACGGCAACCCGCTGCCGATCTCGTTCGTCATCGTCGCCACGATCGTGCTGGGGGTGTTCCTGCTCGGTTGGCGGGCGATCGTCCGCGGTGTGCTCCGGTTCGCCGCGTCGCGGTCGCGGCAGGATGCTGCAGCGACCGACGCGTGAACGGCAGCCGCGGTTCCCAGCCGACCATCCTCGACGTCGCCGCACGTGCGGGTGTCTCGAAGTCGGCGGTGAGCCGGGTCCTCTCCGGAACAGGTCGGTTCTCCGACGAGACGCGTGAGCGAGTCGAACGCGCCGCGACCGAGCTCGGGTACGTCGCGAACGCGATGGCCCGCGGGCTGGTCAGCGGGCGCACGAACACGATCGGGATGCTCGTCCGTGACGCCTCGTCGATGGTCTACACCGCACTGCACGCCGTGATGGAGCGCCGCGCATCGGAGCTCGGCTACCGCGTCGTCACCACGACGGGCGTCGGCCGGGTCGAGGACGAGAAGTCCGCCCTCGCCGCCCTCGTGTCGATGCGCGTCGACGGCCTGGTCGTGTGCAGCGGCCTGATGCCGTCCGCCGACATCGCCGAGTTCGCACCCCGCATCGCCACCGTCGTCGCCGGTCGGCCCGAGCTGCATCCGGCGCTCTCGAGCGTCTACTGCGACGAGGTCGACGGTGGGGCTTCCATCGCGGACGCCGTCGCCGATGCCGGCCACACCACGGCAGTGGTGTTCACGGTCCCGCTCGACGACGCCATCACGCAGCACGCGCGATCGTCGGCGATGGTCGAGCGGCTCCGAGCACGTGGCGTCCGGGTGATCGACATCGACGCGAGCTTCGTGCGGCCACCCGACGACCTCGCCGCCGACCTGGTGGACGCCGTGCAGGAATCTGGCGTGACCGCGGTGATGTGTCCGACCGACCGGCTCATGCTCGACGTGTGCGAGGCGCTCGCCCGCCGCGGTGTCGAGGTCCCGCGCGACCTCTCCGTCACCGGGTTCGACGGCGTCTACCCGCTGGCGAGCGACTGGATCGGCTTCACGACACTCGAGCAACCGATCGAGCGCATCGGCCGCGAGGCCATCGACCTGGTCATCGGCCGCATCGACGACCCCACGCGCCCGGTCGAGCACCGGTCACTGCGCGGCACCGTGATCCCCGGCCGCACCCTGCTCCCCCGCTGACGCCGGCCCGCTGACCTCGCACGGTGCGCGTCGACTCACCCCGTGCAGGCTCCGGGCACCGCGCACGGTGCGAGGTCGCGCAAACCGCGCACGATTCGTGATGCGGTGCGAGGTTCGAGCAGCACGCACGGTGCGAGGTTCGTCAAGCGGTGCCACCGTGGTGGCTCGGTGCGGCGCTACAAGCGCGCACCGAGCGGTCAACCTCGCACGGGCCGACACAGACAGCACCGTGCGGCTTCCGCCCACGGCCACGCCCGCAGCCGCCCGCCCCCGCCTAGAACAAGCCCGAGCGCGGCCCGTCCTCCGGACCGTCGAACCCGCGGAACATGTCGGACACCAGCGCCTCGATCTGCGGCTCGACCAGGCGTTCGACGGCCTCGGCGATCCGCGGGCGGTGGTCGATGAGCGCCAGGCACACCGCGGTACCGGTCGACCGAGCGCACTCGTCGGACAGCGCGATCTCGTGCCGGAGCGCGGCCTTCGCCTCGTCGGACAACGGCTCGCGCGGCGTCTGCTCCCCCGCGCCGGTGCCGGCCAGCTCGCCGAGCGTGAACAGGAACGGCGACCCCGGCGACGGCTCGGGGTCCACGTCGAGGCCCTGGAACTCAGGCGACAACCCCTCGGCCGGCTGGTACCCCGCGTGCCGCTTCCGGGCCGCCGCGCGCTCGAGCTCACGCTGCAGCAACGGCAGGTTCTTCGCCGTGTAGTCGTCGACGGCGTCCTCGACGATGGTCGAGATCCGCCCGATCAGCGCGTGCTGGACGGCGTGCGGCACGTCGGGTCCGAACCCCGCGGCCGCGGCGATCGGGGATCCGGTGCACTTCCGGCAGATGCGCGTGCGCGGGCGGGCGGTCCCGATCTGCCAGCGCGGCAGCCAGCGCAGCCACAGGTCGACCGCGCCCCGCACGCGCCCGTCGATGCCGTCCATCCCCCAACAGTAGGCCTGGAGGCGCGGATCACCCCCGGCGCACCGCGCCGGTCGGGCAATCCGCCGGTCCTCAGGCCTGTGGTTCCGTCACGAAGTCGATCAGCTCCTCGACGCGGCCGAGCAGCTCCGGCTCGAGGTCGGCGAAGGTGCGCACCTGCCCGAGGATCCGCTGCCACGCCCGAGCGATGTCGGCCTGCTCGGCGTGCGGCCACCCGAGCGCCTGGCAGATGCCCGCCTTCCACTCGATCGAGCGCGGGATCGTCGGCCACGCCCGCAGCCCGACCCGCGCCGGCTTGACCGACTGCCAGACGTCGACGAACGGGTGCCCGACGACGAGCACGTGCGCGCCCCACTTGCCGCGCATCACGGCGTCGGCGAAGCGGGACTCCTTCGACCCGGGCACCAGGTGGTCGACGAGCACCCCGACCCGCCGCTCCCGCGTCGGCTGGAACTCGTCGAGCACCGCGGCCAGGTTGTCGACGCCGGAGAGTTCCTCGACCACGACGCCCTCGACGCGCAGGTCGGCGCCCCAGACCTTCTCGACGAGTTCGGCGTCGTGCTTGCCCTCGACCATGATGCGGCTGGGGAGCGCCACCCGAGCACGCTGCGACTCCACGGCGAACGATCCGGACGCGGTGCGGAGGCGACCACCGTCGGACGCCTGCCGCACGGCGGGCGCGGCCCCGGGCCTCCAGTCCGCGTGCACGGCACCGACGGAACCAGCAGCACCAGCCCGGCCAGCGGCACCCCCGGCAGAACGACCGACCGGCGCCGACGGCCGCCCCAGCGTCACCAACTCACCCTCGAGCAGGAACTGCCCGGTGAAGGGGAAGGAGCGCGTGCGGCCCTTCCAGTCCTCGAGCGCGATGTTGCCCGCCTCGAGCCCCACCACGGCACCGGCCCACCCGGAGTCCGGGTCCTCGAGCACCATGTCCCGTTCGAGCGGCACCTGCCGCACCTTCTTCACCCCGCGCGAGCGCCAGTCCCCCGAGAGCACATCGCCGCCGTACCGGTCGTCGTCCACCCGCACGAGGGTACTGTCGACGACGGCCCGGACGACGTCGACCGCGCCGGTTCCCCACCATCTCGACGGAAGGCCCGCCCGTGCGCGCAGCGATCATCCACGCCCCGAACGACATCCGCGTCGAGGAGCGCGACCGTCCCGGACTCCTGTCCGGCAAGGACGTCGTCGTCAAGGTCCTCGCGGCCTGTGTCTGCGGGTCGGACCTCTGGCCCTACCGCGGCGTCACCGAGACGAAGCAGCCCCGGCCGATCGGGCACGAGCTCGTCGGCGAGGTCGTCGCCGTCGGTGACGACGTCACGGGCCTGCACGAGGGCGACTTCGTCATCTCCCCCTTCACCATGAACGACGGCACGTGCCAGGCCTGCCGCAACGGCATGACCACCGGCTGCGACCACCTGTCCGGCTTCGGCAGCACGGACGCCCACGGCGACCCCGTCGGTGGCGCACAGGCCGAGTACGTGCGGATCCCGGACGCCGACGCCACGCTCGTCGCGGTCCCCGGCCCGGTCGACCCCGCCCTGGTGCCGTCGCTGCTCACCCTGTCCGACGTCTTCTCGACCGGCCACCACGCCGCCGTGTCGGCAGCGGTCGGCCCCGGCAAGACCGTCGTCGTGGTCGGCGACGGCGCGGTCGGCCTGTCCGCCGTCCTCGCGTCGAAGCGGCTCGGTGCGGAGCGCATCATCGCAATGAGCCGGCACGCCGACCGTCAGGCGCTCGCCCGCGAGTTCGGTGCCACCGACATCGTGGCGGAACGCGGCGACGAGGGCGTCGCGGCGGTCCGCGCGCTGCTCGGCGGCGACCTGGCGGACTGCGGGGTCGAGGCCGTCGGCACCGAGGAGAGCATGGACCAGGCGCTGCACTCGGTCCGGCCCGGCGGCAACGTCGGCTTCGTCGGGGTCCCGCACGGGGTGCCGACGATCGGCACGCGCTACCTCTTCGACACGAACATCGCGATCGCGGGCGGCATGGCCCCGGCCCGGAAGTACATCCCGGAGCTGCTGCCGGACGTGCTCTCCGGCGCGATCGACCCCGGTCGCGTCTTCGACCTGGAGCTGCCGCTCGACGAGGCCGCCGAGGCCTACCGCGCGATGGACGAGCGCCGGGCCATCAAGGTGCTGCTGCGCCCGTAGCGGCGTGCGTCGTGGACGCACCGGCAGACGGACGGGAGGCCCGTGGCGGCGTCGCCACGGGCCTCCCGTCCGTCGTCTGGTCGCGTCCCGACCACCGGACGCCGCCCGGTCACGCGTCGCGGATCGCCAGCACCCGGTGCGGCGCAGCCGCCTCGGCCCGCCACCCACCGGGGAGCACATCGCGGAGTTCGGGCACCGTGAAGCTCCGTCGGATGGACCGCAGGCCGTCGACCCGGACGAAGGTCCCCGTCGCGACGAGCGGTGACGCCAGCGCGTACGCGCGGTAGGCGGCCGACGACCGTCGGATGTCGGAGTGCAGGCTGCGTCCGCTCGCGAGCAGCTCGGAATCGGCCAGGAACCCCCGCCGTTCCTCGTCGCCCAGGTGGTGCAGCACGTGGTTCGAGACGACGACGTCGAACCGCTCGCCCGCAGCGACCAGGTCGCCGCTCGACTGCTGCCGGAACGTCACCCCGGCCGGTGAGGACCGCCGTGCGGCGGCGATGGCGCGTTCGTCGGGGTCGACACCGACGACCTCGAGGTCGAAGCCGTCACTCGCCGCCCACCGCACCAGCGACCGGGCCAGGTCGCCGCCGCCGCACCCCAGGTCGAGCACGCGGCCACGCCCCTGTGCGGGCAGCGCGGGCACGACGTGCGAGCGCCAGGCCGCGCGCCAGCCGCTGACGAGCGCGTTCACGACGGCGAAGCGCCGGAAGGTGCGGGCGAGCGCGCGCGGATCGCAGTCCGGGTCGTCCATCAGCTCGGTCAGGTCGAGCGCGCGGGTGCGCAGGTCGACGGCCGGGAGGCCCGTGGTGCCGCCGTCCGGACGGCTCACGCCGCGCCCGTGGTCGCGACGGGCACGCGCAGCGGCTCTCCGGCGAGCGACGCCTCGGTCCGCACCGCGGTGAGCCGGGCGCTCTCCACCGTCAGGCCGGGACCGAAGGCCAGCGCGACGACCGCGCTGCCGTCAGCCATGCCGGCGTCGACGGCGTCACGGAGCACGAAGAGCACGGTGGCGCTCGACATGTTGCCGTGTTCCCGCAGCACCCGCCGGCTCGACTCCATCGCGCTGTCGGGCAGGCCGAGGGACTCCTGGGTGCGGTCGAGGATGGCGCGGCCGCCCGGGTGCACCGCCCACACCGGCACGTCCGACGCCGGCCCGCCGTCGAGCAGCGGTTGCACGGCGCTCGGGACGTGCAGGCCGACGAGCTTCGGCACGGCGGTGGACAGGACCATCTCGAACCCCTCGTCCCCGATGTTCCACGCCATCTCGGACGCCCCTTCGGGCACCACGGCCGTCGTGAAGTCGTCGAAGCGCAGGCCGGCTCCGTCCCGGGCGACGACCGCGGCTGCCGCACCATCGCCGAAGACGCTGTTCGCGACGATCTGGTCGGGGTCGTTCGAGGCGCGGACGTGCAGGGTGCAGAGTTCACCGCACACCACGAGCACGACGGCGTCCGGGTCCTGGTCGACGAACGCGGCGGCGATCCGGAGCGCGGGGAACGCGGCGCAGCACCCCATGAAGCCGATGTGGTGCCGGAAGACCCCGGCGGGGAGTCCGAGCTGCTCGACGACGTCGATGTCGGGCCCGGGCTGCGTGAACCCGGTGCACGACACGGTCACCAGGTGCGTGACGGAATCGGGCGCGATGCCGGCACGTTCGACGGCGTCACGGGCGGCGCCGACGAACAACGGCGGGGCGAGTTCGCGGTACCGGTCGTTGCGCGAACCGGTGGACGGCGAGCGCAGGGTGCCGTCGTCGTCACGGAAGGCACCGCCGGCACGTGCGGAGTCGAGTTCCTCGAGGACGGTGTGCCGCTGGTCGACCGCCGACCCGTCGAACGCGGCGGGGACCAGGCGCTGGCCGAGCCGCCCGAGGTCGGGTTGGGCAGAGAAGAGGTCACGCACCCGGGGCTGGTCGAGGGTCGTCTCGGGGACGGCGGTTCCGATGGCGCGGATCGTTGCGGACACGGTTCATCCTGTCACCCGATCGCTGACGTGTCCCCAGGATGCACACGGCAACCGGGACGCACGGAGGGCACGGCACCGACCGGTACCGTGCCCTTGCGAGGTGGGACCGCCTACGACTGCTGCGCGCGCTCGAGCACGAGTTCACGCACGCGTGCGGCGTCGGCCTGGCCCTTCATGGCCTTCATGACGGCACCGATGATGGCTCCGGCCGCCTGGACCTTGCCGTCCTGGATCTTGGCCAGCACGTCGGGCTGCGCCGCGAGCGCTTCGTCGACCGCGGCGGTCAGGGCGGAGTCGTCCGAGACGACCTTGAGCCCCCGGGCCTCGACGACCTGGGCCGGCGAACCCTCGCCCGCGATGACGCCCTCGAGCACCTGGCGCGCCAGGCGGTCGGTCAGGTCACCGGACTCGACGAGCGCGATGACCTCGGCGACGTGCTTCGGCGACACCAGGTCACCGGGGGCGGCGTCCTGCGCGTTGGCGACGCGGCTGATCTCACCGGTCCACCACTTGCGGGCGGCCTGCGGTGCGGCGCCGGCGGCGACGGTGCCCTCGACCTCGTCGAGCAGCCCGCCGTTGACGACGTCCTGGAACTCCAGGTCGGCGAAGCCCCAGTCCGCCTTCAGACGACGGCGACGTGCGACGGGGGCCTCGGGCAGCGAGGCCCGGAGCTCCGCCACGACGGCCGGGTCGGGCACGACGGGCAGCAGGTCAGGCTCCGGGAAGTACCGGTAGTCGTCGGCGTCCGACTTCGGGCGACCGGCCGAGGTGCGACCGGTGTCCTCGTGCCAGTGGCGGGTCTCCTGCGTGATCGAGCCACCGGCGGCGAGGATCGCGGCCTGACGCTGGATCTCGTAGCGGATCGCACGCTCGACGGCGCGGAACGAGTTGACGTTCTTCGTCTCGGTGCGGGTGCCGAGCTTCTCCTGCCCGCGGGGACGCAGCGAGATGTTCGCGTCGCACCGCAGGTTGCCGCGCTCCATGCGCGCCTCGGAGACACCGAGCGCCCGGACGAGGTCGCGGATGACCTGCACGTACGCCGCACCGAGCTCGGGGGCGCGGTGCTCGGCACCGAAGATCGGCTTCGTGACGATCTCGACCAGCGGCACACCGGCACGGTTGTAGTCGACGAGCGAGTACTCGGCACCCTGGATGCGGCCGGTGGCGCCACCGACGTGGGTCAGCTTGCCGGCGTCCTCTTCCATGTGGGCGCGCTCGATCGGGATGTTGTAGATCGTGCCGTCGGCGAGCTCGACCTCGACCTCGCCCTCGTAGGCGATGGGCTCGTCGTACTGCGAGACCTGGTAGTTCTTCGGGTTGTCCGGGTAGAAGTAGTTCTTCCGGGCGAACCGCGAGGACTCGGCGATCGAGCAGCCGAGCGCGAGCCCGAGCTGGATCGAGTACCGCACGGCCTGCGCGTTCACGACCGGCAGCGATCCGGGCAGCCCGAGGTCGACCGGGGTGACGTTCGTGTTGGGTTCGCCGCCGAAGAAGTTCGGGGCGTCCGAGAACATCTTGGTCTTCGTCGCGAGTTCGACGTGGACCTCGAAGCCGAGCACCGGCTCGTAGCGCTCGAGCGCCTCGTCGAAGTCCATCAGCGCGTCCTTCTGCGCCATCAGATCACACCTTCCTGCGCAGCGGACTGCTGACTCTGGTCGAGGTCCGGGACGGACGCGATGAGCGGTGCGCCCCACTGCTGTTCGAGCAGACGCTCGAGCGCGGCACCGTAGCGGTACAGCCGGGCGTCCTCGCGCTGGGGCGCCATGAGCTGCACGCCGACGGGCAGGCCGTCCTCGGGCGCGAGACCGTTCGGGATGCTCATGCCGGGCACGCCGGCCAGGTTCGCCGGGATCGTCGTGAGGTCGTTGAGGTACATCGCCAGCGGGTCGTCGATGCGCTCACCGATCGGGAACGCGGTCGTCGGCGCGGACGGGCTGACGAGCAGGTCGACCTGCTCGAACGCGGCCTGGAAGTCGCGCTGCACGAGCGTGCGGACCTTCTGCGCCGAGCCGTAGTAGGCGTCGTAGTACCCGGCGCTCAGGGCGTAGGTGCCGAGGATGATGCGCCGCTTGACCTCGGGCCCGAAGCCGGCTTCACGCGTGGCGGCCATGACGTCCTCGACGGTGGCACCGTTCTCGGGCGTGACGCGGAGGCCGAAGCGCACCGAGTCGAACTTGGCGAGGTTCGACGACGCCTCGGCCGGGAGGATCAGGTAGTACGCGCTGATGGCGTACGCGAACGACGGCGCATCGATCTCGACGACGACCGCGCCGGCCGACTCGAGCAGCGCGACGGTCTCCTGGAAACGCTGCGTGACACCGGCCTGGAAGCCGTCACCACCGGCGAGTTCCTTGACCACGCCGACCCGCAGGCCGCGGAGCGTGTCCGCCTGCAGCCCTTCGCGTGCGGCGGCGGCCATCGAGGGCCAGGCGTCCGGGATGGACGTGGAGTCCTTCGGGTCGTGCCCGCCGATGACGTCGTGCAGGAGCGCGGCGTCGAGGACCGTGCGGGACACCGGACCGATCTGGTCGAGGCTGGACGCCAGGGCGATGGCGCCGTAGCGGCTCACCCCGCCGTAGGTCGGCTTCACACCGACCGTGCCCGTCACCGCACCCGGCTGGCGGATGGAGCCACCTGTGTCGGACCCGAGGGCCAGCGGTGCCTCGTGCGCCGCGACCGCAGCGGCCGAGCCACCACCGGACCCGCCGGGGATCCGGTCGAGGTCCCACGGGTTGCGGGTGGGCCCGTAGGCCGAGAACTCGGTGGTCGAGCCCATCGCGAACTCGTCCATGTTGGTCTTGCCGAGCGGCACGAGGCCGGCGGCGCGGAGCTTCGCGACAGGGGTCGCGTCGTACGGCGGCACCCAGCCTTCGAGGATCTTGGACCCCGAGGTCGTCGGCATGTCCTGCGTGCACAGGACGTCCTTGACGGCGATCGGCACACCCGCGAGCGGACCGAGGTCGTCGCCCGCGGCACGGCGCGAGTCGATCGACTTCGCGGCTGCCAGGGCGTTCTGGTTGACGTGCAGGAACGCGTGCACGTCGCCGTCGACGGCGGCGATCCGGTCGAGGTGGGCCTGGGTGGCCTCGACGCTCGAGACGTCGCGGGCCACCAGGGCGTCGGCGAGCGCCGCGGCGCTCAGCTTGGTGATGTCGTCGGTCACTGTTCTTCGCCCTACTGTTCTTCGCCGAGGATGGCGGTCACGCGGAACCGTTCGCCGTCGGAGTCGGGCGCCCCGGAGAGCGCCTGCTCCTGCGTCAGCGTCGTGCCGACCACGTCGGGTCGGGTGACGTTGCCGAGCGGCACGGGGTGGCTCGTCGCCGGGACGTCGTCGGTCGCGACCTCGGCGACCTTGGCGACGCTCTCGACGATGTGCGACAGCTCCCCGGTCAGCTTCTCGATCTCGTCGGGCGTGAGTGCGATACGTGCGAGGTTCGCCAGGTGCGCGACCTGCTCGCTCGTGATGTCAGGCATGGTGCTCCGTCGATCGGTTCGTGGAATGCCCAACAGTCTATTGGCTGCGTCGAGCGCGCAGGCGCGGCTGTGGACAACGCACGCCCGGCCCGGTGCCGGGCGTCCGGACCGGCAGCGGGCCGCGCCCCACGGGCACGGCCTGCCCGACGCTGGCGCGTCGTTCAGGAACCGGCGGCGTGGACCCGAGCGGTCACTTCCCGTCCTTGCCGCCGCCAGCCGGCGCGGCCGGAGCCGCCGGAGCCGCCGGAGCCGCCGGTGCAGCGGGAGCAGCCGGAGCGGGAGACGCGGCAGCACCCCCGTCGGGCGCGGACGTCGGCGCCGGTGTCGCCTGGTCGTCCTGCGCGTTCCCCTGCCCGGACGAGGAGCCCGACGACGAGGAAGACGACGACGAGGACGACTTGCTCGCCTGCCCGATCATCGCCTGGCTCGGTGCCGGCAGCGCTCCCCCGCCGACGGTCTGGTCCAGGTACGCCATCATCGACTTCCCGACCCCGAACTTCGCGCTGTACCCGGTCGTGCCCTGCAGGAACGGCCAGTGCGCCAGGCTCACGCCGCCCTGGACGTTGCCGATCCAGGTGGCGTTCGTGTACTTCGTCGACGACGCCACCAGCCAGTTCTGCACGTCACCGTCGGTGGTGCCGGTCTTCGCGAACTTCGGCACGCTGTCCCCGGGGTTCGCGGTCGCGGCGGTCCCCGATCCGGACAGCACACCCTGCAGCGCGTAGTCGACGGTGCCCGCGACGTCGGCGGAGACGCCCTGCGTGCAGGACGACGGCGTCGGGGTGATCTTCGTGCCGTCGGCCTCGGTGACCGAGTCGATCGCGGTGGGCGTGCAGACGACGCCGTCGTTGGCGAAGCCCGCGTAGGCCTCGGCCAGGTCGATCGGCGACAGCTCGTTGACGCCGAGGATCGACGACGGCGTCTGGCCGAGGGCGGCCCCGTCGGCCCGGTGGATCCCCATCGCCTGCGCGAGCTGGGCGATCTTGCACAGGTCGAGCTGCTTGCCCATCGCGCCGAAGGCCGTGTTGATCGACTCGACGGTCGCGGCCTGCACGGTCATCGACGCCGGCACCGTCTCGGCGTTCGCGACGGGCCAGACCCCGCCGCTGACGTTCTGGCACGAGTTCGTGAACTCGGAGTTCTGGAACGTGTGCTCGGTCGTGGAGACGGATTCGGACAGGGTGTGGCCGCTGGCGAGCCACTCGGCCAGGGTGAACACCTTGTAGGTCGAGCCGGTCTGGAACCCGCCGGAGTTGCCGTACCCGGAGTCGGCGCTGTAGTTGACCGCGGTGGCACCGGCGCCGGCGTTGTCGCCCTGCGTGTACGTGGTGTTCTGCACCATCGACATGATCCGCCCGGTCCCCGGCTCGACGGTGACGTTCGAGCCACCGACGTCGACGCCGGCCATGGTCGCCGGCACGTAGGTCGACAGGGCGTTCTGCGCCTGGCCCTGCAGGTCGAGGTCGAGCGAGGTGTGGATCTGCAGGCCCTTGGTGTCGAGCGTGGCGATGCGTGCCGCGGCGGTCTTGCCGAACGCCGGGTCCTGCAGCACCTGATCGCGGACGTAGTCGCAGAAGTACCCGGCGTCGTAGCTCGTCGCGGCCGCCGAGCACCCGTTGGCGGTCTCGGTGATCTTGGGCGTCACGGGCGTCGCGATCGCCTTCGTCATCTCGGCCTTCGTGATGGAGCCGTGCACCTGCATCCGGCGGAGCACGTAGTCGCGGCGCTCCTTCGTCAGCGCGTACCCGTTCGCCTTGCCGTTCTCCTTGTCGCCCGGTACGTCGATGCGCAGGTTCGACGGGTTGTTCAGGATCGCGACGAGCGTGGCGGACTGCACGAGCGACAGGTCCTTGGCGTGCACGCCGAAGTAGTACTCGGCCCCCGCCTCGGCACCGTAGACCCGGCCGCCGAGCCCGACGAGGTTCAGGTACCCGGTCAGGATCTCGTCCTTCGAGTACTTCTTGTTGACGGCGATGGCGTACCGCATCTCCTGCAGCTTGCGCTGCGGGGTGACGCCGGCGACGTCCAGGTAGCACGCGTCGATCTTCTTCTTGGTCGCGGCCTGGTCCTTGCCGGTGAGCTGTTCGCACTGCTGCACCAGGACGTTCTTGACGTACTGCTGCGTGATGCTCGAGCCGCCCTGCACGTCCCCGCCGACGACGGTCGCGGCGACACCGCGCAGGGTGCCGAGCACGTCGATGCCGCCCTCGTCGTAGTAGCGCGGGTCCTCGGTGTCGATCGCGGCTTCCTTGAGCGTTTCCGCCATCTGGTCGGCCGTCACGTTCGTGCGGTTCTCGGCGTAGAACGAGGCGATCTTGACCTGTTTCCCGCCCTGCTCCGCGTACACGGACGACACCTGCTGCGGGGTCTGCACGTCGAGGTAGGTCGGCAGGTCCTCGAAGAACGACACCGCCCCCGACGTCCCCTCTCCCGCGACGGCGACCGCCGGGGTCACCGCGACGGCGACGAGCATGCCGGCGAGCACGGACATCACCACGAACATCAGGAGAGCACCAGGCCATCGCACCACACGCATGACGGAACCGTAGGCAGCAGGGCTGTACTGGTTCTGCCCTGGAACGAGTGCAGGCTGCGGTCGCGTTCAGGTTGCCACCCAGGCGGCCTTCGAGGCGGCGTCGCGATCCGCACGTGCGCACCGATCCGGCCGGGAGGCCCGCGGCGGCCCCGGCACGTCGGCCGGCGGTCACGATCGGGTCACGCTCACCGCGTCGTCAGGATCCGCAGGGCACCGCCCGTCGGACACGGTCCGTCAGTCACGGGGCTGCAGGTCCTGCGGGCGCACGAGGTACATGTCCGGCGAGGCACCGACGATGCCGTCACCACCCGACCTGCCGCGCCGGATCTGCTCGCGCACCAGGTCGCCGCGCCCGATCCCGATCAGGGCGACGTCGTGCAGCGAGGCCGTTCCGGGCTTCAGGTAGTCGTTGTGCCCGACCGGTCGGCGGAACACGTCCCCGGCGGACAGGGCGTCGGCGCCGCCGGCCAGGTCGAGCACGGTGGACCCGAACGAGGCTCCGCCGGGGTCGGTGCCGAAGTACCCGGAGCCCGCGATGGGGTCGCTGTGCGCGCCGCCGACGAAGACCTGCCCGGTGGCGACGGCGAGGTCGGACGCGGAGCGGACGTCGCTGCCCGGTGACCCGAGGACCGTCAGGGTGTCCGCGGTCATCCGGCCCGACGCCAGGGCCATCATCGCCGCCGTCGACCCGTACGAGTGCGCGACGATGTTGACCCGCGGTCGGTCGTCCGCGCGGAGCGCACGCAGTCCGGCGACGGTCCGTTCGAGCCGCTGGGCCCCGGTCCGCGCGAGTTCGAGCGACATGATGTTGGACAGGTCCGGCGTGCGGTACCCCATCCAGGCGACCACGGCGACACCCGACCCGTTGCCGGTCGCGGCGAGCGGGGCGAGGGTGGCCTGCTCGCTGGACAGGTCGTTCGCCGTGTTCGTGAAGTCGGTCATCTGTCCGGTGACCGTGAAGAACATGCCCGGCACCACGACGGTGACGTCGGCCGCCGTGTCGAGGTCACCGATGCTGATCGCCGCACGCCCGGAGTCCCGGGTGTCCAGCGTCACGAGGAAGCGCCGCGGGTCACCCGGTTCGTGCACCAGCGAGTCCCGCACCTGCCCGAGCATCGCGGCCCGGGCGGCACCGACGTGGGCGTCGGCGAGACCGGAGTGCAGCGTCGCACGGTTCGCCTGGTCACGGACGACGTAGGGCACGCCCTCGAGGTTGCCGACCAGATCCGGTGCGTGCACGAGGAGGCGGTCCTGCTCGTCGGCGGGCAGGTGCGACCACCACTGCGCGACGGTCTGGGCGGGCGGGGGGTCGTCCTGCACGGCTGCCACGACGCGGCGGTCAGTGGCCGCACGGCGCAGGGCTGCGGGCCCGAGTGCACCGAGGTCCTCGACGAACGCCCGCCCGTGGGCGACGGCGAGGTCGTCGACCCCGACCCGTCGCAGCGACGCCGACGTGGCGACGACGGTGAGGTCGTCGAGCGGCACGATGCGTGACGGGGCCGTTGCGACGGCGGTGGCCCTGGCGACCGGGACCGGGGGCACGCCCGGGGCCTCGATCACTCCGAGCGAGTGCATCGAGGCGGTGAGCAGAGCCGCGGCGATGAGCAACAATCGGATCTCCCCCGGGAAGGCCGTCCCGACGTCCCCCTGCAGACGACGGGTGATGCTCCGCCGAGTCTACGGAGATGTCCGCGGATCATCCATGCGTGATGCAACTTGTCCCCCGGACTGGGCGCCGTCGGCTCCGCGCCGCGCGCAGCGGATCGGATCCCGTGTGCTCGCGCCCCGCTCAGTCCTCGGTCGCGGGCGCCTCCGGCTCGGCGAGCGCCGCAGGCCCTTCGGTGACGAGCAGGTGGAACTGCTCGGCGTCGATGATCCGCACCCCGAGCTGTTCGGCCTTCGTGAGCTTCGAACCGGCTCCCGGTCCGGCGGCCACGAAGTCGGTCTTCTTGCTCACGCTCGAGGCCGCCTTGCCGCCGGCGGTCATGATGGCCTCGAGCGCACCTTCGCGCGTGTAGCCCTCGAGTGAACCGGTCGCGACGACGGTGACGCCGCTCAGCACGCCGCCCTCGACCTCGGCGCTGCCGGGGCCGGGGTGGCCCGGGGTGGCGAACTGCACGCCGGCCGCGGTCCACCGGTCGATGATCTCGCGGTGCCAGTCGACCTCGAACCAGGCGAGCAGGGCGTCGGCGATGATGCCGCCCACCCCGTCGACGGCGGCGAGGTCCTCGCGCGAGGCCGACCGGATGGCGTCGAGGGAGCCGAAGTGGTTCGCCAGGGCACGGGCGGCGACGGGTCCGACGTGGCGGATGCTCAGGCCGACCAGGATCCGCCACAGCGGCTTCGTCTTCGCGGCGTCGATGTTCGCGAGCATCTCGAACGCGTTCTTCGACGGGTAGCGGCTCGGCTCACCGGTGTAGTCGGCACCGCGTGCTCCGGGGTCGAACGGCGGGTCGGTCTTCTTGCGCGCCCGGCTGAACGGCGTGACGCGCTTGGGTGTGCCGTCGTCGTCGACCTTCTCCATGCCGGTCTCGGCGTCGCGGACGATGACCTCGATCGGGACGATGTCCTGCATCGTCAGGTCGAACAGTCCGGCCTCGGTCACGAGCGGCGGGGTCTCCGGGCGGAGCGGCTGCGTCAGAGCCGCGGCCGCGACCTCGCCGAGCCCCTCGATGTCGAGCGACCCGCGCGAGGCGATGTGCTCGACCCGGCCGCGCACCTGCGCCGGGCAGCTCTTCGCGTTCGGGCAGCGCAGGTCGATGTCGCCTTCCTTCGCCGGGGCGAGCTCCGTGCCGCACTCGGGGCAGTGGGTCGGCATCACGAACTCGCGCTCGGAGCCGTCGCGGAGCTCGACCACCGGGCCCAGGACCTCAGGGATGACGTCGCCGGCCTTCCGCAGCACGACGGTGTCCCCGATCAGCACGCCCTTCGCCTTGACGACCTGCTGGTTGTGCAGTGTGGCCTGGCGGACGACGGACCCCGCGACCTCGGCCGGGGCCATCACGGCGAACGGGGTGGCACGGCCGGTCCGACCGACGCTGACCACGATGTCGGTGAGCGTCGTGTGGACTTCTTCCGGCGGGTACTTGTACGCGATCGCCCACCGCGGCGCACGCGAGGTCGACCCGAGTTCTTCGTGCAGGGCGAGGTCGTCGACCTTGACGACGACGCCGTCGATCTGGTGCTCGACCGACGATCGGCGTTCCCCCGTGGTGCGGACGAAGCCGTTGACCTCGTCGATGGTGTCGAACACCCGGTAGTGGCTGCTCGTCGGCAGTCCCCAGGTCTGCAGGAGCTCGTACACCTCGGACTGGCTGCGGACGTCGGTGCCCTGCTCGAGTTCACGGACGGGCCACGCGCCGATGCCGTGCACGAGCATCCGCAGACGCCGCAACCGGTCGACCATCAGTGCCCGCTTCGCCTCGGACTTGCCCTCTTCCTTCTGGCGGAGCGACCCGGCGGCGGCGTTGCGCGGGTTGGCGAACACCCGCTCCCCCGCTTCGCGCTGGTTGGCGTTCAGCTCGTCGAACTCGGCGACCGGGAAGAAGATCTCGCCCCGGACCTCGACCAGGGGCGGGTGACCGGTGCCGGACAGGCGGTCCGGGATCGTGCCCATCGTGCGGACGTTGCCGGTGACGTCCTCGCCGACCACGCCGTCGCCGCGGGTCGCCGCCGAGACGAGCCGACCGTGCTCGTACCGCAGGTTGATCGCCAGACCGTCGATCTTCAGCTCGGTCAGGAACCGCACCCGCTCGGCGCCGGCGTCCCGCTGCACCTTGACGCCCCACTCGGTCAGTTCGTCGGGGCTGAACACGTTGTCGAGCGAGAGCATGCGTTCGGCGTGCTCGACCGGCGCGAACTGCGTCGTCTGTGCCTGCCCGCCCACGGTCTGCGTCGGGCTGTCGGGCGTCACGAGTTCCGGGAACCGCCGCTCGATCGCGTCGAGGCGGTGCACCAGCGCGTCGTAGTCGGCGTCGGACAGGGGCGAGGCGTTGCCCTCGTAGTAGTCGTGCCGCAGCTCGTTGACGCGGGCGCGCAACCGGTCGACTTCTCGCGCGGCCTGGGCGGCGTCGAGCCCGTCGGGGTCGATGGTCTCGAACGTCGCGTCGGTCTCGCTCATGGCATCAGTTCTACCGTGCACCACCGACGCGGCGTGCAGCGGGCGTGTGCCCCGGGAGCGGCGGGGTCAGGCGTCGACGGGGACGGCGCTGACCGTGGTGTCGATCGTGCACTGGCCGAGCACCCGCGTGCCGACGTAGACCACGGCCGTCTGTCCGGGAGCGACCCCGTGCAGCGGCTCGTCGACGTCGATCACGAGCACGTCGTCCTGCACCCGGGCGGTCGCCGGCACCGGGTCGGCGTGCGCGCGGATCTGCACGTCGCAGGCGAACGGCGTCGCGGGGTCGGCCGGCGCCGTGCCCGCCCAGGTGAAGCGCGAGCCCGACATCGAGGTGACGGCGAGGGCTTCCTTCGGGCCGACGACGACGGTGTTGTCCTTCGGGCGGATCTCGAGCACGAACCGCGGCTTGCCGTCCGGCGCCGGACGACCGAGGGCCAGGCCGCGACGCTGTCCGACGGTGTAGCCGGTCGCGCCCTCGTGCGAGCCGACGACCGTGCCGTCCCGCTCGACGACCTCGCCGGGAGCCGTGCCGACGCGGTCCGCCAGCCAGCCGCGGGTGTCGCCGTCCGGGATGAAGCAGATGTCGTACGAGTCCGGCTTCTGGGCGACCGTCAGCCCGCGCTCGGCGGCCTCGGCCCGGACCTCGTCCTTCGACGGGGTCGCGCCGAGCGGGAACATGGCGTGCTGCAGCTGCTCGGCGGTCAGGACCCCGAGCACGTACGACTGGTCCTTCGCCCAGGCGGCCGACCGGTGCAGCTCGCGGGAGCCGTCCGGGCCGGTGACGATCGAGGCGTAGTGCCCGGTCGCGACGGCGTCGAAGCCCAGGGCCAGGGCCTTCTCGAGCAGCGCCGCGAACTTGATCCGCTCGTTGCAGCGCATGCAGGGGTTCGGGGTGCGGCCGGCCTGGTACTCGGCCACGAAGTCGTCGACGACGTCTTCCTTGAACCGGGCCGAGAAGTCCCACACGTAGTACGGGATCCCGAGGGCCGACGCGGCGCGTTGGGCGTCCATCGAGTCCTCGATGGTGCAGCACCCGCGGCTGCCGGTGCGCAGGGTGCCGGGCATCCGGCTCAGGGCCAGGTGCACGCCCACCACGTCGTGGCCGGCGTCGACCGCCCGGGCTGCGGCCACCGCCGAGTCGACACCACCGCTCATCGCCGCAAGAACACGCATGCCCCCAGGGTAACCCGCCGACGAAGCGGTACCGCTGGCGTACGGTTGGTCGAGCGATGGCCACGACGGGGAACGACTCATTCGACTTCCGGTCCGTCCTGCTGTCCGGGTTCCTGCCCGCAGCGCTCTTCGCGATCGGCGAGGGCGCGATCATCCCGATCATCCCGATCGCCGCCGACTCGCTCGGTGCCAGCCTGGCGTTCGCGGGCTTCGTCGCCTCGCTCATCCTGGTCGGCGAGCTCATCGGCGACGTGCCGTCCGGCATCGTCGTCGCCCGCATCGGTGAGCGGAACGCGATGATCGGCGCCGCACTCGTCTCGGTGGTCGGGCTCGTGGTCGCCACGACGGCCACGAACGCCTGGGTCCTGGCACTCGGGGTGTTCCTGGTCGGTGTCTCCACCGCGGTCTTCGCCCTCGCTCGGCACGCCTACATGACCACCGCGATCCCGCTGCGGATCCGCGCCCGGGCGTTGTCGAGCCTCGGCGGCGTCTTCCGCTTCGGCTACTTCGTCGGGCCGTTCATCGCCGCCGGTGTCATCCACCTGACCGGCACCACCAGCAGCGCCTTCTGGATCCACGTCGTCTGCTGCCTGGCGGCGGCGGTCGTGCTCCTGGTGCTGCGCGACCCGGCGACGGGCACACGCGGTCTGCGGTTGCCGCCACGGGCCTCCAGCCGGTCGACCGGCCACGGGGCGGACGCGAGCGGCCACGCGACCGAACCGCCCGCCGACACGGGCGCGCAGTTCGTCCAGCAGGAGGCGCAGGGGCTCTTCCGCACCATCCGCGCGAACGGGGCGGTCCTGCTGCGGCTCGGCAGCGGCGCCGGCCTGATCGGAGCGATGCGCGCCGGGCGGCAGGTGATCCTGCCGCTGTGGGCGGTGAGCGTCGGCCTCGACGACTCGACCGCGGCGCTGGTGATCGGCATCGCCGGAGCGGTCGACTTCGCGCTGTTCTACACGAGCGGGCAGATCATGGACCGGTGGGGGCGGCTCGCGAGCGCCCTGCCCTGCATGCTCGGCCTGAGCATCAGCTACTTCCTGCTCGCCTGGAGCGGCCACCTGGACGCCCGGGTCGGCTGGTTCGTCGCGATCGCGATGGGCATGTCGCTGGCGAACGGCGTCGGTTCCGGCATCCTCATGACGCTCGGCGCGGACCTCGCCCCGCGCGACGCCCCGGCACCGTTCCTGGGGGCGTGGCGGTTCACCGGCGACTTCGGGTCGGCGGCGGCACCGCTCCTCATCTCCGGCGTGACCGCCGTCGCCTCCATCGCGGTCGCGAGCGGTGTCATGGGCGTGCTCGGCCTGGTCGGCGCGGGCATCCTGCTCCGCTACGTGCCCCGGTACCTGCCGCGCCCGTTGCGCTGACGCACGGCGCGCACCGTGCGCGCTGTCGCTTCGTGGCGCACCGTGCGTGCTCCTCCGCTCCGTGCGCCGTTGACCGCACCGTGCGCATCCACAGCGCCGCACCCAGCCGCCGAGCTCGCACCGGGTCGCGGATCGCGCACAGTGCGTCCCACGGCCTGGAGGCCCGGTGCACGTCCGCCGCGCACCCCACGCTCGGTAGACTGCCGCTGCTCGCGGGAGTGGTGGAATCGGTAGACACGCAGGATTTAGGTTCCTGTGCCCCAGGCGTGAGGGTTCGAGTCCCTCCTTCCGCACCGAGTCCCCCCTGCCACACGGTTGCGGTCATCCGCACGCCTCGAGCAGGTCATTCCCGCGAGGGATGGCCCGGCCACTCCCGGGCGGTACCCTCGTCCCGCGGGTGTCCTCCCCGTGACCCCCGCCTCCACGACCGGAAGAACCATGCACTCCGTCGCACTCGCCCTGATCCCGTGGCTCGATCCGCAGTACATCCTCGACCACTTCGGGGCCATCGCCGTGCTCGTGGTCTGCGCGATCGTGTTCGCCGAGACCGGTCTGCTCATCGGCTTCATCTTCCCGGGCGACAGCCTGCTGGTCATCACCGGCCTGTTCGCCTTCGACCGCGGCGGCGAGATCGGCGGCATCCCGATCTGGGTCGCAGCGCTGATGATCGGCGCTGCCGCGTTCCTCGGCGGCGAGCTCGGGTACTACATCGGCAAGAAGGCCGGGCCACCGATCTTCGAACGCAAGGACAGCGGGCTCTTCTCGAAGGCCAACGTCGAGCGCACCAACGCGTTCTTCCACCGCTTCGGCCCCCTCGCCGTGATCCTGGCGCGCTTCGTGCCGGTCGTCCGCACCTTTGCCCCGATCGCCGCGGGCGTCGGCCGGATGGACTACAAGAAGTACTCGCTCTACAACGCCATCGGCGCCGTGGTCTGGGGCGTCGGGGTGACGTTCCTCGGGTACTTCATCGGGCACATCCCCTTCGTGGCGCACATCGTCCGCGAGTACATCGACATCATCCTGCTGGCCGCCGTCGTCGTGACCGTCGTGCCGATGGCGCTGACGTACCTGCGCAACGCCCGCAAGGCGAAGCACGCGAACGAGGCCGAGGCCGCCGCGACCCCGACGGTCGACCCGACGCTCTAGTCGCAGCACCGACTGTCCGGCGCGTCCGCGCGTCGACGGACAACGAAGTCGCCCCGGACCACGTGATCGCGTGGTCCGGGGCGACTTCGGTCGTTCGGAACGGAACGGGCGCCGGCGCTCAGACGCCGAAGTGCTCCCGGACGACCGGCGCGATCCCGCGGAACGCCTTGCTGCGGTGCGACAGCGCGTTCTTCTCGTCGCGGGTGAGCTCCGCCGACGAACGATCCGCGTCGTCCGGCCGGAACACCGGGTCGTAGCCGTGGCCGCCGTCGCCGACGGGTTCGGTCAGGACCTCGCCGTTCCAGACGGCCTCGACCACGTGCTCCTGACCGTCGGGTGTCACGAACGCGGCCGCGCACACGAAGGCGGCGGTGCGCTCGACGACGCCGTCCAGGTTCTGCAGCAGCATCGCGATGTTGTCGGCGTCCGACCGGGTGCCGGCGTACCGGGCCGAGTGGATGCCCGGTGCGCCGTCGAGTGCGTCGACGGCGATCCCAGAGTCGTCGGCGAGCGCCGGCAGCCCGGTGTGGGCGACCGCGGCACGGGCCTTGATCAGGGCGTTCGCCGCGTAGCTGTCGCCGTCCTCGACCGGCTCCGGACCGTCGTACCCGACGAGTTCGACGCCCTCGCCCAACGCCGACCCGAGGATCTCGCGCAGTTCGACGACCTTGCCCTGGTTGTGGGTGGCCAGCACCACCTCGCGGGACGTCACGCCAGGCCCAGGACCGAACGCTGGATCGCCGCGAGCGACTGGTTGCCGGCCAGGCCCAGGTCGAGCAGGACGTTCAGCTCGTCGCGGTCGAACGGCGCGTGCTCGGCGGTGCCCTGCACCTCGATGAACTTGCCCGACCCCGTCGTGACGATGTTCATGTCGGTGTCGGCGGCGGAGTCCTCGGTGTAGGCCAGGTCGAGCATCGGCTCGCCGCCCACGATGCCGACGGAGATCGCCTGCACGCTGTCGGTGAGCGGCGTGGCCTTCTTGGCGATGAAGCCCTTGGCGCGGCCCCACTCGATCGCGTCGACCATCGCGACGTACGCGCCCGTGATCGACGCCGTGCGGGTGCCGCCGTCGGCCTGCAGCACGTCGCAGTCGATGACCAGGGTGTTCTCGCCCAGGGCCTTCGTGTCGACGACGGCCCGGAGCGACCGGCCGATCAGGCGGGAGATCTCGTGCGTGCGGCCGCCGACCTTGCCCTTGATGGACTCGCGCTGCATGCGCTCGTTCGTCGACCGCGGCAGCATCGAGTACTCGGCGGTGACCCAGCCGGTGCCCTTGCCGGCGAGCCAGCGGGGCACGCCGTTGGTGAACGACGCGGTGCAGAGCACCCTGGTGTCACCGAACGAGATGAGCGCGCTGCCCTCGGCCTGCGAGCTCCACCCCCGCTCGATCGTGACGGGACGGTGGTCGGTGGCGGTGCGGCCGTCGACGCGGAGTGTGTCGGTCATGGGGTCCTTTCGGTGCGGGGCAGCGTGATGGCCCCCGTCTGGAGGTGGCCGACGCTCGAGACCTCGGGTCCGAGGAAGCGCCGGGCGAGCCGGATGAAGCCGTTCTTGTCGTCGCCCGTCGCCTCGAACGAGTAGGTCGGGGCGGTGGTCGCGGTGCGCTCGAGCCCGTGCTCCACGAGTCGGCGGTAGACGTCGTTCGCGGTCTCCTCGGCGCTGGAGACGAGCGTGACCTCCGGACCCATGACGAACTGGATCGCGGCGGACATCAGCGGGTAGTGGGTGCAGCCGAGCACCAGGGTGTCGACGTCGGCGGCGCGGATCGGGTCGAGGTACCCGGCCGCGACCGCACGGAGCGACGGCGACGAGGTGTCACCCGCCTCGACGAACTCGACGAACCGCGGGCACGCGGCCGTGGTCAGCCTGACGTCGGCAGCGACCGCGAAGGCGTCCTCGTAGGCGCGCGACGCGATGGTGCCGACGGTGCCGATGACCCCGATGCGGCCCGTCCGGGTCTGCTTGACGGCGGCGCGGGCAGCTGGCTGGATGACCTCGACCACCGGGATGCCGTACGCCTGCTCGTAGCGTTCGCGGGCGTCCCGGAGCACGGCGGACGAGGCGGTGTTGCACGCGATCACCAGCGCCTTGACGCCCTGCTCGACCAGGTCGTCCATGACCTCGAGCGCGTAGCGGCGGACGTCCGCGATGGGCTTCGGACCGTAGGGCGAGTGCACGGTGTCCCCGACGTACCGGATGCTCTCGCGCGGGAGCTGGTCGATGATGGCGCGGGCCACCGTGAGCCCACCGACCCCGCTGTCGAAGACTCCGATCGGTGCATCCGTCACGGCACCAGCGTACCGACGCCCGCCGACGAGCACCGACGCGACCACGCGCGCCACGCTGGCCGGGCGCACGGGGTGATCCGGGCCTCCCCACCGGCACGTCACTAGTGTCGGAGACGTGACCAGCGCGCTCCTGACGGACCAGTACGAACTCACCATGGTCGACGCGGCCCTGAAGGACGGGACCGCCGACCGGCGATGCGTCTTCGAGGTGTTCGCCCGGCGGCTGCCGGACGGCCGCCGCTACGGTGTCGCGGCCGGCCTCGGACGCTTCCTCACCGCCCTCGGCGACTTCCGCTTCGGCGACGAGGAGATCGGGTTCCTGCGCGACCGCGGCGTCATCGACGCCGGCACCGCGGCGTGGCTCGCCGACTACCGGTTCACCGGGGACGTCCGGGCGTACCGCGAGGGCGAGGTGTACTTCCCGAACTCCCCCATCCTGCAGATCGAGGGCACCTTCGCCGAGGCCGTCGTGCTCGAGACCCTCGCGCTGAGCATCTACAACGCGGACTCCGCGATCGCCTCGGCCGCCGCCCGCATGGTCTCCGCCGCAGACGGCCGCCCGCTCGCCGAGATGGGTTCCCGCCGCACCGGCGAGTGGAACGCCGTCGCCGCCGCCCGTGCCGCGTACATCGCCGGGTTCGGCGCGACGAGCAACCTCGAGGCCGGGCGCACCTGGGGCATCCCGACGATGGGCACCGCCGCGCACGCCTTCACGCTGCTGCACGACTCCGAGGAGCAGGCCTTCCGCTCGCAGCTCGACGCGCTCGGCAACGCCACGACCCTGCTCGTCGACACCTACGACATCGAGGCAGCCGTGGAGACCGCCGTCCGGCTCACCGACGGCAAGCTCGGCGGCGTCCGGATCGACAGCGGTGACCTGCCGTCGGTCGTCGCCGCGGTGCGCGCACAGCTCGACCGGCTCGGCGCGACGAGCACGAAGATCACGGTGACGAACGACCTCGACGAGTACACGATCGCCGCACTCCGAGCCGCCCCGGTGGACTCGTACGGCGTCGGGACCTCGGTGGTCTCCGGCTCGGGGCACCCCGCCGCCGGCATGGTGTTCAAGCTCGTCGCACACCGGGACGCCGACGGTGGTGACTGGGTCCCCGTCGCCAAGAAGTCGGCCGACAAGGCGTCGATCGGCGGCCGGAAGGAGGCGGGGCGACGCCTCCGCAACGGCGTCGCCACCGCCGAGGTCGTGCTCACCGGAGCGCAGGTCGGTCCGGACGAGCGACCGCTCCTCGTCCCCGTCGTCACCGGCGGCGAGGTCGACCCGGCGTTCCTCGGCACGCAGGGCGTCGAGGCCGCACGCGCGCACCACAAGCGCGCGAAAGCGGAGCTGCCCGCCGACGCGTCGCGCATCGGACGTGGCGACCCCGCCATCCCGACCCTCGTGATCTGACGTCGCGGCGCGCGCCGCGCACATCGTGTCGCGTCGCGTGCCCGCTTGGTGAGCAGGAATGGTCGCCTGCCCGACGGCGACCCGACCGCTTCTGCTCACGATGCGCAGCCGGCGGACGCGGCAGACGGACAGGAGGCCCGTGGCGGCGTCGCCACGGGCCTCCTGTCCGCCTGTCGGTCGCGTCTACTCGGACTTCATCTTCTCGTAGATCGCCTTGCAGTCCGGGCAGACCGGGAACTTCTCCGGGTCGCGGCCCGGGATCCACTTCTTGCCGCACAGGGCCTTGACCGGCTTGCCGGACAGGGCCGACTGCAGGATCTTGTCCTTCTTGACGTAGTGCGAGAACCGCTCGTGGTCACCGGGTTCGATCGCTTCTTCTTCGAGGAGCTTCTCGAGCTCCCGGTCCATCACGTCGAGGCCGCCGCCTGGTTCCGTCATGCTCATGGTTCCAGGGTACGACGGTCCGCCCTCGGGCGCGCCGCCCGTCCCGCTCGTCGCGCTGTGCCGCTGGGCCGTTAGTCGCGCTGTGCCGCTGGTTGCGTCGTGCCGCTAGTTGCGCTGTGCCGCGGCGAGCAGGTCGGGGCCGCGTCGGTCGAACAGGCGTCCGCCGACGGAGACACCGATGACGAGCACGACGGCACCGACCCCGATGCCCACCAGGAGCGTCAGCACCGACCACGGCTCCGGACCCTGCACGACGGCGAGCACCGCGAGACAGGCGGCGGGGACCGTGCAGAGCACGATGCCGATCACCATGGAGGCCTGCGCCACCGTCGCCGTGACGCCGGCGGCCTGCGGCTGCTGGAACGGGTGATCGCCCGGGCGCACCGTCGGGTACGGCATCAGCACCGACAGGACGCTCGACAGCCCGAGGCCGGACAGCAGTGCACTCGCACTCACACCGATGAGCAGCGGGAACGCCGCCCAGTCGCCGAACAGCCGTGCGGAGAGCGCGGCGCCGGCGACGATCGCGGGCGCTCCCACGACCAGCACGGGCACGACGCGACCGAGCCGATCGCTCCACCCGGGCGCACCGGAGGCGACGTGCAGCCACACGGCCGTGTTGTCGTAGGAGACGTCGTTGTGCGGCAGGAACCCGGCGATGAGGGCCATCAGCGGCAGCGGCACGAGCGCGGTCCACTGCCACGGCACCCCGGCGACACCGAGCGGGATCACGACGATCGGCACGAGCAGGATGATCAGGTACGACGTGCGGTACCGCGGGTCGCGCACCCAGTAGGTGAGCGCCCGGGCGGCGACGGCGGACACCGGGGCCGACCCGAAGCGGTCGAACCAGCCGAGGCCCTGGTACCGGCGAGTGCGGGGTCGGTCGTCGACGGTCTCGAGGGCACGGCCGACGAGCGACCACCACGCCCACGCGAGGAGTGCGACGACGACGACCGCGATCAGGAGCTTCAGGAGGCCGGCACCGACGTGGCCGCTCGCGACCTCGGCCGGCACGGCCCAGGCGGCGCCCCAGGGGGTCCACCCGGCGACGTCCGCGACGCGCTGCATCTCGGCGCCCTGCGGGTCGAGCCACTCGACGCGCAGCAACAGCGCCACCGTCGGGATCGAGAGGACGACGATGACGAGGGCCACCAGCCACCCGGCGTCCCGGGAGCGGTCCGGGCCGATCAGCCGCGAACCGACGGTGCAGCACACCCGGATCAGCAACGCGCAGGTCGCGACGCCGAGCAGACCACCGACGACCGCGAGCAGTCCGAGCCCGGGGTCACGGGCCCAGGCGACGACCTGACCGGCCGCGACGACGACCACACCGATGACGGGGATGCCGACGAGTCCGGCGACCACGAGCCCGATCGCCAGGCGACGTCGCTCGATCCCGAACACGGCGAAGCGCCGCGGGTCGAGCTGGTCGCTCCGCCCGACGACGAGTGGCACGACCGTGAACCCGAAGGCGATCAGGGTGCCGACGGGCACGACCACGGCGCGTGCGACGTCCGGGTCGGCATCGCCGAGCGCGATCGTCCGCGACGCGACGAACACGGCGGCGAGGAGACCGACGAGGCTGGCGAGCACGACGGCGACGGAACGGCGGGCGGTGCCGCGGACCTCGCCCGCGAGCAGGTCCGCCCTCAGCCGGAGAAGCTGTGCAACCATTCCATGCTCTCTGCGACGACACGACCGCCGGCGAGTTCGACGAACTTGTCCTCGAGGCTCTTGCGGCCGCGGACCTGGGCCATGGTGCCGGACGCCAGGACCTTGCCGCCGACGATGATGGCGACCGAGTCGCAGGTGCGCTGCACGAGCTCCATCGAGTGGCTCGACAGCACCACGGTGCCGCCGCCCCGGGTGTAGCGGCGCAGGATGTCCGTGATCGTCGCGGCGCTCACCGGGTCGACCGACTCGAACGGCTCGTCGAGCACGAGCACCCGCGGTGAGTGGATGAGGGTCGCGGCCAGGGCGATCTTCTTCGCCATGCCGACGGAGTAGTCGGCGACCTGGCGTCCGAGCGCCTCGCCCAGCCCGAAGGCCTCGGCGAGGTCGGCGCTGCGCTTCCGGGCGGTGGTGCCGTCGAGCCCGCGGAGCGTGGCCGAGTAGTACAGCAGCTGCGCACCGGTCAGCCGGTCGAACAGGCGGAGCCGGTCCGGCAGGACCCCGAGGCTCCGCTTCGCGGCCGTGGGGTCGGCCCACACGTCGTGGTCGAGCACGGTCACCGAGCCGGCGTCGGGGCGCAGCAGTCCGGTGATCATCGAGAGGGTCGTCGTCTTGCCGGCGCCGTTCGGGCCGACCACGCCGAAGATCGAGCCCTGCCGGATCTCGAGGTCGACCTCGTCGACGGCCAGGGTCTGTCCGTACCGCTTCACCAGGCCGCTCGCCGCGAGCACCACGGGCTGGAGCGTCTGGGGTTGCTTCGGCGCGGCGGCGCGGGGTGCACGCTTCTTCGCCGCGGGCGAAGCGGCGGTGGTCGCCTGGTCGGCGTCGCCCGTCGCGTCGTCGGCGGCCGTCGGCGCGGGAGGCTCGGCCTCGGTCCGCGGGGCGGCCTTCGTCGGGCGCTTGGTGCGTCCCTTGCCACCGCGCGCCTTCGCGGGGCGCGGCGCCGCTGCCGGGGTCGGGGCGTCTGCCGGGTCCGAAGCCTCGTCGGAGCGGGCGTCCGTCACGCCGTCGGCGCGGGTGCCCGTCGTCTCGTCGGTGCTGGCGTCCGTCGTCTCCCCGGTGCGGGTGACCGTCGTCTCGCCGGTCATCGCGTCATCAGTGGCGGTGTCGTCCGCATCCGTGTCCCCCGTGTCGTCGTCTGCTGCGTCCTCCGCAGCCGCGGCGGTGTCCGCGTCGTCGGCGTCCCCCGCCTCGGTCATCCAGGCAGCGTCGGCCGTGGCGTACACGTCCTCGTTCTCTGCTCGCGCTGGCATCGACCCACCGTACCAACGCTCTCCGACCGGCGGGGACCGAGTCGGCCAGGGTCACGAATTGAGTACGAAGCGCGCCGACCCGTACCCAGCGAGGGGGTGTTTCCGTATCATTCACCAGGGCACGAAGGAGTGTTCACCACTTGGAAACCTGCTCCAGCAGGCGATCCCGGCGGCCTCCTCGCAGCGACTTCCACGTCGACGCGACCGGTTCTCGGGCAACTCGGACGTTGGAAGCGCAGACTCGACAAGGCCCGCCCGTACCCCAAGGTGCGCGGGCGGACACCAGAAGGGACCAGCATGACCACGCAGATCGTGATCCTCGCAGCGGGGATGGGCAGCCGGCTCGGCCGCAGCCTGCCGAAGCCGCTCACGGAGCTCAGTGACGGCCGCACCATCATGCAGCAGCAGTTCGACAACATCCGCGCCGCGTTCGGTTCGAGCGCCCGCGTGACGATCGTCGTCGGCTACAAGTCGGAGCACATCGTCGAGGCCTTCCCCGAAGCGAACTTCGTCTACAACGAGTCGTACGACTCCACGAACACCTCGAAGAGCCTGCTGCGCGCCCTCAAGGCCACCGGCAAGAGCGGTGTCCTCTGGATGAACGGCGACGTGGTCTTCGACCCGATGGCGCTCGTCCGTGCGGCCGACATGATCGACGAAGGCCGTTCCTTCGTCAGCGTCAACACCGACAAGGTCTCCGACGAAGAGGTCAAGTACACGGTCGACGCCGAAGGCTTCATCCACAAGCTGTCCAAGCAGGTCGTCGGGGGTCTCGGCGAAGCCGTCGGGATCAACTACGTCTCCGCGGCCGACAAGCAGGCCCTCATCCGTCAGCTCGGTCGCGTCGACGACCAGGAGTACTTCGAGGGCGGCATCGAAGCTGCCATCGCCGAGGACGGGCTACGCTGGACGCCGATCGACATCTCCGACCTGTACGCGGTCGAGATCGACTTCGCCGAGGACCTCGAGCGCGCGAACAACCTGTTCGCCTGAACCACCCGTCAGGACCCCTCGGCGTGTCCGCCCGAAGGGAAACCGTGACCACAGCGAGTGCGCCGACCGCGCCCGCGGCTGCCGCACCTGCGAGCGCCCGGAGCGCCGGTCGGCGCTATCGTCAGGCCCTCTGGCTGCTGACCGTCCGCGACCTCCGCGTCCGCTACTCGACGTCAGCGCTCGGCTACGTGTGGTCGATCCTCGACCCGCTCGTGATGTCGGGGATCTACTGGTTCGTCTTCACGCAGGTCTTCCACCGCGGTTCCGTCGGTGAAGATCCGTACATCGTGTTCCTGCTGTCCGCGCTGCTGCCGTGGATGTGGTTCACCGGCGGGGTCTCGGACTCCACCCGGGCGTTCATCAAGGAATCGAAGCTCATCCGCTCCACCACCATCCCCCGCACGATCTGGGTGGCACGGATCGACGCGTCGAAGGGCATCGAGTTCCTGCTGAGCCTGCCGGTCCTGGCGGCCTTCGCGATCGCGACGGGTGCGCACCTGCACTGGCAGGTCGTGTTCTTCCCGTTGGCGATCGTGCTGCAGTGCGCGCTGGTCTACGGCCTGGGGCTCATCGTCGCGCCGCTCGTGGTCTTCTTCCGCGACCTCGAGCGGGCCACCAAGCTCGTCCTGCGGTTCCTGTTCTACGCGTCCCCGATCATCTACGGCACCCACGCGCTGCCCTCTGCACTGCGCGACATCGCCGCGGTCAACCCGCTCACCGGCATCTTCGGCATGTACCGTGCGGCGTTCTTCCCGGGCCAGCTCGACTGGCTCGAGGTCTGCGCGTCGGTGGTCGTGACCGGCATCGTGCTCGTGATCGGGTTCGCGGTGTTCCGCCGCAGCGAGCACCGCGTGCTGAAGGAGCTGTGATGACCGCGACCGACCAGACCCGGCGCACCGAGACCGTCGCACCGGTCATCTCCGTCCGCGACGCCGGCATCTGCTTCAAACGCAACCGTCGGGCGAGCCGGAACTTCAAGGACCTGTTCGCCGGGCGTGGACGCCGCAAGCGCGCCGACGAGTTCTGGGCCCTGCGCAACGTGTCGTTCGACGTCCGCCCGGGCGAGGCGATCGGGGTCGTGGGACGGAACGGCCAGGGCAAGTCGACCCTGCTGAAGCTGGTGGCCCAGGTCATGTTGCCCGACGAGGGCCGCGTCGACGTGGGCGCCGGCGTCGCGCCGCTCATCGAGATCACCGGCGGGTTCGTCGGCGACCTCACGGTCCGGGACAACGTGTACCTGACGGCCGGTCTGCACGGCATGTCACGGGCCGAGATCCGCGACGCCTTCGACGAGATCATCGAGTTCGCCGAGATCGCCGACTTCGTCGACACCCCGTACAAGCACCTGTCGAGCGGCATGAAGGTCCGCATCGCGTTCGCCGTGATCTCCCGGCTCGACGAACCGGTCATCCTGGTCGACGAGGTCCTGGCCGTGGGCGACAAGGCCTTCCGCGAGAAGTGCTACAAGCGCATCGAGGAACTCCTGGCCGGCGGTCGGACGCTGTTCTTCGTCTCCCACAGCGACAAGGACCTCCGTCGTTTCTGTGATCGCGGGCTCTACCTCGACAAGGGTCGACTGCAGCTCGACGGCACCATCGAGGCCGCGCTCGCCCGGTACGCGGCGGACTACGGCTCCTGACCGGCCGGGGTACTCCCCCGCACGAACGCGCGCACCGGTGGCCCCCTCCACAGCCCCCGGTCCTCGTGGCCGCAACCGGGGTCCCGCCGTCGGACCCTCCCCCTAGCGTTCCACCCATGCACCACCCACCAACCGCGTACGCCGTCCCGTTCGCCGTCGACCGATCGCACGCACCGCGCCGGTACGACCTCGTCAACACCGGCTCCGAGCCGGTCGACGGACTCTCCCTCACCCATCTGGGCAACGGCTACTGCCCCCCGCTCGCGGTGCGTCGCCTCGACCCGGGCCGTTCGCTGTCCCTGGCGGTCTTCGGCGCCGACCCCGAGGACACCGGGGTCGTCATCGTGCGGTGGCGCCGACCCGACCGCTCCGAGTACCTCTGGCGGATGTCGCTCGTCGGGCCGGGCCTCCAGCCGTGACGCGGCCCGAGCACCCGGCACCGGACGTCCGGGGTGACGACGGAGCGTCAGCGCCCGTCGCGTTCGGCGGCGACTGTCCGCCACCGTTCCAGCAGCCACTCCACGGCGGCGTGGAACCGCTCCGTGGCGGCGCCCGGCGTCGTGTCGCCGAAGTACCGGGCGACCCAGTGCTGCAGACGTGCGAGCTCCTCGGCGTCGCTCGCAGCGGCGTCGACGCGGGCGATCACCGATGTGGCGTCGGCCGCGGTCAACCAGTTCGCGTCGCTCAGGTACCCACGCTCGTCGACGTCGGCCTCGGGCGAGACCGGACGCGTGACGATGAGCGGCTTGCCCACCGCGAGCCGGTCGTAGATCATCGCGCTGATGTCGGTGATCGCCACGTCGGCGTCCGCCAGCTGCCAGCCCAGGTCACCACCGTCGTCGTACAGGTGGTGCGCCGCAGGGTCGGCGGTGTTCGCGGCGCTGATCGCCGCGACGATCCGTTCGTGCGCCGCGCGGTACGCCGGGTCGAGCACGCCGCTGCGCGGGTGCGGGCGGTACACCAGACGGTGTCGGGGCGACGCGAGCACCTGGTCCGCGATGACCGTGCCGTGCGACGCGATCGACCCGTACGCCGCGGCGCCGCGGTCGCCCTCCCACGTCGGGGCGTAGAGCACGACGGTCCGGTCGTCGTCCGGGTACGGAGCCGCTCCGGCGAAGTGGTCGGCCTGTGGGCGTCCGATCGCGATCGTCCGGGCGTCCAGGTCGTAGTCCCACAGCGCCTCGGCCAGTCGGTCACGCGCGGCATCGCCCGCGACCAAGGCGTAGTCGTACGCCTTGAACTGGTTCGTGGTCATGTACATCTTGTCGCTCTCGCCGTGGTTGACGAAGACGTGCCACATCCGCCCGTACCGCATCATCTGGAAGTTGCGGGCGTTCTGGTTGACGTACAGCACCACCTTCGGCGCCTGGGTGTCGACGAAGTGCTCGAGGTCGACCACCTGCCGGGCGTAGACCGCGGGCACGGGCGACTCGTCGAGCAGCGTCAGCATGGTCCCCGGGCTCCGCGAGATGATCGCCACCGGGTGCGTCTTCGCGAGCTCGGCCAGCGGTGCGTACCACTGACGCACCTGGTACATGTTGACCGGGCCGTCGGCGAAGTACACGGCGATCTCGATCGAACCGGGCTTCGGCTGCCGCGCGGACGGCAGTCGCTGTGCGAGCTGACGACGGCTCCGGCGTGACGTCAGGAGTCGCTCGGCGAGCCGCAGTGCGGTCCGTAGGTCGCTGATGATCGACATGGTGCTTCTTCCGGGTCTGCTCTGGCGGGACGGGGCTGACGGGTCAGACGACCGGTGGCCGCCCTGCGATGGTCATCCGTGCGACTGTGAGCCAGCCCATCGGGCGGGCCGGTCCGCAGTCGGTCGTCCAGCCTTCACGGATCGCTCCGAACCAGGTGGCCAGCCGGCGGGGATGACGCCACCAACGCGCGACCTGGATCACGGCCCACGACCCCACGTACAGCGGCCGCAGCACCGCCGGCAGGTTCCGGCGAGCGAGCCACACCCGGTTGCGGGCGTTCAACCGGTAGTACTCGGCGTGCCGTGCCGGGTCGATCGCGGGGTGGTGCGCGACGAGGTCCCCGGCGTACCAGGTCCGTCGCCCGGCGTCCCAGACGCGCCAGGCGAGCTCGATGCCCTCGTGGGCGTAGAAGTACTCGGCGCCCCAGCCACCGACGACCCGGTACACGTCCATCGGCAGCACGACGGCGCCTTCCCAGACCGAGAAGACCGGCGACGAGTGGTCCGGTTCGCCCTTGCGGATGCGCGGCACCCACCGGCGCGGGTTCGCGGCGCCCGTGGGGTCGACGACCCGTGGTTGCACGAGGCCCAGCGACGGGTCGTGCTCGAACAGCGCGATCGCGTCACGCAGGAACGTCGGCGACGGCACGGATGCGTCGTCGTCGAGGAAGAACACGTAGTCGCCGTCGACCGCCTCGGCCCCGGCGTTCCGCCCCGCCGGGATCCCGACGTTCTCGGGCAGGGCCAGCGCGCGCACGCCGTCCGGCAGCCCGGTCGGCGCCCAGCCGTTGCCGACGCAGACGACGTCGAGCTCGACACCCTGCTGCGCGAGCACACTGTCCAGACCGCGGCGCAGGTCGTCCGGCCGGGTGCCCTGCGACAGGCTCACGACGGCGACGCGCGGTCGTTCGCGGTGCACCACCGCGTGGCGACGGCCGGTGCCGGGGACGGTCGTGCCCTCGGTCACGCCTTGACCCGCTTCGACGCGATGATCGCCAGGAAGTGCCCGGCCGTCGCGAGCACGGCCAGCGGCAGCAGTGCACCGACCAGGATCCGGCTGGCCAGCGGGTCGCCGATCACCAGGGCGACCAGGGCGAAGACGAAGGCGAGCATGCTCAGCTCGACCGAGTGGTACAGACGATGGAACGGCAGGAACTTCGCCAGTCGGCGGAGCGAGGCGAGCTTGCGGCCGGACGGCGCGGTGGAGGCGTCCCGCCGGTCGACCAGCTTGTCGAGCCCGGCGTTCGCGCGGGCCACGTGCACCATGTCGTTGAGGGCCTTGTTCAGCACGATGACCAGGCCGAGTGCGCAGCCGATCGTGGTCCACATCCAGTCCGCGTCGTGGATCGGCCACGTGGCGGCCCGGATGCCGAGCGCGACCGGGATCAACCCCTCGGTCGTGTAGTGCCCGACCTTGTCCAGGAACACACCGGCGGGCGACTTGGTGCCACGCCACCGTGCGACCTCACCGTCGGAGCAGTCGACGAGCATCTGCAGCTGGCCGAGCACCAGCGCCAGTGCCGCGCCCCAGATGCCCGGGATCAGCAGGGCGGCAGCGACGCTCCACCCGACCAGGATCATCAGGCCGGTGACCTGGTTCGCACTGACACGGGTCTTCAGGAGCACCCAGGTCAGGTACGGCGAGACGTCGCGCAGGTACAGCGATGCGGTCCAGTGCTCGGCGTTGGCGCGCGCACGGACCTCGTCCGGCTGGGCGACGGCGCGGAGTTCGGCGATCGAGGTCGGCCGTGCGGATCCGCGGCCGGTCGTGGGCTGGTCGGTCATTCGGTCACCGTCCCGTGTGGGTGGTCAGCTCGGACGTGCGGGTCAGGAACCCGATGATGAACCCGAGCCCCCATCCCACGTGGATGCAGGGCAGCACGACGAGCAGCCAGAGGAGCGTCGGCAACCCGGAACGGCGCGCCACCGCGACCGACCCGAGCACGACGAAGAGCAGGTAGACGACGGGCACCACGAACCCGAGCAGCGCCCAGGCGAGCGGGGTGGCCAGCGCGGCGCCGACGATGCCGACGAGCCCGGCGACGATGCCCAGGGCCATCGCCGCGACCATGGCCGGCGGCACGAAGTACCGCAGCCCGTTGTTCGCCGGGAACCGACGGGCGAGCTCGCCGCGCCAGAGACCGGTGGCGACGAACTGCCGCACCAGGCGCTTCAGGCTCGGCCGCGGGCGGTACGTGACGACGAGCTCCGGCGTGAACCAGACGGTCCCGCCGGTCTGCCGCAGCCGCCGGTTGAGCTCCCAGTCCTGTCCGCGCTTGATGCCCTCGTCGAAGAGTCCGACGTCGAACAGCCGCTCCCGTCGGAACACCCCGAGGTAGGCGGTCTCGGCCGGGCCGGCGGTGCCGCCGACGTGGTGCGGCGTGCCACCCAAGCCGACGCGACTGCCGTAGGCCAGCGCGACGGCCCGTTCGAAGGGGGTCCGGCCCTCGGCGCGCATGATCCCGCCGACGTTGTCCGCACCGGAGTCCAGGAGCGTGCGCACCGCGATGCGCGTGTAGTCGGTGGGCAGGACCGAGTGCGCGTCGACACGGATGACGACGGGGTGCACGGACGCCCGGATCGCGACGTTCAGCCCGGCGGGCGTCGAGCCGATCGGGTTGTCGATCGCGCGGATCCGCGGGTCGGCTGCGCTCATCTCGGCGACGAGCTCGTTCGTGCCGTCGATCGACGGTCCGAGCGCGAGGATGACCTCGAACGGGCCCGTGTAGTCCTGGTCGAGCAGACTGCCCACGGCGGCCCGGACCTCGGTGACCTCGTTGAGCACGGGCATCACGTACGAGACGCCCGGCAGGGGCTGTCCGTCTGACTGCATGCGTACCTCGGGGTGCTGGCTGGCGGCACGGGACGCACCGGGGCGGTGCCGCCCCGCAGAGCGACCATGAGCCTATCAAGAGGCCGAACCGCTCACCTGCGTCGGCGCGGGACGCACCCCGTGACGGACGGGAGGCCCGGCGCACGTCGTGCCCCGGGCCTCCTGTCCGCCGTGTGGTGGCGTCAGCCCTTGCTGTCGAACGTCCCCAGCTTCACGTCGGCCTGGCGGGTCTGGCCGTCGCGGATGAAGCTGATCGTCGTCGAGGCGCCACCCGCGAAGAAGCGCACCTGCGCGGTCAGGTCGGTGGCGTTCGAGACGGACGCCGAGCCGATCTTGGTGACGACGTCGCCCTTCTGCAGACCGGCCTTCGCCGCGGCACCGCCGTTGGAGACCGACTTGATGAGAGCGCCCACCTGCGTGGCGCTGGCCTCGTCGGTGGCGTCGCCGACGGTTGCGCCGAGGAGACCGTGGGTCGCCGAACCGTTGTCCTTGATCTCGTTCGCGACCCGCTTGACCAGGTTCGCCGGGATCGAGAAGCCGACGCCGATGCTGCCGGCGGCCGACTCCGACGACGACGAGCTGCCGGCCGAGGCGATGGCCACGTTGATGCCGATCAGGCGGCCCTTCGAGTCGAGCAGTGCGCCGCCGGAGTTGCCCGGGTTGATCGACGCATCGGTCTGGATGACCGGGAGCGAGACCGTGGTGTTCGCCGACGAGCTGCTGCCGTTGTCCCCGTTTCCCCAGAAGTCGAAGGGACCCGAGCCGCCGTTGCCGCCCTCGTTCGAGTCGCCGCCCTCGCTGGGGGCGCTCGAGGTGACCTGGATGCTGCGGTTCAGCGTCGAGACGATGCCGTCGGTGACGGTGTTCGACAGACCGAGCGGAGCGCCGATCGCGACCGCGGTGTCGCCGACGTTGAGCTTGGACGAGTCCGCGAACTCCATCGGCTTGAGGTCGGTCGCGTCGATCTTGATGACCGCGAGGTCGACCGTCGGGTCGGTGCCGATGAGCTTGCCCGCGTAGATCTTGCCGTTCGAGGTCGTCACGGTGATGCGGCCGTTCGAGCTGTCGCCGTCGAGGGTGACCACGTGGGTGTTGGTGACGATGTAGCCGTCCTTGCTCATCACCACACCGGAACCGGTGCCGGCCTCGTTGCTCGCGGACACGTTGATGGTGACGACCGACGGGGTGGCCTGTGCCGCGACGGCGGTGACCACGGTGGCGGAGTCGTAGTCGTTGACGGTCAGGTTGCCGCCCTGCGACGAACCGGAGGACACGACGCTGCCCCCGTCGTTGGTCGCCGACGAGGCGAGCCACCCGGCGCCGCCACCCACGAGCCCCGCAACGACGACACCGGCGATGACCGGCAGGAGCAGCTTGTTGCGGCCCGAGCGGTCCTTCGTCGTCGTGGTCGCGGCTGCGCCGGAGGCGTCGTCGCTGAAGTAGTGGCCGTTGCGCTGGTTCGAACCGTCGACGTCACCGAAGCCGCTCGTGGCCGACTGCGGGGCCGGTGCGGACGCGGTCGCGTACTCGGAGGACGAGCTCGGCGCGGCCGAGGACGTCGGCTGGGCGTACTCGCCGTAGCGGGGACGGTCGCCGACCGGCTGGCCGTACGGCGACTGCTGGCCGTACGGCGACTGCTGGCCGGCGGGGTTCTGGGGCTGCTGGCCGTACTGCGACGGCTGGCCGTACTGCGTCGGCTGGCCGTACTGCGACGGCTGGCCGTACTGGCTCTGCTGGCCGTACGGGTTCTGGCTCTGCTGGGCCTGCTGGCCGTACTGCGACTGCTGTCCGTACGGGTTCTGGCTCGGCTGCGGCTGCGACTGGCCGTACGGTGACGTCTGCTGCCCGTATCCGCCCTGCTTCGCACCCGAGGAGTCACCGGAGACAGCCGGGTACGGTGCGGTGTAGCGGTCGGTCGGGTGCTCCGTCGACGACGGGATCACGTCCGTGTTGTCCGGGGTCGTCTCGTCGCTCGGGTTCTGGTTCTGGTTGTGGTTGTGGTTCTCGTCCTGGTTCGGGCGAGGGGTCTCGTCCGGCTGGTCGGAGTCGTTCGGCATCGACGTGTTCCCTCTCGTGGCCGCTGCTGCGGCGTCCTCACTGGCGGCAGGCGGAGCCGCATCGTCCGGACGGCGGTCGTCGCCCTGCCCGTTGGGCGTGGTGTCGGTCATGCTGGACGTGCTCCTTTCAAGCTCGTGCAGTCTGTCGCAAGCACCTGAGCGGTCCTTCTGTCGAGGCTGCGAGCCACCCCTGGCGATCTTATGCGTGCGCTGAACGACGGGACCCAGTCCACCGCGGGACGGACAGCTAGGTTGGGGACCGTTCAGCGCGACACGTCGTCGCCCGCACCGGAGGGAACCACATGCGCCAGGCAGGACCGTGGCTGCGAGCCGCCGACGGAGCGATGCTGCTGGGCCCCGACGGGGTCCCCGCACCGACGGTGTTCGCCGAGATGAGCGCCCTCGCCGCCACCACCGGCGCGGTCAACCTGGGGCAGGGCTTCCCGGACGAGGACGGTCCGGCCGCGGTGCTCGAGGCCGCGGTGCAGGCGATCCGCGACGGCGTGAACCAGTACCCGCCGGGCCGCGGTACCCCCGACCTGCGAGCGGCGATCGCCGAGCACCAGCAGCGGTGGTACGGCCTCCAGGTCGACCCCGACCGCGAGGTCCTGGTCACCGCCGGCGCGACCGAGGCGCTGGCCGCGACGCTCCTCGCCCTGGTCGAGCCCGGCGACGAGGTGATCACCTTCGAGCCGTTCTACGACGCCTACGGGGCACTCGTCCGGCTCGCCGGCGGCGTGCACGTCACGGTCCCCCTCACCGCACCCGACTTCCTGCCCGACGAGCGGACGCTCCGGGCGGCCTTCACCGACCGCACCCGCGCCGTGCTCGTGAACACCCCGCACAACCCGACCGGACGGGTCCTGCCCACCGAGGTCCTGCAGACGATCGTCGACCTGGCCACCGAACGCGACGCCGTGATCATCACCGACGAGGTCTACGAGCACCTGACGTTCGACGTTCCGCACACGCCCATCGCCACCCTGCCGGGCGCCGCCGAGCGGACCGTCTCGGTGTCGAGCGCTGGCAAGACCTTCAACACGACCGGCTGGAAGATCGGCTGGCTCACCGCTCCCCCGGCACTCGTCGACGCGATCACGACGGTCAAGCAGTACCTGACGTTCGTGAACGGCGCACCCTTCCAGCCGGCCGTCGCCGTGGGCCTCCGTCTGCCCGACACCGTGTTCACCGGCATCGCCGCCGACCTGCGCGCGAAGCACGAACTGCTCGCCGACGGGCTGACGGCAGCGGGCTTCGACGTGATGCGACCGGACGGCGGGTACTTCGTCCTCGCCGACGCCGCCCCCCTCGGGTACGACGACGCCCGCGCGTTCTGCCTCGAGCTGCCCGCCCTGGCCGGGGTCGCCGGGGTGCCGGTCTCGGCGTTCGTCCGCCCGGACCACGTCGCCGGGTACCGGTCCCTGGTGCGCTTCGCGTTCTGCAAGCGTCGGAGCGTGCTCGAGGACGCCGCCGCACGTCTGGCGACCCTCGGATCGCGCCCACGCGCCTGAGACGCGACCGCGTCGGGACGCGACCGCGTCGGGACGCGACGGACGTGTCAGCGCTGCCCCGGGCCTCCAGGCGGGGTGCGCACGGACACGTCGTAGCGCCGCAGCGACAGCGACGGGTTCACCCGACGGACGGTGTCCGTGACGGTGGTGTCGATCGTGGCGGTGAGCAGGCCCGGCGCGGCGCCGGCCGAGGCGACCGCGACGCCCGACGGGTCGAGGACGACCGAACCGCCGATCCCGATCGGCGGCGTCTGGCCGACCCCGACGACCCAGACGGTGTTCTCGATCGCACGTGCGGTGAGGAGCGTTCGCCAGTGGTGTTCCTTGCCGGGGCCACGCACCCACTCGGCAGGGAGCACGACGACGTCGGCCGCACCGGTCTCCGGGGCGGCGAGTCGACGGGTGACCTCCGGGAACCGCAGGTCGTAGCAGGTCTCGAGACCGATGCGGAGCCCGCCGAGCGTGAAGACCGGGAGCTGCTCCGGGTCGCCGGACTCGATGCGGTCGGACTCCCGCGAGCCGAACGCGTCGTAGAGGTGGACCTTCCGGTACGTCGCCGCCAGGTCCCCCGAGGGGAGCACCGCGACCAGGGTGTTCCGGAAACGCTGTGGCGTGTCCGCCGACTCGGCGACCCCGACGACCAGGGCGATGCCCGTCGCCCGGGCGATGTCGCGGAGGCCCGTGACGAACGGGCCGTCCAACGGCTGCGCGGCGGCCACGAACCGATCGTCGATGTCTGCGGAGAAGTACGAGGTGTACTCCGGCGTGACGAGGAGGTCCGCGCCCCGGGCTGCCGCGTCGACGGCGGCGGTGCGCACGGTGGCGAGGTTGGCGACGGGATCGTCCACGGGGGCGAACTGCGCCGCCGCGATCGTGAGGGTGGCCATGCGGCGAGCGTACCCGGGGGCCGGGCACACGAAGAAGGCCCCGGTCCTGTTGGACCGGGGCCTTCATGTGACGCTTGGTTGCGGGGGCAGGATTTGAACCTACGACCTCTGGGTTATGAGCCCAGCGAGCTACCGAACTGCTCCACCCCGCGGCACGTTTAGAAGCCTACACGGGGCCGTGGCGGGACACAAATCGAGTGCCCCGCCACGGTGTGTCAGTTGTCGTTCTCGGCTGCTGTCGCTGCCTCGATCGCGTCCTGGAGGCGCTGGTCGGCTTCCGCCGCAGCGACCAGGTCGTTGTCGGCGTAGGCCTCCTGGCGGTCCTGCAGGGCCGCCTTGGCCTCGGACAGCGCCTTCTGCAGCGCGTCGTTGTCGGTCGAGCCGGAGCCCGTCGAACCACCGGTCGAACCCTCGCCCGAGCCCTCGCCCGACCCGGACGAACCCGAACCGGAGCCCGCGTCCGAGCCGGATCCGCTGCCGGAACCGGAACCAGAACCGGACCCGCTGCCGCTGCCGCTCGCACCGGAGTCACCCGCTGCGGCGCCCGAGTCACCACCGAACAGCGAGTTCAGGGCCTCGTCGAGGGTGTCCTCGAACGCGATCTTGTCACCGAAGGCCACCAGGACCTTCTGCAACAGCGGGTAGGAACCACTCGAGGTCGACTGGACGTAGACGGGCTGGACGTAGAGGAACCCACCACCGACCGGGAGCGTGAGCAGGTTGCCCTGCTTCACGGTCGAGTTGCCGCGCTTCAGGATGTTCAGCTCCTGCGACACGTTCGAGTCACCGTTGAACAGGCTCTGCACCTGTCCGGGCCCTGGGATGTTGTCGGTCTTCGGCATCGTCAACAGCGTGAGCTTGCCGTAGCCCGACCCCTTCTCGCCCTTGCCGGCACCACCTGCATCGGAGTTCACCGCCAGGTAGCCGGTCAACACGTTGCGGTTGTTCGCGCCCGCGGTCTGCTGTGGGATGTACGTCGTGTACAGCGAGTAGGCGGTCCCCTGCCCCGGCACCTTCATGGTCAGGTAGTACGGGTCCTGCAGGTTCGCGCGGTTGGCCGTCGTCGTGGTCTGCGCCCCGAGCGCGTTCGTCGACGTCGCCGCGGTGTCGGCGTCACTGTCGGACGTCGCCGTGCTCGTCGGTTCCTGCGGGGTGTTCCACGCGTCATCACCCGAGTAGAACGAGTTGGCGTTGGTCACGTGGTACGTGCCGAGGATCGAGCGCTGCACCTTGAACAGGTCGGTCGGGTACCGCACGTGGTCGAGGAGTTCGGCGCTCATGCTCGACACCGGCTTCATCGACGTCGGGAAGATCTTCTGCCACGTCTTCAGGACCGGGTCCTTCGTGTCCCACGTGTACAGGGTCACCTTGCCCGTGTAGGCGTCGACCGTGGCCTTGACCGAGTTCCGGATGTAGTTCACCTGGTCGGTGCGGTACGTCGAGGACTCGGCACCCGCGATGCTGTCCGACAGGCTCTGGCTCTGCGAGTACGGGTAGGCGTCGCTCGTGGTGTAGCCGTCCACGACCCACTGGATGCGGTGGTCGACGATCGCCGGGTAGGCGTCGCTGTCGACGGTCAGGTACGGCGCCGCCTTCTGCACGCGGGTGATCGGGTCGCGGTCGTAGAGGATCTGCGAGTCCTTGTTCACCGCGTTCGAGAGCAGGATCTGCTCCGACTGGAACTTCGCGGCGTAGACGAGCCGGTTGAAGAAGTTGCCGAGGCTCGGCCCGCCGTTCCCGGCGTACGTGGTGGTGGCGTTGCCGCCGTTGTCGTCGTCGGAGCCGGACGGGTAGTCGAGCTCGACGTTCTTCGTGCCCTTCGGCGCACCGACGATCGAGTACGGCGGCGAGGTCTCACCGAAGTACACGCGCTGCTGGAAGTCGCCCAGCGCACCGTTCGACGGGATGCCGGACTCGAGGAACACCGGCTTGCCGTCACTCGCGCGCTGGTTGCCGTAGGCCGCGGTGACGCCGTACCCGTGGGTGTAGACGAACGCCCGGTTGTACTGGGTGTTCGCGGCCGAGCTGAGGCCGTCGAGGTCGATGTCGCGGACCGCGATCACGGTGTCCTCGGTCTCGCCCTTGACGTCGTAGCGGTCGACGTCGAGCTCCTTCGGGAACTGGTAGTACTGCCGGTACTGCTGCAGCTGGCTGAACGTGTCGGAGACGATCTTCGGGTCGATCAGGCGGATGTTGGCCGTCGTCTGGGCGTCCTGCGCCAGTGCGCCGGAGCTCGCCTCGGTCGTGGCGTCGTAGTTCTGCTCCTCGACACCGGCGACCCCGTACGCGTCACGGGTGGCCTTGATGTTCCGCTCGATGTAGGCGGACTCGAAGGTCCGCTCCGAGGGCTTCACCTGCAGCCGCTGGACGACCCACGGGTAGATGCCGCCGATCACGATCGCGGCGACGAGCAGCAGGCCGGTGCCGACGATCGAGATGCGCCAGCGGCCGATGACCGCCGTCAGGATGAAGAGCAGCGCGACGATCGCTGCGATGCCCGCCATGATCTCGCGACCCGGGATCACCGCGTTGACATCGGTGTACTGGGCACCGGTGATGAGCGAGTTCGACTTCGTCAGCGCCGCGTACTGGTCGAGCCAGAGGCTGACCGCCTGCAGCGCGATGTAGAGCGCCGCAGTGACCGCGAGCTGGATGCGCGCAGCGCGGGAGATCCGGACCTCACGACCACCGAAGCGGAGTGCGCCGTAGAGGTAGCTCGCGGCGAGCGCGGCGAGTCCGGCGATCAGGACGACGGCCGACGAGTAGGCCACGATCGAGCGCCAGAAGGGCAGCTCGAACACGTAGAACCCGATGTCCAGGCCGAACTGCGGATCGGTCTTGCCGAACGGCGTCCGGTTGAAGTACTCGAGGACCATGCTCCAGCGGCCGGCCGTCGAGAGCCCGGCGAAGATGCCGAGCACCACGGGGATGCCGATCATGACGGCGCGTCGCAGCGGCTCGATGACCTGCTGGTAGCGGTCGAGCTGCGAGTTGAGCTTCGCGTAGACCGGACGGAACCGGAACGCGAGCGCGATGCTCACGAAGACCGGGACCGCCATGCCGAGGAAGCCGGCCACGAACATCAGCGTGCCAGCGATCCACCGGGTCGTGAGGACCTGCTGGAATCCGAGCTGCGCGAACCACGCGTAGTCGGTGTACAGGCTGGCGAAGATGAAGAAGGCGATCACCAGTGCGGCCAGCACGATGATCGTGACCACGATCGGGACCCGCGGCGAGCGCCGCCCCGAGGTGGACGAGGTTGTCGTCACTTGATGTGCTCCAGACGTGTCGGACCGGCGGGCCCGGCTCGCGGCGGGCCGTCAGTGACACTGATCCTATGGGACCGGACCGGGCGTGAAGCTGTACGGGGGCTCAGGGACGGGTCAGGAACCGCAGCGGGCGAGCTTGGCGGTGCTCTTGCCGTCGGCGATCGTCTGCAGGTCGGTGACCGCCTGGTCGAGGGTTGCGACGCTGTAGACGTCGAGCCCGTCCGGCACGTGCCCGACGACCTCGTCGCAGTTGTCCGCGGGGGCCAGGAAGACCGTCGCACCCGCGTCGGCCGCCCCGTAGAGCTTCTGGCGGATGCCGCCGATGGGACCGACCTCGCCGTCGGCGGTGATCGTTCCGGTACCCGCGACGTGCTTGCCGCCGTTGAGCTTGCCCGGCGTGATCTCGTCGATGATCCCGAGCGCGAACATCATGCCGGCGGACGGCCCGCCCACGTCCTGCAGCCGGATAGACACCTTGAACGGGAAGTCGTAGCGCTCGGTGACGCCGACGCCGAGCAACGCCGTGCCCTGCTCGCTGCGGGGCGTGACCCGGAGCTCCTTCGTCGCGCCGCCCCGCTCGACGGTGACGGTCGCGGGTCGCGAGGTGCCGTGCTGCGCGACGGCTTCGCGCAGGCTCGTGGCGTCGGCGTTGGTCGTGAGCGACTTGCCGTCGAACGCCGTGATCACGTCACCCTTCTCGATCGCACCGTCCGCTGCCGAGCCCTCCTGCACGGCGCTGACCTCGAGCTGGGTCGGCAGGTCGTTCCCCTGCTGGATGAGCGCGGCTGCGACGGCCGACTGCTGCGACGCCTGCATGTCCGCGGAGTCACGCTCGTTGACCTGCTCGGTGGTGGTGCCGCTCGGGTAGATCGCCTCGACCGGGATCACCGCCTGCGACCGGGTGAAGATCGCGCGGATGACGCTGGTCCACGACGGGCGGTTCGTCGCGTCGCCCTGGATGCCGACGGTGAGCATGTCGAGGGCACCCGCCGTCGGGTACGTCTCGTGCCCGGAGACCTGGATGAGCTTGACGTCCTTCGCGTCCTTGCCGGTGCCCTGCTGCTGCGTGCCGATGGTGTTGTAGACCGGTCCGGGCACCTCGATGAGGTACGGACTGGGCAGCAGGCTCGCCAGCAGGCCCAGCACGACGGCGCCGATCAGGAACGCCCACCCGACCCTCCGGGCACGCGAGCGACGACGGGGCG
This sequence comes from Curtobacterium poinsettiae, assembly GCF_047226435.1. Lineage (NCBI taxonomy): Bacteria > Bacillati > Actinomycetota > Actinomycetes > Micrococcales > Microbacteriaceae > Curtobacterium > Curtobacterium poinsettiae. The sequence goes on along the minus strand of NZ_CP178434.1, from coordinate 927,952 downwards.
CGGGGGCGAAGAGGGTCACGCGGGGTCCTTCCAGATGGGCACCCGCGCCTGGCGGCAGGGTGGTAGCCCACGCCTGGCAGCGGGGCTGTTCGCCCTGGGCGCAGCACTTCGGGCGTTCCCACGGGGGCATCCCAGGTGCGGCCCCGTGAGCAGCGATTAGCGTAGTCGGCATGCCTGATGAACCACAGCCGGGGCCGGACGACGACTTCCAGGAGATGCTGCGCAAGCTGCTCTCGGGCGAGGGGCAGATCGACCCGTCGCAGCTCGCCGGTGCCGCCGGTCTGCCGAACGACCCGGCCTCCGTGGCGAACCTGATGAGCCAGCTCCAGCGCGCCGCGCAGTCCGGCGGTGACGGCATCGACTTCTCGGCCACCGCCGAACGTGCAACCGCCATCGCCCGCGACGGCGGCCACGCAGTCGACCCGGCCACCTCGCAGGCGGCCGACCAGGCGTTCCAGGTCGCCGCACTGTGGCTCGACGAGGTGACGACGGTCGCCGAACTGACCGCAGCCCCGAGCCTCTACACGCGTGAGCAGTGGGCGAAGGCCACCACCCCGGTGTGGACGCAGATCGCCGAGCCCGTCGCCTTCAGCATCGCCGACGCCCTGACCGAGGCGATCGACCAGCGTGCGCCCGAGCAGCTCAAGGCGATGCTCGGGGACGTCTCGAAGGCGATGCGCGGCATCGGCGGAGCACTCTTCGCGATCCAGCTCGGCCAGGTCGTCGGGCAGCTCTCGAAGGAGGTCGTGTCCGGCGGCGACGTCGGCGTGCCGCTCCTCGACGAGCAGGTCGCCGCGCTCCTGCCGCAGAACGTCGCCGAGTTCGCCGAGGGCCTCGACGTCTCCGAGGACGAGGTCCGCATCTACCTCGCCGTCCGCGAACTCGCGCACGCCCGGCTCTTCCGGTCGGCACGGTGGCTCCGGCTGCACATCATCTCGTCGATCACGGACTACGCGCGGGGCATCCACATCCCGTTCGACCGCGTCGAGGAGCTCGCGGCCGACATCGACCCGACCAACCAGGAGCAGCTGCGCGACGCACTCGCCTCGGGTGCCCTCATCCCGCCGCGCACTGCCGAGCAGGACGCCGCACTCGCGCGGCTCGAGACGATGCTCGCGCTGGTCGAGGGCTGGGTGGACACGGTGACCGCCGCGGCGACCGTCCGTCTCCCCAAGGCCGGAGCGATCGCGGAGATGGTGCGGCGTCGTCGGGCCGCCGGTGGCCCCGCCGAGTCGGCGTTCGCCACGCTGGTCGGCCTGGAGCTGCGTCCGCGCCGTCTGCGCGAGGCCGCGGCGATGTGGCAGCGGGTGACCGACGAGCTCGGTGCCGAACAGCGCGATGCCCTGTGGGCACACTTCGACCTCGTGCCGACCTCGGACGACGTCGACGCGCCCGACGCCCTCGTCGCACGGCTGCGGAACCCGTCGCAGACCGACGAGGACGACGCGTTCGACAAGGCACTCGAAGACCTGCTGAACGACTCGACCGGGGCACGCCCGCACGAGGACGAGTCCGGCCACGTGGCCGACGACCCCGAGGGCGGATCGGGCGACGGTCCAGGGGACCACACGGGCGACCAGCCCCGCTGAGTTCTCCACAGATCCGCTCCGTGACCCCACGCGTGCCGCCCACTCCGGCACCGTGGGGTCATGGGCATCCGCATCGATCCGACACTCGAGTTCGTCTGGCGTGACCCCGCCACGGTCCAGCTCGGGGTCGATCCCCCGCGTGCCGTCGTCGCCGTGCCCACCACCGGGGAAGAGCGGTTCCTCAACGGCCTCCGGCGCGAGACCGGGCACGACGTGCTGTCCGGCCTCGCGGTGGCGTCGGGCTGCTCCCCGGAACGTGCGGCCGGGGTGCTCGGCGCCGCGTCGCCCGCTGTGGTCGAGGTCCTGCCCGAGCCGCTCGAACGCATCGAGGTGCACGGCCCCGGCACGCTCGCCGACACCGTGGCGACGTTCCTGAGCGGCGAGGGCGTGACGGTCAGCCGAACCACCGCCCCGGCCGGGGGTCCCATCGCACTGCCCGACCCGGAACCCCGGCTCGCGGTGGTGGTGGCCGACCACGTGGTCGACCCGGCGCTCCGTGCCGCGTGGACCCGTCGTGGCGTGCCGCACCTGGCGGTCGTGGTGGGGGACGGCCGGGTCCGCCTCGGGCCGTTCGTCGTGCCGGGAGCCGGCCCCTGCCTGCAGTGCGCGGAGTACGCACGCGTCGACGACGACCCGGCCTGGCCGGCCATCGCGGCCCAGGTCTGGGGTCGGCACCCGGCGCCGCTGTCGCCGTGGCGGTCGGCGGCGGTGGCCGCAGCCACGGCACGGATGCTGCTGGAACGGCTCCCGCTCCGGACGCAACGTGCCGAGCCCGACCAGGTCGTCTTCGAGCGGGACGACCTGTCCGTCAGCCGTTCCCCGGTCCGGCCCCATCCGCGATGTGCGTGCCGAGCGCTGCCAGGAACCGACTCGGAGCCCGGGCTCCCCCACGCGTGGACCCCTGTTGCGACCACGTGATCGTGACGGATCGGCGGGCGCGGGTCAGCCCGACGTAGAACAGCCGTCGTTCCTCATCCACCTCGGTGTCGGTCGACGCGTGCGAGATGGGCAGCAGCCCCTCGGCGGCGCCGGCGATGACCACGTGCGGCCACTCCAGACCCTTCGACGAGTGCAGCGTCGCGAGCGTGACGGCGTCGACCTCGGGTTCGTGGTGCGTCGCCGCGCGATCGACCAGGTCCTGGGTGAACTGCTGCATCGTCGTGCCCGCGGGGGCGTCCTCGGCCAGGCCCATGATGGCCTGCAGCGCCTCCCACTGCTCGCGCACTGCGCCCGTGCCCTCGGGCGGCGTCTCCGTCCAGCCGCTGACCTGCAGCACGAGCCGGACCCGTCGGGTCAGCTCGTCGTCGGTCTGCCGGATCGCCTCGCCGCGCATGTGGTGGACGGCGAGCTTGACCTCCGGGCGGTTGAAGAACCGCGTGCCGCCCTGCACCCGGTACGGGATCCCGTTCCGGCCGAGGGCGGACTCGAGCGCGGCGGACTGCGCCCCGACGCGGAAGAGCACGGCGCAGTCCCCGAAGGACGCGCCGGCCCCGACGAGCTCCGCGATCCGGCGGGCGATGGTCTGCGCCTCGTCACCGTCGTGGACGCAGGCCAGCACGACCGGGTCCGGGCCCGGTTCCTGGCTCTGGGCCACCAGGTCGAGCGCCCCGGGCTGACCGCGCATCAGCGTGTTCGCAGCGGACACCACCTCGCGCGTGGAGCGGTAGTTGCGTTCGAGGCGCAGGACCGATCCGCGCGGGAACTCCGACCCGAACCCGAGCAGGTAGTCGCTCGACGCCCCGGCGAACGAGTAGATGGTCTGACTGGCGTCGCCGACGACGCACAGGTCGTCGCGCCCGCCGAGCCAGGCGCGCAGCAGGTCGTGCTGCACCGGCGAGACGTCCTGGTACTCGTCGACGACGAAGAACCGGTACTGCTGCCGCACGTACGACGCCACACGGGGCTCGGACTCGACCATGCCGAGGGTCGCCAGCAGGACGTCCTCGAAGTCGAGCTGCCGCCGGTCGTCCTTCAGCCGCTCGTACGCCTTCATCAGGTCGATGACCCGGCGCGGCGTGGTGTCGCGCGGCATCACCCGGTCAGCGGCGGCGGCCTCGTACTCGTCGAGCGAGAGCATCTGCACCTTGCGCCACTCGACCTCGGCGGCCAGGTCGCGGAGCACCGGGGTGTCGACGTGCATGCCGACCGTGTCGGCGGCGTGCGCGATCATCCGCCCCTTGGACTCGACGATCTTGGGGGCGTGCCCGCCGACGGTGTCCGGCCAGAAGTAGCTGAGCTGCGCCATCGCTGCGGCGTGGAAGGTGCGTGCCTGCACCGTCCCGGCACCGAGCGCGCGCAGTCGCGACCGCAGCTCACCAGCGGCACGGCTCGTGAACGTCAGCGCGAGGACGTGGTTCGGGGCGTAGGTCCCCGTGGCGACCCCGTAGGCGATGCGGTGCGTGATCGCACGCGTCTTGCCCGTCCCGGCACCGGCCAGCACCGCGACCGGTCCGAGCAGTGTCCGGGCGACCGTCCGCTGCTCGGTGTCGAGCGCGGCGAGCAGTTCGTCGGGCGACGGCGGCCGGGGTTCGACAGCCCCTGCGCCGGCTGTGCCGCGCGGACCGGCGACGCTCACGGCAGGTCCAGCGGCCCGCCGTACCACTCCTCGATGATGGCGCGGGCGATCGAGGTGCGTCCGGGCAGCAGCAGGGTGTCCCCGGCGCGCTCGCGGATCTCGTCGCGCGAGAACCACCGCACGTCCAGGATCTCCACACCGTCGGGGCGGGCGGTCGTCGGGTCACCGCCCGCTGCACGCGCACGGAAGCCCACCATCAGCGACGCGGGGAACGGCCACGGCTGCGAGCCGAGGTACTCGGGCTCCTCGACGCGGACGCCGGATTCCTCCCAGACCTCGCGGCGGACGGCGTCCTCGAGCGACTCCCCCGGCTCGACGAACCCGGCGAGGAGCGAGTACCGGTCGGCGTCCCACGCGGCGTTCGAACCGAGCAGGATCCGGTCGTCGGCGTCGACCACCCCGACGATGATCGCCGCGTCGGTTCGTGGGAACAGGTCGTGCCCCTCCGGGTCGCGACGGACCCATCCACCGCTCACGACGGCGGTGGGCGATCCGGTGCGCGGGGAGAAGCCGTGCACTGCGTGCCAGTTGGCCATCGCGACGGCTTCGACCGCCAGTCCCTGGTCGCGCGGCGAGAGCTCGGTGCCGAACATCCGGAGGCTCTGCCAGGCGTCGTCGTCGGGTTCGATGGCGGTTGCCGTCGCGCTGTCGATCAGCGCAGCGACGAAACGGGTCCCCGCCGCGGCGTCCGGGGCGTCCGAGACAGCTCGGCCGAGGTACAGGGTGACGGTCTCGACCGGGATCTGGGCCGCGGTCACGAAGCGCAGGGTCCCGTCCGTGTTCCGGAGCATCTCGGCGCCGCGGACCGGCAGGTACCGGGTGCGCTCGTCCTGGCGCAGGACGCGCTCGATGTCGTCGGTCGTGCGGAACTCGGCGTCGCGGTCGAGTTCGTTGCGGGAGAGCGGGAGCCGGGCGGCGAACTCGACGGTCACGGCGGGGGAGCTCCTCGGATCGGGTGCGGACGTGCAGGAGACGTGCGGTGGGCGTGCGGGCCGCCGAACAGCGTGGCGTGCAGCCGTGCACGCGTCACGCGCCTACCCTGAGGGGCATGGCGGGATCCCAGTTCACTCTAGCCGCGTTGGCGACGACGGCCGTTCCAGGTCTCCTCGTCACGGGCACGCGCACGCTCGGCTCGGCCGCGGCCGGCGACTACGAGTCGGCGCTCCTCCGCGACGCCGACGGCACCGAGATCGTCATCCGCCGCCCCCGGAACCAGCGCGCCGAGGCCCGGCAGTCGGCCGACCTCGTCGCAATCCGGGCGCTGAGCGCCGGGATCCGCACCCGCCTGCCGTTCGGCGTCGTCGAGTACCGCGGCCAGGCACCGATCGGATCGACGCGCGCCATCGTCACGACACGGTTGACCGGGACCCACCCGACGCTCGCGTCACTCGTCGAGCACCCCGACCTCGCCACCAGCGTCGGCCGTGCCGTCGCCGCGATCCACCAGCTGCCGACGAGCTTCGTCTCCGACGCGGGCCTGCCCTCGCTCACGCCGTTCGAGGTGCTCCGGTCCGCCGTCTCGGTGATGGACCGTGCCGTCGCGACCAAGCTCGTCCCCGCCGCGCTCGTCGAGCGTTGGGAGGGCGCCGCACGCGACCAACAGCTCTGGCAGTTCACGCCGACCGTCGTGCACGGCTCGCTCGGCACCGGCGCCCTGCTCGTCGACGGTGACGCGGTCACGGGGATCCTCGACTGGGGCGAGCTGCGGCTCGGCGACCCGGCCAAGGACCTCGCCTGGGTGCTCGCCGGCCGTCGCGACGCGTTCGACACCGTCCTCAGTGCCTACGAAGCGAACGGGGGCGGTCGCGACCGCCAGCTCGCACAGCGTGCACGTGTGCACCACGAGCTCGAGACAGCGCACTGGCTGCTGCACGGCGTCCAGGCGAAGAGCACCGAGGTCGTCGACGACGCCGTCGCGATGATGCACCGCCTGGTCGACGCGGTGCACGCCCCGAGTGCGGAGCCACTGCAGTCCGTGTCGCCGGAGACGATGGAGATCGGCGAGGTGGAGCAGCTGTTGTCCTCCACCGAGCGTCGCCACGGCTGACCCCGGATCGCGCCGCCGCACGTCGGTCACGACTCCCCGCTCGGTTCCGCCGGGCGGTCACAGATCGTCGGCTGCGTCGCGTCCATCCGACGGTCTGTGACCGCTCGCTGCGCCGAAGGCGGGGTGTCGTGACCGGTTCCGGTCGTCGGCTCGCGTCCGGGACGCGACCGCCCTGGAGGCCCGGTGCCGGTCCGGCGGACCGGCACCGGGCCTCCAGGGCGGAGCACGACCGGCGGAGCACGACCGGGCGGAGCACAACCGGGCGGAGCACGACCGGCACAGCGCGCTGCAGGCGCAGGGCGGCGACACGGCAGGTGCGGTTCTTCCGGCACGTCCCGTCAGGCGCGTCCCGCGGCGGGCGCCGCGCGCGACACGGCAGGCTCGGCAGGTCCGGCGCGGCCCGCGCGGGACGCACCGCGCGCGGTCGCGCGAACCTTCCGCCCGCCGCGGGACGTCAGTTGCCGATGGCCTCGGACCACGCGCGCTCCAGGCCGGCGCGGTCCAGCAGCTCGGACGGACGGACCTCGAGGTCATCGGCGACGAAGTAGAACACCGCGTCGACCTGGTCGAGCGGCCGTCCGGTGAACTCGGCGTACGCGACGCGGTACAACGCGAGCTGCAAGGTGCGACGAGCCAGGTCGTCTGCCCCCGAGGGAGCCTTGCCCGTCTTCCAGTCGACGACCTCGGCACGCCCGTCGATCTCGTAGACGGCGTCGAGCTTGCACACGACGCTGTGCCCGAGGAACGGGATGTGGATCTCGCGTTCGACCTCGATCGGTGTCAGCCCGGCCCACCGTGAGCGGGCGAACGTCGCCTGGAAGTCCGCGAGTCGGCGGGCGTCGTCGTCGGTGACCACGGCGTCCGGCGATGCGTCGACGAGGTCGTCGGCGTCGAGGTCGAGCTCGCCGTCCCAGACGTCGAGGGTCTCGAGCCCGCCACCGCTCCGCGCCCGCTGCTCCACCCACTGGTGGAAGAGCGTGCCGAGACGGGTGGCACGGTACGGTCGCTCGGGCATCGGCCGGCGGAGCCGCTCGGCCACGGAGTCGGGTTCGGTCAGGTAGTCCTTGAAGCCCGACGCCGGGACGCGGTGCGGGACGGCGACCGCGTGCTTCGCGTTCCGGGTGGCGTGCCGTTCGGCGAGCAGCAGGTCGATGTCGGCGGCGAAGCGCCCGGCGGCTCCGGGGTTCGCGTTCCGCACCCGCTCGGCCGCAGCCAGGACCCGCGGCGCCCGCTGCCCGAACGGCACGTGCGGCCAGGTCTGGGTCGCGCCGCTCTCCCCCATCGGGTTCTCGTCGTGCACCGTCGTCTCCGGGATCGCCGCGCCGTCGATGACGTCGGCGTCCACCAGGTCGCGCAGGTAGCGGCTCGGTTCGGTGGGTCGGACCCCGCCGGCCCAGAACGAGCCGGACACCAGCAGGTCGTGCTTGGCGCGGGTCAGGGCGACGTAGGTGAGCCGGCGTTCCTCGTCCTCGTTGCGGGCCTTCACCTGTTCCTTGAAGGCGTCGATCGCCGTGGTGACGTCCTTCTGGGTCTCCTGTCCGCGCCAGGCGAGCCGGGGCAGCTCCGCGGCGTCCCCGCGGAACTCGTACGGCAAACGGCCGAACCCGAGCCAGCCGGACGAGCCCTCCTGCGGACGCGCGGGCAGACCGCCCTCCACCATCCGGGGCACCGCGACGGCGTCCCACTCGAGCCCCTTGGACCCGTGGATCGTCAGGATCTGCACGGTGCCGGCCTCGGGCTCCTCGGAACGCGGGCCCATGTCGTCACGCCGGGCTGCGGCGTCGATCCAGCCGAGGAACGAGCCGAGGTCGGCGCGGTCGTCGGTCGACACGAAGCCGGCGAGCTCGTCGATGAAGGCGTCGAGGTACGCGCCGCTGCCCTGTTCGTGCGCGGCGACCTCGATGTCGAGTCGCATCTCCTGCACGACGAGCGTCACGAAGTCGACCAGGTCACTCCCCGCGCGTGAGCGGAGCATCGAGAGCTGCCCGCCGAGCGCGCGCATCCGGCTGCGACCGGCGGCGGTGATGCCCTCGAGCGCACCGTGCTCGTCGGGCGCGGTCGCGACGAAGTCGAGCGCGTCGACGATCGACCCGTGCTCCCCTGCGGCGACCGAGGCCCGGAACGCCGCGGTCAGGTCGTCGTCGAGACGCTGCTGGGTGTGGTCGCGCTGGAACAGCCACCGGGCGAGCTGGTGCAGGGCGACGATGTCCGCCGCGCCGACCCGCCACCGCGAGCCCGCGAGCAGCCGGATCAGGTCGTTGCCGGCCGCCGGGTCGTGCAGCACGCGCAGGCATGCCACCAGGTCGACGATCTCCGGGCGCTGGAGCAGCCCTCCGGTCCCGAGCACGTGGTAGGGCACCCCACGTGCTCCGAGCGCCGCCGTGAACGCCGCGAGGTCCTTCCGGGCCCGCAGCAGCAGCGCCATCGAGCCCGCCGGGGCCCGCCGGCGGTGGTCCTGGAACCACGCCGCGACCTCGTCGGCCTCTTCCGGCAGGGTCTCGGGGAACACCACACGCACCGTCCCTGCGTCGGCGCCCGGTCGCGGCGAGAGCCGTTCGACGTCGACCTCGGACGCCTCGGACAGCGGCGCCACGATCGCGTTCGCCCCCGCGAGCACGTCGACCGGGTTCCGCCAGCTCGTCGACAGCGCGAAGGTCACCGGCTCGGCCACGCCGGGTTCGTCGCCCCCGAAGTCGTGCGGGAACCGGGCGAGGTTCGCCGCACTCGCCCCACGGAACCCGTAGATCGACTGGTGTGGGTCGCCGACCGCCATCACCGAGTGCCCGCGGAACAGCCGGGCGAGGAACCGGGTCTGCACCACCGAGGTGTCCTGGTACTCGTCGAGGAGCACCACGCCGTACCGACTCCGCAGGTCGTCGACGACGCGCGGTGCCGACTCGGCCGCTGCGAGCGCCAGGGCGATCTGGTCGGAGAACTCCACGAACCCGCGGTCGACCTTCTGTCGACGGAACTCGGCGACCAGGTCGGCCAGGGGTTCGAGGGCGCCGATGGCAGCGACCGCGTCGGTGATCGCCTTGTACGGCTTGCCCCGGTTGCCGGGGAGTTCGAGCAGCTCGGAGAACTCGATGGCGAACCGGCGCAGGTCTTCTGGTTCGACGAGGTGTTCGGAGGTGGCGCCGGCGAGCGCGACCACGGCGGCGGTCAGCGTGTCGACGTCGCGGTCGAGTCCGGCGAGCCGGTCGTCGCGGGCGGCCACCACGACCCGACGGGCGAGCTGCCAGGCCGAGGGTTCGGTCAGCACCTGGGACTCGCCGTCACGGCCGACGAGCAGGGCGTTCTCGCGGAAGACCGCGTTCGCGAAGGCGTTGTACGTCGAGACGGTGGGCGCTTCGAAGGCATCCCCCGGGGTGATCAGCCCGACGTCCTCGAGCGCGCGGATGCGGTCGTTGATGCGGACCGACAGTTCGCCGGCGGCCTTGCGGGTGAAGGTCAGGCCGAGGACCTCGTCGGGGCGGACGAGCCCGTTGGCCAGCAGCCAGACCACGCGCGAGGCCATCGTCTCGGTCTTCCCGCTGCCCGCTCCGGCGACGACCAGCGCAGGCACGAGCGGCGACTCGATGACGGCGCGCTGCTGGGCGGTGGGACGGGGGCGGCCCAGCGCGTCGGCGATGGCGTCGGCACCGTGCCGGATGACGGGCGGCGCAGCAGCAGCAGCAGCCGTGTCGGTCGTCTCGGTCGGGTCGCTCACCAGGTCACCTCCGCCACCACGTGGATCCGGCACTCGACCCCGGTCCGGGCCTTCTCGCAGTGGTCGTCCACGTTCGCCACGAACGTCCGGCCGGCCATGCCCCGCGCCACACCGTGCAGGCGCTCGCGGTACGCCTCGCGCGCCTCGGCGTCGAACGCGTGCTGCGTCCGCTCCGAGAAAGCGTGGCCACCGCGGGGGTTCTGGACGAAGACCAGCCGCGCATCGGTCATCGGGGAGCCGGCGGGTACACCGTCGACCGCGCCGTCCTCGACCGCGAGTTGGTAGGCACCGAGCTGCGGGTGTTCCGGCATGTCGTTCTTCTCGCTGGGCATCGAGCGGCCGGTCTTCAGGTCGACGACGCTGACCCGGCCATCGGGGTCGACCTCGATGCGGTCGATGCTCCCCCGGATGCGTGCTGGACCGGTCACGAGCGCGAACGAGGTCTCGGCGCCGAGCAACTGGCGCCCGGCGCTGGCGAAGGTGCGGAGGTAGTCGCTCAGTCCCTCGATCATCCGCCGCGTCCGCGCGCGCTCGCGGTCGGCGACCCAGGGCGACTCGAACGTGAGCTCGTCCCACCGTGACTCGACCCGCTCCCACAGCGACTCGACGTCGATCTCGGTGGCGTGCTCCATCGCTTCGTGCACGATGGTGCCGATGCCCATCGCCGGGCTCGGGGCACCGCCACCGAAGGTCTGCGCGAACCAGTGCACCGGGCACTCCTCGAAGGTGCCGATCCGTGACGGCGACACCGACACGGCCGGCGCGACGGGCTCCCCGCCCTCGACCTCGGGCACGGGCTCGGCGTCGAGGTCGACCAGGGGTTCGTCGGTGGTCGGCTCGGCGAGTCCGTACCACTCGTCCGGAGCCGCCCCGGGTACCTCTGCCTCGGCCAGGCGGGCCAACGCGGACGCGGCTTCGTGGTCGCCGGAGCCCACCACCCGTCGGCGCAGCGACCCGGCGAGCCCGCGCAGCGAGAGTGGATGAACGGTCGGCTGGCGGTCCGGCGGGACCGGGACGAGACGGACGAAGGGCGACGGTGACTCGTCGTCGTTCGCGACGGTGCCGATGACGACCTGCGTGGTCGCGCGGGACACCGCCCGGGCGAAGAGTCGGAGTTCGTCGGCGACGACGGCGGCGCGGTCGTCGATGGGCGAACGCTCGACACCGGCGGCCGCGCGCACCAGGCCGTCCGGGTCGAGCAGGCTGCCGCGCACCCGGGTGTTCGGCCAGACACCGTCCTGCAGGCCGAGCACCACGACCACGTCGCACTCGAGTCCGATCGTCGCCGAGGGGGTCAGCACCCGCACACGGCCGGCGGTCCGGTCGGGGCCGATCGAGTCCTCGGGCAGGTCGGCACCGAGCAGGTCGTCGACGAAGACCCGCGCGGGGGCGTCCGGCGTGCGCTCGACGAAGCGCTTGGCGGCGGTGAACAGGCCGACGACGGCGTCCAGGTGGCGGTCGGCCTCCCCCGCACCCACACCACCGGCGGCGGACTGGGCACCCCACGACTTCGCGAGGCCACTGCGTTCCCAGAGCCCCCAGAGGATCTCCTCGATGCTCGACCCCGCATCGGCGTCGGCACGCGCCTGTACCAGGCTCCGGGCAAGTCGGGTCGCACGCCGCGCGAACCCGGCGTCGACCGTCGCCAGTCGCTCCGGTGCGCCCAGCGCCTCGACCAGCAGTTCGTCGGCGGTGCGGCTGCCGTCGCCCGCGAGCTCCTCGCGCCGCAGTGCGAGCCGGAGTCTGCGCATCGCCAGGGTGTCGAGGCCGCCGAGGGGCCCCGTGGCGAACGCGGTGGCCAGGGCGGCGTCGAGCGGCAGGACGTCGAGCGCCACCGCAGCCGCGTCGAGCAGCGCCCGCGCCGCGGAGTCGTCGCGCGGACGGACGGGCGCCGCGCCGGCGGTCGCAGGGACCTCGGCCACGGAGAGCGCCCGCACGAGTTCCGGGATGGCAGCGCCGCTCCGGGTGACCACGGCCATCCGGTGCCACGGCACGCCGTCCAGCAGGCGGTGTTCGCGGAGTCGACGAGCGATCGCGACCACGAGGGCGGACCGGCTGGCAGCCTCGAGGTGGACGACGGCGTCGGACCGCGCGTCCTGGTGGCTCGCCGCGGCGCTTCTCTGTCGCCCGGCCGCCGCGGTGCCGATGCGGCCCGTGATGCCGGAGACCAGGGCGCGGATCGGCGCGGGGTGCCGGTGCACGGCGCCGAGGAACAGCTCGTCGACGCGGTCCACCCCGAGTCGCACGGCGAGCCGTCCGAGCACGTCCGGTTCGGCGCCGCGGAACGCCGAGGCAGCGATGTCCGGGTCGCCGAACGCGACGATCTGCACCCCGGAACGCGCGAGGGCTCCGAGCAGGGCGATCTCGCCCTCCACCAGTTCTTGCGTGTCGTCGACGACGACCAGCCGCAGGGCGGCGATGCTCGCGGGGAGCTCGTGCCGCAGCACCGCGGCGGTGGCGTACGCCACGAGCTCGCCGGAGTCGAGTCCGGTCGGCCGGAACGCGGTGACCGAGGCGCGGTAGTCGTCGACGAAGTCACCCACGGCGTGCCACTCGGGTCGACCGAGCTCGTCGCCGAGTTCGCGCATGTCGTCGGGCTCGACACCGGCGGCGACCGCGCGCATCATCACGTCGCGGAGTGCGGTGCGGAACCCGGCGCGTTCACGGACGACCGCGGTGATCGGGTCGGGCCAGGCCGGACCGGCTGCGTCGAGTTCGTGGCCGGCGAGCAGGTCCGCGATGATCCGGTCCTGCTCGCCACCGGTCAGCAGCGTCGGGGGTTCCTGCCCCTGCACCGCCGCCGCGTGCGTGACGATCTGGAACGCCAGGGAGTTCACGGTGCGTGCGAGGGCCCCGGGAACGACCCGGTCGACCGTCCGCGCCAGTCGGTCGCGCAGCGCCGTCGCCGCTGTGCGTGCCGAGGTCAGTGCCAGGACCGTCGCGTGCCCGTCCGGGGTGATCGCATCGCGGCGGTGCAGGCGGTCGGCGACCAGGCGAGCGAGCGTGGTCGTCTTGCCGCTGCCCGGGGCGCCGATCACCGCACCGTGGCGGCCGTCCGGCAAGGCGAGCACCGCAGCCTGCGAGGGGTCGTCGACCAGTGCGCGCGCGAACCCGGTGTCTTCGGGAGCGGGCATCAGCGTGGTCTGCGGCACGCTCGTACGGTACCGAGGACCGCCGACAGCACCGCCCCGGACGCGCGGGGCACCGGTCGTCCGACCGCCCGAGTGCGCCCGCGGCGAACGGCCGATGCCGCACGGGACCGCTCGGATACGCTGTGCTCGTGGACATCAAGATCGGCATCATCAACAGCCCGCGCGAGATCGCGTTCGAGACCGCCCAGACCGCGGACGAGGTCGAGAAGGCCGTGTCCGAGGCGCTCACCGCGAAGTCGACGCACCTGTCGCTGCAGGACGACAAGGGCCGTCGCTTCATCGTCCCCGTCTCGGCCCTGGCGTACGTCGAGGTCGGCGCGGAAGAGGCACGGCGCATCGGCTTCGTCGCCTGACGACGTGGAACTGCTCTTCGCCGTCCTCGGCGGCATCATCATCGGCGCGGTCGCGCACGTGATCCTGCCGTGGCGGTCGAACCGCGGCGTGCTCGTCGGACCTGCTGCCGGCGGCATCGCCGCAGCCGTCCTGTGGGAAGCGCTGACCTGGGCCGGGTGGCGGTACGACGGCACCTGGATCTGGGTCGTGGCCCTCGTGGGTTCCGGCGTGGTCTCGGTCATGGTCGAGTGGCTCCTCGGCACCCGGCGCGACAAGGGCGACGCCGCGTACTACGAGCAGCTCAAGACGCGCGGCGCCTGACACTCGGGCAAGCCCGACACCCGAGCAAGCCAACGATCGAGCAAGCGTGACGCTCGATCAAGCGTGAAGCTCGAGCGAGCCTGCCGCTCAAGCCGTCAGGCCGAGCGCGTCCATCCGTCGGGTGTGCGCGGCGATGAGCTCGGTCCAGACCGGCTCCAGTCGCTCCTGGTCCTCACGGGCGTGCGACGCCAGGGCGGACCGGGCGACGAGCAGGGTGTCGCCCACCAGACGCCGTCCCCACATCGCCAGGCGCGATCCGATCTGCGGGTCGTCCTCGATGTGGGCAGTCAGCTCCTCGACGACCGCCGCTTCCTCGCGCGCGTCGAACACCGAACGCAGCCGCTGCCGCACGTCGATCGGCAGCGAGCGGAGCAGGTTGCCGAACAGGTCGTTCAGGATGCCGGCCGTCACGTAGCCGGTGAGCATCGACTCGTACCAGTCGGCACCGCTCGTCCGTTCGAGGAACAGGTCGATCGCCTCGCGGTGCGGTGCCATCAGCGCCGCCGGGTCCCCGCCGGTGCGCTCGATCTCGGCCACGATCGTGCGGTGCCGCTCGAGCGCCGTGGTCGCGAGCACCCCGGTGACCAGACGGCCGGAGAGCGTCGGTGCCGAAGCACCGGCTCGTCCCATCGTCTCGTAGACGGAGAGCTGCAGGTAGGCAGCCTGCCCCAGGTAGACGTCGAGCTCCGGGGTTACGTCGTCGAGCGCGAGCCGCTTGACCTGTGCTGCTCCGCGCGGGTTCCGCGACGCGAGCCATGCGGCAGCGAGCTGCGCCGCGCGCTTCCGGTTCCACCACGACACCACCCGACCAGCATAGAGGGCACCCGCCGGTCACCCGCCCGACGCCCAGCGGCGCCCGCCGGGCGCCCGGCCCGACGCCCAGCGGCACCCGCCGGGCGCCCGGCCCGACGCCCAGCGGCACCCCGGAGTGCCCCGGACCACGCGCCCGTCGGTAGACTGGCCCGGACTTCCACCAGAACTAAGGTGATTCTTTGACTTTCTCAGACCTCAACATCGACCAGGACATCGTCGATGCACTGGCCGGCAAGGGCATCATCGAGCCCTTCCCGATCCAGGAACAGACCATCCCGCTCGGCCTGACCGGCCAGGACATCATCGGCCAGGCCAAGACGGGTACCGGCAAGACCCTCGGGTTCGGCCTGCCGCTGATCCAGCGACTCGGTGCCGACCCGGCCCACGGTGTGAAGGCGCTCGTCGTCGTCCCGACCCGTGAACTCGCGGTCCAGGTCACCGAGGACCTCGAGCTCGCGGCGTCCAACCGCCCGACCACGGTCGTCTCGATCTACGGCGGCAAGGCCTACGAAGGCCAGGTCGAACAGCTCAAGGCCGGCGCCCAGATCGTCGTCGGCACGCCCGGGCGACTCATCGACCTGCAGCGGCAGCGTCTGCTCGACCTCTCCCACGTGCAAGAGGTCGTGCTCGACGAGGCCGACCGCATGCTCGACCTCGGGTTCCTGTCGGACATCGAGCGGATCTTCCAGGCGGTCCCCGAGGTGCGGCACACGATGCTGTTCTCGGCGACGATGCCCGCGCCGATCGTCGCGCTCGCCCGCCGGTTCATGAGCCGTCCGGTGCACATCCGGGCGACCGACCCGGACGAGGGCCTCATGCAGGCCAACATCAAGCACCTCATCTACCGCGCGCACTCGCTGGACAAGGACGAGGTCATCGCCCGCATCCTGCAGGCCGAGGGTCGCGGCAAGACCGTGATCTTCACGCGCACGAAGCGTGCCGCGGCGAAGCTGGTCGAGGAGCTCAAGGACCGCGGGTTCAACGCGGCAGCGGTGCACGGTGACCTCAACCAGGAGCAGCGCGAGCGCGCCATGGCTGCGTTCAAGGCCGGCAAGCGCGACGTGCTCATCGCCACCGACGTCGCCGCCCGCGGCATCGACGTCGACGACGTCACGCACGTGATCAACCACACGATCCCGGACGACCCGGACACGTACCTGCACCGCGCTGGCCGCACCGGCCGCGCCGGCAAGACCGGCATCGCGGTCACGTTCGTCGACTGGGACGACCTGCACAAGTGGACGCTGATCGACAAGGCCCTCGAGTTCGGTATCCCCGAGCCCGTCGAGACCTACTCGTCGTCGCCCCACCTGTTCGAGGAACTCGACATCCCCAAGGGCACCAAGGGCCGTCTGCCCGGCTCGTCGTCGCACGCGGCTTCTGCCGGTGCCCCCGCCGAGAAGCGCAGCAGCGACCGCCCGGCGACGGGTTCACGTGACGCGTCGCGTTCGCGGTCGCGCAGCCGCACCCGGTCAGGAGGCTCGGAGCAGTCCGCCCCGCAGGCTCCGGCAACCGAGTCGGTCGCCCCCACGGCCGTGGCTGGCGCCGAGGACGGCTCCGCCGCCGAGGGTGGTTCCACCGACGGCGCCGCGAAGCGTCGCCGCCGTCGCCGCCGTCGCGGTGCGGGCACCGGCGATGCCTCGGCGACCGCCTCGGCACCGCAGGGCACGTCGGACGGCGAGTAGCGCCTCCAGACCGAAGGGCCCGTCGCTGACGCGACGGGCCCTTCGTCGTCCCCACCTGCCGACTGCCCCCGCGAAAGCGACAGATCGCCGCGAACCGTCGGCGGGAATCTGTCGCTTTCGCGGAGGGGTCAGGCCGCCGCGAGCGAGATGTGTCGCTTCGGTGAGACGAGCCTCGGGTCAGGACAGGCGCGAGCCGGGGCCGACCACGGGGGCGCTGCCCGTGGCCTGGGCGACGATGGCGTCGAAGGACACGCACGCGGTCCGGTGTTCCCCCAGCCGGTTCGGCTTGCCGGTGCCGTGGTAGTCGCTCGAACCGGTGACGAACAGGTCGTAGCGGGTCGCCCAGTCGAGCAGGGTGCGCTTGCCGTGCGCCAGGTTCTCGCGGTGGTCGACCTCGAGACCGCCGAGCCCGGCGTCGACCAGGGAGCGGAGCATCGGTTCGTCGATGACGATCCCGCGCGACGACGCCGCCGGGTGCGCGATGACGGGCACGCCGCCTGCCTGCCGGATGAGCTCGACGCCGCGCAGGGGCGACGGTGCCTCGTGGGGTTCGTAGTAGCCGGAAGCCGGGTGCAGGATGCCGCGGAACGCCGCCGACCGGTCGGACTCGAGCCCACGGGCGACCAGGGCGTCCGCGATGTGCGGGCGGCCGATCGTGGCGCCGGGGCTGGACTGGGCCAGGACGTCGGCCCAGGTGATCGGGTGGTCCTCAGCGATGCGGTCGACCATGCGGTGCGCGCGCGAGAGCCGACCGTCGCGGATGCGGGTCGTCTCCTCGACCAGACCGGGGTGCTCGGGGTCGACCAGGTAGCCGAGCACGTGCACGCTCCGGTACCCGATCCGCGTGCTCAGCTCGAGCCCCGGCAGCAGGGTCAGGGGCAGCTCGAGAGCCGCGGCCGTGGCGTCCGCCCACCCGGCCGTCGTGTCGTGGTCGGTCAGCGCGACGGCGTCGAGTCCGGCGGCCGCGGCTGCTCGCACGAGCTCCGCGGGACGCTCGGTGCCGTCGGAGACACTGGAGTGCGCGTGCAGGTCGATGAACGGGTCTGGCACGTGGCCAATGCTATCCACAGGTGAGCGGCCGCACAGGCCGGGTGTCGTCCGGCGGTGCGATGATGGACGCATGGCCGACACGACTCCCCGCGCGACGAGCAACCGATCCACGACCCCCGGGTCCTCGACCTTCAAGGACTTCATCGGGTCGCAGTGGGCCGAGCGCGACGAAGCGCAGCCCGAACCCCGCGAGCAGGCCGCGTTCGCCGCCGAACGTCGCGCCCGCATCTCCGAGCTGCACCCGGGCCGCACGATCGTGGTGCCCGCCGGGCAGGCCAAGGTCCGCTCGAACGACTGCGACTACCCGTTCCGCCCGCACTCCACCTTCGCGCACCTGACCGGCTGGGGCACCGACACCGTCGTCGGCTCCGTGCTCGTGATGACGCCGAACGGCTCCGGGCACGACGCCACGCTGTACTTCCGCGCCACCGCGGGCCGCGACTCGGAAGAGTTCTACGCCAATCCCGAGATCGGCGAGTTCTGGGTCGGGCCGCGCCCCTCGCTCGACGCCGTAGCCGCCGACCTGGGGCTGGCCACGGCCGACCTCGGTGCGTTCACCGCCGTCGCCGACGCGCTCGACGCCTCGGCGCTGCTGGTGCGCGAAGCAGACGACGACCTGACCCGGTCGCTCGACACCCGCATCGGTGCGGCGATCGGTGGCGTCGACGAGACCGACGACTCCCCGGCGACCGACGACCTGCTCGCCCGCGACCTGTCCGAGCTCCGACTGGTCAAGGACGCGTACGAAGTCCGTGAGCTCCGCAAGGCCGTCGACGCCACGAAGCACGGGTTCGACGACGTCATCGCCGACTTCGACGCCGTGCTCGCCCACCCGCGCGGGGAGCGCATCGTCGAGGGGACGTTCAACCGGCGGGCCCGCGCCGACGGCAACACCGTGGGCTACGACACCATCGCCGCTTCGGGCCACCACGCCTGCATCCTGCACTGGACCCGCAACGACGGCGCCGTGCAGCCCGGCGACCTCATCCTCATCGACGCGGGGGTCGAGGTCGACTCGTTCTACACCGCCGACATCACCCGCACGCTGCCGGTGAGCGGCACGTTCTCGCCCGTGCAGCGCATGGTCTACGAAGCCGTGCTCGAAGCCGCCGACGCCGCCTTCGCGATCGTCAAGCCGGGCATCACGTTCCGCCAGGTGCACGCCACCGCGATGCAGGTCATCGCGCGGAAGACCGCCGAGTGGGGCTTCCTGCCGGTCTCGGCCGCCGAGTCGCTCGAGCCGGACAACCAGTTCCACCGCCGCTACATGGTGCACGGCACGAGCCACCACCTCGGCCTCGACGTGCACGACTGCGCGAAGGCCCGCCGCGAGATGTACCTCGACGGCACCGTGCAGGCCGGCATGGTCTTCACGATCGAGCCCGGGCTGTACTTCCAGCAGGACGACCTGACCGTGCCCGAGGAGTTCCGCGGCATCGGCGTCCGCATCGAGGACGACATCCTGGTCACCGAGGACGGCGCCGAGAACCTGTCCGTCGGCATCCCCCGGACCCCCTCGGAAGTGGAGGGGTGGATCGCCCGTTCCGGCCGCTAGCGTGAGCGGGTGACGACGCCCGAGGTCTCCCCGAACACCTTCTCGATCGAGGTCGAGCACTTCGACTCACCTGACGCCCAACGGCTCCGCGCCGCACAGCGACTGGAGATCGACCGGGCGCACGGCGGCGACACCGAACCGGGCGAGAAGCCGACCGCCGACTCGGTCTCTGTGTTCTTCGTCGCGCGGGACGAGTCCGGCACCCCCCTGGCGTGTGGGGGCCTGCGCGTGGTCGACGACGGCATCGCCGAGATCAAGCGGATGTACGTCCGGCCGGAGTCACGCGGGTCGGGTGTCGCCGCCGAACTGTTGCGTCGGCTGGAAGAGGCCGCGCTCGACCTGGGCTCTCCGGCGCTCGTGCTCGAGACGGGCACGGAGCAGCAGCGCGCCGTCGGGTTCTACCAGCGCGAGGGGTTCCGGCGGATCGCGAACTTCGGGCCCTACGTCGGTGCGCCCCTGTCGGTCCGCTATTCGAAGGTCCTCTAGCGCGGCGACGCCGACCAGGTCCGTGCGGAGCCGCACCGTGCCGCGCAGGGCCGTGCCGTGCCGTGCCGTGCCCGAGTCTGCATCGCGCCCGGTCAGGACATGCCGCCTGCCCGATGCTGAACGGTCACGAACCGTCGCCCGAGCCGGCCCCGAACGACGATCTCCGACCACTCGACCGCAGGCGCGCGGGATGTTGCGACCGCCCGCCCGGCAGGCCCTCCCGACGAAGTCGCACGAACTGCCGCCCGCGCGGTGCCGTGCGCGCGGGGCGGTGCCGTGCCGTGCCGCACCGTGCCGTGCCGTGCCGTGCCGTGCCCGAGTATGCATCGCGCCCGGTCACGACATGCCGCCTGCCCGATGCTGAGCGGTCACGAGCCGTCGCCCGAGCCGGCCTCGAACGACGATCTCCGACCACTCGACCGCATGCGCGCGGAGAGTTGCGACCGCCCGCCCGCCATGCCCGCGCCCCGGAAGTCGCACCAACTGCCGCCCGCGCGGTCCGGAGGCGACAGTTCGCGCGACCTCAGCGGACGTGAGCGGCGTGTTGCGTGCTTCCACGCACGACCGACGGCCGATGACGCCGTACGGCGAGCGGCGAGCGGCAATCGGCGCGCGGCCAGCCGAGGACCGCTAGCGGCGGTCGCCCTCACCGTCGCGCGGAGCATCCGGCGCGGACGACTGGTCCGACGACGCGGGAGCCGACGGCGGCGTCGCACCGGCCACCCGCTCGCCGTAGCGCGGCGGCTCCTCGGGCCGACGCTCCGGCACCGGCGGGGCCGCGGGGGCGGCAGCGGTCTCCGGGGTCTCCCCGTACCGGGGCCCGTCGTTCGTGCCGTAGCGCGGCGGGCCCGAAGGCGCGGCCGTCTGCGCGCCGGGGGCCGACGTACCGGGGTGCTGCGGGCCTCCTGGCTGCTGGTGCGGGGTGGCGTGCCCGCCGTACGGCGACTGCTGCTGCGGCGGGACCCCACCGGGGCCCGGGCGCCACTGCTGCTGCTGCTGCTGCTGCTGCTGGGGAGCGTCGTTCCAGTGCGTGGACGGGGTCGCCCCGTGCTCACCGAGGATCCGCTGCGCCTGCCCGGTCAGCTGCGGGTTGACGACGATCTGGTAGTTCGTGGCGAGCACCTGGTGGACGCTGGTGAAGTCACGCTGCCGCTTGGTGATGGCGAACGAGGCGATGCCGTAGAGCATGCCGAACGCGGCACCGATGATCGCCGCGGCGAGGATCAGGCCGCCGGCGCTCGGCGAGAAGAGGGTGAGCACGATGCCGAAGAAGATGCCGAGCCACAGACCGGACAGCGCGCCGGCGATGGCGGCGCGGCCGTAGGTCATCTTGCCGGTGACCCGCTCGACCGTCTTCAGGTCGTTGCCGACGATGGAGAGCTGGTTGACGGGGAAGTCGGCCTCGGCCAGCTTCGCCACCACGCGCTGCGCGTCGGGGTAGCTGTCGTACGTTCCCAGGACGTCGCCCTTGGGCAGCGTCGGGAACGCCTGGGCGGTCCTGCCGGCGAAGGGGCTCTGATTGCTCACCCAGCCATCATTCACCGCACACCTTGCAATCGCACGTGCACTCTCAGGGAAGCCGCCGACCGGCGCGGGCGAACGCGCACACCCGAGCGACTACGCTGGGTCGGGTGAGCGCCACGAAGGTCTTCGTCGCCCGCCTCGCCGGGTGCTCCGTCTTCGACCCCGCGGGCGACCGCGTCGGACGGGTCCGGGACGTCCTGGTCGTCTACCGCCGGGCCGATCCCCCGCACGTCGTCGGGCTCATCGTCGAGGTGCCCGGCAAACGCCGCATCTTCGTGAGCATCGGCCGCATCACCTCGATCGGTGCCGGGCAGGTCATCACGACCGGCCTGGTGAACATGCGCCGCTTCGAGCAGCGCGGCGGCGAGGTCCGCGTCATCGCCGAGATGCTCGGCCGCAAGGTGCTCATCAAGAACCAGCGCATCCGCGCCACCATCGAGGACGTCGCGATCGAGGACCGCGGGCAGGGCGACTGGGAGGTCGCGCAGCTCTTCCTCCGCAAGCCGAAGACCACGCCGTCGCCGTTCGGCAAGGGCCCGACGACCTTCGCGACGTGGAACGAGGTCACCGAGGACGAGCTCCCCGGCGAGGCCCAGTCCGCCGAGCACGTCATCGCCGCGTACTCCGACCTGCTGCCCGCAGACCTGGCGTCGACGCTCCTCGACCTGCCCGCCGAGCGTCGGTTCGAGGTCTCCGAGGAACTGCCGGACGACCGCCTCGCCGACGTGCTCGAGGAGATGCCGGACCAGGAACGCATCGAGATCCTCACCCGGCTGACGGACGCCCGTGCCGCCGACGTCCTCGACCAGATGCAGCCCGACGACGCGGCCGACGTCCTGGCCCAGTTCTCCGACGAGCGGAGCGAAGCCCTCCTGCAGCTCATGGAGCCGGAAGAGGCGCAGGACGTCCGCATGCTCCTGGAGTACGAGCCGGACACCGCCGGTGGTCTCATGACCACCGAACCGGTGATCGTCTCGGCCGACGCCACCGTGGCCGAGGGCCTGGCCCTGGTCCGCCGCCACGAGCTCGCGCCGGTGCTCGGCGCCGCCGTCTGCGTCACCCTGCCGCCGTACGAGCCGCCGACCGGTCGGTTCCTCGGGCTCGTGCACTTCCAGCGGATGCTCCGCTACCCGCCGAACGAGCGGCTCGGCACGCTCATCGACCAGCAGACCGAACCGGTCCGGGTCGACGCGAGCGCCGCCGAGGTCACCCGCATCATGGCGACCTACAACCTGCTCTCCGTGCCCGTGGTCGACGACGCCCACCGTCTCGTCGGGGTGGTGACGATCGACGATGTCCTCGACCACGTCCTGCCGGACGACTGGCGAAGTCAGGGCGAGGGGGAACCCTCACCGCTTCCACGCCAACGCCCGCGCAGGACACCCGTGACGACGGGAAGGAGGACCACCCGTGGCCCGAACGGATGACACCCGTCGCGACCGTGACCGCCAAGAGGTCCGGCTCGACTCCCCCAAGGGCATGCGTACGCGCGTGCTCCCCAGCCGTCGCCGTGGTCGCGGGGACACCTTCGGTCGCGCGACCGAGGGCATCGCCCGGGGCATGGGTACGCCGTGGTTCCTCATCGGCCTCACGCTGTTCTGCGTGGTCTGGATGGGCTACAACACCCTGGCGCCGAAGCCGTGGCAGTTCGACTCGGCCGCGATCGGCTTCACGGCGCTGACCCTCGTGCTCTCGCTGCAGGCCTCGTACGCGGCCCCGCTGATCCTGCTCGCGCAGAACCGGCAGGACGACCGCGACCGCGTGCAGTTCGAACAGGACCGCCAGCGTGCCGAGCGCAACCTGGCCGACACGGAGTACCTGGCCCGCGAGGTCGTGGCCCTGCGCCTGGCGATGCGGGACATGGCGTCCAAGGACTTCATCCGTGCCGAGCTCCGCTCCCTGCTCGAGGAACTCGACCGCCGCGACGCCGACGAGGCCGGCTACGCGGACGAACACGACAGCTCCACCCGTGGCTGAACCCGTCCCCACCGACGATCAGCTCGGCACGGCGGTCCTCGCTGCGCTCGGCCGCGTCATCGACCCCGAGATCCGTCGCCCCGTCACGGAGCTCGGCATGATCCGTGGTGTCGACGTGCAGCCTGGAGGCTCGGTGCGCGTCGACCTGCAGCTCACGATCGTGGGGTGCCCCGCCGCCGACACCATCGAGCGCGACGTCCGCGTCGCCGCCGCGTCCGTCCCGGGGGTCGCCGCCGTCGACGTCGACGTGTCCGTGATGGACCCGGCGACACGCGCCGCGCTGACCGAGCGGCTCCGCGCCGGCCGGCCGAAGGGCGTGCAGTTCACGGCGGACTCCCTCACCCGCGTCATCGCCGTCACGAGTGGCAAGGGCGGCGTCGGCAAGTCCACCGTCACCGTGAACCTCGCCGTCGCGCTCGCCCGCCGGGGCCTGCGGGTCGGGGTCGTCGACGTCGACGTGCACGGCTTCAGCGTGCCCGGGCTGATGGGCCTGACCGACGAGCACGGGGTCGCGCCGCGTCCGACGCGTGTGGACAGCATGATCCTGCCGCCGGTGGCCCACGACGTGAAGGTCGTGTCGATCGGCATGTTCGTCGACGACGTCTCGACCGCGGTGTCGTGGCGCGGACCGATGCTGCACCGCACCGTGAACCAGTTCCTGACCGACGTGTTCTTCGGCGACCTCGACGTCCTGCTGCTCGACCTGCCCCCGGGCACCGGCGACGTCGCGATCTCGGTGGGGCAGCTCCTGCCGCACGCCGAGGTCCTGGTCGTCACGACCCCGCAGGCCGCCGCGGCCGACGTCGCCGAGCGCAGCGGGATCGTCGCCCGGCAGACCGGGCAGCGGGTCATCGGCGTGGTCGAGAACATGTCCGGGCTCGTGCAGCCGGACGGGTCGGTCCTGCACCTGTTCGGCGAGGGCGGTGGTGCGGAGACCGCATCGCGGCTCTCCCGCAGGCAGGACGCCCCCGTCCCGGTGCTCGGCAGCGTGCCGCTGTCGGTGCCGCTGCGCGAGGGCGGCGACGCAGGGGTACCGGTGGTGCTCGGCAGCCCGGAGGACCCGGCCGCGGTGGCCCTGACCGCGATCGCCGACCGGATCACCACGATGGGGCGCGGGCTCGCCGGCCGGAAGCTCGGGCTCTCACTGTCCTAGGCTCGGGGGCATGAGCACGGATCACGTCGACGTCGACTGGAAGCACGCACGCGCCACGAACCAGGCGAACTGGGACGACCGGGTGCCGATCCACGAGGGTGCCTACGAGATCGACGCCCTCGTCGACCCCGACCACCGCTCGGACGTCGTGCGCGAGGACCTGCCGGCGCTGACGCCGTGGCTGCCGAACGGCTCGCTCGACGGCCTCGACGTCTGCCACCTGCAGTGCCACATCGGCACCGACACGGTGTCGCTCGCCCGCGAGGGTGCCCGGCTGACCGGCGTCGACTTCTCGCCCGCAGCACTCACCTCGGCCAGTGGGCTCGCATCGCGACTCGGCATCGACGTCACCTGGGTCGAGTCCGACGTCCTCGACGCCCGGGCCGCCGTCTCCGGGGACTTCGACGTCGTGTACACGAGCATCGGCACGATCTGCTGGCTCCCCGACCTCGACCGCTGGGCCGCCCAGGTCGCCGGCCTGCTACGCCCCGGCGGGGTGTTCTTCATCCGCGACGGCCACCCGGCCCTGTACGCCCTCGACGAGGACGCGGACGAGCTCGTCACCCGGTACCGGTACTTCCCCGACGGCACGGCCCAGCAGTGGGACGACGCGGGCACCTACGCGGGCGACGGCACGGTGGCGAACACCCGCACCTTCGAGTGGCCGCACCCGCTGTCCGAGATCGTGAACGCCCTGCTCGGCGCCGGGCTGCGGCTCCGCCGGCTCGACGAGGGCCGCACGCTGCCGTGGCGCTTCAGCGCGCGCATGGTCGAGACCGGCACCGGTTCGTGGGCCTGGCCGGAGCACGACCGCGACCGCATCCCCACGACCTACACGATCGTCGCCACCCGCGACTGACGACGCGACCCCATGGCGGACTGGAGGCCCGTGGCGGATCTGCCACGGGCCTCCAGTCCGTCAGGTGGTGACGCGACGAGCGTCAGGTCGCCTCGGCGTCGAAGGGCGCGGCCTCACCGGCGGCCAGGGGCACGACGGGAGCCGTCGCACGCACCTTGGACGCGGAGACCTGTGCGGTCTGCACGGCTGCGGCACTGGAACCGGAGTCGAGCAGGGCGTCACGGATGATGCGTCTCGGGTCGTACTGGCGCGGGTCAAGCTTCTGCCACTCGATGTCGTCGAACTCGGGGCCCATCTCGTCGCGCATCCGCTCCTTGGCGGTGTCGGCGAACCGGCGGACGGCCTTGACGAACTCGGCCAGCTTCTGGGCGTACATCGGCAGGCGCTGCGGCCCGAGCAAGAGGACGCCGATGACCCCGATGATCAGGATCTTGTCGAGCGGGATGTCCACGCGAGCGAGCCTAACGCGTGCTGCTGCGTTGCACCTCTAGAGTTGTCTCCCGAACGGAGTGTGCGTGTCAGAGAAAGAGTCGAACTGGAAGTTCGCCGAGGACATCGTCTCGGAGACCGAGGCGATCGCCCGTGCTCGTGAGCACTCCCTGGAACTCGGGGTCGAAGCGATCTCGCCCGCGATCGGTGCACAGATCGGGGTCATCGCCGCAGCCTCGCGAGCCACGAGCATCATCGAGATCGGCACCGGTCTCGGCGTCTCCGGCCTGTACCTGCTCGCCGGTGCCCCGAACGCGACCCTGACCACGATCGACGTCGAGGTCGACCACCAGCAGTTCGCCCGTGACGCCTACATCAGCGCCGGCACCGCCCCCGCACGGATCCGGCTCATCCCCGGTCGGGCCAACCAGGTGCTCCCCCGCATGAACGAGGCCTCGTACGACGTCGTCCTCGTCGACGCCGACCCGGAGCACGTCATCGAGTACGTCGAGCACGGGCTGCGCCTCGCACGCCTGGGCGGCACCGTCCTGGTACCGCACGCCCTGTGGCGCGGACGCGTGGCCGACCCGGTGAAGCGCGACCGTGCCACCACGGACTTCCGGCTGCTGCTGACCGAGGTGTCGACGTCGGGTGCGGTGCGCAGCGCGCTGTCGCCGGCCGGTGACGGGCTGCTGCAGCTGACGAAGGTCACCAACTAGTCCTCGGCCCGCCGGCGCTCGCGCGGGTCAGTCGAGGTGCCGCAGGTACCGCTCCGGGGACTCGAGGAACGCCCGCTGGTTCCGCACCAGGTCGAGCTCACTCCACTCGGCGCGCCGCAGGCCCCATTCGCCGACCTCGTGGATCGTCGCGCCCGGGAACGCGGCCAGCACGGGTGAGTGCGTCGAGAGCACGACCTGTCCGACACCGCTCTCGACGATCGACCGCAGCAGGGCGATCAGGGTGAGGCAGCCCGAGAACGACAGGGCTGACTCCGGCTCGTCGAGGATCCAGAGCCCGGGCCAGCGCGCCCGGTCGATGACGAAGTCCAGGAACGCCTCACCGTGGCTGCGCTCGTGGAAGACCGGTTCGGGGCGACTGCGGTTCGGGTGCTCCTCGAGGTAGGTGAAGAAGCCGTGCATGGTCTCAGCACGCAGGAAGAAGCCGCCACGGGGCGCACCGAAGTCCCGTCGCAGGACGATGTGCTGCCACAGGTCCGACTCGGACGGGCGGGTCGAGTGGTGCGCCCCGGTCGAGCCGCCCTCCGGGGACATGCCGAACGCGAGCGCGATCGCCTCGATCAGGGTCGACTTGCCGACACCGTTGTCCCCGACGAACACCGTCACCGGGTCCAGGTCGAGCCCTTCGTCGAGCAGCTGCCGGATCGGCGGGAGCGTGGCCGGCCAGGCGTCGCGCGGCATCGGGTCCGGGTCGCGGTACTCGTCGACACGTCGGATGGGCAGGTGGGTCCTCGGCACGTCCTCATCCTGCCGGAGCCGACCGACACCAGGGGGGGGGCTGCCCGCTCCAGGCAGACAGACGGGAAGCCCGGAGCGTACACGCTCCGGGCTTCCCGTTCTGGTGCTTCGACGTACTAGGCCGAGACGACCTCGGCGAGTGCGTCGTGGAGTTCCTTGGCCTCGGCATCGTTGACCGAGACGACCAGGCGGCCTCCACCTTCGAGCGGAACCCGCACGATGATGAGTCGACCCTCCTTAACAGCCTCCATCGGCCCGTCACCGGTCCTCGGCTTCATGGCTGCCATCAGATGTCCCCTTTCGTGCAGTAAATGCTGTCCCATTATCCCGTATGGAGGGGGCAACTGCGAAACCGCCCAGGTTGGGGGTGTCGGATGTGGCGTTCCGGTGCTCCGTAGAACGCGGATCCATGGGCCTTCCGGTGCTCCGTGTCGATCACGGCGGGGTCCAGTCGTAGCCGTCGATCCACCACGTGTAGTACAGCCAGACCCACTGCAGCCCGACGAACGCGACGACGACGGCCACGCGGTACACCCGCGACCGCGGCAGCGCGACGATGCCGAGCAGCGGCGCGATGGGCACGAGGATCCGCCAGGTGCTCGACTGCGGGAAGAACACCGCGAGCAGGTACACCAGGTACGCCACACCCCACAGTCGCAGCTCGATCCCGATCCGGCGCGCGGCGGGCATGCTCACGAACGCGGCGAAGCCGACGAGCACGACGACGAGCAACAGCGCCCCGGCCGGCTGCCCGAACCACCACCCGAACCCCTGCACCCACGGCGCGAAGGGCACGAGCTCCTTCCACCCGATGTACGACGAGCGCCAGGCGAGCTCGGTGTCCGTGTACGCCTTCGGCACCCCGGTGACGGCCCACGCGATCACCGGCCACGCCAGACCGACCAGGCCGGACACCGTGGCGACGACCGCTGGCGGCACGAGGCGGCGGAGGGTCAGCGGCTCCGACGACCGCACCCAGGCGGGGCGGATCGCCCACGCGACCACGAAGAGCACGACGAGGAACGCGAAGGCGAGCCCGGTCGGCCGGGTCATGCCGAGCAGCAGCACGACGGGGAGCATCGCCCACCAGCGTCGGTCCACCATGAGCAGCAGCGCGACGAGCAGCAGGAACAGGCCCATCGACTCCGCGTAGGCCACCTGGAACACCGCCGACACCGGTGCGACGCAGAACAGCACCGTGGCGAACGTCGCCCGCGCGGGGTCGAGGAACCGGCCCATCAGCCGGCGGAACACCAGCGCGGCGCCGAGGCCGGCGAGCAACGACACCGAGACCGCGACGAACTCGAACGGCGCTCCGGTGAGCAGCATGAACCCGCGCACCAGGAACGGGTACGCGGGCATGAACGCCCACGCGTTCTCGGTCACGTGTCCCGCGGCGTCGACCGGCAGCGTCGACGGGTACCCACCCGTGGCGATCACGCGGTACCAGGCGCCGTCCCAGATGGACGCGAACGACAGGTAGCCGGGGCTCTGGACGGTGAACGAGTTCGCCGCCTGCACGCCGGCGAAGACGAGCATCATCGCGCCGGTGACGAGCCGCGCCAGCACGTAGACGACGGTGATGCGCACCCACCAGGGCACGACCCGGTACCGGGCCCGCCAGCGGTTCCGAGCAGGGGTCCTCCGGGTGGCCCCCGCCGTCGTCAGGCCGTCAGCCACCGACGCAGCCCGGCCTCGACCGCGGTGATCTGCGCGACCGGGACCTGCTCGTCGTCGTGGTGGGCGAAGACCGGTTCGCCGGGGCCGTAGTTGACCGCGGGGACGCCGAGGCCCGAGAACCGTGCGACGTCGGTCCAGCCGTACTTCGGGCGGGGCGCCGGTCCACCGACGGCAGCCACGAAGTCCTGCGCGAGCGGAGCGTCGAGCCCGGGACGGGCACCGGCAGCGAGGTCCACGATCGTGACCTCGTAGCCGTCGAACAGCTCGCGGATGTGGGCGACGGCCTCGTCGGCCGAACGGGACGGGGCGAACCGGTAGTTCACGTGCACCATCGCCTCGTCCGGGATGATGTTGCCCGCGATGCCGCCGCTGATGCCGACGGCGTTCAGACCCTCGCGGTACTCGAGCCCGTCGACCGTGACGGTGCGGGGCTCGTACGCGGCCAAGGTGGCCAGGATCGGGGCGGTCTTGTGGATGGCGTTGTCGCCGATCCAGCTCCGGGCGCTGTGCGAGCGCCTGCCGAACGTGCGGATCTCGGCGCGGAGGTTGCCGTTGCAGCCGCCCTCGATCTGCGCCCCGGACGGCTCACCGAGGATCGCGAAGTCGGCGGCGAGCAGCTCGGGCCGCGTGCGGGCCAGACGACCGAGGCCGTTCAGGGCGTCGCTGACCTCCTCGTGGTCGTACCAGACCCACGTGACGTCGACCGAGGGGTCGGCCAGGTCGTACGCGAGCTTCAGCTGCACCGCGCAGCCGGCCTTCATGTCGACGGTGCCGCGGCCCCAGAGGATCTCGGTGCCGTCCTCGGTGGTGCGGAACTCGGTCGGCAGGTTGTCGTTGAGCGGGACGGTGTCGATGTGCCCCGCGATGACCACCCGGCGGTCGCGGCCCAGGTTCGTCCGCGCGACGATCGCGTCGCCGTCGCGGATGACCTCGAGGTGCGGCAGCGGGGCGAGCACGGCCTCGATCGCGTCGGCGAGGGCCTGCTCGTTGCCGGACACCGACTCGATGTCGCAGATGGCACGGGTGATGTCGATGGACGAGGCGGTGAGGTCGAGGTGCTCCGGCATGCGGGCAGCCTACCGGCCGACCCTCGCACCGCCCCGGCCGTCCGGCTGGACGGGATCCCCGCCGCCCCGGCAGTCCGGCCGGACGGTGCCCTCGGACGGCCGCTCGGTACCCTGGAGCCGTGACCGACACGACTGCCTCCGACCGCCCGACCCACGCCTGGGGCCACGGCCTCGCGACGATCGCCGCCGACGGCACGACGCTCGACACCTGGTACCCGGAGACCCACCTCGGCGCCCTGCCCGCCGACGCCGTGTTCCCCGCCGAGCTGCAGGCGCACGTCGGGGACGACCCCCGCCGCGAGGTCCGGATCGAGGCCGTCACCACCGAGATCACGATCGACGCGAGCCCGACGAGCACCCCGGACGCGTACCTCCGCCTGCACCTGCTGAGCCACCTGCACGTCCGCCCGAACGGGGTCTCCCTGGACGGCGTCTTCGGCCACCTGCCGATCGTCGCGTGGACGAACGCCGGCCCCGTGCACCCCGAGTCGCTGACGCGCCTGCGCCCCGCGCTGCAGCGCGCCGGCATCGCCGTGCACGGCATCGACAAGTTCCCGCGCCTGCTCGACTACGTCGTGCCGGACCGCGTCCGGATCGCCGACGCGAGCCGCGTCCGCCTCGGCGCACACCTGGCACCGGGCACGACCGTCATGCACGAGGGCTTCGTCAACTTCAACGCGGGCACCCTCGGTGACGCCATGATCGAGGGCCGCGTCTCGCAGGGCGTCGTCGTCGGGCACGGCACCGACGTCGGCGGCGGCTCCTCGATCATGGGCACCCTGTCCGGCGGCGGCACACACCGTGTCTCCCTCGGCGAACGTGCGCTCCTCGGCGCGAACGCGGGCCTCGGCATCTCGCTCGGTGACGACTCCGTCGTCGAGGCCGGCCTCTACGTGACGGCCGGCACGAAGGTGGTCCTCGTCGGTGCGGCCCCGAACCCCGACGGCACCCCGAAGACCGTCAAGGCCGCCGAGCTCTCCGGCACCCCGAACATCCTGTTCCGCCGCAACAGCGTCAGCGGCGCCGTCGAAGCCCTGCAGCGCAAGGGCGAGGGCATCCAGCTGAACACCGCGCTGCACGCGTAGCGCCCTGCCCGGCGAGCGGTCACGACACGTCGCCGGCGGGTGCCGAGGGCGCACGAACCGTCGCTCCGGCACCCGCCAGACGACAGTTCGCGACCACCCGGCGCAGGTGAGCGGCGCGTCCCACGATCGCGCACCCACCGACGCACCCGCCTGGAGGCCCGGAGCCGGCCCACGAGACCGGCACCGGGCCTCCAGGTCGTCGCCTCCAGTGCCCCGCGAGTGGTCACAACACGCCGTCCGCGTGCGCCGAGGGCGCACGAACCGTCGTTTCGACGCCCGCCGGACGACCGTTCGCGACCACCCGGCGCAGGTGAGCGGCGCGTCCCACGGTCGCCCACCCACCGACGCACGCACAGGAGGCCCGGAGCCGGCCCACGAGACCGGCACCGGGCCTCCATGCCCTCCCGTCCAGCGCTCCCCCGCCCCGCGAGCGGGCGAAATGCCGCGGTGCGCGGTCGGTTCCACCGTGGCATTCCGCCCGTTCGATCCGCAGCAGCGCACCCCGCCAACCCTCCGGCCCCTCCCCCGGCTCGACCCGACACGACACAACGCGACGAGCGGGCGGAATGCCGGCGTGCGCCCGCCGCGCGACCCGGGTGTTCCGCCCGCTCGATGTGACGGCGGGCGCAGACACACGAACGCCCCGCGCCACGGAACCGTGGGGCGGGGCGTTCGGAGTCGGTCAGCGCTCGGGGACGTCGCGCTCGGGCGCACCCACGTAGAGCTGCTGCGGGCGACCGATCTTGTTGAGCGGGTCGTTGTTCAGCTCGCGCCACTGGGCGATCCAGCCCGGCAGACGACCGATCGCGAACAGGACGGTGAACATCCGCGGTGGGAAGCCCATCGCCTTGTAGATGATGCCGGTGTAGAAGTCGACGTTCGGGTAGAGCTTGCGGCTGACGAAGTACTCGTCCTCGAGTGCGATCTGCTCGAGCTCCATCGCGATGTCGAGCAGGTCGTCCTGCACGCCGAGGGACTCGAGGACCTCGTGCGCGGACTCCTTGACGAGCTTGGCGCGCGGGTCGTAGTTCTTGTAGACGCGGTGCCCGAAGCCCATGAGCTTGACACCCTGCTCCTTGTTCTTCACCCGCTCGACGAACCGCGTGACGGGCTCGCCCGAGTCCTTGATCTGCTGGAGCATCTCGAGCACGGCTTCGTTCGCGCCGCCGTGCAGCGGGCCGTACAGGGCGTTGATGCCGGCCGAGATCGAGGCGAACATGTTCGCCTTCGTCGAACCCACCATGCGCACCGTCGAGGTCGAGGCGTTCTGCTCGTGGTCCTCGTGCAGGATGAGGAGCCGCTCCAGCGCCTTGGAGAGCACCGGGTTCGGCTTGTAGGTCTCGGCCATGGTGCCGAAGTTCAGCCGCAGGAAGTTGTCGACGAACGACAGCGAGTTGTCCGGGTACAGGAACGCCTGCCCGATGGCCTTCTTGTGGGCGTAGGCCGCGATGACCGGGAGCTTGGCGAGGAGCCGGACGGTCTGCAGCTCGACCTTCTCGGGGTCGTCGACGTCCATGTCGTCCTCGTAGTACGTGGACAGGGCGCTCACGGCGCTCGACAGCACCGACATCGGGTGCGCCGAGTGCGGCAGGGCGTCGAACAGGCGACGGAGGTCCTCGTGCAGCAGGGTGTGCCGACGGATGCGGGCGTCGAACTGCTCGAGCTCGGTGGGGGTCGGCAGCTCGCCGTAGATCAGGAGCCACGCGACCTCGAGGAAGGTGCAGTTCGCGGCGATCTGGTCGATCGGGTACCCGCGGTATCGCAGGATCCCCTGGTCGCCGTCGATGTAGGTGATCGCGCTCTTCGTCGCACCGGTGTTCACGAACCCGTAGTCGAGCGTGTTCATCCCGGTCTGCTTCTTGAAGGTCGAGATGTCGATCGCGGACGCGCCGTCGACGCTCTGCAGGATCGGGAACTCCGCCGTGCCACCCGGGAACGTCAGCGTCGCGATCGCGCCCTGCTGTTCGGCGGCGGGGCTCACGGGGACGGGCGTGGTGGGCGGTGTGGCCGTCTTCTGAGCGTCATTGGCAGTGTCAGTCACGAGGACAGCCTAATCGCGGCTCCTGTCGGTCGTGCACACATCCCAGGTGACGATTTGGTGGTTCCCAGGGATTGCGGGCGCCGGCGGGAGTGCTCGTGTCCGTGCTACGCGGCGCCGAGGCGCCGGCTGCTCGCCAGTCGCTGGGAGGCTGCGGCGATCCGTTCGTCGGTCGACGTCAGGGCCACGCGGACGTGTTCGCCCCCGGCTGCACCGTAGAACGTGCCCGGTGCGACGAGGATCCCGCGGTCGGCGAGCCAGGCGACGGTGTCGAGCGCTGGCTCGCCGCGGGTCGCCCAGAGGTAGAGCCCGGCTTCGCTGCGGTCGATGCGGAAGCCCGCTCCCTCGAGTGCCTGCCGGAGCATGTTCCGACGGGCACGGTAGCGGGCCTTCTGCTGCTGCACGTGGGTCTCGTCCTGCAGCGCGACGACCATCGCCTGCTGCACGGGCAACGGTGGCATCAGCCCGGCGTGCTTGCGGACGGCCAGCACGTCCGCCAGGACCGCGGCGTCACCGGCGACGAAGGCCGCACGGTAGCCGGCGAGGTTCGACTGCTTCGACAGCGAGTACACGCTGAGCACGCCGTCGAGCGAGTCGCCGACGACCCGGGGGTCGAGGATCGTGGGGGTCGGGGTGGTGGCGTACTCCGGGTCCCAGCCGAGCTCGGCGTAGCACTCGTCGCCGACGATGACGGCCCCGAGCTCGCGGGCGCGCACCACGGCGGCACGAAGCTGGTCGATGGTGAGCACGCGGCCGTCCGGGTTGCCCGGGGAGTTCAGCCAGACGAGCTTCGTGGTGGACGGCCACTCGGCGGGGTCGTCCGAGGCGAGGGCGTGGGCCCGGACCAGTGCGGCGCCGAGCTCGTACGTCGGGTACGCCGCTGCCGGGAACACCACGGTGTCGCCGGGGCCGATGCCGAGCCAGAGCGCCAGGCCCGCGATGAACTCCTTGGAGCCGATCGTCGGCAGCGCGTTCGCCTCGGTCAGGGCGACACCGTGCCGCCGGCCGTACCAGTCGGCGATGGCCTGCCGGAGCGCCGGGGTGCCGGCCACCTGCGGGTAGGCGTGCGCGTCGGTGGCGGTGGCCAGGGCGGTGCGGACGACCTCGGGCGTGGGGTCGACGGGCGAGCCGACGCTGAGGTCGACGATCCCGCCCTCGTACGCCGCGGCGCGCTGCTTGAACGGGACGAGCTGGTCCCAGGGGAATTCGGGGAGGTCGAGCGCCACGAGGGGTCCGGTCAGCCGCGGACGGGCTCGGCAGCGACGACGGGGTGGTCCTTGTGGATCACGCCGACCTTCGCAGCGCCACCGGGCGACCCGACCTCGTCGAAGAACTCGACGTTGGCCTTGTAGTAGTCGGCCCACTGGTCGGGCAGGTCGTCCTCGTAGTAGATGGCCTCGACGGGGCAGACCGGCTCACAGGCACCGCAGTCGACGCACTCGTCGGGGTGGATGTACAGCGAGCGGTCGCCCTCGTAGATGCAGTCGACCGGGCATTCGTCGATGCAGGCGCGGTCCTTGACGTCGACACACGGCTGGGCGATCACGTAGGTCACGGTTCGGGTGCTCCCTTCGACGAGCGGGTTCGAGTCTACTCGTGGCCCGGGGCCGTCCGGGACCGCAGCCCCGACAGGTCCGGCCACGCGAGGACGAGGGCGGTGATGGCCGCGGGGGCGAAGGTCCACACGTACCCGGCCGCGTTGGCGAGGACGAGCGGCGAGCTCTCGCCACCGACCGACACGAGCACCTGCGTCGCGACGAGGATGCCGATGCCGATCGCGGCGACCATCGTCCGCGAGCGGTAGACGAGCCGCACGCCCACGGTCAGGCCGAGCACGATGAGGGTGGTGACGACGAGTCCGACCGGGAACGCGCCGAGCGTCTGCTGGTGCGTCACCGTGCCGAGGCCGCCGGCGAGCAGCCCGACCAGCAGCGACACCACGGCCGCCGCGGCCTTGCCCTGACCGGACATCTCGCCGTAGGTCTGCGGCGCCGCCGGCTGCGGGGCCGCGTCGTGCCGGAACGCCTCCACCGCAGGGGCGTGTTGTCGGACACCGTGCGGCATCACCCACGACAGCGCGGCCGGGTCGGCGGGGTCGACGGGGTCGACGGCGACCTGGGAGCGGTACTGCTCGACGGCCGCCCGCACCTTGGCCCGGACCGGCAGGACGTCGACGGTGACGTCGGCCTGCCCGCTGTCGGGGTCGACGATCATCGAGAACGGGACCTCTTCGGCACGGGCCGCGTACTGCGCCGCGTGGTGCATCCGCACGTGGTCGGGGTGTCCGTAGCCGCCGTCGTCGGCGTAGCTGATCACCGCGTCGGCTCCGGTGGAGCGGATGGCTGCGCGCACGTCGTCGACCACCTCGCCCAGGTCGGCCGCGGTCAGCGAGTCGGCCGGGGCGTCGGCCGCAGCGGTGGCCCGGCCGTCCGGGCCCCACTGCATGCCGGAGTCGACGTACCGACGCTCGGGCAGGTCGGTCGGCCGCGCGCCGCGCCCACCGAGCCACAGGTGCTGCGGCCCGCCGAGGGCGGCGAGGGCCGCGGCGATCTCGGTCTCCCGGTGCCGCGCCACCCGCGCGGGGTCGCCCGCGAGCGGAGCCAGCTGCTCCGTGAGCATCTCGCCGCGCTCGCCCCGGGTCGCGGTGAGCACGGTCACCTCGGCACCGCGCTCGAGCAGGGTGGCGATGGTCCCACCCGACGAGAGCGTCTCGTCGTCGGGGTGGGCGTGCACGATCAGGACGCGCTCCGGGCGCGTGGAGGGGGCCTTGGACATCGTCCCCAAGGGTACGGGACTAGCGGGGCGTGACGATGTAGGTCGCCGTGACGCCACCGCTGTCCTTGCCGTCCGAGAACGTCAGCACGACACGGTAGCCGTCGCTCCGGAACATGCCGAACGCGCTGGACGAGTCCGCGCGCTTCGCCGACTCGGTGTACCCGGCATCCGTGAGCTGCTGCGCGGCCGTCCGGAAGTCGTCGACGGAGGCCGCCCGGACCTGGGCGACCCACCCGGAGCCGTTCGGTCCGGCTCCCCCGCCCAGCACCGTGCCGTCGACGAGCGGGACGTCGGCCGACGGGAACCCGTCCGGCACCTTGCCGTCGGAGGTCACGTCGGCGCCCTTGAGCGCCGTGTCGAGCGCGCCGTCGATGCCACCGGCGACCGAGGACATGCCGTCCTGGATCGCCTTGCCGTCGATGCCGGCGACCCCGTCGGCCACGTTCGACGCGACGGAGGACCCGAGGTCGGTGGCCTGCTGCACGGCCTCGGTCGAGCAGCCGGTGAGTCCGGCCAGGGCGATGCCGGCAGCGACGGCGGCGATCAGCGGGGTACGGAGGGAACGCATGGCGTGACCGTAACGGACGAGCCGGGAGGCGCGGCGCGAGTTGGCTGTGAACGTGCCGTCCCCGGGGCGGTCACCTGCGCGGCGGGGCCGCCCCGGGCCTCCGTGCCGACGGACGGTTCAGGCGACGTAGGCGCGCGTCGCCGCCACCAGGGCGTCGACACCCACCGGGATCGCCGTCTCGGCCTGCGGCGCGTAGAACGGCGAGTGGTTGCTCGGGATCTCCTCGCCACGGCGGAAGCGCTCCGGGTCGGTGATGCCCGTGAACCAGTACACGAGCGGCGCGCCGGCGGCGGTGGCCAGCTGTCCGACGTCCTCCGACGCCATGGCGAGCCCGATCTCCAGGTCGCGAGCACCCGGCACCTCGGCACGGATGGCGTCGAGCACGGTGGCGGCGGCCTCGGCGTCGTTCACGGTGACCTCGGCACCCGGAGCCCGCACGATCGTCGGCTCGGACAGCCCACCGGCCGCGCTCTCGGCACGGACGATGCGTTCGATCGAGGCGATGATGCGCTGGCGGGTCTCCTCGTTGCGGGCACGGGTCGAGATCTCGATCACGGCCTCGTCGGGGATGATGTTCGCCCGTGTGCCGGCGTGGAAGCTGCCGACGGTGACGACACCCGCGTCGCTCGGCGAGACCTCGCGCGCGACGACGGTCTGCAGCCGCACGACGGCCGACGCCGCGGTGACGACCGGGTCGAGCGAGGCCTGCGGCGCCGAGCCGTGCGCCCCGCGGCCGTTGAACGTCACCGTCAGCCGGTCGCTCGACGCCATCACCGGGCCGGTGCCGACGGCGACGATGCCGACCGGTGCGGGCGCGGAGTGCTGCCCGAGCACGACGTCCGGCTTCGGGAACCGCTCGACCAGGCCGTCCTCGACCATCGCGCGTGCGCCGGAGATGACCTCTTCAGCAGGCTGGAAGACGGCGACGACCGTGCCGCGCCAGTCCCCCGTGGTCGCGACGAGGCGCTCGAGGGTGCCGAGCAGCCACGTGACGTGGATGTCGTGGCCGCAGGCGTGCATGGTCGGGACGTCCCGGCCCTCGTCGTCGGTGCCGACGTGCTCGCTGGCGTACGACAGGCCGGTGCGCTCCTGCACCGGCAGGCCGTCCATGTCGGCGCGGAGCCACACCACGGGGCCCTCGCCGTTCGCGACGACACCGACGACGCCGGTGCCGCCGACGCCCGTCGTCACGTCGATCCCCCCGATCTCGGCGAGCTTCGCGGCGATGACACCGGCGGTGCGGTGCTCCTGGAAGCCGAGCTCCGGGTGGGCGTGCAGGTCCTGGTAGATCGAGAGCAGGTCGAGAGTCACGCTGACCACGGTACAACCGCGAACGGCCCGACCACCTGTTGCAGGTGACCGGGCCGTCGGACGGAGGACGGGCCTCCGGGGGTGTTGCTCGTGCTGGTGCTTACGCGTCCTGGCGCTTCAGGCGGGCGTACGAGCGCTGGCGGGCCTGCGCGTCGAGCTCCACCTTGCGGATGCGGACGACGGCCGGGGTGACCTCGACGCACTCGTCCTCGCGCGCGAACTCCAGGCACTCCTCGAGCGAGAGCTGGCGCGACGGCGTCATCGACTCGAAGGAGTCGGCGTTCGCCGAACGCATGTTCGTGAGCTTCTTCTCCTTCGTGATGTTGACGTCCATGTCGTCGGCGCGCGAGTTCTCGCCGATGACCATGCCCTCGTAGACCTCTTCGGTCGGGTTGACGAAGAAGGTCATCCGCTCCTGGAGGTTCGTGATGGCGAACGGCGTGACGACACCCGAACGGTCGGACACGATCGAGCCGTTGATGCGGGTCTGGATCGGGCCGGCCCACTCGTCGTAGCCGTGCGAGATCGCGTTGGCGATGCCGGTGCCGCGGGTCTCGGTCAGGAACGACGTGCGGAAGCCGATCAGGCCACGCGACGGGACGATGAACTCCATGCGCACCCAGCCGGTGCCGTGGTTCGTCATGTTCTCCATGCGACCCTTGCGAGCGGCCATGAGCTGCGTGATCGCGCCGAGGTACTCCTCCGGCGTGTCGATCGTCATGTGCTCGTACGGCTCCTGCAGCTTGCCGTTCTCGTCACGCTTGGTGACGACCTGCGGCTTGCCGACGGTGAGCTCGAAGCCCTCACGACGCATCTGCTCGACGAGGATGGCCAGTGCGAGCTCGCCGCGACCCTGGACCTCCCACGCGTCCGGACGACCGATGTCGAGGACCTTGAGCGAGACGTTGCCGATGAGCTCGCGGTCGAGGCGCTCCTTGACCATGCGGGCGGTCAGCTTGTGGCCCTTGACCTTGCCGACGAGCGGGCTGGTGTTCGTGCCGATCGTCATCGAGATCGCCGGGTCGTCGACCGTGATGGTCGGCAGCGGGCGGACGTCCTCGGGGTCGGACAGGGTCTCACCGATGGTGATCGTGTCGAACCCGGCGACGGCGACGATGTCACCGGGGCCGGCCGACTCGGCCGGGTAGCGCTCGAGCGCCTTGGTGATGAGGAGCTCGGTGATGCGGGCGTTGACGACGGTGCCGTCGTGCTTGACCCACGCGACCGTCTGGCCCTTCTTCATCGTGCCGTGGAAGATGCGCAGCAGCGCGAGACGACCGAGGAACGGCGACGCGTCGAGGTTGGTGACGTGGGCCTGCAGCGGGTGCTGGTCGTCGTACTTCGGCGCCGGGACGTGCTGCAGGATGGCCTCGAACAGGGGCTCGAGGTCGTCGTTGTCGGGCAGCTCGCCGTCGTTCGGCTTGTTGCGCGACGCGGCACCGTTGCGGCCCGAGGCGTAGACCACCGGGACGTCGAGGATCGCGTCGAGGTCGAGGTCGTCGACCTCGTCCGACAGGTCGGAGGCCAGGCCGAGCAGCAGGTCCTGCGACTCGGAGACGACCTCGTCGATGCGGGAGTCGGGGCGGTCCGTCTTGTTGACGAGCAGGATCACCGGGAGCTTCGCGGCGAGCGCCTTGCGGAGCACGAAGCGGGTCTGGGGCAGCGGGCCCTCGGACGCGTCGACCAGCAGGACGACACCGTCGACCATGGACAGACCGCGCTCGACCTCGCCGCCGAAGTCGGCGTGACCCGGGGTGTCGATCACGTTGATGGTGATGGGGCCGTCCGAGCCGAACTCGGTCGCGTGCTTGCCGTTGTAGAGCACCGACGTGTTCTTCGCGAGGATCGTGATGCCCTTCTCGCGCTCGAGGTCGTTCGAGTCCATCATGCGGTCTTCGCCCTCGAAGTGGGCGTCGAACGAGTTGGTCTGCGTGAGCATCGCGTCGACGAGGGTGGTCTTGCCGTGGTCGACGTGTGCCACGATGGCGACGTTGCGCAGGTCGGACCGGGTGGCGAGCGCCATACAGGACATCCTTCAATTTCTGGGAGAGTGTCGGGCCAGTGTCTTCACAGCACCGCACCCGCGGGCAGAACGCCCGACACGCCAGTCTACCGGTAGTTCGCAACAGACAGGAGTACTGACGATGAGCCGTCGGCGAACGTGGGTCGAGATCACCATCGTCCTGCTGCTCTCGCTCGGCGCCAGCGCCCTGTACTCGATCCTGCAGATCATCGACGACCTGTCGCAGACGACGCCGCTCGGCGAGCAGTCGACGGCCCTGAACACCTCGTCGACGACGGTGCAGTACGTCGACCTCGCCCGGCAGCTCCTGGGCATCGCGGTGGACCTGGCCCCGGTGGCACTCGTCTGCTACCTGCTGTGGAGCACCTCGCGACCGCACCTCGGCCGGCTCGGCATCGACCGGTTCCGGGCGAAGCCGGACCTGGGCGGCCCGGCCCTGATCGCGCTCTGCATCGGGATCCCGGGGCTCGCGCTGTACTTCGCCGGACGTGCGCTCGGCATCACGGTCGCCGTCGACCCCGCCGCACTGAACTCGTACTGGTGGACGATCCCGG
Organism: Curtobacterium poinsettiae; assembly: GCF_047226435.1. NCBI lineage: Bacteria > Bacillati > Actinomycetota > Actinomycetes > Micrococcales > Microbacteriaceae > Curtobacterium > Curtobacterium poinsettiae. The sequence goes on along the minus strand of NZ_CP178434.1, from coordinate 888,119 downwards.
TCCTGCTGCTGTCAGCGATCCGCTCGGGGCTGCAGGAGGAGGTGATCGTTATCGGGTACCTCTACGCCCGGCTCGGGGACCTCGGGTGGGGCCGCTGGCAGATGATCCTGTCGACCGCACTGCTGCGTGGCAGCTACCACCTGTACCAGGGCTTCGGGGCGTTCATCGGCAACGCGGTGATGGGCGTCGTGTTCGGCTGGATCTACACGAAGTGGGGTCGGCTGCTGCCGCTCGTGATCACGCACGCCCTGCTCGACGCGGTGGTCTTCGTCGGGTACCCCTGGGTGGCGCACGCGTTCCCGCAGTTGTTCGCGTAGGCCGCGGGGCCGCTGGCGGAACGCCGCGTCGCGGGGCCGCCGGCTCGCTGTCCCGTCGGCCGTTCAGCGCGCCACCGGGCGCATCCACAGCCCCAGCACAGCGCGCCGAGGTCCGAGGGCCGAACCGCAGCCCTACGGTGAGCGCATGAGCATCCCCGCGATCGGCGAGTCCGCACCGTCGTTCACCCTGCCGGGGATGGTCGTGCGCCGTGGCGTCCGCTCCGACGACGAGTACGACCTGTCCGCCGAGATCGGCCGGACGGTCGTGCTGGCCTTCTACCCGGGCGACGCGACGGCGGTCTGCACGGCCCAGCTCTGCAGCTACCAGGCCGAACTCGACGAGTTCACCGACCTCGGTGCCACGGTGTGGGGCATCAGCCCCCAGGCGCTCGACTCGCACGAGGAGTTCGCCCGCGGCTCCTCGCTCGCGTTCCCCCTGCTCAGCGACACCGCGGGCTCGGTCATCCGCGCCTACGGCGTCCAGGCACCGGGGATCGGCCTGCGACGATCCGTGTTCGTGATCGGCCCCGACGGCGTGCTCCGATGGCGCCACATCGGCCTGGTCGGCCTGCGGTTCCCGAAGGCCGAGACGATCCGCCAACAGATCGAACTGCTCGTCTCGTAGCCCCGGCGTGGGAGTCCGCTGAACTCGTCGAAACGGGGTGTTGACACCCCAACCGGGGGCGACGACCATGGACGGCACGAGGGTCCGTCAAGGATCTGCCTCCCCGGGGAATCGGGTCGTCCGGAGATACGCGCCGGTGTGTCACACCCGCTCCCCGGGCGTCTCCGGGGAGGCATCTCGTACCCTCGTCCGGTGCACACCACCATCGTCGCCCCGGGCCTGCGCGCCCTCGCCCTCGTCCTCTGGGTCGTGGCCGTCGTGCTCGTCCCGCTGGCCCTGATCGGCGGCGGAACCCCGTGGCTCGTGCCGATCCCGAGCATCGCCGTCGCCTTCGTCGCGTGGGCGGTGCTGTGGCGGCCGCGGTTCGAGCTGACGCCCGAGCACCTGCGCATCGTCGACGTCCGGCGCACCAGCACCTACACCTGGTCGCGCGTCAGCGAGGTGCGCACGAAGTACGGCATCGAGGTGGTCACCAGCGAGGGCGTTCGCCGCGTCTGGATCGCGACCCGCCCGACGGCGCGTCTCGCCGCGCACACCGGTGACCGGCCAGGAGGCCCGGATCGCCTGGACGTCGACGCTGCGGCCGCGCTGATGCTGACCCACGTGCCCGCTCCGGTGACGCAGGACGGCCCGCCCCCGTCGTCCGTGACGGCTGCGCCGATCACGCACCGCACCCACGGCTGGACGATCCTGGCGCTCGTGGTCCTCGGGTTCGCCGCGTCGCTCGCGGCGGCACAGTTCTGACTCGCCCGGACGCAGAACGACACCCCCGGCGTCGTGCGACGTCGGGGGTGTCGTTCGTGTGCGGTGTCGTTCTCGTGCGGTGTGGCTACTTCTTGTAGCCGACGTCCTGCCACTTGACCGACGACTGCTGGAACTGCGCCGGACCGTAGTTCACCAGGTCCTTGCGAACGCCCCAGGCGTACGGCTCGGCGAACAGCGGGATGGTGCCGGCGACCGCGACGATCTTCTTGCCGATGGCCTGCGCGTCCTTGATGCGGGCATCCGCGTCGAGTTCGCCGTTCGCCTTGTCCCAGGCGGCGCCGAGCGAGTCGTCCGTCACGCCGCTGTAGTTCTGGCCGGCGTCGGCGGGGTAGTAGATCGACTTCAGCGACGAGATCGGGAACGGGGTGCCCTGCCACGCGAAGTACGTGGCGTCGAAGTCACGCGTCGACGTGGTGACGTACTTCGTGAAGAAGTCGTCGGTCGGGACGGTGTCGATGGTGACCTTGAAGCCGGCGAGCTTCGTCTGCTGCTGCACGAGCTGCGCGACGTTCGCCGAGTTCGGGTTGTCCGAGGGGATCACGAAGCGGACGTCGAGTTCCTTGCCGCCCTTGGTCGCGTATCCGTCCGAACCGATCTTCCAGCCGGCGTCCTCGAGCTTCGACTTCGCCTTGTCCGTGCTGTAGCCGTAGACGCTCGACGCGTCGTCCTCGTAGCCCTGCTGACCGGGCAGGTAGACGAGGTTGTTGAGCACGTCGCCCGGGCTCTTCACCGGCGACAGGATCGCCTGGGCGACGACCTTGCGGTTGATGGCCTGTGCGAACGCCTGGCGCACGTCCTGGTCCTTGAAGACGTCCGAGGTGCCGTTCAGCGTGATCTGACGCTGCGTGGTGCCGAGCGAGCGCTCGATCTTCGAGTCGGACCGCGAGTTCGCCGTCTTGAGGTTGTCGGCGCTGCCGTTCAGGTTGAACGCGTCGAGCTCCTTGTTGCCGTACGCCTGGGCGACGCCGTCACGCGAGACCGTCTTGAAGACGATCGTGTCGAGCTTGCCCGGGTCGCCCCACCACTTGGAGTTCTTCTCGAAGGTCACGACGCCACCGTTGGCGTCGAAGGACTTCAGGATGTACGGACCACCGGAGACGTAGGTCTTGCCGTCGGCGGCGTACGGACCCTTGGCCCAGGCCTTGTTGAAGTGGTCCGGGGTGTCGACGGCCCAGTACGGGTAGATCGCGCCGAGGACGCTCGCCCAGTCGGCGTTGGTCTTCGAGAACGTCATGATGACGTCACGCTCGTCGGAGCCCTGCTTGACCGAGTCCACGTCCTCCCACACGTTGGTGGCGAGGGGCGCGAAGGCCTTGTTCGTGCCGTTCAGCGCCTTCCAGTTCGCGATGACGTCCTTCGCGCTGATCGGGGTGCCGTCCGACCACACGGCCTTCGGGTTGATCTTGATCTCGACGGTCTGGGGCGAGTCCTTGGTCAGCTCGACGGAGGTCGCGTAGTCCTTGTTCGCCTCCCACTCGCCGTTCTCCTTGAACTGGATGAACCCCGGCAGGTAGGTCTGCGAGATCGTCGTGTCGTCGACCGTCCCCGAGTCAAGGTTGGCCAGCTGCCAGTTCGCCGGAGCTGTGTCGATCGGCAGGGTGATCGACCCGCCGTCCTTGACGTCGGCGCGGTCCGCGACGGTCCAGCCGGTCGACTTCAGCGACGACTCGGCGACCGCGGAGTTGTCGCCGCCCGCTTCTCCGCCGCCGGAGCAGCCCGCCAGCACGACGGCAGCTGCCGCAGCGGTGGCCAGGACCGCGATGCCCTTGATCCTCTTTCGCATGGCGAGGATTCCCTTTCGTTGTGGTTCGCGCAGTTCGCGCTGGACCGCGGCGGCCCCGCCGTCGCGTCTGTTGGTTGAGAACCCTAGCCACATCCGAAGGCTGCACAAGGGTCTCTGCGAGGAATCGAAACACGCTCGTAACGAATGTTGCATAACGTCACTTCCGTTGTCCCACCCCGCCGTCCGGACCGGCTAGCCTGTCGCCACCGACAACGCCGTCCGGACGGACGGCCGCACCCAGAGGTCACCAACCACATGCTCGCCTTCATCGCAAAGCGGATCGTCAACTACATCGTCCTGACGATCGTGGCGACCACGCTCGGGTACATCCTCGCCAGCACGACGCTCAACCCGGCCGCCCGGTTCCTCGGGCGCAACCCGGCCGTGCCGCAGGGCACCATCGACGCGTCGCTCCGCAAGCTCGGCGCCGATCCGAACACCCCCATCCTCGTCCGCACCTGGGACTGGTGGGTCGGCCTGGTCACGCACGGGTCGCTCGGCATGAGTTCGCGCGGCACCGAGGTGACGGCCGACATCATCGCCCGGTCCGGGACGAGCCTGCGGCTGCTCGTGATCGGCACGCTGCTCGGTGCGCTCTTCGGCGTGCTGCTCGGCGTCTGGAACGCGGTCCGGCAGTACAAGGTGTCCGACCAGGTCTCGACCTACGCGTCGTTCACGGTGCTCGCGACCCCGCCGTTCGTGATCGCGGTCGTGCTGATGATCCTGGCGACCTCCCTCAACCAGGGCGTCGGCGCACAGGTGATCAGCTTCACCGGTGAGTACACGCCGGGGGTGAGCGGGTTCTTCCCGGTGCTCGGCGACCGACTCGTGCACCTGTTGTTACCCACGATCTCGCTGACGGTCGGCGCCGTCGCGTCGTACTCGCGCTACCAGCGCTCCGCGATGCTCGACGTCCTGTCGAACGACTTCATCCGGACCGCCCGGTCGAAGGGCCGCACGCGCGGATCGGCGATCATGCGCCACGGCGTGCGGGTCGCCCTCATCCCGATGTCGACCTTCTTCGCCTACTCGTTCGGGTTGATCCTGACGGGTGCGAGCATCACCGAGCTGGTCTTCAGCTGGCACGGCATGGGTGAGTACTTCATCCAGAGCATCACGAACAACGACATCAACGCGGCAGCGGGCACGATCCTCTTCACGGCGATCCTCGTGCTCATCGCAGGGACCCTCGCGGACCTGCTGTACGCCGCGCTCGACCCGCGAGTGAGGGTGTGACCCGTGTCTGTTCTCGACCCCACGACCACGACCACCGCCGGTGACCCCGGCGACGGCAACGCCGGGACGCCGGCGCACGTCATCGAGGTGAAGGGCGGCCGCACCCCGCTCTGGCGCAAGGTGTTCGGCACCTGGCGCGCGCGCATCGGCGGCGGTGCGCTGCTGCTCATCATCCTCTGGGCGTTCGTCGGCCCGCACCTGTACCACTGGAACGCCTCCGACTCCGACGGGCTCGCGTTCGGCATGCCGCCGAGCGCCGCGCACTGGTTCGGCACGAACGACATCGGCCAGGACATCTACGCGCAGACCCTGGTCGGCCTGCAGAAGTCGCTGCTCATCGGACTCATCGCCGGACCGGCCGCGACCCTCATCGCCGGCATCGTCGGCGCGGTCGCCGGGTACTTCGGTGGGTTCGTCGACCGTGCGCTCGTCTGGGGCATCGACCTGCTCCTGGTGATCCCGTCGTTCTACGCGCTCGTGCTCCTCAGCCCGCTGTTCAAGAACCTCAGCTGGCTCGCACTCATCGTGGGGCTGGCGATCTTCGGCTGGATGATCATGGCCCGGGTGATCCGGGGGCAGACGATGTCCCTGCGCGAGCGCGACTACGTCAAGGCCGCCCGGTTCATGGGTGTGCCCTCGTTCACCATCATCCGACGGCACATCCTGCCCAACGTGGCATCGCTGCTCATCATCGACGCGACGCTGGGTGTCGGGGCGATGATCCTCTCCGAGAGCGCCCTCAGCTACTTCGGCTTCGGCATCCAGATCCCCGACGTCTCGCTCGGCACTCTGCTCGCCGCCGGCAGCCAGTCGGCCGTCACCCGCCCGTGGCTCTTCGTCCTGCCCGCAGCGACCCTCGTCGCGACCGTGCTCTCGACCAGCCTGCTCGGCGACGCCCTGCGCGACGCCATCGACCCCACCTCCGGAGCCAACCGTGACTGAGCCGCTGCTCACCGTGTCCGACCTGTCGGTCACGTTCAACCCGAAGACCAAGCCCGTCTACGCGGTCCGGGGTGTCGACTACTCGGTCGCCCCCGGCGAGTTCCTCGGGATCGTCGGTGAATCGGGGTCCGGCAAGTCGGTGTCCTCGATGGCCGTGATGGGCCTGCTGCCATCGTCCGCCCAGGTGCAGGGCAGCATCCGCTTCGACGGGCAGGAGCTCGTCGGCAAGAACGACCGTGAGATGTCGGCGCTGCGCGGTCGTGACATCGCGATGGTGTTCCAGGACCCGCTGTCCGCCCTGACGCCGGTGTACACGATCGGGCAGCAGATCGTCGAGGGCCTGCGCCTGCACGACCGGTCGCTGACCGCACACGCCGCGCGCACCCGCGCCGAGGAACTGCTGCGCATCGTCGGCATCCCGAACCCGGCGCGACGGCTCGACGCGTTCCCGCACGAGTTCTCCGGCGGCATGCGGCAGCGCGCGATGATCGCGATCGCCATCGCGAACGACCCGAAGCTGATCATCGCCGACGAGCCGACCACCGCCCTCGACGTGACGATCCAGGCGCAGATCCTCGACGTGCTGCAGACCGCGAAGGACATGACCGGTGCGGCCGTCGTGCTCATCACGCACGACCTGGGCGTCGTCGCCGGCAACGCCGACCGCGTCGCCGTGATGTACGCCGGCCGGATCGTCGAGACGGCACCGGTCCTGCCGCTGTTCCGCGAGCCGGTGATGCCGTACACGATCGGGCTGCTCCGCTCGATGCCGAACATGACCTCCGCCCGCACCGAGCGGCTCGTCCCGCTCGACGGCCGCCCGCCCCTGCTGACGCAGAAGCCGACGGGCTGCCCGTTCGCCGACCGCTGCCCGGCCGTCCTCGACGCCTGCCGCGACGGCGAACCCGCCCTCGTCGCGACGACGGTGCCGCAGAGCGCCGACAACCCGGTCATGACCGGCGCCGTGCAGACGATCGGCAACGGCACCCTGCTCGACGAGCACACCGCCGCGTGCATCCGCCGCGACGAGATCGCCGCGGGCACCCTCGAGCGCTCGGAGATCTTCCCCCGCCCCGAGGACGTCCCCGAGGCCAGCGTCGACCACGGCGACGACGTCGTGCTCGAACTGGACGACGTGGTCAAGACGTTCCCGCTCACCAAGGGCGCACTGTTCCGCCGGCAGATCGGCGAGGTGCACGCGGTGGACGGCATCTCCCTGACGCTCAAGCGCGGGCAGGTGCTCGGCCTGGTCGGCGAGTCCGGCTGCGGCAAGACGACGACGATCATGGAGATCCTCGAACTCGCCGGCGCCCAGCACGGCACCATCCGGGTGAACGGCGTCGACACCGCCTCGCTCTCCAAGAAGGACCGTCTGGCCCTGCGCCGCGACATCCAGGTGGTCTTCCAGGACCCGATGGCGTCGATCGACCCGCGCCTCGACATCGGTTCGGTGATCGGCGAACCCCTCACGGTGCACGGCGTCGCGAAGGACGAGATCCGTCGGCGCGTGCGCGAGGTGCTCGAGCTGGTCGGCCTCGAGCCGACCTACATCGACCGGTACCCGCACGAGTTCTCGGGTGGCCAGCGGCAGCGCATCGGCATCGCCCGCGCGCTGATCGTGGAGCCGAAGATCCTGGTGCTCGACGAGCCGGTGTCCGCACTCGACGTCTCGGTGCAGGCAGGTGTGATCAACCTGCTCGAGGACCTCAAGCACCGTCTCGGCCTGTCCTACCTGTTCGTGGCGCACGACCTGTCCGTCGTCCGGCACATCGCCGACGACGTCGCCGTCATGTACCTCGGCCGCATCGTCGAGTACGGCGACGGGGACGCGGTCTTCTCGGACCCGCAGCACCCGTACACGCGGGCCCTGCTGTCGGCTGTCCCGGTGCCGGACCCGATGGCCGAGGCCGCCCGCGGGCGCATCCTGCTCGAGGGCGACCTGCCCTCCCCCACGGAGCGCATCGACGGCTGCCGGTTCCGCACGCGCTGCCCGCTCTACCAGCTCCTCGACGAGGGCCGGCAGGAGCAGTGCCGCACCATCGACCCGGGCCTCGAGCCCGTGCACGGCCGTGGCGTCGCCTGCATCCAGACCGACCAGGAGCACCTGCTCACCGAGCGGGTCGGCGCGGTCGTCTGACGACGACGGTCACGTTCACCGCTCCGCATGGTGAGCAGGAATGGTCGGGTCCCACCCGCGGACCCGACCATTTCTGCTCACCAAGCGCGGCAGCGGTCGTGACCAGCAGACGGACGGGAGGTGGGCCCATCCCGCCGGTACCGGCGCACCGCGCCAGCGGGGCGACGGCCGTGACGGGAGGTGGGCCCATCCCGCCGGTACCGGCGCACCGCGCCAGCGGGGCGACGGCCGTGACGGGAGGTGGGCCCATCCCGCCGGTACCGGCGCACCGCGCCAGCGGGGCGACGGCCGTGACGGGAGGGACGACGCACGTCGTGCGCCGGGCCTCCCGTCCGTCGTGTGGTCGCGATCGCGAGCCGCGTCAGGCTCCCAGCCACAGGCTGAGCAGCGAAGCGGCGAGCAGCGCCAGCGCAGCGGCGCCGACCGCCAGTGCCGGCGCGTCCCAGCCGCGCACGGCATCACCGGTGCCGGTCGCGGCGCGGCGCTCAGACCATCGGTCGAGCAGGACCGTCATCTCGTCGGGCTGGCGCATCACGGCACGCTCGCCGCGTCGGGCGGGTTTCGGCCGCGGCAGCGACGGGCCGCCCCAGCACTGGACCTTGCGTCCGGCGACCGTCTCGATCACGATCTGCCAGCGGAGCCGGACGTCGGCGACCGCGTGCCACGGCACCACGGTGCGGCGGAGCGGGTTGAGCACCGTGACCGCACGGTCGTCGATGACGATGCACGGGCGGAAGGTCAGGACCCAGAGCGCCCAGACGAGCACGGCGATCGGGCCGGCGGCGCGGAGCACGACGTCCCAGCTCCCCCGGAACGCGGCGTCGCCCAGCAGGAAGACGCCCAGGACGGCGACGAGGCCGGCCGCCACCGCGCCCCCGCGACCAGCGCGGAGGACGAGGGGGCGTCCGGCCTCGTTCGTGTCCAGGGGGATCAGCGTCCGAACTCGAACCCGGCGCCGGGGATGGCGGCCAGGAGGTCCTTCGTGTACTGCTCCTTCGGGGCGGCGAAGACCTCGTCGGTCGTCGCCTTCTCGACGATCTGCCCACGACGCATGACGCACACGTTGTCCGCGACGAGGCGGACGACCGCGAGGTCGTGCGTGATGAACAGGTACGTCAGGCCGAGCTCGGTCTGCAGCTCGGTGAGCAGGTCGAGGATCTGGCCCTGCACGAGCACGTCGAGCGCGGAGACGGCCTCGTCGAGGACGATGACCTCCGGCTTGAGCGCCAGCGCGCGAGCGACGGCGATGCGCTGTCGCTGACCACCGGACAGCTCGTTCGGGTAGCGGTTCACCATCGATTTCGGGAGCGCGACCTGGTCGAGGAGCTCGAGCACCCGGGCACGGCGCGAGGCCTTGTCGCCCACCTTGTGCGTGGCGAGCGGCTCGGCGATCGTGTTCCCGACGTTGTACATCGGGTCCAGGGAGCCGTACGGGTCCTGGAACACCGGCTGCACACGGCGGCGGAAGTCGAAGAGGTCCTTGCCCTTCAGCGCGCCGATGTCGATGCCGTCGAACTGCACGGTGCCGCTCGTGATGCTCTCGAGCTGCAGGACGAGCTTCGCGACGGTCGACTTGCCCGAACCGGACTCGCCGACGAGCGCCGTGGTGGTGCCCTTCTGGATCGAGAACGACACGTCGTCGACGGCCTTGAGCTCCCGCGTGGCGAGGCTCTTGCCGCGCAGCTTGTAGACCTTCTCGAGGTTCTTCACCACGATGAGGTCCTCGGCTGGACGGTGCTCGCGCTCCTGGGCGCGGGCGATGAGCTCGGCGTCGTCACTGCCGGTGTCGGCGATGTCGATCCGCTGGTGCTGCACCTTCGACTGGATGCGACGGCTGGCCAGCGAGGGGGCCGCCGCGACGAGGCGCTGCGTGTACGGGTGCTGCGGGTTGGCCAGGATCTCCTTGGAGGGGCCGGCCTCGACGACCTGTCCCTTGTACATCACGACGAGCTTCTCGGCCCGCTCGGCAGCGAGGCCGAGGTCGTGCGTGATGAACAGCACCGAGGTGCCGAAGTCGCGGGTCAGGGTCTCGAGGTGGTCGAGGATGACGCGCTGGACCGTGACGTCGAGCGCACTCGTCGGCTCGTCGGCGATGAGCAGCTGCGGGCGGCTCGACAGACCGATGCCGATGAGCACACGCTGCCGCATGCCGCCGGAGAACTCGTGCGGGTACTGCTTCAGGCGGGTCGACGCGTCGCCGAGGCCGGCTTCCTGCAGGACCTCGACCGCGCGGGCGCGGACGGCGGCCTTGCCGGTCGCCATGCCGTTCGCACGGATGGCCTCTTCGACCTGGAAGCCGATCGACCACAGCGGGTTGAGGTTCGACATCGGGTCCTGGGGGACGTAGCCGATCTCCTTCCCGCGGATCTCCGACATCTCCTTGTCGCTCAGCCCGACGAGCTCGCGCCCGTTGAACTTGATCGAGCCGCCGGTGACCTCACCGGTGCCGGGGAGTAGCTTGATGATCGCCTGGGCGCTCGTCGACTTGCCGGAACCGGACTCGCCGACGATGGCCAGGCGCTCGCCCTGTTCGAGGGTGAGGTTCACGCCGCGGACGGCCTGCACGAGGCCGCTCTGGGTCTTGAAGCCGACCTGCAGGTCGGTGATCTCGAGCAGCGGGGCGCCGGAGCCGCCGGTACGGCGGCTGTTCGGCTGGGTCAGTGTCTCGCTCATCGGCGGGCCCTCGCCTTCGGGTCGAGCGCATCGCGCACCACGTCACCGAGGAGCAGGAACGCGAGCACGGTGATGGACAGGGCTGCCGACGGCCAGAAGATCGTCGACGGGTTCGTGCGGATCGACGTCTGCGCCGTCCCGATGTCGAGGCCCCAGCTGAGCGCCGAAGGCGGCAACCCGATACCGAGGAAGGACAGGGTCGCCTCCGCCACGATGAACGTGCCGAGCGACACGGTTGCGACGACGATGACCGGAGCCAGCGAGTTGGGGATGACGTGCCGGACCAACGTCTTGAAGCGGCTGACGCCGAGCGCGGCCGAGGCCATGACGTAGTCCGACTGCTTCGCGCTGAGCACAGCCCCGCGCATGATGCGAGCGATCTGTGGCCACGCGAACGCGGCGAGGACCAGGGACACCGTGACGGCGTTCCGGGCAGGGATCACCGACATGATCACGATCGCACCGAGCACGGTGGGGATCGAGAAGAAGATGTCGCCGATGCGGGACACGATCGTGTCGAGCCAGCCGCCGTAGAATCCGGCCAGCGACCCGATGACGATGCCGACGATCGAGACCAGGATCGTCGCGACGAGACCGACGATGAGCGAGTTCTGGGCACCCCAGATCACGCGCGCGTAGACGTCGTAGCCCTGACGGTTGAACCCGAGGATGTGCCCGGCTCGGGGTCCTTCGTTGCTGTTGTTCAGGTTCGCCTTCGACGGGTCCACGTGGGCGAAGAGCCCCGGGAAGATCGCCACGACGATGATCAGCAGGATCAGGACCGAGGAGATCCAGAAGGTCGGACGCGTGCGCATGGAGTCCCACGCGTCGGTCCAGAGTGAACGGGTCTTCTCGTCCTCGTTGACCTGGTCGACCGCCTGGAGCGGGGTTTCCTCGATCGGGGCGACGTAGTGCGTCGCCGAACGGGGTGCGGCGTTACTTGGCATAGCGGATCCTCGGGTCCAGGACGGCGTAGAGCAGGTCGACCAGGAGGTTGGCGAGCATGAAGATGATGACCATCACGGCGACGAACGACACGACAGTCGGTCCTTCGCCGAGCTTGACGGCCTGGAAGACCGTGCCGCCCACACCGTGGATGTTGAAGATGCCCTCGGTGACGATGGCACCGACCATCAGGTTGCCGATGTCCACACCCAGGTAGGTCACCACGGGGATGAGCGAGTTGCGGAAGATGTGCACACCGATCACACGACGACGCGGGAGACCCTTGGCCGTCGCGGTGCGGACGAAGTCCGCGCTCATGTTCTCGGCGACGCTCGCGCGGGTCAGACGCACGATGTAGGCGAACGAGACGGTCGCGAGGACGATGGCCGGCAGGACCAGCTCGTCCCAGGGTGCGTCGCTCGACACCGTCACTCGGAACAGGCCGAGGTTGATGCCGAAGACGTACTGCAGCAGGAACCCGACGACGAAGGTCGGGACCGAGATGAGCAGCAGCGACACGACGAGCGCGGTGGCGTCGAACAGCTTGCCCTTGCGCAGGCCAGCGATGACACCGACGACGATGCCGGCGACCGACTCGAACAGCAGCGCCAGGATCGCCAGGCGAGCGGTGATCGGGAAGGCGGAGGCGAGCTGCTGACTGACTGGCAGCCCCGAGTACGTCAGGCCGAGGTCACCACGGAACACGCCGCCGATCCAGAGCAGGTACTGGACGATGAACGGCTTGTCGAGGTTGTACTGCTGCCGGAGCTGCTCGATCACCTGCGGCGACGGCTGCCGGTCGCCGAACAGCGCGGCGATCGGGTCACCGGGCAGCGAGAAGACCATGAAGTAGATGAGGAACGTGGCCCCGAAGAACACGGGGATGAGTTGCAGGAGGCGCTTGCCGAGGTACCAGAGCATCAGATCACTGCCCGGTCCGGAGCGATGTCGATCAGGTTCATTGTGGTGAGGGGTGGACGGTCCGAGGGTCGGCACGGAAGTCCGGTGCGGGAGGGCGCCCGCGGTGTGGGGGAAGGTCTTGCCGCCGCGGTACGGGGGTTCGGGAACCGTGTGGTCCCCGAACCCCCGTCCGGTGGCCGCGAGGCAGGATACCTGCTCGCGTGGTGGTCTCTACGAGACCAGGGTCAGTTCTTGACCTCGATGTCGTAGAACAGCGGCACCGAGTTCCAGCCGAACTTGACGTTCGACACGTTGTCGGCGTTCCAGACGCCGGTGACGTTCTGGTACCAGAGCGGGATCTCGGGCAGGTCCTTGAACAGCAGTTCCTGTGCCTCATCGAAGGACTTGTTGCCCTCTTCGACGGTGGCAGCCGAGCGGCCCTTGGCGAGCAGCGCGTTGTACTCCTTGGAGTCGTACCGCGAGTAGTTGTTCGACGAACCCTTGCCCATGGTCGGGCCGAGGAAGTTGTACAGCGACGGGTAGTCGGCCTGCCAACCGGTGCGGCTGCCGCCCGTGAGCTTGTCGTTCGTCTGCAGGTCCAGGGCTTCCTGGAACGTCGGGATCGCGTTGCCCTCGGCCTTGATGCCGAGCGTGTTCGAGATCGAGTTCGTGACCGCGGTCACCCAGGCCTCGTGGCCACCATCGGCGTTGTACGTGATGGTGAGCGTGTCGTTGTACTTCGAGATCTTGTCGGCCTCGGCCCAGAGCTTCTTGGCCTCGGACTCGTTGTAGTCCAGGACGTCGGAGCCCTCGAGGTCGTCGTTCCAGCCGGCGATCACCGGCGAGGTGAAGTCCTTGGCCGGGGTGCGCGTGCCGTCGAAGATCTTGTCGGTGATCTGCTTGCGGTTGATGGCCATCGAGACGGCCTCGCGACGCAGGGCGCCCTCTTCACCCTTCCAGTGGTCGAGGTAGTACGGAAGGTAGATCGCCTGGAAGATGGCAGCCGGCTTGTTGACGTTCGAGTCCGGGAAGTCGGACTTGTACGTCTCGAACGAGCTGTCCGGAACCTGGTCCAGGACGTCGAGGTTGCCGCCCTGGGCATCGGAGTACGCGGTGGCCGGCGAGGAGTAGAACGTGATCGTCAGACCACCGTTCTTCGGCTTGCGCTTGCCCTCGTAGTCCTTGTTGGTGACGAGCTTGATGGAGGAGTTGTGCGTCCAGGCCTTCTTGCCGTCGAGCTTGTAGGGACCGTTGCCGATCGGGTTCTCACCGAACGCCTTGGTGTCCTTGTAGAACGCGGACGGCAGCGGCACGAAGGCCGAGTAGCCGAGCGAGAGCGGGAAGTCCGACTGGGCCGACTTCAGCGTCACGGTGAACTCGTCGTCGCTCACGACCTTGAGGCCGGTGAGCTCGGAGTCCTTGTCGGCGTTGTACCCCTCGATGTTCTCGAAGAAGTAGCTGGCGCCCTGGATGTTGGACTTCTGGGCAGCCCAGTTCCACGCCTTCGTGAACGACTCGGCCGTGACCTTCTCGCCGTTCGTGAACGTGTAGTTCGTGTTCAGCTTGATGTCGAAGGTCTTCGAGTCATCGGTGTCGATGCTCTTCGCGACCTCGTTGACGGGCTTGCCGTCGGCGTCGTACGAGACGAGGCCCTCGAACAGCGAGTCGATGATCTTGCCGCCACCGGTCTCGGTGGTGTTCGACGGGATCAGCGGGTTCTGCGGCTCGGTGCCGTTCGTGGTGACGATCCCGGACGCGTTCGCCGAGCCACCCCCGTTGGAGCTGTTGCTGGAGCAGGCGGTCAGGGCGAGTGCTGTGGCCCCGAGCACGGCGAGGGCGGTGAGCCCGGCGCGCTTCTTGATCAAGGTTCCTCCTGGTGCATGGGACGCGTTCGGGCACAGCTGTGTCACCCGGGCGCGTTTGACCTTTGCAGCGTAGGCAAGGTGAACAGTGGCGTCCAAACCCTGGAGCGAACGGTTACACGCCGGTAACCAACTTGCACGATCCTTGCGAGACGATGCAAGATTCGCGCGCACTCAGGTGAAGGGTGCGTTTTTGTTGCATCCGCATGAAATCTGTTGCACTCCGGCACAGTTCTGTGCAAGTCGGGGGACGGCCGAGCATCGCTCAGGGGTACGGCTCCGGGGCACTGGTCCGCGGTCACGACATGCCGCGAGTGCACCGCCGAGTGGTCACGAATCGTCGCTCGGCGGAGGCCCGGACGACGGTTCGTGACCACTCGGCGGAACTGAGCGGGGTGTCGTGGCCACCCGACGCCAGCGGGCCGAGGCGAGTAGCGCCAGGACCGGGACACAGACCGGCACCTTCCGTCCGGACGTGACCGCGCCCCGCCCGGAAGAACCGGACGGGGCACGAGGCAGGGCACGAGGCAGGGCACGAGGCACGGGGCACGAATCACTCGGCGACGATCACCACAGGGTGTCGGCGCCCGACCGGATCAGGCGAACGCCTCGATCGGCGGGCAGGCGCACACCAGGTTGCGGTCGCCGTACGCCTGGTCGATGCGGCGCACCGGCGGCCAGTACTTCCGGCCGCTGATGCCCGGCAGCGGGTAGACGGCCTGCTCGCGGGTGTAGGCGTGCGCCCACTCCCCCGAGATCACCGACGAGGCGGTGTGCGGCGCGTGCACGAGCGGGTTGTCGTCCGCCGGCCACTCTCCGCGCTCGACCGCTGCGGCCTCGGCCCGGATCGCGAGCATGGCGTCGACGAAGCGGTCGAGCTCGGCGAGGTCCTCGCTCTCGGTCGGTTCGACCATGAGCGTGCCCGCGACCGGGAACGACATCGTCGGCGCGTGGAACCCGTAGTCGACCAGGCGCTTCGCGACGTCGTCGACCGTGATCCCCGTGGTGTCCCGCAGCGGTCGGAGGTCGAGGATGCACTCGTGTGCGACGAGCCCGTCGTCGCCCGTGTACAGCACCGGGAACGCCTCGCGCAGGCGGGACGCGATGTAGTTCGCCCCGAGCACGGCGGCCTCGGTCGCACGGGTGAGGCCCTCGAGCCCCATCATCCGGACGTAGGTCCACGTGATGGGCAGGATGCTCGGGCTGCCGTACGGCGCCGCGCTGACCGGCCCGCCGGCGTGCGCCAGGCGGTCGTCGGCGTCGGCCGTCGTCGCACCGGAGCGCCGGTCGGCCTGCTGCGCGAACGGGTGCCCGGGCAGGAACGGCGCCAGGTGTGCCTTCGCGGCGACGGGACCCACGCCGGGGCCGCCACCACCGTGCGGGATGCAGAAGGTCTTGTGCAGGTTGAGGTGCGACACGTCGCCGCCGAAGTCGCCGAAGCGGGCGTGCCCGAGCAGCGCGTTGAGGTTCGCGCCGTCGACGTAGACCTGGCCGCCGGCGTCGTGCACGGCGTCGCAGATCTCGCGGATGTCGTGCTCGTAGACGCCGTGGGTGGACGGGTACGTGATCATCAGCGCTGCGAGGGTGTCGGCGTTGGCGGCGACGCGGGCCCGGAGGTCCTCGAGGTCGACGTTGCCGTTCTCGTCGCAGGCCACCACGACGACCTTCATCCCGGCGAGCACCGCGGATGCGGCGTTCGTGCCGTGCGCGCTCGACGGGATCAGGCAGACCGTCCGGTCCTCGTCGCCACGAGCCTGGTGGTACCCGCGGATGGCCAGCAGCCCGGCGAGTTCGCCCTGGCTGCCGGCGTTCGGCTGCAGGGACACGGTGTCGTACCCGGTGACCTCGGCGAGCCACGACTCGAGGTCGCCGATCATGTCGAGGTACCCCTCGACGTCCTCACGCGGTGCGAACGGGTGGATGTTCGCGAACTCCGGCCAGGTCACCGCGGCCATCTCGGTCGCCGCGTTGAGCTTCATCGTGCAGCTGCCGAGCGGGATCATGCCGCGGTCGAGCGCGTAGTCCTTGTCGGACAGGTGCTTGAGGTACCGCATCATGCGGGTCTCGCTGCGGTGTGCGCTGAAGACGGGGTGCGTCAGGTAGTCGCTCTCGCGCTGCAGGGCGGACGGGAGGCCCGTGGCCGCGTCGCGCACGGCTGCTTCGGTCGCGGGGACCGTCACGTCCACCGCGCCGAGCACGCCCGCCAGCGCCACGACGTCGTCGGGCGTGGTCGTCTCGTCGACGGAGAGCTGGAAGGTGTCGGCGTCCACCGTGTGCAGCAGGTAGCCGGCGTCCTGCGCTGCCGCGACGATCGTCTCGGCGCGACCGACGGCCCGCAGGGTGAGCGTGTCGAAGTACGCGTCGTGCACGACCTCCACCCCGGCGTCGCGTGCCACGGCGGCGAGCGCACCGGTGGTCCGTGCGACCCGACCGGCGATGAACCGCAGGCCTTCGGGCCCGTGGTAGACCGCGTACATCGACGCCATCACGGCGAGCAGGACCTGCGCGGTGCAGATGTTGCTCGTCGCCTTCTCGCGGCGGATGTGCTGCTCGCGGGTCTGCAGGCTGAGGCGGTAGGCCATCGCCCCGTCGGCGTCGAAGGACACCCCGACCAGGCGACCGGGCAGCTGGCGCTCCAGGCCGGCGCGCACGGCGAGGTAGCCGGCGTGCGGGCCGCCGAAGCCGAGCGGGACACCGAAACGCTGGCTGGTCCCGACGGCGACGTCGGCCCTCAGGTCGCCGGGGCTGGCGAGCAGGGTCATCGCGAGCAGGTCGGCGGCGACGACGGCGATGCCACCACCGGCGTGGACGCGCTCGATGACGGACGACGGGTCGACGATGCGGCCCGAGGCGCCCGGGTACTGCAGGATGACGCCGAACGCCCCGTCGAGCTGCTCGTCGCTCGGGCCGTCGACGGCGTCGAACGCGCGCAGCGTGATGCCCACGGCATCGGCACGGTGGTCGAGCAACGCACGGGTCTGCGGCAGCAGGTCGGCGTCGACGAGGAACGCGTCGCCCTTGACCTTCGAGGCGCGGCGGGCGAGCAGCATGCCCTCGACCACGGCGGTGCCCTCGTCGAGCATCGAGGCGCCGGCGGTGGCCATGCCGGTCAGGTCGGACACCATGGTCTGGAAGTTGATGAGCGCTTCGAGGCGGCCCTGCGAGATCTCGGGCTGGTAGGGCGTGTACGCCGTGTACCAGCTCGGGTTCTCGAGCACGTTCCGCTGGATCACCGCGGGCGTGTGGGTGCCGTGGTAGCCGAGACCGATCATGGCGCGTCGGACGGTGTTGCGACCGGCCTTCGCGCGGAGTTCGGCGAGCGCCTCGGTCTCGCCGACTGCGGCCGGGATCACCGAGTCGGCGACGGGCCCGACGTGGATGGACTCCGGGATCGCGGCACGGACCAGGGCGTCGAGCGACGGCTGCCCGACGACGTCGAGCATCTCCTGCTGGTCGGCCGGGGTGGTGCCGATGTGGCGGTCGGCGAAGGACGTCTGGAGGTTCTCGAACGCGGTCATGCGATGGAGGCCCGGTAGGCGTCGTGGTCCATCAGGTCCTCGGGGAACGAGGTGCCGTCGACCTTGATCTTCACGAGCCAGCCGGCACCGAAGGGGTCCTGGTTGACGGTGTCTGGGGTGTCGACGACGGCGTCGTTGACCTCGAGGACCTCGCCCTCGATCGGGGCGAAGAGCTCGCCGACGCTCTTGGTCGACTCGATCTCGCCGATCTGGTCGCCGGCGGTGGTGGCGGTGCCGACAGCGGGAAGTTCGACGTAGACGACGTCACCGAGCTGCTCGGCGGCGTGGTCGGTGATGCCGACGGTGACGGTGTCGCCCTCGACGAGCAGCCACTCGTGGTCGGCCGTGTACTGGAGTGCGGTCTGGTCGGTCATGGGGTCAGCCTTTCGAGGCGCGGCGGTAGAAGGGGAACGCGGAGACCGTGCTGGGGACGGCAGTCCCCCGGACGTCGATGTGGAGGACCTGTGCCCCGTCCGACGCGGCGGCGAGCGCAGCCGGGTCGACGAAGGCCATCGCGACGGGGTGACCGAGCGTCGGCGAGAGCGCGCCCGAGGTCACCGTGCCGACGACCGCACCGTCGAGCACGACGTCGTAGCCGGCCCGGGGAGCACGACGGCCCTCGGTCACCAGGCCGACGAGCACGCGGGCGTCCGCGGACGGGGTGACGCCGGCAGCACCGACGAACTCGCCGTCCTTCGCGACGACGCGGCCCAGGCCTGCCTGGGCCGGACGGACGTCGGTGCCGAGCTCGTGCCCGTACAGGGGCATGCCCGCCTCGAGCCGCAGGGTGTCGCGTGCGGCGAGCCCGGCGGGGACGACCCCGCGGTCGGCACCGGCCTCGAGCAGCGTGTCCCAGAGCACCGGGGCGGTGTCCGGGTCGGTGTAGACCTCGAAGCCGTCCTCGCCGGTGTAGCCGGTGCGCGCGACGAGCACGTCGGCGCCGTCGAACAGCGCGTGCAGCACCCGGTAGTAGCCGAGCTCGTCGAGCGGGGTCTCGGGCTGCAGGCGGTCGGCGACGACGAGGGCGTCGAGCGTGCCGGCCGCCGCGGGGCCCTGGATGGCGACGAGGGCCGTGGTGTCGGAGTCGTCGGAGACCTCGACGTCGAAGCCGTCGGCCCGGGCGGTCAGCGCGGCGACGGCGACGTCACGGTTGGAGGCGTTCGCGACGACGAGGAAGACGTCGTCGTCGGTCCGGTACACGACCAGGTCGTCGAGGATCCCGCCGTTCTCGGCGAGCAGCAGCGAGTACTTGGCGCGACCGACCGGCATCTTCCCGAAGGACCCGGCGAGCGCGTGGTCGAGGAAGGCGACGGCGTCGGTGCCGGTCACCCCGATCTCGGCCATGTGGGACAGGTCGAAGACCCCGGCGGCCTGGCGCACGGCGTGGTGCTCGGCGAGGTCCGACGAGTAGCGCACGGGCATGCGGTACCCGGCGAAGTCGGTGAAGGTCGCACCGGCGGCCTCGTGCACGGCTTCGAGCGGCGACGAACGCTGCCCCGGAGTGGGCTGTGGGGACGGACTCATGGCGGAGTTCTCCTGGCATCGGCAGGGCCCGGCGACGATCGCCGGGTGGAACTCCCCCTCTGTCATGGGCCTGAGAGTTTCACCGCGGCCCGTGAGGTCCGGCGGCTTTCACCGTGGGCGAGACGACCGAGCGTCTGCTTTTCAGAGTGGCCTGTCCGCTGCGGTGTGGGACCTGAGAGATTGACGGGGGGATTGCTCCTTCGGTGCCGTGCGCGCGCCCGAGGGCACGATGTACCCAGAGGTACTGCACGGCGTCTCCCGCGACGGATGAACGGCCGGTGTGTTCAGTTGTCCGCGTCGAGCATACCGAGGCCGCGTTTCGGGCGTGTGTCGCGAGCGAACCTTCGACATCTCGTAGAATGCGGGGATGGCCGGACAACGATCGCGCCCCCGCGGGCAGCTGGAGCAGGCGGTGCTCGACGCGCTCCGCTCCGCCGACGCCGGGCTCACCGCACGCCAGGTCCTCGACGCGTTCCCCGAGCCCCGCCCCGCGCTGACGACCGTGCTCACCGTGCTCGACCGACTCGGCCGCAAGGGCCAGGTGGAACGGGAGCAGCACGACGACGCTCCCCTGACCTTCCGCGCCGTGCACAGTCGCGACGAGCAGACCGCCTCACTGATGTCGAGTGCGCTGGCCGCCTCGACCGACCGCGAGGCCGCACTGCTGCAGTTCACCGGGTCGCTCGCCTCGGACGACCTCGAGGCCCTGCGCCGCGCCCTCGACGCCCGCGCCCGCTCCTGACCGGCCGCACACCGTGGTCGTCGCCGGCATCGCGCTCATCGTCCTCGCACTCGCGGTGGTGGTGTTCGCGCCCCGGGTCCTGACCCGTTCCGCCTGGACGATCGACCTGCCCCGCACCGCGCTGGTCTGCTGGTCCATCGCGGTCCTGCTCGGCGTCGTCGGCTTCGTGGCCGGCATTGCCCTTGTCGTGCTCGCCGACCGTCCGGTCACCGAGCTCTTCGGCGGGGACGGCTCCCCCACGCACGGCTTCAACGTGGGCGTCGCGGTGCTCGCGGTCGTCGCGTTCGTCGTCGCGGTCCGGGTCCGCCCCGGCCCCGAACACGAGGCCGTCCGGCAGGCGATGCGTTCCGGGGTCGCCCCGCACCGCGAGATCGACGGCACCCCCGTCGCCGTCGTCGAGGCGGACCACGCACTGGCGTGCGCCGTGCCGGGTCGGAGCGGTGGGGTCCTGGTCAGCACCGGCCTGGCAGACCGGTTGCGCACCGACGAACTGGAGGCCGTGGTCGCCCACGAACGCGCCCACCTGACCCAGCACCACGCGGCTGCGGTCGCGGTCGCGGAATCGATCGAGCGTGCGGTCCCGTGGGTGCCCGGTGCGCGCGCCATGGCGCGGTCGACGCGCGTGCTCGTGGAGTTCGCCGCGGACGACGCGGCGGCCCGTCGCGTCGGACGCGACGCCCTGCGCCGGGCGGTGCTGGTGGCGGACGGGAGCAGCGCGCTCGGCGCGATCCGAGCCTCCAGGCTGTCGTAGCGCCCCTGTCGGAGGCGAGGAATAGGGTGTCAGCACCGTGAAGCCACTGACCGAAGCCGACATCCGATCGTCGTTCGTGAACGCCACAGCCGACGAACTCGCACAGCTGCCCATCCCCGGCCTGCACGAGACCCTCTGGGACGAGCGCGAGTTCCTGGGGTGGCGCGACCCACAGGCCGCCCGCCGCGGGTACATCGTGTCCTGGATCGACGAGCGCCCCGTGGGCATCGTCGTCCGGTCCGCCGGTGGGTCGCTGCGCCCCGGCATCGCCGCGATGTGCTCGTTCTGCCACTCCCCGCAGCCCGCGACCCAGGTCCGGCTGTTCTCCGCCGCACGTGCTGGCGAGTCCGGCCGCAACGGCAACACCATCGGCACGTACATCTGCGAAGACCTCGGCTGCCCGATGCTCATCCGCACCGCACCGCCGCACCTGAACCCGCCGGCGACCATCGCGATGCGGGGTGCGTCCCTGCTCCAGCGCGTGCAGAACTTCACCGCGGACATCATGAAGACGGCGTGAGCCGGTTCGGCACCGCCCGCTGGGCCGTGGTCGAGGAACTCGGCGACGGACGGTGGCGACTCACCCTGCGGGACGAAGCCGACGATGAACTCGGCGCGTTCGGCCTGGGGGTCGAGGGCCCGTGGGACCCCGATGTCGAACCGCACGTCGGGTTCGTGCTCGTGCAGCTCGGCCTGACGCTGCGCGGGGCCCGGCCGTGGCGCATCGACGAGCTCGGTGATCACCGGGCGCCCGTCCTGTCGCTCGGCTGAACGAGGACGCCCGACCGGCTCACGTCCGTGCACCGAGGCCGCTCGGTCAGTCCGCGGCGACGAAGTTGCGCAGGATCTCGCGGTCGTCGTCAGCGCGCATCGCCCACGCGAGCTCGCTGCGGTGGTCGCTGCCCTCGAGCGGCAGGAGCGTCACCGTGTCGGGTGCGGCGAGCGCGGCGCTCTCCGGCACCACCGTCACGCCGAGGCCCACCCCGACCAGGTACAGCACGGTCGCCCAGGTGGTGGCCTCCTGCACGACGACGGGTCGGCGCCCACCGGCGGTGACCGGTGCCAGGTTGCGCTCGGTCGCCAGTGCTCCGGCGACCGCCGGGAAGAACACGAACGGTTCGTCGACCAGCTCGGTGCCGCGGATGCGCTCGCGGCTTGCCAGTCGGTGCCCGCGCGGGACGGCGGCGACGAACGCCTCGGACCGGAACGGCAGCAGGCGTACGGCGGGGTCCGGGTCGGCATCGCGGACGACGGCGAGGTCGAGCTCGCCGCGGACGATCCGCGCCAGCAGCGTCGACGAGTACCCCTCGGTCAGTTCCACCCGGACCAGGGGGTAGCGCTCCCGGAACGCCTGCACCCGTTCGATCGGCCCGAGGGGCAGCGCGGAGACCACGAACCCGACGTCGAGCCGTCCGACCTCGCCCCGACCGACCCGGACCGTCTCGTCGAGGTCGCGCCGTACCTGCCCGAGCAACGACCGCGCACGGCCCTGCAGCACCCGGCCGGCGGCGGTCAGGGCGACGCTGCGGCTGGT
Organism: Curtobacterium poinsettiae; assembly: GCF_047226435.1. Lineage (NCBI taxonomy): Bacteria > Bacillati > Actinomycetota > Actinomycetes > Micrococcales > Microbacteriaceae > Curtobacterium > Curtobacterium poinsettiae. The sequence continues at coordinate 865,865 of NZ_CP178434.1, read as the reverse complement.
CCGGACGAACAGGTCGACCCCGAGCGCGCGCTCGGTCCGCCGGATCTGCTGGGACAGTGCGGGCTGGGCCATCCGCAGCTGTTCGGCCGCTCGGCCGAAGTGCAACTCGTCGGCGACGGCCAGGAAGGCCCGCAGGTGACGGAGGTCGACGTCGGGTTCTCGATCCATGCACACAGCGTATCGATCAGCGCGAACGAGTATTGGACGCGACTGCATCGTCGATCGAGGATGGAGGCATGCCCGAAGCGACCTCGACCGTCACCATCGCCGACCTCGCCACCCCCGCCGACGCCGAGGCGTTCCGCACGCTCAACGAGGCCTGGATCACCCGGTACTTCACCCTCGAGGACGAGGACCGTGTGTTCCTCTCCGACCCCGTCGGCCGCGTCGTCGAGCAGGGCGGTGCCGTCCTGGTCGCCCGGCTCGACGACCAGGTCGTCGGGTGCATCGGGGTCGTGCCCACCACCCCCGGCGTGTTCGAACTCGTGAAGATGGCCGTCTCCCCCGACCACCAGGGGCACGGCACCGGGCGGAAGCTCATCACCGCGGCACTCGACCGGGCCCGCGAGCTCGGAGCACACCGCATCGACCTGGAGAGCAACGCGCAGCTCACCAGCGCCGTGCACCTGTACGAGGCGTTCGGCTTCCGGCACCTGCACGAGGATGAGATCGCCCCGAGCCCGTACGTGCGGGCCGACGTGCACATGACGCTCGACCTGCGCTGACGTTCGACCTGCGCCGACGGCGGCCCCGTCCCGGTACGCTCACGGCATGGCGATGTACGAGGTGCAGGCGGTCCGCGAGGCCGGCGCGTGGCAGGTGTTCATCGACGGCTTCATGGTGACCGAGGTCTCCCGGTGGCCGTCCGTCGGGTTCGTCGCCCGCGAACTCCTCGCGATGGACCGCGACGACGACCTGCGCATCCGCGTCGTCGGCCGCAACCAGTACGTGGCCTGACCCCGGCGGGCTCGAGTGAGCAGAAGACATCGAGTGCGTGGCGCCGACCCGACGTCTTGTGTTCCCTCGGTGCTGTGTAGCCGGCAACGACGCCGTTCCACCGCTCACGCGACGTGCCAGACCAGCCCCTCCTGTGCGCTCGACGGGTACGCCGACGCGATCCGGAACACGGCCTCGCGCAGGGTCTCCGGAGAACAGGCCAGGTTGAGCCGGACGAACCCCCGCCCTTCGGACCCGAACCCCAGCCCGGAGTTCAGCGCGACGTACGCGTTCTCGCGCAGCGGCACCGCGGGGTCGTCGCCGAGGCCGATGCCCCGGAAGTCGAGCCACGCCAGGTACCCGGCGCGCGGCCGCGTGTAGACCACACCGGGCAGGTGTTCGGCGAGGAGCTTGGCGAGCAGTCGGTCGTTCGCCACGATGCGCGCCACGACGTCGTCGAGCCAGTCCGTCGCCAGGGTGAACGCCGCCAGGTTCGCGTGCAGCCCGAGGATGCTCGTGCGGCAGGCGACCTCTTCCCACAGGGTGTCGAGGAGCGCGGCGGTCCGGGGATCGCCGGCGACGATGACCGAACACTTCACGCCGGCGAGGTTCCAGCCCTTGCTCGCCGAGGTCACGCACACGCTCCGGGCTCCGACGGGCTCGGCGACGGCGGCGAACGGGGTGAACTGCACGCCGGGGTGGGTCAGGGGTGCGTGGATCTCGTCGCTGATGACGAGGACGTCGTACTTCGCGGCCAGTTCGGCGATCGCGACGAGGTCGGCCCGGTCGTGCACGAGCCCGACGGGGTTGTGCGGGTTGCAGAGCAGGAAGACGCCGACCCCGCTGGCGAACGCCCGCTCGAGGCCCTCGAGGTCGAGCCGGTACTGCCCCCACTGCTCGAGCAGTGGGACCTCCTCGACCTGACATCGAGCTTCTTCGACGAGCTCGAAGAACGGCGGGTAGACCGGCGGGGTGATCGCGACGCGGCCGCCGTCAGGCAGCGCGAGCCGGAGCGACTCGACGATCCCGACGCTGACGTCGGTGGCCAGGTGGATCCGCGACGGGTCGATCTGCCAGCCCCAGCGGTCCAGCGCGAACTGCGCGAAGGCCGGTGCGAGCGGCCCGGGGCCGTCGAGGTACCCGAGGTCGGACTGCGAGACCCGTTCGATCAGCGCCTGCCGGATCGCCGGGGCGACGTCGTGGTCCATCTCGGCGACGAACAGGGGCAGCACGTCGGGCGCGTACCGCGTCCACTTGATGCTCGTCCGGACCCCGCGGAGCGTGCCGACCGGGTCCTGCTCGTCGCTCGCCATGCGTCCCAGCATGCCCCTGCCCGGCGGTCCGGCGCGACTCCCGACGTCATCCCACGTCGTCTTCGGGTGGGGTCACGGCCGGGGGCCGCCCCGTCGGCCTACGCTCGGCGACATGAGCACGAGCACCGCCGACAAGGCCGTCACCCTCAAGCAGCTGCACGAAGCCCCCGAGATCCTGCGCGTCGTGAACGTGTGGGACGCGATCACCGCGAAGGTCGTCAGCGACCTGCCCGGCACGAAGGCGATCGCCACCGCCGGGCACTCGATCGCCGCGTCGTACGGGTACGAGGACGGCGGCATGCCCCTCGACCTCGCCCTGTCGGGTGCCGCGATCGTGTCCGCCGCGACAGACCTGCCGGTCACCGCCGACCTGGACGACGGGTACCAGGACCCCGCCGAGACCATCCGCCGGGCCATCGGCTCGGGCATCGTGGGCGCCAACGTCGAGGACCGGCTGCGTCCCTTCGACGAGGCGGTCGCCCGCGTCGCCGCGATCACCGCAGCGGCGCAGGCCGAGGGCGTCGACTTCCAGCTGAACGCCCGCACCGACGCGATCGCCCGCGGCGGCGAGCGCCCGATCGACGAGAGCATCGAGGACGCGATCGCCCGAGGCAGGGCGTTCCTGGACAACGGCGCCGCGCTGGTCTTCGTGCCCGGCGCGATCGATCGTTCCGTGGTCGAGCGGCTCGTCGCCGGTCTCGGTCGCGGCAAGCTCTCGGTGATCGGCTTGCCCGGCGCCCTGCCCGCCGCCGAGTACGAGGCGCTCGGCGTCGCCCGCATCTCCTACGGCCCGCTCACGCAGCGGGTCGCGCTGCGCGCGCTCCGCGACCTGGCGACCGACCTGTACGCCGACGGCGTCGTGCCGGAGGACACCCCGACCCTGAACTGACGGAGCAGACGGACGGGAGGCCCGTGGCGGTGTCGCCACGGGCCTCCCGTCCGTCCCGTGGTCGCGTCACGCCCCCCGCACTCATGCGCACGTCGTTGCGATCCGGGGCACGCGTGCCGATCCAGGGCATGCGAACCCGGGCTGGCGGGGCATGCTCCTGCCGCTACTGTCGTGCCATGCCGGTCGACGTCGAAGCCCTGCTCACCCCGCCCTCCCCCGTCGCTGCGCGCGCACTGGACGTCGTGCGGGCATGGTCCGAACCGGCTCTCGTCAACCACTGCCTGCGGTCGTGGGCATGGGCTGTCCTGCTCGCCCCCACGGTCGAGCTCGAACCGGACCCCGAGCTGCTCTTCGTCGCGACGATGCTCCACGACCTCGGCGTGACCCCGTCGTTCGACGCCCACCGGGTGCCCTTCGAGGACGCCGGCGGCGCGGTCGGCTCGGTCTTCGCGCTCGGTGCCGGGTGGGACGCCGTGCGAGCCCGTCGGGTCGGGGAGATCATCGAGCGGCACATGTGGCGGTCCGTCGACCCGGAGCTCGACGCCGAGGGGCACCTGCTCGAGGTCGCGACCTCGCTCGACGTCTCCGGCGTGGGCTTCGACAGGTGGTCGTCGAACGACCTGCGGGACGTCACGGGCGCGCTGCCCCGTCTGGACTTCTCGGCGACGTTCGACGGGCTGATCCACGAGCAGGCCTCGCGCAAGCCATCCTCGGCCGCGGCCCGACTGGACGGCTCGGGCAACGTGGCCGCCGGCGGAGACCGCTGGGCCACGTTCCTGGCGTCCTGACGCTCGGTCCGGTCGCTCGCTGGACTTATCGGCAGGGTGGGCGTATAGTCTCTGGTTGGTGCACTGCAGCGAACCCATCTGACTCGCGCACACCGCCCTCTCGACACCGACTCACCCGAGTCGCATTCCACTCGAGACACCGCTCGATCCGAACGGACGAGCTGCACGTTGAAACTCGACGTGCGCGCCCCGCACTCGATGCGTCGCGCTGGACTGAGACGTCCGCCGACACCGAGTCGCCCTGGCGCCGAATGACCAGGAAGTACAGCACCATGACCAGCAACGAACGAATCACCGTGTTCGGGACCGCACTCGCGGCCCCGACGATCACCCCCGACCGCATCGCCGAGTTCCCGGTGCGCGACGACCGCTCGCAGCGCGAGTACCTTGTCCGCATCGCAGCCGATGACCTGGGGACCTTCGTCACCCGGGGTACCCGGCTCGACGCCGTCGGCGAGGCCGGCTGGACCGTCCCCGGCCGCTCCTGGGCGGGCGAGGCCAGCCGCACCCTGCTGCAGGCACAGTCCGTGCAGGCAGGCGAGATGGCCCTCGCGGCCTAGGTCCCACCAGCACCACCACGAAGCGCCGCCGAGTTCGCTCGGCGGCGCTTCGTCGTTCCCGGTGCTCGTCTAGAGCCGAGAGCTGTAGGGGAGGTCGCCATGCGGATCGAACGGGCTGCGCAGTTGATCCGCGCTGCCCTCGAAGACCTCCGCCTCTCGCAGACCGGTCTCGCTGCCGCCGCCGGCATGCAGCAGCCCACCATCTCGGCGTACGAGAGCGGACGGAAGCGGCCACGCGAGGACTCGCTCCGGCGGATCCTCGAAGCGGCGCACACCCGCCCGAGCATCCCGCTCGCCGTCTACGCCGACGCGATCCTCGACGAGGCGAAGCGTTTCAACCTCGAGGACGTCCGCGTCTTCGGCTCCGCGGTGCGCGGGCAGGACACCGAACACAGTGACATCGACCTGCTGGTCCACCTGACCCCCGCGGCATCGCTGTTCGATCTCGGTGGGTTCGCGCACGAGGTCGAGCGCATCACCGGTTTCGAAGTCGACGTCCTCACCGACGACCTCGAGGACGACGAGCACTTCGTCCACGTCCTCGACGAAGCAGTGCCACTGTGACGCCGGCTCCCCGGTTCACGCCTCGGCCCCGCAATGACCGTGACCCTGCTGCCCTCGAAGAGCGATGGCCGTCGCTGCAGGCCAGCTTCCTCGACCTGCTCGCCGAGTGCTCCATGATCGTCGAGCGAGTGCTCCGTGATCGTCGAGCACGGGCGGAGCGAGTTCAACGCGGCCCGCAGCCTCACCTACCGAGCAGCCGAAGCGGTCATCATCCACTTCGACGACCTGCTCGGTCGCATCCCCGAGGACCGGGAGGCACGACTTCCGTCGGACCTGTCACTCGCGGCCGTCCGAAAGACCCGCAACATCCTGTCGCACGACTACCGGAAGGCGCCGAAGGAGATCGTCTGGGACGCAATCGAGCATCGCATCCCCGCGGTGATCCTGGCGCTCATCGACAGACCCCTCCGGGCGTCCCGAGGATTCGGACCGCTCGCCTCAGTTCGGGCGCTCGAAGACCATCGTGGCTTGCACCCGGTCCCCGCCGCCGAAACCCGTGCTCCCCGAGGAAGCCGTCGTGATCGTGTGCAGCCGGTACCCGAGCGCAGCCTGCGCGTTGATCGCCTTCTCGAGCTCGGTGAGGTTGCCCGAACCCGTCCCGAAGAACTTCTCCTTGAGCACCACCTGCAGCACGACGTAGCTCATGCCGTTCTGTGCCGGACGCGGCTGACCACCCGAAGCGGCTTCGGCCTGGATCCGGCCGACCACTCCACCGACGCCCGACTCCGCGGGCGCCTGCTGCTGCACCTGCTCCGTCCACGCGGACCCGTCCCACCACCGCATGGTGCCGGAGCCGTCGTCGTACCACCCTGCCTGTGCATTGGTCATGCGCTCATCCTGGCGCACAGCGAACCACGCCGGCAGATCAGCGGAATTCGCGTCAGGCTGCTGTGATGTTCTGCGCCGAGTTGTGCATCCCGGTCACGCAGGGCTCTAGACGTGGGAAGGCGTCATCCAAATACGCCCGATGTCGTACTTTTGCGGACTCGCTTGGGGCTACGAGGGCAAGCGGCGAGGTTGCAACGGCATCAGTGATGCGCCCCGCGCTCGGCGAAAGCAGTTGAGCAGGCGGAGCTGCGGAACGCGCAGAAACGGATCCGGCTCCTCGAGCAGGAGAACAAGACCCTCCGGCGAGCAGCGGCGTTCTCCACTAAGTCGCGACCCCCAAAATGGTGCACCCGCTGGTGGTCGAACTTGCCGATGATGGTTCCCCGTCGCGGTGGTCTGCCGGTACTGCGCTGCTCGAAGCTGGCCTTCGGCGGCGTGCCAGTCCGGTGACCAATCGCGTCAGCACGCATGCGCACCTCACCAACGCCGCCGTCGACCGGGAGCGCAGCTATGCGAAATACGGATACCGGTTCATCGCCGACGATCTCCATGCTGCCGAACTCGGGTGTCCGCGCGCCGGCATGGCGCTTACGCTCGCACCATTGCCTGTGATCGCTGCATGCGAAGAAGCGCGGGTTCGATGTCAAGGCCCGGCCGCGGGTGCGACGACAGGGTTCGGCGTGCGATCACGGCGTCGGACCCGAATCAGCTATGGTTTACGGACATCACGGAGCATCCGACAGGCGTGGGCAAGCACTAACCCTGTGCGGTCAAGGACGCGTGCTCTCGCCGGATCATTGCCAAGTCGATCGGAGATCGGAAGAGGCCCTCGCTCGCAGTCGGGTCCCCGAGGCTGGCGGTGAAGCGCCGGAACCTCGCCGGAACGGTTGAGGATACTGGTCGGGCTATTCGGTTCCGGTCGAAGAAGTTCGTGCGGGCGTTCCACGGTGCTGGGCTTCTCGGATCGATCGGACGAGTCCGTGCATCCGCGGGCAACGCGCCGAGGGAAAGAACCTCGACCGTGCTGCAAAAGAACGACTCCAATCGGCACTGTTGAGTCACGCGAGACGATCTCCGCCTCGCGATCATCACCTTGATCGAGGGCGCGTACGACGGAAGACGTCGTCAACGCGGACTGGCGAAGTTGGCCCGGACCGAGTACGAGACGATCATCAACTCAGAGGTCGCACTCGCGGCCTGAACCAAAAAGTCCTTCTAACCTGCAGCAGTCCCACCCAAGTCCTCTGCTGAGAGATAGGGTAGCTCTATGCAGAGACGTGGCGCGCCCTGTGGGTGACAGGCGCCGGGCCTTCCAAGGCCCAGCTGACGGGGCTCAACTCCCCGGCGCGTCCCCTTCTGCAGTCGAGGTGGACTTCGACGTCACCGTGCAGGAATCATTTTTCCTCGCAGACATCAGTCGCCGTCGCGACACCTCAGGGCGGTTCGCCAAGACGATCGACTATCGATCTCTTTCGAGTGAACTTAGCCTTCAGCCCAAACATCACGTAATCCCTCGACGTTTCGTGCCAGGCAATCAGTTTAAGCATGCGCTTCTGTCTCAGAGCGAGCGATTAGGAGATGGCAACAAGCCGCCATACCGCGTCAAGGTCGACTTAGGTGAACCGTGGGGCCGATTCGAGGCGAAAGCGGTGCCGCGCATCGATCAGTTCGGCCCTCACCTTTTTGTACCTGCCGTGACCTACCGGCTCCGGATCACTCTGAAGGCCCTGGACGATCTCGTCGTTGTGCACTCGGAAGTGCAACGCCGCCTCGTAGCACTGGGAGACTCGGATCTTCTTCGTGCAATCGCAGCATCAGCAGCTGGGTGCAAACCTGACCAACTCGAATCGGGCACGAAGCGGCGCATCCATGTCCAGGCAGCAGTCGGCGAGAGGGCTGACTCCGACTCTTCAATTGCCGACTCAGCGCTGCTGGAAACCACCTTCGCTCGCTATATTGCGCAGAATCGGCGATCCATCATTGCCCAGCACATTACCCACCGCCCTGACCATCTACCCGACCCTCGCCTCGAAGCGGCATTGATTAAGGAAAATGAGCAGCTCAACCTGAAATCTGAAAGCCACCTTTTACTGGTGAACGCTGGCGGTTCTACAATTTATACGATCAGGAGCGACGATAAGGACAGGACCGCGCTTGGCTCCGTTTACAAGAACCGTCATGTCCGCGTGATCAGCTTGGCTCAGATTGCCACGGTCATGCAACACTTCCTGTTGCGCGCCTCACCGGGCGAAATTTCCGCAAAAACCTGGAGTACGAACGAACACATAATCGAGCGGTGGATCCGGTTCCCATCGAGCACGTTATTTACTAGCGTCAGTAATCAGATGATTTGGCGGGCCATCAGTAACGCGTTCGCACTTGAGTCACTTCTCGACGAGTATGAGCGCTTCGACGGAGACAAGCCCCAAGTAGGATGGCGCACGTGATTCACGACGTACTGAGTGTGCTTATACACACAGATTGGCTACCGAAGGACGGAGTCGCAAGGCTGATCCTTGGCGGCGTTCTTGGTTCAGTCGCTACTGCAGTATTCTCAACGCTACGAGAACGCGGAACTCGGGCGCTGGCCCGACGCGCACTTGTTGCTGACCGTTTCTTGACATCGCTAATAGATGCGCTGGAGGGACGATTACAGGCAACCCGCCACGACGTGGCCACCGACGCACGCCTACTCATCGACTCACAAATGCTTCGAGCTGAGATCAAGACAGCCTGGAGGTCAACGAAGACGCTCGTCATGTTGATTGACGCTATGGAGCAAAAGGTGCGGTTTGAGCAACCCGCTCCATCTATCGAGGTCGTCGCAAGCCAAGCCGCGGAACTGATTAGCGCCTGGGTTCAGCACCCGCTTAGGACAAGATTCTCTCGATTTCCTCCAAAGTAGATCGGAAGTCAGGTCGCGCGAAGCGCATCGGGCACGAGGTCGCCCTTGCCATTCCCAGGTCCCTGTATGGGAAAGGATCTCCGCCCCGGCGAGCTGTGCTCGGTGCGCAGATTTTCGTAGCAGGAATGACCAAGGCATCGTCGAAGCTTTGTTGCGTCGCTCCCAGACCCGCTCCTGCGAACATAGGACCCGGAGAGCCGCTGGACACTTGTAGGCGGGTAGCTACCTGCGCGTGCGGGGTCTAAGACTCCAAGCGTGTCTTCAACGTCAAAATATGAGGGGGTTGATGCGGTCTGCCATGCTGCACCAGATGAAATTTCGCGGAATGACTCGCCGGCTAGCGTAGAGCAGAAGGGCGACCTTTCACGATGCACGCGTATCGACGGAGGAGCAGACTCCGACGCCTGGGCTGCCAGTCTCGAACTTGTCTACGGGGAGTGGCGTCGAGAAGGGGACATCACGTTCACGTGCTCGTACACACCGACGAACTCCCATCACGACGCTCGGTCCGCACCCATCGAATCATGCGCACGAAGGCGAACAGCCGACCACAGCGCCGAGACGGCGAGGTCAGTTGTTGAAGCGGAACGGGTGCCCCTGTTCACCTGAGTTCACGCTAGTGCAGAGATCCCCAGAACGACGGGGATTTGGGACCCTCCAGCTTCACGTGAGCGCACGCCATTTCAGGGGCGTTTGCGGCACCAGTGCGGCACGACGCCGACTTCAGCTGCTCGGCGGTAGTACGTTGACGCCCTCGAGCGCTGCTGCGAGCTCCTTCCGCAGCTTGAGGGCCAGCGTCTTGTGTCTCGGCTCCAGATCGTCCAGCGCTTGCTCTGCGATCACGGTGACTCGGCCCAAGCGATCGAGCAGTAGGCGCTGCCCTTCAATCTCGGCAGACCGCTCGACGCCGATCCAGTCGCGGAGGCGGTCAAGCTCGGGCAGTGTTCGCTCAATGAAGCGCCTGCGTGCTTCGTCTGGAGCGATGTAGTAGTCCTGCCCATCGACGATGCTGGTGAAGTGATCACCATTGAGCGCATGCTCCTGAGCCGTGCGCTCCTGGTCTTCGATGTAGTTGATGATGTCGGTTGGGTATAGCGCGGCGGCAGTGCGACCGATCAGTTCCGTGGTGGGCCAGGGTGCATGAAGATCGGGTCCGTCGTAGTACGAGGGCGGCGTCTCGAGGTCCTGTTGGTCCACGCGCAGGTACTGCGCCAGGGCGGGGACATCGTGGACAGTGATCGATCCGGCACTGTCCCGGTTGAACTCCGCGAGCTCGAACGGGACCGACTTCCACAGCACGAGTTCCGCGGTCCGCCATTGCTCCACCGATGGATCGAACGCGGCTACAGCTCGCCGCTTCTGATCAAGTTCGATGTAAGCGTGCCGGTCCTCCCACCGCACTTCGAGTCGAGCAGGCGAAACCCAGCGGCGCTCGCCCTGCCACTCGTCCGCGATGAGCTCGATACGGACCCGAACCGGGCGCTTCTCACCAACGGTCAACACGGCAGCCTCGTGAAAACGCGCTGAACTGACAGCGGTTCTGTAGGCCCACCTCTGGCCGGGCTGAGGCCCATCCGACGACGCCATGGACCCATCGTCCCGCGTTGAGCAGCTTAGCTCTACCGCAGGTACTCGATCGTCGTGAGGGTGCGGTCCCCCGAGACCTTCACTGTGCACCGGAAATCAGAGCGGAGCATGGCCCCAAAGCTGTTTTCGGAGTCAACAGTCCCCGTCACCGTGTACGGACCCGAGCCCGAAACTTCGTCGTTGAAGTCAGCGGTTGACGGCGACTTCAATGCGTCCTTTATCCTGTTTTCGCAAGCGATCTGCGCCTCGACGCTGTGGTCGCTCGATGACGAACCACCATTGAAGGCCGCGGAAATTACCAGAATCAGCACGATCGCGACCCCGCCGAAGACGGGAAAGCCGCAGCACACCCACATGAAAAACTTGAATGTGGGGTCCGCCTTGCCGGGTGTCAGGGGTGGGTTAGGCGGAAGCTTGTCGGTCACAAGCAGAACATAGAGGACTAGTCAGTTACACCGCATGCCCCAACGTGGGTGACGGCGGGCTGCCGCAAGCGCTTCGGTCGGGAGTCTCACTCCTTCGGTGGCTGTTGGCCGAGCCCCTTGAACATCTCTTCCATGAACCGCGCGCCCATCTCCTGGCCTTGCTGGTCGTTCGCGATCCGTTGGTCAAGGATCTTGGTGATCCGATCGTTGATGTCGCGCTTCAAATCGGTCAGCGTCTGGTCTGACTGCCGAGACAGCGTGCGGATCTCTTCAAGCGCCCGCTCAGTACGGCCCTCGGTGTCCTTTGCCGACTTCAGCTGGTCCCGCGCCATCACTCCTTGCCAAATCGCCACCAGGGCCGACACGACTGCGACGACGAGCGCCGCGATGCTGAGTCCAATTTCCATGGGTTCGGAGCTTAATGCAGGCGTCCGACACAGACGCCGGACGCGCTGTTCCAGGCCGCTGAACGCGACATCAATGTCTGAGCTCCCCCGGATGATCACACCATGCCCGAGCACAGGTGGGCTCCCCCGGAGCATCCCGACGTCACCCTTCACCAACCCGTCACAATCGACGCGAACGACGCTGGTCAGCTGCGGACGCTGGACCCGGTCGCACCCGTCTGGGCTGACATCGAGTTCGTGAACGTAGGGATGCTGCACCTCAAGTGCTTCGCTGCCGCTGAGTCAGATAACGCAGTGCTCGTCCAGACTGCCTGGCAGGGGCGACTGCAGCAGGTGCTGGTTTCGCGCGACAAAGTGACACGGCGTGCACTCGACCCGCGGACGCGGTGATGGCACGCAGACGCCGAGACAGGTGGTCTCTTGGTCCCGCGCTTAGCCTCCCCGAGGCGGCCTACGGTGGCCCCGTCTACGACCTCGCAGAGCCGGACCCAGTCCTCGCCTGGGTGACGTTCCCGGATCGCTCTCTCGAGGTCGAGGCGCGGGCCATCGCGTACACAGAGCGCGCCGTGCTCGTCGAGTGGGGGTTCTCGCAGGCTGCCGAGTGCGCGTGGGTGTGGCGCGATGCCGTCAATCAATTCCCTGCAGTTTTCAGTCAAGATGCCGATAGTAGGCGTTATGAGTAATACTCCCGACAACGACTACTGGAAGAACCTCCCTCACCGCGTCATGTCCGACGATGAGCTGGACGAGCACCTCGCGGACATCCCCCCGACCGACCCGCTGGGAGTGGCAATGATGTTCGCATACGGCATCGACGAGCAGAACGAGTTGGTTCTTGAGACCTTCACTAACCCAGAGTCCCGCCCCAGTTGGGGTGACTACCAGGCCGTCTTCGACCTGCTCGCGGTCCACGATGACTGGGGCATCGGTGGCAACCCAGGCTTCGTGACGGAGCTCGGAGTGGAGATTGCCTATGTCAAGATCCTCCCGCACGTGACCGAGAGCTTCGAGGTCCTCGAAGCTGACGTCACCAACGCGATCGCTGTCCTGAGCCTCGTGAAGCGCCCAGACATCGACGACAGGTGGTTTGTGCAGGCGATCGGGGACTACTGGCATCCCTCCGCTGTGTAACGACCAGCGGTTCGCGCCGCGAGACCGCCCAGGCCCGTAACGTCGAGACCCCTCGAGCTCCCGGAGAGCCCAGGGTGGGGTGAAGCCAATGTGCGGTGCCCAAACCCTGCACAGTGGAGAGAGCCCGCGTGGCTGCGGTCGACTTCTACTGGTTCGCGCGCTTCGGCACCGTCTTGTTGTTCCAGTGGCACGGCTTCCACTCGCCCGTAAGCTCGAAGTGGACTCGGGTCTTGTAGTGGTCGTTGAGGGCGCTCAGCACTGCCGCTTGCACGACCCAGTAGGTGATGAAGATGCCGAGGATGAAGAGGACGATTCCCATGCGGGGAGTTTGTCTGCCCTGCCATCGCCCCGCGCCTCCCAGTTCGGGAGGGGCGCAGGAGCGGTGCGGTGGAGGGTGACGGTGGCCCCCGCCACGATAACCCCATGGGCAGGCGTCACAGCGATCTTTGGACACCGGTCGTCCCGCGAACTAGGTATGATCCAGCCATTGTTCCTAGCTGAGCGTGACTCGGTAAGAGTCCCGCGGATCGGGAACGCGAACAGACCCGAGGGGAAGCACAGCATTGAAGCTGGTCAGCGCCAACGTCCGCCGGTACCGCAGCATCGAGGACGGCAGCACGATTCGAATCGAGCCCGACGTTACCTGCCTCGTGGGCAAGAACGAGTCGGGCAAGTCCGCCGTATTGCAGGCTCTGTACAAGAGCTACCCAATCGAGCGGGGCGAGCGACTGGACCCTGGATTAGACTTTCCGAGTCGCTTGACAGGGGAGCGCCGAAGCGGTGACCCGATCACCGCTACCGAGCTCAAGTATGAACTCGACGACCAGGACGTGGAGGAAGTTGAGCGCAGGTTCGGCTCAGGCGTTCTCGCAAGCAAGACCATCACTGTCACCAGTGGTTATCATTACAAGTTCGCCTCTCGCTGGACCATTTTGACGAATGAACGCAAGGCAGCGGACGAACTTACGAAGGCGATCGTCCTGCCGCCCGACGAGCAAGATGCCGTCGACAAAGCAACGGATATCGCTGAGACAGTCACAGCACTCGAGAATGTCGACGACCCAACAGGAGCTGTGGCTGATGCTCTTGCCACGGTCAAAGCATGGCGTCAAGGAAGCCTGACACTAGCCATCGTCGATGTCCTCGACAAGCGTCGGCCTCATTTTGTCTACTTTGGCGACTACGACAGCATGCCAGGGAAGGTTTCCATTCCCTACCTTATTGCGAACCAGAAGGACGATGACCTCTCCAGAGGCGAGCAGGCAGTGATTTCTCTCCTTGACATCGCCGGCATTGAACTCAAAGATTTCCTCGAGCCCGAGAGCCAGGAACACCTCATTCGGGACACTGAAAACGCATCGAACGGCATCTCGGACGAAGTGTTTCAGTATTGGTCGCAGAACAAGAATCTGGCCGTAAAACTCACGATATTCGGCGGTTACGACGAAGACGCTGTCGTGGACGAGGATACTCCGCCGGAACTACAGATCCGTGTCGAGAATCAGCGCCACCGTGTGACTGTGCCTTTCGATGAGCGTTCACGCGGATTTGTCTGGTTCTTCTCATTCCTCGCCTACTTCTCGCAAATCGAAGCGCAGTCGGATCACCCTCTGATTCTCCTCCTTGATGAACCGGGGATAAATCTTCACGCCTCGGCACAAGCCGACCTGCTGCGATTCATCGATGACAGGCTAGCCCCGAAGCATCAGGTCATTTTCTCGACGCACTCGCCTTTCATGATCAATCCACAGAAGCTAGAGCGCGTACGCACGGTTGTTGATGTCGATAATGAAGGAACCCAAGTCTCGGATCAAGTTCTTCAATCAGACGAAGAAACATCCTTTCCTCTTCACGCCGCACTTGGTATTGAACTCGCTCAGACGCTTTTCGTCGCCCCTAACACACTCCTAGTCGAAGGGCCATCAGATCTCGTCTACTTGGAGGTTCTATCCAACGCTCTGAAGTCGAAGGGGCGAGAAGGACTTGATGATAGATGGGCAATCGCACCGGCGGGTGGCGCTTCGAAGCTCCCAGCGTTTGTCACTCTTCTAGGAGCGAACCATCTGAATGCAGTGGTACTAGCCGACTCAGAGGCTAATAAGGCAAACGCTTTAGAGCTTCTCCGCCAACGGGGAAAGACAGCGGCGGCGGGAGTCGTATTCATCGGAGACGCCACCGGTGGAGACGAAGCCGACATAGAAGACCTGTTCGATCCGGGATTTTTCCTACAGCTCGTAAATGATGCGTACGCTGGCGCGCTCGCAGGAGCAACGTTGAAGGTCGCCGATCTCCCCCAGGACAAGCGCCTGATTAGGCGGGTCGAACGCGTTTTCGCCGACCGGGGCATCAACGACGGAAAAGTGAATCACTACGCTCCCGCCGCGGCACTTCTGAGGAAGCAGGGGACGTTCACAAATAAGCTCTCCGACCGAACCTTGAATGCGGCTGAGGCACTTTTTCGCAAGCTCAACACCTTGGTGAAGTAGTTGCCGAGCACCGCACAAGTGTACGGTTCTCGCTGCACAAACATTGCCAAGTAGTTCGCGTGGTGGGCCAGGTTGGAGACGCCCTGGCCCACCCGCGTTCCCTGCTGCAGGTGCAGGGAGTCAGCGTCCGCCGCGGATCTTCGTCCGGTAGGCGAACATCATCTCGTCGATCACCTTGGTGGGGCCAATCGAACCGGCGAAGGTGTTGTTGAACGACACCGAGCTGGGGCTTGAATCGCCACTCCACCCTGGGAACGAGAACACAGGCGAGGCGGGCTGTATCACGGGGACGTTGAAGCCGCCATCTGCAAACGCTTGCAGCCGTCGGCCGGTTTCCTCCCAGATTGCGAGGGAACGCGCACGCTTCGACGGTGCGAGCGGGATGTACGCCTCACCGCCTGTCTCGGGTTCGGCCCACACACGCATCGCGCCGGCCGGCGCGAACTGTGCGACGTGGTTCTCGTTCAGCCCGCCGTCTGCGTAGAAGTCCATCACGCTTCCGTGGGCCTGCGGGATGCCACCAGTCCACGACGACGCCGGGCTGTCATTCGTGGCCTGCACCGAAATGCGAACAACGCGCCCATTGTTCAACGTGATCAGGTTGTTGATTTTGTTCTGCGCGTCCGACGTTTCCGCGAGGATCTTGATGTCCTTCGACGACGGCAACGCGAACACCTGATCGGCGAGCTTCTTCACCTCAGCCTTGTTGAACCCCGCCGCAGTAGCCGACTCGATGAACTTCGCACGCTGATCACGCAGCGTCGCAATGTACTTGTCCGCAGCATCCTTCGAGGACATCGTGGACGAATCCACCTGGAACTGCGCCTTAGCGGCCTCCTGCGCCTTACCGGCCACATCGGACAGCATCGACGCGTTCGCGGAACCCGACTCTGTGCTCTGATCGAGCGACAGCTTGAAACCGTCGAGAGTCTTGTGTGACTCTTCGTACGCTTCCTTCTGCCGCTCAACCTCATCGGAGATACCGGCAAGGCCAGCCTGGTAGTCGGCGTTCGACGACACCGCGTCCTGGTTCGCGCCGTTGACCTGGTTGAACGACTCAAGCAGCTTGTTCAGCTGATCGGTAAGCGGCTCAACCTTGTCCTGCTCTTCCAGGTACGCATCGCCGGTTTCCCTCGCGACCGTCGCGGAGTCCTCCTGCGCCAGCTTGAGCAGGTTGTGCATGGTGTCCGACTTGCCCAAAGCGGTCGCCTGCTCGGTTAGAGCCTTCTTGTGCGCAGGCATCGCGTTCAGCAGAGTCTCGAGCTGACCCTTGGAACCCTCAGTCTCCGCAGCGAGCAGAGAGAACGCATGCTGCGCAGTGGGGAGGTCCGTGGCCGCCAGCACACCAAGCTGCTCACCGACATCCTTGATCGCGTCCGTGGCTCCGAAGTAGTCGGAGTTGAACCGAGCCAGAACGTTCTTGTTGCGCTCGTCGATGTTGTCGAGCACGGCCGGCAGATCCTTCAGCTGACCGGCGACGTCGGCCGTCCAGTACTTAAAGCCCTTGCCCTGAGCAGCCGTCTCAAAGACATCCGATGCGTCCTTGGCTGTGACGAGGCTGTTGGTGAGCTCGTCCGAGCTGGCCTGCAGCGACTCGATGTACTTGCTCAGCAGGTCCACGCCGACCGTTGCTGCGGCCAGAGCGACACCCCACGGTCCAGTCAGGAACGTCGCTACTGCCTTCATGGCGGCACCCGAACGCGTGACGGCCCCACGGACGGACTCGACACCTTTCGAAACGGCCGGGATCGACGAGCCCTGCAGTGTGTCGAGCGCCAACTTGAACTCGGCGACTTTTGGAATCGCCAGCAGGAAACCACCCGCAGCAAGCGCAGCAGCGCCGGCAATCGCTGTCAAGGTCAGCGCCGTGGACTGGACGATCGGCGGAGCATCAGAGAACGCATCCACCATGCTCGTGACCAGCTGCACCAGAGGGCGCAGTGTTCCATCGGCAGCGGCACCTGACTTGATCGCAGCGGTATCGAACGCACCGCCCAGCTTCTCGAGGTCGCCAGCCAGGTTGTCCTGCATGATCGCAGCAGTCTCAGCGGCGTACCCGGAGTCGTTGACCTTGTCGATCCACCCCTGCACACCCGACTGGCCCTGCTCGAACAGGACCGACGCAGCACGCACAGCATCCGCGCCGAAGATCGTCTTAAGGGCAGCGTTCTGCTGCTCAGCGGACATGCCCTTCAGCGCGTCCTGCAGCACACCCGCGTACTGCGCAAGGCCGATGAAGTTGCCCTGCGAGTCGTACGCGCTGATGCCAAGCTGGTCCATCAGATCAGCGGCCTGCTTCGAGTTCGGGGTCAACGCCTGCAGCATCGACTTGAACGACGTGCCCGCGTCGGAACCAGTCAGACCGGCAGACGCGAACGCCGCCAACCCGCCGGTCGTTTCCTCGAGCGATAGGCCCGTCTGATTCGCGACCAGGCCAGCCTGGTTCAGAGCTTCACCAAGATCGTGGACAGACCCCTGCGCCTTGCCCGCACCAGCCGCGAGCAGGTCGGCCACATGCGGCACCTCGCCGCCCTTGAGGCCGAACTGCGTCATCGCCGTAGCGGCAGTCTCAGCAGCCTCCCCGACGCCCAGAGCGCCGGCAGCAGCAAGATCCAGAGAACCCTTCAGCCCACCATTGAGAACATCAGTAGTCGCGACACCGGCCTTCGCCAGTTCCTCGATCGCCTCGCCAGCCTCAGTCGCAGAGAACGCAGTAGCGCCACCCGCGTCGATAGCCGCATCACGGAGCAGGTTCATGTTCTCGGCGGTCTCATGCGTCGCCGCCTGCACCGCCGACATCTGCTTGTCGAACTCGGTGTACTTCGCGACCGCGATACCCACCGCAGCGACAGCGACCGCACTGAAAGCCGTCAGCCCCGGCCGACCTGCTCCATCGCCTGGTTCTGCTGCTCAAACTTCTGCTTCGCGCCCTCAGCGGACTTCGACACGTTGCGGTTCGCAGATTCCGCTTGCGCGAACCCCTGCACGTAACCCGCGACCTGAGCCGTCAGCGTTACGCTTGTGACCCTTTCGATCATTCCTTCGTCTCCAACCGGAGAATCAAGGCGCACGAAAGAAACCCGCCGGGGACCCGAGCGCGCCGAGACTTCTCATCTCGTTCACGCCCGGGTGGTTTCCGGCGGGCTTACTTACGGGTCAATTCTACCGTGGAATGGCATGAATCAGGGGTGTTTGGAACACACAAAAGCCCCCTCATATCAGCGACCGATATAAGGGGGCTTTTGGTAGATCAGCGAATCAGTGGAGCGGAATCAGGACTCGGGAATGGCGCACCAACGGGGATGCACCCCTGCATGCCCCCGTGATGAGAACCGTCACCTACACGGCAATCGCCCCGCCCTGATGACCGAAGAAATGGGGCTTTGTCGCTCGCTGGACAGGATTTGCTATCCGGCGGTTATTTGTACTCGCACAAGGGAGGCACCCCACCGCCGGCCACAAGGCCTTTGATTATTCCTTCGAGTCGTCGTTGCTCTTGGGCGCTTCGTACCAAATGCTGCCTGGCCGCATCTTCCACCACGCCAGGTCTTCCTCAACCTTTTTCAATGCGGCAAGGCGAGCGGTCTCCGCCCACGAGGCTCGCAGTTTCCTCAGCCTCCGAGGAAGAGCCTGCTCGGAGGCTAGCACCACAGGGACTCTCCGAGCTGACGCACGCGACCACTGTGCCGGTTTGTCAGCAGTTCGACGCCACCAATTCCCCCAAGCGTCCTGAATAAAGGCCGAGGATCGAATGCGCTCGTAGCCGACAAGAGTTGATACCGATTGAGCGACAACTCTATCCCCGGGGCCAATTTCACGAGATGGCAGTAAGGCACCGCTTACGTTACGTACGTAGAAGAACCGTCGCCTCCATCTCACACGGTGACCAATTCGCGCTTCTTTGAGAGGGTAGGCCGAGGCGTTACTTATCTCGTACTCAAACGCCTCGTTTTCTTGCTTCTCCGCCTCGAGCCGCCTGGACCACACGAACACTTTGTCGACGTGATCACGACGATCCCGCTGACGCTGACGGCGCGCAGATCGCCACGTGAAGAATAGTGCGACAAGGCTGATTGCGACTCCCGCGCCCTGAAACACTGGGGCGTAGGCCTTGAGGTCATCCAAGTCGATCACGATGCGAGGCTAGCGGAGGGTGGCCCGACTCCTACGGGCTGCACACCTGGTTCGTGTGGCAGCGCTCGCTGCTGCAGCCGGACGGTGGCTGCTTCGATCACGCGCGCCGCTCCGGCGTCGGCTGAGGCGTACGTCACGGGCTACCTGAACGATGAGAGCGGCCGATAGGTGCCGGTGTGGATGAGCAGGCGTGTGCGACGTTCGCGCAGATCTTTCCGGTGCTGCTCGTAGCAGCCGTTCTTGAAGTCAGCAGGGTGCATCGCAAGCTGAGGCGGCGGCGGTGGTTCATGCCCGTGATCGTGATGATGCCCATGGGCTGGAGCGTGTGGGGCATGGGCATCTGCATGGTCGGCATGCTCGAGGGAGGTGTGCCTGTCTGGCTTGCTCGGCTTGTCCTCTTCCTTGCCCTCGGCGCGATGATCGTGGTGGTCTTGCAGCTTCTGATGATTGGAGTGACCCAGGAAGTGAATGACGAGGAAGACGAAGAAAAGGAGCGAAAGCGGCTCCCCGTACGGTTCACTTTCAAGCAACGGCTGAGGACACTACTCACGGGTCACCCCGGCAGTTGAACGAGGCGTCACTCGACTTCGCGACCTTGCCACGCCGGCAATTTTCGAGTGGGGAGAGAAGCGCGCCCGCCCCGGAGGGGCACTGAATGGGGCACCCGGGGGGTCAGGTGCCAGGGGTCTGCGGGTGAAAATCTTGTCGCGAATATGCGTGATCCCGCCCCGGTGGTCCGGGTGAAGGCAGGCTGAGGCCTAACCTCCACCCGGACGTGGCGTCACTCGGCTGCGTCGGCCATCTGTTTGATGGCGCTGTCCGAGTACGCGCGGATCTCTGCCGGCTTGTCCGCTTCGAACACCCAGTCGTTCATCGCGTTCTGCGCCTGGTCGGGTGCGTCATCGTCACCTCGCATGAGCTGCCAGAGCTCGACACCCTTCTGTCCGAGGGCGTCGTTGTCCGGCTCGTTGAGGTATCGGTTCACGATGTCGGAGTTCGCGCTGCGGTAGGCGTGGCCGAGGATCGCCTTGGTGAGGATGGTGTCGCCGGTGAGTCGTGCGTTGTCGTACAGCTGCTGCATCTCACGGTCGTTCTTGCTGTCTGCTGCTCGGCTTACCCGGTCGAGTGCGTCGCGGTAAGAAACCGTGTCGCTGGTCGGCGCAGTGGTGGGCAGCCCGAACAGCTGCTTCTCGAGGTCAGCCTGCCGGCTCGTGAGCTGGTCGTTGCGCTGCTGCTTGAGCTGTTTGAGCTGCCTCGTGGTTGAGCTGTGCAGCTTGGAGAGCTTGGTCCGCTTTCCTTCCGTGGTGAGTCGGGCGTCGTTCTGGATCGCATCGACCTGGGACAGGTACTGCGTCTTGATCTGGTGAGCCTGCTCGTGCTGCTTGGTCTTGGGCAGTGGCATGGTGTGGGAGAGGCCTCTGCGGTTCAGGCCGGCGACATTGCGTTCCTCCAGAGGAGGCTGCAGGTCCGCCGTCAGGTGCAGCGTGCTGGCGGACAGGAGGTTCGAAGATCGCCGCCGAAATATGGCTCGGAACGAGACGTGTACGTGCCGGACGAACTCACCGCGGCTCTCTCCTGGCACATGTCCGAAGTGGGAGTCCGAGGAGATGAGCGGTGGCTGTTCGTCGGGTCAGGCGGCAATCCTCCGCGCGGGAACACCATCTACTACTGGTGGGCGAAGACCATCGCTGCCGCGGGCGTTGAGCCCTTCAAACTTCACGACTGCCGCCACTTCTTCGCGTCTGGCCTGATCGCCGCCGGCTGCGACGTAGTGACCGTTCAGCGCGCCTTGGGGCATCACTCCGCCACCGTCACGCTGAACACCTACGCGCACTTATGGCCGGACGCGGAGGACCGGACTCGTGCGGCAACCGCAGACCTCATGCGCCAGGTTTCCGCGACGAATGCGGCACTGGTGCGGCACGAAGTGGCCGATACGGTCTAGATCCGCGCGGATCCAGGCAGATCAGTTGTTGAAGCGGAACTCCACCACGTCGCCGTCCTGCATGACGTAGTCCTTGCCCTCGATGCGGGCCTTGCCGGCAGCGCGGGCCTCGGCGATCGAGCCGGTCGCGACCAGGTCGTCGAACGAGATGACCTCGGCCTTGATGAAGCCCTTCTCGAAGTCGGTGTGGATGACGCCGGCAGCCTGGGGAGCCTTCCACCCCTTGCCGATCGTCCACGCACGGGCTTCCTTCGGACCGGCCGTCAGGTAGGTCTGCAGCCCGAGGGTGTCGAACCCGATGCGGGCGAGCTGGTCGAGGCCCGACTCGGTCTGACCGGTCGACTCGAGCAGTTCGGCGGCGTCGGCAGGGTCGAGGTCGATGAGCTCCGACTCGACCTGGGCGTCGAGGAAGACAGCCTGGGCGGGGGCCACCAGCGCGGCCAGCTCGGCCTTGCGGGACTCGTCGGTCAGGATCGCCTCGTCGACGTTGAAGACGAAGATGAAGGGCTTCGCGCTGAGCAGCCCGAGCTCGGCGATCGGGGACAGGTCGATCTTCGTGGCGGAGAGCAGGGTGCCCTGCTCGAGCGCGGCACGGGCCTCGCGAGCGGTCTCGAGCACGACCGGCTCGGCCTGCTTGAGCTTGAGCATCTTCTCGTAGCGCGGGAGCGCCTTGTCGATGGTCTCCATGTCGGCGAGGATCAGCTCGGTGTTGATGACCTCGAGGTCGTCCTTCGGGGAGACCTTGTTCGCGACGTGCACGACGTCGTCGTCGGTGAAGCCACGGACGACCTGCGCGATGGCGTCGGCCTCGCGGATGTTGGCGAGGAACTTGTTGCCCAGGCCTTCGCCCTCGCTCGCGCCCTTGACGATGCCCGCGATGTCGACGAACGACACCGGCGCCGGCACGGTCTTCTCCGAGTGGAAGAGCTCGGCGAGCTGGTCGAGCCGCGAGTCGGGCAGGTTCACCACCCCGACGTTCGGCTCGATCGTCGCGAACGGGTAGTTCGCGGCGAGGACCTGGTTCTTGGTCAGGGCGTTGAACAGGGTCGACTTGCCGACGTTCGGGAGACCGACGATTCCGATGGTGAGAGCCACGGAAGAAGAGCCTACCGGCGGCGGCCTGTCGGAGCCGACCCGGGCCTCCAGTCCGTTCGTCAGGCCAGCAGACGTGACCCAGCCATACGGGGCCGCAGGGCCGTGATGCGGCGCTCGACGACGTCGAAGACGTCGGCCTGCAGCCGCTGCGAGAGCCGCCAGTCGCCAGGCACCTGCAGCGAGTGGTCGGCACGGTCGACGGTCTGGAGGCGCGCAGCAGTCCCGGAGACCCGCTCGGGCCGCCACGCGGTGTCGTCTCCACCCCGGATCGCCTCGAGCGCGTCGGCGGCGGCTTCGTTGCCTGTGCGGCGAGGGGATCCACACGCAACGCCGACGGGAACGGACGGCGATGTCGGAACCCCGTGCGACGATCGGGACCGTGCCGTTGAACTTCACCGCGATCGACTTCGAGACCGCCAACAGCTCGCCCGCCAGCGCCTGCTCCGTCGGGCTGGTGAAGGTCCGCGCCGGCCGGGTCGTCGATCGGGCGTCGTGGTTCATCCGCCCGCCGTTCGGGCACGACGCGTTCCTCGAGTGGAACACCCGCATCCACGGCATCGTCGCCGAGGACGTCGCGCGCGCCAAGACGTGGGAGCAGCAGTACCCCGACCTGGTGGCCTTCGCCGAGGGCGACGTCCTGGTGGCGCACAACGCCCGCTTCGACATGGGCGTCATCGCCGGTGGGTGCTCCGCGACGGGGATCGACCTGGCCGAGCACCACTCGCTGTGCTCCCTGGCGGTCGCCCGCAAGACCTACACGCTCGACTCCTACCGCCTGCCGGTCGCCGCGATGGCCGCCGGGTTCGAGGGGTTCCAGCACCACGACGCCGCTGCCGACGCCGAGGCCTGCGCTGCGATCGTGGTGCACGCCGCCGGGCACCACGGTGTCGAGACGGTCGAGGCACTCGGCGCGGTCACCCGGGTGACGATCGCCCCGGTCCGTGCTCGTGCCGAGAAGCCGAAGGCCGCGAACCAGCCGCGGCTGTCGAACCGACCGATGGTCTTCGCCGACTGACGGGGTTCGCCGACTGGCGCAACGCCCGTTGCGCTCGGCCGGGGTGCCACATCCCCGGTGGTATTGTCACGACAATGCCGTCGGCACCGTCGCCGGCATCTCCGCACGTGTGAAGGACCGCGATGACCAACGAAGGCCAGCTGCCGTCCGACCTGTTCATGGACCTGGACCGGTCGGGTCCCATGCCCCTCTACTTCCAGGTTGCCTCGCGCATCGAGGAGTCGATCCGCTCCGGCGCGATGCCGCCAGGGGCCCGGCTCGAGAACGAGATCGCCCTCGGTGAGCGTCTTGGCCTGTCGCGGCCGACGATCCGTCGCGCGATCCAGGACCTCGTCGACAAGGGTCTGCTGGTGCGCCGCCGCGGCATCGGGACCCAGGTCGTGCACGGCCCGGTCACGCGCAAGGTCGAGCTGACCAGCCTGTACGACGACCTGGCCCAGGGTGCGCAGGCTCCGGCGACGAAGCTGCTGCAGCGCGACGACGTCCCCGCTCCCGACGACGTGGCCGCAGCGCTGAGCGTCGAGCCGGGCACGATCGTCGCGCACATCCGACGGGTGCGGTTCGCCGAGGACGTCCCGATGGCGATCCTCGAGAACTACCTGCCGCCGGAGTTCCTCGACCTGACGGACGATGACCTGCAGGCGCACGGGCTGTACCAGCTGCTCCGCGGCCGGGGCGTCACGATGCGGGTGGCCAAGCAGCGGATCGGCGCCCGGGCGGTCACCGACGAAGAGGCCGGTCTGCTCGAGATCGAGGACGGCGACCCGGTGCTCACGATGAGCCGGACCGCGTACGACGCCTCGGGCCGGGCGGTCGAGTACGGCGTGCACTGCTACCGCCCCGACCGGTACTCGTTCGAGGTCACGCTCGTCGACAAGTAGGTCGCTCGTCGAGCGATCACGACTCGCCGTCGGCAGTGCGCCGAGTGGTCACGAACTGTCGCCCGGACGCCCGGCAACCGACACTTCGTGACCACTCGACGGAACTGAGCGGGGTGTCGTGACCGCGCCGCCCCCGCCCCGCCCCGCACGGCCTCAACCGAGCGCGGGCACCCCGAGCTCGCCCGTCACGTACTGGGCCCGTCCGAAGCCGAACGACCAGTCCTGCGGCCCGTTCTCGACGTAGCCGATGAAGACGTCCTCCGACGCGACACCGATCGCCGCGAGGGCGTCGTGGATCGCCCGGTACAGTGACGCCTTTGCCTCGTCGGTCCGTCCGCGCTGCGTGAACACCTGGATCATCACGACACCCTCGGTGCGCTCGAACCCCAGACCGGCGTCCTCGGCGATGATCTGCTGCGCCGGGTGCTCGGTGATCACCTGGAACCGGTCTCGCACCGGGATCCCGTACACGTCGACGATGGCCTGGTGGATGGCGTCGGCGATGCCACGGACGGCCTCGGGCGTGCGGCCGGTGGTGAGGTCGATTCGGACGAGCGGCATGGTGCCTCCTGGTTGCTCGGACTTTGTCCTTACATACTAACAAAGGAGCGGCACCGCGTGTCTAGATCCTGGGTGTCGGCGCCCCGTACGTCAGCGGCCCGTCGACCAGGGCGACATCGTGCCACGCACCGTCGACCAGCGAGGCCTCCGCCGCCTCGACGATCGACGCGGCAGCGAGCCCGTCCGCGACCGACGGCGCCAGCTGCTCCCCGCGCCGGACACTCGCGATGAACTGCGCCGCCTCGATCGTCTTCAGGTCGTCGTAGCCCATCGCCGTGCCGGCGCCGGGCTGGAACCGACCGAAGTCGCCGTCACCGGGAGCGACGTAGTGGGTGGCGTACCCGTCGACCTCTTGTCCGTCGAGGTACACCTCGAGCTCGTTGAGGCGCTGGAAGTCCCACCGGACCGAACCGCGGGTGCCGTAGATCTCGAGCGTGTACTCGGCGTGCGGCCCGCGCATCACCCGACTCGAGTCCATCGTGCCGACCGCACCGTCCTCGAACCGGAACAGCAGCGCGGCGTAGTCCTCGTTCTCGACGGCGCCCAGTTCACCGGTCGCCGCCGCACTGCGGTCGACGATGCCGGCAGCAGGCCGGGGCCGCGACTCGATGAACGTCTCCGCGAGCGCACTGACCGAAGCGATCCGACCGACCACGTACTGCGCCAGGTCGAGCCCGTGCGACAGCAGGTCGCCGAGCACGCCCGATCCTGCGCGCTCACGCTCGAAGCGCCAGGTCAGCGGGGCCGCCGGGTCGGACGAGTAGTCGGCGAGCAACGATCCGCGCACGTTCGTGATCCGGCCGAGCCGCCCGCTGCGGACGAGTTCACGGGCACGCTCGATCGCCGGGGCGTGCCGGTAGTTGAACCCGACGCTCGTGATGACGCCCGCCTGTTGCACCGCCTGGTGGATGGCGCGGGAGTCGCTGGCGTACCGCCCCATCGGCTTCTCGATCCAGAACGGCTTGCCCGCCTCGGCCGCGGCGACGGCCATCTCGCGGTGCAGGAAGTTCGGCGAACAGATCGACACGACGTCGACGGCCGGGTCGGCGAGGACCTCCTGGTAGTCGGCGACGGCACGTTCGTACCCGAGCCGCGTCACCGCCTGGTCGCGCGCCGCCTCGACCGGGTCGGCCGCGACGACGAGCCGCGGCTGGACGCCGAGCTCTGGGAAGTGGTCCGGCAACGCCCGGTAGGCGCGCGAGTGCAACCGCCCCATCCAGCCGACCGAGATCAGCCCGACGCCGATGCTGTCCATGGAGAACTCCTTCGTTCAAGTGACGCGCGTTGGAGCGCGACAACGAACCTAGCCGATGCTGCGGACTTTGTCAGCACATGCCGCAACTGCCTGGAGGCCCGGTGCCGGTCTCAGGGACCGGCACCGGGCCTCCAGGCTGGTGCGGCAGCGCCCGGGGCGCGACCCCGCGGTTCCGACCGTGGATCGCGCTGCGCAGCTGGTCACGTCTCAGTTCGTGGGGACGATGATGTCGCGGACCAGGGCATCGAGCTTCGCGTCGGCGTCCAGGAACTGCCGGAGCGTCGTCACGGTCGCACCGAAGCGGTCGAACTCGTCGATCGTCATGCCGTCCACGTCGTAGCCGCGGGCGAACTCCGGCGTCGCCGCCCGGAGCGCCTCGATGACGTGCACGGGGACCTCGTCGTCGATGGCGTGCGGACGGAACGGGAACGCGTTGTCGTTGATGTCCTTCGTCCACTGGAACGGTGGCGACACCACCAGATCGCCGCCCTGGAACTCCGACCACTGCAGTGCGTTGCGGAACGCGGCGACCAGCACGCGCGAGCGGAACCCACGCTCCTGGAAGACGCGGTAGGCGTTCTTCACCGCCGCGACTCCGGCCCACTCGAGGATGCCCGGGTCCACCATCACGTGGTCACGCTTGACGACGGTCTTCAGCCAGTCGTCGAAGCGGCCGGCCATCAGGGTGACGACGTGGCCGAACTCCTGCTCCGGCTTGCCCTCGGCAGCACGACGGTCGAGGGCACGCTCGATGGCCTCACCCACGGCGACGACCTGCGGCACGGTGAAGGACACCGTGGCGTTGATCGAGACCCCGCGGTAGGCGGCTTCCTCGATCGCGGCGATGCCGACCTTCGTGGCGGGGATCTTCACGATGATGTTCGGCGCGAGCTGCGAGAACCGCACGGCCTGCTCGACGAGCGCGTCCTGGTCGCGGTGGAACCGGGGATCGGTCTGCATCGACAGTCGACCGTTGCGGCCGCCGGACGCCTCGAACGCGGGCAGCAGCTGCGCCGCGGCGGCGATGGAGAGCTCCTCGACAGCCTTCCAGCCGATCCAGGACTCCCCCGCCGTCGGGTGCTCGGCAGCGATCGCACGGATGCGGGGGACCCAGGTCTCCGGGTCCTGCTGGATGCAGGTGTACGCGATCACCGGGTTGCAGGTCGCCCCGACGGCACCGTACTCGCGGATGGCGGTCGACAGCTCCCGCGGGTCGGCGGAGTCGTTCCACAGGGCGGTCGGGGTCTGTTCCGCGGCCTGCAGGGTGACGGGACGGGAGTCGGCGTCGGTGGACGCCTGCGTCTCGAGGGTGGTGGTCATCGGTGGAGTCCCTTCGTGATCGTGTCGAGCTGGAACCGCGACACCGCGTCGGCGTTCTCGTCCTCGGCGAAGACGCTCGAGACCGCGACGGTGTCCGCGCGCGCCGAGAAACCGACCCGGTCGAGTGCCGCCCAGAAAGCGTCGAAGTCGACGTCCGCCTGGCCGACCGGCAGGTGCTGGTGCACGCGGACCGGGTTGCCGGGCGGGTTCGTGATGTAGCGCAGGCCGTGCGAGCGACGGTGGTCGTACGCGTCGGCGACGTGGACCAGCTGCAGCGAGTCACCGGCGGCGTCGATGATCTCGTCCATGTTGCCGCCGTAGTGGAACGTGTGGCAGGCGACGTACACGAAGCCGACGTGCTTCGAGTTCAGGCCGCGGATCACCCGGAGCGCCTCGAGCCCGTCCTCGACGAAGTCGTCGGGGTGCGGGTCGATGAGCACCCGGATGCCGGCGTCCTCGATGATCGGCAGCAGTTCCTCCATCGACCGGTAGAACTGGTCCTCGGACTCCTCGGCGCGCTCGGGGCGGCCGGAGAACTCCGTGTTGATGGTGTCCACGCCGAGGCGCTTCGTGATCTCGATGACCCGCTTCCACTTCCGCACCGCAGCCTGTCGGGCGTCCTCGTCCGGACCCGACCAGCGCAGCACCGGCAGCACGCTCGCCACCTGGACCCCGGCGTCGCGGCAGGCCGAGGCGAACGCGTCGACCAGGTCGTCGTCGGCCTTGGGGTGCCGGTAGAAGGGGATGAAGTCCTTGTGCGGGGTGAGCTGCAGGTACTCGTACCCGAGCTCCGCGACCTTGCGCGGGAACTCGAGCAGCGACAGGTCGTGGTGGAACGGGGTGGGGTCGAGCGCGATCTTCGGCATCGATCAGGCCCCGGCGAGCGCGGCGGTGTCGCTCGTCGCGTCGCTGGTCTCGTCGTAGAACGCCGGCTTCGTGACCGCGTACTCCACCACTTCGTGCGCGCCGGACTGCTGGGCCCGGACCGCGACCTCGGCGACGACGGAGGCGGTGTAGCCGTCCCAGGCGCTCGGCCCGTCGATGCCGCCGGTCCGGGCCGCGTCGACCCAGCGCTGGACCTCTTCGTCGTAGGCGGCACCGAAGCGCTCCTTGAAGGACGGCGTGACGCCCTGCGAGGTCGCTCCGGCTGCGACGAGCGAGAGCGACGTGTCGCGGCCGATGTACGCGACACCGGACTCGAACACGGCGTCGGTGGTGACCTGGTAGCCGAACTGGGCGTTGACGTTGATCTCGACGATCGCCATCGTGCCGGACTCGGTGGTGAACAGGACGAACTGCGGCTCGGGCAGGTCGGCCGGCGCGAGGGAGTTCTTGCGCGGCTTCTTCACCTCGACGCTCGTGATGGCTTCGCCGGTCAGGAACGGGATGATGTCGATCTCGTGGATCACCGAGTCGTGGATGAGCATCGACTCGCTGAAGTTCGGCGGCGTCGTCGGGTTGCGGTGCGCGTGGTGCAGGGCGAGCAGGGCACCGTTCGCCCCCGACTCGCGCAGGGCCTTGAGCTCCTGGTACCCGGCGTCGAACCGGCGCATGAAGCCGACCTGGATGACGGGCCGGGCGGCGTGCTGCTGCTCGAGCTCGACGATGCGCAGCGAGTCCTCGGCGCTGGTCGTCAGCGGCTTCTCGCACAGGACGGTGAGGCCGCGCTCGAGCGCGGTCACCAGGATCGGCTCGTGCAGGAAACCCGGCGTCGCGATGATGACGGCGTCGATCTCGGTCTGCTCGAGCGCCTCGTCGAAGGACGCGGCGGTGATCGCACCGGGCGCCAGGGCGGCTGCCGCAGCGGCACGGGCCTGGTCGGGCTCGACGACGGCGACGACGTCGGCGTTCGAGATCTTGGCGGTGATGCGGCGGACGTGGTCGGCGCCCATCATGCCGGCGCCGACGACGGCGACGCGGAGGTTCTGCGTGGTGGTCATGGTGGTGTTCTCCTGGTGGTTGTTGACGCTGCGTGGACGGCGCGTCAGGAGGCGCGGGCGGCCGAGGTCGAGCCGAAGATGTGCTGGAAGGTGCGTTCGGCGATCGGGCCGGGGGCGTCGACGGAGCAGCCGTACATGTCCTGCTCGACGATGCCGAAGACGTCCGGGTTGATCGCGGCGACGGCCTCGATGATCGGGGCGAGCTCGGGGGTGCCGTGCGGCGGCTCGGTCATGATGCCCTGCGACACCGCGGTCGCGAACGGCACGTCGTTCTTGAGCACGTCGAACAGCAGGTCGGTGTCGACCTGCTTCAGGTGCAGGTAGCCGATGCGCTCCGGGTGGGCGGCGATGAGCTTGAGGTTGTCGCCGCCGTAGTAGGCGAAGTGGCCGGTGTCGAGGCAGAGGTTCGTGTACTCGGGGTTCGTGACCTCGAGGAACCGGACGGTCTCCTTGTAGGTGCCGACGTGGCTGTCCGCGTGGGTGTGGAACTGCTGGTGGACGCCGTACTCCTCGAGCAGCGCCTTGCCGAGCTGGTCGTGTCCCTTGCCGAGACGCTCCCACTGCTCGTCGGTGAGCGTGCGCGCCTCGAGCACCTCTTCGGTGGCGTCCGAGCGCCACAGGTCGGGGATCGTCACGAGGTGCTCGGCACCGAGCTTCGCGGCCAGGCCGGCGACGGCGACGGCCTGGTCCCACGCACGCTGGAACTGGTCCTCGCCCTTGTGGAACCCGGTGAAGACCGTGCCCGCTGACAGCTTGAGCCCGCGGGACTCGAGCTCGTCGGACAGCTGGGACGGGTCGGTCGGCAGGTACCCGTACGGGCCGAGCTCGATCCACTCGTACCCGGCAGCGGAGGCCTCGTCGAGGAAGCGCTGCCACGGCACCTGCTTCGGGTCGTCCGGGAACCAGACGCCCCACGAGTCAGGTGCGGTGCCGATGCGGATCGAGGCGGGCGCCGCGTCGGTGGCGGGGCTGCCGATGGGGGTGGCGGTGTCGGTCATGACGTCGCTGTCGCTTTCTGTCTCGTGAACGGTTCAGCCGAGCAGCGGACGCTGCGTGGCGACCTGCTGCTCGTACTCGGCGCGGGCGGCCTGGGTGCTGGGGAGGGTGGAGGTCTGCGCGACCGGCACGTCCCACCAGCCGTCGCCCTCGGGGGCGTAGACCAGCGGGTCGGAGTTGATGTGCACCAGGGTGGTGTGGTCGTTCGCCTTCGCCTGACGCAGCGCGGCCTTCAGGTCCTCGATGCTGTCCGGACCGGGCTGCACCTCGATGACGTCGACGCCGTACGAGCGGGCGTTGGCGGCGAGGTCGACGGGCAGGGGCTCGCCGTTCTCGAACGACTCGGTCTCGTCGAGGTAGCGGTACTTCGTGCCGAAGCGCTCGGAGCCGACGGTCTCGGACAGGTGCCCGATCGACGCGTACCCGTGGTTCTGGATGAGCACGACGATGATCTTGATGCCCTCGGCCACGGCGGTGACGAGCTCGGTGTGCAGCATGAGGTAGCTGCCGTCACCGACCATCACGATCGCGTCGCGGTCCGGCGCCCCGCGCCGGACCCCGATGCCGCCGGCGATCTCGTAGCCCATGCACGAGAACGCGTACTCGACGTGGTACCCGAGCTCGTCGCGCACCCGCCAGAGCTTGTGCAGGTCGCCGGGCAGCGAGCCCGCCGCCTGGATCACGACGTCGCGCGGGTCGGAGACCGACTGCACGGCGCCGATGATCTCGGGCTGGCCG
Source organism: Curtobacterium poinsettiae (assembly GCF_047226435.1). Classification (NCBI taxonomy): domain Bacteria; kingdom Bacillati; phylum Actinomycetota; class Actinomycetes; order Micrococcales; family Microbacteriaceae; genus Curtobacterium; species Curtobacterium poinsettiae. Next base: position 835,166 of record NZ_CP178434.1, on the reverse strand, counting down.
GGCAGGTCCGCGCCGGACGGCGCGAACGCGCCGTCGACGGCGGCGTCCCACGCCGCCTTCAGCGAGGCGATCTCGGAGGCGTAGCCGGGCTCGACGACGTACGCCGTGTCCGACGTGAGCGACTCGGTCAGGGCGACCAGGGCCTCCCGGGCGTCCGCGATCAGCGGCAGCTGCGATCCGTGCTTGTAGGCGTCGAACGCGGCCACGTTGACGTTGACGAACGTGACGTCGGGGTTCTGGAACGCCGTGCGCGACGCCGTGGTGAAGTCGCTGTAGCGGGTGCCGATCCCGATGACGACGTCGGCCTGGGCGGCGATCGCGTTGGCGGCGGCGGTGCCGGTCGCGCCGATCCCGCCGAGGTACTGCGGGTGGTCCCAGACCAGGGACCCGCCGCCGGCCTGCGACGTGCCGACCGGGATCCCCGTGGCCTCGACGAAGGCACGGAGCTCGTCGGCGGCGTCGGAGTACAGGACCCCGCCGCCGGCCACGATGACCGGACGCCGGCCGGCACGGATCGCGGCCACGGCACGCTCGAGCGGGCCACGCTCGGGCAGCGGACGGCGGATGTGCCACTCACGCGGCTGCAGGAACGCGACGGGCACGTCGAACTCCTCGGCCTGGACGTCCTCGGGCAGGGCGATCGTCACCGCACCGGTCTCGGCCGGGTCGGTCAGGACCCGCATCGCGGCGAGCGCGATCGAGAACAGCTGCTCCGGACGCTCCACGCGGTCGAAGTAGCGCGACAGCGGACGGAAGGCGTCGGTGACCTGCAACGACGTGTCGTGCGGCAACTCGATCTGCTGGAGCACCGGGTCGGTGGTGCGCGTGGCGAAGGTGTCCGACGGCAGGAGCAGTGCCGGCAACCGGTTCGTCGTGGCGAGTGCTGCGGCGGTCAGCATGTTGGCGGCACCCGGGCCCACAGACGCGGTCGACGCGAACGTCGCACGGCGGCGGTGCATGCGGGCGAAGCCGACGGCCTCGTGCACCATCGCCTGCTCGTTGCGGGCCTGGTGGTACGGCAGCAACCCGGGCTGCTCGACGTGGAGCTGCTTGATCGCCTGACCGACCCCGGCGACGTTGCCGTGCCCGAAGATGCCGAAGATCCCCGGGATGGTGCGTTCGCGGACGTCACCGTCGACGGTCCACTGGTTGGCCAGGAACTCGACGAGTGCCTGTCCGACGGTCATCCGACGCGTCGCGCCGGCCTGGCGCGTGGTGGTGGTCACGCGTCCTCCTTCTGGTAGGGCAGGCGCGGGTCGAGCTGCTCGCTCTCCCACGCCCGGCGGACCCAGCCGTGGGCCGGGTCGTCGGTGATGTTCCAGACGCGCTCCGGGTCGGGCCCGGCCATCACGTTCAGGTAGTACATGTCGTAGCCGGGAGCGGCGACAGCGGGACCGTGCCAGCCGTACGGCACCAGGGCGACGTCACCGGTGCGGACCTGCCGGAACTCGTCGATGGCGCGGTCGTCCGAGGCGTAGGTGCGGTGCAGGGCGAACGGGTCTGCGGCCTCGGGCGCGATCGACTCGAGCCCGCGGGACACCGCTGCCTCGTAGTAGTAGATCTCTTCCAGGTTGGACTCCGACCCGGGCACGTTCGTGTCGTGCTTGTGCGGCGGGTACGACGACCAGTTGCCGGCCGGCGTGATCACTTCACACACGATGAACTTGACGGCGTCGAGCGCGGCCGGGGTGCCGAAGTTGTGCACCTGGCGGCTCGACTGCCCGGCGCCGCGGAGCTCCACCGGCACGTCCGGCCGGGCCACGTACGTGGTCGGCTTGACGATGTCCGTGGGGGCTTCCGCGACGGCGAACCGACCGTCGCCGGTGATGGTGGCCGCGGAACCGGAGCCCAGGTACAGGACGTCGGTGGGACCGTCGAAGACGCTCCCCCGCCCCTGCAGGTCCTGCTCGCCGTCACCGGCGGCGCCCGAGTGGGTCACGTGGAACGACCCGGCGAGCGGCACGATGATGCGCTCCACGGCGTCGGCCGGGAGGCGCAGCTCGCCCCCGTCGGCCACCGCGCCGGTCCGGAGCCCGGTGTGCGCCCACCCCTCGATGCGTCCGTCGACGACGTCGGTCCAGCCCGCTTCGGGCCGGGAGCCCGCCGGGATGAACCACTGGTCGTGCTGGTGCTGTTCGTTCGCCATGCTGCGGCTCAGTCGTTCGACGGGAAGCCGAGGTTGATGCCGCCGTGCGACGGGTCGAGCCACCGGCTCGTGATCGCCTTCTGGCGGGTGAAGAAGCTCACGCCGTCGGCCCCGTACGCCTTGTGGTCACCGAACAGCGAGTTCTTCCAGCCACCGAACGAGTAGTAGGCGACGGGCACCGGGATCGGGACGTTGATGCCAATCATGCCGACCTGCACGTCGCGCTGGAACCGTCGGGCCGCGCCGCCGTCGTTCGTGAAGATGGCGGTGCCGTTGCCGTACGCGCCGGAGTTGATGAGCTCGAGGCCCTCTTCGTAGGTGGCGACGCGCACGACGCTCAGCACCGGACCGAAGATCTCCTCGGTGTAGACGCGGCTGGTGGTGGGCACCTGGTCGATCAGCGTCGGGCCCAGCCAGAAGCCGTTCTCGTCGCCGTCGGGTCGGACGGTGCGGCCGTCCACCACAACCACCGCACCGTCCTGCTCTGCGACCTCGATGTACGAGGCGACCTTGTCACGGTGCTGCTTCGTGACGAGCGGGCCCATGTCGCACCCGCGACGACCGTCGCCGATGCGCACGGTGGCCGCGCGGTCCTTGATCTTCTGGATGAGCTCGTCGGCCACCGGCTCGACGGCGACGACGACCGAGATCGCCATGCAGCGTTCACCGGCCGAACCGAAGCCCGCGTTGATCGCGTTGTCGGCGACCAGGTCGAGGTCGGCGTCGGGCAGGACGAGCATGTGGTTCTTCGCGCCGCCGAGGGCCTGCACGCGCTTGCCGTGCTTCGTGCCGGTCTCGTAGACGTACTGCGCGATGGGCGTGGAGCCGACGAACGAGATCGACTCGACGTCGTCGCTGGTGAGCAGACCGTCGACGGACAGCTTGTCGCCGTTGAGCACGTTGAAGACGCCGTCGGGCAGCCCGGCCTCCTTGAACTTCTCGGCGAGCCAGATGGCGGCCGACGGGTCCTTCTCGCTCGGCTTCAGCACGACGGTGTTGCCAGCGGCGATCGCGATCGGCAGGAACCAGAGCGGCACCATCGCGGGGAAGTTGAAGGGGCTGATGATGCCCACGACGCCGAGCGGCTGGCGGATCGAGTAGACGTCGATGCCGGTCGAGACCTGGTCGGAGAACTCGCCCTTCATCAGGCTCGGGATGTTGGTGGCGAGCTCCACGACCTCTTGCCCACGGGCGATCTCCCCCATGGCGTCGTCGATGACCTTGCCGTGCTCGCTCGTGATGATCTCGGCCAGCTCGGCCTTGTCGCGGTTCAGGATCTCGCGGAACGAGAACAGGATCGCCTGGCGCTTGGCCAGCGACAGGTTGCTCCAGCCGGGGAACGCCGCCTTGGCGCTGTCGATGGCCGCCTGGATCTCGGACTCGTCGGCCAGCGCGACCTGCTTGGTCGCGACGCCCAGCGCCGGGTCGTACACCGGTGCCGTCCGCCCCGACGAGGACGGGACGCGAGCCCCGTCGATCCAGTGCCCGACGGTGGTGGTGGTCGTGTCGGTGAGCGTCATGCGTTGGTTCCTTCCGAGATGGACGAGTCCATGGTGGTGGCGCCCGCGAGCCGAGCGGCTGGGTCGTGGGCATCTGTGGAGAACCCGGCCCGGGCCTCCTGGCTGTGGACGAGACCGGCGGCGACGTCCACGGCGGCGGCGACGTCGCCGTCCGAGGGGTAGAGCAGGGTGCGTCCGACGACCAGGCCACGGACGCCGGGCAGGGCCAGGGCGTCAGCCCACTTGGCGTACGTCTCCAGCGGGCGCGAAGCCGGGTCGCCGCCGAGCAGCAGCGTCGGCAGCGTCGTCGCGGCCATCACGCGCTCCATGTCGTCGACGACGGGGATCTTGAGCCAGCTGTAGGCGCTGGACTCGCCGAGGCCGGCAGCGATCGCCATCGAGGTGATCACGGCATCGGCCGACAGGTCGTTGACGACCCGGCCGTCCCGCCACTCGGACATGAACGGCTCGAGCATGATCGGCAGCTGGAGTGCCGCGGCCTCGCTGACGGCGCGGGCCGTGGCCTCGAGCGTCGGAGCGGTGCCCGAGTCCTCCAGCGCGATGCGCACCAGGAGCTTGGCGAAGTCGAGCCCGGAGTCCTTGATCGCCTGCGCCGAGTACGCCGTGTACCGGTCGTCCATCTCGAACGTCGCGCCGCGGAGTCCGCCGCGGTTCATCGAGCCGACGACGACCTTGCCGTCGAGGGCGCCGAGCAGTGCGAGGTCCTCGAGGATGTCGGGGGTGCCGAGCACGCCGTCGACCCCAGGACGACCGAGGGCCGTGACGAGCCGCTCGAGCAGGTCGTAGCGGTCCGCCATCGCGGACTCGTCGTCGCGCACCGCCAGCGCACCGCGGGCGGGGTGGTCGGCGGCGACGATGAAGAGCTTGCCGTCGTCGGCGAGCAGGGAGCGCTTGCGGCGGGCATCGAGCGTGGCACGCACCAGGTCCGGCTGCCCGGCACGGATGTCGCGGAGGCGCTGGAAGTCAGCGGGGCTGAGCTCAGGCATGGGTCTTCTCCTCGGTGTGCGTCTCACCCGTGTGGTTCGTGCCCTCGGCCGGGTTGTCGGTCAGGAACTGCTCGATCTCGTCGCTCGTCGGCATCGCCGTCGAGCACTCGAACCGCGTCGCGACGATCGCGCCGGCTGCGTTGCAGAACGCCAAGATCCGTTCGAGGCTCCAGCCCTGCAGCAGGCCGTGGGTCAGCGCGCCGCCGAAACCGTCGCCCGAGCCGAGCCCGTTCACGACGTCGATGTGGTGCGGACGGAACTCGACGAACTCGTCGCGGGTCTTCGCGAGCACGCCCTTCGGTCCCTGCTTGACGATCGCGATCTCGACACCGCGGTCGAGCAGGGCGTCGGCGGCACGGACCGGGTCGGTCTCGCCGACCGCGACCTCGCACTCCTCGCGGTTGCCGACGGCGACGGTGGCGTGCTCGAGGGCGATCGCGACCTCGCGCGTCGCGGCCTCGGGGCTCGACCAGAACATCGACCGGTAGTCCAGGTCCAAGACGGTGTGGGTCTTCGTGCTGTTCTGCGCGGCGGACCGGGCTTCGTACGCCACGTGGTGCGCCTGTCGGCTCGGCTCCTCGCTGAGGCCGGTCACCGTGGTCCAGAAGATCTTCGCGCGCTCGATCTCGTGCAGCGGCAGGGACTTCGCCGTGATCATCAGGTCCGGCGCCTTCGGGGCCCGGTAGAAGTAGAGCGGGAAGTCGTCGGGCGGGAAGATCTCGCAGAAGGCGACGGGGGTGTTCAGCCCCTCCACCGTCTCGACGAAGGCGTTCGCGACGCCGAACTCGGGCAACGTGCGGGCGATGTACCGGCCGAAGGGGTCGTTGCCCGTCCGGGTGATGACCGCGGCGTCCGCGCCGTGGCGAGCAGCGGCGATGGCGACGTTCGTGGCGCTGCCGCCGACGGACTTCGAGAAGGTCGAGACGTCCTCGAGCGGGCCGGTCTGCTGCGGGTAGATGTCGACGCTGACGCGTCCCATCGTGATCACGTCGTAGGCGTGGGGAGCTTGGTTCGTCATGCGACGCGGTGGACCTTCCGTGCGGCTTCATCGGCGGACGATCACGACTGTACACCTTGTTTGCCCTAATGTCATGACATGGATTCCACTGTCCGCCACGCTGGTCCCGTGGCGGCAGTCAGGCCGGGTCTGCGAGGCGCGTCGGTGTGCCGGGAGGCGCGGTGTCGGTGGGTTCTGCCAGGGTCGCGACATGCAGATCCTCGCCCTGGTCATCGGTCTCGTGATCGGCATCGCCGTCGGTGCGGTCGTCGCCTGGTCGCTCGCCCGCTCGCGCGCGGGCATCGACGCCGCGTCGGCCCGCGCGACGGCCGAGGCGCTCCGCGGCCAGCTCGAGGCGGCCCGACGCGACGCCGAGGAACGCCTCGATGCCCAGGACACGCAGTACCGCCGCCAGGTCGACTCGCTCGAACGGCGCTCCGCCGAACTCGAGCACCTGGTGCAGCGCATGCACGGCGTCGACGCGGCACGGAACCAGAACGAGTCCAAGGTGCTCTCCGCGCTCAGCCCCGTGGCACAGACGCTCGACGTGATGCGCACGAAGATCGCCGAGCTCGAGCAGTCGCGGAGCGAGCAGTACGGCGCACTGTCGGCGCAGCTCCGGTCGGCCGCCGAGTCGGAAGAGCGCCTGCGCGCCACCGCCGACACCCTGGCCAGCGCCCTGTCGTCGAACAGCACGCGCGGCGTCTGGGGCGAGACGCAGCTGCGCAACGTGGTCGAGGCCGCCGGGCTGCTCGAACGCGTCGACTTCGACGTGCAGTCCTCCGTCACCACCGCCGTCGGCTCCGCCCGCCCGGACATGGTCGTGCACCTGCCCGGCGGCAAGACCATCGCCGTCGACGCCAAGGTGCCGTTCAGCGCCTACCTGCAGGCCGCCGAGATCCCGGCGACCGCCACCGGTGCCGAGGCAGCCCGACGCGACCAGCTCATCGCCCAGCACGTCAAGGCGCTCCGAGCCCACGTCGACGCCCTTGCCGCACGGGAGTACTGGACCGGCTACGACGCCTCCCCCGAGCTCACCGTCGCCTTCATCCCGTCCGAGTCGCTCATCTCGAGCGCCCTCGCCGCCGACCCCGGCCTGCTCGACCACGCCTTCCGCAAGCGCATCGCACTCGCTTCGCCCGTGACCCTGTGGTCCGTGCTCAAGACCGTGGCGTTCTCATGGCAGCAGGACGTCGTCTCGCAAGAGGCGCACGAGCTCTTCAAGGTGTCCCGCGAGCTCTACGGCCGGCTGTCCACGATGGCCGGGCACGTCGACAAGCTCGGCCGCTCGATCCGCGGTTCGGTCGTCGACTACAACCGCTTCGTCGGGTCCCTCGAGCGCCAGGTGCTGCCGAGCGCCCGTCGGCTGTCGCTGCTCGACGAGTCGAAGGTCATCGCGGACCCGTCCTCGATCGAGGACGAGCCGCGGCTGCTCACGGCGCCGGAGCTCGTCGGCGCCGGCGACGAGGACTGAGCTGCTCGCTACGATCGATCGTCATGGGGGGAAGCACTGCAGAACCCTCCCGGCGACCGTGAGTTCCCGGTCCGTCCACGCTGGCGGCACCGGGCGATGGTCGCCAAGGCGCGGAAGCAGACGGGGCGACGACGGGACCGCGCCGCAGCGTGGATCATCATGGCGACCGCGATCGTGGCGTTCTTCGTCGTGCTCCTGATCTCGATCCTCGCCCCGTACGACGTCCGGCAGCACTTCGGGTACGGCATCCAGGCGGTGTGGCGCTGCTTCCTGATCGCCGTCGTCGTGTGGTTCGTGCTGACCTTCATCACCTCGCTCCGTGACGTCGGGCTGCCGGTGCGGGAACAGCGGCGGTACCGGGAGCGCACCGGCGCCCGCGAGCTGCCCGTCCGCCGACTGCAGCAGCTGGCCCTCGCCTCGTTCGGCGACTTCCACGACGGATGGTGGCCGGCGTCGCTCGCCCCGTACGGTTCGCGGGTGGAGCTCGGCGGCGAGTACCTGCAGGACACCACGTCGTCGCCCTTCGTGACCATCCCCCTGCCCCCGCTGACGTTCCTGCGCCGCGAACTCGACGGGACCTACAAGATCGCCAGCGGGCGGGACGCACAGGCCTTCGCCGTCGACCTGCTCGGTCCGAAGAGCGTGTCGTGGCAGTTCCTCGCGCTGAGCCGATCCGCCGAGGGTGAGACCCGGCTCACCCGGCTGTCCTCACTGCTCGGCACCGACCCGTGGGCAGGGTCGAGCCTGCTCGAACGCCGAGCGGACCGCCCGCCGAAGCTGCTCTGGTCGATGGACGTCAAGAACGCGGTCACCGCCGTCAGAGGTGCGTACGCCGCCGGGCTCCTGAACGAGGACGATGCCTGGTCGTCGATCGACCTGGTCTCCGATGTCGCCTTCACCCTGTTCGACTCGTGGGACGACTACTTCGACAACCTGCGGGCCGCGTACGCCCTGGTCTACGACGAGCTCAAGACGGTGCAGGAGTTCGATGCTGGGCGGCGTGAGCTCTTCGCCTCGAACTGGCCGATCACGCGGCTGCCGTGGCCGGCGTCGCCGGGGGTGCTGCTGCCCCGGACCGTCAGCGACCCGCTGTGGGCGGACGAGGACGACGCGTCGGTCTCCTGACCACGACAGGATCACCCTCGGGGCGACGGCTCATGCGTCGGAGTACCCGGGGAGCGCGCGGACGGCCTCGGCGTTGCGGTCCCACTCCGTTGCGATCCGCCTGCGGAGCACTTCGACGTCGATCACCTTGAACCACCTTCGTACGTGTAGCGACCAGGAGCCTTCGCAGCGACAGGGCGCTGCTCGACCGCCAGTTGACCGCCTTCACCGAGAGTCTCGCTGGGAGGAGTGCACGCGATTGCCCCGTCGACACTCGTTCGTCTCGTTGCCTCGCCTGGGCTGCCCGACCAAAGATCTGTCGAACTTCACAAGAGATCCGCCGGGAGGAAGGGCGACACAACGTCATCGAGGTGCGCATCGATGGCACTGGCCACCGCAGGCAGTTCCATCGCCCAGTACCCGATGAAGCCTTGACCGTACGAGTCACCGGGTCTGACCCGTTCCAGGGACCCCATCCAGCTCATCGACTTCATACGCGTTGGCCAGTCCGTTAGATAGGTCTGGATCGTGCGGTCCGCTTCTTCGGGCCGTTGAAGAACCGCCAGCAGAGGCCGCGCAACCCTGGGCGTCGAAGCCGCAGGGGATCCGCTGGGAAGGGCCAGCCGGTGTGCAGAAGCAAGAGCCGAGAACAACGGATCCGCGCCCTGCCTGATCACGGACTCGACTATCGTCCGCGCGCTGTCGTCCCGACCACAGCCCGTCGTGATCCCGAGAAGTTGCAAGATGCTGATGTAGTACTCGTTCCCGTCGCTGAGGCGGGGCGAAGGACCGGCATGGGAGAGCGCGGAAGTGACCCAAGCACGGTACGAGGCCGCGACGGACTCGGCTACATCGCCGATCTCATCGACGCTGACACCTGCGGAGTACTGCACGACCAGATGCTTGAGGCCCATGTGCCATTCGCCGCGCAACGCCCTCAGTCGCTTCTCCGCATCCGTTGCTCGGTGCACCGCTGCCCTGCGCCCCTCCCAGTTGGTTGAGGTGACTTGGATGGCACTCCGCCAGTAGCGACCGTTGAACTCACTCGCTCGTTGGCGCAGCCCAGCATTCCGTCGGAACAGCGGCATCAGGATCGGGAGGTTTCCGCCGAGATGTACTGCGCGGGAACGAACAAGGCCAGGGTCACCCGGTCGTGCCCCTCCGAGAACTCCACGCCCTCCAGGCGGGCGTGAGCTGCATCGATTCGCAACAGGACGGGAGCGGTGGACTTGCGCCGCCCAGCCTGCATAGCCAGCTCGCGATCGGTCGTCAGATGCGCGTACTGGCGCCCCATCGGCAAGAGCCCGTCGCGCAGGATCGACTCAGCCGCAGCGGGGGAAGTTGCATGCCAGAGCACCGGCTGCGGAACGATCGCCGGCTTCACGATGCGCTCGTCCGTCGAGTGCCCGTACTGAGCACGGATCCGGTCGCTTTCGACGACGAAGCGCTGCTTGTCGGACTCGGCGACCACGCGGCGCAGATCTTCCAACGATGCCTGAATGCCCGACCGATCCAAAGCGTCGGCAAGATCTGCGAGCGGGGCGCTCCCGTCAGCGCCGAGTTCCAGCCCGTACGCACCCGGTTCGTGCCGCAACGCGCGCGACATCGCCTTGCTGATCGACGTGTCCCTACGAGGCATGTCTCAGTCCTCTTCCTGCTCCGCGAGCCACGCTGCTCCATGCTCCTCCATCTCCTCCCACCAGACGTCGAAGGACGTCCACTGCCCCCGGTACTCCGTCCCAGGTGAAGCAAACGTATGGATGATCAGCACGGGAGGGTCGCCCGAATGGTCGCCACCGTCAAAGCAGAACACATCGTCTGTGTCCTGGTGCTTTGCGAAGGGTACGAGGGAACGGGTCGGATACTGCTTCGCGACGATTTCAGCCCAAAAGTACAAGTCGTCTTCATACTTAACAAGCCACGACCATGGTTCGACCGCCGGCAGATAATCAGCGGCGACCAGGTGCAGGAAGCGATTCGGGAAGAGGAAGAACTCTGGCTGGATCAGCCGGATAACGACCAGGCGTTCGTCGACGGTGAGGTGACGAAGAGCTCTCATCCTGCACCCCCTTGCGAGACGGAATGTGTCGTCGTAGTTGTAGGGTTCGCCGGTAAGTCGGTCGGTCTTGTTTGCAGGAGACGGACTTCTGCGAGAACCGAACGGCCCCGGGTTCCACGATGGCCGCCCAGTACACCTTCGAATCACTCATGGCCCCTCCCAGAGGTCCCCGTTCGGGCAGCCGGGCGGCTCATCCGTCCTGCTGGCCGTCGACGAGGTCGACTGGATAGTACGGCGACGACCGCAACACGGAGTCGTCGAGCCCGCGAGCCACGACGAGCCCAGCCGCCCCCCAAGCCCAGTACCCGAAGTACGTTTCAAAGCTATCCCCCTGCACTGCCTTCAGCGCTGGGGCCCACCAAATGAACGAGATGTTCTTCTGCCAGGCTTGCACGTACCTGTTCAGCGCAGAAATGGCGCGATCCGGCGTCCCGGTCGCGGCCGTATCGAGGTTCTGGAACGGCCGCTTGTGCCACACGGTGTCCCGCACCGGTTCGACCCCCAACAGCGTCCCGAGCACTGGGTCAGCGCCTCCAGCAGCAGCAACGATCTCGATCAACCGATCCGTCAACGCCGAATTGACGCCGATGCACCGCGCTACCGACGCCAACCACAGTGCGTAGTAGTACGGCGGCTTGTCGTTGAACGTCAGCGCTTCTAGCGGGAAGCCACCGTCGGACACGGCAGCGTAGCGGTTCCAGTTCTCCCAGATAGTGACGACCGACTCGAGATCATCCGCGAGGAGTGACGTCGGAAAGCCCGCCGAGTACCGCGCGCCCAGCAGAAAGAGCGCGTTGTCGAAGTTCGCGGTCGTTCGAATAATCCCAGCTCGCACGTCGTCGGCCCGGAACACATGACTGAACGGGCGGAACCCCTCGACGCCGCGCGTCAAGACTTCTATCGCATCGGTCCAGTAGGCCGCACTCACTCGGCTGTCGCGTGGAGTCATGTCTTTTAGCGTAGACGTGCCGCCGCATCGAGCAGTTGCGGCAGGCACGAGCCGTCCGGACTGATCTTGATGACTGCGCGCTCGAGCGTCTCATCCGCTCGAGCCGGAACTGGCTTCACCGAGACCGACTGATGACCCGCTGGCCCCGTTCCTCTATTTGCGATTCAACCGATGTGTTTGTTTGAAGAGTGAAACAGGCACTGCCGTCTTTTGGTACAACAAAGGGGCCATTTCCAGCTAGGCTAAACAACGGGTTTTGTGTCTCGTAATACTCTCGGCTGTTGTAAAGAACGATCCACCAATCGTCGGTCTCGATCCATCCCCTATCCCAAATAAGGTCTTCGTCAGCGCGCACTTCCTTCGCAAATTCATCCTGAGCATCTTTGAGAGTTCGCATGCACCATCACCGTGTCTTGAGTAGGAAGAGTTGATCGAAGTTCTCCAACTTGGCAAACGTTCCTGACTGTCCGTCGAGGAACACAACACCATTCCGATCGTGAACAACGTTGAACACGTGGCCGACTGGATTGGTACCCGCCCTGGTCCCGAATACAACGCCACGAGCCCCCTCACCAGCGGACTCGAGCCTAGCGACGATCGAATCGTACGACCGCACCGGTTGGAAGTCTCGGATGGACTTGCCGAAGTGCTCAGCGACGTCGGCGACGCTCGCGCCTCGCGTGAAGACGGGCATTGCCGAGACAGCTTTCCCATCGAGCACATGCTCCGTCGCGATGACACACCTCGTGCAGTTCATGCTGAACCCGTCCACACCCCGGGCGAGCCGCTCCGCGTTGACCATCTTCAGTGGTCCGTACTCCCGCTCGAAGACTGAGCGGAGAACTTGCGGGTCTGCGGAGTCAGCATGAATCGCCCGACGGAGACCGCGAGGAACGCTGGTTGCGAGGTCGCGGACCATCGGCACACCGGCATTCAGAGAACGGACTGCCCTGGTGCCGGACGTGACATCCCCGGCCGCGGTCAGCATCCCCGTGAACTTTGCCGTGCGGGCTCCTGCCGACAAGGCACCAGCGGCCGGCACGCAATCAACGAGTGCGAACGCGAGGTCCCACCCGTCGGCTTCGCCCTTGCTCATCTTGTACAACGTGTCCGCCAACACCACGAGCGCGATCGCCGCGATGACCAACGTCCACGGCCCCGGGATGATCATCGCGATGATCCCACCCACCGCCACGACGACCTTCGCCACCGACACGATGGTCTCCCACGCCTCGGACCCGAAGATCTTGTCCCACGTGGACTGCTTCCCGAGGCCCTCGTCAGCAGCTTCACCGATCTTCGTCGCGGTCCGCTGCTCCGCGTCCTGCCAGTCACCCTTCGCATCCGCCACGAGCCGCTTCGCCGCATCGATCCGCGACTGCGCCGCCGAGATGTCCCCCTGCGCCGACGACACCGACCCCTGCGCGACGGAAGCGTTGTCGGACGCTGCCCGCAACTGCGCCGGCGAGGGAACATCCACCCCGTCCGGCACGTCGGAACCGGCCGGGTACTTGTCCGCGACCTTCGACAGGTCCTTCGACGCCGACTGGTAGTGCGACAGGTTCGACTGCGCATCTGCCAACCGGTCCTGCGCCGCGGCGAGGTCCCCGGTGGCGTCCTTCGCGTCCGCCAACGCACCGTCAGCCCGGTACTGGGTGTCATCGACCGTGTCAGCCCACCCCGACAACGCCGTCGCGGCGAGTTCGTACGAATCGACGAGCTTGGTCAGGTCCGACGGGGTGTCCTCGATCGCGTCGACGAACACGTCCGCGGCTTCACCCTCCCAGTCGGTCAGCCACCCGGAGCCCTTCACAGACTTCAGTCGGGTCGAGGCGTCATCGGCTGCGTCGGAGATGCGCTGGTACTCCCGCGCCATCATCCGCAACGTCGACGGATCACCCTTGACCGGATCATCACCCTGATCGACAACGTCCCACCCCGACGGTCGTCCCATCATTCCTCCCCAGGTCCGGTCTCTCGCGCCGTTGTCCACAAGCGCGCGAGTGTGACCATATCAGGGGGCAGCGACGGGGACGAGTGCCACCGACCGGGGTCGAGTGGTCAGAGGGCCGCGCGGACCGACTCGAGATCCGGGAACCCACGGAGCCGGTAGCGCGTCGGCCGGACCTCGAGTTCCTCGATCAACCCGGACGCCAGCTCCCGCAGCCGACCGAACGGCACGGGCTGTGTCTGCCCGTCGAGGGTCACGAGCACGATCGTGTCGACCGCGGCGACGACGGTCTCGACGTCCTCGGTCCACGACGAGTACGAGAAGGCCGGGTCGTCCTCAGCGAGTCGGGCGACCGAGACCGCACCGACGTGGACGTCCTCGCCCCGCCGGTCGAACGACTCCTGCAGGGCGTCCTGCTGCAGGTTCGCGGCGGTCGCCGTCCAGAGCGCGCGGATCGTCCGGAGCTCGCCGTCGAGCGACGGGTGCTCGAACCGGACCCACCCGTCACCGCGCAGCACCATGGGCGGTCCGCTCAGGACCTCGCCCTCGTCGTCGGCCAGGATCTGCTGGGCGACACCGGCCGCGACCTGGAGCCCGTCCTCGTCCTGGTCGCCGGTGACGATGAACGTCGTCGGCGCGACCGGGAAGACCACTGCGCTGCCGCGGAACTCGATGCCCTGGAACGCCTGCGGTGCGAGTACGAGCACCACGGCGAGGTCGGGGTCCTGGATGACGATCGTGCCCGGCTGGATCACCGCCACGTCGCCTCCGGCCTGCTCCTGCGCGGCGGCGACGGCTGCACGCAGGACGTCGTCGTCCGCCCAGCCCATCTCGGCGAGCGCCGGCGCGGTGAGGATCGCACCGTCCTCCTCCGCCAGGATCACGCCGAGGTCGGGCGCCACCGGCACGACGTGCGGCAGCCGGTCGGCCGTGCCGTCCGCCTCCGCGTGCAGCGTGCGGATGCCCGCGGTGTCCAGTCCGACGATCCGTGCCGTTGTCGCAGTCATGCGTCGAGCCTACGCAAGGGCTCGTACAACGGGGCGCCGCCGGAAGACCGGCGACGCCCCGAAGCGGCGGACGATCGTCCGGCCTAGAACCACTTCTCCGCACGGTGGTCCGCCTGGATGCGGCGGATCGTGTTCGAGCGCGAGCGGAGCACGAGCGAGTCGGTGTGGATGACGCCGCGCGAACGACGCACGCCGTCGACCAGGACGCCGTCGGTGACGCCGGTGGCGACGAAGAACGTGTTGTCACCCGTGACCAGGTCGTCCTGGTCGAGGACCTTGTCCAGGTCGTGGCCGGCGGCGATGGCGCGCTCGCGCTCCTCGTCGTCCTTCGGCTGGAGCTTGCCGAGGATCACGCCGCCGAGCGCCTTGATCGCGCACGCCGTGATGATGCCCTCGGGGGTGCCGCCGACACCGACGCACATGTCGATCGTCGAGCCGGGCAGTGCGGCGGCGATGCCGCCGGCGACGTCACCGTCGAGCAGCAGTCGCGTGCCGGCACCGGTCGCACGGATGGCGCGGATCAGTTCGTCGTGGCGCGGGCGGTCGAGCACGGCGACGACCATGTCCTCGAGGTCCTTGCCCTTGGCCTTCGCCAGCGCGCGGATGTTGTCGCCGATCGGCTTCTCGAGGTCCAGGACACCGCGCCCCTCGGGGCCGGCGGCGATCTTGTCCATGTAGAAGACGGCGGAGGGGTCGTACATCGAGCCGCGGTCCGAGACGGCCATCACGGAGATGGCGTTCTGGCGACCGGCGGCGGTGAGCGAGGTGCCGTCGATCGGGTCGACCGCGATGTCGCAGGCCGGGCCGTGACCGTTGCCGACGTGCTCGCCGTTGTAGAGCATCGGGGCGTTGTCCTTCTCGCCCTCGCCGATGACGACGACGCCGTCGAAGTTCACCGTGCCGAGGAACTTGCGCATCGCGTCGACCGCGGCGCCGTCGGCGAGGTTCTTCTCGCCACGCCCCACCCACGGCTGCGCACGGATCGCGGCGGCCTCCGTCGCACGCACGAGCTCGAGCGCGAGGTTGCGGTCGGGCTGGAGGAATAGGGAGCCGGTCTCAGTCGTGGGAGTCACGAGCCGAGCCTACCGACCGGCGGCCGACCCACGGTCCGGACACCGGGTCCGTGCACGCATGTGCACGCCGGACGTGAGCCGACCGCGTAACCCGGACCGCGCCTCCAGTCCGGCTGACTACGATCGGCGGGGACATCACCGAAGTCGAAGGAGATCCACGTGCCCATCGCAACGCCGGAACAGTACGCCGAGATGATCGAACGCGCGAAGGCGGGCAAGTTCGCGTACCCCGCGGTCAACGTCTCCTCCTCGCAGACCATCAACGCGGTCCTCCAGGGCCTGCAGGAAGCCGGTTCCGACGGCATCCTCCAGGTCACGACGGGCGGTGCCGACTACTTCGCCGGCCACACCATCAAGAACCGCGCAGCGGGTGCCCTCGCGATGGCGAAGTTCGCCCACGAGGTCGCGAAGAACTACGACATCACGGTCGCGCTCCACACCGACCACTGCCCGAAGGACGCCCTCGACGGCTTCGTCCTGCCGCTCATCGCCGCGAGCGAGGAAGAGGTCCGGCAGGGACGCAACCCGATCTTCCAGTCGCACATGTGGGACGGTTCGGCCGTGCCGCTCGACGAGAACATCGAGATCGCGAAGACGATGATCGAGAAGACGCGGAACATCAACGCGATCCTCGAGGTCGAGATCGGGGTGGTCGGCGGCGAAGAGGACGGCGTCCAGCACGAGGGCACGAACGACGCGCTCTACACCACACCGAACGACGTCGAGAAGGTCGTCGACGCGCTCGGCCTCGGCGACAAGGGCCGCTGGATCGCGGCGCTCACCTTCGGCAACGTGCACGGCGTCTACAAGCCGGGCAACGTCAAGCTCCGTCCCGAGCTCCTCGGCGAGATCCAGGCGTCCGTCGCGGCGAAGCACGGCACCGGCGAGAACCCCCTCGATCTCGTCTTCCACGGCGGCTCCGGATCGACCGACGACGAGATCCACGAGGCCGTCCGCAACGGTGTCATCAAGATGAACATCGACACGGACACGCAGTACGCGTTCACCCGCTCGATCGCGGACTCGATGTTCCGCAACTACGAGGGCGTGCTGAAGATCGACGGCGAGGTCGGCAACAAGAAGCAGTACGACCCCCGCGCCTGGGGCAAGGTCGCCGAGACCGCCATGGCGGCTCGCGTCGTCGAGGCCGCGAAGGTCCTCGGCTCGGCCGGTCACGCCAAGGGCTGAGCAGGTCCGTCCCGTCCGACCCGTCGCGAGACGCCGTCGTGTCCGCGAAACACCGCGGATTCCGGCGGCGTCTCGCGTTTCCGGGGGCGTCCTGCGATGACGTCGGCGTCTCGACGGACGGCCTGGAGGCACGGCTCGCCTCCGCCACGCTCGTCACGTGCCACGATGGTCGGGTGACCGTCGACGCCATCGCCTCCGAGTTCGCCCAGTTCGTCACCGAGTCGCCGACCGCGTTCCACGCGGCTGCGGCGACCCGTGACCGTCTCGTCGCTGCCGGGTTCACCGAGCTGTCCGAGCTCGACGCCTGGCCGACCGAACCCGGTGCGTACGTGGTGGTCCGCGACGGCGCCGTCATCGCGTGGCGTCTGCCCGACGGTGCCGGACCGACGAACCCGTTCCGGATCCTCGGCGCCCACACCGACTCCCCCGGCTTCCGCATCAAGCCGAACCCCGGCGTCCGCACCGGGGGCTGGGAGCAGCTGGGCGTGGAGGTCTACGGCGGCGCACTCCTGTCCACCTGGTTCGACCGCGACCTCCGGATCGCCGGCCGGGTCGTCGACGCCGACGGCAGCGTGCGGCTCGTCAGCACCGATGCCGTCGCCCGGATCCCCAACCTGGCGATCCACCTGGACCGTGGGGTGAACGACGGCAAGGAGATCGACCGCCAGCGCCACACCCTGCCGATCGTCGGGGTCGACGGCGACGCCGGTGGGACCTCTGTCGTGGAGTGGCTGCTCGCCCGGCTCGGCGAGGGTGCCGTGTCGTGGGACCTGTTCCTCGCGGACACCCAGGCGCCGGCCCGGATCGGCATCGAGCGGGAGTTCCTGGCGTCCGGCCGGATGGACAACCTGACGAGCGTGCACGCCGGACTCCGGGGCATCGTCGACGCTCCCACCGACGGTGACCACATCCCGGTGTTCGCGGCGTTCGACCACGAGGAGATCGGGTCGTCGACGCCGTCCGGTGCCGGGGGTCCGTTCCTCGAGGACGTTCTCGGCCGTGTGCAGGAGGGCCTCGGCGCCACCCGCTCCGAAGCTGCCCGGGCGTTCCGTGCATCGTGGCTGCTGTCGAGCGACGCCGGGCACCTGGTGCACCCGAACCAGCCGGAGAAGCACGACCCGACGAACCGTCCGCGTCCCGGAGCCGGTCCGCTGCTGAAGATCAGCGCGAACCAGCGCTACATGACCGAGGCGAAGGGCGAAGCCGTCTGGGCCGCCGCGTGCGAGACCGCCGGTGTGCCGTGGCAGCCGTTCGTCAACGTGAACACGATCCCCGGCGGCTCGACGATCGGCCCGATCGCGGCGACCCGACTCGGGATCCCGACGATCGACATCGGCGTCGGGCTGCTGTCGATGCACTCGATCCGGGAGCTCGTGCACGTCGACGACCTGGCCGCCCTGCACGGCGCGGTCGCGGCCTTCCTGGCCGGCTGACCTCCGGGCGGCGGCGTCGGCGGGCCGGGGTGGTCGCGGCTTCCCGCGCTCGTGTCGCCGAGGGGTCACGAAGTGTCGGTTGCGCTGATGCCGGACGACACTTTCTGACCACTCGACGGCGGGCCCGCGGCGTGTTGCGACCGCTCGGCAGGGGCGACTGGGTGTGTCGGCGAGGCTGACGACGATCGCCGGAAGGGCACCGGCACCGCGACTGGCCGACGGACCGGCTGCCGAGTGGTCACGACTCCCCACGCGCGCAAGGCCGAGTGGTCACGAAGTGTCGGTCGTGACGGCGCCGGACGACACTTTGCGACCACTCGACGGCGGGAACGCGGCACGTTGCGACCACTCGACGGCCGAGGGCGGGCGCGGCGAGCAGCCCGGCGGTCAGGCGGTCATGCGGTCAGGCGGTCAGGCGGTCAGGCGCCGGACTGTCGCAGCATGAAGTCGACGAAGGCCTGGTCCTGCAGGACCACGACGACGAACGCGATCGTGCTGATGGCCGTGGCGACGACCGCGCCGACCAGCGGCACCCAGAACGTCCGCTTCCGTGCCCGGAGCCGGCGGATGGACCACCAGGCGACCAGGGCGAAGACGACCACGTTGGTGATCGCGGCGATGACGGCAGCCGTGCTCAGGGCACTCGGGTCGTTCAGCCCCGTGTACTGGGTCTCGAGGGTGCGCCGCACGGTGGAGGCGACGTCACCGACCGACAGGGACTGCACCACGGAGACGAGTCCGAATGCCAGGAGCCCGACGGTGAGCACGAAATCGGTCGGCGTGCGGCCGAACCGGCTCCGTGGCATCGTCCGCTGCACCCCGGCAGGGGCCGCACCGGAGCGAGCGTCCGGACGAGCGTGGTCGGTGCGGACGCTGTCGCGCGGAGCAGCGTCGCGCCCGCCGACGGCCTTGGCCTGGTCCTGTCGCTCGCGGTCCTGCCGCTCCTGCCGCTCCTGCTCGACGAGGACCGGGTTCACCCAGCCTTCGGGCGCGTACTCGCCGTAGCCCGGGGCGGGACGGCCATGGGGCCGACCGTTCGCGGGACCGGCAGGCGACGTCGGGGACGTTCCCCGGGCCTCCTGGCCGGAACCGACGCCGGCGTCGCCGTGGTCCGCCGGGTGGCGGCGCGGCACCGAGGACCAGCCGTCCGCGCCGCTCATGCCCGACGCCCGCCGAGCGCGCGCGTCGGGTTGCCCGAGGCGTCGGTGCGGAGTTCCTTGGGGAGCGAGAACATCAGGTCTTCGTGTGCGGTGACGACTTCTTCGACGGCGGCGTAGCCGGCGTCGGCGAGCTGTTCGAGCACCTCGGCCACGAGTTCTTCCGGCACGGACGCACCGCTCGTCACGCCGACCGTCTCGACGCCGTCGAGCCACGCCTGCTGGATCTCTTCCGCGTAGTCGACGCGGTGGGCGGCGCGGGCACCGTGCTCGAGCGCGACCTCGACCAGGCGGACGCTGTTCGACGAGTTCGCCGAGCCGACCACGATCACCAGATCGGCACCGGGCGCGACCTTCTTGATCGCGACCTGGCGGTTCTGCGTGGCGTAGCAGATGTCGTCCGACGGGGGGTCCTGGATGGCCGGGAACTTCTCGCGCAGCAGCCGCACGGTCTCCATCGTCTCGTCGACGCTGAGCGTGGTCTGCGACAGCCAGACGAGGTTGTCCGGGTCCGGCACCGAGAGCGCCGTGACGTCGGCGGGGCCGCTCACCAGGATCGTGCGGTCCGGGGCGTGTCCCATGGTGCCCTCGACCTCTTCGTGGCCGGCGTGCCCGATCAGGATGATGGTGCGCTCGGCCTTGGCGAACCGGGTGGCTTCGCGGTGGACCTTGGTGACCAGGGGGCAGGTGGCGTCGATGGCGTGCAGGTCGCGGTCTGCGGCACCCGCGACGACGGCCGGCGACACACCGTGCGCGCTGAAGACCACGTGCGAGCCGCGGGGGACCTCGGCGACGTCGTCGACGAAGACGGCGCCGCGCTGCTCGAGCGTCGAGACCACGTGCACGTTGTGGACGATCTGCTTGCGGACGTAGACGGGCTCGCCGTACTGCTCCAACGCCTTCTCGACGGCGACGACCGCGCGGTCGACCCCGGCGCAGTAGCCACGGGGCGCGGCGAGCAGCACCTTCTTGGGGCCGGCGACCGGCTCGTCACGCAGTCGGCCCCGTGCCGCGTGCACACGCGGTGGGGCGAGCGGGACCGTGTGGCCGTTGGTGATCGTCACGTCCCCGATGATAGGTGAGCGGCACGCACGCGACCTGGGCGCGTGCGGTGCCTGTGGACAACACGACGTCCGTCCCCTGTCACCGGTCTCGGGCACGATGGACGTCCCAGCAGGACGAGGAGCGACATGGCGATCGAACAGGGCCCGCCGACGGCCGACAACCCGTGGCCGGTGGCGCTCCTCGGCGCGAAGCTCCGCGACTGGATCGACCGGCTCGGCACCGCCTGGGTCGAGGGCGAGATCACGCAGTGGAACGTCGCCGGCGGCAACGTGTACGGCAAGCTCAAGGACGTCGAGGTCGACGCCACCGTGTCGTTCTCCATCTGGTCGAGTGTGCGCTCCCGGGTGCCGGCCGACATCAAGCAGGGCGACCGGGTGGTCGCGGCGCTCAAGCCGAACTACTGGGTCAAGGGCGGCTCGCTGACCATGCAGGTCGTCGAGATGAAGCACGTCGGGCTCGGTGACCTGCTCGAACGCCTCGAGCGCCTCCGTCGCACCCTCGCCGAGGAAGGCCTGTTCGACCCGGCTCGCAAGCAGCGTCTGCCGTTCCTGCCGCACCGCATCGGCCTGGTCACCGGCAAGGACTCCGACGCCGAGAAGGACGTCAAGCGGAACGCGCAGCTGCGGTGGCCCCAGGTGGAGTTCCGCACCGTGCACACCGCGGTGCAGGGCGAACGGACCGTCGCCGAGGTCACCGCGGCGATCCTCGAGCTCGACGCCGACCCCGAGGTCGACGTCATCATCATCGCCCGTGGCGGCGGCGACTTCCAGAACCTGCTCGGCTTCAGCGACGAAGGACTCGTCCGTGCGGCGGCGGCGGCGTCGACCCCGATCGTCTCGGCGATCGGGCACGAGGCCGACCGCCCGATCCTCGACGAGGTCGCCGACCTGCGCGCCTCCACCCCCACGGACGCCGCCAAGCGGGTCGTGCCCGACGTCGCCGAGGAGCTCGCCAACGTGCGGGCAGCCCGCGCCCGGCTCGGGCTGCGGCTCTCGCACACGCTGTCGGTCGAGGCCGACCGGCTCGCCGCGCTGCGGTCGCGGCCGGCCCTGGCGTCGACCGCGTGGCTCGTCGACACCCGTGCGGAAGAGGTCGCGCGCGACCTGTCCCGCGCCCGCGAGCTGCTCGACCGCCGGCTCGAGCGCGGACACTCCGAGGTCGGGCACCTGACCGCTCGCCTCCGGGCGCTCTCGCCGCGCGACACCCTGCGCCGCGGGTACGCCATCGTGCAGCGGGCCGACGGGGGTGTCGTCCGGGGCACCGACGACCTGTCCGGAGCGACGCCGGTGCACGTCACGCTCGGTGCCGGCACGGCCACGGGCACGCTCGAACCGGACGGCCCCGGCCCGGACGGCTCCTGAGCACGACGGGTGTTCTCCACAGCCTGGGTCCGGGCGGCGGATCGTCGGTGGACGCTCGGTAGGATCGTCCCGTGCCATCCCAGCAGGAACCCGAGCAGACCGACGTCCAGTCGCTGAGCTACGAAGCGGCCCGCGACGAACTCGTGCGCGTCGTGAGCGAGCTCGAACAGGGCTCCGCGACCCTCGAACGTTCACTGGCGCTGTGGGAGCGGGGCGAAGCCCTCGCCGCCCGGTGCGAAGAGTGGCTCGTCGGTGCCCGCGCGCGACTCGACGCGGCCCGTGCCGCCAGCGATGCCCAGGACGGCTCCGGCCGATGACCGACCCGAACGGCCGTCCGATCGTCGCCGAGCTCGGTCGCCCCGAGACGGCAGAGGAGACCTGGGCGCGCAAGGACGCCGCCCGGACCGCCCGCCGGCAGCACCAGACCGCGTTCAACCTGGTCATCGCGCTCATCGCCTCGCTCGGCATCGTGCTGTTCCTGGTCGCCGTCGTCGTCCGGCCCGACACCACCGTGGACCGCACCGTCGACTACCAGCAGATCGCGGCCAAGGCCCAGGTCGACGACGTCACCCTGGTGGCGCCCCCGCTGCCCGACGGCTACAGCGCCAACCGAGCGGACTTCGCGAACAAGACCACCGACGGTGTGGACGTCTGGACCGTCGGCTTCGTGACCCCGGACAAGCAGTACCTCGGTCTGCAGCAGGGCATCGACGCCAACGCCTCGTGGGTGTCGAACCAGCTCGACCAGCGTCCGTCCACCGGTGACCGCACCATCGGCGAGACGGAGTGGACCGTCTACGACCGCCGCGCCGAGGGCACCGACGCCGGCAACCACGCGTACTCGCTCGTCTCGACTTTCGGCAAGGACACGATCGTGCTCTCCGGTACGGCCGACGACAAGGCCTTCCGGACCGTGGCCACCGCTGTCTCCCGACAACTGACCGAGTAGCCGACGACCGGCACGACCGCCGCTCGTCACCACCGCACCCGCCCCGCTGCGTCCCATCCGAACCGAGGAGTCCCATGCCCGACCGCGCCGCCTCCACCCCGTCCGACGCCCTGCGCCTGCTCGTCGACGGCAACGCCCGCTTCGCCGCCGACAAGCGTCGGATGGGCCGCGTGGACCCGGACCGCCGCACCGAACTCGAAGGATCGCAGTCGCCGTTCGCGACCGTCCTCGGCTGCTCGGACTCGCGGGTGCCGTTCGAGCACGTCTTCGACGCCGGCATCGGTGACCTGTTCGCCATCCGCAACGCGGGCCAGATCGTCGACGACGTCGTCCTCGGCTCGATCGAGTTCGCGGTCGTCGCGCTGGGCACTCCCCTGGTCGTCGTGCTCCGGCACACCCGGTGCGGTGCCGTCGCGGCCGCGCGCTCCGGTGAGCCCGTCCCCGCCCCGCACCTGCAGGCCCTCGTCGACGCGATCGCCCCGAGCGTCGAGAAGGTCCGGCGCACCGACGCCGAGCTGCCGCAGGAAGCCGTCGGCGCCGCACACCTCGAAGCGACCCTCCGCCAGGTGATCGAGCGCTCCGGCGCGGTCTCCGACGCCGTGGCCGAGGGTAGATTGGCCGTCGTCGGGGCGACCTACGACCTCGCCACCGGAGAGGTCACCATCGACACCGTCGTCGGCCAGGTCTGACCGACGCCGACGCCGACCCCGACCCCGACCCCGACCCCGACCCCGACCCCGACGACGACCGCCCCGGCGACCCCGGGGCGCAGGCACGGGCCGGCGCGACCGCGACCGGCGAGCACCCCAGGAAGGACCACGACGACGTGACCGACACCACCCCGACCGAGTTCCGCATCGAGCACGACACCATGGGCGAGGTACGGGTGCCGAAGTCGGCGCTCTACCGTGCCCAGACCCAGCGCGCCGTCGAGAACTTCCCCATCTCGGGCACCGGGCTCGAGTCGGCGCAGATCGTGGCGCTCGCGCGGATCAAGCGCGCCGCGGCCATCGTGAACGGTGAGCTCGGCATCGTCGAGCCCGCCGTCGCCGACGCCATCGCGGGTGCGGCCGACCTGATCATCGGTGGGCAGCACCACGACCAGTTCCCGGTCGACGTCTACCAGACCGGCAGCGGCACGTCGTCGAACATGAACATGAACGAGGTGCTCGCGACACTGGCGTCCGACATCGCGGGTTCCGCCGTGCACCCGAACGACCACGTCAACGCCTCGCAGTCGTCGAACGACGTCTTCCCCACCTCCGTGCACGTCGCCGTGACCGAGGCGCTCATCCGCACGCTCGTGCCCGCGCTCGAGCACCTCGCCGAGTCGCTCGAGGCGAAGGCCACCCTGTGGGCCGACGCGGTCAAGTCCGGCCGGACGCACCTGATGGACGCCACGCCCGTCACCCTCGGGCAGGAGTTCGGCGGCTACGCCCGCCAGATCCGCCTGGGCATCGAGCGGGTGCAGGCGACGCTCCCCCGCGTCGCCGAGGTGCCGCTCGGCGGCACCGCGGTCGGCACCGGCATCAACACCCCCAAGGGCTTCCCGCAGCGGGTCATCGCCCAGCTCGCGAGCGACACCGACCTGCCGATCACCGAGGCCGTCGACCACTTCGAGGCACAGGGCGCACGTGATGCCCTGGTCGAGGCGTCCGGTGCGCTCAAGGTGCTCGCCGTCAGCCTGACGAAGATCAACAACGACCTGCGCTGGATGGGCTCCGGTCCGAACACCGGGCTGGGCGAGCTGCACATCCCCGACCTGCAGCCCGGTTCCTCGATCATGCCCGGCAAGGTGAACCCGGTGATCCCCGAGGCCACCCTGATGGTCGGCGCCCGGGTCATCGGCAACGACGCCACCATCGCTTGGGCGGGCGCATCGGGTGCGTTCGAGCTGAACGTCGCCATCCCGGTGATGGGCACGGCGCTGCTCGAGTCGATCCGCCTGCTGGCGAACAGCTCGCGGGTGCTCGCGGACAAGACCATCGACGGGCTGCAGGCGAACCTCGAGCGTGCCCGCGCCTTCGCGGAGTCCTCGCCGTCGATCGTCACCCCGCTCAACC
The DNA here is from genome assembly GCF_047226435.1 of Curtobacterium poinsettiae. Lineage (NCBI taxonomy): Bacteria > Bacillati > Actinomycetota > Actinomycetes > Micrococcales > Microbacteriaceae > Curtobacterium > Curtobacterium poinsettiae. The sequence continues at coordinate 810,684 of NZ_CP178434.1, read as the reverse complement.
GGGTCATCGGCTACGAGGCGGCGGCGAAGGTCGCGAAGTACGCCGTCGCCGAGGGCATCACCGTGCGCGAGGCCGTCGTGGCCCTCGGCCACGTGGAGCGCGGCGAGGTCACCGAGGCGCAGCTCGACGAGGCGCTCGACGTCCTCAGCATGACCCACCCGAACTGACGCGACGCTCCTGACACATCCCCAGGACGGACGGGAGGCCCGGTGCCAGCTGGCACCGGGCCTCCCGTCCGTCACGTGGCGGCCCGACGCGCGCTACACCAGATCGGGCGAGTCCAGCAGGTCCGTGACCAGGGCGGCGATCGCGGAGCGCTCGGACCGCGTCAGCGTCACGTGCGCGAAGAGCGGGTGCCCCTTGAGCCGCTCGATGACCGACGCGATCCCGTCGTGCCGGCCGACCCGCAGGTTGTCGCGTTGCGCGACGTCGTGGGTGAGCACCACCCGCGAGTTCTGGCCGATGCGCGAGAGCATCGTGAGGAGCACGTTCCGTTCGAGCGACTGGGCCTCGTCGACGATCACGAAGGCGTCGTGCAGGGAGCGGCCACGGATGTGCGTCAGGGGCAGCACCTCGATCAGGCCGCGCTCGATCACCTCGTCGAGCACGTTGTCCGAGACCACCGAACCGAGGGTGTCGTAGACGGCCTGCGCCCACGGGTTCATCTTCTCGCCGGCGTCACCCGGCAGGAAGCCGAGGTCCTGCCCGCCCACGGCGTACAGCGGCCGGAACACCATGATCTTCTTGTGCTGCTGCCGTTCGAGCACCGCTTCGAGTCCGGCGCACAGGGCGAGCGCCGACTTGCCGGTGCCGGCACTGCCGCCGAGCGAGACGATGCCGATCTCGGAGTCGAGCAGCGCGTCGATCGCGAGCCGCTGCTCGGCCGAGCGCCCGCGGAGGCCGAAGACCTCACGGTCGCCGCGCACCAGGGCGACTGCTCCGGCGACGTGCACGCGGCCGAGCGCCGATCCACGCTCGGAGTGGATGACGACCCCGGTGTTCACGGGGACGCCGTCGAGCTTCGCGGAGCGGATCTCCTCTTTCTCGTACAGGTCGGACATCTGCTCGCCGGACACCTGCAGGTCGGCGATGCCGGTGTAGCCAGAGTCGACCGCGAGTTCGGCGCGGTACTCCTCGGCCGCCATGCCGATCGACGACGCCTTGACCCGGAGCGGCAGGTCCTTCGACACGACGACGACGTCGAGCCCGTCGTTCTTCAGGTTCGACGCGACGGCGAGGATGCGGGAGTCGTTGTCGCCGAGCTGCAGGCCCGACGGCAGGACGGACTGGTTGGAGTGGTTCAGTTCGACGCGGAACGAGCCGCCGTCGCCGATCGCGATCGGGAAGTCGAGCCGCTCGTGTTCGATGCGCAGTTCGTCGAGCAGCCGGAGGGCCTGCCGGGCGAAGTACCCGATCTCCGGGTCGTTGCGCTTCGCTTCGAGTTCGCTGACGACCACCACGGGCAGGACCACGGCGTGCTCGGCGAAGCGGAACAAGGCCCGCGGATCGCTGAGGAGCACCGATGTGTCGAGCACGTACGTGCGCTGGGCGACCGATGTGGACGAGTCCGCGGTGTGCTGTTCCTGTGTTCCGCGAGAGACGTTCTGAGAGGTCACGACCACTCCATCCCCGGGCCGCGACGGGCCCGGTCCTGTCCTCGAACGCGGCCACAGAGCGGGTCCCGAAGCACCGACTGTGGCCGCTTCGATCGGGCGCGGTGCCCGATGGGGACAACGTACGTCCGGCCCCCGACACCCCGCCAGCGACACGCGGTTTCTGGAGTTACGGTCGCGTGAACAACGCGAGCGCACCTCGTGACGCGGCTGGTCACAAGTTGTCTGTTGCGACCGCTCCAGCCGACAGGTGGTGACCACCCGGCGGACGTGAGCGGGGTGTCGTGACCGCGCGCGAGCGGCGGACGGGAGGCCCGTGGCGGCCTGGCACCGCGCCTCCAGGCCGTCCGTTGGTCGCGACTCGTCGCGCGCGCGACGTCGACTGGTCACGAACTGTCGGCCGCTGCGGCGCCAGCCGACAGGTGGTGACCACCCGGCGGACGTGAGCGGGGTGTCGTGACCGCGCGCGGACCGCGAACCCGCAGCCCGCCGCTGCTACTGCATGGTGGCGTACGAGACGCAGGCGTCGCGGAACATGTCGAGGGTCTCGTCGGTGGTCGACGGGAACACCGACACGCGCGCGACCCCGAGCCGCGTGGTCGCGGTGACGCCGTGGTTGTGCATCGCCGCGGACAGGGCGGTCACTCGCCCCTGCGTCGGCCGGAGCACCACGATGCCGGCGCGCTCTGCCGGGTCGCGGCTGGACTCGACCTCGAGCCCGAACTCGTCGGCGATCGCGAAGACACGCTCGACGCGGTCGGCGACTCGCTCCTGCACGGCGGCGACACCGACGGCGGTGAGGCGCTCGAGCGACACCGCGAGCCGGGCCTGCGCGACCGGGTCGATGCGGGACATCTGGAAGCCGGCGGCTGCCGGACGGACGGCGGGGACCTCGGTCGGCCAGCCGGACGTGCCGTGCGGACCGGACAGCGCCGGACGGATCCGGTTCAGGGCGCGGTCGCTGAAGGCCACGAACCCGGTGCCCCACCCGGCGTGCAGCCACTTCTGCCCGCCGGTGGCGACCACGTCGGCGACCTCGTACGGGGCGTCGACGACACCGAAACCCTGGATGGCGTCGACGATGAGCAGGCGGTCGCCGATGACCTCGCGGATGGCGGCGAGGTCGGTCAGGTAGCCGGTGCGCCAGTCGACCAGCGACACCGCGACGGCGGTCACCTCGTCGGTCAGGCGCTCACGGATCAGCTCCGGCGTCACCCAGCCGGCACCCGACTCGATGACGACGGGCTGCACGCGGCCGCCGGTGGCCGACGCGGCGCTGGCCAGTGCGAGCGGCAGCGACGGGTACTCGTCGGCGGACACGAGCACACCCCCGGTCAGGCCGAAGGCGGTGTGCAGCAGGCCGGGGGTCGTGGCGGCCTGCGAGACGACCTGGTCCTCGCGGCGGCCGACCAGCCGCGCGGCGACGGCGCGGACGCGGGCGTCCTGCTCGTCGAGGGTCTCCATCGCGCCGAATCGCATGTGGGCCTGGATCGTGCCGAGCACGCGCTGCTCCTCGAGCACGGCGGTCTGCACGGGGCCGAACGCAGCGTGGTCGAGGTAACCGGGGTCTTCGGAGAAGCCGGCGGCGTACTCGTCGATGTTCACAGGTGGTGCACCTTTCACAGGGTTGAACCCTGAGAGCCTACTGGGACGTGGCTCCGCCGACGAACCCGGTGCGGCAGGTGGCTGGTGGCTGGGCGACCAGCCGCGCTCCGCCGCCGAAGCGACGCTCAGCCGCCGAAGCGACGCGAGCGGAGCCCGAAGTCGCGGACCGCACGGAGGAAGTCGACCTCGCGCAGGTCCGGGTAGAACGCCTCGACGAAGTAGAACTCGCTGTGCGCGCTCTGCCACAGCATGAAGTCGGACAGCCGCTGCTCGCCCGAGGTCCGGATCACCAGGTCGGGGTCCGGCTGGCCCTGCGTGTACAGGTGGTCGCCGATGAGCTCCGGCGTCAGCACCTCGGCCAGGGTGTCGATGGTGCCGCCACCCGCGCCGTGCGACTGCACGATGCTGCGCATGGCGTCCGCGATCTCGCGACGGCCCCCGTACCCGACGGCCAGGTTGACGTGCAGCCCCGTGCGTCCGGCGGTGCGCTGCTCGGCCCGTTCGAGCGCGGTCACCAGGTTGTCCGGCAGCCCCTCGTTCGAGCCGACGTGCTGCACGCGCCAGTCACGGTTGTCGGCCAGCACCCCGGCGAGGTCGGCGATGATCCCGACGAGTTCCTCGAGCTCTTCGCCGCCACGACCCGTCAGGTTGTCGGCGGACAGCAGGTAGAGCGTCACGACCTCGATGCCGAGGTCGTCGCACCAGGTCAGGAACTCCGGGATCTTCGCGGCGCCGGCGCGGTGGCCGTGTGCGGCGGACTCGAGCCCGAGCTGCTTCGCCCAGCGGCGGTTGCCGTCCACGATCATGGCGACGTGCTTGGGCTTCGCGGCCCCTTCGAGCTGGCGGCGGATCCGGCGCTGGTAGGCGCGGTAGAGGATCCCCCGCCCTGTCCATCCCGCCGTCCCGGTCACGCACCGAGCGTAGTGCACCACCTGGACGAGAGCCCTGGGGGTGCCCGCTCTGCGGACACGTGGCGGTCGTTCGGGATCAGGCCCTATGGTCGGGTCCATGCAGGACGAGCACGAGACCGGCACCCTCCCCCACGTCCCGTTCACGGAAGAGGCGACGGCCCCCACGTTGGAGCCCCGTCCCGCCTGGCGCGGCTGGATCCACCTCGGCGCGTTCCCGTTCGCGATCGCGATGGGGGTCGTCCTGATCACCCTCGCCGACAGCACCGCGGCGAAGGTCGGCAGTGCCGTGTTCATGGCGACGTCGCTGGCGATGTTCGGCGTCTCGGCGACCTACCACCGGTTCCCGTGGGGGCCGAAGGTGAAGGCCGTGCTGAAGCGCATCGACCACACGAACATCCTGCTGCTCATCGCCGGCACCTACACGCCCATCGCGATCTGCGCCCTGCCGCACACGCTGATGGTCGTCGTGCTGTGGGTGATGTGGTCGGGCGCAGCGCTCGGCATCGCGTTCCGCGTGCTCTGGATCAACGCGCCCCGCTGGCTGTACGTGCCGATCTACCTGGTGCTCGGGTGCGCTGCCCTGGCGCTGCTGCCGCAGTTCTTCGCCGCGAGCGTCCCGATGACCGTGCTCATCCTGTCCGGCGGCGTCGCGTACATCATCGGGGCGCTGGTCTACGGCTTCAAGCGGCCGAACCCGGTGCCGACGCAGTTCGGGTTCCACGAGGTGTTCCACGCCCTGACCGTCGTGGCCTTCGGTGCGCAGTGGGTCGGCGTGCTCATCGTGGCGCTGGACCCGGTGCGCTGACCGTCGCACGTTCCTGGTGCGCCCGCGCCCGGTTCCGGTCGGCGCGCGCACAAGGCGGACGGGAGGCCCGTGGCGATGCCGCCACGGGCCTCCAGTCCCTACCCGGCCGCGTCAGCCGCGCTCGGTGTCGTCGCCGACGTCGGCCCGGCCGTCCTCGGCCGCACGCCGCTCCGGCTCGTCCGTCGCGGTGCCGTCACCCGCGGTGCCGTTCGCCTCGGCCTCGAGCCGCTCCCGCACCTCGGCGCGGTAGCGGGTCCGGCGGATGCGCCGGGTCATGTCGACGACGAGCAGGATCGTCACGATGGCGACGAGCGCGATCGCGATGAACCCGACGACACCCGGGGTGACGTCGACGTCGGGGACGACCGAGGGGCTGGGACTGGGGGTGGCGGCGAGTGCCGCCGCGATGGTGCTCACGAGGTCGGTTCCTTGTCGGCTGGGATCCCGGCGAACAGGTCGGTCTCCGGGAGCTCGGTCGGCACGCGTGCCTCCACGAGCTGGTAGTCCTCGGTCGGCCACACCGTCGCGAGGAGGTCGTTCGGCCAGTAGAAGAAGGCGCTGTCCGGGGCGACCTGGCTGGCGTGCGCGCGGAGTGCGGCGTCGCGCTGGTCGAAGTACTCGTGCACGTCCACGTGGGTGGTGGCGAGGTCGGGCCGGTCGGCGAACCGCTCGACCCACTCGCGCAGCTGCTCGACCGCGGGGCTGTCCGGGTCGCGCTCCTGCAGGGCTTCGAAGATCGTGCTGAAGCGGCGGGGGTTCATCGTGCGCTCGTAGTAGAGCTTCGCGATCGACCAGGGTGCACCGGCGGTCGGGTACGCCGACGGGTCTGCGGCGGCGGACCACGCGGCCATCGACACCTCGTGCGTGCGGATGTGGTCGGGGTGCGGGTAGCCGCCGTTCTCGTCGTAGGTGACGAGCACGTGGGGGCGGAACCGGCGGATCACGCGGACCAGCGCCTCGGTGCTGTACTCGAGCGGGACCGTCGAGAACGTGCCCGGCCGCACCGTCTCGCCCTTCTCGGCGTCGGGCAACCCCGAGTCGTGGTACCCGAGCCACAGGTGGTCGATGCCGAGTGCCTGCTGCGCCGCGGCCATCTCGGTGCGGCGGTACCCGGCCATGTCGCGGTGCGCACGGCTCGTCGCCGGCTCGCCGAGCTGGTCGTTCAGGATGTCGCCGGCCTCGCCGCCGGTGCAGGACACGACGAGCACCTGGTGCCCGTCGGCCACGTACTTCGCGGCGGTCGCGGCACCCTTGCTCGACTCGTCGTCGGGGTGGGCGTGGACTGCCAGCAGGCGGTAGGGCACGTGGGGTTCCTCACTGCGGGTGAGCGGCGTCGGACGCGGGCAGCGCACAGCATCGCGTGAACTACCCTGGGATCAGGATATCCACCCCGGGAGCCCCGAACTGTCCGAACAGCACCAGACCGCCACGCTCGACGAGCGCTACGGCCGCACCCCGGCCCGCAAGCGCCGCAGCCGCCTCTTCGCGATCGTCGCGGCCATCGCGGTCGTCGTGGTCTTCGGGGCGTGGGTGATCTGGGCGGGGCTCGACCAGTCCGATCGTGGCCTCGACCAGGACGTCATCGGGTACGAGGTCCTGTCCGAGCACAGCACCGTCGTCCACTCGCAGGTGTCCGTCGATCCGGGCGTCGAGGCGAAGTGCGCCGTCCAGGTGCTCGACAAGAGCTACTCGATCGTGGGCTGGAAGGAGATCACCGTGCCGGCGTCCGAACAGCGCAGTCGGAGCATCTCCACGCAGGTCACCACGACGACGCGGGGCGTGACCGGGTTGATCCACGACTGCTGGATTCCCTAGACTGTCCTGATTCGCCTCTCGAGACCGACCACTCGGCCGGTCTCGTTTTTTCATGGTCGAAGGGACAGAACATGAGCAACGACACGCAGGTCACCTGGCTGACCCAGGAGGCGCACGACCGTCTCAAGGCGGAGCTCGACGAGCTGAGCGGCGAGGGCCGTGCCGAGATCGCGCGCCGCATCGAGGCCGCTCGCGAAGAGGGCGACCTCAAGGAGAACGGCGGCTACCACGCCGCCAAGGACGAGCAGGGCAAGATCGAGGCCCGCATCCGCGTCCTCACCGAGCTCCTCAAGCACGCCACCGTCAGCGAAGCCGAGTTCGACGGCACCGTCGAGCCGGGCACCGTCGTCACGGCGGTCATCGCCGGCGACGAGTCCACCTTCCTGGTCGGCAGCCGCGAGATCGTGGCCGAGGGCTCGGACCTGACGGTCTACAGCCCGGTCAGCCCCGTCGGCGCGGCCATCGTCGGCCTCAAGGCCGGCGACAAGGCCACCTACACGGCGCCGAACGGCAAGGAGATCGCCGTCGAGGTCGTCAAGATCGAGCGCTACGAGCCGTAGACCCGGCCCACTGCAGACAGGAGGCCCGTGGCGACACCGCCACGGGCCTCCTGTCTGTCCGCTGGTCGCGCCCAGGGCGCGGGGCGGACGCGGAACGACATGAACGCTGTCGCACGACAGCGACATCGTCGCGTCAGCCCGTCGCGGACTAGTGCTCCAGGAGCTCGGGGCGGAACCCGACCTCGTGCAGACGCTGGATGACCTCTTGCGCGTGCTCGGGGCCGCGGGCCTCGATTGACAGGTCGAGCGCGACCTCGTTGATGACCAGGCCCTGCCCGTGGCGGGTGTGCAGCACCTCGACCACGTTCGCGCCGGCGTCCGAGATGACCTGGGCGACGCGGGACAGCTGGCCCGGGCGGTCCGGCAGCATGATGCGGATCCCGATGTACCGGGACGCTGCCACGAGACCGCGGGTGATCACGCGCTCCATCATCAGCGGGTCGATGTTGCCGCCGCTCAGCAGCACCACGGTGCGGCCGGTGTCGCGGACGGCGCCGGACATGATCGCGGCGACGCCGACGGCCCCCGCGGCCTCGACCACGAGCTTGGCGCGCTCGAGCAGGACGAGCAGGGCGCGGGCGGTGTCGTCGTCCGAGACGGTGACGATGTCGTCGACCAGGTCGCGGATGATCGGGAAGTTCAGGTCGCCGGGCCGCGCCACCGCGATGCCGTCGGAGATGGTCGGCTTCGTGGTGATCGTGACGGGTTCACCGGCGCGGATCGACGACGGGTAGGCAGCGGCGTTCTCGGCCTGCACGCCGATCACCCGGATCGGCCGACCGAGCCGTTCGGCCATGCCCTTGACCGCGAGTGCGATGCCGGAGATGACACCGCCGCCACCGATCGGCACCACCACGGTGTCGACGTCCGGCACCTGATCGATGATCTCGAGGCCGAGCGTGCCCTGCCCCGCGATGACGGCCGGGTGGTCGAACGGCGGGATGAACACGGCACCGGTGTGGGCGGCGAAGTCCTTCGCGGCGCTCAACGCCTCTTCCACGGAGTGGCCCCGCAGCACGACGTCGGCGCCGTAGTGGCGGGTGGCCTGCAGCTTCGGCAGGGCGACCCCGACCGGCGTGAAGATCGTCGCGGGGATCCCGAGCTCGCGCGCAGCGAGCGCGACGCCCTGCGCGTGGTTGCCGGCACTGGCGGCGACGACGCCCTTGGCGCGCTGTTCGGCGGACAGGGTGGAGAGCCGGTTGTAGGCACCGCGCACCTTGTACGCACCGGTGCGCTGCAGGTTCTCGCACTTCAGGTGCACCGGGGACCCGAGCAGTTCGGCGAGGAACTGCGACGTCTCCATCGGGGTGACTCGCGCGACGCCCTTGATGGTCTCGCGCGCCGCCTCGATGTCCGCGAGGGTCGGGATCGCGGTGAGCGTGTGCGGGGATGCGCTGGTGTCGGTCACTCCCCCATCATCGTCGTTCCGAGCCGCGGCGGCGAACTCGTGTGACGCTCAGTTGGTGCTGGCGGTGCCTTCTTCGGCCGAGGGACCAGCGTCGACACCCGGGGCCGGGACGTCGTCGCCGACCTTGTGCCGGCGCCGCCGGAGCAACTGGATCTGGCCGTGCTGCCCGCGCTTCGGCGTCGCTTCGAGCACGTGGTCGGAGTCGAGCCGGCGCCAGCGGCCGCTCGCGATGGTGGTGACCATGGCGTTCAGCGTCGCGATCAGCGGCACGGCGAAGAACGCTCCGGCGATGCCGGCGAGACCCGACGCCGCGGTGACGCCGAGGACGACCGCGAGCGGGTGGACCTTGACCGCGTTGCCCATGACGAGGGGCTGCAGGATGTGCCCCTCGATCTGCTGCACGAGGAGCACGACGCCGAGGACCAGGACGGCGGCGAGGGGGCCGTTGAAGATCAGTGCGACGAACACCGCCAAGAAGCCCGTGACGATGGCGCCGACGACCGGGATGAAGGCGCCGAGGAAGACGAAGGCCGCGATCGGGATCACGAGCGGCATGCCACCGAAGAAGAGCCCGACGATGAAGGACCCCAGGCCGATGCCGACCGCGTCGACGAAGGCGACGAAGATCTGCACCCGGATGAAGCTCGTCAGGGTGATCCAGCCGGCGACACCGGCGCCGTCGACCGCTGCGCGCGCCTTCTTCGGGAACAGCCGGACGGACCAGCGCCAGACGTTCTTGCCGTCGATCAGCAGGAAGATCGTGGTGAACAGGGTGATGAAGAGCGCTGCGAACGCATGGGTTGCACCCGACCCGGCACTGGCGACACCGGACAGGATCGACGCGGAGTTGTCCTGCAGCCACTTCGTGCCGTCGTCGAGCCAGCCGTTGACGTCGGTCTGGCTGATGCCGAACCCGGAGTTCAGGACGAAGTCCTTGATGTTGGCGTACTGGTCGATCGTCCGGTCACGCAGGGACGGGTACGACGCGATCACCTGGTCGACGACGAGCCAGACCAGGGCACCCAGGGCCGCGACGCCGCCGAGCAGGCTCATGACGACCGCGAGCCACTTCGGCACGTGGTGCCGCTGCAGCCAGTTCGAGATCGGCACCAGGAGCGCCGAGACGACGATCCCGACCAGGAAGGGGATGAGGATCTCGCTGAAGACCGTGACCAGCCAGATGAAGACGGCGATCACACCGACGACGACGAGCGCTCGCCACGACCACGCACCGGCGATGCGGACGCCGATCGGGACCGATTCCTCGACCACGGGGTCGGGATGAGTCTGCTTGCTTCCCCATGCCATGGCCTGATTGTACCGACGTGCTTCCGGTCAGGTGCCAGATGCGGCATACGTGCATGGATCCTCGTGTCGGCGGCCTTCGGTAGCGTCGCCGCATGCCCAGGTCGACGCTCTCCGCCGCCGAGGCCCGTCGGGTCGCACTCGCCGCACAGGGGTTCGGACGACCACCCGCCGACGCGGTGTCGACACGTGCGGTGAACGCCGCGTTCGGGCGGCTCGGCCTGCTGCAGATCGACTCCGTCAACGTGTTCGAACGCAGCCACTACCTGCCGCTCTTCGCCCGGCTCGGCACCTACGACCGCTCGACGCTCGACCGGCTGACGCTCGGGCGGTCCGGCCCGTACACCGAGTACTGGGCGCACGAGGCCGCGTTCATCCCCCGCGACGACCTGCGGCTGTTCCGGTGGCGGATGGACGCCCTGCGGGAGCGCGACGCCGGACCGACCAGGATCGACGGGGTCACCCGGACCGCTGCCGTCCGCCGCGAGCTGCACGCCCTGCTGCGGGGCGAGGGGCCGATGCCCGCCAGCGCGGTGGAGCACGAGTCGAACGTGCGACGTGGCCCCTGGTGGGGGTGGAGCGACGTGAAGCTCGGGCTCGAGCAGATGTTCCGGTGGGGCGAGACGGTCAGCGCCGGACGCGCCGGGTTCGAGCGCGTCTACGCCCTGCCCGAGCAGGTGCTGCCCGACGGCTTCCTCGAGACCGCTCCGGCACGCGCCGACGCCGTGCTCGAACTCGTGCGTCGGGCATCGCGCGCGCTCGGTGTCGGCACCCGAGCGGACATCGCGGACTACTACCGACTGCGCTCCGACGACACCGCCGCCGCGATCGCCGCACTCGCCGCCGCCGGGGAACTCGTCCCGGTGCGGGTCGAGGGCTGGGGCGAGCGGGCCTGGCTCCACGCCGATGCGCGGGTACCCCGGCAGCTGACGGCGGACGCGGTGCTGAGCCCCTTCGACCCGGTCGTCTGGTTCCGACGGCGGGCCGAGCGGATGTACGGCTTCCACTACCGGATCGAGATCTACACGCCGGCGCCGAAGCGGGTGTTCGGCTACTACGTGCTCCCGGTGCTGCAGGACGACCGGCTCGTCGGTCGGATCGACCTGAAGAGCGACCGGCAGCGGGGCGTGCTCCGGGTCCGGACCGCGTGGCAGGAACCCGGCGTGCACCTGGACCCCGAGCGACTCGCCGAGACCCTGCGGCGGACCGCGAGCTGGCAGGGCCTGGGGGCGATCGAGGTGACCGATCGTGGCACCGCAGCACCTGCCGTTGCCGGAGCGCTCGGTCTCCCCCTGGTGCCGCACGTGTCCGCGGACGACACGGATGCGGCCCAGCCGGTCGCGCGTGCCGAGCAGGACGCGGCAGTCGACGACGCTGGTGACGCTCGCTGACCCGTCAGAACCGCTCGGCGTTCGCGCGCAGACGAGCGATGCGGTCGGGCAGCGGCGGGTGCGTCGAGAACAGCCGGTCCATCACCCCGGGGCGCATCGGGTCGGCGATCCACAGGTGCGCCATCGAGGAGTTCTGCGTCTGCACCGGACGGCCGTACGCCCCGAGCTTCTCGAGCGCCCGCGCCAGGCCCTCGGGGTACCGCGTGGTCATCACGCCCGTCGCGTCCGCCAGGTACTCGCGCTGCCGGGACACCGCGGCTTGCACGCCCGCCGCGGCGATCGGGGCCACGACGACGGCGGCGATGCCGGCGATCAACAGGACCGGGTTGGCGCTGCCGCCGTTGTCCGAGTTGCGGTTCCGCCCGCCGGACAGACCGCTGAAGACCGAGATGCGGAGCAGGATGTCGGCGATGAATCCGACGGCCACGACGAGACCGAAGACCATCGTGGACACCCGGATGTCGTAGTTGCGGACGTGCCCGAGCTCGTGCGCCATCACGCCCTGCAGCTCTTGGTCGTCCATGAGCTCGAGCAGCCCGGTCGTCGCCGCGACGACCGCGTGCTCGGGGTCCCGCCCGGTGGCGAAGGCGTTCGGGGCGGGGTCGGGGATGACGAACACCCGGGGCATCGGCATGCCGGTCGAGATGGCCAGGTTCTCGACGGTGCGCCAGAGTCGCGGCTCGGCGGCCCGGTCGATCTCGATCCCACCCGCGATGGCGGTGGCCTGTCGTGCCGCCAGGAAGTACTGCAGCACGGCGTAGCCCAGTGCGACCACCAGGACGATGAACCCGATCGAGACGTTCCCGGCGAGGTACCCGCCGAGGAACCCGAGCGCACCGATGATCAGCAGGAACACCAGGACGATGACGACGGTGTTCCGCTTGTTCCGCGCGATGGCGCTGTACACGTCGGCTCCGACGCTGGGGTCAGAACTGGACGCGCGGCGGCTCGGCGATGGCCGCCGGCTCATTCGTCTCGAAGAACGTGGCCTCGGTGAAGCCGCGGTTCTTCGCGAACGTGGAGTTCGGGAACACCCGGATCTTCGTGTTCAGCTCGCGCACGCCACCGTTGTAGAACCGTCGAGCGGCCTGGATCTTGTCCTCGGTGTCGACGAGCTCGGACTGCAGCTGCAGGAAGTTCTGGCTCGACTGCAACTGCGGGTACCCCTCGGCCACCGCGAAGACGCTCTTCAGTGCCTTCTGCATGTGTCCCTCGGCAGCGGAGGCCGTGTCGGCGTCACCGGCCGACAGGGTCTCGGCGCGGGCCTTCGTCACGTCGTCGAAGACCGCCTTCTCGTGCGTGGCGTACCCCTTGACGGTGTCGACGATCGTGGGGATGAGGTCGGCGCGGCGCTTCAGCTGCACCGAGATGTCGCTCCAGGCTTCATCGACCCGCACCTTGAGCGTGACGAGGGCGTTGTACGTCACCCAGAGGTAGATCCCGATGATCACCAGGATGACCACCACCACTCCGACGACGATGAGCGTCGTGACGAGTCCGGTGTCCATGCGGGCGTACTCCTTTGCGCGTCGGGATCCGCGGTGCTGCGATGGCCTGAACGGCCGTCGTGAAGTCTATCGATGCAGTCTGCATGCTCCGTTCGCTGAGCAGTGTTCACGGCCGATTCCCGAGTCACGCACACCGCGCATTCGGACTGCTGCCCGATCCGCAACCTCATCCGCGAGGTGTATTGACCAGAGGCGCTCGATCCCGTGGGATGGGTCCGGTGAACACGCGCGGGGACAACGTGGACGAAGGGGCCGTCGGGGGCGACGGCCCTCGTCGTCGACCCCGCTTCGCTCTGCTCGCAGCGGCGACGACGGTCCTCGTCGCGGCCCTCCTCGGTGCCGCGGCAGCACCGGCCGTCGCGGTCGCCGTGACTGCGGAGCCCCAGGCCGCCGCGGCTGCGGAACCCCGAGCCGCAGCGGCTCCCACCGACGCGTCCCCGCCCACGGCCGAGCCGACGGCGAGTCCCGATCCGAGCGAGATCGCGCCGCCGAGCACGGGCCGACCGGGCGCTCCGTTGCCGACCCCCACGCGTCCGGCCGTGCGGCCCACGATCGCGGATCCCGGTGACGTCACGACGGGCACCACCCGCTTCCACGGCACCGGCACGCCGGGGCACAGCGTCCGGGTGTCCGGTCCGACCGCGACCGGTTCGTCCGGGTGCACGGCTCGGGTGGGGTCCGACGGATCCTGGGCATGCCTCGGCACCGTCCGGTCCGGCCCGCAGCAGGTCTTCACGGTGCGTGACCTCGTCGCCACCGGACTCCCCGTCGCGAACGCTCCGGCCTCGGACGTCATCGTCCCGCCGACCCTGCAGGCTGCCGGCCCCACCGGCGGCACCGTGTCCGGCACCGGGTTCCCCGGATCGACGGTGACGCTGTCGGTGTCCGGGTCCACGACCGAGCAGACCGCCCCGGTCGGCCCGGACGGTCGGTGGGTCGCAGCACTCGGCACCCGAGCGGACGGCCGGTTCACCGTGACCGCCTCGCAGACGGCCAGTACCGCGCGCGGCTACCGGTCCGACCTGCGGAGCGCGGCCTCGGCGCCCGTGACTGTCACGGTCGACCGCACCGCACCGGCTGCCCCGCGCATCACGACGCCGGACGACGGCCAGCGGATCGGCACCCGGTCGACGACGGTGACCGGCACCGGCGAGCCCGGCGCTCGCGTGACGGTGTACGTCGATCGTGCTCCGGTGTGCGGCGTGTTGGTGGGGACGGACGCCTCGTGGTCGTGCTCCACCGCGGGATCGACCCTGCGCGCCGGCGAGCACCGGCTCACCGCGACGCAGCACGACGCTGCGGGCAACTACTCCCGGTCCTCGGCCGCCGTGCGGGTCACGGCGGGATCCGCGACGACGGCGCCGACCGGCACACCGACCCCGGGCGCGACGGACACCCCGGGGACCCCCGGAGGGCCGACGCCGGGCTCCGACGCGACGGCGGGCACCCCCGGCACGGCGGGCACCGGCGTCGACGGCACGCCCGGCGCTGGCACGCCCGGCACCGGCACCGGAACGGACAGCGGCGACCACGGCAACGGTGGCAACGGCCCCACGGCCGGCGGTGGCTCAGGCAGCGGCAGTGGCTCCGGCACCGGTAGCCCGGCCGGCGTCGGCAGCGCCGGAGGACACACCGACTGGTCCGGCCCCGCCGGCGACTGGACCGCGGCGACCTCCTACGACGGCACCGTCCCGACCATCCAGGCCGCGTTCTCGTGGCGGACCGTCCTGGTCGCCACCGCCGTCGCAGCCGGGTTCCTCCTGTTGATCGCCGCGCCGCTGGCGCTGGTGGCCGCCGTCGCCCGCGGCCGTCTCCGGTCGCCGTTCGCCGGGCTCCTCGGCCGCAACCGCTCCCGGTCCGACCGTGCCCGGGGCGACGACGTCCTGCCGACCTGGGCATCCATCACCATCGCGGTGTCCGTCGCGGCTCTCTGCACCCTGCTCGGCGTCGGTGTCGAGCTCGAGGCCCGGTACGCCCGTCTGGCGATCGCGGTCCTCGCCGGTACCGCGGTCCTGACCGCCGCGGTCGTGTTCGCCACACGGTGGGCAGCGGGCACCGACCACCGGACCATCGGCTTCCGGGTGTCGCCGTGGCTGGTGCTCGCGGCGCTCGTGGCCTGCGGCATCACGCGCGTGGCAGACCTCTCCCCCGCCCTCATCGTCGGCGTCGTCCTCGTCCCGTCGGGCAGGCCCGGTCTGGGCACCGGCCCGCTCCGCCTCGGTACCGGGATCGCCGGGAGCGCCCGGGGAGCGACCTGGCGGGTGCTGGCCCTGCTCGGTCTCGCGGCGGTCGGCTGGGTGCTGCACAGCCTGCTCGCCGGCGGGGGCTTCTGGGTGTCGCTGGGGTCGGAGTTCGCCATCACGCTGTGCGTCGGCGGCCTGGGTGCCGTGGTCGCGACCCTGCTGCCCGTCACCGGGTCCGCCGGCAGCGCGCTGCTCGCCGCTTCGCGCGGTCGGTACGTCGCGCTCGCGGTGGTCGCCGTGGCGCTGACCACGGCCGTCTACTCGGGGACCACCGGGACGCACGCTGCCCCGGTACTGCTCGTCGGGATCGCCGCAGCGTGCGTGGCGGCCGCGATCGCGGCCCTGGTCTGGCTGCGCACCGAGCGGCGCGCGGCGCGCGTCTGAAACGAGCCGGGCCTCCCGACCGGGTCCACTGGTCGCGTCACGACGGTGCTCGGACGGCGCTCGGACGGCGACGGCCTGGAGGCCCGTGGTGACGCCGCCCCGCGCCTGCCGTCCGTCAGCCGGTCGCGTCCACCGCGCGCCGGGGCGCGTTGCGGGCGAAGAGGCCGGGCAGGAGCCCGCCGATCTTCGTCCCGATGCACAGGCTGACGAAGGTCGCGAGCGGAGTGGCGAGCGCCTCGGGGTCGAAGGTGGCCACCGCCACCAGACCGACCGTCCCCGGCACGAGCAGCAGGAACGCCGGGAAGAACGACACCGTCGCCGGGATCGCCGGCACCAGCCGCTCGAGCAACCGTGTCGCGACGAAGAGCAGCGCCGCTGCGGCGCCGGTCGCGACGACACTGCCCCAGAGCGGCGTCGTCCCGCTCACCACGGCGTAGGCGGTGACCATGACCGCCACCGACACGAGCGTCAGGCGCCACCCGGACCGGAACACCAGGCCGAGTCCGACCGCGAGCACCACGACCGCCACCCACGAGACCCAGTAGACCGGCACGGCCTCCCAGCCGGCCAGGTCCGTGCCGACGCCCGCGACCTCGCCCACGAGCGCTGCCGACGACGGGTCCACGTGCAGCCCGGTCAGGGCACTGCCCGACGCGATGCCGGCGGCCATGAAGCCGAGCATGATGAGGCCCTGCACCAGTCGCGACGACCCGGTGACGATGTCCGCGGCGGTGAGTTCGAGCAGGGCATTGGTGATGAGGGCGCCGGGGACGAACACCGCCACCGGAGCGCACACGGCGAAGAGCGGGACCTGCTCGAACCCGGCACCCGCGGCGACGAGGCCGACGATGGCCGTCGACACGAACGCGGCCAGGAACGGGATGATCGCAACGGCCTCGCGGAAGCGCCGGAGGACCAGGCCGATCACCCCGACCAGCCCACCGACGACGAGCGCCAGGACGATCGCCCACCACGGGCAGCGGAACACGACGGCCAGGCCGGCCGAGGTCAGGGCGTTGCCGAGGATCCACGGCAGGGCGGGCGGCGGGACGGTGCCGGCGCGGATGGCCCGGACGCGGGCGGGGATCTCGGCGAGGGCGATGGAGCCGCTCTCGAGCCCGAGCACCACGCGGTTCGCACGAGCCGCCTGGCGGGAGGACAGTTCGATGCCCTCGGCGTTGACGATGGTGGCGGCGCCGGTGGAGACCTCGCTCACCATCACCAGGGCGGGCAGGACGCCGATCGCGAGCGTCGGTCCGACCCCGGCGGCGTCCCGGGCCTTCTCGAGCGCCGACCGGACGTCGGTGACGGAGCTGCCGGCGTCCAGGAGCAGCGCACCGAGGGTGCCGAGGAGCATGCCGACCGGGACGCTCTCGCCGTCGACGACCTCGACGTGGGCCTCCGGTCGGCGGAGGGCGTTCTGCAGGTTGGCGAGTGCGCTTCCGAGTCCGACCACGATCGTCGATGCTACTGGTCGTGCGGGTTCCGCGGGGTGCGCGGTAATTGGTACCCCCGGTGGGACTCGAACCCACAACTCAGCGATTGTAAGTCGTGTGTCGGTTCTCGAAGTCGGTACCCCCGGTGGGACTCGAACCCACAACTCAGCGATTTTAAGTCGCGTGCCTCTACCGATTGGGCCACGGGGGCGGGCCGCAACAGCCTACCGATGCACGAAGGCGGTCACCCCGCACGGGGTGACCGCCTTCGTGGCGAGCGGTGCTACTTGGCGTCGGCCGGGGCCGTCACCGGCTCGGGGGCGTTCGAGACGTCCTTCGCGGGCTCGCCGTAGACGGGGCCGGCGGCACCGGCGACCTTGCCCTCTTCCGGAGCGGGGGCTGCGGCGGGCCCAGCCGGGGCCTCGGCAGCGGGCTTCGGACGGGACGCGAACGCCTCGAACGCGGCACGCGGGGTCTCGCGGTCGTCGAGCGACACGATGTCGCGGCCCAGGAAGAAGCCACCGACCCAGTCGCCGATGACGCGCCACTTGCGCTCCCACGACGGCATGGCCAGGCCGTGGTAGCCGCGGTGTGCGCCCCAGGCCAGGAAGCCCTTCATGGCGAACTTGCCGGACTGGAACACACCGGTTCCCAGGCCGAGGCCCGCGACGGCACCGAGGTTCTCGTGCTTGTAGTCGGTCGTCGCCTCGCCACGGATGGTCGCGACGACGTTCTTCGCGAGCTGCTTGGCCTGGCGCACGGCGTGCTGGGCGTTCGGCACGCAGAACCCGCCGACACCGCCACCGGTCAGGTCCGGCACGGCTGCGACATCGCCGCAGGCCCATGCGTCGGCGATCACGCCGTTGTCGTCGACCACGCGCAGGTCGGGCTGCACGCGGATGCGGCCACGCTGCTCGAGCGGGAAGTCGGTGCCCTTGACCATCGGGTTCGCCATGACGCCGGCGGTCCAGATGATGAGGTCGGACGGGATCGTCTCGATCGCGCCGTCGCTCGTCTTGAGCTCGCAGACGCCGCCGACGGCCGAGGCCAGCTGGGTCTCGAGGTGCACGGTCGCGCCGCGCTCGGCGAGGTTCTTGAGCACCCAGTGCGAGGTCTCGAGCGAGACCTCGGGCATGATGCGGCCCATCGCCTCGACCAGGTGGAAGTGCGTGTCGTCGAAGGACAGCTGCGGGTGGCTCTTCAGCAGGTCGGTGACGAAGGAGCGGAGCTCGGCGAACACCTCGATGCCGGCGAAGCCACCACCGACGACGACGACGGTGAGCAGGCGGTCGCGCTCGGGACCGGCCGGCAGGTTCGCCGCCTTGTGGAAGTTGCTGAGGATGCGGTCACGGATGGACGCGGCTTCCTCGATGGTCTTCAGGCCGATGGCCTCGTCCGCGACGCCCGGGATCGGGAACGTACGGGACACCGCGCCGGCGGTCATGACGATCTGGTCGTAGGACTCCTCCCACGCCTCGCCCTCGGTGGGGGTGATCGTCGCCGTCTTGGTGGCGTGGTCGACCTTGGTGACCTTCGCCGTGACGACGCGCGTCTTCTTGAGGTGACGGCGGTGCGCGACGACCGCGTGACGCGGCTCGATCGAACCGGCGGCGACCTCGGGCAGGAACGGCTGGTACGTCATGTACGGCAGCGGGTCCACCATGACGACCTCGGCTTCGCCCTGGCGAAGGTGCTTTTCGAGCTTCCATGCGGTGTAGAAACCGGCGTAACCGCCGCCGACGACGAGGATCTTGGGCACGGGGGATGATCTCCTTGGATGGGGGTGTGCGGGAGTCGGGTCAGACTTCGCCGCCACCCGCCCCGACTCCAGCGTCTGCACCGTCATCATACGCCCGGCACACACACCGGGAGGGCGACCAGTCCGCGCGCTCCAGCGCGAGGTCGCCGATGGGGTTGACGCCGGGTCCGGCGGCGAGGGCGTGTCCGACGAGGGCGTGCAGGCACTTCACGCGGGTGGGCATGCCACCGGCGCTGATGCCGTCGATCTCGTCGACGTGTTCGATCGACTCGCGGTCGGCCAGGTAGGCCTGGTGGGCCGCGCGGTACTGCGCGGCGACTGCGGGGTCCTCGAGCAGGGCTGCCAGCTCGGGCATGACCTGGTTGGCCTCGAGGGTGCTGACCGCAGCGGTGGCCGCGGGGTGGCACAGGTAGTAGAACGTCGGGAACGGGGTGCCGTTCGACAGCCGGGGCTTCGTGGAGACGACGGTGGGGTTGCCACAGACGCAGCGTGCCGCGATCCCGATGACGTCACGTGCCGGTCGGCCGAGCTGCGCCGACACGACCTGGACGTCGCGGTCGGAGGGCGGGTCGAAGGGAGGGGTCGTCACGGGAACGTGAGCCTACCGGAGAAGCGGAACCCCGCGCACCGTCGGCCCGGACGGCTCCGCGCCTCGGACTACTTGCTGTCGCCCGTACCGGAGACGTCGGGGGCGACGAGGTCGGCAGCACGCTCGTCCGTCAGTCCGGACTGCATCACCGACGAGAGCATCGCCTGCACCCAGTCGACCTTCGGGGTCTGCACCTTAGCGCTCACGGGGGTGCCGGATTCGGTGGTCGGGGTCTTCGCGGCCCGCTTGTCCTCGGTGCCCATCACGAGGTAGCTCTCCTCGCCCGGATACACGTAGAGCAGCCGGTCGCGGGCCTGCGCCTCGATGTACGCCGGGTCGTCCCAGCGCGCGACGTCCTGCTTCTTCTGCGTGACGTCGGCCTTCTGGTTGGCGACCTCCTGCTGCTGCTGGGCGATCTGCTCCTGCTGCTGGATGAGCGTCCGGAGCGACGGCGCGAGCACCACCACGAACAGCACGATGATCGCGAGCATGAGCAGGCTGAACCCGGAGAAGTGGATCGAGCGGTACCAGGGGTGCGCGGGCGTGCTGCCGTCGGGCATCGCCACGGGGACGCGGCGGACGCGGGGCTTCTGGCTGGGCACGGTCCGACGATAACCCGCGCTGGTCGGTCGGGCAGCCCGGCACGCGGCCGTTCGGCGCCCTCTCAGCGTCTCGCGTCCCACGGTGCTACCCAGCAGAAGACGCCGTCGTCTCGTCGAGACGCCTCCGGATTCGACGGCGTCTCACGGACTTCGCGGCGTCAGGCTGACACGACGGCGTGACGCCGGCGGCGGGCGGGTCCGGGTCCGATCGAGGCAGCCGGGAGGCACGGCTCCGGCCCGTCCGTCCGCCCCGCACTCGGAGTGATCACCACACACCGCCCGACGCACGTCCGGTGGTCACGTCCTGTCGTCCGGGCCCGGGCCAGCCGACGACTCGTGACCACTCGGCGCAGCGCGCGCGGCACGTCCTGACCGCACGGCGCGTGCTGACCGCTCGGCACTCCGTGGCCGCACACACGACGAGACGCCGTCCTCGTGGAGGAGGACGGCGTCTCGGTGGTGCGGGTGCTGCTGGCCGGGCTGGTTACAGCGAAGCGGCGCGCGGGAAGGCCGAACGGCCGGCGTACACCGCGGCGTCGCCGAGCTCTTCCTCGATGCGGAGCAGCTGGTTGTACTTCGCGACGCGGTCCGAGCGGGCCGGGGCGCCGGTCTTGATCTGGCCACCGTCGACCGCGACCGCGATGTCCGCGATCGTGGTGTCCTCGGTCTCGCCGGAGCGGTGCGACAAGATCGAGGTCAGGCCGTGACGGTGCGCGAGCGAGACCGCGTCGAGGGTCTCGGTGAGCGTGCCGATCTGGTTGACCTTGACGAGGATCGAGTTCGCGGCCTTCTCGTCGATGCCCCGCTGCAGACGCTTCGGGTTCGTGACGAACAGGTCGTCGCCGACGATCTGGACCTTGTCGCCGAGCTCGGCGGTCAGGTGCGACCAGCCTTCCCAGTCGTCCTCGGCCAGCGGGTCCTCGATGGTGACGAGGGGGTAGTTCGCGACGAGCTCGGCGAAGTAGGAGGTGAACTCCTGGCTCGAGAGCTGCTTGCCCTCGAACTGGTACTTGCCGTCCGAGAAGAACTCGGTGGACGCGACGTCGAGGCCGACGGCGATGTCCTTGCCGGGCGTGTAGCCGGCCTTCTCGATCGCGGTGAGCAGGAAGTCGAGCGCGGCGCGGTTCGACGCGAGCTCCGGCGCGAAGCCACCCTCGTCGCCGAGGCCGGTGGCCAGGCCCTGCTTCTTCAGCTCGCCCTTGAGGGCATGGTAGGTCTCGACGCCCCAGCGGAGTGCCTCGGAGAAGGACTCGGCGCCGTACGGCACCAGGAAGAACTCCTGGATGTCGACGTTGGTGTCCGCGTGGGCACCGCCGTTGACGACGTTCATCAGCGGGACGGGCAGCGTGTGCGCGTTCGGGCCGCCGAGGTAGCGGAACAGCGGCAGGTCGACCGAGTCGGCTGCGGCACGGGCGACGGCGAGCGAGGCACCGAGGATCGCGTTCGCGCCGAGGCGGGACTTGTTCTCGGTGCCGTCGAGCTCGATGAGCGCGGCGTCGACGAGGCGCTGGTCGGTGGCGTCGAAGCCCTCGAGCGCCGGGCCGATCTCGTCGAGGACGGCGTCGACGGCCTTGAGCACGCCCTTGCCGCCGTAGCGCGAGGCGTCGCCGTCGCGGAGCTCGTACGCCTCGAACGCGCCGGTGGATGCACCGGACGGGACGAGCGCGCGGGACACGACGCCGTCGTCGAGGAGGACCTCGACCTCGACCGTCGGGTTGCCTCGGGAATCGAGGACTTCGCGTGCGCCTACGGCATCGATCAGGGCCACGGGGTACTCCCTACACATTGGTTGTGGTGATTGCGGTGTCGATCCTAGCGAGCGGAGGTGAACACGACGTCGGCCGTGACGCCGACCTGTGGACGAGTCCGTGCTGGAACGGGGACTGGGTGCTCAGTCGAGCGGGCGGAACGCGACGCCCTCGAGCGACGCGGTGTCGGCCGAGACGGTCGCGAATACCGTGAAGCCCTGCGCGGCGAGGCCGGCGAGCAGGTTCTTCGTGTTCTTCGTGCGGCGCTCGAGCCGGACGCGCCGGTGGGACGCCAGCGCCTCGGTCTTCAGCGCGGCGAGCCGGACCGGGTCGACGTCCTTGTCGTACACGAGCACGACGGCGTCGGCCTCGGCCGACTCCGGCAGGGTCACCAGGTCGACGAGCCGTTCGAAGCCGAGCGAGAACCCGACGGCGGGGACGTCCTGCCCGAGGAACCGGCCGATCATGCCGTCGTACCGGCCACCGCCACCGAGGCTGTAGCCGAAGTCGGGGTGCGCGACCTCGAAGATCGTGCCCGTGTAGTAGCCCATGCCGCGCACGAGCGTCGGGTCGAACCGCAGGTCCACCCCGGGCAGCGCCTCGCGCAGGCGGAGCAGGTCGGCGAAGGCCTCGGCGTCGAGCCACGGCGCGCCCTCGACCGACGTCCAGTCCGCGGCCTCGAGCGCACGGATGGTGTCCTCGAGCCCGGGCAGGTCGGCGCCCACGGTGCTGCGGAGTTCCGCCGCAACGCCGTCCGCGCCGACCTTGTCGAGCTTGTCGATCGTGATGAGCGCGCGGTCGGCAGCAGCGGGCTCGGTGATCCCCCACGACGCGAGGAGTGCCAGGAGGATCCGGCGGTCGTTGATCCGGATCGTCGTGCCACTGACACCCAGGGCGTCGAGGGCCGCCGTCGTCGCGCGGATGAGCTCGATCTCGGCGAGCTGCCCGGGCTCCCCCAGGATGTCGATGTCGCACTGCACGAACTGGCGGTAGCGGCCCTTCTGCGGACGCTCGGCACGCCAGACCGGGGCGATCTGCACGGAACGGAAGACCGACGGCAGCTCCGCACGGTGCGAGGCGTAGAAGCGTGCGAGGGGAACGGTCAGGTCGAACCGCAGACCGAGGTCGGCGAGGTCCAGCGGGGCCTCGGCGCCCTGCAGGTCCTCGGTGGTCAGCCCGCGCTTCATCACCGCGAACGCCAGCTTCTCGTTGTCGCCACCCAGCCCGGAGTGCAGCCGCGCAGCGTCCTCCACCACCGGGGTCTCGATCTCGTCGAAACCGTGCCGCGAGTAGACGTCCCGCACGACACCGAGCACGTGCTCGCGCCGGGCCTTGTCCGCCGGGAGGAAGTCACGCATGCCACGGGGTGCCGTCACGGTCGTTGCCATGCGGCCAATTCTGGCAGACGGCCGCCCCGGCTTGCGCGCCTTCCGATCCACTGGCATACTGCATGCAGAACCTCGGTCCGGATCGTGCCTGATCCACGTTCCGGATCGTTCGCGGGGCGACGTGCTGCAGTGCGTCCCGCGGTTCGAGCGGGATTCCCTGTCGGCCCCTCTCCCTGGTGGAGCCGACGCCCGCTCACGGGCGCCCTCTCTTTTTCGGGTTGGGAGAGCGCCCGTTCTCTCCAGCCCGGATCCTCCGAGCCCGGAGCGACCTCGCGCACCCGGGATCACTCCAGAGCGCGACCGGCCTCCTCGAGCTCCGTCACCGCGGCGCGCAGACTCGCGACCGGGTCCACCCCGAGCCCCGCCGCAGCCGCGATCTCCCCGAGCACCGCTCGCCCCCACACGGGGTCGGCCGTGCCCACCCCGTCGTCCGCCGCCAGCGCGGCGGACGCACCACGGGCCTCCAGGCCGACGCCGGAACCGGCCCCGACGACGGAGGCGACGACCGCATCGGCGTCCCCACGCTCCTGCAGCCGTTCCAACAGCTTCACCGCACGCTCCAGCGGCGGCATCGCCCGCGGCACCCCGTCGAACGCACTCCGCCGGCTCGCCTTCTCGGACGCCTTGGCCGCACGCCAGACCCGCACGACGTCCTCGACGGTGTCCGCCGTCTCGTCACCGAACACGTGCGGGTGCCGCCTGGTCATCTTGTCCCGCACCCCGGCGGCGACGTCCTCGAGCGTGAAGTCCCCCGCCCGGGCGGCGATCCCCGCGTGCAGGACCACCTGGTAGAGCAGGTCGCCGAGTTCCTCGCGGACGTCGGCCGGGTCGCCGTCGTCGATGGCGTCGACGAGTTCGTACGACTCCTCGACGGCGTACCGGGCGAGTGAGGCGTGGGTCTGCGCCCGGTTCCAGACGCACCCGCCGTCCTCGGCGAGCAGGCGGTCGACGACGGTCACGAGGTCCGGTACGGCGGTCATCCGGCCATGGTCCCACTCCCGTAGACTGGCGGTGGTGTGTCGGGAAGTCTGGTCGACGGACACTCACCCGACCCCTCGAGACGGAGATCCATGTCGTCCCTCGTCCGCTCCCCCCGCTTCAGCGCCATCGCGCTCCTCACCGCCGCCGTCCTCGGCCTGCTGGTGGCGAACTCCCCGGTCGGCCCCGGCCTCGAACGGCTGCTCGACGCGCACCTGCCGCTCGGTGCGCTGGGCCTCGACCTGTCGATCGCGCACTGGATCAGCGACGGCCTGCTCGCGGTCTTCTTCCTGCTCGTCGCGATCGAGCTGAAGCAGGAACTCGTCGACGGTGAGCTGTCGAACCCCAAGACCGCGATCATCCCCGCCATCGCCGCGGTCGGCGGTGTGCTCGTCCCGGCCGGCATCTTCCTGCTCGTCACCGCGGGCACGCAGTACACGCACGGGTGGCCGATCCCGACGGCGACGGACATCGCGTTCGCGCTCGGGGTGCTCGCCATGTTCGGTCGCGGGCTGCCGAGCGGCATCCGGGTGTTCCTGCTCGCGCTGGCCGTCCTCGACGACCTCATCGCGATCATCATCATCGCCGTGGTGTTCGCCCACGACACCGACTTCCTGGCCCTCGCCGGTGCCGTCGTCACGCTCGTGGCGTTCTGGCTGCTCGGCCGGATGCTCCGTCCGGGGCGCTCCGGACAGACGCTGATCATCGTGGCGATGGTCGTCGTCGGGCTCCTGACCTGGTGGCTCGTCTACCACTCCGGTGTGCACGCCACCATCGCCGGCGTCGCGCTCGGGCTCGTGCTGCCCCGCCGTCCGGGCCACACCCTGCACGAGAACGTCGAGCCGTGGTCGAACGCGATCGTGCTGCCGGTGTTCGCGTTCGCGTCGGCCGCCGTCATCATCCCCGCGGTCGGCATCAGCGAGCTCTCGCCCACGTTCTGGGCGGTCGTCCTCGCGCTACCGGTCGGCAAGGTGATCGGCATCACCCTGTTCGGCACGATCGCCACGCGGATCTTCCGCTCCCCCGGCCGCTCGTCGCTGTCGTTCTTCTCGATCATCACCGTCGGCGTGCTCGGCGGCATCGGGTTCACGGTGTCGCTGCTCATGAACGAGCTGGCGTTCGCCCGCAACGAGGAGATCCTCGACGAGGGCGTCCTCGCCGTGCTCGTCGGATCGGGCATCGCCATCGTCGCGTCGGCGGTCGTCGTCACCCTGCGTGCGCGGGCGTACCGCGCGCGCCGCGAACTGTCCGAGGCCGAGGACACCGAGTAGCGGCTTCGCACCCGTTCCGCGACACAGCACGCGTCGTGCGACGCGTGGATCGTCGCGGGCGGCGTGCGCGCCGTGGACGTGGCCGCGACGGGCCGCGTCTACGCGGCCGGCGCCTCCGCCGGGGTCGTCGCCCCGTACACGGCGGTGAGGATGCTCTCCACCCACTGGATGAGGGCGTCGTCCGGCAGCGCCTGGTCGTGCGGGCGCGGCACGGGGATGCTCGACGCGTTCTGCTGCGGGAACCAGCGGGCCCCCGGGAACATGCGCTTCAGGCGCACCTGCGACGAGTCGGCGAGCTCCTTGCCGGCGACCCGCAGGTTGGAACCCATCACGACGACGTCGGACAAGCCGACCTGCTGCGCCATCCGACGCAGGCGGGAGACCTCGACCAGGGTCTGCACGGCCTGCGGCGGTTGCCCGTAGCGGTCGGTGAGCTCGTCGAGCACCATGTCGATCGCGTTCGGCTGCGCCGTCGGAGCCGAGGCCGCCGACAGCTTCTGGTACGCCTCGAGCCGGAGCCGCTCGGACTCGACGTAGTCCTCGGGGATGTGCGCGTCGACGGGGATCTCGAGCCGGAGCTCGGTCTGCCCCTCGGCGACGTCGCCACGGAACTGCGACACCGCCTCGCCGATCATCCGGAGGTACAGGTCGAACCCGACACCCGCGATGTGGCCGGACTGCTCACCACCGAGCAGGTTGCCCGCCCCGCGGATCTCGAGGTCCTTCATGGCGACCTGCATGCCCGCACCGAGCTCGTTGTTCGCCGCGATGGTCTCGAGGCGGTCCTGCGCGGTCTCGGACAGCGGCTTGTCGGAGTCGTAGAGGAAGTACGCGTACCCGCGCTCGCGACCACGGCCGACACGACCGCGCAGCTGGTGCAGCTGCGACAGCCCGTACTTGTCGGCCTTGTCGATGATGAGCGTGTTGGCGTTCGCGATGTCGAGACCGGTCTCGATGATCGTCGTCGAGACGAGGACGTCGAAGCGACGCTCCCAGAAGTCGACCATGACCTGCTCGAGGGTGGTCTCCGACATCTGCCCGTGCGCCACGGCGATGCGGGCGTCCGGCACGATCTCGGCCAGGTGCGCGGCGACGCCCTGGATGTCCTTCACCCGGTTGTGCACGTAGAACACCTGGCCCTCACGCAGGAGCTCGCGACGGATCGCCGCCGCCACCTGCAAGTCGGACTGCGGCCCGACGAAGGTCAGGATCGGGTGGCGGTCCTCTGGTGGGGTGGCGAGGGTCGACATCTCGCGGATGCCCGTGACCGCCATCTCGAGCGAGCGCGGGATCGGGGTCGCCGACATCGCCAGCACGTCGACGTTCGTCTTGAACTTCTTGAGCTGGTCCTTGTGCTCGACGCCGAACCGCTGTTCCTCGTCGATGATGACGAGACCGACGTCCTTGAAGGTGATGCCCTGCGACAGGATCCGGTGGGTCGCGATGACGATGTCAACCGTGCCGTCGGCGAGCCCGGCGATGGTCTCCTTCGACTCCTTCTCGGTCTGGAACCGGCTCAGGGCGCGCAGGTGCACCGGGAACCCGGCGAAGCGCTCCTGGAAGGTCTCCATGTGCTGGCGGACGAGCAGGGTCGTCGGGACGAGCATGACGACCTGCTTGCCGTCCTGCACGGCCTTGAACGCGGCACGGATCGCGACCTCGGTCTTGCCGTAGCCGACGTCGCCGGAGAGCAGGCGGTCCATCGGGATCGGCCGTTCCATGTCGCGCTTGATCTCGTCGATCGTGGTGAGCTGGTCGGCGGTCTCGGCGAACGGGAACGCCTCTTCCAGCTCGCGCTGCCAAGGGGTGTCCGGACCGAACGCGTGCCCCTTCGACGCCATCCGCGCCGAGTACAGCTTGACCAGGTCGACGGCGATGTCGCGGACGGCCTTGCGCGCCTTCGACTTGGCGGCGGACCAGTCCGAGCCGCCCATCTTCGACAGGGTCGGGGACTCACCACCGACGTAGCGGGACAGCTGGTCGAGCTGGTCGGTCGGCACGAAGAGCTTGTCGCCCGGGTAGTTGCGCTTCGACGGCGCGTACTCGAGCACGAGGTACTCGCGCTGCGTCTTCACCGCGTTGCGTCCACCCGAGCTCACTTCGCGGCTGACGAGCTCGACGAACTTGCCGATGCCGTGGGTCGCGTGCACGACGACGTCGCCCGGCTTGAGCTGCAGCGGGTCGACGACGTTCTTGCGCCGGCTCGCGAGCTTCTTGACGGTGCGGGCCCCCTGCTGGACGCTGCGCCCGTAGAACTCGGCCTCGCTCAGGACCGCGATGCGGGGGTCGGGGATGGCGAAGCCGTGCTCGACGGTCGCGGTCGTCACGACGGCGAACCCCGGCTCGGGCGGCGCGTCGACCGCTGCGGCACGGGCAGCGACCCCGGCGTCGGCCAGCACCTGCACCGCACGTTCGACGAGGCCCTGCCCCTGCGCGGTCACCACGACCGCCCACCCGTCGTCGGTCAGCGACTTGACGTGCGCGATCGCCCCGTCGGCGCTGCCCGCGAAGCTCGGCACCGCCTCCGCCCGGACGCGGATGTACTCGCCGGCTTCGGCAGCGGCCTCGGCGTCGGTGAGGACGCGCTCGGTGTCCCCTTCGTCGAGGCCGGAGTCGAACGGCGACACCGTCCACCAGGTGCGCTGCCCGCGGGTGTTCTTGAGCTGCTGCACGGTCAGGAAGTTGCCCGCGTCGAGGTCGATCGGGGCCTGTGCCCCGGCGACCGCTGCGCTCCAGGCCGCCTGCAGGAACTCGGTGTTCGTCTCGGCCAGGCTGTTCGCGCGGCCGTTCACCCGCTCGGGCGAGAACACCGCGATGGTGGCGTCGTCCGGCAGGTAGGAGGTCATCGGAACGAGGTCCTGCACGAGCGCCGGAGCGAGCGACTCCATGCCCTCGACCGGGATGCCCTCGGCGATCTTCGCGAGCATCTGCGACAGGTTGGGGAACTCGTGCAGCATCTCGCGGGCCCGCTGCCGGACTTCGTCGCTGAGCAGGAGCTCGCGCGAGGCGGTCAGCTCGACCGAACCGAGGTCGTCCTCGGTGGTGCGCTGGTCGGCGACGGAGAACGCCTTGATCGCCTCGATCTCGTCGCCGAAGAAGTCGACACGCGCCGGGTGGTCGGCCGCCGGCGGGAAGACGTCGAGGATGCCACCGCGCACCGCGAACTCACCACGGCGGGTGACGAGGTCGACGCGCGAGTAGGCGAGGTCCACCAGCTGCGCCGAGATCGCCGCCAGGTCGTTGCCACGCGAGTCGGTCCGCAGCACCACCGGCGCCAGGGACGTCAGGTTGCTCGCGATCGGCTGCAGCGCGGCTCGAACGCTCGCGACGACGACGGTCTGGCGCCGCTCGGTCGGGTCCGTCGCCTGCCACGCAGCGAGCTTGCGGAGCGTCGCGATGCGTGTGCCGACGGTCTGGGGGCTCGGGCTGAGACGCTCGTGCGGCAGGGTCTCCCACGCGGGGAACTCGAGCACCTCGGCGTCGGGGACGTAGCTGCCGAACGCTTCGCGGACCGCTTCGGCTTCACGCCCAGTCGCCGTGATGACGAGGACGCACTGCGGACCGTTGCGCTCGGCGAGCAGCGCACCGAGCAGCGGCACGCGCAGGCCGTCCACGACGGAGAAGTCGGCGTCGCGCGGTGCGGCGCGCAGCACGCGATCGAAGGCGGAGGCGCGCGAGAGCGCAGGGATGATGCCCGAGATCGTCACTCAGGAGATGGTACCGGCCACCACCGACGCCGACCGCGCCGTGCGCGACGGGCGAACAGCGCGGAACACTCAGGACGGAGCGTGCACGCGCTGCTGTGCGGCGAGCAGGCCGACCTCGGCGATCGCCTCGACCGCGTCGGCGGCGTCGGCCAGCAGGATCGGGAGCGTCTTCTTCTCGGCTGCGGAGAAGTCACGCAGCACGTAGTCGGCCGGGTCCTGCCGACCGGGCGGACGCCCGATGCCGACCCGGACGCGCATGAACTCGTTCGTCCCGGTGGCCTTGATGATGTCGCGCAGCCCGTTGTGCCCGCCGTGCCCGCCACTACCCTTCAGGCGGACGGTGTCGAACGGCAGGTCGAGCTCATCGTGCACGACGACGAGGTCGGCCGGGGTAGCGCTGTAGAACCCGAGCACCGAGGAGACCGGTCCGCCCGAGGTGTTCATGAACGACCCGGGCTTCGCCAGCACGAGTCGTGTGCCGCCGGGCACCAGGCGCCCCTCGGCGACCTGGTTCGGCGTCTTGTGCTTCTTGAACGTCGCACCCATGCGGGACGCGAGTTCGTCGAGGACCATCTGGCCGACGTTGTGGCGGTTGCCCGCGTAGTCGGGCCCGGGGTTACCGAGCCCGACCACCACGAGGATGTTGTCCGTCACAGCGTCGACCAGATGTCTTCGAAGGGGGTGTTACTCGGAGTCCGCGGCGCCCTCGGCACCCGACTCGGCGCCGGCCTCGGCCGAGGCTTCGTCCGCAGCGTCGTCGTCAGCGGTGCCACGCGGGGTGACGATCGCGACGACGAGCGCCTCGGGGTCGGTCTCGAGCTCGGCGCCCTCGGGGAGCTCGAGCTGCGAGGCGTGGATCTGCACGCCGTCCTCGAGGCCCTCGACGTTCACGGAGACGTGCTCCGGGATGTCGGTGGCGAGCACGAGCAGCGAGATCGTGTTGAGGTCCTGCACGTGGATGGTGCCGGAGAAGGACTCGCCCTCGATGACGACGGGCACGTCGACCGTGACCTTCTCGCCACGGCGGAGGACCACGAGGTCGATGTGCTCGATGATCTGACGCACCGGGTCACGCTGGACGTCCTTGACGAGGGCGAGCTGGGCAGCACCCTCGATGTCGAGGTCGACGACCGCGTTGGCGGTACGGACGAGCAGCATGGTCTCGTGACCGGGCAGCGAGATGTGCTTCGGCTCGGTCCCGTGGCCGTAGACGACGGCGGGGATCTTGTCGGCCGCGCGGAGCTTGCGAGCAGCGCCCTTGCCGAACTTGGTGCGGACTTCCGCTGCGAGCTTGGTGTAGTCGGCCATGGTGCCTCCTGGTGTCGGGGACGACGCCGGGGTGCCGGCATCGTGGGGGTCTGTGGTGTTGCAACTCGAACGCGTGCACGCGTGAGGAACGATCCCAGGGTCTTGCCGGGTATCCCACCGCGTCGATCACGGCCGCGCGTACGCAGCCCTCGCCGAAGTCAGGGACTGAGTCTAGCAGGGCCGTCCGGGCGTGTCGTCCCGTGATCTGCCCGCTCCGGCTGCGACGACGCTCAACGGCCGACCTGCCGACGGTGCTCCTGCGCGGCGTGGAGGACGTCCCGCGCGCGGTCGCTCGCCGCCTCGGCCTCGTCGCGGGCTGCCTCGCGCCGGGTGATCTCGGCCTCGGCCTGCTCGAGGGCACGCTGGAGCTCCGCGCGCCGCTCCTCCGCCTGTTCGAGATCGGCCTCGGCGGTGTCGAGTGCTGCGTCGGCGTCGCGGGACTCCGTGCGCGCTGCGGTCTCGGCCTGGCGCGCGGCCTTCCGGTCGGCGGCCGGGTCGCGCTTCGGTTCGGGTTCGGCGTCCGGTTCCGCGGCGTCGCGCTGCGCGGGCCTGGAGGCACGGCTCGCCTTCCGCGCACCCCTCGCCTGGGAGATGGGGATGGGTGGGGCATCGCTGCCGGACCAGGCATCGGGCACCGCGTCCGGATCCGCGAGCGCCCCGTCGAGGTCGACCGCGTCGAACCCCACGCTCTCGAGCGCCGTCACGAGCAGCCCCGACCGGACGGCCGCGCCGGCGTGCGGATCCGCCATCGCCGCCCCGATCGTGGACCGGACCTGCTCGAGCACCGCCGGGGTGACGGGATGTCCGGCGTCGGACGCCAGGTCCGCTCCCGCCTGTGCGAGGGCGTCGACGACCTCGGCGCGCTGCTTGCGGAGGGTCCGGATCGCGTCGGGGTCGGCGTCGGCCTGGGCCCTGCGGAGCGCCGGTCCGAGCTCCACGGCGTCGTCGAGCGCGCCGTCGTGGGCGAGCAGGTCGATCACCCACGCCGCCGGGGCGGGCTTCCGGAGCTTCCCGATCGCCGTCGCGAGGGCACGGTCGTCCGGCCGCACCGCGCGCTGCCGTGCGGTGCGCTCGGCGACGAAGTCCGGCGGCGCGACGAGCAGCAGCTCCCTGGCGACGTCGGCGAACTCCATGCGACCACTGTGCCCGTTCACCACCGTGCCCGCGCAGCACCCTGCCCGCCGCGGCGTCGGGGACTACCAGTCGTGGACGGTGCCGTCGGCCAGGCGGTTGAACGGCAGGTACGCCTGCTCGTACGGGTACTTGCCGGCCTCGTCGACATCGAGGCTGACCCCGAGACCCGGCTCGTCACCCGGGTGCAGGTAACCGTCGCTGAACGTGAACGTCTGGTGGAACACCTGGTTGGTCTGCGGCCCGTGCTGCATGTACTCCTGGATGCCGAAGTTGTGGATCGCGAGCCCGAGGTGCATCTGCGCGGCGAGGCCCACCGGGGAGATGTCGGTCGGCCCGTGGAACCCGGACTTGACCTGGTAGAGCGCGGCGTACTCCATCGTCTTCTTGAGCGGGGTGACGCCGCCCATGTGCGTGACGGCACCGCGGACGTAGTCGATGAGCTGGTCGCGGATGATGTCCTTGAAGTCCCAGATGGTGTTGAAGACCTCCCCGATCGCCAGCGGCGTCGTGGTGTGCTGCCGGACGAGCTTCAGGGCCTCCTGGTTCTCTGCGGGGGTGCAGTCCTCGAGCCAGAACAGGTCGTACGGCTCGAGCGACTTGCCGAGCTTCGCGGCCTGCAGCGGGGTCATCCGGTGGTGACCGTCGTGCAGCAGGGGCAGCTCCGGGCCGAACTCGTTGCGGACGGCCTCGAACACGGTGGGCACGTGGCGCAGGTAGGCACGGGTGTCCCAGTCCTCCATCGCCGGGTACGCACCGCGCTGGGCGGGTTCGAAGTCGTAGCGGACGCCGGCGTTGCCCTCGGTGGTCGTGTTCGACGCGATGCCGTAGATGGACTCGAGGCCGGGGACACCGGTCTGCACACGGATGGAGCGGTAGCCCTCTTCCTGGTGCTCTCGGATGGAGTCGAACAGCTCGGGCAGTTCCTTGCCCGAGGCGTGGCCGTACGCCATCAGCCCGGTGCGCGACGCCCCGCCGAGCAGCTGGAAGAGCGGCATCCCGGCGACCTTCGCCTTGATGTCCCAGAGGGCCATGTCGACGGCGGCGATCGCGGCCATCGTGACCGGTCCGCGGCGCCAGTACGACGACCGGTACAGGAACTGCCAGGCGTCCTCGATGCGGCTGGCATCACGGCCGACGAGCAGCGGGACGACGTGCTCGGACAGGTACGCGGAGACGGCGAGTTCCCGGCCGTTCAGGGTGGCGTCGCCGAGTCCGGTGACGCCGTCGGCGGTCGTGAGCTTGAGCGTCACGAAGTTCCGGTTCGGGCTCGTCACGATGACCTCGGCCCGCTCGATCAGCTGCCCGCGGTCCGCCGAGGCCCAGGTGTCCGGACGGCCGGCGGTGGTCTCGGCCGGCCCGCTGTCGGTGGTGCCGGGGACCGGGGCCGCGGGGTTCGTGGTGTTCGTGTCGGTCATGCGTGGACTCCTCCGTTGGAGCTCTGGCGGGCTGCTGCCGCGGCGGTGCGGATGCCCTCGGCCGCCGCCGTCACGGCAGCGACCACGGGGGTGGTGTCGAGTTCGGGGGCGACGACGGCCAGGACGTCGTGCACGTCCGAGTCTGGCCCGGGGGCGCCGGGGTCGTCCACCAGGTCGGGCCGCCCCGTGACGTGCAGCCACCACGCGGCGAGGGCGGTGGCCGCCCCGGCACCGATGCCGGCCGAGGGGTCGCGGCTGAGCCGGTGCCGCACGACGTCGACGATGCGCACGGGCAGCTTCTGCGAGCCGCCGGACGCGATCTGCCGCAGGGTGTGCCGGATGCGCGGGTTGGCGAACCGCTCGACCAGGGCCGCGCGGGCGTCGGTGACCTCGGCCTCGGGCAGGGGCAGCTCGAGCGCGGCTTCGTCCCAGAGCTGCTCGACGGCGGTGCGGCAGACGGGGTCGTCCATCGCCTCGGCCACGGTGTCGTGGCCGAGTTGCAGCCCCAGGTAGGCCAGGAGCGAGTGCGAGCCGTTCAGCAGCCAGAGCTTCCGCTGTTCGTAAGGGGTGACGTCGTCGACGATCCGGACGCCCGCCGTCTGCCACGCCGGGCGGTCGATCCCGTCGAAGGCGTCCTCGAGCACCCACTCCGCGAACGGCTCGGTGACGACGGGGACCCGGTCGCCGGCGAGCGCACCCGGCAGTTCCGGCAGGTGCGCGACGTCGTCGTCGGTGGTGGCCGGGGTGATCCGGTCCACCATCGAACTCGGGAACGTGACGTTCGCCTCGATCCAGTCGCGCAGGGCGTCGTCGGTGACGGCGTCGAGCACGGCGTCGCGCAGGACCGCCCCGTTGTGCGTCAGGTTGTCGAGGCTGACCAGCGCGATGCGCCCGGAGCCGGCGGTGCGGCGGGCATCGAGCCCTGCGACCAGCCGGGTCGGCACGTCGGAACCGGGCCGGTAGCCCTGCTCGGTGACCGTCAGCGTGACGATGGTCGTCTCCGGGGACGCGACCACGTGCCTCCAGGCGGTGTCGTCGCTGCCCGGGTGGGCGGCCGTGATCGTGTCGACCACCTCGGCGCTGTCGCCGGACGCGGCGCGGGTGACCAGCGTGTACCGGCAGCCCTGGGCAGTCAGGGCGTCGGCGACGTCGGGCGAGCGCCCGGTGAAGGCGGTGATCCCCCACGGTTCGCCGTCGGTGTGGGCGGTGTACCAGGCGAGGTGGGCGCGCGCGAACGCGCCCACCCCCACGTGGACGATGCCCGGTCGGCGATCGGTCATGCGGTCACCGGGACGAGCGAGCGGAGGTAGGCGAGGTTGTCGGCGGTGCGGGCCTCGAGCGGCAGGTCGGTGGAGAAGTCCTCGATGGTGACCCAGCCGTCGTAGCCCACCTGGCGGAGCGCGTCGAGGTACTCGGACACCGACGCCTGGCCGGTGCGCAGGGGTGCCCACTCGTGCTGCCAGATCGAGCTGCCGTCGGCACGGGTGTCGCCGGTGTCGACCCAGCGGGCGTTCTTCACGTGGGCGTGTGCCAGGTACGGCCCGAGCAGTTCGAAGGCGGCGAGGTGGTCTTCGTACCCCTCGATCACGAGGTTGCCGAGGTCGTGGATGACGCCGACGTGCGCGGGGTCGAGACCGTCGATCAGCCGCAGTGCTGCGGATGCCGACGGCGTGATCGTCATGTGGTGCAGCTCGACGAGTGCCTTCACGCCGAGCTCCGACGCACGCGCCGCGACCCACTCGAGGTCGGCGCGGGTGCGGTCGAAGAGCTGCGGGTAGGTCTCGCCGGTGCGTTCCTTCTCGGCCCGGTAGTGCGGCATCGTGACGCGGACCTGCCGGGCACCGAGTTCGCTCGTCACGCGGAGCATCGTCTCGACACCGTCGTGGTCGGCGGCCGGCTGGTAGCCGCCGATGCCCGAGTACTCGAGCCCCGCGGCGTCGGTGACCCGGGCGATCTCGCCGACCCGGTCGCGGATGCCGGTGTACTGCCAGGTCGAGTTGTTGCCCGCCCAGAACGACCGCTCGGCGGGGATGGCTTCGCCGGCGGCCGGGCGGTCGTCGACCACGCGCCACTCGATGCCGTCCCAGCCCTGCGCCGCCAGGGTCTCGGCGGCTTCGGCGGGGGTCCAGTCGGGAGTGGAGGCGGTGAACACGGAGAACTTCATCGGGTGGCTCCTTCGGTCGCGGCGGCGGTTGCGGGGGTGCCGACGACCGGCACCACGTCGGCTGGGCTGGCGCTGCCTTGCCCTCGGTCAGCCCCGCCGACGACCGGCACCACGTCGTCGTACGTCCCCTCGATCACGTCGTCGATGCGCACGGGGTGTCCGAGCGTCGCACTGACGTAGAGCCCGCGGACGGTGGCGAGCGAGACCAGGGCTGCGTCGACGGTGACGCCCGGTTCGCGGCCCTGCCGGATCGCGTCGACGATGTCGGTGTACTGCCGAGCGTGCCCGGCGGCGAAGTGGTCGGGTTCGGCCGGGCCGCCGACGACGTGCTCGGGCGGGACGACGTCGTCCTTCTGGTCGACGGCTCCGGCGACCGCGCTGGCGTTCGACGTGGTCGCGGCGGACTCGAGCGTCGCGGTGTCCGGGGCGATGTGGAAGTAGGCGAGCCGGTCGTCGTCGACGATCGCGGACCCGTGCGTGCCGTACACGGCGTACCGGGCGGAGAGCCCCGGGTACGCGGCGGTCGTGCAGTGGACGACGCCGAGCGCCCCGCCGGCGAACCGGACGGTGGCGACCGCGGTGTCCTCGACCTCGATGCGGTCGTGGGCGAGGAGCCCGGTCTGGGCCGAGATCTCGACCGGACGGCCGAGCGCCCAGACGAGCAGGTCGACGGTGTGCACGCCCTGGTTCATCACCGCGCCGCCGCCGTCGAGCGCCCAGGTGCCGCGCCAGTCACCGGAGTCGTAGTACCCCTGCGACCGGTACCAGGCCACGCTCGCCAGGCCCGAGGTCACGGTGCCGAACCCGCCGTCGTGCGCCGCCCGGGCGACGGCCGCCGACGCCGGGTCGAAGCGGTGCTGGCTGATGACGCTCGTGACGAGCCCGCGGTCGCGAGCGGCTGCGGCGAGCGCCGCGATCTGCCGGGCCCGGGGCATCGTGGTGTCGAGCGGCTTCTCGATGACGACGTGCTTGCCGGCGGCCAGGGCGGCCTCGGCGAGCTGCACGTGCATGCCGGACGGCGAGCAGATCGCGACGACGTCGATGTCGGTCTGGTCGATCGCCTCTTCGATGGTGGACGTCGTGATCGGACGTGCGACGCCCATCGCCTCGACCGCGTCGGCCGCGCTCGTGGCGGCTTCGGGCACGGCGTCGACGAGGGCGACGACCTGCAGGTCGGGGTGGTGCACGGCGACGGTGGCGTGGTGGCGACCGATGACGCCGGCGCCGACGACTGCCAACTTCAGTGGGGTGGTCATCGCAGGGTGACTCCGATCTGGTCGGTGAGGGTGCGGAAGGCCCGGCCGGCACGACCGAAGGCCGCGGGGCCGGAGAACCCGCCGAGGGAGGTGAAGTCGCTGAGGTGCGGCTCGAGCGAGGCGTACCCGGAGTAGCCGGCGTCGCGGAGCGCGGTGAGGGTCTGGAGCAGTTCGCCGTCGCCCTCGCCCGCCGGCACCACCGACGAGTCGGCGGCGAGGGCGTCCTTGACCTGCAGGTAGTCGACGTACGGGGCGAGCTGCTCCCAGCCGTCGGTGAAGGGCCGGACGCCGCACTGCACGTAGTTCGCGTTGTCCCAGGCCAGTCGGAGCGCGGACGAACCGACGCTCTCGACGATGTCGAGCACGCGCGCGGGGACGTCGCCGTAGATGTCCTTCTCGTTCTCGTGCAGCAGGGTCACCCCTTCGCGCTCGGCGAGGTCGGCGAGCGCCCGCATCCGGACGAGGACGTCGTCACGGACGTCGTCCGGCTGCCGACCTTCGAAGTAGAACGAGAAGATCCGGATGTTCGTGGTGCCGAGGGCGTGCGCGGCACGGATCGCGCGGGCGAGGCGTGCGACCTCGTGCTCGACGGGTTCGTCGACGGGCACCTTGCCGATCGGCGAGGCGATCGCGGACACGGTCTGCCCACGCTCGTCGAGCAGCCGGTGGAGTCCGGCGAGCTGGTCGTCGTCGAGGTCGACGACGTTGACGCCCCAGGCGCTGCGGACCTCGATGGCGCTCGCGCCGAGCGCCTGCAGGACCGCGACCTGGACGACCGGGTCGGCGTCGATCTCGTCGCCGAAACCGGAGAGTTCCCACGTGGGCTGGTCGGTCATGGTGTCCTTTCGTTCGGACGGGAGGCGCGTGGCGGGGCCGCCACGGGCCTCCAGTCCGGTTCTGGGTTGCGGCCTACTTGACGGAGCCGGCGGTCAGACCGCCGACCAGGTAGCGCTGGAAGATCAGGTACAGGGCGACGACGGGGACGGCGCACACGATCGAGGCGGCCATCATCTGGCCGTAGATCGGGACGGCACCGCCCTCTTGCGTGGTGCCGAGCACCTGCAGGACCACGGCGACCGTCCGGGTGTTCGGGGTCGTCATGATCGTGGAGAACAGGACGTCGTTCCACCCGAGCAGGAACGCGAAGATCGCGGACACGACGATGCCCGGCCACGACAGTGGGAGCACGATCTTGGTCAGGATCTTCGTCGAGCTGGCGCCGTCGATGCGCGCCGCTTCCTCGAGTTCCTTCGGCAGGCCGCGCAGGTACGTGACCATGACCCACGTCGAGAACGGCAGCGCGAACGTCAGGTAGGTGACGAACAGGCCCCACCGGGTGCCGATGATCTGCACGCCGGTGGCACTGGCGATGTTCGAGAACACCACGAAGACCGGCAGCAGCAGGAGCGTGCCGGGGATCGACTGCAGGGCGAGGAGTCCGCGGAGGATCGTCAGGCGGCCGAGGAACCGGAACCGCACCAGCACGTAGGCCGTGGACACGGCGAGCGCGGCACTCGCGACGGCGACGGCTCCGGCGGTGAGCATCGAGTTCACCAGTCCCTCGCCGAGGGCGACGGTGGACCAGATCTCGACGTAGTTCGACAGGGTGAACTCGGACGGGAAGTACTCGCCGCGGGCGACCGCGACGTCGGAGTTGACCGAGCCGAAGAGGATGTAGAGCACCGGGACGGCGATGAACGCGATGATCACCGCGATGACGGTGACGAGCAGCCAGCGCGGCAGCAGCCGGGTGACGTCGGTGTCGTAGGGACGTTTGGTCCGTCGTCCGCCGCTGCCGGTCGTGATGCTCTCGGTGAGCGTCGCGGTGGGGCGGGTGCGGGTGCTGAAGGACGTGCTCGGGGTGGTCATGCGCGTGCTCCGTCGATGTCGGCGGCGGTCGGGGCGGCGGCGAGCGTGGCGCGGTCGGCGCGACGCTGCTTCCGGTTGGGGCCGGCGTCGTCGCCGGTGTCGAGCTTGACCGCCCGCAGGTAGACGAACAGCGGGATCGCGACGATCACGAGTGAGCAGATCGCCATCGCCGCGGACAGGCCGAAGCGGAACGACTGGAAGCTCGCGATGTACGTCAGGACGGGCATCACCTCGACGCTGGACGGCAGCGGGATGCCGAACAGCACGAACGGCAGCGTGAAGTTGTTGATGTTGTGCAGGATCGAGATGATCACCGCGAGGCTCAGCGGGCCGCGCAGGTACGGGAAGATGATGTACCGCAGCTTCGCCCACCAGGTCACCCCGTCGAGTGCGGCGGCCTCGTGCACCTCGTTGTCCACGGCCTGCAGCCCGGCCAGGGACAGCAGGTAGACGAAGGGCCAGCTCGTCCAGATCATCACGCCGGCGAGCGCCCAGTACGACGCCGAGCCGTTCAGCCACAGCACGTCGGTGTGCAGGATCGAGTTCACGACCCCCTGCGGCTGGAGCATCGTGCGGAAGAACGTGCCGACGACGAATGCCGGGAGCACGTACGGGATCAGGTAGATCGAGCGGACGAGCCCGCGACCGGGGAACCGGTTCTGCGTCGAGATCGCGGCGGCGACGCCGATCGGCACGGTCACCGCGGTGACGAGCACCGACAGCGACACCGAGATCCAGATCGAGTGCAGCAGCGGCGAGTTCGTGAACGCCTCGGTGAAGTTGGCGAACCCGACGAACGGGGCGCTGAACCACTGGCGGAGCGTGTACTGGTCGAGGTCGAGCATCGCGATCCAGAAGCCCACCACCAGCGGCACCACGATGACGGCGAGCATGAGGAGCCCGCCGGGCAGGAGCATCCACAGCGGGCGCTCGCGTTTGTACAGGGGCGTCTTGCCGGCCGGACGGACCGGGCGGGGCGGCGCCGAATCGGTGCGGGGCCTGGTCTGCGTGCTGGTCATCACAGACCTCCGTTCTTCTGACGGTCGAGGGTGGCCTGGGCGTCCTTCTGGGCGTCCTGCAGGCGCTTGCGGAGCTGGTCGTCGGTGACCTCGCCGGACTTCAGCGACGGGATCGACTGCACGACCACGTCGACCAGGGCGAGCTGGATGTCGGACCAGGCGCCGGTGAACGCGGTCGGCTTGGACAGGCGGCCGGCGTCGATGATCGGCTTGAGCTGCGGGTTGTCGGCGGCCAGGTCGGCGGCGGCCGATGCGTTGGTCGGCAGGTTGCCGAACAGGTCGTAGTACTCGAGCTGCGCCTTCGGGGCGCTGAGCTGCTTGACGAACGCGAACGACAGCTTCTGCTTGGTGCCGTAGTCGGCGACGACCCAGTTGTCGCCGGACAGGATGCTGGCGGCCTCGATGCCGTCGGACGGCCGCTCGGTCGCACCCGGGGGGACGGTGGGCAGCAGGGCGAACTCGTAGTCGCCGTCGACCTTGGTGCCCTTGAACGAGTTGATCGCGGTGGTGGTGGTCATCGGGAAGAACGCCGCCTTGCCCTCGGTGAACTGCGCCAGGGCCTGGGCGTTGTTCCAGCCGATCGCGGCCGGGTCGACGACACCGTCCTTGGTGACCCAGTCGAAGTAGGTGCGGTAGGCGTTCTCGACGGCCTTGCTGTCGATCTCGGCCTTCGAGCCGTCGACGATCGTGTTGCCGGCGTTCTGGGCCATCCCCCACACGAACTTCCACGGGTCGAAGCCGTCGGCGTAGGCGATCGCCATGCCGTACCGTCCGTCACCCGTGGTGGCCTTCGCGTCGGCGGTCAGCTCGTCCCAGGTGGTGGGCATGTCGGTGATCCCGGCCTTCGCGAGCAGGTCCTTGTTCACGGCCATCACGAACGGCCGGCTGGCGAACGGGATCCCGATCTGCTTCGACGCACTCGGACCGGAGATGCCGAACGACGCGGGGTCGAACTGGTCCTTACCGCCGATCGCGTCCCACTCCTTCGTGCCCATCTCGACGAAGGCGCCGGTGGCGTAGGCGGTCGGGGTGAACGTGGTGCCGATCGCGTAGACGTCGGGGCCCTGGCCGGAGATGACGCTCGTCTGGATCGCGGTCAGTTCCTCCTGCGCGGACGAGTAGGTCTCCCACTGGATGTCCGCACCGGTGGTGCGCTTGAACTCGGCGGCGGTGTCCCGCTGCCACTGCTTGCGTTCCTTGGGGTAGGTGGTGTCCGCGCCCATCATCACGCGGAGGGTGTTCGGGTCGTCGCCGCTGCCGTTCACCACGGCGCATCCTTGCAGGGACAGTGCGGCGAGGGCGACCACGGCGACGGCACCGACGAGGGTGCGGACTTGCAG
Source organism: Curtobacterium poinsettiae (assembly GCF_047226435.1). Taxonomy (NCBI): domain Bacteria; kingdom Bacillati; phylum Actinomycetota; class Actinomycetes; order Micrococcales; family Microbacteriaceae; genus Curtobacterium; species Curtobacterium poinsettiae. The sequence goes on along the minus strand of NZ_CP178434.1, from coordinate 770,153 downwards.
TCTTCGCGTCTTCACGGGGGTTTCCTCCTCGAGACCTCCTCCGAGCGGCGCTGCTCGGTGGCACCACTGTTCCGCCGTTGGCAACATGCGGCAACCGGTTGCCACTTGTTGCCAGACGCGAATACGTTCGGCCTCGTGAAGGACCTCTCGACGGACGGCGGCGGGCGCACGGGCGGTGCCGCGGGCGCTGCTGGTGCCGCTGGCGCCGCTGGCGCGGGCGACGCTGGTGCTCGCGTTGCCGGTACTCGCGCCGCTGGTGCTCGCGCTGCCGGTGCTCGCGCTGCCGGTGCCGCTGCCGGCGCCGCCGCTGGTGCCGCGCGTCGCGTCACCATCCGCGACATCGCCGACGCGACCGGGGTCGCCGCCTCCACCGTCTCCCGCGCCCTGTCCCTGCCCGACCGGGTCAACCCCGTCACCCAGGAGCGCATCCAGCAGGCGGCCCGCGAACTCGGGTACGTCGCCAACTCGCAGGCCCGGGCACTGACCTCGGGCCGCACCCGCGCCGTCGCCGTGCTCGTGTCCGACATCACGAACCCGTTCTACTTCGACGTCATCCGCGGCACGCAGCACCAGCTCGCCGGGGCCGGCTGGACCCAGTTGCTCGTCGACACCGAGGAGTCCGCCGACGCCGAGATGGCCGCGCTCACCGCCGTCGGGGCGAAGGCCGACGGGGTCGTGCTCACCGCGTCACGACTGTCCGACGCGCAGATCGCCCGGTTCGCCGAGCGGATCCCCCTGGTCGTCGTGAACCGCAGGCCCGCGGGCGTGCCCTCGGTGCTCATCGACACCCCCGGTGGCGTCGAGCAGGCGGTCCAGCACCTGGTGTCGCTGGGACACCGGGAGATCCTGTACGTCGCCGGGCCGGACAGCTCGTGGTCGAACGAGCGACGGTGGCGAGCACTCGTGCAGGTCGCCAAGCGCCTGGGCGTCCGCGTCGCCCGGGTCGGCCCGCACGCGCCCTTCGTGGACTCCGGTGCCGCCGCTGCCGACGCCGCCGTGCACGCCGGGGCGACCGCGTGCATCGCCTTCAACGACCTGATCGCCATCGGGATGCTCGCCCGACTGCGGGAGCGCGGGGTCCGCGTCCCCCGGGACATGAGCATCGTCGGCTGCGACGACATCTTCGGCGCCGACTTCTGCAACCCGCCGCTCACCACGATGACCTCGCCGATCGAACGGGCCGGCCGGGTCGCGATCCGGATGCTGCTCGGCCGCCTCGGCGCCCTGCCCGCCGACGAGCTGCCGGGGGAGCACATGTCCGGCGCCGTCGCCCTGCCCACCCACCTGACCGTGCGCGAGTCGACCGGGCCGGCGCCCCGGGCCGGCACCGCCTGATCCCGCACGCCCCCAGAACTCACCGCCCCGAACTCGCCGCCCCGAAGGAGTCGATGATGACCCGCACCAGCACCCCCACCCGGCTCGCGCCGCACCCCGACCGGCTGTTCCCCGCCGACCCCGGGGCCCGAGCCGTGGCACGCACCGTGTACGAGGCGGTCAAGGACGCCCCGATCATCTCGCCGCACGGGCACGTCGATGCAGCACTGATCGCCGCGGACCAGCCGTTCAGCGACCCCGCGTCGCTGCTCATCACGCCCGACCACTACGTGCTCCGCCTGCTGCACGCGAACGGGGTGGACCTGGCCGCGCTGGGACGCGCGGACCTGTCGGGGCCCCGCCCGGGCTCGCAGGCTCGCCCGGCGGCGTCGGCGCATCGCTGGCGCGATGCCGCTGAGCCGACGCCGCCAGGCCGTGCCGTCTGGCGGCAGCTGGCGGAGCACTGGGACGACTTCCTCGGGACCCCCGTGCGCTACTGGTTCGAGACGGAGCTCCACGACGTGTTCGGGCTCGACCAGGCACCGTCCGCCGCGAACGCGGACGACCAGTACGACCACATCGCCGGCCTGCTGGCATCCCCCGCCTTCCGGCCACGCGCGCTCTTCGACACCTTCGGGATCGAGGTCCTCGCCACCACGGACGGCCCGGCGGACGACCTCGCTGCGCACGCGCAGCTCGCCGCCGACCCCGGCTTCACCGGCCGGGTCCTCCCGACGTTCCGCGCGGACGCCGTGTTCGACCCGACGCGGTCGGACTGGAGGCCCGTGGTCGCGTCGATCGGCGAGGCCGCCGGCATCGACACGGGTACCCACGCAGGGTTGTTGGCGGCGCTCCGCGCACGTCGCCACCACTTCATCGAGCACGGCGCGACCGCCACGGACACCGGGGTGCTCGACGCGGGCTCCGCCCCACTGTCGTCGAGCGAGCGGGAACGCATCCACGCGGCGGCGCTGCGGGATGCGTCCTCGGTCACCGATGCCGAGGCGACGGCGTACCGCCACGACATGCTCTACCGCTGGGCCGAGATGAGCGTCGAGGACGGCCTCGTCATGCAGCTGCACCCCGGGGTGATCCGGAACCACCACACCCCGACGCTCGAGCGCTTCGGGCCGGACACCGGCCACGACCTGCCGGCCGTCGGGTCGTTCACCGAGCCGCTCCGGCCGCTGCTCGAGTCCTTCGGCACCGCTCCCGGGTTCCACCTCGTGCTCTTCACCGTCGACGAGACCGTCTTCTCGCGCGAGATCGGGCCGCTCGCGGGCTTCTACCCCGCCGTGTACGCGGGCGCGCCGTGGTGGTTCATCGACACCCCGGCGGCCATCGGGCGCTACCGCTCGGCCGTCACCGACTCGGCGTCGTTCACCAAGACCTCCGGGTTCATCGACGACACCCGCGCGTACTGCTCGATCCCGGCGCGGCACGACATGGCTCGGCGGGCGGACGCGGCGTACCTGGCGTCACTCGTGGTCACGCACCAGATCTCGGAGGAGGACGCCGTGCACACGGCCCGGCGCATCGTGTCCGACATCCCGAAGGCGACGTTCAAGCTCTGAGCGGGGGGGCGCGTGGTGCGGGGTGCGGCGCGCTGGTGGCCGCGTGGTGCGAGGTTCCGTGCCTGGTGCGAGGTTGCCGGGTCGCACGGAACACGGAACCTCGCACGGTTCAGTGATGCGCCGGTACCGTCGGGCACATGACGGAGCGGGTGACGGCGGCGTACGGCGCTCGGGCCGATGAGTACGCGGCACTGCTCGGGTCGATGAGCGCCGTCCACCCGGACGACCGCGGACTCGTCGACGCCTGGGCAGCCGGTCGCAGCGGTCCCCTGGTCGACGCCGGGTGCGGTCCCGGTCACTGGACGGCGCACCTCGCACGGCAGGGGCACCGCGTCACCGGCATCGACGCGGTGCCGCAGTTCGTCGAGCACGCACGACGGACGCACGGCGCTGTGGACGCGGACCTCGACTTCCGGGTCGGGTCGCTCGACGCGCTGCCGCTGGCGGACGGCAGCGTCGACGGGGTCCTCGCGTGGTACTCGGTGATCCACCACGACCCATCGCAGATCGGTGGGGCACTCGCCGAGTTCTGTCGGGTGCTCGCCCCCGGCGGTGGGCTGTTGCTCGGGTTCTTCGAGGGCGCCGCGGTCGAGGCCTTCGACCACGCGGTCGTCACCGCGTACCGCTGGCCGGTCGCGTCCCTGGCGGCGCTGCTGGACGAAGCGGGGTTCGACGTCGCGGACGTCCACACCCGCACGGCTCCGGAGCACCGGCCGCACGGGGCGATCAGTGCGGTGCGCCGCTGATCGCTGATCGCTGACCGCCGTCCGTCCGAGCGGCCGGTCAGGCGTCCGAGACCATCGCGCTCAGAGCAGCGGCGATCTCCGTCACGGCATCGAGTTCCCCTTCCGCGATCGCGACGATGAAGTCGTACGCCTGATCGTTCGAGGCGTGGAGCCGGACACCGTTCACGCCGAGGAAGACCACGAGCAGCATCAGCCCGAGGCGCTTGTTGCCGTCGACCAAGGCGTGGTTCCGGATGGCGGAGTGGACGAGCGCCGCCGCTTTCTCGACCAGTGCCGGGTAGGCGTCGTTCCCGCCCACCGACGCGGCGGGTCGCGCGACCGCCGCCTCGAGCAGTCCGACGTCGCGGATCACGGAGTCAGCCCCCAGGGTCCGACGAGCGATGTGCAACGCCTCGTCGGTCGTGAGGTGGATCACTTGCCGAGTCGTTCGAGCGCCTCGGCGTAGCGCGGGAGTTCTCGGTCGAGGATGCCGTCGATCAGGTCGCTGCGGCTGTGCTGCTCGACGTACTCGCGGATGGCGGCGCGGGCGACGTCCTGCATCGAGCGCTCCTCGAGGTCAGCACGCTTGCGCAACGCCGCTGCCTCGGCATCGTCGAGTCGGAGGGTCATGGCCATGGAGTCGATGGTATCAACGGTGGTACCTGAACGGGCCCCAGTGATCGTGGTCATGGAACGACGGTACGAGCGTCCCCGTCGACGCAGACGAGACCAGGGGTCGGATGGGGATGACGACGGCCGCGCTGCGCCCTGTGGAGGAACTGCCAGGATCCGTCGCAGGTCGTCGACGTTCGTCAGTCGGTGGTGACCGCGAGCGCGGCGAGGATCTCCCGCACGGTGTCGTCGACCGATCCGTCGATCGACACCGCGACCGCCGCCTCGTCGGGCTGCGGCCGCTCGAGGGTCGCGAACTGCGAGTCGAGCAGGGTCGTCGGCATGTACTCGTGGTGACGGTGGGACTGCCGCTCGGCGATGAGGTCGCGGGACCCGTCGAGGAAGGCGATGACGAGCCCCGGTGCGGATGCGCGCAGACGGTCCCGGTAGACGCGCTTGAGCGCTGAGTTCGCCATCACGCACCGGGACCCGTCGGCCTCGACCGCGGCGATCCGCTCGGCGCAGGCGTCGAGCCACGGCCAGCGGTCCTCGTCGGTGAGCGGCGTGCCCTGCCGCATCTTCTCCTTGTTGGCGGCCGGGTGCAGGTCGTCGGCATCGACGAAGACACAGGGTTCGCCCTGCGCGACCAGTGCGTCGGTGAGGGTCTGGCCGATGGTGGACTTGCCGGAGCCCGAGACTCCCATGACGAGGACGGGCGGGTGGACAGCGAACTCGCTCATCCCTCCACAGTATTGATCCGGTGAACTCTGGTCCCCAGTTCCCGGAACTCCTGTGCGGTCCCAGACCACCGGTCGTAGGTTGGGCGCCAACGTCAGGACAAAGGAGACCCTCGTGGCAGACAACAACGGTCAGGCGAACATCGGAGTCGTCGGACTCGCAGTGATGGGCTCGAACCTTGCCCGCAACCTCGCATCGCGCGAAGGCAACACGGTGGCGGTCTACAACCGCACGTACGCCCGCACCGAGGAACTGCTCCAGGAGCACGGCGACGCAGGGTTCATCGCGTCCGAGGACATCGACGGGTTCGTCGCGTCGCTGTCGAAGCCCCGCACCGCGATCATCATGGTGCAGGCCGGCAAGGGCACCGACGCCGTGATCGGGCAGCTCGCCGAACGATTCGAGCCGGGCGACATCATCGTCGACGGGGGCAACGCGAACTTCCACGACACCATCCGCCGTGAGCACGATCTGCGCGAGCAAGGGCTGAACTTCGTCGGCACCGGCATCTCCGGTGGTGAAGAGGGCGCGCTGAAGGGCCCGTCGATCATGCCCGGTGGCTCGAAGGAGGCCTGGGAGACGCTCGGGCCGATCCTCAAGTCGATCGCCGCGGTGGCCGAAGGTGAACCGTGCGTGACCCACATCGGCACCGACGGCGCCGGGCACTTCGTCAAGATGGTGCACAACGGCATCGAGTACGCCGACATGCAGCTCATCGCCGAGTCGTACGACCTGCTCCGTCGCGTCGGCGGGCTCTCGGTGGAGGACCTGGTGCAGGTCTTCGACGAGTGGAACAAGGGCGACCTCGAGTCCTACCTGATCGAGATCACCGGCGAGGTCCTCAAGCAGCGCGACGCCGCCACCGGCAAGCCGCTCGTCGACGTCATCCGTGACGCGGCCGGCTCGAAGGGCACCGGCGTCTGGACCGTGCAGAACGCGGTGGGTCTGGGCATCCCGGTGTCGGGCATCGGCGAAGCCGTGTTCGCCCGTGCGGTGTCGTCGAAGCCGACGCAGCGTGCCGCCGTGCAGCAGTCGGTCAAGAGCCGTCCGCAGATCGCCGAGGTGCCGGACACCTTCGCCGACGACGTCCGTGCGGCGCTCTACGCCTCGAAGGTCGTCGCGTACGCGCAGGGGTTCGACCTCATCATCGCCGGGGCGAAGGAGTACGGCTGGGACATCGACCTCGGCAACGTCGCGAAGATCTGGCGAGGCGGTTGCATCATCCGGGCGCAGTTCCTGAACCGCATCGTCGAGGCGTACGACGAGAACCCGAAGCTCGAGTCGCTGCTGGTCGACCCGTACTTCGCGAACGCCGTCGCCGAGGGCGAAGCAGCCTGGCGGCGCATCGTCGGGATCGCCGCCGCATCCGGTGTCCCCGCGCCGGGCTTCTCGTCCGCGCTGTCGTACTTCGACTCGCTCGCGTCCGACCGGCTGCCCGCAGCGCTGATCCAGGGCCAGCGCGACTTCTTCGGAGCGCACACCTACCAGCGCATCGACAAGGACGGCACCTTCCACACGCTGTGGTCCGACGACGACCGCCGCGAGGTCGAGCAGGAGCCGTCGACGCACTGACGAACCGCACCCGCCGCCGACCGACGTCGGTGCGTGCGCAGCACGGAGGGCCTCGCCGAACGCGGGGCCCTTCGTCGCATCAGGCGACGATGCGCTCCCGTGCCAGGTCGGCGACGAGCCGGTCCAGCCGCGGACCACGCCCGAGCAGCCGCCGCGAACCCGGTGCAGTCCGGACGAAGAAGGTCGCGACGGCCGGGGTGTCGTCCGGCCGCACGTGGTGGATCGCCACCGCACAGGCTCGGCGAGCACCGTCCGAGCCGCCAGCGCGACCCGAGCCACCCGAGCGGCGCGAGGCACCCGAGCCGTCCGTCCGTTCCGGCACGTCCTCGAGCCCGACGTGCACGACCCGACTCCACCGGATCACGAGCAGCCGGGTCGCCCGCCGTTCGTCGAGTTCCCACAGGGAGGCCTCGGTGGCGCCGAAGGCCCACGTCACGCGCGAACCGAGGTGGGTGTCCGGACGGACTTCGTCGATGACGCCGCGGAGTTCGGGCGTCGGCGCCGCCGGCACCAGCCACACCGTCGGGTCGATCCGACGGATGGCGAGCGCGAGCGCCTCGTCCGCCTGCCGCCGCCGTGCCGTCGCGGTCCGCACCACTGCGATCACGATGACCACGACACCGAGTCCGATCGCACCGAACTCGACGATGCCGTACCAGGACAGGTCCACGCTGGGTGCCGTCGAGACGACGACGATCCGGGTGATCAGGAGTGCCAGCCAGACGGCGACGATGACCCAGCGCAGGGTGGCGAGTCGACGTGCCGGCGACATCGGTGTCCGCCCGGCGCCGCGGGCACGACCGGACCGCGGGACACCATCCGGACGCTGCAGCACGGTCTGATCCTCCCACGAGGCGCGCGCCACCTGCTGGCCGGACCCGGTGGACGCGCGGGGAAGCCCGCACACAGCCCACGAGCGGCCTGACGACCTACGCTCGGGCGGTGACCACCGAGACGACGGACGAACCGATCGGCCGACCGACGGCGGATCCGTCCTCCGGGACGCGCGGGCCCGATGCACCTCCGACCCGACGTTGGACGCTGATCGCCGCGATCGTCGGCATCGTGGCCGCCGCCGCGTTCCTCGGTGTCGCCGAGTTCGGCGCACTGCTGCTCGGCGGGGCGGGCAGCCCCCTGGTCGCCGTCGGTTCAGCGGTCATCGACCTCGCTCCCCCGGGTGCGAAGGACTTCATGGTCGCCGTGTTCGGCACCGGGGACAAGGTCGCCCTGTTCGTGCTCATGACGGTGATCGTCATCGCGATCAGTGCCGGTGCCGGAGTCCTCGAGCGCGCACGCCCGCCCTTCGGTGCGCTCGTGTTCGCCGCCGGTGGTGTGCTGGCGCTGTTGGCCGTCAGCACCCGCTCGGGCAGCGGGAGCCTGGACGGCGCCCCGACGGTCCTCGGGATCGCCGCGGCCGTGGTCGTCCTGCGCCTGCTGCTCCAGCGGCTGCGACCGTGGGAAGCAGCGGCTGCCGTGCCGTCAGCGGCCCCGCGACCCGCCTCGGCGGAGCGCCGGACGTTCTTGATCTGGGGTGTCGCGACGGCGACCCTCGCGGTCGTGGTGGGCACCGCCTCCCGGCTCGGGTCGTCCGCGATGCAGGCGGCCGCTGCTGCCCGGCGGGCCATCCGGCTGCCCGCGGCGGCGACCGCTGCACCGGCGGTCCCCGCCGGTGCGTCGCTCGACGTCGACGGCATCACCCCGTACATCACGCCGAACGCTGACTTCTACCGGATCGACACGGCGCTGCGCGTGCCCATGGTCGACCCCGCCGACTGGTCGCTCCGGATCCACGGCGCGGTGGAGAACGAGATCACGCTGACGTGGGACGAGCTGCTCGCCCTGCCGCTCGAGGAGCACGTCGCCACGCTGAGCTGCGTGTCGAACGAGGTCGGCGGTGACCTCATCGGGACGGCCCGCTGGCTGGGCTACCCGATCCGCGAACTCCTCGCCCGGGCGCGTCCGACGGGCGACGCCGACATGGTGCTCTCACGGAGCATCGACGGGTTCTCCGCCGGCACCCCGCTCGACGTACTGCAGGACGACGGCACCGCGGCGCTCCTCGCGGTCGGGATGAACGGCGAACCCCTGCCGACCGAGCACGGGTTCCCCGTGCGGATGGTCGTGCCGGGGCTGTTCGGGTACGTCTCGGCGACGAAGTGGGTCACCGAGCTCGAGGTCACCCGCTTCGCCGACGCGCAGGGCTACTGGACCCCGCGCGGCTGGTCGGAGCGTGGCCCGGTCAAGCTCGAGTCGCGCATCGACACACCGCGGAACGGGTCGACCGTGACCGCGGGCAAGCCGGTGGCGATCGCCGGGGTCGCATGGCAGCCGCACAAGGGCGTGAAGGCCGTCGAGGTCCGCGTCGGAGGCGGCGACTGGCAGCGCGCCGAACTCGCCGACTCGGTCTCCGCGGACACCTGGCGGCAGTGGGTGGTGCGGTGGACGCCGACCTCCGGCTCGCACCGCATCGAGGTGCGCGCGACCAGTGCGGACGGCGAGGTGCAGACGAGCGTGGACCGGCCGCCGGCGCCGAACGGGGCGACGGGCTGGCACACGGTGACGGTCGACGCGCGCTGACGCTCCGGCAGCGGAGTCTCGGAGTCGCAGGGTCGCGGGACACGCCCGCTGAGGTCCGCCGAGGGAGCAGGAAAGGTCGGTTCGCGGACGCGCAGGCGACACTTCGTGCCGCCCCGGCGAACCTGAGCGGCATGTCGTGACCACTGGCCGCAGGCGTGCTCCGGTCACCCGACGGCCTGGAGGACCGGTGCCGGCCCGCTCCGCCCCTCACCCCGGTCGCGTGACACGCCACATGCGTCGCGCCGAGGGTGCAGGAAGCGTCCGTTCGCGGACGCGCAGGCGACACTTCGTGCCGCCCCAGCGAACCTGAGCGGCATGTCGTGACCACTCGGCGGCGGGGGCCGGGCGCCGGGGGCCGGGCACCGGGCACCGGCGGGCAGCGTGCGGTCAGGCGGGCAGGGTCGCGACGATGCAGGTGCCGTCGACCTCGGCGTCCCGCTCGACGGCGGTGGTGAAGCCGGCGGCCGCGAACGCAGCGGCGGACGCCTCGGCCTGGGCTTCGGACACCTCGATGACGACCGCGCCACCGGGCCGGAGCCACTCCCCCGCGCTCGCGGCGATCCGACGGTGCAGGTCGAGACCGTCCGCACCACCGTCGAGGGCGATTCGGTGCTCGTGTTCCCGGGCCTCGGTCGGCATCAACGCGATCGAGGCCGTCGGCACGTACGGGGCGTTCACCGCGATGACCGTCACGGCCCCGCGGAACCGCTCGGGCAACGGCGCGAACAGATCGCCTGCGACGACGATGCCGCGGTCGCCGATGTTCTCGGCCGCGACGTCGACGGCGTCCGGGTCGATGTCGGTGGCCACGAGGTCGAGCGCGCCGACGCGTCCGAACAGGGCGACCGAAATCGCACCCGCGCCGCAGCACAGGTCGACCACGCGGTCGTAACGCTGCAGCCGACGCGCAGCCTGCTCGACGACGAGGGTGGTGCGGGCGCGCGGCACGAAGACCCCGGGGGTCACCCGGATGCGGTGCCCATCGAAGGCGGCCCAGCCGAGCACGTACTCGAGCGGCTCACCGGCCAGCCGACGCTGCACGAGGGTGCGGAGTCGCACCGGCTCACCGTCACCGGCCTCGAGCAGCAGGTCGGCTTCGTCCTCGGCGAAGACGCTCCCGGCGGCCCGGAGCCGGGCCGCGAGGGCGTCACGCGCGGGATGGGTCACCACGGGCAACGGGACACGTCACGTCGCGGAGATGGTCCTGCGCCGTCGGCTGTGCCCATGGGTCGACGGCTCCGCTACGCTGCGCCGTCGAACATCGACGTCACGGAACCGTCGTCGAAGACCTCGTGGATGGCACGGGCGATGAGCGGCGCGATCGGCAGCACCTCGAGGCGGTCCCAGCGCTTGTCCATCGGCAGGGGCAGGGTGTCCGTCACGACCACGCGGTCGATGAACTCGCTCTGCAGCAACTCGGTGGCGGGGTCGGAGAACACGGCGTGGGTCGCGGCGACGACGACACCCGTGGCGCCGGCGTCCTTGAGCGCCTCGGCAGCCTTCGCGATCGTGCGGCCGGTGTCGATCAGGTCGTCGACGAGCAGGCAGACGCGACCGCTGACGTCACCGACGATCTCGTGCACCGAGACCTGGTTCGGCACGAGCGGGTCGCGACGCTTGTGGATGATGGCGAGCGGCGCACCGAGCTTCTCGGACCAGATGTCGGCGACACGGACGCGGCCCATGTCCGGCGACACGACGGTGAGCGTCTTCGGGTCGAGGATCTGGCGGAAGCGCTCGAGCAGCACCGGCATCGCGAACAGGTGGTCGACGGGGCCGTCGAAGAAGCCCTGGATCTGCGCAGCGTGCAGGTCGACGCTCATGATGCGGTGCGCGCCGGCAGCCTTGAACAGGTCGGCGACGAGGCGGGCCGAGATCGGCTCGCGGCCGCGGCCCTTCTTGTCCTGGCGGGCGTAGGGGTAGAACGGCGCCACGACGGTGATGCGCTTCGCCGAGGCACGCTTCAGGGCATCGACCATGATGAGCTGCTCCATGAGCCACTCGTTGATCGGCGCGGTGTGCGACTGGATGACGAAGGCGTCGCAGCCACGGACCGACTCGTCGAAGCGGGCGTAGAGCTCACCGTTCGCGAACGTCCGTGCATCGGTCGGCACGAGGTCGACCCCGAGCTCCTCCGCGATCTCGGCAGAGAGCGCCGGGTGTGCTCGCCCCGAGACGAGGACGAGTCGTTTCTGGCCGGTTGTCTTGATTCCGGACAAGTGCGGTGCTCACTCCCTGACCCACGAGGGGTCGATGTCGGCGACGGGTGGTCGCCAGGATCTATTCGCCGTTCGCGAGCCGAGCAGCCTCGGCCGCCGGTGTGCCGGGTCGGTGTTCCTCGACCCATCCGTCGGTGTTGCGCTGTGGGGCGTAGCTGATCGCGAGCGATCCTGCCGGAACGTCCTTGCGGACGGTGGTCCCGGCGCCGGTGTACGCACCGTCACCAATCCTAACGGGGGCGACGAACACGTTGTGCGAGCCTGTACGGACGTTCGAGCCGACCTCGGTTCGGTGCTTGTGCACGCCGTCGTAGTTCGCGGTGATGGTGTTCGCGCCGATGTTCGAGTCCTCGCCCACCTCGGCGTCGCCGATGTAGGACAGGTGCGGGACCTTGCTGCCGCGACCGATCCGGGCGTTCTTCGTCTCGACGAAGGTGCCGATCTTGCCGTCGTCGCCGAGGATCGTGCCGGGCCGCAGGTAGGCGAACGGGCCGACCGAGGCGCCGTCCCCGATCACCGCGAGGGTGGCGTCGACGCGGTTGACCGTGGCGCGGGCACCGACCTCGGTGTCGCGCAGCGTGGTGTCCGGACCGACGACGGCACCGGCGGCGATCGCGGTGGCACCGATGAGCTGGGTGCCGGGCAGGACTTCGGCGTCGGGCTCGATGGTGACGTCGAGGTCGATCCAGGTGGTCGCCGGGTCCTGCACGGTGACACCGGCGAGCTGGTGGCCGCGGACGATGCGGGCGTTGAGCTCGCGCGCAGCGTCGGAGAGCTGCGCACGGTCGTTGATGCCGGCGACGAGCCACGGGTCGGTCAGGGTGACGACGTCGATGCGCCCGCCGCGCTCACTGATCAGCGCGGGGGCGTCGGTGATGTACTTCTCGCCCTGCGCGTTCGCCGTGGTGAGCGACGGCAGGACCGCCCGCAACCGCGCGACGTCGAACGCGTAGATGCCCGCGTTCGCCTCGGTGATGGCCAGCTGCTCGGCCGTCGCGTCCTTGTGCTCGACGACGCTGACGAAGGCGCCAGCGCCATCACGCACGATCCGTCCGAGGCCCGTCGGGTCGGGGGCGATCGCGCTGACGAAGGTCGCCCCGTTGGCGGCACCGACGTGGGCGTCGACGAGCAGGCGGAGCGACGCCGCGTCGAGCAGCGGCACGTCGCCGGAGAGCACGACGACGGCACCGTCGAAGTCGGCGGGCAGGGCGTCGACCGCCACCTCGACCGCACGGCCGGTGCCGGGGATGGCGTCCTGGTCGACGATGATCGCGTCAGGGGCGCGCTCGACGACCTCGGCCGCGACACGATCACGCTCGTGCCGCACGACCACGGCGACGTGCTCGGGGCTGAGCGACGACGCCGTGCGCAGCACGTGCCCGATGAGCGGCAGCCCGGCGAGCCGGTGCAGCACCTTGGGCGTGGACGACTTCATGCGCGTGCCCTGCCCGGCGGCGAGGACGACGACGGCGATGCGCTGGTCGGTCATGGACCCATCCTGGCGCACCCGAGCCCGTGGCGTCCGACGCGAGCACGGTCCTGTGCCCAACCGTGCGCACAACCGCAGCCTGTGGACGGACCGGCACCGTGCCTCCAGGCCCGGGCCGACGGCACGCCGTGCCTCAGCCCCGCACGCCGCGGACGAGGCCCAGGCCGGCTGTCAGCCCTGCACCACCTGCGGCTCCCGCTTGACGAAGGCCATAAGCACCAGCCCGGCGATGAGCACGACGACCACGCCGAGGATCCCGAACCGGGTGGACCCACCGACGGTCACCGCGACGCCGAACAGCGCCGGCGCGAGGAACGACGCGGCGCGGCCGGTGGTGGCGTAGAGGCCGAAGAGCTCGCCTTCGCGGCCGGGGGTCGTCAACCGCGCCAGGTGGGCACGCGACGACGACTGCACCGGGCCGACGAACACCGCGAGGGTCAGCCCGAGCACCCAGAACCACTGCGTCTCGTTGCCGGCGGCAAAGACCCCGACCCCGCAGACGGCGAGTCCGACGAGCGAGACCATGATGAGCGCACGCGACCCGAACCGGTCGTCGAGGCGTCCGGAGACGAACGTCGCGATGCCGGCCACGACGTTTGCGGCGATGGCGAACAGGATGACCTGGGACGGCGTGAACCCGAACACCTGGGCGGCGACGATCCCGCCGAACGTGAAGACGGCACCGACGCCGTCGCGGAACACCGCGCTGGCGAGCAGGAACGCCAGGACGTTGCGCCGCTCGCGCCAGAGCCGGGCGATGTCGCGACCGAGGTCCGCGTAGGCGCCGAACACGCCACCGCCGCGGGTGCGGTCCGGCACTGCCTCGGGCACGGTGAGGAACAGCGGGATCGAGCTGACGGCCAGCCAGACGGCGGCGATGCCGATCGCGACGCGGACGTCCCACTGCCCGGTGGCGACGGTCGCCGGCAGCTGCAGGAGCCCGCCGACGACCCCGTCGCCCCGGAAGTCCTGGATGCAGAGCACGAGCAGCAGCACGAGCAGCACGATCCCGCCGAAGTACCCAGCCGCCCACCCGATGGCGGACACCCGGCCGGTGCGTTCCCCGGAGGCGACCTGCCCGAGCATGGCGTTGTACCCGACGGTCGCGATCTCGTAGGCCACGGTGCCGATGCCGAGCAGGGCTGCGCCGAGGAACAGGTACGGCTGGCTCGGCGCGACGAAGACCATGCCGCCGATCGACAGCGCGACACCGATCGTGGCGATGAGGACGGAGCGACGGCGGTGTCCGGACGAGTCCGCGAGCCGCCCCATGGCCGGGGCCACGAGCGCGACGACGATGCCCGCGATGGTCAGTGCGGTGGACACGACGGCGGCGTTGTGCGCGAGCTCCCGCTCCACGATCGCCTTGCCCGCCACCGACGTGTCGCCGACGAGCGCCGGGTCCACGAACGCCCGGCTCGCCAGGTACGTGCTGAACACGAAGGTGGTGACGACCGCGTTGAACGCGGCCGACCCCCAGTCCCAGAGCGCCCAGGAGACGAGCGCGCGCCGGTCGGTGCGCTGCGGCACGACGGCGGCCGGTGAAGCGGTCATGCGCGAACCGTAGCGCGTCCCGGTGACGCGGCGGTGGCCCCGTTCCGGGTCACGTGCGGGACGGGAGGCACGGGGCGGCCTGGCGCCGCGCCTCCCGTCCGCACCGTGCCCGCGTCGTCACCCGGTGCGAGCTTCCACGCACCGTGCCCGGCCGCAACACCGCACCAAGCACGCAACGCGGCCCGAGCCGGCGAAGCCTGCACCGTGCCGGACGGGAGGCACGTCGCGGCCCGGCCCTGCGCCTCCCGTCCGCACCGTGCCCACGTCGTCACCCGGTGCGAGCTTCCACGCACCGTGCCCGGCCGCAACACCGCACCAAGCACGCAACGCGGCCCGAGCCAGCGAAGCCCGCACCGTGCCGGACGGGAGGCACGTCGCGGCCCGGCCCCGCGCCTCCCGCCCGCACCGTGCCCACGTCGTCACCCGGTGCGCGCTTCCACGCACCGTGCCCCGCCGCAACGCCGCACCAGGCACGCAACGCGGCCCGAGCCAGCGAAGCCCGCACCGTGCCGGACGGGAGGCACGGGGCGGCCCGGCGCCGCGCCTCCCGTCCGCACCGTGCCCGCGTCGTCACCCGGTGCGGGCTTCCACGCACCGTGCCCGGCTGCAACGCCGCACCGGGCACGCAACGCGGCCCGGGCTGGCGAAGCCTGCGCCGTGCCCGGCCGCAACACCGCACCAGGCACGCAACGCGGCCCGAGCCAGCGAAGCCCGCACCGTGCCGGACGGGAGGCACGTCGCGGCCCGGCCCCGCGCCTCCCGTCCGCACCGTGCGCGCGTCGTCACCCGGTGCGCGCTTCCACGCACCGTGCCCCGCCGCAACGCCGCACCAGGCACGCAACGCGGCCCGAGCCAGCGAAGCCCGCACCGTGCCGGACGGGAGGCACGTCGCGGCCCGGCCCCGCGCCTCCCGTCCGCACCGTGCGCGCGTCGGCACCCGGTGCGCGCTTCCACGCGCCGTGCCCCGCCGCAACGCCGCACCAGGCACGCAACGCGGCCCGGGCCGGCGAAGCCTGCACCGTGCCGGCTCAGGCCGGGATGCCGCCGGGGTAGACGACGGACTTGAGCGACTCCGGGTCGGTGTCGCTCTCGAGAGCCTCGCGGACGTCGTCGAGCCCGAACCGGCCGGTGACGAGCGAGTCGAGGTCGACCTGCCCGGACGCGACCAGCTGGATCGCCACCGGCCACGTGTTCGTGTACCGGAAGATCCCGGTGACGGTGACCTCGAGGTTCTGAATGTGCTCGACCGGCAGGGTCATCTCGGAGTTGCCGAGCCCGACCAGCACCGCGGCACCCGCCGGACCGACCGCCTTGATGCCGTCCGAGACCGCACGGGGCGCACCGCTGGCGTCGATGAACGCGTCGACGGGGACGATGTCGGACGCGACGGACACGACGGTGGGGTCGACGACCTCGGTGGCGCCGAACTCCAGGGCCCGCGCACGGCGCTCCGGGACCAGGTCGCTGACGACGATGCGCGATGCACCGAATGCCTTCGCGACCTGCGCGCAGATGATGCCGATCGGACCGGCACCGGCGATGAGCACCGACGAACCGGGCACGATGCCGGCCTTGCGGACGGCGGCGATGCCGACCGACAGGGGCTCGAGGAGCGCACCGGCCTCGAACGACACCGAGTCGGGCAGGACGTGCGCGAACTCGGACTCGATCGTGACCAACTCGGTGAAGGCGCCGTCGACCGGCGGCGTCGCGTAGAAGCGCATGTGCGGGCAGAGGTTGTAGCGACCGGCCAGGCACTGCGCGCAGCGGTGGCAGGGGCGCTGCGGCTCGATGGCCACGCGCTCCCCCACACGGGACGGGTCGACGCCCTCGCCGACCGCCTCGATCGTGCCGGAGAGTTCGTGGCCGAGGACGAGGGGTTCCTCGACGACGAAGTCGCCGATGCGGCCGTGGCGGTAGTAGTGCACGTCGGAGCCGCAGACGCCCACGGCCGCGACCCGGACGAGCACGTCGCCGGCGTCGACGCCAGGGACCGGGCGGTCCTCGACGGTGAGGTCCTGGGTGCCGAGCAGGACACTGGTGCGCTGGGTGGAGGTCATGCGGTTCTCGCTTCCTCGGCCGCGTCGTCGCGGCCGGACGTGAGGGTGGTGGAGGGGGCGGCGGCGGATGCCGCGGGCGCGGTCGCCGCGGGCGCCGCGGTGGCCGGTCTGAGCCGCGCTGCCGTCGGGTCGCGCAGCAGATCACGGAACCCGAGTTCAGCAGCGCCTCGGAGCAGGACATCGGCACCGAGCGCCGCCGGTGCGATGCGCAGCCGCTCGGTCACGGCAGCCATCGACTGGGCCCGGACCTCGGCCTCGATGCGGTTCCCGACGTGGCCGAGGAGCACTCCGAGGAACCCACCGAGGACGACCACCTCGGGGTTGACGGTGTGGATGGCATTGCGGAGTGCGGTCGCGAGGGCCGTGACCTGGCGGTCGACCACCCGCTCGACCTCGGGACGGCGCTGCGCGAGCGCCGCGCCGAGCGCTGACGGGTCGTCCGAGGCGACGCCGGCGGCAGCGACCAGGGCATCACGCGACGCCTCGGTCTCGAGACACCCGACAGCACCGCAGTGACAACGGACACCGTTCGCTGCGACGAAGGTGTGACCGAGCTCGCCGGCGTACCCGTCCGCACCGCTGAGGGGCCGAGCGGCACTGATGACGCCGCCGCCGATACCGCTCGCGCCACCGTTGAGGTAGATCAGGTCGTCGACTCCGCGGCCACTGCCGTACAGCCGCTCCGCCCAGGCGCCGGAGTTCGCGTCGTTCGCGGCTCGGACCGGCAGACCGGTGCGCTCGGCGAGGGGACGGGCGATCGGTTCGTCGTGCCAGCCGAGGTGCGGCGCGTAGCGGACCACGCCGTCCTCGACCCGCACGGTCCCGGGGACCGCGACACCGATTCCGGCGATCCGCGTGGGCGGGCCTTCCCCGGCGATCAACTCGTCCAGGAGTCCGGCGATGGTCTCGACCGCCTCGGCAGCGGTCGGGGCGCTCTCGCTCGCCGCCACCGCGCGGGTGCGCACGCTGCCGTCGAGTCCGACGAGTGCGACGGTCACGGCGTCCACCTCGACCGTGACGGCGACCGCGACCACCTCCGCCGAGGCACGGACCACCGGGCTCGGGCGGCCGACGCCAGCACTCGTGCTGCCGGTCCCGGGCACGTCCTCGTGCACCAGCCCGAGTTCGACCAGTTCGCCGACGAGCGTGAGCGTGGTTGAGCGGTTGAGTCCGGTGCGGCGGGTGAGCTCGGCGCGGGTGATCGGACCGTCCTCGTGCGCCAGGCGGAGGACACGTGCGGCGTTGCGCAGCGCCGGGGTCTGCGCGACACCGGGTGCTGCAGCTGTGCGTGCCATCGGGTCCTCTCGGTCGGTCCTTGCTTGCTTGCTTGCTTGCCCATCTTCGCGTGCTCGGTCCTTCCCAGAACGCCGGCGATGGAGAGCGGGATCGGGCGTACCTGGTCGAAACGAACGACCAGGTGTGCCCGGATTCAGCAGGTACGCCCGGAAGCGGTGGGGGCGTTCGAACGCAGGCGGCCCGGTCAGCGCGACTGCGAGAACGCGGCGTCGAACGACGCCTCCGGCGGCGCGATGGTGCCGAGCCGCCGTACGAACGCCAGCGCCTCGGGCCCGCCGACGAGGCGGTCCATGCCGGCGTCCTCCCACTCGACGCTGGTCGGGCCGGCGTACCCGATGTGGTTCAGCACGCGGAACACCCGCTCCCACGGCACGTCCCCGTGGCCGGCGGTGACGAAGTCCCACCCGCGCCGGGGGTCGCCCCACGGCAGGTGCGACCCGAGCCGGCCGTTGCGACCGTCGAGCTGCTTCACCGACTCCTTGCAGTGCACGTGGTACACCCGGTCGGCGAAGTCGAGCAGGAACGCGGCGGGGTCCAGGTCCTGCCAGACGAAGTGGGACGGGTCGAAGTTGAACCCGAACGCCGGGCGGTCCTGGAACACCTGGAGCGTGCGCTTCGCGGTCCAGTAGTCGTAGGCGATCTCGGACGGGTGCACCTCGAGCGCGAACCGGACCCCGACCTCCTCGAAGACGTCGAGGATCGGTGACCAGCGGTCGTGGAAGTCCTGGTACCCGGCGTCGATCATCGCCGGCGGCACGGGCGGGAACCCGGCGACGGTCTTCCAGATCGACGAGCCGGAGAACCCGGTGACGGTGTCCACCCCGAGCGCGGCGGCGGCACGGGCGGTCCACTGCAGTTCCTCGGCCGCACGCTGCCGCACGCCCTCGGGATCGCCGTCGCCCCACACGTGCGGCGGCACGATGTCCTCGTGCCGCTGGTCGATCGGGTCGTCGCACACGGCCTGGCCGACCAGGTGGTTGGCGATCGTCCAGACCTGCAGCCCGTTGCGTTCCAGGATCGCCTTGCGCCCGGCGACGTACTCCGGGTCCGTCGCGGCGCGCCGGACGTCCAGGTGGTCGCCCCAGCAGGCGATCTCCAGCCCGTCGTAGCCCCACTCGCCGGCGAGTCGGGCCACCTCTTCGAAGGGCAGGTCGGCCCACTGTCCGGTGAACAGGGTGACCGGCCGGGAGGCCCGGGTCGTGTCCGTCGTGTCGCTCGCGTCCGTCGTCGTCATCGTCGTCGTCCTTCTTCGCGGTGGTCGGGTTCCGTCACCAGGATCCGGGCGCGGACCCGGCCGGGACGGTGGCGGGTCGCTCGACGCGCGAGTGCACATCGACGACCGAGTGGTCTCGGGCGGCGGCGGAGACCGCCTCCATGACCTCGAGCACGTGGAACGCGAGGTCGCCGGAGGCCCGGTGCGGCCGGTCCGTCGCGATCGCGTGGGCCATGTCGGCGAGGCCGTAGCCGCGACCGGCGTCGGCGTACCCGGCGGCGACCGGCAGGTCGCGCCACGAGCGGTCGTCGGCGGTGGCGATCGACACGGTGTCCGAGAACCGGTTCGGGTCGGGGACGCCCAGGGTGCCCGCGGTGCCGTACACCTCGAACAGCGGGGCGCGGGTGGCCCAGACCTCGAACGAGACGGTCACGGTGGAGACCACGCCGCCCTCGTGCTCGAGGATCGCGACGACGTGCGTGTCGATGTCGACCGGGATCGGGGTGCCGGCGTTCGGCCCCGTGGCGACGGTGCGCTCGCGGGTGGAGCGGGTCGCGCTGCCGCTGACCCGGACGACGGGGCCGAAGAACGTGACGAGGCTGGTCAGGTAGTACGGCCCCATGTCGAGCAGCGGTCCGCCGCCGGGCTGGTAGTAGAAGGCCGGCGCGGGGTGCCAGCGTTCGTGCCCGGGGGCGCTCCAGGCGACGGCTGCGCCGACCGGGGTGCCGATCGCGCCGTCGTCGAGCGCGGCGCGCGCGGTCTGGATGCCGGTGCCGAGGACGGTGTCCGGGGCGCTGCCGACGCGCAGGCCGGCGGTGCGGGCGGCCTCGAGCACCGGTGCGGCCTCGGCGGTGGACATCGCGAGCGGCTTCTCGCCGTAGACGTGCTTGCCGGCGGCGAGTGCCCGGGTGGCGATGTCGGCGTGTGCGGCCGGGATCGTCAGGTTGAGCACCACGTCGACGTCGTCGGCGGCGAGCAGGTCGTCCACGGTGGTGCCGCGCACGCCCTGTGCCGCACCGACCTGCTGGGCACGGGCGACGTCGAGGTCGGCGACCGCGGCGAGTTCGAGTCCGGGCAGGGCCGGGAAGTGCTCGAAGTACTGCTGGCTGATGACCCCGACGCCGACCACGCCGACCCGGAGCACCCCCTCGTTCACCGTGCTGCCCACAGGAGTCCCCGTTCGATGATGGTGCGGAGTGGCTGCGACTCGACGACCTCGAGGCGGTGCCCTGGTGCGGAGACGAACACGCGGCCCTCGCCCCACTGCCGCGTCCAGATCGCCGGTGCGGTGACCGGTCGGTTCCAGGCGTCGAAGTCGCGCGCGTCCTGGGTGGTGGTCGCGAGGACGTCGTTGTACTCGTCGGACAGCACCCAGTACTGCTCGGTGACGAGGTCGAAGTCCTCGATGCCCTGCGTGATCGGGTGCTCGTGCCCGAGGTCGGTGATGTGCACCGTGTACGGGATGTAGTTGTCCGACTGTTCCCCGACGCGCTCGTCGGGGTGCTTGCCCGCGTGGTGGGCGAACTGGCCGCCGACCATGTGCAGGTAGTCGGCGGTGTTCCGGAACGCGTCCGCGATGCCGCCGTGCCAGCCGGCCAGTCCGGCGCCGCCCAGGACCGCGCGCTGCAGCCCGGCGAACTCGTCGTCGGCGATGGTCGACATCGTGACGACCTGTACGATCAGGTCGACCTCGTCCATGACGGCGGCGTCGGCGTAGACGGCCGTCGAGTCCGACACCCGGACCTCGAACCCGTTCTCCTGCAGGAACGGGATGAACAGGTCGGTGGTCTCGACGGGCTGGTGGCCGTCCCACCCGCCGCGGACGACGAGCGCCCGGCGGGTCTGCTCGGCGGCGCTCACGAGGTCGCCGTCCAGGTGCTGCCGGCGGCGGCGCTGCGTTCGACGGCGTCGAGGACCCGCTGCACGTGCAGGCCGTCGGCGAACGACGGTGACGGGTCGGTGCCGGTGGCGACGGCGTCGATGAAGTCCTTCACCTGGTGGCTGAAGGTGTGCTCGTACCCGATGAGGTGTCCGGTCGGCCACCACGCGGCCATGTAGGGGTGCTCGGGCTCGGTGACCAGGATGCGCCGGAAGCCCTGCTCCCCAGCCGGGGCGTTCGACTCGTACAACCGCAGCTCGTTCATCGCCTCGAGGTCGAACTGGATCGCGCCGTCGGAACCGCTGATCTCGAGCGTCAGGCCGTTCTTCCGCCCGGTCGCGTAGCGCGTCGCCTCGAAGGTGCCGATCGCACGGTCGGCCGCGCCGCCACTGAGCCGTGCGGTGAAGAACGCGGCGTCGTCGACGGTGACCTGCCCGCGTTCGCTCGACGCGGTGCCGGAGAGCCCGACCCCCTCGGCCATCAACGGACGCTCGGTCACGAATGTCTCGAGCGTGCCCGACACGGTGGCGAGCGACGAACCGGTGACGTGCTCGACCAGGTCGATGGCGTGCGCGCCGATGTCGCCGAGCGCACCGGACCCCGCGAGCGACTTGTCGAGCCGCCAGGTCATCGGGCCGTCCTCGTCCGACAACCAGTCCTGCAGGTAGAGCGCGCGGACCTGGCGCACGGTGCCGATCCGGCCGTCCTGCACCAGCTGCCGGGCGAACGCGATCGCGGGCACGCGGCGGTAGCTGAACCCGACCATCGCCCGGACGCCGCGTTCGCGGGCGGCGTCGGCAGCGGCGGTCATCGCCTCGGCCTCGGCAACGGTGTTGGCGAGCGGCTTCTCGCACAGGACGTGCTTGCCGGCCTGGAGCGCGGCGATCGCGACCTCGACGTGCGAGGACCCCGGGGACACGACGTCGACCACGTCGATGTCCGGATCGGCGACGACGGCACGCCAGTCGGTGGACGCCGCCTGCCAGCCGTACTGCTGCCGGGCTGCCTCGGTGCGTTCGGGATCACGCCCGACGATCACCGCCATCTCCGGGTCGGCCCCGAGGTCGAAGAACCGGGGAGCGGTCCGCCACGCCTGTGAGTGTGCGGCTCCCATGAAGCCGTGCCCCACCATCGCGACCCGCAGTCGTTCCTGTGCCATCCGCTCGCTCCTTTGCGATCACGTGCTTGCCACAGCCAACACTACCGCTTATGTTGGGCGCGGCAACATTTTGTTTCGACGACGAACGGTGACCACCATGGCAACGACGCCCACCCGTGCAGACAAGTTCTCCTTCGGTCTCTGGACCATCGGCTACAACGGCTCGGACCCCTTCGGCGGGCCGACCCGCCCCGCGCTCGACGTGGTCGAGGCGGTCGAGAAGCTCGACGAGCTCGGGGCCTACGGCCTGACCTTCCACGACGACGACCTGTTCGCGTTCGGTTCCACCGACGCCGAGCGCCAGACCCAGATCGACCGCCTCAAGGGCGCCCTCGAGTCGACGGGGATCGTCGTGCCGATGGTCACGACGAATCTGTTCTCCGCCCCGGTCTTCAAGGACGGCGGCTTCACCTCGAACGACCGGCAGGTCCGCCGCTTCGCGCTCCGCAAGGTCCTGCGCAACATCGACCTCGCCGCCGAGCTCGGCGCCTCGACGTTCGTGATGTGGGGTGGCCGCGAAGGCTCCGAGTACGACAGCGCCAAGGACGTGCAGGCCGCGCTCGAGCGGTACCGCGAGGCCGTCAACCTGCTCGCCCAGTACGTCACCGACAAGGGCTACGGCATCCGGTTCGCCATCGAGCCGAAGCCGAACGAGCCCCGCGGCGACATCCTCCTGCCGACCCTCGGCCACGCGATCGCCTTCACCGAGACGCTCGAGCGCCCGGAGCTGTTCGGCATCAACCCCGAGGTCGGCCACGAGCAGATGGCGGGCCTGAACTTCACCGCCGGCATCGCCCAGGCGCTCTACCAGGGCAAGCTCTTCCACATCGACCTCAACGGTCAGCGCGGCATCAAGTACGACCAGGACCTGGTGTTCGGCCACGGCGACCTGCAGAACGCGTTCTCGCTCGTCGACCTGCTCGAGCACGGTGCCCCGCAGGGCGGCCCGGCGTACGACGGCCCGCGCCACTTCGACTACAAGCCGAGCCGCACCGAGGACATCAGCGGTGTCTGGGACTCCGCGTCGGCCAACATGCGCATGTACCTGCTCCTCAAGGAGCGTGCGCAGGCGTTCCGCGCCGACCCCGAGGTGCAGGCGGCACTCGAGGCGTCGAAGGTCGGCGAGCTGTCGACGCCGACGCTGAACGACGGCGAGTCGTACGACACGTTCCTCGCCGACCGCTCCGCCTACGAGGACTTCGACACCGACGCCTACTTCGGCGGCAAGGGCTTCGGCTTCGTCCGCCTGCAGCAGCTCGCGATGGAGCACCTCATGGGCGCGCGGAATTGAACGCGGACGCGCCAGCGGCCGCATTCCGCGCGCCGAGGCGGCCTGCCGCCGAGGAGAACTGATGGCACTCGTCGCCGGGGTCGACTCCTCGACCCAGTCCTGCAAGGTCACCATCCGTGACGCCGCGACCGGTGCGGTCGTCCGCGAGGGCCGCGCGTCCCACCCGGACGGCACCTCCGTCGACCCCCGTCACTGGTGGGACGCCCTCGGTGCCGCCGTCGCGGACGCCGGTGGCCTCGACGACGTCGGTGCCGTCGCCGTCGCCGGGCAGCAGCACGGCATGGTCGCGCTCGACTCCGAGGGCCGCGTCGTCCGCGACGCCCTGCTCTGGAACGACGTCCGCAGTGCGGACGCGGCCGCGCAGATGGTCGACGAGCTCGGCCAGGAGGCGTGGGTCGCCCGGACGGGGCTGGTGCCGGTCGCGTCGTTCACCGGGACCAAGCTGCGGTGGCTCCGCGACGCCGAGCCCGAGAACGCGGCCCGCGTCGCGGCCGTGGCGCTCCCCCACGACTGGCTGTCATGGCGGCTCCGCGGGTACGGTCCGGCGGACGAGAGTCCGCTCGGCCCCGACCTGGAGGCCCTGGCGACGGACGCGTCCGACGCCAGCGGCACGGCGTACTGGGACCCGGTGCGCCGCGAGTACGACCCGGAACTGTTCGAGCTCGCACTCGGGCGGCCGATGCGGCCGGCGTCGATGGGTGACGACGACGCCGTGGTCGTGCCCCGCGTGGTTGCTCCCGACGAGGCGATGGGCACCCTGTCCACCGACGTCGAGCTGCCCGGCGGCGCGGTCGCGCCCTCCGGCCTCGTCGTCGGCGCCGGACTCGGTGACAACGCCGGGGCAGCGCTCGGCCTGGGTCTCGGCCCGGGCGACGTCGCGGTGTCCCTCGGCACGAGCGGCACGGTCTTCGGGGTCAGCGACGCCGAGGTGCGTGACCCGAGCGGGACCGTGGCGGGCTTCGCCGACGGGACCGGGTCGCGCCTCCCGATCGTCACGACGCTCAACGCGGCCCGCGTGCTCGAGGTGATCGGCGGCCTGCTCGGCGTCGACCACGACGCGCTCGGCGAGCTGGCACTGCAGGCGCCGGCCGGGGCCGACGGCCTCGTCCTGGTGCCGTACTTCGTCGGCGAGCGCACGCCGAACCGGCCGGACGCGACCGCCTCGCTGCTCGGCATGACGCCGGCGACCACCGACCGGGCGCACCTGGCCCGGGCGGCCGTCGAGGGGATGCTCTGCGCCCTCGCCGACGGACTGACCGCGGTGCAGGACACCGGCGTGACCGTCGAGCGGCTGCTGCTCATCGGGGGCGCTGCGCGGAACCCGGCGGTCCGCGCCGTCGCCGCGCAGGTGTTCGGCCGTGACGTCCTGGTGCCGGAGCCCGGCGAGTACGTCGCCGCGGGGGCTGCGAAGCAGGCCGCGTGGGCGCTCACCGGAGCCCTGCCGACGTGGGACACCGCGACGACCACCGTGCCGTCCGACCCGCACCCGGAGGTGCTCGAGCAGTACCGCGCGGCGGCGCGCTGAACCGACACTCCGTGCCCCCGGCGCCGTCCTCGACGGTGCCGGGGGCACGATCGTCCCGGAGGACACACCATGCCACTGACCGACCTGCCCCTCGACGCGCTCCGCGCCCACCGCTCCGACGTCCGGCGCCCAGATGACTTCGACGCCTTCTGGGCGGACACGATCGCCGCCGCCCGGACCGCGGGCGAGGGGGTCGAGCCGGTCCTCGTGCCCGCCGAGACCCCGGTCACCGGTCTCGTCGTCGAAGACCTGACGTTCCCCGGGTTCGCCGGTGACCCGGTGCGGGCGTGGGTCAACCGTCCCGTGACCGACGACCCGGGCGCACTGCCGGTCGTCGTCGAGTTCCTCGGCTACGGCGGTGGCCGCGGTCGCCCGGGTGAGCGCGTGCACTGGGCCCTCGCCGGGTACGTGCACGTGGTGATGGACACCCGCGGCCAGGGCTCCGGGTGGGCCGGCGGCGACACCCCGGACCCGCACGGCTCCGCACCGCACGCCAGCGGGTGGATGACGAACGGCATCGGCTCCCCTGCCGACCACTACTACCGCCGCGTGTACACCGACGCGGTCCGCCTGGTCGACGCCGTGCGCACGCTGCCCGGGGTCGACCCCGAGCGCATCGCCCTGACCGGCGGCAGCCAGGGCGGCGGCATCACGATCGCCGCAGCGGCCCTGGTCGAGGCACACGTCGGACCGATCACCGCGGTGCTGCCCGACGTGGCGTTCCTGGCCGACTGGCGGAACGGCACCGACGTCGCGGTGGGCGGTCCGTACCTGGAGCTCGCGCAGTACCTCGCCGTGCACCGCGACGCGGCCGAGGGCGTGTGGGAGACCGCGGCGTACTTCGACGGGGTGAACCACGCCGCCGGCATCACCGCACCGGCGCTGTTCTCGGTCGCGCTGATGGACGACGTCGTCCCGCCGCGCACGACCTTCGCCGCGTTCAACGCCCTGGGCTCCACCGACCGCGAGATCGCCGTGTACCCGTACAACGGGCACGAAGGCGGCGGCTTCCGGCACTGGGAGCGTCAGGCGGCGTTCCTGGCGGACCGCCTGCGCTGACGGACGTCGCGCGTCAGCGGTCGCTGCTCACGGGTTCGGTCCACGCTGCGCGCGGAGGTCCCCGAAGGTGAAGCGCTCGCGGTCGACGTCGTCCTCGGACTGCACGATCCAGCCGCGTCTGGCAGCCCGTGCCCGCGCCCGGTAGGAGGTGATGTGGACCGGGGCGACCCCCGGTGCGCGCTCGTAACCACTCATCAGATCCTCCGATCTGTCCCCGAGCCTCCGACCCTGTTCGGAGGAGGACAGTTTGAGTACCTCTTGGACGGTGAACGCCTCGCGCGGCGTCCACGATGCCCCCCGAACGGGTGCGGGTCACATCCGCGCACCTCGGATACCGACGGCGTCGTGGCGTCGGAGGCCGATCCACACGAGCGCCTCGTACGCTCCCACGTATGGACCAGGCACCGACCACGGCGAGTGGTCCCGAGCACGGCGGAGCACGGCTGTCCCGCACCGTGCACGAGGCGCTGCGGTTCGTGCACGCACACGCCCGCGAAGCGATCTCGGTACCGGACATCGCCGCCGCCGCGAACCTGTCGACCCGAGGCCTGCAGAGCGCGTTCCGGCGGGAGCTGCAGACCTCGCCAGCGTCGTACCTGCGCGGGGTCCGGCTCGAGGGCGTCCACCGCGACCTGCTCTCCATGACACCGGCGGACCGTCGCACCATCGCGGACGTCGCGAAGCACTGGCACTTCAGCAACGCCGGGCGGATGGCGGCCGAGTACCGCGCCGCGTTCGGCACCGCACCGTCGGCGGCGCTCCGGTCGTTCGACCCGGCGGACCCGGACCCCCGCGCCACGACGGACCTCGGTGTCCCCCCGGGCGAGGGCTCGCGCTTCCGCGTCGTGCTCGACTGCGAGGTGGAGATCGAGGACGCCGACGCGACGTTCGCCAGCGCCCTGCGCCGCGCCCAGGGCGACGACCACCCCTGGCACGGCTACGACCCGGACGGCAGCACCGCTGACGTCGTCGCGTTCCTGCTGGCGAGCGCCGTCCGCGGGGTCGCCGGTGACACCTCCGGCATCCGGTTGCGTGCCGTCAACCCGATGCTGCGGGCGCCCGACCAGCACGGCGGGTACCCGTCGGCCGAGCTCCCGCCGTGGTCGGCACCCGGCCACCCCGGACGACCGGACGGACCCACCGCATGACCGGCACCCCGCGTCGACGCCGCTCCGCACTGCTCGCCGCCGCGCTCACCGCAGGACTCGCACTCGCCGGCTGCACGGCCCCGACCGCCGCCCACGCTGATGGGTTCGACGTGACCGGCTTCCAGCCCGAGAACGCCGACACCGTCCTGGTGGACGCGAACGCCGCCGCGATGGACGTGGTCGGCGTCGACGGGTTGCTGCTGAACCGCACGGGGTCGAAGGTCACGGCACCGTCGCGCGCCGCCAAGGCCCAGCGCAACCGGGCACACGCCAACGGGCTCACCGCGCAGCTGCTCGTCAGCAACTACTCCGAGGCCGACGGGGACTTCAGCGAGCCGATCGCCCGCAGGCTGCTCACCTCGCCCGCGAACCGCGCCCGGGTCGTCCGATCACTCGCCGCCGACGTGGCCACGGGCGGTTGGGACTCGGTCATGATCGACCTCGAGGCGCTGACCAAGGCCGAGAAGCCCGGTCTCACCGCCTTCGCCCGCGAGCTCCGGGCCGCCGTCGGCGACGACGTCCGGCTCGACATCGCCCTGTCCGCGTCGACCACCGCGGCCGGGTACGCCCGCCT
The DNA here is from genome assembly GCF_047226435.1 of Curtobacterium poinsettiae. NCBI lineage: Bacteria > Bacillati > Actinomycetota > Actinomycetes > Micrococcales > Microbacteriaceae > Curtobacterium > Curtobacterium poinsettiae. Next base: position 742,575 of record NZ_CP178434.1, on the reverse strand, counting down.
CGGCTACGACGTGCGCGCCCTCCGTGCCCCGCTCGACCACCTGACGCTCATGGCCTACGACCAGCACGGCCCCTGGGAGCCGGACGCACCCGGTCCGGTCGGTTCGCTCGCGTGGTCGTCGAAGGCCGCCCGTGCACTCGTGAGCCTCGCTCCCGCCGACCAGATCGTGCTCGGTGTCGCCGGGTACGGCTACCACTGGAAGGGGAAGCGTCCGGCCGGTCAGCTCTCCGACGCCCAGGCCCGGCTCCGGGTCCGGAAGGCGGGCGCGACCGCCCGCTGGGACGCGACGGTCGGCGAGTGGACCGCGACCCTGCCGAGCGGCGAGGTGCTCTGGTGGTCCGACGCACGCTCACTGCGTGCGCGGGTCGCGCTGGCGGAGCGGCTCGGCCTGACGGGCGTCGCCGTCTGGTCACTGGACCTGTCCGACCGGCTCGAGCCGGTCGGGTGATCAGGACCCGCTGACGGACAGGAGGCGCGGTGCGAGCCCGCACCGCGCCTCCTGTCCGTCACCCGGTCACGCCCAGGGCACGTGGTCCGTCACCGGGTCAGACGAGCGACCACGCCACCAGGCGGGGGTCGCCCGGGGTGACCTCGTGCACCGCGCCCGTGACCGCGACGGTGGCGCGCTGGGTGGCGGTGCCGGGGACGGGGTGTCGGACCGGACCGTCGCCCGAGGCGACGATCCCACCCGCTGCCACCGAGCCTGACGGCCGCGACGCCGCCGCGTGCGACGCCACCCAGACCTGCACGTCGCCGGGCTCGACCACCCTGCGCATCCGACGGTCGGTGAACGCGAAGCGCTGCACCGGGACGCGGAAGCGGACCCGCACGGACTCCCCCGCTGCGACCGCGACGCGCGCGTAGCCGAGGAGCTGCACCTCGGGCCGGGTGACGCTGCCGTGCACGTCGTGCCCGTAGAGCTGCACGACGTCCTCGCCGTCGCGCACCCCGGTGTTCCGGACCGTCACCGACACGGTGAAGACGCCGTCGGACCGGACGTCCGGGTCGACGACGAGCTCGTCGTACGCGAAGTCGGTGTAGCCGAGGCCGAAACCGAACGGTCGCACCGGCGTCGAGTCCGCGGCGGTGACGTCGGACGGACCGCCGAGCCGCGGGTGCAGGTACGTGAACGGCTGCGCGCCGGCGGACCGGGGCAGGGACAGCGGCAGCCGGCCCGAGGGCGAGGCCACGCCGGTCAGCAGGTCGGCGATCGCCAGCCCGCCGCCCTCGCCCGGGAAGAACGCCTGCACGACCGCGGACGGGCGCGGCTGGTCGCCGTCGAGCGCCCAGCCGATCGCGTACGGCCGGCCGGTGAGCAGCACCATCACGGTGGGGGTGCCGGTCGCGACGACGGCCTCGACCAGCTCGCGCTGCACGCCGGGCAGGTCGAGCGACTCGGTGTCGTTGCCCTCGCCGACCGTGCCCCGGCCGAACAGGCCCGCCTGGTCGCCGACGACGACCACCGCGACGTCCGAGGCGGATGCGACCGCAACGGCTTCGGCGAAGCCGGCCCGGTCGTTCCCCGTCACGGCGCAGCCCGTGGCGAAGCGGACCGCTGCCGGACCGAGCGCCTGGGCGACGGCTTCGCGGACGGTCGGGATCGCGAAGCCGAGCGGCAGGTCGGGGTGCGAGGCGAGCACGTGGTTGGCGAACGAGTAGCAGCCCTGCAGCGCCTCGGCGCGGTCGGCGTTCGGGCCGATGACGGCGACCGAGGCCCCCGGTGCGAGCGGGAGGACGGGGGTGGTGCCGTCGGCGGTGCCGCTGTCGACGCTGACGCGGCCGCCCTCGTTCGACAGCAGCACGAGCGACTCGGCTGCCAGCCGCTTCGCGAGCGCCTGGTGCAGCGGGGTGTCGAGGTCGATCCCGGTGGGGGCGTCCTCGGCGAAGGCGTCCGGTTCGAGCAAGCCGAGCCGCTCCTTCTGCCGGAGCACCCGGAGCACGGCACGGTCGACGAGAGCCTCGTCCACCTGCCCGCTGCGGACCCGCTCGACGAGCGGTGCGAGGTACGCGTCACCGGTCGGGAGCTCGACGTCGATGCCGGCCTCGAGCGCCAGCGCCGCGGCCTCGCCACGGTCGGCGGCGATGCCGTGCATGACCTCGAGGAACGCCACCGAGAAGTAGTCCGCGACGACCGTGCCGTCGAAACCGAGCCGGTCGCGGAGCAGGCCGGTCAGCAGCTCGCCGTTCGCTGCGACGGGCACGCCGTCGATCTCGGCGTACGAGTTCATGACGCTCCGGGCGCCCCCGTCGCGCAGCGCCATCTCGAACGGCGGCAGGTACACGTCCGCGACCTCACGGGCCCCGGCGTGCACGGGGGCGTGGTTCCGCCCCGCCTGCGACGCCGAGTACCCGAGGAAGTGCTTCAGGGTCGCGTCGACCCCCGCCGACTGCAACCCGCGCACGTACGCGGTGCCGACCGTGCCGACCAGGTAGGGGTCCTCGGCGATGCACTCGTCGACCCGCCCCCAACGCGGGTCGCGGATGACGTCGAGGACCGGCGCGAGGCCCTGGTGGACGCCGAGCTGCCGCATCGACGCACCGATCGCGGCGCCGACCTGCTCGACGAGCTCCGGGTCGAACGACGCGCCCCACGCCAGCGGCGTCGGGAACGTCGCGGCCTTCCACGCGGCGAGGCCGGTCAGGCACTCCTCGTGGACGAGCGCCGGGATCCCGAGCCGGGTCTCGCACTGCAGGCGGCGCTGTTCCGCCCAGAGCCAGGCGGCACGCTCGTCGGGTTCGACGGGGCGGGTGCCGTAGACGCGGGTGAACTGCCCGATGCCGTCGCGGGTGATGTCCGCCAGGGTGCCGCCCTGCTGCACGGCCGCCATCTCGCCCTGCATGGGGGCGACGACGCCGTTCTGGTCGAGCCAGTAGCCGACGAGCTGGGCGACCTTCTCGTCGAGGGTCATCTCGGCGAGCAGGGCGTCGGCGCGGGGGCCGGAGGGGGTCGCGGTCGCGTCCGTCGCGGTCGCGGTCGCGGTCGCGGTCGCGGTCGTCGCGGTCGCGTCCGTCGCGCTGTCGGCCTGGAGGCGCGGGTCGCGTCCGGCGGTCCGCGTCGCGTCGGTCGCGGTCACCCCTTCACCGCCCCGGTCAGGCCGCCGACGATGCGGCGCTGGAAGATCGTGAAGAACACGAGCGCCGGGATCATCGACATCGAGGTGAACGCGAGCACCTTGGCGGTGTCGACGGAGTACTGCGACGAGAACGACTGGACCCCGAGCGGCAGCGTGTAGGCGGCCTCGTTGTTCAGGATGAACAGCGGCAGGATGTAGCTGTTCCAGCTGGCGATGAACGCCAGGATGCCGACCGTGACGACGCCGGGCAGCGACAGCGGCACGACCATCCGGAAGAAGAACCCGAGACGGCTCGCCCCGTCGATCGACGCGGCCTCCTCGAGCTCGTCGGGGATGGCGCGCAGGAACGGCACCAGGATGATCACGGTGGTCGGCAGCGCGAACGCGATCTGCGGCAGGATCACGCCGGCCAGGCTGTTCGTCAGACCGAGGTCCTTGACGAGCAGGTACAGCGGGGTGATCGCGACGGTGATCGGGAACATCAGCCCCGCGGCGAACAGGGCGTAGAGCGCCCCGCGGCCGGCGAACCGGTAGCGGGCGAGCACGAAGCTCACCATCAGCCCGAGCACGACGACCCCGAGGGTGGTCGTGACGGCGCTGATCGTCGAGTTGCCGAGCTGCTGCCAGAAGATGCCGCTCGACAGCACGGAGCCGTAGTTGCCGAACTCGAACGGTGCCGGCAGCCCGGCGGGGCTCGTGGTGATCTGTGAGTTGGTCCGGAAGCCGCCCAGCACGATGTAGAGCACGGGTGCCAGGTTGGCGGCGACGAACAGGATCGCGACGACGTAGGTCAGCGGGTTGGCGCGTCCGATCGCGGCACTGGACCGGCGCTCCCGCACGGCCCGGCGCCCGGGGGCGACGATGCTCGTGGTGGCCATCAGTTCTTCCTCTCGGTGAGTGCACCCGCGGTGTCACGGCGGAGCACGAAGCGCTGGTAGATCAGGGCGACCACGAGCGAGATCACGAACATCACGACCGCGACGGCGCTGCCGAAGCCGAAGTTGCCCGAGGTCCGGCCGTTGGCGACCATGTACGTCGCCATCGTCGAGGTACCCGCGGTCGAGGCGATGTACTGGCCCCAGATGATGTAGACGAGGTCGAACAGCTGCAGCGAGCCGATGATCGACAGGAACGCCCAGATGCGGATGGTCGGTCCGAGGAGCGGCAGGGTGATGCGCCGCTGGATCTGCCAGTAGCCGGCACCGTCGATGGCGGCGGCCTCGAACAGTTCCTCGGGGATGCTCTGCAGGCCGGCGAGGAACAGGATCACCGCGAAGCCGATGTACTTCCACGAGATGATCACGAGCAGCGTCCAGATGGCGATGTCGGGGTTCGACAGCCAGTCCGCACGGAGTCCGCCCAGGCCGATGCTCTGGAACAGGTCGTTCACGGCGCCGTTCGACTGGAGCATGAGGCTCCACCCGGTGCCGACGATCACCTCGGAGATGACGTACGGCACGAAGACGAGCACGCGGACGAGCCCGCGGCCGTGCATCTTCTGGTTGAGCAGCAGGGCGAGCACGATCGCGATCGGCCCCTGCAGCACCAGCGAGAGCACGACGATGAAGCCGTTGTGCATCAGGACCGCGTGGAACGCCTTGTCCTGGAAGATGATCAGGTAGTTCTGCAGCCCGACGAAGTCGGTGGGCGGGCCGTAGCCCTGCCACTTGAAGAACCCGTAGTAGGCGGCGAGGCCCACGGGCAGGATCACGAACGTGACGAAGACGATGACCGCGGGTCCGGCGAGGACCGCGATCTCGACGCGCTTCCGCCAGTCCGCGATGCGGCGCGTGGTCCGCCGACCGGCGGGGAGCGGCGAACCGCTCCCCGCCGGGGACGTCCCCGCGGCCGTGTCCGACCCGGTGGCCGGAGTCGTACCGAGCGAGGTGTCGAGGGCCATGCTCAGCCCTTGGCCGCAGCCTGGTTGGTGGTCTCGACGATGTCCTTCGCGTCACCCTTGCCGGCCAGCAGGTCGACGACGCTGGTATTCAGCGCGTTGCCGACGTTCTGGCCGTACAGGGTGTCCAGGTACTGCGAGACGAACGGGGCGTCCTGGTAGGCGGCCAGGGCCGACTTCAGGTAGTCCGAGTCGACGACCGACTGGGCGTCCTTGTTCACCGGGATGGCGTTGAAGGCCTTGTAGTACGCCTCCTGGTTGTCCTTCTGCACGATGAAGTTCAGGAAGTCGGTGCACGCCTTCTTCGGGGCCTGTGCGGAGCAGGAGTTGCCGTCGACACCACCCATCATCGACTTCGGGTCACCCTTGCCACCGTCGGTCGCGGGGAACGGGAACCAGCCGAGGTCGGGCAGCGGCTTGGCGTCCGGCGTCAGCGATGCGATCACGCCCGGGTCCCACGCACCCATGAGCTCCATGGCCGCCTTGTGGTTGGCGAGGAGACCGGCGGAGCTGCCGGCACCCTGCTGTGCCGCGGTGGTCAGGAAGCCGTTGTTGAAGGGCTTGGTGGCGTTGAAGTCCTCGAGCTGCTCGCCGGCCTTCGTCCAGCAGGCGTTGTCGAACTTCAGGGACTTCGCCGCGTCCTCGAGCGTCTTCTGGCTGCACTCGCGGAGTGCGAAGTTGTAGTACCAGTGGGCGGCCGGCCAGGCGTCCTTCGCGCCGACGGCGACCGGGTCGATGTCCTTGGCCTTGAGCTTCGTGATCGCGTCGTTCAGCTCGTCCATGGTCGTGGGCGTGCCCTCGATGCCGGCTTCCTTGAACAGGTCCTTCGAGTACCAGATGCCCTCGGGGAGCACCGCGCCGGGCATGGCGTAGGTCTTGCCGTCCTTCTCGTAGCCGGCGAACGTGCCCGCGCTGATGGACTTCTTGGCGTCGGCGCTGATGGAGTCGGAGATGTCCATGAGCTGCCCGGCGGCGATCATGGCGTCCATCTTGCCGCCGCCACGCTGCAGGAACACGTCGGGGGCGTCGCCGGAGTTGAGGGCGGTCTGGAGCTTGCCGTCCAGGTCCTCGTTCTGGATCGCCTGGGTCTTGATGGTGACGTTCGGGTACTTCTCCTCGAACGCCTTGACCGTCGAGGCCCAGTAGGCCTTGCCCGGTCCGGTCGTCGAGTTGTGCCAGAAGGTCATCGTGACCTTCCCGCCGTCCTCGGAGGCATCGCTGCCCGCCGAGCACCCGCTGGCCACCAGTGCGGTCGCCCCGATCAGCGCGATGGCTGCCGCGGCACGGATCTTCCTCGTCATCGTGGAACTCCTGAAGTGTCGTCGTTGACATGGCGCGACATCGACTGCCGCTGCGGAGAGCATGCCTGCTGCTCGGGGGCGGTGTCAATCGATATCGATAACGTTTTCTTAACCGATCGCAGGGTGTCGCAGCGGTACGGTGTGCACATGGACTCGGCACTCGGCGCGCGTCCCGGTGCCGGCCGGGTGACGATCGGCGACGTGGCACGAGCGGCCGGGGTCTCGATCCCGACGGTCTCCAAGGTGATCAACCAGCGCGACGGTGTCGCCGCCGCCACCATGCTCCGCGTGCAGCAGGTGGTCGAGGACCTGGGGTACGAGACCTCGCTGGTCGCCCGGAGCCTGCGCAGTTCGCGGACCGGGGTCGTCGGCATCCTGGTGCCCGAGTTCGAGCCGTTCTCGACCGAGCTGCTCCGCGGCATCTCGCGGGCGGCCACCGGCACCGGCTACGAACTGCTCGCCTACGCCGGCCTGATGACCGGCGCCGACCGACCCGGCTGGGAACGCCGGTCGCTGTCCCGACTGTCCGGCACCCTGATCGACGGCGCGATCGTGGTCACCCCGACCACGGCCCTGTCGAGCTCCTCGATCCCCGTCGTGGCGATCGACCCGCACACCGGGCCGGAGGGCCACGCCACCGTCGACGCCGACAACGAAGCCGGAGCCGTCCAGGCCGTCGAGCACCTGCTCGCGCTCGGGCACACCCGCATCGCGCACCTGCAGGGTCGCGCCGACCTGGCGTCCGCCCAGCTCCGGGCCGCCGGCTACCGTTCCGCCCTGACCGCCGCCGGCATCACCGTCGACGAGTGCCTGCTGCGCGACGGCGGCTACCAGGAGGACCAGTCCGCGGCCGTCACCCGGGAACTCCTGGCCCTCGACGACCGCCCCACCGCGGTGTTCGCGGCGAACGACTCGTCGGCGATCGGTGTGCTCCGCGCCGCGGCCGAGGTCGGGCTCCGCGTTCCCCAGGACCTGTCCGTCGTGGGCTTCGACGACGTGCCGCAGGCCTCCACCACGACCCCGCCGCTCACCACGGTGTCGCAGCCGCTCGACGAGCTCGGGTCGCACGCCGTGCAGATGCTCCTGACCATGCTCCGTGGCGAGCCGACCACGGACCACGTCCGGCTCCCCACGACCCTGCGGGTGCGGGCGAGCACCGGCCCGGCGCCGCGACCCACGGCAGGCCGCTGAGCACCCGTCGTCGTCAGCGGCGCAGGGTCTGCTTCGGGTACTCGCCGAACCGGGCCGCGTACGCCGCCGAGAACCGGCCGAGGTGGGCGAACCCCCACCGTCGGGCGACGTCACCGACGACCCCGGCCTGCGGGTCGAGCTCGAGCAGTTCGCCGCGGACCCGGTCGAGCCGGACCTCGCGCAGGTAGGTCAGCGGCGACACGTCGAAGACCCGGCGGAACGACTCCTGCACCGACCGCACGCTCAGGCCGGCGACCTCGGACAGCTCCTGGACGGAGACCGGCTCGGCGGCGTGGGCGTGGATGTACTCCACCGCGGCCCGCAGCCGGGCGTTCCGGGGGAGATCGAGCACCGCGGGCAGGTCGTCGGCCTGCGGCGGGAACGTGTCCAGGAACGCGGTGGCGGCCGACCGCTTGGCCTCGTGCCACGCGTCGGAGTCGGGCCCCTCGGCTCGCAGGGCACGCGACAGCGCCACGAGCGCCTCCTGCCAGCGCTCCGCGGTGTCGGGCTCCGGCACCCGGGTCGGGTCGAACCGCAGCGGCGCCGTCTCGACCTCCAGGTGCTCGTACGCGACGCGGTGCACGTAGTCACGCCCGAAGTGCACCAGCCGCTGGTCGTGGTCCTCGGCCGTGAACACGAAGTCGTCCTCGGGCGGCAGGAGCACGGGGACGTCGCGGCGCAGCTGCATCCGCGCACGCCCGGAGTCGAGCGACGCGGTGCCGCTCGTGATCCAGGTCACGACGTAGTCCGCCCCGACGGGCACCGAGCCACGCACGGCACCGCGGAGCCGCGAACGCCGGATGCTCACCTCGGAGTCGCCGACGGCCGTGTACCGGTACGAGAAGTCGTCGTCGATGCGCCGGACGGACCACCGATCGGCACCGTGGACGGCGGCGAGGTCGCGCTCGGCGGCGTAGGGGTCCCCGCCGGCGACCTCGAACCGCACCGGTTCGCCGGCCCGGTCGGCACCCTGCGGGTCCGGGACGGGGTCAGCCACGGCGCCCTGCTCCCGACGCCGCCACCCGGACCGTTCCACGAACCGCGCTATGTGGATACGCTGGGGTGGTGACTGCGGCGTATCGTGACCCGGACGAGACCCGTGCAGAGGGGGCGCTGTCGTGAGCGATGTCGACCTCGACGCAGCGCTGACCCGGCTCGAGGCCGCGGTCTCCGAACTCCGCGGGCGGCTGCGCGACGAACTCGGCGTCTCCGGCGGCGACCTGACGCTGCTGCAGTTCGTGTCCCGCGCCGAAGCAGCGGGCCGGACCGTGCGCGTGAAGGACCTGTCGAAGCACCTGGGACTCACCGGCCCGGCGGTCACCGGCATGGTGGACCGACTCGAGCACAGCGGACACCTCAGTCGCGTCCCGAACCCCGACGACGGCCGGAGCCGGTACATCGAGCTGACCGATGCCGCCCGCCGCGACTACACGCGCGCGATGGACGGCACGAACAAGCACCTGCACGACCTGATGGCCTCCTTCTCGGAACGGGAGCGGGCCAGGTTCGTGCGGATCATCGACCGCATCGTCGCAGCCGTCGATCTCGGCGCACCGAGCCCCTGACGGCAGGGTACGGGCGGTCAGCGCGACGCTCGGACGAATGTCCAGCATGCGCAGCTAGGTAAGTTCTCTACCTATCTCCGCATGCCGGACACCCGTCACCCCTTGACGGCGCCGGAGGTCAGACCGGACACGATCGAGCGGCGGAACACGAGCACCAGGATCACGATCGGCACCGTGGCGGCCACGCTCGCGGCGAAGATCTGCGCGAACGGCACCGTGAACTGCGTCCCGAAGAGCGCGATGCCGACCGGGATCGTCCGGAACGAGTTCTCGCTGTTGAAGGTCAGCGCCATCAGGAACTCGCTCCACGATGCTGTGAAGGTGAAGACGCCGACCGTGAACAGGCCCGGCTTGGCCATCGGCAGGATCACGCTCAGCACGGTGCGCCACGCCCCGGCCCCGTCGATCTCGGACGCCTCCTCGATCGTCGACGGGATCCCCTGCAGGTAGTTCCGCATGATCCAGATGGCGAACGGCAGGTTGAACGCGACGTACGGCACGATCAGACCCGGGTACGAGTTGAGCAGCCCGAGGTTGCGCTCGAGCAGGTACAGCGGCGTCAGCACCGCGATCGCCGGGAACACCGACAGCATGAGCAACGAGGTCATGATCGCCGTGCGGCCCCGGATGAACCGGCCGGCCAGCGCGTACCCGGCCAGGAACGCCAGCGCGAGCACGATCACCGTGGTCGACACCGACACGATGACGCTGTTCACCATGTACTGGCCGAGCGCGTTGTCACGGAAGGCCACCACGAAGTTGTCGAAGGTGAACGACTGCGGCCACACGGTGGGCGGCGACTGCCCGATCTCGGACGCCGGCTTGAGCGACGTCGTGACGAGCCAGTACAGCGGCAGCGCCGTGAGCACCGCGATGACGACACCGCTGACGTTCACGGTGTTGACCCACTTCCGCCAGCCCTTGCGCACACGTTGACGGGGCATCAGTCGTCCCCTCCCTTCGCCTGGTTCCGGAACGCCCGGAGGAACAGCAGACACCCGGCCGCGACGATGATCGCGGTCGAGGTCGCGATCGCGGCGCCCGGACCGATGTTGATGTCCTGGAAGAGCACCTTGTAGCCCATGATCGCGAGCGACTGGGTGGCGGTGCCCGGTCCGCCGTTCGTCAGCACGAACGGCAGGTCGAAGACGCCGAACGCCTGCAGGATGCGGAACAGCACCGCGATCGTCAGGGTCGGGGTGAGCTGCGGCAGCACCACGCGCCAGAACGTCTGCCAGGTGCTCGCGCCGTCGAGCTCGGCGGCCTCGTAGTGGTCCTCGGAGATCTGCACCAACCCGGCGAGCAGGATGATCGCGACGAACGGCGTCGTCTTCCAGATGTCCGCGACCATCAGCCCGGTGATCGCGGGCACCGGTTCACCGAGGATCACCGGAGCGTCCCCGAACAGACCGAAGAACCACGTCGCGACGCCGTAGGTGCTGTCGTAGATGTACTTCCACAGCTGCGCGTTGACGATGGTGACGAGCGACCACGGGATGAGCATGAGCGCGAGCATCCAGCCGCGGGTGGCCCCGAGCCGCTCGAGCACCAGCGCGACGAGCATGCCGAGCACGAGCTCGACCGAGACCGTCACCACCGTGTAGAGCACCGTGAACCCGAGCGCCCGGTACCAGTCGGCACTCTGCAGCAGGGCCGCGTAGTTGTCGAACCCGAACGACTGGATGGTGAAGCCCTCGTAGCCGACCTCGACGTCCGCGAAGCTCAGGACGACCGAGTACACGACCGGGAAGATCGTGACCGCGGCGACCACCAGGAGCGCCGGGGCCGCGAAGCCCCACGCACCCCGCGAGCGGATGCGGTCGAGACGCGACCGCCCCGTCGGCCGGGGCGGCGGATCGACGCGCCCCGTGCCTCCAGGCCGTGCCGGCCGTGTCGCGGTGCCGGCGCTCACAGCGCTGCTCCCTGCAGTGCCAGCGAGATGGCGGAGGCCATCGCGCTGGTGCCGCCGTCGACGGACGCCTGCCCACCGAGGATGCTGTTGCCGTTCTGGTAGATGCCCTGCGACACCTTCGGGTAGTAGGCGGTCGAGGTCGGGCGGGGCACGAGCGTGATGCCCGCCGCCGTGTCGTAGGTGGGACGCTCCTGGCGCTTCGCGTCCTCGCTGACGAGCGAGGTGCTCCGCGCCGGCAGGACGCCGCCCTCGCGGGTCAGGAACTGCTGCGCGGTCTCGCTCGACATCCAGCGCGCGAAGGTCAGTGCCGCCGCGGGCTCCTGCGTGTGCGGGTTGATGTAGTTCCCCCACCCGCCGATCGTCGAGTGGTGCTCGTCCATGCCGTCGAACGTCGGCCGGGCGGCCAGACCCACCTTGCCGGCGACCCGGCTGTCCGGACCGTTCGCGATCCCCCACGCGTACGACCAGTTGCGGAGGAACGCCGCACGGCCGCCGGAGAACGCGTCGTTGGTGTCCTGCTCCTGGTACGTCAGGGTGGCCCGCGGCGACGCCCCCTCGGTGATCAGCGAGCGCATGAACTCGAAGGCGCGCTTCGTCTCGGAGCTCGTCGTCTCGGGCTTGGTCAGGTCGTCGTTGAGCAACGACCCACCAGCGTCCGCGACGAACTCGGTGACGTTGCAGGTCAGCCCCTCGTACACGTCGCCCTGGAACGCGAACCCGTAGCTGACGTCACCGGTGTCGACGAGCTTCGCGGCGGTCTCGCGCACTTCCTCCCACGACGCCGGCACCTGCAGGGAGTGCTTCGCGAGCAGGTCCTTCCGGTACAGGAAGAACGACTCGTCGATGTAGAGCGGGAACATGTAGTACGTGCCGTCGACGCTCGCCGCGAGCCGGAGCCCCTCGGGGAACTGGTCGAAGAAGTCCTCACCGACGAGCTGGTTCACCGGGGTCGCGAGCTTGTTCTTCGCGAACTGCCCGGGCCACGCGACGTCACCCAGGTAGACGTCCGGCGTGCTGCTGCCCGCCGCGATCTGGGTCGTCAGGCTGGTCCGGTTCGTGTCGGTGTCGCTCGGGGCACTGACGATCCGGACCCGGATGTTCGGGTGCTCCTTCTGGAACTCCGCGATGAGCCGACGACGCAGGTCACCCCCGTCCTTCGAGGCGACCTGGCCGGCCCACCAGCTGATCGTCGCCTCACCCTCGGGCGGTTCGGTGGGCCAGTCCTCGACCCGCGTGCGCTCGGGTCGGGTGGAGCAGCCGGCGAGCAGCAGCACCCCCGCTCCCCCGAGCATGAACGTCCTCCGGTCGATGGCCATCCGTCCTCCTCGACGTGTGGTGCTGCGAACCTGTGCATCCACACAACCAGGCGGAGCCTGGGCTGTCCGCAGGGATCTGTCGCTTTCGCTGGTGGCTCCGTGGGGCCGGGGCCGACGGCCTGGAGGCGCGTGGCAGGGACGACCCGCGCCTCCGGACCGGCGGGTGGTCAGGCCGGGGCGGGGGCCGTGGACTCGGCGATCCGCAGCGTGCACGGCAGCAGGAAGTGCGGCAGGTCCTCCGAGGTGCCGTCGAGCTGCTCGATGAGGGCGTCGGCGGCCCGCACGCCGAGCTCCGGGCCGGGGGCGACCATCGTCGACAGCCGCGGGTAGTGCTGGTCCGCGTTCGCCTCGGACGACGCGATGCTGAGCACCGAGACGTCCTCGGGGACCCGCCGCCCGGCGGTGTACAGCCCGACCAGGACGCCGGCGGACGAGTCGTCCTTCATCACGAGCACAGCGGTGACGTCGGGGTCCGCCGCGAGCAGGTCACTCGTGGCCTGCCGGCCGCCGTCACTGCCGGGCCCCGCCGTGACGATCGTCCCGGTCAGTCCGCGCTCGAGCATCGCCTGCCGGAACGTCGACTCGACGCGCAGGTGCGGTGCGTACCCGGCCATCGGGGTGCCCTCGAGGTCCTCGAGGACGAGCCCGAACCGCCGGTGCCCGAGGGCCTGGAGGTGGTCGAGGCTGTCCTCGATCGTCGTCTCGAAGTCGATGTCGACGAAGGGCAGCCCGCTGCTGTCGCGGGTCCGGCCGATCAGGGTGAACGGCACGTCGAGGTCGGTGAGGACGGCGACGCGGGGGTCGTCCATCCGCACCTCCATCAGGATGACGCCGTCCACGAGTCCGCCCGAGACGAGGTCGTCCAGGTCGTCGCCGGCGGGGTCCACGGGCCAGAGCACGAGGTGGTACCCCCGCTCGGACGCACGCTCCGCCGCGCTCATGAAGAACTGCGAGGTGGTCGGGCTGAAGCGGTTGCCGGTGGTCGGGAACAGCAGCGCGATGATCCGGGTGCGTCGGCTCGCGAGCGCACGGGCGACGACGTTGCCACGGAACTTCAGCTCGCGCATCGCAGTCCGCACCCGCGCCGTGGTTCCGGGAGTCACGTACTTCGTCCCGTTCACCACGAAGGACACGGTGGCGATCGAGACCCCCGCCCGATCGGCGACCTGCTGCATCGTGGCCATGCCGCTGATCCTAGCGCTCGCCGTGTCAGAAAAGCGCTTTACAGGTGAAGCGCTTATCTGTTAGCTTCTCGCCCCAGGAGCACAGCGACGATGACGTCAGCGGCCTCGTCGATGCGTGCCTGTCCCAGCATCCGTCAAGAGAAGAGCTCTGCAATGAAGCAAAGATTCCCCTCCCAGTCGCGCCGGACCCGCGCCCTCGTCGGCGCCGTCGCCGTGCTCGCCACGGTCCCCCTGGTCCTGTCCGGGTGCTCCGGCTCCGGATCGGCCTCGTCGGGCGGCAGCAAGGCCCTGACGATCGAGGACTACTACGACGCGAACTACAACCCGGTCTACAAGCAGTGCGCCAAGGAGGTCGGCGCGACGGTCACGATCAACCACGTCGCCGGCGCCGGCCTCATCTCGAAGGTGCTGCAGCAGGCGTCGTCGAAGACGCTGCCCGACGTCCTCATGCTCGACAACCCCGACGTGCAGCAGATCGCGTCGTCTGGTGCGCTGTCCGACCTGTCGGCCTACGGGCTCGACGCCGACGGCGACGTCCCCGGCGTGAAGGCGGCGAGCACCTACAAGGGCAAGCTCTACGGCCTGCAGTCGAACACGAACTCCATCGCGCTCTACTACAACAAGAAGCTGCTGGCGGACGCCGGTGTCCAGCCGCCCAAGACGTGGGACGAGCTCAAGGCCGCCGCGAAGCAGCTCACCAAGGGCTCGACCTACGGCTTCGCGATGAGCAACATCAACACGTACGAGGGCACCTGGCAGTTCCTGCCGTTCTTCTGGTCGAACGGTGGTGACGAGAAGAACATCGCCACCGCGGACGCCACCCAGGCCCTGCAGCTCGTCGAGGACCTGCAGGACGACGGCTCGATGTCCAAGAGCTCGATCAACTGGGCCCAGGCGGACGTCAACAACCAGTTCCTGGCCGGCAAGGCCGCGATGATGATCAACGGCCCCTGGCAGCTCCCGGCGCTCAACGAGAAGAAGAGCCTCGAGTTCGACAGCGTCCCGATCCCGACACGCACCGGCGAGGCCACGGTCGCACCGCTCGGCGGCGAGGCGTTCACCGTCCCGCAGACCGGTGACAAGGACAAGATGCAGCTCGCCGGCAAGTTCGTCGGCTGCCTGCACACGCAGAAGATGCAGAAGGCCCTGTCCGAGGTGAGCGGCAACGTGCCGACGAACCTCGAGGCCGGCGCCGCGTGGGCGAAGGACCACCCGCAGGTCGCGTCCTTCGTGACCACGGTGCAGACCGCTCGCGCTCGCACCGGTGAGCTCGGACCCGACTGGCCCAAGGCCGCCACGAAGATCTACACCGCCGTCCAGCTCGCCCTCACCGGCAAGGCCAGCCCCGAGGCAGCGCTCAAGCAGGCGCAGTCCCAAGAGCAGTAGTCCACGGGGAGCCGGCCGACCGGTCGGCTCCCTCCGGCGACGAGGAAAGGACCCCGGCGTGAGCGCCTCGACACAGACACGACCATGGACGATCCCGCCCGTGACGACACCCCGACCCGGGCAACGACGAGCCCGGTTCCGATCCGGCGTGACCCGATGGCTCTTCGTGGTGCCAGCGGCGGTCTTCGTGGCCGTCTTCTTCGGCTACCCGGTGGTGAAGAACATCGTCATGTCCTTCCAGGACTACACGACGGCGACATTCTTCACCGGCGAGGCCCCCTGGGTGGGACTCGCCAACTACATCTCGGTGTTCCAGAGCTCGGTGTTCACGACGAGCCTCGTGAACACCGCGCTGTTCACGGCGGGCTCGATCATCCTGCAGTTCGTCATCGGGCTGAGCCTGGCGCTGTTCTTCCGCCGGCACTTCCCGCTGTCGGGCTTCCTGCGGGGACTGCTGCTCCTGCCGTGGCTGCTGCCGCTCATCGCGTCCAGCGCGGTGTGGAAGTGGCTGCTCGACCAGGACAGCGGCGCGCTCAACCAGCTCCTCGGTGTGGTCGGCATCGCCCCCGTGCCGTGGCTGGTCAGCCCGAGCCTGGCGCTCATCGCCGTGATCGGCGTCAACGTCTGGCTCGGCATCCCGTTCAACACGACGATCCTGTACAGCGGTCTGCAGTCCGTGCCGCCGGAACTCTACGAGGCCGGCTCGCTCGACGGCGCCACCGGGTTCAAGGCGTTCTGGTACATCACCTGGCCGAGCATCCGGTCGGTGGTCAGCGTCGTGATCGTGCTCGGGGTCGTCTACACGTTGAAGGTCGTGGACATCATCCTCGGCTTGACCGGCGGCGGCCCGGCCAACTCGACCCAGACCCTGGCCACGAACGCCTACCACCAGTCGTTCATCAACTTCCAGTTCGGCATCGGAGCCGCGGTCAGCAACGTGCTCATCGTCGTCTCGTTCGTCTTCGCGATGGTCTACATCGCGATCTCACGGAAGGCGGTCGACGAATGAGCGTCGGACTCGCGAACCAGACCGTCACCGCCACCCGCGCGATCACCACCAAGAGCGCCCGTGCCCCCCGGCCACGCGGTTCGGCGAAGGGGATCCCGTTCACGATCCTCGGCTGCGTGTTCCTCGCGATCATGGTGTTCCCCGTCTACTGGATGGTGAACACCAGCCTGCAGGCGACGTCCGGGGCCGCCACGGCCACGTGGTTCCCGTTCTCCCCCACCTTCGCCGGCTACCAGGCCGCGTTCGCCCAGCAGGGGCAGAACTTCGTCTCGAGCATGATCATCGGACTCGGCACCGTCCTGCTGACGCTCGCCATCGCGACACCGGCCGCGTACGGGCTCGCACGGTTCCGGATGCGCGGCGGCCGGGTGTTCCTGCTCGTGCTGCTGATCACGCAGATGATCCCGGCGATCGTCATCGCGAACGCGCTGTACACGCTGTTCAACAACATCGGGCTGCTCAACAGCTACGTCGGGCTGATCCTGGCCGACAGCGCGGTCCAGGTGCCCTTCGCCATCCTGCTCATGCGGGCGTTCATGGAGTCGATCCCACCGAGCCTGGTCGAGGCGGCACTCGTCGACGGCGCCAGCGACTTCCGGGCGTTCGTGTCGATCGTCGTGCCGATCAGCCGGAACGCCATCGTCACCGCGGCGCTCTTCACGTTCCTCGGCGCGTGGGGCGACTTCCTCATCGCACTGACCCTGACGTCGACGACCGCGGTCCGACCGATCACGCTCGGCATCTACAACTACATCGGCTCGAACGTCACGGACTGGGGCCCCGTCATGGCGACCTCGGTGCTGGCGTCCCTGCCCGCTGCCGTCCTGCTGATCTTCGCGCAGAAGTACATCTCCGCCGGTGCCCTCGGCGGTGCCGTCAAGTGACGGCACCGGACCGAAGCCGCCACGCATCCCAGCCAGAAAGGCACACACCATGACCACCACCCCGCTCCGCATCACCGTCTGGGGCGAGAACGTCCACGAGCAGGTCGAGCAGCACGTCGCCGAGCGGTACCCCGACGGCATGCACGGCGCGATCGCGGACGGCATCCGCGAGCACCTGCCCGAGGCCGTCGTCCGGACCGCCACCATGCAGGAACCGGAGCACGGCCTCACCGACGAGGTCCTGGCGGACACCGACGTGCTCACCTGGTGGGGGCACGCCGCACACCAGGACGTCGACGACGCCGTGGTCGACCGGGTGCACCGGCACGTGCTCTCCGGCATGGGGCTGCTCGTGCTGCACTCCGGCCACTGGTCGAAGATCTTCGGCAAGCTCATGGGCACCACCTGCACCCTGCGGTGGCGCAGCGAGCACGACCAGGAGCTCGTCTGGACCGTCAACCCCCAGCACCCGATCACCCGCGGGGTGCCGAACCCGATCGTCATCCCCGAGCAGGAGATGTACGGCGAGTACTTCGACGTCCCGACGCCCGACGAGCTCGTGTTCATCTCGGGCTTCACGGGCGGCGAGGTGTTCCGGAGCGGCATGACGTACCGCCGCGGCCTGGGGAAGATCTTCTACTTCTCCCCCGGTGACCAGGACTTCCCCGTCTACCACCACCCGGACGTCCGCCGGGTGATCGCGAACGGCGCCGAGTGGGCACGGCCGGAGCGCGAGCGCGAGATGCCGACGCTCCGCCGCTACGACCTGGGCGAGTACTTCGACGGGCAGCACTACCGCGGCCCGTTCGACGACGCCGAGCCGGAGACGGCCGCCCCGGCGGCCGCCGAGCCCGCGGTCACCGAGCCGGCAGCCAGTGCGCCCGCTGCCGAGCGCGACGGGGCGCAGGCGTGAGCCCCTTGCGCGTCCTGCAGGTCGGCGCCGGCGGGATGGGGCGGGCCTGGCTCGCCACCGTCGCCGCCGACCCCGAGGTCGAGCTGGTCGGCATCGTCGACCTCGACCTCGACGCCGCGCGTGCCGGCGCCGCACACGCCGGCGACCCGTCGATCCCGGTCGGCACGGACCTGACCACGCTGGCCGCCGAGACCGGGGCCGAGGCCGTGCTCGACATCACCGTGCCGGTCGCGCACCACCCGGTCACCATGCAGGCGCTCCGGGCCGGGCTCCCCGTGCTCGGCGAGAAGCCCGCCGCGCAGACCGTCGCCGAGGCGCTGTCGCTCGCGGCAGCCGCCGAGGCCACCGGCCAGCTGTTCATGGTGTCGCAGTCCCGCCGCTACAACGACCAGCTCGTCGCGTTCCGGCAGCACGTCCGCGACCTCGGTGTCGTGGGCGGGCTGAGCACCCGGTTCGCGAAGGCACCGCACTTCGGTGGCTTCCGCGAGGAGATGGACGACGTCCTGCTGCTCGACATGGCCATCCACGCCTTCGACTCGGCGCGGTACGTGCTCGAGCGCGATCCGGTGTCGGTGTACTGCGAGTCGTGGAACCCGTCGTGGTCCTGGTACCGGGGCGACGCGGCCGCCGCCGCCGTCTTCACGTTCGAGGACGACGTCCGCTACGTCTACGACGGCTCCTGGTGCGCGCCGGGTGCGGAGACCTCGTGGAACGGCGACTGGCGCGCCTCCGGAGCCGCCGGCACGGCACTCTGGGACGGCGACCACGACCCGTCGAGCGACCTCGACGGCACACCGGGGTCCCCGGTCACGGCACCGTCGGTGGGACACGAGATCGCCGGGTCGCTGGCGTCCTTCGTCCGGGCCGTCCGCTCCGGCGAGGTGCCGGACGGCGAGGTGCACGGCAACGTCATGAGCCTCACGATGGTCGACGCCGCGATCACGTCGGCGCGCAGCGGGCGCCGGGTCGTCATCGACGAGGTGCTCGAGCAGGCACACCGGGACGCCCTGGACACCGAGCAGGACGACGCGGTCCGCGACCGCCTGGCGGCGTGGGAGTCGGTCCGTGGCGCGCTCCGTGCGCGCCTGCCCGCGTCCTGAGACGCGACCGCAGGACGGACGGGAGGCCCGTGGCGACACCGCCACGGGCCTCCCGTCCGTCGGAGCGCGCGATCAGCGCGGGATGACGGAGAACAGGAACTTCTTGCGGACCATGTACCAGGCCAGCAGGATCAGCGCCGTGTGCACCACGAACCCGATCCAGAAGTCGCCCCACGGCACACCGGGGATCGACGCGATCGCCAGGGCGAAGAACACCTGCCAGACGAACACGTACAGGCTCGCCTGCCCGAGCGGGATCCAGAGCCAGCCGATGGCGGCGGCGATGGGCTTCCAGAACACCGTGAGGATCGCGTAGGACACGACCGCGAAGAACGCGATGTCCGCCAGGCGGCCCCACTGCAGGTCCACCCGCTGGTACGCCGTGTTGTACAGCGACTGGTACATCTCGGCCGGGAACGGCACCGGGGTGAACCCGAAGTGGTCACCGGCCCAGACGTAGACCAGGAACGCCGCGTACCCGCCGACCGCGATGCCGACCAGGACCTTGCCGAGCCGCCCGGTGAGCGCGCCGACGATCTGCCGCCGGTAGTACCCGAGCACGAGCCCGTGGGTGAACACGACCTGCCAGGTGAACAGGGGGAACACCGCCTCGAACTGCGAGTTCAGCGGGCGGAAGTCCGGGTTGAGCGCCTGGAACACGTAGAGCGCCCAGCTGGCGGCGAGGAGCGCCCACCAGAACCCGCGGCGGATCACCCAGATGAACGCCGGGATGAACAGGCTCAGCACCACGAACAGCCCCATGATGTTGAACGGCCACGGCCCCATCTCGAGCAGCAGGAACTGCCGGATCGCGTACCAGGGCGGCGGGTACGCGAGCAGCTGCATGACGTTCGGGTACAGGTCGTAGACGCGTCCCTCGGCGTCGACCCCACCGAGGCCGGTGCCCCGGTCGGTGAAGGTCGTGATGGCGTCGGTGTTCAGGAACGGCACGAAGCTCAGCACGAACACGACGGCGATCACCACGAGCGTGACGACGTACTGCTTGCGTGCGCGCTTCCACGCCCCGATCGCCGCAGCCCACTCGCCGAACTTCTTCACGGCGAACGGGTACGTCATGCCGAGCACCATGCCGGACAGGAACACGAACATCTCGGCGCCGGTGATCGCCCCGACGGCGTGCAGCGTCAGGTACGAGTACGGTCCGCCGATCTCGATGTGGGTGATCACCACGGCGAGGATGATGAACCCGCGGAACAGGTCGAGGCGCAGGTCACGGCCTGGCTTGCCGTCGTCGGGGTAGCGCCAGCTCGGCAGCAGCCGCCCGAAGACCCCGCTCAGCAGGAAGACGATCGCCAGGCCCGCGGCCAGCCAGACGATCCACGCCATCTGGTCGCCGCCGGTCTCGTACTCCTGCGAGATCGCGGCGTTGCCCTGCTGCACGGTGACGCGGTCGGTGACCGGTCCGAAGGCGAAGTCCCCGGACCGCTCGAGGTCGGCGCGGAAGGCCTTCGCGACGTCCGGGTCCGCGGTGAGTCGCCAGTCGGCCACGCGGTTGCCGGCTTCGGGCTCGCGGCGCTCCGCCTCGAGCACGGTCATGCCCCGGATCAGCGGACGCTCCTGCACGGCGGCGAGCACCTGCCGCCACCAGCTCCGCTTGACCTGGAGCTCGGCGTCGCCCTGCAGCTCCCGGTTGTACAGGGCTCCGGTGTCGAGCAGCATCGGGCGGTCGTCGGCCACCGCGAACCGGTCGTAGAACGTCTCCGACTGGGGTTGGTCGTAGCCCCAGTCCTCGTCGAACCGCGACTCGACCTCACCGCTGCGGGTGAGTGGCACGGCACGACCGGCGGCCTCGGTCGGGTCGCCCTTGCCGTACGAGAACATCGACAGCCCGACCCAGTCGACGGCCTCGGCCCCCGGCCAGTAGGGGCCGTACGGGTCGTCGGCACCGGTGAGCTGTCCGTCGCCGTTGGTGTCCGCCTTCGCGACGTCGATCACCGACAGGTCCCGCAGCCGCCCGGCGGACTCGCCGAACGGGTAGCCGGCACCGTACCCCGGGGACCACACCATGAGCGCGTCCGACGCGCCCGCGTGCACGGTCGTGGCGAGCGCCCGGAACGCCCGGACGAACTCGGTCGGCTGCTGCCCCCACCGGACCCACGTGCCGTTCATCTGCGGTGCGAACCGGACGAGCACCTGGGTGTCGTACTGGTCGTGCAGGTCCTCGAACACGGAGTTGACGGCGCGTGCGTCCCCGGTGTCGAGCGACCGCAGCCTGCGGTCGGGTTCGAGGCTCACGACGAGCACCGCACCCTGGGTCGCCGCCGCGCGCGCCGACCGGAGGAGTTCCTGCTTGGCCGGGCCGTCGAGCGGGTAGTCGACGGAGACGCCGTACATCGACGGCGTCGCGCCGAGCCGTCCCTCGTAGCCCTCGGGCGAGTCGCTCGCCCAGTCGAGGTCGGGGCCGAACCACGTCGAGCCCCCCGCCGGCTCGACGGCGGCGGCCCGCTGCACGGGTGCCGCCGACGCCGCGGACGCCGCGGACGCCGCGGACGCGGGCAGCGCACCACCGAGCAGGAGCGTGGCGATCGTGACGAGGAGGGCGAGAGCGCGGGCCACCTGCTGCTTCACCGGTCGCACGCGAGGATCCAGACGTTGTGGCCGGACTCGTGCCGGTGCTCGAGCCGGTCGAGCGCGGCGATCGCGAGCGCCAGCCCACGCCCGCTCTCCTGCTCGACGTCGGCCATGGTGACGGCGCTCAGGTCGATGTCGACGGGCATCCCGTTGTCGGTCAGCACCGCGGTCAGGGCCTGGTCGGTGGCCTGGAGGCGCACGGAGTACCGGCGCCCGGTCCCCCGGTCGGCGCGGACGGTGTGCTCGACGATGTTCGCGGCGACCTCGGCCAGGGCGGTCTCGAGTGCGAAGCGGAGCCGCACGTCGTCGATTCCGAGCCCGTCCCACCACGCGGCGAAGCGGTCCTGCACCTCGTTGAGGGAGTCGGGCGTCGCGGCGACCTCGAACGTGGTCTCGGTGCTCACAGGGGCCCTCCGGCGGTGCTCGACTCGTGTTCGGACTGTGCGGGGGTGGCCGGGCCGCGGTACCGGACCGCGCGGATGACGATGCTGAAGATGAACAGGTCGAAGACGACCCACGCGGTGTTGACGAGCGGCGCGATCCCCTCGGCCTGACCGGTCAGGTACCGGATGACGATCATCACCAGGGCGGCGACCAGGGCACCCATCGCCCAGAGCTGCGGCTTGACCAGGTCCCACCGCGGCTTCTGCTCGGTCTCGTCGCGCACCTTCGGGGTGACGCGGAACCCGAGCGGCTTGCCCCGGAAGACGTTCTGGAAGGCGCTGGTCACCGACTCGATCCAGATCGGGAACAGGGCGAGCGAGTACTGCTGCCCGCGCCAGGTCGGTCTGCCGGCGGCCACCACCCAGAACAGCAGCTGGTTGCACACCAGGAACGGGATGAGCCGGGCGAAGAAGTCGACGCTGTAGGCCTGCACGGGCACGACCCCGAACGACAGGCAGAGCACCGGCGCCGCGATGTAGACGATCGCGGCGAACCCCGACAGGTAGCTCCACATCGTCGAGAAGTACATGAGCCGCTGCCCCCACGACAGCCCCTTCTGCACCAGGGGGTTCTCACGGAAGAACACCTGCATGGTGCCCTGCGCCCAGCGCAGTCGCTGCACGAGCATCGTCGGCAGGTCCTCGGGGGCCAGGCCCGTCGCCAGGATCTCGTCGTGGTACGCCGACTTCCAGCCGAGGCCGTGCAGGCGCATCGCGGTGGCCATGTCCTCGGTCACCGAGATCGTCGCCAGCGGCATGATCGGCTGGGCCTCGTCGTCACGGTTGACGTCGAGGGCACGGGCGAGCACGGCGATCGACTCGATGGCGGCGACCGGCGAGGCCTCGCGCCGCCCGAGCACGTCGAGGGCGGCGTCGTCGAGTCCGGCGAAGGTGTTCGCGTCGGTGGACATCGCCGCGAGCTCCTGCAGGTCGTTCCGCACCGATTCGAGGTCGGCGGCGGCGAACCGGAACGCGATGGCGTCGATCCCCCGCTGGAACGCGTAGGTCACGTCGCCCAGGGGTTCGCCGGACCGGACCTGCTCGCGTGCGCGGTCGACCACGCCCTCGGCGTCGTCGAGGGCATCGAGCACGCGCTGGTCGGTCTCGGTCTCGCGGGAACGGGCGAGGAGCTTGCGCGAGGTGGCGAGGGTGCGCTGCACGGACGCCTCGACCTCGGCCACGTAGCGCGAGATGCCGAGCTGCATGAGTGCCTCACGCCGCAGGATCGCGTTCGACCCGCAGAAGAACGCGGCGTTCCAGCCGTCCTTCGACTGCTGGATCGGGCCGTAGAAGAGCGGCGCCTGGCTGCCGAAGGGGTCGGCAGCGGGGACGTTCTCGAACCACTGCGGCGTCTGCACGAGCGCCATCTGCGGGTCCTTGAAGTAGCCGAGGGTGCGGTCGAGGATCGCCGGGTCCGGCACCTGGTCGGCGTCGAGGATGAGCAGGAACTCGCCCTGGGTCGCGAGCAGGGCGTTGTTGAGGTTGCCGGCCTTCGCGTGCCGTGGCCGGTCCACCCAGTCGGCGCCGCGCGTGATGACGCCGATGCCGAGCGCTTCGGCCGCCGCGCGCATCTCGGGGCGGTTGCCGTCGTCGAGGATCCAGGTGGTGTGCGGGTGCGTGATCGCCTTCGCCGCGCGGGCGGTGCGCTCCACCAGGTCGACCGGCTCGTTGTAGGTCGTGATGAAGACGTCGACGGTGACGTCGGTGGACGGCTTCGCCGGCGGTTCGCCGCGCTCCCGGAGCCGCCAGGCCCCGAGCGCGAAGAGCAGCGAGTCGATGACGCTGTAGGTCTCGGCGAGGATCAGCGGCACCGCGATCCACCACGAGTGCCAGTTCACCGAGGCCGCCCAGCGCCACACGATGTAGTTCACCCCGGCGAGGGACGCCAGGAGCGCCACGGTCCGCACGGTGACCAGGCGCCGGCGGGCCGTTCCGGTGGTGAGTCGGCGGCGGTCCTGTCGGCTGACGTCGAGCGCGGTCACCGGGTCGCCCCGACCGTGGTGCCGTCGCACGTGCTGCGTCGCAAGCATGCCTCCTGATCCGCGGGCCCCGGCCGCAGCGCACGCCCGAGAGTGGTTCCGTCCGGCAGCTGACCCGGGGGCCACCGTGCCGGTCGTCCGCTTCGGTCGTCGGGCACGACCTGGGCGTGACGACCTGTCTACCGCACGGGTGGGGAGTCTGTCAGGTTGCTCACCCGATCTGGGGACAGCACGCGCGTCAGAACGTGGCGGTGAACCCCAGGTCGTCGGCCAGGCGTGCGATGACCTGGTCGAAGTACGCCGCACCGTCGGACACGGACCCCACGAAGTGCCCGAAGAGCTCGAACGAGATCGTCCCGAACACCGTCGTCCAGGCCATCAGCGTCCGGACCAGGACCTCGTCGGGCAGGGAGATGCCGAACGAGCGCAGGGTGGCGACCCCGTCCGCGACGGCGGGACCGGCCACCCCGGGAGCCGCCGTGGGCGCGGTGGGTGATCCGGGCCTCCCGGCCGTCCCCGGCGTCGACGTGACGGGCGAGCCCGACGTACCCGATCCGCCCGACGCACCCGACGCACCGGGCGCACCGGAGCCGACGGCGTCCGCGACCACGCGCACCAGGGCGAGCGTCGTCCGTGTCGCGGGTGCGACCGTCTCGCGCGGCGCGGCGTAGCCCGGTACCGGCGAGCCGAAGAGCAACGCGAAGTCCCCCGGGTGCGCGATCGACCAGTCCCGGATCGCCCGGCACATCGCGACCCAGCGCGCCCCGGCATCGGGTCCGGCTGCCGCACCGGCGGCCTCGACCGCGGCACCGAGCTCGTCGTAGTCGGTGATGAGCAGGGCGGTCAGCAGGTCGTCGCGGCTCGGGAAGTACCGGTACACGGCCGACGAGACCATCCCGACGTCACGGGCGACGGCACGCAGGCTCAGGGCCGCCGGACCTTCGTCGGTCAGACGGGTGCGTGCCGCGGCCAGGATGTCGGCCGTGACCGTCTGCCGTGCGAGCGCTCGGGCGGTGGGTGCCATCCGTCGATCCTGGCACGAGAGAGCAGCGCACACAAAGGAGAGCAGTGCTCTTGCTTTTCCGCGCAGGAGCGGTCATGCTCGCTTTCGAGAGCACTGCTCTCGCATCGACCAGGAAGCAGGAGACCATGTCCCACCACATCGTGATCGGCGCCGGCCCGGTCGGCCGCCACGTCGCCGGACTCGTGAACGCTCGGGGCGACCGCGTCACCGTCGTCTCCCGCTCCGGGCGCAGCACCGGCGTCGCCGGGGTCGAGCACCTCGCGCTCGACGCCTCCGACGCCGACGCGCTCACCCGCGCCGCCGAGGGAGCGGCCGTCCTGTACAACTGCGCGAACCCCGGCGACTACACGCAGTGGGAACGCACCTGGCCCCCGCTCGCCGCAGCGCTGCTCACCGCGGCCGAACGGACCGGTGCGACGTACGCCATCACCGGGAACCTGTACCCGTACGGCCCGGTCGACGGACACATGCGCGCCGGACTGCCCGACGCGGCCACGGACCGCAAGGGCGTGCTCCGGGCGCGGATGTGGGCCGACGCCCTCGCCGCGCACGACGCGGGCCGGATCCGCGCCGTCGAGGTCCGCGCCTCGGACTACCTGGGGCCCGGGATCGGCGCGAACGGGCACGTCACGCGCGTGCTGCCGGCGGCACTGCGGGGCCGGGCGGTGTGGATGGTCGGCCGCACAGACCTGCCGCACACCTTCACCGACGTGCTCGACGTCGCCCGGACCCTCGTGGCCGCCGCCGAGGACGAGAGCGCCCACGGCCGCACGTGGATGGTGCCGAGCAACCCCGCGCGAACGCAGCGCCAGGCCCTCACCGACGTCCTCGCGGCGACGGGGAAGCCCGCGGTGCCGGTACGCCGGATGCCCGCGGCCCTGTTCCGCGTCGGCGGGCTCGTGTCGCCGATGCTGCGCGAGCTGGCCGACCTGACCTACCAGTGGACCGCGCCGTACGTGGTGGACGACGCCGAGAGCCGCACCCGCTTCGGCATCGAGCCGACCCCGTGGGACGAGGTGTGCCGCCGCACGGCCGCCGGCGTGGCCTGACCGCGAGCCACACACGGAAGGGGGTAGGAGGCACCATTGCGTCCCACCCCCTTCCGCCTCGCACCGCCGGTCAGATCACCAGCAGCCTCGAGTACTGCGCCACGTCGAGCTGCTGCGCAGCTCCACCCGCGGCGGGGACCTTCCACAGCCCGACCGAGGGGCCGCTCTCGATCGAGACGAACACGTCCCCGTCGGCGGAGGCGGCACCCAGGTGCTCGCCACGCGACCCGGCGGTCAGCCCGGTCACCGGCACGGTCGACGTCCCGCCGCTGCCGACCACGAGCTTGTCCGGGATGCCGCGGTCGATCGTGCACCCGCCCGGCCGGTACTCCGACGGGGCGGGGCAGAACTGCGCCGACTGCAGGAGCGAGAAGCCATCCGCGTTCGCGGCGGCGTAGTCGAACGCGTACCGCGGTTCGATCTTCGTCAGTTCGGTCGCACCGGGCTTGAGCTGGTACCAGATCCACGACCCGGCGGCACCGGTCGATCGGATGTCGACGTAGACGTTGCCCTGCGAGTCCGCGAGCACACCGGCGGGGTAGCCGACGATCATGCCGCTCGGCCCGGTGAACGTGCGGGGTGCGATGCCGGTGCCCTTGACGTACGGCTGGCTGACCGTTCCGCCGAGCACGACGACCTTGCCGTCCGGGGTGACCGTCCAGAAACGCTGATCACTCCCGACGGCTTTGCCACCCAGGTCGAGCACGGTCTTCTGGGTCGAGGTGCCGACCGGCAACTGCTGCACCGCACCGGTCACCGAGTCCACCCAGTACAGGTTGCCCTCGGCATCGGAGCGCAGGTCCGGGGTCAGGTGCAGGCCGGACGCGATGATCGAGATCCCACCGCCGTCGGCCGGGTGCAGCAGGATCGAAGTGCCGTCCGCCGTCGGGGTGAACACGTCACCGTCGGCATTCGCGGCGAAGCCCTCGACGTCCCTCGCGACGACGGTCTTCGCACCGCTGCCGGAGTCCGCGAACCGCACGACGTCACCGTTGCCGTCGAGCCCGAACAGCGACTGCGTCGTCTCCGGCTCGGGTGCGGGTGGTGCCGTCCAGCGCAGCGTGATCGTGCGGCCGGTCCCCCGGTGTCCGAGGGCACGGAGCGAGAACCGGTACGTGGTCGCGGGCGAGAGCTCGTCGAAGCGGTCGGAGCGGGCACGCTGGTGGAGTCGGTCGGCCTGACGGTCGTGCCGGTTCGCGACGGCGGCGACCGCGACCTTCCAGCCCGTCACCTTCGCGCCGTGCTTCGGGCCACGCCACGTCAGCGTGGCGCTGTCCGCGTCGCCGGTGACGCGGACGGCGGTCGGCGCTCCCGGCACCGACGACCAGGAGGTGTGCGCCGTCGCAGGCGCCACACCTCCGAAGACGAGCGCCGCGGCGGCGACCGCGGTGATGAGTGCTCGGTACACGATGTTCCCCTGCCTTCTCCGCGGCTCCCTGCGTCACGGCTCCGGGTATCACAGCACCGTGCCGACCGCAGGGGAACGGTTGCGGGCGGGATGTGCGGTTCCCCGCACCGCAAGATGCCGCCTGGTACCCCCGCACACGCCGTCGTGTTCCCGAGACGCCGCGGAATCCGGCGGCGTCTCGCCGACTCGGCGGCGTGGAAGCGACACGACGGCGTCTCGCGGGCCCGGAACGCGCACCGACGACGGACGGGAGGCACGGTGCCAGCTGGCACCGTGCCTCCCGTCCACAGGGGTCGCGTCTCGGACGCGGCGCGTCTCAGTAGCGCGGCTTGCGCTCCGGACGCTCGTCGCGGTCGTCACGGCGTCCGCCACCACGGCGATCCGCACGGATCTCGATGAGCTTGCCGCTGATCCGGGTGTCGGTCAGGCGGTCGAGCACACCGGGGTCC
This sequence comes from Curtobacterium poinsettiae, assembly GCF_047226435.1. Classification (NCBI taxonomy): domain Bacteria; kingdom Bacillati; phylum Actinomycetota; class Actinomycetes; order Micrococcales; family Microbacteriaceae; genus Curtobacterium; species Curtobacterium poinsettiae. Next base: position 714,899 of record NZ_CP178434.1, on the reverse strand, counting down.
ATGTCGGCCGGCAGCTCGACGATCGAGAAGTCCGGACGGATCTGGATCGCACCGAAGTCGTCGCGGCGCAGGCCGCCTTCGTTGGCCAGCGCACCGACGATCTGGCGCGGCTCGACGCGGTGACGACGGCCGACCTCGATGCGGTACGGGGACATCGGCTGCGAACGGCGCGGGGCGCGGTCGCCACGGTCGCGGTCGCCGCCACGGTCGTCGCGGGCACCGCGGTCGTTGCGGCCGCCGCGGTCGTCGCGGGCACCACGGTCGTCGCGCTCGCTGCGGCGGGCGTCACGCTCCATCTGCGAGCGGAGCGCGTCGTCGGCTGCGGTGAGCAGCAGCGGCGAGTCACCCTGCGCCACGACGGCCAGGGCGGCAGCGACGTCGTCCGACGGGACGTCGTGGTGCTCGACGTAGTGCGCGATGACGTCGCGGAACGCCGCGATCCGGCCCTGGTCCTCGAGCGCCGCGGTGATGGCGTCGTCGAAGCGGGTCAGGCGCGTCTCGTTGACGTCGTCGATGGTCGGCAGCTGCATCTGCGTGAGCGGCTGCTTGGTGTGGCGCTCGATCGCGGCGAGCAGGCGACGCTCACGCGGGGTGACGAAGCTGATCGAGTCACCCGAGCGGCCGGCACGACCGGTACGACCGATGCGGTGCACGTAGGACTCGATGTCGACGGGGATGTCGAAGTTCACGACGTGCGTGATGCGGTCGACGTCGAGACCACGGGCGGCGACGTCGGTGGCGACCAGGATGTCGAGCTTGCCCGACTTCAGCTGGTTGACCGTGCGCTCGCGCTGGGCCTGGGCGACGTCACCGCTGATCGCGGCGGCGGCGTACCCGCGGGCGCGGAGCTTCTCGGCCAGGGTCTCGGTCTCGCTCTTGGTGCGGACGAAGATGATCATGCCCTCGAAGTCCTCGACCTCGAGGATGCGGGTGAGCGCATCGACCTTCTGCGGGTACGAGACCATCAGGTAGCGCTGCGTGATGTTCGCGGCGGTCTTCGTCTTGGTCTTGACGGTGATCTCGGCCGGGTCGGTCAGGTACTGCTGCGAGATGCGGCGGATCTGCGCGGGCATCGTCGCCGAGAAGAGGGCGACCTGCTTGTCGTCCGGGGTGTCGGCGAGGATCGTCTCGACGTCCTCGGCGAAGCCCATCTTGAGCATCTCGTCGGCCTCGTCGAGGACCAGGTACTTCAGCTCGGACAGGTCGAGCGTGCCCTTCGCCAGGTGGTCCATGATGCGGCCGGGGGTACCGACGATGACGTCGACGCCACGGCGCAGGGCGGAGAGCTGCACGCCGTACGCCTGGCCGCCGTAGACGGGCAGGACGTGGACGTTCTTCATGTGGGACGCGAACTGCTCGAACGCTTCGCACACCTGCAGGGCGAGCTCGCGCGTCGGGGACAGCACGAGCGCCTGGGGCTTCTTGCTGCCGGACTCCATGCGGGACAGGATCGGCAGCGCGAAGGCGGCGGTCTTGCCGGTTCCGGTCTGCGCCAGGCCGACGACGTCGCGCCCGGCGAGGAGGGTGGGGATGGTGGCTTCCTGGATGGCGGAAGGGGTCTCGTAGCCGATGTCCTTGACGGCCTTGAGCACAGCGTCGCTCAGGCCGAGATCGGCGAACGTCACCACGGGCCCGTCGTCGAGGGTCTCAGTGGTGGGGGTGGTGTCCGTGCTCATACCACCAACGGTATCTCGAATGCGCGCTCCGCAGGGACGGGAGGCCCGTGGCGGCGCCGCCACGAGCCTCCTGTCCGTCCCCTCGGTCACGTCAGGAGCGCGTGGTGCCGATCCCCAGGACCGTGTCGGCACGGTCGTTCAGCCGCGTCAGCATCTCGGCGAGCGCGCGCAGCTCGTCCGAGGCGAACTCCCCCGTCAGGTCGTCGAAGACCTCGGCGCCGGCGGCGTCCAGCTCGTCGAGCAGCCGCCGGCCGGCGGGGGCGAGCGTGACGAGCGTGGCGCGGCCGTCCGCGGGATCGGGCGACCCGATCAGGTGCTCGGCCTCGATCAGTGAGGCCACCCGCCGGCTGATCACCGGGCGGGACAACCCCGTCGCGTCGGCGATCGCGGTCGCCCGGACGGGGCCGTGGCCGGCGACGGCACGCAGGATCACGCGGGCGGTCGGGTCGAGCCCGCCGCGCGACTCGATGAGCGAGGAGCGCAGGGTCTGCCGGACCCACAGCCGGTCGAGCTGGGATCGCAGGAGTCGCTCTGCGGCACGCCGGTCGTCGGTCACGCGCCAAGCGTAGCGGGCACATTTAGTTGCTTGCCGGAAGCAACAGATGTATCGTTGCGCGGTCTGCAAAGTTTCACAGCCAGAAAAAGGAGTTCGATGACCGCCACCGCACCCGTCTCGGTGCAGCACGGTCGGCACACCGCCGAGGCCCCCGCGGCCTCCGGAGGCGCCGGCCAGCAGCCGCTGATGACCCACCGTCAGATCCTCCTGGTGATCTACGGCCTGATGGCGGGCATGTTCCTGTCCTCGCTCGGCCAGACGGTGTTCGGCACGGCGATCCGCACGATCGGCGACGACCTGCACGGGCTCGACCAGCAGGCCTGGGTGACCACCGCGTACCTCATCACCTCGACGATCGCGACGCCGATCTACGGCAAGCTCTCCGACATCTTCGGCCGCCGTCCCCTCTACATCTTCGGCATCGTCGTCTTCATCCTCGGCGCCGTCCTGTCGTCGATGTCCACCTCGATGCTCATGCTCGCCGCCTTCCGCGCGGTGCAGGGCATCGGTGCCGGTGCGCTGATGTCGCTGCCGCTGGCGATCATGGGCGACATCCTCGCCCCGCGTGAGCGCGCCAAGTACCAGGGGTACTTCCTCGCCGTCTTCGGCATCTCGTCCGTCATCGGCCCGCTCGTCGGTGGTCTGCTCGCCGGTTCCTCCGAGATCCTGTGGATCACCGGCTGGCGCTGGGTCCTGCTGATCAACGTGCCGATCGGTGTCGCGGCGCTGCTCATGGTCATCGTGTTCCTGCACCTGCCGAAGGTGCACGGCGCCGGCGACGCGAAGCCGAAGGTCGACTGGTGGGGCGCGACCGCCGTCATCGTCACCCTCGTGCCGCTCCTGCTCGTCGCCGAACAGGGCCGCATCTGGGGCTGGGGCTCCCCCGCCGCCGTCGCCTGCTACGTCGTCGGTGTCGTCGGGCTGATCGGTCTGCTGCTCATCGAGTCGAAGATGGGCGACGCGGCGATCATCCCGCTCAAGCTGTTCCGCTCGGGCACGTTCTCGATGGCCACCGTCATCGGGTTCCTGGTCGGCTTCGCGATGTTCGGTGCGATGCTCACGATCCCGCTCTACCTGCAGATCGTCGTCGGGCTCACCCCGACCGAGTCCGGCTTCGCCACGCTGCCCCTGGTCGGCGGTCTCATGATCGCCTCGATCACCTCGGGTCAGATCGTCGCCCGCGTCGGCCGCTACCGGATCTTCCCGGTCATCGGCACCGCGCTCGTCTCCGCCGGCTACGTCGTCCTGACCTTCATGTCGATCGACAAGCCGCTCTGGTTCCTGATGATCGGCATGTTCCTCATCGGTCTCGGCCTCGGCTCGGTCATGCAGTCGCTGACCCTGGCGTCGCAGGGCTCGGTGGAGGCCCGTGACATGGGCGTCGCCACGTCGTCCGCCACGTTCTTCCGCCAGATCGGGGGCACGCTCGGCACCGCCGTGCTGCTGTCCATCCTGTTCTCGGTGATGCCGGCGAACATCCTGACCGCGACCGCGAACCAGAAGGACCTCGGTCCGGCACTCGACGCCGCGCTCAACCCGACCGTCGCCAGCGCGAAGGCCAACCAGGGCGCCATGGACAAGATCTGGACGCCCGTCGTCACCCCGCTGACGAAGACCGTGCAGTCACAGCTCGACGCCGCCTCGGCCAAGGCGAAGCAGGCCGCCGACGCCGCGGTCACCGAGCAGGTCACCGCGGCCGTGCAGCAGCAGGTCGCCGCGGGTGCCGTGCCCGCAGCGGCAGCGCAGACCGTGATCGACCAGCAGGTCGCCGCGGCCACGCCGGCCGCCGAGCAGTCCGCACTCGAGCAGGTCGCCGACCAGGCGCACGCCAGCGTGCAGGACGGCACCGTGTCCGTCGACTGGTCGAACGCTGCGCAGCGCTCCTACTGGGTCGACGAGCTCACCCCCGAGCTCGCGAAGAAGATCGACGACGGCAACACCACGAGCGACAGCGCCACCAGCACGAACGACACCTCGTTCCTGACCGGTGCCGACAGCCGCCTGACCCGGCCGTTCATGGCGGGCTTCAACGCCTCGTCCGTGACGATCTACTGGGTCGGTCTCGGCGTCATCCTGCTCGCGTTCGTGCTGACCTGGTTCTTCCGGGTGCCGCCGCTGCGCCAGCGGTCCGCGCTGCAGGAGCAGGCCGACATGTCCGCCGAGGCGCAGCTCGAGGCCGAGGCGGGCGCCGCCGCAGCCGAGGCCGGCTCGTTCACGGGCCCGATGACCGGGTCCGTGCCGACCGGCTCGGGTTCGACCGGATCCGCGCCGACGCACCGTCGGTGACCGACCGGGGCGTCCGCCCGTGCCCCCTTTCCGGGCGGGCGCCCCTCCCACCCACATCGATCCACCAGGAGTCCACGTGATCACCACCCCGGCAGCGGCTGCGGCAACGGAGCCGTGCACGCTGCGTGAACGGAAGAAGCAGCAGACCCGGCAGGCGCTGCACGACGCGGCGCTGACGCTCGTGTCCGCGCACGGGCTCGACGGCGTGACGGTCGAGCAGATCTGCGCCGACGCCGACGTCTCGCCCCGCACCTTCTTCAACTACTTCTCGTCGAAGGCGCACGCGGCACTCGGGCTCGACTCGGTCGAGGTGCCGGAGCGCGCAGCGGCCTGGTTCGCCGAGGCCGACGGGGCCCTGGTCGCCGACCTGTGCACCCTGGTCGCCGCGACCGTGCCGCTCTCGCAGGACCGCAGGCGCATGAAGGAGCTGCTCGTGCTCCGGCCGGAGATGTCGTCGATGGTGATGCAGTGGATGGCCGAGTCGCGCCAGTCCCTGCTCAGCGTCGTCGGCACCCGCACGGACGCCCAGACCGCCCGCACCGCCGTGACCCTGGTGATGTCGGCACTCAGCGAGGTCGCGCACCGCGAGACCGTGCGGAGCAACGAGGAGCTCGCCGACCGGCTCCGTGCGGTCGTGCGCGAGATGGCCGCGCTCGCGTCCTGAGGCGGGGGCGCAGGGCGTACCTGGTCGAATCGGGCGTACCTGGCAGGAACTTCCCGCCAGGTACGCCCGTTTCCGCTTTCCAGCGCAGGCGCAATGGGAAGGAACGTCGCGCCGTGCGCGTGCCCCGGTGCCGGACGGGAGGCCCGTGGCGGCGTCCCCACGGGCCTCCCGTCCGCACCGTGGCCGGGTGCGAACACGCCGTCGTGTCCGCCCGACGCCGGGAAGTCCTCGAGACACCACCGTTTCCGGAGGCGTCTCGACGTGACGACGGCGTCTCCCAGCCGTCGCGCACTCGCACTGCTCGGCTGACGAGCCCTGGGGTTTCCCCAGTCCGCACTCCGGAGTACCTTGCCGGGCATGCACACAACGGGACCCGCGCCGTACTTCCAGTTCGCCGGCACCGCCAGGCAGGCCCTCGAGCACTGGCAGCGGGTGTTCGGTGGCCAGGTGCAGATCGCGACCTACGCCGACTTCTCCCGCACGGACGGCCCGGCCGACGCCGTCGCGCACGGCCAGCTCACCGGCGAGCTGCAGCTGTTCGCCGCGGACGCGAGCGAGGGCGAGGGCGAGGGCGACACCCCGTTCTCGGCGACGGGGCTGCTCTTCTCACTGCTCGGCGCCGCGGAACCGGACGTCCTGCGCCGGTGGTTCGACCAGCTCGCCGAGGGCGGCACGGTCGTCGACCCACTGCAGCAGCGACCGTGGGGCGACTGGGACGGCACCGTCCGTGACGCCTTCGGGGTCGCCTGGCTGATCGGGTTCGAGGACTCGGCGCGCTGAGTCCCGCGCTGAGTCCCGCGCGCAGCAGCGCCTACTGCTGGTCGGACGGCAGCAGCGGCGCCCAGAAGGCGTCGGGGCCATCGGCCTGCACGGCGTCCGGCTCGAACCGGAAGCCGTACTCGCGTACGAAGTCGAGTGCCGCGGCCCGCTCGTCCTCGGCGTCGTCGTGCGCTGCGTCGAACAAGTAGACGCCGTGGCCCATCGCGACACCGGCGTCGCTGATCACGGAGAGGTCCCAGCGGCCCTGCTCGGAACGCTCGATCCGGACGACGGCGGCCTGGGATGCGGTGAAGTCAGCCATGTCGCGAGCCTACGGACGCCCCGCGGCTGGCGTTCAGGATGCTCCGCGGCCACTACGCTGTGCACGGTCACAGGTCAGACGAGTGGAGAACGCATTGTCAGTCGGATTGCTCGCCGTGGTGGACGACATCCTCTCCGCAGCCCTCAAGGCCAGCGCGAAGACCGCGGGGGTCGTCATCGACGACGCCGCCGTCACACCCCAGTACGTGCAGGGCCTGGAGCCCGCCCGCGAACTGCCGGTCGTCGGGCGCATCGCCCTCGGCAGCCTGTTCAACAAGTTCGTCATCATCATCCCGCTGGCCCTGCTGCTGACGGCGTTCGCCCCCGGGGTGCTGCCCTGGCTGCTGCTGCTCGGCGGCACCTACCTGTGCTTCGAAGGTGCCGAGAAGGTGACCGAGTGGTTCGGTGTCCACCACGAGGGCGGGTCCGACGAGGCCGTCACCGAACCGAAGCTCGTCTTCGGCGCCATCCGCACCGACCTCATCCTGAGCACCGAGATCATGCTCATCGCGCTGGCAGGCCTCGACCCCGACCTGGGGCTCTGGCCGACGCTCGGCGCCCTGATCGTGATCGGCCTGGTCATGACGGCGGTCGTCTACGGCGCCGTGGCGCTGCTCGTCAAGGTCGACGACATCGGCCTGCAGATGATGAAGAACTCGGTCCGCCGCACCCGCCGGATCGGTGCCAGGATCGTCCGCGCGATGCCGATGGTCTTCCGGGTCATCAGCGTCATCGGCACCGTCGCGATGCTCTGGGTCGGCGGACACCTGGTCATCGCGAACCTGGCCGAGACGATCTGGCACGGACCGTACGACCTGCTGCACGTGATCGAGCACGCGCTCGAGGCCGCCGGCCCTGTCGTCGTCTGGATCGCCGACACGGCCGTGTCGGCCGTGGCCGGCCTCGTGCTCGGCATGGTCGTCGTCGGCATCGTGCTCGGCATCGGCCGCCTGCGCGGCGGGCAGCACTGACGCGGCTGCGCGACGGACGGGAGGCCCGTGGCGGCCTGGCACCGCGCCTCCCGTCCGGTAAGGCGTCCTGACCCGCAGCAGCCGAAAGGTCACAGAGCGGTAACGACGTCAGATCCGTCCAAACCCTTCGCCAGAGGGTGCCGAATCACCTGCAACGACCGGGAACCACCCGGAGCGCTCACCAGCCGCACACCGCTGGTTCTCCACCCTGCACCAGGGTGTGTTCGGCGCGCACACAGCAGCCGCGCCGAGCGCGACAACAGCAAAGGACTGATCACGATGCGTAAGAGCCTCAAGACCTCCATCACCCTCGCCACCACTGGCGCCCTCGTGCTGGGCGGTGCCGCGTTCGGCATCTCCTCCGCCCAGGCCGCGACCCCCGCCATCCACACGGTGTCCTCGTCGTCGTCGAAGATCCCCGCACCGGTCGCTTCGGTGCCCGAGGTCCTCGGTGGCTCCACCGCCGTGAAGCTCGACTCCGGCTTCACCGACGCCCTCACCTCCCTCAAGCTCACCCCCGGCGTCTCCGGCACCGCCAAGCTCGCCGACGGATCCGTGTCGTTCCCGATCACCGCCGGATCGGTCACCTACTGGTCCCCCGACGGCAACTACCGCCCCTACGTCCAGGGCCTGCTCAACCACGACGACTCCGGCCTGACCCTCAAGGGCGGCGACACCACCGTCACCCTCGAGAACTTCGTCGTGAACCCCGGCTCGTCCAAGCTCTACGGCGACGTCCTGGTCAACGGCAAGGTCGCTGTCAACAACGCGTTCCTGTTCGAGCTGCACGGCGGCTCCCTCAAGCCCCTCCAGCTCGAGGGCGACAACGCCATCCTGACCGGCACCACCGTCCACATCAGCGAAGACGCCGCCGGCCTGCTGAACAAGACCTTCGGCACCGACGCCGTCAAGCGCGGCCTCCTCGTCGGCACCGCCACCATCACCGCACAGATCAAGTAACACCCCGCACCACCAGCACCACGCACGACACGGAGAGTCGCTCCGCCGATCAGGGCGGAGCGGCTCTTCGTCGTTCCCGGTTCCGCCGGCGGCACTGCTTCTCCCAGTGGCCGAGCCTACGATCGAGCGAATGCCCGCTCCTCGCTCGACCAAGACCGACGACCGACCCGGGCCGGACGACTTCATCCGCGTCCGTGGTGCCCGCGAGAACAACCTGCGCGACGTCGACGTGGACATCCCCCGCGACCGGATCGTCGCGTTCACCGGCGTCTCCGGGTCCGGCAAGTCCTCGCTCGCCTTCGGCACCGTCTTCGCCGAGGCCCAGCGCAGGTTCCTGGAGTCCGTGGCCCCGTACGCACGGCGCCTGATCGCGCAGGGCTCGACCCCGCACGTCGACTCGATCACCGGACTCCCGCCCGCCGTCGCCCTGCAGCAGCGTCGCGGCGCCCCGAGCTCCCGCTCCACCGTGGGCACCATGACCACGCTGTCGAACTCGATGCGCATGCTCTACTCGCGCGCCGGTACCTACCCGTCCGGCGCGGACCGGCTCGAGTCGGACTCCTTCTCACCGAACACCGTCGCCGGAGCCTGCCCCCGGTGCCACGGCATCGGGACCGCGCACGAGGTCACCGAGGCCTCGGCCGTGCACGATCCGTCGTTGAGCATCCGCGACGGTGCGATCACCGCGTGGCCCGGTGCGTGGCAGGGCAAGAACCTGCGGGACGTCACCGCGGTGCTCGGCTACGACATCGAGCGCCCGTGGCGTGAGCTGTCACGCGAGGACCGTGACTGGCTGCTCTTCACCGAGGAACAGCCCGTCGTGCAGGTGCAACCGAAGCGCGACCGCGTGGCGAAGCCCTACAAGGGCCGGTTCTGGAGCGCCCGCCAGTTCGTGCTGCACACCCTCGCCGACTCGCAGAGCGAGACGCAGCGCAAGAAGGTGCTGCAGTTCGTCGAGTCCGGCCCGTGCGGGCTGTGCGGCGGAACGGGTCTGACCCGTGCGGCCCTCGCGGTCACGATCGGCGGCCACTCGATCGCCGAGCTGAACGCCCTGCCGCTGACCGGCCTGGCTGACGTCCTGCGCCCGATCGCCAGCATCACCGACGCGGCAGCGGCGACGTCACGGGCGTCGTCCGGCGAGCACACCGAGGTCGCCGTGGCGATCTCCCGCGACCTGCTCACCCGCGTCGACGTCCTGGTCGGCCTGGGGCTCGGCTACCTCGCGCTCGACCGCGCCACGCCGACGCTCTCCCCCGGTGAGAGCCAGCGACTGCGGATCGCGACGCAGCTGCGCTCCGGCCTGTTCGGCGTCGTCTACGTGCTCGACGAACCGAGTGCCGGACTGCACCCCGCCGACGCCGAGTCGCTCGTCGACGTCCTCGACGACCTGCGCGCCGGCGGCAACAGTGTCTTCGTCGTCGAGCACGACATGAGCATCGTGCGCCGAGCCGACTGGATCGTCGACGTCGGCCCCCGGGCGGGCAGCGGCGGTGGCACGGTCCTGTACAGCGGACCGGTCGCCGGCCTGGCCGAGGTCGAGGCCTCGGTCACCCGGCGCTTCCTGGAACCCCGGCAGCCGACCGTCGACCGCGCCGTCCGCGCCCCGATCGGCACGCTCGAGCTCCGTGACCTCACCCTGCACAACCTGCGGGGGCTCGACGTCGACCTGCCGCTCGGTGTCCTGACCGCGGTCACCGGGGTGAGTGGCTCGGGCAAGTCGTCGCTCGTGGGTGGTGTCCTGCCCGGCGCCGCGACGTCGCACCCGATCATCGACCGGGTCGTGCAGGTCGACCAGAAGCCGATCGGCCGCACGCCCCGCTCGAACCTTGCCACCTACACGGGCCTGTTCGACGCGGTCCGAGCCGCCTTCGCCCAGACCGACGAGGCCAAGGCCCGCGGCTGGGGCGCCGGACGGTTCTCGTTCAACGTCGCCGGCGGCCGGTGCGAGGTCTGCCAGGGCGAAGGGTCGGTGTCCGTCGAACTGCTCTTCCTGCCCGGCAGCTGGGCCCCGTGCCCCGAGTGCCACGGCTCCCGGTACACCGCCGAGACGCTCGAGGTCCGGTGGAACGGGGCGTCCATCGCCGACGTCCTCGGCATGACCGTCGACGAAGCGGCGCCGTTCCTGGCGCCGCTGCCCGCAGCCGGGCGCGGACTCGAGACCCTGCGCGAGGTCGGGCTCGGCTACCTGCGCCTCGGTCAGCCCGCCCCGGAGCTGTCCGGCGGCGAGGCGCAGCGCATCAAGCTCGCGACCGAACTGCAGCGCGCGCGGACCGGGCACACCCTGTACCTGCTCGACGAGCCCACCACCGGTCTGCACCCGGCCGACGTCGAGCTGCTGACCGCCCAGCTCGCCCGTCTGACCGACGCGGGCAACACCGTCGTCGTGGTGGAGCACGCGATGGACGTCGTCGCGAGTGCCGACCACGTCATCGACATGGGCCCGTCCGGCGGTGTCGAGGGTGGCCAGGTGGTCGCCTCCGGCACGCCAGCCGAGGTCGCCGCTTCGACCACCAGCCGGACCGCGCCGTACCTGCGGGACCAGCTCGGTCGCTGACGCAGAAGTGCCCGCCAGGATCGCTCCTGACGGGCACTTCGTCGCTGCCGCTGGTTACCGCTGGACCGCTTCCGGCGCGTCGTCGCGTAAGAAGTCGCTGCCGCTGTGCGTGTAGCCGACCTCACCCGTCCGACGCCACTGCTTGCGGACGCGCTTGAAGGTGGTGATGCGTGCTGGTTCGACGCTCTCGTCGCTCGTGTAGGCGCTCATGGCTGATCTCCCTGTGTGATTAACCGTGGTTCCTCGGCCCCCCGAGATGGAGGCTAACGAGCGGTTTCCACCCGGGTTCGCGATCCGTCCCGGAACGTCCGTCGAACGCAGTTCCGCCCGCGGGATGGCCGCGGAACGCGGCTCACGCGACCCACGGGGACGGACGGGAGGCCCGGATCACCGCCGGCAGACCGGCGGGGGCGAGTCGCGCCTCCAGACCGGTGCCCGGGCCGACTCAGGAACGCAGGCCGAGCACCAGGTCGTGGACCACGCGCGCTGCGCGCGCCGCGGCGTCGTCCAGGTGCTCACGGAACTCGGCACCGTCCGGCGCGCAGAGGTCACTGATGCACCGGACCGACACGAACGGCATGTCGTGGACGTGGGCGAACTGCGCGATCGCCGCCGACTCCATGTCGACCGCGGCCACCTCGGGGAAGGCGACACGGAGGGTGCGGGCGCGGCCCTCGGTGACGAAGACCTCGCTGGACCCGATCGTCGCCGACCGCAGTGGCCACGCGATGTCGGCCCCCATCGCGAGCTCGACGAGCCGGGCGTCCGGCGCGTAGCCGGTCGGCATGCCGGGGACCTGGCCCAGGGCGTAGCCGAACGCCGTGGCGTCGGCGTTGAGGTTGACGTACCGGTCGCCGACCAGGACGTCACCGATGGCGACACCGTGCATGAGCCCGCCGGCGGTCCCGACGCTGATGACCGGGATGCCCGGGCCGAAGTCGTGGAAGCCGTGGGCGACCGCGGCCGTGGCGTTCGTGAAGCCGATGCCGCTGCGGCGCACGACGACCGTGGCGCCGCCGATGTCGAGCAGCTGGTGCGGGTCGTGGCCACCGACGGGGCCGTCGAGCACGGGGACACCGCCGAAGAGGTCGGCGAAGGCCGAGACCTCTTCGCTCATGGCCGCGATGATGATCGCGACGGGTTGCTGCTGCACTGACCGATCCTCCCACGCCGGGCGCGCTCGGACGTGCAGGTCGGGTCGTCGGAACCGCTAGCAGCGGGGGACCTGCCGGGACAGCTCGTCGGCGACGAAGGCGGCGAGCGCGTCGGCGCCGGGGTGGTCGTCGGCAGTGACGGTGACGACGGTGCCGGTGTCGGTGTCGGTGCCGGTGTCGCCCTCGGTCTGGTCGAACAGGAGCATCTGGCCGTACGCACCGTGCAGCCGCCAGAGCCGCCCGGGGCCACCCCACCCGGCCATGGCGTACCGCTCGTAGCCGGGGCCGGTGCCCTCGCGCTCGACCCAGTCGGTGTGCATCGCGTCGCACCACCGCGCGCTGACGATCGGCTGTCCGTCGATGATCCCGCCGTCGCGGATCAGGTGTCCGATGCGGGCGAGTTCCTCGGTGCGGAGCGCCAGCCCCTCACCGCCGGCGACGAACCCGTTCGGGCAGCGTTGCCAATCGACGTCCTGGATGCCGAGCGGCGCGAACAGCCGCTCGGAGACGAACGCACCGACGTCGCCGACCCGGGTCTCGAGCACGCGCATCGCCGTGTAGGTGCTGGCGTTCGCGTACTGGAACACCCGGCCGCGGGACGGTCGCCGCAGGAACTCGGCCGCCAGGTCCGGCCAGTCCGTCAGCTCGGTCGCCGACCAGGGCATGTCGATCCCGCTGGTCATGGTGAGCAGGTGGCGGAGGGTGACCCGGTCGACGCCGTCGCCGAGGGCGAGGCCGGTGCCGGTCAGGTACCCGGCGATCGGTTCGTCGACGTCGACCAGGCCGTCGTCGGCGGCGATGCCGGCGGCCAGGACGCAGACGCCCTTGGCGACGGAGTGGACCTCGCGTCGGACGTCGGGGGTCCAGCGGTGCTCGGCGACGTCGTCGGTGTCCGTCGCCCCGGTCCGCGTGCGCACGTGGATGCCGTGTGCGGCGAACCCCGTCGCGTCGACGTGGGCGACGACGGCGTCGAGGATGGTCGCGGCGGTGTGCACACCCCATCCTCTCGTGTCCGAGCGGCTGCGGGCACGGGCAGGGTCCGCCGCGTACCGTCCGGCTCGTGTCCGACGAACAGCCCCGCCGCCCCGATCCCACCCGCGTCGGCGACCAGCCCGCACTCCGCACGGCCTCGGGCTCGAACTGGCTCGTGTGGGGCGCCGTCACGGCCGTGATCGTCGCCGCCGTGATGGTGCTCATGGCGATCCGGGCGCCGGCGATCGGCTGGCCCGCCCTGGTGCTCGTGGCCCTGTTGTTCGTGACGATGGTCGTGGTGCGAGCCGCCGTCCGGCCGAAACGGGCCCGACTCGTCACCCTGGCCGTCCTCGACCTCGGCATCGTGGTCGTCGGGCTGGTGGCGACCCTGGCGGTGCTGTACTCGTCGCCGGTCGGCTGATGCCACGATGGCATGTTGATAACGGTTCTCACTAAGATGGTGCGCATCGGTCACAGCACGGTGGCCGTTCCACCGACGCAGCCACAGCTGCTGGGAAGACCGACCCCATGCCAGCACCACACCCCACCGAGACCCTCGATGCCCTCGTGGTCGGAGCCGGACCGGCCGGCATCGGCACCGGCCTGGCGCTCCACGCCGTCGACGGCCTGCTGTTCGGCGTCGTCGACCGCGGCGTCGTCGGGGACACGTTCCAGCGATGGCCGGAGCACCAGCGGTTCCTGACACCGTCCTTCACCGGCAACGGGTTCGGGGCCACCGACCTCAACGCGGTCCACCCGCGCACCTCACCCGCCTACAGCCTGGCGACGGACTACCCGTCGGGGCCGGAGTACGCCCGGTACCTGCGTGGCGTCGTCGCCGCCTTCCACCTGCCGACCCTGCCGGACACCGAGGTCGAGCACATCGAGCCGGACGACGACGGCTTCCGCGTGGCCACCAGCCGCGGCCCCGTCGTCGCCCGGAACGTGGTCTGGGCCGGCGGCGAGTTCTCGGACCCGACCCTGCCCCGCTGCGCCGGTACGTCGCTCGGGGTGCACGCCTCCGCCGAGACAGCCTGGGTGGCACGGCCCGGGCACGTGGTGGTCGTGGGCGGGTTCGAGTCCGGCATCGACCTGGCGTGCCACCACGTCGAACAGGGGGCGACGGTGACGGTCGTCGACCCGTCCCACCCCTGGGACGCCGGCAGCGGATCGGACCCGTCGTTCCGACTCGCCCCGCGGACCCGCCAGCGGCTCGCCGTCGCGCGGGCCAGCGGACGCCTCACCCTGGTCGACGACGGCCAGGTCACCGGCATCAAGCGGTCCGGCGACGGTTTCTCCGTCGGGGTCGCCGGACGAAGCGCCCTGGTGGCGGACGCACCACCGATCCTCGCCACCGGGTACGGCCCGGGGCTCGGGCCGGCCGCGAGCCTGTTCGACACCCGCGCGGACGGGTGGCCGCTGCTCACCGAGGACGACGAGTCGACCACCACGCCCGGGCTCTTCCTGGCCGGCACAGCGCTCCGGCACGGTGGGCTGCAGTTCTGCTTCGTGTACAAGTTCCGGCAGCGGTTCGCCCACGTCGCCCGCGTCATCGGCGAACGGGCCGGACGTGACTGCGGTGCGCTGCAGGAGTGGGACGACGCCGGGATGCTCACCGACGACCTGAGCTGCTGCGGTGTCGAATGCGCGTGCTGATGCCGGCACAGCGGCCCGCCCGCCCCGCCGGTGCACGACTCTGGGCCACCCCCGCGATCGTCGGCGGTGCCATCCTGCTCGGGTCGGTGATCGGCGGCGTCTCGCCGTCGAGCGGTGACGCCATGGGCTCCGTGGTGGACCTGCTGGTGATCACCCTGGTCGTCGCCCTGTTCGTCGACGTCCCGCTCCACCGCCTGCCCCGGACACCGGGCGCGTGGAAGGTCATCGGCATCGCCTGGAGCATGAACTTCCTGCTCGCCCCGCTCGTCGCCTTCCTGCTGACCCGCGTGGCCCTGCCCGGCCACCCGGCCGTCCAACTCGGCGTGATGCTGTACTTCCTGGCGCCCTGCACCGACTGGTTCCTGGCGTTCACCCGCCTGAGCGACGGTGACACCGCCGTGGGCGCGACCCTGCTGCCGATCAACATGGTCACCCAGCTGCTCCTGTTCCCGGTGTGGATCACGGTCCTCGGCGGCAACGCCGGCATCGATGCCGTGGGAACCGTCGGCACCCTGCTGCAGTGGTTCGTCCTGCCCGTCGCGATCGCCGTGGCGATCCGCCTCGGCATCGCACTGCTGCCGACCGGCACTCGAGCCCGCGCCGCGGCGCTGCCCGGCCGGGCGATCCCGTGGATCGTCGGGGCGATGGTCGCCGGCCTCTTCGCCTCGCACATCCGGCTGCTGCTGGCGAACCTGCCGGTGTTCGTCGCCGTGCTGGGGTGCGCAGTGGTGTTCTTCGCCGTCATGTACGTCGCCGCCGAGTCCGCGTCACGCCTCGCCGCCCTGTCGTACCCGAGGACAGCACTGCTCGCGATGACGACGGCGGCCCGCAACGCGCCCCTGATGATCGGGCTGACGAGCGCCGCGCTCCCCCACCAGCCCCTGGTCACCACGGCGATCGTGGTCGGGATGCTCGTCGAGTTCCCGCACCTGCTCGCGGTGCGGCACCTGCTGCTGCGTCGGCGACGTGGTCAGCGCACCGGGCGACGCCTGCGCGGCACCGCAGCTTGGGGGCACCCGTGACGCACCGGGTCCGGCTCGTCGTCGTGCCGACCGAGCGGCGGGTGATCGAGACCGAGCACGACGACCGGCGGACGGCGCTCCTGCTCGCGCTGGGCCAGGTGCCCCTCGGGTACACGGTCACCGACGTCGACGTGCTGCCGGAGCACGAGGACACCGAGCACGACCCCGCGGAGCCGGGCCGACGCTGAGCGGGGCGCTCCGACGGCGCTGGTACGGCCCGAGACGGTCACGATGCCGGACGGGAGGCCCGTGACGGGCCCGCACCGCGCCTCCAGTCCGGTGCCGGTCGCGACCGGTGCACGTGGCCGGCTACGCGCTGTCGGTCACCGTCGGCTGCGCCTGCCGCAGCCCGGTGACCAGGAGGGTCACGATCGTCCGGACGTCGTAGTCGGGGTCCTGGGGACTCCACGCCACCAGGTCACCGACGGCCCGGAGCAGCTGGTACGGCGGGGTCGGCGCGGCCACCTCGCCGGACGCCCGCGCGGCGTCGAGCAGTCGGCCGAGCACGGGCACGAGCTCGTCGACGAACAGGGTGTGCAGCGCCGTGAAGCCGTCGGCGTCGCCCTCCCAGACGCGCGCCAGACCGTTCTTGGTGCCGAGGAAGTCGACGAACTGGTGCACCCAGCGCAGCAGGGCGGCGAACGGCGTCGGCTCCGAGCCGAGCAGCGCGGGCCCCGCGTCGACCAGGGCCTCGATCTGGTGCCGGTAGACGGCGACGACCAGGTCCGAACGGGTCGGGAAGTGCCGGTAGAGCGTGCCCACCCCGACCCCCGCGGCGGTGGCGACCTCGCGCACCGGTGCGCCGACGCCCGAGGCGGCGAAGACCCCGGCAGCGGCGTCGAGGATCGTGCGCTCGTTGCGCTCCACGTCGCGACGGCGACGCGGCGCGGGGTCGGTCGACGGGGTGCTCATGCCTCGATCATCGCACGACACCGACGCGATGCGGAACAGTGCTCCGCTTCCCCTTGCAATCCGGATCGCTGTTCCGTATCGTTCCGGAACGTCGCTCCGTTTCGGACGACAGTCGCTCCGTCCGCGGGCAACACCGCATCCCGGAAAGGCCCCCATGGCACCCACAGCACCCCGACCACAGGTCATCAGCGTGCGCCCCGTCACACTCCCCGCACCCTCGCGCGGTCAGGACCTCGAGGTCCGGATCACGGCACCGACGACCGGCACGGACCTGCCCGTCATCGTCTTCGCCCACGGCTTCGGCCAGTCCATGACCGGCGGCGACCCCCTGGTCGACCACTGGACCGCGAACGGCTTCGTCGTCGTCCAACCGACGTTCCTCGACGCGAAGTCCTACGGGCTGACGCTCGACGACCCGCGCTACCCGACCATCTGGCGGACGCGGGTCGACGACCTCGAGCGCGTGCTCGACGACCTCGACCAGATCATCGACGCGGTCCCCGGCCTGAGCGGGCGCGTCGACACCGCACGCCTCGCCGCGGTCGGACACTCGTGGGGCGGACAGTCCGTGGGCATGCTGCTCGGGGCCCGCGTCCTGGACGCCGACGGACAGCCGGGCGAGGACCGCACCGACCACCGCGTGCGCGCCGGGGTCCTGCTGTCCACCACCGGGATCGCGCGCGGCGACCTCGTGCCGTTCGCGCAGGAGCACTTCGCGTTCATGAGCCCCGACTTCAGCCAGCTGCACACCCCGTCACTCGTCGTCGCCGGCGACCACGACCAGTCCCAGCTCTCGACGCGAGGCCCGGACTGGTTCACCGACGTCTACCACCTGAGCCCCGGCGCGCGGCACCTGGTGACACTCCACGGCGGCGAGCACCTGCTCGGCGGGATCCAGGACTACGAGTCGACCGCCACCACCGACGAGAGCCCCGAGCGTGTGGACCTCGTCCGCCAGACCACGACGGCGTTCCTCCGGACCGCGCTCGGCCTCGACCCCGACGCGTGGTCGGCGATCGCCGACGCCGTCGGCCCTGCCACCGCCGCCGGCCACATCGAATCGAAGGAGCACCACTCGTGATCACCGACCAGCACCCCCTGCCCAGCGGCTTCACCGCCGCGTCCACCGCCGCCGACGTCCTGCACGGCGTCGACCTGACCGGCCGGAACGTCGTCGTGACCGGCGGCCACAGCCGCCTCGGCCGCGAGACCAGCCGCGCCCTCGCGGCGGCCGGCGCCGACGTCACCGTCGCCTCCCGTGACGTCGACCGGGCATCCGCAGCAGTCGCCCACATCCCGGGCATCCGCGTCGAGGCCCTCGACCTCACCGACCCGTCGTCGGTCGACGCCTTCGCCGCGCGCTGGTCGGCCTCCAGCCGCCCGCTGCACATGCTCGTGAACAGTGCTGCGATGCTCTTCACCCCGGACCGCCGGCTCGACGGCCGCGGCAACGAACTGGCGTTCTCGACGACGCACCTCGGGCACTTCCAGCTCACGCGGGCGCTCCTCCCCGCCCTCCTGGAGGCCCGTGGTGCGCGGGTCCTGACCGTCACCTCCGGTGCGGCGCGGTTCGGGCAGATCCGGTGGGACGACCTGACGTTCACCCACGGGTACGACCCGGTCACCGCGTACGGGCAGTCGAAGCGCGCCAACGTCCTGTTCACGGTGGAGCTCGACCGCCGGTACGCCGGCCAAGGCATCCGTGCCTTCGCCGCGCACCCGGGCGTCATCATCGGACCCGGCCCGCACGACGCCTCGCAGATCGCTTCGTACCGGGAGCAGGGACTGGTCGACGACCACGGGGTGACCGTCATCGACCCCGAGGTCGGCAAGAAGACCGTCGAGCAGGGCGCAGCCACGCTCGTGTTCGGTGCCGCGAGCCTGCTGCTCGACGGCGTCGGCGGGGTCTACCTGAAGGACAGCGACGTCGCCGTGATCGACGACCGGGTCCTGCCCCTCACCGCGGACCGCATCCCGTCGAACGCGAACTCGGCCATGCTCGACGCCGGCGACGCGCGCCGGCTGTGGGAGGTCAGCGAGGGACTCCTGGCCTGATCGCCGTGGGCCGGGTGCCTCGTCTGCTCACTGTTCTCGTCGTCCTCGCTACTGTGTGACGGTGCTGACCGTGCGGATCGAGAGCCCCCGGCAGGACGACGTCCTGCACCTGCTGCAGCAGGGCGACGACTACGGACTGAGCCTCTACCCGGCCGAGAACTACCACGCCCTGGACGTCGACGACCTGGACCAGCCCGACGTCGCGTTCCTGGTGGCGCGTGAGGACGGCACCGCCCTCGGCACGGTGGCGCTCGTCGACGCCGGCGACGGCACCGGCGAGGTCAAGCGCATGTTCGTGAGCGACGCCGCGCGTGGGCTCGGCGTGGGGACGCGGCTGCTCGACGCCCTGCACGACCGTGCCCGCGCGGTCGGCATCGGGACCGTCCGGCTCGAGACCGGCCTGCCGCAGGCCGCGGCCATCGCGCTCTACCGGAAGGCTGGGTACGCGGACATCCCCCGGTTCGGCCCGTACGTCGACGACCCGACGAGCGTGTGCATGGAGCGGCAGCTCGTCTGATCGACGCTGCCTCCCGACGTAGGATCGCGTGTGAGCTCCGAGCACCCCGAACCCAGCGGCATCGACCCCGACGACCTGACCGTCGCGCTCCGGGTGCTCGAGCAGCTGCCGTCGATCGACGAGACGCACCCGGACTTCATCCGGGTGCGCCAGGCCACCGCGAAGATGTTCAAGGCCGTCAAGCGTGCGCACCGGCTCGAGAAGCGCGGCGTCATCGCCGAGGCCGACCGCCGGGTGATCGCCGCCACCGCCACCGGGGCCGCCGACCGGATCGACGACGAGACCCGCGGCGTCCCGATCAGCGCCTCGACCGCGTCGACCACCGCGGGCACGCTGCTGAAGTCGCGCCCCTGCTACATGTGCAAGCAGCACTACACGGTCGTCGACGCGTTCTACCACCAGCTCTGCCCGGCGTGCGCCCGCATGAGCCACGCGAAGCGCGACGCCCGGACGGACCTGACCGGCAAGCGGGCGCTGCTCACCGGTGGCCGCGCGAAGATCGGCATGTACATCGCGCTCCGGCTCCTGCGCGACGGGGCCCACACCACCATCACCACGCGGTTCCCCCGCGACGCGGTGCGCCGGTTCGCGAGCCTGCCCGACTCCGCCGACTGGATGGACCGCCTGAAGGTCGTCGGCATCGACCTGCGCGACCCCGCCCAAGTGATCGGGCTCGCCGAGGACGTGGCCGCCTCCGGCCCCCTCGACATCCTGATCAACAACGCCACGCAGACCGTGCGCCGGTCGACCGGCGCCTACCAGCCGCTCGTCGACGCGGAACTCGCGCCGCTGCCCGACGGACCGCTGCCCGAACTCGTGACCTTCGGGCACACGAACGACCAGCACCCGCTGGCGCTCGCCCGTTCAGTTGCCGCGCACCCGATCCTCGCGGCCGCCGCAGCCCGTGCCGACGAGCTGACCGAACAGGCCATGGCCCCGGGCTCGAGCTCGCTCGAGCGGCTCGCCCTGGGCACCGCGATCGACGCCGGTGGCCTGGTCCCCGACCTGCACGACGAGAACTCGTGGACCCAGCAGGTCGACGAGGTCGACCCGCTCGAGATGCTCGAGGTCCAGCTGGCCAACACCACGGCGCCGTTCATCCTGATCTCGAAGCTCCGCCCCGCGATGGCCGCCAGCACGGGACGCCGCACCTACGTGGTGAACGTCAGCGCCATGGAAGGGGTGTTCGGCCGCGCCTACAAGGGGCCGGGTCACCCGCACACGAACATGGCGAAGGCCGCCGTGAACATGCTCACCCGCACGAGCGCGCAGGAGATGTTCGAGACCGACAACATCCTGATGACGAGCGTCGACACCGGCTGGATCACCGACGAGCGGCCGCACCCCACGAAGGTCCGGCTCGCCGAAGAGGGCTTCCACGCGCCGCTCGACCTGGTCGACGGGGCAGCCCGTGTCTACGACCCGATCGTCCGGGGTGAAGCGGGCGAGGACGTGTTCGGCGTCTTCCTGAAGGACTACGCGCCGAGTTCGTGGTGACGAGCGGCTGACCGGGTCGGTTCCGTCAGTGCTTCGACGCAGCCGCCTCCTGCGGCAGCACCTCGCCGAAACGGAGCAGGAAGTCGCGAAACACTTCGTCGTCGTGTGGCTGCCTTGACGCCGCTAAGTCGAAAGAGGTGTCCCCCTATTCGCGGACGCCAGTGGTGCCGCGGATCGTCCCAATAACGTCTAGCGTTCCCCGGGTTACGGAGATCTGTTCCAACGGCCCTCGGCCTTGCCCCACTCCAAGAGGGTCACGCCGTAGGCAGCACAGGTGTACCGGACATTTCCCTCGTCCTCGGTGTCGCGCATGACGTCAGCGAGAGCGTACGGTGCAGTGACTGCGCCTTCGAGGACTGCCAACACCTCCGGCGGGTTGACAAGCCAGTCCCTACTGTCCAGGTGGTACTGGCGCGTAGGAGGCTGTTCGGCCAGGAGTGACTCCAGCCGCCCTCGCTCCGACGCGACGAAGGCTCCAGCCTGATCCGCTGCCTCCCGAGGATCAACATGGAGATACAACGCGAACAGCACTGTGGCGAGTTCGAGGTCGGCTAGCGGCACGGCGTGCTCTCCAAGGAGCCCCTCGTACATGCCTTCGAGTAGCTAGTAGCACCGAGCCGGGCAGTATGCCGCCTGCTTGCGGCGCTTCCGAAACGTCCGTTGCACGTCGTGGTCAAACATCTCTACCAGCACCGTCAGCCCGGGGATGACACACCGCATCCCCTCGGACCATTAGCGAGCCCCTTGTAAAGCAGCTTGTGACACACCACTGACCACGTCAGTCATCAAACAGCCCGGTTCAGGCGGGGACTGTGGCCACCAAGACCTCGGCCACGTGCCTAGTGCACCTCCTTGCCGGTGACCGCTTCGAGGCGCCCCCGGGAGCAGCAGTCCCCTAGGCTGGCCTGAGGAAGGCTCGAGGAGCTCCGCATGTGCGCTCACCTGCCAACGATGTCGACCACCCGGAAGATCTACAACGCACGCTCCTATGGAACAGTCTTTCTCTACCAGCAACCTCAAGCGCATCTGGGACCTCCAAACTCGGAAGGGCGACGATCGCCTGCTCGAGCTATTTCCTGACGTGAAAGAGGCGTTTCTTAACCGCCGCGATGCGCGCCGAGAGCTTCGAGCGGCGTCGCGCCTGCCTCTGATTGGGGACGCAGAGACGGTTCTTGCGCGAAGAGCCGAAACCGCTTCGAAGTCCGCGGAAGAAGCTCGTGACGCGGCGCTCGCCGACACGAGCGACGCCCTAATCACCGCTGTTGAAGAGCGCAAATTCTCCTGGGGTCTACGCGAGACCGCACCGGTGAACGGACGTCGTACGTTTGCTATAGCTCGAACCCCAGGAGCATTTTTCGCCGAGCAAGTGCTCCAACGTGCCGTCGGCGACATCACCGCACATCGCCCGACTGCGCGCCAAAGTATTATCGCGAACGTCACCCGGGTACTCGATTCAAATATACCGAAGCTGGTCATTCGCACCGACTTCGAACGGTTCTACGAAAACATTGACCATAGAATGCTCAGAAGACGCCTGGCCCAAGACTTCCTCTCCCCGACATTTCGCGGCCTCGTCGAAGCACTCTTACAGGAGACCCACGCGATTCTCGGCACGGACCGCGGCCTCCCGACCGGAGTTGGGCTGAGCGCAAAACTTGCAGAATACTTTCTCGCCGACTTCGATCGCCAGATGTCCGGCATTCCTCGGACCCTGTACTACGGCCGATATGTTGACGATGTTGTTCTTATTCTGGGTGAAGTGAAACACGGTGAGCTTGATGCCGGAACCGAATTGACTCGGATCGGAGAGACGGCGCGGAAAAACGGGCTGAGCCTGTCGTCAACGAAGACCACTGTTGCCCGAACGAGTCCTCAATGGATCCTCGCCCCTTTCGAGTTGTTGGGCTACAAGCTCAGCAGTGGGCCGCGTGCAACGGTCAGCTTGACCGACGGGCGGCAAGATGAACTGAAAAGGCGTATTGATTGTGTATTCTCTTCATGGTCGAACTGCGATCAGAACAATCACGGGAATAGGCGGCTATTGATAGACCGCCTGCGTTATCTCACTGGCAACTTTCGACTCGCAAACAACAAGCGTAACGCCTTTATTGGCATATACTTTTCGAACCCTCACCTGCGCGATGCGGATCTCCTCCAAGACTTAGACCGCCACCTGGCCACGGCCCGCAATGCAGCGATGCTAGACCCGGGACTAGATGTGCTAGTCAAAACAATCACTTTTGCAGACGGCTTCGAGAGCCGTCGGCTACACCGATTCACTTCTCACCAGCTACGACG
Organism: Curtobacterium poinsettiae; assembly: GCF_047226435.1. Classification (NCBI taxonomy): domain Bacteria; kingdom Bacillati; phylum Actinomycetota; class Actinomycetes; order Micrococcales; family Microbacteriaceae; genus Curtobacterium; species Curtobacterium poinsettiae. The sequence goes on along the minus strand of NZ_CP178434.1, from coordinate 692,069 downwards.
CGTCAGGAGAGCCTGGGATGCCTAAGCACACGCGTGGTATCCGCAAACACGGAGCCCGTGTACTCCTCAGTGACGTCCTGCCGTACGAACTCCCTCCGAGTTTCAACAATCGCGGGTTTCATGATTTCGTCCAACGAAATCACTTACGAATCAGCGATAGCGGACCTTCGCAGGCGCACGGAGACGACCTCTCACGCATCTTGATGGCTATTACGTTCGGACGGAAACTGCAGTCACAAGGGAGCCCGACCAAAAAAGAGTTGGTAGTCGCTGGCCCGGCGCACCCGATCCCCACCGTGCCCTTTCAGTTCACGGTCCAGCACCGGGCGAACGATTTCCGTACGCTCACAGTCCCCCATCCCGCCGCGCAACTCGAGATCATCGAGTTTTACGATAACAATGCTGACCTCATTCTCTTCCATACGGCCAAGAGCAGCTTCACACTCCGTCGGCCACGTCGGGTTGCTCGCTACTCAGTGATGAGAGATTGGCTTTTCGGGAAAAACCGTCGCGAGCACTTGGATTCAGTGGAGGAAGACGCTCACGAATACGAATGGATTCGATCCTACTTCACCTATGAACAGTATTCGAACATCTACAAATTCTACGACTCCCCTCAGTATCGCGCGTGCGAGCGACGCTTTGCCTACCTCGTCAAAGTAGACGTCGCAAAGTGTTTTGATAGCATCTACACTCACTCCGTAGCCTGGGCGACGGAGGGTCACGAGGTTACAAAGGCACATATCAGCCGCCCACGCGGACAGAAGCCGAAAAAGGGGCGCGAGCCATTCGGGGACGACTTTGACAGACTTATGCAGCGTCTGAATCACAATGAAACCAGCGGCATCACGGTTGGCTCCGAGGTTTCGCGGATCTTTGCTGAGATCATCCTCCAAGCCGTCGATGTCGACGTGCAAAAGGCCCTCGCACTCGAAGGCCTCACTCTTGGCGTTGACTACGAGATTCATCGCTATGTAGACGACTACTTCGTATTCCTCGCGGACGCACACCGTAGGCAGCTCGTGGTAGCGACGCTCGCCGAGAAGCTGCGGGTCTACAAACTTCATCTCAACGCGTCGAAGGAGCAGGGCGAGCACACGCCCTGGCTTTCCCCTCTGTCAGTTGCCAAGCAACGAATCATGATGCTCATGAGCGAGCACATTCACAGTGGAGTGCCGGAGCCCGAAAGCACGTCAGCACTGCCCGCCCCATTCATTCGGACCGCGTCGTTGATACTTGGATATAAGGCAATCCTCCTCGACACAGGCGTTAGCCACTACGATTTAGCAAACTACGCGCTTCTGCAATGTGAGCGACAGCTTGAACGGTTGCTGCGGAGCTCCCGGGAACACATTGGCGCAGCCGCAGTAAGCGAACGCGAAGTGCGAACGCACACTAACCGTGTCGCAACAGCACTGTTGTGTCTGGTCGACTTTGCGTTCTTCGTCTATTCCGGGGCGCCTCGGATGAGCCCCGCGGTGAAGATCGCACGGGTCGTAAGCACAACACTCCGATTCGCGCGAGAGGCTAGCGTCGCTGCGCACGACCGAGAGCGCGTCGAGATGCGGATCCGGAGTGAACTCGTGCAACAGCTACGTCGCGCTAGCCGATCAGAAACGCCGGGAGTCGTCACGGCGACGCTATTGGACTGCCTGACCGACCTCGGGGAGCCTCACGGGTGCACCGAGGACGAGCTCGCGGCATGGTGTGGGTTCGACGTTGCCGAAGGCGCTCTCGTCGCGCCCGCGTCGATGAACGCTCTACTACTGTTCAGCTTGGTGCTGCACATCAAGGATCGGCGCGAGTACCGACGCCTGCGCGCCGAATGCATGCGCTGGGCCCTGACGACGCAAGAGCGGGCAGAGACGGACGCCGAGCGTGCGCTGATCGCTCTCAACCTGCTGACCTGTCCGTGGGTGCCGGGGAGCATTCGCTCGTCCATCGTGCACGCATACGGTTTCACGGCGACCACCCCACGGCCGAGCACGCGTCGGCCACCAAGGTCCTGGAACATCGACTGGTCCGGATTCGACCTCTACGATGCTCTTCAAGCCAAGCGCCTATATGAGGTTTACTAGTACCTGCGCCCAGGTAACGTCCTTCGGGACCCACACACCAGCGCAGAGCGTGACACCTGGTGAATCGCCAGTTCCGGCGTCGCAGACACGTGCATGTGTCGGCGACGCCGGAACGAACTCGCCGCGGCGCTCAGCCTGCTCGTCCGCGTCGAGCCACGTAGCGCGGGCTTGTGCCGCTCGTCTTGACACCTTGGAGCTTTACGCTCCGCAGCGATATGGACTAAGTCCTCAAAGGTCAGCGCTTCCAACTAGTAACACCGTAGCCCGAGGTGCGCTGGATCAGGACGCTTCGCCACCGATTCTGGAACTCACCGTAGAAGCCTCCTACAGGGAGACGAGGCGCGCCGCTGAGGTTCTCGTCGTCGGGCAGGTACATGCCTGGGCCACGGACCGCCGCGAGGTGCCCCTCAAGAAGGCCCACGGCGCGGTAGCAACGCTGACAGTCCCGTGCCGCTTGAAGTATAAAAGTCGCATCGCGAGTCACATGATCGTGGAGCACGAGTTGAAGCCGCGAGCCGGCAATCTCTTCTAGATGGTCGTCCAGATCGAACCGCTCAAGCTCGAGTAGACGAGGCCGGATCACCTTCAGCCACCTGCGGCCAATATCTGGTCCGCCCGCCGCGGCGAGGACGAAGGCCTCTTCTATGTGCCCCGGGACCACCAAAGACCGAACCGCTCTGCGGACCGCCTCGCTTCGCGCGGGCGTCTCAACGCCATTCAACAATCCGAGCGCACGGAGGTCGAACCACACGCCTCGATCTCTAAGAGGGAGCCCCGCGGCATCGAACGCTCGCAGCACCTCACGCTGCACCGTGCCCAGTCCGGTCCCCATAGGGGGAGCGTAACTGCTCGTCGAGCCGTTAAGCGTTGTACGACTCCCTACATCGTTGTGCGTGAGGGCCAAGCGTTGCACGTTGGGGTGTCCGAGCTGACCTGCTGCTGAAAGCTGAGCGATGAGACTTAGAGGAGGCGATCTGTGGCGAAGAAGAGCAAGAGTCAGCGGCGCGGGGCGGCGCTCGGCGCACTGCGAACCGAACACCTCCACGTTGCGCTCGCCGGCCTGAGCATTAGAGTTCCAGCCGCTTTAGCGACAGTCCTTCTTTTATGCGGCTCAGCGTTGATCGCATTGACGGTGTCACTCCTGGCGGCACTCCTGTTTGCTGGTGTAATCACCAGCGCCGACGTTGTCGATATGTTGCAGGCAATTCACGCAGGAACCGTAACTTGGCGCCGATGACGCTCACCATGGATTCGAACCCGGATCTCACGGCTTCGAGCTGCACGGTCGAGGTGAAGCGACCTGACCGGCGTGGTCCCCGCTCCGCCTCCAGGATTCGAACCCGGACCTAACGGCACCAAAGGCCGTCGTGCTGCCATTACACCAAGGCGGAACGCACCCGCAGGTGCTCCTCCATCCTCCCACGACCGACGAGGCTGGCTGTCCGCTCCGGGTTCGGCCAAGATGGAGGGATGCCGCATGAGGACGAGGTCGATCGCATCGTCGCGGCGTGGGGTCGTGAGCGTGCCGACCTCGACTTCGGCCCGCTCGAGGTGCTGTCCCGCGTGGACCGGCTCGCCCGGCACCTGGACCGCGCCCGGCGGACCGCGTTCGACGCGAGCGACATGGAGCCGTGGGAGTTCGACGTCCTGTCGGCCCTGCGGCGGGCGGGTGAGCCGTATGAACTGAGCCCGAAGACCCTGCTGCAGCAGACCCTGGTGTCGAGCGGCACGATGACGAACCGGGTGGACCGTCTGGCGGCACGGGGGTTCGTGGGCCGACGGACCGACCCGAAGGACGGCCGCGGCATCCTCGTCTCGCTGACGAGCCAGGGCCGGGTGGCGGTGGACGCGGCGATCGCAGACCTGCTGGCCGCCGAGCGCGACATCCTGTCCGGGGTCTCCGCCGACGAGCAGGGTCAGTTGGCCGGGCTGCTCCGCCGACTCATCCTGGGTCTCGGGGACTGACCGAAAGCGGGACGCGGGCCGAGCGGACCCGGCGTAGCGTGCGGCGCATGCACGCGATCACCCTCGCCGTCGCCGACGTCGCTCGATCGGCCGAGTTCTACCGCGCGCTGCTCGGCATCGAGGGCAGTGGCGTCATCGGCACCGAGTACCCCGCCACCGAGACGCAGGCCGGCGGCACCACGGCGATGTTCACCCTCGACGACGGGCTGATCGTCAGCGTCTACGCGCGTGACGACATGGCGAAGGACTCCGGCGTGCAGCTGGCCACGGCACCGAGCAGCACGATCGGGCACTTCACGAGCAGTCAGGCCGAGGCCGAGGCGTTCCTCGAGCGGGCGCAGGCAGCCGGCGCCACGATGCTCGAGCCGCCGTACACGCGCCCGTGGGGCATGTGGTCTGGCTTCTTCCAGGACCCGGACGGGCACCTGTGGGAGGTCGTGGCGAACCCCGGCGGTGGAGCCCCCGAGGACGCCACACCGGCGGACAGCGACCAGGACGCGGTCGACCCCGCGTCCGTCGAGTAGTCCGCTCAGTCCGGCTCAGACCCCGAGCAGCTCCGCGACCTCGAGCCAGCGCTCCTCGAGCTGCTCGACCTCGGCCTCGAGCGCACCGAGCTTCGACTGCAGTTCGCCGAGCCCGGCGTAGTCGGACTGGTCGTGCGTCGCGAACTGGTCGAGGAGCTTCTTGCGGTCCGCGCCGACCTTCGCGATCTTCCGGTCGAGCGCCGACATCTCCTTCTCGGCCGTTCGCCGGTCCGCGCCCGACAGGGCGGACGCACCAGCGGCAGTGGACCCGGCCACGGCACCGGCCGAACCGGTCCCGCCCACGGTGTCGGGCCTCCCGGCAGACGCGGCGGCAGCCGCAGAGGCGGTCCCTCCACCGGTGCCGGCCTCGCGCAGACGCATGTACTCGTCCACGCCGCCGGGCAGGTGGCGCAGGTGCCCGCCGAGCACGGCGTACTGCTGGTCGGTGACGCGCTCGAGCAGGTACCGGTCGTGGCTGACGACCAGCAGGGTGCCGGGCCAGGTGTCGAGCAGGTCCTCCATGGCGGCGAGCATGTCGGTGTCGAGGTCGTTCGTGGGCTCGTCGAGGATCAGCACGTTCGGCTCGTCGAGCAGGATGAGCATGAGCTGCAAGCGCCGCTTCTGCCCACCGGACAGGTCCTTGACGGGCGTGGAGAGCTGCTCCGAGGTGAAGCCGAGCCGCTCGAGCAGCTGCGACGGCGTCATCTCCTTGCCGTCGGCGACGTAGCTCGTCTTCTTGCGGGCCACGACCTCGCGCACGCGATCGTCGGCGAACTGCTGCAGGTCGGCGAGCTGCTGGTCGAGCACCGCGACCTGCACCGTCTTGCCGGTCTTCACCCGACCGCTCGTCGGCTGCAGCCGGCCGGAGACCAGGTTGAGCAGCGTCGACTTGCCGGCGCCGTTCGGGCCGAGGATGCCGGTCCGCTCCCCCGGTGCGATACGCCACTCGATGCGGTCGAGGATCTGCGTGCCGTCGAACGAGACGCTCACGTCGAGCAGGTCGACGACGTCCTTGCCGAGGCGCGCGGTCGCCGTCCGGGACAGGGCGACGGTGTCGCGGATCGGCGGGACGTCGTCGATCAGGGCGTTCGCCGCGTCGATGCGGAACTTCGGCTTGCTCGTGCGGGCCGGGGCGCCGCGGCGGAGCCACGCGAGCTCCTTGCGGGCCAGGTTCTGGCGACGCTGCTCGATCGTGGCAGCCTGCCGGTCACGCTCGACGCGCTGCAGGATGTACGCGGCGTAGCCACCTTCGAAGGGGTCGACGACGCCGTCGTGGACCTCCCACGTGTCGGTCGACACGGCGTCGAGGAACCACCGGTCGTGCGTCACGACGACCATGCCGCCCTGGTTCGACGACCAGCGGCGGTTGATGTGCCCGGCGAGCCACTCGATGCCCTCGACGTCCAGGTGGTTGGTCGGCTCGTCCAGGAACAACACGTCCCAGTCGCCGACCAGCAGCCGCGCGAGTGCCACACGGCGACGCTGCCCACCGGACAGCTCGTCGACGCTGACGTCCCACGGGATGTCGGAGACCAGACCGCCGATGATGTCGCGGATCTTCGGGTCACCGGCCCACTCGTGCTCCTCGAGGTCGCCGACGACGGTGCTGCCGACGGTCGCTCCCTCGGGCAGGATGTCGCGCTGGTCCAGGTAGCCGATGGTCAGCCCGCGGCGGTGCGTGACGCGGCCGCCGTCCGGCTCGAGGCGCTGGGACAGCAGTGCGAGGAGGGTCGACTTGCCGTCGCCGTTCCGGCCGACGACGCCGATCCGGTCGCCCTCGTCGATGCCGAGGGTGACGTTGTCGAAGACGACCTTGGTGGGGAACTCGAGATGCAGGTTCTCGGCGCCGAGGAGATGTGCCACGCGTCAAGGGTAGGTGGCGCGGCGGGGTGGTGGGTGCGGGGCGGGTGATTGGAGCGGGTCGTTGGGGCCGACTCGTCGCACGGTGCGCGCTTGCTCGAGTGGTGCGAGGTGGCCCGCTCGGTGCGAGCTTGTAGCGGCACAAGGAGCGCGCAACCTCGCACCAGTCGACAGACCGCGCACGGTGCGTCGGCCTGGAGGGCCGCGTCAGCTCGCGGGAGCGGTGTCGCCCTCGCCCGCGGCTTCCTTCGCGCGCTTCAGGCGGGCCTGCGCCTCCCAGTACTCGATCTCGCGCTCGAGCTCGGCGAGCTCCTGCTCGGTACCGGTGACGCGCTTGGCGCCGTGGGCACTGCGGGCGTCGCCGAGGGTGGCGTAGCGGTCCTCGTGGCGGGTCGGCTCGATGTAGCGACCGTGGTTCCGTTCGCCCGGAGCCCAGTCGTGGCCGATGGCGAACCAGACGATGCTGCCGACGACGGGGACCAGGATCACGAGGATCACCCACGCGATCTTCGGCAGGCCTCGGATCTGGTCATCCGTCTTCGTCAGGATGTCGATCAGGGCGAAGACCAGCAGGATGACGGTGATCCCGGGCAGCAAGACGCTCATGTTCGCGATTCTATGGATCCGCTTGGAGTGTCACCATTCCCCGAACGAGCGTCGTGGTTGCGAAGGTGCACAGGGTCGGCGTCGAGGTACCGGCGTGCGAGCACCGCGGACCGTGCCGTCCATGCGAGCTGCCCCGCGGCGGCGATGCCACCCGCCAGGTAGACGGGCCAGAACGTGACGCCGGAGAACGCGACCGCCGCCCACACGGCGACGAGTCCCACGGTCAGCTGGAGGCCGGTGCCGTCGGCGAGTTCGACGGCTCGAGCCCGCACGATCGCCAGCCGGTCGGCGGGGGCAGCGCGCCGCCCGGTTGCAGCCGCGGTCACCGCGCGCTGTTCGCGTTGCTGCAACGGCGCGAGCATCGGCGCAGGACGAGCTGCCACCCCGTTCCGTCTCCGGCGGATGCCGACCTGCACGGCCTCACTGATACCGGCCACGAAACCCAGTGCGGCGACCGCCGCCGAGAGGGCGAAGCGCGCGTCGGAGCCGGTGGGTAGGACGATCGCCCCGACGCCGAGCACCACCAACACCAGCACGGTCGCCAGGACGAACCAACGGACCTGCAGGACGGCACCCGGGGACTTCGCCGAGACGGCGCGAGCGCGTTCTTCGGCCTCGACCCACCGGCGTTCCACCGCTGTCAGTCCGGCGTTCGGCCGTTCGGCAGATGTCACAGCGCCGCGACCCACTCGTCCGTCCCGTCGGTGAACCGCTGGTGCTTCCAGATCGGCACGCGCTCCTTCACGAGATCGACCAGGGCACCGCACGCCGCGAACGCCTGCGCCCGGTGCGACGACGACACCGCTGCGGCGAGCGCGACGTCCCCGATGCCGAGCGCCCCGACGCGGTGCAGGACGGCGATCCGGACGTCGGGGTGGTCCTCGGCGATGGTCCGGGCGACCGCGGTGATGACGTCGTCGGCACTGGGGTGCCGCTCGTAGTCGAGTGCGGTGACGCCCTTGCCACCGTCGTGGTCTCGGACGATGCCGGCGAAGGTCACCACGGCGCCGTCCTGCTCGGTGGCCACCACGGCTGCGACCTCGTCGACGCTGATGTCGCGGTCGACGACGTCGGCGAGCACGACCCGTGCGGCGGCCTCGGTGCTGCTCACGAGGCGCTCCGCGGGGCGTGGCCCTCGCCGTGCACCTGGGCGACGACGTGGTCGAGCACACCGTCGAGCACGGCGAGCCCGTCGGACACCCCACCGCGCGACCCCGGCAGGGTGACGAGCAGGCAACCGGCGTTCGTGACCCCGGCGACGCCGCGGGTGAGCAGCGCGGTGGGGCCGGCACCCGTGAGCCCGCGTCGACGGATCTCCTCGGTGATGCCGGGTAGTTCGAGGTCGATCAGCCCCGCCACCGACTCGGGGGTCCGGTCGGTCGGGGTGACCCCGGTGCCGCCGGTGGTGATGACCACACGTGCGTCGGCCAGGAGTTCGGCGGTGACGGTCTCGGTGATCGCGCCGCCGTCGGGGACGATGATCGGGTCGCTCGTGGTGAACCCGCGGTCGCGCAGCCAGTCGACGATGACGGGTCCGGTGCGGTCGAGTGCGGGGTCGGCGGCGGCCTGCGTGGACACCACGACGACGGCGGCCCGGCCCCTGGTCGGCTCGGCGGTCATCGATTGCTCCAGTCCCCGGAGCGCCCGCCGTGCTTCTCGAGCACGCGCACGTCCGTGATCACGGCCGCTCGGTCGACGGCCTTCACCATGTCGTACACCGTCAGGGCGGCGACGCTCGCCCCCGTCAAGGCTTCCATCTCGACGCCGGTGCGCGAGGTCGTGCGGACCGACACCTCGATCAGCACGCGGTCGTCGGAGCCGGTGATGTCGACCTGCACGCCGGCGATCGGCAGCGGGTGGCACAGCGGGATCAGGTCGGAGGTCTTCTTCACCGCCATGATCGCGGCGATCCGGGCGGTGCCGACGACCTCGCCCTTGGGCAGCGAGCCGTCGAGGATGCGTGCGACGACGTCGGGGCGGGTGACGACGGTGGCGGTGGCGGTGGCCGATCGGTCGGTGACGTCCTTCGCGGAGACGTCGACCATGTGCGCACTGCCGTCGGCGCGGACGTGCGACAGGCCGTCGGACTCGGCGTCGGCCTGGGCTCGGGACGAGACGGGGTCGGACAGGGACTGCTCGGTCATCGGAGGCTCCAGACGGTCAGGGGGTCGCCGACCTCGACGGTGTCGACGCCGACGGGGACGTGCACCAGGTGGGTGGCGGCGGCGTAGTGGACGAGCAGGTGCGAACTCGGCCCACCGACGAAGTGCACGGCCCCGTCCTGCACCCGGCCGCGACGGACCTGGTGCTTGCCGGCGGGTGACCCGGCAGCGGACGCTGCGGGCAGGACCTGCGTGGGCCGGTCCGCCGTGAGCCCGACGGCCGCGGCGAGCAGGGGGCGCAGGAACACCTCGAACGAGACGAGCGCCGACACCGGGTTGCCGGGGAAGGACACGACCGGAACGGCACGACCAGCAAGAGCGTCGACGCCCCCGCCCGCACCGAACACGACGCTGCCGAACGCCTGCGGCCCACCGGGCTGCATCGCGACCGGCGTCACCGCGAGCCCGCGGGGTTCGAGCGCCTGTCGCACGACCTCGTATGCCCCGGCGCTGATGCCCCCGGTGGTCAGCACGAGGTCGGCCCAGTCCCCCACGGCCGCATCGAGTGCCTGGTCGAAGGCAGCGACGTGGTCGGGCACCCGGACGGCCCGGGAGTCCGCTCCGACCTGGGCCAGGGCGGCCCGCAGCGCGATGCCGTTCGCGTCACCGATGGTCGCCGCGTCGGCATCGGCACCCTGCAGCTCGGACCCGGTCGACACGACGAGGACCCGCAGCGCTCGGCGAACCGAGACGGTCGTCACCCCGGCAGCAGCCAGTGCCCCGAGCAACGCCGGCGTGATCGGAGAACCGGCCGGAGCCAGCTCGGCGCCGGCGGGCAGATCGCTGCCGGTGACCCGCACGAAGGTGCCGGCGGTCAGGTCAGCGGGCACCGTCACCCGGGGCAGCTCGAGCGCCGCCGGGAACGCGCCCGGCTCGGTCGCCTCGACCGGGAACACCGCGTCGGCGCCGGTCGGGATCCGCGCTCCGGTCATGATCGGCGCTGCCGTGCCGGGTTCGAGCGGCTCGGGCATGACGCCGGCCGGGATCGGGGCGACGACCCGGACCTGCTGCCCGGCGTCGGCGACCCGCACGGCGAACCCGTCCATCTGACTGTTGTCGAACGGCGGCAGCGGAACGGGCGACAGGACGGCCGCCGCGAGCACGCGGTGTGCGAACCCGGCACCCGCACCGGCGCCCGCGCCCGCAAGTTCGTCGAGCGGCAGTTCTTCTGCTCCGAGGCCCGCCACCACCGGCGCGAGCAACGCCGCCAGGTCGTCGCGGTGCTGACCGATCGTTCGCACAGGTGCCTCCGAACAGGGGTTGGTGGCGCCGCTCCCGGTTCGCCCGGTGGCGCCGTCAGTAGCGTATCCAGCGCGCAGCCCGCGCCGACGACCAACCGGAGGACCTGTGGAGAACGACGAAGCCGTGACGATCGGTGTCATCGGAGGCTCCGGCCTCTACCAGCTGTTCGAGGAGGGCACCGCCGACGAGCTCGACGTCCCGACCCCGTTCGGCCCGACCTCGAGCCCGATCAGCATCGGCACGATGTCCGGACGACGGGTCGCGTTCCTGACCCGCCACGGCCGAGAGCACTCCGTCGCCCCGCACCGCATCAACCACCGTGCGAACGTCTGGGCGCTCCGCTCGCTCGGCGTCCGCGCGATCGTGTCCTCGAGCGCCGTCGGCGGCCTGCACCCCGACTACGCCCCGGGCACCTTCGTCGTGACCGACCAGCTCATCGACCGCACCTGGGGCCGCGCCGACACGTTCTTCGAGGACGACGTGCAGCACCTGTCCTTCGCAGACCCGTTCGACCCGACGCTCCGCCGTGCGGCTATCGACGCCGTCGCCGGACTCGACGTGCCGTTCCGCCCGACCGGCACGTGCGTCGTCATCCAGGGTCCCCGGTTCTCCACCCGCGCCGAGTCCGTCTGGCTCCGCCAGGCCGGCGGCCACACCATCAACATGACGATGACGCCCGAGGTGCCGCTCGCCGCGGAACTCGGCATCGCGACCGTGAACCTGTCGTTCGTGACCGACGCCGACGCCGGCCTGGCCCCGACCGAGGACGAAGCCGCAGCCGACGCGGCAGCTGCAGCCGACACCGCAGCCGCAGCCAGCGGCCCCGGCGTCGACGACGCCGGCGCCGTCGTCACCCACGCCCTCGTCATGGAACGCCTCGCTCGCGCCAACGAGGTCATCGTCCGCGCCATCGGTCAGATCGTCGCCGCGATCCCCGACGACTTCACCCCGCGCGAACTCGTCCCCACCAGCGCGAGCGCCAGCATCATGCAGACCCAGCCCACGGGTGCGACACCCACGCAGGCCCAGCCCGCTGCCACCGCCACCACGGGCGCGACCGCATGAGCCGCCTCCTCGTCACCGGCGGCGCGGGCTTCATCGGCTCCGCGATCGTCCGTCGTGCCCTGGCCGACGGCCACGAGGTCCGCGTCCTCGACTCCCTGCGCGACGACGTGCACGGCGACCCCGCCGAGGTCATCCGCGCCCACCAGCAGCAGGGCATCGTGTTCGTGCACGGCGACGTCCGCGACCGGGTCGCCCTCGACGCTGCGCTCGACGGCATCGACGTCGTGTGCCACCAGGCCGCCAAGGTCGGCCTCGGCGTGGACTTCCAGGACGCCCCCGACTACGTCTCGTCGAACGACGCCGGCACCGCCCACGTCCTCGCCGGCATGGACCGGCACGACATCGGCCGGCTCGTCGTCGCCAGCTCGATGGTCGTCTACGGCGAGGGTGCGTACACCACCGCGTCCGGCGAACCCACCCGTCCGCCGGCCCGCCGCCGCGAGGACCTCGACGCCGGCCGCTTCGACCCGATCGGGCCCGACGGTCAACCCCTGCTGCCCGGCCTGATCGACGAGTCCGCCGCGCTCGACCCCCGCAACGTGTACGCGCAGACGAAGGTCGCGCAGGAGCACCTGGCCTCGAGCTGGGCGCGTGCCACGGGCGGCCGAGCAATCGCGCTCCGGTACCACAACGTCTACGGACCGGGCATGCCGGCGAACACCCCCTACGCCGGTGTCGCGTCCCTGTTCCGCTCGGCGCTGGCCCGCGGCGAGGCACCCCGTGTCTTCGAGGACGGCGCCCAGCGACGCGACTTCGTGCACGTCGACGACGTCGCCGGCGCGAACGCCGCCTCGATCGCGGCGACCGCCGACCTGCCGTCGGACACCTTCCGCGCGTACAACGTCGGCTCGGGCACCGTGCACACCATCGGCGACATGGCCGCGGCGATCGCCGGACCCGACGGCCCGCAGCCGGTCGTCACCGGCGAGTACCGACTGGGCGACGTCCGCCACGTCACGGCGAGTTCGGCACGCATCGCCGCCGAGCTCGGCTGGCACGCCGAGGTGGACTTCGAAGCAGGCATGCGCGACTTCGCGACGGCTCCGCTCCGCAGCGCCGTCCGCTAGCCGGAACACGCGAGCGGGTCGCGCGCCGCGAGCGGCGCCTGAGAGCGCGACCAGCCGTCGGACGGGAGGCCCGTGGCGGCCCCGCCCCGCGCCTCCCGTCCGCAGTCCCCACCACCACGGCCACGCAGGACGCCGTCGTGTCGGCAACACGCCCCCTGGCGCGCGAGACGCCGCCGCATTCGGCGGCGTCTCGACGACACGACGGCGTCTTCCGGCACCCGCACCCGCGACACGAACGCACCCTGTCCCCCGTACTGGGGACCCGGCCGGCACCGAACGCGCGGAACGACCAGGACCCGGCAGTTTCCTGTACCCCGCGGCGCATCGTCGTGTTGTGTCGAGGACATGCCAGGACAGACCCGTCGATCCGACCGACCGCACCGAATGACGGACATGACTGTCGACGTGATCCTGCCGTGCCTCGACGAGGCGGACGCCCTGCCGAAGGTCATCGCACGACTCCCCACGGGCTACCGGGCCATCGTCGTCGACAACGGATCGACAGACGGATCGGCCGACGTCGCCCGCGCCCACGGGGCCCTCGTCGTGACCGAACCCGTCAAGGGGTTCGGTTCGGCCTGCGCCGCCGGCGTCGCCGCGGCGACCGCCGACTTCGTCGCGTTCTGCGACGCCGACGCCTCGATGGACCCCGCCGAACTCCCGCCCCTGGTCGACCGCGTGGCCAGCGGCCGCGTCGACCTGGCACTCGGCCGCCGCGTCCCGACGGGCCGCGGTGCGTGGGCTCCGCACGCACGCTTCGCGAACCGCGTCCTCGCCGTCCTCATGCACCGCGCGACCGGTTACCGCCTGCGCGACCTCGGCCCGATGCGCGTGATGCGCCGCGAGGACCTCGTCTCCCTCGACCTGCGCGACCGTCGCAGCGGCTACCCGCTCGAGATGGTCCTGGCCGCCCACGCGGCCGGCTGGCGCGTCGACGAGTCCGACATCGGGTACGCGCAGCGCATCGGCGACAGCAAGGTGACCGGCACGCTCCGCGGCACCGTCAACGCGGTGCGGGACATGTCCCGCCTGCTCCGTGCGTACCGCCGGGAGGCCCGTGTCCGGGTCGTCGCACCGGGACCGCTCCGGCAGGCGGCCGAGTCCGCCCCCGTGGCCGAGGAGGCCCGCTCGTGACCGCCGCCGACGCCCACGGCACCGACGCTGCGCGCGCCGACGTGACCGTCGCCGTCGTGGCGAAGGAGTGCCTGCCCGGCAAGGTGAAGACCCGGCTGACCCCGGCGCTCTCCCCCGAGGGCGCCGCACGTGTCGCGTCCGCGAGCCTCGGCGACACGCTGGCGACCGTCCGGGCCCTGCCCGCGGCGCGTCGTGTCCTGTTCTTCGACGGCGACGTCGTGCCGGCGTCGGCCGACGGCTTCGAGGTGCTGCACCAGCCCGGTGGCGGTCTGGACGAGCGCCTCGGGTTCCTCTTCGACGCCGTCGACGGCCCGCTGCTGCTCGTCGGCATGGACACCCCGCAGGTGTCCACCGCGGACCTCGCGCCCGTGTTCGACGATGCTGCCCGCGATGCCTGGTTCGGCCCGGCCGAGGACGGCGGCTTCTGGTCGCTGTACCTGCGACAGCCCACCGGCGACCTGCTGCGCGGCGTGCCGATGTCGCGCGACGACACCGGAGCCGTGCAGCTGGCACGACTGACCGACGCCGGCCTCGACGTGGGCGTGCTCGGCGAGCTGCTCGACGTCGACACCATGCCGGACGCCGAGCGGGTCGCCGACCTCGCACCCGACTCCGACTTCACCCGGGCACTCCGTGCCGAGACCGTGGGGAGCACCCGATGACCATGCACGCACCCGTCTCGTTCGGTGCCGGCGGCGGCGAGCCGTACGCCCGTGCCCTGCGCACCGACGGCCACCTGCGCCTCACCGACGCCGACCGTCCCGACGCCGTCACCACGATGGACGTCGGCCGCTGGAGCGCCGCCGCCGACCGCGTCGACCGCTCGCTGCTCGACGACGTCGACGGCGGGGTCATCGACATCGGCTGCGGTCCGGGCCGGATGCTCGTCGCCGCACGGTCCCGGGGCATCCCGGCGCTCGGCGTGGACGTCTCCGCCGAGGCCGTCGCCATAGCGCAGCGCTCCGGCGGCACGGCCCTGCAGGGCTCCGTGTTCGACGCCGTACCCGACGAGGGCCACTGGGACACCGCGCTCGTGATCGACGGCAACATCGGCATCGGGGGCGACCCCACGGCCCTGCTCGCCCGTTGCCGTGCGATCGTGCGCGCCGGCGGCCGGGTCATCGTCGAGACGAACCCCGAGGTCGCGGCCGACCGCGTGTACACCGCCCGGGTGGTCGACGCCGACGGCAACGAGAGCGCCGGGTTCCCGTGGGCCGAGGTCGGGCTCGACGCCCTGCACCGGCACGCAGCCGAAGCCGGACTGGTCGCGCGGCAGAGCTGGACGGCCGAGGGCCGGAACTTCTGCGAGCTGCTCGCCTGACCGGACCGTGGCACGATCGACCGTGACATCCGTCACGGTCGATCGTGACACCGGGGCACATCCGCTCCGCGCCCCGCGCCGTTTGACTGATCGGACCCGCCGTGCTGACCCCGCGCGGCCCGATCGAGACGAGCTCCGTGCGGAAGTCCCTACGCATCACCCTGATCACCCTCGGCGCACTGGTGGCGGTCCCGGTCCTCGCCCTGGCGACGACGACGGTCGTCAACGTCGTCGCGACCCACGTCGAGGCATCCGAGATCGACGACTACGGCGAGCGCGTGCCCGTCGACGGCAAGCAGATGAACGTCGTCGTCCGCGGCGCCGGCACCACGTCCGACACGGGGACGATCGTGCTCCTGCCGGGGCTCGGCACCGCCGCCCCCGGGCTCGACTTCGGGCCGCTCATCGACCAGCTCGCCCGCTCGCACCGGGTCGTCGCCGTCGAACCCTTCGGTACCGGGCTGAGCGACCAGACCGACGTCCCGCGGACCGCGGCGAACATCACCCACGAGGTCCACGAGGCCCTGCAGCACCTGCACGTCGACCGGTACGTGCTGATGGGCCACTCGGTCGCGGGCATCTACGCCCTGCCCTACACGGAGCGGTACCGCGACGAGGTGACCGCCTTCGTCGGCATCGACAGCAGTGTGCCGCGGCAGTCGAGCTGGGACGAGCCGATCCCGACCGGCACGATCGTCGCCCTCGATCGGCTCGGCCTGCTGCGCGCACTCGGCGGAGCGTCGTCGGACACGTACGGCGACGCCTACGACGACGGGACGAAGCGCCAGATGCAGCTGCTCTCGGCGAAGAACGGTGCCGCCCCGACGATCATCGACGAGATGCGGCACGCGCCGGAGAACTTCCGGTCCGTCGAGGACTCGCGGTTCCCCACCGACCTGCCGGTGCTGTTGTTCGTGCGGACCAACGACGACGACGTGCCGAACTGGGTCCGGCTGCACGAACGTCAGGCCGCGAGCGTGGAACACGGCCGGGTCATCGGACTGGTCGGCGACCACTACCTGCACCACACGTTGTCGGAACGGATCGCCAGGGACACCGACGCGACCCTCGCTACCCTGGGCGCGTGACGCAACCCGGGCAGGAGCGGCCCCGCGCCGACGCCGACGTCCGGGTCGTCCACTGGTCCTCGGTCGCGTCGCTGTGGCTCGTGGTGCTGGTGGGCTGCGGCGCGCAGGTCCTGATCGGCACAGACAGTCCGCCGACAGCGCGGACCCCCGTGCTCGTCGTGCTCACCGTCGCCGCGACGGTGGCGGCGCTCGCATCGATCCCGCTGCTGCTCCGTCCCGCCGGTGCGGCGTCGGCGCGCCACCCGGCCGTGCTCGCCCTGCTGGTGCTCGCGGTCGCCACGTGGGTGGTCTCGCTCGTCCCGTCGGCGACCGGCTCCGCGTGGTCGTTCACCCTGGCGATCGCGGGCGGCACGGTCGGCTGCCTGCTGCGGGGGTGGGCCCGGGTCACCGTGCTCGCCGGCACCGTCGTCCTGCTGGTCGGGGCAGCCGACGCCCGCGCCGAGCCCGCCGAACTCGTCCTGGTCGGGACCCTCGCGCTCTTCGCCTTGATGCCGCTCAGCGTCGTCTGGATCCACCGTGTCGTGCTCCGGCTCGAAGCCGCACGTCGCACCGCCTCCGACCTCGCCGTCGCCGAGGAACGACTCCGCTTCGCCACCGACCTGCACGACATCCAGGGCCACCACCTGCAGGTCATCGCGCTGAAGAGCGAGCTCGCCGAACGGCTGCTCGACGCCGACCCCGAGCGTGCCCGGGGTGAGCTGTCCGACATCCGGACCGTGGCGCGGGAAGCGCTCGAGGACACCCGGGCGCTCGTCGGCGGTTACCGCACCGTGACGGTGGCGGTCGAGGCCCGGAACGCCGCAGCTGTCCTGCGGTCGGCGGGGGTCGGCTGCCGCGTGCGACTCGAGACCGCCGGCATGCCCGACGCGGTCGGCGCCCTGTTCGCCGTCGCGATCCGCGAGGCCGCGACGAACACCATCCGGCACAGCCACGCCAGCACCGCGTCGATCGAGCTGCTGCGCGACGGCGACGCCTGGGCCCTCACGGTGGCGAACGACGCGCCGCGGTCGTCCGAACGGCCGGGCACGGGGACCGGGACCGGGACCGGGACCGGGACGGGCATCGACGGGCTCCGGCAGCGCGTCACGCCACACGGTGGGACGGTCCACGTCGACCGGCGTGCGGACCGCTTCACCCTGGTGGTCCGCATCCCGGCCCCCGCACGAGCGGTGGTGTCCACGTGATCAGGATCGTGATCGCCGATGACGAGGAGCTCATCCGCGGCGCACTCGTCGCCCTGCTCGGCCTGGAACCCGACCTCCAGGTCGTCGCCGACGTCCCCGACGGTGCCGCAGCGGTGGCCGCAGCCCGGAGACACCTGCCGGACGTCGTCCTGCTCGACCTCGAGATGCCCGTCCTCGACGGCATCGAGGCCGCTCGTGCACTGTCGGACACGATGCCCACGATGATCGTCACCCGCCACGCGCGGCCGGGAACCCTCCGACGTGCCCTCTCCGCCGGGGTCCGCGGCTTCGTCCCGAAGTCCACGCCGGCCGCCCGGCTGGCCGAGATCATCCGCGACGTGGCGGCGGGCGAGCGGTACATCGACGCCGGTCTCGCGGCGGCTGCGCTCAGCGAGGACGAGAGCCCGCTCACCCCGCGCGAGGCCGACGTCCTGCGCTGCACCCACGACGGACTCGCGACGAAGCAGATCGCCCGGGAGCTCTCGCTCGCGCACGGCACGGTCCGCAACCACCTGTCGTCGGCGATCGCGAAGCTGCACGTCGACAACCGCGTCGCAGCGGCAGCCGCGGCCTGGGACCGAGGGTGGATCTGACCGATCCGCCCTTCTTTTGCATCATGCAAGACAACGGGGTAGAGTGGTGGTCATCCAGCCGACGGCGTCGCGGTCGCCGGCTCGGTGACCCGCGGACCTCGGCACGACGACGAGGAGCACCCATGCAGAACCGTCAGAACCCCCTGGGCGGCGCCTACGTGACCGGCCTCGAATCCCGCGCCGAGCTCGGCGCCTTCACGGGCGACGCGACCCGCAGCCCCGTCGGCAGCTACACCGGCACCGGCATCGGCCGCGCACTCGGCCGCTTCGTCGACACGCAGTTCCGCCGTCCCGGCACCGCGACGTCCTCGTCGCGCACCGTGACCGGCTCGTTCCGCACGGCGACGGGTTCGTTCCGCACCGCCTGAGGCACCTGCCTCCACAGACTGCGAGCGGTCGTCCACCCCGGGGGTCCCCCCTCAACCCGGGTGGGGCGGCCGCTCGCTCGCGTCCTCGCCGGAGTCTCGCGCACTTCCCCCGAACGCGTCAGGGCCGCCGATGCCAGGATGGACGCATGAACGACCGCGCCGGCACCCCAGCGACCGCAGACGACCTCGTCGACCTGGACGAGCTCCTCGCCGCCTACCACGACCGAGTGCCCGACGTCTCGATCCCCGAGCAGAAGGTCGTGTTCGGCACGTCCGGACACCGCGGGTCGTCGCTCGACACCGCCTTCAACGACACCCACATCGCCGCCATCACGCAGGCGATCGTCGAGTACCGCCGCGAGCAGGGCACCGACGGCCCGCTCTTCATCGGCCGCGACACCCACGCGCTCTCCGCCCCCGCCGAGCAGACCGCTCTGCAGGTCCTGGCCGCCAACGGCGTGCGCGTGCTCGCCGACAGCGCGGACGGCTTCGTGCCGACGCCCGCGCTGAGCCACGCGATCATCCGCTACAACCGCGCCGACAACCCGGACACGGCGGACGGCATCGTCATCACGCCGAGCCACAACCCGCCCCGCGACGGCGGCTTCAAGTACAACCCGCCGCACGGTGGCCCCGCGGACAGCGACGCCACGAGCTGGATCGCGAACCGGGCGAACGCGATCATCGAGGGCGGCAACGCCGAGGTGCAGCGCACCGAGGACGCCGAGCCCGAGCGCTACGACTTCCTCAACACGTACGTGGCCGACCTCGAGAACATCATCGACATCGCGGCGATCAAGCAGGCCGGCGTGAAGATCGGCGCCGACCCGCTCGGTGGCGCCTCGCTGCCGTACTGGAACGCCATCCGCGACCACTACGGCCTCGACCTGACCGTCGTGAACCCCGAGGTCGACCCCACGTGGGCGTTCATGACCCTCGACTGGGACGGCAAGATCCGGATGGACCCGTCGAGCCCCTCGGCGATGGCCTCGGTGCTCGCCCGCAAGGACGACTTCGACGTGCTCACCGGCAACGATGCCGACTCCGACCGGCACGGCATCGTCACGCCCGACGGCGGGCTGATGAACCCGAACC
The DNA here is from genome assembly GCF_047226435.1 of Curtobacterium poinsettiae. Lineage (NCBI taxonomy): Bacteria > Bacillati > Actinomycetota > Actinomycetes > Micrococcales > Microbacteriaceae > Curtobacterium > Curtobacterium poinsettiae. Next base: position 672,717 of record NZ_CP178434.1, on the reverse strand, counting down.
ACTACCTCGCGGTCGCGATCGAGTACCTCTACGCGCACCGACCCGAGTGGCGCGACGACGCCGCGATCGGCAAGACGCTGGTGTCGTCGAGCATCATCGACCGCGTCGCCGAGTCCCTGGGCCGTCGCCTGTGGGAGGTCCCGGTCGGCTTCAAGTGGTTCGTCCCCGGCCTGATCGACGGCTCCGTGGCCTTCGGCGGCGAAGAGTCCGCAGGTGCGTCCTTCCTGCGCACCGACGGCACCGCGTGGACGACGGACAAGGACGGCATCATCCTGGCGCTCCTGGCGTCCGAGATCGTCGCCGTCACCGGCAAGACCCCGTCGCAGCTCTACGCCGAGCTGACCGAACGCTTCGGCGCCCCGGTCTACCAGCGCGTCGACGCCGCGGCCTCGAAGGAGCAGAAGGCCCGCCTCGGCAAGCTCGACGGCGACGCCATCACCGCGGACACCCTGGCCGGCGACCGGATCACCGCGAAGCTGTCGAAGGCCCCGGGCAACGACGCGGCCGTCGGCGGCGTGAAGGTCGTCACCGACAAGGCCTGGTTCGCCGCGCGGCCGTCGGGCACCGAGGACGTCTACAAGATCTACGCCGAGAGCTTCGTCGGGCAGGAGCACCTCGAGCAGGTGCAGCGCGAAGCCAAGGAGATCGTCGACGCGGCACTGGGCGCCTGACGCCCTCGTCGGTCGGGCTGCGGGACTCGGTTCCCGCAGCCCGACCGCCGGAACCGAACCGGGCCTCCAGGCCGTGCGCCGCAGGGGTGAACCGGGCGTACCGTGACTGCCGATCCACTCAGGAAGCGGTCTCGGTGTGACCGAGCACTTGCGGCAGTTGTAACTTTGCAGGCAGCGCAAAAATCGTTCTGCCAGCGCATCGGTACCCGGGAGACCCTGCTCATGACCCAGACGGCGACCGCACCCGCGGCCCCCACCACGGCGTCCAACGTCGTGATGACGCACCGACAGATCCTGTTGGTGATCTACGGCCTGATGGCCGGCATGTTCCTCGGCGCCCTCGACCAGACCATCGTCGGCACCGCGATCCGCACCATCGGCGACGACCTGCACGGCCTCGACCAGCAGGCCTGGGTCACCACCGGGTACCTCATCGCCTCGACGGTGACGACCCCGATCTACGGCAAGCTCTCCGACATCTTCGGTCGCCGGCCGCTCTTCATCACCGCGATCGGCATCTTCATCGTCGGCTCGTTCGCCGCGTCGTTCTCGGACTCGATGCTCATGCTCGCCGGGTTCCGCGCGCTGCAGGGCCTGGGTGCCGGTGGCCTGATGTCCCTGCCGCTGGCGATCATGGGCGACATGCTCGCCCCACGCGAGCGGGCGAAGTACCAGGGCTACTTCCTGGCGGTCTTCGGCATCTCGTCGGTCATCGGGCCGCTCGTCGGTGGTGTCTTCGCCGGCGCCGACCAGCTGCTGTTCATCGCCGGCTGGCGCTGGGTCTTCCTGATCAACGTGCCGATCGGCGTCATCGCGCTGTTCATGGTGCTGACGTTCCTGCACCTGCCGAAGTTCGGCAACCGCGGCAAGCCGCGCATCGACTGGTGGGGCGCGACGCTCGTCATCGTCACCCTCGTGCCACTGCTGCTCATCGCCGAGCAGGGCCGCGAGTGGGGCTGGGACTCCCCCGCCGCGTTCGCCTGCTACGCCATCGGTGCCCTCGGCCTGATCGCGTTCATCATCGTCGAGCGGGCCATGGGCGACGACGCGATCCTGCCGATGAAGCTGTTCGGGTCACGGGTGTTCTCGATGTCCGCGATCCTGTCGGTGCTGGTCGGCTTCGGCATGTTCGGCGCGATGCTGACGATCCCGCTCTACCTGCAGATCGTGAAGGGCGTGACCCCGACCGAGTCCGGGTTCGCGATGCTGCCGATGGTGCTCGGACTGATGATCTCGTCGATCGCCTCCGGCCAGATCATCTCGAAGACCGGCAACTACCAGGTGTTCCCCGTCACCGGCACCGCGTTCACGGCCGTCGGCTTCACCGTCCTGACGTTCCTGACCGCCGACCGGCCGCTCTGGTTCCTGATGCTCGGCATGTTCCTGATCGGCCTCGGGCTCGGGCAGCTCATGCAGACGCTGACCCTCGCCGCGCAGAACTCGGTCTCCCCCCGGGACATCGGTGTCGCCACGAGCGCCGCGACGTTCTTCCGCCAGATCGGCGGCACCATGGGTACCGCCGTCCTGCTCTCCGTGCTGTTCACCCTGATGCCGACCAACATCAGCGCCGCCATGCAGAACGAGTCGGACCTGAAGAGCGCGCTCAACGCCGCGATGACCCCCTCGGTCGCGAACGCCTCGAAGAACCAGGGCGTGATGGACGAGATCTGGACGAAGATCGTCGACCCGGTGCAGCAGAACGTGCAGGACGGCCTCGACCAGGGCACCGCGCAGGCGAAGCAGGCAGCCGACGCCGCCGTGACGAAGCAGGTGACCGCAGCCGTGCAGCGGCAGGTCGCCGCGGGCACCGTCCCCGCAGCCGCCGCGGACACGATCATCGCCCAGCAGGTCGACGACGCGAAGCCCGCCGCCGAGCAGCAGGCGCTCGAGACCGCCGCCACGAAGGCGAACGCCTCGGTCGTCGACGGGAAGCTGCAGATCGACTACTCCGACCGGGCGCAGCGGGAGAACGTCGTCGACCAGGTCGCGCCGGCGCTCGTCAAGCAGCTCAAGAGCGGCGACTCGGCCGCGAACTCCTCCACCGACTCGGCGACGAGCGACACGTCGTTCCTGAACGGGGCCGACCCCCGTCTCAGCCGTCCGTTCCTGGTCGGGTTCAGCGACTCGGCCGTCCGCGTGTACTACGTCGGACTCGCGGTGATCCTGCTCGCGTTCGTGCTGACGTGGTTCTTCCGGGTGCCGCCGCTCCGCAAGACCTCGGCGTTGCAGGAGCAGGCCGACGCGGCACGGACCGCCGACGCCGCGGCTGCTGCTCCGGGCGCCGGGCCGGAGCCGACGGTGCCGGGTGCGTCCTCGCGCGACGTGCCGACCTCACCGGACGTGACGCCGCAGCCCCGGTCCGCTCGGGCGCCCGGAGCACCGGACGGTGCGGACGACACCCGCGCGCCGCTGCCGAACGCCACGACGCACGGTGCGCACTCAGCGGCTGCGCCGGTGGACAAGCCCCCGACGACGACCGGTGCCATCCGGACCCGGGCTGCGCACGCGGCGACGGCCGTGGAGCCGGACGCCCCCGGGGCCGCAGCCGATGCGGCGGAGGCGAGCCGGGCCTCCCGGCCGGACGCTGACGACGTGCACGCACACGGGCGGCACTCGGCCGAGTAGTCGGCGCGGGCGCCCGCCCGCTGATGCCGAACGACGAGGTCGCTGTCGCACGACAGCGACCTCGTCGCATCTGCGCGGGTGCACCCGTCGCGGCCGCGAGAGCGACTCCGTCGCCTCAGACCGCCGGCGCCGCGTCCCCCGCCGCTGCCGCCGGTGCTCCGGCAACCTCGAACGAGGCCCCCGGCAACCGCTTCCGCATCACGTCGATCGCCGACGGGTTGTCGTCCACCAGCACGTACCGCCGCCCGAGCGCCTGTGCCACCGCACCCGTGGTCCCGCTGCCTGCGAAGAAGTCGAGGACCCAGTCGCCCTCGCGTGAGGACGCCTGCACGATCCGCCGCAGCACCCCCTCGGGCTTCTGCGTCGGGTAGCCGGTCTTCTCACGGCCGGTCGGCGAGACGATCGTGTGCCACCACACGTCGGTGGGCAGCTTGCCGCGCTCGCGCTTCTCAGGGGTGACGAGCCCCGGTGCCATGTACGGCTCGCGGTCGACGGCCTCGGAGTCGAACCAGTACCGTGCCGGGTCCTTCACGTAGACCAGGATCGTGTCGTGCTTCGTGGGCCACCGGGTCTTGGACTTGGCGCCGAAGTCGTAGGCCCAGACGATCTCGTTCAGGAACGATTCGCGGCCGAAGAGCGCGTCGAGCAGCACCTTGGCGTAGTGCGACTCGCGGTAGTCGAGGTGCAGGTACAGCGTGCCGTCGGCGGCGAGCAGGCGCCAGGCCTCGATGAGGCGGGGCTCGAGGAACGACCAGTAGTCCTCGAACCGGTCGTCGAAGCGCATCAGGTCGCCGCGCACCCGCTCGTAGGTCCGGCCGTGGAACCCCATCACGGGGCCGTCGGCCTTCGGCACGGCGGACGTCGCGTGCCGGCGCTGGTACCGGCCGGTGTTGAACGGCGGGTCGAGGTACACCAGCGTGAAGGAGCCGTCCGGGTACGCGGGGACCACATCGAGGGCGTCGCCGAGGACGACGCGGTCCGGGCCTCGGTCGTCTCCCCTGCGCACGGACCCATTGTCGCGCACCGAGCAGGCACGCGGCGCGCGGCGCAGGCCTCCAGCACAGAGCGCACGCCCAGGCCGCGGCGTACGGTCGACTGCATGGCAGCAGCACCCGAGGTCCGCAACGACACCGACAAGCAGCAGTACTCCCTGGTCGAGGACGGCGAGGTCATCGGCTTCGCGGCGTACGAGATCGACGGGGACGAGATCCGCTTCGTGCACACCGAGGTCGATCCCGAGCACCGCGGCGGCGGGCACGCGTCGATCCTGGTGCAGCACGCGCTCGACGACGTGCGTTCCGGGTCGTCGCGACGTGTCGTCGCGCAGTGCAGCTACGTGCACGCGCGGATCGAGCGGCACCCGGACTACCAGGAGCTCACGACCCGCTGAGCGAGCAGCACGACGCGCAGAAGCTCAGTACGACCGGTCGTGCGTCCCCGCGCGTGCCTCGTGTCGCCCGGCGCTCCGCACCGTCGGCACCCGGATGAGCACGTTGCCGCTGAGCAGGTCGTGGTCATCGTCCGCCGGTGACGGTGCCTGTTTCGGCAGGCGCGCCTGCCGTTCGTACTCGGCTTGCGTCTCGTGCCGGGTCGGTGCGAACACCTCGTCCAGCATCCCGACCATGCCTCCGGATCCGCCGCTCCGCTGAGATTTGTTCGACAGGTCGATCCACCCCAAGCGATCGGCGATCCACACCACGACGGCCACAGCGGCCACCGCCCCCATGAAGATCAACCAGTTCACGGCAGCGACGCTACGTGGGCCGGGCGACGAGCGGATCAGCCGCGCGGGGGATTCCCATCATCCACACGTCTGGTTCATGAGATCGAGGCGCACACTCGAGGCAGCGGCGGCCGGGACGTCCCCCCTCAGCTCCGGCCGCCGCGTCACCGGACACATCGGCGTGACATGATGACGCCGTGCTCGACGACGCAGACCGGGACCTCATGCGGGCGTTCGCCCGTTACATCGACCACGCGAACGAACTCGCGGGGACTGAGCAACGTGCGGTCCTGACGCCGATCGGCGAACGGGTCCGCGACCACCTGGGTGTCGATCCGCAGTCGATCCCGGTGGTCACCGAGGAACTCCCCGACCACCGCCTGGTCGACGCGGACATCGCGCTCGAAGCCCTCACCGGCGCGCGCCCGGATGCGCTGATCGGCATCGCGGGCGACGACTCCCGGTTCCACAGCTCCGTCAGCGAGTTCCTCGCGAACCAGCACATGCAGTGGGCACCGGGGCCGGTCAGCTACACCGACCGCGCCACCGGCCCGGACACCACGCGCCGAGTGGTGTCCCTGGGCCTCCGCATGCTCGTCTTCGACGGATCACCCGTGGCGGTCGTCCAGCGTGCGGCCAACCCGGAGTACGGCCGGGCACGTGCGACGCTCGAGGTCATCGCGGCCGACCAGGACGCCGCCGCGGCGTTCCTGCGGCGCCTCCGCGCACTCATGATCGAGCGCAGCGTCCTCCGCGGCCAGGTCCTGTCGTTCGTGCGCTCCGAGTACGGCGCCGACGCCGGCGCGACGTTCCTGCGGCGCCCCGACATCGCCGCCGACGACGTCGTGCTGGCCGACGGCGTCCTGGACGAGGTGGTCGACCACGTCGTCGGGATCGGCGACCAGCGCGAGGCGCTCCTCGCTGCCGGGCAGCACCTCAAGCGTGGTGTCCTGCTGTACGGCCCGCCCGGTACCGGCAAGACCCTGACGATCCGACACCTGCTCACCCGGACCGAGGGCGTGACGGCGGTCCTGCTCACCGGTTCGAGCATCGCGGCGATCGGGGCGGCGGCGGAGATCGCGCGGACCTTCCAACCGTCGATCGTCGTGCTCGAGGACATCGACCTGGTCGCGATGGAACGGCACGCGTCGCCGCAACCGCTCTTGTTCGAGGTGCTCGACGCGCTCGACGGCCTGGACGGGGATGCCGACGTCGCCTTCGTCATGACCACGAACCGCGTGTCCGTCCTCGAACGTGCCCTGGCCGACCGGCCCGGACGTGTCGACCTCGCCGTGGAGATCCCCCTGCCGGGTCTGCCGGAGCGCCGGCGGCTGTTCCGTCGGTACGCCGGCGCGCTGCCGTTCTCGGACGAAGCCCTGGCCGGTGCCGCCGAGCGCGCCGAGGGGACGACCGGCTCGTTCGCGAAGGAGCTCATGCGTCGGAGCGTCCTCGGCGCGGCCCTGCGCGGAGCCGAACCGGAGGACGGCGACCTGGTCGCCGCGCTCGACTCGCTCCTGACCGAACGGTCGGCACTCACCCGGAAGCTGCTCGGCGTCCGAGGCGAAGCGGACGACCACGAAGCGGACCACGAATCGGACGACGACGAGGCGGACGACGAAGCGGATGACGACGAGGCTGGCGATCCGGACGACGACGACGACGGCTCCGCCGACACCGGCCGGTGGGTGGCCTACGCCCCGCTCGCCCGCCACAGCTTCCGCCCGGGACCGGTCGACGGCCGGGTCGACCTCACACTGCGGTCCGACGACGAGGACGACGAGCGCTGAGGCTCACGGCACCCGCTCGAGCCACTCCTTCGTCGCGAACTTCGTCCGCACCAGTTCCTGCGCCCGCTCGCGCTCGGCCTCGGTCACGTGTCCCTCGGTCGCCCCGTACAGCCGGGTGAAGGTGCCGATCAACCGTTCGATGATCTCGGCGCGGGACAGCCCGGTCTGTGACCGCAGCGGGTCGACGCGCTTGGCGGCACTGGTGGTGCCCTTGTCGCTCATCTTCTCGCGCCCGATCCGCAGCACCTGCACCATCTTCTCGCCGTCCATGTCGTAGCTCATGGTGGCGTGGTGCAGCAGCGACCCGGTGCCGAGACGCTTCTGAGCGGCCCCGCCGATCTTGCCCTTGGTCGAGGTGATGTCGTTGAGGGGCTGGTAGTACGCCTCGATGCCGAGCGACTTGAGCGCCTCGATCACCCATTCGTCGAGGAACGCGTACGAGTCGGCGAAGGTCATGCCCTGCACCAGGTCGGACGGCACGTAGAGCGAGTACGAGATGACCGCACCGGCGTCCATGAACATCGCGCCGCCGCCGGAGATGCGTCGGACCACCTGCACGCCGTACTTCTCGGCGCCGGCCGGGTCGACCTCGTTCTTCAGCGACTGGAACGAGCCGATCACGACGGCCGGCTGGTCCCACTCCCAGATGCGCAGGGTCGGGCCACGGCGTCCGGCGCCGACCTCTTCCGTGAGCACCTGGTCGAGCGCGAGGTGCTCGTTCGGGCTGATCGGCCCCTCGTGCACGATCTGCCAGTCGTGGTCGCGCCAGGTCGAGGCCCGCGAGAGCGCACGGCGCACCGCGACACCGACGGACTCGGGCGTGAAGCCGAGCAGCACCGCATCGGTCGGCAGGGCCGCCCGCACGGCTGCGGCGATGCCCGCGGCGTCGGTGGTGACGGGGAGCCCGTTCACGGCCGCGTCGATGAGCGGCAGCGCGTCGTCGGGTTCCAGGAAGAAGTCACCCGCCAGGCGGAACTGCTGGATCGTGCCGTCGACGGCCTCGAGGTCGACGACGACCAGCTTGCCTCCGGGGACCTTGTACTCACCGTGCATGCCGCAACCCTATTCCGGACGGCCGACGGCCCGGCAGTGGGCCTGCCTGGTGACGGCCTGGAGGCGCGTGGCGGCGCCGCCACGGGCCTCCAGTCCGTCGCCGGCCGCGTCGCAGGACCCGGCGAGCGCCGTCAGCGCAGCAGCTTCTCGAGGTACTCCGACGATTCGCGTTCGGACACCTCGCGATCGTCATCATCAACGTAGGTGTACTCGTACTCCTCGACCTCTCCGGTCGCGACGTACCCCAAGCGCTCGTAGAGCCGGCGGGCAGAGGGGTTGTCGACGGCGACTCCGATGCGGAGTACTCCTCGGTCCTCCGCTGCGGCCTCGCTTGCCGCGATGATCGCTGTCCCGACACCCTGACCCCGGTACCGAGCATCGACTCGCAGGTTGCGGAGCTCGGGTCGGGGTCCCGCTGTCACCTCGCCAGAGCCGACCGGAACCCCGTCGACCCAGGCGACGAGCACCGACAGCGCGCCCCGCACCTGTTCGGTGTAAGCGCTCCGGACGTAGTTCCGGGTCGGCGGTTCGCGGGCTTCGATCGAAGCGAGCGACGCCTCGTCAAGGCGTCTGACAACGACTTCGCTCATGAGACCTTCTCTTCTGGACTCGATGCCCCTGCCTGCTCGACGTCAGGCGCATTCCTCGGCTGCGTCAGCGCGCGGTCACCCGGTCGAGCCATGCGACCAGGTCGCCGATGACCTCGGCGCGGTTCGTCTCGTTGTACACCTCGTGGCGCGCGCCCTCGTACACCTGCACGGTCACGTCGGACAGTCGGCCGCGTCGGCGGTACGCCTGCGCCAGACGCTCGATCGAGCGCGGACCCCCGAGGGTGTCGTCGGAGCCGACCTGCAACAGCATCGGGAGGTCGTGCGGGATCCCCCGCCGCGGCACGCCGAGCAGCCGGAGGGTGTCGGCGAGCCCGAACAGCCCGATGACGTCGGCCTCGACCGCCAGGGGGTCGACCGCCATCGCGTCGATGATCTTCCGGTCGCGGGTGAGCCACTCGTACTTGGTGGGCCCGGACCCCGCGTGCCGGGCGTTGAGGTCGCCGCTGTTCATCCAGCCGGGCAGCCGGTAGGCGCTCGCGGACAGGACGACGCCGTCGTAGCGGTCCGACGAGGTGTTCACGATCCGCTGGGCCATCAGCGACCCCCACGAGTGCCCGAGCAGCACGAGCGGCAGCCCGGGTTCGTCGGCCCGCGCGACCGCGCTCATCTGCTCCACTGCGGCGATCGCCGCGCGCAGCCCGCCGGGGCCGAGCCGACCGAGCTTGGCGTGGTCGCCGTCCCACTGGGCAAGGCCCGTGCGACCGTGCCCGCGGTGGTCGTTCGCGTGCACGGTGTAGCCGGCGCGCACCAGGTCCTGCGCGAGCGGCTCGTAGCGGAGCCCGTGCTCGCCGACGCCGTGGGCGATCTGCACGATCCCCTTCGGCCGCGCCGCACGCCAGGTCGAGTAGACGATCTCGACGCCGTGCGCGTCGGTGAACGAGGCGTCGCCGCGAGCGGCGGAGAAGGTGGGCACACTCGCATCCTTTCAGACACTGCCATCCTCGCAGACGCGCTCCATCCCGGACCTGTTCACCCGGCGTTCACGCAGGGGGTTCGAGGTGTGGCCTAGCGTCCTGCGCATGGACGTCATCGTCATCGTCACGCTCGTGATCGTCGTGGCCCTCGTGTTCGACTTCACGAACGGCTTCCACGACACCGCGAACGCCATGGCCACCTCGGTCGCTACCGGCGCGCTCAAGCCCCGGACGGCGGTGATCATCTCCGCCGTGCTCAACGTGGTCGGCGCGTTCCTGTCCACCGAGGTCGCCAAGACCGTCTCGCAGGGGATCATCCGCGAGGGGCAGGACGGCATCCACATCTCCCCCACGATGATCTTCGCGGGGCTGGTCGGCGCGGTGCTCTGGAACCTGGCGACCTGGTACGTCGGGCTGCCGTCGTCCTCCACGCACGCGCTGTTCGGCGGCCTCATCGGTGCCTCGATCATCGGCGCCGGGCTCAACTCGATCAGCTGGGCGACGGTGGTGTCGAAGGTCGTGCTGCCGGCGCTCCTCTCCCCGCTCATCGCCGCGGTGATCGCGCTGGTCGCGACCTACCTGGCCTACGTGCTCACGAAGAACGCGACGACCCACGGTGCGGCGACCGGCTTCCGGCACGGGCAGACGATCTCGGCGTCGCTGGTGTCGCTCGCGCACGGCACGAACGACGCGCAGAAGACGATGGGCGTCATCACGCTGACACTCATCGCCGCGAACTACCAGGCCGCGGGCACCGGTCCGGCGCTCTGGGTGATCCTGGCCTGCGGACTCGCGATCGGCCTCGGAACCTACATGGGCGGCTGGCGCATCATGCAGACCGTCGGCAAGAAGATCTCCGACGTGCAGTCGCCGCAGGGCTTCGCCGCCGAGACGAGTTCCGCCGCGACGATCCTCATCTCCTCGCACCTGGGCTTCGCGCTCTCGACGACCCACGTGACGAGCGGCGCGGTCGTCGGGTCGGGGCTCGGCAAGAAGCTCGCCGACGTGCACTGGTCGGTCGTCGGACGCATCGTCGCGGCCTGGGTCATCACGCTGCCCGCCGCCGCGGTGGTCGGAGCCCTCGCGACCTGGCTCGCGTCGACCTCGGCGTTCGGGCTGGTGCTCGTCGCGGTCCTCGCCCTGGCTGCTGGGCTCACCTTCTACGTGCTGGCGAAGCGCAAGCCGGTCTCGCACGAGGACATCACCGCCGACGCAGCCGGGCCGACCGAGCAGCCCGAGCCGCAGCCGACCGGCGCAGCGAACTGAGGGGAACGACGATGGACATCGACTTCACCGCGATCGGCACGGTCGCCGGCGTCGGCTTCGTGGCCGCTGTGGGCCTGGTGCTCGTGTACACGCTCGGCCTGCGGCTGCTCGGCACCGGGCAGCCGGACGACGCCGGCGGCGAGCGCACGCAGTACTCCGACGAGAGCCCCCGCTCCGGGCACACCCCGCCGGCGGCACTGGCCGGTGCCGTGCTGTGCTTCGCGCTGTGCATCGCCGCCGTGCTGGCGGGCATCTGGCTCACGATCCCCCAGTTCCACTGAGTTCGTTCCTTCCCAGAACACCCGCGATGACTGGTGGAACCGGGCGTACCTGGTCAGAACTCCCGACCAGGTACGCCCGATCCGACCAGGGACGCCCCGCCCCGCGCCAGCCCCACCTGGGATGATCGAGCGGTGACCAGCCACCGCCTCGACGCCACGGTCGACTCCGCCGTCGACGTCTTCACCGCCGAACGCCAGCCGGTCCTGACCGTGGAACCGGGCGACACGGTGACCGTCCGTACCCTCAGCGCCGCGGGCTACACGGGACGCCAGCCGGGCCCGGGCCTCGACGCCCCGACCCTGATCGACCCGCGCCGGGGGCACTGCCTGGTCGGGCCGATCGCCGTCGCAGGAGCACGTCCGGGGATGGTCCTGGCCGTGCGCTTCGACGAGCTGGTCCCCGACGACTGGGGGTACACGGCCTCGGGCGGGGTCGACTCCCCCGTCAACCGCGCGCTCGGCCTGACCGACCCGGCGTCGCGCGGCCCGCTGCTCTGGGACATCGATGCCGCCGCTGGCGTCGCCGTGAACCAGCTCGGCCTCGGGGTCCGGACGGCACCGTTCCTCGGCGTCGTCGGGGTCCCGCCCGAGGCCACCGGCGAGCACTCGACGATCCCGCCCCGCACGGTCGGCGGCGGCAACGTCGACTGCCGTGAGCTGATCGCCGGCTCGACCCTGTACCTGCCCGTCACGGTGCCGGACGCTCTGCTCCAGGTCGGCGACGGGCACGCGGCCCAGGGCGACGGCGAGGTCTCCGGAACGGCGGTCGAGTGCGGCATGACGACGACGATGACCCTGACGCTCCTCGATGTTGCCCCGGTCGAGGGTGTGCACGCCGACACCCCCGCGGGACGCATCACCTTCGGCTTCGACGCCGACCTGAACGTCGCCACCGCCACGGCGCTCGACCACATGGTCGACTGGATCGCCGGGCTGCACGGGATCGGCCGCGCCCAGGCGCTCGCGATGGCGAGCGTCGCGGTGAGCATGCGCATCACGCAGGTCGCGAACCGCACCTGGGGCGTGCACGCGCTGCTCCCGCACGACGCGATCCTGACGGACGCACGGCGCTGAAGGCCGGGAGGCCCGCCCAGCGCGAGCCGACCGGCGCACGCTGGGTGGGCCTCCCGTCCGACGTTCCTTCCCATCGCACCCGCGCTGGGAAGCGGGAACGGGCGTCCCTGGCCGGGAGAACCGACCATGGACGCCCGTTTCGACCAGGTACACCCGAGAACCAGTTCGTTCGCTGAACTAATGAGCTAGGCTAACGACCGATGACCGACGCCACCGACCTCCGCATCGCGGTGAACCGGCTGTCCCGCACCCTCCGTGCCCAGAAGGCCGACTCGAGCGTCACCGACGCGCAGTTCTCCGCCCTCGCCCGCCTGCACCGCGACGGCGCCATGACCCTGGCCGACCTGAGCCGGCAGGACGGCGTGACCCCACCGTCGATGACCAAGACCATCGCGGTGCTGGTCGACCGGGGGCTGGTGTCGAAGGACGGGCACGGCGACGACCGCCGCAAGGTGCTGCTCGGTGCGACGCCCGCCGGAGCCGCCTTCGTCGAGGAGACCCGACGTCGTCGCGACGGCTGGCTCACCCCGCGACTCGCAGCACTCACCGCCGACGAGCGGACCACCCTCGCCGACGCCACCGAGATCATGAGGAGGCTGGCCCAGCAGTGACCGCCATGTTCCGCTCCCTCGCCGGACGCAACTACCGCATCTGGTTCGCCGGGGCCCTGGTGTCGAACGTCGGCACCTGGATGCAACGCACCGCCCAGGACTGGATCGTGCTGACCCAGCTCTCCGACAACAACGCCGTCGCGGTGGGCATCACGATGGCCCTGCAGTTCGGCCCGCAGCTGCTGCTCCTGCCCCTCACCGGCCTCGCCGCCGACCGGTTCGACCGCCGGAAGATGCTCATGCTCACCCAGGGCCTGATGGGGCTGCTCGGGCTGGGGCTCGGCGTCATGGTCCTCACGCACACCGCCACCCTGCTCGCGCTGTACGGCTTCGCACTGGCCCTCGGCATCGTCGCCGCGTTCGACGCCCCGATCCGGCAGGCCTTCGTCTCCGACGTCGTGCAGGGCGAGGACGTCTCGAACGCCGTCGCCCTGAACTCCGCGTCGTTCAACGCCGCACGCCTGATCGGCCCCGCGGTCGCCGGTGTGCTCATCGCGGCGATCGGCTCCGGCTGGGTGTTCGTCATCAACGCCGGGTCGTTCCTGGCCGTCCTCGTCGCGCTCCGCTTCGTCGATCCCGCACAGCTCGCCGAACGGGTCCGAGCCGGCCGTGGGAAGGGACAGATCGTCGCCGGCTTCCGGTACGTCCGCACCCGGCCGGACATCGTCGTGGTGCTCTGCATGATCTTCGTCGTCGGCACGTTCGGCGTGAACTTCCCGATCTTCACCTCGACCATGGCGCGGGTCGAGTTCCACCAGGGCGCCGGCGAGTTCGGGCTGCTCAACTCGGTGATGGCGGTCGGCTCGGTGCTCGGCGCGCTGCTGTCCGCCCGCCGGGACAAGCCGCGGATGCGCACCCTCGTGCTCGCCGCCGGCGGGTTCGGGCTCGCGTGCACCGCCGCCGCCCTCGCACCGACGTACTGGACCTTCGCGATCGTGCTGATGTTCGTCGGGCTCGCGTCGCTGACCTTCATGACGACCGCGAACGCCCTGGTGCAGACCACGACGAAGCCCGCGATGCGCGGCCGCGTGATGGCCCTGTACATGGCGATCTTCGCGGGCGGCACCCCCATCGGCGCCCCGCTCGTCGGTGCCGTCGCCGACGCCTTCGGGCCCCGCTGGGCGATCGTGGTGGGCGCGGCATCGGGCTTCGTGGCGCTCGCGATCGCACTCGTGTGGCTCGTCCGGTACCAGCGGGTCCGGTTGCGCTACGACGCCGACTCGCGGCTGCACCTGGCGATCACGCACGCCGTGCCGGTGGTCGGCTCGCGTGCCGCGCTCCGCCGCGAGCTGGAACGCGACGAGACGCTCGCCGACCGCTCCAGCGCCGTCTGACGGACCGGCTGACGACCTGCGCGTCGGCCAGCGGTCCGCGACGCCACCGACCGTCGGACGGGAGGCCCGTGCCGGCGCCGCCACGGGCCTCCCGTCCGACGCGTCCCACGTCCACGGCCGCGGTCGCGGTCGCGACGCACTGACCGGCCCCGTTCCGTCGCGCGCGCGCCCGGTCGGGTCAGAGCACGGGCGCGGACGACGCGAACACGCGCTCGTCGAGTGCGGCGGCGACGCGGTCGGCCGCCGCCGCCAGGCGTTCCCCGACGTCCCCCGCCACGGCGAGCGCGGACTCCTCGGGGATCGCGTCGAGCAGCGCGCGGACCTCGTCGAACGCGGCGACCTCGTCCGCGACGCAGGACGGGGCGACGTCGGCCAGGCACTCGGCCGCGCGGTGCACCGTGAAGCGCAACGACCGCGGGCTGTGCACGTCGAGGAGCAGGAAGGCTGCGGCGTCGGACGGCACCGGCGCGTGGTCACGGCCGCGCAGGAACGCTTCGCCCGCGCCGCACGCCCGGAGCGCCGCCGTCCACGAGGTGACCGAGTCCGGTTCGAGCAGCCGGGACGCCAGGAGCCGTGCCGTGGAGGCGCAGCGGGTCAGTGACCGACCGAGGGTGAAGAACTCCCACACCTCATCCCGGCTGGCATCCCCCTCGACGACCCCGATGGCCAGGGCACTGCGCTCCCGCACCCAGCCCAGGAACTCGTGCGCGCGGTCGGGGGCGATCTTCCGGGGCATCCGCGACCGCGTGACGTCGAGGCAGTCCCAGAGCTCGCTCGAGACGACCTCGCGGGCACGGCGTGCGTGGTCGCGGGCGACGGCGACGGCGGCGGCGATGGACGCGGGTTCGTGCCGGTCGAGTGCCAGGGCGTCGACGGTGGCGGCGCGGTCCGGGTCGTTCGCGGGGCCCGTGGTGCCGATGATGCTGCGGAGCTCGGTGGACACGAGCCGGTCGTCGTCGAGGGTGCCTGGTTCCCGGCGGGCGACGTAGACGTCGAGCAACCGTGCGACGACGTCGGTGCGCTCCACCGCGCTCCCCACGTGGAAGACGTTCCCCGCGAGGCGGCTCAGCACGGCTGCTCCTGCATGTCGAGAACCTAACGAGCCGGCGTTGCCGGGGTGTTACGGAACCGCGTCACGGGTGTTGCAGGTGTCCCCTCTCCGCGCTCGCTAGACAATCTAACTAGAGCGTCTAGCATTGGTGCATGACGTCCGAGGTGATGACCAGCACCGCGGGGTACTGGTACGAGGACTCCGCGGTCTCCGCCGTGGACGTCCTCAACGCCCTGCGGCGGTACCGGACGGCCGAGAGCGCAGCGCAGCGCCGTGCGCGTGAAGCACTCGGGATCGGCGAGAACGCGCTGCTGGCGATCCGGTTCCTGATCGACGCCGAGCACGACGGCCGCACCGTCAACGCGAAGGACCTCGCCGAACGGCTCGAGATCACCGCGGCGTCGACGTCAGCGCTCGTCGACCGGCTCGTCCGCAGCGGTCACGTCGAACGGCACGCCGACCCGAACGACCGCCGTGGCGTGATCCTCACCGCCACCGGCACCTCGATGCGGCACGCGCTGCGCGTCATCGAGGAGCTCGACGCCCGCGCGCTCGAGGTCACCGAGCACCTGCCGAGCAACGAGATGGCCGTCGTCGTGGACTTCCTGGACGAGATGGTCCGGGTCGTGGACGAACTCGACGTCACGCCCGACCACTCCCGTCGCGCGTAACCTGGCCCGCATGGACCCTCGTGGCGAGCACCACCCCGAGGACGACATGCCGTTCGCCGAGCTCGATTCGCGCGCCCGTGCCGACGCCGCACTCCGGCGGATCCAGGCCGGCTCCGATCCGGCACGCGAAGCCTTCGACCTCGCCAACACCATGAACGACGAGGCCGTGGGGCGGCTCACGAAACGTCTGCGGCAGTTGTTCCGGCGGGGTTGATCCGACGGGGTTGATCCGGCGGGGTTGATCCTCGCCGGCTGACCGATCGGTCGTTCCACCTGCGCGCGTCTGTGCCTCAGAACGCGGTGCCGACCGCGGCGATGTCGTCACCCCCGTGCCCGGCCGCACTGGCGTCGGCGTACACGCGCCCGAGCGCCTCGAGCAGCGTCGTCGACACCCCTGCGGTCCGGGCGGCATCGGTGATGAGTCCGATGTCCTTCCGCAGCCCGTCGAGAGCGAACTGCGCGGGGAACTCCCGAGCGATCATCGCGGCACCCTTGGTGTGGGCGTAGGCGGAGTCGCTCGCGCTGCCCTCGATGGCCTGCAGGAAGAGCGCAGGGTCGAGGCCCAGGGCAGCCGCCAGGGCCAGGGACTGCCCGGTCGCCGCGGTGATCGAGGCGATCCAGGCGTTCGCGGCGAGCTTGAGCGCGGTGCCGTCGCCCACGTGGTCGCCAGCGCGGACGGTCTTCGCACCGATCGCGTCGAGCACGGGGTCGACACGGTCGAGCAGGTCCGCCGGGCCGGCCGCGAGCATCGTCAGCTTGCCCTGCTCGGCGGGGGCCTTCGTGCCGAGCATCATCGCCTCGACCAGGGTGATGCCGTACTTCTCCCCCAGCTGCACGACCGTCGCGGTGCCGTCGACCCCGATCGTCGAGGCCTGCACCCACACGGCGTCGGTCGGGGCCTCACCGGCGGCCTGCTCGAGGACGTCGACGACGGCATCGGTGTCGAACAGGGTGAGCAGGACGACCTCGGCGTGCTCGACGGCACTGCCCGGGTCGGTCGCCACCGTCGCGCCGTGGGCACCGAGGGGTGCGGCCTTGTCGGCGCTCCGGTTCCAGACCGTGACCTCGTGACCCTCGCGCAGCAGCGATCCCGCCACGCCGGCACCCATCGCACCCGTCCCCAACACCGTCACTCGCACGCGCGTCTCCGTCCTGGCGCGACACCGTGCCGCGACCGTCCCGACGCTACGCCCGACGCCGTCAGAGGAGCCCGCGAGCCTGCAGCCAGGCGGCGGGGTCGATCGGGATGCCGGCCACGATGACCTCGAAGTGCAGGTGGGCGCCGGTCGAGACACCCGTGTTGCCGACGGCCCCGAGGCGGTCCCCCGCGCCGAGGACCTGCCCGGGTGGGACGTCGATCGCCGACAGGTGCCCGTACCGGGTCGTGGTGCCGTCGGCGTGCTGCAGGAGGACCTGGTTGCCGTAGCCGCCGAGGGCCCCCGCGGAGACGACCCGGCCGGGCAGTGCGGCGACGACCGGGGTGCCGATGGGCGCGGCGAAGTCGACACCCTGGTGGTTCGACGAGCAGGCCGCGCAACCGGCGACCCAGCGGGGGCCGAAGCCGCCCGCGTCCGGGACCGAACCGATCGTGGGACGGACGGCACCGCCGGTGGGGTCCGGTCCACCCGGCACCCGGAGCGCCGCGGCAGCACGGCCGACCGAGAAGTCGTCGCGGTCGGCCGCCGGACCAGGGGCGCCGTCGGCGACGAAGTGCTGCATGCCGACCACCGCCGACGTCGCTGCCGACGGGGCCGGAGCGGCGACGACGATCTGCGGCGAGCCGACCGCCACGAACAAGCACGTGACGGCGGTCACCGCCCCGGCGGGCAGGGTCCGTCGGGCGCGGACCCGGATGGACACGAGGCTGCGAAGACGACGGGCAGGAGCAGCGGTCGGGGCGGGCTGGGTGTTCTGGGTTCTTCGGGTGTTCTGGGTTCTTCGGGTGGAAGCCGGGGTGACGGGAGGGGACACCGCCACCCCGGCGGCTCGGAGGGTGCCCCGGTGGGCACCGTGTCGTGCACGGCGCCGTGGGGACACCGTCGGTCGGGCTGCGGCGCGACGCTCGGCACCGCGGGGACGACCGGGCAGGCCGTCGTCGAGGGTCGTCATCGCGCGGGGGCCGACCCGGTCAGACGCGGACGACGCCGTCGCGGGCGATGCGGTCCAGCTCGCACACGACGGCGTCGACGATCGCACGGGTGATCGCGTCGGCGACGGTCTCGACCAGGACGAGGTGCTCAGGGCGGATCGTGACCTCGGTCACCAGGGCCGACGCCACCCGCACCGGGATCTCGTCGATCGCGGCGACGAGTGCCGCCGGGACCAGTGCGGAGTCACCGGGACGGACGGGCGCGGACATCGGCGAGGTCGGCACCGGGGTCACGACGGCGCGCGCCGGTACAGGAGTGGTGGACGGAACGTCGGCCTGATCGCGACGCTGGGCGATGGAGTCGAAGAGCGGGGTGGAGGACATGCTGCGGACGGTCCGATCTGATCTCGTGGCTGGTCGTTCTCGGGCGACCGGCGATGGGGACGTGCCGAGCGGCACGTCCCCATTCAACCATCGATATTTCAGATGTGCAATAGTGACCGGACAGTCGAGTGCTCAGTCGGGATCGACGGCGGCCGCGGTCGGGTCGTCGGGCTGCAGCGCTCGTCGCACCCGCTCGACGATCGTCGCGGGCGGGTTGTTGTAGGCGTTCGCCGGTTCCTGGCCGCTGAGCTCCTGGATCGCCGCCATCACCGCATCGGTCGCGTGACGCCGGGCACGACCGGACGATGCCTCGCCGAAGGACGACAGGTCGATCGGTCGGCCGAACTCGATCGTCACCCGGGCGAGCTTCGGCAACCGTGACCCGACCGGCTGCACGTCCTCGGTGCCACGCAGCGCGACGGGCACCACCGGGGCACCGCTCGTCAACGCCAGCCACGCGACCCCCGTGCGGCCCTTGTAGATCCGGCCGTCGAGCGACCGCGTGCCCTCGGGGTAGATTGCGAACGCCTCACCCTCCTGCAGCCGTGCGAGACCGAGGTCGAGGGCCTGCTGTGCCGCTGCACCCGCACCGCGCTCCACCCCGATGGCGCCGATGCCACCGAAGAACGCGCGGGACACCGCTCCCTTGAGGCCGGTCCCCGCGAAGTACTCCTGCTTCGCCAGGAACGACACCTTGCGCGGCGCCATCAACGTGATCGCCGGCGAATCGATGAAGGAGCGGTGGTTGCTCGCCAGGATCACCGCCCCGCGCTTCGGGACGTTCCGACGACCGATGATCTTCGGGCGCCACAGCATCCGGGCGAGCGGGGTCACGACCGCACGGCTGAGCACGGTGGCGAACTTCGTCGAACCGGACACCGGACCTCCTCGTGGTGACGAGCTACCGAGTGTAATGAGGCGCACGGCAGGCACATGCCCGGAACGGCATCCAGTGGCGGAAGGGGCTCAGTCGGCCGCGGCGACGACGTCGAGGACCGCGCGCCCGTACCGTTCGAGCTTCGCCGCACCGACCCCGGAGATCTCGCCGAGCTGATCGATGTCGGCCGGACGAACGGCGGAGATGCCCCGGAGCGTCGCGTCGTTGAACACCACGTACGCGGGGACGCCCTGCTCGCGTGCCTGGGCTGCACGCCAGGCACGCAGGGCCTCGAACAGGCCGACGGCTTCCTGCGGCATGTCGGTGACGACCGTCCGTCGGCTGCTGCGGCCGGCCCGCGGAGCCTTGACCGGGTCGCGACGCATGCGCACCTGCACCTTGCCGGTCAGGACGTCGGCGCTGGTGGGGCTGAGGACGACCGTGCCGAAGCCGTCGCCCGACACCGCGGCGTAGCCCTGGGCCAGCACCTGCCGTGCGACGGCACGCCACTCGCCCTCGGACAGATCGGCGCCGATGCCGAAGGTCGCCAGCGTGTCGTGTTGGAGTTCCTGCACGCGGGGCGACCGCTTGCCGATCAGGATGTCGACGAGGTGCGAGACGCCGTACCGCTGGCGGCGCTCACGCTCGAGCCGCACCACGGTGGACAGCAGCTTCTGCGCGGGGACGGTGCCGTCCCACGACTCCGGCGGCGCGATGCACGTGTCGCAGTTGCCGCACGCCGTGCTCTCCTGCCCGAAGTACGCGAGCAGCCGCACCCGGCGGCACTCGATCGTCTCGCACAGGCTGAGCATGGCGTCGAGGTGGGCGCTGAGCTGCCGGCGGTGTGCGGCGTCGCCCTCGGACTGGTCGATCATCCGCCGCTGCTGCACGACGTCGTTCAGGCCGTACGCGAGCCACGCGGTGGCCGGCAGCCCGTCACGACCCGCACGGCCGGTCTCCTGGTAGTAGCCCTCGACCGACTTCGGCAGGTCGAGGTGCGCCACGAACCGGACGTCGGGCTTGTCGATGCCCATGCCGAACGCGATCGTCGCCACCATGACGACGCCGTCCTCGCGCAGGAACGTCGACTGGTTGCGGGCGCGCACCCGGGCGTCGAGGCCCGCGTGGTACGGCAGGGCGTTGATCCCCTGCTCGGCCAGGGCGGTCGCGGTGCGCTCCACCGAGTTGCGGGACAGGCAGTACACGATGCCGGCGTCGCCGCTGTGCTCGGTGCGGATGAAGGTGAGCAGCTGCTGCAGCGCGCCGGTCTTCGGTTCGATGCGGTACTGGATGTTCGGCCGGTCGAAGTCGGCGACGAAGTGCGCCGCGTCGTCGAGGCCGAGCCGTGCGGAGATCTCGCGGTGGGTCTGCGGCGTCGCGGTGGCGGTCAGGGCGATGCGCGGCACCGTCGGCCACCGCTCGTGCAGGACGCTCAGCTCGAGGTAGTCCGGGCGGAAGTCGTGCCCCCACTGGGCGACGCAGTGTGCTTCGTCGATGGCGAACAGCGACACGCGCGCGCGGTCGAGGAGCGCTCGGGTGGACTCGAGCCGGAGCCGCTCGGGGGCCAGGTAGAGCATGTCGACCTCGCCCTGCACCACGGCACGCTCGACCCGGGACCGTTCGTCGGGGCCCTGCGTGGAGTTGAGGAACGCGGCCCGGACGCCGTTCGCCGCCAGGGCGTCGACCTGGTCCTGCATCAGGGCGATCAGCGGCGACACCACGACCCCGACGCCGTCGCGGACGAGCGAGGGCACCTGGTAGCAGAGGGACTTGCCGCCACCGGTCGGCATGAGCACGAGGGCGTCGCCACCGGTCACCACCTGGTCGATGATGGCGGCCTGCTCGCCGCGGAAGTCGTCGTAGCCCCACACGCGGTGCAGCACGTCGAGCGCAGCGGCACGGGGTGCGGAACCGGCAGCGGGAGCAGGCACGGCAGCGGGCGCGGGCGTGGTGCTCATGCCACGAGCCTACGGGCGACCGGCGACACCCACCGCACTGTCCACAGCACCGTCCGTGCCGGACTCGCCACGGTGGTCGGAACCGGCCACGTCGTCGGAGCGGGCCGGCGTGGTCGCCCAGCCCGTGCCTCCAGGCCGGGTCCAGCGGACGCCGCCCGCCCAGGCCGGGGCCACACCGCGGAACCGCGGCGCCTGCCGCCCGGCGAACCGGCGGTCCAGTCCACGCCACCACGCCAGGAACTCGACCATGGCCCAGAACGCGAGCGACGTGACGAGCGTGGTGAGCGTGCCCTGCCAGGTGCCGTTCGCGTCTGACGAGGTCAGGTCGATCCCCGACCAGCCCGGCGCCTGCAGCACGAAGATCATGATGTTGTTGCAGGCGTGCTGCAGGACCGTGGCCTCGAGCCCGCCGGTCCGGAGGACGATGATCGCCGCGATCAGGCCGAACGAGCCGACGTCGAGGATGCCCCAGACGTTGTAGCCGTTCGGGATGTGCAGCAGCGCGAACACGACCGTCGAGACCGCCACGGCGATGACCGTGCCGACACGACGCGGGATCCATGACGCGATCGTCTGCATGAGGAAGCCGCGGAAGATGTACTCCTCGGCGGCGCCCTGGAACGGGACGAGCAGGACGACGAGCACGATCGTCAGGGTGAGGGTGCCGAGCGAGACCGTCGACTGCCCGATGGCGTCGTGGTTCCAGGCGAAGCCGCCGTCGGTCGTGATCATCCCGCCGTCCCAGAACAGACCGGTCTGCAGGACGAACATCGCCGCGGCGATGACGAGCGTCGGCAGCAGGCACCACGCCGTCCAGGCCCACCGGACCCGGAACCGGGTCGACGACAGGATGCCGGCCGGTCCGATCCGCGCGATCTTCACCGCGAGCAGGATGCCCGGCAGCAGGACCACGAGCGAGACGAGCGACAGGGACAGGATCAGCGGGTCGGTGGGGTCGAGCTCACCACCGGCCAGGTCGTCCTGCAGGTCGATCAGGGCCTGCGGCCCCTGCGTCGCGCCGATCGGGACGAAGTACGCGACCGCGATGACGATCTGCGACACGACGTACCACCCCACCAGGAACGCGAGGGCGACGAGTGGCCGCCACCACCTCCACCGTCCGTCGATCCGGGGCAGGCGCTGGTAGGGAACACTCACGTCCCGCAGGCTACCGGGCCAGGCAGGATGGGAGCCGTGCTCACTGTCCTGTTCGGTCTGTCCGGCGCGGTCGTCTACGGCTTCGCCGACTTCCTGGGCGGACTCGCCTCGCGCCGGGTCCGCCCGGTCGTCGTCACGGCGGTGGCCGCCGCGATCGGGATCCTCCCGCTGCTCGTCGGGCTGGTCGTGGTCGGAGGCGTGTTCTCGTGGCCGGCCGTGGTCTGGGGTGCGGTCGCGGGGCTCTCCGGGGGCGTCGGCGTGCTCCTGCTGTACGCGGCACTCGCGATCGGGCCGATGAGCGTGCTCTCCCCCGTCACCGCCGTCTTCGCGGCCGTCGTGCCGGTGCTCGTCGCGGTGCTGCGCGGCACGGTGCTGTCGCCCGTGGCCACCGGCGCGCTCGTGGTCGCGGTCGTCGCGGTGGTCCTGGTCGCGGTGGTCCGGGATGCCTCGGGCGCGCGACCGACCGCCCGCGGGGTGGTCGCCGCCGCCGTCGCCGGGTGCGGCTTCGGCGGGATCGTGCTGGCCTACGACATGACGCCGTCCGACTCGGGCGTCGCACCCCTCGTGGTCGCGCGGGTTCTGCAGGCGGTGCTGCTGGGTGCGGCGGCGCTCGTCGTCGTGCTCCGGACGGTCGTCGTGCCGCCGCCGGGAGGCCCTGTGCCCGCTCCGACGTCGGCCCGCCCCGACGGGGCTGCCGCGGCCCCCGGGCGTCGGCCGGGTCGCGCATGGGGTCCACGGCTGCTCGTCACCGTGGCCGCCTGCGGCGTCTTCGACGCGATGGCGAACGTGTTCATCCAAGCCGGGCTGCACAGCAGCGACGACCCGGCGACCCTGCCCGTCGTGAGCGTGCTGAACGCGCTCTACCCGATCGGCACGGTGGTGCTGGCCGGGGTCGTACTGCGGGAGCGGTTGACCGCGCAGCAGTGGATCGGCATCGTGCTGGCGTTCGTCGCGTCGGTGGCGCTGGCGCTGGCGTAGGGCGCGGGTCGCGGCGGGGCCGGGCGGGCCGGGCACGGTGCCGAGTCGTTCGAACCGTGCGAGGTTGACCGCCCGGTGCGGACTTGCAGCACCGCACCGAGCCGCCAACGCCGCACCGGATGGGCGAACCCGCACGGTGCGACGGGCGGGAACGGTCAGACGTCGGGGATCAGGCGCTTGCCGAGCGAGACCGTGCGGTCGTCCGTGTAGCCGAGGGACGCGTAGAACCCGAGCACCTGCTCGTTGCCGGCACGCACCTGCAGGTTCAGCTTCGGGCAGCCGAGGTCGGTCAGGAGCCGCTCGAACTCGGCCATCAGGGTGCGACCGAGGCCGGAGCCCTGCAGGTCCGGGCGCACGGCGAGGTAGTTCACCCAGCCGCGGTGCCCGTCGAAGCCCGCCATGCCCGCAGCGACGACGCCGGCGTCGGTGTCGGTGCCGCGCTCGGGCTCGGGCTCGGGCTCGGCGACCAGGAAGAGCTCGGGCTGGACGGTCAGCTTGCGGGCGATGTCGCGGCGTGGGTCGTTCCAGGGTCGGACGAGCCCGCACGATTCCCACAGGGCGACGACCGCGTCGGTGTCCTCGGTGCGGAAGGGGCGGATCCGGTACTCCATGGGCCCCACGTTAACGGGGGTGGGGAGAAGGTCGTCACCGACCTGTCGCCGTGATCTGATAGACCTGTCCGACCACCCAGCCGATCAGGAGCCCCGTGACCGCAAACGACACCCTCCCGACGCGCCGCAGCGCACGGGACGACGCAGCCGGTTCGCGGTCCCGGCGATCCCCCCGCAGACGGCAGACGGTGGGCGGCGCGATCGTGTCGCTCATCGCCGAGTTGCTCATCATCGCGGGCGCCGGAACCGGCCTGTACGTCGTGTGGACGGCCTGGTGGACCGACGTGGTCGCCGTGAACGAGCAGACGAAGCTCGTGCAGGGCCTCGACCAGGTCAAGACCCCCAAGGTCGAGGGCACCGAGCACCGCGGCACCGCTCCCGTGCTCGCCGAACCCCCGGCGTTGTCGGACGTGTTCGGGACGATGCAGATCCCCCGGTTCGGCAAGGACTACAACCGGCCGATCGGCGAGGGCACCGATCGTGAGAAGGTCCTCAACACCATCGGACTCGGGCACTACCAGGACACCGCGATGCCCGGCGCTCCCGGCAACTTCGCCGTCGCCGGACACCGTGTCACCTACGGCAAGCCCCTGAACCAGATCGCGGAGCTCAAGAAGGGCGACTCGGTCGTGGTCCGGGTCACCGACGCGAAGAAGAAGTTCGACGTCTGGTACGTCTACAAGGTCACCGACAGCCAGATCGTCACGCCCGACAAGATCGAGACGATCGCGCCGGTGCCGAACAAGCCGGGTGTGGAACCGACCGCCCAGGACCGCTGGCTCACGCTGACCGCCTGCCACCCGATGTGGTCCGCGGCCGAACGGTTCGTGACGCACGCGAAGCTCGACTACTGGATGCCCGCTTCCGAGGGCACCCCGAAGGAACTCTCGGAGACCGTCAAGTGATCTTCCCCCTGGTCTGGCGGCTGCTGCCCGGCCCCACCGCCCTGAAGGTGCTCGAGCTGCTCGTGCTCCTCGTCGCCATCGTCTTCGTGCTGTTCCAGTGGGTGTTCCCCTGGATCGCGGCCGACATCCTGCCGCCGCCGGACGGCACGGTGGAGTCGACGCCGACCCCGTAGACCGCGTCGGACCAGACGGGACCCGGCCCCGGGCCGCGATCTGTCAGACGGTGGTCGTCACCCTCGACCCACCGGTCGGGGTGCGTCGCACGGCGATCCGCTCGGGGATCCGCTGCTTGAGCTCCTCGACGTGGCTGACGATCCCGACCTGTCGCCCGCCAGCGGTCAACCGTGACAACTGCCCGATGACGTCGTCGAGGGTCTCCGGGTCGAGCGTGCCGAACCCCTCGTCGACGAACAGGGTGCCGAGCGAGACCCCGCCGGCCTCGGCCTGCACGACGTCGGCGAGCCCGAGCGCCAGGCACAGTGACACGGTGAACGTCTCGCCGCCGGACAGGCTGCGGGGATCACGGACGGTGTCGGTCGTGTGGTCGTGCACGGCGAGGGCGAGCCCCGTCCGTCGCGCGCGGGACCCGGACTCCCGCTCGTCGGAGGTCTCGAGCGTGAAGCGTCCGGCGAGCATGCCGCGCAACCGGTCGTTCGCCGCGGCCACGACGTCCTCGAAGCGACGCATGAGCACGTAGGTGCCGAGCGTGATGCCGGTCGGGTTCACCGATGCCACACCGTTGGCGACGTCGGCGAGCCGGACGACCGCGCGGCTGCGGGCCGAGGTCTCCTGTCGTGCCCGGACGGTCCGGTCGACCTCGGACGCACACTGCTCGACGGCCTCGGCACGGTGGGCCGCGGTGACCGCGAGCCGGGTGGCCTCGTCGAGGTCGGCCGTCACCCGGACCCGCTCGGCCTGCGCCGCCTGCAGGTCGAGGTGCTCCGGGTCGTCGTCGGCGGCCGCGACCACCGCGGGGTCCTCGAGCCCCGCACGGACGACGGCGCGTTCGGCGTCGGCGGCACTGATGCTGCTGCGGAAGCGTGCCACGGTGTCGGGGTCGAGCCGGCCCGCTCGTGCTGCAGCGACGTCGGGGAACTCCTGCTCGTCCAGGACCCGGGCGACCTCGGTGTTCCGCTCGTCACGGGCACGGGCGGCAGCCGCTGCGCGGTCGTCGGCATCGGCGAGGGCGCGGAGCACCGTCAGCCGAGCGTCGAGCTCGTCGACGACGACGCGGAGCGAGCCCGACGAGCCAGCGCTGTCACCGTCACCGTCACCGTCACCGTCACCGTCACCGTCGAGCAGTGCACCGAGCCGCTCGATCGCTTCCTGCACCGATCGCAGGTCGGCCTCGAGCCGCTCGGCGTCCGAGGCCGTGGTCGATGCGAGCACGGTGCGCCGGGCGTCGAGGTCGTTCCGCTCACGCTCGAGCGCCCGGGTCGCGGAGTCGTGCGCCGTCCGCTCGCGCTCGTGCTCGAGCACGAGTGCCGCTGCGTCGTGCGCCGCACGGACCCGCTCGTCGGCGGCGACCGACATGGCGTCGAGGGCGACGGTGTCGACGGCGCCGACCACCTCGGTCAGCCGCAGGTGCTCCGCACGCTCGACCGCCAGCTCGGCTGCGGCGTCGGCGAGCTGCTGGTCGGCCAGCCGTGTGGCGTCGCCCGCGGACTCCACCGCGCCGATGGTCGGGTGGTCGTCCTGCGGCGCGGCCACCGACGGGTGCGCGGTCGATCCGCAGACCGGACACGGGTCCCCGGGGGTGAGTGCGGCGCCGAGCTCACCGGCGAGCCCCGCGATCCGGCGCTCGCGCAGGGTGCGTTCGGCGTCGAGCGCATCGGTCGCGCGGCGTCGGGCACCGGCCACGACCCGCTCGGCCTGGGCCACGCGGTGCTCGGCGCGGTCGCGGGCGGCCAGGTCGGCGCGGAGCGACTGCACACGAGCGACCTCGTGCGCCGCGGCGTCCGCGTCGGCAGCGGTCGTCGACGCGGACCGGGCGGCCTCGACGATCCGTGCGCGTTCCGCCGGCCGGGCTTCGAGCGCGGTGTCGAGGGCGGCGAGGTCGTCGGTGAGCCGTGCTGCGGTCGCGGTGGCATCGGCGATCGCGGTGCGCCGGGCGTCCGCCTCGGCCTCGACCGCGACGAGGTGCCGGACGCCGGACAGCGCGTCGGTCAGCGTGTCGCGGCGCCGGACGATCTGCTCGGCGTCGACGGTGTCGAGCTCGTGCTCGTCACGCAGACGGGAGGCTGCCGCTGCGGTGTCGTCGGCACGCGCGATCGCGGCGTCGAGACCGTCGGCCACCGCCGCGACCCGGGCGGCGCGCTCCGCCGTCGCCACCGCGGTCCGTGCGCGTTGGATCGCGGGAGCGTCGTCGTCCAGGAGCGTCTGTCGCCGCAGCAGTGCCGATCGGCGCTCGAGGGCGGCCGCACGCGCCGTCACCGACCGTTCGTGCTCGGTCGCCGCCGTCGCGGCCGCAGCGGCAGCCGTCCGTGCTGCCCCGGCTGCGTCGGCCGTGGCACGCAGGGACACAACCGTGCCGGGGACGACGGTCTCGTCGGCGTCGTCGAGACCGGCCGCCTGGGCGAACCGGGCCAGGGCGTCGCGGACACGGTCGTCGGCCCCGTCGACCTCGGCCTGCACGGCCCGGCGGCGGGCGGCGAGTTCGTCGGCGGTGCGGTCGTAGACCTGGGTGCCGAACAGTGACTGCAGGAGCTTCCGGCGGTCTTCCCCCGGGGATCGGAGGAACCGGGCGAACTCGCCCTGCGGCAGCACCACGGTCTGCAGGAACTGCGCGCGGTCGAGCCCGACGATCCGGGCGATCTCGACCGCGGCTTCGGGGATGCGGGACGACATCGGTTCACCGACGACGTCGTCCGGCGCTGCGAGCCGGAACAGCTGCACGGACGCCTGCTGCTTCACCGTGCCGGTCCCCCGCTGCTTCGGGCGGTCGTACTGCGGCGTGCGTCGCACCCGGTAGGTGCCGGCGCCGGTCTCGAACACGAGCTCGACGAACGGCTCGACCGCGGGGTCGGCGTGCTGGCTGTGCAGCCGGTCGGAGCTGGCGTCGGACCCGGCGAGGCCGCCGTACAGGGCGAACACGACCGCGTCGATGATCGTCGACTTGCCGGAGCCGGTCGGCCCTTCGAGCAGGAACACACCGGAGGCGGCGAGCGCCGCGAAGTCGATGGTCACGAGGTCGGGGTACGGGCCGATGGCGCGGAGTTCGAGTCGGTGCAGGTACATCAGCGGTCCCCCTCGCGCTGCAGGGCGAGCGCCGCGGCCTCGTACGCCTCGGTCAGCACGGCCCGTTCGTCGTCGTCGGGTGCCCCGCCGGTGGCGAAGGCCACGAAGTCGCCGGCGACCTCGACCGGGTCGGACGTCGCGGTCACGGCCCGTGCGGCGGTGGCGGCCGGTCGGTCCGCCGGTTCGTGGGTGATCGCCAGGGCGTGCGGGAAGTGGTCCTTCACCCGGGCGTACATGCGCTCGGGGTGCACGGTGTCGGTCACCGCGACGCGGACCCAGGCGTCGGCGTCGGTCCGGAACGCCCCGGACTCGATGGCGTCGATGCTGCCCCGGACGTCGACGAGTCGCCGCGGGACCGGTGTCGGGACGAGTTCGACGGTGACGGCACCGGCCGCGTCGAGCTCGGCGATGGTCACGGACTTCCGCTGGTGCCGCTCGCCGAACGAGAACGCCAGCGGCGACCCGGCGTACCGGATCCGGCCGTCGTCGCCGACGCGCTGCGGGCCGTGCAGGTGCCCGAGGGCGACGTAGTCGAAGCCGTCGAACACGGACTCGGCCACGCGGTCGACCCCGCCGACGCGGATGTCCTGCTCGCTGTCGCTCGGGTCGGCACCCCCGACGAACGCGTGGGCGACGACCACGCTGCGGGTACCGGCACGGGTCGCGAGGTCGGTGCGGATCCGTTCGGTGGCGGCGTGGACGACGGCGTGGTGCGAGCGGGCGAGGGGTTCGTCGGGGACCGCGGCCAGGGCGTACCGGGTGAGGTCGGGGTGCAGGTACGGGATGCCGTACACGGCCACCGGGCCGTCGTCGTCGGCCACGAGCACGGGGTCGGCCACGTGCGCGGGCTCGGCGAGGATGCGGACGCGCTGCCCCATCACCCCGGCGCCGAAGCCGAGCCGAGCAGCGGAGTCGTGGTTGCCCGGGGTGAGCACCACCGTGGTGGTCTCGGCGAGCCGCTCGAGCACGCGCGAGAGCATGCGGACGGCGTCGACGGGCGGGATCGCACGGTCGTAGACGTCACCGGCGATGACGACGAGGTCGACGGCGCGCTCGCAGGCGAGGTCGACGAGCCAGTCGGTGAACGCGGCCTGGTGCTCGAGCAGGTCCGCACCCAGCAGTGTGCGGCCGAGGTGCCAGTCGCCGGTGTGCAGGATGCGCATGCGGCCACGGTAACGCCGTCCGGGGACATCCAGGGGCACCCCGCGGTGCCCTGTGGACGGCTCAGGTGGTCACACAGCTCGCGGATGCCATGCCCAGGACCGCGACGACCTTCACCTTGACGGTCGGCGTGCTCGTCGCCGTCCAGTTGTTGCCGAGGTTCGTGCGGAGGTTGAGCGTGTACGTCGTGCCGAGGTTCAGGAGTCCGGCGCCCCCGTAGACCATCGAACGGGCCCCGGCGAGCGTCGTGCTGGCCACCTGCGTCGTGCCGTTCATCAGGTCGAACGACACCGGCACGGTCGCACCGTTGTCGTAGGTCCAGGCGATCGTCACCGTGTTCGACCCGGCCGGCACGCAGGTCAGGGTGGGGACACCGGTCGCCGTGCCCGCCGTGAAGTTCGCGGTCGGTGCGACGGTGGTCCGCGACCACGGGGCCGCGTCCGCCGTCCCGGGCAGCAGCACGCCGGCCGCCGCGGCGAGCACGAGCACCGCTGCGCCCCCGCCGAGGCGGCGCAGCCGCCGCCTGCGACGGACCCGTCGACGCAGGGCGCGACGGGTGAGGACGGTGGACGCGGCGGACGGGAGGCCCGTGGCGGCGCCGTCGGGCGCCTCCAGGCCGCCGTCGGTACCGTCTGCCGACCCGGTCGCGCCGTCCGGACCGGCCGCGTCGTCGGGGCCGTCGGCCGCGTCGTCGGCGTCGGCGTCGTCTGCGTCGACGAGCCGCCGGAGCGACCCGTCGATGGTGCAGAGCGCGAGCACCGCGGTCAGGCCGAGTGCGAGCATCGCGACCAGGCCCCACTCGCCGGCGCTGATCCACCGGATCGGTGCGCCGATGAACGGGATGCGCAGGAAGGCGATGCCGTGCACCGCGGAGCGCTCGATCGGCGTCGAGTCCTGCTGCGGGTTGGCGTCACCCTTCGTGACCATGGTGCCGCGGGAGCCGTCCTGCACGTACCGGTGCATGCGCATGTGGTCCGCCTGGTCCGGGTCGTCGGCGAGCAGGACCTTGCCCATGGCGATCTCGCCCGAGCCGACCGGCCGTGAGACGACCACGTCACCGGGGACGATCCGCGGCTCCATCGAGCCGGTCATCACGGTGGTGGGCTGCCAGCCGATGAGCGCCGGCGCAGCCGCCCAGAGCGCGAGGCCGAGCAGCGTCGCGACGACGCCGCGGGCAAGGGAGGCGACGACGACGCGCCCCCACTCGACGGCGTCACGGACCGCTGCGTGCGGTGCGGGACCACCGTGCACTGCGATGCTGCTCATGACTGCCTTCGACCGGGGGCGCGTTGCGGGGAGGGAACGGACGGGGCGGGTTCGGCCCCGGCCCCGACTCAGCTGTTCTGGGCCTCCCAGGTGAAGCCGAGGGCTGCGGTGCCGCCCTGCACGGTGTTCGGCGCGGTGCTCGAGACCGTGTAGGTGACGCGGTAGACGCGCGTCTCGGACGCGGTGCCGGTCGGGGTCCAGCTGCCGACGCCGGTCGCGTAGTTGGTCGAGGCGGCGCCGAAGCCCGCGACGGTGCCGCTGTAGAGCGAGCTGCCGGTGGCGGCCGGGGTGAAGCCGGAGCAGGAGCCGAAGCCACCGCCGGTGCCCTGCTCGACGGTCAGGTTGACGTTCGCTGCCAGGTCCTTCGTGGTCGTGACGTTCGTGCCGTACAGCTTCACGGCCGAGGGCAGCGAACCGGTCGAGGTCACCGTGATGCAGTTCGCACCGGTCGAGCCGGGCTTCAGGTTGCTCGCCGTGAACAGCGCGGTGTTGTTGTCGTCGTCGGACAGGGCGACACTGCCCGCCGTCCAGTTGTTCGTCGGGTTGACGGTGGTCGAGGAGAAGGCCGCGTACGAGGCCGTCGAGACGACGACCCCCGAGGCGACGAGCGCGGCGGGGATGGCGATCCAGGCGGCGAGGCGGGCAGCACGAGGCGTGACACGAGACATGGTTGGACTCCGTGAGGATGAGGTCTGATCGGTGGTTCGGACGGGCCCGCGGTGGTTGGTCGCGCTACGTGCCGAGGTGGTACGACGATCAAGCTACTTCGCCGTCGAGCAGCTCTCAATACCCGGGATGCCCCCATTGATGGGGGTATCTTGACGAGTGAGTTACTTGTTGACTGAAGTTCCACCCCTGCACCCGAGAAGAGCCCCCATGACGGACACCGACCAGGTCGTCCTCCCCCAGCGCGCACCCGCCGTCCCCGCGGCCAGGATCGCGCCGCGCACGCCCCCGGCACCGGTGTCGCCCGACGTCACCGCGGCCGACCCGGCAGGCACCGACGCCGACCTCCCACGACTGCTCACCGCGTTCCGCGTGCTCCAGATGCAGCACGCGCGCGTTCTGCACCACGAGAGCACGAGCCGCGGACTGAACGCCACGGACACCCGCTTCGTGTTCTTCCTCAACGCAGCGGGCGGCCACGGCGTGACCCCGAAGCAGGCCGGCGAGTACCTCGAGCTCACCACCGGGGCGATGACGTCGCTCATCGACCGGCTCGAGAAGCACGGGCACCTCGAGCGCCGCCCGAACCCGGAGGACCGCCGGAGTGTGCTCCTGCACCTCACGCCGTCGGGCACCGCGGTCGCCCGCGAGGTCGGCGCCGTCTACTCGCAGGCGTTCCAGCAGGTCGTCGCACCGTCCGACCGCGCCGTCGTCGCCGCTGCCTTCGAGGGGTTCGCCGCGGCCCTGGAACGCCACCACCGGTCGTCCACCGTGTGAGCGCGGGTGTCACGGCCCGCGCGTAGCGTGAGCGCCATGACCCCCTCCGAACTCCTCACCGAAGCGTTCTCCCGCATCCCCGAGACCGTCGAGCGGGCCGTCGACGGGCTCTCCGAAGACCAGCTCGCAGCACGACCGGCAGCCGGGGCGAACACCCTGGCCTGGCTCGTGTGGCACATCGCCCGCGGCCAGGACGCGCAGATCGCCGACCTCGCCGCCTCCGAGCAGGTCTGGACGGCGGACGGCTGGTACGACCGGTTCGGCCTGCCGTTCCCGGCCGAGGCGCTCGGGTACGGCATGTCCCGCGACGACGTCGGCCGGGTGCGAGCCTCTGCCGCATTGCTCACCGGGTACCTGCGAGCGGTGCACGAGCGCACCGTCGCGTACCTCGGCACGCTCGGCCCGGACGACCTCGACCCGGTCGTCGACGACGCGTGGGACCCGCCCGTGACGGCCGGCGCTCGGCTCGTGAGCATCCTCGACGACTGCACGCAGCACGCCGGCCAGGCCGGCTTCGTGCGCGGGCTGCTGTTCTTCAACCGCTGAGCGCGCGGGGCGCGCGCTCAGCGCGTTCGCGCGCGTCCAGTGCTCGGTCGCGCGCATCCAGTGCGCAGAAGACGACGAGTCTGCCGCGGCGACCCGACGTCCTGTGCTCGCTCGACGACGGACTGGAGGCCCTTCACCAGCCGGTGACGGGCCTCCAGTCCGTCAGGTGGTCGTGTCGCGAGCGACGCCGTGGGCATCGTGGTCCGCAACGCGGTGGTGGCGCACGGAGCGAAACCCGCCGGCCCCACCACTCCCGCCGAGGGCGGACTACGTCCGCCCGTACGACCGCAGCCGGAGACTGTTCGAGACGACGAGCGTCGAGGACAGCGCCATCGCGGCGGCGGCGATGAGCGGGTTGAGCAGCCCGGCCGCGGCGAGCGGGATCGCGGCGATGTTGTAACCGAACGCCCACACGAGGTTGATGCGGATGGTCCGGAGGGTCGCGCGGGAGAGCTGCACTGCGTCGACGACGGCGCGGAGATCCTCGCGGACGATGATGACGTCGGCGGCCTTCAGGGCGATGTCCGTGCCCTCGACGACGGCGACGCCGAGGGTTGCGGTGGCGAGGGCGGCGGAGTCGTTGACACCGTCGCCCACCATGGCGACGTGGTGCCCGGCCGCCTGCAGCTGGGCGATGCGTTCGGCTTTCTCGTCGGGCAGGACGCGGGCGATGACCTCGTCGATGCCGACCTCACCGCCGACAGCGGACGCCGTCGTCTCGGAGTCCCCGGACAGGAGGACGGTGCGGAGGCCGAGGGCTCGCAGCTGCGCTACGGCCTCGATCGCGCCGGGACGGAGCGCGTCCCGGACGGTGAGCACTGCGGCCACGTCGCCGTCGACGGCGACGAGCACCACGGTGGCGCCGGACGCTTCGCGGTCCGCGACGACCGCGGCGACCCGGTCGCCGACCCGCACCCCCGCGGC
Source organism: Curtobacterium poinsettiae (assembly GCF_047226435.1). Lineage (NCBI taxonomy): Bacteria > Bacillati > Actinomycetota > Actinomycetes > Micrococcales > Microbacteriaceae > Curtobacterium > Curtobacterium poinsettiae. Next base: position 639,508 of record NZ_CP178434.1, on the reverse strand, counting down.
TTCGAGCAGCTGGGACCGGCCGATGACGCAGGCGCGGTCACCGACGGTCCCAGCTGCTCCCAGTCCGGCGTGCGCGGTGAAGTCCGCGACCGGCTCCAGGGTGCCGAACCGGCTGCTGGCTGCGGCGGTGATCGCCGCCCCGATGGGGTGCTCTGACGCTGCTTCGAGGGCGCCGGCGAGGGCGAGCGCCGTGTCGGCGTCGGTGGTGAAGGTGTCGACCGCGGTGAGGGTCATCCGGCCGGTGGTGAGGGTGCCGGTCTTGTCGAAGACGACGGTGTCGATGCGACCGCTCGCCTCGAGGGCACTGGGGCCCTTGATGAGGATGCCGAGCTGGCCCCCGCGTCCGACGCCGACCATGAGCGCGGTCGGCGTCGCCAGGCCGAGCGCGCAGGGGCAGGCGATGATGAGGACGGCGACACCGTTCGCGATCGCGGTGCCGGGAGCCGCGCCGCTGACGAGCCAGCCGGCGGCGACGAGGATCGCGATGCCGATCACGACGGGTACGAACACGCTGGTGACCCGGTCGACGGTGCGCTGCACCGCGGCCTTGCGGCGTTGGGCGTCGTCGGCGACGGCGGCCATCTGGGCCAGGCGGGTGCGGGTGCCGACGGCGTCGGCGCGGATGACGAGCCGACCACCCTGGACGAGGGTGCCGCCGATGACCGTGCTCCCGGCCGTTGCCTCGACCGGGACGGACTCGCCGGTCATCGCGGACACTTCGAGCGTCGCGGCGCCGTCGGTGACGGTGCCGTCGACGGGGATGCGGCCGCCGGGGCGGACGACGACGAGGTTCCCGACCCGCACGGCACTCAGCGGAACAGTGCGCTCGGTGCCGTCGGTGACGACCTGCGCCTCGGTGACGCCGAGGTCACCGATGGCTTCGAGGACATCGGCGGCACGTCGGCGGCTGCGGCTCTCGAAGTAGCGGCCGGCGAGCTGGAACGTGACCATGCCGGCGGCGACGTCGAGGTAGATCGAGTCCGCGCCGGCGGGAGTCCTCCCGAATCCGAGCCAGTACCCGGGAGTGGTGGCGGGGTCGACGAGGAGCGTCCAGAGCGCCCATCCGAAGGACACGACGACGCCGAGCGAGACGAGGGTGTCCATGCTGGTGCTGCGGTGCCGCAGTCCCCGGAGGGTGGCCCTGTGGAACGGCCACGCAGCCCAGGTGACGATCGGGACGGCGAGGAGGACGCAGAGCGCCTGCCAGCCGGGGAACCGCCACGCAGGGACGAGCGCCAGGATGATCGTGATGTCGCACAGCGGGATCGCCAGCAGTGCCGCGACGGCGAGGCGGCGGCGGAGCGTCGTGGTGCGGGTCTCCGCGGCGCGGGCGGACCAGGCGTCATCGCCCGGGGTGTGGACGGCGGCGGTGTAGCCGGCGCGCTCGACCTGCGCGATCGCGGTCGCGGCATCGGCGATCCCCAGACCGGCGACCGTGGCGCGTTCGGTGGCGAAGTTCACGGACGCAGTGACGCCGTCGAGCTTGCCGAGCTTGCGTTCGACCGCGTTGGCGCAGGCGGAGCAGGTCATCCCGCCGATGTCGAGTTCGAGCCGCTGCTCGGCTCGCTGGTCGGTTCGGGACGGGGTGGTGGTGGTCACGGCTGCTCCCGGTGGTCGGTGACGGTCAGCGCCGGACGGTCGTCGGCGCGCTCGTGCTCGTTCGTCGAGCCGGGCCCGGTGGACCGTGTCGGATCGGCCCGCTGTGCAGGTGCGGTGGTGTCGCGGGTGGTGAGCTTGCTGAGCATGGCGTTGTACTGCTCGTGGTCGTCGTCGAGGCCCCGGTCGGCGTGCCGGTCGATGCGCTTGGCCTGTCGAGCGTCCTGCTTGGCCCACTGGGTGACGAGGGCGATCACCACGACGATCAGCGGCAGCTCACCGGCGGCCCAGGCGACGCCACCGGCGACGTACTGGTCGTGGGCGAGACTGCCGATCCACGGGATGTCGAGGTACTGGAAGTACGTGCCTGCGAGCAGGGTGTCGCTGGTCATCACGACGACGCCGAAGAACGCGTGGAAGGGCATCGCTGCGAGGACGAGGCCGAGCTTGCCGATGTGCGGCAACGGACGGGGCGGTGCGTCGACGCCGATGATGAGGGCGTAGAAGACGTACCCGATGGCGAGGTAGTGCAGGGTCATCGCCTGGTGCGCCCAGTGGTACCGCATCGCCCAGTCGAAGAACGGGGTGAGGTAGATGCAGTAGTACGAGCCCACGAACACCGCCAGGACGTACACGGGGTTGTACGTGACCCGCAGCAGCTTCGAGTGGGTCACCGCGACGAGCCACTCGTGGGGGCCGGCGAAGGCATCGCGACGGTGCGCGGTCGTGGCGCGGAGGAACAGGGTGATGGGTCCGCCGAGGACGAGCAGCAGCGGGCCGAGCATGTTCAAGCTCATGTGCAGGCCCATGTGCACGGCGAACGACGCCGACGAGTACGGGCCGACCCCGGACGAGGTGGTGATGATGACGGATGCCCAGCCGAGCATCCAGGCGCTGGTTCGGCCGTTCGACCAGAGGTCTCCGCGCTTCCGGAGTCGGATGACGGCGGCCGCGTACGTGGCGATCCCGGCGATCGCGATGACGAGGAAGAGGATGTTCACCCGGCCGGCGGTCCACAGGGTGATCGGGGTGAGGGGTGTGTCGACCTGGTACCCGAGGAAGAGCTGCTGTCCGTCGGTGGGGACGAAGTACACCGGCGGTGGGATCCGCGTCATGACGACGCCGATCGCGGCCGCGACCAGGAGCACCGCCAGGAGCACGGCCGGGGCGGTCGGGGTGGCGAACCAGCTCCTGCGGAGGAGGATCGGTCCGGCCACCGCGGCGACGAGGAGCAGCTGGGCGGCGAAGAGCACGCCGGTGGGCGCTTCCCACGGCGGCGTGCCGGCGAGTTCGACTGCGGCGATGATGATCGACCCGACCGTCCAGGTGATCCAGCCGGTGAGGGCGAGGATGCGGTGTCTGCGGATGGTGGCGGTGCCGGGACGGCTCACTCGCCACCGGCGGGCACCGGCAGCCGTGGCGCCGGTCCAGATGCCGAGCGCGGGGGCGGCGAACATGGCGGCGTCCCCACCGAAGTCGTGGTTCGGGCCGACGAGCACCTGCGTCACCAGCACGGGGGCGAGGAGCCCGATGACGCCGATGCCGGTCAGGAGCAGGGTGCTGACCCAGCTGCGGACGAGGTACGCAGCGATGAGGATCGCGACCGCGATGCAGGCGACGACGATCCACGCGCCGGGGAGGTAGCTGGCCTGCACGAGGTAGCCGATCGCGCCCGGAGTCAGGAGCTTCGTCACCGGCTGCCCGCTCGCGTCTGCGGCGTCGACGGGGACCAGCAGCACCGCGGCGACCAGCCAGACGGTGGCGGCGGTGCGGACGATCGCGAGGTCGCGGTGGTTGTCGATGACCGTGCGTGACCGGCGCGGCGTGAGGAACACGGCAGCGGCAAGGCCGCCGGTCGTGAGGCCGCCGGTGACGTCGGCGGTGAGGCGGAGCACGGCGCTGAGCATCGAGGTGAGCATGCCCGGGTAGCCGCGGCTCAGCCGGTCGTACGAGGAAGGACCGAGCATCGCGACCGCGACCACGACGATGGCGACCGCGATGACGGCGCCCACCCACGGCGATGCGCGCCTGAGCACACCCGACCGCCCCACGGCGGGCACGGTCGTCGGCCGGTTGCGCGTGGCCGGGGTGGCAGCGGCCTGGGTGTCAGGCACCGGCGAGCTCGTAGCCTGCCTCGTCGACGGCTTCGGCGATCGCTGCCGCATCCGGCCGGGCCGGTGCGGTGACGACGACGAGACCGGTCGCGGCGTCCGCAGTGACGAGCTCGACGCCGGCGATCGCTTCGAGTTCGCCGGTGACGCGGCGTTCGCAGTGCTCGCAGGTCATCCCGACGACGTGGTACTCGAAACGCTCCATGCACCCATTCTACAAAACGTAGAACGGGATGCGAGTCGAGGTCAGCGGGATTGCAGGACCGGGGCCGGGTGGCGGCGGTGCGGCCAGCTCTTCACCGGCGAAGCGGCGAGGCGTGCGGCGCGGAGCTCGAGGCCCGGGCTCGGGTCGATCCGGTTCATCAGCGTCAGTGCATTGCAGACGGTCGCAGGTCCGCAGATGCGGGCGGCGGTGTCGTCTGCGACGAGTTCGATCAGCAGCGCGACCGTTCGACGGAACTCCCGGGCAGTCCGGAGTCGTGGGAACGCGGCAGCGTTCAGCGCAGCGACGCGGCCGATGAGGTCATGCCGTCCGAGTACGTGCGCACGTTCGTGCTCGACCACGGCGCGGACACAGGCAGGGGGCATCGCGTTCTCGACTCCGGTCGAGATCAGCACGCGCCCGTCAGCGGTGGAGCAGGCGATCGGATCCGACGTGTGCAGGTACGCGATCTCGTGCCCGCCGATGTGCTCGGTCCGCACGGTGGATCGGGCGACGAGCAGCGACACCGCGACGTCGGTGCGGCGCTTCGCGGCCGAGATCGGTTCTGCGTTCGCGGCGAGGAGCGCGGCGACACCACCGGCGACGCCGAGCCCGCACCAGGCGAAGAGGCCGGCGGCGGGAGCGCCGATCCCGTGCGCGTGCGCATTCGTTGCGACGACGACCGACGCGATCCCCACGCTCAGCAGCAGCGAGCTCGCGGCGACCGTCAACGCTCCGAGCCAGAGGTGGAGCGCGACCTGCGGACGGTGCAGCCACCAGGTGCCACGAGTGAGGATGCTCGGAGCCAGCACGGTGACGACAACCGCGAGCGCCACGAGGCCGAGGACGGCGATCACAGCACCGATCCTCCCGTCACGCGCCCGTGCGGTCGATGCCGGCTCCGCCGAGGGCAGCACGCAGCACGTCCAGGTCATCCGCACCGAGCGAACCGGTGAAGCGCTGCAGGACCGCGGTGCGATCACTCGACCGACCGAGCACCTCCGTCATCGAATCAGCGGTCTCGGCAGGGTCCGCCTTCGTCGCCCGGTAGGCCTTCGATGCCGGGTCCCGCTCGACGAGCCCCTTCCGCTCCAGCCTGGCGAGGACGGTCAACACCGTCGTGGAGGCCAGTGGGCCGACCTCTACTGCGAGCGCATCGCGCACCTGCCGGCCGGTGTGCGCCGCATCCTGCGCCCAGAGCAGCTGCAGCACACCCGACTCGAGGGACCCGTGCGCACGACGCGGACTCATCCGCGCGCCCCGAACTCATCGACCATGCGGCGATTCTACATACAGTAGAAACTGGCTTCTACAACTTGTAGAGTGGCGCCGCCACCCGCCGCGATGAAAGGTCCACCCCTCGTGTCACACAGCCTGCCGCTGTCCGTCCTCCTCACGGTGCTGTTCGCCGTGACGGCAGTCGGGTACCTCGGCTTCGCCTTCCGCCCCGGCAGCAGCGGTGTCGCACGGGTCAGTGACGTCTTCCACGTGCTGATGAGCGTCGCGATGCTGGCGATGCCGTGGGCCTGGGGGATGACCCTCGCGCCGCCGACGCTGCAGATCCTCGTGTTCGGCCTCGCGACGTCGTTCTACCTCGTCCTCACGCTCGGCAGCAGCCGGTACGGCAGCCACGAGCACCACGGACCCGGCGGCTCCGGGCGACTGGTGCTGGGCTACCACGTGGTGATGATGGCGGCGATGACCCTCATGGGCGTGATGATGCTGCCCATGGCCGGCGGGGCTTCGATGTCGATGCCGGAGATGGACATGACCGGCAGCGGCCACAGCATGCACACCTCCTGGTCGGGATGGACACCGGTCTCGTGGGTCCTCGTCGTCGTGTTCGCGATCGCGACCGTCTGGATGCTGGTGCGGCTGATCGCGTCAGCGCGTGTCCGCCAACACCCCCTCGCACGCCTCGACGGCGTGCTCTTGCTGCTGATGAGTGCCGGGATGGCACTCGCGTCCATCCCCACGAGCTGAGGAACACCGCACCATGACCGCAACCGCCGATCGGGACACCACTGCGCCCGCGTCCGCGCCGTCGACGGCGCAGCCGCGCCGGAACCCACAGCGGGGCTGGTTCGGACCGTTGTTGCTGCGCCTGCACTTCTCTGCCGGGCTGTTCGTCGGACCGTTCATCCTCATCGCCGCGCTCTCCGGCGCCGTGTACGCGCTCGGTCCGACGATCGAGCAGGGCATCTACCGACACGAGCTCACCGCACCCTCGACCGCTGCCGCGAAGCCGCTGGCAGACCAGATCGACGCCGCGCAGGCCTACATCCAACGGCACCACCCCGAAGACACCCTCGCCGCCGTCCGCCCGGCACCTGCGCCGGGTGCCACGACGCGGGTGATGTACGCCGAGGCTGGGCTGATGGACTCGCAGAACCGTGCGGTGTTCGTCGATCCCGGCACCGCCGAGGTCCGCGGTGACCTCCTGGTGTACGGCACCTCCGGGGCGTTGCCGTTCCGCACCTGGGTGGACACGTTCCACCGGTCGCTGTTCCTCGGCGACGTCGGCCGCCTCTACAGCGAGACCGCGGCGTCGTGGCTCGGCGTCGTCGCCCTCGCCGGTCTCGGCCTGTGGGTGATCCGGATCCGGAAGACGCGCGCCAAGCGCGACCTGGTCCGCCCCGCACGTGGTGTCCGCGGCTACCGGCGGGTCTTCTCCTGGCATGCCTCCACCGGGGTGTGGCTGCTCCTGGGCGCGTTGTTCCTGTCGGCGACGGGCATCACCTGGTCCCAGTACGGCGGTGGCAACGTCGACCAGCTCCGCTCCGCTCTCAGCTGGGGCACACCCGCACTGACCACCTCCCTCTCCGACACCGGCACGGCGGCTGGTGGCGGTGAGCACGCCGCCCACCACGGCGGCTCCGCCGCATCGACCGATGCGGGACCGGCAACCGTCACCCCGGTGCTGTTCAATCGAGTCCTGGCCGCTGCGAAGGCTGCGAACATCCACGCGTCCGAACTGCAGATCACCCCGCCGGCGACGGCGGATCAGGCGTGGACGGTCGCGGAGATCAAGCGGTCCTACCCCACCGCGGTGAACTCCGTCGCGATCGACCCGCGGGACATGCGCGTGGTGTCCGAGACGAACTTCGACACCTTCTCCCTCCCCGCCAAACTCACCCGGTGGGGCATCGACACGCACATGGGCACGATGTGGGGGTTGCCGAACCAGATCCTGCTGTTCGTCACGGCGCTCGGGATCGCCGCGATGGTCGTCTTCGGCTACGTGATGTGGTGGCAGCGCCGCCCCACCGGGAAGCGTGTCGGGAACGCACCGGCCGCGGGTGCCCTGAACCGGGCGCCGTGGTGGGGGTCCGGGCTCGTCGCGGTCGGCGCGATCGTCATCGGCGCGTTCCTGCCCGCGCTCGGTGTCACCCTGCTCGCGTTCGTCGTCATCGACGTCCTCATCACCAACCGCTCGGCCCCGCCCACCCCTGCCGCACCCGGCGAGTAGGACCGCTCGTGCAGAGCGGTCGCACCTGCCCGGTACCGGGTCCGGACACGACCGTCACCCGGTGCGGATCCCGTGTCGACGTCAGTGGAGCGCTGTGGAGAGCACGTCTGCCAGGTGGGGCAGGTCCGTCCGGAACGACCACTGCACGGTGTTCCAGTCGTGTCCGCTCCCCGGGGCGAACCCGACGCTGGTGTCCGCGCCCGCTGCCCGTGCAGCGTCGGCGAGGACGCGGGCGTCGCGGCTGAACGCCCCGTCCGCCGACCCCGCGGTGAACCAGAACGTGCGCCCGTGCAGGTCGTCCGCCCGCATCTGCGCGATCGGACCGGCGGCCTTCCACGCGCTGACCGACCCACCGAACGCCCGGTCGGCGCTGTGCTGCGGATTCCGGTCGATGGGCTGCAACTCGCTGGAGACCGCGAGCACGGCCCCGAACCGGTCGGGGTGCGCGGTGGCGAACTGCATGGCGCACGTCGCCCCCTGCGAGAAGCCGGTGAGGCCCCACGCACGGCGGTCCGGGGTCACGGGGAGGTGCGCCGTCAGCCACCGCGGCACGTCCTCGGTGACGTAGGTGGCTGCGTTCCCGAGGTCCGAGTCGACGCACATCGTGTTCAGGCCGGGCGAGGAGAGCTGGTCGACGGAGACGACGATCGGCGCGCGGCCGTGGTGGGCTGCGGCGTAGCCGTCGAGTGCGCTGCCCATCCGGCCCGCGGTGAACAGGTCACTCGGAGCCCCGGGTTGGCCGGAGAAGGCGAGGACGACGGGCAGGGGCGCCGGATCCCTGACCAGGGCGGCGGGCGGGAGGTAGACGACGGCGGGTCGAGCGGGGAACCCCGATCGCTCACCGGGGATGTCGACGGTGCGGACCTCGCCGGTCGTGGGCATCGTGGCGGCTGGGGCAGCGGCGAGGTCGAGCTCCGGGAAGGGGTCCGTCTGCACGACGGTGCGGAGCGTCGGGTACATCGCGAACTCGACGTTCACGCCGAGGGCGGACGACAGCAGTGCGGTCGGGAGCAGCAGGACGGCGAGGGCCCGACGCCAGCGGCCGCCCTGCACCAGGCCGACGACGACCGAGGCCAGCGCAGCGGCGGCCACGACGAACCACAGCCGCGTCACGGGACTCATCGCGACCCCGAACAGGTTCACCAGGTCGCTGAGGACCCAGCAGACGATGAGCACCACGACGGCCGTGGCCGCGGCGACGCCCGCCCGGACTCCGGCCCGACGCCACGCGACACGGGATCGCCAGCCGCCGACCGCGGGGAGCAGGACGACGACGCCGAGCAGTGCGAACGCCACGTCCAGCGGGACGAGCAGCGTCGGAGCCTGCAGCTGGGTGGCGAGCAACCGGTCGGCCGGGCTCACCGCTTCGACACCGCCCGTGCGGGAGCGGGCTTGCGGACGGTCGAGCGGTGTGCCTGGCGCAGTGCCCAGAGGTGCTTCGGCCGGAGGCCTGGGACGTACGCGCCGGCCAGGGCACGTCCGACCCGCGGCACGTGCAGCGGCGTCGGGACCACGATCCAGAGCGCCTCGTGCCGAGCGCCGAACTTCTCCTTGAAGCGCTGGAGCGACCGGAACCCGTACACCGGCTCGAGGAGTCGGGCGACGAGGACCGATCCGAGGGACACGAGGGACCGTGCGCCGTCGTGGGGTGCGAGCGGGGTGCCGGAGAGGCTGATCATCCGCAGGCCCGCGTCGCGTGCCCGGATCGCGGTCCGGACGATGAGGAACTCCATGACCCCCGGCATGCCGTCCTCGCCACGGCGCATGACGTCGAGCGTGTAGCCGGCCAGTCCGCCGTGCTCGTACACGGGCAGCCAGCTCGTGACCGCGGTGACGTGTCCGTCGGCCGTCACAGCCAGCATGAGTCGGACGTCGGGGTCGTCGAGCTCGTGGAAGCCGCCGAGGGTGAACTCCATCTCCGGCAGCCTCCGGTCGGTCGCCCACCGCGTGCAGATCGCCTCGACCTCGGCACGTTGTGCGTCGGCGAGCGCGTCGAAGGTCGTCCACTCGTCGCGGACCCCCTCACGGTCGGCCCGGTTCGAGGCCGTCCGGAGGTCCTGCCGCTTCTTGCCGCGCAGGTCGAACGTGGCGACGTCGAGCACCGACTCGACCCCCACGGGCAGCGCGGTCCACCCCTCGGCGGCGAGGATCTGCCGCACCGGTTCGTGCACGCTCGTGAACGCTGGCACCCAGCCGTTCCGGTCGCAGAAGGCGGTGAACGCGGACACGACCTCAGCGCGGTCCGCCGCGCTGCACGCCGGGTCCGACACGGTGAGCGCCACGTCCCCGCGGACCCGGTACGCCACGGCCCCGCGTCCGTCCGGGTGCGTCCAGGTGGCGTTGCCGCGCCAGGTACCCATGTGGCCGAGGGATCCGGCATCGCCGACGCGCAGCATGTCGACCAGGGCACCGCGGCCGTTGGTGGCGGCACGGAACCGCGAGCGGACGAGACGGCCGCGGAGCGCCAGGACCGTCAGCAGCACCATCGCCGGCACGAGCCAGGCGCCGAGCAGCGTGACCTGCCACTCGATCGCGTCCAGCCCGAGTCCGCGCCACTGCACGGCGTCGTCGGTCATCGGTTCGATGAGGAACACGTCGGCGAGGACGGCGGTCAGCGTCACGAGCACGCCGACGGCGAGCACGATGCCCGTGCGCCGGCCACGCTGCACGAGCCAGGCGGACACCAGCAGGAGCAGCCCGACGATGACGACCGCACGGTCGCTCATGGCGTCGGCGAACACCGAGAGCACACCGTCCGGGTCCGGCACGACAGGGGTCACCAGGGTGCCCGCGCCGAGCGCGATGAGCGTCGCGACCACGCAGGTGCGTGCGCTGACCGTGTCACGCGCGTTCGGCGCGTCCGGACCGGAGGCCCGGCGTACCACGAACGAACCGGCTGCGGTGCCGAGCAGGGTCGCCAGGGCACGGGCGAGGTCCGACCCGTGGCCGGCGAAGAGCACGAGCGTGAGGACGACCGTCCAGAGCGCGGCTCGCGTGCGCCACCGGTGCTGCGCGGGCATCGCTGCCGACGCGGCACCGAGCAACGCGGCGGCGACGATCGACGGGGCGAAGAGCGGCTGTCCGACCGCGAGTTCGGCGTGCGCCTCGCCGAGCGCTGACCCGATGCTGACGGTGAGCAGGGTTCCGAGGACGCCGAGCGCCGGCGCCACCACGCCGATCACCACTGTGCGGATGGATCCGAGGGACCGTTCGGCGAGCACCGTCGTCAACACCACGAGGACCACGGCGAGGCACGCCACGGGCGGGTGGTGCGGGAAGTCGGGTTCGGCGTGAGCGATCCGCGCGCTCACCAGGAGCACGGCCGTCGCTGCGGCCACGGAGACGGAGACGGGGAACCGGCGGAGTCGTCCGACGAGCGCTGCGGGTGTCACGTGATCATTGCATCGGTCCTGCTCGCCCGTGTCATCAGTCGGCGGCATGAGCGCGGCGGCTCCCTGTCCTCCGAGAGGATGACCCGTGCGCCAGCTGACGTCGCGGCCGAGCCGCGGACCGGACCCGGCGGGGTCGTCGGTCGCACCGCGTAACGGACGGGAGGCCCGGTACCAGCTGGTACCGGGCCTCCCGTCCGTCGTGTGGTCGCGACTAGCGCGCGGCGAGCTCCGACACGATGCCGTCACCGGGTGCGGCCTGCACCAGGTCCGCCTCGATCTCGGCGCGCTCGAGGATGCCCTCGATCTTGCGGATGCGGCCACGCGGGACGATCGTGACGACCGTGCCCTCCTTGCCGGCACGACCCGTGCGGCCGGAGCGGTGCATGTACGCCTTGTAGTCGTCCGGGGCGTCCGCCTGCACGACGAGCGAGACGTCGTCGACGTGGATGCCGCGGGCGGCGACGTCGGTGGCGACGAGCACGTTGACGCGGCCGCTGGTGAGCAGCTGCAGGTTGCGCGTGCGGCGCGACTGGTTCAGGTCACCGTGGAGCGAGGTCGCGCGGATGCCGGCGTCCTCGAACTGGTCGGCCAGACGCTCGGCGTAGGCACGCGTCCGGGCGAAGACGATGGTCTTGCCGTCGCCGGCGACCAGTTCCTCGAGCAGACGGTCCTTCTCGCGCTGCTCGACCACGAGGACACGGTGGTCGATGGTCGAGGACGCCTGGTCCTCACCCGCGACCTCGTGCACGCTCGGCTCGTGCAGGAACTGCTCGACGAGCGCTGCGACCTGGGTGTCGAGCGTCGCGCTGAACAGCAGCTTCTGTGCGCGGTTGCCCTGCGGGGTGACCTCGGCCGTGGCTGCGAGGATCTCCTGCACCGGCTCGAGGAACCCGAGGTCGCACATGTGGTCGGCCTCGTCGAGCACGGAGATGATGACCTCGCTGAGGTCGAGCTTCCCCTTGTTCATGAGGTCCTGCACACGGCCGGGGGTGCCGACGATGATGTCGACGCCGCGCTCGAGCGCGCCCTCCTGGCGGCCGTAGGGGACGCCGCCGTAGATCTGCGTCGTGAACAGGCCGACCGAGCGGGCGATCGGCTGCACCGTGCGGTCGATCTGCAGGGCGAGCTCACGGGTCGGCGCGAGGATGAGCGCACGCGGGGCGCGGCCCATCTTGCGCTTCGTGCCGCCGCCGTGCTCCATGAGCTTCTCGACCAGCGGCGCACCGAAGGCGATGGTCTTGCCGGAACCGGTCCGGCCTCGGCCGAGGACGTCCTTGCCGGCGAGCACGTCGGGGATCGTCGCCGCCTGGATCGGGAACGGGCTCGAGGCGCCGAGCTCCTGCAGGGCCCGGGAGATGTTGCCGCCGATGCCGAGGTCGCCGAAGGTCACGCCCTCGACGTCGGACGCGATGGTGGCCTCGGCCTGGAGCTTCTCGAGCTTGACGTCGTCGGCCGGCACGAACTTGCCACGCTCGGGCTCGTCGAACGAGCGGCGCGGGGTGCGGTCGTCGCGGTCGAACGAACGACGCGGACGGTCGTCGTTGTCACGACGGGGCGCACGGTCATCGCGGTTGAAGCTGCGCGGGGCACGCTCGTCACGGTCGAACGAACGACGCGGGCGGTCGTCGTTGTCACGACGCGGGGCGCGATCGTCACGGTCGAAACGACGCGGGGCACGCTCGTTACGGTCGAAGCGACGGGGACGGTCGTCGTTGTCACGACGCGGGGCGCGATCATCGCGATCGAACGAGCGACGCGGGCGGTCGTCGTTGTCACGACGCGGGGCACGCTCGTCACGGTCGAAACGACGCGGGGCACGCTCGTCACGGTCGAAGCGACGGGGACGGTCGTCGTTGTCGCGACGCGGGGCGCGATCATCGCGATCGAACGAGCGACGCGGGCGGTCGTCGTTGTCGCGACGGGGCGCGCGGTCGTCACGGTTGAAGCTGCGCGGGGCACGCTCGTCACGGTCGAACGAACGACGCGGGCGGTCGTCGTTGTCACGACGCGGCGCACGGTCGTCACGATCGAAGCGCCGCGGGGCACTGGGCCCCTGCGAGCCGGTTCCGGCGCGACGCGGAGCTTGCGGAGCGTCGGGACGGCCGTGCGAGTAGGGAGCATCACGGTTGTAGCCGCGACCACCACGGTCGTCGCGATCGGGGCGCCGCTGGCCGCCGCTGTCTCGCGGCTCCCAGTTCGGACGGGCCGGACGCTCGCCCTGCGACGCGCGACCGCGACGCTCCTCGGCGTCCCAGCGCTGCTTCTGACGCGGCTGCGACGAGTCGGCGGCGCGGAACCCCCGGTGCTTGCTGCTGCGGGCGGCGGGGGTGCCGTTCGGGTGGCGGACGCGGTCGGAGGCGCGGTTGTCCGCGCCGCCCTTGTTGTACGGGGCCATGGCTACTTTCTCGGGTGCGCAACGTACCGCAGCGCCCGACAGCGACATCGGCGGGGGCTGCTTGCGGAGAGGGGGTTCATCCCGTCGCGAGTCGACGTGATTCCAGCCCTCGAGCAACACACACCCAGCAGAATTTCCGTGATCACAATGTCACGACGTCGAAGGCCGACCGATCGAGTCTACGCGAGCCGCTGCCCTGACGCCAGCCCCGATGCGAACGCAGGCCGGTCGGGCGGGGTGATCCGTGCCTCCTGGCCGCACCGGACACGACGCGTCACGGCGAGCCCAGCCGGAACAGCCGCTGCAGCCCCCACCCGGTGACGCGGACGAGCGCCTCGACCACGATCCCACCGCTCATCTTCGACTCGCCCCGCTCGCGCTCCACGAAGGTGATGGGGACCTCGGCGACGACGGCACCGGCCCGGACCGCACGTCGGGCGAGGTCGACCTGGAAGCAGTAGCCGGCCGAGGCGATGTCCTCGGCGACGAGCGAACGGAGGAGGTCCGCGCGGATCGCGCGGTAGCCCCCGGTGAGGTCGCGGACCCGGACACCGAGCGCGATCCGACTGTAGAGCGAACCGCCGCGCGACAGGGCGATCCGGTGCCACGGCCAGTTCACGACCGAGCCACCGCGCACCCAGCGCGAGCCGATGACCAGGTCGGCACCCGCCGCACAGCGTTCGAGCAGCCTGCCGAGTTCTTCGGGCCGGTGCGAGCCGTCGGCGTCCATCTCGACCAGGACGTCGTGGTGGCGGTCGAGCCCCCAGGCGAACCCCGCCAGGTAGGCGGCACCGAGGCCGGCCTTCTCGGTGCGGTGCAGGACGTGCACACGCTCGTCGTCCCGGGCGAGGGCGTCCGCGATCGCGCCGGTGCCGTCGGGGCTGCCGTCGTCGACGACCAGGACGGCGACCTCGGGACGTGCCGCGAGGACGCGGGCGACGACCGACTCGATGTTCTCGCGCTCGTCGTACGTGGGGATGACGACGAGCGTCCTTCCACGGGCACTGCGAAATGTCAAGGATTACCCCGTTGGTGTCTGAGTTGGCTTGGATATCAGCACAACGTATACGCAACACCACGACGGAGGCCAGCATGCGAGCGCGCACGGTGACCCGCACACTGCCCGACTGCCTCATCACCCTCGCGCTCTACGCACTCGCGCGGGTGGTGACGACCGTCACGCTCACCGTCGGCTTCGCGTTCACCGATCCGGTCGGGTTCGGCGACACGGCCGACCCGAAGGGGTTCTTCGAACGCTCGACCGCCTGGGACGGCCAGTACTTCCTCGAGATCGCGCGGCAGGGCTACCCGAGCACACTGCCCGTCGACGACACCGGCGCCGTCCAGCAGAACGCCTGGGCGTTCCTCCCGGTGTTCCCGGCGCTCGTGCGGGCGGTGAGCGCGACCGGCGGCGACCCCGCGGTCGTCGCGGTGCTGCTGGCGACGGCGTTCGGCGGCGCGGCGTCCGTCGCACTCGTGGCCCTGCTCCGTCCCCACGTCGGCCGGACCACCGCGCTGTGGTCGGGCGTGTTCTTCGCGTTCGGGCCGATGTCGTTCGTCTTGCAGATCGCCTACGCCGAGTCGCTCGGCCTGCTGCTCGCGTTCGCCGCACTCATCGCGATGCAGCGCCGGCACTACTGGACGGTCCTGCCGATCGTCACGGTTCTCGCGTTCACCCGGCCCGGGGCGCTCGCGATCCCGTTGGCGCTCGCGCTGCACGCCGTGCTCCGGCTCGTGCAGCGCGACGCGGTGCCCGTGCGGGAGCGTGTCGCGATCGTCGTCACCGGCCTGGTCACGGCAGCGGCGGGCCTGGCGTGGCCGGTCGTGGCGGCGCTCGTCACCGGGGTTCCCGACGCCTACTTGCAGACCGAACTCGCGTGGTGGCGGCTCCACCTCGACGTGCACCACTTCGCGCCACTGACACCGTGGTTCCTGCAGGCCGACCGGTTCGCGGGCACGCTCGGCGTGGTCGCTGTGCTCGTCGCGGTCGGCGCGACGGGATGGTGGCTGTCGTCGCGCTCGACGCGCCGGATCGGCTCGGTGCCGCTGCTCGGCTCGGCCTCGTACCTGCTCTCCCTGTTCGCGACGTTCTTGCCCCAACAGAGCTTGCCGCGGCTGCTGCTGCCGGCGGCCCCGCTGCTCGGTGCGCCGCTCCTGCACCGCACCGCGCTGCGACGGGGCATCGTGCTCGGTGGCTGCGTGCTCGCGCAGCCCGCGGCGGTGTGGGTGCTGTTCCTCACCCACAATCCCTGAGCCGGTGGGTCAGGACTCGGCGAGCCGACGACGCTGCTCGGCGACGTCGAAGTCGGCCTTCGGCCACGACAGGTGCATGTCCTCCAGCGCCCGGAGCAGGAGCTGCTGCACGGCGAGGCGTGCGTACCACTTCCGGTTCGCCGGCACGACGTACCAGGGCGCCTGCGGGGTCGACGTGCGGTCGAGGGCGATCTGGTACGCCTGCTGGTAGCGGTCCCAGAGCAGACGGTCGTCGATGTCGCTCGGGTTGAACTTCCAGTGCTTGTCCGGACGGTCGAGCCGGTCACCGAGACGCTCGCGCTGCTCGTCCTTCGAGATGTGCAGCATCACCTTGACGATGGTCGTGCCAGCGGCGGCGAGGCCGTCCTCGAAGGCGGTGATCGCGCCGTACCGCCGCTCGATCTCGTCCGGCGCGGCGATGCCGCGGACGCGCTGGGCGAGCACGTCCTCGTAGTGGGAGCGGTCGAACACGCCGAGCTGTCCGGCTGCCGGCAGCTGCTTCTCGATGCGCCACAGGAAGTCGTGCTCGCGTTCCTCGGCCGTCGGGGCCTTGAAGCCGGCGTAGTGCACGCCGTTCGGGTCGACCGCGCCGACGACGTGCGAGACGATGCCGCCCTTGCCCGCGGTGTCCATCGCCTGCAACACGAGCAGCACCCGGCGCTCGTCCCCCGCGGTCGACGCCGCGTACAGGCGCTCCTGCAGGGCAGCGAGCCGCGAGGCGCCCGCGGCGAGCGCTTCGAGGCCGTCGATCTTGCGACCGGGGAAGCCCGGCGTGCCGTCGGGGTCGACCTGGTCGAGGCGGAACCCGGGTTCGACACGCAGCAGCGGTTCGGGATCGGCGTTCCAGGCCTTGCGACTGCTCACGGGTCCTCCTGCGGTGCTCCGGTCGGCGACTGCCGTGCTCATCCTCGCACTGCCGGGTGACGCCGGTGCAGCCGGTCTGCACCGGGAGCGCAGTCCGGGGGTCGCCCGCTCGGGGGTCGCCCGCTCGGGGGTCGTCCGCTCGGGTTCCTCCGTTGGGGTGACGTGGGCGGTCGCCGGTGCGGCTAGCGTGGACGTGATGAAGTCCGGCCGCCGCTCAGTGCTCGCGCTCGTCGCCGCGGTGGTGGCGCTCGGCGCGATGGCGTCCTGCAGCACGGATCCGGTCGGCGACGAGAACGCCACCGTCACCGCGGACAGCGTCATCTACCCGCTGTCGCTCCGGTACCACGGCATCGATGTGGTGGCCGACGTGCCCTACGGCACTGACCCGCTGCAGCGCCTCGACGTGTGTCTGCCGGCCGACAGCGAGCCCGCGACGACGGCGACCCCCACCGCGACACCGTCCGCCTCGGCCACCGCCGACCCGGAGGCGGTCGAGGCCACGACCGGACGCCCCGCGGTCCTGATGATCCACGGCGGCAGCTGGTCGCACGGCGACAAGGCGACGGCCGCGTACCGGTCCGTGTGCAAGTACCTGGCGTCCGAGGGCTTCGTGACGTTCAACGTCGACTACCGGCTGGCGCCGACGGATCCGTTCCCTGCCGGGCTCGACGACGTCCGACGTGCGCTCGACTACGTGTTCCGCCCGGCGACGCTCGAGACCTACGACGTCGACTCCCAGCGCGTGGGCGTGTTCGGTGGGAGCGCCGGCGGCAACCTCGCCGCGATGCTCGCCGTCACCGACCACGACTCCGCCGCGTACGCCGACGGCGACCGGATCCGCGCCGTGGTCGACCTGAGCGGGCCGACGAACCTGACCACCCGGTCCACCGAGCCCGACGGGGTGTCCGCGGCCTTCCAGCGCAAGCAGCTGCTCTACCTGGGGTGCCGGTCCTACGCCAGGTGCCCGGCGGCCACCCGGGCGTCGCCGGAGTTCCACGTCACCTCGGACACGGCGCCGTTCTTCATCGGGCACTCCACCGACGAGTTCATCCCTTTGTGGGAGTCGCAGGAGTTCGCCGCGACACTCCGATCCCACGACGTCCCGGTGACGTTCGTGGCGGTCGAGGGCACGGCGCACTCGATCGCGCAGCTCGACGAGGCGATGAGCCGCCGGGTGGTCACCTTCCTGCGGACCCAGCTCGGCTGACCGGACGACCGACCGCGTGCCCCGGGTGGGTGGCACCCGGAGTCGGGACTGCCGCTGCGGAGCCCGTGGCCGCAGACTTCGGTGGTGACCGACACCTCGACCCGCCCTGCCCGCGCCGCTGCGACGCGCTGGGACCGCCCTGCGCTGCAGACGTTCGCGGAGCTGCTGCTCGGGCTGTCGTTCGTCACCGCGGTGGCCTTCGGCGGCTACGCCTCGGTCACCGGGCAGCTGGCCGTCGTGTCGCAGGGCGCCGCCGTGGTGTTCCTCGTGACGCTGACCCTGGTGCTGGTGTCGTGGTTCCGGGGCGTCGAGCGCGAGGAACGAGCCGAGCCGGTCGTCGTCTCGCCCCTCGCCGCGGTCGACGCCGAGTACCGCCGCTAGGCAGCGCTGCCGGAACGCTCCGCTCGCCGCCGCTGTCGTTCCGCCCGACGCTCCGCACGTTCCTGGCGTCGCTCGGCACGCGCCTGCTTCCGGGTCTTTCCCGCGGCGATCCGGTCCGTGTTGCGTTCGCGGGCCCGCTCGACCACGAAGTACAGCGCCGGCAGCACCACGAGCGTCAGCAGTGTCGAGGACACCAGACCACCGATCACGACCAGCGCCAGCGGCTGCGAGATGAAGCCGGACTTGCCGGTCAGTCCGATCGCCATCGGCAGCAGCGCGAAGATCGTCGCCATCGCCGTCATGAGGATCGGACGGAGGCGTCGTGTCGCGCCCTCGATCAGGGCCTCACGCACCCGCAGCCCGCGTCGTCGGTACTGGTTGACCAGGTCGATGAGCACGATGGCGTTCGTCACGACGATGCCGACGAGCATGAGCAGACCGATGAGCGACGCGACGCCGATCGGGACACCGGATGCGATCTGCAGCAGGATCGCGCCCGTCGCAGCGAACGGCACCGACACGAGCAGCAGCAGCGGCTGGAGCAGGCTCCGGAACGTCGCGACCATGATCACGTAGACGATCAGCACGGCGACCAGGACCGCGAGCCCGAGCTGCGAGAACGCCGATGACTGGCTGGCGGCGACGCCACCGATGGAGGCGGTCGCACCCTTCGGCAGGTCGAGTTCGTCGACCGCGGTCGTGACGGACTGCACGGCCGCACCCAGGTTGGTTGCGTCCGGCGTCACGGTGATCGTGGCGGTGCGGGCGGCGTTCGTCGTGGTGACGGTGGTGGGGCCCTCGGACTCCTCGACCGTGGC
This sequence comes from Curtobacterium poinsettiae, assembly GCF_047226435.1. Taxonomy (NCBI): domain Bacteria; kingdom Bacillati; phylum Actinomycetota; class Actinomycetes; order Micrococcales; family Microbacteriaceae; genus Curtobacterium; species Curtobacterium poinsettiae. The sequence goes on along the minus strand of NZ_CP178434.1, from coordinate 620,820 downwards.
GACGTCGGACAGCGGGACGGTGCCGGTGCTCGTCGGGACGTCGAGGGCACGGAGCGCGGCGATGGTGGTCGGCGGCTCCGGGTCGGCGATGTAGACGTCGAGCGTCGCGTCGTCGATCTCGATGCTGCCGGTGTCCCGCGGTGAGACCGCGGCGGCGACGAGGCCGCCCACCTGGGTCTCGGTGAGGCCGAGCGACGCGGCCTTGGCACGGTCGACCCGGACGGCGAGGAACGGTTCCGCGGCGGAAAGGTTGCTGGTGGCGGCCGTGGTGTCCGGCACCGACTGCATGGTCTTCAGCACCTGGCGCGATGCCGTCTCGAGCTGCGACTGGGTCGGCGCGGTGACGTCGACCTCGATGTCGCTGCTGCCGCCGAACCCGCCGCCGGAGGACGCGATGGTGACCTCGCCGACGTCCTTGATCGACCCGATCGCCTTGCGGGCGTCGGCTTGGATCGTCGGCTGGTCGGCCTCGGCGTCGGTCGTCACGGCGTACTGCACCGAGGCGCTGCCGACACCGCCGAACGCGGCCTGGATCGACTGGCCGCTCGTGCCGATGGTGGTCTGCACGGTCTCGACGCCGTCGACGTCCTGCAGCGCCCGCTCGACCTTGCGCGCGGACTCGGACTGGACGGCGAGGCTGGAACCGGCCTTCAGGTCCTGCGTGACCGTGAACGTGTTCTGGCCCGAGTCGCCGAGGTAGTTCGTGGTGACGAACGGCAGCGTGGCGGCCGTGCCACCGAGGACGATCACGGCGAGCAGGATGACGACGACCGGCTTCCGGACGACCCACCGGAGCACCGGCAGGTAGACGCGGCGCAGGCGGTCGACCCGGCCGGCGTCGTGCAGGTCCGCGGCGGAGGCGAGCGCGCCTTCCGAACGGTCGCGGTCGCGGTCGCGGTCACGATCGGCATCAACCGCCGACGGTGCTGCTGCCGCTGCTGTGTCTGCGTCTGCGTCTGCGGCCGTCGTCGCGTCGCCCGGCTTCGCCTTCGGCGGGCGGAGCCACCAGTACGCGAGCACCGGGACGATCGTGAGCGAGACGAACAGGGAGGCGACGAGTGCCAGGGTGACCGTCACGGCGAACGGCCGGAACAGCTCCCCGACGAGTTCGGCGACGAAGGCCACCGGCAGGAACACCGCGACGGTCGTCAGGGTCGAGGCGGTGACCGCACCGGCGACCTCGCGCACGGCGTCGCGCACGGCCTGGCCGCGGTCGACGCCGGGGAGCATGTGCCGCTTGATGTTCTCGATGACGACGATGGAGTCGTCGACCACGCGGCCGATCGCGATCGTGAGCGCGGCGAGCGTGATGATGTTGAGCGTGTACCCGGCCGCGCGCATGCCGATCGCGGCGAGGAGCACCGACGTCGGGATCGAGATCGCGGTGACGAGCGTGGAGCGCCAGGACAGCAGGAACACCAGGATGACGAGCACCGCGAAGGCCAGGCCGAGCAGGCCTTCCTCGGCCAGGGAGTCGATGGACTGTTGGATGTAGGGCGCCTGGTCGAAGACGACGGTGAAGCGGGGGTCGCCCTCGATCTTGTCCTCGATGCCGGGCAGGGCCGCACGCACGGTGTTCGAGACGTCGACGGTGTTGGCTTCCTGCGTCTTCGTGATCGAGATCGTCAGGGCCTGCTGGCCGTCCACACGACTGATCGAGGTGCGCGGGGACTGCGTGATGGCGACCTTCGCGACGTCGCCCAACGTGGTGTCGGTCGGGGTGGCCGCGGTCGTCGACGTGTCCGTCGCCGCGGATCCCGTCGGCGCAGCACCGGTCGCATCCGTGCCGGTCCCCGTCGTCCCCGTGCCCGTCGCGCCCGCGGCCGTGCCGTCACCGGACGACGCCGCGCCGTCGGCACCTGCGGCCCCTGCCCCGGCCGCGTCCGAACCGGAAGAACCGGAAGAACCGGAAGAACCCGACGAGCTCGACGAGCTGGTCAGTGGCAGGGCCCGGATGTCCTTGAGCGAAGCGATCCGCTCACCCGTCTGCACCGACAGCGTCGAGCCGTCCTCGGTGATGGTTCCGCCGGGGATCAGGGTGCCGTTGTCGTCGAGCGCGTCCGAGATGGCCGTCTGGCTGAGGCCGCGCGCGGCGAGCTCGTCCTGGTCGGGCGTGATGACGACACGACGGCCGGGGTTGCCGAAGACGTCCGCCTGTCGCACACCGTCGAGCTTCTCGAGGTCGGGGATCGCCGAGGCCTGCAGCCGGTCGACGAGCTGTTCCTGGTTGCCGGACGCCGAGACCGCGACCTGCAGCACCGGCAGGTCGTCGAAGGACCCGGTGACGATCTGCGTCTGCACCGAGTCCGGCAGCGACAGGGCGTTCACCGCGGTCTGGATCTTGTCCTCGGCGCTGGCCAGGTTCGAGCCGTACTGGAACGACGCCGACACCACGCTCTGCCCCGTGGACGAGGTCGCGCTGGTGGACTCGAGGTCCGGGACGACCTGGATCGCCTGCTCGATCTTGGTCGAGACGTCGTTCGACACGACCTCTGGCGTGGCGCCGGGGTAGGCGCTGACGATCGCGACCTGCGGGAACTCGACGCTCGGGATCAGCTCCTGCTTGAGGCTGGAGAGCGCGATGCCGCCGAAGACCGCGACGACGATCGTGACGAGCGCGATGAGGGCCCGGTTGCGCAGGCTGAAGACCGAGAGGAGGTGCACGACATCGATCCTCGCAGGAGCGACCGACGAACGTTCAGTTCCGGGCCGGGACCCGCCGGGCGATCAGGACCCGCCGAGCAACAGGTACGCCCCGAGCACCGCGACGGTGCCGACCACCCCGGCCCCCAGCGCCACCACGCTCCCGACCGGCGACCGCGCGCCGACGACCCCGATGCCGAGGAGCACCACCCCGACCACGATCTCGACGATCCACGTGCCGTGCCCGGTCGTCGCCGCGACCAGCAGGAGTCCGCGGACGCCTTCGCCCAGGAGCACCGCAGCGGTCACACCGAACGCCCCCGCCCGCCACCGGGCGTCATCGGAGCGCACGGCCACGGCGACCGCTCCGGCCAGCAGCCCGGCCGGGACCCCGAGCAGCACCCACGGGTTCGTGATCGACAACACGTCCGGGAACCCGCGCAGGACCGTCGTGGCCCAGTACCCGACGTGCATGAGTTCGAGGAGCACGACGCCGAGCACCGTCGCCAGCGGCAGGGCGATCCGGCCCGCTCGGGCTCCGGCCACGAGGCACAGCAGCGCGGCCACCACGAACCAGGGGCCGGCGGAGTTCGACACCGAGGCGAGCGCGGGCACGGCCTGCCCGAACGAGGTCAGGACCCCCGCCAGGAACGCCCCGCTCAGCGCGATGGTGACCCGCACCACGGCGGGGACCGCCGCGGGCGGCTCGACCGACGTCGGCACAGCGGAGCGGGTTCCGGCGGACAGGGTCGCGTTCATGGCACCCAGCCTCGCCGGACCCCGCTGAAGCCGCATCACCCCGGGGAGCGAGAACCCCCGACCCGACCTCACCCCAGAGGATGACGCCGAGCCCCGGGGATGACGCCGAGCCCCGGCGGACGACGCCGAGCCCCGGCGGACGACCCCGATCCCCGGCGGACGACCCCGAGCCCCGCAAGACACCGAGCCCTGGACGAAGCCCGCTCAGACCACCGCCGCCAACGACCCCCGCACCCCGGTCGACTCGCCGCCCACCCGCTCCCACGCGCGTGACAGCACGTCGACCAGGCGCCCCCGGTCGGCCGGGGCCATCGTGAACGGCACCCGCAGGAACCGCTCGAACCCGCCGTCCGGCCCGAACACCCCGCCGGAGGCGAGCACCACGCCCTCGGTCCGCGCGGCGAGCACGAGCGCGCTCGACACGGGTCTGCCGAGCCCCACCCACGTCGTCAACCCGCCCGCCGGTGCCGGGACGTCCCACTCCGGCAGCCGGGCCCGGAGCGCGCCCACGACGGCGTCGCGACCTTCGCGCAGGGACGCACGCCGCGCCTCCAGGACGGCAGCCGTGCGCGGGACCAGCTCGCGCACGACCAGCTGGTCGAGCACGGGGGTACCGAGGTCGCCGGTCGGGCGGGCGAGCAGCAGCCGCTGCAGCAGCGCCGGGTCGGCGCGGATCCAGCCGATCCGCAGCCCACCCCAGAAGACCTTGGCGGCGGAACCGATCATCACGACCGACGCCCCCGTCGGGTCCGCCGCTGCCAACGGCGGCGACGGCGAACCGTCGATCCGGAGCTCCCCCATCGTCTCGTCGGCGATGACGGTCGTGCCGACCGAGGCCGCGGTCGACAGCAGGAGCTGGCGGGTCGATGCGGACATGGTCGCACCGGTCGGGTTGTGGAGCTCGGGCATGACGTACGCGACCGAGGGCGCGGTCCGGCGGAGCGTCGTCTCGAGCGCGGCGGCGTCCCACCCGGTCCGCGCGTCGACGGGGACGCCGACCAGGCGGCCGCCGGCCTCGCGGAAGGCCTCGTGCGCGTGCGGGTAGGTCGGCGACTCGACGAGCACGGCGTCGCCGCGGCGGACGAGCACGCGTGCGAGCAGCGCGATGGCGTGCTGCGCGCCGATCGTCACGATGACCTGGGCGGGATCGGTGGGCAGCCCGCGCTCGGTGTAGCGGGCGGCGATCGCGGCCCGCAGGCCGGGGTCGCCGACGGTGTCGTAGCCGATGCCGGCGAGCGCCGCCGGCACGTGTCGGACCGCTCGCTCGACGGCCTCGTCGATGCCGGGGGCCGCGTGCAGGGCAGCCTTGCGGAGGTCGAGCACGTCCCCCTCGACGACCCCGCCGAGGCGTTCGGGGTCGGGCCGGCCGACCAGGTCCCGGGGCAGGTGGACCACGCTGCCGGAGCCACGGACGGACACCAGGAACCCGTCCGAGCGCAGTCGGGCGTAGGCGTTCGCCACGGTGGTGCGCGAGACGCCGAGGGCTGCGGCCAGTCCGCGCTCGGCCGGCAGCCGGACCCCCTGGGCGACGCGACCGTCGATGACCAGGACCCGGAGGGCGTCGGCGAGCGCCTCGTAGGCGGGGGCGGTGGTGCCGGCGCGCCAGTCGGTCAGCAGGTGGGCGGCGGCGCGAGCACTGATGAGAACCGGGGGCACGGGTCCACGGTAGCGCGATTGGCTCTCGACCAGCAGGCCAATCCATCGCGACGATGGGACCATGCCCCGCCGCACCGCCCTCACCCTGCGCTTCGTCCAGCTCTTCGTCGGGCTGTTCCTCTACGGCGCCTCGACCGCACTGCAGGTCCGCGCGGTGGTCGGTGTGAGCTCGTGGACCGTGCTGACCCAGGGGCTCGAGAACGTCGTCCCGTGGTCGTTCGGCGTCATCACGGTCGTGTCGAGCGGGGTCATCCTCCTGCTCTGGATCCCGCTCCGCCAGAAGCCGGGCATCGGGACGCTGCTGAACGCCCTGGCGATCGGACCGAGTGCCGACCTGGTGCTCTGGCTCGTGCCGGAGCCGTCGGGGATCGTCGCCCGGATCGGGCTGTTCGCGGCGGGGCTCGTGCTGCTCGCGGTCGCGACGGCGTTCTACATCGGTGCGGGGTTCGGCACCGGGGCACGGGACGGCCTGATGGTCGGCCTGCACCAGCGGCTCGGCTGGCCGATCTGGCTCGCCCGGACCCTGGTCGAGGTCACCGTGGTGATCGTCGGGTGGGTGCTCGGCGGGGACGTCGGCGCCGGCACCGTCATCGCGGCGTTCGCGATCGGGCCGATGGTCCAGCCGCTCATGCCGCACTTCCGCCGGTTCCCGTGGAGCCCGGAGCGCCGGATCGTCCAGGAGGCGCGCCCCACCCCCGTCACGCACGCTTCGTGAGCAGGAACGGTCGGGTCGCACGGCCCCACCCGACCACTTCTGCTCACCATCCGCCCGGCACCCTTGCGGAGCGCCGAGTCACGATATAACGTGACCTCGACAGACGCGATACATCGCGAGTTCCAGGAGGCACCATGGCGCAGGAGAAGTGGCTCGTTGACGAGCCCAAGGTCATCGACACCGGCATCGTGCGCACCGTGCGCGTCGGTCTCGTCGGCGGACAGGTGGACGTCGTCGCGCACGACGAGCCGACCGCACGGGTCGAGATCCACAGCGTGTCCGGCAAGCAGATGCTCGTCGAGGTCGACGGCGACACGCTCACCGTCGACCACCCCCAGGTCCGGTGGGACGACCCCATCGGGTTCCTGAAGTCCTTCCGCGGCAAGGCCCACGCCGACGTCAGCATCCTGGTCCCCCGCGACGCCGGCATCACGCTCGGTGTCGTCTCGGCCGGTGCGCTGCTCTCCGGCACGAACCGCGGCGCGACCCTCAACACGGTGTCCGGCGACCTGGTGGTCGACGGCGTCGCGGGTGACGTCACGGTCAACGCCGTCTCGGGCGCCACCACGATCCGCGACCTCGACGGCGCCCTCACGGTGCACACCGTCTCCGGCGACGTCGTGGCCACCGGCGAGATCCCCCGGTTCCAGGCCGACGGCGTCTCCGCCGACGTCGTGCTGGACCTGCACGGGGTCCCCGAGTCCGCCCGCATCAACACGGTGTCCGGCGCGGTGAGCGTCCGGCTCGAGGACGGCGTCGCCTACAACTGCACGGTCAACACCGCGACCGGCAAGCTGCAGTTCGACGACGCCGAGATCCGCGGCGTGCGCGGCTCGTACGTCAAGCAGGGCGGCGAGCTGTCCGGCCAGTGGCTCGACCTGCGGGTGAACTCCGTGTCCGGCGACATCGCGGTGCTGCACGCCCCGCCGGTCGCCGAGGCGCCGGCCGCACCGACGCCGCCGGCGACTGCGCCGAGCACGCCGACGGCGCGGACGGCTCCGACCACCCCGACGAACGACAGCGAGGTGCCCGAATGAGTCCCGTCTTCGCCCACGGCCACCTGCGTCTCTACCTGCTCGTCCTGCTCGCAGACCACCCCATGCACGGCTACGAGCTCATCCAGGCACTCGGCGACCGCTTCGGCGGCACCTACGTGCCGAGCGCCGGCACCGTCTACCCCCGGCTCGCGAAGCTCGAGGACGACGGCCTGGTCACCAAGACCGCCGACGGCCGCAAGACCGTCTACGCGATCACGGACGCCGGTCGCGCCGAACTCGCGGCGCGTGCCGACGAGATCGCCGCGGTCGAGTCCGGCCTGAGCGACTCGGTGAAGTCGTTGGCCGACGGCGTGCGCGCCTCGGTGGGCGAGGCCATGCGCTCGCTCCGTGCCGACCTGGCCGCCGCGGCCGAGAGCCCGGCGACCGGTTCCACCGAGGAGCCCGTGTCCGTCCCGTCGGACAGCGCCCGCGCCCTGCGCGAGCTCGAGATGGCACTGTCGTCGTTCCGGCAGCAGGTGCGCGCGGACCTGCGTCGTCGCGCGACCCGCGGCACGCTCGGTTCGGACACCGTGACGCGTCTGCGTGACGGCCTGGAGGCCCTGCGCAAGTCGCTCTGACGGCCCGCGGCCGACAGGCGGTGGCGACCAGGGCCTCCCGGCCGTCGTCCGCCCGCGGTCGCGACCGACGCATCCACGGAAGCTCACCGCCCCGCAACCGTTGGGTCGTCGGCCGACGGCCGCGTCGGCGCGAAGCCGGCGAACGCGTCGGACGCCGTCAGGGGTTCCCCGTGCGAGACGCGCGCGACGGTGGTGCGCACCGCCGCGAGCTGCCGGGCCAGCCGGTCCCGCTCGTGCTCCAGCCATCTCAGGTGCACCGTGAGTGCCGCGACGTCGTCGCCCTCGTCGTCGAGTCGTCGCGCGATGTCGGGCAGGGCGAAGCCGAGCCCGCGCAGCAGCAGGATCCGCTGCAGCCGGACCAGTGCGTGGTCGTCGTAGCGCCGGAGTCCACCCGCTCCGACGGCGGTGGCCGGCAGCAGTCCGACCGCCTCGTAGTGCCGCAGGGTCCGGCTCGAGACACCGGCGGAACGCGCCACCTCGGCGATGGCGTGGGGTGCTTTCGCAGCTGCCTCGTCGGTGCCTGTCGATGCGCTCATGCTCGCGACTGTACTGCTTGACGCTGCGTCAACCACAGTGGGTACCGAGCAGCCGCCGCCGAGCGCCCGCGGCCGACCGGGAATGTGCGGCGGGGGAACCGTGTTGACTCGCGCCCGGAACTGAGTAGGTTTGCCGCTCGTGACGAACGAGATCCGGTCGTTGAAAGCGCGACTGATCGGGGATCCCCTCCCCTCCGAGAAGCTCGAAGGACAGCTCCTCCCGAAGCACCTGGCCCTGCCGATCTTCGCGAGTGACCCGCTGTCCTCTGTCGCGTACGCGCCGCAGGAACTCCTGATGATCCTGCTGCTCGGTGGCATGGCCTTCCTGACGTTCGCGCCGTGGGTCGCCGCACTCGTCGTGCTGCTGCTCGTCGTGGTCGTCGCCTCGTACCGGCAGCTCATCAAGGCCTACCCGTCCGGTGGTGGCGACTACGAGGTGGCGCACCGGAACCTGGGCGAGAAGGCCGGGCTGGTCGTCGCCAGCGCACTGCTCGTCGACTACGTGATGACGGTGGCGGTGTCGGTCGCCTCCGGTGTCGACAACATCATCTCGGCGCTCCCGATGCTCGACCACTTCCGCGTCGAGCTCGCCCTGCTGTTCGTCGTGCTGCTCGCCGCCGCCAACCTGCGCGGCGTGCGCGAGTCGAGCAAGGCCTTCGCGATCCCGACCTACCTGTTCGTGGCGAGCGTGTTCGTGATGGTCGTCACCGGGCTCGTCCGGGTCGCAGCCGGCAACGCCCCGGTCGCCGAGTCCGCGGCGTACACCGTGCAGAACGTGGAGCACACGACGCAGGCGGCGTTCATCCTGCTGCTCCTGCGTGCCTTCGCCTCGGGCTGCTCGGCCCTGACCGGCGTCGAGGCCATCGCGAACGGCGTGCAGGCGTTCCGTCGCCCGAAGATCAAGAACGCGCAGGCCACCCTGGTCGCGATGGGCGGCATCGCGATCGTCCTGTTCATCGGCCTCATCACCCTGGCACTCGTGTCGCACGTGCACTACGCCGAGCGCGCCTGCGACCTGCAGGGATTCGCGAACTGCGCGACCACGCCGCAGCGCTCCCTGATCGCGCAGATCGCGGCGGCGACGTTCGGCAACAACTCGGTGCTGTTCTTCGTGATCCAGGCGACGACCGCGGCGGTCCTGCTCCTCGCCGCGAACACGGCCTTCAACGGGTTCCCGCTGCTCGGCTCGATCCTGGCGCGCGACTCGTACGCCCCGAAGGCGCTGTCGACCCGCGGCGACCGCCTCATCTACTCGAACGGCGTCATCGTCCTGGCCTTGGTCGCCGCGGCCCTGCTCGTGGTCTACCGGGCGAACGTCACCAGCCTGATCCAGCTCTACATCATCGGTGTCTTCGTGTCGTTCACGCTCGGCCAGACGGGCATGGTCGTGCACTGGACGCGGCTGCTGCGGGCGGACCGCGACGGGACGGTTCCCGAGGGCGACCCTTCCGTGAACCGTGGGCAGGTCGTCCGCTCCCGCACCATCAACGCGATCGGTGCCACCTTCACCTTCGTGGTGCTCGTCATCGTCACGATCACGAAGTTCACCCACGGTGCCTGGCTCGTGTTCCTGATCATGCCGGTGCTGTACGTGCTCATGCTCGGCGTGAACCGCTACTACCGCGACGTCTCGCACGAGATCGAGGCCGACGTCGAGACGAAGTTCGGCGCCACCGGCGACCACGCCATCGTCCTGGTGAACAAGCTGCAGAAGCCCGTGCTCAAGGCGCTCGACTACGCGGTCGCCGCCGAGCACGCGAGCATCGAAGCCGTGCACGTCGCCATCGACGACGCCGAGTCACAGCGTCTGCGCGACCAGTGGGCGGAGTACGGCATCCAGGTGCCGCTGACGATCGTGCCGAGCCCGTACCGCGACATCTCGATGCCCCTGATCAAGTACATCAAGGCGCACCGGGCCGAGCACGGCTCCGAGGTCGTCACCGTCTACACGCCGATCTTCATCGTCGGCCACTGGTGGGAGGGGCTGCTCCACAACCACCGCGGCCGCCGCATCCGCAAGAAGCTGCTGCTCGTGCACGGCGTCACCGTGGCCCTGGTGCCGTGGCTGCTCGACTCGTCCGAGCTGCTGTACGGCCGCCGCTCCCGACCGTTGCCCGGCCAGGAGCGCCGCGGCGAGCCCGTCCGGCCCCCGCTCCGCCGGCCAGCGCAGCCCGGGTCGTCGGCCGAGGGCGCAGCCGAGGACCGCCTGCTCCGGTCCGCCGAGCGCAACAGCATCCAGCCGCGCCGCGCGACCCGTCCGGCCGGCCCCGCCGAGGGCGTCGACCACGCGCTCTGCACGGGCGAGATCCACGCCCTCGTCCCCTCGCCGCCGCGACGGGGAGCCGACGAGTCGTAGCATGTGGCCCCATGACCATCAGTGACCTGCGGACGTTCGCCACGTTCGACGGACACGGCGGCAAGGTCTCGAAGCGCGTCGAGGTGCTCGACCACGAGCCGCCGGCCGGCAGCCCGCTCGAAGGACTCGTCGCCGTGCGCGGCGAGCACCCGCTCGGTGCGGTCGACGAGCGTGCCGCCGACGAGTCCGCCGCGCTCTCCCGCGGGGTCCCGAGCGTCGGGTGGGTCGACCCCGCCGCGCTCCGCGACTGGTACCGCCCCGACCGCGTGGTCCTGACCCGGCTCGAGGCGCGGCGGTCCGGCATCGAGCCCGGCGTCTACGCCGACTCCCGTGGGCGCGGTCGCGTCCGGATCGACGGCCTGGAGGCCCACCTCGCCCCCGACGGTCGGCCCGCCTTCCGCGCGCTGGCCGGGCCCACCGCCGAGCCCGTCGTCGACGTGCCGCTACCGACCGACCAGGCCGTCCGCCTGGTGGCGGTGACCGACGTCGCCGAGGGGCTCGAGGTCGTCACCGCGCCGGTGTCACCGTTCCTGCAGCCCGGTGAGCACCCGGCGTACGGCGACGACGTGGTCGGGTTGCCGCCACGTCCGGCGAGCGGCCTGGTCCGGGTCACGGCGTCGGTGCTGCTCGACGGCGAGCTGCACGAGGTCGACCGGATCGACGAACGTGCCGCGACGATCTGGATCCGGCGCGACGACCGCGTCGTGCCGATCGCCACGAGTGCCGTCGGGCCCGACCTGGTGCGGTACGCGGCCACCGCGGTCTGAGGCCGATCGGGGGACGCCGCTGCTGCGTGTCGTGCCGGGGGTGCGGCGTACGTTCGCGGACATGAGTGACGCAGACCGCGACCAGCAGCAGACCCCGGACGCACCGATCCAGGGCGAGACCCTCGGTGGCCCCCGACCCGACCCCTCCACCGACGCGAGCAAGGACCCCGAGCAGTGGGTCACCGGCGACGAGCCGATGACCGGACCGCAGCGCAGCTACCTCGACACCCTGGCCCGTGAAGCCGGCGAGGAACTCCCCGCCGACCTCACCAAGGCCCAGGCGTCGGAGCACATCGACCGCCTCCAGCAGCAGACGGGCCGCGGCGCCGATTCCTGAGAAGCAGTCCGCCCTTCGGCGGACCGCTGTCTGTGCATGCTCTGGGCATGTTCTGGCGAAGCGCGGTCAGTGCCCTGTCCGAGGATGATCGATGACGCGTCAACGGCTACCTTCGTGGCCATGCGAACGACATCGACCTCCATCGGCCTGACCGCGCTCCGCATCGTCCTCGGGGTGGTGTTCATCGCCCACGGTGCCCAGAAGTTCGCCCAGGGCATCCCGAACGTGGTGCAGGGCTTCTCGGGCATGGGCGTCCCCCTGGCCGAGGTCGCGGCACCCCTCGTCGCCGGCCTCGAGCTCGTCGGCGGCGTCCTGCTCGTGCTCGGCGTCGCGACCCGCGTCGTCGGCGTGCTGCTGGCCGTCGACATGGTGGTCGCCGGCGTCCTGGCCCACGGCTCGGCCGGCTTCTACTCGCAGGACGGCGGGTTCGAGTACGTGCTCGTGCTCGCGGTGGCCTCGCTCGCCGTGGCGCTGACCGGGCCCGGGCGGTTCTCGCTCGACGCCCTGGTGCTCAAGTCGTCACGACGTCGTCGTGGCGTCGAGGAGCCCCTCCCCGCCTGAGCCGCGCGTCCCGGTTCCGTCTTCAGGCCGCCAGCGCGTCCATGACCTGACGGGCGATCAGGCGTCCGGCCCGGTTCGCCCCGATGGTCGACGCTTGTGGGCCGTACCCGGCCAGGAACAGCCGCGGCTCCTCCGCCGACCGACCGTCCTCGACCACCACACCGCCCGCCGTGGTCCGCAGGTGCAAGGGCGCGAGGTGCCGCAGGTCGGCCCGGAACCCCGTCGCCCAGATCACCGCGTCGGCGTGCACGTGGGTACCGTCGCCGGTCACCACGCCGGTCTCGTCCATCCGCGCGAACATCGGCTCGTCGCGCAGCACGCCACGGTCGATCCCGGCCCGGATCCGTCGCGACACGGGGACCCCGGTACCACTGACGATGCTCGGCAGGACCTCGCCGGCGCGGGCGGCGCGGTCCTGTTCGTCGACGGCGGCCACCGCGGACTCGACGTCGAGCGAGGCCGTCCCGGCCCAGACCATCGGGCGCCGCGTGAACCACCGCGTCGAACGGGCAACGCCGTCGAGCTCGAGCAGGAACCCGATCGCGCTCGTCCCACCGCCCACCACCACGAGGTCCTGCCGGGCGAAGTCGGTGGCGCTGCGGTACTCGGTCGTGTCCACCTGGCGGCCGCGGAACACGTCGCGCCCCGGGTACCACGGCACGAAGGGCGTGCCCCACGTGCCCGAGGCGTTCACCACCACGTCGGCGCCGATGCGCGTGACGGTACCGTCGGCGCCCCGGGTCGTGACGCACAGCCCACCGTCCACCTCGCCGACTGCGCCGATGCGCGAGACGGACGTCACCGACACGGGCCGCCGCACCCGCAGGTCGTAGTGCTGTTCGAACCGGCGGTAGTACTCGCCGACGACGTCCCGCGCGGGTCGTGACCGGTCGGCGTCGTCGAACTCCAGGCCCATCGCGCGCATGCCGGGCAGGTCGTGCACACGGTGCGCCGCCCCGAGCCGCAGGGCCTCCCACCGGAACTGCCACGCTCCTCCAGTGCTCGGCGCGCGGTCGAGGATCACCAGGTCGGTGCCGGGGACGAGCCCCAGGCGCCGCAGGTGGTATCCCACCGAGAGTCCCGCCTGCCCCGCACCGATCACCACCACGCGGGCGTGCTGGTCGACCGGGGTCTCGAGGGGTTCCGTCATCACTTCGATTCTGCTGTGCGGGCCAGCCGTCGCGCGACGTCCAGATCGAGGTACATGGTAGAGTGATCGGCAGATTTCAAACCACGAACCGTCTGGTTCCCCGAGTGATCCTCCGTCATTCGCCAGGACCGGACCAGAGCCGAACGAGGGGGTCACGCATGGGGCGCGGCCGTCAGAAGGCGAAGCACACCAAGGTCGCCCGTGAGCTGAAGTACTTCAGCCCGCAGACGAACTACGGTGCGCTCGAGCAGGAGCTCTCCGCCGGACAACACTCCGACGAGAACTACGTCGACCGTTGGGCGGACCAGTACGGTCCGGAACCGGCGGAAGACGAAGACGAGTTCGAGACCCAGGCAGACCAGAACAAGTCCGCCTGACATCTCTTGTAGTCGCGCCGCGCAGCCCTCGGGCAGCGCGGCGTTTCTGCGTGCCCGGACACTGCGTGGCCGGACACTGCGTGGCCGGACACTGTGCGCCCGGACACCGGGTCCGCCCGTGCACCGGTCGGCGCGCCCGGGCCCCGGCTTCGAGTGGTCACGACTCCCCGCGCACACGATGCCGAGCGGTCAAGAACCGTCGGTTGCAGGCCCGCCAGGCGACGGTTCGTGACCACTCGCCGCACGCACCACGGCGCGGCGGAACCGGCCACCGGCACGGCACCGCACCGCACCGCACCGCACGGCAGGTCAGCCCGCGTAGCTCCCGACGAGCCGGACCGCGCCACCGTCGACGCCCTTGGCACCCTGCTCGAAGCCGGTCAGGTCACGGGCGGACGTGGCGATCGTGCCCACGGGCCACGTCGGCATGCCGGCAGCACCGAGCGACGCGATGACCTCGGCAGCGGCACCGGCCGAGACGACCGCGAACATGCCGATGCCCAGGTTCCAGGTGCCCTCGGTGTCCTCGATCGGGGTGCCGGCCATGTCCGCAAGGACCCGGAAGACGGGGAGCGGCTGCCAGGTGGAGCGGTCGACCTCGACCCAGGAGCCGACGGGCAGCACGCGCGCCAGGTTCGCGGCGATGCCACCACCGGTCACGTGCGAGAGCGAGTGCACCGCGCCCGGGTGCTGCTCGAGGAGCGCCAGGAGCGGTGCGGTGTACAGGCGGGTGGGCTCGAGCAGGGCTTCACCGACGGAGACGGCGCCCCCGAACCCGGCGCCGCTCAGCTCGGGCAGCTGGTCCGTGAACCCGACGCCCCGCGTCGACAGGATGTGCCGCACGAGCGAGTAGCCGTTCGAGTGCAGACCCGACGACTCGATCGCCAGGACCACGTCGCCGTCCTGCACCAGGTGCGCGCCGAGCTGGGCATCGGCCTCGACGACGCCCGTCGCCGCACCGGCCACGTCGTAGTCGTCCGGGCCGAGCAGACCGGGGTGCTCCGCGGTCTCGCCACCGACCAGGGCGGTGCCGGTCTCCGAGCACCCGCGGGCGATGCCGGCGACGATGTCGGCGATGCGGCCAGGCACCACGCGGCCGCAGGCGATGTAGTCGGTCATGAACAGCGGCTTCGCGCCGACCACGACGATGTCGTCGACGACCATGCCGACCAGGTCCTGCCCGATGGTGTCGTGCTTGTCGATCGCCTGCGCGATGGCGACCTTGGTGCCGACGCCGTCGGTCGAGGTCGCGAGCAACGGGTGTGAGAAGTCCTTCAGGAACGAGACATCGTAGAGCCCGGCGAACCCACCGACGCCCCCGAGGACCGAGGAGTTGTGGGTGGCCGCGACCGCGGACTTCATCAGTTCGACGGCCAGGTCACCGGCAGCGGTGTCCACTCCGGCTTCGGCGTACGGGTTGGGCATGCGGAGTCCTTCGCGGTGACATGGCAGACTTGTGCGGTACCCCCCGATTCTACTGATCTGGAGCACACCCGCGAATGTGCGGCATCGTCGGCCTTGTTGCGCAGGGCCCCGCCAACCAATCCATCTACGACGCACTGCTCCTCCTGCAGCACCGCGGGCAGGACTCGACGGGCATCGCCACGGTCGAGGGTCACGTGCACCACATGCACAAGACCCGCGGGCACGTGCGCGAGGCGTTCCGGACCCGCGACATGCGTGCCCTCCTCGGCACCATGGGGCTCGGGCACGTCCGGTACGCCACCAAGGGCGCCGCGACGAACGAAGAAGAAGCCCAGCCGTTCTACGTGAACGCGCCGTACGGCATCGTCCTCGTGCACAACGGCAACCTCACCAACACACGGGAACTCACGCGTGAGCTGTTCGACATCGACCGTCGACACCTGAACACCACGAGCGACACCGAGCTCCTGGTCAACGTGCTGGCCCACGAGCTGCAGGGCCAGGTCCGCGGCGCGAACCTCGACCCAGGACAGGTCTTCGACGCCGTCGAGCGCGTGCACGAGCGGGTCGAGGGCTCCTACGCCACGATCGCGACCATCGCCGGGCACGGGCTGCTGGCCTTCCGCGACCCGTTCGGCATCCGCCCGCTGATCCTCGGCCACAAGCTCGACGAGACCGGCCAGCCGGAGTGGGTCGTCGCGAGCGAGTCGCTCGTGCTCGAGTCCGGCGGCTACGAGATCGTGCGCGACATCGCTCCGGGCGAAGCCGTCTTCATCGAGATGAACGGTCAGATGCACGCCCGCCAGTGCGCGAAGAACCCGCGCTTGGTGCCGTGCTCGTTCGAGTACGTCTACCTGGCCCGTCCCGACTCGGTGATGAACGGCATCTCGGTCTACGACGCACGTCTGCGCCTCGGCAACCGGCTGGCGGACACCATCGAGCAGTACGCGCCGACCGGTGACATCGACGTCGTCATGCCGATCCCGGACTCCAGCCGTCCGGCTGCCATGCAGGTCGCTCGGAAGCTCGGCATCGAGTACCGCGAGGGCTTCTACAAGAACCGCTACGTCGGCCGCACCTTCATCATGCCGGGCCAGGCGGAGCGCAAGCGTTCGGTGCGTCAGAAGCTCAACGCGATGTCGTCCGAGTTCAAGGGCAAGAACATCCTGATCGTCGACGACTCGATCGTGCGTGGCACGACGAGCCGCGAGATCGTCGAGATGGCCCGGGCCGCCGGCGCGAACGAGGTCACGTTCACGAGCGCGGCTCCCCCTGTCCGGTTCCCGCACGTCTACGGCATCAACATGCCGACGCGCGCCGAGCTCATCGCGCACGACAGGAAGATCCCGGACATCAACCGCGTGCTCGGCAGCGACCACCTGATCTACCAGGAGGTCGGGGACATGCGCGACGCCATCATCGAGGGCTCCGACGTGACCGACCTCGAGATGAGCTGCTTCACGGGCGAGTACGTCACGGGCACCGTGAGCCCGGAGTACCTGTCCTGGGTCGAGGCCAACCAGCTCAGCTAGGTCGCGTCCGAGACGCGACCAGACGACAGACGGGAGGCCCGGTGCCAGCTGGCACCGGGCCTCCTGTCCGTTGATCGGGGGCGGCTACGGCCGCTGGTCACCGTGGTCGTCGAGCTCGCCGTCGACTGTCTCGGGCGGGAGTTCGACCTCGACGCGCTCCGCAGTCAGGCGGGCCGACCGCCGGGCGTAGACCCGGTCGAACACGACGGCGACGACCGCGCCGACGAAGGCGCCGATCGTGACGCCCCACAGGCTGAAGTAGCCGACCAGGCTGCCGAAGCTGGTCTGGTCCCGCTGTCCACCGAGGTTCATGGTGAGGGCGACCACGACGAGGGTCGCGAGGAAGCCGAGCACGGCACCGCCGACGATGAACACGCCGAACTTCGGGGCACGGCGGATGGTGACCTCGTCGGGGCTGGCGACCGCGCTGGGAGCCGGGGCCGGCGCGGGGAGCGGCTGCTCGTCGGGTTGATCGGTGTTGCTCACCCGTCCATTGTCCCCCACTGTGGGACGTCCCGCGGCCTGTGCGCTGCGACCGATCCGGGAGAGGATGGTCGCTACTGGTCGGTATCCCAAGCGGAAGAGGTGCGTCGCGTGCGTGAACCAACGGCACCCGCCCGCGGTCGCCGACCCACCTCGCCCGCTCGCGTCGCCTGGCCCGTCGCGCAGCGCGTCGAGGAGGACCGCGCAGTCGCCGTCGTGGCCGAGCACCGCTGGAGCGTCGCGATCGTCGGGGCCCCCGGTCTCGGCAAGAGCACCGCCGCGGCTCGCGTGACCGACCGGGTCGCCGGTCGTGACGGCACCGGCCGCACCGTGGTCGTGCCGATCACCGCGGTCGCCGCGAGTCGGTCGATGCCCTTCGGCGCCGTCGTCGAGCGCTTCGGCGAACTCCCCGCCTCGATCTCCGAGCTGTCCGACGACGCGAGTGCCGAGCAGCGCTTCCGGGCGATCGAGGACCTGGTCGACCGTGACGTGCTGCTCCGTGTCGACGACGCCGACCACCTGGACGCGATCTCGGCGCGGTACGTCGCCTGGCTGGTCCGTCGGCAGGGCGCGCGACTCGTCCTGACCTGCCGCGACTTCACGGCGCTCCCCGAACCGCTCCGCGCGCTGTGGCAGGACGACCTGCTCGAACGCATCGACCTGCAGCCGCTGGCGTTGCACGAGACCGCCGCGCTCGTCGCCGAGGCGCTGGGCTCACCGCTCGAGAACGCCTCGGCGGAGCGCGTGCACCGGGCCACCGCCGGCAACCCGCTGTACCTGCGCGAGGTGGTGCGCGCAGCACGGGCCTCCGGTGCGCTCGACCACACCGCGAGCGGCTGGTACTGGCGTGGGCGGGTGACCGCGTCGGACAGCCTGGCGGACATGTACCGCACGGAGCTCGGGACGCTGCCGGAGGACCTGCGTGACGTCGTCGACATCGTGGCCCTCGCCGACCCGATCCCGCTCGCCCGTCTGCTCGGACTGGTCACCGGCGGAGACGTCGACCGGGTCGTCGCGCTCGGCCTCGTCCGGATCGACTCGCTCGACGACGGTGCCGCGGTCGTCCGGCCGTCGCACCCGCTCGTCGGCGAGGTCATCCGGACCCTGGTGCCGGTGGCCCGACGCACGGCGCTCTTCGCCCGTGCCAACGCCTTCCGCACCGACCGGCCCGAGGGCGCTCCGCCCGCCGCACGGCTGCGCGCCGCACTGTGGTCGCTCGAGTGCGGGGTCCTGCCGTCGGTCGACCAGCTGCTCGACGCGGCACAGGTCGCCGTGCGGTTGCAGGAGCACGAGAGCGGGATCGCCCTGGCCTCGGCAGCACTCCGCACGACCCTCACCCCGACCGAGCAGGTCACGGCGCACTGCCTCCGCTCGCTGGCGCACTCGTACTCGGACGGCCGCGAAGCCGGCCGTGCCGACGCCGAAGCGGCGTGGGGCATCGCGAAGCGGCACGTCGGCGACGTCACCGACGAGGCCGTCACCGAAGCGTGCGAGATCCTGGCGAACATCCGCCAGTTCCACGACGACGATGTCGCGGCCGCGGTCGCACTCACCGACGCCGCCGTGCATCTGGTGGTGTCCGACGAAGCGGTCGAGCGTCTGCGGTTGCTGCGGATGGCGCACCAGGGCTGGGGCGGCGACTTCGCCGAGGTCCGTGCCGAGATCGAGCGCAGCGGCATCGTGCAGGCACCGACGATGCCGATGTCGTTCCTGGCCGTCGCACCGTGCGCCGTGATGGCGTTGGCGACAGCCGGCCGGCTCGACGACGCCGCAGCCCTGGGCCGCCGGGCACTGGCCACCGCGGCGGCACACGTCGAGGCGGCCCCGTGGAGCGTGGGCGAGAACTCCTCCGTCCTGCACCAGGTGCAGGTGTGGCGCGGCGACCTCGACGACCTGATCACCGAGGTGCCCGCCGGACGCTCCAGCCCCTACCTGAAGTACGACTTCACCCTCGAGCTCATCGGCCAGGGCAACCTGGCCATCGGACAGCGCCGATGGGACGACGCGATCGCGGCCTTCACCGCGGCGTGCGAGCGGTACGACATCGCCGACCACGGTGGGTTCGCCGCGTACCCGTGGGCCCGCTTGGCGATGTCACACGCGTATGCCGGGCACCCGGAGGACGCGGCCCGGGCGCTCGAACGTGCGAAGACCACGCCGCAGCGGGCGATGCGGATCACCGGTGAACAGGTCGCCGTGACCATCGCCTGGACCGAGTCCGTGCTCGGCAACCCCGCCGGTCTGCAGCACGCCGACGAGATCATCGAACGCAGCACCGCGAACGGGTCCTGGACGCACGTGATGTACGGGTACGCCCTGCACTACTCGGTCGGCATGCTCACCGGGCGCGAGAGCCCCGGCACGCTCGACCGGATGCGCGACGCCGCCTCGCGCGTCGACGGGCCGCTCGCCGCCGCGATCGTGCAGTACGCGGACGCGGTGCAGGCGGACGACCGGACCCGGGTGATCGCGGCGCGGGGCGTGCTGGCGGTCCACGGCATGTCGGTGGCTGCCGGACGGTCCAAGCCACCGCTGACGAAGCGCGAGTACGAGGTCGCCGAGCTCGCCGCACAGGGCCTGAGCAACCGGCGGATCGCGGAGTCCCTCGGGCTCTCGACGCGGACGATCGACGCGCACCTGTCCCGTGTCTTCGCGAAGTGGGACCTGCACGCGCGGTCGGAACTCACCGAGCTGCTCTGAGCGGACGGCCGGCCGGTGCTGCTGGGCGCCCGGCGCGGGCTGCTGGGCACCGGGCGTGGGCTGTTCGGCACCCGGCAGGGGGGGCGCTCGGCGCCCCGCGAGGGGCTGCTTCGCGTTCGACATCACGTGTCGCGCACGCAAGAACGTTGCGGATTGCAGCACAACACGCCGCCGCGATTGACACGACGTGCGGAACATCGCGTACCTTTGTCCCTGTCGCCGGGTTCGGACCCGTTCGGGTCGGGTCCGAATCCCGGCGACTTCAAGCTTAGGAACGCGATCGATGCGGGCGCATCGGTAGGCACTACCTAATTCGCGCCGGACTCCGCGCGGCGTCACGGACGCCCGGGTCGGGTGTCCGTCGCCGATGCCGGATCGGGCGTCGCCGCCGATGCCGGGTCCGAGCGGTGTCAGGCGCCGGGAGCGGGCAGCCGGACCGGCAGGAACGCCGTCAGGTCGGCGCGTGATCCCGATGCGCTGACGCGTGACTGCGCGACCGCCTCTGCCCAGGTCAGCTCGCCGGACGCGAGTGCCAGCCACGTGGTGGCGTCGGTCTCGACCACGTTCGGCGGCGTGCCACGGGTGTGCCGTGGGCCGGGGACTGCCTGGATCGCAGCGAACGGCGGTACCCGTACCTCGACGCTGTTCCCCGGGACCTCGTCCGCCAAGCACTGCAAGGTCCACCGCACCGCGGTCGCCACGGCGGGTCGAGCCGTCTCCCCACCGCGCACCGCAGCCAGTGCCGCGCGGCCGTCGGCGTCCTCGATCCTCCTGGGTGGCATCTCCACAGGCTAGCCCTCGCATCGCGGGCGGCGAGTCGGGCTGGGTAGGGTGATCGGGTGCGAATCCTCGTCCTCGGTTCCGGTGCCCGCGAGCACGCGATCATCACGGCCCTGCTCGCTGAGCATGCCGGTCACGTCATCACGGCAGCGCCCGGCAACGCCGGCATCGCGGCCGACGTCGAGACCGTCTCCCTCGACCCCACCAACGGTGCGCTCGTCGCCGAGTACGCGATCGAGAACGACGTCGAGCTCGTCGTCGTGGGCCCCGAGGCCCCGCTCATCGCCGGCGTGGCCGACCCGGTGCGCACCCGCGGCATCCCGGTGTTCGGCCCGGGCAAGGCCGCGGCCCAGCTCGAGGGCTCCAAGGCGTTCGCCAAGCGGATCATGGGCGAGGCCGGTGTGCCCACCGGGCGTCCGGTCTACGCCGGCACCGTGGACGAAGCCGTCGGCGCCATCGACGAGCTCGGCGCACCGTACGTGGTCAAGGCCGACGGGCTCGCCGCCGGCAAGGGCGTGCTCGTCACCGACGACCGCCAGGCCGCGATCGACCACGCCACCTACTGGCTCCAGCACGGCCACGTCGTGGTCGAGGAGTTCCTCGACGGCGAAGAAGTCTCCTTGTTCTTCCTGAGCGACGGCCACGACGTGCGTGCGCTCAGCCCCGCGCAGGACTACAAGCGCCTGGCCGACGGCGACCTCGGCCCGAACACGGGCGGCATGGGCGCGTACTCGCCGCTGCCCTGGCTCGCCGACCGCTGGCCGTCCGAGCAGGCCTTCGTCGACGAGGTCACCGAGCTCGTGGCCCTGCCGACGGTCCGCCGGCTCGAGCACGAGGGCACGCCGTTCGTCGGGCTCCTGTACTGCGGCCTCATCGTCACCGAGCAGGGCGTCCGCGTGATCGAGTTCAACGCGCGGTTCGGCGACCCGGAGACGCAGGTCGTGCTCCCCCGCCTGGCGACCCCGCTCAGCGAACTCCTGCTCGCCGCAGCCACCGGGCAGCTCGGCGCCGTCCCCGCTCCCGTGTTCCGCGACGACGTCGCCGTGACCGTCGTCCTGGCGAGCGAGGGCTACCCGGAGAACCCGCAGACCGGCCGACCGATCACCGGCATCGACGATGCGAACGCCCGTGACGGCGTCTCCGTCGCGCACGCTGCCACCGGCGTCCTCGACGACACGCTCATTGCCACAGGGGGCCGGGTGCTCAGCGTGGTCGCGACGGGGTCCGACTTCGCCCAGGCCCGCGAGCGTGCCTACGCCGGGCTCGGCGACATCACGCTCGACGGCGCGCAGTTCCGCACCGACATCGCCGCGAAGGTCGCCCGGTGACCGCCCCCGCGCCGATCGCCGGCTGGCGGCACGTCTCGTCCGGCAAGGTCCGCGAGCTCTACGTGCCCGAGGGAACCGCCGACCTGTCGAGCGCATCCGAGTTGCTGCTCGTCGCCTCGGACCGGGTCAGCGCGTACGACTTCGCGCTCGAGCCGCCGATCCCCGGCAAGGGCGAGCTGCTGACCCGTCTGTCGCGCTTCTGGTTCACCCAGCTCAGCGACGTCCCGAACCACATCATCGGCCCGTCCTCCGGTGGCACGCCGGTGCCCGCCGACGTCGAGGCACGGTCGATGCACGTCATGCCGCTCACGATGTTCCCCGTCGAGTGCGTGGTGCGCGGGTACCTGGTCGGCAGCGGCTGGGCCGAGTACCAGGAGAGCGGCAGCGTCTGTGGCGTCGCGCTCCCCGCCGGGCTGTCGAACGGCGACCGCCTGCCGGAGCCGATCTACACGCCGGCGTACAAGGCGGCCCAGGGCGAGCACGACGAGAACATCTCGTACGAGCAGACCGTCGACCTGGTCGGTGCCGAGACCGCGGCGACCCTGCGCGAGCTCTCGCTGCACGTCTACACCGAGGCCGCGGCCATCGCGCTGGACCGCGACGTCGTCATCGCGGACACCAAGTTCGAGTTCGGGCAGGACGCCACCGGTCGGATCCGCATCGCGGACGAGGTCCTGACGAGCGACTCCAGCCGCTACTGGGACGCCAGATCCGCCGACCGCACCGATTCGTTCGACAAGCAGATCGTGCGGGACTGGCTCAGCGCCAACTGGGACCGCCAGGGCACGCCGCCGGTGCTCCCGGACCAGATCGTCGAGCGCACGGCTGCGCGCTACGCCGAGCTGATCGAGCGTCTCGGGGCCTGACGTCGCACCCGGCCGGCGTCCGGCTCCGGTCACGACACCCCGCTCACGTCTGGCGAACGGTCACAAAGCGTCGCCCGACGCCCCGCCAACCGACAGTTCGCGACCACTCGGCGGCACGTACACGACGTGTTGCGACCACCCGCCCCGCGCCGCCTGATGCCTGGCGCCCGGCCGACCGGCGGTCACGACACCCCGCTCAGGTCTGGCGAACGGTCACGAACCGTCGCCCGACGCCCCGCCAACCAACAGTTCGCGACCACTCGGCAGCACGCACACGACGTGTCGCGACCACCCGCCCCGCGCCGCCTGATGCCTGGCGCCCGGCCGACCGGCGGTCACGACACCCCGCTCAGGTCTGGCGAACGGTCACGAAGCGTCGCCCGAAGCCCCGCCAGCCGACAGTTCGCGACCACTCGGCGGCACGCACGCGACGTGTCGCGACCACACGCCGCGCGACCGGCCGACGAGTCAGCCGACGGTTCGTGACCGCTCAGGCTTCCACGGCGTCGCGCGCCACCACGACGACGGTCAGGTCGTCGCCCGGGTCGTGCTCGACGACGCGGGCTCGCACCCGCTGCAGGAACGTCTCGACGTCCGCGGACTCCCGGTACAGCGATCCGAGTTCGGACAGCGCCGCGAGCGTCGAGTCCCAGAGCTCGAGCGCGCCGTCGGTCACGACGATGAGCACCTCACCCGGCCGGAGCACGAGCGACCCGGCCGCGCGGGGCATCCCGGTGGGGTGCAACCCGATCGGCAGGTCCGACGACCGCAGGATCCGCTCGGCACCGTCGTCGCGGAGCTGCAGCACGAGCCCGTGCCCGGCATCGGCGAAGTCGAGTCGCCCGGTGGACGGGGTCAGCCGCCCGTGGAACATCGTCGCGAAGGACTCTGCGCGGCTGAGTTCGGGCGCGACCTGCACCTCGAGTTCGGCGAGCGCGACGCACGGGTCCTGGTCGCCGCGGGCGAGCAGCCCACCGCGGATGTTCGCCGCGAGGAGCCCGGCGGACATCCCCTTGCCCATGACGTCCGACACGGTGAGGTGGATCGAGTCCTCGCCGGAGCGGTGCCAGTCGTGGAAGTCGCCGGAGACGAGGCCGTGCGGGATCGACACCCCCGTGATCCGGTACCCGGGGACCTGCACCTCGGCCGGCTGCAGACCGTTGAGCACGGTGCGCAGTCGGTCCTCGTCCGCACCGGTGAGCAGTTCACGCTCCGCCCAGACGCCGAGTTCCTGCAGCAGTTCGAGCTCGTCGGGGTCCAGGGTTCGCGGCTCGGGGTCGATCAGGCAGAGGGTGCCGATCTTCAGGTCGTCGTCGGGGGCGCGGAGTCCGACGCCGGCGTAGAACCGGACGTTCGGGTCGCCGAGCACCATCGGCAGGTCGGCGTACCGGTCGTCCAGTCGGGCATCGGCGACGACCACGGGGCCCTGCTCGCCCAGGGTCCGGCCGCAGAACGTGTCCTGCAGCGGGATGACGGGGCCGAAGACCGCGTCGCTCTGCTGCGACTTGATCGTCAGGGTGTTCTCGCCGGCCAGGTTGAGGAACGAGCCGGAGACCCCGAGGGCCTCGCGTGCGATCCGGGTGATCCGTTCGAACCGTTCCTCGACGCCGCCGTCGACCACGTCGAGCGCCGCGATCAGGGCCGCTCGCCGGACCGCATCGGCCCCGGTCGGCGCGGGCACGGACATCGCGGTTTCCGGCTGCATGCGTCCACGGTAACGCGCCGAACGGACAGTGCCTGGCCCCAGTCCGGAGGGCGCAGGAGCGTGGGCGGAGCGCACTGGAGCGAGCGAGCATCGGCGTACGCTGGTCGTCGTGCTCCGAGTCGTCCCCGCAACCGTCCTCGGCGTGGCCGCGCTCCTGGCCCTCGCCGGCTGCGGCGCCCACGACTCCACCGGCCAGGTGTCGGTCACGGTCTCGTCGAACGCCGCCGACCGCCCCTACGAGGTCAAGGTGTTCGCCTCGACCGGCAAGCTCTCCGAGCACCAGCGGGTGTTCCCGGGCGGGACGGCCGACTTCGCAGGTGTCCCGCTCGGCCAGGTCACCGTCCGCGCCGGCGACCTCTGCCCCCAGACGACCAAGGTCTCCAACGGCACGGTCGCGACGGTCACCCTGACGACGACGGGCTGCTGACCCCGTCACCCCGACGACGGCCCGCTGACCCCGTCACCCCGACGACGGCCCGCTGACCCCGCCCGTCACCTCGACGACGGCCCGCTGGCCCCCTCCGCCACCAGGTGCTCCACCCGCGGTTCACCCGCGATCTCGTGCACGGCCCGCAGGGTCCGGGCATCGTCACCGGTCTGCCGGACCTCGTGCTGGTCGACGTGCTCCTGCCACGACCCCACTCGGAACGCCTCGACCCAGGCGTCCGGCCCGGTCGCCCGGTCCCGGTACAGGTTCCAGTCACGGGCGCCGGTCCGGCGTCGGCTCCGCCCGAGCCGTTCGGCCCGCGCCCGGAACTCGTCGACCGCGCCCGCCGGGACCGTCCAGTGCAGCAGCACGAGGGTCTCCCCCGTTGCAGCGCTGTGGTCGTCCGGCACGAACACCTGGTCGCCGAACGGCATCGGCGTCACGGCCCGTTGCCGGTCGGTGAGCACCGGGAACCCGGACACGAGCAGCAGGGCGGCACTGAGCGCGGTGAGGACTCCGGCCCCGGCGAGCACGCCCGTCACCCCGAGGGGTGTGGCGACGGCACCGGCGAGCGCCGCCCCGATCGCCGTGCAGCCGAAGAGCACCAGCTGGTAGGCGGCGAGCCCTCGGGTCCGCACCCACGCGGGCAGGAACGCCTGCACCGTGCCGTTCAGCGTCGTCACCACGGCGATCCACGCCACCCCGCCGACCAGGAGCGCGACGAGCACGACCGCCAGCACCGGGACGAGCGCGACGACCGTGGTGCAGACCCCGAACACGACGGAGGCGGTGCCGACCGTGCGGCCGATCCCGAGCCGTGCGCGGACCGCGGGCATCACGAACGCCCCGCCGACCGAACCGGTTCCGACGGCGGCGAGCAGCAGGCCGTACCCGCCGGACGACAGCCCGAGCGACCCGTCGGCGACGAGCGGCAGGAGTGCCCACAGCGCGTTCGCGGGCACCATGAAGACCGCGAGCTGCACCAGCAACCGGCGGACGACCGCCGCGTGCAGGACGTACCGCAGGCCGGCGCGGGTCGCGTCGATGAACGGTTCGGCCCGGGTCTCGGGCCGCTGGTAGCCGCGCCAGGCGACGAGCACCACCAGGAAGAGCGCGAACGACAGCGCGTTGGCCGCGAACACGAACGGCACGCCGAGCTGCGCGATCACCACGCCGGCGAGCGCCGGTCCGATCGCACGGGCGACGTTGACCCCGACGGAACTCAGCGCGGCGGCGTCGGTGATGGCGGCACGTGGCACGATCTCGGGTACGAGTGCCTGGTACGCGGGCAGCTGGAGCGCCGAGGCCGTGCCGAGCAGGAACGTCACGGTGAGCAGGAGCGCCGGGGTCATGTCGCCGGTCGCGGTCAGCACGGTCATCACGACGCCGACGACCACCTGGAACGCCTGCACGCCGATGAGCAGGCGTCGCCGGTCGACGAACTCGCCGATCACCCCGGCGGGGATCCCGACCAGCAGTACCGGCAGGCTCGATGCGGTCTGCACGAGGGCGACGACGACGGGTGCGGCGTGCTCGTCGACGAGCAGCCACTGCGCCCCGACGGTCTGCATCCAGCTGCCGATGTTGCTCACCAGCACCGCGATCCACAGGGCGCGGAAGACCGGTATCGCGAGCGGCGCCAGGGCGCCGCCGCGGGGTGCGTCGGTGGTGCGGTCCGTGGTCACGTCGCCTCCTGGGGTGGAACCGGGACTGTCTGGAGGCGCGGTGCGCGTCGGGCGCACACCGCGCCTCCAGGCCGTGGTCGCGTCACACGCGCACCGTGGCGACCAGGACGCACGGTCCGGGCGCCGTCACGCCCGGCGCGGCAACTGCGGGCAGGATAGCCGGAATCCGCAAAGTACGGGAGGGCCAGGCTCCGCGGGTTCGGTCAACGGACGAACCGGACCGAGCCGGGCCGAGCCGGCCCCGATCCGGGATCACCGCGTCGGTCGACCCGTGCCCAGGGCGCCCCGTTCGATGGTCTGGTGCGGCTGCTCCCCGAAGCGATCCCGGTAGTACGCCGCGAACCGACCCAGGTGACGGAACCGCCACCGCCGCGCGACCTCGCTGACGAGCAGCGCGCGGGCACCCGGGCGCCCCAGCTCCAGGTGCACCCGGTCGAGTCGGACCTCGCGCAGGTACTCCATGGGGGTGACGCCGAGCCGACGGCGGAACAGGTCCTGCAGCCCGCGCTCGCTCAGGTCGCAGGCTGCCGCGACGTCCGCCACGGTCAGCACCTGGTCGGCGTGGTCGTGGACGAAGCCGATCGCCCGCCGCATCCGGTCCGCGACGTCCGATCGTGACCGGGTGAAGGTCGACAGGACGACGGTCGCGATCCGTCGGTTCAGGGCCGCACGGTCGTCGACGGGCAGGGCGGGGTCGAGGATGCGCCCGGAGACCTCACGCAGCAGTGCCCGCAGTGGTTCGAGCGCGGGGTCGGCCGCGTCCGGCTGCCGGAACACCCAGGACTCCCCCGTGTCACCGAGCAGCGACGGCGACAGGTGCAGCAGCGTCGTGGCGGTCGCGTCGGTCTCGAAGCCGTACGCAGACGATGCCGAGAGCATCATCGGCCGCTCCGCCCCGACCTCCCAGTGCTCGCCGTCGTCCGCGGTCAGGCTGGCCCGGCCGTCGGCGAGCCAGAACACGACGTGGTCGGGGCGCGGACCGATCGTGCCGGACCGCTTGCCCGGGGTCGCGATCCGGTGGATCGACAGGTCGTCGTCGCCGCCGGTCTCGTACCCGAATCCCTGGTCGTCCGTGGTCACGGCGACGGGACCCGGTCCCACTCGTCGCCGTACCGGGACAGCACCGACCACCGCGAGATCGGCCACGTCGTCACGAAGGCGCGCCCCACGACGTCGTCGACCGGCACGGTGCCGTGCACCCGCGAGTCGGCGGAGTCGTACCGGTTGTCGCCCATCACCCAGATGCGCCCCTTCGGCACGGTGACCTCGAAGTCCTTGCCGACGACGCGGTTCGACCCGCGTTCGAGCACGACGTAGGGCTCGTCGACCGCGTGCCCGTTCACCGACAGCCGGCCCCGGGTGTCACAGCACGACACCGTGTCACCCGGCAGGCCGATGACCCGCTTGATCAGGTCGTCGCCCTGGCCCATGCCGAGCCAGCCGCCCGGGTCGTGGAACACCACGACGTCACCGCGCTGCAGCGGGACGACCCCGGGCACGAGCTCGTTGACGAGCACCCGGTCCCCGATGAGCAGCGTGTTCTGCATCGAGCCGGAGGGGATGGAGAACGCGCGGACCAGGTAGGCCTTGACCAGGAAGGACGCCAGGAGCGCCACGACGACGATGATGACGAGGTCGCGCAGGAACCGCAGACCGCCGCGCTTCGGGTCGGTCTCGGCGGTGGGTCCGGAGTCGGGTCCGGCGTCGGGGTGCGTGCCACTCAATGCGTCAGCACCACCTTGACGAGGCCGATCACGAACGCCACCGCGGCGAGCACGATCCCGCCCCACAGTCCGAGGAACGTCGGCTGCTTCCCGCTGAACCGCTGCATGAACACCCCCACCAGACCGATGCGCACGACCAGGATCACGGTCGCCGCGATCTGCGCCCACTCGGCCGGCAGCCAGCCGATCCAGGCCGCGGCATAGAGGACCGCCGGGATCAGCCCGGAGGTCGCGATCGGGTTGGCGTTCCGGACGATCGTCGCGACGGACTCGCGGCGGGCAGCACGCTCGGCGGCTGATCCTTCGCCGTCGTCGCCCAGGCCGTGCGCGACCAGGTGCGCGAGCACGTGCGCCAGGTACGTCAGCACCGCGGTCGCCAGCACGGTCGCCACCGCGGCGCCGTGGTGGATCTGCTCCGGGTCCACCGCGATCGCGACGGCCAGCACCGTGATGTTGCCGTAGATGTAGGACGACATCCGGTCGCGCACGTGCTCGAGTGGCAGGTCGCGGGGGTCCGGGCGACCGCCGCGGGGTCCGCGCCCCGGTCGCGAGGGCCGTCGTGTTCGTGGCATCCGTCCATCTTGGCCCCCGCGGTCGGCCGTCCGCCGACAGGACACCGGGTGCGATGGCCACACGGGTGGCCGGTTCCGGCAGACTGGGTGCCGATCGGCGCGACGGAGCGCCGGACAGGGCCCCACGAGCCGGTTCCGACACGCTACGGAGCTTGCGGAGTAGCGTGTCGGCCGAGGGAGAGGGAGAGGAACGGATGACGTCCGCACGACCACTCGCCCTGGTGACCGGCGTGGGCCGCAGAGCCGGCATCGGCGCGGCACTCGCGACCCGACTGGCAACAGACGGATGGGACCTCGCCATCTCGTGGTGGGGGCCCTACGACGACCGCGTGAGCGGCGGGGCGGACCCGGACGGGGTCGAGTCGGTGGTGCAGGAGTGCGAGGCGGCGGGAGCACGGGTGACGCGCCTCCCGGTCGACCTGGAGGACCCGGAGCAGGCGGCCGCACTCGTCGGCCGCGCCGAGACGGAAGCCGGCGCCCCCGTGTCCGCCCTCGTCATGTCGCACTGCGAGTCCGTCGACTCCGACTTCCGCACCACGACCGTCGAGTCGTGGGACCGCCACTTCGCCGTGAACGCGCGCGCACCGTTCCTGCTCGTGCAGGCCTACGCGGCCGGGCTCGAGCGCGCCGGTGACGCCGCCCCGCGCGACCGACGCCGGATCGTCGCACTGACGAGCGACCACATCGCGTACAACCTGCCGTACGGGGCGTCGAAGGGGGCGCTCGACCGGATCGTGTTCGGTGCCGCGAAGGAGCTCGGCAGCCTCGGGGTGAGCGCCAACGTGGTGAACCCCGGGCCGAACGACACCGGCTGGATGTCCGACGAGGTCAAGGGGTGGGCCGTCGAGGGCACGCCGCTCGGCCGGCTCGGACGCCCGTCGGACACCGCGGCGCTCGTCGGGTTCCTCTGCTCGGAGCAGGGTGCGTGGGTGAACGGCCAGCTGCTGAAGTCGGACGGCGGGATCTCGAACAGCGCTTGACGCACCGGATTGGTTGACGCGTCATCGAATTGGTTGACGCGTCAACCAAATGGGCGCACACTTGGTGCATGCAAACGCACGAACTCCTCGCCGCCGACACCGGGATGGGCGCCGTCACACTCCGCGTCGCGGACCTGGACGCGATGATCCGGTACTACCGCGACGGCGTCCGGCTGTCGCTGCTCTCCCACGACGGCGGCGTCGCCGTGCTGGGTCGCGGCAGGACGCCGATCGTGATCCTCGAGCACGCCCCCGCGATGCAGCACGCCGGCCCGCGCGAGGCCGGACTGTTCCACACGGCGATCCTGTTCGACACCCGGGCCGACCTGGCCGCCGCGCTGTACTCGGTCGCCACGCAGTACCCGGCGTCCTTCACCGGCAGCGCCGACCACCTGGTGAGCAACGCGTTCTACTTCACCGACCCCGAGGGCAACGGCGTCGAGCTGTACTGGGACCGCGACCGCACCGAGTGGTCGTGGACGCACGGCGTGATCGACATGGACACGAAGTACGTCGACCCGAACGCGTTCCTGCAGTCCCACCTGACCGAGGACGCCCTGGACACCGCCGCGGCACGCCCGGGCAAGGTCGGCCACGTGCACCTGTCCGTCGGCGACGTCGCCACCGCGCGCTCGTTCTACGTCGACACGCTCGGCTTCGAGACCACCGCGGGGTTCGGCGAGGCGCTGTTCGTCAGCGCCGGCGGCTACCACCACCACATGGCGATGAACACCTGGAACTCCCGCGGCGCCGGGCGACGACAGCAGGCCCTCGGGCTGGGCCTCGTCCGCATCGAGGTCCCCGCCGTCGACGACCTCGGCGCGCTGACCGAACGCATGCGGCACGGCGGCGTGGAGCTCGCCGACGACGGCCGGACCGTGGCGTTCGACGACCCCTGGGCGAACCGCATCGAGGTGACGACGCCCGGTCGCGGCTGATGTGTCGCGACACTTCGCGCTGACCGACACCCCACGCCCGCCCGGACCCGCGAGGTGTCGCCCAGCGCGAAACCTCCCCACACCGGCCGCCGGACCGGCAGGATGGACCCGTGACTGACGACATCCGGTGGGAGGTGGTCGAGGAGAGCACGCTGTCGCTCCCCGACCACGAAGCGATCGCGGCGCTGCTCGGGCAGGCCTTCCCCGACTGGTCGCACTGGTACGTGGGCGGCCGGAGCTGGTCCGGCATGCAGCCGGAACGCCGCGTGCTCGCGCACGACGCCGACGGGGTCGTCCTGGCCCACGTCGGCATCCGCCGCATGTTCGTCACCGTCGGCGGGCAGGACGTCCTGGTCGGCGACACCGGCCTGGTCGCCGTGTCACCCCGGCTGCAGGGCACCGGCGTCGGCCGTGAGCTCATGACCCGGACCCACGCGGTCCTCGACGGGCTGCAGGTGCCGTACGGGTTCCTCGGGGCCGGCGAGGACCGGATCCCCTTCTACGCGAAGCTCGGCTGGCACGAGTTCCCCGAGGCCGTCGGCACCTTCTCGGCGTTCACCGCCGAGGGCGCCGGCGTCAGCAACACCGAACAGGGCGGCTGGATGGCGCTGCCGGTGGCAGCGCAGCTCGAGGAGTGGCCGACGGGCCCGATCTGGCTGAACGGCCAGCAGGTCTAGCCACAACGACCGACGGACGGGAGGCCCGGTACCAGCTGGTACCGGGCCTCCCGTCCGCTCGTTGCGGCCTGGGCTTACGCCTCGACCGCGACCTTCTCGGGGTTCTCGTTCGAGCCGGGCGCGCTCGGCGCGACCGCGGCGCGCACGCGCGCACCCAGGTCGGCGTCGACGTTCGTCCAGTAGGCGAACACGCGCTCGCGCAGGTCGTCGCGCGTCACCTTCGAGACGTGACCGGCGATGTTGCCGACCAGGCGCTCACGGGCGGCGTCGTCCAGGACCTCGCGGACGAGCGTGCCGGCCTGACCGAAGTCGTCGTCCTCCGGGTGCAGGGTCGCGGCGGAACGCTGCAGCGCGCCGTCGGACTCCCAGCCCGGGGCGTCGTCGGTCGCGGTCGGGTCGGCGTGCGCACCACCGAGGGAGTTCGGCGCGTACACCGGCACCTCGGACTTCTGGAAGTCGAAGCGCATACCGCCGTCCTTCGAGTACGAGTGGACCTCGTTCTTCGGGGCGTTCACGGGCAGCTGGGCGTGGTTCGTGCCGACGCGGTAGCGGTGGGCGTCCGCGTAGCTGAAGATGCGCGCGAGGAGCATCTTGTCGGGGCTCGCCGCGATGCCGGGCACGAAGTTCGAGGGGGCGAAGGTCGCCTGCTCGATCTGCGCGAAGTAGTTCTCCGGGTTGCGGTTGAGCTCCATCGTGCCGACCTCGATGAGCGGGTAGTCCGCGTGCGGCCACACCTTCGTCAGGTCGAACGGGTTGAAGCGGTAGGTCGCGGCGTCCTCGTAGGGCATGACCTGCACCTTGAGGGTCCAGCGCGGGAAGTCCTCACGCTCGATCGCGGCGTGCAGGTCACGGATGTGGAAGTCCGCGTCCTCACCGGCGATGCGGTCGGCGTCCTCCTGCGTCAGGGTCTTGTGGCCCTGCTCGGTGATGAAGTGGTACTTCACCCAGAAGCGCTCGCCGTCGGCGTTGATCCACTGGTAGGTGTGCGAGCCGAAGCCGTCCATCTCACGCCAGCTCGCCGGCAGACCGCGGTCGCCCATCAGCCACGTGACCTGGTGCGCCGACTCGGGCGACAGGGTCCAGAAGTCCCACTGCATGTCGTGGTC
The DNA here is from genome assembly GCF_047226435.1 of Curtobacterium poinsettiae. NCBI lineage: Bacteria > Bacillati > Actinomycetota > Actinomycetes > Micrococcales > Microbacteriaceae > Curtobacterium > Curtobacterium poinsettiae. The sequence continues at coordinate 588,420 of NZ_CP178434.1, read as the reverse complement.
GCGCAGGTGCGAGCCGGGCAGACGCTTCTGCGAACGGATGAAGTCCGGGAACTTGATGCCGTCGCGGATGAAGAACACCGGGGTGTTGTTGCCGACGAGGTCGTAGTTGCCCTCGGACGTGTAGAACTTCAGCGCGAAGCCGCGGGGGTCGCGCCAGGTGTCGGGCGAGCCCTGCTCACCGGCGACGCTCGAGAACCGGGCGAGCATCTCGGTGGTCTGCCCGGGCTGCAGGAACGCGGCACGGGTGAAGCGCGAGACGTCCTGCGTGACGGTGAAGGTGCCGAAGGCGCCGCCGCCCTTGGCGTGCACGACACGCTCCGGGATGCGCTCACGGTTGAACTGGGCGAGCTTCTCGACCAGGTAGTGGTCGTGCAGCGCGAGGGGGCCGTCGGCCCCGACGCCCATCGAGTGCTCGTCGCTCGAGACGGGTGCGCCGCTGTTGGTCGTTGTGGTCGGGGTGCCGGTCGGCGTGTTCTGGTCGGACACGGTTCCTCCTGGGGTGGGACTTGGTTCGGTCAGGGGTGCTCGGGTGGCTCGGGGTCCGGCGCGTCGTGGCGCCGGTGCGGTGGGGCGGTCGCCGTCAGGCGGGCGTGGGGGCGTCTGCGTCGTCGCGCTCTGCCGCTGCGCAGCGGTCGCAGATGCCCCAGTAGGTGACCTCGGCGGTGGTGACCGCGAAGCCGTGGGTCTCGGACGGTGTCAGGCAGGGCGAGTGGCCGACCGCGCAGTCGACGTCCTCGATCGCGCCGCACAGCGTGCAGACGATGTGGTGGTGGTTGTCACCGGTCCGGCGCTCGTAGCGCGCGGGGCTGCCTGCCGGTTCGATGCGGCGGACGAGCCCGACGCCGGTCAGGGCGTTCAACACCCCGTAGACGGCCTGGTGACTGGTGGTCGGCAGCTCGGCGGCGAGCGCGACGACGATGTCATCCGCGGTGGCGTGCGGCATCGAGTCCGTCGCGCGGAGCACGGCGAGGCGCGGGGTCGTGACCCGGAGCCCCGACGTGCGGAGCAGATCGGCGTCGGCATCCATGCTGAGCCTTTCTTTTGCAGGAATCAAGACAACACGTCCACTGTACACGAGCTGTTGCTGCTGGCCAGCGAGGTGACGCATGCCGCTACCGGAATACGAAGTGTCACGATCCGGTCGCGATCAGCTGGAACGACACTGGACCGACCGTTCCGCACGCTAACGTCCGGACATGTCCACGAGCCAAGGTCTGCCTGAACAGGCGAACAGCAGAGCGGACGTCCGGGGGATCATCGCGAAGCGGGACCTGGTCGTCGACCTCATCCGGACGGCCTGCGTCGTCCTCGTCGTCATCGTGCACGTCACGATGGTCGGCGTCGCCGCCGATGCCCAGGGGGTGCGGGTGACGAGCCCGCTGCAGGAACTCCCCTGGTACGTCGCCGCCACCTGGGTCGGGCAGGTGATGCCGCTGTTCTTCGTGGTCGGCGGGTTCGCGAGCGCCGTCGGCTGGCGCAGCACCGTCGCCCGTGGTGCGCCGAGCCCCGCCCGCGACTACCTGGCCACCCGCCTGGTGCGGCTGTTCCGGCCCGCGGTACCCCTGTTCGTGTTCCTCGCGCTCGGGCTCGGGGTCGCGACGGCCGCGGGCACGCCGCCGGCGCTGCTGGCCGAGGTCGCGTTCGGCATCGGGTCGCCGCTCTGGTTCCTGGCCGCCTACGGCATCACCCAGTGCTGCGTCCCCGTGATGATGCGCCTGCACGAGCGAGCACCCTGGGCCACCCTCGCCGTGCTGCTCGTGCTCGCCGCGGTGGTCGACGCCGTCCGCCTGGCCACCGGGGTCGCCGAGGTCGGGCTGCTCAACCTGGGACCGGTGTGGCTCTTCGCGCAGCAGCTCGGGTTCCTCTGGGCCGACGGGTGGTTCGCGCGCCGGTCGAAGGTGCTCCTGCTGGCCATCGCGGTCGCCGCCTACGCCGTGCTCGTGCCGATGACCTCGGTCGGGCTGTGGGCGCCGGACATGCTGCAGGACCTGAACCCGCCGATGCTGCCGCTGGCGTTCCTGGCGATCGCGCAGGCGTGCCTGGTCCAGCTCGTGCACGCGCCGCTCACCCGGCTGATGCGCACCCGTGCCGCGCTCGGGGCCGTGTTCGTGCTCGGCCGCGACGGCATGACGATCTACCTGTGGCACCTGCCGCTGTTCATCGCGCTGAACGGCATCGCCCTGCTCGTCGGGGTGCCGTTCCCGGCGCCGGGCTCCGGCCCGTGGTGGGCGTCCCGGATCGTCGCGCTGGTCGTGGTGCTCGCAGTCGCCCTCGGGGTGGCTCGTGCCCTTCGCTGGTTCGACCGGCCGCTCCCCCGCCTGCTGCCGTCGGCGGACCGTCCGGCCTGGCCGGTCGTCGCCGTCGCGGCCCTCTGCACCATCGGCCCGGCGTTCCTCGTGATGCAGCTGCACCTGTCGTTCGGTGTCGCGCTCGTCGGAGCCGTGGCCGTTCCGGTGGGCGTCTGGCTGCTGTCGCGGACCGTCCCGGCACGCGGAGTCGCCCGGATCTGAACCGGTTCTCACCGTCCCGGGGGCACGCCGGACCCCCGGCGCACCCCGGGCGGACGGAGGATGGCTCCGGCGGAACGACGGACGAGTCCGCCTGATCCCCAGGAGGCTCCCCACGCCGTCGACACCCGAGTTCTGGAGCACCTGGCGGTTCGACCCCCTGGCGGCGGTGCTCCTCGTCGTCGCCGCGCTCGCCTACGGCCGCTGGGTCGTCGGAGCGGTCCGACGAGGTGCCCGGTGGCCGTGGTGGCGCACGCTCGCCTTCGTCACGGCGCTCGTGCTGTTCGGCGTCCTGCAGTTCGGCATCGTCGGCGTCGACGACGAGCGGTTGCGCTGGGCGTTCGTCCTGCGCGCCGCCCTGCTGTTCTTCGCGGTCCCCACCTTCGCCGCGCTCGGTGCGCCCGTCGCACTGCTCCGGATCGGAGGCCCGGCTCGCCTCGCGCAGGCCGCCGACGCCGTCATGGGGTCACGTCCGGTGCGTCTGCTCGGCAACGCGATCGTCGCCCCGCTGGTCGCGCTGGCGCTGTTCGCCGTCCTGCTCACCCCGTTCTCGAGCGTGATCCGGGAGTCCCCCGTCTGGGCCGCCGTCATCACCGTGACCGTGCCGGCGCTCGGGTTCGGCCTGCTCGCGCCGCTGTCCGAGGTCGGTGTGCTCGTCTCGTCGACGTTCGCCACGGCCGAGTTCCTGCTGGCGTTCGTCGAGCTCGTCGTCGACGCGGTGCCGGGCATCGTGCTGCGGATCACGAACCACGTGCTCGACGGGTCCCTCGTGCCCGTGGTCGGACGGGCCTGGTACCCGTCCCCGCTGCAGGACCAGCACCTGGCGGGCGACCTGCTGTGGTTCATCGCCGAGGTGGCGGACATCCCCGTGCTCGTCGCGCTGTTCATCCGGTGGCAGCGGACCGACCGCCGCGAGGCCCGGGACGTCGACGCCCTGACCGACGAGCAGATGGATGAGCTCACCCGGGCGCACCTGCAGCGCCGCAGCTGACGGGCGGGGGTGCGTCCCCGACACGAGTGAGCAGAAGAAGTCGAGTACCCGGAGGTGACTCGACTTCTTCTGCTCACTCGTTGGGCGCCGAAGCGCTCGTGCTCTACTTCGCCGGGGCTCCCGCGGGCTCGGCGTCGGGCTGCGTGGTGACCGAACCGGTCTGCTGCCAGGCGACGGTCTGCTTCGGCTTCGCCAGGAACAGCGCCGCGACGATGGCCACGACGAGCACGATCGCCGGCAGGTAGAGCGACTCACCCATGGCCGTGGAGAACGGCTCGAGCAGGAAGCCCGGCAGAGCGCCGACCTGCTGCTCCGCGCCACCGGCCGTGGCCCCACCGGACGACGCCGGGAAGTTCGCGGTGATCCGGGCCTCCATCAGGGCGGCGATGCCGGCGGAACCGAGCACAGCACCGATCTGCCGCGTGGTGTTGTAGACGCCCGAGCCGGCACCGGCCAGCTTCGGCGGCAGGTTGCGCGTCGCCGAGACGGACAGCGGCCCCCACATGCAGGCGTTGGCGAGCCCGAGGAGCGCGCTCGGCAGGAGCACCCAGCCCCACCCGGCGCCGCTCGTCAGCAGGGCACCGAACCAGAACAGGCCGACCGAGAAGCAGGCGAGCCCGAACGCGGCGACCCAGCGCGGGTTCCAGCGGTTGAGGTTCTTGCCGACGACCGGCGCGAGCGCGGCGGACAGCACGGCCTGCGGCACGAGGAGCAGTGCGGCCTGGGTCGGCGAGAAGCGCAGGACGTCCTGCGCCCACAGCATGATCGGCAGCGCGAACGAGGCGATCGCGACACCGACGGCCGTGATGGCGACGTTGGCCAGCGTGAAGTTGCGGTCCTTGAACAGACCGAGCGGCAGCAGCGGCTCGCCCTTCTGCACGCCCTGCCAGACCACGAAGCCGGCGAGCACCACGAGACCGACGATGATGAGCGACCACACCGAGATCGGACCGGCGATGACACCCCAGTCGTAGGTCTCGCCTTCCTGGATGCCGAACACGAGCAGGAACAGGCCCGCTGCGGACAGGAAGATGCCGAGGTAGTCGAACCGGTGCCCGTGCCGCTCGAACGACGGCACGAAACGCTGCGCGAGCACGAACGCGACGACACCGACGGGGACGTTCACGAAGAAGATCCACTCCCAGCCGAAGCCGTCGACGAGCAGGCCGCCCACGATCGGGCCGACGAGCGAGGCGACACCGGCGACGGCGCCCCAGAGGCCCATCGCCGCACCGCGGTTCTGCGGCGGGAAGATGCGGGTGATGACCGACATGGTCTGCGGGCTCATCATCGCGGCGCCGAGGCCCTGCACGACGCGGGCGACGATCAGCACCTCAATCGAGCCGGCCAGGCCGCACCACAGGCTGGCGAGCGTGAAGACCACGAGGCCGATCTGGTACATGACCTTCGGGCCGAAGCGGTCACCGAGCCGGCCGGTGATGAGCAGCGGCACGGCGTAGGCGAGCAGGTAGGCGCTCGTCACCCAGATCACGGAGTTGATGTCCGCGTCGAGCTCCTGGGCGATGGTGGGGGTGGCGACCGACACGATGGTCGAGTCGACGAGGATCATGAAGAACCCGACGACGAGTGCCCACAGGGCAGGCCACGGCTTCTTCTCGGTCGTCCGCGGAGGCGTGACGGTGGTCATCGAGTGGTTTCCTTGCTGTTCGTGGTGGTGTCTGCGGACGCGGCGTGGGCGTCCCAGGAGATGTGGCCGGCGGCGATCCGGTCGGCCGTGGCGGCGAGCCACTCGATCTGCGTCGTGAGCATCGCACGCACGTACGACACGTCGAGCCAGTACCGCTCGGGCAGGTCCTTCGCCCGGACGATCCCGAGGATCTCGTCCGCCTCGTCGCGCTGGGCCCGGAGTGCCGTGACCCGCGCCCGCAGCGCGGACTCGGCCTCGTCGACCGACAGGTTCTCGATCTCGGCGACGGCCAGGTGGAAGACGGGGTACTCCTCGGCCGGTTCGGCGATCAGCCGGACGAGCCCGTCGTGCAGGGCCGTCCACCCGTCGTCCGTGATGGCGTAGGTGGTGCGTTCCGGACGGTTGCCCGCCCGGTCGGTCCCCACGATCTCGGCGAGGCCGAGCTCCACCAGTCGGCCGACCTGGTGGTACAGGGTTCCGGGCCGGACCTTGACGTTCCGGCCGTCCCGGCGGTGCGTCATCGTCTGGAACATCTCGTAGGGATGCGTCGGCCCCTCGGCCAGGAGCCCGAGCGCGGCGAACGCGAGTGGCGTGAGCGACGGCACACGTGCCTCCAGTCCGCTTGTTCGTTGTTGACTATTCGACTTGGAATATACGCGTTGGAACAGACGTGAGCAACCGCACAGGAAGGGCCCGCCTGGAGGCCCGGGGCCGTCCCGGCGTGTCGCGCGCGCCCCGTAGACTGGTCGCGTCCCCCCACCCCTGAAGTGCTGGAGAGAACACGTGCCAACGATCGTCGTCGAGGTCATGCCCAAGGCCGAGATCCTCGACCCCCAGGGGAAGGCCGTGGGCAACGCCCTGGCCCGCCTCGGCAAGGCCGACCTGACCAACGTCCGCATCGGCAAGCGCTTCGAGGTGACCGTCGACGGCCCCGTCGACGACGCCAAGCTCGCCGAGGTCCGCGACATCGCAGCCGACGTCTTCTCCAACGCGGTCATCGAGGACGTCGTGTCCGTGACCGTGGAAGGCCAGTGACCCGGATGCGCATCGGCGTCATCACGTTCCCGGGCTCGCTCGACGACCGCGACGCCCAGCGCGCCGTCCGTCTCGCCGGCGCCGACCCCGTCGCCCTGTGGCACGGCGACCACGACCTGCAGGGTGTCGACGCGATCGTGCTGCCCGGCGGGTTCTCGTACGGCGACTACCTGCGTGCCGGCGCGATCGCCGCGAAGGCCCCGATCATGGCCGAGGTCATCGACGCCGCCGGCAAGGGCATGCCCGTGCTCGGCATCTGCAACGGGTTCCAGATGCTGGCCGAGGCCCGTCTGGTCCCCGGGGCACACACCCGCAACGCACACCAGCAGTTCATCCGTCGCGACCAGAAGCTCCGCGTCGAGACCACCGCGACCGCCTGGACCTCCGGCTTCAGCGCCCAGCAGGAGATCACCATCCCGCTGAAGAACGCCGACGGCCGCTTCGTCGCGGACGCCGACACCATCAAGCGCATCGAGGACAACGGCCAGGTCGTGTTCCGCTACCTCGGCGTGAACCCGAACGGCTCCATCGACGACATCGCCGGCGTCTCGAACGAGCGCGGCAACGTCGTCGGCCTGATGCCGCACCCCGAGCACGCGACCGAGGCCGGGTTCGGCCCGGACACCCCCGCCGCGATGGCCTCGGGCACCGACGGCCTGACCTTCTTCACCTCCGTGATCGAGCACGCGCTCGTCAAGTGACAGGGAACAACGACACCGTGACGACACACGTTCGCCCGAAGCCCGACACCGTGCAGGACGCGGCAGCAACCCCCGACAAGGAGCAGCCGTACGACGCGCTGGGCCTGAAGCCGGACGAGTACGCCCGCATCAAGGAGATCCTCGGCCGCCGCCCCACCTCGGGCGAGCTGGCGATGTACTCGGTGATGTGGAGCGAGCACTGCTCCTACAAGTCCTCGAAGAACTACCTGCGGCAGTTCGGCAAGAAGGTCACGCCGGAGATGACCAAGAACCTGATGGTCGGCATGGGCGAGAACGCCGGTGTCGTCGACGTCGGCAACGGCTGGGCGGTGACGTTCAAGGTCGAGTCGCACAACCACCCGTCCTACGTCGAGCCCTACCAGGGTGCGGCCACCGGCGTCGGCGGCATCGTCCGCGACATCATCTCGATGGGTGCCCGCCCCGTCGCCGTGATGGACCAGCTCCGCTTCGGCGCGATCGACCACGAGGACACCGCGCGCGTCGTGCACGGGGTCGTCGGCGGCATCTCGTTCTACGGCAACTGCCTCGGCCTGCCGAACATCGGCGGCGAGACCTACTTCGACCCGGTGTACCAGGGCAACCCGCTGGTCAACGCCCTGGCCGTCGGCGTCCTGCGCCACGAGGACCTGCATCTGGCGAACGCCTCCGGTGCCGGCAACAAGGTCGTCCTGTTCGGGGCCCGCACCGGCGGCGACGGCATCGGCGGCGCATCGATCCTGGCGTCCGACACCTTCACCGAGGGCGGCCCGACCAAGCGCCCGGCCGTGCAGGTCGGCGACCCCTTCGCCGAGAAGGTCCTGATCGAGTGCTGCCTCGAGCTGTTCCAGAAGGACCTGGTCGAGGGCATCCAGGACCTCGGTGCGGCGGGCATCTCCTGCGCCACCTCGGAGCTCGCGAGCAACGGTGACGGCGGCATGCACATCTCGCTCGACGACGTCCTGCTCCGCGACCCCACGCTCACCGCCGAAGAGATCCTGATGTCGGAGAGCCAGGAACGCATGATGGCCGTCGTCCGCCCCGACAAGCTCGACGACTTCCTGAGCGTCGTCGGCAAGTGGGAGGTCGAGACCAGCGTGCTCGGCGAGGTCACCGGCACCGGCCGCCTGGTCATCGACTGGCAGGGCCAGGAGATCGTGAACGTCGACCCGCGCACCGTCGCCGTCGACGGCCCGGTCTACGACCGCCCGGTCGCCTACCCGACCTGGATCGACGCGCTGCAGGCCGACACGGCCGCCTCGCTCGACCGTCCGGCCGACGGCCCCGCGCTCAGGGCACAGTTCCTGCAGCTGCTCGGTTCGCCGAACCTGGCGTCGAAGAACTGGGTCACGAACCAGTACGACACCTACGTGCTCGGCAACACCGCGCTGTCCTTCCCCGACGACGGCGGCATGATCCGCGTCGACGAGGAAACCGGGCTCGGCGTCGCGATCGCCACCGACGCCAACGGCCGCTACTGCCAGCTCGACCCGAAGCAGGGTGCCCGTCTGGCCCTCGCCGAGGCGTACCGGAACGTCGCCGTCACCGGTGCCGTTCCCGCTGCCGTCACCGACTGCCTGAACTTCGGCTCCCCCGAGAACCCCGAGGTCATGTGGCAGTTCTCCGAGGCGGTCGAGGGCCTGGCCGACGGCTGCATGGAGCTCGGCATCCCGGTCACCGGCGGCAACGTGTCGTTCTACAACCAGACCGGCTCGACCCCGATCCACCCGACGCCCGTCGTCGGCGTGCTCGGCATCATCGACGACGTCGCCAAGCGCGTGCCGTCGGGATGGCAGGACGACGGCCACAACATCTACCTGCTCGGCACCACGAGCCTGGAGCTCGACGGCTCCGCGTGGGCCGGCACCGTGCACGGCCACCTGGGCGGGCGTCCGCCGGCGGTCGACCTCGAGCGCGAGAAGGCCCTCGCCGAGCTGCTGTACGCGGCGTCCGGTGAGCAGCTGCTCACCAGCGCGCACGACCTGGCGGACGGCGGCCTCGGCCAGTCGCTCGCCGAGTCCGTGCTCCGCTTCGGCATCGGTGCCCGCGTGGTCCTCGACGAGCTCGAGACCCGTGACGGCATCGACACCGCGACGGCGCTGTTCTCCGAGTCGACCGGTCGCGTCATCGTGACCGTCCGGCGTGAGGACGACGTGCGGTTCCAGGGCATGTGCGCCGGCCGGGGCTTCCCGGTGCTGCGCATCGGCGTGACCGACGCGACGTCGAGCACGCTCGAGGTCCAGGGCGCGTTCGAGGCCACGGTCGACGAGCTGCGCGGCACGCACGCCGCGACGCTGCCGGCCCGCTTCGGCGACGTGATCGTCGAGGACGTCACCGAGGGGTACGTCGGCCGCGGGCCGCTCGACTCCGACGGTGCCTTCTCGCCGCGCACCGACGCCTAGGCCCGGTCCGCGGATGCCGATCGTCACCCTGCCGTTCGCCGAGCTCGTCGACCGGTTCGGCCCCGTGCCGGACGGCATCGAGCTGGACGTCTGGGACGTCGAGTCGCCGTACGGTCGCCCGGACGACGTCGCGATCACGTTCCTGCCGTTCTACTTCGCGGGGCGGCACCGCTGGCAGTTCGTGCACGACCTGCCCGAGCTCCAGCTGCTGCAGCTGCCGAGCGCCGGGTACGAGCACGCGATCCCGCACGTGCCCGGGCACTCGCAGCTGGCGAACGGTCGCGGCATCCACGACGACGAGACCGCCGAGCTCGCCGTCGGCCTGGCGCTGACCTCGCTCCGCGAGATCTCGGCGTTCCAGGTCGACCGGGCGAACGGCGTCTGGGACGCCCGCGAGACCCGATCGCTCGCCGACCGCCGGGTGACCGTCGTCGGCTACGGGGCGATCGGGTCCGCGATCGCCACCCGGTTCGAGGCCTTCCGCACCGAGGTGACGGTGGTCGCCCGGACCGCTCGCGACCAGGACGGTCGGCACGTGCACGCGTTCGGCGAGCTGCCCGACCTGGCTCCGACGACGGACGTGCTCGTGCTCATCGCCCCGCTCACCGCCGAGACCGAACGGCTGGTCGACGCGGAGCTGCTCGCGGCGCTGCCGGACGGCGCCCTCGTGGTGAACGTGGCGCGCGGGAAGGTCGTCGACACCGATGCCCTGGTCGCCGAGCTGCGGTCGGAGCGGCTGTTCGCGGCGCTCGACGTCACCGACCCGGAACCCCTGCCCGACGGACACCCGCTGTGGACGACGCCGAACACCGTGCTCACGCCGCACGTCGGCGGCAACACCGACCTGAGCGTGCCGAGGTCGATCGAGCTCATGCGCAAGCAGGTCGCCGCGCTGGCCGAGGGCCGCCCCTTCGAGAACCTGATCGACTTCTAGCGCGCTGGGCTTCGAAGACGCCGGCGTCTCGTCTCGTCTCGTCTCGTCCCGCTGCGGCATTGCGGCGTTGGGGCGTTGCGGTGTTGTCCAGACGCCGTCGTGTCGCTCCGACGCCGCAGTGTCGTCGAGACGCCGCCGAATTCGGGGGCGTCTCGACGACTTCGGGGCGTCACACGAACACGCCGGCGTCACGCAGGCACGCACGCACGAACACGCCGGCGTCACGCAGGCTCGCACGCACGAACACGCCGGCGTCAGACGCGGACGATGCAGGTCGGGGTGGCGACCGGGATCTGCGCGACGGCTTCGCCGGGCATGCCGTCGGCGTCGAGCGGCAGCACGGCCACCGCGTCGGACATCTGGTTCGCGACCAGCACGAACCCGGGCACCCGCGCGAAGTGCCGCGGCCAGACCCCACCGCAGGGAACGGACCCGATGACGGAGAGCCCGCCGTCACGCGCGTCGAGCACCACGAGCAGGTCACGCCCACGCACGGCCACGTAGACACGGCCGGCGTCGTCGACCTCGATGTGGCTGAGCAGCGACTCCCCCACGGCACCGTCGAACACGGGCACCGCGGCGATCGTCACCAGCGACCCCGAGTCATCGCGACGCAGCCGGTACACGCGGCCGTCGAGCTCACCGGCGACGAGCAGGTCGCCGTCGATCCAGGTCATGTGCCGCGGGCCGGCACCCGGTGCCACGTGGTGCACGCGGACCGCCTCGATGTCGGGGGCCCCGTCGACGGACACCGTGATGCGGAACTCGTGCAGGGCGTCGCCGCCCAGGTCGGCGACCAGGACCGTGCCGTCCGGGGTGGCGATCGACTGGTGCGCGTGCGGGCCGTCCTGGCGGTCCTCGTCGGGGCCGGTGACGTCGGGCAGCACGGCGACCTCGGCCGCGTCGGCCGGCACCGAGCGCTGGTCGGCGTCACCGTGCAGCACCACACCGTCGCTCGCCGTCAGCGAGGCCGCGTGCGACTCGGCTGCCAGCAACGAGATCGCCGTGACGGTGCCGGAGACGTAGTTCGTGACGACGAGCGCGCCCGAGGGGTCGACCCGGATGTGGCACGGGGCGTCCCCACCGGCGGGGGCGTCCCACAGGTGCTCGAGCGCGCCGCCCTGCAGCCGGAAGGCCGACACGGCGCCGTCGTTCGTCTCGGAGACCGCGTAGACCCGGTCACCCGAGACGGCCAGGAACGAGGGGTCGTCGAGCACCGCGACGGTCCGGGGCGCCGGAGTGGTTCCGACCGGGCCGGCGTCGACCAGCGAGATGCCCGTGGCGTTCCCGCCGCCGGTCGCCGTGTACGACCCGATCAGCAGCGACGGCAGCCCGACGTTCATTCGTCGCGGCCCGCGATGCGCTCGTGGTGGTGGATGACCTCGGCGACGATGAAGTTGAGGAACTTCTCGGCGAAGGCGGGGTCGAGGTGGGAGTCGGTGGCGAGCGACCGGAGCCGGGCGACCTGGGTCCGTTCGCGGTCCGGGTCGGCAGCCGGCATGCCCGAGTCGGCCTTCAGGTGTCCCACGCGCTGCGTGTACTTGAAGCGTTCCGCGAGCATGTGGATCACGGCGGCGTCGATGTTGTCGATGCTCTGCCGGATGCTGCGGAGTTCGGCGACGGCGCTGGTTTCCGCGCTCGGTTCGGCCTCGGGCGGGGTGACCTCGTCGTTCATGGTCCGAGCCTACTGGCGGACGTGCAGCGGAACCCCGCCCGCGCCTGCGAGAATGTGCACATGTCGGTCCTGCTGGTGATCTCGGGTGTCTGTGCGGTCCTCGCGGGCCTCATCCACGTGTACATCTTCTTCCTCGAATCGGTCATCTGGACCAGTCCGCAAGCGCGCCGGATCTTCGGCATCGCTTCCGAGACCGAAGCCGTGGCGACCCGCTCGCTCGCCTTCAACCAGGGCTTCTACAACCTGTTCCTGGCGATCGGGGCCATCCTCGGCGTCGTGCTCGTGCTCGCGGGCAACACGGTGAGCGGCTGGACGCTCGTGGTGTTCTCCACCGCGAGCATGCTCGGGGCAGCGGTCGTCCTGATCGGCTCCGGCCGGAAGTACGTCAACTCCGCGTTCAAGCAGGGCACGCTCCCCCTGATCGCCCTGCTCTTCGCGCTGCTGGGGTCCACCGTCGGCGCCTAGTCCGTCCCCCCGAACTGCGAAAGCGACAGGGTGCCGCCGAACATCGGCGGCACCCTGTCGCTTTCGCGGTGGAGAAGCGCTCTGGGTCAGCCGAGCTTCTTCTCGAACTCCGCCGGCAGCTTGTCGAGCGCCCACTCGATCGCGGCCGTGGTGCCCATCGAGAACGCCGACGACACGTCCTTGTCGTCGAACACGATCGCGTGCCCGGCCTCGACCGACGGCACCTTCTGGAACAGCTTGTTCGATGAAGCCTCGGACGCGTCCACGTAGATCGGCAGGATCAGCGTCAGGTCGGCGTCGAGCAGGTCGAGGTTCTCGTCGGACAGGTGCACGGAGAACTCCTTGCCGGCCTGCTGGTCGATGGCCTTCGGGATCTCGAAGCCCAGGTTTCGCATGAAGGTCGAGCGGCTGTCGGTGGAGGCGTACGCCCCGAAGCCCTCGGAACTGTAGGCACCGACGACGGCCGTCTTGCCCGCGAAGTCCGGGTGCGCCTTGCGGGCCGCGGCGTAGGCGTCGTCGAGGCCGGAGAGCAGCTTCTTGCCCTCGGACTCCTTGCCGAGCGCCTTCGCGATCATGGTCGTCTGCTGCTCGGTCGAGGCGAGGTAGTTCGCGCCGCCCTTCGGGATCGCCAGGGTGGGCGCGATCGCGGACAGCTTGTCGTACCGCTCCTTGTCGCCCGAGGACTTCACGTCGAGGATCAGGTCGGGGTTGAGCTTGAGGATGTCCTCGTAGCTCGGCTCGAGCGTCTGGATGATCTTCGGGGACTTGTCGTACGCACCCTTGAGCCACGGGCCGACACCGTCGCCACCGAAGGCGAGCCAGTCGCTCGCGCCGACCGGCTGCACACCGAGTTCGAGGGCGGTCTCGGCGTCGCCCCAGCCGAGCGCCACGACGCGCTTCGGTGCCGACTCGATGGTGGTGGTGCCGAGGCCGGTCGTGATCGAGACCGGGAACGCGGCGTCGGACGACCCCGAGGACGCCGAGTCCGTCGAGGAGCCGGAGCCGGACGCGCAGCCGGCGAGGACGAGGGACGCGGCGACGACGGCGCCGGCCGCGGCGAGCACGCGTCGGAGACGCAAGGGGGAACGGTTCACGAAGGGTAGCCTAACCTAACGGGGTGCTCAAGAAAACGGCTGGCTAGGCTGGGTGACCGTGGCGTTCACCGAACCAGGCCGCACGCACCTCGCGGTGCTCGGCTCCCCCATCGCGCACTCGCTCTCGCCCACGCTCCACGCAGCGGCCTACGATGCGCTCGACCTGCCCTTCACGTACGGGAGGCACGAGGTCGCGTCCGGCGGGCTCGCCGCGTTCGTCGCGGGGCTGGGTCCGGAATGGCGTGGGCTGAGCCTCACGATGCCGCTCAAGCGCGAGGTGCTTCCGCTGCTCGACCGCACGACCCCGCTCGTCGACGAGCTCGGGGTCGCCAACACGGTCGCGTTCCGCCACGAGGGCACCACGATCGTGCGAGCCGGCGCGAACACCGACGTGCAGGGCCTCGTCCGACCGGTCGAGACGCTCGGACACCTGCCCGGCGAGGCCACGATCCTGGGCGGCGGTGCCACCGCGGCGAGTGCCCTGACCGCTGCCGTCCGGCTCGGTGCCTCGCTCGTGCGGGTGTTCGTCCGCCACACCGCGAAGACCCACCCGCTGGTCGACCTGGCCGTCCGGCTCGGTGTGACGCTCGAGGTCCACCCGTTGACCGACCTCACCGGCACCCACCACGGGTTCGTCCTGTCGACGCTGCCGGGCGGCGCCGCCGACGCGTTGGACGTCCGGCCGTCGGGACCCGACGCCGTCCTGTTCGACGTCGCCTACGAACCGTGGCCGACCGCGGTCGCCAGCCGCTGGACCGAGGCCGGGGGGCGGGTGCTGAACGGCCTCGACATGCTCACCGAGCAGGCGATCGGGCAGATCCGGTTCTTCCTGACCGGCGACGAGGACGAGCTGCTCCCCGACGAGGCCGGGGTCCGCCGGGCGATGCGCACCGCGGTCGATCTGCCCGCCGTCATCAGCGGTTAGCCGAACCGGGCAGCCCTCGGTCAGCCGCGGGACCGCGCCTCGGCATCGAGCAGCGCGACGGAGACGTCCCACAGCCGATCGGCCTGGTCGGGATCGAGCGCCCAGGGCAGCACGCCGTGCAGGCCGTCCTCGATCCGCTCCACCACCGCTGCTTCGTGGCAGTCCTCGAAGTAGCGACCCGTGACCCCGTCGAGTTCGGGTGCGGTGGCGAGCAGGACCGAGGTCGCGGCTCCCTGTTCCGGGGACTTCACGGCGTCGGCCGCGGCGAGCTTCGTGGCGGCCAGGACCTCCGGGTCCCAGTGCTTCTGCAGCCCGGTCCAGATCCCGCCGGGCATCAGGGCGTTGGCGGTGATGCCGTCGGCGGCCCACCGTCGGCCGGCAGCGACGGCGAACAGGACGTTGGCGGTCTTCGACTGCCCGTACGCGAGTCCGGGCTCGTAGCGACGTCGGCGGAAGAACAGGTCGTCGAACACGACGGGCGAACCACCGTGTCCGCTCGACGACACGGAGACGATCCGTGCCGAACCCGAGGCGGCAAGGGCGTCGTGCAGCCCGAGCGCGAGGGCGAAGTGCCCCAGGTGGTTGGTCGCGAAGTGCGACTCCCACCCGGCGGGCGTGTACGACTCGGGCGCGTCCATGATGCCGGCGTTGGCGACGAGCACGTCGAGCGGCCCGGACCACGCTGCGGCGCAGGCCTCGACGGAGGCCGGCCGGTCCAGGTGCAGCTCGACGACGGCCGGTGCGTCCGTCCCCGTCGTCCGCGCGATGTCGTCCGCCACCCGTCGGCCGGCCTCGACGTCCCGCACCGCGAGCGTCACGCGGGCCCCGGCTCCGGCGAGTGCTCGGGCGGTCTCCACCCCGATGCCGGACGCAGCACCGGTGACGATCGCCGTGCGCCCCGTCAGGTCGAGGCCGTCGACGACCTCGGCGGCCGTGGTCCGTTCGCCGAAGCGGGTGAGGTCGCGTGCGGGCATGTGGGCTCCTGTCAGCTGGCGTGGTGCGGAGCCGTCAGGCGACGACCCCGTCCACGTAGAACCATCGTCCCTGCTCGCGGACGAAGTCGCTCGTCTCCTCGAGCGTGCCGCGCTCGTCGTCGGAACGCCACCACGCGCGGAACGTGACGGTGCCGTGGGAGTCGAACGGGCCTCCCGAGGTGGTCGCCAGCACGTCCAACCGTGTCCAGCGCTGGGACGCATCCAACTCGAGGCCCGCCGGACGCGTGCGCGGGTGCCAGGTGAGCAGCAGGTACTCCGGCAGGCCCAGCGCGAAGGCGCTGAAGCGGGAGCGCATGAGCCGTTCCGCGGTCGGCGCCACCGCCCCGGCGTGCAGGGGGCCGCAGCACTCGCCGTAGGGGTTGCCGCTCAGGCAGGGGCAGCGCGTCTCGTCGGTGACCACCGGCGGAACGCTAGTCGACGATGGACAGCGTGACCGTGATGTTGCCGCGGGTGGCGTTCGAGTACGGGCAGATCTCGTGCGCGCGCTCGGCCAGACGCTGCCGCTGCTCCTGGGGGGCGTTCGGGGCGTAGACGTCGAGCTCCACGGCGAGGCCGAAGCCCCCGTTGCCGATGCCGCCGATGCCGACCTCGGCGGAGACCTCGGCGCCGGTGGTGTCGAGCTCGAGCTCCTTGCCGGCGGCGTGCAGCGCACCGAGGAAGCACGCGGCGTACCCGGCGGCGAAGAGCTGCTCGGGGTTCGTGCCCTCGCCGCTGCCGCCCATCTCCTTGGGCGGGCGGGTGTCGAGGTCGAGCCGGTCGTCCTCGCTGCGGACGTGCCCGTCGCGGCCGCCCCCGGTGGCGTGGGCAGCGGCGGTGTAGACGATGTCGAGACTCATGGTCCGAGGTCACCGTGCTCGCCTGGACGATCGCTGAGGGGCAGCACCACGTCGCGGGCGCGGTCACTCCGGGCGGCGCGCGCTCGGGCGTGTCCGGGTGGGGAGGGTGCGGGCGCGGCCGGGGCGAGGGCGCGGGACGCCGCGCATCGAGTGAGCAGAAGACGTCGAGTCCCCGCCAGCACCCGACGTCTTCTGCTCACTGAACGCAAAGCGCGCGCAGACACCCCGCACCAGCACCGGGTAGACATGATGAGTGTTCAAGATCGGGTGGCAGGTGTTCCGCGAGCGCCTCCCCGCACTCGTCGGCCCCCGGCGCCGCCGCCGCATCCGGCTCGTCGGCAGCATCGCGGTGGTCGTGGCGTTCGTCGGGTTGGTGGTGCTCGCGCTGACGACGGACGCGTTCGACGCCACTCCGCTCCCACTCGCCGGAAGGGTCGTCGTCGGCCTGCTCCTGTCCGTGGGCTTCGGGTGCCTCGCAGCCGCCTGCGTGCCGTCCGGGCCGAAGGGGTGGGCGATCGCGCCGATCCCGGGCATCGGGTGGCGCACGCAGGAGGCCGTTGCCCGGTACCACCGCAGGAACCCACCCCCGGTCGACCCGAAGCACCGCGACGCCGTCCTCGACCGGCTTCCGGAGACCCGCGACCTGCTCGTCCGCTCGGCGCTCGGCGGCCTCCTGCTCCTGACCGGGTGCGCGGCCACCCTGCTCGCCGTGGTGATCGTCGACGTCGCCGCGATCTCGGCCGGCACCGGCTTGTCCCGCTTGCCGCTGTTCTGGTTCTTCCTCGGCATCACCGGCGCGACCACGGGCATCGGCGGTCTGCGCACCCTCGGTCGTCAGGAGCAGCTCCGCGTCGAGGCCGAAGCGCTCCCGCCGGTCCCTCCACCCCTGCCACCGCGCGGCCGTCCCGGGGCGCGGAGCGGCAGCAAGCTCGCCCTGCCGGAGGAGTGAGCCGTGTTCACGCTCGGCTGGCAGGTCTTCCGTCGGCACGTCACGGACGTGCTCGATCCGGCACGCGTCCGACGCGCCGCCGTGTGGTCCGGCGTCGCAGCGGTCGTCGCGCTGGTCGGCATGGCCATCCTGGAGGCCCGGGTCGACTGGACGGGGACCACTCCGGTCCGCAGCGTGGTCGCGATGGTGTTGCTGGCGCTCGGCGTCGGGCTCCTGACGTTCGCGTGCATCCCGACGTGGCAGCCGCCGGACCCCTCGACGACGATCAACGGTCGGCAGGTGCGGCCCTCGTGGCAGCTCGCCGCGCGGGGTGCCACGCAGCTGTACGTGCAGCGTCGGCCGGTGCCGGTCCTGCCGGAGCACCGCGACATCGTCCGCACCGACACGGTCCTGCTGCGGCGGGGGCTGATCGGTATGCTCGCCCGCGTCGCACCGTTGCTCGGTTCGGGTCTCGTCGCCGTCCTCGGGGCGTTCGTCCTCGGGGCCGCCAGCGGTTTCCACGTGCTCGCGATCGCGGCGTACACAGTCGGGCTGTCGGAGTACTTCGTCCGCATCGGCCGCTCCGAACGAGCCCGCGTGGCCGCCGAGTCCCTCGAGCCCGCACCCGAGACGCCCGCACGCCCCACTTCGTGAGCAGGAACGGCACCGCACCGCTGTCGGCGGCGACGGGCACACTGGGCGCATGTGTGGAAGGTTCGTCGTCTCCGACACCACAGCCGATCTGTTGCCCGAGCTCATGGGCGAGCTCGCCGCCCGGACCGAGCACGTCGACCAGGACACCGGCGAGGTGCACCCCGGCCTCGCCCCGAGCTGGAACGTCGCCCCGACCGACCCCGTGTACGCCGTCCGCCAGCGCCACGGCGAACGCGAACTGCCGCAGATCAGCTGGGGCTTCGTGCCGAGCTGGGCGAAGGACTTCCAGAAGCAGCGCCCGAAACCGATCAACGCGCGCATCGAGACGGTCGCGACGAGCGGCATGTTCAAGCGGGCCTTCGCCACGAACCGCTGCATCGTCCCGGCGCAGGGCTACTACGAGTGGGTGGTGCGCGAGGACGGCAAGGAACCCCACTTCGTGCACGAACCCGGCGGCGCCCTGGCGATGGCCGGCGTCGTGAGCGCCTGGCCCGACCCCACGAAGCCCGAGGGCGACCCGGACAAGTGGCGGCTGTCGCTCGCGATCATCACCCGTGACGCCCACGTCGCTCCGGGCGAGGTCCACGACCGCATGCCGGCGTTCCTGACGCCCGACGGCTACGACGACTGGCTCGGCGGCGACCTGCACACCGACGACCTGCTGGCCCTGCTCGACCACGAGTCGCTGACGGTGGCCGCGGGACTTGCGCAGTACGAGGTCTCCCGCATGGTGAACAGCGTGCGGAACGACGGGCCGCAGCTCATCGAGCCCGTCGCGTAGGCGGTTGCGCCCCGCGCGCGCAGGGCAGGGCTGGCAAGCAGACGCGAAGAACCCCCGTCGGCATGCCGGCGGGGGTTCGAGGATCAGCGATCGGTCAGCAGCAGATCAAGCGGTGGGACGGATGACGTCCGGCAGCACCACGTGCAGGCGCTCGGTCAGCCGCGCCTTCGCTTCGTCGAGGGAGCGGAAGTCCCCGACGTACTGGCCGAAGGTGTCGGCGACGAAGAAGTGGGTGCCCTGACGGTCGACGGTGCCGCCGTAGTAGCCGCCGTAGTTCGCGACCCACAGGCCGGTGTCGGCCTGCGCCCACGTGATGTGGACGGGGGCTGCCTGCACCGGAGCCACGACCTGGGCCTCGATCTCGGCGATGACCTCGATCGTCTGGGTGTCCAGGGTCACCTCGGCCTGCTGGCGGTGGGCGACGGTCGTGCTCATGGTGCTGCTCCTTCGTGCTGTGCTGCGTGCCGGGTGGCGCCGGTGGTTCCGGGTGGTGCGGGCGTCGCGGTCGACGCCGGGGGTCTTGGTGTCCGCTGTCGTCACTCGACCGGCCGGATGACCGGCGGGAGCATGACGTGCAGCTGGTCCTCGAGCTTGGTCTGTGCCTCTTCGAGGGAGGAGAACTCGCCCACGACGAGTCCGAAGGTGTCGGAAGCCACGTAGCGGTCGTGCCGCTTGTCGACGCTGCCGCCGAAGTACCCGCCGTAACCGGCGATCCACTCGCCCTGGTCTTCCTGCACCCAGGTGACCTTGGCGCGCTTCGGGCGCGAGGAGAACTCTGCGTCGGCTTCGAGGATCGCGATGGTGTCCACGGTTTCGGTGTCGAGGGTGACCTCGACCTGCGTCGCGTTGTTCACGGTGATGCTCATGTCGCTCTCCTTCACGATCCGGGGTACATCTGCTGACACCAGAACGCTACGAGAACAGCCGCGGGGATCGCCAGCGAGGCCCGTGGATTCACGGGTTCCGTCAATGCAACCCATCGGCCAGCCCCGGATTTCCGGGCAGGTGCGTCGCATTTCCGGGGTACAGGGCCAGGATCGGGGTACTCGTTTTCCGGATCGACGCGATCGGGGGACGAAACGGTGCGGTCACCGGCCTGGAGGCGCGACTCGCTAGCGTCGGCATGTGACCTCCGACAAGCCCCGCGTCGACGACCGCGCACCCGCCACCTGGCGCAGCCGTCGGTTCGCGACGGGGTTGGCCGTCGCCTACGGCGTCGCCCTGGCACTCGTCGGCTTCTGGGGCTCCCCCGTCGACGCTTCGGGCGGCCCGTGGCTCACCCGTGCACTCGCGGCCGCACACCGTCACGGGCTGCCGGACCGCATCGACTACGCCGCGGTCGAGTCGTTCGCGAACGTCGTGTACTTCGTGCCGCTCGGCCTGCTGGTGGTGCTGCTCGCCGGTGCACGGTGGTGGTGGGCCGCCATCGCCACGGGGCTCGTCGTCAGCGCGTGCATCGAGACCGGCCAGGCGCTGTTCCTGCCGGCCCGCACCGCGACCATCGACGACGTCGTCGCGAACGGCGTGGGGGCGCTCCTGGGGGCCGTGGCGGGCGTGCTGCTCCTCAGCCGTGCGGCCCGGCGTCGCTGACGACGATCCCCGCGCACGAAGAAGCCCCCGGAGCAGGTGCTCCGGGGGCTTCGTTCAGTGTGTCGAGACTCAGACGGACTCGCGCTGGCGGCGGACCGAGCCGCGGACCAGCAGGAGGCCACCACCGAGGACGACTGCGCCACCGGCGACCCAGAGGGCCAGGGCGGAGACGGTCGAACCCGTGAAGGCCAGCGTGCCGTCGGTGCCGTTGCCAGCGCCGGCGCCGGCTGCGGGAACCGCAGCAGCGTCAGCCGGGGCGACGGTGAAGGCCGCGAAGCCGACGACGCCCGAGGTGGCGCCGGTGGCGGTCAGGTTGTAGGTGCCCGAGGCGCCCTGGGGGAACGTGACCTTGACGTCGAGCGAACCATCCGAGGCGGCCGTGTAGGTCTTCGAGACGGTCGTGGTCGGCAGCGCGCCGAGCGTGACCGCACCGGCACCGGTGACCTGGACGTTGACGGTCTCGTTGTCCTGGAAGGCACCCGGCGTGAAGTTCACGGCCGCGGTGCCACCGGCGACGGCGCTGCCGGAGACGGAGACGTCGGAGTCAGGCGTGTAACCGGCGGCGTTGGCGACGGCCGGAGTGGCGAGCAGTGCGGCGCCAGCCAGCACCACCGCTGCGATGAGCTTCTTCATGAATGGTTCCCCTAAAGATCTGAATATCCAGACCCTGACACCCAGAGCCCGCTGTTCGCCGGTGGTTGACCCCAGCCAAAGAAATGGCGGTTGTGATGGCGATGTTGACTCAATCTAGCGGAGTTTCCCAGCTTGGTGCCAGATCACGTGGATTTTGGTCACTGGTCGACGTGTGTTCACCCTCGACATCGGCGGGACGAGCAGCGGCGCGGTCGCTCGATTCCGGCATCAACCGACCGAAAGCCCTGATGAGACGGCCTGAGCGACGCCACACACGTGCGCTGTGCGTGAGATCAAGAGTCTTTGCGCTCGAACAGGATCGTCCGGCGCCCCTCGGAGTGGGGGCAACGTGCCGGTTCGTTTTGCGGAGGTTCTGCCGTCACCGAGTGGCGAGTGGCTGCTGACAGTCGAACGTCAGGGGCTTCGTTTTCGTCTGCTGGACGCCTGGAGTGGAACTCGCCTGCACGGCTGCCTTCGCGTACTTCGCCTCGCCGAGGAAGGCCACCCGGAAGGTCAGGCTCTCGCCGGGGGCGAGCAGTGTCTGCAGTTGCGCGACCGGGTGCCCACCGTCGGTGGCCGTCTGCACCGCGGTCGTCTTGCCGTCCTTCGTCGCGCCCAGGAAGATCGCGTCCTCGGGCGCGTACGCGGCGAGCAGGGTCTTGATCTTGCCGGGGTCCACGCCGAAGTCGCCGCCACCGGTGACGTACCGCGGCAGGCTCGTCGCGGCATCGGCCGGCGCGGTGTTCTTGATCGTGATCTGCACGACGGACGTGGGGCGACCGTCCTTGCGGCACACCGAGCTGCCGACGGAGACGCTCTTGTCGAGGTAGTAGTCCATCTTCGCGCCGGTGCCGTCGTTCAGGTAGACGGCGAACTGGCTCGAGTCGGCGGTCGCCGTCGGGAGCTCACCGGCGACCGGGGTCCCACTGATCCTGCGCTGCTCGGCGTTGTCGGCGCTCCAGAGCCGCAGACGGCCCTCGTCCGAGCTCTGGGTCAGCGCAGACACGAACGCCTTCGTGTCGAACCCGCCCGACGAGATCTTCTCGAACACCGCGCCGGCGGCCGACGCGAAGAACGCGTCCTGCACCACCGGATCGGGGTACTTCGCGTAGACGTCGCTCAGCAGGAGCTTCACCGCGTTGTCGGACGTCAGGGTGTCACCGGTCGGCAGCTGCACCGGACCGGTCGCCTTGAGGATGTAGCTCAGCGTCACCGGGTCCATGGCGATGACCCCGTCGACCTGCTGCCCGAACTTCTGCTTCCACATCTCCCGCGCGAGCTTCGCCGAGACGTCGAACCGCGGCGTGAGGGTGACGTCCTGCATGTACTCGCCGGTGATGTTGCCGTAGAGCCCACGCGTGTCGGCGGTCAAGGGCAGGACTGGCTGGTCGTACGGCCCGAAGTCTCCGCTCGAGGCCTGCGCCGACAGATGCAGTGATCCGTCCTTCGCCTCGAGTTCCGCCACTGCGCCGGGGATCCCGCCTCCGGCTCGGAGTTCGGCGTTGTTCTGGAACAGCAGCAGGTAGTTCCGGTCCCCGTCGTGACCGAGCATGGCTGGCGCGAGCTGCACGATGCGGTTCGCTGCGACCGCCTGCTCGGAGGCAGTCGACAGCGCGTTCCGGAGCTGTCCCACGGCGGTGGTGACCGGCGACAGGGTTCCGCTGGTGTCGATCCGTGCCGCGTCGGTGCGCGCCTGCTCGAGCGTCTTGGTGGCCTTCGCGACCGCCGGCTGCGCATCCTCGATCGGCTGCAGGTCGATCCGGCCGTTCTTCGGCGCGAACGAGTCCGACCCGAGCTTCCCGACGACTCCGGCCACCGGGCTGACAGCATCGCGGGCCACATCATCGACGACGACCGACACGTCCCGCACGGCCCGCAGGTTGGTTCCGAAGAACGGCACAGCCTGCGCCGCACCCCAGACCGGGTCACCGGTCAGCGACCGAGCCGACGCGGCTTCGTCCTCCAGGTGGCGTGCGGTCTTCTGGGCAGCGCCGGTGTCGCCGCTCGTCAGCTGGGTCCGCAGCGTGTCGACGTCCCCGACGGCACGCTCCAGGTGCCCCTTCGCGAGCAGGCCACGCACACCGACCCACGCGACGGCGAGGATCAGCAGCAGGACAAGGGCGAGGACGACCCACAGGACGATCCGGGCCCTGGACCCCCGGCGTGCTGCAGTGCGTCGCGACTCGGGCTGGTCGGACATGAAGCGATCCTACGGTTCCGTGGGTCCAGCACCCATCACTTACGGACGGAATCCGCGTGTTCGCGGTACCAGTCGATGGTGCTGCGGAGCCCGTCTTCGAGCCCGATCTGCGCCGTCCACCCGGCTTCCGCCAGCTTCGACACGTCGAGCAGCTTCTGCGGCGTCCCGTCCGGCTTGCTGGTGTCCCAGACCGTCTCACCCTCGAAACCGACGATCTTGCCGATCGTCTCGGCGATCTCCTTGATGGTGACGTCCGAACCGGTCCCGACGTTGACCTGGTCAGGACCGTCGTAGTGCTCCATCAGGTGGAACACGGCAGCCGCCATGTCGTCGACGTGCAGGAACTCGCGGCGGGGCGACCCGGTCCCCCAGTTCTCCACCGTCGACGCACCGCTGCGGGCTGCCTCGTCGTACCGGCGGATGAGCGCCGGCAGCACGTGGGAGCCGGTCGGCGAGAAGTTGTCGCCCGGGCCGTAGAGGTTGGTCGGCATCGCCGAGATCCACCGACGACCGAACTGTCGGCGGACGGCCTGAACCTGCAGGATGCCGGCGATCTTGGCGATGGCGTACGCGTCGTTGGTGGGCTCCAGGTGGCCGGTGAGCAGCGCGTCCTCGTGGATCGGCTGCTCGGCCATCTTCGGGTAGATGCAGGAGGAGCCGAGGAACACGAGGCGCTCGACACCGTGCTCCACCGCGGCGTCCATCACGTTGACCTGGATCTGCAGGTTCTCGCTCAGGAAGTCGTGCGGGTAGGTGTTGTTCGCCATGATCCCGCCGACCTTCGCGGCGGCGAGCACGACGTGCTTCGGCTGCTGCTCCGCGAAGAACGCGAAGACGGCGCTGCGGTCCTTCAGGTCGAGCTCGGACGAGGTCCGCCCGACCAGGTCGGTGAATCCCTCCGACTCGAGCTTGCGGAGGACCGCCGAGCCGACCAGGCCGCGGTGCCCGGCGACGTACACGCGATCGGACCGGTCGATTGGACCGGGGGTGAAGTCGGTCGTGGACATCAGGAACCCCAGCTCTCGAGTCGGACTTTGTCGATCCACGGACGGCCTTCGTGCTCGAGCGCCGAGATGTCGGCGTCGACCATGATCCGTGCGAGTTCGGCGGTGTCGACCGTGGCCTCCCAGCCGAGCTTCTCCTTGGCCTTCGAGGCGTCACCGACGAGGGCGTCCACCTCGCTCGGCCGCAGGTAGCGCTCGTCGAACCGGACGTGGTCTTCCCAGTTGAGCCCGGCGTGGGAGAACGCCGTCGTCAGGAAGTCCTTGACGGTGAAGTCACCGCCGGTCGCCAGGACGAAGTCGTCCGGCTCGTCGACCTGCAGCATCCGCCACATGCCCTCGACGTACTCGGCGGCGTACCCCCAGTCGCGGACGGAGTCGAGGTTGCCGAGGTACACGTGGTCCTCGAGGCCGGCCTTGATCCGAGCGACGGCGCGGGTGATCTTGCGGGTGACGAACGTCTCACCGCGACGCGGCGACTCGTGGTTGAACAGGATGCCGTTCACCGCGAACATGCCGTAGGCCTCGCGGTAGTTCCGGGTCACCCAGTAGCTGTAGACCTTCGCTGCGCCGTACGGGGATCGCGGCCAGAACGGCGTCTCCTCGTTCTGCGGCGGCGGGGTGGCACCGAACATCTCGGACGAGGACGCCTGGTAGAAGCGCGTGTGGATGCCGGAGACGCGGACCGCCTCGAGCATGCGCATCGTGCCGACACCGGTGACGTCGCCGGTGTGCTCCGGCTCGTCGAACGACACCCGCACGTGCGACTGCGCGGCGAGGTTGTAGACCTCGTCGGGCTTCAGCTCGCTGAGCAGGCTGACGAGCCGCGCACCGTCACCGAGGTCCCCGTAGTGCAGGAACAACTTGGCATCGGGGTTGTGCGGGTCCACGTACAGGTGGTCGATCCGCGATGTGTTGAACGTGGACGCACGACGGATGAGTCCGTGCACCTCGTACCCCTTGCGGAGCAGCAGCTCGGCCAGGTAGGAGCCGTCCTGTCCGGTGATGCCTGTGATCAAGGCCTTCTTACGCAACTTGGTCCTCTACTTCACGTCGTTGATTCGAACGTGCGGCTCAGAGCCGCTCCGCCTTGATTTTGTCTCGCAAAGCCGTACTGGGGCCCGACACGATCTTGCGGATGAAGAACGCGTCGTTGGAGGCCACCAGTGGCCAATCCTCCGCAGTGAACACCCGGATGAGAGTCGGATCAATCAGATGCAGGTTGGCGTACCGCCAGTTCCCTGGCCCGACGTAGTCCTCGAAGCCACCCGCTGGGGTCGACGACGCGAACCGCGTTTGCATGATCAACGATTGGTAGAACTTCTCCTCCGGACAGAAGATCGACGCGAAGTAACGCTCGACCTCCGGCGTCACCAGCGCCTCCATCTCGCGAAGGCAGGTGGCGGTCAACGCGAAGTGTGTCCCACCGTGGCCCACTCGAAGTCCGTCAGGCACGCGCGGAGCCCGCCGCATGCTCAAGGGGCCGTCGATGATCCGTATGAGTCCGTTCCGGATCTTCCGGAGGACCCTGTTGTTCGTCCGCGTCGACAGAAGACGTAGGTCGCGGTGATGACGGCGGTCGATCTGGCTACGGTACTTCTGCTCGCTCTTCGATATCTCGAAAGCACGGAGGTACTGCCGCCCCGGGTGGTCCACTAGCTGCGCGATCAGCTCGCCCATTGCGCGAAGGGGATAGTCGGACCCGGAGAGCAGGATCAGGTAGTCATCGTCGTCTGCGAATTCGAGACCTCGCTCCACGAGTTTCCGGATGGCCCGCACTTGCGAGTAGCCGCCCCAGTTGACCTGGACCCTGTCCTCGATCATCCGGACGTTGGACCTGCCCGCAACAGCTCGCCTGAACGCCGACAGTTCGACCTTTGCATCGACATGCACGATCACTTCGTGCGGTGACAAGGCGTCGACGAGCTCCCGGAGGTGTTCCGCGTCTTGGAAGGTGTAGACGAGGAATATGGGCTTCACTGTCGACCCTTCATGGTGGAGGGAAACCCGGTCCACGCCGCGGCGCGACCCGTCTCCTGAGTGGCCGAATCTACCGTACGAGGGTAAGGCTCGGTCACCCGTCGAACCGGGCTTCGGTGGCCCACTAGGCGGCCTTGCCGCGACGCCCCAAGATCCCCCGGCGCCGAAGGATCTCAAGTGGTGGGAAAGCTCGACGCGCAACGAGGACCCACCCTGCAAGGAGGACGAGCCCGACACTCCCACCGGCGACGTTTGCGAGTGAGACTGATGAGTCGCGGAAGAGCGCGAGGAGCGCGAAGTAGAGCACGAGCGCGAATGCGGCGGGCTGGGCATATCCGAGCACGAGTCGCCGGAGACGGATCGCTCGGACTCGACGGGCCGCGAGGATGTGGACCACGTGCCTCCCAACCGTCGCTGCGATGAGCGCCACAAGGGCGAAGACGTACTGCTGGTGGACTGCGACCATCGCCACCCCGACGGCACTGAGAACGAATGCGATGGCCTCGGACATCCAGATGGCCCGGAACAGCGCCGCTGATTCGAGCGCACCGGCCAGGAGCACCATCAAGGGCTGGACAGCTCCGAGAACGGCGAGCAGAGGAAGGATCTGAGCTGCGAGTCCCCACCCCGGCCCCAACGCCACGTGAACGAGTTCTGGTCCCACTCCAGCGATGACTGCACCCAACGGCAACGTGAACCAGGCAACGAGGCTCAGCATGTCGAGCCATGCGGCTCTCGCGGCCGACGAGCCGATTTGGTAACGACGGAATTCCGGGTAGATCACCTGCATCAACGCGTTCTGGAGTTGCGAGAACGGGATCGTCGAGAGGACATCAGCGCGGTTCCACGCCCCGAGCACACTGGCTCCGACGAACTGACTGACACTCCACCGAGGGGCGTTGCCGGAGATGTACTGGAAGACCGAGACCGCGACCAGCTTGGTGCTGAAGCTGACGTTGTCGGACCGGAGGGCGAGTCGGCCTGGTACGAGATCACCGCGGAGCCGGGTGCCCGCCCAGAGCAAGGTCCCCCACTGTCCGATGATTGCCGACACGGCGAGTGATTCCGGGCTTCGGAAGAGGAGCACCGCTCCGGCACCCGCGGCCATTCCGACGACGTTGGAACAGAAGGTGGCGATCGCCATCTCACGAAAAGCGCCCTGGCGGCGCAGGAGGCCCGTGCTCAAGCTGAGGAACGGCATCACCAGCGCGCTCAAGGCGAGGAGACGAACTGCGCCGGCGGCCTCTGGAGCGCCCCAGAATGCGCTCCAGAGATCGGCTGTGACCAAGGTGAAGAGTGCCGCCGCCACTCCGAGGAGCAGCGCGTAGGTCGCGAGGGGCCGTGTCGACGAACGTTCCGCATCAGGTGCACGAGCGGCCGTCTGCGACAGTCCACCGGAACCCAGGAGGTTGACGAGTGCCGCGATGGAAAGCGCAACGCTGTACGCACCGAAGACGCCGGGAGCAGCGAGCCTCGACGTGAGGGCCGCGTAGCCGAGTTGCACGACGACGGTGAGGAGTTGCAGCCCGTAGACCCATGATGCCCCCGCCATGAGGCGTCGCCCGTTCGACGTCACGAAGAGGCACCCGCGACCAGACGGCCGAGACGAGCGGTATCGAGGCCCTTGTCCTCCTGGTAGGCAAGCCAGCGGCCGGAGTCGGGCACATGGTGCCACCAGGGGGTCCGAGCGATGACGGGAGCCCGCGACACGAGCGCGGCGAGGAAACCGAAGGAACTCGGTGCCGCTACGACCACCCGAGCTGCCGCGATCTCAATGAAGTCCTGATCGCGCTCCCCTCCGTCGCTGATCGACACTCCGACTTGCTCCAGGTCGCGCAGGTCTGCAGCGTCGCCCGATGTGAAGAGCCTTATCGGCATGCTGCTGAGAGCTGGCACGCCCCTGATCTCGTTGATCAGGCGGTCGTAGTAGTCGAGACCGATCCAGCGGTCGGGATGTGACTGAGGGCCGATGTCGCCGCGCCGAGCGTGGACAGCGATGTAGTCCGCACTCGACTCGAGGCTCTGGAGATGGTCGCCGAGGTAACCCCCGAGGACTGCGCGTCGGAGCGGTTCTGCAGCCGGCGTTTGGTCCCAGCGCCGCTGATCCAACGCCAGGCGCCCGATCCACGGACGGCTCGAACGAGGTGCTGCACGACTCGTCGATCCTTGGAGAGCGTGAAGCGACCAATCGTCGGTCTCGAACCCAGTAGCGGCGAGGCGATGCTCGAGCACGTTCTCGGACGGTGCGGCAGCAGTCAGCTGCGCCAGGTCGAAGAGCCCTTTCGTGTCCTTCGTCACTTCCCCGCCGAGGTACGGCACCCCGAGATCGGCGGACCAGAGGTAACCCGCGATCCACGTCGACAGCTGATGGCCGAGATCGGGGTACGGATCGATGCGCACACGGAGTCCCAGCAAGTTTCGCGGAGGTGTCCAGTCCCCGGGCGCAGTTCGGCCAACGCTCCTCCTGCGAAGCTCGTTGGCGTTCCTGCCCCGCTCGATCCGAAGCGAAGCACGCAGGGGGAGCGTACTGATCGGTCCGATCCTCACGGCCGTCCTCCCTTCGTCCGGCCCCAAACCGCGTGGGCGTCCGCTTGGTCAATCCACCGGGTGCGCCAGTTCAGCATCTGAACCATGAGATCGTCCTGTCGAAAGGACTCGTCAGCGAAGCGACGGCCTGCGGCGATCGCGTCGAGGCGGTCGGTCGTGGTCGTCTCGGCCAGCACCTGCTCGATGGAACCGATGAGGGCCTCCGGCGTCCGTCCACGCAACAGGAATCGGCTGCTGCTCGCGGGGAATATCTCGTCGTACCCGGGGTGTTCGGTCGTCGCATGGATCGACCCTGCAGCCAACGAGATGGGCAGCCTGTTCGAGAAGTAGGACGCTTCGCCCGCGAAGTGATCCCAGTTGGCGCTGACCCAGCCTGAGGTGATGGCCTCGTCCTGCGCTTCGAAGGGCACGGGCCCCTTGGCTGTCGTTCCGTCCCAGCCTCTCCCGAAGACAGCGAGCCGGTCTCCGAAATGCTGCTGCATCAACTCGACGAATCGAATGCGTTCCCGCCAGTCCGGCAGACCCCGGAGCCGAGGACGATTCCGGTTGGCGACGATGACGACGTCGTACGGGCGGTCCTTCCGGATCGGTCGGTCGAAGTTGGCGCTCCTCGTCGGTTCGTAGGCCGAAGGGATCCAGCGGACGTCTGCGCTCCCCGCCCTGCGGAAGTTCTCGCTGAACCCGCTGCTCCCCACCGTGAAGACGACGTCCGCGGCCCTGCCTGCCGCCTTCGCTTCGGGAGGGATCGGATGAAGGTACCTCGAGTAAGGGTCGGCCTCGTGGTAGATGAAATCACCGGGACAGGCTGCGCGCAGGGCCGCGAAGTGCTGCCGACGCAGTCCGGTGTGTCCGAGGTGTTGCATGAGCAGGATGTCCGGGCGGAAATCCGACACCCGTCGCACGAGCTCCGCACGGTGACGCTCGGCGTCTCCACCGTTCCGGATCGCGTCCAGGACGCTGAAGGTTGCGAGTGAAGCGACGCGACCAGCCCTGACCAGCGCTTCCAGCGGATCACGAAAGCCGAGTTGCCGGAAACCGCCAAACTCGTTCGGCACGTAGAAGATCCGTGGCGACGATTCAGGCATCGGGTGCACCTGTCGCCTTGTCAACGGCGAGCCGGACACCCTGTCTTCGCAAGACGTCCCAGTGCGCGCTCAGTTCTCCTTCGCGGAATCGAGGCCTGAGGACCTTTGCCGGGTTGCCGGCGACGACCGTGTTCGCCTCGACGTCCTGCGTGACGACTGAGCCAGCCGCGATGACGGAGCTGTCCCCGACCGTGACGCCGGACAAGATGATCGCTCCGAACCCGATCCAGACGTCACTTCCGATCGTCGTGACGGCGCTGAGGGTCGGAGTGTCACCAACCCAAGGACTCGCTGTGATGGGGACCCCTACGACCGTCATGTCGTGATCACGTCGACCGATGATGGCCGCCCGATTGGCGATGAGGACCGCGTCGCCGATGCTGCCGTCGACTTCGATACGGACGTCAGACCCGAGATGGACATCCGAGCCGATGGTCAGCGACGTCGGCGCCCAGAGACGGACGCGTGCGCCGAAGCGCAGGCCGCGCTCGCAGGACACGGTCGTCGGCAGCGCACGGAACCACCGCCGCCGCCGGATGCCTGTCAGCACTCCTCGGATCACGGGGCAGCCCTTCTTCGTCGTCTGGTGGTGCTGGTGGTGGTGGTGGTGGCTCGGTACACCGCTGTGTACTCGGCGACTCCCCTGGCGGCATGGAAGTCGATCGTCGGACCGCTACTCGCCACGGCTCCCGCTCGGAGACGTTCGCTCCACTTCGCCGGTTCCCGTTCTGCGAGTGCGACGACACCACTCTGCCCCACGGCCCACCGGAGCCCCGGAACGTCCGAAACGATCGCGGGGAGGCCGACGACCAACGCTTCGGCAAGCGCAACGGGCATGCCCTCGTGACGGCTGGGCATCGCGAACACGCGCCCAGCGACGAGCGCTTCTCCCGGATCAGCTACCCCGCGAGCGACGAGGAGTCCTGCTCGCTCGAGACGTTCGAGGAGCTCTTCTTCAACGGGCCCGGCATCTTCTTCGGAACCGACGTGGGCAACGCGGAGGTTCCCGAGGAGCGCTGCCTCGAGTGCGATTTCGTGGTTCTTGATCCTCGAGCAGTTCCCCACGATGACGATCGGGGCTGAGGGCGCAACCGCCGACTCGGCGCGCTGACGCGCCAGATCGAAGAACCTGTCCTCCACCCAGTTGAAGATCACCTGGGGCCGACGGCCGAAGCGCATCTCATTCCCCGCCACGTCAGGGCTCGGAGCGATCAGAGCACTGATCAATCGGTCAGCGACGACCGCCTGCAAGGCACGACGCACAAACCATCGACCGCGCGCGTCGAACACGTTGTGGATGGTCCTCACGATGGGGAGTCTCCGATTCACCCTCCGGAAGGCGAGAACTGTCTGCAAGTACCGGCCCTCGGTGTGGATGTGCACGACATCCGGCTCGATGTCAGTGAGGAGGTGCCGCAGCACCTCGCGCCCAGCGGTGGTGTGCAACGCGCGGTCGGTGGTGGTCACCGAGTAGCCAGCGTCCCGGATCGCGCTTTCGAACGGGTGTTGCCGGCCCACGCCGAGGACATGACCGTCAACACCCGCCGTTTCGAACTCCTGTGCTCCGGATACGAGCATTCGCTCCATGCCACTCGGTTTGAGATCCCCGAGGACGTGCAGGACCCGAATCCTGGGCTTCACCCGTGCACCTCAAGCCGCCGCGAGCCGCGGGACGCGGGTACTTCCGGGGAGATCGCCTCGGGGAAGTCACGGTCGAGGAACGCCAGGGCGAGGGGCAGACAAGTCCACCACTGCCATGAGTACGTCCAACCGTAGACGAGGAAGCACACGAGCACAGCTGTCAAGAACACGTCGCGGTTGGCCCTGAACCCTGCGAAGAACCGAGGCAGGAAGATGACCAACATCGCACCGAGCCCGATCAGCCCCTCCCGCAGGTACACGGTGACGTACCAATTGTGCGGGGCGAAGACCACCCATCGACCAACGCCCTCGAATCTGCCGAAACCGTGACCGAAGGGTGCTCCGAACAGGACAGTCAGCGCGCCCTCGCTCACCGACTGCACGATGAGCCCGATCCAGCTCGTGAGTCGCGCGGAGTACGTCCCGGTGTTCGATGCTGACCCGGCGAACTCCGCCGCGATGCTGCTCGACGACGACTGAGCAGCGGACACCAGGACGCCCCCGACGATGAGCACCCCGAAGAGCAGCACGAGCTTCTGGCGAAGCGCGCGAGGTCCGCGAAGCAGGAGAACGACCGCGACTGCGAGGGCCGTCACCCAAACAGTCCGCTGCTGGCTGACTATCACGAACACCATGAACAAGCCGAACAACCAAAACCAGCGTGCCTGAGCATTGCGTTGCCAGAGCCGGAGGGCAAGGACTGCGCAGAGCGTGAGGAGCAGGGCTTGGCCCGAGACCAGAGGCCGGCCAGTCTGGCTGAGTTCTCCACTTACGAGCACGAAGTCCGCGGTCCCGCCCAACCCGTACCGCGCGACGTGGTAAAGGCCGACGACGCACAGACCGACACCCTGCACGATGACGAAGAACTTCTCCGCGTAGACGACCTCGGATTGCGGCCAGGGACGCGTCACAGCCCAAAACAATATCCCGAGGACGTACAAGAACCCACGTGCTTCGTTCACGGCGACGCCGAGCCCGAAGGTCGCGATCCCGTGCACGAGCGAGATCGCGAGCAGTGCGACGAGCACCGCACCGGCGATGACCGCAACAGGTGGGAAGCGCCGGACAACGGCCCGAGCGTCCAGGAGTCCCGCGACGATCAGGCTCACTGCAAGCCCGTCGCCGAGGGTGATGGTCGTGCCACCGAACGTCCCGATCGTTCCGAAGTTCGGGTACTCCCAGGCCGTCACGGCGTACAGGGAGGCGGCCCAGTAGACGATGCGCGGCTGCATCCGCACCAGGCCGATCGCGAGGACCATCAAGATGATCGCCACCACGAGGAAGAGCAAGGTCGTCATCGGCTTGCCCCCTTGTCGCGAATCGTACGGCGGAGGGTCCGAAGCCACCAGAGCGCATAGGACGCTGTGTAGAAGAACCACCACGAGCGCCCACCGTGCCGGCGCAGGTAACGCCGCAGCGAGCGTGGATTGCCCGCGCCTTTCTGACTGGTGAACGAGCGCCAGGCGGTGATGATGGATCGATGCGAGACGGTCGGGTTCCGGCTGCAGGAACCGACCGTCCCCCCGACCACCCAGATCGGCACACCCCTCGAAGTCGCCCGCATCCCGTAGTCCACATCCGCGTACGCGTGGCTGAACCCTCCGTCGATCGGTCCGACCACCCGAGCGACATCGACCTGTAGGAGCACGACATTGCCGTTGAACGCGTCGACTCGCACCGCCTCCTCGACGCGTTCTGGCGGCTCGACGAGAGCGAACGAGAGCGGGTGGATTCCCGCCCGGCGGAGGCCTCCGTACGTCAGCTCGCCCGAAACTGGGTCGACGGTACTCCCGATCAGGATTCCCCCCGGCAGACGAGATCCCGCTTCGAAAAGGGCACGGAACCCGAAGCGCTCGAGCTGGACATCGTCGTTGAACCACAGCAACCAGTCGTCGTCCTGGACGTCGTTCCGTGCCAGCACCGCTGCCTCAGCAGTGGCCATGGACAACGCCCAGAAGGCCGAACCGTCACCTTGCAGCACCATCAGCAGGTCCACGGCAGCGTTGGCCTGTGCGATGGTGTCATCTGATGAGCCGTCGTCGAACAACGTGACGTCGTACTCGATGCCCGCACCGGAAGCTGCTTCGTGGAGCGAACGCAACGCGGTTCCGGTGGTCTCAGCGCGGTTGTGGCTGGCCACGATCACGTGCAACTTACTCATCGTCGTCCTTGACCGCTTCCTTAAGACCGCTGTGGAAATACTGCGCCATGTTCTCGATGGAGTACTTCTGAGACGCCCGGCGGCAGCTGTCTTGCATCGTCGCGAGCGTCTGCGGATCGCGAAGGAGCATCACGACCGACCGGGCGGCGGCCTCGATACCATCAGACACGACGCAGGTCCGGCCGGGCTCGAGGTAGCCGAACTCCGGTCCGTGCAGTGAAGAAGCGAGTGTGACGATCGGTCGGCCTGCTGCGAGGCTGTCGATGGCTGCCAAGCCGACTCGACCCGGAAGCAGGAGCAACTCGCTTTCGCGGAGCATGGCCGCTTTCGCCCGCCCGGAAACAGCGCCGCGGTAGTCGAGCCACGGAAGCCGGTCAGCGGCGGACTGGACCACACTTCGAAGCCGTCCGTCGCCCCCGACCGCCAGGCGGAAGGCGGGGTCCGCACGGTGCGCAGCCTCACCGATCGCTATCAGCTCGCTTATCTTCTTGCTGACGTCGAGGCCGCCGATGAAGCACACCTGGTGCTCAGACGTCGTCGTCATGACGGATCGGAGGTCCTCCTGCAACTGCCCCACGTCGATGCTGTTGTACAGGGTCGTGGTCCGCCTTGGATCTCGACCGATCCCGGCTGCCCACTCGGCACCTGATGGCGTGTACGCGAAGAACCAGGCGGCCTTCCGCGTTATCAGGCGGCTGTACAGGCGTTCGAGGCGGGACGGTACCTTCACGACGTCGGGACCGTGACCCCACAGCGCTGTCTTCCGCGCCATGCGGGGCCAGAGCAGCAGCAGCGGGACGTCGAGATTCCGTCGAGCTTGTTCCACAACGATGAGGTCTGCTCGCCAGACGTCGCGAGGCAAGGCTCGGAAAGTCAGTCGCTTTCCGAGCAAACGTACCTCTCGCTGCCGGATCTTGCGCAACCACGGGCGGTCCCGAACGGCATCTCGTCGTTGTGCGAGCGTGCCCGATGGTTCTCCCGCGAAGACGGTGAGCTCATCACCCTCCGCAGACAGCGCTTCCGCCAACTTGTCGAAGAGTGGCGCGCGGTACGCCGGAACGTACTCCTGAACGATTGCGAACCGTCGACCTGTCACCTCACACACCTGCCTTGAGGACCTTGGCCCAAGCGGCGCTGTAGCGAGTGAGTCCGAAGCCCTCACGCGAGGTTGCGAGCGCTCCGGCTGCAAGGCGTTCGCGATCACGCTCTGACGACAGGATCTCCCGACAACGATCGGACGCTGCCTCCCAGTCCCCCGAGGCGACGAGGAATCCGTTCTCGTTGTCTTCGATGACGTCACCGAGGCCGCCGACGTCGTAAGCCACGACAGGGACGCCCAACCGCATCGCTTCCAACACCGTCAAGGGTTGTGCCTCGTAGCGGTAGGTGCTGGGGAAGACGAGCACGGCTGCCGTCGAGAGCACATCGTCGCGCTCCTCATCGAACAGAGCACCCGTGAAGTTCACTCGATCGCGAACGTGCGGGGCAAGGAGCGCGCGGAGACCATCGAGGTACTCCTCCGACGACGCGCGCCCGATCACGACGGCGCGCGATCCCGGCGTGCTGGCGAGGCACCGGTTCGCGATGCGCATGAAGTCCTCAGCACCCTTGCCGGGGATGAGATTCGACAAAAAGACGATCGGCGATGCGTCGGAGCCAGATGCGGGCTTCCGCTCCTTTGCCGACACAGCGTTGGGGATCGTGATGAGCGAGTCGTTGAATCGCCGGACGTCTGCGACCATCGACTCTCCGAGAACGACCACGGAGGTAGCGCCACCGAGGAGAAGAGCGACCCCGCGGCGTTGCATTGCGCCTCGATCAGCAAGCTCGCGGTACCCCGATGTGTGCACGTAGGCGATGTAGGGACGCCGCAGCACTTGGAGTACTGCGCTCATGATCACGTCGACCCAGAACGACGGCGGCCGGTTCGTTGTGAAGAAGACCACCACCGCGCGTCTGTTGCGTCGGAGTGCGTTCCCGAGTCGGAGCAGGAGCGAGAAAGCGCTGAGGACCTTCTTGAGGCTGGTTCCGCCGATCTCGTCGACCGACTTGCTGAATCGTCGATCCACGAGGACCGCCCGCAGCCCGGAACGAGAAATCGCGTCCAGGAACGTCCTCGTCATGATCGTCGATCCGTGCACCGGCGGGGGAAGCTGGCTGATCACGACGACGTCCGCGCCTGCCTCAGCCATGTTGTCTCCGAAGCGCGAGGAGCAGGAACTTCACGTTGCCGAGCAAGTACCGTCGCCAGAGGCGTCGTGGCTCACGGGAGAGTCGGTACAACCATTCCAGGCCCGTCCGACGCCAAAGTTTCGGGGCTTCGACCACGTCTCCAGACACGAAATTGAAGGCAGCTCCCACCGCCAACACGACTGCGGGGTGCCGCTCAGCGAGTCGCTGGACCTCGTAGTCCTGTTTGGGCGTCCCGATACCCACCCACAGCATGTTCGCTCCCGAGTCCCGAATCAACGAGTCGATCAGTTCTCGATCGCTCGGTTCGAAGTCGGTGAAGGGCGGACTGAATGATCCCGCCACCACTGCATCGGGGTAGTCCCGCGCGATTGCCTGTTCGAGACGGGCAAGTGAGGCGTTGCTTCCGCCGAGGAGGAAATGACGGATGCCGTGGGACGGGTCCGACGAGAGCAGCTCGCGGAATGCGTCTGGACCCCGCAGGTGGGCCACCTGGCCACCCGCGCGACGGGCGATCCAAGCGAGAGGCGTCCCGTCGGCGATGTTCAGCCCGTCCGACTGGAACAAACGCAAGTAGCGCTCATCAGCGGTCAACGACACGGTGTAGGCGTTGACGAAGTGCACCGGCACCCCCACGTCGTCCAGGTGGTCGGCGATGAGCCTCAGTTCGTCGACGATCGTCGATCCGAGCACCGCGACCAGTGGCACGCCCGCGACGAGCACCGTGGGAAGGGCCAGCAGGTTGTCGCGGGGGTTGGCCTTGTTCTCACCGTCGGACTGGGCGTCGCTGTGATCAACCATCTAGTACGCACCCCGGCTGTTGGCGATTGCCTTAAAGGTCTTCCAGAGGATGAGGAGGTCTGCCACGATCGACCAGTTCTCCACGTAGTACAGATCGAGCCGCACCGAATCCTCCCACGACAGGTCGGACCGGCCGCTCACCTGCCACAGGCCGGTCATGCCGGGCTTGACGAGGAACCGACGGTGGACGTGTGTGTCGTAGCGGGCGACCTCGCGCGCCAGCGGCGGTCGGGGCCCGACCAGGGACATGCTGCCGGCCAGGACGTTGAACAGCTGCGGCACCTCGTCCAGGCTGTAGCGGCGCATGAACCCGCCGACCCGGGTGACGCGGGGGTCGTTCCGCATCTTGAACAGGACGTCGTTCCCCTCGGCCCGGTCGAGTGCGCTGAGCTCCTGCAGCCGTTCCTCGGCGTCGACGACCATCGAACGGAACTTGATCATCCGGAAGGTGCTGCCGTTCAGGCCGACGCGCTCCTGGTGGAAGAAGACCGGACCGGTCGAGGTCGTCTTCACCAGCACGGCGAGCACGAGCAGCAGCGGCGACAGGACGACGACGAGCAGCGCTGCGCCGATCAGGTCGAAGGCGCGCTTCGTGTAGAGCTTGCGCCCCGAGTACGTCGGCGTCTCGACGTGGATGAGCGGCAGGCCCTGCACCGGTCGGGTGTGGATGCGCGGGCCGCCGATGTCGGTCAGGCTCGGCGCGACGACCAGGTGCTGCCGCCCCGGCTCGAGCGACCAGCTGAGCTCGCGGACGCGCTCCGGCGGCAGGTCGTCGGAGCTCGTGATCACGACGGTGTCGGCGCCGGTCTCACGCAGCGCGGAGCCGACGTCGTCGAAGCCGCCGTGGCTCTGGATGCTCGAACCCGCCAGCAGGCCGCGGTGGTTCGTCGACACGACGGCGCCGACCACGCGGTAGCCGGCTTCGGGGGAACGCGCGAGCTCGCGCCCGATGTGCAGCACGCTGGCCGGGGAGCCGACGAGCAGTACCGTCGCCGAGTAGGCACCGTGTTGGCGCTGGGCGACCAGCCACTGCCGCCAGATCCACCGGGAGAGCAGCAGGACGAGGATCCCGATGGGGAACGCGATGAGCACGTACCCGCGGGCCAGGTCGACGTGCAGCAGGAACGCTGCGATCGCGAGCAGGCCGAACACCCGGACGCTGGAGTCCGCGACGAGCCGGTACTCGGTGCTCCCCACGCCGATGACGCGTGCGCCGCGGGTGTCGTACAGGGCGAGCGCGCTCATCCACACGACGATCACGACGATGGAGATCGAGAAGTAGCTCAGCCGCAGGTCGGCGGTGTTCGTCGCCAGGTTCGACTTCAGCCCGAGCCAGGCGATCTGCACACCGAACACGACCCAGATCAGGGCCAGCAGGTCGGTGAAGAGCACACGGCGTGAGTAGCTCCGGCTCCACTCGTCCGTCGCGCCGATCGGTCGCGGTGCGCGCAGTGCGTCCGCTGTCACGGTCGCCGTCCGGTCACCACGTCGCGCCACCGTCCGACGAGACCCGGACGGTCGTGCCGTCCCACAGCCACACGTCCTGCCCGGCGCGGTCGATGGTGACGGTGTTGTCGGTGTCGGCTCCGTCGGCGCAGCCGATCGGCGTGGTGGACGACGACGGCGTCACGTCGGAAGCGGACATGGTCTCGATCTGCACGCCGTCGCACGACGCTGCGCCGACACGGGCGAGCGTGTACTCCCCGCCGTCGACGCCGACCGAGCGCACGCCGCCCAGCGGCACGTCGACCCACGCTGCCTCGCCGGTCCGCCACTCGAGCTGGCCGTCGCAGATGACGACCGAGGTCTTGTCGCCCTGGAACGCGTCGATGGGGTCTGCGCAGGGCGCCTGGACGGTCCCGCTCGCGAGCACGACGCCGTCGGTGCTGATGCCGGCGCCGGCGGCGCCGGGCGCACCGGCTGCCCACGTCACACCGGCGTCGGTGCTGGTCCGCGCGGTCGCGGTGCAGTCGTCGCCGACGCCCGCCAGGATCGAGAGCTCCGCACTGGAGGCCCGGATCGCCATGAGCGATCCGACATCCGTCCCGAGTCCCACCTTGACCCACGTCGCCCCGCCGTCCACGGAGTGTTCCAGCACCGGCCGCGGGCCGCCGCACGATCCGCCGGACGCGCGCCATGCCTCCTGGCCGTCGACGGCTGCCAACAGGCGCCGGCCCTGTTGCTTGGTCCCTGCGGCGTCCGCGTCAGCGGTCGCGCTGGCCCGCGGGGACTCGCTCGCGTGCGGCATCCGTGTGAAGGTCGGGATCGGACCGGCGGGTCCGTTCTGTTCGGGCGCGGTGCGGCCCAGGGCGAGCGAGACGAGCACGACGTCGATGATGATCAGCGCCACCACCACGACGGCCACCACGATCAGGGTGGTCTTCGGCAGCGCACGACCGAGGCCCCGGGTCCCCCGGCGATTCTTCATCGTCCGCCGCTCCGCTCAGCGTCCGGCGCGGCGGAGCACGCCGAGCTTCTTGCTGGCACGCTTCGGCGGGTGCGTCGACGTGGTCACGGTGTTGTCGTCCTCGTCGTGGCCGTAGCTGTACCCGTAGCCGTACCGGCCGTGGCCGTAGGCGCCCGGGCCCTTCAGCGGCATCTTCGTCAGGACGAACCCGGAGATCGGTGCGCCGACGTTCGCGAGCGAAGCGACGGCAGCGGCGAGCTGGCCCTTCAGGGTCTGCCCGGAGGCGACGGCGATGATCGCACCGGACGCCTTCTTGGCCAGGATCGCGGCGTCGGTGACCGGCAGCAGCGGCGGGGCGTCGAACAGGACGTAGTCGAACTGCTGCTCGAGCAGGTCGATCAGGTCCTGCATCGCCCGCGAGCCGAGCAGCTCGGACGGGTTCGGCGGGATCTGGCCGGCGGGCAGGACGACGAGCTTGCCGCGGCCCCAGGGGTGGGCGACGTCCTCCAGGTCGGCGCGACCGATCAGCACGTCGGTCAGCCCGGCGTTGCTCTCGACGTCCATGTACTCGGCGACGCGGGGGCGGCGCAGGTCGGCGTCGATCAGGATGACGCGGAACCCGGCGCTGTCCAGGGCGATCGCCAGGTTCGCGACGGTGGTGCTCTTGCCCTCGGACTGCATCGACGACGTCATGACGAAGGTGCGGGCACCGGTGCCGATGTCCAGGAACTGCAGGTTCGTGCGGAGCGTGCGGAACGACTCGGCGCGGGGGCTGCGCGGATCGACCTGCACGATGAGCGGGCGTTCGGCCGCCTTGGCGTCGAAGGCGATCCCGCCGACGACCGGCTTGTCGCTGATCTTCTCGACGTCGAGTTCGGTGCGGATCCGGTTGTCCAGGGTCTCGCGCAGGATGGAGATGCCGATGCCCAGTGCGAGCCCGACGAGCAGCCCGAGCGCGACGTTGACGGGCACGTTCGGGCTGACCGGCGTGCTCGGCACGTCGGCCTGCTTGACGCGGGTGAGCTTGACGGTGCTCTTGCCGCTCGCGTCGGTGGCCTCGATGTCCTGCACGACGTTGGTCAGGCTCTGCGAGGTCGCGTTCGCGATGTTCGCGGCCTGCACCGGGTCGGTGCCCTCGACCGAGATGGCGATGAGGGTGGTGCTCGTCGGCGCCGTCGCCGACACCATCGTCGCGAGCTGGTCGGCGTTCATGTCGAGCTTGAGCGACGAGATCACCGGCAGCAGCACGATCGGCGTCGACACCAGGTTGGAGTACGTCAGCACCCGCTGCTGGGTGAACGTGTTGCCCTGCGCCAGGTCACTGGCGCTGCCCGACGTCTCGGTGGAGACGAAGACCTGCGCCGATGCCGAGTAGACCGGCTTCTTCAGCAGGGAGAACCCTGCGGCTGCGGCCACTCCCACCAGGGCGAGTACGACGATCAGTACCCATCCCTTGCGGAGCACCGTGATGTAGTCGCGGAGTTCCACGCCTTTGCCTTCCCCGATCATGGCCGTCCCCGTGGTCCCGACACAGGCGCACCGGGGTACTCCCAGCACACGGCATACAAATAGTGCCACAGGAACGAGTCCTGCCCGGGGGAAGTCGCCATCCGGCGCGCGGTGTCCTCTACGGTGGCCCCATGCGTTCCGAGCCGGCCCAGACCGCGACCACGCCGAGCGTGCGGCGGCAGCGGGACCTCATCGTCATCCTCGTCGCGCTCGGCGTCGCCGTGATCCTGACCCGGATCGTCGGACAGGTCACCCGGACTGGGGGCATCCCGTCGCCGGTCCTGCAGGTGCTCGCCGCGGACGCCGCCGTGTGGGTGCCGCTCGTCATCGCCGCCGCCGTGGCGCTCCGTCGGACCCCGTTGCCGGCGATGCTGTCACGGCTGCGGCTCGACCTGGGGATCGTGGTCTTCGCGATCGGCATCGTGATCATCTGCCGCGTGGTGGACGTGTTCCTGTCCCTGTCGTTCACGGGGACGACCGGCCTGGTCCCCGCACCGACCCTCGGCACGCCGGACGTCGGGCTGCTGCTCGTGTCGGCGATTGGCATCGTCGTCGTCAGCCCGGTGCTCGAGGAAGTGGTGTTCCGCGGGCTGTTCCAGCGCCGACTGGCCGCCGAGCTCACGCCCCGCACCCGGTTCCTCGCGGTGCTGGTCACGGCGCTCCTGTTCGCGCTGCTCCACCTGCTGCTCGGAGCCGGCGGCACGACGCTCGGCGGGTTCCAGGTGTTCGTGACGACGTTCCTGCTCGGCGTCCTCACCGGCACGCTCGTGGCGATGACCGACCGCATCGGCGGTGCGATCCTGGCGCACGTGCTCTTCAACGCGGTCGCGGTCGTCGCGACCTGGCCGCGCTGATCGGCCACGCTGGCGTCCCCAGAAGGGGTCAGCACCGGTCGTCGGCCGTCGCGGAGCACTAACCTGCACTGAGCATGACTCGCCCAACCAGCATCGTCGACAACCCCCTCGTCCGTCAGGCTCCGATCAGCGGCCTGTTGGCGCTGTCTGCGCTGCTCAGCATCGTGATGCCGTCGTTGCCGATCACGGCCCACCACCTGTTCGCGGCGAGTCTGGTGTGCACGGTGGTCGCGACCCTGATGAGCGCCGTCCCCGCGCTCGTGCACGGCGCCGCCTGGCTGGTGCCGGTCCTGCTCACCGTCGACTTCGTGACGATCGCGCTGCTGCGCACCGGGACGGGTTCCGGCTCGTCGCTGTTCACGGCGATCGTGGTGCTCCCCGTGGTCTGGTGGGCGTCGCTCGAGGGCCGTCGCACCGTGCTCTTCGCGATCGCGGGCATCGTGCTCGTGATCCTCGCGCCCTACGTCCTGACCCCGTCCGACGCGCCCGGCCCGAGTGAACTCGTCCGTCTGGGCATCCTCGTCGTCGTGTTCGGCACCGTCGCCGTCGTCGTGCACGAGCTCTCCCGCCGGGCCCGACGCAGCCTGCGGTCCGCCGAAGCACGCGAGGGCAAGGTCCGTGCCGAGATCGACCGGGCAGCCGCGGTGCAGCGTTCCCTGCTCCCGACGACGACGGGCCGCATCACCGAGGACGTCGTCGTCGCCGGTGCCTGCCTGCCCGCCCGGAGCGTCGGCGGGGACTTCTTCGACTGGTACCCGACCAACAGCGGCGTGGCGGTGAGTCTCGGCGACGTCATGGGCAAGGGCGTCGGTGCCGGCCTGATCGCCGCAGCGGTCCGGTCGACGCTCCGGAGCGCCCGGACGGTCGACGACCCGGCCGAGGCGCTGAAGCGGGCGTCCGACGGCCTGAGCGCCGAGGGCATCGGGCCCGACCTGGCCTTCACCACGCTGTTCCACGCCCGGATCTCCGATGACGGCACCCTCCGGTGGTCCGACGCCGGGCACGGGCTGAGCTTCGTGCTGCGGGCCGACGGGCACGTCGACCGACTCCGGTCCGGCGACATGCCGCTCGGGCTCGGCATCCGCGAGGAGTGGGTGACGGCTGAGAGCACCCTGGAGCCGGGCGATCTGCTCGTCTCGTTCAGCGACGGCGTGCTCGACCTGTACGAGGGGCTCGAGGAGACCATCGAGGCGGTGGCCGAGATCGCGCGCGCCGGACGTGACCCGCACGCGGTCGTGCTCGCCCTGTCGGCCCGCGCCGACGAGGTGCCGCACGACGACGACGTGACGGTGATCGCGATCCGTCGGCAGCCGGTCCAGGTGGACGCGGCGCGACCGCTCGCGCTGCACGCCGACTGACGGCGGGTCCGCGGGACGCGTGAGACGGGCCGCGGGCCGCGGGCCGGATTGGTACGCGCCGCCGCTCGAACCCGAATCGTGCGGCGACGCGTGCAGACGGTGCGTCTGCCCTCGGACGCCCTAGCGTCCTCGGTCTGTGGGGTGACCCGTCGGGCCACCGGGCGGGTCAGTGGACCAGGTCGAGCTCCCAGACAGGCGGCACGTACGCGCGGGACCAGCCCTCGCGCAGGCGCGTCACGGCGCGGTCGAAGGCCTCGAGCAGGTCCATCTCCGGCCGCACCATGGACTGCAGCTGCAGCCCCTCGTAGGTCGCGAGCAGCTGCTCCGAGCCGCGAGCCGGCTCCATCGTGCCCGGCTCACGCCCGAGCAGCACGTCCCGCTCCAGTGCGTGCTGCACGAAGGCGTGGAACCGTCGCCACCGGGCGTGCAGCATCGGCGCGAGCGGGTGCTCGGGCGACGCCGCGATGTTCAGCGTCGCCGTCAGGAAACGTGCCACGACATCGAGGTCCACCCCGGCCGCCGCTGCGACGACCCCGGGGGTCACCTCGTGCAGGGGGCGGGACCGCAGCGCCGTGATCATCCCGATGATGGCCTCGCCCCGCAGGGAGGGGTCATCGGGGCTGGTCACCAGCGGCGGCTCGATGTGCATCCAGACACTGCACCAGCCCGTGGCCGCTGCGACCAGTCCCCCGAACGGGAACGTGCGTTCCCCGGACAGGGGCCGAACGCCCTGGTCTCGACGGGTCGCGTGGGTCATACTCGGCCCATGCAGTGGGGACGGATCGCACCGGTCGTGGCACTCGTCGTGTTGCTCGGCGGCACCCTGGCCGGCTGCGCCGCCGAGACGAGCGGCGACGACGACGCCGGCCCCACGGGTCCGAGCACGCAGGCCGGGCCGCTGCAGTCCGGTTTCTGCGCCGACTACGTCCCGCTGAAGACCTCGGCCGAGCGCCGCGACGCCGCCGACCTGGTCGTCGACGCCGACGTCACCAAGACCGACCGGACGGTCGAGCTCCAGGGGATCTACGACGTGTACGAGGCGACGGTCACCGACGTCCCGAAGGGCGACGAGGACGCCTCGGGTCCGAAGCCGGGCGACACGATCCAGGTGATCAGCACCTCGGACCAGTGCGAGACGAGCGGCGAACCGGTCGAGTACCTCGAAGGGGACCCCCTCGCCGACGAGGGCACCTTCCGCCTGTACCTCTCCCCCGCCGACGACGACGGGGACGCCGGCGGCGCCGGGGACGCCGCCGTCTGGCGACTCGTCGTCCCCGGCGCCGCCGAGCCGCAGCCCGCCGGCTGACACCGCATCCTGCAGCCTGACGCAGCAGCCGGCTGACACCGGGTCGACTACGGCTGCTCCGGCACCGTCACGATCCGGTTCTGGTACGCCCACACCACGGCTTGCAACCGCGACCGCACGCCGAGCTTCGGCAGCATCCGCGCCAGGTGCGACTTGACGGTCGACACCTCGAGCACGAGCGCCACCGCGATCTCCTCGTTCGACATCCCCTGCGCCAGCAGCAGCAGGACCTCGCGCTCGCGGGCGGTCAGCACGCCGTCGGCCCGGTCGCCGGACACCGGCTGCAGGCTCCGCCGTGACACGAACTCCCGCAGCACCCGCCGGGTCAGGGCCTGGTCGAGGGTGCCGTTGCCGGCGGCGACCTGCCGCACGGCGTCGACGATGGTGTCCGGCTCGGCGTCCTTGAGCAGGAAGCCCGAGGCACCGGCCTCGAGCGCCCCGAACACGTAGTCGTCCAGGTCGAACGTCGTCAGCATGAGCGCCGGGATCGCCGGATCGGCGTCCGGTGCGCAGAAGATCCGCGCGAGTTCGATGCCGTTCATCACCGGCATCCGGATGTCCAGGCAGGCGACGTCGGGTCGCGTCTCGCGCGCCAGCGCGAGCGCCTCGCCGCCGTCGGCGGCCACGCCGACCACCTCGATGTCCGGCTCCGCGCCGAGCAGCGCGGACACCCCGGCGCGGACCAGGGGCTGGTCGTCCGCGACCAGCACGCGGATCACGCGACCACCCCGGCGCCGCCGGCGGCCTGCGTGGGTGCGGCAGGTGCCTCCCGGCCGAGCGCCAGCTCCACCAGCCATCCGCCGGTCGCGGTCGGGCCGGCCTGGAGGCGCGCCCCGACCAGGTCCGCCCGCTCGCGCATCCCCCGCAGGCCGTTGCCGCCCGAGGGAGAGGTCCCCGCTGCCGGCACGGTGGCCGGTGCGTTCTCCACCCGGATCACCACCCGGGTCGCGTCGCGGTCGTCGATGGTGACGGTGCACGGGGCGGACGGGGCGTGCAGGGCGGCGTTGGCCAGTGCCTCCTGGACGGTGCGGTAGGCGGCGAGCTGCGCGAGCGGGCCGACGCCGTCAGCGAGCGGCCGGTCACCCGGC
Organism: Curtobacterium poinsettiae; assembly: GCF_047226435.1. Classification (NCBI taxonomy): domain Bacteria; kingdom Bacillati; phylum Actinomycetota; class Actinomycetes; order Micrococcales; family Microbacteriaceae; genus Curtobacterium; species Curtobacterium poinsettiae. The sequence goes on along the minus strand of NZ_CP178434.1, from coordinate 543,501 downwards.
AGCACGTCGAGCCGGACGTCGCTGCGGAACCGGGCTCGTTCGGCCAGGTCGACGATCCCGGCGACCGTCTCGACCGCACGCTCGGCGGGGGCGTCGTCGCGGAGCAGGCCGACCAGGCGGCGGAGGTCCTCGAGCACGGCGGTGCTCTGCTCCCGCACCTGGCGGGCACCCTCGTGGGCACGCTCCGGGTCCGCGTCGATCTGCCGGTCGATGACCGCTGCCATCAGTGCGATCCCGGACAGGTGGTGCGCGGCGATGTCGTGGAGTTCACGGGCCATCGCGGCACGCTCACGGGACACGGCAGCGTCGACCAGGGCGTCCTGCTCACGGTCCACGGCGCTGGCCTCGGCCGTGCGGGCGACGCGGACCTCGCGGCGGGACTGCACGAGCAGGGTGACCAGCAGGGGCAGGCCGACCGCGCCGATCGCCTGCAGCACGCCCTGCCCGAGCGAGCCGGACACGGCGGTCGTGGCGTCACCGGCGGTCGTGGCGTCACCGGCGAGCGCGAGCACCACGTTGCCGGCTGCCACCAGGGCAGCAGCGACCACGAGTGTCGGCCAGAGGTGAGCCAGCGCCACGCGGAGTGCGGCGACGACGACGCCGACGAGCACCGGCAGGGCGGTCAGACCGAACAGGTCGGACGACTGCGGGGCGAGCGCGGCGACGAGCACCGGGAGTGCAGCGACCACGATCAGCGCGGTGCGGGGTGCCCGGCGGGCGGCGAGCAGGGCGGCGGACTGGGCCAGCAGGCCGAGGGCCAGGACGGTCCAAGCGGCCGAGAACACTGCGGGGACCCCCAGCGCCAGGGCGGGGCCGTCCGGTTCCAGGCTGTCCAGGGGCGGCAGGCCGAGCAGCAGCCCGAGGGCGACGACGGCCGTGCCGAGGGCGACGAGGACGTCGACGCGGCCGGCGCGCTGGGCGGGTCGGGGCGACTGCGCGGGCTGGGCGGGCTGCGTGGGCTGGGCCGGCTGGGCTGGCTGCGCGGGCTTGGCCGGCTTGGCCGGCTGGGCCGGCTGCGCGGCCGGCTCATCCGGTGCGCGCAGCGCGTCGTGCTCAGCGGGTGCCATCGTTGGATCCTACGAGGCGGGCGCGGGTGGGGACCGGTGCGTCGAGGGGCAGGGCGCGTCGGGCGGGGTCGTAGCCCAGGTGGCCACGGGTCGCGACGAGCAGCACCACGGCGGCGATCGTCGACGTGATCGTCAGGCCGATCATCAGCGTGCCGGCGGTCATGCTCGGGTACATCTCAGGGAACAGGGTCGAGATCGTGTTGTTCACACCGACGTGCAGCAGCAGGGCCAGGGGCAGGCTCTCGCGGGTCTTGTTGAACACCTGGATCATCACCACGTTGAAGGTGATGGTGAACAGGGCGAACACGACGGGCTCGCTCCAGTGCGCGTTCGGCCACCCGCCCCAGTCGCTGAGGTACAGCGGCATGTGCCAGAGCGCCCAGATCGGACCGAGGATCGCCGCCGCACCCAGGCCCCCGAAACGGTGCTGCAGGCGGGGCAGGGCGAAGTCGCGCCAGCCGGGCTCTTCACTCAGACCGGTCGAGAACAGCTGGATGATCAGTCCGGGCACGAGCATGGCGAAGGCCAGGGCCGAGGGAGCCCGCACGTCACCACCGGCGAACGGCAGCGCGGACACGACGATCAGGGCCGGCACGACGACGAGCGCCAGCGCGTACCAGTACCAGGCGACCCGCCAGCGGAACAGTCGCCCCACCCAGCGGCGCAGGCCCGCGCGACCGTCGGCGACCGCCGTGACGATGAACGCGCTGCCCAACGGGCCGAGGAGCGCACCGGGCAGGACGCCCGTGAACTGACCGCTGCCCAGGACCTCGGGGAAGTGGATGTCCCACACACCCATGCCGTGCGGGGACAGGATGTACGGCACCCACGCGAGCCAGCTCAGGCCGAGTGCCATGGTGAAGAAGGACACGAGCGGGTGCCGGGCGATGAGGCCGCGGACACCCCCTCGGTCGCGGGCTGCGGTGCCGGCGGGAGGCCGGACTTGGGTGGTGTTCGTCATGCAGACGACGCTAGGAATCATCACGCCCGGGGACGACCGGCTTCGGGACGCACCTGCGGGAGTTCCATCGAAGGATGCAAGTGCTCGTGGTCATGTCCGGGCTCGTGCTCGTGCTCGTGGTCGTGGTCGTGGTCGTGTTCGTGTTCGTGTTCGTGTTCGTGCTCGTGGTCGTGTCCGGCGCTCCTGAACACGCCGTCGTCTTCGTCCGACGCCCCCTGATGCGCGAGACGCCGCCGAATCCGGAGGCGTCTCGAGCGTTCGGCGGCGTCTTCGCAACACGCCGTCGTCTTCCGAACCGACTCGCCCGCACGACGCCGGCGTCTCGCGGGTCCGTTCAAGCGGCGCGCTGTGCGGCCACGTGGGCCAGGACGACGGGGTCCTCGCAGCCGCGGGCGAACCCCAGGATGCGCCGGTCGATGTCCCGCTGCAGCACCAGCACGCCGATTCGCTCGGCGATCGGCGCGAGCCACTTCGGCCGGCACGTGAAGTTGTAGCGCCAGACCGCGAGCGTGTGTCCGGGCTGCCCCTCGGCCGCCGTGAAGCGCCAGCCCCCGCCCATGCGCTCGAAGAACCACGAGCCCTTCGTCATCTTCATCCCCACGTTCGACGGCGGGTGGTACGAGACGTACTCGCTCTCCATCGCCAGCCCGAACCGCTGCACCGTGTACGTCCGGACGCCCTTCGCCGGCACGGTGGCCCCGTCCATCAGGTGCTGGCGGCGGATGAAGGGGTCCCAACGCTTCCGGATCGCCCCCTGTGTCTGCGAGACGGCGAAGGCCACGTCGGGCTCGACCGGGACGACGCAGCGGGACTCGACGACGGGCATGAGTCATCCTCGCACGTGGCGGTCGCGCGGGCCTCCCCCACGCGGCGGACGTCAGGCCCGGTGCCGACCGGCACCGGGCCTGACGTCCCGCGATCCCGCGGGCCTGCGGTCAGCGCACGCGCCGTCGACGCCGCAGCGCCACCATCGCGGTACCCGCACCGAACAGGAGCACCGCCGCGATGAGGCCCGGCAGGAGCGAGGCACCGGTGAACGCGAGGTCTCCGCTGCCCGTCCCGATGCCGTTCGTACCGCTCGTACCGGCCGGGCTCGTGCCGTCCGGCGTCAGGGCACCGGGAGCCGCTTCGTTGCCCGGGCCTCCGGCTGCGCTGCCGCCGCCCTGCCCGCCATTCCCGCCGTTCGCGGGCGGATCGACCTTTGCCGTGGTGACCACCGCTGCCGACACGTCGGCTGCCAACCCGGCGGGGTCGCTCAGGTGCAGCGCGGTGACGGTCCGGTCCCGCCCGCGGGTCCGCTGCTCGTTGAGCACGACCTTCCCCAGCCCGCCGGGCAGGGCGATCCGGGTGTTCGCCCGGATCGTGCCCGCCGGGATGGTGGTGCCCGCGATCTGCCCACCCGCGGTCGTCACGGTGGCACCGCCGTGGGTCACCCGGACACGGACGTCACGGAGCTCGCCGGCGATGCTCGTGCCCGGGTAGAGGACGACCCGTTCGAGTCGGACCTCGCCGCGGTCACTCGCCGACCGCACCGTGACCCCGTCGACACGCAGCTGTCCGGTGGCGCCGTCCCCGGCCTCGTCCGCCCGCTCGGTCACGGTGGTGCCGTCGGCGGCGGGCGCAGCGACGGGTTGTGCCGGGACGTCGCTCGGTCCGGATGCCCGGAGCGCGAAGGCGTGCCAGCGTGCGATGGCCGGGTCGTGCGGCTCCGGTGTCGGCGTGGTGCCGCCCCCTCCCGGGGTCGGGTCCGGGGCGGGCTGCGCCGCCGCCAACGTCACCTGGCCGAGCAGCACGTCGGGGTGCGTCCCGGTCAGGTCCTCGTAGCGGAGCGCCGTGAGCGTGACGGTCCCGTCCGGGTTCTCGGTCCGTTCGCCGATGTGGACGCGGACCCGTTCGGTCCCGTCCGGGGCGAGCCCCGTGTACAGGTCGGTGGCGGTGTTGATCCACACCCCGTTGACGAACACGGCGTTCGACTCGTCGTCGAAGGAGACCGTCATCGTGCCGGCCGCCGTCACCTCGGCGTGCAACCCGTTCACGCGGAGTGCCGGCCAGCGGTAGGCGGCGACGGGGTCGGTGGCCTCGTCCGGGATCTGCTCGAAGTGCCCGACCGAAATGGTCGCGGTGTCGCCGTCGTCCCCGATCGCCGCCGTGACGTCGGTTGCCCGGGCGGGGTAGCCGGCGGTCGCGTCGATGCGGGCGGCGGAACGGTGTTCCCCGGCACTGGTGATCCGCGGCTGCGGGGCGACCAGCGCCGTACCGTCCGTCCCCCGGACGCCCACCCCGAAGGCGGCGGTGACCCGAGCGTCCGTCGGGCTGCTCGCCCTCGCCGGGATCGTGACGGCGCCGAGCCGCACGTCGGGGTGCGCCCCCGTCAGGTCGCGGTAGTGCAGCGCGGTCAGGGTCGTGCTGCCGTCCGCGTGCACCGTGCGCTCCCCGAAGGCCACGCTGACCCGCTCCTTGCCGTCAGCGTCGACGCCGGTGTACAGGTCGGTGGCGGTGTTGATCCACACCCCGTTGACGAACACCGCGTTCGACTCGTTCGCGAAGTCCACGGTCATCGTCCCCTCCGGCGTGAGGTGGGCGTCGAGGCCGTACACGCGCAGCGCTGGCCAGCGGTACTCCGCGACCGGGTCCGAGGCCCGGTCGGGGATCTGCTCGAACGAGTCGAGGTGCACGTCCGAAGTACCGTCCGCCGCAGTCGAGACGGTGACCCCACGTGCGGTCGACGGGGAACCGTCGGCAGCGTCGACCCGGTCGGCGGTGCGCTTCGCGACGCCGGTCACCGTGGGCTGCCCGTCGATGAGCACGGTTCCGTCCGGGGCAGTCACCTGCACACCGCTGACGCTCCGGGTGGCCAGGGCGTCGCCGTGGGCCGGGGTCGGCTGCGGCGCGGGATCAGGCGTCGGAGCCGGGGTCGGGGTGGGCGTCGGCGTCGGCGTCGGGGTGGGTGCCGGCCAGCGGTCACCCGCCGCGCAGGAGACCGATCCGGCACGGACGCGCCAGATCTCGGAGGCACCGGCTTCGGCGTCGATGCGGAGCGCGACCGTCGTCGTGGTGCCGTCGGCGGCCGTCGTGGTGCTACCGACGACGACCTTGGTGGCGCCGTAACGGGACTCCGGCAGGTCGCGGCTCCACCCGGGCGTCGCGGTGGCCTCGGTGGTGACGTCGTCGCCGTCGATGGTCAGGCGGTCGAACGACACCGCGGGGGTGCCGCCGGGAGTGCACGCGGCGCGGAGTCCGGTGAACACGACGGGGGGACGATCGCGCAGGGTGAACTCCCCGCTCGCGATCGTCGAGGTCGCCCCGTCCGGGCCGGCCTCCGAGCGCAGACCGCTCGTGCGGGTGGTGCTGAGCTTCAGGACGTCCTGCGTCGTGTCGACCCGGGCCACCGTCGGGTCGCCCGAGTCCCAGCGCACGGCCGGGGTCGGTGCGGTGAGCGTGCCACCGTCGATGTCGGTCAGTTCGACGCCCGACGCGGCGGCGAGGGTGGCGCCGTCGGCCGCGGTGTCCGCGCTGGCCGGCAGCGCGAGCATGGGCGCCACGAGGCCGATGCCGAGCAGTGCCGAGGCCGCGAGCGCGATGACGGAACTGGTGCGTGGACGATCGGTCATCGGCGGGCCTCCTCGGCGAACGCGGTGAAGAAGGCGCGGCCGGCGGGGACGCCGACCCCGGTCACGTCGTCCCAGCCGGGTGCGGACCGGAGTCCCTGCCGACCGGTGTCCCAGAGGAACAGGGTCTCGGGCCACAGCGCTCCGGCATCGGGCCCGCGCGGCGACCAGGTGGCAGCGGAAGCGGGGCGGACGTCGCGGACGGCGTCGGTCCCGAGCATCTCGTAGAGCATCGGCGTGACGAGCCCGATCCGGACCCCCGTGGCGGCCTTGGCCATGGCGACCATCGAGGCGACCATCGGGGTCGCCAGACTCGTGCCGCCGTGCGTGACGTAGCCGGTCACGCCCTTGTGTGGCCCGTACACGACGAAGCCGGTGTTGGGGTCACCGATCGACGCGACGTCGGGGACGAGTCGCCCGGTCCCCGGTTCGTCGAGCAGCTGGCGCTGCCACGTCGGTCGGCCGTAGACGTCGGACTGGCCGCCGCCGGCGCCGTACGCGAAGCCCGGCGGGATGAGGGCACCGTTGCGCGCGAAGCGGGTCTCGGTCTCCCAACCAGCCTCGACCGCGACGGAACCGTCACGGGCGAGCCCGGTGCTGGTCGCTCCGACCGCGGTCACGTACGGGCTGGACGCCGGCGACGACACGTCGGGGCCGGAGTCGTGGTCACCGACGGCGCTGTTGTCGCCGTCGTTGCCAGAGGACGCGAACACCGAGATGCCCCGGGCCCCCGCCTCGACGAGCACCCGGTTCAGCAGCGTCCGGTCGTCCGCGGTGTCCAGGTCCTCGGTGGACCCGAACGACAGGCTGATGACGTCCGCACTGCCGTGTTCGACGACGTCGAGGATCCGCGAGAACAACGAGGTGGTGCTGCAGTCGTCGGCACCCCAGTACTCGATGTCGGCGTCGGGGGCCATCGCGTGCACCGCCTGCACGTCGAGGTGCTGCTCCTCTGTCCAGCTCTGCGGCCCGCCGCAGCGGGAGGTGTCCGGCGACGCCGGAGCGTGGTGCTGGTACTGCCCCGAGCGGAACGGCTGGGCGCCCGCCGCCCGGAAGTAGGTGTCCGTGTTCGCTTCGACGTCGGGGTCGTCGTAGGCGGCGACGATCGCTATGGTCGCGCCGCGTCCGGTGTACCCGGCCGGCACGTCGTGGACCTCGCGCAACTGGGCCGGCTGGTACCCGCACAGCGCGTTCGATCGGTGCGTGACCGGCACCGATGCGGGCCAGTCCGTAGTGAGGCGCTCGCCCCACCATGCGGCGCACTGTCCGTCGTCGGCCAGGACCGGCGGTCGCGGGACGGTCTCACCCGGTGCCGGGGTGGGTGCCGCCGCTGCTGCAGTGGTCGTCTCGGTCGGTCGGACGGCGTCAGAGTCAACGGCTCCGGACACGCCGACGACGGCGGTCAGCCCGCGTGGCACGGCGAGGGCGCGGACCGGTGCCACGGCGCTCTGTCCGGCGACGTCCCACCGCGCGAAGGAGGTGTGGAAGGCGTCCGCGATGCGCGCGGCCGTCCCGCGAACGGGCAGGGATGCGATCGAGCGCTCGACGGGGCCGACGTGGAGCCCGGCACCGCGCAACCAGGTCGCCACGGCCGGGGCGCGGTCGAGGTGCACGGGGTCGAGGAGGACGGTGAGGGACAACTCGTCGGCGGTCACCGGGTCGCCGCGCTCGGCGTGTGCGGTCCAGGCGGGGACGGAGTCCGCGAGCGGTCGGTCGGGCGAGGGCGGTGCGGGGCGCACGAGGAGCGTGCCGGGGATGATCACGGCGAGCGCGAGCGCACCGATGAGGAAGCGTGGACGCATGGGTTCCTGGTCTGCTGAGAGGCGGGGACGCAGCGCTGCGCGCTGCCACAGCGACCTTACATGCAACTGATAATCGTTATCACTCGCAGGACACGAGCAGTCGGGACAAACGGGAGGCCCGGTGTCAACTGACACCGGGCCTCCTGTCCGTCAGGGGGTCAGACCACGGCGCGCAATGCGTCCGCGATGCCCGTCAGGGCCACGTCGACCTCGTCGGCCACGCGCTGATGCGTCGCCGTCGAGCGACGGTAGGGGTCGTCCACGTCGTCGTCGGCCGGGTCGGCGGGCGGCGGGACCGTGCCCCGCAGCCGGGCGACGCGCTCCACGAGTTCCTGCGGGGTCGTCACGTCGGCCAGGTCACCGGGCTCGAGGCCGGCGAGCACCCGCGCGAACTGCTTGATCGTGAAGGTCCGCTTGGAAGCCCGGGGCGCCAGGGAGACGGCGGCTGCACGGTGCGATCGCTCCGCGGTCAGCACCAGGTCAGCGCTCGCGACGATCTCGGCCGTCAGGTACCGCGACCGGTGCGCCGAGGGGGCGCCCCCGAGCCGGACGGACTGCTCGGCCGCGGCGGCGTCCATCGCGGCGCCGTCGTCGGCGATGGTGCCGGCCGACTCGACCACGAACGCGGGGGCGTCCGGGCCGAGTCGTGCCGTCAGGACCTGCGCGCCGAGCGGCGACCGGCAGATGTTGCCGCTGCAGACGAACAGGATCCGCATCGTCACGCTGCGTCGGTGCGCTCGCCGGCGCGCTGGTCGGCACGCTCGTCGTCGCCGAGCAGGTCGTGCCGCACGACGATGGCGTCACGGCCGGGGCCGACACCGATCGCGGAGATCCGTGCGCCGGACATCGCCTCGATCGCCAGGACGTAGTCCTGCGCGTTCTTCGGCAGGTCGTCGAAGGTGCGGGCTCCGGTGATGTCCTCGGTCCAGCCGGGGAACTCCTGGTACACCGGCTTCGCGTGGTGGAAGTCGGACTGGTTGACCGGGACCTCGTCGACGCGGACGCCGTCGACCTCGTACGCGACGCACACCGGGATCGTCTCGAGCCCGGTCAGGACGTCGAGCTTGGTGAGCACGAAGTCGGTCACACCGTTGATGCGTGCCGTGTAGCGGGCGATCGGGGCGTCGTACCAGCCACAGCGGCGCGGGCGGCCGGTGGTGGTGCCGAACTCGAAGCCGTTGGCGCGCAGGAACTCGCCCGACTCGTCGAACAGCTCGGTCGGGAACGGACCGGCGCCGACGCGGGTCGTGTACGCCTTGACGATGCCGATGATCCGCTCGAGCTTGCCCGGGCCGATGCCCGAACCGGTCGCGGCGCCACCGGCGGTCGCGGACGACGAGGTGACGAACGGGTAGGTGCCGTGGTCGACGTCGAGCATGGTGGCCTGGCCGGCTTCGAACAGGACGGTCTCGCCGCGCTCGAGCGCACGGTGGATCTCGAGGGCGGTGTCGGCGACCATCGGGCGCAGGCGCTCGGCGAACGAGAGCAGCGACTCGACGACTTCTTCCGGGTCGATCGCGCGGCGGTTGAAGACCTTGACCAGCAGGTGGTTCTTCTGGTCGAGCGCGGCCTCGACCTTCTGGCGCAGGATGTTCTCGTCGAAGATGTCCTGGATCCGGATCCCGACGCGGTTGATCTTGTCGGCGTAGGTCGGGCCGATACCGCGACCGGTGGTGCCGATCTGGCGCTTGCCCAGGAACCGCTCAGTCACCTTGTCGACGGTGCGGTGGTAGTGCGTGATGACGTGGGCGTTGGCCGACACGAGGAGCTTCGAGACGTCGACGCCGCGGGCACGCAGGGCGTCGAGTTCCTGGAACAGCACCTCGAGGTCGACGACGACGCCGTTGCCGATGATCGGGGTCACGCCGGGCGTCAGGATGCCGGAGGGCAGCAGGTGCAGGGCGTACTTCTCGCCGCCGACGACGACGGTGTGGCCGGCGTTGTTGCCGCCGTTGAACTTCACGACGTAGTCGATGCGGGAGCCGAGGAGGTCGGTGGCCTTCCCCTTGCCCTCGTCGCCCCACTGGGCTCCGATGATGACTGCTGCGGGCATCTGGTTCTCCTCACGTTGGCGGAGGACCGCACACGGCCGTCCGGGCCGGTGGTCCACCCGAGTCTATCGGCTGGTCACCTGCGCGCCACCCGGCGTGACGCCCCTGTGGACGGCGCGCTGCGCGAGGCTCCGGACGCGACCAGACGGACGGACGGGAGGCGCGGTGCCAGCTGGCACCGCGCCTCCCCTCCGTCGTCCGGTGCGTCCCGGACCGTCCGACGGTGTCCGGATCAGCTCCGGAAGAAGTCCTGGTACGACGGGTCCCCGACGAGCTGGGAGTGCCCCGGCTCGGCCAGACGCTGCTCGATCATGGCCTGGATGACGTCCGGCGGAGTGAGTCCACGACGGCGCCACTCGACCGGGTTGGACCGGAGCTGGTTCAGCGTGCTCTGCATGGGAGCCACACTGGCACCGGTTCACTAGTTTGTCTAACTACCTGTCCCGAACACGCGTTCCGGGCGACGAAGGAGCAGGAGATGCCCGGTCCCCACGAGGGACCCGACATCTCCTGCTCACCGTGTGGCGCGCGAACCGCGCCCCGGCTCCGTCCTAGCGGCGCGTGACCTTCGCGGTCGCGCCGGACTTCGCCGTACCGTCCTCGTACCCGGAGGCATGGGCGGTCACCCGCACGCTGATGCGGTGCCCGAGGTCGGACGAGCCGAGCGTGACCTTCGACCCCGTGGCCGACTTCACGACCTTGCCGTCACGCAGCCACTGGTACTTGTACGTCGCCTTCGTCGTGCTCCAGGTGCCGTGCTTCGCGGTGAGGGTCGAGCCGACCTTCGCCGTCCCGCTCACCGTGACCTTGCTCCCCTTCGCCAGCGCGAGCTTCGGCGGGACCACGTTGATGGTCGACGTGTCGGCCTGCTTGCCCGCCGCGTTGTCGAGGTGGAGCAGCAGCACCGTCGCCTTGGTGACACCCGAGGCGCGGGTGACCGTCAGCGAGTCGGCGTCGGCGAACAGCACGCCGGTGGCGCCGTCCTGCGAGAACGACAGCTTCGGCTTGGTCGGGTCGAACGTGACCGGCTTGGTCTCGTCCACCACCGACGAACCACTGGTGGCGGCACCCGGGGCGTAGGCCGACTCGGTCAGCACGGTGTAGTCGAACTTCGTCGACGCGCCGATCGCCGAGGCACCGACGGTCAGCACCTTGACGGAGCTGTCGAAGGTGTTGACGTCCTGGCCGGCCGCTCCGCCGTTGAGCGGCTGTGCGTCGACCGTCTTGCCCGTTGCCAGGTTCATCGTCGTCGCGAGCGTGGCGTCGATGGTGGCCGACTTCGCGTCGTACACCAGGTAGTCGGGCTCACCGTCACGGTTCGTGTCGATGAGGACCTCGACGTTGGTCACGGCACCGGGGTCGGCATCCGGACCGGCGGTCTGCACACCGAACGCGATGGTGCCCGACGCCTTGTCGTACGACGCACCGTAGGAACGGACGTCGGCCGCCAGCAGCGACTGCTCCGCCGAACCCTCGGGGAACGTCTCGGCCGGGTCGGTGCCACCGAGCACGAACGGGGCGACGGCCGCGTGGTAGCCGGTCGTCAGGCCGCCCTGGTCGAGCGTGCGGCCCTTGAGCGTGAGCTCGGCCGACTTGCCCGGCCCCGTGAAGGGGACCGTGGTCCGCGCACGCACCGCACTGACGGGTTTCGGTGCCACGTAGACACCGAGGCGCATCGGGTTGAGCGTGCTGTCGGTCGGCGCGAAGGCCACGATGCCCGAGGCAGCGGTCACGAACTCGCGCTGGTAACCCTTCTGGACGGCGTCCTGCGTCGGGTCGATGACACGACGGAGCTTCGTCGGGTCGGCGACCGAGAACGTCAGCGTGACCGAAGCGGAGCCGTTGGCGGGCACCGTCACCTGCTTCGAGCTGAGCGCGAAGGTCACACCCGGCTGCGACACCTGCGGCTGGTACGACACGTCGTACGTGTGCGCCGTGCTGTCGGTGTTGTCGACCTGCAGGGTGCGGGTCTCGCTCGTCCCGCTCGCGACCTCGACGACACCGAACGACGCGGTGACGAGCTGGTCGTTCTCGGCGCTGCGGACCGTGGTGCCGGCGGTGACCGCCTGCAGCGCGTCCACGCGACCGGTGCCCTGGCGGAGCAGGGTGGCCGAACGGTTGCCGTCCTTCACGTCGTGCGTCGCCGTGTTCATCAGCGCCGCCTTGACCTGCGGGGCAGACCAGGTCGGGTGCGACTGGAACGTCAGCGCCGCGATGCCCGCGACGTCCGGCGTGGCCATCGAGGTGCCGCTCATCGACATGCGGCCGTCACCGGTGCCGTTCGCCGCCGAGATCACGTTGACCCCGGGGCCGGCGATGTCCGGCTTGACGATGTCGTCGAACGACCCGTGCACACCACGGCTGGTGAACGACGCGAGCGTGTTCACGGCGTCCGCCTCGATGGCGACCTCGAAGCCCTTCAGCTCGTCCGCGAAGCGCACGTGCAGGGTCCCCGCCTTCGCGGTGGCCTGGAGGCTCGCCACGCTCTTCGCGGTCAGCTCGGCACCCGGGATGGTCGCGTTGCCACCGATGCCGGATTCGAACGTGTCGAGCGTGCCCGCCAGCAGGACACCGACACCGCCGGCGGCCTCGACGTTGTCGAAGCGCACGGCGGAACCGCACTCGAGCGCGGCGTCCGTCCACTTCAGCCAGACGACCTTGCCCTTGATCTTCGCGGCGTCGGCGGCGCTGAACGCGGCACAGCCGTCGATGTTCGCGGTCGGGACGACGACGTCGCCCTCGACCGGCAGGGTGCCCTTGAAGTTGGACGAGTACTGCGACCGGTAGGTCTTCGCGACGTCGGCCGGTGCGGTGACCTGCACGCCGTCGTAGAGCGACTGGCCGGTGGCGCTCGCGGCGACGGTGAGCGCACCCTCGGCGTTGCCCGGCGAACCACCGATGTCGGTGAAGTCGTCGGCGTTGCCCGAGGCGATCACGGGGAGCACGCCCCGCGCGGTCAGTGCGTCGATCTTGGCGTTGTCGGGGTCGTCCGGTGCACCGTAGTCGGAGCCGAGCGACAGGTTCAGGACGTTGATGTCCTTGCCCTCGGTGAGCGCCTTGCCCACCCAGTCGAGCGCGGCACCGGTGACGTCGGTCGAACCGCCGTTGTCACCGAAGACCTTCAGGGCGTACAGGCCGGCCTCGGGCGCGGTGCCCGGACCGATCCACATGTCCTGCACCTGCTGCGTGGTGAGCTTGGTGTAGTCGCCGTCGAACTGCTGCTTGTCGGCGGTCAGGCCGTAGCCCGCGATCGAGCCGGACACGTGCGTGCCGTGGTCGCCGCCCTTGCCGTCGATCGGGTTGTCGTCGGGAGCCGGCACCGGGTCGTAGGTGTTCGGGTCCTCGGGGTTGGCGTTGTACGTCGCACCGGCGAAGTCGTACCCGCCCAGGAACTTCGACGCGTCGTACAGGCTCGGGTCCGGGGCGCCGCTGCTCGCGTTCGCCAGGGCCTGCTGGTACGCCTCGGTGGTGCCGGGGCCGCCGAAGTCGGCCTGCGTGTAGTCGAGACCGGTGTCGAGGACGGCGACGTTGACGCCCTTGCCGGTGTGGCCGGTCTGCTGCCAGGCGTTGAGCGAGCGCGTGTAGACGTCGCTCGCGGCGTTCTTCGGCGAGACTCCGTCGGCACCGGGGCGCACCAGGCTCGGGTCGACGCCCGAGGGAGCGGCGTCGGCGTTCTCGTTGACCGTCGGCTCGACGATCTTCTTCGGCGTGAGCGGGATGATGCTCTCGACGTCGGAGCGCTCGGCGATCTTCCGGAACGCGTCGACGTCGGCGACGACCGCGACGCCGGGCACGGTGTACTCGGTCGAGTAGAGCTCGGTCGCGTCGGCATCGGCGCGCTTGACGGCCGACCGCACCGCGGCGACGGTGGACTGGATCGCCTCGACGCGGTCCGCGGCGGCGGCGGACTGCCTGCGCGACTGGGTCAGGTCGCCGCCCTTGGCCTTGGCGTCCACCTCGAGGGCGCCCTGGCCGGTCGTGCGCACGAACGCCGCGACGGTCTTCGTCGGCTTGGCGTCGCGGAGCGGCGCGGAGAGCTTGAGGTCGGCCACCGGGATCCCGGCCGGAGCAGCGGAGGCCGCGCCCCCGACTGCGAGACCGCCGCATGCGAGGGCCGCGACGGCGATGCCGGCGGTCAGGACGCGGGTGAAGCGATGGGGGGTGGGTTTCGGGTCGGTGTTCGGTGTTGCACGGTTCAAAGAGGGCACTCCAGGCTCAGTCCGTGGTTCGCATGAGATTCCTGTGAAGCTATGCGTTCGTTCTCAGGGAAGACAGTCCGCACTTTGGGGGACACCCCTCGTCCAGGGGACGGAACCTGTTAAGTTGCACACACGTGTGCACGTTATTACGATGGGGTGCGTGACCACCACGGAGCACCCCTCCCGCGCGCCCCGCCGCGACGCCACGGAGAACCGGGCAGCACTCCTCGACGCGGCGCGGACCTGCCTGCAGCAGGACCCGGACGCCTCCATCGAGACGATCGCCGCCGCGGCCGGCCTCTCGCGTCGCGCGGTGTACGGGCACTTCCCCTCGCGCGACGACCTGGTGCGCGAGGTCGTGACCGCCGGCGCCGCCCGGATCGCCGCCGCCATGCCCACCACGTCGGACCTGCAGGGGCTCCCGCCGGCCGCACGCCTGGCCGCCATCGCGGTGACGCTCTGGACCGAGGTCTCGCACGTCCGCTCGATGGCCCGGATCGCCGTGCGCAGCCCCTTCGCCGAACCCGTCGCCGAGGTCTTCGCCCCGTTGCGCTCGCAGGTGCGTCAGGCGTGCGCGCTCGGCATCGCCGACGGCGCGATGCGGGACGACGTCGACCCCGAGACCCTCGGCCGCCTGGTCGAGGGCGCGTGCATCGCCGTCCTCGACGAAGCCACCCGCTCCGGCACGAGCGACGAGGACGGACGGCGGATGGTGGTGGTGTCGGCGCTGGGCACGGCCGGCATCGACTGGCGCACCGCACTGCTCTCCGAACCCGCAGCTCCCGCTCCCGCCCCGAAGGACCACGTATGACCCTCGAACTCGACCACGTCGGCATCGGCGAGGAGCCCGGCGCACCCCTGCCCGTCGTCTCCGCCGTCGCCGCGCCCGGACGCCCGGGGGTCCTCGCCGTCGAGACCGAGCAGGCACCCGTGCTCGCGTCCCTCGTCGCCGGTGGCCGCATGCAGCCCGACACCGGCCGCCTGCTGCTCGACGGGCACGAGGACCCGGCAGCCGTCCGCCGCGCGTTCGCGCTGGTCGACACCCCCGGGATCGCCGAACCCTTCCCCGTCCTGACCCTCAAGCAGATCGTGCGCGAGGAACTCGCGTTCGCCGGGCAGCGCCCGAACCGCGAGCACGTCGACACGGTGCTCGACGAGCTCGGACTGCGGGACTACGTCGACACCGCCGTGCAGCGGGTCCCGACGGCCGTGCGCATCCGGCTGCTCGTCGAACTCGCCCTGCTCCGCGACGGTGTCACCGGGATCGTGATCACCTCGCCCGAGCGGCACGGCGGCGCCGTCGAGGACTGGTTCCAGGTGGTCCGCGACGTCGCCCGACGGGGCGTGACCGTGGTGCTGGTGACCTCGAAGGCCGCCGCCGCGACCGTCGAGCACCTGCTCGACACGATCGAGACGCACGACGACGTCGCGACGCCCGGCGTCGCCGAGACGCTCGGCGTCGCCGAGACGCTCGAACAGCCCCAGACCGAGGACCCCGAGGACGTGGCCCGAACCGACGGAACCGAGCCGGGCCTCCCGGCCGCTCCTTCCGTCACCACAGCATCCGCAACCGTCCCGACGGAGGCACAGAAGTGACCACCACCTCGCTCGTCCGCGCAGAACTCGCGCGGCTCACCGCGACCCCGCTCGCACGCCTGGCGTTCATCGCGCTGATGATCGTGCCGCTGCTCTACGGCGGCGCCTACCTGTGGGCGAACCGCGACCCGTACGCGAAGCTCGACCAGATCCCCGCCGCGATCGTGGACCTCGACGCCGGCGCCACGCTGGACGGCGACCAGGTCGACTACGGCAAGGACGTCACGAAGGAAGCCATCGACGGCGCCGACTTCAAGTGGACGAAGACGAGCGCCGCCGACGCCCGCTCCGGTGTCCGGAACGGCACCTACGACTTCGTCGTCACCATCCCGCACGACTTCTCCGAGCACCTGGTGTCCGCGCAGTCCGACGACCCGACGCAGGCGAAGCTCGTCATGACGACGGCCGACACGAACTCGTACCTGGCCTCGACCATCGCCGAGCAGGCGGGCAAGACCATGCGCACCGCCGTCGCCGAGCGCGTCGGCAAGCAGGCCGCGAAGACCCTGCTCGTCGGGCTCGCCGACGTCCGCGACAGCCTCGGCGACGCCGTCGACGGTGCCGATGAGCTCGCTTCCGGGGCCAAGAAGGCGGACCGGGGTGCCCACACGCTCGCGGACGGCACCGGCAAGCTGTCGTCCGGTGCGGCGGAGCTCGCCTCCGGCACGGCGTCGTTGCCGTCCCAGACCCAGCAGCTGGACAGCGGGGCGCAGCAGGTGGCGTCGGGGGCGTCGACCCTGGCGTCCGGGCTGGCCAGCGCGCAGCAGCAGACGGCGGCGCTGCCGTCGCAGACGCAGCAGTTGGACAGTGGGGCGCAGCAGCTGCAGTCCGGGCTGCACCGGCTCCGTGACCAGACGGCTTCGCTGCCGTCGGACTCGGCGCGCCTGTCCAGTGGTGCGTCGCAGGTCGCCAGCGGCAACGCCGAGCTCGTCGACAAGGCTGCACCGTTCATCGCGGGCGTCCAGCAGCTCTCTGCGCAGTCGCCCGAACTCGTCGCGTCACTGAAGCCCGTCGTCCAAGCCTCCACGGTGCTCTCCGCGGAACAGAAGACCCAGCTGCTCGCCGGGCTCGACAACCTGCAGGCCGGCAGCACCAAGCTCGGTACCGGTGCCGGCGACCTGTCCGGCAACCTGCAGAAGCTCAAGACCGGCAGCGCGCAGGTGTCCTCGGGCGCCTCCCGGCTCGCCGAGCAGGCCCCGGCGCTGACGAGCGGCATCCAGCAACTCTCCGACGGCTCGGACACGCTCGCCGCCGGCACCGGCAAGCTCGCCGCGAAGGCTCCGGAGCTGTCGTCCGGCATCGCCACCGCCGCGAACGGTGCTTCGAAGGTCTCGTCGGGCGCGTCGAAGGTGGCCGACGGCACGTCGAAATTGGCCTCGGCCGCCCCGACCCTGTCGTCGGGTGCGTCCCAGCTCGCGACCGGTGCGAAGACCGCCGACCAGGGCGCCTCGTCGCTCGCGTCAGGGTTGGACAAGCTCACGACCGGCTCGTCGAAGCTCGCGTCGTCGCTCGACCAGGGCCGCACGAAGATCCCGGCGTCGAACGCCTCGGAGCGTGCGTCGCAGGCCTCGGTCATCTCCGACCCGGTCAAGGTCGGGGACGACAACGTCGCCGCCGCGTCGAACTACGGCGCCGGCCTCGCGCCGTTCTTCATCTCGCTCGCGGCCTGGATCGGCATGTACGCGCTGTTCCTCATCCTCAAGCCGATCTCGAAGCGGGCGATCACCGCGGTGCGGAAGCCCCTCGCGGTGGTGTTCGGTGGCTGGCTGACCCCGGCCCTCCTCGGCCTGGTGCAGATGGTGGCGCTGTTCTTCATCGTGCGCTTCGCCCTCGACCTGAACGTGGTGCACGTCGGCGGCACGATCGGGATCATGGTGCTGGCCTCGGCGACCTTCGCGGCGATCATCATGGCGCTCAACGTGCTGCTCGGATCGGTGGGACAGTTCCTCGGCCTGGTGCTCATGCTCGTGCAGCTCGTCACCGCCGGTGGGACGTTCCCGTGGCAGACGCTGCCTGGGCCGTTGGCAGCGCTGCACTTCGCGCTGCCGATGACGTACTCGGTCGACGCGATCCGGCAGACGATGTACGGCGGGAACCTCGGCGCCGCGTGGTCCGACGCGGGCGTGCTGCTCTGCTGGCTGCTCGGGGCGCTCCTGGTGTCCTTCGTGGTCACGGCGCGGCAGACCCGCTCCCGCACGCTGCGCGACCTGCGCCCGAGCCTGATCGGGTAGCGGGCGCGGGGCGGCGGCGCCGCGACATCGAGTGAGCAGAAGACAACGGGTGTGCAATAGCGACCCGTCGTCTTCTGCTCACTCGACGCGACCTCCGCGTGCAAGGAGCGTCTTCAGGTGCGCCACTGCGGCTGAGCGGTGCAGCGTCAGGTCGGACTTGGTCCACCGGACCACCACCCAGCCGAGTCGTTCCATCTCACGGTAGCGGCGGAGGTCACGGCCCCACTGCTCGGCGTCGGTCCGGTGGTGGTCGCCCTCGTACTCGATGACGATGCGGTGCTCCGGGTAGGCCAGGTCGACGCGGCCGACGAACCGTCCAGCTTCGTCGAGCACCTCGAACTGCAGTTCGGGCTCGGGCAGCCCCGCGCGGACGATCGCCAGCCTCGCTCGGGTCTCCTGCGGCGACCCGGCGCCCACCCGCACGAGCTCGAGTGCGACCCGGAGCTTGCGGACTCCCGATCGTGCTCCGGCCAGGGCGACGGCCGCGGCGAGGTCGTCGATCGTCGTCCCGCACCGTCGTTCCGTGACGATGGCGTCCCCGAGCACGACGAGCTGGTCGACCGAGAGCATCGCACCGCAGTCCACCCACAGCGCCGCGGGCGTGCTCGTCGGCATCCCCCACCGCTCCGTCACCCGGGCACGGTCCGGCGTGATGCGATGCCCGACGACCCCGCGGCGTCGCGGTTGCGCGATCGGTACGGGACTCGTGACGTGCACCGGGGCGTCGTCGGCGACAGGGACGGGGAGCTGCCAGAGGACCGCCGCCGAGACGTGGCTGATGAACTGCCCGGGAACCAGGAGCGGCCGGAGTGCCCGGATCCGGTGGACCGGGTCGGGCGGACGATCACGTGCCCAGCGGATCGACCGGGTCGGCCGGACCAGGTCACGCCGTCGGAGTCGTTGTCGGGAGACGCCGGCGCGGTCGGCCGCGCTGATGTCGAACGCGCGCCCGCGCAGCGGTGTCGGAAGTGGTCGTGCTCGCATGTCCACCACGTTCGCGCCCAGCGCCCACTGCTCGCGCGCCGAACGCGACTTCTGTGTACAACGCACCCCGGGCCTCCCGTGTGGAGGACCAGCCACACGCAGATCGTGAGCAGAAAAGGTCTAGTCGCGGCGCCACACCCGACCATTTCTGCTCACGAAGCGAAACCGACCCCCACACCCCGCCCGCCCGCAGGGCCATGTCACGTCAACCGCTACGATCGACGCACGAGCCAACGGAGGTCGAAGCGCATCATGGGAGACGGCAAGCCCGCGACCATCTACGACGTCGCCGCACGCGCCGGGGTCTCCAAGTCCCTCGTCTCCCTCGTGCTGCAGCGCTCCCCCCGGGTCAGCGACCAGCGCCGGGCCGCGGTGCTCAAGGCGATCCAGGAGCTCGACTACCGGCCCTCCACCGCGGCAGTGTCCCTCGCCGGCACCCGCAGCCGCACCATCGGTGTGGTGCTGGACGACTTCCGCAACCAGTGGTTCGTGGACCTGCTCACCGGCCTGCGCGAGAGCCTGCAGGACCAGGGGCACCGGCTCGTGGTCGCCGACCGCTTCCTCAACACGGGGCTCGACGCCTCACCGGTCGAGGGCTTCCTGTCCATGCGCGTCGAGGGCATCGTGATCGCCGGCGAGCCGACCACCGACCTGGCGATCCCCGCCTCGATGCCGCTCGTGATCGCCGGCGGCCGCGTCGCGATCCCGCGCGCCGACACGGTGGCGAACGACGACCACGCCGGTGGCGGCATCGCGGCGCAGCACCTGCTCGACCTCGGGCACACCCGACTCGGGTTCGTCGGTGCGAGTTCGGCGGCCTCGGCGGAACGCCAGGCCGGGTTCGAGCAGGTAGCGGCGACACGTGCGTCCGTCGTCACGACGGTGCTGCCCGGCGAGCCCACCGAAGAGGCCGGTTCGCGTGCCCTCGGCATGCTCCTCGACGAGCACCCGGACGTCACGGCGGTCTTCGCCGCGAACGACGTGATGGCCCTGGGTGCCCTGTCCGAACTCGCTGAACGCGGGTTGCGCGTCCCCGAGGACGTCTCCGTCATCGGCTACGACGACACCCCCGTGGCCGCGATGCGGTACGTCGGCCTGACGAGCATCGACGACCGCAGTGTCGAGATTGGCCGCGGCGCCGGCGAGCGTCTGCTCGCCCGCATCGCCGATCCGCGGATCGCCGCGACGGAACTGCTCGTCGAACCCCGCCTGGTCGCGCGCCGCACCACCGCCGCGCGCTGACGCGGCACCCCTGCCCCCGGCCGGGAGGCCCGCCCCGCGTCCGTCACGCCCGCTTCGTGAGCAGGAATGGTCGGGTCCAGGGCCCGCACCCGACCACTTCTGCTCACGACGTCGCGCCGGGCAACTCCGCGTGCTGGACGACCCAGCTGTGCATGACGATCGCCGCGGCGGCCGAGGCGTTGATGCTCCGCGTCGACCCGAACTGCGTGATCTCGAGGTGCGCGTCGGCACCGGCGACCGCCTGCTCGGTGAGTCCGGGGCCCTCCTGCCCGAACAGGAACACGCAGCGCTCCGGGATCGTCGCGGTCTCGATGCGTTCGGCCCCGGGGGTGTTGTCGATGGCGACGACGGGTCGCGCTTCATCGGCCATCGCGGCGAGGAACGCTTCGACGTCGGGGTGGTACCGGACGTGCTGGTAGCGGTCGGTCACCATCGCCCCGCGCTTGTTCCACCGCCGCCGTCCGATGATGTGCACCGTGCCGGCGAGGAACGCGTTGGCGCTCCGCACGATCGAGCCGATGTTCAGGTCGTGCTGCCAGTTCTCGATCGCCACGTCGAACGCGTGCCGGCGGGTGTCGAGTTCGGCGACGATCGCGTCCATCGACCAGTACCGGTAGCGGTCGAGCACGTTCCGGGAATCCCCCGCGGCGAGCAGCTCCGGGTCGAGCCTCGGGTCGTCGGGCCAGGGTTCCGGGTGCGGCCCCACCCCGTTGGTCGTCAGCTCGTGCGACGGTTCGGGCGCAGTGGTCACCCGACCAGCGTACGGCCGGGCGCGGGGTCGGGCGCCGCCGGCTCAGGCGGTGCGGGCGATGCGCGCCTCGATGCCGGCGATCAGGATGTCGAGGCCGAGCGCGAACCGGTCGTCGTAGGAGTGCTCGCCGAGGATCTCGCCCACCAGGCGGTGCCGCTCGGGTCGGCCGGCCTCGGAGTCCCCGCGTCCGACCTGCACCCCGGCGTGCCCGACCACGAAGTCGTAGACGACGAAGAAGGCGTACATCGCCTCGGCCGGCGGCAGCCCGGCGTCCTGCAGGGCACCGACGACCTTCGCCACGACGGCGTCCGACTCGGTCGAGGCGAGCGGGGCCCGCTGGCTGTGCGACTCGAGCACGAGCGGGTGGGTGCGCATCAGGTCGCGGAACGTCGTGGCGAAGGTGCGGACGACGGCGTGCCACTCGTCGGGCCAGACGAAGGTGGCGGTGAACTCGTCGACCGTGCGGCGGACGAGTTCGGCGTGCAGGTCGTCCAGGCCGCCGATGGTCCGGTGCACGGTCATCGGGGCGACGCCGAGCCGGACGCCCAACGCACGGAAGGACAGCCGGTCGAGGCCGTCCTCGTTCGCGATGGTCGTGGCGGCGTCGATCACCTGCTCGCGGGAGAGCACGTTCGGGCGGCCTCGGCGTCGTCGCGGCGTCACCTCGAGCTCCGTCTCCGACACCGGGGTGGGTCGGGGCGCGGTGGACGGGGTTCCGGGTTCGACGAGCACGAGGGGGCCTCCTTGATTCGGTACGTGTCCCGAAAAGCGTAGGGCAAACCCGACCGCGGTTCGGTGTCTCGACCATCTCGGGTCTGGCAGCAGCGCGCAAGAGCCGCCCCGGGCCTCCCGGCCCTTTCCGAGCCGGCCACGAGCCGACGCGAGCCGGACCTGAACCCCCGCGCAGTAGGGTGAGGCGCATGGCGACCCGAGACGACGTCGAGTGCTGGCTGACCGACATGGACGGCGTGCTCGTCCACGAGAACCAGGCGCTCCCCGGCGCGCCGGAGCTCATCCAGCAGTGGCTCGACGACGGCACCGAGTTCCTCGTGCTGACGAACAACTCGATCTTCACGCCGCGCGACCTGAGCGCCCGGCTGCGGGGCTCCGGCCTGCACGTGCCCGAAGAGCGGATCTGGACGAGTGCGCTCGCGACGGCCGACTTCTGCAAGTCGCAGATGCCGGGCGGGTCCGCGTTCGTGATCGGCGAGGCCGGCATGACGACCGCCCTGCACGAGGCCGGGTTCATCATGACCGAGACCGCTCCCGACTACGTCGTCGTCGGCGAGACCCGCAACTACTCGTTCGAGGCGATCACGAAGGCCGTACGGCTCATCCGCGACGGCGCACGGTTCATCGTGACGAACCCCGACGCCACCGGCCCGAGCGCCGAGGGGGTCCTGCCGGCCACCGGCGCCATCGCGGCCATGATCGAGAAGGCGACCGGCAAGCAGCCCTACGTGGTGGGCAAGCCGAACCCGATGATGTTCCGGTCGGCGATGAACCGGATCGGCGCGCACTCCGAGAACACCGGCATGATCGGCGACCGGATGGACACCGACGTGCAGGCCGGCATCGAGGCGGGGCTGCACACCGTGCTCGTGATGACGGGGATCAGCGACCAGGCCGAGATCGACCGGTACCCGTTCCGTCCGAGCGAGGTCATCTCCGGCGTGCACGAACTCGTGCGCACCGAGCCGTTCGAGGTCGAGCTCTAGCCCTGACGACCCACCGGCGTCGGGCCGTCGGCAGTGCGCCGGTGGCCGGTCAGTTGCCGGCAGCCGACTCGCGCCAGCGCGCCTGACCGATGATGTTCTGCGCATAGGAGACCCGGTTGAACACGTCGACGCGCTGCTCCTCGGAGAAGACCTGCACGAACTCGGTGTGCGACTGACCGTTCGCGGCCCAGATCGACACGGAGACGTTGCCCTGCGTCCGTCGCTCCTTCGCGAGCAGGAACAGGAGTCCGAGCAGGAAGAACCACACCGTGATGACGGTCATCACGATCGCCCACGTCGGGATGTGCGACGTCGACGACGACTGGTCCTGCGCGGTGATGTTCACCTGCGCGGCCGGCCAGGTCCCGCTCGGCGTGACGATGCGGTCCTGCGTCACCCCCACGGATCCGATCGAGACGAGTACGGGGCTCGGCGCCGGCGCCCCACCGGTCGGCTGCATGCTCATGGTGGAACCCTAGCGGCCCACGCACCCCGGGCGGCTTTCGGAGTGCAGCCTGCGCCGTGCGGGGGGGGTGGGGGCGTGGCGAGGTCGCACGCGGGGTGGGTGGCGGCGGCGCACGGTGGGCGGCAGCGGCGCACGGTGCGGAGTTGGGCAGCGGGCGCCGGGTTGGTGGTTCCTTGCGAGCCTGCAGCGCCGCACCCAGCCGTCAAGCTCGCACCGCATGAACGAACCCGCACCGTGCCGAGCCCGGCGAGACGGGGCGGGCGCGAGGTTGGCGGCGGCGCACGGTGCGAGGTTGGGCAGCTGGTGCCGCGGTGCTGGTTCGGTGCAAGCCTGCAGCGCCGCACCCAGCCGTCAAGCTCGCACCGCATGTACGAACCTGCACCGTGCCGAGCCCGGCGAGACAGAGCGGGCGCGAGGTTGGCGGCGGCGCACCGTGCGAGGTTGAGCAGCGGGTGCCGCGGCCGGGCGCGAGGTTGGCGGCGGCGCACGGTGCGGGGTTGGGCAGCTGGTGCCGGGTTGGTGGTTCCGTGCGAGCCTGCAGCGCCGCACCCAGCCGTCAAGCTCGCACGGGGGCGCGCACCCCGGGCGCGCCCGTGCGGCGCGGCGCGGCCCGCATGACGATCGGGTGAACAGAACCGTTCCGCGGTGAACGACGGGAAAACTGCCCCGGGAGCGACCCTAGGGTTGCCCTGGTCGAGCTGAAAGCGGCTCTGACCAGGGTTTTCTGTGAATTACTACAGGATGGGGTCATCGGTGCCGATGTCGGTTCGTGCCACGACGGCAGTGGTCGTCGGCGCGCTCGGAGCACTCGTGGGGACCGCGATCGTCGCCCCGCACCTGGTCCCTCCGACGGCGCCGCACGCGAGCGCGGTCACCGTGCAGGCCGGCACCGACGCCTGCGGAACGGGGTGGCCCGCGAGTCCGGACCGCGCTCTCGCCGGCCCCCAGACGTTCCGGATCCACAACACCTCCGTCGCCGGGATCGAGGTGCAGCTGGTCGACCCCACGAACGGCGCGGTCTACCTCGACGCGGAGGGGCTGGGAGCGGGTGCGACGCACGACTACGGCGTCCGACTCCCGCGCGGCCAGTACCGGTTCCGCTGCCTGCCCGCCGACGCGAACCCCGGCACCGGGCCCATCGTCCACCTGCGCGGCGCCACGCACGTCAGCGACGAGACCCCCGGGATCGTCCCGGTCACCCGCGACGACCTGATCCCCGCCGCCAAGTCGTACGGCGACTGGATCGAGAGCCGCCTGCCGACGCTGCTCGCCGACGTGCGTGCACTGGACTCCGACGTCCGGACGGGTGACGTCCGGGCCGCACGACGGGACTGGCTGGTCGGTCACCGCGAGTACGAGCAGCTCGGAGCCGCCTACGGCGCGTTCGGGGACGACGACACCGCGATCGACGGGCTCCCGGCCGCCGGACGGACCGCACTCGACGACCCGCACCTGACCGGCTTCCACCGCCTCGAGGCGCTGCTGTGGTCCGGAGTGCCCAGCAGCCGCGCCGTCGCACCCGCAGACGCCCTGGTCGCCGCCGTCGAACACCTGCGCCGGACGTTCCCCACCCAGCGGGTCGACCCGCTCGACATCGGCCTGCGCTCGCACGAGATCCTCGAGAACGCGCTCCGCTTCGAGGCGACCGGGGCCACCGACGCCGGCAGCCACACGGCACTGGCGACGATCGACGCGAACATCAGCGGGACGGAGCACGCGCTCGAGCCGCTCCGGTCGATCCTGCGGACCCGCTACCCGGGCCTCCGGGCCACCGACCGTGCGCTGGCGACCCTGCGCGCCGACGTCGAGTCACACCGACGGACCGACGGTAGCTGGGACACCCTCGACGGTCTCGACCGCACCGCCCGCGAGCACCTGGACGCCGACCTCGACGCTGCGCTCGAACAGCTCGCGCCCGTCGCCGCCATCTGCGACCCGAGGAGGACCTCGTGACCGAACGACCGCAGCGCCCGGGCCCGGCGGGTCCCCGGAGCCAGCAGCGCCCACGCGGGATGGACGCGGCGACGTACCGCCGGATGGCCGAGGCGCACGCCCGCCTCGGGCTCTCCGCCGACGGCAGTGTGTGTCCCTCAGGCGCACCGGACGACCAGCAGCAGCCCGGCCCCACCCGCGGGGTCGGACGCCGCGCGTTCCTGACCAGCGCGGTCGGGGCAGGTGCCGGAGCCGCCGCGGCGGCAGCGAGCCTCACCGCCGGGCGTGGGACGGGCCTCCAGGCAGCCGCCGCGACCACCGGCGGTGCCGACGCCTCGTACGCGTTCCACGGCGCGCACCAGGCCGGGATCACCACACCCGCGCAGCGACAGTCGGCGTTCCTGGCGTTCGACGTGACCGCGGCCGACCGCGGGGACCTCGCCGACCTGCTCCGGACGATCACCGAGCGGGCCCGGTTCCTGACCCGCGGCGGCACGCCTGCCGACGTCGGGATCACCGCGCCGCCGGCCGACTCCGGCGTGCTCGGACCGCAGGTCGCGGCCGACGGGCTCACCGTGACGGCGAGCGTCGGCGCCTCGCTCTTCGACCACCGGTACGGCCTGTCGGGGCAGCGCCCGGCGCGGTTGCGGACGATGGAGGACTTCCCGAACGACGACCTCGACCGGTCGATCTCGGACGGCGACCTGCTGCTGCAGGTGTGCGCGCACAACACCGACACCGTCCTGCACGCCGTCCGCGACATCGCCCGGGCCACCCGCGGCGGCATGCAGGTGCGCTGGCGCCAGGACGGTTTCGCGTCCCCGCCGCGCCCCTCCGGCACCCCGCGCAACCTGCTCGGGTTCAAGGACGGCACCGGCAACCCCTCCACCGCGGACCGCAGCGTGATGGACGACCTGGTCTGGACCCGCGGTGGACAGGACGGCGAACCCGACTGGGTCACCGGAGGCAGCTACCACGTCGTGCGGACCATCCGGATGTTCGTCGAGTTCTGGGACCGCGTCTCGCTGCACGAGCAGGAGAACATGATCGGCCGGCACCGCGACTCGGGTGCCCCGCTCACCCGCAGCGGCGAGTTCGACGACCCCCGGTACCAGGACGACCCGACCGGCGACGTCATCCAGATGGACGCACACATCCGGTTGGCGAACCCGCGCACCGCCGAGGCGCGTGCGCAGCAGATGCTCCGCCGTCCGTACAACTACGACAACGGCACCGACACGAACGGCGACCTCGACATGGGCCTGTTGTTCGCGTGCTTCCAGGCCGACCTGGAACGGCAGTTCGTCGCCGTGCAGAAGCGCCTGGTCGACGAGCCCCTGGTCGACTACGTGTCACCGGTCGGCGGCGGCTACTTCTTCGCCCTGCCCGGGGTCCGCCACGCGGACGACTGGCTGGGCCGTCGACTGCTCGCACGGACTTAGCCGGGCCGACGCTCGCACATCCGAGCCCGGGCCGTCGCCCGCACGGCCCCGCCCGCACGGACCCGCACGGACGGACCCGCACGGACCCGCCCGGACCCGCCCGCCCGCCGGGCCCCACCGCTCCCCCACCACCCCACCGTCCCGACCAGTGAGAGGTTCCACGTGTTCCGACCTTCCGAACGACGCGTCCAACAGGGCGCGCTCGCCATCATGGCCCTGGCGGCCGTCGCCGGGACGGCCCTCGCCATCCCGCAGTCGGCGTCCGCCGCGGACAACTCCCTCAGGACCACCACCCCGATCAAGCACGTCGTCGTCATGTACGACGAGAACGTGTCGTTCGACCACTACTTCGGCACCTACCCGAAGGCCGCGAACACCGACGGCACCCGCTTCACCGCCGCACGGAGCACCCCGAAGGTGAACACGCTCGCGTCCTCCGGCACCCTGACGAAGAACCCGAACGCCTACGCCCCGTCACGGCTGACGCCCGCCCAGGCGCTCACCTGCGACCAGAACCACAACTACCTGCCCGAGCAGAAGGCCGTCGACGGCGGTGCCATGGACAAGTTCGTCGAGAGCACCTCGGTGGACACCTGCACCGGGCTGTACGGGTCGCCGGGCCTGACGATGGACTACTACGACGGCAACACCACCACGGGGCTGTGGAACTACGCCCAGAACTACGCGATGAGCGACAACGCCTGGGACACCGGCTTCGGCCCCTCCACCCCCGGGGCGCTCAACCTGATCAGCGGCAACACCCACGGCGGCACCGGCGTGGACTCGGTCACCGGTGCCACGGTGCCGACCTCGACCGCCGTCGTCGCGAAGGACGCCGCGGGCCAGGGCACCGTCACCGCCGACCCGGACCCCGCCTACGACGACTGCTCCGACAAGGACCACACGTCGACGTCGAACCTGGTGAAGATGTCGGGCAAGAACATCGGCGACCTGCTCAACGCGAAGGGCGTCACCTGGGGCTGGTTCCAGGGCGGCTTCACCCCGACGACGGCCTACGCGGGCACCGGCACGCTCGCCAAGTGCGACGCCACCACGACGAACGTCGGCGGCTCGGTCAGCAACGACTACTCGCCGCACCACAACCCGTTCGCGTACTACGCGTCGACGTCGAACCCGCACCACCTGGCACCGACGAGCGACCGCATGATCGGCTCCACCGACCGGGCGAACCACCAGTACGACCTGTCCGCGTTCGACACGGCCCTCGCCGAGCACCGGATGCCCGCCGTGTCCTTCCTCAAGGCACCCGAGGCCCAGGACGGCCACGCCGCGTACTCCGACCCGCTCGACGAGCAGAAGTTCCTGACGTCGAAGATCAACGAGATCGAGCGGTCGCCGGAGTGGTCGAGCACGGCCATCGTCATCAACTACGACGACTCGGACGGCTGGTACGACCACGTCGCGCCGACGATCCTGAACGGCTCGACGGACTCCTCGAACGACACCACGGTCTGCACCACGGCCGCGACCAAGGTCGGTGTCGCCGGTGGGTACCTCGACCGCTGCGGCCCCTCGCAGCGGCTGCCGTACCTGGTCATCTCGCCGTTCGCCAAGCAGGACCACGTCGACCACACCGCCATCGAGCAGACCTCGACCACGAAGTTCATCGAGGACAACTGGTCGACGGGCCGGATCGGTGACCAGTCGTTCGATGCTCGTGCCGGGTCCCTCCGGGGCATGTTCGACTTCACGCACCCGCAGCACCGCGAGGTGCTCCTGAACACCAAGACGGGTGCGGTCTCGCGGATCGTGTCGACGGCCGTCACGCCGAAGCCGACCCCGAAGCCCACGACGAAGCCGCACACGGGCTCCGGCAGCGGTACGGGCGCGAGCACCGGTTCCGCTGGTGGGACCGGCAGCGGCTCGAGCACGGGTGCGGGCACGGGCACGGGGAGCGGGGCAGCGCCGGTCTCGAGTGCCTCAGCAGGAGCCGGGGCCGCGGGGCAGACCGTCGCCGCCGACCCGTCCGCGACCGACCCGTCCGCGACGCGCCTGGCCTTCACCGGTGCGCAGCTCACCGGGGTCACGATCGCCGCGATCGTGTTCCTGATGTCCGGCACCGCTCTGGTCGTCATCCGCCGTCGCCAGCTCCGCCGTCGGGCCGACTGACACGGAGCGTCGGGCCGACTGACACGACGCGTCGGGCCGACTGACACGACGTGTCGGGCCGACTGACTCGACAGACCGGTGCCCCGGAGCGTGCTGCGTTCCGGGGCACCGTCGCGTCTGCGCGGGGTCGCCCCGCGCCCGTCGCGTCCGTTCCCTCAGACCACGTCGGCCTGGAGGCGCGGCTCGCCTCCCGGCACCACGACCGCCCCCATGGGCGGTACCGTCCGCCACCGCTTCGCCAGCCGCCGCGGCCGGTCGTCGTACCAGGCGACGAGCCCGCCCGCCACGATGCCGAACGCGAGCACCCCGAACGAGAACAGCCCGATCAGGCCGAGCAGGGTCAGCTTCCCGAAGTCGCCCGTGTCCGCGGTCGCCGAGAACCCGATCGACCCGAAGTCCCAGAAGGCGTGCAGCAGCACCGGTGCGAGCAGGGACCCGGTCAGCCGACGCGCGACGTACAGCGTCGACCCGAACGATGCCGCGAACACGACCTGGATCAGCGTCGGTCCGATGCCCGCCCCGGCGAGCGCGTTGAGCAGGTGCAGCAGCCCGAACAGCACACACGACAGCGCCCAGACACCCATCTCGGGCAGGCGGCGGCGCAGCCCGACGAGCAGGGTCCCGCGGGCCATCAGCTCCTCGAACACCCCGACGAACAGCACCCCGACGGCGAGCAGCAGGAAGTAGTGCGCCGGCAGCGCCGTCCAGTCGATCAGGGGCAGCCGCACGACGCACACCACCAGCACGAGGATCGGCGCGAGCATCGTCCACCGCACCCGCGTCCGGACCGGGTCGACCGTGGCGATCCGCCACCAGCCGAGCGCCGTGACGAACACGGCGAGCGCGGCGACGGCGATGCCCTCGGGGATGACCAGGGCGTGCACGACGCTGTCGACGGTCTGCGCGAGGGTCGCGTAGTCGTCACTCGGCCGCGAGCGCCAGGCGCTGATGGCCGCGAACACCACGAGCGGCGCGAGCCCGAGCAGCAGCGACGGGGGCACCGGCCAGCGACGGCGGCGGGCTCGGGTGGGGGTGGTCGTGGTCACCTCCCGGTTGTACCAGGCGGGACGTACGATTGGCGGTATGCGCCTGCCCTCCCTGTCCACGATGGCAGAGGACTACGTCAAGCTCATCTGGAAGGCCAGCGAGCGCGGCGGGCCCGGGCTGGCGACGCGGGACATCGCCGCGTCGCTGAAGGTGTCGGCGTCGACGGTGTCGGGCAACCTCAAGAAGCTCGACCGTGACGGCCTGATCGAGCACACCCCGTACTACGGCGTCGTCCTCACGCCCCTGGGCCAGCAGGTCGCGGTGGCGATGGTCCGCCGGCACCGGCTGATCGAGACGTTCCTGGTGCGACGGCTCGGCTACTCGTGGGACGAGGTCCACACCGAGGCCGAGGCGCTCGAACACGCGGTCTCGGAGCGGTTCCTGGACCGTGTCGACGCCGACCTCGGGCACCCGACGCACGACCCCCACGGTGACCCGATCCCCGGCGCGGACGGCATCGTGCCGGACTCCCCCGGCACGCTCCTCGGCGCGATCGAGCCCGGTGCGTGCGGCACGGTCGACCGGGTCTCGGACGACGACCCGTCGCTGCTGCGGTACTTCGACGAGCTCGGGGTCCGGCTGGGCACGCACCTGCGGGTGGAGCGGGTGCGCGACTACGCCGGCGTCATCGCGGTGTCACGACGCTCGACCGACGGTTCGGAGTCCCTCGTCGACCTGCCGGCCGCCGCCGCCGCGTCCATCTGGCTGGCGCCCGACGGCGACTGACCGCGCTGCGGCCGCTGGCCGGCTGGTCGCGGCTGGTCGGCCGGTCGGCCGGTCGGCTGGTCGCGACACCCCGCTCACGTCCGCCGACCGGTCACGAACTGTCGTCCGACAGCCCCGCAACCGACGATTCGCGACCGCTCGGCGCCGAGCGCACGGGGTGTCACGACCGCACCGCGCCCCGCGAACGCGCGTGGCGACGGACGGGAGGCTCGGCGCACCGCCGCCACGCGCCTCCCGTCCGACACCCCCGCCGGTCACGACACCCCGCTCACGTCCGCCGACCGGTCACCATCCGTCGCCCGACAGCCCCACAACCGACAGTCCGCGACCACTCGGCGCGCCCGGCCGGGCGCGCCCGCCGGCCCTACCCCTTGACGGAACGCGTCCGGCCGAGGGCGACCTCGCGCCGAGCCCGTTCGAGCGCGTACTCGGAGGCGACGCCGGGGTCGTGCAGCAGGCGTTCGGTCTCGCGCACGTGCTCGCGGACGACGTCGGAGCCCCGGTCGGCAGCCGCGGCCAGCACCGGCGCGACGGTGTCCTCGCCGAGTCCCACCAGCGCACGCGACAGGCTGAGCCGACGATCCCGGTCGCCGACGCCGAGCTGCACCGCGAGGGTCCGCGCGAGCGACGCCCGCTCGTCGCCGGGGACCAGGGCGACCGCAGTACGCCAGGCGGCTCGGAGCACCTCGTCGTCCTGGTCCCCGAGCAGCGGGCGCACCGCCGGCCAGGCGTCCGGGTCACCGATCTTCGACAGGGTGTGCAGCGCCTGGCTGCGGGCCTGCGACTCGGGGCGCTCGAGTTCGGGCAGCACCCGGGCCACGACGTCCTCGGCCCGGTGTCGGGTCAGTGCCCACGTCAGCATGTCGCGGACGAAGAAGTCCGGCTCCACGGCGCACTGCGCGACGAGCACCTCGAGGTCCGACGGGTCCGGGGTGGTGCCCGCGGCCATCACGGCCTGCAACCGGGCAGAGGATCGCGGGTCGGTGAGGGCATCGGTGAGCGTGGTCATCCCTCCATCGAAGCCCCTCGCGCCGGGGCCGTGTCAAGCATCGGGGCATAGCGTCGGGAGACGTGCGGTTCGCTCCCACCGCACCTCCGACCACGAAAGGACCTCCGCATGCCCCGCATCGGTACCACTGACCTGCACGTGTTCCCACTCGCCCTCGGCGGCAACGTCTTCGGGTGGACGGCGGACGAGTCGACCTCGCACCAGGTCCTCGACGCCTACACCGCGGCCGGCGGCGACTTCATCGACACCGCCGACGTCTACTCCGCGTGGGCGCCGGGCAACTCGGGTGGCGAGTCCGAGCGTGTGATCGGTTCGTGGCTCCGGGCCTCGGGCAAGCGGGACGACGTCGTCATCGCCACCAAGGGTTCGCAGCACCCGGAGTTCCAGGGCCTGGGCGCCGACACCGTCGCCGCCGCTGCCCGCGCCAGCCTCGAGCGCCTCGGCACCGACCGGATCGACCTGTACTACGCGCACTTCGACGACCAGTCGACCCCGCTCGAGGAGACCGTCCGCGCCTTCGACCAGCTCGTGCAGGACGGTCTGGTCCGGTACACCGCGATCTCGAACTACTCGAAGGACCGCGCCGCGGAGTGGATCCGCATCGCGACGGAGAACGGCCTCGCCCAGCCCGTCGCGATCCAGCCGCACTACAACCTGGTCACCCGCCAGCCGTACGAGTCCGACATCGCACCGCTCGCCCACGAGCACGGGCTCGGCGTCGTGCCGTACTTCTCGCTCGCCGCGGGGTTCCTGACCGGCAAGTACCGCACGAAGGACGACTTCGCCGGCAAGGACCGCGAGGGCCAGGTGTCCGGCTACTTCACCGACGAAGGGCTCGCCGTCGTGGACGCGCTGTCCTCGATCGCCGATGCGCACGGTTCCGAGATCGCCACGGTCGCACTCGCCTGGTTGCAGGCGCAGCCCGACGTCGTCGCGCCGATCGCGAGCGCCCGGAACACCGAGCAGCTGCCGGCGCTGCTGGCCTCCGCCGAGCTCGAGCTCTCCGCCGACGAGCTGCAGACGCTGTCCGACGTGTCGGCGAAGGTGCCCGCGAGCGCCTGACGCCCGCGCGCCAAAGGAGGCGCGTGCACGTTCCGACATCCCACTCGTCGTTCGACGGGTGGGATGTCGTTCGTTGCGCACGCATCCGCTGCGTGTGCATGTTCCGACAGATCACCCGTCGATCACGGGGTGGATCGTCGCGGAACGGGTGCGCCCCGCCCCGCGCCCCTACGCCCCCGGAGCCAGCGACCCGGTCAGCGGCTGCCCCGACGACCGCGTCACGAAGCACGCGATGAACCGGTCACCCTGGTCCCACGTCGCCTGGTCCGGCGCGTAGGAACCCTGCACCTGCACGTCGCCCACAGCAGCCGCGGCCGAGGCGTTCAGGGCCGTGTCGGACTGGCACTGGTCGGCCGCCTGGGTCGCAAGGGCCTCGGCACCGGGGTAGGTGTCACCCTCGACGGCGAGGCGTGCGGTCAGCTGCCCGATGTGCGGCGTCGCGCAGTCCACCACCGTGAAGGTCTGCGACCACGCGTTCGTGAACGGGGACAGGCACTCCCCACCGGCCAGGTCGGTCCACGGGTGCTCACCGGGCTGGGCCGGTGTGGTCGCGAACTGCAGCGCGGCGGCGGGTGCGGTGGCCTCGCTCGACTGCGCGGTCGAGGGAGCGGCGGTCGGGGCCGCCGATGCCGACGACGCAGCCGAGGGCGACTTCGTCGGGACGGCCTGGTCGGCGATGTTGTTGCCGAGGATCCACTTCGACAGCAGGAAGACCAGCACGATGAGCACGAGGATCAGGGCGATCGACCCGTAGATCAGCAGCTGCTTGCCGCGCTTGCCCTCGTTCCGCAGCCGCGCAAAGCCCTCGTTGATGAAGTTGTCGCGTTCGCCGGGCTGTCGGTCCGGACCAGCCGCGGACCGGCCGACACCAGCACCAGCAGCAGGGCGGGCCGCAGCCGGCGCAGCAGCAGTGGGCACGGCAGCCGCGGGCATCATCCGCGTGCCGGTGTCCTCGGGGTCGTAGCCGGTGTCGCCGAGCTGCCCGACGGCCTCGGTGCCGAACAGGTCCTTGATGGCGCTCGTGTCGCTGGTCTCGCGGCCGTCCCACTCGGACTGGTCCAGGTCGTCCGGCGCGGCGGCGGGCAGCGACTCCGGCTGAGGACCGGTGTCGGTCCGGCCCAATCCAAGCACGGCGTCCAGGTCCTGTCCGACCGACGGCGGCAGGTGTGCCGGGTACTCCTGGGCACCCGCGGTCGGCTCCACGAGCGGCGGCGCAGCGGTCGGCGGCACGGTCGCGTCGGGCTCGGACCACCAGGGCGTCCCGGCTGCCGGGATCGCGGTGGTCGGGGCGTCAGATCGGAGGCCCTCGGTCGCCTGCGCTTCGTCGGCTCCGGTGGACGCACGGGGCGCGTCCACTGCCTCGGTCGGGTCCGCGGGGTCGCTCGTGTCCGGCGAAGCGGCGCCGGCAGCAGCAGCGGCGGCGGCACCTGCGCCGGCAGCGGTGGCACCGGCAGCGGGCACAGCCGGCGGCACCACGGGCGGGACCGGCACGGCCGGCGGCACCGGGTAGGTGCGCGGCGCCTGGGGCAGCCCGGCGGCCGGGGTGTCGACCTCGCCGGCCACGACCTCGTCCTCGTCGTCGAACTCGTCGGCGAGCGACCAGGACCCTGCGGACAGTGCGGTGGTGTCGAACGAGTCGGTGGTCAGCGTCGCCGGGACCTCGCCGGGCTCGTCGTCGTCGCCGATCGCCCAGTCGAACGGCCGGTCGTGGGCGCCGGTCTGCGTGGGGACCGGCCCGGTGCTCGTGATGCGCAACAGGTCGGTGAAGGTCGGCGGCTCCTCGGTCGGGGGCAGCACGTTCTCGACACCGAGGGGCTGCGGCGCAGCGGGCGCCACGGGCTCCGGGTGCGATCCCGTCGCACGGCCGAGCCAGTCGACGTCGGCACGGCCCTCGCCGAACGGGTCGACGCGGCGACGCTCGTCCTCGATCGCCTTGGACGCGGCGGCACGTTCGTCGCGGTGGGCCTGGGCCGTCGGCAGCACGATCGACGACGGGTGCGGTGCGGTGGAGTCCGGGGGGACGTCCGCGGCGGCCGGGATCCGGTCGTGCAGCGTGGAGCGCTCGTGCTCGACGGCGGCGTCGGGGTTCTCCGACGGCGCGAGCAGCTCGGCGGGCATCGAGATGGCCTGGGTCGAGTCGTCCGGCGCAGCAGGAGGAGCAGGCGCAGGCGCAGGCGCAGGCGCAGGCGCAGGCGCAGCATCTTCGGGCTCGGGCACGAACGGCTCGGGCAGCGGTGCGCCCGTCTCACGCGCGGTGCGCTCGGCCTCGCGACGCTCCCGGCGCGACGGCCAGTCCTCCTCGCCCCGCGGGGCCCCGAAGATGTCCGCAGCGCTGCGGAGACCGTGGAACGGAGCGTCCGATCCGGACGCACGCCGAGCCTCCTGGCCGTCGTCCCCGTCTGCCGGGCCGGCGGTGCCGTCGGGTTCGCGTGCGTCGTCCGGACGCTCCTCGGTCACGCGGTCAGCCCCAGATCAGCCAACCCGATGGCTGCGAAGTACGGGTAGCCAGCCGCTTCGATCGTCTCCTTGGCACCGGTGTCCCGGTCGACGACGACCGCGACGGCGGCGATGATCGCGCCCTCGCGCTCGAGCGCCTCGGCCGCCTTGAGCGGCGAGCCACCGGTGGTGGAGGTGTCCTCGAGCACGACGACGCGCTTGCCCTGCAGGTCCGGGCCCTCGACCTGCTTGCCGCGGCCGTGGTCCTTCGGTTCCTTGCGGACGACGAAGGCGTCGTAGGTCAGTCCCTGGGCGGCGGCCTGGTGCAGGACGGCGCTGGCGATGGGATCGGCGCCCATGGTGAGCCCGCCGACGGCGGAGACGTCCGGCACCTGCTGCACGAGCTCGGTCATGACCTGTCCGATCAGCGGCGCGACGCGGTGGTCCAGGCTGACCTTCCGCAGGTCGATGTAGTACGTCGCCTTCTTCCCGCTGGTCAGGGTGAAGTCGCCGTGGAACACCGCTTCGGAGGAGATGTACTGGATCAACTGTTCGCGCGCGTCGGTCACAGCGCACAAGGGTAGCCGGTCGGGCCCGCAGCGCGCTCCCCCAGCCTGAGCGTCTGTGCGTGCTGGCACCGAGGCAGCGTCGGTACGCTCCGGGGCATGTCCCGTGCACCGCGTCGCGCCGCCGTGGAGCCGGCTCCGGCCGGCGTCCGCCGGCCGGGTGCCGTGGCCGTCACGATCGGACGGGAGGCCCTTGGCGGCCTGGTCGCGCTGGCCCTGGCCGTCATCGCCCTGCGCCACGTCGTCGCGACGGAACGGGTGGCGTTGCTCTGGTACGACGGCGACTCGGTGCTGCTGCCGCTCGTCGAGCGTTCGCTGCAGGCCGGGCAGCCGTTCGAGTGGGCGATGTCGCCCGCGCTGTTCTTCTTCCCGGAGCTGCCCGCGTACCTGTTCAGCGCGCTGGTGACCGCGACGCCGCAGCAGGCCCTGGCGTTGAACGGGGTGCTCGTGCTCCTCGCCGTCTACGCGCTGGTGCGTGCGGCCGCGAACGAACTGATGCCGTCCGCCGGGCGCCCCGCCCGGATCGCGGTGTCGGCCGGGGCGCTCGGCCTCGTCACCCTGCTGGTGCTGACCGAGTCGTCGGCGACGGCGACCTCGCTCGAGCTGGCGTCGCTGCTGCTCACGACGACCTACTACTACGGTGCCGTGCTGGCGATGCTCGGCACCGCGGTCCTCGTGCTGCGGTCGGTGCGGCTCGGCCGGGCGTCGGTGCTGCTGCTCGTGGTGCTCGGACTCGTCGCCGCGTGCACGACGGCGTCGAACCCGCTGTACGTGCCGTGGTCCGCCGCTCCGGTCGTCGTCACGCTCGGGCTCCTGGTGCTGGCGCGCCGGGTGCCGTGGCGTCCGGCGGCGCTGCTGTCCGGTGCCGTCACCATCGGCTCGGTCGTCGGGTACCTGGTGCGGATCCCGCTGCGGCCGTTCGTCTCCCTCGACCCCGCGACGTACGTGCAGCCGTCGCGGGCCGGTGAGACGCTGCGGTTCTTCGCGGCACTGACCGACGACCGGGCGGGCACGGCACCGGGCGACGTCGGCCTGCTGCTGCTGTTCGCCGGCGTGCTCGTCACCGTCGGCGGCACGGTCTGGGCCTGGCGGGTCCGCACCGCCCGCACCGTGCTGGTCGCGACGCTGCTCCCCCTGGTGACCGTCGTCGCGGTGTCCGTCGGGGTCGTCGTCGCCGGGTCCGAGACCCCGCGCTACCTGCAGCCGATCGTGACCGCACCGCTGCTCGCACTCGTCGCCGTGGCCGAACTCACCCGCACCGCGGTGCGCCGGACACGGGTCCACCGTCCGCACCGGGGCGTCCGAGCGGGGGTCGCGGTCGCGATGGCCGCCGTGCTCGCGGTGGGCGTCGCGGTGACCCCCGGGACCGCCCACGCCGTGGCGACCGCCCGGTACCCGGCGGCGGCGTGCCTCGACCGTTGGGCGCACGGACGCCAGGTCACCGGCGTCGGACAGTTCTGGACCGTCCGTCCCCTCGCCACCTACGCGTCGACGAACCTCGAGCTGCTGCAGGTGCGCGACACCTTCGAGACGTACCCGTGGCTCGTCGACCTCGGGGCGTACCGCGGAGCCGACCCGAGCTTCGTGGTGGTCGGGTCGCACGACCTCTGGACCACCGCGGTCGAGGACTCCCTCGGCCCGCCGGCGACGATCACCCACTGCACCGGCTTCGACGTCTACGACTACGCCGGCACCGCGGGGCAGGCCCTCCTGCGGCGCGACGTCGTCGGGAGCGCCGACGTCATCCGCCGCGAGCGCGGCTTCTGATCCGCTGCTGAAGTTGTCCACAGCGGCGCGTTGCCGTCCGATGCTCGCTGTACGGATGTATAGGCTCGTGCTCGATGTCTCGCCCCTCACGCCTCCGCGTCCCCCGTGTCCCCGTGCGCCTGCGCCTCGCCGTCACCGGCCTGGCGCTCGCGGGCCTCGTCGGCACGGTCGTGGTCGATGCCCCGGCAGCCCAGGCGGTGACCTACCCCACGTGGGACGAAGTGAAGTCCGCCCGTGGCAAGGAATCCGCGAAGCAGGGGCAGATCACCGAGATCCGGGGCATCATCAGCGAACTCGACGCCAAGGTCGAGGCTGCCGAGGCGAAGGCGCAGAAGCTCGGTGACGTGTTCTACAAGGCGCAGCGCAAGGCCCAGACCGCCGCCGAGAAGGAACAGCAGCTCCGCGCCGACGCGAAGGAGCACGCGGAGGTCGCCGACCAGAGCGCCGCGCAGGCCGGCCAGTTCGCCGCACAGATGTCCCGCTCCGGTGGTGCCGACGTCACCACCTCGGTGATCACCCAGGGCAAGGACGCCAGCGACCTCCTCTACAACCTCGGCGCACTGAGCAAGCTCTCCGAGCAGGCCGAGCGTGTGCAGGCCGCCGCGAGCTCCGACGCCGCCGTCGCCAGCTCGCTCGAAGCGCAGGCAGACCGCGCCGCCGAAGCACTCGGCGACCTCGCCGCCGAAGCAGAAGACCGCATGCAGGAAGCCCAGACGGCGTCCGACGCCGTGCAGGCCGCCTACGACGAGCAGCAGTCGAACAAGGCACGACTCGACGCCCAGCTCGCGACGCTGACCTCGGGCCGGGTCCGGACCGAAGCCGAGTTCGCCAAGGGTGAGCGCATCCGCAAGGCGGCGGAAGAGAAGGCGGCACGCGAAGCTGCAGAGCGCGCAGCAGCCGCGCAGCGAGCGGCCGCCGCACAGGCTGCCGCGAACTCCGGCGGGGGCGCTCCGTCAGGCGGCGGCTCGACCGGCAGCAGCGGTTCGGGCGGCGGCGGTTCCGTCGGCGCGGGCTCGGGGACCGGCTGGGTCCGCCCCGCCAGCGGCTACGTCATCAGCCCCTACGGGTACCGCGTGCACCCGATCACCGGCGTCGTGACCATGCACGAGGGCACCGACCTGGCGAGCGGCTGCTACACGCCCATCGTCGCGGCCTCGGCCGGCACCGTCGACTACGTCGGCTGGTACGGCGGGTACGGCAACTACGTCCGGATCAACCACGGCGGCGGCGTGCAGACCGCGTACGGCCACATCGTCGACGGCGGCTTCCGGGTCGCCACCGGACAACAGGTCTCCGCGGGGCAGCTCATCGCACTCGTCGGCTCCACCGGGGCATCGACCGGCTGCCACAGCCACGTCGAGGTGCACATCAACGGCGCCACCACCGACCCGGTGCCGTTCATGTCCGCGCGGGGCGTCGCCTTCTAGCCGACCAGCCCGCCTCCGGCTCAGCCCTCGGCAGGCCCCACGTCGTCCACGTCCCCGTTCCACAGCGCCCGGTACCACGCGGTGCGCTCCGGGTCGTCCGGCAGCCCGTACGCCCGGTGGAACAGCGGCTCCCACCCGGGTCCGTAGTTCCAGCCGAGCGCCATCGTCGCCACCGCGATGTCGGCCCAGCGATCAGCGACGCCCATCGCATCCAGGTCGACGTGCCCGCTCCACCGCCGGTCCGCACCGATGAGCGTGTTCGGCGTGCACGGGTCACCGTGACAGACGACGATCCGGTCGGTCGGCGGCTCCGGACCGAGCGCGCCCGGCCCGCGGTCGGCGTCGGTGTCGGCCGCACGCGCGCGATCGAGCCGGTCCACCGTGGACCACGTGAACGGGCAGTCGTCGACCGGCAGGGCGTCGTGCAGCGCGCGCAGCCCCTCGCCCACCGCGACCACCGCCGTCCGGGGTTCGTCGTGCCAACGCGGGTCGACGGCGTTCCAGCCGGGCACCGCGCGGGTGTGCAGCCAGACGCCGTCCTCGTCGGCGCCGTGGTCGAGCACCTCCGGCACCCGGGCGTACAGGGACGCCCACGTCAGCCGCGCCGCCTCGCCGCCGACCCACGAACCGTAGGCGTGCGGCAAGACCTTCACGAACTCCTCGGCGTGCGCGTCCGGCCCGATGCGGAACGTCGTCCCGCCGATCTGGTTGTGCCAGACGAGCGCGACCTCACGCCCTCGGGCCGCCTGGGTGACCACGCGCGGCACCGGGACGGTCTCGCCCGGCCGGGGCAGTCCACCGATCGAGCCCACCACAGCGACGCTCAGTGCACGCGGTCCGGGCGGGAGGACCCCGACCCACCACGGGCGATCTCGAGCAGCACCGGCAGGCGTTCGCCGAGCAGGGCGTCCAGGTCGGCGACGACGGCCTCGACCCGTTCGGTGATCTCCCGCGGCGCGGCTCCCCGCCGCGGACGGACCCGCACCCGGATCGCCCGACCGCCACGGACCCGGTAGACGTCGACGGCGAGCGAGCCGACCTGGGGCAGGTCCCCGATGGCCGAGGAGAGCGCGTGCTGCACGGCGGTGGACTCGATGCGCACCGAACCGGCGACGCCGTCCGCTGAGCCGTCGCTGTCCACCACGGTGCTCTCGCGACCACCGCCGAGCGTCGTCAGCACCACGAGTGCGAGCACGCCGAGCACGACACCACCGCCGAGCACGCAGGTCCACGCGAACACCGAGTCGTCACGCGACGCTCCGGTGCCGAGTCCGGCGAGGGCATCGCCGACCACGCGCCACCACGATGCGACAAGGGGCACCCCCTGTGCGGTCTGCACCAGAATCGCGGCGACCCCGGCGACGAGCAGGACGAGCCCGAGCACGATCAGTGCCGTGCGTCCGAGTGCGCGGTTCGTGGCGTTCATCCGTCCACCCGCCCCGTCGGCTGCACCCGGACGCGCGCGGCGAGGGCCGGCTGCGCGTCGATCGCGGCGAACTCCCGCTCGACGGCCTCGGTCGCGGCCACCGCGGGGACGTCCACCCCGGCTGCGGGCCGGAGCACGACGTCGACCGTGCGACGGCCGACTGTGCCCACGGCGGCGTCGGCGCCCAGACGGGTCGCGGATCGGGCGGCGCGGGCCGCGGCGGAGGCCAGGACCTCGTCGTCGACGACCACGGCGAGCCGGTCGGACGACATCGTGTGGCGTGGGCGCCGCTGCGGCAGGATCCCCTGCAGCAGGAGCACCAGGCCGATCAGGGCGACGACGGCGCCGACACCGATCACGATCGTCGTGTCGAGGCCGTCCGGCGCGGCGAGGGCGGCGTCGACCACGGCACGGGGGTCGACACCGAGCACGTTCTGGTCGAGCAGGACGAGCGCCCCGGCGAAGACCGCAGCGGCGGCGAGCACCAGGGCGATGAGCATCGCGACGACGACGGCGCCCGAACGGGAGACGTGGGTCTCCCGACGCAGCAGGCGCCGGTAGGTGGCAGCGTGGTCCCCGGCGGGCGCGCCGACGAGGGGTGGGACGGTCACCGGACCCTCCGCGGGGTGTCCACCACCGACGACGCGAACGTCACCGTCACGCGGGCAACCTGTCGGCCGGTGATGGTCCGGAAGCGCTCGGCGATCGTGCCGCGAGCCCGGTGCGCCGTGGCGACGACCGGTTCGTCGGGG
The DNA here is from genome assembly GCF_047226435.1 of Curtobacterium poinsettiae. Taxonomy (NCBI): domain Bacteria; kingdom Bacillati; phylum Actinomycetota; class Actinomycetes; order Micrococcales; family Microbacteriaceae; genus Curtobacterium; species Curtobacterium poinsettiae. The sequence goes on along the minus strand of NZ_CP178434.1, from coordinate 503,103 downwards.
AGTGCGTGCGCGCCCAGCACCGGCAGGGCGAGCGGGGCCGTGATCTCGACCGCCAGCGCACCGCGGCCGTCGTCGGCGACGCGGGCACGGACCTCCCGGGCGGCAACGCGCAGCGCTTCGGCGGCGACCGCCTGCGCGGTCCGCACCAGCGCGTGGGCTCCGATCCTGTCGGAGCCGGGGACCCGGACACCGACGGGAGCAGCGCCAGGACCGGAACCGGGGACCCGGACGCCGCGGTCGCCGGTCGTGGCGACGGCGGCGTCGCTCACGACGAGCTCCGGCGTCCGCGCAGCACGTCGAGCAGGCGACGGAAGTCGACGTCGCCGGTGACGATGCGTGCGACCAGTGCGCCGAGCGCCATGCAGACGGCGACCACGACGAACGCCCAGAACCCGAGCGTCACGGCGACGATCGCGAGCAGGGCACCGACGCCCATCCCGACGACGGTGGCGTTCAACGGACCCGACCGTCCCGGGTGTCGAGCTCGTCCGCGACGCCGTTGAGGGCCGGGATGTTCACGTCGTTAATGGCGATGTTGACCTCGGTGACCTCGAGGCCGACGAGTTCGGTCACGGCGTTCGTGACGGCGGCGCGGACCGCGGAGGCGACCTCCATCATCGGCGTCGGGTAGTCGACGACGATCGTCAGGTCGACCGCCACCTGGGTCTCGCCGACCTCGACGCGGACGCCCTGGCCGAGCGCGCTCGAGCCGATGGCGTCGCGGATGGCGCCGAACGCGCGCGAGGCGTTGCCGCCGAGCGCGAAGACGCCCGGCACGTCGCGAGCGGCGATGCCCGCGACCTTCGCGACGACCGTGTCGTCGATGATGGTCTTGCCCTTGGCGGTGACCTGCGTCGTGGTGGTGCCTGCGGGCTGGGTGTTGCCTGCCCCGGCGCCGAGCGTGGCCCCGGTCGGGGTCCCGTCGACGCGGTTCGTCGTCGATGCCATTGCTGCCTCCGTGCGGTCGATTGCTGGCCTCCAGCGAACACCATCGTGCCGGACGCCGCACAGACGATGCACGTGCCGACCTCGTCGTCAGTCGGCACCGGTAGGTTCTTGTTCCATGCGCGTGGCGACCTGGAACGTGAACTCCGTCCGCACCCGAGTGGGTCGGATCGTCGACTGGCTGGTGCGTGAGGACGTCGACGTCCTCGGTATGCAGGAGATCAAGTGCAAGCCGGAGCAGTTCCCGGTCGAGCAGTTCGAGGCTGCGGGCTACCACGTCGAGGCCCACGGCCTGAACCAGTGGAACGGCGTCGCGTTCGCCAGCCGTCTGCCGCTGGAGGACGTCACCCGCGACTTCCCGGGCCAGCCCGGGTTCCTGAAGGGCCACGAGGGGCCGGACCTGCCGGTCGAGGCCCGCGCGATCGGCGTCACGGTCGACGGCGTGCGGCTCTGGAGCCTCTACGTGCCGAACGGCCGCGAGCTCGGCGACCCGCACTACACGTACAAGCTCGACTGGCTCGCGCAGCTGGCCGACCGCACGTCGGAGTGGATCGAGGCGTCGCCGGAGACCCCGCTCGCGCTGATGGGCGACTGGAACGTCGCACCGCTCGACCAGGACGTCTGGGACCTGCGGGTGTTCGAAGGGTCCACGCACGTCAGCGAGCCCGAGCGGGCAGCGTTCCGCGAGTTCGAGGCCCGGGGGCTGCAGGACGTCGTCCGCCCGATCGTGCCCGACGGGTACACCTACTGGGACTACAAGCAGCTGCGGTTCCCGCGCGACGAGGGCATGCGCATCGACTTCGTGCTCGGCTCGCAAGCCTTCGCCGACGTCGTCACCGACGCGTCGATCCACCGGAACGAGCGGAAGGGCGACGCCCCGAGCGACCACGTGCCCGTGGTGGTGGACCTCGACCTGGACACGTCGCTCGACGACGACCGCCCGATGATCTTCTGAGCGGAGCCGGGTCACCAGGCCGGAACGTCGGCACCCGCTCTGTTACGCCCGGCGTCCGCCGTCGCGCCGAGGACCGTCACGTCGACGTAGGTTTCCTGCACCGAACCCCTTCGAGAGCAGGTGAAGCCATGTCACGCACGACGATCCTTCCCATCCAGCGCCTCATGGCGACCGCGGCCCCCGCTGCGTGGCGCGACGGCATCGTCGTCGAGACCCGCGCAGCCGACGCCGTGGTGCTGTTCCTCGACGGGAGCATCACCCAGCTGCGGGTGGCGGACGCGGACGGCGTCCTGTCGGTCGGCGAACCGGTCGCCCACCACCCGGTCGCCGAGATCCTCAGCGCCGGCAGCCGGCAGACCACCGCGCGCGTCGCGTAGCGCAGCGCAGCGCAGCGCAGCCGGAGCGGCTCACGCGGAGCGGCTCACGCGGTCATCGCGTCGAGCATCGCCTGGCACTTCGACACCATCTCGTCGCAGGCCATCGCGCAGTAGCGGCACGACTCGTCCATGTCCTGGTGCGTGCGGCACTCGGCGGCGCACGCGGTGCCCATCGCGACGACGGCCATGAGCATCGCCTGCATCGCGGCCGTGTCCATGCCCATCGGACGCATCATCATCCGCATGCCGGTGTCGGCGAGCATCGCGGTGTTCGAGCACATCGCGGCGCAGGTGGCCATGTCGCCGCCCATGCGCATGTCGGCCGCGGAACACATCGTCGCGGCCATCGACGCGGCGTTCATCGCCATCATCGTGTCCTGCATCGTGCTCATGTCCATCTGCACGGGCATGTCCGTCGTCGACATGTTCTGCATCATCGCCATCGTGTCCATCGGAGGTCTCCTCGTCGTGGTCATCGGTCGCGAGGCGGTCCGCCCCGCGTGCCCGCCACCATACGCGCGCGCTGTTCCCACTTCGTGAGCAGGAACGGTCGGGTCGGCGGGCGCGACTCGACCGTTCCTGCGCACGGTCCGCGGTGGTCGCCACCACGTGACGGACGGGAGGCCCGGTGCAGCCCCGCCACGCGCCTCCCGTCCGTCCCGCCGCGCGTCCAGGGCGCGGAAGACGCCGGCGTGCGCGCACGACGCCCGCAAGTTCGCGAGACGCCGCCGAATGCGGCGGCGTCTCGGCGAAATCGAGGCGTCTCGGCAACACGACGGCGTCTTCCGGAAAGCCACACGCCGGCGTCTCGACAACACGACGGCGTCTTCCGCAAAGCCACACGCCGGCGTCTCGAGCGCTACGGGTGCAGCAGGGCGGCGATCGCGACCAGCACGGGCACCGAGCCGAGGGTCGAGATGAGCACGACGTCACGCGCCACCGGCACCGCGGCCCCGTAGCGCTGCGCGTAGTTGAAGACGTTCTGCGCCGCGGGCAGGGCGCCGAGCGTGGTGAGCACGAAGACGTCCTGGTCCCCGAGGCCGAACACGAACCGGGCGAACACGAACGCCACCGCCGGCATCACCACGAGCTTGATCGACGACGCCACGATGACGTCCGTCCGGATCGCCGGGTCCCGCAGCGGGGTCGCACCGTGCAGGCTCATCCCGAACGACAGCAGCACGACCGGCACCGCGGCAGCGCCGACGAGCGAGAACGGCTCGAGCACGGGGTCGGGCAGGGTGAGCCCCGTCGCCGAGCACACGAGCCCGACGAGCGAGGCGATGATGATCGGGTTCCGGAACGGCCCGGCGATCCGCCTGCCCCACCCGCCACCACCCGCGGTCGCGGCGTCGAGGATCGTCAGCGCGATCGGGGCCATCACGACGAGCTGCAGCAGGATCACCGGCACGACCGCGGTCGCCTGCCCCAGCACGTAGACGGCCACCGGCAGCCCGATGTTGTTCGCGTTGACGTAGCTCGAGGCCAGCGCTCCGACGGTGGTCGTGGTGACGGACCGCCGCAGCACGAAGCGGAACACCACGGCGGCGGCGAGGGCGACCACGGCAGCACTCAGCAGTGAGACCCAGAGCATCGACGACAGCAGCGACGCGATGTCGGCCGTCGCGATGGTGTGGAACAGCAGGCACGGCATGAGCACGAAGAACGCGAGCCGGCTCATCACGAACTGTGCGTGCGGGCCGAGCAGACCGATGCGTCCGACGACGTACCCACCGGCGATGATCACGCCGATGATCGCGAAGCCGGTCAACACGCCACCCATCCCCTCCATCCTGGCACCTGGAGGCGGGGATGTGACGTCACTCAGGTCGGAAATGCGTACGCATCGAATACCGTTGAGCGCACCATGACCTCGACGAACGCTGACACCCTGACCCGGTCCACCGACTCCAGCCAGCCGCTCGTGCCGCTGCTCGAGGAGCGCTGGAGCCCCCGCTCGTACGACGAGACCGCGACGATCTCGCACGACCAGCTCGACGCCGTCCTCGAGGCAGCTCGCTGGGCACCGTCGGCCATGAACTTCCAGCCCCGCCGCTTCATCGCTGGCCGCCGCGGTACCGAGACGTTCCGGAAGATCAACGAGAACCTGCTCGGCTTCAACGCCGCGTGGGCGTTCCGTGCCAGCGCCCTGGTCGTCGGTGTGCTCGAGACCGTGACCGCCGACGGCGACGAGCGTCCCTTCGCCCAGTACGACCTCGGCCAGTCGCTCGCCGCCCTGACGGTGCAGGCCCACGCCGAGGGGCTGCACGTGCACCAGATGGCGGGCATCGACGCCGCCGGACTGCGCACCGCGTTCGACCTGCCGGAGCGGTTCGTCCCGTACACCGTCACGGCAGTCGGCACCGTCGCGCACCCGTCGCAGCTCGACGAGAAGGCCGCCGAGCGCGAGGTCGCCCCGCGCAGCCGCATCGCCCTCGACGAGGTCGTCCTCGTCAAGGAGTGAGCGACGGCGGCACACCGCCGCCCCCGGATCGTCACGACGGCCGTGTCCCTGCGGGGGCGCGGCCGTCGGCGTACCATGACGTGACATGGATCAGCACCAGGACGACGCCCCGCCGGAGATGAACTTCTACACCCGGAAGTGGGTGCGACCGGAGGACCTCAACGCGAACGGCACCCTGTTCGGTGGCAGCCTGCTCCGCTGGATCGACGAGGAAGCCGCCGTCTACGCGATCATCCAGCTCGGCAACGGCAAGGTCGTCACGAAGTACATGTCGGAGATCAACTTCCTGTCCTCGGCGAAGGAGGGCGACATCGTCGAGATCGGCCTCGTCGCCACCCGGTTCGGCCGGACGTCGCTGACCATGCGGGCCGAGGCGCGCAACCTCTTCACGCACCGGAGCATCCTGACGATCGACGAGGTCGTGTTCGTGAACCTCGACGAGGACGGCAACCCCGCCCCGCACGGCTACACCGACATCACCTACGCCCGCGACCGGGTCCCTGCCACGCACCGCGCGTGACCCCGCAGACATCACGCAGCACCCGGCAACCCGGAGCACCGCACGCGGCATGTGATCGGCGGCCTCTGGCAGGATCAGGGGCATGACCACGCCCCGCCTCGTCGCCTTCGACCTGGACGACACGCTCGCCCCGTCGAAGTCCTCCCTCGACCCCCGCATGCTCGAGACCTTCGCGTCCCTGCTCGAGGTCGTGCCGGTCGCGGTCATCTCCGGCGGCAACTTCACGCAGTTCGAGCAGCAGCTGGTCACCCCGCTCCGGCAGCGCGACGGGCTGACGCTCGACGCCCTGCACCTCCTGCCGACCTGTGGCACCCGCTACTACCGGTGGCAGGACCAGGACTGGGCGCTGCAGTACGCCGAGGACCTCACCGACGAGCAGAAGGACCGCGCCCTCGCCGCGGTCGAGACCCGTGCGAAGGAAGCCGGGTACTGGGAGTCCGAGACCTGGGGCCCCATCCTCGAGGACCGCGGGTCGCAGATCACGTTCTCCGCCCTCGGCCAGTCGGCACCGGTGGACGTCAAGAAGCAGTGGGACCCGACGGGCGAGAAGAAGGACCACCTGCGCCGCCTGGTGCAGCAGGACCTCGCCGACCTCGAGGTCCGCTCGGGCGGTTCGACGAGCATCGACATCACCCGCAAGGGCATCGACAAGGCCTACGGCATGCAGCGCCTCGCCGAGATCACCGGCATCGCGCTCGACGACATGCTCTTCGTCGGGGACCGGCTCGACCCAGAGGGCAACGACTACCCGGTGAAGGCGCTGGGCGTCCCCTGCCACGCGGTCGAGGGCTGGGAGGACACCGACGCGTTCCTGACCGAGCTCATCCCCACCCTGCGCTGATCCCCGCGCGAGACGCCGGCGTCTCGCCAGGACGCCGCGGCGTCTCCGAGACGCCGCCGGATCCGGCGGCGTCTCGGACGCATCGCGGCGTCGACAGGACACGACGGCGTCTTCCGCGCCCGACACGGACGGCACGGCGGACGGGAGGCGCGGGGCGGGCCCGCCCCGCGCCTCCTGTCCGTCCGCGGTCGCGTCCAGAGCCGCGACTGCGGCCGATCGGCGCGAGCGCGCGCTCAGCCCAGGCTGCAGACGGCCTCGACGAAGGCGCGGATCTTCGCGGGGTCCTTGACGCCGCGCTCCGACTCGACGCCGCTCGACACGTCGACACCGTCGGGGTCGAGTGCCTCGACCGCGGCGACCACGTTCGCCGGGGTCAGCCCGCCTGCCAGGATCCAGGCCTCGTCGACGCCGTCGATCGTGGCCGGGTCGATCAGTCGGCCGCTGCCGGGCACAGCCGCGTCGAGCAGCAGCAGGTCGTGGTCGAACGCGGAACGCTGTTCGGGTGTCTCGCGCAGGTAGTCCTCGGCCGCGAGGGCCCGGATCGTGAAGAAGCCGGCGTCACGGGCCCGGGCGAAGTCGGACGGCGACTCGCCACCGTGCAGCTGCAGCGTGGTGAGCCCGACCTCGGACGCGATGCCGACGATCTCGTCGATCTTCTGGTCGCGGAAGACCCCGACGGCGTCGATGCCGTCCGGCACCCGCTCCACCAGTTCCTTCGCCAGGTCGGCGGTGACGGTGCGGGGGCTGCCCGCCGCGAAGACGAACCCGACGGCGTCGGCACCCGCGTCGACGGCGGCGTCCACGGTGTCGGGCGTCGACAGGCCGCAGATCTTGATCCAGCGCTGGTCGGTCATGCTTTCCATCTTGCCAGGGTGCCGCTGTCCGCAGCGCACCGGTCTCCGGAGTCCGGAGTCCGGATCCGCGGGTGGGTCAGTGCAGGGCGCCCGCGACGTAGGCGGCCACGCAGGCCGCGGTGACGCCGAACGCTGCGAAGGACCCCACCAGGACGTTCCGTCGCCGCCACCGGCGGACCGCCGAGAACGTGCCGCGCCGGGCGTGGCGGTGGGCAGCGCGGTGCATGCGGTGGTCGCGCTGGTGCTTCACGCGCTCCGGGCCGAGCGGCACGGGGCCGGTGATCTGGGTGGACCCACCGCGCAGCGCGTTGGCGATCGCGACCGCTGTGGGCCGGCGCTCGGGGTCGCGGGCGGTCATCCGGCTGAGCAGCTCGCGCCACTCGTCGGCGACGTCGTCCGGCACTTCGGGGTCACGGCGGAGCCGGGCGAGCGCTGCTTCGATCAGGGTGCCGGAGTACTCCTGCTTGCCGGTCAGCGCCTCGAGCAGGACGAGTCCGAGCGAGTACACGTCGGTGGCGAAGCTGATGGGCTCGCCGGCGACCTGCTCCGGGCTGAGGTACGCGGCGGTGCCGATGACCGTGCCGTCGTTCGTCAAGCGGGAGCCGTCGACGAAGTGGGCGACGCCGAAGTCGGTGAGCTTGACGGTGCGGGCGAACCCGGACGAGCCCTCGTCGCTGATCAGGATGTTGGCGGGCTTGACGTCGCGGTGCACGATGCCGCGCGAGTGCACGTAGGCCAGGGCGTCGGCGAGCTGTGCGCCGAGGTCGGCCACCTCGTAGTTGTGCAGCGCGCCCTCGGACAGGCGGCGCAGCAGCGTCGTGTCGGCGATGAGCTCCATCACGATGAACCGGTGCGGGCCGTCCTCGAACTCGTGGGTGCCGGCGTCGTACAGCGGGATCAGGCCGGGGTGGGAGAGCATGCTGAGCAGCCGGATCTCGCGCTCCTGGCGCACGCGGTCGGCGGTGGTCATCTTGTCCGGGGTGGCGAAGAGCTTCACGGCCACGGCGCGGTACGTGTGCTCGTCACGGGCTTCGTAGACGGATCCCATGCCGCCGGTGCCGATGAGCTTCACGAGCCGGTACCGCGCAGCGAGGACGGTGTCCGCCCGCGCGCTGTCCAGCAGGGTCATGGTGTCCGTCGTCCCGTCCAGAGCGCCGTGGTTCCGCGGCTGGTGCCGACGTGTGGTGCTCGTGGGAAACGGTACGCGTCCGACTCTTGATCCGCAGGGGCCGTTACGACATCGTGACCGCCGTACTTCCCCGGTTTTCCGGGGATCTCCGGGGATCTCCGGGGTACAGTCCGACACCCATCAGGAAGACCGAACGCGCAAGGAGGACAGCATGGCGCTGTCGAAGGGTGACGAGGTGCGCTGGAACACCTCGCAAGGCAAGACGACGGGCACGCTCGTGCGGAAGCGCACGAGCGACTTCGAGTTCGACGGACAGCACTTCAAGCCGACCGACGACGACCCGTACTGGATCGTCGAGTCGGGCAAGAGCGGCAAGCAGGCCGCCCACAAGGAGTCGGCGCTGACGAAGGCCTGAGGGTCAGTCGCGGGCGGGCTCGGCGCGACGACGACCCCGGGCACCGCTCGCGGCCGGGCTGCTGCTGCCGCGGTCGTCGTGGTCGTCGGACCCGCCCGCACGACGCTCGGCCCGCACCCGGCGGAGCCGCCGCACCACGAAGCTCACCACGACCACCGCGATGGCCACGTAGAGCACGCGGTCGATCCACTCCGTGTAGGCCTCGACCTTGTCGTACTGCGACCCGAACGCTGCACCGAGCAGCACGAGTGCACTGTTCCAGATGCCGCTCGCGATGATCGTGAACACCGAGAAGGTGCCGAGGTGCATGCGGTCGGCGCCGGCGGGCAGCGAGATCAGGCTGCGGACGATCGGGATGAACCGGCCGAAGAAGACCGCGCTCTTGCCGTGGCGGTGGAACCAGCCGGCCGCCTTGCGGAAGTCGTCCTCGTCGACGAGGGGCAGCTTGCCGAACCACCGCGTGGTGCGTTCGAACCCGATCTTCGCGCCGAGCCAGTACAGCACCAGGGCCCCGAGGTACGAGCCGATCGTCGCCAGCACGAGGACCAGCACCAGGTTCATCTGACCGGCACCTGCCAGGAACCCGGCCAGCGGCAGGATCACCTCGGACGGGATGGGCGGGAACACCGTCTCGACGAAGAGCATCAGCCCGACGCCCCACTCCCCCAGGGCGTCGATCAGCTGGAGCACCAGGCCGGAGAGCCCACCGAGGTCCGAGGGGGCGGTGGAGTCGCCACTGGCGACGGTCATGGCGCGGGCGGTCACGGCAGTCGTCATGCCCCCAGCATCCCTGAACGCCCTGTCAGGACCCGGCGCGCCACCTGGGTGTCGGCCGAGTTCGTGCAGAGCGACGACCTCGGTTTCGGCCTCGGTGGTGCCGCCCGGTCACGACACCCCGCTCAGCTCCGCGGACTGGTCAGCAAGTGTCGGATGGAACCGGCGCAGACGACGATCCGTGACCAGTCGTTGTGATTCGGCGCGCGTGGCGGGCGAAGGCGACGGGACGACGGACGGGAGGCCCGGTGCCAGCTGGCACCGGGCCTCCCGTCCGTCGAATGGTGGCGTTGACACCGCGAGACACCGTCGTCTTGCTGAAGCGCCCGTGCTCCCGCGAGACGCCCCCGAATCCGACGGCGTCTCGGCGACGCCACGGCGTCTCAGTCGGACGCCGGCGTCTCGCGGACGGACTACGCGGCGACCGGCGCGCGCTGGCCGATCGTCTCGCCGGCCACGGCAGCCTCGCTGCCCGCAGCGGCCTCGTCGACGGGGCGACGACGCACCCACTTCTTCAGGGCGACGAGCACCAGCGCGGACACCACGGTCCCAGCCAAGATCGCGACGACGAACATCAGGACGTCACCGATCGCGAAGAAGACGAAGATCCCGCCGTGCGGCGCTCGTGAGGTCACACCGGCAGCCATCGAGATCGCGCCCGTGATCGCGGCCCCGACCATCGACGCCGGGATGACGCGTAGCGGGTCGGCTGCGGCGAACGGGATCGCACCCTCGGAGATGAAGGACGCACCGAGCAGCCATGCAGCCTTGCCGTTCTCGCGCTCCGGCTTCGTGAAGCCCTTGCGGTAGAGCACGGTCGAGGCGAGCGCGAGTGCCAGCGGCGGCACCATGCCGGCGGCCATGACGGCGGCCATGATCTCGAACGGCACGACGTTCGTGGCGGTGCCGGCACCGAGCCCGGCGACGGCGAACGCGTACGCCACCTTGTTGACCGGACCACCGAGGTCGAAGGCCATCATCAGGCCGAGGATGATCCCGAGCAGCACGGCCGAGGCGCCGGACAGGGAGTTGAGCCAGGCGGTGAGCTCGGTCATGACCCAGGCGATCGGGCCACCGAGCACCAGGAGCATCAGCCCCGAGGCGATGATCGAGGCGAAGAGCGGGATGATCACGACGGGCATCAGGCCACGCAGCCAGCGCCAGGTCGGGATGCGCCCGATCCAGTAGGCGGCGGCACCGGCGATCAGGCCACCGACCAGACCACCGAGGAACCCGGCGTTCATGAAGACGGCGATCGACCCGGCGACGAAGCCCGGTGCGATGCCCGGGCGGTCGGCGATGGCGTAGGCGATGTACCCGGCGAGTGCTGCGACCAGGAACCCGAGCGACACCTGTCCGATCTGGAACGCGGCGGCGCCGAGGTAGTACCCGAGGCCCTCCGGCGGCAGGTTCAGCAGCGTGGAGTTCGTGAGCGTGTAGGCGGCGTTGCTCATCCCCGAGTCACCGTGGTCCAGCGCGATGCCGTACCCGGAGAGCAGGAAGCCGAGCGCGATGAGGAGCCCGCCGCCGGCCACGAACGGGATCATGTAGCTGACGCCGGTGAGCAGCCAGCGCTTGAGCGACTGGCCGAAGTGCTCGTTCTTGGCGGTGGACTCACCCTCGACGGCGGCACCACCCTGCACGCGTGCGGCGTGCGGGTCCTCCGAGGCGCGGATGGCCTCGGCGATCATCTTGTCGGGCTCGTCGACACCGCGCTTGACGGGGCCGGACACCAGCGGCTTGCCGGCAAACCGGCCGCGGTCGCGGACGTCGACGTCGACCGCGAACACGACGGCGTCGGCACGGGCGATGAGGGCTGGGTCGAGGGGCTCGACCTGCGAGGACCCCTGCGTCTCGATGTGCATCTCGGCACCGGCACGCTGGGCGGCGGCGACGAGGGCGTCGGCAGCCATGTAGGTGTGTGCGATGCCGGTCGGGCATGCGGTGACGCCGACGAAGACCTTGCGGTCGGCAGCGGGGGCCGCGGCGGTCGCGCTGCCTGTCGTCGCCGGAGCGGAGGCGCTGCTCGCCGTCCCGACGCCGGCCTCGGCCACTTCGCCGCTCACCTCGTCGTCGACCAACCGGACGATCTCGTCGGCCGTGGTCGCGGCGCGGAGCGCGGCGGTGAAGTCCTCACGGATGAGTGCGCGGGCCAGGGTCGAGAGGACCGTCAGGTGGTCCTTGTCCGCCCCCTCGGGCACGGCGATCATGAAGACGATGTCGGCGTCGCCGTCCGGAGCGCCGAACGGCACCTTCCGGGCCAGGCGCGAGAACGCCAGCGTCGGCTCGGACACCGACGCCGACCGGGCGTGCGGGATGGCGATGCCACCGGGGACGCCCGTGCCGACGCTCGCCTCGCGCTTGATGGCGTCGTCGGCGAGCGTGGCACCGTCGGCGGCGCGGCCGGTCGCGGCGACGCGGTCGGCGAGCACCCGGATCACGTCGGTCGACGTGGCGCCGAGGTCCTCGTCGAGGCCGACGAGCTGTGCGCTGATGAGGCGCGGACTCGAGTCTGCGGACATGTGCTTGCTCCTTCGCAATGGCGCTGATCGCGCGGTGGTGCGGTGTTCGTGGGGTGATCGGGTGGGGTGGGGATCAGGCGGGTTCCGGAGCCGGGTGCGTTTCGAGCACCCGGACGGAGACCGCCGTCGGGTCGGTGTGGTCGAGTGCCGGCACGTCACTGCCGGGCAGTGCTGCGGCCGCGGCCCCGGTGGCGACGGCCTGTGCGAGACGCTGCTCCGGCGACGCTCCCGCGACCTCGGCGAGCAGGTAGCCGGCGAGCGAGGAGTCCCCCGCGCCGACCGTCGAGCGGGCGATGATCTTCGGTGCGGCGGCGGCGAAGGCCCCCTCGTCCGAGACCAGCACGGCTCCGGCGCTGCCCAGGGTGAGCAGGACGGTGCCGACGTTCTTGCGCCGCAGCCGCTGGGCTCCGGCGACGGCGGCGTCGAGGTCGCGCTCGTACTCCTCGGGGTCACCGCCGACGACCTCGGCGAGTTCCTCGGCGTTCGGCTTCACCAGGTCGAGGTGTTCGCCGGACTGCAGCAGCGCGGTGAACGGCACCCCGGACGAGTCGACGGCGACCCGGACGTCCGCACCGTGGCGGGCACGGACGGCCCGGACGAGCACGGCGAGGGCGTCGTCCGGCAGACCGGGCGGCAGGGACCCGGCGACCACGACCCAGCGGGCGGCGGGGCCGGTGGCGGTCGCGGCGGCGGTGTCGGCCACCAGGGCGGCGAGGTCGTCGAGGCGCCCGGCGAGCGAGGGGCCGGGTTCGTTGAGCTTCGTGGTGGTGCCCGTCGGCTCGGTCACGGTGACGTTCGAGCGGAGCGGTGCCCCGATCGGCAGCGCGGCGGTCGGGATGCCGCGCGTGGCCAGGCCGAGCAGGACCGGGTCGAGCTCGTCGCCGGGCAGGACCGCGACGGTGTCCCCACCGCTCGCGACGACCACACGGGAGACGTTGACGCCCTTGCCGCCGGGCTCCGCCGTGGACCGGGTCGCGCGCTGGACGGCGCCGCGCTGCAGTTCACCGGCGAGCTCGATCGTGCGGTCGAGCGACGGGTTCGGGGTGACGGTGACGATGCGGGCGTTCATGCGACGACCACCTCGACGTCGGCGTCGGCGAGTGCTCCGGCGAGGTCGGCCGGGGGCTGGTCGTCGGTGACGAGCGTGTCGATCTCGTCCAGGCGTGCGAACCGCATCAACGCCTCGACGCCGTGCTTGGCGGCGTCGGCGAGCACCACGGCGCGTCGGGCGGCGAGCACGTAGGCACCCTTCACGGCGGCCTCGTACTCGTCGGGGGTGCTCAGGCCGAAGCCGGCGGACAGGCCGTTCGTGCCGATGAACGCCACGTCGGGGCGGAGCGCACCGATCTGCTCGACGGTGGCCGTGCCGACCGCCGCGCTCGTGACGCCGCGGACCCGGCCACCGAGCAGGTGCAGTTCGAGGTGCTCGCTGTGCTGCAGGGTCGCGGCGATCGGCACCGAGTTCGTGATGACGGTGATCGTCGAGCCGGCGACCTCGGGCTCCCAGCGGGCGAGTTCGGAGGCCACGGCGGCGCAGGTGGTGCCGGCGTCGAGGGCGATCGAGCCGGTGAAGGTGGGCGGCACCAGGCGCATCGCGGCGCGGGCGATGGCCGACTTCGCGGTGCCGTGCTGTCCCTCGCGCTCGGCGACGCTGAGTTCGACGACGCTCGAGCGGCCGACGGGCACCGCTCCCCCGTGCACCCGGCGCAGGACCCCGGCGGACTCGAGGGCGTCGAGGTCACGGCGCACGGTCTCGGTGGTGACGTCGAAGTGCTCGGCCAGGCCTGCGACGGACACGCGACCGGCGGACTGCAGCTCGGCGGCGATGGCGGTGTGCCGCTCGGTTGCGTACATGCCCGAACTCCTTCGTTCCGTTGGGTTTCGAGCACTGTACGTCGCAAACCCACAAGAACGCAACCGTTCCGTCCTGAAACCAACAGGTCCACAGGTGCCGGCCGTCACGCCCGCGGGGTCGCGGCGACCGCCTGGAGGCCCGGTGCCGGTCCGGCGGACCGGCACCGGCCCTCCTGTGCGGACGTCCACCGCACGCGTCAGACGGCCGCCAGGGCGGACGTCGGTGGGATCCTCGCGGCGCGGGCCGCCGGGTAGAGCCCGGAGACCCCGCCGATCACGACGGTGGCGCCGAGCCCGGCGACGACGGCCCAGACCGGCAGCGCGACCGGCCACCCCCGGGTGACGGCGAACACGATGGTCACCCCGACCCCGAGGACGACACCGGCCACCCCACCCAGGAACGACAGCAGCAACGACTCGACCAGGAACTGGTCGCGGACGTCCCGACGACGTGCGCCGAGGGCACGACGGACACCGACCTCGGCGCGGCGCTCCAGGACGGTGATCACCATCGTGTTCGCCACCCCGATGCCACCGACCAGCAGCGCCACCCCGCCGATGCCGACGAGCAGCCCGGTGAACGAGTCGTCGGTGGCGTCCTTCGCCGCCAGCGCGTCCGACGGCCGGGTGACGCCGACGTCCTGCGGGTCCCCCGGCCGGACCGCGCCGGCGAGCAGGTCCCGCGACCGTTCGACGTGCGCCGGGTCGACGCGTGTGTAGACGGCGGTCGGTGCCCCGTCGAAGCCCAGCTGCTCGGCGAACCCGCGGGGCACGAACACCCGCGAGTCCAGGTCCGCGGCGAGCGCCACGGGTTCGAGCACCCCGACCACCTGCACCCACTGCCCACCGAGCCAGACCCGGCTGTCCGGCCGTGGGTCGCCGATGCCGAGCACGACTGCGGCCCGCGCTCCCAGCACGACCTGCGGCGGGGCACCGGCGGCGTCGTCGATCCACCGTCCGGCTGCGAGCCGCCCGCCGAGCACCCGTGGCACGTCGCCCCACGCGGCGAGGACCCCGAGGCCCTTCGTCTGGGGTGCCGGGACGAAGTCGTTCCGGTACACCCCGGTGTCCGGCACGGTGCCGACCGCAGCAGCCGACTCGACGTCGTCCTGTCGCAGCACCGACTCGAGTGCGGTGGACGGCAACGGCACCGGTTCGCCGAGGCCCTGCGCCTGGGTGAGGGTGAGCACGTTCGTGCCGAGCGTGTCGAGCACCTGGTCGACCTTCGCCTTGCTCGACGACGAGATCCCGACGACCGCGAGCATCGCCGCGATGCCGATCGCGATGCCCAGCGCGGACAGCACGACGCGACCCGGTCTGGTCCGCAGCCCGAAGACGCCGAGGCGGAGCAGGTCGAGTCCGCCCACGGACCGACGGCGGCTCACGGGGCGACCTCGTCGACCGGCGCGACCTCGGGCTCGATCATGCCGTCGCGCATCCGGACCTGCCGGGGCAGCGATGCCGCCAGGTCCAGGTCGTGCGTGATGACCACCACCGTCGTGCCCGCAGCGTTGAGCTCGCGCAGCAGCTCGACGACCGTCGCACCGGACGCCGTGTCGAGCGCCCCGGTGGGTTCGTCGGCGAGCAGGATCGTCGGGTCGCCGACGACGGCCCGCGCGATGGCGACGCGTTGGCGCTCGCCGCCGGAGAGCTGGTGCGGTCGGTGGTCCACCCGGTGTGCCAGTCCCACGCGGCCCAGGGCCTCGACGGCCAGGCGGTGCCGCTCGCGCCGGGGGACCCCCCGGTAGAGCAGGCCGTCGGCGACGTTCTCGGCGGCGGTCGCCCCGGCCTGCAGGTGGAAGTGCTGGAAGACGAACCCGATGTGGTCGGCACGCAGGCCGGACAGATCATCGTCGGACATCGTCGCGACGTCGTTGCCGGCGATCGTCACCGTGCCCGAGGTGGGACGGTCGAGCGTGCCGACGACGTTGAGCATCGTCGACTTGCCCGAGCCCGACGGGCCGACGACCGCGACGAGCTCCCCCGCGCCGACCTCGAGCGAGACCCCGCGCAGGGCTCCGACGTCGCCGTGGGTCTTCGTGACGTCCCGGAGCGACAGGACGGCGACCGCCGGCAGGACGGCCGCGGCGGGCACGGCGGCCGTGACGGGCACGGCGGGAACGGCGGGAACGACGGCGCTCATCCGGGCACCACCACCCGGTCGCCCGCGGTCAGGGCGCCGGTGACCGCGACCCGCCCGTCGGCGCTGAAGCCGGGCTCGACCCGGACCCGCTCGGTCGTGCCGTCCCGCTGCACGACGTCGACGGCGTACCTGCCACCGGCACCCGCGACGAGGGCGGCGACCGGCACGGACAGGACGTCGTGCTCGGTGGCGCCCTCCGCGTCGACCTGCGCGGACGCGGCCTCGGGCAGGGACCGCTTGCCCGGGTCGAACGACACCGAGACGTCGACGGCCGTGCCGCCGTCCTCGCTCGTCGTCGGCTGCACGTCGACGACGGAACCGGGCATGGCCGCACCGGCGCCGTTCACCCGGACCTCGACGTCGGTGCCGACGGCGAGCCGCTCGGCATCGCGCTGCGGCACGGTCGCCGTGACGACCCGCCGGGTGCTCGTGACCTGCAGCACGTCGGTCGTCGCGCCCGCGCTGCCGATACCGGCGCCCGCTCCCGCCGGACCGTCGCCGGCCGCTGCACCAGCACCACCCGCGGCCGCTCCCGCACCACCGGCGATCCGCTCGCCGAGCCGCCCCTCGACCGAGGCGACCCGGACCGCGCCGTCCACGAAGGCGACGTCGTCCGCAGTGAGCACCCCGGTGCCCTCGTGTCCCCGGTCCTCGTGCCACTGCCGGACTGCTCGCTCGGTCCGCGGGCCGAACCGGTCGTCCACGGACACGTCGTACCCGAGCGCTGCCAGGTTCTCGTTGAGCTGCCTGACGTCCGCGCCCTGCAGCCCCCGCTCCAGGTCGCGCCAGAGCGGCACGGTGCCGTACATCGACCGGACGTCCCGCTCGTCGACGGCGTACAGCGCCCCGTCGCGTTCGACCACGTCACCGACCCGGGGCAGCCAGGTGATCGTGCCGGCGGCTGCACCGGCGACCCCCGAGGCCGCGCCGTACCCGAGCGTCCCGGCGAACACCTTCGAATCCGTCAGGTCACCGCGCGTGACGGTCCCGGTGGCTCCGGCGGGTGCAGTCCCGCCGCGCGACGCACTGCTGGCCGAGGCGCCCGCACCGCTCGGCGCCGCGACGAGGGCCCACGTCCCGACCCCCGCGGCCACCGCTGCGACGAGGCACCCCGACACGATCAGCCGGCGACGGGCGCGTCGGTGGGTCACGACCCGGCTCCGCCCTGGACAGCCTCGAACGCCGCGTCGGTGCACGGCCCGGCGGCCTCGTCGAACGCCTGTTGGTCGTCCGGCTGGAACCGCATCTGCGCGTCCTGGTCGTCCGGGTAGTCCGGGAACCCCTGCTCCCGCAGACACTCCGCCGTCCTCCGGGCGATCTCCTCGGTGCCGGGCATCGGTTGCGCGGCCTGCGCGTCACCCGCGGCCGCAGAGTCGTCGAGGCAGCCCTTGAGGTCGTCCTGGTACTGCTCGGGGTCGACGCCGTCCGGTGCGCTGAGCTGCATCGACCCGCCGCCGGTGCCGGGGTCCGGCATGTCGTAGCCGCGGTCGCGCATGCACTCGGCGAGGGCGACGCCGGGTGCCGCGCCCCCGGAGGCGGTCGTCGCGTCGTCGTCGGGTGCCGGGTCGGAGCAGCCGGCCAGCAGCAGGGGCAGCAGGACGACGGCCGCGGCCACGCTCATCAGGGACCGGGTGCGACGGGTGGTCGTCATCGTGGTGTGGTTCATGCCTCCAGCACAGCGGACGGGCTGTTTCGCCCCGCGTGCACGTCGGGTTGCACCGGCGAAACACCGACCCGGACGAGCAGCCCACCGGTCGGCCGTGCGGTGATCGACAGCGTCCACCCGTGCGCGTGCACGATCGCGGCCACGATCGACAGGCCCAGACCGCTGTGCTGCCCACGTCCGGCGTCCGCGCCGCCGCGACGGAAGGGCTCCACGAGCAACGCCGCCTCGTCCGCCGCGACCACCGGCCCGTCGTTCTCGACCACGAAGCCGTCCGGTTCCGTCGTCACCCGCACGGCACCGCCGGGTTCGTTGTACTCGACGGCGTTGCCGACGAGGTTGCCGAGCAGCTGCCGCAGCAGCGTCGGCTCGCCGGACACGACCAGGCTGCCAGGAGGCCCGGTCCGGCGTTCGTGGGTCAGCGTCACCCCCGCCTCGGCCGCGTCCCGGGCCGCGCTCGCGACGACCTCGTCGGTCACCTCGACGAGGTCGACGGCCCGTGTCGCGCCCGCCAGGCCGCGGTCGGCCTCGGCGAGCACGAGCAGCGACGCGACCAGCCGCTCGGTCCGGCGGTTCTGCTCGAGCAGCTCGGCGCGGACGGCACGCACCTCGGCCGGGTCGGCGTCGTCGTGCAGCCCGATCTGCACCGCGGCGCGTTGCACCGCGAGGGGCGTCCGGAGTTCGTGGGACGCCTGGGCGACGAACCGTCGCTGGCTCTCGAACGCGGTCTCCAAACGGGCCAGCAGGTCGTCGACCGTCCGCGAGAGCCGTCGGAGCTCGTCGTCGGGTCCGCCCAGGGCGATGCGCTCGTGCAGGTTCGACGCGGAGATCCGGTTCGCGGTCGCCGTGATCCGGTCGATGGGACGGAGCACCCGGCGGCTGACGATCCAACCGATGCCGCCGGCAGCGATCCCGGCACCGGCGGTCCCGATCGCGGACCACTGCCACTGCTGCACCGCGACGAGGCGGATCACCGCCACGGCACCGGTGCGCTCGTCCGCCGCCGCTGGGTCCACCGCGAGCGGGGCCGGAGCGGTCGTGGCGCTGTCCGATCCGGACGGTGGTCGCTCGACGGCCGCCGTGTCGAGACCCGCGCCGACGCCCGCCAGGGACATGGTGTTCGTGAAGACCACGACCCCGGTCGCGAGCGCCATGGCCGCCAGCGCGAACGTCAGGGCCGTCCGGGTCCGGATGCTCCAGCCTCGGGCCCACCGACTCACAGCGAGTAGCCCTGGCCGGGCACCGTCCGGATCGGGTCCGGGTCCCCGAGTTTCCGGCGCAGCTTCGACATCGTCACGCGGACCGCGGCGGTGAACGGGTCGGTGTTCACGTCCCAGACCTTCTCGAGCAGGTGCTCGGCGGAGACGATGCGACCGTCCGCGCGGAGCAGGGTCTCGAGCACCCCGAACTCCTTCGACGTCAGGTCGAGCGGGTGACCGTCACGCGTGGCCATCCGCCGGTTCGTGTCGACGACGAGTCCCGCGCGTTCGAGCACGGGGGCGACGGGTGGGACGCTCCGCCGACCGAGCGCGCGGACCCGGGCGACGAGTTCCGGGTACTCGAACGGCTTGGTCAGGTAGTCGTCCGCACCGAGCTCGAGCCCCTGCACCCGGTCGCGCAACGTGGTCGCTGCGGTGAGCAGGAGGATCCGTGTGAGTGCGCCACGAGCGGTGAGACGCCGTGCGACCTCGTCGCCGTGCAGCCCGGGGACGTCGCGGTCGAGCACGACGACGTCGTAGTCGTGCACCGCCAGCAGCTCGTCGGCGTCGTCGCCTCGGTAGGCGACGTCCACCGCCATGTCCTGTCGGGTCAGGCCCGTCGCGATCAGGTCGGCGAGGGCCCGTTCGTCGTCCACCACGAGTACGCGCATCGATACATCACACGTGACGTACCTGTACTGGACCTGGGAGGCAGATCAGGCGTCGAACGGCACCTCGCCGTGGTCGCTGACGCCGGCGCGCTGCCGGTAGGACAGGTGTCCGCCCAGGTACCCGCCGACACTCACGACGGCGAGCCCGGCGAAGCCGAGCATCTTGCCGGCACCGTGGTTGCCGCGCTTCCGCTGCAGCCACGACAGGCCGTACAGCGACAGCCCGGTCCAGTTCACGGCCTGGTGCACCCACCCGGTGCGGAGCTGCTCGCGGTCCAGTTCCGACCAGTCGACGTAGCCGGCGACCGAGGCGCTGCTCGCCGAGACGACCCCGACGCCGACCAGGGTCTTGGCGGCCTTCGCGTTGCCCTTCCCGCCGAGCAGGTCGAGCACCGCGGCGGAGATCCAGGCGCCGAGCGGCACCTGCACCATGAGCGGGTGGATCGGGTGACCGAACGGGACTCCGTGCAGCAGCTGACGCAGGGCCTTCGGCTTGGCCAGGGCATTCACGACGGCACGGTCGATGTCGACGGCCTTGTCGAGCACGCTGGCGTGCTCGACGGCGTCGGTGAGGCGGCGGAGCGCGCGGATCTCAGGCATGCTCTGCAGCCAACACCCTGGAGGCCCGGCACCGGTCTCAGGAACCGGTGGCGGGCCTCCCGTCCGTCTTGGTGGGCTACTCCTCGACGATCTCGGCCAGCTCGAAGGGCTCGACCGTCAGGCCGTCGCCGTCCGCGGCGACGTCCACCCGGACGGTGTCGCCGTCACGGACGTCACCCGACAGGATCGCGCGGGCCAACCGGTCGTCGATCTGCCGCTGCATCAGGCGACGCAGCGGCCGCGCACCGTAGAGCGGGTCGTACCCGCGTTCCGCGAGCCAGCCGCGCGCCTCGGGGGTGACCGCGAGCTCGAGCCGGCGGTCGGTCAGGCGACGAGCCAGCCGGTCGACGTAGAGCGACACGATCTGCCCGAGGTCCTCGGCCGTCAGAGCCTGGAACACCACGATGTCGTCGAGGCGGTTGATGAACTCGGGGCGGAACGCCTGCTGCACGAGCTCACGGACCGCCTCCTCCCGCTGCACGTCGCTCAGGGACAGGTCCGTCATGAACTGCGACCCGAGGTTCGACGTCAGCACCAGGATCGTGTTCCGGAAGTCGACCGTGCGGCCCTGGCCGTCGGTGAGCCGTCCGTCGTCGAGCACCTGGAGCAGCACGTCGAACACCTCGGGGTGGGCCTTCTCGATCTCGTCGAGCAGGATCACCGAGTACGGACGGCGCCGGACGGCCTCGGTGAGCTGCCCACCGGCCTCGTACCCGACGTACCCGGGCGGGGCACCGATCAGGCGGGCAACGGAGTGCTTCTCGCCGTACTCGCTCATGTCGATCCGGACGAGGGCCTTCTCGTCGTCGAACAGGAACTCGGCGAGCGCCTTGGCCAGCTCGGTCTTGCCGACGCCCGTCGGGCCGAGGAACAGGAACGAACCGGTCGGACGGTCCGGGTCGGAGATGCCGGCGCGGGTGCGCCGGACGGCCTCGGACACGGTGGTCACGGCCGTGCGCTGCCCGATGATCCGACGGCCGAGCTCGCTCTCCAGGTGCAGGAGCTTCTCGGTCTCGCCCTGCAGCAGTCGGCCGAGCGGGATGCCCGTCCACTGCGCGATGACGGCGGCGATGTCCTCGTCGGTGACGCTGTCGTTCACCATCCGGTCGGCGCTCTCGGCCTGTTCGGCGGCGGCGAGCTCGGCCTCGATGCGGGGCTTCTCGCCGTACTCCAAACGGGAGACGAGTTCGTAGTCGGCCTCGCGCTGGGCCCGCTGCGACCGCATGTTCAGGTCGTCGAGCTGCTGCTTGAGCTCACCGATGCGGTTCAGGCTCGCGCGCTCGGCCTGCCAGCGCTGCTCGAGCTCGGCCAGCCGGGCCCCGCGCGTGTGTAGCTCGTTGCGCAGGGTCTCGAGGCGGGCCTTGGAGGCGTCGTCCTTCTCCTGCTTGAGCGCGAACTCCTCGACGCGCAGACGGTCGACGTTCCGCTTCAGCTCGTCGATCTCGACGGGGCTGGAGTCGATCTCCATGCGGAGTCGACTGGCGGCCTCGTCGATCAGGTCGATGGCCTTGTCGGGCAGCTGGCGGCCGGAGATGTACCGGTTCGACAGGCTCGCGGCGGCGACCAGTGCGGAGTCGTTGATCGTCACCTTGTGGTGCGCCTCGTATCGTTCCTTGAGCCCGCGGAGGATCGCCACGGCGTCCTCGACGCTGGGCTCACCGACGTAGACCTGCTGGAAGCGACGCTCGAGGGCGGCGTCCTTCTCGATGTACTCGCGGTACTCGTCGAGGGTCGTCGCACCGATGAGCCGGAGCTCACCGCGGGCGAGCATCGGCTTGAGCATGTTCGACGCCGCGACGGACCCCTCGCCGCCACCGGCCCCCATCAGCGTGTGCAGCTCGTCGATGAACGTGATGACCTGCCCGTCGGAGTCGTTGATCTCCTTGAGCACGGCCTTCAGCCGCTCCTCGAACTCGCCGCGGTACTTCGCGCCGGCGATCAGGGCGGAGATGTCGAGCGAGATGAGCCGCTTGTCCTTGAGGGAGTCGGCGACGTCGCCGGCGACGATGCGCTGCGCGAGCCCCTCGACGACGGCGGTCTTGCCGACGCCGGGCTCGCCGATGAGCACCGGGTTGTTCTTGGTGCGGCGCGTGAGCACCTGGGACACGCGCCGGATCTCGGAGTCACGTCCGATCACGGGGTCGAGCTTGCCGCTGCGGGCGATCGCCGTGAGGTCGATGCCGTACTGCTCGAGGGCGGTCTTCTGTCGTTCTTGCGAGTCAGGAGCGCCCTGGAGGTTCGCCATGCGTTCCGTCCTTTCGTTGCGGTGGTCCTGGACTTGAGTCTACTCCACTCAACTTACGTCCGCGCGGGCGTATTCCGGATCCCGACCGCGCAGACGACGGCACCGGCCAGCAGCAGGAGCGCCATCACCACCATGGCCCGGTGCAGCCCCTCGACGCTCACCTCGCCGCCGAGCACGACGCCAGCGAGTGCCACCGTGACCAGGCCGGCGATCCGGGCGAAGGCGTTGTTGACCGCCGACCCGGAGCCGGCCTCGGACTGCGGGACCGAACCGAGCACCGCACTCGTCAGGGGTGTGACCATCAGCGCGATGCCCACGCCGATCAGCACCAGTCCGGGGAACACCGACCACCAGTAGCCGTCCGGGTCGTCGCCGGCGAACAGCAGCAGGAGCGCCCCGACCGCACCGACCGCCGGCCCCGCGGCCATGAACCAGCGCGGGCCGTACCGACCGGCGAACGACCCGACGGCGGTGGAGAGCACGAGCAACATGATCGTCG
This sequence comes from Curtobacterium poinsettiae, assembly GCF_047226435.1. Taxonomy (NCBI): domain Bacteria; kingdom Bacillati; phylum Actinomycetota; class Actinomycetes; order Micrococcales; family Microbacteriaceae; genus Curtobacterium; species Curtobacterium poinsettiae. The sequence continues at coordinate 480,433 of NZ_CP178434.1, read as the reverse complement.
GCGGCAGCGTCGCGAGGCCGGCGAGCCAGGCCGGGAACCGCCAGACCTCCTGCAGGAAGAGCGTGACGACGAAGAAGACCATGCCGAGTGCGCCGTAGATGGACAGCGTCGCGAGGTTGCCGACGGTGAAGTTGCGCGCCCGGAACAGTTCGAGCGGCACGAGCGGCGACCCGGCCGTCCGGGTCACCCGCAGTTCCCACGGCACGAACGCCACGAGGGCAGCGGCCCCGAGCACGAGCGCGGCGACCACCACCGGGGAACCCCACCCCAGCCGCTCCTGCTCGATGAGCCCGAGCACGACACCGCCGACCCCGACCACGGCGAGCAGCGCCCCGACGACGTCGATGCGTGGGCGGACGACTGGGTGCACCTCGCCGGTGATGCGCAGGACCAGGGGGATCGTCACGGCGATCGGCACCGCGGTGAGCACGAAGATCCACCGCCACCCGATCCCGTCCACCACCAGGCCGCCGGCCACGGGCCCGAGGATGGTGGCTGCACTCGACCAGGCTGTCCACGTGCCGATCGCCTTCGCCTGCGCCGCCCCGCGGAACGCCGCCACGATCAGCGCGAGCGCACTCGGCATGACGAGCGCCCCGCCGACGCCCTGCAGCGCGCGGGCGACGATGAGCACCTCGCCGGTCGGGGCGACCGCGCACGCCACGGACGCGATGCCGAAGACCACGAGCCCCCACGTGATGATCCGCACCCGGCCGAACAGGTCGGACAGGCTCCCGGCGACCAGGATGAGCGAGCCCAGGGTGACGAGGTAGGCGTCGACGACCCACTGCTGCACGACGAGTCCGCCGCCGAGCTCCTGCCGGATCGCGGGGAGTGCGACGTTCACGACGCTCGAGTCGAGCCCGACGACGAACGACGCCAGGATCGCCACCACCAGCACGATGCGTCGGTCGCCCCGGAGCGGTGCGACGGCGTGCGGCGCGGGGACGGGAGCGGTCATGTGCTCATCCTGCGGCACGGGGTGCCCGGCGGTCGATCCCGCACGACGAAGCCCCCGCGACCGATGTGGTCGCGGGGGCTGCCGACAGGACGGGGCTGGGTGTCCTAACGCCGGGAGTCGGTGTTGGGCTGCGCGCTCGGCCCCGGGTTCAGGACCGGACCGGCGGCGGGCTCGGCGGGAGCGTTCTGGACGGTGCTGTTGTGCACCGTGCCGTCCGGCGCCGCACCGTTGGCCTGGGCCTTCTTCTCGTCGTCGGACATCTCCTTCTTGAAGATGTTGATCGACTGACCGAGGCCCTTGGCGAGCGCCGGGAGCTTGGTCGCGCCGAACAGCAGGATGACGATCCCGAGGATGATCAGCAGGTGAATGCCGCCGAGGTTTCCGAGCATCATGACTCCTTGTTGTGGAACTGGTCGCCGTCCGGTGATCGTCGTCGACCCACGCGGCGGAAGTCCGTGTGCCTCCATCGTAACTCCCCCGCCCCTGGAAGCCCAGGCCGGCCCCCGGAACGGACACCGTTCGTCCAGGGAAGCGCAGCGCTCAGTACGCGCCGCGGGACCGCAGCACCGACGGGACGGTGCGGGCGAGGATCACCAGGTCGTGCAGGAACGACCAGTTCTCGACGTAGTGCAGGTCGAGCCGCACCCCTTCGGCCCAGTCGAGGTCCGATCGGCCGCTGACCTGCCACAAGCCGGTGATCCCCGGGGTCACGAGGAGTCGGCGGTCGGCGAAGTCCTCGTACAGCGCGACTTCGCGGGGCAGGGCCGGTCGGGGGCCGACCAGGCTCATCGACCCGGTGAGCACGTTCCACAGCTGCGGCAGTTCGTCGAGCGAGGTCCGTCGCAGGAAGGCACCGACCCGGGTCACCCGCGGGTCGTCCTGCATCTTGAACAGCGGACCGGCGCCCTGGTTCTCGGACTGCAGAGCAGCCATGCGCGCCTCGGCGTCGACGCACATCGTCCGGAACTTCAGGATCGGGAACTCCGCGCCACCGCGACCGACGCGGACCTGCCGGAAGAACACCGGCCCGCCGTCGTCAGCGCGGACCGCCAGCGCGACCGCGGCCAGGACCGGGGAGAGCAACGCCAGGCCGAGCACGGCGCCGACGACGTCGAGCGCCCGCTTGCCCATCCGGCGGCGGTAGTCGGGGGTCTCGACGTGCATGAGCGGCAGCCCGTCGACCGGGCGCTCGTGCACCCGCCCGGCGGCGATGTCGGCCAGGGGGGAGGACACCACGAGCTCGACGCCGTGTTCCTCGAGCTGCCACCCGAGGCGACGGAGGCGGGCGTGCCCACCACGGACGGCACCCGCGACGACGACGGCGGAGACGCCCTCGGCCCGGGCGTGCGCGAGCACGTCATCGATGCCCCCGACGACCGGAGCCGTTGCCGCCCCCAGGTCGACACGGGCCCCGGCCGGAGCGCAGTCCGTGACGACGGCCCGCACGCGGTAGCCGGCACTCGGCGCAGCGGCGATCCGCGCACCCACGTACCGGACGTCCTCGGCGTCGCCGACGATCAGGACGTCCTGCAGGTGCTCGCCCCGGGCGCGACTCCGGGCGAGCACTGTGCGGACACCCTTGCGGCCGAGTGTCAGGAACGCGAGCCCCAGCGGGAACGCGATCGCGACGTACCCGCGGGCCAGGTCGAGCTGCGCCGCGTACGCGACGACCGCGACCCCGGCGATGGCGACGAGGCTCGCGGTGACGAGGCGGCGGTACTCCTCGCCGCCGATGCCCGCGATCCGGGGGTCGCGGGTGCGGAACACCGAGAGCAGGAGCATCCAGACCACGACGATGGCGGGGGCCACCACGAACTCGAACCAGCCCGAGCGTGGTCGGACGGATGCGAGCTCCCAGGGGAACCGCACGACGTGGGCGATGGCGAACGCGGTGAGCAGCAGCGCGAGGTCGAGCAACGCCACCGCGGGGACGAACCCCCGGCGCGCCCCCGCCGGAGCGACCGTCCGGAGTGACGCCGTGGCACCGACCGGCCCGGCGGACGTCGGCACCGTCGAGTTCAGCGCGGTCGGGTGGAGCACGGTCGAGTGGAGCACGGTGGGGACCGCTCCGGTGGGTGGGCGCATCGCGAACGACATCTGGGGCCTCCTGTCGACCGATCGACGAGGAGATCGATCGGACGCCGGAGTCGCTCAGGTCACGACATCGAGCGGCGCACCGTCAAATATATCACCGTGTCGTTCTGCATATCAACGGTCGAGCGCGCGGTCCAGACTCCAGAGCACGGGCGCCTCCCGGAGCGCGGGGACGTCGGCCTCGGTCACCCCGCGCAGCCGGAACACCACCCGTTCGCCGGGCAGCAGCGTCATGAACCCGCGGTCGACCGTGCCGCCGGCCGCCACACGGTCCGGCTGCACGAGCAGGTCGCGGACGAGCGAGTCAGCCTCGACGGTCAGGTCCACGCCGCCGTCGACCACCGCGAACGCGGTCCGGTAGCGCGCCGGCTCCCAGCGCATCGCAGCGTCGGGGCCGGGGGTCCAGACCGCACGGCGCCAGTCCATGTCCGCGACGATGAGCTCGTTCGCCGGGTCGTCGACGACGCCCACCGACTCGGGCAGCGACACCACCGCGACGCCGGCGCCGGACAACCGGACCGGCAGCGACACCTCGGCCAGGATCGTGCCGGCCGTGGTGATCCGGCGGACCCGGACGACGCTGTCGTGCCCGGTGCGGGTCGACCGGACGGCCACCTCGACGGGCGAGGACCCGAAGGCGCCGGGCGAGACGCCCAGCGAGAGCGTGTCCGCGAGCGCACCCAGATCGGCCGTCTCGCCGGCCGCAGGCGACGCACCCGGGTGATCCGGGCCTCCCGTCCGCTCCGCACCCGACGCACCCGACGCGCTGGTCGGAACGACCGCACCGGACGCGTCGGCCGCCCCAGGCGCCACCGACACCGACGACACCGGACGGATCGTCAGCAGCACGTCGTCGTACAGGCGGCGCAGCTCGTGCGCCAGCGGCTTCAGCCGCCCCGCCGAGTCGATCGCGGACCACGACGACACCGGCCACAGGTCGTTCAGCTGCCACACCACCACGCCGGTGTTCCGCGGCCAGTGCGTGCGCCAGTGCTCGATGCCGGTCGCGATCGCCCGTGCCTGCTGCAGCTGCGTCAGGTAGTGCCAGGCGTCGAACGCTGCCGGGTCGACCCCGCCGAAGCGCGGCTCCAGCCCGCGGGCCAGCTTGGCCATCCCGTCCGCCGCCTTCTGGTGGTGGACCACACCGGGCGAGTCGACCCGCAGCGGCGCGTCCGTGACCGCATCGCGCAGCGTGCGCCAAGCGGGCGGCGCCTGCCAGCCGAACTCGGACACGAAGCGCGGCACCGACTCGCGGTAGGCGGTGTCGGGCAGCCGGTTCCAGACGTCCCAGGAGTGGTGCGTCTCGTGGTCGACCTCGTTCGCGGGCAGCGACTCGGAACCGGACCACGGCGACGCGACCGTGTAGAAGCGCGACGGGTCGACGGCGTCGACGATGGTCGGCAACAGGTCGAGGTAGTAGTCGAGGCCCCAGCCCCGATCGCCCAGCTCGGCACCCCAGCCGTCGGCGTCGTGCAGCCAGATGTTCTCGTTGTTGCCGTTCCAGACCACCAGCGAGGGATGGCGGGCGAGCCGGGCGACGTTGTCCCGCGCCTCGGCGATGACCTCGCTGCGGATCGGCTCGACCTCCGGGTAAGCCGAGCACGCGAACGGGAAGTCCTGCCAGACGAGCAGTCCGAGTTCGTCGCAGACCTCGTAGAAGTCGCGCGATTCGTACACGCCGCCGCCCCAGACGCGCACGAGGTTCGTGCCGAGCGACGCCGCGGCACCCAGCCGGGACTCGAGCCGGGCGCGGTCCACGCGCGAGACGATGACGTCGTCGGGGATCCAGTTGACGCCACGGACGTCGACGAGGGTGCCGTTGACGTGCACCGCGAAGGGGCGACCGATGCCGTCCACCTGGGTCTCGATCCGGGTCGACCGGAAGCCGGTGCGGAACGTGTCGCGGTCGAGCACCTCGCCGTCGACGGTCTGCAGCTCGACCACGACGTCGTACTGCGGCTGCGCGCCGTAGCCGCGCGGCCACCAGCGTCGTGCCTCGGGAACGCGCACGGTGACGACCGTCTCGTCGTCCTTCGGGGTCAGCTGCGCGCGGGAGCGCTGACGCGTGGTGGCGCCGTCCTCGGTCTCGCCGCTCACGGTGACGACGAGCACCAGGTCGTCGTCCTCGCCGTCCTGGTCCAGGTCGTTCATCCCCGAACGCTCGACGGTGATGTGGGCGTCGAGCACGCCCTCACCGGCCTCGACGTCGACGAGCGGACGCACCTCGCGCAGGCGCGCGGTCGACCAGCGCTCGATCGCGACCGGCCGCCAGGGGCCGCTCGTGACCGCGGTCAGGCCCCAGTCCCAGCCGAAGTTCGACGCCATCTTGCGGATGTACGGGAACGGTTCGTCGTACGGGCCCGGCATGCTGCCGGCCTTCGCGGCCACCCGGCCGGCCTCGCGGTACGGCGACTCGAACAGGATCTCGAGGTCCTTCGTGGTGCCACCGGACCCCGTCTGCACCCGGGCGTCGAACCGGTAGCGGCGGTGCATGTTGCGGGTCGTGCCCACGACGACGCCGTCCAGGCTGAGCTCCGCGACGGTGTCCAGGCCGTCGCAGACCAGGTCGACGCGCTCGTGTCCGCGCGGGTCGACGTCGACCGTGCGGCGGTAGGCCCAGTCGGCGCGGCCGACCCACTTGGCGTCCTGCTCGTTCAGGTGGAACGTCGGGTCCGGCAGCAGGCCCTCCCGCTCCAGGTCGGTGTGGACCTGGCCCGGCACCGTCGCCGGGATGGTGCGGCCCACGACGCCGTCCGGCGCACCGGTTCCTCCGGCCATCGTCACGGTCCAGTGGTCGCGGAGTTCCTCGCGTTCGAGGGTCATGCGGGTCCTTCTCTTCGGCGGCAGGGTGTCCGTCAGCCTCGGTCGGGGACGCCGGCCGGCGGCCCGGCCCACGACCGGTCCCACGGCCTGGAGGCGCGGCACCGGTTGCCCGGGCGTCGTCACGCCGCGCGCGCGAACGGGGTGCGCTCGCGCGAGGGGTGCTCGGCGATGCTAGTACGGGATGCTTTCGGCAACCTAGGTGGTGACAGGGGCGGGTCGCGCGGGCAAGGTGGGAACGTGATCACCGTCGAACTCGCCAGGTCCCTCCGTGACGCCGGCCTCCGCTGGCACCCCGAGACCGGGGACCGGTTCGTGATCGACAAGCCCGGCATCGACGACGACGTCTACACGGTGTCCGAGATGACCGTCGAACGGCACGACTCCCCCACCGGCACGATCCTCGGCTTCAACGGCACCACGGAGTGGGCCCTCGACTCGGTCACCGCGTCGGAGTCGCTCTGGCTGCCCCGCGAGGACCAGCTGCGCGACCTGCTCGGGCCGTCGTTCATCGGGCTGACCCGGGTGCCGGTCGGCGGGCGCCTGGTCTTCACGGTGACGGCGACGATCGGGGGCGTCGACCGCAGCTTCGCGTCCGAGGTGCCCGCGATCGCGTACGGGCAGGCACTGCAGGCGTACATCACGGCTGCGCTCTCCTGAGCTGCGCAGCCCGAGCGGCGCGCCCGGGCTCGCCGTTCCTGGGTGTCGGCGGAATGCGCGCTGAGGGGCGTTTGGTTGCATGGGTCCATGACCGTTCCGAACATCACCCTGAACGACGGCAAGACCATCCCGCAGCTCGGCTTCGGTGTCTTCCAGATCGACCCCTCCGAGACGAAGGCCGCCACGCTGGCTGCGCTCGAGGTCGGCTACCGCCACATCGACACCGCCGAGATGTACGGCAACGAGAAGGAGGTCGGTGAGGCGATCGCTGCGTCCGGCATCCCGCGTGAGGAGATCTTCGTCACCTCGAAGCTCAACAACGGCTTCCACGACCCCGAGGCTGCGCTGGAGAACGGCAAGAAGTCGGCCGAGCTGCTCGGCGGCTACACCGACCTCTTCCTCATCCACTGGCCCCTGCCCACCGTCTCGGACTTCGTGCCGACGTGGAAGGCCTTCGAGGAGCTCTACGCCGCCGGTACCGCCCGGTCGATCGGTGTCTCGAACTTCCAGACCAACCACCTCAACCGCCTCGCCGCCGAGACGACCATCACCCCGGCCGTGAACCAGATCGAGGTGCACCCGTACCTGGCGCAGGACGAACTCCGCGCCTACAACCGTGAGCACGGCATCGCGACCGAGGCGTGGTCCCCGATCGCGCAGGGCCTCGTGCTCGACGACGAGACCATCACCCGCATCGCCTCGTCGGTCGGCAAGTCCCCGGCGCAGGTCGTCCTCCGTTGGCACATCCAGCGCGGCGACATCGTGTTCCCGAAGTCCGTCACGCGCGCCCGCGTCGAGGAGAACTTCGCGATCTTCGACTTCGAGCTCTCGGACGAGGACATGACGGACATCACCGGCCTCGACAAGGGCCACCGCACGGGTCCCGACCCCGACACGTTCGACTACGTGCCGGCCTGATCGATCCCAGCACAGCAGCACGTCGCGAGAGCCGTCCGGGTCAGCCCGGGCGGCTCTCGCCGTCCGTAGCCGTCAGCGGTTCGTCGCGACCGAGGCCGTCACGGTGAACTTCGGGGTCCTGACGACCTCGCGGGTCGGCCCGACCAGGCGCGAGAGGACCGGCCGGTAGCGCAGGTGCGTGTTCCAGACGCACCACAGTTCACCGCCGGCCTGGAGGATCGTGGCCGCGTTCCGGAACATCGCCTCGGCGGTGTCCGTGGTCACCGCCGTGTCCGCGTGGAACGGCGGGTTGCACAGCACCAGCTGCGCGGACCCCTCGGCGAGCTCGTCGCCCGCGTCGGTCCGCAGCACCGTCACCCGGTCGGCGACCCCGTTGGCCTCCGCCGTCGCGCGCGTCGACTCCACCGCGATCCGCGACACGTCGGTGGCGACCACGCGGACGTTCGGTCGGCGCAGCGCGGTCGCCGCTGCGATCACGCCGTTGCCACTCCCCAGGTCCACGACCGTGCGCGCGGTGGGGACCGCTCGGTCCATCGCGTCGAGGAGCACCCGCGTGCCCTGGTCGAGCGACGTCCCCGCGAACACGCCACCGTGCGCGACCAGGGTCATGCCGAGGTCGTCGACGTGCACCGACCGGGGCCAGGGGTTCGTGGTCGCGGCACGGGTGGCCTGGGCGCGGAGCGGGTCCTGCGCGATGAGCAGCCGCGACTTGCCCCGGCCACGCGAGGCAGTGACGTCGCCGAACGACCGGCGCAGCACGTCGTTCTGCGACAGGTTCATGTACTTGACGTTGCCGCCGCAGAGCAACACGACGTCGGGCGCGGCGAACCGGGCGACGGCGCGGGCGATCTCGTCCAGTCGGTCGTGCGACTTCGACAGCCGCAGCACGACCAGCCGGACGTCGCGGAACGCAGCCTCGAACGAGTCGGGGTGGTGGAACCCACGGAGTCCGAAGGTGCCGGCGTTGGCCTCGAGTGCGCGCTCCCCCACCAGGGAGTCCTGGACGACCCGGATGTCGCTCGCGCCGTACTGCGTGATGAGGCCGAGCGTCAGCACCCCGTGCCGATCATCGACGACCGCGACCTCGCCCGGCTGCCGGAGCGCGTCGCCGTGCACGTGCGGTGCCTCGTCGATGAGGAACCGGTCCGTGCCGTCGATCGCGATGAGGTCCGGCGCGGCGTCGTCGCGTCGGCGGAAGAAGTCGGCGAAGTCTGGCACCGCGTCAGCGTACCCGGCGACAGCCCGCGGCGAAGCGCATGGTGATTGCACTCGCGATATCAACAGCCTGTGTATTTCACATGTCAATACACTGGGAGTCCCCCCACCAGAAGGAGCCCTCAATGGCATCCACATCGTTCCGGAGCGCCGCGGTCGTCTGCGGCGTCCTCACCGCTTCCCTCGGCTTCGGCTTGCTGACGCCCGCGGCCGCCACCGCTGCCACCGCCACTCCCGCAGCCGCCTCGTCGTCGGACTCCACCGTGCAGGAGACTCTTCCGGACTTCGATTCCATCCCCGTCGATCCCTCGCTGGAGGCACTGCGCTTCTCCATCGACTGGAGCACCCCGTGGTCATCCCGCATCGTCGGCGGACGAGCCGGTGGTGGCGACGACGTCTGGCTCGTCAGCGGCAACCAGGTGTACGACCGGAGCACCACCGGCATCTTCTTCCTCGTCGTGCAGGACCGCCACAAGGACGAACCGCTCGAAGCGATCCGCGTCCACACCGCCGCCGACGGCACCCAGACCCGCGGCGAGCGCATCCCGATCCCGCGCACCATCAAGGTCGACGGACTGCAGCAGGAGCAGAACACGTTCACGCCCGGCACCAACCACTTCGCCGGCAGCGCGACTGCCGGCGCGACCATCGTGGCGGAGGACACCACGTCGGGCGCCACCCTGTTCACGACCGAGGTGAGCGGAGCCCGCAACGGGACCGGCACCTGGAGCGCCGACGCCGACCTCACCGACGCCGACCACGTGATCACCCTCACCCAGACGACGACCGACGGCCGGACGAACGAGCTCCGCGACGTCCGGTTCTCGCCGGCGGCATCGGACGCGCCGACCGCACCCACGGTCGTGCAGAAGGGGCGCGTCCTCGACGGGTCGTTCGTCGTGGCGGGTTCCGTCGCTGAGGACGTGGACTCGGTCGTCGTGCAGGACGAAGCCGGCTCCACCATCGCCGACGCCCGCCTCGGCGAGACCGGCTACTCTGCTCGGCTCCCGCAGGACCGCGTCGGCTCCACGGTCTACGTCGTCGGACGCACTGCCGACGGCACCTCGTCGCCCCGTGTGCCCGTCGCACTCGAGCAGCTGCCGATCGACCCGACTGCCGCCGCACCGTCCCTCCGGTCCGTGTTCGTCCACCCGGACGGGCGCGTCCAGGTGGTCGGGGAGCACGACGACGCTCCTGGACTCTGGATCCTCGACGGCGACCGGGTCGTCGGGCACGCCACCAGCGCCGATGCCGTGTGGAGCTACACGATCGCCGCCGCCGCGACCGGCAAGCAGCTCGACATGGTCAACCTGGTCTTCGACGGCCGCGACTTCAGCGGGACGTCCGAGCGCGTGGCGCTCCCCCGCCTCCTGCGGGTCGAGGGCCTCGCGGACGAGAACGACTACACACCGGGCAAGCGGGCGTTCGCCGGCACCGCCGAGGCGGGCGCGACGATCACCGCGACCGACCAGCGCGGCCAGCGACTCTTCGAGACGAAGGCAGACGGTGCCCGGTCGGGCGTGGGCACCTGGGACGCCACCGCGGACCTGACCAGCAAGGACGGGTACGAGGTCACGTTCACGCAGACCACCGCCGACGGACGCTCCTCGGTGATGCGCGACATCGCCTTCACCACCGAAGACGACGCCGTCGCACCGCTCGTGGTCACGTCCCCCGGGATGAACGGCACCGCCACCGGCCCCCGCCCCACCTTCACCGGCACGGGCCAGGCCGGGTCCACGATCGAGATCCGCGGCACCTCGCGCGTCGTCGGGACCGCCGAGGTCAACGCCGACGGCAAGTGGAGCGCCACGTCGAGCATCGACCTCGGCCGCGGCAGCTACGCCCTCACCGCGAAGCAGACCACCACCGGCAACGCCACCAGCGAAGCCCCCGTCCGCTTCTCCGTCACCGCCACGGCAGCGCCGTTGACGGTCACGTCCCCCGGGATGAACGGCACCACCACCGGACCCCGCCCCACCTTCACCGGCACCGGCCAGGCCGGCTCGACGATCGAGATCCGCGGCACCTCCCGCGTCGTCGCGACCGCCGAGGTCAACGCCGACGGCAAGTGGAGCGTGGCGTCGAACATCGACCTCGGCCGTGGCAGCTACGCCCTCACCGCGAAGCAGACCACGCCCGGCAACGCCACCAGCGAGCTCCCCGTCCGCTTCACCGTCAAGTAAGCCACACAGCCCACACAGAACGCCCCCGGTGACCACTCGGTCACCGGGGGCGTTCGCCTGTCGATCCCCGTCAGCGCGGTCCGCGGTACAGGACGATCTGCGTGTTCCGCTGCGGCCGCGACCCCGCCTTGAGCGAGATCGCCGCACCACTCGCGGTGGCGGCGAAGACCCGCGCACCGGGCCGGTTGATGAGCTGGTCGGCCAACGCCGACTCGAGTTCGCGCACCCGGTCGCGCAGCGCCTTGTTCTCGTTCTCCAGGTCGAGCACCCGCCGGATCCCCTCCAGCGACACCCCCTCGGAGCCGAGTCGCGCGATCTCGCGCAACTGCACGACATCGCGCATCGAGTACCGCCGCGACCCACCCCGGGTGCGACCCGGCACGACCAGGCCGAGCCGGTCGTACTGCCGCAGCGTCTGCGGGTGCATCTCGGCGAGCTCCGCAGCGACCGCGATCGCGAAGACGGGCGAGTTCTCGTCCATGTCGGTCATGGCGCGTTCCTTTCCGTCGTCCGCGTGGGGTGGAAACCAGCCTGGAGGAACGGCGAGCGTCCGTCAGGAAGCCGCGCCGTTCCTCCAGGCCGGGTCTACTGCATTGCGTGCGCGACGCTAGTCGCGCGCCTTGGCGAGGAGGTCCTCGCGGGGGTTCTCGTCGGGCAGCGCAGCCGCAAGTGCCTCGACGGCCTCGCGCTGCTTGTCCGACAGGTGCGACGGCACCGCGACCTGGACGGTCGCGAGCAGGTCGCCCGTGCCGTTCTTCGTCGTGACGCCGCGGCCCTTGACGCGCAGGACGCGACCCGACGGCGTGCCGGGGGCGACCTTGAGCTTCACGGGCGAACCGCCGAGCGTCGGGACCTCGATCGTCGCGCCGAGCGCTGCCTCGGTGAACGTCACGGGGACGTCCACGCGCAGGTTGAGCCCGTCGCGCTCGAACACCGGGTGCTTCCGCACCGACACGGCGACCACGAGGTCACCGGCCTCTCCGCCATCGGGCGAGGGCTCGCCGCGGCCGCGCAGACGGATCTTCTGACCGTCGGCGACGCCCGCGGGGATGCGGACGTTCACCGGTCGGCCGTTGCCCTGCGACAGCTTGACGGTGTCACCGGCGATCGCCGTGGTGAAGTCGAGGGTCGTCGACGCCGTGACGTCGCGGCCCTTCGTCGGCCCGCCGAAACCGCGGTAGCCGCCGGAGGTCTGGCCGAAGCCGCCACCTCCGCCGAACATCCCGCCGAGGATGTCCTCGAATCCACCGGCACCGCCGGGGCCACCCTGGCCGAAGCGGACACGCTGTCCGCCGCCGCCCTGCTGCCCGAACATCCCGCCGAAGACGTCCTCGAAGCCGCCCTGGCCCCCGCCGCCCGCTGTGAAGCGGGCGCCGGAGCCCATGGCGCGGACCTGGTCGTACTCCTGGCGCTGCTCCTTGTCGGAGAGCACCGAGTACGCCTCGCTGATCTCCTTGAAGCGGTTCTCGGCGGCGGCGTCACCCGGGTTGGAGTCCGGGTGGAACTGCCGCGCGAGCTTCCGGTACGTCTTCTTCAGCTCGGCGTCGGAGGCGTCCTTGGACACGCCGAGGACCTTGTAGAAGTCCTTGTCGAACCAATCCTGACTGGCCATGGATCACCTGCCTTCTTCTGTCGTCACCGTGGGGACCCGGCTCAGGCCGGGACCGCCACCGCGACCTTGGCCGCGCGGAGGACGCGCTCACCGAGCTTGTAGCCCGGCTCGACGACGTCCGCGACGGTCTGTCCGGTGGCGCCCGGGGTGGGGAGCTGGACGATCGCCTCGTGGATGTTCGGGTCGAACGCCTCGCCCTTCTCGCCGATCTGCACGAGCTTGAACTTCTCGAAGCCCCCGCGGATCTTCTGGCCGATGACCTGCATCGGCCCCTCGGCGAGGTCACCGTGGGCCTCGGCCCGGGTGAGGTCGTCGAGCGCCGGCAGCAGGGCCCGCACCACTTCGGCGATGGCGACCTCGCGGTTGGCCTCCCGGTCACGCTCGACGCGCTTCCGGAAGTTCACCAGCTCGGCCTGCGCACGGAGCATGTCCGCACGCATCTCCGCGACGAGGTCGCGGTCCTCGGTGCTGAGCTTGTCCTCGGCGATGCCGCGGGCCGCGTCGGCGAGCAGCGCTTCGTCCTCCGGGGAGAGGTCGTTCGCTGCATCGGCCGCCGGGCCCCCGGCGGCGGGGCCGTCCGTCGGTACTTCGACGTCGGGCCCCTCCGCCTCGATGAGGTCCTCGGGCTCGGCCGCGTTCGTGGCGTCGCCCTCGACCTGGGGCTCGTCCTCGTGGGGCGCGTTGTCCTTGGGATCCGTCATCGTTACTTCTTGTCCTTGTCGTCCTCGTCGTCCACGACCTCGGCGTCGACGATGTCCTCGTCGTCGGCCGGCTGCTCACCCGCGGGCTGCTCGCCACCGGCGGCGCCGGCTGCTGCGTCCTGCTGGCTGTAGATGGCCTGGCCGAGCTTGCCCTGCGACTCGTTGAGCTTGTCGAAGGCGGTCTTCACGGCGTCGTCGTCCTCGCCCGCAAGAGCGGACTTGAGCGCGTCGACATCGGCCTGCACCTCGGACTTGACGTCCGCGGGGAGCTTCTCGTCGTTCTCCTTGATGAGCTTCTCGATCGAGTAGACGAGCTGCTCGGCCTGGTTGCGACGCTCGTTGGCCTCGCGACGTGCCTTGTCCTCGGCGGCGTGCTCCTCGGCTTCGCGGACCATGCGCTCGATGTCCTCCTTCGGCAGCGACGAGCCGCCGGAGATGACCATCGACTGCTCCTTGCCGGTGCCCTTGTCCTTGGCGGACACGTGCACGATGCCGTTGGCGTCGATGTCGAAGGTGACCTCGACCTGCGGCACGCCACGGGGAGCCGGGGCGATGCCGGTGAGCTCGAAGGTGCCGAGCGGCTTGTTGTCGCGGGTGAACTCGCGCTCGCCCTGGAAGACCTGGATGGCGACCGACGGCTGGTTGTCGTCAGCGGTCGTGAAGGTCTCGCTCCGCTTGGTCGGGATCGCGGTGTTGCGGTCGATGAGCTTCGTCATCAGGCCGCCCTTGGTCTCGATGCCGAGCGACAGCGGCGTGACGTCGATGAGCAGGACGTCCTTGCGCTCGCCCTTCAGCACACCGGCCTGCAGCGCGGCACCGACTGCGACGACCTCGTCCGGGTTGACGCCCTGGTTCGGGGACTTGCCACCGGTCAGCGACTTGACGACCTCGGCCACGGCGGGCATACGGGTCGAGCCACCGACGAGCACCACGTGCGCGATGTCGTTGACCGAGACACCGGCTTCCTTGATGACGTCGTTGAACGGCTTCTTGGTGCGGTCGAGCAGGTCGGAGGTCATCTGCTCGAACTGTGCGCGCGAGATGGTCTCGTCCAGGTTCAGCGGGCCCTCGGCGGTGAGCGTCAGGTACGGGAGCTGGATGTTCGCCGACATCTGCGACGACAGCTCCTTCTTGGCCTGCTCAGCCGCTTCCTTCAGACGCTGCTTGGCGATCTTGTCCGTGGACAGGTCGACGCCGTGCTCGTCCTTGAACTTCTTGACCAGGTAGTCGACGATGCGCTGGTCCCAGTCGTCACCACCGAGGCGGTTGTCACCGGAGGTCGCGCGGACCTGGATCGTCGAGAAGTCATCGTCCTTGCCCACCTCGAGCAGGGAGACGTCGAACGTGCCGCCACCGAGGTCGAAGACCAGGATGAGCTCGTCTTCCTTGCCCTTGTCGAGGCCGTAGGCGAGAGCGGCGGCGGTCGGCTCGTTGATGATGCGGAGGACGTTGAGGCCGGCGATCTCACCGGCGTCCTTCGTGGCCTGGCGCTCGGCGTCGTTGAAGTACGCCGGCACGGTGATGACCGCGTCCGTGACGTCTTCGCCGAGGTACTGCTCGGCGTCGCGCTTGAGCTTGCCGAGGGTGCGGGCCGAGATCTCCTGCGGCGTGTACTTCTTGCCGTCGATCTCGGTGGTCCAGTCGGTGCCGACGTGACGCTTGACCGACGCGATGGTGCGGTCGACGTTCGTCACGGCCTGGCGCTTGGCGGTCTCGCCGACCAGGACCTCGCCGTCCTTCGTGAACGCCACGATCGACGGCGTGGTGCGCATGCCTTCGGCGTTGGCGATGACGGTGGGCTCGCCACCTTCGAGAACGGAGACGACGGAGTTGGTGGTTCCGAGGTCGATGCCTACTGCACGTCCCATGTGTTGCTCCTCTTGCTTGGGGGTAAGTCGTTGGACTTGCGTCCGATGGACTCAACCCTACTCCTGAGTCACCTGGAGTCAACTTCAGGGAGCACAAACCTGCGCCAGTCCCACTCAACTCCCAGTCGGGCGCAAGTGAGGTAGCACGTTCGTATGTTGGTATTTCACGTGATATTCTGAATACACATGCGCCGTTGGAGTCTGTCCACGGGCGTGCCCCCTTCCCGCACAGCCGCCGTCGCGCGGCCTGTCCTGAAAGATGCACATGTCTCACAAGAAGAGGGCATCGACTGCCCTCAAGTCCATGGGTGCGGCCGGGCTGGCCGCTGCCACCATCGTGTCCGGCCTGTCATTCGGTGCAGCAACGGCGATCGCTTCGCCCGAGCCCCGGTCGATCTCGACCCAGGCCACCGCCTCCGGCAAGTTCGTGATGAAGTCCAGATCTAACTCGACCTGGTGGGCTGTCGGATCCAATCTCAGCGCCACAGCCCATTCATCGCTCGCCGCCGCGAAAGCGGCTGCTGCGACTGCAACATTCACTACGGGTACTGGCGAGCTCAAGATCGGATCCTCGTGCATTGTCCCGGCACCGTCGGGCTTCACCCACGACTACACCGTTGGATCTTGCGGCAACGCGGTGCAGATCAACCTCAGTGGCGGCACCCTCTGGGAGGGTTCTTCCCGGATCGGTATCTGGCCGTACTCGAATGAGCCAGCATGGCTTGGGAAAGGCCAGACAGGTTACGAACTCGCGACGTACGATGAGATTTTCCCGAGCACCCGAGCCATGACCGCGCAGGTGACGAAGGTGAACAACATCGCGAGGACCGCTGAGGTGTCGGGTACGGCAACGCCGAACGGCACGGTGACGATCGGCAACAAGACCGTCGACGTCAACTCGAGCGGCAACTGGTCGATGACCGTCGAAGGGCTCTCAGTCGGGGCGAACTCCCTCACCGCGACGCAGCGCTTCAACAACGCGCGGGTCGACGAGAAGACTGTCACCGCGACGATCGTCGAGGGCGGCACGCTCGTCGGTGTCGACCAGGGCCCGATCGAGCTCGAGCGCGGCGAGAGCACCCCGGTGCCGTTCGTGGTCGAGAACCGCGAGGCGCGCACGAACACCGACGGCACGGTCACGCTCGACGCACCCGAAGGCACCACGTTCGACCAGCAGGCCACGGTCCAGGGCCAGATGCGTGACGTCGGAGAGGACGACTGGGCGAACACCACGTCCGTCCCGCTGACCGACGGTTCGCGGTCGAATGACGGCAAGACCATCACGTTCGATGCCGAGTGGGCCGCGAACCACCCCGCCGACGAGCAGTACCGCTTCATGGTCGGCGTGACCGCTGACGAGGACGCTCCCGCCGGTTCCGACGCAATGGAGTTCTCCATGCCGGGCACCAGCAGCAAGGGCGACTTCCTGGCTGAGGGCACGACGACCACCACCATCGAGACCAACGTCGTCGACCTCGTGGCCGACATCGCTTCGATCGACCACGCAGGCAAGTCCGCCGTGATCTCGGGTACCGCAACTCCGGGCGCGACGATCACGATCGGCGACGAGAGCACCGAGGCCGACGCCGAGACCGGTGCGTGGAGCATCACGGTCGACGGCCTCGAGCGCGGCACGAACGCACTCCACGTGGTGCAGGAGATCGAAGGCGAGGAGCACGACTCGAAGGACCTCGACGTCGTGATCAACGACGCCGCGATCTCTGGCCAGGCCGGCACCGCAGTCACGCTCGAACGTGGCGAGGTCACCTCGGTGGAATCCCTTTTCAAGACGAACGGTTCGATCAGCCGCCCGCAGGGCAAGGTCGAGTTCACCGCTCCCGAGGGCACCACCTTCGCCGCGGACCAGAGCACGATCGAGGGTTCGTTCAAGAAGCCGGGTGACGACGCCTGGACGAACTCGGCCATGACCCTGACCAACGGGGTCCGTTCCGCGGACGGCACGAAGTACACCTACGACTTCGCGACGACCACCACGACCTGGAACCTTCCCGACGCGTCCCTGATGCGCTGGAACATCGACGTGAACACGCCCGAGGACGCCGAGGCCGGCACCTTCCCGATGCGCACCGTGCTCAGCGGTACCGCCACCGAGGGAGCGTTCAACACCACCAGCACCACGCAGGCCACGGTCGAAGCCGCCGAGGTTCCCGCACCGGACGCGCTCGTCGTCACCACGCCGGCCGACGGCTCCACGGTCGACTCCAAGCGCCCGGTGTTCTCGGGTACCGGCGACGAGGGTGCCACGATCGAGATCCGCGACGCCGACGACAACCTCATCGCGACCACCGTCGTGAAGGACGGCGCCTGGAGCGTCCCCGCGACCGCGGACCTCGCAGACGGCTCCTACGAGTTCGACGTGATCCAGACCCCGCTCACCGGGGCACCGAGCACCGAGAAGGTCTCCTTCACGGTCGCGACGAACCCGCTCACGACCGAGCTGACCGCGGTCGGCGCGTTCGATGACGACGTCACCAAGCCCGCGACGATCTCCGGCGACGCCACCACGGGCGCGACCGTGATCGTCAAGGACAGCCTCGGCAACGAGGTCGGCCGCACCGAGGCAGTCGACGGGAAGTACTCGATCCCGGTCCCGCCGTCGTTCGCCCACACCGGCGTCAACGACTTCACCGTGACCCAGACGAAGAACGACACGACCTCGCCCGAGAAGGACGTCTCGCTCGACTACGGCATGCCGGCACCGATCCGCATCACCAGCCCGGCGAACGGCTCGACGGTCCAGAAGGACGGCCTGACCTTCACCGGTACCGGTGACGAGGGCGCCCGCATCGACGTCCGCGGTTCCGTCCGAGCCATCGCGACCGGTACCGTCACCGACGGTGTCTGGAACGCACCGGTGACGATCGACCTGTCGAACAACGTCTACAACCTGCGCGCCGTGCAGACCACCAAGGGCGGACTCACGACGCAGGTCCCGATCACGATCACGATCACCGACGAGGCGCCGGTTGCTCCGCTGACCGCGACCGCCGCGTTCAACACCACGGACGAGAACCTGCCCGCGACGATCACCGGCTCCGCCAACCCCGGCGCAACCGTCACCGTGAAGGACAGCAACGGCGACACCATCGGCACCGCCATCGCCACCAACGGCCGCTACACGATCACGATCCCCGCGAACAAGGCCCACTTCGGCGTCAACGACTTCACCGTCACCCAGACCGTCCGAGGCCAGGTCTCCGCACCACTCGACCGCTCCCTCGACTACGGCAACCCCGCAGCCCCGGTCATCCAGACCCCGGCCAACGGCGCCACCGTCACCAACGGCTCCATCCGCTTCACCGGCACCGGAGCCACCGGCGCCAAGCTCGACATGCGCGGCAACAGCTCCTCCGTCGGTGACACCAAGATCACCGACGGCGCCTGGACCGTGGACGTCACCCGCCAGCTCAACCCGGCGGTCTACGACCTCCACGCACTCCAGACCAGCAAGGGCGGCCTCACCCAGCGCGTCAACATCACCGTCACCGTCCGCAACGAGGCGCCGGTTGCTCCGCTGACCGCGACCGCCGCGTTCAACACCACGGACGAGAACCTGCCCGCCGCGATCACCGGCTCCGCCAACCCCGGCGCAACGGTCACCGTGAAGGACAGCAACGGCGACACCATCGGCACCGCCATCGCCACCAACGGCCGCTACACGATCACGATCCCCGCGAACAAGGCCCACTTCGGCGTCAACGACTTCACCGTCACCCAGACCGTCCGAGGCCAGGTCTCCGCACCACTGGACCGCTCCCTCGACTACGGCAACCCCGCAGCCCCGGTCATCCAGACCCCGGCCAACGGCGCCACCGTCACCAACGGCTCCATCCGCTTCACCGGCACCGGAGCCACCGGCGCCAAGCTCGACATGCGCGGCAACAGCTCCTCCGTCGGTGACACCAAGATCACCGACGGCGCCTGGACCGTGGACGTCACCCGCCAGCTCAACCCGGCGGTCTACGACCTCCACGCACTCCAGACCAGCAAGGGCGGCCTCACCCAGCGCGTCAACATCACCGTCACCGTCCGCAACGAGCAGATCACGGCGCTGACGGCCAACGGGGTCTTCGACCGTGACGTCGAGCAGAACGCCGTCGTCTCGGGCAACGCCCAGACCGGGGCGGACGTCATCGTCCGCGAAGGCACGACGATCATCGAGAGCGTCAAGGCCGTCGACGGGAAGTACTCCGTCACGATCCCCGCCACGGTCGCCGGCGTCCGCACCTTCACCGTCACCCAGACGGTCAACGGCACGGTCTCGGCGCCCAAGACGGCGACGCTCGACTACGGCACGCCCGCGGACCTCGTCATCGAGACCCCCGGCAACGGTGGGACCCTCCGAGGCGACCAGGTCGTCTTCACGGGGACCGGTGCCCCCGGCGCCAAGGTCGTCCTGAACGGCACCGTGAGCCGCCTGGGCTCCGCGACGGTGAACGGTCAGGGCGCCTGGACGATCTCCGTCGAGCGCACCCTCACCCCGCAGGCGTACACGCTGTTCACCAAGCAGATCACCAAGGGCAACCTCAACGGCCCTGCTGACCAGCGCACCATCAACGTCATCCGGTAACACCACCAGCACCACGCGACGGGCGCCCCTCCACCAGGAGGGGCGCCCGTTCCCGTGCGTCAACCGCGATGCGGGAGGAGAACAGCGGGACAGAACGACGAATGCCGCCGGCCTGGGGCCGGCGGCATTCGTCGTTCTGCGTGTGTGTCGATCAGCGCGTGCGGAACACGTTGTCCTTGCCGTCGTCGCTGATCTTCGGCTCGTTGTCACTGGTCAGGCGGTTGCCGTCGGTGGTCACCCGCACCGAGCCGACCTGCTTCGCGGCGATGTCGTTGATGGAACCGGAGACGACGAGTTCCTCGACGTTCCCGAGGTGCACGACCGCGTTGCCCGCGGTGATCTCCACCGACGCGCAGTCCCCGACGGTGACGTCCTTGTTGGCCTGGTCGACGACGGCCTTGCCGTCCTTGCACCCGGCCCGGACCTTCCCGATGTCGGCAGGCGGGTTCGAGAAGACCTGCTCGTCCGCCTGGGCCGTCGCGCTCGCACTCGGCTTCGGGGTCGGCTTGTCGTCGCCGGTGCCGGAGCACGCGGTCACTGCAGCGAGGATGCCGACGGCGGTCAGTCCGGTGACGAGCAAGCGGCGGACGGGAGGATGGGAGCTCAGGGCCATGGTGTGTTCCGATCTGGAGCGGGAGGTGTCGGGCGCGTCGTCGGACCCGCGGACATTTGTATGTCACGTTCTATACAATACTTGATATGCTGAATGCATGACAACTGATCGGTTGCCTCTGGTGGCCTTCCTCAGCCACTCCGCAGCCCTCTCCGGGGCAGAACTGCTCGTCGCCCGGGTGACCGCCTCGTGCACGAGGATCGAACCGATCGTGGTCCTCGGCGAACACGGCCCGCTCGAGGAACGCCTCGCCGACTCCGGGGTGCGCTGCCAGGTCGTTCCCCTCGATGCGACCGTCCGGCACCACACCGCCACCACGGGAGCTGGGCTCCTCGCGAAGACGGTCAGCACACTCCGCGCCACCCACGAACTCACCCGCGTCCTGCGCGCGCTCGGTGTCGACGTGCTGACGACCCACTCGGCGAAGGCACACATCTGGGGTGGACTCGCCGGGCGGCGGGCCGGGATCCCCGTGGTCGCCCACGCACACGACCTCGTCGGTGCCGATGGGTCGTCGCGAGTCAACGCAGCGCTGCTCCGGCTCGCGTTCGCGGTCCTCCCCCGGACGGTGGTCGCGAACTCCCGGACCACGGCCCGGTCGCTCGGTCGCCTGCCCCGGCCCGTCACCGTCGTCGCCTGCCCCGTGTCCGTCCCGGCGGAACCAACGCCGCACACCGCTCCGGTGTGCACGATCGGCATGGTCGGACGCCTCACGCCGTGGAAGGGTCAGGACGTCGCCCTCCGCGCCTTCGCGGCCGCCCGCGCGTCCGGTCTCGACCCCGACGCACGGCTCCGTCTCGTGGGCGCACCGCTGTTCGGCGCCGACGACGCGTTCGCCCGGTCGCTCCACACGCTCGCGTCCGAACTCGATGTGCAGGACTCCGTCGACTTCCGTGGGCACCAGCACGACGTCGCCGCCGAGATGTCCGCGTGTGACTTCGTCGTCCACGCCAGCACACGCGCGGAGCCGTTCGGACAGGTCGTCATCGAGGCCATGGCGCTGGGCAGGGCCGTGATCGCCAGCGATGCGGCTGGCCCCGCCGAGATCATCACCCACGATCAGGACGGCCTCCTCGTCCCGCCCGGCGACGTCGCAGCGCTCGCGTCCGCCATGGTGCGACTGGCAGACGGCCAGGAGGCCCGGGATCGGCTCGCCGACAACGGCCGTCGGACCGCCAGGCGGTTCGACCTCCCGCGCGTCGTCGCGCAGCTCGAGGCGATCCTGGTGGCGGCCGCCCGCTGACGCGGGACGGCGGCACTGCACGTGCGCGGCGCCTGCCGCGGGCCGACCCGGCGACGACTGGCGGGCCTCCTGGCCGGGCGCGTCAGGAACGGACCGCGCTCGGGATCCCGGTCCACGCGCCGATCTCGCGCCGGAAGCGTGTGGTGGAGAACGTGTCGGCCCGCGCTCGGCAGTCCGCACCGTCGAGTCCCGCAGCCGCCTCGACGGCCGACCGGATCGTCGACGGGGCGAAGTCGTGCAGGACGACACCGCTCCGACCGGGCTCCACCGAGTCGCACGCGCCGCCGACGGCGTTCACGACGACCGGCGTGCCGAGCGCCATCGCCTCGACCGGCATGATGCCGAAGTCCTCCACCGGTGGGAACACGTAGACGGCTGCACGCTGCAATAGTGCCGCCAGGAGCGCGTCGGACGGCCGGACGACGATGCGGACGTCGACGTCCGAGTCAGCGGCGAGCGCCCGGAGCCGTTCGAGGTCGGGTCCGTCACCGGCGAGCACCACCGGCCGCGCAGATGCCCGGCCGGCCTCGATCACCACGTCGAGTCGCTTGTACGGCACGAACCGGGACGCACCCAGCAGGAAGCCCGCGGGCAGCGACTCGAGCAGCGCACGCTCACGGTCGTCGAGCACCTGCGCCCAGTCGTCGACAGCGGTGAGTCGTTCGACCCCGACGGGCGGGTGGATCACGACCGCATCGACGTCCCAGCTCGCTCGGATGCGCTGCTGCACGAAACGGCTGTTGGCCGCGACGTGCCGGAGCGCCCCGCCCCGACGGCGGTCCACTGCACGGAGCGCGGGACCCGCGACCCGTGCGGCGACGGACGCGCCGCGGGCATCGAGCTCCGGGTTCCAGAGGTACCGCGCCGGTGTGTGCACGTAGGTGAACTGGCGCTCGGGATCGACACCGGGCACACGGGCCTGGTGCGCGAACAGGTGCGAACTGACGAGCGCCCAGTCGTACGGTCCGAGGTCGCGCAGCCCGTGCGACCACAGCGCGGGGAGGAAGGGGACGGCCAGGGCCTTGCGACCCCGCAGCGGCGTCGGCGCGAGGGCGCTCTCGATCACCCGCCGGCCGGGGTACCGGCCAGGGGCGTCGTTCCAGAGGCCGAAGAGATCGGCGTCCGGGTACTCGTCCGCCATGGCGTCGAGGACACGTTCGGCGCCGCCGACCGCTTCGATCCACTCATGCACGAGCAGTCCGCGCATCTCGAGCTCCTTCCGTCGCTCGTGCGGCACAGGCGACGACGGCGTCGATCGCCTCGTCGGCCAGCGCGCACATCCGGGCGTGGTCGGCGTCGTCCCCACGGACCGGGTCGGCGATGTCGTCCGCCTCCGGCTCGGTGGGGGCGGTGCCGAGTCGGGAACGTGCGACCAACCTGGGGAAGTCGTCCCAGAACCCTGCGCCGACGGCGTCCTGACCGAGGAGCGGACGGACGAGCCGTTCGAACTCGCGCAGCGTGAACGTCCGCCGCAACAGCGCGGGAGCGATGTCGAGCACCGCGGCACGGTGCTGGCGCTCCAGGGTGAGCACGAGCGCGGGGCCGTCGAGCACGCGTGCCGTCAGGGGCGTCCCTGCGAAGCCGGAGGGATCGGCACCGTGGCGCAGGACGGCGTCGGACGAGCGCGGGAACATCGCCGCCCCGTGCTCGGCGGCGGTCCCTGCGCTGGACACCCGGAACGTTCCCGGGGCGACGGCGTCCAGGCGGGCCCGGAGCACGCGTTCGACGTAGGGGGAACGACAGACGTTCCCTTCGCAGACGATGAGGATGGCGATCACGATCGAGTTCCTGTCAGTGCGGGGACGGTGGGCCAGAGGGTGGGAATCGTGGGCCGGAGGGCGGGGACGGCGGTCGGCACCCACGCCGGAGTCGCGCAGGCCGCGATGAGGACCCAGAGGACCGGGGTCGAGAAGTCGGGCGTCCCGACGACCTTGGCGACGAGCAACGCGACGAGTGCCGTTGCCGCCGCGATCGTGCCCGGACGCCGGATCGCGGTCGCGACGATGCCCAGGACGAGTGCAGCGAACGCCGCGGTGCCCGGGATGCCGACGGTGGACAGCAGGGACATGCCGAACGACGACGGCCGGTTGCTGCCGATGCCGGCGCCCATCCCGAGCGTGTCCGCGAGGACGCCCCAGCTGAACATGTCCGCCCCGGTCCGGGAGTCGTACGACTTGCTGTCCACCTTGTCGACGACGAGTTCCCGGATCGGCGCGAGCAGGTGGTCACCGGCGACGAGGGCGACCACGGCCACGGTGAGTACGGCGATGACGAGCCACGGGGTGCCGACACCGCCGCGGACGACGTACCGGACGGCCAGCACGACGATGCCCAACCCGATCACGACGGCGGATGCGACGACGGCGGTCCCCGAGGACGCCTGCAGCAGGTTGGAGCATGCGAGGGCAGCCGCCGTGGACCAGAGGAACCGGGCCCGGCCCGTCGAGCGCAGCGCCGCAACGACGAAGAACGCGACCGCCGGTAAGGAGAACGCGGCGAGCTCGCTCGGTTCGCTGAAGACCCCGCGCAACCGGTCCTCCGTCGTGGTCCAGGCGTACGCCACGTTCGGCAGGGTGTCGAAGAGGGGAGCCGTCACGTCCGCTCGGAACAGCAG
Source organism: Curtobacterium poinsettiae (assembly GCF_047226435.1). Taxonomy (NCBI): domain Bacteria; kingdom Bacillati; phylum Actinomycetota; class Actinomycetes; order Micrococcales; family Microbacteriaceae; genus Curtobacterium; species Curtobacterium poinsettiae. The sequence goes on along the minus strand of NZ_CP178434.1, from coordinate 456,337 downwards.
GAGGAAGCCCCGGATGCTCGTCGTCACCGTCCCCACGACCAGCGCGACACCGACCGCGAGGACGGCACCCCGGACGCGCACCAGGTAGAGCGCGCAGCAGGCGGCGAGGAGCAGGTAGGCGAGCTGTGCCCCGTTGCTCACCGTGTAGGCGAGCACACCGGGGTCGGCCACCTGGTGATCGACTCCGCCGCGCGAGACGAGGACCCGGATGCCGCCGAACATCCACGGAGCCACCGCGGTGATCACCGTCGTCCACGCGAGGAAGACGGCGAACGCATTCGCTGTCCAGTGCGACGTCCCCAGCCGACGCGTCCCGAGGAGTGCGCAGGCGCTGGCTGCTGCCGCGACGGTGAACAGCGGCACGCCGTTCCCCCCGACGACGACGCCCGCCGAGTACGGCAGCCCTGCAGCCGCCCCGATGACCACTGGCAACCACTCGCGACGCACCGTCAGTCCGACGCCGAGCGCGACGAGGAGCAGGCTTCCGAGGACGGTCATCCGCGCTTCCTCCACTTGGTTGCGTAATATTTCATATCAACTACTATGAGTATCACACATCGAAACCCGAAGGAAAGGCTCGGATGACACTCGCGCAGTTCATCGACGTGCTCCGGCACCGCTGGATCTCCATCGCTGCGGTGCTGCTGCTCGCGACCGGACTCGCGGCGGCCTTCTCCGCGGTCCAGGCACCGCAGTACCGGGCGACGAGCGAGGTGTTCGTGTCCGTGGCGGGCGGGGCCTCGGTCGCCGACCTCAGTCAGGGCAACACCTTCTCGGCCGCCCGGGTCAAGTCATACGAGGAGCTGGCGGTCACGCCCCAGGTGCTCGGGCAGGCCGCGAAGCAGCTCGGGTTGCCGGGTGGCGGCGGCCTCGGGCGGGTGGTCACGGCGGAGTCGAAACGCGACACCGTGCTCATCTCGATCAGCGCCACCGACGAGTCCCCGACGCAGGCCGCCGCCATCGCGAACGCCGTCACGGAGCAGCTGGTGAAGGTGGTCGACCAGGTGGAGAACGAGGGAGCCGCCACCGACGGCCTCGTCCACCTCAGCGTCTTCCAGCCCGCCACCGCTCCGAGCACGCCGTTCTCGCCCCGACTGGCGGTCAACACCGCCATCGGTGTGCTCGCCGGACTCGCGCTCGGCATCGCCCAAGCCGTCCTCCGCGAGGTCCTGGACACCCGCCTCCGTTCGTTCGAGGCGCTGCGCCGACTCACCCACGCGAGCGTGCTGGGCGAGTTCGCCATGGACGAGACGATCGCGAAGGAGCCGCTCGTGTCGTTCGACAACCGCTACAGCACACGCGCCGAGGCGTTCCGCCAGCTCCGGACCCACCTGACCTACACGAACCTCGACGGAGACGCGCAGAGCATCGTCGTCACCAGTGCGACGCCGGGCGAGGGGAAGTCCTCGACCGCCGTGAACCTCGCGCTCATGCTCGCGCAGAACGGATCGCGCGTCGTCCTCGTCGACGCCGACCTCCGACGGCCGACCACCGGCACCTACCTGGGCATCGAGAGCCGCGTCGGACTCTCCACGGTGCTCACCCGGCAGGTCGCCCTCGACGACGCCACCCAACAGGTCGGCGCGGACACACCCCTCCACGTCCTCGCAGCGGGGCGCGTCCCCCCGAACCCGAGCGAACTCCTGAGCTCGAGCCGCATGGTCGACCTGGTCCGCGAACTCGAGTCCCGCTACGAGTACGTCATCGTCGACGCCCCTCCGATGCTTCCGGTGACCGACCCCGCTGTGCTGGGTGCGATCTGCAGCGGTGTCCTGCTCGTGGTGAGCGTGGACGGGCGGACCAGACGAGCAGACTTCACCGCGGCAGAGCGGACCGTGACCCAGGTCGGTGCGCGCCTGCTCGGCCTCGTCGTGAACCGTCTGCCGGTGCAGCGCCGCGCGAAGACCTACTACAACTACGAGCCGTCGGCGCCGGTCAGCGAGAGCCCTCGTCGATCGTCGCGAGCTCGTCGCACCCCGGAGGACCACTGATGAAGCCGCCCACACGCCGTTCCCTCGTCTACCTCGGGTGGCAGGGGAACGCCAACTTCGGCGACGACCTGCTGTACGAGACCTGGCGCGCTGCGCTCGACGACCCCCTCACGGTCCAGGCACCGCTCAACGCACGCGACTACCTCCGGACGGCGCCACGATTCGGGGTCGACCGGCTCCGCACGCTCGGCACGGAACGGGTCGTCCTGCTCGGCGGCGGGACGTCCGTCGGGTTCGCGTCGTGGGCCGAGCACGCACGGCTGGCGATCCGCAACTTCGGAGCGGACGGGCTGATCGGTGTGGGTCTCGGAGCGGCGTCGGCATCGGACACGTACTCGCTGGCGCAGCAGCGGCAACGCTGGGAAGCCTGGCGCACGCTCCAGCGGCTGCACATCGCCGGCGTTCGCGGTCCCCTCACCCAGGACGAGGTCTCCGCGCACCTGATGCCCGTCGACATCAGCGGTGACCCGGCGCTGCTCTACCCCCTCGTCCGGCACGTGCCCAGGCCCACCCGGGCTGCTCCGCGCATCGGCGTGAGCCTCGGGTCCGATCCACACTCCCGCTTCGACGTCGCCACCGTCGCCGCGGCCGTCGACGAACACGCACGTGACACCGGTGCGACCGAGGTGGTCGCGTTCGCCCTGTCGGCAGCCGACCAGGACGCCGCACGCCAGCTCGCAGGCCGTCTGACGACGGCGTCGGTCGTCCACGCCTCCACGGACGTCGCTGCGACGATGGCCGCGATCGGCGGTTGCGACCTCGTGGTGTCGGAACGGCTGCACGGAGCCGTCGCCGCGGTGTCGCTCGGCATCGCGACGGTCCCGCTGTCCTACGCCTCGAAGTGCGACGACTTCTGGTCGAGCGTCACCGGCCGTGCCGCCCCCGTCACGGTGGGCCACTCGGCGGACGACCTGGTCGACGCGATGCGCGCGGCCGAACAGGAGCGTGCGGGCATCGCCGAACGGGTCCGCGAACTGCAGGACCGCTTGCAACGGATCCGGGGCGAGCTGCTCGCCTGGAAGTCGGGGACGTGCTCGACGTCGGACCTGCTGACGACGAGCACGGTGTCGAAGTGAACGCCGTCACCGGGCCCGACCACCGCTTCCACCTGGTCATCTCGACGATCCGCTCGCCCGAACACATCGAACGCTGCCTCGACTCGATCCGCCGAGCACGTGTGCCGGTCTTCGTGACCGTGGTCGAGCAGCGCCCGAAGCCGGACGCGCTGCCGCTCCTGCGGGACCTGATCGAGGCCGGTCACGCCGAACACGTGCACGAGCCCGTCGTCCGTGGTGTCAGCCGTGGCCGGAACCGCGGGCTCGCCACGATCCGCGGGGACATCGTGGCGTTCCCCGACGACGACTGCTGGTTCGACGACGGCGTCCTCGAACTCCTGTCCGAGCGGATGGACGGTCGGGACCTCGACGGAGCAGCGATCCCCTGCCGTACGAGTGACGACAGCGGCACGATGCTCCGCTGGCGTCGACGACCATGCCGGGTCACGAGCTGGCGGGTTCCCCGGACGATCGTCGCCGCAGGCATCTTCCTGCGGCGAGAACTGCTCGAGACGCACGGGCTCTTCGACGTCGCCCTCGGGACCGGTTCGGCGACGCCGTTCGGCTCCGGCGAGGAGAACGACCTCGTCATCCGCGCACTCCGTCGCGGTGCCCGCATCGCCTACATGCCGGACGTGGCCGTGCGGCACGGCGACTTCCGGCACGACGGCATGACGGACGAGACCCTGGCCAAGGTGCTGCGGTACAACCGGGGGTTCGGGCGGGTGCTCCGGAAGCACCGGCTCCGCGGCCAGGCGGCTTACTGGGTCACCCGGTCGATGGCGGCCGTCCTCGTGGCACGGATCAAGCGGGACCACGATGCGACCCGGTTCCAACAGGCACAGCTCCGTGGCCGGTGGCAGGGGTGGCACGGAACCGACGACCACGGCGTGCACCACGCGTTCGACCGGGGCACGACGCCGCAGCACGGGTGACGCGAGTCGCCCCGCGGCGCACCAGGTGCACCGCGGGGCCACTCGGAGTCGCTCGGAGTCACTCGTCCCAGACGACGAACCGCGGGATCCACTTCGCGGACATGTCGAGCTTCCCGGCGGTGCCCCGCACGGCCTTGTCGGACCCGGTGGGTTCGACGATCCGGCCCGTTCCACGGAGTGAGACGCGCACGGACGTCGACAGGTGCTGCGCTTCCGACTGCCAGACGACACGGGCGTGGTGCTTGCCGTCCGGCGAGGTGAACCGCATGTGGCGGACCGGACCGATCCGGTGCTCCGCCACGTACCGCTTGCCGGCGAGGACCCGCTGCATGGTCGCCCAGGCCGCGGCGGAGGGCTTCGGCTCGTAGCCGCCGTCGGCGTTGCCGAGCAGACCGAACGTCCGTGCGGTGCCGTTCGCCAGGGCGGGCTCGGCCATCTCGAACAGGAAGAGCCGCTCGACGCCGTACTGCGCGGCGATGGCGTAGGTGCGCAGGACGTAGGCGGTCTGGTCCTCCGGTTGAACCCAGCCCGGTCCGGCGAACTGGGTCGGCCATCCGACCTCGGTGATCCAGATCGGCAAGGCGCTGCCGTCTGGGCGCGGGTACCGGTCGGCCGTCGTCCGGAGCCACGCGAGCGCGTCCTCGATGCACGGATTGGTCGGGACGCAGGTCTCGGGACCCCACGGGTTGCTGTACGGGTGGATGCTGACCGCGTCGACGTGGTCGGCGCCGCCGAGGCGGAACCACTCGCCGATCCAGGCGCGCTCGTCGTCGGACACCGCGTTCTGGGTCGGCCCGACGATCGTCGCCGCCGGGTCGGTCGCACGGATGACCTGTGCGGTGACCCGTGCGAGCTCGATGTAGGCGGCGGGCGTCGCGGGCAGCGGACCGTGGTTGTTCGTCCACTCGTTCCAGACCTCGTAGGACAGATCGGTGTCGGGGTGCCGGTCCCGCATGTGGGAAACGGTCTCCTTGACGTAGCGCTTCCAGGCGGCGGCCTGCGCGGGTTTGGAGACGTCCGGTGGTGCCATCGGGTCGTTCGTGTACGCGACGTTGCCGTAGTCGAGGACGAAGAGTGGGCTGACCCCCATGTCACGCACGACCGGGTCGATGCGGGCGTCCGTCGCCGTGAAGTCGAACCGTCCGGCGACCTTCTCGACCGCGCTCCACTGCAGGTCCTGTCGGTAGCTGCCGGCACCGAGTGCGGCGAGTGAGGGCAGCGCGCTCGCCACGGGGTTGACGCCGAGACCGAAGTACGGGTCCGAGCCGACCGGACCGGCGATGGTCCGCACGAACCGGGTCGACGCGGAGGTCGCGCCCGGCGTCTGCACGGTCAGCCGGTAGGTGCCGGACGGCAGGGCGCTCGTGGGGTGCACCTCGACCGATCGGGTCCCCGCCCGGCCGGTCCCCGAGTCGACGATCGTCCCCGTGGTGTCGTTGACCCGCCAGGTGACGTCCGCCGCACGCTCCACGCCGTCGACCGTGAACCGGGGGCGATCGTCGGGTCCGAACAGACCGCTCCCGCCGACCGGTCGGATCGTCGGCGTCGTCGAGGCCGTCGACGTGGTGCCCCGTGCGGACGAGGGCTGGGCGTGCTCGGACAGGATCGCCGCGAGGAGGACGCCCGTGACGGCAGCTGCGGTGAGGCCACGGCGGCGGGTGGAGGGGGGACGGGGAGCGGGGCGGCCAACGGAGGGCCCGACGTGTTCCATCGGGCCATCATCGACAGCACGGACGGGTGCTGGCGAGCAATCGGAATGCACGGCACCTGCGATGCGATGCGATCGGCTCGACCACGCTGCGAAACACGGAACTCGGAGTGCGAACTGCTGGCGATCGGCGAACCCGCCCGCCCACAGTTGCTCGATGCCAGCCGAACGACCGACCTTCACCGGCGTCCAGGTGCTGCGGTTCGTCGCCGCGCTCCTCGTCGTGTTCTCGCACCTGCCGACGTACCTGCACGCCCGTCTCGGCACACCCCTGGTCGACATCCCCGTCGGCCAGGTCGGGGTGACGGTGTTCTTCGCGATCAGCGGGTTCGTCGCGGTGCTCGTGACACAGCGGACCCCGAGGCCGACCTGGCGCGGGTTCCTCCGCCGTCGGCTGGTCCGCATCCTGCCGCTCGCGTGGGCGGTGATGACGATCAAGCTCGTCACGCTGCTGGTGGCCCCGCAGGCCCTGGAACGCGCGGCCACGTCAACAACGTACATCGTGTCGTCGTACCTGTTCCTGCCCGGCCGCGGCCCGAACGGCGTGGTCGAGCCGTTCTTCACGGTCACCTGGACGCTGTCGTTCGAGCTGCTGTTCTACGTGGTCGTCACGATCGCGCTCGCCACCCGCTCCGACCCCCTGCGGCTGGCGTCCGTCGTCTTCGTCGGGCTCGCGGTCGCCTCGGCGTTCCGCGGGCCGGACGGGTGGCCGACCTGGCAGTTCCACGCGAACCGCATCGTGTTGTGCTTCCTGGTCGGCATGGTGATCGGCCGGTGGGCGCTCGACCGCCGCACCCGGCTGGCACTGCTCCGGACCGCGGCGATCACCGCGATCTGGCTCGTGGTGGGCACCGTCGCGGGCGCGTCCGTGCCGAGCCTGCTGCTGTTGCCGCTCGCGGCCGCGGCGCTGGCGACGACGGTGGTGGGTGAGCCGCTCCTGCGTCGGTGCACCGGCACCGTCGGGCGGACGCTGGGCGATGCCTCGTACGCGCTGTACCTGACGCACCCGATCCTCGCACCGGCGACGGTGGCCGTGGTCGCCGCGGTCGTCTCCGGCCCCGCAGCGCCGATCGTCGCGGGCATCGCCGCACCGGTCGCCGCCGTGGCCGCCTCGGTCGTGGTGTGGTTCGCGGTCGACCGTCCGGTGATCCGGCGGCTCCAGCGTCGTCGGACCGCACCACCACGGACCCCACGCGCCGCGAGGCACCGGCTACCCGCCGGGTAGTGTCGTCCCGTGCGATGGAGTCGAGTGAACTGGCCCTCCGTTGGCTACGTCTCCCTCGAGGACTTCGACGGCCAGCGCGAACACGTGACCCGGTTGCTCGAGGACGCCCCTCCCACGGTCGCCGCGCTCCTGACGGTCAAGTGGACCGACTCGCGGATCGAACGCTGGATCGTGGAGTCCGCCGACGCCGTCGTCGACCCGGACGCCGACGAGGACGACGTGACGACCCCCGTCGACCTGCCAGGCCACGGTGTGCCCGACCCGGTCGTCGTGCACGCGGACATCGTGGTCCGCAACGACGAGGTCCTCGACACCCCGAGCGGCCTGTGGCGCCGCTGGAACCACGCCAGGGTGTCGCTCCGGCTCCGGGACGCCGTCATCGACCCGCCCGGGGTCGATCCCGCAGCGCTGCTCGCCGGTGACGCGCACGTCGCCCGGGGCGAGCTCGAGTACCTGAACGAGCACGACGCCTGGGAACTCCGGCTGCTGATCTCCCCCGTCGGCGAGGTCGCGATCCGGTTCCGTGGTGTCCGCGTGGCGATCCGGAGCGTCGCCGAGTCCGTGTACTCCGGCCTGGAGTCCCGCCCGGCACGCGGCTGGCACGGCCCGGTGCCGGACGGCTGGGTGGAGTGGACGACCGAGGTGGTCCGGGCCGCGGCCTACGGCGACCTCGGCGGGCTGCACCTGGCCGACGACGCGAGCGACGTCGACGACGTCGACCCCCGATGGGGCTTCGCCCCGCTGCACGCCGCCGCGTGGTTCGACCACCCCGAGATGCTCGAGGAGCTCCTGCGCCGCGGCGCGACCCTGCAGCTCGAGGACACCGAGGGACGGACGCCGCTGACGCTGGCGATCGACCGCGACGCGCGACGGGCGGTCGACGTGCTGGTGGCAGCGGGTGCCGACCTGGAGGCCCGTGACGGCGACGGCAACACCCCGATCATCCGCGCCGCGTGGGGCGGGCACGCCGCGATCGTGCGTGCCCTCGCCGCCGCGGGTGCGGACACCGCGGCGCGCGGCTCACGGGGCGCGACGCTGCTGATCGCGGCCGTCGACTCCGGCGACGTCGAGACCGTCCGTGCGGTGCTGGCGCAGGGCGTCGACCGCGATGCCGTGGACGACGAGGGCTCGACCGCTGCGGACCGCGCGGAGTTGCTCCGCGAGACGGCCGTGGCCGACCTGCTCGCCGCTGCCTGAGCGCGGTCCGCACCACGGCCCGTGGGCCGACCCGCGCCGGACGTGACGAAGCGCGGCGGACGGGAGCAGGGCCTCCCGTCCGCCGCGCGCTCGCGGGTCGACCGTCCTAGACGGTGACCTGCTCGACGGCGTTCGCCTGCGCGACGCGCCCGTACCAGCGGGCGGAGTCCTTCGGCGTGCGCTCGAAGGTCTCACGGTCCCACGCGACCAGCCCGAACGTCGGCCGGAAGCCCGACGCCCACTCGTAGTTGTCGAGGAGCGACCAGTGCTGGTAGCCGAGGACCTCGATACCGTCCTCGATGCAGCGGTGGATGCCCTCGAGGGCGCCCTGCGTGTACGCCTGCCGACGGCTGTCGTCGGCGGTGGCGATGCCGTTCTCGGTGATCATCAGCGGGACGCCGCCGGAGAGCTCCCACGCGCTGCGGAGCCCGTCGGCCGAGGCTTCGGGGTAGAACTCCCAGCCGGTGAGGGTCGTCTCGACGTCGTCGGACACGGGCAGGGGCCCGTCCGGACCGATGAACGTGCGGGTGTAGGCCTGCACGCCCAGGAAGTCGTCGCCGGCGGCGTTCTCGAGGTACCAGTCGTCGCGCGGGTACCCGTACTCGCGGAGCATCGTGTCCGCGCCCGGCTCACCGTTGGACTTGAACGCCTGCGTCGCGATGGTCCACCCCGACCGGAGGCCCGACACCTGTGACAGGACCTCGCGCGACCGCTTGTGGCTGGCCAGCAGGGCGTCGGCGACGCCCAGGTCCGGGTTCGGCAGGCCGAAGGCCACCAGGTTGGCCGCGTCCTCGCCGCCGGCGAGCATGGCCGCGATGTTCGGCTCGTTGATCGTGCAGACGTAGCGGACGCCGTCCTGCACCACGGGGAGCGCGGCCTCGGTGTAGCGGGCGAACAGGTCGGCGGCATCGGGGGCGCGCCAGAAGCCGTCGCGTTCGAACCAGCGCGGCACCGTGAAGTGCATGAGGGTGACGATCGGCTCGATGCCGAACTCGTGGCAGGCATCGACCATGCGGCGGTAGTGGTCGACCTCGGCACGGCTGACGAACCCGCGCTCGGGCTCGATGCGGGCCCACTCGATGCTGAACCGGTAGGAGTTCAGCCCGAGCTCGGCGGCGATGCGGATGTCCTCGCGGTACCGGTGGTAGCTGTCCGCCGCGTCACCCGAGGGCTCGACGATGGTGGTGTCCGGCTCGTGCTCGTGCACCCACCAGTTGCTGTTGACGTTGTTGCCCTCGATCTGGTGGGCGGCGGTGGCGGCGCCCCAGAGGAAGCCGTCGGGGAACTGCAGCGTGGAGATGATGGTGCCTTTCAGTGCGTGTTCGAGTCAGTGCTGGCTCAGGAAGGCGTCGAAGACGGCGACCGTCCCGAGCGGGTTCTCGACCTGGGGGCCGTGGTAGCTCGCGGGGATGACGACGTACTCGGCGCCGGTCTGCTCGGCCATCGCCCGCTGCCACGGGATCGGCCAGGCGTTGTCCCACTCGCCGTGGGCGACGAGGACCGGCAGGCCCGTGGCGCGCAGGGCGTCGGAGGCGTCGGTGTGGTCCTCGAGGATGTGGCCACCGGCGACGACGCTGAGCGGGCTCGTCGCGTCGAAGCGGTCGCGCACCATCCGGACGTCGTCGGGCAGCTCCTCGTCGGGCCGGTACGCCCAGAGCGGGTTCGTCGAGTCGAACAGCTGCCGGAGGTTCCCCCCGGTGTCGTGCAGGATCGTCAGCTCGGCGACCTTGCGGTACGGCCACCCGTGCGGGCCGGAGCAGAACTGCACGACGTCGCGGAACGCCGTCGGGTCCTGCAGCGCGGCCGCCCGGACGATCACACCACCGAGCGAGTGCCCGACCAGGTGCACGGGGGCGCCGTCGTCGAGCAGGCGCGCGACCCGGACGACGTCGGCCGCTTCTTCGTCGAGGGAGTAGTCCCGCGGCTCGGTCGGCGCGGCCGAGTCGGCCTGCCCACGCCGGCTGATCGCGACCGCGGTCCACCCGGCGTCGCGGAGGACGGGCAGGAACGTGCGCCAGTCCTCCTTCGAGCCGGTGTACCCGGGGACGATGAGCACAGTGCCCTTCGACACCCCCGCGGGCACGATCCGGTAGGCCGTGAGCCGCCCGACCGGGACGTCGATCCCGACGACGTCGACGCCGTCCGGGGTGGGCAGGTGCCCGAACGGCGGGACCGTCGGGAAGTCGTGCAGGGTGGTCATGGTCGTCCTTCCGAGAGCGTGCGGCGCGGGTTCGGCACGGCGTCGAGGAGGGCGATCGTGTACGGGTCCTGCGGGTCCTGCAGCACCTGGGCCGTGTGACCCCGCTCGACCACGGCGCCCTCGTGGAGCACCATGATGTCGTCCGTGATGAGCCGCGCGCTCAGCAGGTCGTGCGTGATGTAGAGGAGCGAGACGCCCCACTGCTCGCGGAGGTCCTCGAGCAGTGCGAGCACCCCGGCACGCAGCGTCACGTCGAGCATCGACACCGGCTCGTCGGCGATGATCACCTGCGGGTCGCTCGCGAGTGCCCGGGCGATCACCACGCGCTGCCGCTGCCCGCCGGAGAGCTGGTGCGGGAGCTTCTGGGCGAACTGCTCGACCGGGGTGAGCCCCACCGTCTCGAGCAGCTCGAGCACCCGGCGCCGCGCATCGCGGCCGGTCAGCCCGGTGTAGTTCGCGATCGGCCGGGACAGCGTGTACTCCACCGTGTGCAGCGGGTTGAGCGCCGAGTACGGGTCCTGGAACACCATCTGCACCTCGGAACGCAGGTCCCGCAGGCCGCGCTTGCCGAGGCGGGCGACGTCGAGGTCACCGAAGCGGACTGTGCCGGTGGTCGGCTTCTCGACCCCGGTGAGCAGCTTCGCGATGGTCGACTTGCCCGAACCGGACTGGCCGACCAGGGCGAGCGACTGCCCGGGTTCGAGGGTGAACGACACGTCGCGCACGGCCTGCACCGGCTGCTCACCGCGGCGGGGCGCCGGGTAGGTCTTCACGATGTGGTCGACGACGATCGGGTTGCGGGCGGCGCTGCGCTCGCGGGACCCGACGGTGCTGAACGACGAGGTCGTCTCCTGCCGCTTCTCGCCGGCCTCGGCACGGAGCGAGCGGTCCGGGAAGCCCGGCAGCGACACCACCTCGGCGCGGGGGTCGGCGTAGTGCGACAGCAGCATCTGCGTGTACTCGTCCTGCGGGTCACGGAGGATCTCGCGGGAGCCGCCGTCCTCGACGATGCGGCCCTCGTGCATGACGAGGACGCGCTCGGTGGCCTCGAGGACGATGCCGAGGTCGTGGCTGATCAGGATCGCCGTGAAGCCCTCGGTGCGCTGCAGCTCGATGATCGTGTCCATCACGGCGTGCTGCACGAGCACGTCGAGCGCCGTCGTCGGCTCGTCGAACACCATGAGCTGCGGTTCGAGCGAGAGCGCCAGGGCGATGGAGACGCGCTGCCGCATGCCGCCGGAGAGCTCCCCGGGGAACCGGGCGAGCATCGACGTCGGCAGCTTCACCTTCTCGATGAGCTCCTTCATCCGGGCGTCCCAGCGGTCGCGCGACACGTGGCCGTGCGCCTTGAAGACGTCGATGAAGTGGTTCCGGATCGTGCGCACCGGGTTGAGCGCGTTCATGCCGGACTGCAGCACCATGGCGAAGCCGCCCTGCCGCTGCTGGCGCAGGGCTTCGTCGTCGAGGTCGCGGATGTCCTTGCCCGCGAAGACGATGCTGCCGCCGTTCGTGCGCGCCGGCGGCTTCTGCAGCCGGGTCAGCGCGTAGCCGAGCGTCGACTTGCCGGAACCGGACTCGCCGACCAGGCCGACGAACTCGCCCTTCTGCAGCTGGAACGACACGTGGTCGACGGCCTGGACGGCGCTCTGTCCGGCCGATTCGTAGACGACCGACAGGTCGCGGACGTCGAGCAGGACGGAGGCGTCGCCTTGGTCGTGACGGGCGTCGGACTGGAGGCCCGTGGCGGCGCCGGTGGGCGCCTCCAGACCGTCTGCCGGGTGCGTTTCTGGCAAGCCGCTCATGCGCGCTTCTCCTTACGGGGCCGTGCGCCGTCGCGCAGCCGCGGGTTGGACACGGCGTCGACGCCGAAGTTGATCAGGGTGAGGCTCATCGCCAGCAAGGCGATGCAGAGACCCGGCGCGAAGAGCAGGATCCACTGCCCCGTGAGGAGCGCGTTCGAGTTCTGCGCCCAGTAGAGGATCGTGCCCCAGCTGACGATCGACGAGTCGCCGAGTCCGAGGAACTCGAGGCCCGCCTCGGCGAGGATGGCGCTGGTGGCGGCGCCGAAGAAGCTGCCGACTATCAGGCTCGTCATGTTCGGCAGGATCTCGCGGAACACGATGCGGGTCGCGCCGTCACCGGAGAACTGGGCGGCGGTGACGAAGTCCCGGCCGCGCAGCGACTGCGTCTGCGAACGGAGCACACGCGCACCCCACGCCCAACCGGTCACGACGATGACCGCGATGATCACCGCGATGCCGCCGTTCTGCAGGTAGGCGGCGATGACGATCATCAGGGGCAGACCCGGGATGACGAGGAACAGGTTCACGATGAACCCGATGACCTCGGCGATCCAGCCGCGGACGTAGCCCCAGCTGAGGCCGATCGCGACGGCGACGAGCGTGGACAGGATGCCCGCGACCGCGCCGACCATGACCGAGATGCGAGCGCCGTAGATGATCTGGGACAGGACGTCCTCGCCGGCGGCGGTGGTGCCCATCCAGTGGTCGGGCGTCGCGTCGGCGGACCGGGCGAAGCCGTTCTGGCTGGCGCCGTACGGGGCCAGGAGCGGGGCGAAGACCGCCACGAACACGAAGACGCCGAGGATGATGATGCCGATCCGGGCCTTCTTGTTCGACCAGACGACGCCGAACTGGCGGGCGGCGGCGCGGAGCTTGCTCGGCGCCTGCTGTTCTTCGTTGGGTGCGTTCTCTTGTGTGCGCACCGACACGGTTGCGTTGGTCATCGACGCGTCCTCGGGTCCAGAACGCCGTACATGACGTCCACGATGAAGTTGGCGATGAGCACCGACACGGTGATCATCAGGAAGAGGGCCTGCATGAGCGGGTAGTCCTGCCCGATGACGGCGTTGAACAGCAGGTAGCCGATGCCCGGGTAGCCGAAGACCTGCTCGACCAGGACGGAACCGCCGACCACGCCACCGAGCGCCAGACCGAAGCCGGTCAGGTTCGGCAGGATCGCGTTGCGGGCCGCGTAGCGGATGGCGACGGTGCGTCCGCGGAGGCCGTTGGCCTCGGCGAAGGTCACGTAGTCGTCACCGAGGGTGTTGATCATCGCGTTGCGCATGCCGATGATCCAGCCGCCGAGGCTCGTCACCAGGATCGTGACCGCCGGCAGCACCGCGTGTTGCAGGGCGTCGCCGAAGAAGGCACCGTTCAGGCCGGGCGTCGTCGTGGCCGAGTAGGCACCCGTGGTCGGGAACCAGTGCAGCACGTAGCCGAGGAAGAACAGCAGCAGCAGGGCGGTCCAGAAGTACGGGAACGTCGACATGAAGCTGCCGGACAGGGTCGGGAGCGAGTCGAGCCAGGTGCCGCGCTTCCACGCGGCCGCGACACCGATCAGGGTGCCGAGGACGAACGCCAGGATCGTGACGACCCCGACCAGGATCAGCGTGTACGGCAGGGCCTTCGACACGAGGTCGCCGACGGGCTGCGGGTAGAACGTGTAGCTCGTCCCGAAGTCGAGGGTGATGACCTGGTGCAGGTAGCTGACGTACTGGTCCCACAGGTTGCCGGTCGGCACCCCGAGCTGGGCCTCGATGGCCTTCTTGGTGGCGTCGGTGACCGGACCGTTCTGGCTGAGCTTGGCGAGTGCGGCGTCGGCCGGGCTGCCGGGCATCAGGCGCGGGAGCACGAAGTTCAGCGTCACCGCGGCCCAGAGGGTCAGGACGAAGAGGACGAGTTTCTGGAGGATGTACTTCACTTCCGGTCCTCCTGCGCCTTCTGCTCCTGCAGGATCTGCTTGCCGGCGGCGCTGTCGCGCAGCCGGAGCTTCGTGAAGATGAGCAGCGGTGCCGAGTCGTAGTTCTGCGGTGCCATGTAGGGGTCCTTCGCACTCGGCCAGCCGACGAACTTGCCGGTGTTGAACAGGCCCCAGAGCCCGCCGTAGTACATGCCGATGACGGGGAGCTCGTCGTACACGGTCTGCTGCAGCTGGTCGAGGATCTCCTGCTGCTTCGCCGTGTCCGTCGTCGCCTTGTACTCGTCGAGGAGCTTCTGGGTGTCGGCGTTCTTGTAGCGCTCGTAGTTGTTGACGGTCGACTTGCCGACCGGCTGGTAGAACTCGGTGCTGAGCAGGGAGTTGAACGCCTGGTAGACGTCACCGTTGCCCATGCCGCCCATCGCCATGTCGAACTCGCCGTTGTTGATGTTCTGCTGGTAGCCGGCGGGCTGCGGCGCCTGGATCGTCACCTTGATGCCGATGGCGGTGAGTTCGCGGCGGACCTCCTGCGCGGCGCGGAGCCAGTCGGAGTAGCCGTTCGCGGTCATGATCGTGATCGCGAGCTGCTTGCCGTCCTTGACGACCTTGCCGCCCTGCACCGAGTAGCCGGACTTCTCGAAGCTCGCGAGCGCCGCCTTCGTGTCCTGGGTGATCATGCCCTTGTCGGGGATGTCCGGGTTGAGGTAGCGCTCCTGGTTCGGCAGGATCAGGCCGGTCTGGCCCGCCGCCGACAGGTTGCCCTCGGACGCGGTCTCGGCGATGGCGTCACGGTCCAGCGCGAGCGAGATGCCCCGGCGGACGTTGACGTCGCTGTACGGCGCCTTCGTGAGGTTCGGGATGAGGCCGATCACACCGCCGGCCGGGAACCACCACTCGTTCGTCTTCGACGCGGCACCCCAGGTGCCCTTGACGTCGGAGATGAACGAGTACGCCCAGTCGTAGCCGCGGGTGACGGTGTCGAGCTGGGTGTTCGTCGCCGGCAGGATGAGGTGCTTGATGGCGATCTTGTCGGCCTGCCAGTACTTCGGGTTCTTGTTCATCGAGTACTGCTGGTCGGTGTAGTTGCCGAGCACGAACGGTCCGGTGCCGACGGGGTTCGGGTCACGCCAGGTCGTCGGGTCCTTCACGCCGCCCCAGTGGTCCTCGCCCAGGATGTACGTCTGGCCGATGATCGTCAGGCTCGGGACGTCCTCGCTCTTGAGGTGGAAGACGACGTGGTCACCGTCCTGCTCGATGCTCTTGATGTGCTGCCAGGCGCCCTTGACGTCCATGGCGGGGAACTTCTTGAGCAGGTCGAAGGTGAAGACGACGTCCTTCGCGCTGAACGGCGAACCGTCGGACCACTCGACACCCGAGCGGATCGTCATGTCGATGGTCTTCGCGTCGGGCTGGCTCCACGCGCTGGCGAGCCACGGGTTGCGCTTGCCGTCGAGGGGGTTCACCTCGATGAGGGGCTCGTACATCCACTTGGAGGCCGTGCGGGCGTTCGCGATGTACGGGTTGAAGTTGCGGTCGAACAGCGGGTTGCCGCGGTCCGCGTTGATGAGCATCGTGTCCTTGCCGATGGTGGGATCGGGTTCGGATCGGACCTGGATGCTGCAGCCGGTGGCCACGAGGGCCACTGCGGCGAGGCCGGCGATGGCCGCGACGAGGCGGCCTCGGCGGCGTGGGCCTGGGTCACGCGTGCCGCGCGTGCGCTGTGGGGGAAGCGTCATTGCTCGGTCGACCTCCATGTCGATTCGGTACGTGCTCAATGTATGCGCTTACATCGCGGCGTGCAACCGCGGGTGTTGTTTCGCGGGGCGGCGCACGGTGCGAGGTGCGCCGACCGGTGCGAGGTTGCCCGCTCCGTGCACTGCTACGGGCTCGCACGGGGCGCGGAAGGTCGCACGGGATGCGCAACGCCGCACGGTGCGACCTTGCGACCTCGCGACCTTGCGACCTCGCGACGGCACGCACGCTACAGCGCGGGCGGGCAGCTCTCGCGCAGCAGCACCTCGACGGGCAGGCGCACGGCGCGCGGCGGCCCCTCGCGGCGCTCCAGCCGGTCGACGATCGCCAGGACCGCAGCACGACCGAGCGCCCCCATCGGCTGGTGCACCGTGGTCAGGCGCGGCGACGAGAACCGACCGGCGTCGATGCCGTCGAACCCCGTCACGACGAGGTCCTCCGGCACGCGGAGCCCGCGGGCAGCGGCGGCGTCGAGCACCCCGAGCGCGGACTGGTCGTTCGAGCAGACGACGGCGCGGGGGACGACGTCGGACAGCAGCGACACCGCGAGCTCCCGCGCCCGGGCCCTGCCGAAGTCACCGTGCACCGTGCGCACCGCCGAGGCCGGCACCCCGTGGTCGGCCAGCGCTGCCCGGAACCCCGCCGAGCGCTCCATGTCGTCGGGCGAGTCGATCGGGCCCGCGACGTACGCGAGGGACCGGATCCCCAGACGCCCGATCACGTGCGACGCCAGGGTCCGCATGCCCGCGGCGTTGTCCACGCTCACCGAGTCGAACCCGTGCGAGCGCCGGTCGTCGGCGAGCACCACCACCGGGATGCGTCGGGCGACGTGCTCGAGCAGGTCGTCGGGCACCGTCTGCGCCAGCACGGCGAGCCCGTCGACCCGGCCGGCGACGTCGTTCACGATCACGTCGCGCGACGACCCCCGGCCGGCGGCGACCATGAGCGCGAGACCACGCTGCCAGGCCTCGGTCTCGGCGCCGCGCAGGACCTCGTCGAAGTACAGGTTGGACGAGAACGGCTGGGTCACGTGGCGTCGGTCGTCGACCACGCGGACGCCACCGTCGGTGACCAGGTCCGGCCGCTCGTCGGGCACCACGTCGAAGCCGGGCAGCAGCAGTCCGACGACGCCGGTGCGTTTGCCGGCGAGGGCCCGGGCGTTGCCGGACGGGACGTACCCGAGGCTCCGGATCGCTGCCTGCACGCGGTCCCGGGTGCCCTCGCGGACGGCGTCGGGCGTGCGGAGCACGCGCGAGACGGTGGCGATGGAGACGCCGGCTGCAGAGGCGACGTCGTAGACCGTGGGAGGTGCGGTGCGCTGGTCGGCCAACCCGTGCCTCCCGTCCGACGTCCGCTGGTGCCGCGCCTCGACCATGCGGCCGGACCATCCTAGGCATGCCCCGTACCGGGAGTTCTCCACACGGCGCCGGAAACGCTTGCGGGACAGCGGGTGTCGCGCGACACTGTTGCGACCTCAGTACGTCCCGTGAGGAAGCGCACCGGCGGGCCGCGGGCCCGCACCGACCAGGTTGCCCACACGCAGGGGAAGGACACGACATGTCACAGTCGACACGTTCCGGGAGCAAGCTCGCACTCCGCGCGAGCCACGACGAGGCCGAGGTGCGCGACGCGCTGCTCGAACGCACGGATTCGATCCGCACGTTCGACGACGCCGACGCGTCGCCCGAGTCGGCGGACCGCCCCTAGCGGCGCACGCCGGGTCTCCCCCGCCACGGCCAGGAGGCCCGGCGCACCGCCCACGCGCCGCTCGCGTCAGCGCTCGGTCGCGCCCACGATCGTCATGCCCGCCCCGCGCAGGCGTCGGCGCTCCTGCGCGATCCAGCTCAGCAGTCGGTCGTTGGTGCCGGCGACGTGGGCAGCCACGAGCTCCGCTGCACGGTCGGCGTCGCCGTCGCGCACGGCGTCGATGATGGCGCTGTGCTCGTCCCATGCGGCGTCGCGCGCCTCGGGCGTGCGGACCTCGATCCAGCGCGTGCGCTCGAGTCGGGTCAGGGCATCGGCGATCGCATCGGTGACGAACCGGTTGCCGCCGAGCGCGGCGAGGTCCAGGTGGAACGTCGACCCCATCCGGATGCCGGCCTGCTGGTCGGGGGTGGGACGGAGGGTGTCGAGGTGCCCGCGGACCTCGGCGAGCTGCTCGGCGGTGGCGCGCTCGACGGCGAGCCGTGCGGCGGCGGGTTCGAGGATGCCGCGGAGTTCGGCGAGCGAGGCGATCTCGTCGAGGTCGATCGGGGTGACCGTCCACGAACGGCCCTCGTGCAGGATGAGCCCCTCACGCTCGAGCCGCGACAGTGCGGCGCGGACGGGCGTGCGCGAGGCGTGGAACCGTGCTTCGAGCCCACGCTCCGAGATGCGCTCCCCCGGTGCGATGTCGAGGGTCAGGATGGCTGCGCGCAGGTTGTCGTAGAGCTGGGCCGTCTGCGACACGGGTGCGTCGTCGGTCGGGTCGGTCACGGCGGACAAGCCTAGCGGCGGAGCGGCCGGAATGGTATACCGTTGTGGTATACCAATTCGTTCCGTGCTGGAACCACGACGAACGGCCGAGACGCATGCCCACGACCGACGCCCCGCAGCGATCCACCACGACACCACCGGTCTCCGCCCGCGCCTGGACGATGCTCGCCCTCGGGGTCGCGGCCCAGGCGGCGGGGACGCTCGTGGTGTCCGCGCCGGCGCTCCTCATCCCGCACCTGCTCAGCCGCGGGACGTCCCTGCCGGCCGCCGGGCTGCTCGCCGCCGCTCCGACGTTCGGCATGGTCCTGACGCTCATCGCGTGGGGTGCGATCACCGACCGGTTCGGCGAGCGCATCGTCATCGCCGGTGGGCTCGTGCTCACCACACTGACCGTCGTCGGCGCCTGGCTGGCCGCGGGCGACCCGGTGCTGCTCGGGCTGGCGTTCCTGGCCGGCGGCATGACGAGTGCCTCGACGAACGCCGCGAGCGGCCGGGTCGTGGTGGGGTGGTTCCCGAAGGAGCGCCGCGGGCTCGCGATGGGCATCCGGCAGATGTCGCAGCCGCTCGGGGTGACGCTCGCCGCGGTGACGGTGCCGCAGCTGGCCGAGGGCTCGGGGATCCGTGCGGCCCTGGTCCTGCCGATCGTGCTGTGCGCCGTGCTCGCGGTGTGCTGCGCGATCGGGATCTCGGACCCGCCCCGTCCGACCCGTGCCGCGGTGGCCACGGCGACCGCCAACCCCTACCGCTCGAGCGGGTTCCTGTGGCGGGTGCACGCGGTGTCGGTCCTGCTCGTGGTGCCGCAGTTCACCCTGTCGACGTACGGGCTCGTCTGGCTCGTGGGCCTCGGGTGGTCGACACCGGCGGCCGGCCTGCTGGTCGGTGCCGCGCAGTTCGTCGGGGCGATCGGCCGGATCCTGGTCGGTGGCTGGAGCGACCGGGCCGGGTCGCGCGTCGGCCCCCTGCGGATCGTCGCGGTGAGCGCGGCGGTGGTGATGGCGGTGCTCGCGGTCGTCGACGCCACGCACCTGGCCGGGGCGGCGGTGTTCCTGGTGCTCGCGACGAGCGTGACGGTCGCCGACAACGGGCTGGCGTACACGTCCGTCGCCGAGGCGGCGGGGCCGTTCTGGTCGGGGCGGGCGCTCGGGGCGCAGAACACCGGGCAGTTCATCGCGGCGAGCGCCGTCGGTCCGGGCATCGGCGCCCTGGTCGGCGCGCTCGGCTTCGCGGCGTCGTTCGGCATCGTGGCGGTGCTCCCGCTGCTGGCCGTCCCGCTGGTGCCCCGCCGAGACCGCTCCCACGACTGACCGTCCGCGCGACGCAACGCGATCGACCCCCTCCGTCCGCTCCGCCCCTCGCGCTCGTCAGCCCTGTTCGTGGTCCGCACGCTCGGGGTCGTCCTGGGATTCCCGGCGGCGGTCCTGCATGAGCTCCTTCGTCCGGAGCAGACGCAGCGCCGTCACGAGCACCAGCCCACCGAGGACGTTGAACAGCAGCGTGTACCCGAACCAGCCGAGCCACTGCCCGTAGGTGATGTCCGCGCCCGACTGGATCGCACCGAAGACGAGCAGCGAGTCGAGGATCGAGTGGAAGAGCTGCAGTCCGGCGAGCAGGAAGCCTCCGGCGACGGCGGCGACGAGCTTCGCGGGGTCCGAGTCGGTGCCCTGCTGCATCCGCGTCATCAGGGTGATGGTGCTGCCGCCCAGGACCGCCAGCACGATGCTCTGCAGTCCGAACGGCGCGTCGACGTAGTGGTGCGCCGACTCCGAGAGCGTGGCGTGCCACTGCGGGAACGCCTGGACGACGAGCCACATGAACACCCATCCACCGGCCAGGTTCGCCACGAGGGTGCCGCCCCACAGTCGCACGAGCTGCAGCACGGTCCCCTCGCGGGCGACCACGGCCGCGACCGGCATCAGGAAGTTCTCGGTGAAGAGCTCGCTGTGCGCCAGGTGCAGCGCGATAAAGCCGATGCCGAAGGCCAGCCCGGCGAGCAGGTGGCTGTCGGTCTCGGTGAGCACGGCGAGGTACGCCATCACCCCGAGACCGACCTCGAGGCCACCGAAGAACCCCGTGACGAGGACGGCCCGGGCCGTCCGTTGCAGCCGCTCCGCGCCCTCCTCGATGGTCGCGTCGAAGGACTCCGCGAGTTCGTCCTCCACGGGTGCGTCGCTGGTGCCGAGCTCACGTCGGCGGTCGTCGGTCATGGCGGGGACGCTATACGCGGCCGTCGTGGCGGCCCGCAGGATCGCGCCGAGACGGACGGGAGGCCCGGTACCAGCTGGCACCGGGCCTCCCGTCCGTCGTCCGGTCACCGCTCAGGCGGCCGGCACCGCCGGTCCCACCGGCCACCGCAGCAACGCCGCGGCGGGCGCACCGTTCGGCAGCGACGCGGCGTTCACGAGCAGCAGCTCCGCGTCGGTGAGGGCGACCGCCCGGACGATCGCGCACACGGCCGGCACCGGACCGATGGCCGGCGCACCCGCCGCCTGCTCGGGTGCCGTGGCGATCCACGGCGCCGATCCCAGCGCGAGCAGGGTGCGGTCGCCGATCGCGGCGGCGTCGATCGCGACGACCGAGGCCTGCGCCTGCTGCAGCGCCTCGACGACAGATCCGAGGCCGGTGACCGTCTGGTTGTCCCCGCGGCCGACGTGGGTGCGGAGCAGGTCCTCGAAGTCGTGCCGGCGGGTCGCGATGACCCGGGCGAGCGCGATGTCGACGTGCTCGACGAGCGCGGTCTCCGACGCGTCCGACGCCCGGGGGTCGACCGGGACCTCGGACACGACGGCTCGAGCCTCGGTGGACAACTGGTCGAGCAGGAGCCCCCGTGCACGGATGTCCCCCGCCACGACGATGAGCTTCGGCTGCAGCCGCCGGAAGGCCTCGTCGACGGACGTGGCGACCTCGTTCTGGTTGTCGCGCCAGATCTCCTCGGTGTGGTGCTGCCACCGCAGGTGCGACCAGCCGCCGCCCTGGAACTTGTGGAGCGTGTCGGTGCGGCCCTGCACGCGTTGCTCGTCGCGCCGGTCCGGCACGTCGGCGTGGCCGAGACGGTAGGCGCGGTGGCCACCGCCCTCGCGACCGACCTCGACGATCAGGAACGGCAGGTCGAGCGGCCGGTGCGCCAGGAGCGGCAGCAGGTCGGGCACGGGGTCGTGGCCGATCGACGTCGGGGCGTGCATCGGACCGGGCAGGACCTCGCTGAGCACGAGTTCGCCGTCGTGCACGAGCACGTACCGGCTGACCGGCGCGGGCACCCCGGGCGTCTCCTCGAGTTCGGCCATCACCGTGTCGATGACCTCGGCGTCCGCCCCGGCCGACCGCAGGACGTCCTCGGCCTTCCGGCGCTGCAGGGCTGCGTGGTGCTGCGGGTCCTCACGGTCACCGGACGCGTCGACGTAGGCCCACGTCCAGGTGCCCCCGCGCTTCAGGCGTTCGGCGATCCCGGACTGCAGGTGCGGCGCGTCATTCTGCGTCAGAGCCATCGGTGCTGCCCTCCCTGGTCTCGGTGCGGTACACGGTCGCGTCGGCTCCGTCGCCCTCGCCGGTGGGCAGCGGGTCGGCCCGGTCGGCGTCGTCCTCGGGGAGCACGTCGGTGGTGTCGTCCTGCAGCTCGCCCTCGAGCTCGCCGTCGTAGCCCGACGCGGCGACGGTCTCCGGGCCGTCGGTGTCGTCGGGGACCGGCTCGGACTGCCGGAACTCCTCGACGTGGGCGTTGCTGCCGTGCCCCTGGACGATGCTCTGCGCCTCGTGCGCGAGCTGCTCGTCGAGTTCGGGGCGATGGGTGGTGTTCCCGCGTTCGGTCATCGCTTCTCCTCCCGGTCGTGCCGCCGGCGGCCTTCGCCGTCCGGGGCGTCGGTGTCTGCTCTGTGACCCCACGGTCCGCGCCCGGGCCTGGGGCCGTTCCAAGGTGCGCCGGGAACGCGCAGTGTCGGTACGGTCACGAAACCACAACGGCATTCGGTTCTGTGGTTGGGTGTGGGCAACCCCGATCAACGACGAACGGAGTGCGGCAATGGCGCCACCACAACGACCGATCACGAGACGACACCTGTTGGGCTTCGGCCTCGGTACGGCGGCGGCGGGGCTCCTCGCCGGCTGTGCGGTCCCGGGCTCGACCAACGTCAACAAGGCGGCCCTCGTGCCCGCCGCGGCCTCGGGTGAGACCGTCCAGCTCACCTACTGGGCCTGGCTCAAGGACCTGCAGAAGGTCTGCGACGTCTGGAACAAGACACATCCGAAGATCCAGGTGTCGGCGAACTGGATCCCCGGCGGCAACAGCGGCGGGTACCAGAAGATGTACTCCGCGCTCGCGGCCGGCGGTGGCCCGGACATCGGGCAGGTCGAGCTGCGGCAGATCCCCGAGTTCATGCTCGCCAACGGCCTGGTCGACCTGGCCCGGTACGGCGCGAAGGACTTCCAGTCGAAGTACGACGAGGCCGCGTGGGCGCAGGTGTCGTTCGTCGACGGCATCTACGGCATCCCCCAGGACACCGGCCCGATGGGCTTCTACTACCAGACCGCGCTGCTCGAGCAGGCCGGCGGCGAACCCCCGACGACGTGGGACGAGTGGCGTGACCTGGCCGACAAGGTCCGGAGCACCGGCAAGCAGAACTACCTCGAGGTGTTCCCGGTCGCCGACGCCTCACCCTTCGCCGCGTACGCACAGCAGGCCGGTGCGCGCTGGTTCAAGGTCGACGGCGACGAGTGGGTCGTCGACATGACCGACGACAAGACCCTGATGGTCGCCGACTTCTTCGACGGCGTGATCGACGACAAGCTCGTCGACACGAGCGCCGGCGCGTACTCCCCCGGGTGGTACGCGGCAGCCGCGAGCGGCAAGATCGCCGCGGTCACCAGTGCGAGCTGGGGTGACGCGCTGATCGAGTCGGTGCAGGGCGGCGAGGGCAAGTGGAAGGTCGCCCCGATGCAGAAGTGGGGCGCCGACGGCTTCGGCTCGAGCGCCATCGGCGGTTCGACGGCCGCGGTGCTGGCGAACGCGAAGCACCCGCGGGAAGCGCTCGAGTTCATCACGTGGATGACCACCTCGAAGGAGGGCATCGACGCGATGATCAAGTACTGCGGCATCGGTTGGTCGCCCGCGGTCGACTACATCGGGGCGCAGCGCGAGAAGCCGTCGAAGTGGTTCTCCGGCCAGAACTACAACGAGGACGTCTTCGTGCCGGCCTCGAAGGAGCAGAACATCGACTGGTCCTGGTCCCCGGTGACCCAGTCGGCCTTCACCAGCCTGCAGAACCAGTTCCGCCGCAAGATCACCTCGGGCCTGAAGCTCAGTGACGCCGTGGAGCTCGCCCAGCGGGAGATCGTCCAGTCCTTCAAGGACAAGGGCCTCAGCGTCAGGACGGCACGATGACCCAGCAGACCACCACCCCACGGACCACCGGTCGACCGGCCGGCAGTACCCCCGCGTTCCGCACGAGCACGAAGGCCACGAGCGCGCAAAAGCGTGCCCCGTGGATCCTGCTCGCCCCGTTCCTGGCCCTGTTCCTGCTGACGTTCGTCATCCCGATCATCAGTGCCCTGTTCCAGTCGTTCACCACCGTCGACCGCGAGGGCCTGTTCGGCGAGGACGGTGTGGTCGGCCGGTTCGCGGGGTTCGACAACTACGTGATCGCCCTGCAGGACAGCGGGTTCGTCGCATCGATCGGGCGCATGCTGCTCTTCGGCATCGTCCAGGTCCCGGTGATGATCATCGCCTGTACGATCCTCGCGTTGCTGCTCGAGTCGGCGAGCGCCCGCTGGCCGGGCTTCTTCCGGGCGATCTACTTCATGCCCTACGGCGTCCCCGGGGTCATCGCCACGATCCTGTGGTCGTTCCTGTACGTGCCCGGTCTGTCGCCGATCGTGTCGCTGCTGCAGTCGATGGGGCTGCAGCCGGACTTCCTCGGCGCCAACAGCGTGCTGTGGTCGATCGCGAACATCGTCACGTGGACGTACACCGGCTACAACATGCTCATCATCGTGGCGCAGCTGAAGTCCATCCCCGGCGAGGTCTACGAAGCCGCGAAGGTGGACGGCGCCAACGCGTTCCAGGTCGCGTGGCGGATCCAGATCCCGCTCATCGCCCCGGCCCTGGTGCTCACGACGGTGTTCTCGATCATCGGCACGCTGCAGCTCTTCGCGGAGCCGCAGATCCTGTCGACGGTCGCCCCGGCGATCGACACCGAGTACACGCCGAACTACGCCGCGTACACGAACGCGTTCGCGTTCAACGAGTACGGCGTCGCGAGTGCGCAGGCGGTCATCATCGCCCTGGCCGCGTTCATCCTGTCGTTCACGTTCCTCGCGCTGACGAACCGTCCACCCAAGGACGAACGCGACCGACGCAAGCGCGCACGGCGCGACGGCCGGGAGGCCCGCACCGCGCTCCAGACGCGCGCTGCGGCGGGCAGCACGGTCACCACCCAAGCCGACCCGGGCCTCCAGGCCGGTCGCGTCGCGACCACCGAAGGGACTGACCGATGACATCCACGGAATCGACCTCGAAGGTGTCCCTACCGGATGTCCCTCAGTCGCAGGCTCCTTCGGCGCTGGCGTCGCGGAGCCGCTGGCGCGTCTCCCAGAGCTCCAGCGCGCGCCGCAAGCTCGACCGGTCCCCACGCTCGCAGATCGTCGTCACGGGGATCCTCGTCGTCGTCGCGCTGTACTTCATCGTCCCGCTGTACTGGGTCGTCATCGCGGCGACGAAGACCACGGGCGCGCTGTTCTCGACGAACGGGTTCTGGTTCGGCGGCGAGTTCGCGCTCTGGAGCAACCTGCAGCAGGTGTTCACCTACGACGGCGGCATCTTCGTCCGGTGGATCGCGAACAGCATCCTGTACTCCGGCGTCGGTGCGGTCCTGGCGACCTACTTCGCCGCGGCCGGCGGGTACGCGCTGGCGAAGTACGACTTCCGGGGGCGCCAGTTCGTGTTCGGCACGATCCTCGGCGGCGTGCTCGTGCCGGGGACCGCGACGGCGCTGCCGCTGTTCCTGCTGTTCTCGACCATGGGGCTGACCGACACGTACTGGAGCGTGCTCATCCCGAGCCTGGTGTCGCCGTTCGGCCTGTTCCTGTGCCGGGTGTACGCCGCGGCGTCGGTGGACACGACCCTGCTCGAACAGGCACGCATCGACGGTGCCGGTGAACTGCGGATCTTCCACACCGTGGTGCTCCGGCAGATGACCCCTGCGCTCGTCACCGTGTTCCTGTTCCAGGTGGTCGGGATCTGGAACAACTTCTTCCTGCCGCTCATCATGCTGGCAGACCAGAAGCTGTACCCGATAACACTGGGTCTGAACAACTGGCGCTCGCAGGTCGACCGCCTGCCGGAGTTCTACCAGCTCACCACCGGCGGGGTGCTCGTCTCGGTCATCCCGCTCGTCATCGCCATCATCGTCCTCCAGCGCTTCTGGCGTGGAGGCCTCACGGAAGGATCGGTCAAGGGTTGACCCACTCCGCACTCTCGTCCACCGCACCCGGCTCCGACTCGCGGCTGGCACCCCGTGCCTGGCTGCACACCGACGCCCCGTCCCTGTCGCTGAACGGGGACTGGCGGTTCCGGTGGTCGCCCGTCGCCTCGGTCTCCGAGGACTTCGCGACCGAGGGTGGGGAGGACGACGACCCGGCCTGGGGCGAGCTCCCGGTGCCGTCGCACTGGGTACTGCACGGCCACGGTGCGCCGAGCTACACGAACCTGCAGTACCCGTTCCCGATCGACCCGCCGCACCCGCCGGAGGAGAACCCGACCGGGGACCACCGCCGCACGTTCGAGCTGCCGTCGTCGTTCGACGCCGCCGGCCGGGTGCTGCTGCGGTTCGACGGGGTCGAGTCGCACTTCCGGGTGTGGCTGAACGGGACGCTCGTGGGCTGGTCGACGGGCTCGCGCCTGGCGACCGAGTTCGACGTCACCGACCTGGTGCGGCCGGGAGCGAACGAGCTCGCGGTCCGGGTGCACCAGTGGTCGGCGGCGTCCTACCTGGAGGACCAGGACCAGTGGTGGCTGCCGGGCATCTTCCGCGACGTCACGCTGCTCGCCCGGCCCACGGCGGCGATCGACGACGTGTTCGTCCGCGCCGGTTGGCAGGCGACGCTCGGCACGGCTGCATCGGCGGGCACCGCGGCGTCGGGGCGCCCGGAGACGGGGACCGGCACGATCACGTTCCCGACGCTCGACGCGGTGTTCCCGGTGCGGTTCGCGGTGCCCGACCTGGGCCTCGACGTGACCTGGGCAACGGCCGACGACGTCGCACCGATCGAGGTCGAGGGCGTCGAGCCGTGGAGCGCCGAGCTGCCGAAGCTGTACGACGCGACGCTGTCGACGGGCACCGACGCCGGCGGTACCGCCGGCGGCGAGGCCGTCTCGCTCCGGCTCGGGTTCCGCACCGTGTCGATCGTCGGCGACCGGTTCCTGGTGAACGGTGAGCGCGTGGTGTTCCACGGCGTGAACCGGCACGAGACCCACCCCGTGCGCGGCCGGGTGTTCGACGAGGAGCACGCCCGCGCCGACATGGCGCTGATGAAGCGGCACAACGTCAACGCCATCCGCACCTCGCACTACCCGCCGCACCCCCGCGTGCTCGACCTGGCCGACGAGCTCGGGTTCTGGGTGATCCTGGAGTGCGACCTGGAGACCCACGGGTTCCTGTTCACCGACTGGGTCGGCAACCCCTCCGACGACCCGGCGTGGGTCGCGGCCTACCTCGACAGGATCGCCCGCACCGTCGAGCGCGACAAGAACCACGCGTCGATCGTGATGTGGTCGCTCGGCAACGAGTCCGGCACCGGCCGGAACCTCGCGGCGATGTCGCAGTGGGTGCACGACCGCGACGCCGAGCGCCCCGTGCACTACGAGGGCGACTACACGGGCGAGTACACCGACGTCTACTCGCGGATGTACCCGACGCTGCAGGAGACCGAGTCCATCGGCGGCGGCACCCCGACGCCCCTGCTCGGCTGCGGCCCGGCCGAGGCGGCGCGCCAGAAGTCGAAGCCCTTCATCCACTGCGAGTACGTGCACGCCATGGGCAACGGCCCCGGGCAGATCGCCGAGTACGAAGCCCTGGTCGACCGGTACCCGCGGCTGCACGGCGGGTTCGTGTGGGAGTGGCGGGACCACGGCCTGCTCGCGAAGACACCCACCGGCGAGGACTACTACGCGTACGGCGGCGACTTCGGCGAGGTCGTGCACGACGGCAACTTCGTGATGGACGGCCTGGTGCTGCCCGACGACACCCCGACCCCGGGGCTCGCCGAGTTCGCGGCCGTCGTGGCCCCGATCCGCCTGGCGGTCTCGGACACCACGGTGCTGGTCGAGAACCGGTACCACTCGGCCTCGACCGCCGGGCTCCGGCTCTGCTGGACCCTGTCGCGGAACGGCGCGGTCGAGGCCTCGGGGCGCCTGTCCACGGGCATCGTCGCCGCACGTGAGTCGGCGACGGTCCCGGTGCCCGCGGAGGTGCTCGACGCGGCCACGTCCGAACTCGCACCCGGCGACGAGCTCTGGTTCGACCTGACCGTGGAACTGGCGGGGCCGACCGCGTGGGCGGACACCGGCCACGTCGTCGCACGCACCCAGCGGCTCGTCGCGGCGCGCGCGGCGGACGCACCACGGGCCTCCAGGCAAGGGTGGGACGGCGACCACCTGGGCGACGGCACGTTCAACGCGCGCGGTGACCTGGCGTCCTGGAAGGGCCACGAGGTGGCCGGGCCCCGCCTGGAACTCTGGCGCGCACCGACCGACAACGACAGCCTGGCGTCACAGGGCGGCTACGAGACCGCGGACCCGGTGCTCACGCACGGTGTCGGCGACCCGACGGCTCCCCCGTCGGCGACGCGCTGGCGCGATCGCGGGCTGGACCGGCTGACGCACCGGCTGGTGTCGGTGTCGCGCACCGACTCCGGCCTGGAACAACGCGTGCGCGTCGCGGCGGCGAACAGCGGGTGGGGCCTCGAGGTCACGCACCGCTGGACCCTGACGTCCGACGGGCTCGTGCTGCAGACCGACGCCGTGCCGTTCGGCGCGTGGGACGTCACGTGGCCGCGGATCGGGGTGCGGTTCGACCTGCCGGCGTCGCTGGCGGACGGGGACGCAACCTGGTTCGGGACCGGACCGCTCGAGTCGTACGCCGATTCCTCGCACGCTGCCCGTGTCGGGTGGTTCACCGCGCCGGTGCGGTCACTCGGGGTGGAGTACTCGCGGCCGCAGGAGACCGGGCACCGGCCTGGCCTGCGTTCGTTGTCCGTCGGGCCGTTCACCGTGACGACGGCGGGGTCGCACCGTGCGGGGTTCACCCTGTCGCCGTGGACCGCGCAGCAGATCGACCGCGCCGAGCACCCGTACGAGCTGCCGACGTCGGACCACCTGTACCTGTACCTCGACGCCGCGCAGCACGGGCTCGGCAGCCGGGCGTGCGGGCTCGACGTGCTGCCGGAGCACCAGCTCTGGCCGAAGGCGTTCAGTTGGAGCGTGCTGCTGGCCTAGGCGGGGTCGGCTCTCGCAAAACACCGGTGTTCGCACTCTGCACACCCACATCCCGCGGTGTGCAGTGTGAACACCGGTGTTTTGCGTGCGGGCGCTACGCGCCGGCGGACAGGGCGCGCAGGGCCTCGGGGTCGCTCGCGTTCAGGAAGTCGGTCAGGCGCTCAGCCTCGCCCGGCTCCTCGATCGCCTCGGCCGCACGGCGCAGGGCGAACAACGCCCGCAGCACGCCACGGTTCGGTTCGTGCGACCACGGCACCGGGCCGACACCGCGCCAGCCGGCCTTGCGCAGGGCATCGAGCCCGCGGTGGTACCCGACACGGGCGTACGCGTAGGACTCCAGGGTCGCGCCGCGCGCCCACGCTTCGTCGGCGAGCAGCGCCCACGCCAGGCTCGACGACGGGTGGGACACGACCACGCTGGCGACGGGGGCGTCCGCCTCGATCGCGGCGGTCGCCTCCGGCTCAGCGGGCAGCAGGGTCTCGGGGTTCGACGACGGGGTCGGCAACAGGTTCTCCGGCATGCCCCCAGCCTGTCATCCCTTGCGGGCGCCCGTGTCACGGGATTACCGTGGAGGTCACCTCGTCGTCATCGCGGGGCCGCCGGGGCGGGAGACCGACCGGCGGAACGGATGGCGGACACGGGGGTCCCCCGACGGAAGCAGACGGATTGCTGTCGATCACCGGTACCGCTCAGCCCACGCGCTGACACCGTGATCGCGCGCCCCGTCGGGCGCTCCACCGCACCGCGGTGGCCTCGGTGTCGTGCGCCCAGCATCGACACCGGGAGACACCTCCATGCCCACCAGTCCGTCCGTCGTCCTGCACGACGTCACCTTCGCCTGGCCCGACGGCACCGTCGCGCTCGACCACCTCACCGCTGCCTTCGGCCGTGGCCGGACCGGCCTGGTCGGGAGGAACGGGGCCGGCAAGTCCACGCTGGTCCGGCTCGTGACCGGCCGGCTCCACCCCACGTCGGGCAGCATCGCGACGTCGGGTCCCGTCGACCACCTGCCGCAACGACTCTCCCCACCGGCACGGCCTGATCGCCGCTGGCGCGTCGATCAGGAACCGGCGGCGTGGGCCCACGCCAGCGCGGACGACACCGTCGCCGACCTGCTCGGCATCCGGCCCACACTCACCGCGCTCCGGGCCGTCCTGGCCGGGGACGCCACGGCCGCACAACTCGAGGCAGTCGGCGACGACTGGGACCTGGAGGAACGGGCCGCCGCGGTGCTCGACCGGGTCGGGCTCGACGGCACCGACCTCGACCGGCCGGTGTCGACGCTGTCCGGCGGGCAGTCCGTGCTCGTCGCCGTCGCCGGGGTGCGGTTGCGCGCGCGACCGATCGTGTTCCTGGACGAGCCCACGAACAACCTGGACCGTCGGGCCCGCGGGCTGCTCCTCGACCTGGTCGACGACTGGCGCGGAACGCTCGTGTTCGTCAGCCACGACCGGGAACTCCTGGAACACGTCGACGAGACCGTGGAGCTCCGCGCCGGGGCGGTGACCGTGTTCGGCGGGACCTTCAGCGCGTTCGAGGAGCACCTCGCCGTGCAGCAGGCGGCCGTCGAGCGCGAGGTCCGGGTCGCCGAGCAGCGGCACCGTACCGAGAAGCGGCAGCGCATCGAGGCGGAGACGAAGATCGCCCGTCGTGCCAAGGCGGGCGAGAAGGCGGGCCGCTCGATGCCGAAGATCCTGGCGAACGAGCAGCGGAAGAAGGCGCAGGAGACCGCCGGTCGTCTGCGCGTCGGGTACGCGGACGACGAAGCTGCCGCACTTGCGTCCCAGCGTGAGGCCGAACTCCGTCTGCGCGACGACGAGTCGATCCACGTCACCCTGCCCGACCCGGACGTGCCGGCATCGCGTCGGATCGCCACCGTGACCGTCCGCGAACGGGACGTCATCGTGCAGGGGCCGGAGCGGATCGCCGTCACCGGGGACAACGGTGTCGGCAAGTCCACGCTGCTCGAGCAGCTCGTCGGCGACCCCGCGGCCCGGGAGCACCCGCTGCCGGCGACCACGGCCGTCGCCCACGTCGACCGGATCGCGTACCTGCCGCAGCGGAAGGACAGCCTGGACGACACCGCCACGGTGCTCGACAACGTGCGTCGGGACGCCCCGCACGTGCCCGTCGCCGAGGTCCGGAACCGGCTGGCGAAGTTCCTGGTGCGCGGCGACACCGTCGACCGTCCGGCCGGGGACCTGTCCGGCGGGGAGCGGTTCCGGGTTGCGCTGGCTGCCCTGGTGCTCGCCGACCCGCCGCCGCAGCTGCTCGTGCTCGACGAGCCCACGAACGACCTCGACCTGACGAGCGTCGACCAGCTCGTGGACGCGCTGCGGGCCTACCGAGGTGCACTCGTCGTGGTGAGCCACGACGAGACGTTCCTGGAACGGCTCGAGCTCGACGAACGGATCGAGCTGCGGTAGTCGGTCGTCGGCGCCGTCGCCGTCGCCGTCAGCGCGTCAGCGCCGTCGGGTCGGTCGGATCGCGAGCGACTCGACGGTGCCGCGCTCGGGCAGGTCGACGACGGTGCGGACCGCGGCGGCGACGTCCTCGGGCGCCAGGTAGTAGTCGGTGTCGTAGGACTCCCCGAGCTTCGCCACGAGCTGCCGCTGCATGTCCGAGTCGGTCCGGCCCGGGTGGACGCTCGACACCCGCACGCCGTTCGCCCGCTCCTCTTCGCGCAGGGCATCGGCGAAGGCCCGCAGCGCGAACTTCGACGCCGCGTACACGCCACCGCCGGGGCCCGAGTGGAACCCGGAGCCGCTGTTGATCGGCACGACGATGCCCCGGGCCGCCCGCAGTGCCGGCAGCGCCAGCCGGGTGAGCTCGGCGACCGCGAACACGTTCGTCGCGAAGACCTGCTCCCACACCGCGCGCGCGGTGTCGGCGACGGTGGTGCCCTGCTCGACACCGGCGGAGTGCACGAGCACGTCGAGCCGCGCCGGCAGCGCCGGGACCTCGCCCGCGCCCAGGTCACCGACGAACGGCGCCGCGCTCGGCAGTTCCTGCACGAGGGCGTCCACGGCGTCGGCGGATCGGCCACCCACGAGCACGTGGTGGGTGCGGCCGAGGTCGGCGGCGATCGCGCGGCCGATGCCGCGGGTGGCTCCGGTCACCAGGGCGACCGGACGGTTCTGGAGCTGGTCTGTCGTCACGGAGGCCAGCCTACGGAAGCCGGGCCGGGCCTCCTGTGCGGTCGCGGCGACGACGCAGGACCGTCAGTGCGACGCCGGCGACGACCACGAGACCAGCGAGCGCCACGATGCCCCACGGCGAGCCGGCGAGCGCCGCGACGACCGCCCAGAACACGGCGAGCCCGACGGTCGCGTACAGGAAGGCCCACGCGACGCAGCCAGGGACCATCGCGATCGTGTACCGCCACCAGGCGACCCGTGCCAGCCCTGCTGCGGCGTTCATCACCGTCTGCAGGCCGACCACCACGAAGCTCACCGTGACGACGGGCAGGCCCCAGCGGTCGAGCAGCGCCGAACCACGACGGACCGCCGGCGACCGCAGCCACCCGCCCCACCGCGAGCGGGACGCACCCGTCACCGCGAGCCGCGCGACCCAGTACGTGGCCTGCGCACGGCAGAACACGATCGCGAAGAGCGCGAGGACGAGCCACCGGAACGGGAGCCCCTCGAGGAAGGACGGCACGCTCGCACCGTAGCGTCCCGACCCGGAGAGCGCCCGTCAGCGCCGGTCGGACGCGCGACCCTCAGTCGTTGTCGACGCCCTGGCGGATGCGGATGCCCTCGAGCACGTCCTGCGCGCGCTGCTCGTCCTGCTTCTCGATCTGGCGGGTGTCGCGCTCGGGGAGCTGGATGTCCTCCTCGGCACGGATGCCGGCCTGCAGCTCGCGGCCCCGCTCGATCTCGGCGTCGAACTCGGCACCGAAGAGCAGGGCGTTGTTCGTGATCCAGATCCACAGCAGGAACACGATGACCCCACCCAGGGAGCCGTACGTGGCGTTGTAGTTCGAGAAGTTCCCGACGTAGAACCCGAAGCCGACGCTCGCGATGACCCAGATGAGGATCGCCAGGATCGACCCGCCGCTGACCCAGCGGAACTTCGGCTGCTTGACGTTCGGCGACCAGTAGTAGAGCACTGCGACGACGATGATCGCGATGACGAGCAGGATCGGCCACTGCACGATGAGGAGCACCGTCGCGGCGACGTCGCCCAGGCCGATGACGTCGCCGAAGCTCCGGGCGAGCGGCCCGCTCACCAGCACGAGCAGGCCGACCACGAGCAGGACGACGGTGGTCACCGTGACGCCGAGCATGGTCGGGCGGAGCTTCCAGATCGGCCGGCCCTCGCGGACGTTGTAGATCCGGTTCATCGAGCGGCCGAAGGCGCCGACGTAGCCGGAGGCCGACCAGAGCGCGCCGAGTAGACCGACGATGAAGGTCACGGGGGCGGCGGGCGAGCGGACGAGGCCGTTCACCGGGTCCTTGAGCAGGTTCGCGACGTCACCGCCGCCGATGTTGCGGATGACCTGGAGCAGGGTGTCGATGGTCTTCGCCGGGTCCGACACCAGGCCCAGGATCGACACGACCGCCAGCAGCCCGGGGAACAGCGCGAGCACCGAGTAGTACGTCAGGCTCGCGGCCAGGTCGGTGCACTGGTCGCTCGTGAACTCGCGCAGCGTCTTCTTCAGCGTGTAGACGAGCGTCGGCTTCTTCAGGTCGGTGGGGTTGTCGGGCTTCCGGGAGTCATCCGGGTCCGGCTTCTGCTCTTCGTGCGCCATGGGACTAGCCTCTCGCCTTCACGGCCGTCTTCGACCGCTTGACCGCCTGCTTGCGGTTCTTGTTCGCGCGTCGCTGCACCGCTGCGATGCCGACCTGCTGCTTCACGCGGCCCCGGTGCGCCGGGTCACGCTCGAGGGCTTCCTCGGCGGCCTTCGCCCGTGCCTTGCGACCCTTCCGACCGCCCTGCGACCGCTCCTGCGCCGACGGGGCGTCACCCCGAGCGCCGAACGGCAGCAGCGCGGTGAAGGCCGAGCTCGCCGGTGGCTGCGCCAGGTGCCCGGCGGGCTTGTTCCGGAGCGCGATACCGAGGACGATCGCCGCGACACCGGTCAGGCCGGTCAGCCCCATCGCCACCAGGGGCGTGGGGTCGCGGTGCCACCGCTGCTTCGTCTTGGCGACCGCCAGACGGGTGCGGGCGGGCAGGTCCGCGCGCCGCTTCAGCTCCGTCACGGTGTCCGTGATGCGCTCGCGCGTGCGCACGTTGGCGAGTTCGAGCTCGGGCAGACTGTCCTTGGCCATTCCCCATTTCGTACACGTCCCACCCGGGATGCTGCCCAGCAGCCCGCGCCTACCGTGCCGCACATGCTCTTCCGGGACACCGCCGAGGGGATCCACCGCCTCGAGATCGCACACACCAACACGTACCTCGTCGAGACCGGCGACCGGTTGCTCGTCATCGACGCGGGGTTGCCCGCCGCGTGGCCGCACCTGCAGCTCGCCGTGCACGACCTGGGCTACACGCCCGATCGGGTCGAGGGCCTGCTGCTCACGCACGGGCACTTCGACCACGTCGGAACCGCTGCGCGGATGCACCGCGACTGGGGCACGCCCGTCTTCGTGCACCCGGGCGACCGGCACCTCGCCGCGCACCCGTACTCGTACCGGCCCCAGGCGAACCGCTTCGGGTTCGTGGCGCTGCACCCGGGCGGCCTGCGTCCCCTGGGTCGGATGCTGCTCGCCGGTGCGGCCACGGTCAACGGCATCGCCGACACCGAGCCGCTGGAGAACCGCGCCGACGTGCCCGGCACCCCGTGGATCATCGAGACCCCCGGGCACACCGACGGGCACGTGGCCCTGCACTTCGCCGACCGCGACGCCGTGATCGCCGGGGACGCGCTCGTCACCTTCGACCCGTACACCGGCGGGATCGGACCGCGGATCGTCGCACCTGCGGCGACGTCGGACGTCGACACGGCGGTCGCGTCGCTCGAGCTGCTGGCGGACACCGAGGCGAAGCACGTGCTGCCGGGCCACGGGTCAGCATGGTCGCTCGGCGTGCGGCGGGCCGTCGCACAGGCGCGGCGGGCGGCGGGCGCCGCCTGACGCGAGACCAGCTCGCGAGTCCACGCGCGCAGCGACACGTCACGGGCGCTCCGACGCGTGGACTGTCGGTGAGCGCGAAAGGTCACCGACGCGGTGGAGCGACCGACGACGGCCTGGAGGCGCGGTGCGGGCCCGCCCCGTGCCTCCAGGCCGTCGGTGGGTGCGGTCAGGACGGGACGACGACGTCCTCGGGCAGGCCGGACGCCGCGGAGCGGCCGGCGGCCTCCATCAGCGCGAGGCTCCGCAGGTTGTCGCGCCCACTCGTCTCCGGGGCGGGACCGCCCTGCACCGAGCGGGCGAACGCCTGCAGGCCGCCCTGGCGGTCGGTGTGTGCGAGCACGGGGAGCTCGACCACTTCGGCCTCGTCGTCCTGGGTGCGGCGGACGGTCACCCGGTCGCCGGCAACGGCGTTCGGCTCGCCGTCGCGGCTCGTGAACCAGACTTCGCCGTCCTCACCCTCGATGCTCCACTCGCCGGCCCACGCGGTGCGTGGGCCGCGGCTCAGCCAGCTGCCGCGGTAGTTGACGACCGTGCCGCCGTCGAGCTCGATGATCATCGAGGCGACCGCTTCGTCCTGGTACTTGCTGTAGGCGGGGTAGCTGGCCTTGGCGAAGACGCGGACGGCCTCTTGCCCGGTGATCATCCGGAGCAGGTCGAAGTGGTGGATCGCCATGTCGTTGATCATCGCGTGCGGGAACCGGTAGTGCGGGTACGTCTCGGCGGGCTGGTCGTTGTCCCACTGCCGGAAGTCGACGTTGATCGCGGAGACCTCACCGACGACGTCGGCCTCGAGCATCTCCTGCACGACCCGCGGTGCCGGGTACCAGCGGTAGTTCTGGCTGACCTGCAGCACCAGGCCGAGCTCCTCGGCGCGGCGGACCGCGGTGACGGCCTCGTCGGTGGTGTTCGCGAACGGCTTCTCGACCAGGACGTGCTTGCCGGCCTCGAGCGCCTCGAGCGCGAGCGGCACGTGCGTCACGGCCGGGGCGGTGATGACGACGGCATCGGCCTCGACCGTGGCGAGCGCCTCGGTCAGGGACGCGAACGCGGCGGAGGCCGGGAGCCCGAGGTCGGTCCGCACGGCCTCGAGCGTCGGCGCCGACGGGTCGACGATCCCGACCACCTGCACTTCCGACACCTCTGGGATGGCGGTGCGGGCCCAGTTGCCGCCCCACCCTCCGAGACCGACGTGGATGATCCGGACGCTCATGCGTGCACTCCTTCGTGGCTGCCGTCGTGGCTGGTGTCGCACCACGGTCGCCGCGGTGCGTGCGTCCAGTCTGTCAGTGCGTGTAGGCGTACGCGATGAGTGCCATCGTGACGATGAAGCCCGCCAGGTAGTTGATCCAGAGGAACCGCTTCCAGCCGGCGTTCGCGGCCTCGGCGCCCTGGTCGGTGATGTTCCACCACGGCAGCACGTTGAGCGCGTACGGGACGACCACGATCGCGGCGATCGGCCCGGGGAACGCCGAGAACAGCAGGGCGACACCGGCGACCAGGTACGCGACGAACGCCAGCCGCACGGTCGCCCGCGCGCCGATGACGGTGGCGACGGAGCCGATGCCGCCGGCCCGGTCGGCCAGGACGTCCTGCACGGCACCGAACGCGTGCGAGGCCACGCCCCACAGGAAGAACGCGATGCACACGGCGACGAGCTCGCCGGTCCAGTGCGGCCCCGCGAGGGCGAGACCGAAGATCGCCGGCGAGACGAAGTGCGTGCTCGACGTGAGCGAGTCGAGGAACGGCTTCTCCTTGAACCGCAGCCCCGGCGCCGAGTACGCGATGACCGCGAAGACGCTGATCGCCAGGACGAGCCACGACCACGGACCGTTGCCGCTGACCGCGCCGAGCACCACGAGCGCGACGAGGAAGGGGACGTTCGTGACGACGACGGCCCACAACGTGGCACGGTGCACGCTCCTGTCGAGCAGGGCGCCCTCGACGCCGCCCTTGCGCGGGTTGCGCAGGTCGGACTCGTAGTCGAAGACGTCGTTGATGCCGTACATCGCCAGGTTGTAGGGCACCAGGAAGTACACGACACCGACCAGGAACGCGATCAGCGAGAACCCGCCGCCGCCCTCGACGCCGACCCCGCTGCCGAGCAGGTACGCCGCGCCGAACGGGTACGCGGTGTTCACCCAGCTGATCGGCCGCGACGACACGAACAGGGCGCGCAGGGTCGACGGCCTGGAGGCGGTGCTGGCGTTCACTTCGTGTCCTCTGCTGGTGCTGGCTCCGCTGGTGCTGGTGCTGGGGTCGGGTGGGGCGCGGGGCGCGCGCCGGTCCGGTCGAACAGGACCCACAGGCTGGGCAGCAGCACGATGGCGGACATCGCGTAGGCGAGGTCTTCGACCGGGATCGCACCGATCTTCGCACCGCTGATGAGCGAGGGGTCGTAGGCGACGATGCGCAGCGTGACGATGACGTTGTCGAACACCATCGTCATCACCAGCAGCGCGATGCCCGCGATCACGGACGTGAGCACCGCGACCCGGCGGCCCACCGCGGGCAGCCGACCCGCGGCGCGTGCACGGCGCGCGGCGACGACCCCGGCGATGATGCCGACGACGGCCGTGACGCCGAAGAACGGCAGGGCCAGGAGCGCGTACGCCCCGGCGCCGTTCACGCCTGCCGCCGGTCGGTCGCCCGCTGGACGAGCGGCCGGACGAACCCGACCAGGTCCATCGTCGAGTAGCAGAGCAGCAGCAGGAAGAAGAGCTCCTCGAGCGGGACCTCGGGCGCCAGGAGCACCCCGGTGAGCAGGTTCTGCGGCCCGATGAAGAAGATGCCGGCCGCAACACCGGCGATGTCCCACACCATGAAGAACGCGACCCCGACGACCGTCACGGCCGCCGCCCGCCACGGCGCCCGCCAGAAGAACAACCGGAAGCGGGCGTCCAGCACGGTCATGCCGACCAGGGACACCACCAGGCCGGCGAGGTACAGCCCGGGCATCAGGCGGTCTCGGTCCGGTCCCTCGGGGCCCCGAGGGGTGTCGGCAGCGGCTCGGTGCTCCGGTCGCCGTGGATGCGCTTGAGCAGGACCTCGGCGCTGATCAGGCACATCGGCAGACCGATGCCCGGGATCGTCGAGGCGCCGACGTAGTACAGCCCCTCGACCTTCTTCGACGCGTTCTTCTCGCGGAAGAACGCGCTCTGCTTCAGCGTGTGCGCCGGACCGAGCATCGAGCCGCTCCAGGCGTTCAGGTCGTCGGCGAAGTCGCGGGGCCCGATGGTGCGACGGACCCGGATGCGGTCGCGCAGGTCCGGCACCCCGGCACGCTCGGCCAGCACGTCGATCGCACGGTCGGCGATCTGCTCGACCTGGTAGTCGCCGGCGCCGTCGATGCCGCCCTTGCCGATCGACAGGTCGGCGGGCAGGGGCACCAGGATGAACAGGTTGCTGGTGCCGGGCGGGGAGACGCTCGGGTCGGTCTCGGACGGGGCGCAGACGTAGATCGACGCGGGGTCCGGCACGTGCCGGTCGTCCCCGAAGATCGCGCCGAAGTTGGCCTTCCAGTCCGCGGTGAACATCAGGGTGTGGTGCAGCAGCCCCGGCGTCGGACCGTCGATGCCCAGGTACACGAGCACCGCGCTCGGCCCCGGGTCGCGCTTCTTCCAGTGGTCGGCACCGTGGGTGCGGTGCTCCCGCTCGAGCAGCTGCATCTCGGTGTGCTGCAGGTCGGCCGCGCTGACCACGAGGTCCGCGGGGGCCGTGTGCTGCACGCCGTCGCGGTCGCGGTGGACGACACCGGTGGCGACGCCGTCCTCGACGACGATCCGTTCGACCTTCGCACCGGCGATGATCTTCGCGCCCTCGGCACGGGCGACCCGCTCGACGGCGGAGATCACCTCGGTGATGCCGCCCTTCGGGTAGAGCACGCCGTCGGACAGGTCCAGGTGGCTCATCAGGTGGTACATGCTCGGCGCCGCGTACGGGCTCGTGCCGAGGAACACCGCCGGGTAGCCGAGGATCTGCCACAGGCGGCGATCGCGCACGGCGGTCTCGGCGAAGGTCGAGAGCGGCTCGAGCAGCAGGCGCGCGAGCTTCGGCAGGCGCCGGAGCACGTCGGGTGCCGCGAGCTTCGTGAGGTCCTGGAACGTCGTGTACAGGAACCGGCGGACGGCCATCCGGTAGGTGTCCTCGGCCGACGCCAGGTACTTCCGCATCCGCTCGCCGGCACCGGGCTCGATGGACTCGAACAGCTCGATGTTGGCCTCGGCGTCGGCGCGCAGGTCGATCGGCTCGTCGTGGCCCTCGCTGTAGACGCGGTAGCCGGGGTCGAGCTTCACCAGGTCGAGCTCGGCCTCGGCTGACGTGCCGAGCAGCTGGAAGAAGTGGTCGAACACCTCGGGCATGAGGTACCACGACGGCCCGGTGTCGAACCGGAACCCGTCCTGCTCCCACGAACCGGCACGGCCGCCGAGCTGCGTGCGCTGCTCGAGCACCGTCACCGAGAAGCCGTCGCGGGCGAGCAGCGCAGCGGCCGCCAGGCCGCTGATGCCGCCGCCGATGACGACGGCACGACGTGCCGGCACCTTGCGCCGGGTGGTGGGGGCGACCGTCTTCGGTCGGGAGGCGCGGGGCGGGGTCATGACGAGCCTCCCGGCCGGTGGGTGGTTGCGCGCGACCGGAGCGGTCCGCGTCCGGCGAGGACCTGTGCCGCGAGGCGGACCTTCACCGGGTTGGGGACGCGCACGCGCGTCGTGACGAGACGGCTCGCCGGGGTGCGCGCGAGTCGGTCGTTGAGTTCCTGGAAGAGCGCGTGTGCGAGCCCGACGGCGTTGCGGGCATCGGCCGGCAGCAGGCGGATCGTCCGCGCGGCGTGGTCGAGGTCGGCCTGCACGTCGGCGACCAGGCGGTGCTTCGTGGCCTCGTCGAAGGAACGGATGTCGACGCCCGGGAAGTACGAGCGACCGAGCACCTCGAAGTCGGCGTGCAGGTCACGCAGGAAGTTCACCTTCTGGAACGCCGCACCGAGCGCACGCGCCCCGGCGACGAGCTCGGCCTGGTCGAACGTCGGCTTGCCCGCGCGGTACACGAACGCACGCAGGCACATCAGGCCCACGACCTCGGCCGAGCCGTACACGTACGCGTCGAACGAGGCGTCGTCGTGCTCGGTGCGCTCGAGGTCCATGCGCATCGAGGCGAAGAACGGGGCGGTGAGCTCGGCGCCGAAGCCGGTGGTGCGGGCGGTGCGGGCGAAGGCGTGGACCACCGGGTTCACCGAGAAGCCGAGCGCGATGGCCCGTTCGGTGTCGGCCTCGAGCTCGTCGAGCACGGTCCGGGCGAGCTCGCGGTCGAGCCCGGCCTCGGTCGCGGGGCCGTCGACGACCTCGTCCGCGACGCGGACCAGCGCGTAGACGTTGCGGATGTGCTCGCGCGTGTCGCGGGCGAGCATGCGGCTCGCCAGGCCGAAGGACGTGGAGTACCGGTCGATGACGACACCCGACGCGGCCTCGGCCGTCGCGTCGTAGAGCTGGAGGCGAGCCGGACGGGATCCGGTCGCCGTGGTGGTGCTGTGGGTCACCGGGCGCGCTCCACGAGTTCGGTCACGAGGGCCTCCAGGCGGTCGGCGAGTTCGTACGGCAGCCGGGCGAGTTCGGCCCGGGCGAGTGCGGTGTGGTCAGCGACACGTGCTTCCGCGGCACCGCGCGCACCGCAGGACACCAGGGTCGCACGGACCTCGTCCGCGCGGGCCTCGGTCAGGTCCGGGTCACCCAGGTACGGCTCGAGGTCGGGCCAGCAGTCGGTGGTCGCCGCGTACGCGATGAGCATGGTGCGCTTGCCCTCGCGCAGGTCGCCGAGCACGGTCTTGCCGGTCATGGTCTCGTCGCCGAACACCCCGAGCAGGTCGTCGACGATCTGGTAGGCGATGCCGATCTCGCGGCCGAAGGCACCGAGGGCGGTGACGATCTCCTCGTCGGCGCCAGCCAGCACCGCGCCGGACTGCAGCGGCGCCTCGAACGAGTACACGCTCGTCTTCGCACGCTCCATCGCCAGGACCTCGTCCACCGTCGGCATCACCCCGAGTGCCAGGTCGACGTCGGTCATCTCACCGGCGGCGCTGGCGAACACGGCCTCGTCGAACAGCTCGAGCAACCGCTCACGCCGGGTGCCGTCGACGCCCGCGGCCTCGATGAACCGAGGTGCCCCGGCGAGCGCCAGGTCACCGGCGATCACAGCGGCACTCATCCCCCGGTGCTCGGCGGTCGGCAACGGCAGTCCACCCGTCGTCCCGTTGTCACGGAACGACCCGGCGACGTTCGGCTGCCCGCGGCGCGACCAGTCACGGTCGATGACGTCGTCGTGCACCACCAGCGCGGTGTGCAGGAGTTCGTAGGCCGCCGCGACGTTGGCGGCGGCGTGCGCGTCGGTGCCGCCCATGCCGGCGTACGCGGTCATGACCATGCGCGGCCGGAAGCGCTTGCCGCCCATGCTCGCCTTGCGGAGCACGCGCCACAGCTCTTCCGACGGTCGGCCGTAGCGCTCGGCGCGCGCCGACGACACGGCGAAGAAGCGCTCGAGGCAGTCGTCGACGAGCGCGAGGTCGATGTGCGGCACGGTGGTCGCTTCCTCGCTCATTGGCCTAACCTATCGACTCAGATGAACGCTTTCCCTGAATCCGTGGTGCTCCTGTCCGACGACCGTACCCCGATCGGCACGGCGGACAAGTTCACGGTCCACACTGCCCACACGCCCCTGCACCTGGCCTTCTCGTGCCACGTCCGGAACACCGACGGCCACGTCCTGGTGACCCGACGAGCGCTGTCGAAGAAGACCTGGCCGGGGGTGTGGACGAACACCTTCTGCGGTCACCCCGGTCCGGACGAGTCCTTCGAGGACGCGATCGCCCGTCGCGCCGCTCGCGAACTCGGCATCACCATCCGTGACGTCGAGGTCGTGCTGCCGGAGTTCCGGTACCGCGCGGTCGACGCGTCGGGCATCGTCGAGAACGAGGTCTGCCCCGTCTTCCGTGCCGTGACCGACGACACACCGGCGCCCGCGGACGACGAGGTCGCCGAGTGGGCCTGGCTGTCCGAGGATTCTCTCAGGCAGGCCGTCGCCGGTGCGCCGTTCGCCTGGAGCCCGTGGCTCGGGTGGCAGCTGGCCGAGCTCGAGACCGCTGGGTTGCACGTCACGCGCTGACGCTGCTGTGTCTGTGTCTGTGTCTGCGTCTGCGTCTGCGTGTGCACCTGCGCCTGAGCGACTGCGCGACTGACCGAATGCGCGCGGCCGGCGCTGCGCGGAGCCGGCCGTTGCGGCCTGGCAGGGTGGACAGCGACGCCTGCCAGGCCCCTACCGGGCCGCTCAGGACCAGGCGTTCGACACGCACTTCGCGATCGTGCCCGTCGTGAAGCCAGCCGCCGCGGCGAGACACGGAGCGCAGAGCACCATGGTCGCGCAGGCTGCGCCGCACGCGACGCCGAGGACTGCGATCACCGCCCAGCTGATCCCGATGCTGTTGAGGCAGTTGTTCAGTCGCTTCCAGTCGAGGCCGTACGTCCCGACGGACGATGCCTGCTCCGCTTCGGTTCCCTGTGTGAGGTCCACGTTCTTGGTCAGCTGACCGTCCTGCCACATCGCGAAGTGCACCACGGTTGCGGACGTCATCGCGGAGGCCATCTCGGTGATGGTCGTCTCACCGTCCACGGTCACGAACGAGAGCTTCGTCATCTCCGGGACGTCGGTCCCGAGGAGCGGGACCGAGACGACGTCGGCGCCCTCGTAGGTGTAGGCAGTGGCACCAGCCCAGTCAGGTCGCAGTCCTGAGTGTGCGGAGTACCCCGCTTCCCGAGCCGCCGAGACCGCATTCGAACTCCGGTTGCGCCCTTCGACTCGGAGCTGCGAAGCGAGCTGGACGAGCCGTCCTGTGCCGGAGGGGTCCGTGACCGTCACCGCGCTCGACGCGTCGGCTCGTGCCGGCGCCACGACGCCGACGAGCGCGATCGCTGCGGCGGCCGCGGCGACGAACGCCACCCCCGAGAGTGCCAGCGTGCGCTTCTGACGGGGACGCCTCGGTCGCATCTCACGGATCGACGCTGTGCCGATGCCAGCGGCGCCCAGGAGCCACCACACGACGGCGACATCGCGGAACCCCGGGGCGAACGACAAGGCGACGCACCCGATCGACGCCAGGATGATCCCGATGGTGGGCGACTGCTTCTTGACCATGACACTCCTTCGTGTTGGCATCCAGTGTTCTGGATATCAGGACACTAGCGTCCGGGTCGGGGTGCAGCAAGGGTTCTCATGACCGATGTGGAAAGCCGAGATCGAAGTTGTCCGACCCACGCCGCAGGCGTACGCTCGACGGTCGGCAGCGCTCTGGGCGCCGCCACGACGAGACGAGAAGGGCAGGTGAGGCGCGATGTCGGGTGACCATCCTCGATCGGGCCGGCCGCCCGTGTCGGTCGTCGCGCCCGTTCGCTGACCCTGCCCCGCCCCGGATCGCCTCCGGGGTGCCATCGCGCCCGCCTGCTCCCCACCGAAGGAGCACGCACATGGCA
Organism: Curtobacterium poinsettiae; assembly: GCF_047226435.1. Taxonomy (NCBI): domain Bacteria; kingdom Bacillati; phylum Actinomycetota; class Actinomycetes; order Micrococcales; family Microbacteriaceae; genus Curtobacterium; species Curtobacterium poinsettiae. The sequence continues at coordinate 413,012 of NZ_CP178434.1, read as the reverse complement.
CTGATCGACAACGCGATCTACGTCCGGGGACGCCGCGTGGAGTCTCCGTCGACCCTGTCGCGCCCGGCTCGTGGTGACCTGACCTGGATCGGGCTGCTCCGGCCCGACCCGCACGAGCTCGAGGCCGTCGCCACCGAGTTCGACCTGCACGAGAACGCCGTCGAGGACGCCCGCAAGGGGCACCAGCGCGCCAAGCTCGAGCGGTACGGCGACACCCTGTTCATGGTGCTCCGGCCGGCCTGGTTCGACCCGTCCGAGGGCACCGTGGAGTTCGGCGAGGTCCACCTGTTCGTCGGCGACCACTTCGTCGTCAGCGTCCGGCACGCCGCGCGCCCCGACCTGGCGGCACTGCGGGCACAGGTCGAGGCGGACCCGGAGTTCCTGGCGAAGGGGTCCGAGGCGGTCACCGCGGCCGTGCTCGACGAGGTCGTCGACGGGTACGGGCCCGTCGTCCAGGTGCTGCAGGAGCAGATCGACGCCATCGAGGACCAGCTGTTCGCCGGGCAGGTCGACCCCGGGGTCTCGAAGCGCATATACCAGCTGCTCAGCGAGGTCCTGGCGTTCCAGCGCGCGACCACCCCGGTGCCCGCGATGGTGACCGGGCTGCTCCGCGGTGCCGACAAGTACGGCGTGGACGACGACGTGCAGCACCGGCTCCGCAACGTGCACGACCACGCGCTCCGCGTCACCGAGCGGGTCGACTCGTTCCGCGCCCTGCTCGAGAACGCCCTGACCCTGCACGCCACCCTGGTGTCGCAGGAGCAGAACGAGGCGATGCGGCGGATGACCAGCGCGAGCCTGGCGCAGGGCGAGGAGAGCCGGCAACTCGCCCGGGCAGCACACCGCCAGGGCGAGGAGGTCAAGAAGATCTCGTCGTGGGCGGCGATCCTGTTCGCGCCCGGCCTGATCGCCGGTGTCTACGGGATGAACTTCGACCACATGCCCGAGCTGCACTGGCACTACGGCTACCCGGTCGCGATCCTCGGCATGCTCCTGCTGATGGGCGTGCTCTGGGCGATCTTCCGCAAGCGCAACTGGCTCTGAGCGGACGGCGGATCGGCGCACAGGTGGCGCCGATCCGCTGGACGTGCATAATGATCTGGCCCGGATGTGAACGTGCACATCGATGTGCCACGACACCCGGGCGGAAACGAGCAGCAATGGCGTCATCGCGGACACAGCAACCGCGTTCGCCCAGCATCCGTGACGTCGCACGGATCGCGGGCGTCTCGCACCAGACCGTCTCGCGGGTGCTGAACAACTCGGACGCGATCCGGGCCGAGACGCGGGACAAGGTCCTGGCGGCCATGGAGCAGCTGCAGTACCGGCCGAACCGGGCCGCGCGCGCCCTGGTGACGAGCCGGACGCACACGATCGGCGTCCTGACGGCCCGTCGCGCCCACTACGGTCCCGCGGTCGCACTGCAGGCGATCGAGGACGCCGCGATGCTGCGCGGCTACTCCGTCACGACGGCGAACATCGCCGAGGCGACCGACGCCGCCGTGCGCGAAGGGCTCGGACACCTGCTCGACCTGGACGTCGAGGGCATCGTCGTCATCGCGCCCCAGCAGCGGGTCTTCGACCTGATCGCCGAGCTCGGAATCCGCACCCCCTACGTCACCATGCGTGCCAGCGTCGGCGAGGACCCGACGGCCCTGTGGGTGGACCAGATGGAGGGCGCACGACTCGCGACCGCGCACCTGCTCGACCTGGGACACGAGTACGTCCGGCACATCGCCGGCCCACAGGACTGGATCGAGGCCGACGCCCGCATGCAGGGGTTCCTGCGCGAGATGTCCGACCGCGACATGGCCGTCGCCCCGCCGATCCTGGGCGACTGGACCGCCGACTTCGGCTACCACGCCGGCCGCGAGCTGCTGCGGTGGCGGGACTGCACCGCGATCTTCTGCTCGAACGACCAGATGGCGCTCGGCGTCATGCACGCGGCGCGCTCGTACGGGCTCGACGTCCCGGGTGACCTGTCCGTGGTCGGCTACGACGACATCCCCGAGGCGAAGCACTTCTGGCCGCCGCTCACCACGGTGCAGGTCGACTTCGCCGAGCTCGGGCGTCGCTGCGTGGACCTGCTGCTGCCGAGTGAGGGCGAGCTCCTCCGCCCGATCGACATCGTCCCGCAGCTGGTCGTGCGCGCTTCCACGAGCGCACCCCGCACGCGCTGACGCGCTCGGGGCCGGCGGCGGCGGAGCACCTGCCGCAAACGGGCATCCCTGGCACGAACTTCCGACCAGGGACGCCCGGAAGCACCAGGGACGCCCGCTCCGACACGGCGAGCGCGGCTCCGGACGCGCCCACGAACCGGACGGGAGGCCCGTGGCGGCGCCGCCACGCGCCTCCCGTCCGCAGCATGCGGATCCACGCAACGAACGCGTGCTCCGGAGGCCCCTGGCCCCAGCCCGGGGGACGTTCCCTCCGGATCACGCACGCCGTTACGAAAACGCGACCAATCCGAATTGACAGCCGCACCGAGGCTGTGCGTAAATTGCCTCCGTCCAGCCGATGTGACCGTTCACATGAGCGTCACACCGCGCCGGATCCGGACGCGACAACGAAGTCCACACAGGCCCCCTGTGCTTTCGCTGCCGCAGCAGAACCACCCGAACACACTGCCGCACCGAAGCGGCAGAAGGAGATGCACTGTGGCGTCAACCCCGATCGACACCGGCCTCGAGACCCGGTCGATCACCGCACCCGAGACCATCCTCGAGATGCGCTCGATCACCAAGGAGTTCCCTGGTGTGAAGGCGCTGGCCGACGTCTCCCTCAGCGTCCGCGCCGGCGAGATCCACGCGATCTGCGGCGAGAACGGCGCCGGCAAGTCGACCTTGATGAAGGTCCTGTCGGGCGTCTACCCGTACGGCACCTACAGCGGCGAGATCGTCTACGAGGGCGAGGAAGTCCGCTTCTCGAACATCAAGCAGTCCGAGCAGGCCGGCATCGTCATCATCCACCAGGAGCTGGCGCTCGTCCCGGAGCTCTCGATCACCGAGAACCTGTTCCTGGGCAACGAGCCGAGCCGCGCTGGCGTCATCAACTGGACCGCCGCGCAGCTCCGTGCGCAGGACCTGCTCGCCCGCGTCGGCCTGGCCGACGACCCGGACACGCAGATCAAGAACATCGGTGTCGGCAAGCAGCAGCTCGTCGAGATCGCGAAGGCCCTGCACAAGGACGTCAAGCTGCTGATCCTCGACGAGCCGACCGCCGCGCTCAACGAGAACGACTCGCAGCACCTGCTCGACCTGATCGTCGGGCTGAAGGCCAAGGGCATCGCGAGCATCATCATCAGCCACAAGCTCAACGAGATCGAGCAGATCGCGGACGAGATCACGATCATCCGTGACGGCAAGGCCATCGAGACGCTCAACGTCAAGGCGGACGGCGTCAACGAGGACCGCATCATCCGCGGCATGGTCGGCCGCTCGCTCGAGTCGCGTTTCCCCGACCGCACCCCGAAGATCGGCGAGACCTTCTTCGAGGTCCGCAACTGGACCGTGCAGCACCCGATCGACCCGTCGCGTCTGGTCTGCAAGGCGTCGAACTTCCACGTCCGCAAGGGCGAGATCGTCGGCTTCGCCGGCCTGATGGGCGCCGGACGCACCGAGCTGGCGATGAGCCTGTTCGGTCGCTCCTACGGCACCTGGCTCGACGGCCAGATCATCAAGGACGGCCGCGAGATCAAGGTCACGAACGTCCAGCAGGCGATCGAGAACGGCATCGGCTACGTCTCCGAGGACCGCAAGGCGCTCGGCCTGAACCTGCTCGACACCGTGAAGCGCTCGACGGTCGCCGCCGACCTGCAGAAGATCTCGAAGGCCGGTGTCGTCGACTCGCTCGAGGAGTACTCCGTCGCCGAGAAGTACCGCAAGATGCTCCGCACCAAGGTGCCGAGCGTCGAGGACAACGTCGGCAAGCTCTCTGGTGGCAACCAGCAGAAGGTCGTCCTGTCCAAGTGGATGTTCACCGACCCGGACATCCTGATCCTCGACGAGCCCACCCGCGGCATCGACGTGGGCGCCAAGTTCGAGATCTACGGGATCATCCAGCAGCTCGCGGCCGAGGGGAAGGGCATCATCCTCATCTCGTCCGAGCTGCCCGAACTCCTCGGTCTCTCCGACCGGATCTACACCATCTTCGAGGGCCAGATCACCGCTGACCTCCCGGCCGACCAGGCCGATCCCGAATCGCTCATGCGCAGCATGACCTCCGCGCGGAAGGGCGCCACCGCCTCATGAACAACCTGAAACTGCTCTTCGGCAAGGGCAACTCGATCGGCCAGTACGGCATGATCATCGCCCTCATCGTGCTGCTCGCGTTCTTCGCGGTCACGACGAAGGGGCTCATCCTCGAGCCGACCAACGTCATCAACCTGTTCCTGCAGTACTCCTACATCCTGATCCTGGCGCTCGGCATGGTCATGGTCATCATCGCGGGGCACATCGACCTGTCGGTGGGTTCGGTCGCGGCCGTCGTCGGCATCGTCGTGGCGCAGTCGATGTCCGTGTGGAACTTCCCGGTGTGGGCCGCGATCATCCTGGGCCTGGCCTGCGGTGCCGCGATCGGCGCCTGGCAGGGCTTCTGGGTGGCGTTCGTGAAGGTCCCGGCCTTCATCGTGACGCTGGCCGGTCAGCTCATCTTCCGTGGCGTGAACCAGATCATCGGCAACTCGACGTCCGTCCCCGTGCCGAACGACTTCACCCCGATCGGCGCCGGCTTCCTCGGTGACTTCGGCCCCGACTTCGGCTACAGCAACGGCACGCTGCTCATCGGGCTCGTCACGATCCTCGCGCTCATCATCATCGAGGCCCGTGGCCGTGCCCGCCGCCGGAAGATGCAGGCCGAGGTCCCGCCGCTGTGGGTCTCGATCGTCCGCACCGGCATCCTGGTCGCCGTCACGCTCGTCGCCACGTACCTGTTCGGCGCCGGTCCGGTCGGCACCTCGGTCCCGATCGTCGCGATCATCCTCGGTGTCCTGACCATCGTCTACGGCTTCGTCACGAAGAACACGATCTTCGGTCGCCAGGTCTACGCCGTCGGTGGCAACGCCAACGCCGCGATCCTGTCCGGCGTCTCGGCGAAGAAGGTCAACTTCTTCGTCATGATGAACATGTCGGTCCTCGCCGCGATCGCCGGCATGGTGTTCGTCGCCTACTCGGGCGCCTCGGGCCCCGCGGACGGCACCGGCTGGGAGCTCGACGCGATCGCCGCCGTGTTCGTCGGTGGTGCAGCCGTCGCCGGTGGTGTCGGCACGATCTCCGGCTCGATCATCGGCGGTCTCGTGATGGCGCTGCTGTCGAACGGCCTGCAGCTGATGGGCCTCGAGTCCAACAAGGTGCAGATCATCCGCGGTCTCGTCCTGCTCGTCGCCGTCGCCTTCGACGTCTACTCGAAGTCGCAGGGTCGTCCGTCCCTCATCGGGGGCATGATGCGGCAGTTCCAGCGGAAGGACACCGAGGAGAACACGGTGGCCGCCCAGCAGCCGCGGTCGATCGACGATCAGCCCGACAAGCCGACCCTCCCCTAGTCCCAAACTCCCCACACTGGGGCCTCGGCCCCACACCTCCTCAACGAAGAGAAAGCACTCACATGCGCAAGAAGATCGTCGCCGGCCTCAGCCTGGCGCTCATCGCGGGCCTCGCCCTCAGCGGTTGCTCGGCACGCGGCTCGTCCGACGACGCCGGCAGCAGCAGCACCATCAAGAAGGGCGACCTCATCGGTGTCGCCCTGCCGGCCAAGACCTCGCAGAACTGGGTCCTCGCGGGCGCAGCGTTCAAGAAGTCGATCGAGGACGCCGGCTTCAAGGCCGACATCCAGTACGCGAAGGCAGATGGACCGGTTCCGGACCAGCAGGGCCAGATCGCGACCATGATCACCAAGGGCGCCAAGGCCGTCATCATCGGTGCCGCCGACGGTTCGCAGCTGACGGCACAGGTCAAGTCGGCCAAGGCTTCGGGCGCCGTCGTCATCGCCTGGGACCGCAACATCCTGAACACGAAGAACGTCGACTACTACGTGGCGTTCAACAACTTCAAGGTCGGCCAGCTCCAGGCCGAGGCGCTGCTCAAGGGCCTCGAGGAGAAGAAGGGCGACAAGCCGTACAACGTCGAGCTCTTCGCCGGTTCGCCGGACGACGCCAACGCCACCGTGTTCTTCAACGGTGCGATGGACGTCCTCCAGCCGAAGATCGACGACGGCACGATCAAGGTCGTCTCCGGTCAGACCACGTTCCAGAAGGTCGTCACGCAGGGCTGGCTCGCGCAGAAGGCCCAGTCGCGCATGACCGACCTGCTCGCGCAGTACTACACGGGTGACACCGAGCTCGACGGCGTCCTGTCGCCGAACGACACCCTCGCCCGTGCGATCCTCACCGCGACCAAGGCCGCCGGCAAGGACAACCCCGTCGTGACCGGTCAGGACTCCGAGACCGCGTCGATCCCGCTCATCATGCAGGGCACGCAGTACTCGACGATCTTCAAGGACACCACGAAGGAAGCCCAGGCTGCCGTCGACCTCGTCTCCACCCTGTCGAAGGGCGACAAGCCCGACACCAAGATGGACAAGACGAACAACTACAACGGTGTGAAGACGGTCCCCGCGATCGAGCTCGCACCGGTCCTCGTCACCAAGGACAACGCCGTCGAGGCCTACAAGGGCAACGACACCCTCGAGGAGCTCGCCAAGAAGGGCTGATCTCCCCAGAACCACGGACGGCCCCGTCTCGCCTCGGCGAGACGGGGCCGTCCTGTTCATCCCAATTCGATCACCAGATCACTACGGACACACCTCGACGTTCCGACAGCGGGAGGGGGCCGAGACGAGCAACTCAGGTGATCAATCGTCTAGGTGAGTGGAACTTCAGAGTTATACGTTCAGTTGCGGCTGCCATGCAGGAAGCAGGGTACGGAGCGAGTCCGCGAAATGTTCGACTAGCGCCCCGTCCAGAGCAGCCATAGATTTCGTACGGCGCTGGACTCAGCACCTCAGGATCAAAGGGGATCTTTATGAAGTTTTCGTTGAAAGCAACCGCGGTGCTCGTCGCAGCAGCCGCCTTGGTGGGGTCAGCAAGCCTTCCGGCTCAGGCCGTCGGTGTTGCCGCTCAGACATGTCCAGGCGGTTCGGTCGTCGGACATTCCTCCGCGCGTGGCGGAGCAGACACGAACGCCACCGGGTGTAAGGACGCACTCAAGGTGGCGGTTCGTCAGCACTACACCGCAACGGGCGGCAAGGCCTACATCACGAAGTGGAAGATCAGCGGCAACTACGTGCTGACCATCAAGCAAGCCAATCCCGGCTACCCGGTCTTCCAGGCCGACCACTACTACGTCGCCGGCGTCGCGGGCCAGAAACCGATCTTCTCGCAGTGAGACGCGCATTCGCCACGGTCGCGGTGGCCCTCATCATTGCGATGGGGGCCACCGCCTGCGCGGGTGCCCGAGAAGGCGCGACTTCGGATACCGATAGCACGCAGTTAATCTCGCCGCCCACAGAGGGCTCCATAACGCTGCGTCAGTACGACGCAGCGTTTAGGTCTTTCCGAGCATGCGTTCACCGTGGAGGAGCAGAACTGATCACAGGCGGACGAGACGATTCAGGCATCGAGTATTCTTTCGCCGCCGAAGATGCTGATGTCGTGGATCCGTGTTACGCGCAGTTCTTTCGTGATCAAGACATACGTTGGCAACAGCAAATGCAGAAAGGTCCTTGACCACCCGCCCGGCTGCGCTGGGTGCGGAGCCCCCCCTTCAATAATGGGCGGCGCGCAGCCGCCTCGCGGCGTCGGCGAGGTGCGGGACGTCCGTCCGCGCGGTGCCGACCACCAGCGCACGGGTGGTGTCGAAGTACCGGCGTGTGAGCCGTTCCCCCAGGTCGGACACCCGCGACCAGGGGATGCCGGGCTCGCTCGCGGTGACCCAGGCGGGGAGCGTCCGCACCGCCTCACCGATCTCGACCAGTCGCATCCGCACGGCATCGTGCACCAGGTCCTCGGGCAAGCGGCGGTCGTCGACGTAGCGCCGGATCGCGGCACAGGCGCCGATGACGTCATCGAGTCGGTCGCGGACGTCGCGACGGGTGGTCGGCCCATGGCTCACAGGGGCACCGCGGCCCGGACGACCTCGCCGCTCATGCCCGCCGCGTCGACCACGTCGACGCGGACACCGAGGAGCCGCTCGGCGGCGTCCTGGATCCGCATGAGCGCGAAGATGCCGAGCCCCGGGTCGAGGTCGATCATCAGGTCGACGTCGCTGCCCGGGCCGTCCTCGCCCCTGGCGACGCTGCCGAAGAGCCGCGGACGGTGACCGCCGAACTGTTCGACGATCGCGATGAGGTCCTGCCGAGCGGCGGTGACACGGTCACGCAGGGGCGGTGGTTCCTCGACGGGCTGCAGGTCGATGCTCGTCGTGAAGCCCGCGGCGCGGAGCATCCGCTGCAGCGCCGCGAGGGACGGTTCGCGCCGACCGTTCTCGTACGTGCTGATGACGCTCTGTGTGACGCCGGCACGTCGGGCGAGCTGGACCTGGGTCAGTTCGGCCCGCTCGCGGGCGTCGCGGATGAGCACGGCGGCGGACAGCGGCGTCGCAGGCCGAGGAGGTTCAGCGGACATGCTGCAACGATACACAGCATGCGACATTTCGTCCGCCGGTCTGATCGACGGGGGCGCGAGGGACGGTACGGACCAGCGCGGGTCAGCGGGGGTCGGAGACGTCCGCGCGGTGGAAGTTCTGCGACGAGCGGGACGCGGTCGGGCCGCGCTGGCCCTGGTAGCGGGACTGGTACTCGGCCGAGCCGTAGGGCTTCTCGGCCGGGCTCGACAGCTGGAAGAAGCAGAGCTGGCCGATCTTCATCCCCGGCCACAGCTTGATCGGCAGCGTCGCCACGTTCGACAGCTCGAGCGTCACGTGCCCCGAGAACCCGGGGTCGATGAAGCCCGCGGTCGAGTGGGTCAGGAGTCCGAGCCGGCCGAGCGAGCTCTTGCCCTCGAGCCGCGCGGCGATGTCGTCGGGCAGCGTGACGACCTCGAACGTGGAACCGAGGACGAACTCGCCGGGGTGCAGCACGAACGCCTCGTCCGGGTCGGTCTCGACCAGGCGGGTCAGGTCGGGCTGGTCCACGGCGGGGTCGATGTGCGGGTACTTGTGGTTGTCGAACAACCGGAAGAACTTGTCGAGCCGGACGTCGATGCTCGACGGCTGCACGAGCGAGGCGTCGTGCGGGTCGAGGCCGATCCGGCCTTCGGCGAGCTGGGCGGTGATGTCGCGGTCGGAGAGCAGCACGGACGAAGCCTAGCGGCAGCGTACGTCCCGCCGGTATGCTGCCAGGCTGCCCACCACCGGGGCAGGCGGCGTTCGGAGCAGTGATGACCACGTACACCGTCGACGAGATCACGGTCCCCGCCTCGATGGCCGACGACCCGGCGGTCGTCTCGGTGTTCCGCGAGTGGGTCGACGTGCAGAACCGGGCCGAGGTCGCGACCACGCACCTGCCCGAGCTGCTCTGGACCCCCGAGGAACAGCTGCCCTACCTGATCGACCCGAATGCCCCCAGCCGACTGTTCCTGGTCCGCGACGACGAGGGGCCCGCGGTCGGAGCCGGTTCGTACGACTCGAAGGCGACTGCGGACGCCCCGAACTGCTGGATCGCGGTCAGCGTCGCACCCGAGCACCGAGGTCGCGGCGTGGGCACGCTCCTGGCCGAGCACTTGGAGGACGTCGCCCGGGGTCAGGGACGCACGCAGTGGAAGGCCTACGCAGTCTCACGGCAGGTCGGCCCGGCGTCCGGCCCCGGGTACCGACAGGCGCCCACGGGCTTCGGGGCCGTACCGGAGGACGAGGCAGCGGTCCGGTTCCTGACCCGTCGAGGCTGGCGGCTCGGACAGGTCGACCGGATCAGCCGTCTCGCGCTCCCGGCCGCCGAGGCCGCGGTGGCCGACGTCCGTGCGGCTGCGGACGCCGCGTCGGGTGACCACTACCGCGTGCACACCTGGACAGGACCGACACCCGATCGGTGGCAGTCGGACCTCGCACTCCTGCTGACCCGGATGAGCACCGACGCCCCGTCGGGCGACATGACCGAGCCCGAGGACGCCTGGACCCTCGAGCGGCTCCGGACGCACGAGCAGCACCTCGAGGAGGGACCCCGGACGATGCGCACCGTCGTGGTCGAGGACACGTCGACCGGGTCACTCGTCGGGTTCACCCAGCTCGCCGTACCCGGTCCCCGCACCCAGCCGGTGATGCAGGGCGACACCCTGGTGGTCCGGGAACACCGCGGGCACCGGCTCGGCTGGCTCCTGAAGGCGGTCGGGATCGAGACGGTCCAACAGGAACATCCGGGGCACCCCTCGATCATCACGTTCAACGCGGAGGAGAACCGCCACATGCTCGACGTGAACGAGGCCGTGGGGTTCGTCGGCGTCGGTTGCGCGGGCGTCTGGGAACGGCGGGTCTGAGCGCGCATCCGAGGGGCCGGTTGCCAGCCGACACGCCTACCATTGGACGGTCATGACCGTCACGTCACCCGAAACCCAGCCCACCGGGTCAGCACCGGACGCCGCCCCTGCCACCGGGCGCTCGTCCACCGTCGCGACGGTCCTGGTCATCGCGATCCCCCTGGCCGTCGCGTGCTCGCTCCTCGGGCTGACGATCACCGGCGCCTTCAGCACGAGTCAGCAGCTGGTGTCCGCCGGCGAGCTCGTCGAGTACGGCCTGCCGATCGCCCGCGTCGTGCACGACACGATGGCGGCGCTCACGATCGGGCTCCTCATCGTCGCCGCCTTCGCGCTTCCCGCGCAGAAGAAGGACCACGGCGCGCTGTCCAGCGTGCAGCACCGGGCCACCCGGTGGGCCGCAGCGACCGGCGCCGTCTGGTTCCTCGCCGCAGCGGTGAGCATCGTCCTCACCGGCGCGAACACGCTGGGCGTCCCGCTCACCAGCCCGGTGTTCGCGCGCAACTTCATGCTCTTCGCGTTCCAGGTCGAGATCGGTCAGGCCCTCGTCGTGTCCGCGGCCGCGATCCTCATCGCCACGGTGGTGGCCGCCGTCGCCACCCGGGTGACGACCCTGGCGTTCGCCACCGTCATCGGCCTGTTCGCCCTGCTCCCCCTTGCGCTGTCCGGCCACGCGGCCGGGTCGCTCGAGCACGCGAACGCGGTGAACTCGCTCGCGATCCACCTGGTCGGGGTGTGCGTGTGGGCCGGTGGCCTGGTCGCCGTGGTCCTGCTCCGCACGCGCACCAAGGGTGCGACGGGCCGGGTCATCGCCCGGTACTCGACGCTCGCCGGCTGGTCCTTCGGGGCCGTGGCGTTCTCCGGCATCGTGAACGCGTCGCTCCGGCTGACCGGTCCGCTCGACCTGCTCACGACGACCTACGGCTGGCTCATCACGGTCAAGGCGGTCATCCTCGTCCTGCTCGGCGTCGCCGGTCTCGTGCAGCGCCGGAAGCTCGTGCCCGGACTCCTCCGTGCGCCGCTCGACCGTCGCCTGTTCACCCGGTTCGCCCTGGCCGAGATCGTGTTCATGGCCGTGGCCATCGGCGTCTCGGTCGCCGTGTCCCGGTCGCAGCCGCCGATCCCGCAGACCCCGGCGACGGGCGAGGACACCCGCTCTGGTCTGATCGGCTTCCCGTTCCCGCCGGCGCAGACCGCGCAGACCTACCTGACGCAGTGGCACATCGACTGGGTCTGGCTCGGCCTGGCCGTCGTCGGAGCCGTCTGGTACCTGCTGGCGGTCCGCAAGCTCCGGAAGCGCGGTGACTCCTGGCCCGTCGGCCGCACCATCGCCTGGCTGATCGGCTGCGCCCTGTTCATCTGGACCACGTCGGCCGGCCCCGCGGTCTACGGCATGATCCACTTCTCGTCGCACATGCTCCAGCACATGCTGCTGATGATGTTCGTGCCGCTGCCGCTCGTGCTCGGCGGCCCGGTACTGCTCGCGCTCCGCACGCTGCCGGTCCGCAACGACGGCTCCCGCGGCGCCCGCGAGTGGCTCATGCTCTTCGTGCACTCCCGCTGGATGCAGTTCCTCGGCAAGCCCGCCGTCGCCGGGATCATCTTCGCCGGGTCCCTCGTGGTGTTCTACTTCACCCCGGCGTACCAGGCCGCGATGCAGTCGCACGAGTGGCACGTCGCGATGATCGTCCACTTCGTCCTGAGCGGGTACCTGTTCTTCTGGGTGTTCGTCGGCGTCGACCCGGGCCCGAAGCGTCCGCCGTACCCGATGCTCATCATCACGCTCCTGGCCACCCTGGCGTTCCACGCGTTCTTCGGTGTCGCGGTCATGACGTCGCAGTCGGTGTTCGCGATCGACTGGTTCCACGCGCTCGGACAGACCAACGACGCCGCACTGCTCGACGACCAGCACACCGGCGGCGGCATCGCCTGGGGTGCGTCGGAGCTCCCGATGGTGTTCGTGGCCCTGCTGGTCGTCCGCAACTGGATGCGCTCGGACAAGCGCGACGCGAAGCGCCTCGACCGCAAGGCCGAGCGCGACGGCGACGCCGACCTCAAGGCCTACAACGAGCGCCTGGCGGCGATGAGCAAGCGGGACTGACCCGCCGCACCGATCGCCCGGGGGTGCCCGCGGGTGTTCAGTCGCCGTGGACGATGCAGACCGCGTCGAGGTTCATGGCGGCCTCGAGCGCGGCCGAGATCCCCGATTCCCCGTCGGGGCCGGCTGGGGTGACCGTGTCGACCCACCACAGCGGCGTCGCCAGGGTCGGCGCGTCCGGCAGGATCCGCTCCACCTCGTCGAAGGAGTCCACGCGCCGCACGCCCAGCACGGTGATCACCGGGTGGGTGGCGTCACGGCAGACCTGGACCATCGGGCCGTCGTCGAGTGCGCGGACGCCCCAGGTCTCGTCGTGCAGCAGGAGCGCCTCGGCGACCTCGCGCGGCTCGACCGGCTGCCGGCACAGGATCGTGACGTCACGCGGCACCCTGGCCGCCCACCATCCGGTCGTCGCGGACGTGGCCGTCGAGTGTGCCCTCGTCGTGGGCGGGGTCGAGCGGCGCACCGCCGACCAGCTGCAGGAAGCGGTCCTCGTCGATGCGGTCGAGGAACGACTCGAGCGCTTCCCAGCCGTCCTCGAAGCGGACGATCATGCCGCCGTCGGTGTCGGCGTCCGGGCGACCGGACGAGCCGGTTCCGGCGGCGAACGTCGCGGTCGTGGTGCGCGGCGGCGGCCAGACACCGTCACGGTCCAGGAAGCCGGCGGCCTCGGGCCCGACGACGACGGCGAGCGGCGACGGTTCTCCGTGCGAGACGGCACGGACCAGGTGGTCGGCGTCACCGCGGCGCTGCATGACGACGCCGAAGACGGGGACGACCTGGTCGGCGACCCGCTGCACGGCGTCGAACATGCGGTTCGCCAGGCCCGGGTCGGTGTTCTCCTCGGGCACGGTGAGCACGGCGGACATCGTCTCCACGACGACCCCGCCGACCAGGTGCGCGGTCATCGTCGCCGAGAAGCCCTCGCCGACGGCGTACGAGGTCGAGATGCCGGGTGCCTCGTGCTTCGCGTACTGCGTCACGACCCAGCGGTCCCACGGCACGGTGAGCGGTTCTGCGGTGCCCCACCGGGTCGGGCAGGTGCCGACGGTGTGGCACAGGGCCTCGATCGCCGAGCCCATGTCGACCGCGCGGCCAGGATGGTGCCGGAGGGTCAGGTCGATGCTGATCTGACGGACCGAGTCGGCCGAGACCGGGTGCTCGGGCGACGGTGTGCCCACGAGTTCGGGGCCGCGGTGCACGAAGTCCTCGATGTCCGAGGCAGCGACACCGGTCCGGCCGTCACGCAGCGTCCCGTCGAAGTCGGACACGGCCCACGCGGCACCGTACGCGCCGAGTGCGTGCCGGAGCGCCGGGGTGATCGCCGCAGACCGTCCGGTGCGGAGCACGACCGTCCGCCCGGCGTCCGCCGACCGGCGGAGCAACGAGGCGAGCGCGTCGGTCAGCCACACGACGGGCGAGGCCGACTCGACCACGATCGCCGGGCCGACCACGTCGTCGATGAGGGGATGCCTGACCATCCGGGTCCTCCTCGGTTCGGGGCTGGAACTCCCTGGACGGTACACACGGGTCCGACACCTGTCCGTCGAGTCGGCACCCTCACAGCGGAGACTCGGGAGGCACGACACGCGCCCGGCAGACGGCGTACGGTGCGCGGTCGGCTGGCTTCCAGGCGAGAATCCGCTAGGCTTGCCGAGTCCCGATCTGCGGGGCGCGCGAGTGTAGTTCAATGGTAGAACTCCAGCTTCCCAAGCTGGTAGCGCGGGTTCGATTCCCGTCACTCGCTCCAACTACGATCAAGCCGTGGAGTCCAAGCCGGCATCGGTCCTCAAGGCCATCAGGGCCGAGATCATCAGCGGCTCGCTCGCACGTGGCTCGAGACTCAAGGAAGACGTGCTCGCGGAGCGTTTCGGCGTCTCCCGGGTCCCTGTCCGCGAAGCCCTCCGACAGCTGGAGACCGAGGGCTTCGTCGTCGCCGAGAAGTTCAAGGGCGTCCGGGTCGCGGATTCCTCAACCGAGGTCGTCATCGAATTGATGCAGATCCGGCGCGGGCTCGAGGTCCTGGCCGCCGAGCTCGCGGCCGACCGGACGGGCGGCGACTGCGCGGCCGTGCTCCGGGCAGTCGGCCACGAGGGCCGCTCCGACCAGGAGGTCGAGGCCCAGTCGCCCCGGTTCGCATTCCACGGCCTGGTGGCCCGAGCGTCCGGGAACACCCGACTCGAGACGATGATCGAACAGCTGATCCACCAGACCGCCTGGGCCTTCGAGCGCGTGACGCGTGAAGAGGTCGCCGCGAGCAGCGGGGACCACGCCGCCGTCGCGAACGCGATCCTGCGGGGAGCATCGGTTCAGGCAGGGCTGCTGATGGACGAGCACCTGCGTCGCGACGAAGCGATCTACCGCGAACTCAGCGCGTAGAACGTATACGACCGCAGTTCGCGCGCAGTCGGCGACTTCGACCGCATGTCTGATCCGGTGCGGTTTGAGCCGGATGCGTCACGAAACGTCTCGAAGTCGAAACCAGCCCGAAACAGCTTTTCGTATACAAAAGAGTGACCGCACGGTGCACCGCTCACTCTTCCCCGCTGGAGTTACGAATGTCTGCTGTAACGCGCTCCACCGCACCAACACGCACCACCACCGACCAGCCTTCCGGAGGCGTCGGCTCCGCACTCGACTCGATCGGGTTCACACGAGCCCAGTTCTGGGTCCTCATGCTCATCCTCGCCGGTGAGTTCTTCGACACCCTCGAGCAGAACTCCGTCGGCGCGATGGCCACCAACATCAAGGCCTCCCTCGCGATCGGCGACGTCCAGCTCTCCACCATCAACACCGCGACCGTCGTCGGCGGTTTGGTCGGCAGGCTCCTCGCCGGTTGGCTCGCCGACCGCTACGGCCGCCGGTTCTCGCTCGGCCTGAACCTGCTCGTCTACACGCTGGGCGGCCTGCTGAGCGCTGTCTCCCCGAACTTCGAGATGCTGCTGGTCAGCCGCTTCATCGTCGGCATCGGCGTCGGCGGTGAGTTCATGATCGGCATCGCGATGCTGTCCGAGATGGTCGCGACCCGGTACCGGGGCGGACTCATCGCCACGATCAACGTCGGTGCAGGCGGCATCGGGAACTTCATCTCCTACGGCCTCTTCCTGCTCCTCCTCGGCCCGTTGGCCGTCCCGCTCGGTGGCGACGACCACGTCTGGCGCTGGAGCTTCGTGATCCTGGCGCTCCCCGCGCTGTTCGTCGTCCTGTACCGGCGCAAGTTGCCCGAGACGCCGCGCTGGCTCCTCTCGAAGGGGCGGATCGACGACGCGAACCGCTCGCTCGCGGTCCTCGCCTCGAACACCTTGACGCCGCCCGCGGACGCCGTCGGCCCCGTCCGGCTCAGCCCCGCAGATCTCCCGCCGGTGTCCTTGCACGCCTCACCCGCAGCGGTGTTCCACCGGCTGGTCCTGCGCCGGACGATCGCCATCGGGGTCGCGTCGTGGATGGCCTTCGGGGTGCAGGTCACGCTGAACTTCCTCATGCCCACGCTGCTCGTCGAACGTGGGTACTCCGTCTCGCAGAGCCTGCTGTACACGATGATCATGAACGTCGGCTCGCTCCTCGGGTGCACCGCCGCCGCCCTGCTCGCGAACCGCATCGGGCGTCGACCGTTGGTCGCCACCGCGGGGGTCCTGGGCTGTCTGACCGCACTGGCGTTCGCAGCGTTCGGGAACGACACCGGCGCGATCCTCGCCCTCGGCGCACTGTTCCAGTTCTTCACGATGCTGACGAACACCACGCTCGCAGCCTGGACCGCCGAGGTCTACCCCACGGCAATCCGAGCGTCCGGCGCCTCGATCGTGAACGGGATCGGCAACATCGCCGGCGCCGTGATGCCCTTCGCCGCGATAGCGCTCTACGGTGCCTGGGCCTTCGCCGGTGTCTTCGGACTCGCGGCAGCCATGTACGCGGTGCTCGTGATCGCGTCGCGGTTCGCCCCCGAGACGCGCGGTCGTTCCCTCGAGGACGTGAACGAGAACGTCCTCACCGCCAGGTCCACCTGAACCACCCGATCCACCCGATCCACCCGATCCACCCACACGATCCAGCGGCGTGGCGGGCAACGCCCGGCACGCCGCACCCCACGAACGGAGCACCACCATGGACACCCTGCAGATCTCGGCGACCGCGAACGGCCTCAACTACCTGCCCGAGTACGTCGCCGACCTGGGCGGCCTCTTCGCCGAACGCGGACTCACCGTGACCGCCACCGCTTGCGACCCGTGGACTGGCGTCCTCGACGACATCGACTCGGGTGCAGCCCACCTCGCGCTCGGGGGCCTCTGGGTGCCGGCGATGTACGCCGGCACCGCTCGTGCACTGTCCGTCGTCGGCCAGCTGAACCACGCCTTCCCGATGACCATCGTGGCGCGGAACGAGACCGCCCCGATCACCCTGGACTGGCTCGCGGGGAAGGTCGTGCTCGCGCCGGGTGCGGGCGGCAGCGCGCCCTACGAGTTCACGGCGGGGCTCGTCCGCGAAGCCGGTCTCGACGTCGCAGCGACCCGCTTCGTCCGCGACCTGTCGACCGCCATGCTCGTGGAGCTCTACCGAGGCGGCCTCGGCGACGCCATCATCCTCGACCTCGTGTCCGCCGAGGAACTCGTGGCGGCTGGCGGCGGGTCGATCGTCTTCCGGCACCTCGATGCCGGCGGGGTGATGCCGAACAGCGTCTACTACACCCGCACCGACCGTATCGAGGAACTCGGTGACCGCGTGCCACGGTTCATGGACGGCATCGCTGCGGCCATGCAGCGGATCACCGCTGGCGACGCCGACGCCGAGATCACCGCCGTGCTCGCAGCCCGCTGGCCGGACAAGGACCAGTCGCTGCTCCGACGAGCCGCCGACGAGATGGCGGCGGGCGGCGTGTGGGACTCCGCCGTCGTGGACCGTGATGCGTCCGACCGGTGGATGCGGATCCTGTTCGACGGCGGACTCACGACGCACATCCCGTCGTCCGACGAACTCCTCGGTTCGCCGAGCGCCGTCGCCGTCTCGTGACGCTCGTCCTCGGGGCGTCCGACGTCGCTGCTGCGCTCGAGGACGTCGATGTGCTCGAAGCCGTCGAAGCCGTCCACGCCGACCTCGGAGCAGGCCGGATGCAGCAGCCGGCCCCGGTCGCCCTGACGGGTGCCGACGATGCGCTCTTCCTGCCGATGGCGGTGCGGTCCGACCGGCTGGGTCTGGTGGCGGTGAAGCTCATGGCCGACATCCCGCACAACGCCTCCCGCGGTCTGCCGACCCAGCGGTCCAGCATCTTGGTGTCGTCTGCGATGACCGGCGAGTGCCTGGGCGTCCTCGACGGCAAGGACATCACCCGCGCGCGGACGGCGGCAGCCTCGGTCGTCGCCACGCAGCACCTCGCTCGATCGCACAGCACGACGCTGGGGTTCGTGGGCGCCGGGAACCTCGCCGTCGAGCACCTGCGTGCGTTCGCGAAGGTCCGGTACTTCGAACGGGTGCTCCTCTGGTCGCGTTCCGCGGCGACGACCGGTCGGTTCCTCGAGACCGTCGGTGACGACCTCGCACGACGGTGCACCGTGGTGGGTGGTCCCCGCCAGGTGGCCGAGGAGTGCGACGTCCTGTGCACGCTCACGCCGTCGGTACGCCCGGTCGTGGAGGGCGGTTGGCTGCACGCGGGCCAGCACGTGAACGCCGTCGGCGCCCGTCCGCGCCCCACCCACCGCGAGCTCGACGGCCCCGCGATGGCGCGTGGGACGGTGTTCGTCGACAGCCGGGCCACAGCCTGGTCGAAGTCGGGCGACCTGCTCGAGGCCGTCGTCGAGGGCGCGGTCCCGCAGGACCTGCACCCGGCCGAACTCGGCGAGGTCATCGTCGGACGTGCTGCCGGCCGGGTCGACGACGACCAGGTCACGGTGTTCGACTCGGTCGGGCTCGGTGCGCAGGATCTGGCGGTCGCCGCCCTGGTGCTCGAAGTCGCTCGCGAACGGGGCCTCGGGACCACGGTGCCGACCTCGGGCCGCTGACGGCGACGGTCGTGTCGGGGTCGGCGCACCCAACTACGCTCTCGACATGACCATCCCCGCACCGGCGACGCACGTCGTCATCGGCGCCGGGGTCGTCGGTGCTGCGACCGCGTACGTCCTGACGGCCCGCGGCGAGCGCGTCCTGCTCGTCGAGCAGCACGCCCGCGGCCACCACCTCGGTTCCTCGCACGGTGCGACCCGGATCTTCCGGCAGGGCTACGCCGACCCGGAGTACGTCGCGCTGACCACCCGCGCACTGGCGCTGTGGGAAGGGCTCGAGGAGGCCGCCGGCGAGGAGCTCATCGTCCGCACGGGCGCGGTCGACCACGGGCGGTCCGAGGTCGTCGACGCGATCGCCGCCGCCCTGGCCGACGCGGACATCCCCCACGAGTCGCTGACGCCGGAGCAGGCGGCAGCACGTTGGCCCGGCATCGCGTTCGAGGGGCACGTGCTGACCCATGCGTCGGCGGGGCGGATCCGCTCCGACCGGACGGTCGAGGCCTTCCTGACCCTGGCCGAACGGACCGGCCTCGCCGACCTGCGCTTCGACACCCGGGTCACCGGGCTCGACGACCACGGTGACGACGTCACCGTGACACTGTCCGACGACACCGCGGTCCGCACCGCGTCCGTGGTGGCCGCGGTGGGGTCGTGGGCCCCCACGCTCGTCGGCGGGCTGCTTACCGGACGCGGGACGGGCCTCCCGGCCATCCGCGTCACCCAGGAGCAGCCCGCCCACTTCCCCAGCCACCTGCCGGACGAGGCCTGGCCGAGCTTCGTGCACTGGGCCGACGGCGACGACGTCTACGGGCTGCTGACGCCCGGCGAGGGCGTCAAGGTCGGGTTCCACGGCACCGGGCCCGTGGTCGACCCGGACGACCGCGACTTCACGCCCGTACCCGCCGAAGCCGAGCGGCTGCAGGCGTACGTCGCGCGGTACGTGCCGGGGGTCGACGCGACGAAGCCGACGTTCATCAGCTGCCTGTACGACAACTCCCCCGACGAGGACTTCGTCATCGACCGCATGGGGCCGCTCACCGTGGCGACGGGGTTCTCCGGGCACGGCTTCAAGTTCGCGCCGTTGCTGGGCGAGATGCTCGCGGACCTCGCGACGGGCGGAGTGCCGCACTCGCGCTTCGCCCTGCCGGAGCCGGTGCCCGCGCCCTGACGCATCGGGGCGCGGTCCGTTCGCGAGACGCCGGCGTGTTCGTTCGACGCACGCCGGCGTGTTCGTTCGACGCACGCCGGCGCGGTCGATGGACGCCGTCGTGTTCGTTCGACGCCGCCATGGCCTCGAGACGCCGCCGAATACGGAGGCGTCTCGCGGACAACGAGGCGTTCTGCGCACACACCGGCGTCTCACACACGCACAGACGCCGGCGTCTCACACACGCGCGCACGCCGGCGTCCCGCGACCGGCCACTACGGTGGAACCGTGCGCATCATCGTGGCTCCGGACTCGTTCAAGGGCACCGCGACGGCGGCGTCGATCGCTGCGGCGGTCCGCGACGGTTGGCTGGCCGAACGCCCTGACGACGACGTGGTGCTCGTCCCGATGGCCGACGGTGGCGAGGGCACCCTCGACGCCTTCGAGTCCGCCGTCCCCGGATCCGTCCGGGTCCCCGTCACCGTGACCGGGCCGGCCGGGGCCCCGGTCGACACCCACTGGCTGCGACTGCCCGACGGCCGTGCCGTGGTGGAGCTCGCGGCGACGAGCGGCCTGCCCCTGCTCGATGCACCGATGCCGGACACGGCGACGAGCCGTGGGTTCGGCGAGGCGATCGCCGCCGCGCTCGACGCCGGTGCGACGGGGCTCGTGCTCGGCATCGGCGGCAGCGCGTCCACCGACGGCGGGCGTCCGGTGCTCGAGGCGCTCGGCCTCGACGAAGAGCAGAGCGGCACCGGCACCGGCACCGGCGGTCTCCGAGCACTCCCACCGCGCGGGGTCACCGTGCTCACCGACGTCGCCTCTCCGCTGCTCGGCCCGACCGGTGCCGCCGCCGTCTTCGGCCCGCAGAAGGGCATCACGCCCGACCGTGTGGCGTCCTTCGACGACCGGCTCGCCATCTGGGCCGCGCGCTTCCCCGACGTCGACCCGAGCACCCCGGGCGCCGGAGCCGCGGGTGGGGTGGGGTTCGGCCTGCTGGTGTGGGGCGCCACGCTCGCGGGTGGGGCAGCGGCCGTCGCCGAGGTCCTCGGGCTGCCGGCACTGCTCGGGGGCAACGACATCGTGAACGGTACCGACGTGAACGCCGCCGACGTCGTGATCAGCGGCGAGGGACGCTTCGACGGACAGAGCGCCGTCGGCAAGGTGCCCTCGGTGGTCCGCGACCTGACCGCGGCGCACGCTCCCGGTGCCCGCTCGATGCTCGTCGCCGGCGCGATCGAGGCCCCGCTCGACGACTACGCGGCCGCCGCGTCGCTGACCGTGCTCGCGACGCAGACCACCGGCGAACCCGACGACGCCCTCGCCGACCCCCTGCGCTTCGCGACGATCGCCGGGCAGCGGCTGGCCCGGCTGGCCTGGCTCGCCTGAGCGAGCAGAACGCCGCGAGCAGAAGGTCGGGAGCAGAACGGCGTGAGCACCCCCACGCCGCCGCGACGCGCCCGTCCGACGGCACCAGGGGTGTCCTGGTTGTACCTCCCACACGGCCGCGGGGGCGCGCAGACTGGTTCCGGGCCGGAACCGGCCCGCAACGCACCACCCCCACGAGGAGATCATTGCGCACCGTCAACGCGTACGCGGCACCGTCAGCGACCGAGCCGCTCGTCAAGACCACCATCACCCGTCGTGACGTCGGCCCGGACGACGTCGCGATCGACATCGCCTACGCCGGCATCTGCCACTCGGACATCCACACCGTCCGCGGTGAGTGGGGCCCCATCCAGTACCCGCAGGTCGTCGGCCACGAGATCGTCGGCCACGTCACCGAGGTCGGCGCGAACGTCACCAAGCACAAGGTCGGCGACCGCGTCGGCGTCGGCTGCATGGTGAACTCGTGCGGCGAGTGCGAGAACTGCGTCGCCGGCCAGGAACAGTACTGCCTCAAGGGCAACATCGGCACCTACGCCAGCGTCGACCCCGCCGACGGCTCGATCACCCAGGGCGGCTACTCGCAGGCCGTCGTCGTGAACGAGGACTTCGTGCTCCGCGTCCCCGAGTCGCTCGACATCGAGAAGGTCGCGCCGCTGCTCTGCGCCGGCATCACCACCTACTCGCCGCTCCACCACTGGAAGGCCGGCCCCGGCACGAAGGTCGCCGTCGTCGGCATGGGCGGGCTCGGCCACATGGCCGTCAAGATCGCCGTCGCGCTCGGCGCCGAGGTCACCGTCCTGTCGCAGACCACCTCGAAGGAAGCCGACTCGCTCCGCTACGGCGCGAAGGCCCACTACGCGACGAAGGACCCGGAGACGTTCGAGAAGCTCGCGAACTCCTTCGAGCTCATCATCAACACCGTCTCGGCGAAGATCCCGATGGGTTCCTACCTCGGCCTGCTCAAGGTCGACGGCACCCTCGTCAACGTCGGTGCACCGTCCGAGCCGCTCGAGGTGCCGGCCTTCGCGCTCATCCCGCGTCGGCTCAGCTGGGCTGGTTCCGCCATCGGCGGCATCCAGGAGACCCAGGAGATGCTCGACTTCTGCGCCGAGCACGGGATCCTGCCGGAGACCGAGCTCATCAGCGCCGACCAGATCAACGAGGCCTACGAGCGCGTCCTGTCCTCGGACGTCCGCTACCGCTTCGTGATCGACGCGGCCACGCTGGCGTAGTCGTCACCACATGATGGACGGAAGGCCCGGTACCAGCTGGTACCGGGCCTTCCGTCTGTCGTCTCCGGACCGTCAGCCGACCTCGTCACCGGACGGCAGCGCGCCGCACCAGTCGACGGAACCGGCGTCGATGCTCGCCTCGAGCGCGCCGGAGGCCGCGTCGACGATGCTCACGAGCTCGCCGTTCGCCGACTTCGTCGCGACCGCGACGAACTGGCTGTTCGGGGACGGGCAGACCGCGGTGACGCTCGCGTCCTCCGGGATCGTCACGGGCAGACGGGAGGCGCGTCCCCCGTCGACACGCACGATCCGTGCCGCGATGGTGCCGTCCGACCGCACGTCCCCCAGCACCCGCAGGTACGTGTCGTCGGACAGCTGGGCGATGCGGCCGAGGACGGCCGCATCCGTGCTGGCCGCGGGGGCCTGCAGCGCTGACTTGGACCCGTCGGTCAGGTCCAGCCGTTCGATGCCGGTGCCCGTCTCGACGACGGCCGTGGTGCCGGTGCCGACGAAGCCGTGCAGGTAGGTCGCGCTGCCGAGCCGGACCGGGTCGGCGCGACCGCTCATGTCGACGAGGACCAGGTCGTCGCTGCCCGTCCGGACCAGGGCACTCTCGGTGCGCGGGACGTAGGCCCACTGCCCGACGGTCATCGGCACGGCGCCCGTCTTCGGCTTGCCGTTCGCGGCGATCGCGGTGGGCATGTGCGTGCCCGTCATGTCGACCACGTACAGGCCGGTGTTCCGGGACTGCCCGGTCGAGGTGTCGGCGTACTCGAACCCGAACGAGGCCCCGTCGTCCGCGACGTGGAGCGCCGTGACCCGCCCCTCGGACGTCGGCAGGGTGAGGTGCTCGACGGGGGCGTCGTCGTCCTGCACGCCGCCGCTCAGCGCCACGATGTCGACGGAGGAGCTGGCGTCCGTGCCGCTCACGACCACCAGCGAGCGGCCGAGCCGGGCGTACTCGCTGATCGCGGTGCCCTCGTAGACGGTCGTGGCGCCGCCGGCGTCGAGGGAGCGCCGGACGATGCGGTCCTTCGCGCCTGCCTGCCCGGGGACCAGGGCGAGCACGTCGGTGCTGCCGGTGCGGATCGCCGCCGTCAGGTCCGACGTCGCACGTTGTCCCGGCGCCCGGACACCCGCGACCGTGACGGTGTAGTCGCGGTCGTAGGCCAGCGGCCCGGCGAACTCGACCGCGATGGTGTTGCCGCTCGAGGTCACGGTGTGCGCCGCAGCCGGGCTGACCCGGACGTCGGCGGCGTCGACCTTCTGCAGTGCCTGGTTCGCCGTCAGGATGATCCGCTGGGCCGGCCTCGTGACGAGCCCGGTCGCGTCGTAGGACACGTCGCGGAGCCGCGGACCCTGCTGCGAGCCGACGACCGCGGCGAGCGCGGCGACCACGGCGAGGACGACCACGACGGCCACGTACCGGCGGTGGAACCGGTGCGCGACCGGGCGGCGCTCGCGGCGCCCCTCGGAGCTCGCGCCCGTCTCAGTACTCATACGGGTCCTTGGGCTGCGCGACCTCGGTGACCTTCGCGGCCTTGACGACGATGCGGGCGTCGGCGGACTGGTCCGGGTTCGCTGCGAGGGCGCCGCGGACGGTGACCCACTTCCCCTCGTCGGGGACGGTGCCGCTGCCGCCACCGCTACCGTCGTCGTCGCCGGGCACGACGCTGAGGCCGACGGGTTGCGCGTCCACGGCGCAGCAGCTGATCACGAAGCGGGTCAGGGTGAACGACCCGTCGTCACCGGGCACCACGAAGCCCGTCAGTTCGACCTGCTTGCCGACGAGTGCCGTGGTGTCGGTGGTCTGCCGGATCAGGGCCGCCCAGTCCTTGACGCCGTACTCCGAGGTGTCGACGCCCTCGCTGCCGAGCAGGGACACCGCTGCCTCGGAACCGGTGGCGTTCGACAGGGTCGCCGAGTCGACGCTCCGCTGCTGTGCGGTGCGGGCGGACAGCGTCGTCGGGGGCAGGACGAGCATCGCGACGGTGACACCGACCGTGACGATGGCGGCTGCACTGCCGAGCACGACGCGGACGCCGCGACGACGGCCGAGTCCGCGCCGCCCCCGATCGCCATCTGGCTCGTGCTCGTGCTCGTCGTCGCCGTGCGTGTGGCCGTGCCCGCGGGCGATGACCACCAGGCCGGCGATCGACGCGGGCACCCCGACGGCGGCGAGCACGACCGTGAACACCGAGTAGCGCGGGTTGATGTACAGGTCGAGTTGCCCGACCAGCGCCAGCCACAGCGTGCAGAGCGCAACGGCCAGCACCGACCCGAGGCCCAGGTACGCGGGCGAGTTGCTGCGTGCATCAGACGAGGACATTCATCACCAACCCGACGGCTCCGGCGAACAGGACGCACACGACGGACAGCAGCACCAGGAAGCGGACCCGGAACGTCGTGCGCAGCAGGGCGATCATCTTGACGTCGATGATCGGCCCGATGATCAGGAACGCCGTGATCGACCCCGGCAGGAACGTCGAGGCGAAGGACAGCGCGAAGAAGGCGTCGACGTTCGAGCAGAGCGACACCGTCATCGCCAGCAGCATCATCGCCGCGACGGACAGCACCGGGTTCGAGCCGATCGCGACCAGGGTCGAGCGGGGCACAGCGACCTGGATCGCGGCGGCCAGCCCGGCACCGACGAACAGTGCCGGCATCATCGTCGCCGTCTCGCCGCCGAACTGCGCGGCGCTCTGCCGCCAGCGGTGCAGGCCCCGGGGCGCTCCCACGGCCGCACGGCACCGGGCCTCGAAGGCGGGGAGCAGCAGGTCGGCCGGACGGCGGTGCGCGGCGACGATCCAGCCGACGAGGTTCGCGACGACGAAGCCACCGACGATGCGCACCGGGAGGATCCACCCCGACCAACCGAACGCCTGCGCGGTGCTGATGATGACGAGCGGGTTGAGGATCGGGGCAGCGACCAGGAACGTGACCGCCTCGGCCGGCGTGAACCCGCGCATCATCAGACCGCGGGCCAGCGGGACGTTGCCGCACTCGCACACCGGGAACAGCATCCCGATCAGGGAGATCACGGCCCGACGACCGAAGGCGTTCTGCGGCAGGACCTTCTCGAGCGCACCGACCGGTACCCAGACCTCGACGACGATCGACAGCACGATGCCGAGCACCACGAAGGGCAGGGACTCGACGACGACGCTGATCGCCAGCGTCAGGAAGTCCTGCACGACGTCGGGCAGCCCGGTCGTCCCGATGCTCGGGGAGAACAGCCGGATGCCCAGCAGGACGACGACGGCGAGCAGCACCAGGCCGGGGCCGGTGAGGCTCCGGGTGCGCTGCGGCGGCCGCGTGGTCGTCGTCACCGGGACAGGATAGGCGACGCGTCCTGCCCGGGGCTGCGCGCCCCTCGCACCGTGCGAGTTCGGTCACCCCGTTCAGGGTTGCCCGCTCGGTGCAGGTATGAAGCGCCGCACGGAGCCACCAACGCCGCACGGGTTCGCGGACCCGGCACCGTGCACGCGCTCCGGGCAACGGGCAACGGGCAACGGGCAGCGGTCAGACCCGGGCGATGCCCGCCACGTGTCGGTCCAGCGTGTCGATCGCCCACGAGGCGTCACCACCGGGGTCGACCCGCACGATGTGCATCGCGAGCCCGTCCACCAGGGCGTGCAACCGCCGGGTCTCGTACGGCACGGCAGCGTCCGGCACCCCGACCGCGCGGAGGATCTGCGCGCACCACTGGCGCATCTCGTCGACGACCCGGTCGTGGAACGGCCGGAGTTCGGCGTCGGTCAGGGCGGCGGTGCCGAGGCCGAGGTAGACGTCGAGCTCGATGCGCCGCTCCTCGTCGAGGGGCAGCAGCTCGAGCAGGACCGCGTGCGCGTAGGCGATCCCGCGCAGGTCCCGCGGCACGGAGTCGACCCGGGCCGCGGTCGCGTCGAACACCAGCTCGAGCGCGTGCGACCGGACACTCGCCTGGGTCGGGAACGTGTAGCGGACCGTGCTCGGCGGCAGCCCGGCCTCGGCGGCGACGTTCCGGACGCTCAGTGCCCCGAGGCCGTCGCGGGCGAGGACCCGGCACGCCGCCTCGGACACGGTGCGGCGCCGTTCGTCGACGTCCATGCTCCTGGCCACGACGCCATACTCGCACAGTCGTACCAATTCGTGCTACCGTCGAGGTCGTTGTCGCACAGTCGTACGACAACGGGAACCACAACGACTCCCGCAGGAAAGGACATCGTCATGGCATGGGCAATCCTCGTGCTCAGCGGCGTGCTCGAAGCCGTCTGGGCCACCGCCCTCAGCGCCTCGAACGGCTTCAAGAAGGTCGTCCCGACGATCGTGTTCGTCGCCGGGATGGCCCTGAGCATGGTGGGGCTGGCGTTCGCGATGAAGACCATCCCGGTCGGCACCGCGTACGCCGTCTGGGTCGGTATCGGCGCGTCCCTGACGGTGGTCGTCGCGATCCTCCGCCGCCAGGAAGCCGCGTCCTTCGCCCGACTCGCCCTGGTCTTCGGTCTCGTGGCGTGCGTCATCGGCCTCAAGGTGGTGAGCTGACGTGGCGTGGATCGTCCTGTTCGTCAGCGCCGCACTCGAGACCGTCTGGGCGACCGCCCTCGGCGAGAGCGACGGGTTCACCGAGCTCCGACCGACGATCGTGTTCGGCGTCACGATCGTGATCAGCCTCGTCGCGTTCGGCTACGTCCTGCAGCACATCCCGATCAGCACGGCGTACGCGGTGTGGACCGGGACCGGCGCCGCCCTCACCGTGCTCTGGGGCATGGCGACGGGCGCCGAACCCGTCACCGTCCTGCGCCTGCTGTTCATCGCCGGCATCGTCGGGTGCGTCGTCGGCCTCAAGCTCGTGCCGGCACGCCCCGCCGCGGAGCGCGCCACTCCCCTCGCGGAAGCGACAGATCTCCGCGGATGATCCGCGGGCAACTGTCGCTCTCGCGAAGGTGACGGCAGCGCCATCCGCAGGGCTGTCGCTTTCACGACGCAGCGCCCTGGACGCGCGCCGGGACGGACGGGAGGCCCGGTGCCAGCTGGCACCCGGCCTCCCGTCCGTCAGGTGGTCAGGCGATCAGACGGACGCGCCCGTCCACTCGTCCTCGGCGGCGACGTGGTCGCTGCCGACCGTGCCGGCCGCCATCGCGGCAGCAGCACGCGCCGCGTGCGACGGCGGGTCCGACGGCACGTCAAGGGGGCGACCCTCGTCGTTGAGCTTGCGCAACTCCGGCACGATGTCCGTCGCCAGGATGTCGATCTGCTCGAGCACCGTCTTGAGCGGCAGGCCGGCGTGGTCGATGAGGAACAGCTGGCGCTGGTAGTGCCCGACGTGGTCCTTCATCGCGGCGTACCGGTCGATGACCTGCTGCGGCGAACCGACGGTGAGCGGGGTCTGGGCGGTGAAGTCCTCCATCGAGGGGCCGTGGCCGTAGACCGGGGCGTTGTCGAAGTAGGGCCGGAACTCGTCGATCGCGTCCTGCGAGTTCTTCCGCGCGAAGAACTGCCCACCGAGCCCGACGATCGCCTGGTCGGCGCGGCCGTGCCCGTAGTGCTCGAAGCGCTGGCGGTACAGGCCGACCATCTGCTCGGTGTGCTGGATCGGCCAGAAGATGTTGTTGTGGAAGAACCCGTCGCCGTAGTACGCGGCCTGCTCGGCGATCTCCGGCGTGCGGATCGAGCCGTGCCAGACGAACGGCGGGACACCGTCGAGCGGACGCGGGGTCGAGGTGAAGCCCTGCAGCGGCGTGCGGAACTTGCCCTGCCAGTTGACGACGTCGTTCTCCCACAGCTGGCGGACGAGCGCGTAGTTCTCGATCGCCAGGTTGACGCCCTGACGGATGTCCTGCCCGAACCACGGGTAGACCGGGCCGGTGTTGCCGCGCCCCATCATCAGGTCCATGCGGCCGTCGGACACGACCTGGAGCATCGCGTACTCCTCGGCGATGCGAACCGGGTCGTTCGTGGTGATCAGCGTGGTCGACGTGGACAGGGTGATGTCCTTCGTCTTCGCGGCCAGGTAGGCGAGCAACGTGGTCGGCGACGAGGCCACGAACGGCGGGTTGTGGTGCTCACCGGTCGCGAAGACGTCGAGGCCGGCCTGGTCGGCGTGCTCGGCGATCGTCAGGATGTCGCGGACGCGCTGGGTGTCGTCCGGCGTGGTGCCGGTCGTGGGGTCGGTCGTGACGTCACTGACCGTGAAGATGCCGAACTGCATGTTGCGCCGCCTTTCGCGATCTCGATGCGTTTGCATCGACTTGCTCGGTACAACGTAGCGCACGGCGTGGCATTCCCGCCAGGCTCGCGCCCGTCGGTCGGTACTGTCGCGCGGCCTGGAGGCCCGGCTCGGCTCCCTGGGTCAGCCGGCGGACCGCAACGTGGCCGGGTCGGTGCGCGCGGCGTGGTGCATCCCGTCCAGGAACCAGACCGCGGTGACCACCGCCAGGACGCTCGCACTGGACGCCAGCCGCCCCGCGAGCAGGATCGCGGCATGGTCGTACGCGCCGTCACCGGCCAGCCCGACCACGAGCGCCGCGACACCGATCGCCAGCGTGGCCCCGGTCACCACGAGGAGCACGACGCTCACCACCCGCCGCGGGCCTCGTCGACCGTCACGGTCACCCCGGAGCCCGCGGTCGACCCGGGGGCCCACCGCGCGGACGATCCCGAGCCAGAACACCGCGATCGCGCAGGCACCGATGATGTCGCTGACCCGGTGCCAGCCGTAGACCACGGTCTGGTTCGCCACGAACACCGCGTAGCCCGCGCCGACGATGGTCACCAAGGGGCGGAACCGACGAGGCGTGACCATCAGGACCGCGAACAGCGCCGCCAGCGCGATCGTCGCGTGCCCCGACGGGAACGAGTTCGGCGTCGTCGACTGGGCGATCTCCGGGCGCACGGCGATACGCTTGACGAGCGTCGAGGTGGCCGCCGACGCGAGCACCACGACCCCCGCGCCGAGCCCCACCGAGAGCCGCCGTCTGGCGAACGCCACGGCGACGATCACGACGACGAGCAACAGGATCACCGGCACCGAGATGACGTTGAGGGCAGTGTCCGAGCTGAACAGGTCGGACTCCCGGACCCCGCCGAGCGCGGCGTCCTCCGCTTTCTGACCGACCGGGGTCAGCACCGCGACCCCGTAGACGAGAGGCACGATCACGAACCCCAGAGCCGCAAGCGCAGCCCACCGCACCCGCCGCGAGACCAACGGTCCACGCGATTCGGATGCGCTGCGCTCGGGTGTCAAGGTCACCGGGCTGGTCCTCCTCGGAGTGGTCGTCGTCGGGCTCCTCGCACGACTGGCAGCGGCGCTGCGATTGGGTCGGTCGGGGTCCGACACGATACCGTTGGAGCACCGGCCGGAGGCTGGGAACCGCACCCCTGTCGGCCGCGCACTCCGCGCCACGACGACGGGATCGGTGATCCCCGCCGGGCCGTCGCACCACGCGGGACCGACGCACGTCGCGTCGGCAGTGTACGAGGAGGAAACCGAAGTGGCCATCAAGGAACCGGGCATCACCGCCTCGCCGAACCGGGGTCTCGCACTCACGGCCGGCGGCGTCCTCGCACTCTGGGGCGTCCTGGGCTTCTTCTTCGCCGCCGACGGCGACCCCGGCTTCTTCAACCGCCAGGGCGGCATGCTGTGGAACGCGTTCGGCGTGAACCCGGCGCTCTGCCTGGTGTGGGTGCTGCTCGCCGTGGTCCTGCTCATCACCGGCCTCGGCAACACCATCGGCTCCCGCAACGGCAACCTGCTCGTCGGGGTCCTGCTCGTGGTCTTCGCGGTGTACGGCTTCGTCTTCGTGGACACCTCGGCCAACGTCTTCGCGCTCAACACCACGGACAACGTCTTCCACGCGATCGTCGGTGTGATCCTGCTGCTCACCGCACTCGGTGCCGACAAGGAGAACCTCCGCGCGCTGCGTGCGGCGCGCGCCTGACGCCTCCGCTCGACTGCACTTCCCGACGCCCGTCTGCCGCTCCGGCAGGCGGGCGTCGTCGTGTGTGCGGGGTCGGTGCGGGCGCGCGGGCCGGTCACGACTCCCCGCTCAGGTGCGCCGGTCGGTCACGAACTGTCGGATGCGGAGCGTCCAGGCAACGACGAGTGACCACTCGACACAGGACCGACGGGGAGTCATGACCGCCCGGCAGCGTGCGACAGGCACGCAGGCATGCCCGCACCGACGTTCCTCGGCGCGAGGCCGATGCAGAAGACCGACCGGGTCAGTCCGACGCGCTGGTCAGCTTCCGGTCAGTCCGCGTCGGCGTCGGCGTCGGGCTTCGCCTTCGGGGCTTCGAGCTCGGTGGCGACGATGCGCGGTGCCTCGGACATGAAGCGTCGGACGTCCAGGTCGACGATGATGTCCTGCGGGCGGAGCGGGCGCGTCAGGAACAGCCCCTCGAGCGAGGTCAGCCGCGACAACGCCACGTAGGTCTGGCCGGCGCTGAACACCCGGTTGCCGAGGTCGACCACGGCCCGGTCGTACGTGCTGCCCTGGGACTTGTGGATGGTCACGGCCCAGGCGAGCCGGAGCGGGAACTGCTGGAACTCCCCGACCGTGTCCTTCTTGAGTTCCTTCTTGTCCGCGTCGTACGAGTACTTGAACTTCTCCCACACCGACGGCTGGACCTCGAACGACTCCCCGTCGACGTCGACCCACACGGTGTCGCGGATGGCGGTCACGATGCCGAGGGTGCCGTTGACCCAGCGCTGGTCGGCGTCGTTGCGCAGGAACATCACGTGCGCGCCGGGCTTCAGCTCGAGGGCTTCGTCGGCGGGGAAGTTCCGTCCGCCGAAGTCGCCGTTGACGTCGGCCTTGGCGGTCTTCACCTTGCCGGGCAGCCGCTCGAGGGCCGCCTTGTTGATCCGCGCCACGGTGTCGTTGCGGGTCGCCAGGGTGATGGCGTCGTCCGGAGCCGGGCGCGCTCCGGCGGTGTTGAGCTGCTCGGCGATGTCCGCGGTGACCCGACCGTGCCGGACGGCGGTGAGCATCGCGGCGAAGGCGTCGTCGCGCTGCCGGTGGACGGTGGCGAGCTCGATGATGTTGAGCTCGGCCTCGAGCCACACCTTGGCGTCGAAGAACCACATCGACCGGTAGTGGTCGGTGAAGTAGGCGCGCTCATCGGCATCGCCGGGCACCGGGGGCAGCTGGTACGGGTCACCGAACATCACGACCTGCACACCGCCGAACGGCTCGAGCTGCCGACCACGGGCCTTGCGGAGCGATCGGTCCATGCCGTCGAGCAGGTCGGCGTTGACCATCGAGACCTCGTCGATGACCAGGGTGTCGATCGTGTTGAGGAGCTTGCGGGTGTCCGGGCCCTGCCGCAGCTCGGCGTCGGCGATGAGCCCGATCGGCAGCCGGAACAGCGAGTGGATCGTCTGGCCGCCGACGTTGAGCGCGGCGACCCCCGTCGGGGCACAGATGACGACCTGCTTCTCGGTGTTCCACGACAGGTGGTTGAGCAGCGTGGACTTGCCCGTGCCGGCCCGGCCGGTGATGAACACGTGGTCGCGGGTGTGCTCGATGTACTCGAAGAC
This sequence comes from Curtobacterium poinsettiae, assembly GCF_047226435.1. Lineage (NCBI taxonomy): Bacteria > Bacillati > Actinomycetota > Actinomycetes > Micrococcales > Microbacteriaceae > Curtobacterium > Curtobacterium poinsettiae. The sequence goes on along the minus strand of NZ_CP178434.1, from coordinate 381,177 downwards.
CGCGCGCTGTTCGTCGCTCAGCTCGATGCTCATCGGGCGTCCGCTCCGGGCGAGGGTTCGAGGTCGTCGCTGCCGTCGTCGAAGTCCAGGTCGTCCTGGTCGGCGCGGGCAGCGGGGACGTCGGGCACGGTCGCCCCGGCGTCAGGAGCGTCGGCGGCGACAGCATCGCCAGCGGCGACGGCAGCGCCAGTGCCAGTGCCAGTGCCAGTGCCAGCGCCAGTGGCAGCGGGGGCGGCCGCATCCCCCAGGGCTGCTCCGTCTCGCCGGAGCCGCACGAGCACCTCCACGACGACGGTCACCAGGAGCAGCGCGCCGGCGACGATCAGCACGAGGCCGGCCCGGGCCTGGTCGACGAGCGGATCCGGCCCCCACGTCCGGCCCATCGCGCCGAACCACGAGGCCTGCAGCAGCCCGAGCGGGCCGCGCATCGCGATGCCGAGCGACACCGTGCCCGCCGCGATCACCACGGCCCCGACGATCCGGACGACCGCGGCAGCCGTGGTCGGACGCCGCTGCCCGACCGGGACCGGGGTGCAGAGCGTGGGGACGGCCAGCAGCCCGACGAGCAGGAACACGGCGTCGCTGACGGTGCGACCGGTGGGGTCGCTCACCGACCACCGGACGGCATCGGTGGCGAAGAAGGCCCACCACACCGCCGCCGCGAGCAGGAACGCGGGGAACGGCTGCGCCAGGTACCGGACGGACGGGTGCTCGACGATGACGTCCGTCCACTCGCGCACCCCTGTGCTGTCGTCGTGCCGGGGGTGCACGGCCGCACGGATGAGCGCGACGGGTGCCGCCGCCCACACCAGGGCGGGGACCACCAGGCCGAGCAGCACGTGGGCACCGACGTTGGCCGAGATGAGGAACCGGTCGTACTGGTGCAGCGAGCCCGAGGTCGCGACCACCAGTGACACGATCGCCAGGGCTGCGGCGATCGAGCGTCGTGCCGGCCACCGCACGCCGTTCCGCCGCAGTCGCACGACGCCGGCCACGTAGGTCGCGGCGAGCAGCACGGCGGCCATCAGCCAGAACAGGTCGATGTTCCACTGGGTCAGCCAGCCCCACGCACCGGGTGCGTGCGGCAGCAGGTCGTCGGTCAGGAGCTCCGCCGGGCTCGGGTCGGTGGTCTTGCTCAGGGCGATCTGGTCGACGGGGGTGGCCGTGCGACCGAGTGCCGCCGCGAAGCCCGAGGCGACGCCCATCACCGCGAGCTCGACGACGATCAGGGTCCAGAAGGGCCGCTGCCGACCGGGCGAGGTGGTCAGGGCGCGGATGGCCCGACGACGCTGCACGGCGCCGAGGACCCCCATGGCGACGATCGCGCCGATCTTCACCAGGACGAGCGTGCCGTACGGGGTGAACAGGTTCGACAGCGCCCCGACGCGGATCTGCGCCGACGCGGTGCCGGAGACGGCGACGAGCACGAAGCACCCGAGGGCGATGCTCGAGTACCGGGCCACGACCGCGGCCAGCCGGTCGCCGGGCAGCACGCCGCGCAGCAGCACGAGCATGACGAGCCCACCGACCCACAGCGCCGCACCGACCAGGTGCAGCCCCAGTGCCGTGACGGCGGCGTCGTGGCTCGCGGTGCCGGCGGCGTGCCCCTGCTGCGCGAGCGGGATCAGGCCGATCATCGAGACCGCGGCGGTCAGGGCGACCATGCCCCGCGAACGGACTGCGAAGCAGAGCACCGTGACGGCCGCGGCGACGAGGACGGTCACGAGCCAGGCCAACCCGAGCTCGGTGCCGGTGAGGAAGACCCCCATCGACTGCCCGAACTGCTCGTCGATGCTGATGCGCGAACCGGCGACGCTGAGGAACGTGCAGAACGTGGCGACGGCCGACGCGACCGTCCAGATGCCACTCGCCCCGGCCGCGACGTCGATCGCACGGTTCCACTCGGGTCCGGAACGCGACAGCCCGATGGTCGCCAGCGCGAGCCCGCCGATCGTGGTGGCCGCGGACAGGTCGACGACGAGCCGAGCGATCGGCAGCCCGAAGCGGACGACGGGCCCGGGGTCGGCGATGAGCGCGGGGTTCGCTCCCCCACCGATGACGAGTGCCGTGAGCAGCGCCACGAACCCGACGAGCAGGAGCACGGCGGGACCGGCGATGCGCGCGATCCGATTCACCCGTCAAGCCTAGGCGGTGCCCACCCGGCCACCGAACGGGGCGGGCCGATCTGTGCAAACCGGCACGGGCCTCCAGGCCGTGACGGCCCCGGGAACGACGAAAGGGACGGCCGAAGCCGTCCCTCTCGATGTGCGGAGCAGTCTTACTTGACCGCAGCCTTGAGCTTCGAGCCGGCGCTGACCTTGACCGAGTCGCTCGCGGCGATCTCGATGGCGTCACCCGTCTGCGGGTTGCGGCCGGTGCGGGCGGCGCGGTGCGTCTTCTCGAAGGCGATCCAACCGGGGATCGTGACCTTCGTGCCGTCGGCGACGGACGACGAGACGACGCTGAAGAGCGCGTCGACGACGCCGTTGACGGTGGCCTGGCTCTGGCCGGACTCAGCGGCGACGGCAGCGACGAGCTCGGTGCGGTTCAGTGACTTGTCAGCCATGGATGTCCTCCTCGGACTTCTTGCAGTATCGGTCGGACGCACATGTCGTCCGGCGCCCGGAGCGGGTGCCCCGTGCCACGGTGCCAGTGGGCCGAGGGCCCGGCGGAACCGGAGTTGAACCTACCAGCCGCAGGGGGTGAAAACCGCCGACTCGCCCGGATTTCCGGGGTTGTCGGGGCTCCGAAGGGGTGCTGGAGGGGCAGATGTGACGAATGAACGGTCGCGTGTACCCCGTACACAGCGAACGCCCCGCCACCTGGAGGTGACGGGGCGTCGGGTACTGCGAGTGCTTACCAGGAGCTCTTCGTGATGCCGGGGAGCTCGCCGCGGTGGGCCATGTCACGGAAACGGACACGGCTGATGCCGAACTCACCGAGGTGGCCGCGGGGGCGGCCGTCGATGGCGTCACGGTTGCGGTAGCGGATGGGCGATGCGTCGCGGGGCAGCTTCTGCAGGCCCACGCGGGCGGCCTCACGCGACTCGTCGGTGCCGTTCGGGTCCACGAGGGCCTTCTTCAGCTCGAGACGACGCTCGGCGTAGCGCGCGATGATGACGGCACGCTGGTTGTTCTTCGCGATCTTGCTCTTCTTCGCCATGCTTAGCGCTCCTCACGGAAGTCGACGTGCTTGCGGATCACCGGGTCGTACTTCTTCAGCACGAGTCGGTCGGGGTTGTTCCGACGGTTCTTCTTGGTCACGTAGGTGAACCCGGTGCCCGCCGTCGAGCGGAGCTTGATGATCGGACGGATGTCCTGACCCTTTTTCGCCATCAGATCTTCTCCCCACGGGCAAGGAGATCCTTGACGACGGACTCGATGCCACGTGCGTCGATCACCTTGATGCCCTTCGCGCTGAGCGTGAGCGTGACGTTACGACGAAGCGACGGCACGTAGTACGTCTTCTTCTGCACGTTCGGGTCGAAGCGACGCTTCGTCCGGCGGTGCGAGTGCGAGATGTTGTGACCGAAGCCGGGAACGGCGCCGGTCACCTGGCACACTGCTGCCATGGTTTCCTCCTGAGTACCGTGCGACCGGACGGCCGCACCCAAGTTCACTTGCCTGGTGCACACGAGCAGTGCCACCGGAGTGGCCGTGCGAGGGGGTTGTGTGCACCGCCCAGGTCCGCATCCCCTGTCGAAGGAGAGCCGGACACCGCGCGACCGCGGCGTTCGCGACGGTCGGAGGGCTTGGAACAACGGGTCCGCCGCGCGGACGCGGAGAACCAGGGGTCCACGTTACGCGACGACCGGGCGTGTCGCAAGCCGGGCCTCCAGGCCTGGAGGTCCGTGGCGGCTGGACAGGGCCGCTCACGTGGCCGCGTTGGTCGCGTCCACGGCGTTCGAGTGCGCCCGGCGCCCGGGCCCGCGGCCCTACGGGGCCTGCGTCGGCTTCGGCGCGAGCGCCTGCACCATGAGCTCACCGAGCTGCTGCGGCGCCGTGAACATCGGCCAGTGGCCGGTCTCGAGCCCGACGATGGAGAGCTCCTCGGTCGCGACGAGCTCGGCCGCCCAGGCCTGGTGGTCCGCCACCATCGCGAGCAGCTCGGCGGCGGGGATCTCGCAGGTGATGATCGTCGCCGGGATCGTGTGCCGTGCGGTGTCGGCGTAGTGGAACCCGTCCGACGGCACCGAGGCAGGCTCGGGGATCGCCCGGTGTTCGACGTCCTGCCGCACCTCGGGCGTCATGCCCCGGACCGTGGCGGGCTCCCAGATGTCCCACGACGGCAGCGGCACGGCCCCGTCGACCACGGGCAGCTCGTCGTTGACGCACCCGCCCTCGGGCCCCGGGAACGTGTCGACGTAGAGCAGGTGCGCGACGAGCGACGGGCGCTGGTCGGCAGCCATGTACGCGATCGGTCCGGCGCCGGAGTGCCCGGCCAGGACGACGGGTTCGTCGGCCGACGCGACGTCGTCGAGGATGGCGACCAGGGCAGCCACCTGTTCGTCGAGTGTGTCACCGTCGCGGGTGACGGCCTGCACCGAGTGCCCGGCTTCGCGGAGCACCGGGGCGACGTCGTCCCACGCGCTCGCGTCGAGCCAGAACCCCGGGACCAGGATGACGTGCATGCGGGGCAGGTTACTCGCCGGTCGGGTCCGTCGCGCGGGCGGCCGTGCACACGGCGCAGTCGCCGAAGATGTCGACGACGTGGCTGGCGTTGGTGAACCCGTTGGCGGCGGCGACGTCCTGCGCCCACTGCTCCACCGGGTCCGCCTCGATCTCGACGGTCCGACCGCAGTTCCGGCAGATCAGGTGGTGGTGGTGCGTGTCCGTCGTGCAGGCCCGGTAGAGCGATTCGCCGTCCTGCTGCAGCGAGTCGGCACCGCCCTCGGTCGCCAGGTCGGCGAGCGCCCGGTAGACGGTGGCCAGGCCGATGGTCGAGCCCTCGTCCCGCAGGTGCTGGTGCAGCGCCTGCGCGCTGACGAACCCCTCGGTGGAGTCGAGGGCGCCGCGCACCGCTTCGCGTTGCCACGTGTTCCGCTTCGTCTTCTGCACGGCGTTCATGCTGGCACCTCTTCCTTCCGACCGGCTGTCGACGTCGTCCCTGCCGGGAGGCCCGGCTCGTCCCCGCCACGCTGGCCCCGGCCGGCGACACGGTTGCGTCCCCGCTTGTCGCGTCGCGACCCGATGATCCGGCAGACCACCCAGATCGCGAACGAGATGGTCGTCACGTAGGGGCTGATCGGCAGTCCGCCGCCCAGTGCGAGCAGGATGCCACCGACGACCGACGTCACCGCGAACACCGTCGACAGCACCGGCACGACGACCGGGTGCGAGCTGAGGCGCAGCGCCGCGGCGGCCGGGGTGACGAGCAGGGACAGCACGAGCAGCGCCCCGACGATCTGCACCGACACGGCGGTGGCCAGTCCGAGCACGAGCATGAACACGATCGCCAGGGTGCGGACCGGGATCCCCGCGGCCGCAGCCACGTCGGGGTCGACCGAGGCGAACATCAGCGGACGCCAGATGACGAGCAGCGTCGCGACGACGATCGCGGCGACCACGATCAGGACCGTCAGCTGCGGGTTGTCGACCGAGACGATCTGCCCGGTGAGCAAGCCGAACTTGTTCGCGGCACGGCCCTTGTAGAGCGCCAGGCAGAGGATGCCGAGCCCGAGCCCGAACGGCATGAGGACGGCGATGATCGAGTTGCGTTCCCGGGCCCTGGAGCCCAGCAGACCGATGAGCAGGGCGGCGACGACCGAGCCGACGAGCGAGCCGGAGACGACGTTCACCCCGAGCAGCAGCGACGCACTGGCTCCGGCGAACGAGAGCTCCGAGATGCCGTGCACGGCGAACGGCATGTTCCGGGCGACGACGAACGGGCCGATGAGCCCGCCGACGATGCCGAGCACCGCGCCGGCCCAGATCGAGTTCTGCACCAGCACGAGGAGCTGGCCGTAGTCCTGGAACGAGAAGACGGTCGACAGCAGGTCCATCAGATCCGCCCGTCGTCGGGCTGGTCGGCGTGCGGGTCGACCTCGCCCGGGTGGTGCTCGTGGGCCTCGTTCGCCCCGACGATGACGATGCGCCCCATGGTGCGGACGACGTCGACGGGCGTGCCGTACAGGTCGCTCAGGACGTCGGCGCGCAGGACCTCGTCGGGCGAACCGATCCGGAACCGGCCCCCGGCGATGTAGAGCACGCGGTCGACGACGTCGAGGATCGGGTTCACGTCGTGGGTCACGAAGAGCACGGCGGCCTGGCGCTGCCGGCGCTCGCGGTCGATGAGCTCGGTGATCCCGCGCTGGTGCCGCAGGTCGAGGGAGATGAGGGGTTCGTCGCAGAGCAGCAGGGCGGGGTCGGCGGCGATGGCCTGCCCGACACGCGTGCGCTGCTGCTCGCCACCGGAGAGCTCGGCGACGGGGGCGTCCGCGAACGCGGTGGCGCCGACCTCGTCGAGGACCCGGTCGATGCGTGCCCGGTCGGCCTTCGAGGCCCGCCGGATGCCCCATCGGTGTCCGGTCACGCCCTGGGCGACCATGTCCCGTGCGCGCAGGGGTGTCCCGGCTTCCATCAGGCGCTGCTGCGGGATGTAGCCGATCTTCCGGTGGCCGCGGTGCACGGGCTGCCCGAGGAACGACATCGTCCCGCTCGTCAGCCGCTGCTGCCCGAGGACCGTTCGGAGCAGTGAGGTCTTGCCGGCGCCGTTCGGCCCGAGGACCGCGACGAACTCCCCCGGCGCGAGGTCGAGGTCGAGGCCTGCCCAGAGCTTCCGGGCGCCGTAGGACAACCCGGCGTCGCGGAGCGCGAGGACCGGACGAGCCGCAGCCCGGTCGTCCACCGAGGTGGTCGCCGGGCCGTGGGTCGCCGCTGCTGCGGTCGAGGTCGTCACTTCTGGAGCGCTGCCTTCACCGCGTCGATGTTCGCCTGCTGCCACGAGACGTAATCCTGCCCCTTGGGGAGCGTCTCCGTGACACCGACGACGGGGATGTCGTTCTGCTCGGCGGCCTTCTGGACCTGTTCGGTCTCGGGGCTCGACGCCTGGTTGTTGTAGGCGAGGAGCTGCACGCGCTTGCCGGTGAACAGCGCGAGGGTGTCGCGGAGGGCCGCCGGCGGGACGTCGTCGCCTTCCTCGATGGCCTCGGAGAAGGCGGGCGGGGTCTCGTTCTCGAGGCCCATCGCGTCGAACAGGTACCCGGGCACCGGCTCGGTGTACGCCACCTTGTCGCCGGCGTCCTGCTTCTTGACGGCGTCGGTCTGGGACTCGAGGTCCTGGAGCTTGGTGGTGAGCGTGGCGGCGTTCTTCTGGAACGCGTCCTTGCCGCTCTCGTCGAGTGCGCTGAGGTCCTTCGTGACCGCCTCGACCAGCTTCACCATCGTGGGGTAGCTGTAGAAGACGTGCTCGTTGAACTCGGCACTCCCGCCCTTGTCGAGGCCGGAGAGCTTCACGACGTTGATCGTGTCGGCCTTGGTGTCCGAGGCGTTCGCGAGCGTCGTCATGAAGTCGTCGTAGCCGCCACCGTTCTCGATGAGCAGGTCGGCCTTCGACACGGAGAGCTGCGTGCGGGCACTCGACTCGAAGGAGTGCGGGTCCTGCGACGGGTCACTCAGGATGCTCGTGACGGTGACGGCGTCGCCACCGATGCTCTTGACGATCGAGCCGTAGACGTTCGTGGAGGCGACGACGTTGATCGTGCCGTCGCTGCTGGTGGCCTCCCCCGAGGCAGATGAGGTGGCGCACCCGGTCAGGGCGAGCGCGGCGGCGCCGGCGACGAGCGGGAGGGCGAGGAGGCGGTTGTGCATGGCACGACGCTAACGCCTACTGATAACGATTGTCAAAACCGCTATGAGGGCTCTCAGCGCGACCGCGAGACGGACGGGAGGCCCGGTGCCAGCTGGCACCGGGCCTCCCGTTTCGGAGACGCTCGCGTCTACGGCTTGGTGGCCGCGTCGATCGTGTTCTCGGCGATCGTGTCCTCTTCACGCCCGGGCGTGCGGAGGTTCCACTTCTTGATCACGAAACTGAACAGGAAGTAGTAGACGACCGCGTAGCCGAGGCCGATCGGGATGAGCCAGATCGCACCGTCCGCCTTGCCGAAGTTCAGCACGTAGTCGATCGCACCGGCCGAGAACGAGAAGCCGTCGTGGATCCCCAGGGCGTTCACCAGGGCGAGGGACGTACCCGTGAGCACCGCGTGGATCACGTAGAGCGGGAACGCGACGAACATGAACGAGTACTCGAGCGGCTCGGTGATGCCCGTCACGAACGAGGTCAGTGCGGCGGAGATCATGATGCCGCCGACGAGCTTGCGGTTCTGCGGCTTGGCGTTGCGCCAGATCGCCAGGGCACCGGCGGGCAGCGCGAACATCATGATCGGGAAGAAGCCGGTCTGGAAGATGCCGGCGGTCGGGTCGCCGTTGAGGAACCGAGCGATGTCGCCGTGGTAGATCACGCCGTCCGCGCCCGTGAAGCTGCCGAGCTGGAACCACGGGAAGAAGTTGAGCAGCTGGTGCAGCCCGATCGGGATGAGCATGCGGTTCACGAAGCCGAAGATGCCGCCGCCGATGACGGCGTTGTCGGCCACGGCCGTCCCCGCCGCGGTCAGCGCGATGTCGAAGTAGCGGTAGACGAACGACATCGCGACGGCGATGACGAGACCCGCGACCGCGGTGAGGATGGGGACGAGGCGGCGGCCCGAGAAGAACCCCAGGAAGTCGGGCATCTTCGTACGGTGGAACTTCTCCCACATGACCGCGGAGACGAGCCCCATCACGATGCCGCCGAGCACCCCGAAGTTGATCATCGCCTGGTCGCCGTTGGCGTCCTTCACGCCGTCGAGGACGATCGGCGACATCACCTTCCAGACCTCGAACATGACCATGTAGCCGACGACCGCGGCGAGGGCGGTGGTGCCGTCCGACTTCTTCGCCCAGCCGATCGCGATGCCCACCGCGAAGAGCAACGGCAGCCAGTTGAAGACACCGTTGCCAGCAGCCGAGATGACTCCGGCCCACTTGCCGAAGCCGGGGATCGCCCCGAGGAGGTCTGGCTGGCCGATGCGGAGCAGGATGCCCGCGGCGGGCATGACCGCGATCGGCAGGAGCAGGCTCCGTCCGAGGCGCTGGGCTTGTGCGAACAGCCGTGACTGCTTCTTCGGCTTCTTCTTCTCCGGCACATCCGCGGCAGTGGTGGCGCTCATCGGAGGTCCTCTCGTCATTGGGTGGAGCTGTCGGGGTGAGTTGAGTCGTGCAGCCAGCGCAGGTAACCTCGGCGGTGTCGCCAGGTCCGGTCCTGTCCGGTCATGACCAGTTCCGTAGTCTGATCCGAGAGCGGTCCGGTGTCAACCTGCGACGCAAACCCTTAACGAGGAGGAAACGATGGCCGACATCAAGGCAGCCGACATCATCGCCGCACTCGGCGGCGCCGAGAACATCGAAGAGGTCGAGGGCTGCATCACGCGCCTCCGCGTCGAGGTCGAGGACGGGGACCTGGTCGACAAGGCCGCCCTGCAGGCCGCCGGGGCCCAGGCCGTCGTCGGTGGCGGCACCGGCTGGCAGGTCATCGTCGGCACGGTCGCCGACAACCTCGCGCAGGACATCCAGGACGAACTGTGACCGTCGTCCGCACCCCCTTCGGCGGACCGGTCGTCGCGCTCGCCGACGTGCCCGACCCCGTGTTCGCCGGACAGCTCGTCGGCGCCGGCGTCGCGGTCGACCCGACGGGTGTCGAGGGTGCGGTCACCGCGGTGGCCCCCGTCGACGGCACCATCGTGAAGCTGCACCCGCACGCGTTCGCCCTGCAGGGCGCCGCGGGCGCCGACGTCCTGGTGCACGTCGGCATCGACACCGTGAAGCTCGCCGGCGAGGGCTTCGAGCTCCTCGCGACCGAGGGCGACACCGTCACCGCCGGCGACCCCGTCGTCCGGTTCACCCCCTCGGTGATCTCGGCTGCCGGGTACTCGCCGATCTGCCCGGTCGTCGTGCTCGGTTCGACGCCGGACAGCATCGACCAGGGAACCGTCGGCACCACGGTGCTCGACGGCGACACCCTGTACGAGGTCTAGGCGTTCTTCCTCGCCAGAGCGACTGGGTACTGCGGAACACCCGCAGCACACAGTCGCTTTCGCGTTGCTGAGCGGACTACGCGACCGCGGGGGTCGCGGTGACCTCCATCTGCACACGGTAGCGGTCCGAGCGGTACCAACTGCGGGTGTGCTCCACGGGCCGCTCCCCCGCGTACGACACCCGGTCGAACTCGAGCACCGGCGCTCCGGTCTTCGTGCCGAGCAGCGTCGCGACGTCGTCGGCCGCCGGGTTCGCCGCGACGGTCTGCTGCGCGCGGTCGATCGGGGTGCCGTACTCCGTGGCGATGATCGAGTACACCGACCCCGACAGGTCGTGGTCGAGCAGGCCCGGGAACGCATCGGCCACGAGCCAGGCGTCGTCGATCGAGACCGGCGCACCGTCGGCCATCCGCAGGCGCTTCACGTGGAAGGCCGGCACGTCGGGGTCGATCCGCAGGGCCGCCGCAGTGTCGGCCGGCGGCACCCGCTCCTCGCGCACGAGCACGACGGTGGTCGGCTCGTGCCCCATCGCCCGCATCTCCTCGGTGAACGAGGCGAGGTGCAGCGTCGACTGCACGGGCCGGTGCGCCACGAAGGTGCCCTTGCCACGGACGCGCTCCAGGTAGCCCTCGTTGACCAGCTGCCCGAGGGCCTCACGCACGGTGATCCGTGAGACGCCGTACTCGGCGATGAGCTGCCGTTCGGACGGGATCGCAGCACCGGGAGCCAGCCGCGTGGTGACGAGGTCGAGCAGGATGCGCCGCAGCTGCTGGTGCTTCGGTTCGGCACCCTCGGTGATGCGGCTCGTCATGCGTCCCTCGTGCTCCGTTGCTGGTCCTGGGCGGTGGTCATGCGCGGACATGACCAGTCCCCATCACAGTAGCGAGTCAGGCCGGGAAGACCAACGTCAGCCAACCCGGTCTCGGTGACACATGCATTTCAGATTCTTGACATCAGTTGTGCATGGCTGCCACGATCGGTCGAGCCTCATCGGGGGGCACATGGGAGGAAACAGTCGTGCGCAAGTCCAGAACGAAGATGCTCGTCGGCCTCGGTCTCACCGTCGGCCTGATCACGGGCACTGCGACGGCGGCCTCAGCTGCGCAGTTCGAGGTCATGGGATCAGGGTCGGAAGCCGGCGGAGTGGCCGTCGCTGCATCCGGCGGGAGTGCAAGCGGTGAGACCAGCGGCATCGGTACCAACAACGACGGCGGGGGCGGGAGCTTCTGGCAGTGGGGCGTCGGCAAGGACGACACCTGGTCGAACTACTTCCGCGAGAAGCGGTGCCACGGCGCGACTGCGGTCGGCAAGAAGTCGAAGCGCGTCACGAACGTGCCAGGCGGCCGGTACGCGATGGCGATGACACCGAAGGCACGCAGCGGCAACAAGGCGTACTACCACAACTGCTGAGACCGGGAGCGGGCGGTCCCGAGCGACCGTCCGCTCCGGCTCACGCTCGCCGCAAGGGGGACCATGAACATCCGCTCGGTGACGCTCGCCTACCTCGTCCCACCCCTCCTGGCTTCCGTCCTGGGCTTCGTCGGCCTGGTGCAGGTCAGCGAAGCCGGCATCGTGGGCGCCTCGTCCGTGGTGACCGCTGCCGCCGGTGCCGAGACCGGATCGAACCAGCGGGTCGCGACCGCACTCGAGCAGGTCGCCGAGGCCGAGCACGCGACGATCGCGCGGATGGTGGCGGACCGCGCGGCTCCGACGACGCGCCGCGTGGCGCTCGTCACCGACGCGCCTTCGAGCCGCGGTGCCGGCTGGCTCCTCGACGGGTACGAGGACTTCACGAGGTCGATGGTCACCACCGTCCGTCCGATGTCGGAACTCGACCAGTTCGACCCGACCGGCTCGTACTCGGTATTCGGGGACGACGACGCTCAGCGAGCCACCGTGCGCGCACTGGCCGACGCCGGGTACGAGGTCAGCGTGGAGCGCGTGCCGCTCCTGCAACGCATCGGCGTCACCGACGGCCTGGATCAGACCCTGGCCCTGGTCGGAGCACTCGTCTCGGGATGCGTGGCGCTCTGTCTGATGACGACCGTCGGGGCCCCTCGCCGCAGCGCAGTCCGCCGACTGCACGGAGACACCACAGCCGCCATCGTCATCCAGGAACTGGCTGAGCTCCGGACCGCCGTGCTCGTCACCGCCATCGGGGTACCCGTCGCCGCCATCGGGCTCTGGTTCTACAACGGGCTCGCTTCGGCGGCGACCCTCGCCGTCGCGATCTCCGCGTTCTGCGTGGGGCTGCTCGTACCGGTCGTCGTCGCGCACACGATGGGCACGGTGGTCGCGTGCCGACAGCCGTTGGTCGGCGCACTGCGAGGCGCTCGACCAGCGGGCGCGCTCCTGCTCGTCGCACAGATCGCGCGGGTGCCCGCGCTGCTGGTGCTCGTCGCGGCCGTCTTCGAACTGACCGGCGCGGTGACTACCGCACGACAGGGGACGGCTGAACGGGATCTGCGGGCGGCCGGCGAAACCGTCCAGCTCTGGGTCACCCCGGATCCGCGCCCGGTCGAGGAGCAGGCCTACTGGGACAGCATCGGTGACTTCGCCGGCGGGGCACTCGAACGGCGTGATGCGTTCCTCGCCGCTGCGGTCGAGGTGTCGAGTGGCAGCGGGAAGTCCACGGTCCCTGCGCTCGTCGTCGACCAGGGCTACCTCGACCTGCAGGACGTCCGTTCCGAGGACGGGGCCCGCATCACCACCGACGGCGCGGAGATCGCCGTGTGGATGCCCGCCGACAGTGGCCTCTCCCGCGAGCGGCTCGTCGAGGGCTTGACCGAATGGCAGTTGCGGGACGCACCCGCGGCCCTCCTCGAGCACGTCACCGGTGGCACGCTGGCACGTCAGCAGGTCTACTCGTACCCGGACGACGCGTCGTCGCGCGCGTGGCTCGAAGACGCCGTGATCGTGGTCGTCCCCACACCGGGCGACGTCTTCTCGGCCGATGAACTCGGATCGTGGTTGTCGACCGGAGACGTCGTCTTCACATCCCGTGCTGCCGCCGAGCGGTCGATCGGCGCATCGGGCCTCCGCACCGAGTTCAGCGCGGTCGTCGCGGTGGGTCAGTCTGCGGCGGAACAGGCACGGCATGCAGCGATGACCGTGGCGATCGGGACGGGCACCCTGGTCAGCACCCTCGCCGTCAGCGTCATGCTCGGTATGGTCGCCACGATCGCGCACCGACGCCGTCACGGCCGCGCGATGTTCGCGAAGTTCACCAGTGGCGTCTCGCCCGTCCGCACCGATGCTGGCCTGTTGACGATCGAAGCCGGCCTGGTATCGATCGCCGTCATCGCCGTCGTCAACACCTGGTGGTCGCAACGGCCGGACGGAAGCGGGCTCAGATCGGCACTCGACCCGGTCGTGCAGTCGGCCGGAGTCGCCGCGGCGCTCGCCCTCGTGACACTCGCGGCGGTGAGCGCCACCAGCCTCGTCGTCATGGCCGTCACGGCACGGAGGACTGCACGCAACCGAGGGAACGGATCACGATGATCGAGGTACGGAACGCGTCGAAGCGTCGCGGAGGCCATGCACTGTGGCACGACCTGACGTTCGATGTGGCACGGGGTGAGATCGTCGGCTTGGTCGGGCCGAGCGGCTGCGGGAAGTCGACGCTGCTCGACTGTGTCGGGCACATCGATGCGCTCGACGGCGGCACGATCCGGATCAACGGTGAGTCGGCAGGCTCGAACGAGCGGCGAGCACGACTGATCCGGCGGCGCCACCTCGGGTACCTGTTCCAGGACTTCGGGTTGGTACCCGACATGACGGTCCAGTCGAACGTCGACGTGGTTCGCCTGCCGGACGGACGGCGGAGACACCGAGGCCTCCGGACGGGTGAGGCCCTGGAACGTGTCGGTCTGGCCGGACGCGGAACCGACCGGGTCCACGAGCTCAGCGGCGGCGAGCAGCAGCGCGTCGCGATGGCACGGCTCCTGGTGAAGCGTCCGTCGGTCATCCTCGCGGACGAGCCGACGAGTGCCCTCGACGACGGCAACGCCGCGATGGTGCTCGACCTGCTGGACGAACTGGCGGCCGACGGAGCGGCCGTCCTGATCGCGACACACTCGTCATCGGTCGAAGCGCGCGCCGCACGGAGCATCACGCTCAGTGGACCCGCTCGCTGACGGGTCAGGCGTTGGCGACGAGCCAGGCGAACTGCTCGTCGGAGAGCAGCCGATCGGTCCAGACCTGCCCCTCGACGCCGGCGGCCGCACGGTTCTGCGCGGCGGGAGCCCCCTGCCACACCAGCGACAGCCCAGCTCGACGCAGTACAGCGGCGGAAGCAGGGTTGTTCGTGAGCACCCGGCCGGTCACCGGGACGTCGGGAGCGGTGTCGCCGGCGGCACGGACGGCAGCGAGCGCGATCTCGGACGCGAAACCCTGCCCCCAGGCGGCCGGCGCCAGGCGGTAGCCGAGGTTCCAGACCCCGCCGGCGGTCATGTCGATCCCCCCGACGCCGACGAAGGCGTGGTCCGAGGCGCTGCGGACAGCCCACGACCCGAGGCCGTGCCGCGCACGACCGCCGATCTTGCGCTGGACCATGTCCACACTCGAGCTCCGCGCCACGTGCCGTCCGGTGGGCAGGTGCTGCCACGTGCGGGCGTCCGAGAAGAGCGCGTGCACGTCGTCGATGTCGGCCGGCGTCAGCGGGGCGAGCAGGAGGCGATCCGTTCGGATCTCCTGCGAGGGGGTCAGGAGCTGGTGGACCATGCACTGATCATGCCGCCGACCCCCGACATCCGTGTGAACACCACGCGACGTTTGCGGAAGCCCGCAGATGGGGAACAGAAATGGTCGAGTGGCTCGAAGCAACCCGACCATTTCTGCTCACGAAGCGGAACGACCGACGAGAGAGCCGCTGACCGGCGCTCAGTCGAGCAGGAGCGCGGGCTCCTCGAGCACCGAAGCGACGTCGTGCACGAAGCGGGAGGCCACGTCACCGTCGACGACCCGGTGGTCGAACGAGGCACCGATGGTCGTCACCATGCGCGAGCGGACCTCGCCGTCGACGACCCACGGCTTCGGCTTGATCGTGCCCATGGCGACGATCGCGACCTCGCCCGGGTTGAGGATCGGGGTGCCGGTGTCCATGCCGAACACGCCGATGTTCGTGATCGAGACGGTGCCGTTCGCCATCTGCTTCGGCGTCGTCTTGCCGTCGCGGGCGGTCAGGGTGAGTTCCTCGAGCGCCTGCGCCAGCTCGAGCAGCGACATGTCCTGTGCGTCCTTGATGTTCGGCACGATGAGCCCGCGGGGGGTCGCCGCGGCGATGCCGAGGTTCACGAAGTGGTGGACGATGATCTCGCGGTCGGTCCAGGTCGAGTTCACCGAACGGTTGCGGCGGACGGCCCAGATGACGGCCTTCGCGACGATGAGCAGCGGTGAGACCTTCACGCCGGCGAACGTCGGCGAGGCCTTGAGCCGCTTGACGAACTCCATCGTGTGGGTCGCGTCGACGTCGACGAAGAGCGACACGTGCGGTGCCGTGAACGCGGACGTCGTCATCGCGGTGGCGATGGCCTTGCGGACGCCCTTGACCGGGATCGTCTCGCTGCGGACCTCGCCCCACTCGGGCGTCTCGATGTTGCGGAAGACGCTGGCCTGCTTCGCGTGCCGGATGACGTCGTCGCGGGTGACCTCGCCGGCGAGACCGGTCGCGACGATCTCGGTCAGTTCGACGCCGAGGTCCTTCGCGAGCTTCCGGATCGGCGGCTTCGCCAGCACGTTGGTCGCCGTGCTCTGCTTGTGCGCGGAGCCCGTCCCGAGAGCGCTGATGGCCTCGGCCGTGCGCTCCTCGCCCGGGTCGACGGAGGCTTCGGCCGCCGCCGCGGTGTCCGCACTGGAGGCACGGCTCGCCTCAGCCGCGAGCGCTGCGGCCCGGCGGGCGCCCGGCTTGCGACGGGACGGCGACGAGGTCGCCGAGCCGTAGCCGACGAGGACGGCGCCGGAGGACTCGTCCGTCCCGTGGACGGAGGCGTCGACCGCGACCGGCTGGGCCGGCGTCGCGGGTGCCGCAGCTGCCGCGGGGGCAGCAGCCGGAGCAGGCGCGACCGGTGCCGGGGCCGCGGCTGCCGCGGGAGCGGGAGGGGTCTGCGCGACCGGGGCCGACGGGGCGGCGGCGGCCGGAGGGGTGGACGCGACCACCGGCGAGACCGGGGCGGTCTGGGCGACGGGCGTCGCGCCTCCAGGCTGCTCGACGGGCTGCTCGGCAGGGGGCGTGAGCGCCGCTCCGGACGCGACCGACGCGTCCGAGTCGACGCGGATGATCGGCTTGCCGACCTCGACCGTGTCACCCTCGGACACCAGCAGGCCGGTGACGGTGCCGGCGAACGGCGACGGCAGCTCGACGAGCGACTTCGCGGTCTCGATCTCGACGAGCACCTGGTCGACGGCGATCTCGTCGCCGATCGCGACGCGCCACTGCACGATCTCGGCCTCGGTGAGACCTTCACCCACGTCGGGCAGGGGGAATTCGGCGGCGGCCACTACGGCTCCTTCGTGGATCTGGTCGAGCTCGGTCGGACGGGTCCTCGGTCGGACGGGTCCTCGGTCGGACGGGTCAGTAGGCGAGGGCGCGGTCGACGGCCTCGAGGATGCGGTCCGCATCCGGCAGGTGCAGGTGCTCGAGCTTCGAGACCGGGAACGGCACGTCGAACCCGGAGACCCGGAGCGGCGGTGCCTGCATCGTGTAGAACGCCCGCTCGGCGACGGTCGCGGCGATCTCGCTGCCGACGCTGACGAAGCCGGAGGCCTCTTGCGCGATGACCAGGCGACCGGTCTTGCGGACCGATGCGACCAGCGGCTCCCAGTCGATCGGCGAGATCGAGCGGAGGTCGATGACCTCGCAGCTGGTGCCCTCGGCCTCGGCGATGTCCGCGGCCTGCATCAGGGTGGCGACCATCGCACCGTGGCCGACGAGGGTGACCTCGGTGCCGGTGCGGGCGACGCGGGTGGTGTGCATCGGGACGTGGCCGTCGACCAGGTCCACCTGGCCCTTGGGCCAGTAGCGCGACTTCGGCTCGAGGAAGATCACCGGGTCCTTGGACGCGATGGCTTCCTGGATCATCCAGTAGGCGTCGTTCGGGGTGCTCGGGCTGACGACCCGCAGACCCGGGGTGTGCGCGAAGTACGCCTCGGGGGATTCCTGGTGGTGCTCCACGGCGCCGATGTGGCCGCCGTAGGGGATGCGGATGACGACGGGCAGCGACATGTGCGCCGGCAGGCGGTTCGCCATCTTCGCGAGCTGCGAGGTGATCTGGTCGAAACCGGGCCACACGAAGCCGTCGAACTGGATCTCGACGACTGGGCGGTAGCCGCGCAGGGCGAGGCCGATCGCGGTGCCGATGATGCCGGCCTCGGCGAGCGGGGTGTCCCGCACGCGCTCGGCACCGAAGCGGTCCTGCAGGCCCTCGGTGATGCGGAAGACGCCGCCCAGCTGGCCGATGTCCTCGCCCATCAGCAGGACCTTGTCGTCCGCTTCCATGGCCGCGGCGAGCCCGGCGTTCAGGGCCTTGGCCATCGGCAGGGTCGGGGTGGGGTCGCTCGGGACCTCGCCGGCGCCCGGGTGGGAGCGCAGGGTGTAGTCGAAGAGCTGCTCGGTGGTGCTCATGCGTGGGCGCCCCCTTCGAAGCCGGCCTCGTACTGGGCGAGCCAGGCCTTCTGCTCGGCGATCCGCGGGTGCGGTTCGCGGTACACGTTGTCGAACATGACGTCGACGGACGGTGCTGTCAGGGCGACGGTTCGGCGGCGGACGTCGGCGGCGATGTCCTCGCCCTCTGCGTCGAACGCGGCGAACTGCTCGTCCGTCGCGCCCTTCGAGCGCAGGTACGCCTCGGACCGGACGATCGGGTCGCGGAGGACCCACTCCTCGAGCTCCCCGTCGGCGCGGTAGCGGCTCGGGTCGTCCGAGCTGGTGTGCGCACCGATGCGGTAGGTGTCGGCCTCGATGAAGGCCGGGCCCTGGCCGCTGCGGGCGTGCTCGGTCGCGACGACCGAGGCCGTGTAGGACGCGAGGATGTCGTTGCCGTCGATCAGGACGCTCGGGATCCCGAAGCCGCGCGGGCGGTCGACGAGCGGCGTCGGGGACTGCACCGACACCGGCACCGAGATGGCCCAGTGGTTGTTCTGCAGGAAGAAGACGACCGGCGCCTTGGTCGACGCGGAGAACACGAAGGCCTCGTTCACGTCGCCCTGGCTGGTGGCGCCGTCGCCGAAGTAGACGATCGAGCAGGCGTCGCGGTCCGGGTCGCCCGTGCCGACGTCGCCGTCGAGCTTCTGGCCGAGCGCGTACCCGGTGGCGTGCAGGGTCTGCGAGCCGATCACCAGGGTGGAGATGTGCGTGTTGCCGCGCTGGTCCGGGTCCCACCCGCCGTGGGTCTGCCCGCGGTACATCGCGATGATCTCCATCGGCTCGACGCCGCGGTGCATCGTGACGGCGTGCTCGCGGTACGACGGGAACACGTGGTCCTGGGCGCGAAGGGCGAAGGCGGAGCCGGTCTGCGCAGCTTCCTGCCCGTGGCTGGGCACCCACAGGCCGAGCTGGCCGGTGCGCTGCAGGTTGTGGCCGGCGTGGTCGAACCGACGGGTGAGCACCATGCGGCGGTGCATCGCCAGCAGGGTCTCGTCCGGGATCGCTCGCGCGGCGGCGGCGAACTCGGCGTTCTCGTCGGTCTCCACGAACCGACCCTGGGGGTCGAGGAGCCGGACGGTGGTCGTCGCGGGAGCCGCGGCGCGGAATGACATGCGGGCCAGCGTAGCGCCAGGCACTAGTCGGCCACCTGGAGGTCCCCCACAAGTGAGCGGGCTGTTTCGAGGAGCGTTCCCACAGCTTCGTGCTCGCCGATCGAGATGCGGATGCCCTCCGGCGGGAAGGCCCGGACGATGATCCCGGCGTCCTCGAACGCGGCCGCGGCGGTTGCCGTGCGGTCCCCCGTCGGCAGCCAGAGGAAGTTGCCCTGGGCGTCGGGGACGTCCCAACCCTGGGCCCGGAGCTCGGCGACGATCCGGTCGCGCAGCGCCGCGATCTCGGTCACGCGTTCGAGCAGTTCGGCCTCGCGTTCCAGGCTGGCGAGCGCTGCAGCCTGGCCCTGGGCGGTCACGGACAGTGGGATGGCGCAGGCACGGACGGCGTCGAGGACGTAGTCCGGACCGAGCGCGTAGCCCACCCGGAGGCCGGCCAGCCCGTACGCCTTCGAGAAGGTGCGGAGGACCACGAGGTTGGGGTGCGCGGCGAGCAGCGGGTGGCCGTGGACCGCTGCCTCGTCGGTCACGAACTCGGCGTATGCCTCGTCGAGCACGATCAGCACCGACTGCGGCACCGCTGCCATGAACGCGTCGAACTCCGCGGCGGTCACGATCGGCCCCGTCGGGTTGTTCGGTGAGCAGACGAGCACCATGCGGGTGCGCTCGGTGACGGCAGCGGCCATCGCGTCCAGGTCGTGCCCGCCGTCGGCACGGTTCGGCACCTGCACGCTCGTGGCACCGGCGACCGTGACGACCCCCGGGTAGGCCTCGAACGAACGCCAGGCGTAGACGATCTCGTCACCGGGGCCCGAGGTGGCGCGGGCGAGCTCGTGCAGGATCGCCACGCTGCCCGGGGCGACGTGCACCTGCTCGGCGGTCAGCCCGAAGCGGTTGGCCAGCACGGCGCGCAGGGCGAGGGCGGTGGCGTCGGGGTAGCGGTTGAACGACGTCTGGGCCTGCACGGCCTGGACGACCCCGGGGAGCGGCGGGAACGGGTTCTCGTTGCTCGACAGCTTGAAGGCGGAGTCGGACGCCTGACGTCCCTGCTTGTAGGCGGGGAGGACGGCCACCTCGGGCCGGATGTGCACACGCTGCTCGGTCACGGGTTCAGGCTACCGGCCCGTGCGCGGGTGGCGGAGGGCATCATGGACGCATGCGATTCCTCGTCCGCCTCGTCGTCAACGCCCTCGCGCTCTGGCTCACCACGCTGATCGTCAGCGGCGTCTCCGTGACGCCCTTCGGTGACGGCGGGACCACCGCGACCGTGCTCACCTTCCTGCTCGTGGCGTTCGTGTTCGGCCTCGTGAACGCCGTGATCGGCACGCTGATCCGGATCGTGGCCTTCCCGATCTACATCCTGACGCTCGGGCTCATCTCGTTCGTCGTCAACGCGATCCTGTTGCTCATCGTCGCCGGCATCTCGGAGGCGTTCGGCTTCGGGCTCGAGGTCGACTCCTTCGGCTGGGGCATCGTCGGTGCCTTCGTGCTCGCGGTCTTCGCCTGGCTGATCGGGCTCTTCGCCCGGCCGGTGCTCAACCGCCAGCGGGCGTGAGGTCGGCGGACCTCGCGGAGGACCCCGCCCTGCGTCATGATGTGCTCATGACCCAGGACGTCGACGCCCCGTTCCGCGTCTCGTTCGTCTGCAGCGGCAACATCTGCCGCTCCCCCATGGCCGGTGTCGTGTTCGCGCAGATCGCCGCGGACGCCGGTCTCGCCGACCGTTTCCAGGTGGAGTCGGCCGGCACGGGTGACTGGCACGTGGGTGAACCCGCCGACGAGCGCACGATCGCAGCGCTGGCAGCGCGCGGATACGATGGCAGCAGGCATCGCGCCCGTCAGTTCGACCCGGACCGGTTCCCGGACCTCGACCTGGTGGTCGCACTCGACCGCTCCCACGAGCGCATCCTGCGTTCGTGGGCCCCGACCATGGACGACTCCGCCAAGGTGACGCTCCTGTTGCGGTACGACGCCGCCTGGCCCCAGCAAGCCGACGTGCCGGACCCGTACTACGCGGACCGGCACGAGTTCGACCGAGTGCTCTCGACCGTCGAACGGGCCTGCCGGGCGCTCTTCCACCAGCTCGAGCCGGCAGTCCGTCAGGGAGCCCCATGACCCCCCTTCCCCCGCAGCCGATCAGCCCGCTCGACGGGCGCTACTACCCGATCGTGCACACGGTGGGCGAGCACCTCTCCGAGGCCGGCCTCAACCGCGCGCGCATCGTGGTCGAGGTCGAGTGGCTCATCTTCCTGACCGACCACGCCATGTTCACCACGTCGCCGCTCAGCGTCGACGACAAGGCGGCACTCCGTCGGATCGTCGAGACCTTCGGCCAGGACCAGATCGCGGAGCTCGCCGAGATCGAGGCGACGACCCGTCACGACGTGAAGGCCGTCGAGTACTTCGTGCGCCGCCGACTGTCCGAGCTCGGGCTCGACGCGATCGCCGAGCTCACCCACTTCGCCGCCACGAGCGAGGACGTCAACAACCTGTCCTACGCGCTCACCGTGCGGGACACCGTCGAGCAGGTCTGGCTCCCCGGCTTCCGGGCCGTGCTCGAGAAGCTCCGGACGCTCGCCGTCGAGCTGCGGAGCGTGCCGATGCTCTCGCACACGCACGGCCAGCCGGCGACCCCCACGACGCTCGGCAAGGAGCTCGCGGTCGTCGTCTACCGGCTCGAGCGCGTGCTCGCCCAGATCGAGGGCGGCGAGTACCTCGGCAAGTTCTCCGGCGCGACCGGCACCTTCTCCGCGCACCTCGCCGCGGACCCCGAGGCCGACTGGCCCGCCCTGTCCCGCGAGTTCGTCGAGGGCCTCGGCCTGACGTGGAACCCGCTCACCACGCAGATCGAGTCGCACGACTGGCAGGCCGAGCTGTACGACCGGGTGCGTCACGCCAACCGGATCCTGCACAACCTGGCGACCGACGTGTGGACCTACATCTCGATGGGGTACTTCACGCAGATCCCCGTCGCGGGTGCCACCGGGTCGTCGACCATGCCGCACAAGATCAACCCGATCAAGTTCGAGAACGCCGAGGCGAACCTCGAGATCTCGTCGGCGATCTTCTCGACGCTGTCCGAGACGCTCGTGACGAGCCGCCTGCAGCGCGACCTGACCGACTCCACGACGCAGCGGAACATCGGCGTCGCGTTCGGGCACTCGCTGCTCGCGCTCGACAACCTGCGCCGTGGTCTGGGCGAGATCGCCGTGAACGAGGCCAAGCTCGCCGACGACCTCGACCACAACTGGGAGGTCCTCGCCGAGGCCATCCAGACGGTCATCCGCGCCGAGGTCACCGCCGGACAGTCGAACATCGAGGACCCCTACGCGATGCTCAAGGAGCTCACGCGGGGCAAGCGGGTGAGCCAGCAGGACCTGATCGTCTTCGTGAACCGCCTGGACATCTCGGACGGCGCGAAGGCCCGGCTGACCAACCTGACGCCGGCGACCTACACGGGCCTGGCGGACGAGCTGGTCGACCACCTCGACGTCTGAGCGCGGCGGCGCGAGCTGGGGGATGCGGAAACCTGAGCGGTTCGATAGGTTGGAGCTGCTGAGTACATCTCAGCACGGGGGGCGTCGCAGTGGATGCACCCTGTCCACTGACCGGATGGATCTCCACACCGTGCTTCGTTCTCGCATCACCGCGGCCGCCGTCGGCGCCACCGTGCTCGGCGTCTCCGCCGCCCTCGTCCCGACGGTCTCGACCGCCCTGTCGACGGACGGCTCCGCTTCGGCCATCGTCACCTGGACCGACTCGGCCGACGACTTCACGGCCGCGCCGACCGGCACGTTCCCGCTGACCGACCAGTGGTACTGGGCGGACATCACCGACGTGGGCGGCGGTGGCACGATCACCGACCACGCCACGATCGACGAGGACGGCCTGTCGGTCTCCGAGGGCGAAGCCGTTGCACTGATCCGTGGCCTGAACAAGCCCGTGGCCCCGAGCGCCGTCCCGGCCCTCGCTTCCGGCATCAGCATGACGACGACCGGGGCGACGTCGTTCGGTCTCGCCGTGCAGGCAGGCGGCGACTCCACCGCGCAGTCCGTGGTCTTCGCCACCGACGAGCCCGTCACGGATGGCGGCGCGAGCGTCGACGGCACCAAGAACTGGATCGACCCCTCCACCGGTGACGTCGAGTCGTCGGCCGAGCTCGCCGCCGACCTGCGTGACGCGGACGCCGAGGTCGTCGGCTACGTCGTGTACGTCGGCCTCGACATCGCCGGCGAGATCACCACTCCGCCGACCGAGCCCACCGAGACGCCGGCCCCGACCGACCAGCCCACCCCGGCCCCGACCGTGAACGGCGCTCCGGCTCCGACCGCCGAGGTGCCCGGCACCGAGCTGAAGAGCCTCGCCTCGCCGCTCGAGGTCAACGGCCAGGCCCTCGCCGCCGACGCCAGCGGTTCGATCTCCGCGCTCCGCGTCGACGACACCACGACGTACTTCACGCCGCAGCCCACCGCGACCGCCGACGCGCCGACGTCCTTGCGCGTTTCGCAGACCCTCACCGGATTCCAGGTGACGGGTGCAGGCTTCGCACCGAACGAGTCCGTCGCGGCGACCGTCACGCAGGGCGGCGAGACCTACTCGATCCGCACCAATGCTTCGGTGGCGGACGATGAGGGCGACGTCGTCGTCGTGGTGGTCCTGCCCGAGGGTGCCGTGAGCGCCGGCGCGTACACCGCCACGCTCGAAGGCCGATCCTCGAGCCAGACCGCTTCGGCCGACGGCTCCTTCATCGCCGACCCGGCCGCCGCCGGTGACCCGGGCACGGCTCCGGTTGCCGTCCCGGTGCCCGGAACGGCGACCTTCACGGGCTGATCTTGCCGATCCTCCCGACCGAGCCACGGCGGCGTGCGACTGTGATCGCCGCCGCCGTGGCCGTCGTCTGTGCGGGGGCCGTCGCGTTCGTCGCGCTCGGCCCCCTGTCAGCCGCACCCGCCCCGACCCCGACGCGGTCCGCCGCCGCACCGACCCCCACCCCGACGACGCCGAAGCCGACCCGTTCGGCAGCACCGGTCGACGGGATCGACGCCCCGACCAGCACCACGGTCGCTGCCGCCACGGGCGCGTCCGTCCCGGTCAGCGCGAGCGCGGGTGGCACGGCGACGCAGACCCTCGAGAACCCGCAGGCGTCCGGAGCCCCGCTCGTCCTCCGGGTCGTCGACCAGCAGGACGGCTGGGCCGAGGTGCAGCTCGCACAGCGCCCGAACGGCAGCACGGGCTGGGTGCCGACCAGCGCCGTCACCCTGTCCGAGGACCCGTACGCGATCGTCGTCACCCGTTCGACGAACACCCTCGACCTGTACAAGGCCGGCAAGGTCGTCGACAGCTACCCCGTCGCCACCGGCACCGGTGGCACCCCGTCGCCGACCGGTCGGTTCGCCCTGACCGAGCTGCTCGCGCCGACGAACGAGGGCTACGGCCCGTACGCGTACGGCACGACGGCGTTCTCGGACGTGCTCAACTCGTTCGGCGGCGGCCCCGGACAGATCGGGCTGCACGGCACCGACGACACGTCGAGCATCGGCACCGCCGCCTCGCACGGCTGCATCCGCATGCACAACGCCGACATCACCGCGCTGGCGGAGCGCCTGCCGCTCGGCACGCCGTTCCAGGTGCGCTGACGTTCCAGGTTCGCTGACGTTCCAGGTGCGCTGACAGGCGGCCTGGAGGCGCGGCGTGCGCCCGGCAGTGGGCGCCACCGTCTCAGGTGGTGACGTCCAGGGCGACGGCGACCAGCGCCTCCAGGACGGTGCGCACCACGGGACGGACGGCACGGTCGGGGCGTACCAGGGCCTCGATGCGGCGTCCGGCACGGACGTCGGCGAGTTCCGCCAGGTGGAAGCGCCCGGCGGCCCGCGTGCCCGTCGTGTACCGCGGGACGAGCGCGATGCCGTGCCCGGCGGCCACCAGGTTCTCGATGAGCGGCAGGTGGATCGTGCGGAACGCGACGCTCGGCGGGGTGTCCGTCGCCGCGGCCATGGCGTGCAGGACCCGGTCGATCGGGTACCCCTCCGGGACGCCGATCCACGTCTCCCCGACGACCTCGTCGATGCCCACGCGCGCGCGGCCGGCCAGGGCGTGGCCTGGTGGCAGGGCCACGTCGAGGGGCTCCCTGAGCAGCGGGACGGTCTCCACCGATCCTTGGTCGGCCGGTCGGACGCCGTCCGACCGGTGCCCGACGACCACGTCGTGGTCCGCCGCGAGCGGTGCGAAGTCTCCCTCGCTGACGTCCACGTCGACCAGGGTCAACGCGATGCCCGGGTGCGCCTGCATCCGGGTGAGCACGCCGGGCAGCAGCAGTTCCGCCGCCGACGGGAAGATCGCCAGCGACACCGGTCCGGTCGTCCCGCCCAGGTGCTCCTGCCAGGCGGCGTCCACCCGCGCGATGGCGATCGCGACCCCGGACGCCAGGCCGGCGAGCACCTCGCCGTGCGGGGTCAGCCGGACCCCGCGGCCGACGCGTTCGACCAGCGGGACCCCGACCTGCCGTTGCAGGGTCTGCAGCTGCTGGGAGACGGCGCTCGGTGTGCGGTGGGTGGCCTCGGCGACGGCGGTGACACTCCCCCGCTCGGCGAGCTCCCGCAGGACCGCCAGCAGCTGCACGTCGAAGTCGACCATGCAGGGACCCTACATCGTGGTTCGCGAAGGTTTCGATGGACCTACAACGTCGTGCCCGGGACGATGAGGAGCATGACCGCCCGAGACCGCCTCCTCGCCGTCGTCGTCGCCGTGGTCTGGGGACTGAACTTCCCCGCGACGGCACTCGCGCTCGAGCACTTCCCGCCGTTCCTGCTCGCAGCGCTGCGGTTCACGATCCTGGCGGTCCCGACGCTGCTGTTCGTGCCGCGGCCCCGGATCCCGTTCGGGCGACTGCTGCTCGTCGGCCTGGGGCTCGGGGTGCTGCAGTTCTCGTTCCTGTACCTCAGCATGGCGTCCGGCATGCCGTCGGGGCTCGCCTCGCTGGTGCTGCAGGCCTCCGCGCCGTTCACGGTGGTGCTGGCCGGGGTGTTCCTGCGCGAGCGGCTGACCGGACGGCAGGTCGTCGGGGTCACCGTCGCCGTGGCCGCCCTCGCCGCGATCGCCCTGCACCGCTCGCAGACCGCCGCGCTGCTGCCCGTCGTGCTCGCGCTGTGCGGTGCGCTCGGGTGGGCGATCGGCAACGTCGCGACCCGACGAGCGGGAGCCGCGAACCCGCTGCACCTGACCCTGTGGTGGTCCGTCGTGCCACCGGTCCCGATGGTTGTGCTGTCGCTCGTGGTCGAGGGGCCGGACCGCATCGGCACCGCACTCGGTTCGGCGTTCACGGCGGCCGCGCTGCCCGCTGACCTGGGCCTGTTGTACATCGTGGTCGTCGCCACCCTGGTGGGCTACGGCATCTGGTCACGGCTGCTGGCGGCCTACCCGTCGAGCACGGTCGCACCGTTCTCGATGCTCGTGCCGGTGGTCGGGGTGCTCGCGTCGTGGGCGGCCTTCGGCGAGGTGCCCGACCTGGTCGAGGTGCTCGCCGGCGCGGTCGTCGTGGCCGCCGTGCTGTGGTCGTCGCGCCCGGCCCGCGGGCCACGGCCGGGAGCGTACCCGGCGCCAGCCGCGGCCCCGGCACCGGCCCCGGCCCCGATCGACGGGGTCCCGGTTCCGGTGCTCAGCCCCGGTGCTGGCGACGCTCCGCGATGATCCCGGCGAGCGCCCCACGCAGGTGCGGGTAGCGGAACTCGTAGCCGGCCTCGGTCAGCCGGGTCGGCACCACCCACCGGCTCTTCAGCACGAGTTCGGTCTCGGTGCGGATCACGAACGACCCGAGCTCGAGCATCCACCGGAACGTCGGCACCCCGAACCGGCGCCCGACGGCGTCGCGGATGGTCGCCATGACGGTTCGGTTGTCGGACGGGTTCGGGCTCGACACGTTCACCGGCCCCTCGATCTCCGGGTGGTCGCGGAGGAACCGGATCGACCCGAGGACGTCGGCGATGTGCACCCAGCTGAACCGCTGCTGACCGTGGGTGGGCCGGTGGTGGTGGTAGGTGCCGGCGCGGAGCCGGGATCGGGTCGGCACCCACGGCCCGTCGTACTGCGGCCCACCGAGGCCGGCCTGGGCGAGCCGGAGGAGCGGCAGCAGGGCGCTGCCGTCGCCGAACACGATCGCCATCCGGAGTGCCACACGACGGGTGCCGGGCAGGTCGGCGCCGAAGAAGGCGTCCTCCCACGCGCGCGCCACCGAGACCGAGAACCCCTCGCCGATCTCCCCCGTCGCTTCGTCCTGCGGGCGGTCGTCGGCGTGCCGGTAGATCGTCGCGGTCGAGGCGTTCAACCACAGCGGCGTCGGGTGCTCGGACGTCCGGATGGCCTCGGCGAGCTCGAGCGTGGTGTCCACCCGCGAGCGCATGATCTCGGCGCGGTTGCGTCGGCCGTACCGGCAGTTGACGCTCTTGCCCGCCATGTTCACGACGATGGCGGCGCCGTCGACGAGTTCCCGGATGCGCATGGTGTTGCCCCACACGGCGTCGCCGGTCCGCCCGATCGTGACGACCTGGTAGCCCTCTTCCGTGAAGGCGTCCCGCAGGTACTGCCCCACGAAGCCGCTCGCTCCCGCGATCACGACGCGGCCCTTCTGGTCGCTCATCTCATCCCCGTTCTGTGTCCGGCGCGATCTCGTACCGGAACGCCCCCTCGTACCGGTACAGCGTGCCGACCACCGGTGCCGCGAGCACCAGGGACACGCGCTGCAGGTCGGCTTCGTCATCGAATCGTTCCACGAGCGTCACACGCGGTGCGATCAGGGCCGGGCGCGGGCCGCTCAACGGCAACGCGCCAGCGTTGCGCGGGCCGCGCCGGGCGAGCCTGCGAGCCCGGTCACCTCACGTCCCAGCGCTCGGACCGTCACACGCGTGGGGACCAGGCGCAGCGCGACCGGCTCACGGTTCGATCCTGGCATGTCGTCGGTGCGGATCCCTACGATGTCGCACATGGGACACGACCACGGGCACGGCGTCGGGCACGCCTCGGAGCGCGCCCTGCTCATCGCGTTCTGCATCTCGGCGGGCATCCTGCTGGCCGAGGTCGTCGGCGCCGTGGTCACCGGTTCGCTCGCGCTGCTCGTCGACGCCGGGCACATGGTCGTCGACACCGGCGGACTCGGCATCGGGCTCGTCGCGACGCGGCTCGCCCGCCGGTCCCCGACCGCGCAGCGCACCTGGGGCTTCCAGCGGGCCGAGGTCCTCGGGGCCACCGCACAGGCCGCCATCCTGCTCGCCGTCGGGGTCTACGTGATCATCTCGGCGGCCCAGCGGCTCGTCGTGCCGGAGGAGATCCACTCCGGGCCGCTGCTCGTGTTCGGCATCGTCGGCCTCGTCGGCAACCTGGTGGCCTACGCGGTGCTGCTGCGGGCATCGGGCGAGGGGTTCACCTCGCGGGCCGCCCGGCTCGAGGTCCTCAACGACACACTCGGGTCGGTCGCCGTCATCATCGCGGCGATCGTGCTCATGCTGACCGGGTGGGAGCGTGCGGACTCCGTCGCCGCGATCCTGATCGGTCTGCTCATCCTGCCGCGGGCGATCCGGCTGCTGCGTGAGACCGCGAACGTGCTGCTCGAGTCGACGCCGCCGGGGCTCGACCTCGACGACGTGCGCGGCCACATCCTCGAGCTCGACCACGTCATCGCGGTGCACGACCTGCACGCGACGCTCGTGGCGACCGGGGTACCGAACCTGACCGCGCACGTGGTCGTGGACGACCACTGCTTCTCGACGGCGCACGCCCCCGCGATCCTCGACGAGCTGCAGCGGTGTGTGGCGGAGCACTTCGACGTGCCGGTGGAGCACTCGACCTTCCAGTTGGAGCCGGTGTCGCACCGGCGGCACGAGTACGAGGTGCACGCGTAGGGTCCCGCGCTCGGGCGTGCGGGCGTCAGCGCCCCGGTTCCGCGACGATCCACCAGGTGATCGACGCGTGGTCTGTCGCAGAACGGGTGTCCGCGGGTGCCGGGTCAGCAGTCGTCGGTGCGCGTGGGGTACGCCGTGATCACCCGGTCGGTGGTGGCCGAGACGATCACCTTCACCCAGGGCTCGTCGTCGGGGCGCGAACCGTCGTCGAACCGGACGGGTGCGGCGTAGCAGACCTTGCCGTCGCCGGCGTCGAGCGGGAACCCGGGGCGGGGGTCCTCGAGCGCGGTCTGCACCGCCGTGAGCATGGCGTCGTCCCAGTCGCGCGAGCCGTGCCCGGTGACGACGTCGCGCCAGTCAGCGGTGTGGCGCACCCGGATGTGCTCGTACCCCTGGGCCGCGGTGCCGCACTGCAGGGTGACGCGGCCCAGGGCCTGGGTCTCGTACTGCGCGACCGCGGCCTGGGTGGTGCTGTCGCACCGCGCCAGGGCGGCGGACCCGGGCAGGTCCGGCCCCGTGCGGGTGATCGTGACGGTGCCGTCGCCGGTGGCGGTCGACGCGTCGCTCGGCGTCCGCGCGGCCGAGCCGACGTCGATGGTCGGGTCGTCCGCGCCCTGCCGTGCCGTCAGGAACAGCCCGCCGGCGAGGAGACCCGCGGCCACCACGGCCGCGATCCCCGTGATCACGGGACGGTTGCGGTTCTGGGACACGCGCCCAGTATGCCGGAGGTGGGTCGCGCCTCCAGGCCGGCTCACGGAGGACGGAACCCGGTTCCGGGTGCGGGAGGCGGACGCCAAGCCCGCCCGCCGTCAGGCGCGCGCGGCCAGCCGGGTGCCGGCGACGACGGCCAGGACGGCGACGAGCACCACGTACCCGATCAGGACGGGCAGCGTCGGGATCACCAGCAGCGCTGCCCCGACGGCCACGACCGGCACGGTGAGCCCGGCGTACGCGATGAGGAACGTGGCTGCGAGCACGCCACCCCGACGCTCCGGTCCGACGAGTGCTGCGGCACTGCCGATCGCGGCACGGAACAGCAGGCCGACGCCGGCACCCGCGACGACCCCGCCGCCGATGAACCCGGCGACCTGCAGCAGCACCGCGGCGACGGCCAGGACGACCAGCCCGACGACCAGCAGCACCATGCCGAGCCGGATCTGCGCCCGCTGCGACAGTCGGGCGAAGACGATCTGCGACAACGCGCTCGCGGCGAAGACCCCGAAGGTCGTGGCGCCGGCGGCTAGGCGGTCGGTGACGTGGAAGGTGGTACCGAGGAAGCTCGGCGCGACCGAGGTGAAGAGCCCCTGCACGGCGAGTGCGGCGAAGGCGGCTGCCCCGGCGGCCCAGAACGCGGCACCCTGCCCCTCGGGAGCCTGCATGCGCTGCGGTCGGTAGGCCACGGGCTGCTCGGGGCGGTCGACCGTCTCCGGTGCGGCGAGCACCAGCACGAACGCGACCGCCAGCGCGATGACGAACACCACGTAGGGGACCATGAGCGGCTGCCCGACGAACTCGGCGAGGGCTCCACCGACCAGGGCGCCGAGCGACAGCCCACCGAGGTTCACGGCCCCAGCGGCGACGCTCGCACCCTTCGCGGAGTCGCTCGACCCGGTCGCCCGGACCCGGAGTTCACCGAGGTGCGCCGTCGCGGTCGCCGTCAGCGTCCCGACGCCGAGGCCGGTCACGAGCCGGGCGACGATGAGGCCGGTGACGTCGTTCCAGAGCAGGAACAGCACGGCGGCGACGAGCTCGAGCGCGATCGACACCAGGATGAGTGGCCGCCGCCCGTGCACGTCACTGAGGTGCCCCGCCAGGTACAGCGACCCGACGACCCCCACCCCGTACGCGGCGAAGATCACCGTCGTGGTGAACGTCGGGAACCCGTCGCGGGCCTGGTAGATGACGTAGAGCGGCGCGGGGACGGTCGCGAAGGCCATCACCGCGAGGAACGCGAACGCGACGACCCAGAAGCCGAAGCCGTGACGCCGACGGGTGTGGACACGGCGTCCGCGCGGCGCGACGACGCGGTCGCTCGCCGATGCGGGCGCGGCGCTGGTGGCGGGGACGGTACCCGTCGGGGTCTCGGTGACGGTTGACATGCTCTGATGATCGCGTGCGCGGTGCATCGAGTCCAACGGATGCCCTTGATGTCAGTGATCGATCTGCTCGATACTCAGACGATGGAGACCCGGCTGCTCGAACAGTTCGTCACCGTCGCCGCCGAGGGCAGTGTCACCCGCGCCGCCGAACGGCTCTGGGCCGCGCAGTCAACGGTGTCCGCGGGCATCGCCTCGCTCGAGCGCAGCTTCGGCGTGCGGCTGTTCGACCGCACCGGCCGACAGCTCGTCCTGACACCCGCCGGCGAGGACCTGCTCCCCCACGCCCGTGCGGTGCTCGAGTCCCTGGACCGGATGCGCGACCTGGCCACCGCCGACGACGCCGACCTGCGAGGACGGGTGCGGCTGGGCATCTTCACGAGCATGGACATCGTCGACCTGACGGGCGTCCTGCAGCGGTTCCGACGCCAGCACCCGCTCGTCGCCGTCGAACTGATGACCTCGCCGTCGGGGACGACCGGGCTCGTGCAGGACCTGGTCGCCGGGCGGCTCGACATCGCCTACACGGGCCTGCCCACCGTGCCCGCCGGCGTCGTCGTGGAGCCGTTGCGGGAGATGCCGTTCCGGGTGTTCACCGCGTCGGACCACCCGCTCGCCGGCCGGTCGTCGGTGTCGCTGGCCGAACTCGCCGACGAGCCCTTCGTCGACACGGCACACGGGTTCGGCAACCGGATCATCCTCGACGGAGCACTCGAGCGACTCGGCATCCGTCGGCGCATCGTCGCGGAGATGAACGACATGCCCGCCGTGATCCGGTTCGCCTCGGCCGGGCTCGGCGTCGGGGTCGTGCCGGACTCGGGCGTGCGGTACGACGGGGCGGTGCTCGACCTGGAGGACGAGGTCGACCCGCTCCGCATCGGCCTGGCGGTCCGGACGTCCCCGGAGCCGAGCCGCGCGGTCCGGACGCTGGCGCGCGACATCGTGGCGGCGCGGGTGGGGTGACGCTGGGCGCGCTCGGTGTGCTTCGTGAGCAGGAACGGTCGCGTCGCGGTGCGCGAGGCGACCGTTCCTGCTCACGATCTGACCACCGACGGACTGGAGGCACGGGTCGGGTCCGCCACGTGCCTCCGGGCCGTCAGTCCCCCCAGAACGTCGCGATGAGGGCGGGCAGGAGCCCGTCGGTCGGGACGTTGGTCTGTTCGATGGTGATCCAGGTGTCACCGCGGGCGAAGTACGTGTAGGCCTTCTCGACGCCGTACGGCTCGACGATCCCGCGGGACTGGCAGAAGGTTCCGCCGTCACGCTCCGTGCAGGTCCCGCCGCCGTCGTACGCGGGGAACTCCTCGATCTCCCGCTGGATGGTCGCCTCGGTGGCGGTCCCGGCCCGGACCTCGATCCCGGACACGTCCGCACGCGGGTCACGCCACGAGCAGGAGACCTTCGACTGGGTGCCCGCCGGGTCCTGACCGTCCGGCACTCGATCGGTACCCGACGGCGGGTCGGCCTGCGTCAGCGGGGTGTCACCGAAGAAGCGGTCGTAGTCCTCGGCGGGGACCAGCGCGCGACAGTCCGTGGGGATGGTCGCCGCTGCGGGGGTCGGTGTCGACGTCGGGGTGGGCTTCGGGACGGGGGCACCCGTGATCGGGGCGGAGCTCGGCGTCGTGGAGGACGGCGCGGGCTCGGGCTGCCGGGTCTGGGTGGGAGCGGCGACCGGGTCGGCGTTCTGCTGCGACAGCGTCAGGGCGACGGCGCCGGTCGCGGTGCCGACGGCGAGCAGCGCGACGACACCGATGACGATCCCGGACCGGCCACGACGACGCTTTGGGAGCGGGGTGGCACGCTCGAGGACGTTCTGCTTCATCGAGACGAGCATGCGCTGCAGGTCGTCTCCCTGCGGAGGCTCAGTGTTCATCGTGCATCACCACCTTCTTGAGTCGTCGACGGTTGCGGGACACCCGCTGGGTGACCGCGCCGACCGTGAGTCCGAGGAGTTCGGCGGCCTCGGCGTACGAGTGCCCCTCGAGCAGGCAGAGCTCGCAGATGCGGCGGTCGAGGTCCGGGAGCGCGGCGATCTCGGCGCGGACCCAGCGCAGGGTCTCGCGGGCCTCGTCGTGGTCGGCGGGCGAGGCGAGGTGCTCCGGGAGCTCGTCCGTGCGGCGCCGGGCCTGCTTGCGCCCGGTGTTGAAGGCGTGGTTGCGGCACACGACGAGCAGCCACGGCAGCACCGTGTCCGCCGGCAGCTCGAGGGTCGCGGCGCGCTGCCAGAGCGTCAGGAACGCGTCCTGCACGATCTCCTCGACGTCGGACCGGTCGTCGACGAGCGCCCACGCGTAGCGGGTGAGGGTGGCGGCGTACCGGTCGAACGCGCGGGCAAGCGCGCCGGTGTCTCCCTGTGCCATTGCACGGACGAGTCCTTCGTCCGTGTCGGTGCCGGTCGTCACGTCCACATCCCACCTCCTTCACTCAGAGGTGTCGGCAGGACCCGCGATCCTGACAGGACCGTGGCGGATTCGTGATCTCGGGCGTGTCCGCTCGGAGACGTCAGAGGGCGGTCACCGCTGCGGCAACCGCCTGCCGTCAGTGGAAGTCGTCGCCGTCGCCCTCGGCCGGCGTCTTGTGTCCGCCGAGCATGTCGTTGTCGTCCTGGTCACTCGACGAGGCGAGCTGCAGCATCGCGAGCACGACGACCACCACGATGAACGCGACGCCGAGGAAGATCACGGCCAGCTGCAGTTCCCGCGTCGAGAACAGCACGACGAGCCCGGTGAACACCGCGATGATCGCGGAGATCCCGAGGAGCTCGACCGGGCGCAGACGGTCACGACGGCTGGGGGTGGTCATGCGTGTGGTGCTCCGTCCGGGGCGACGGCCGGCGTGGCCGTGCCCCACTTGTGCGAGAGGCCGGCGATCACGTGGAAGACGGCCGTGATGGCGAGGTACGCGCCGAGCAGGCCGACGAGCACGATCGAGGCGTCGAGGGTGCCGGTGACCTTCTCCACGCCACCGAGCTGCTGGGAGTAGTCCGGCGGGGTGACGAGGAAGGCGACCGCGAGCAGCAGCGTGAGGCCGCCGATCGTGGTCCAGTCGCGGGCGAAGGGCGAACGCCGCCGGGCCCGGAGCCCCTGCGACAGCTCGAGGGCTCCGGTCAGCACCGCGAACGCGACGATGACCGTGATGAAGGCCGGCAGCCCGAAGCCGTTGCACGCGATCGCGGCGACGGCGGCGAGCAGGGTGATGACGGCCTGCAGCAGGGTCGTGCGACGCGAACGACCGTCGAGGGGCAGTCGGGAGATCCCGGCGAACAGGAGCACGAGGCCCTCGACCAGGGCGAAGCCGCCGAAGAGCAGCAGGCCGTAGCCCGCGGCGTGGTTGGTCGAGAAGGTGATCACCATCGCGACGATCGCAGCGGGGACCGCTCGGAGGATCGGGATCGGCCAGTACCGCGCGCGCTGGGTCGCTTCTTCCACGGTGGTGGCGTCGTCCACGGTGTCGGACACGAGACCTCTTTCGGGCATGCGGATCGTGGATCCGATCCTACCGCCGGTGTGGTGAGCGCCCGACCGGAGCGGACTCGACCCCCTGTGGACGTCCACACCCCCCTGCACGGGGACGACACCGTCCTGCGGTGCCGTCCCCGTGGTGTCAGGGCTGCTGCGGGTCGTCGTCCGGGGCGCCCAGCCGGACACGACGTCGGGCGAGCCACCAGCACACGGAGCCCACCGCGGCGGCCACTGCGGCGAGCGCCGCGGCGAGGCCGAGTCCTTCGGCGCCCGTGTAGGCGAGGGCTCCGACGGGGGCACCCGGACCACGACCGGCCGCGGGGTCACCGGCGCCGCTGTCCCCGTCGTCGCGACCGTCCGGCGCGGGGCCGTCACCACCGGCGTCACCGTCCCCGTCGTCCGTGGCGGGGCCGGTCGTCGGCACCGGACCGGTGGTGGGCGAAGGGCTCGGCTCCGGCGCCTCGTCGTCCGGGCCGACGACGATCGCGACGCCGGTGGACGGGTCACCACCGTCCGGGTCGGTCGGCGACGTCGCGGTGGCCACGTTCACGACGTCGGAGCCGTCGCCCCGGTACGCGGGATCGAGCGCGGCACGGATCCGGAAGTCCAGGGTCTCGCCCACGTCCAGCGACACGTCGGAGCTGCAGGTCACCCGCTGGCCCTCGGCGGTGCACCCGTCGTCGGAGCCCACGAACCGCATCGCCTCGGGCAGGTCGTCGACCGCACCGACCTGCTGCGCCACCGACGGGCCCCGGTTCCGGGCGGTGACGAGGTACTCGACCTCGTCGCCGGGCTGGACGGTCGACGGCGACACCGACTTGTCGGTCTCGACGTGTGCCGCGACGACCGGTGCCGTCGCCGTCGTGCTCGCTCGCGAGGTGTTGTCGGCCTCGTTCGTGTCGGACAACGAGGTCGGCGGGGCGATCGTCGCCACGCTCTCCAGTGTTCCGGACGTGCCCTCGGCCACCCGGCCCTCGACCGTGACGACGGCCGAACCCCCTCGGGGCAGGGACAGGTCGGTCGCGACGTCCCCGGTGCCCGACCCGGTTGCGCAGGCGGAACCCTCGGCGGCGGTGCAGGTCCAGGTGACGTCCTCGACGCCGTCGGGCACGTCGACCTGCAGTGGGCTCGGGTCGGCGGCGTTCGGGCCGGGGTTGCGCGCCGTCACGGTGTAGCGGAGCGACTCACCGGCCGTCACGGTCGTGGGCAGGTCGTGCTCGACGGACAGGTCGGCGGGCTTCCAGACCCGGAGCGCGTCGACCTCGTGCTTGTCGACGTGGCTGCCCGTGGCCCCCGCGAACCCCAGGCGCAGCGTGCTGGGCAACGGAGCCTGGCCGTCGCCGTGCAGCGGGACCGAGTCGAGGACGGTGCGCATGGTCGAGCCGGCCTGCAGCCGGACCGTGACGGAGAGCCCGCCGTCGTCGTCGGGCAGCAGGGTGATGCGGACCGTGCGGGGCGTCGAGCCGGAGGTCACCGTGCCACCGGGAGCGGTCGCACCGGCGACGTACCGGTACCCCTCTGTCCCGTTGCCCGAGCCGCGGACCACGACGTGGTCGGGCTGCGCTCCCGGACCGGAGCCGTTGATGCGCGACGAGAAGTTGCCGTAGTGGTCGATCGCGACGGCAGCGAAGCCCCCGGGCACGCCGGGCAGGTCGCACTGCCGCCCGCCGCCCTCGGTCGCTTCCTTGCGGCAGGCGTACCCGAGGCCGGCACCGAAGGACCCGACGCCCTGTGCTGCGGCCCCGTCGGCCAGGTACAGCAGCAGCCCGTCGGCCCCGGGGTCGTCCTTCGCGGTGTACATGGCGTAGGTGAACTCGATCTCGAGTCCGGTGTCGGACGGGAACGTGTCGTTCGTCGACCACGCTCCCGCCTGGTTCAGGACGTCGTCGGTGAGCCGCAGCCGCCCGCCGGACACCGCGGCGTCACCGTGCAGGGCGCCGCCGGACGCGCTGGAGAACTGGTTGACGTACGGGAAGTCGAGGGCCGCGGCGCTCGACCCGGACGGCAGGACGGCGGGCGCCGCGAGCACGCCGAGCGCGGTCACCGTGGCGCAGGCCGCGGCGACACGGCGGACGACCCGCGAGCGGAGCGACCGGAACGACCGGCGCGACCGGCGATCAGGGGCAGGAGCTGGAGCAGGAGCACTGGGATCTGTCATGCCCCGATGCTCGCGACCGGGACGTCACCCCCGGGCGGCGGCGGGATGATCTGTGGAACGCCCCCACGGGCCTCCGGGCTGTGGAGGAAGAACGGCGCAACCGGACCGCTCAGGCCAGCCACACCGTCGTCTCACCCGGCAGCAGTCCCGGCGCGACCCCGTCGAGCGGCCCGGACGCGGCGACGACCGTGCCGTCGGGCAGGGGCACCGGGGCCGTGCCGAAGTTCGTCACCGACCGCCACCCGTCGTTCCGTGCGAACGCGACGACCTCGGAGCCGGACTCCAGCCACGTCAGGGCCTCCCCCTGCTGCAGGCGACGGCGGGCGGCGAGCGCCTCGCGGTACAGCGACAGGGTGGACTCGGGGTCGCCGTCCTCGGCCTCGACCGAGGACTCCCCGAAGTCCTGCGGCTGCGGCAGGTGCGGCGCGGCGTCCCCGAAGCCGAACGACGGCCCGGAACGCGCCCACGGGATCGGCACCCGGCAGCCGTCGCGGCCCTTCACGGTGTGCCCGGTGCGGAGCCACTTCGGGTCCTGCAGCAGGTCGCGCGGGATCGCGGCGGCCTCGTGCAACCCGAGCTCCTCGCCCTGGTAGACGTACGACGACCCGGGCAGCGCGAGCATCAGCATGGTGGCCGCTCGTGCCCGGCGGAGCCCCCGTGCGCGGTCGAGCTCCGGCGTCGTGCCGTCGGTCATGAGCCAGGCATCGGTGTCCGTGCCGTCCGGCAGGCCGTAGCGGGTGGGGTGCCGCACGACGTCGTGGTTCGAGAGCACCCAGGTGCTCGAGGCGCCGGACTGCTCCGAGGCGGCCAGGTTCCGCTCGATGATCCGACGGAACGCATCGGGCTCGAACGGGGCCTCGAGCAGGTCGAAGTTGAAGGCCTGCCCGAGCTCGGTCGGCCGGGCGTACAGGACGCGACGGGGTGCCGGAGCCCAGGCCTCGGCGACCGCGGCGCGGGGCGGGTCGTACTCGTCGAGCACCCGACGCCACGTGGCGAAGATCTCGTGCACCTCGTCACGGTCGTACAGCGGGTCGGAGCCGTCGAGCGGCAGGTCCTGCTCGTCCGACGGCCGGTACGGGGTCGACAGGTCCTTCGCCAGCCCGTGCGCGACGTCCACGCGGAACCCGTCGACACCGCGGTCCGACCAGAAGCGCAGGGTGTCCTCGAAGTCGGCACGGACCTCGGGGTTCGACCAGTCCAGGTCCGGCTGCTCGGGGGCGAACAGGTGCAGGTACCACTGCCCGTCGGGCACCCGGGTCCAGGCGCTGCCGCCGAAGTTCGACACCCAGTCGCTCGGCGGCAGTTCGCCGGAGGTACCGGACCCTTCGCGGAACACGTACCGCGCCCGCTCGGGCGAACCCGGCGCGGACGCCAACGCGGCCCGGAACCACTCGTGCTGGTCCGAGGTGTGGTTCGGGACGATGTCGACGATGACCTTCAGGTCGTGCTCGTGGGCGGCCCGGAGCAGCGCGTCGAGGTCCTCGAGGGACCCGAGCTTCGGGTCGACGGCCCGGTAGTCGGCGACGTCGTAGCCCCCGTCGGCCAGGGGCGACGGGAAGAACGGGGAGAGCCACAGCGCGTCGACGCCGAGCGATGCCAGGTACGGCACCCGGCTCGTGATGCCCGCGACGTCACCGAGTCCGTCGCCGTCCGTGTCGGCGAAGCTGCGTGGGTAGACCTGGTACACGACGGCGTCGCGCCACCAGGTCGGGTCGGTGGTTCGTGGCGTGCTGGCCGGGGTCCGAAGCGTGGTCACGACGCCACCGTACTCAGCGGACCGGGAATAGCGCCCCCTACGATCGCATTGGTTGTTGCTGACACCTTTCCGTCCCGCAACAGCATCCCGCAACAGAAGGAGCTCCATGACGAACGTCCTCGTCCTCGTCGGCAGCCTGCGCGCCGACTCCATCAACCGCAAGCTCGCCGAGGCCGCCGCGCACCACGCGCCGGAGGGCATCGAGCTGCACACCTTCGACGGCATCGTCGACCTGCCGTTCTACAACGAGGACATCGACGGTGACACCCCGCCCGCCCCGGCAGTCGCCTTCCGCGACGCGATCGCCGCCTCGGACGCCGTCCTGCTCGTCACCCCCGAGTACAACGGCACCATCCCCGCCGTGCTGAAGAACGCCCTCGACTGGGCATCGCGTCCGTTCGGCGCCTCGCCGCTGTCCGGCAAGCCGCTCGCCGCCATCGGTTCGGCGTTCGGCCAGTACGGCGGCGTCTGGGCCCACGACGACGCCCGCAAGGTCGCCGGCATCGCCGGCGCGAAGGTCCTGGAGGACGTCAAGGTCGCCATCCCGCAGTCGGTCGTCCGTTTCGCCGAGACCCACCCGCGCGAGGACGCCGAGGTCACGACGCTCGTGCAGGGCGCGCTCACCGCGCTCGCCGAGGCCGCGGCCGGCACGGACGAGCAGGCAGCCGCGTAACGCGACGAACCACCGGACAGGAGGCCCGTGGCGACCCCGCCACGGGCCTCCTGTCCGGTGGTTCGGACGCAACGGTCGTTGCGAACGCATCGGACGGTGCGGACGCACCGGTCGTGGCGGAACCCGGGAGTCCGCTAGACGACCGAGATACGAGACGGGTTACCCTGAACGCCATGTCCACGCAGGAGATCACCGAGGCGTCCGGGTACTGGTTCCCGGACGACGACGCGACCCAGCGCGGGGTCGCCGTGCTGAACGCCCTGCGCCGGTACCGGTCCGCCGAGACCGCCATGCGCCGCCGGACCCGTGACTCGATGGGCATGGGTGAGACCGACCTGCTCGCCGTACGGTTCCTGCTGCAGGCGCAGCGCTCCGGCACGTCCGTGAGCCCCAAGGACCTCGCGGCGTACCTCAAGATCTCGTCCGCGTCGACGACGATCCTGATCGACCGCCTGGTGAAGTCGAACCACGTCCGCCGCGATCCGCACCCCACCGACCGCCGGGCCCTCGTCATCACGCCGACGACCGAGACCGACGACGAGGTCCGCGCCACGCTCGGCGTGATGCACCGCCGGATGATGTCGATCGCCGAGGGACTCCCCGCGTCCGAGGCCCGGGTCGTCGCCGGTTTCCTGGAGCAGATGCGCCAGGCGGTCGACCAGGTGGACCCCGCGCCGTCGCACTGAGCACCGTCGCGCCGAGGCCTCCGACTGTCGTCGGGGGACGCTGCCTCCGAGCGCACTGAGAACGTGCACTGCGGCACCGCGTAGACCGGAACGGTCACACCGACGCGAAAGGAGCCACAACCATGCACGCTTCGGACAAGATGGCCAAGAACCTCCAGGCGGTCCTCGTGGACCTCATCGACCTGCACCTGCAGGGCAAGCAGGCCCACTGGAACATCCTGGGCACCAACTTCCGCGACCTCCACCTGCAGCTCGACGAGATCGTCGACGCCGCTCGCGAGTTCGCCGACGACACCGCCGAGCGCATGCGCGCGCTGTACCTCGTGCCGGACGGCCGCTCGGCGACCGTCTCCGCGGGCAGCCACCTCGACGCGTTCCCCTCGGGCGAGATCACCACGCACGACGCCATCGACCAGGTCACGCTCCGGCTGTACCAGGCGACCGGCACCATGCGCGACGTCCACGACGAGGTCGACGAGGAAGACCCGACGACCGCGGACCTGCTCCACGGCTTCATCGAGCGCCTCGAGCAGCTCGCCTGGATGGTCTCCGCCGAGAACCGCGCGCCCAGCACCCCGCTGGCGTCCGCCACCACGCCCGCCGTCGCCGACGCGTCGGCGCACGCGTAGGGGCCCGGGTGGACCTCGGTATCCAGGGCAAGACCGCACTCGTCTTCGGCGGTGACTCCGGCATCGGCTGGAACACGGCGCGCATCCTGCTGGCAGAGGGTGCGACCGTGGTCGTCACCGACATCGACCAGAGCCGTCTCGACACCAGTGCGGACCAGCTCGAGGCTCCCCTCGGCAAGCTGCACGCGTTCGCGGCCGACGTCCGGAGCGCCGAGAGCCTCGCCGCCCTGCACGACAAGGTGCGTGACGCCGTCGGCGAGATCGACATCCTGGTGCAGTCCTCGGGCGTCACCGGCGCCCAGGGCATGTTCCACGAGATCGACGAGGCCGGCTGGGCGGAGACGATCGACATCGACCTGATGGGGCCGGTGCGGATCACCCGCGAGTTCATCGGCGACCTGCGACAGGGCGGCTGGGGACGCGTCGTCTACCTGGTGTCCGAGGACGCCTCGCAACCGTACGACGACGAACTGCCCTACTGCGCTGCCAAGGCCGGGGTGCTCTCGTTCGCCAAGGGGCTCTCGCGCTCCTACGCCTCCGAGGGCCTGCTGGTGAACACGGTCTCGCCCGCGTTCATCCACACGCCGATGACCGACGCGATGATGGACAAGCGGGCCAAGCAGCGCGGCACATCGTTCGACGAGGCCATCGGCAGCTTCCTCGACGAGGAGCGGCCGTACATGGAGCTCAAGCGGCGCGGTGAGCCGGAAGAGGTCGCCAACGTCGTGGCCTTCCTGTGCTCCGACCTGGCCAGCTTCGTGAACGGCGCCAACTACCGGGTCGACTCCGGCTCGGTCGCGACGATCTGATCGTGGCACCACAGCACAACCAGGAGGCGTCATGACCGACTTCCGCTACCTCATCGTCGGCGGCGGGATGGTCGCCGACGCGGCCGCCCGCGGCATCCGCGAGCTCGACACCGACGGGTCGATCGGGATCCTCAGCGAGGACGTCGACCGCCCCTACGCCCGGCCCGCGCTCTCGAAGAAGCTCTGGACCGACCCGGACTTCAGCTGGGACGACAAGGTCGACCTGCACACCGAGGAGACCGGGGCGCAGTTCGTCCTGGGCACCGCGGTGACGGCGATCGACCGTGCTGCGAAGACCGTCACGACGGCCGACGGTGCGACCCATGGCTACGAGCGGCTCCTGCTCGCGACCGGTGGGAAGCCCCGCGGGCTGCCGGGGCTGTCCCCGTCGGCACGCGTGCTCGACTACCGCAGCGCGTCGGACTACCGCCGCCTGCGCGAGCTCGCCGACGCCGGAGCGCACGTCGCCGTCGTCGGTGGCGGCTACATCGGCCAGGAGATCACCGCGGGCATCGTGCAGAACGGCGCACGCGTCACGCTGGTCGACCCGGACGAGATCGTCGGCGGACGGATGTTCCCCGACGACCTGGCACGGGCGTTCCAGCAGCGCTTCGTCGACCACGGCGTCGAGCTCCGCACCGGTCGTCGGGTGTCCGAGGGCACCGAGACGGCCGACGGTGTGCGACTGACGCTCGACGACGGTTCCGTGGTCGAGGCCGACGCGGTCGTCGCCGGGCTCGGCATCGAGCCCGCGACGCAGCTCGCCGCCGACGCCGGACTCACCGTCCGCGACGGCATCGTGGTGTCCTCGACGCTGCTCACCGACGACGACTCCGTGTTCGCCGCCGGGGACGTCGCCGAGTACCCGGACCGGATCCTCGGCACACGCCGGGTGGAACACGTCGACAACGCCCAGCAGCAGGGTCGACAGGCCGGCCGCAACCTGGCCGACGCCGACGAGACCTACGACCACACGCCGATGTTCTACTCCGACGTCTTCGACATGGGGTACGAGGCCGTGGGGCAGGTCAGCGCGAAGCTCCGCACGGTCGAGGACTGGCAGGACCCCACCGTGACCGGCGTCGTCTACTACCTGGACGACGACGACACGGTCCGGGGTGTGCTGCTCTGGAACGTGTGGGACAAGACCGACGAAGCCCGCAAGGTGCTCGCCGAGGCGAACTCGCTGACGCCCGACATGCTGCCGGGCCGCATCACGGCCTGATCGCTCGCCCGTCGCGGTGGTCGCGACGCCCTGGAGGCCCGGTGCCGGTCCGTCGGACCGGCACCGGGCCTCCAGGCGGTCGCCCGCACACCGCGGCGCCCGCCGCCTCGACGGGGCTCGCTGCTTCGACGGTGCTGGCTACTTCGACTCCGGCGCGACCTCGTCGACGACCGCCCGGCGGTCCGCCGGGTCGACCGGCAGGTCGTCGCCGTCCGCCATCGCGACGGCGTGCGCGGACTTGGCGGCTTCGAGCGTCTCGTCGTCGTTCCGGGCCATCCCGAAGAGCTCGATGAACCGCGACTTGACCAGCAACCAGGCGTCTCCCGGGCTGAGCCGGGCCAGGTCCGACGCCGTCGAGTCGTCTCGCACCCGCTGCAGCGAGGACACGCCGCGGTCGGGGATCCGGTGGTCGACGTGCGCCACCGCGAGCCGCGCGACCGCGTCGGCCTGGGCGTGCATGACCGAGTGCGCACCGTCGACGACCTCGCGCAGGACCGCGTACGGGAACACGCGCGCCAGCCGGCGGACCCAGTCGCGCGGCACCATCGCGTCGTGCTCGCCGCGGACGATCAGGGTGCGGGCCTGCACGTGCGCGGCACGCTCCTCGATCGGGAACGCGATCATGCGCGGCAGGACCTTGCGGAACCAGTGCCAGCCGCACAGCGCGTACGCCGTGATGCCGTGCCAGCGGACCGCGGCCGGCTCGTGCAGCGTCGACCGCAGGAACCGGAACGCCGACTGCCGCACCGTGCGCGCCGACGAGTCGACCACGGGGCTGATGAGCACGAGGTCGGAGAGCTCGGGACGGCGAGCGGCGACCTCGGTGACGACCTGGGTGCCCATCGAGTGCCCGATGAGCACCGGGTCCTCGAGCCCGAGGTCGTCGATGACCCGCTCGACCGCGTCGGCGTACCGCTCGATCGAGACCGTCCCACGGAACCGCGGGACGCCCGCGAAGCCCGGCAGGTCGAGCGCGTGCACCGGTCCGTTCTCGTTGAGGTGCGGCGCGAGCCGCTCGTAGTAGGTCGACGCGATTCCGAGACCCGCGACGAGCACGAAGGCCCGCTCGCCCGGCTCACCGATCGAACTCACCCGGACGTAGGTGCCGTCGAGTGCGACCCGGTCGACCTGCACCGTGACGTCGGCGTCCTCGGCCTGGGCGAGCTCCCCGGCCGGGTCCGGACGGGGTGCCTGGCGTTCGTCGTCCACGTGGGTCTCCTCCGGTCGAGCGGTCGCCCAGGATACCCGGCCGCCGTCCGCTCGGGCGGCGACGCCGTGGTCAGCCGCTGAAGGTGTTCGCGGGGAAGCCGTGCACCGTGGTCGGCACCGCGAAGACGGCGCCGGAGGGCGGCGCCTGCTCCAGGTCCTGCTCGGTGAGGTTCTCGCGGGCCGTGCCGACGAACATCGTCGACATGTCCGGGCCGCCGAACGCCACCGACGTCGGGTTGGCGACGGGGAGCTCCACCGTCTCCAGGTGCGAGCCGTCGGGACCGTAGCGCTCGACGCGGGAACCGCCGTAGATCGCGCTCCAGAAGCAGCCCTCGTCGTCACGGACCAGGCCGTCGTGCGCGTGGCCGACGATGAACGGCTCGAGTTCGCCGAGCTCGCCGTCCGGGCCGTACGACCCCCGGAAGACCGTCGAGGCGCTGGTGTCGGTGACGTACATGGTGCTGCCGTCCTCCGACCACTCCATGCCGTTCGTCACGCCGAAGCCGCCGCGGAGCAGCCGGACGGTGCCGTCGGCCTCGACCGAGTAGAGCGCGGCGTCGGGTTCGCCGGTGGTCACGTTCATGCTGCCGACCAGGAACCGGCCGAACGGGTCGCACTTGCCCTCGTTGAACCGGTTGCCCGAGGTGCTGTGCGTGACGCGGGCGATCTCACGCTCCACGGCCCCCTGCTCGTCCGTCACGACGACGGCGTCGCCCAGGGCCGCGACGAACCCGCCGGAGGCGCGGGGCTGGAAGCTCGCCAGCGGGGGCGGCAGCGGCACGCTCGACCGGACGGTGCCGTCGGCGCCAGCGGTGTTGAGGGTGCCGAGGGTGATGTCGGTCCACCGGAGGAGCTGCGCGGACGGGTCCCAGACGATGCTCTCGGCGAGGACCGCTCGGGCGTCGACGAAGACG
The DNA here is from genome assembly GCF_047226435.1 of Curtobacterium poinsettiae. Taxonomy (NCBI): domain Bacteria; kingdom Bacillati; phylum Actinomycetota; class Actinomycetes; order Micrococcales; family Microbacteriaceae; genus Curtobacterium; species Curtobacterium poinsettiae. Next base: position 336,851 of record NZ_CP178434.1, on the reverse strand, counting down.
GTCGCGGGGCCGGTGGTGACGTTCGTGCTCATCGACCCCGTCTACCGCTGGGCGGGTCCGCGCCCGCTCAGGCGCGGAAGCGGGTCAGAGGCGGGCGAAGCGCGCGCGGAAGAAGCTGTAGACGCCGAACGCCAGGAACCCGATGCCGATCGCGACGAGGACGAACACCCCGCCGGGCATGCTCCGGACGGCGTCGAACGCGGCGTCGAGGCCGGTGGCCTGGTCGGGGTCGCTCTGCAGCCCCGCGACGGCGATGAGCACGCCCACGATCACCACGGCGATGCCCTTGCCGACGTACCCGACGACGCCGAGGACGGTGACCACGCGGTCGAGTTGGCCCGACGGTCGCGTGATCTGCTTCCGGAACGACCGACGGCAGCCGATCACCACGAGGCCGATGCCGACCGCGACCGCGACCGCCCCGGCCAGCACCAGCACGAACACCCCGCCCGGCGTCGCGAGGGTCTTCGCCGCGGCGCTCTGCGACGAGCTGCTCGAGCTCGACCCGGCGCCGAGCGCGTACGAGGCCGACGAGTACGCGATCACGCCGTAGACCACGGCCTTCGCGACGTCCTTCAGCCGGGCGAGCCAGCCGCGGGTGGTGTCGGACCGTCCGCCGACGATCGCCTCGACGACCAGACGCACGGTGAGTGCGGCGGTGCCGACGGCGATCAGCCAGAGCAGGAACACCCCACCGGGCACGGCGGCGATCTGCTGCAGCGCACCGGACTGGTCGGTCTCACCGCCCGAGGACGCGTTCCCGATGCCGAGCAGGATCGCCAGGTACCCGATCAGCAGGTGGACGATGCCACTGCCGACGAACCCGGCGCGTGCCGTGACCTCGAACCAACGGCTGTCGGCCGCTCGCCGGACCTGTCGTCCGGTCTCCTTCGCTGCGTGCTCCGCCGTGTCGCTCATCACGGACAAGCGTGCCCGACGCGCGCCGTCCTGTCCGGGGCGCGCCGGGCCGTGCGGTCCGCCACGTGGCGGACGGGAGGCCCGTGGCGGTGCCGCCACGGGCCTCCCGTCCGTCGGTGGGCGCGTCTCAGTCGCCCTTCACGTTGACGACCTGGCGCAGGGTGTGCCGGATCGACACGAGGTCCTCGGCGTCCGCCATCACCTGGTCGATCGGCTTGTACGCGGCCGGGATCTCGTCGAGGAACGCGTCGGTGTCCCGGTACTCGATGCCGACCATCGCCTCGCGCAGCTGCTCGTGGGTGAAGGTCCGCCGGGCAGCGCTCCGCGAGAACAGCCGCCCGGCGCCGTGCGGCGACGACTCGAGCGACGGCTTGTTGCCGAGCCCCTCGACCACGTACGACGCCGTGCCCATCGACCCGGGGATCAGGCCCGGCTGACCGGCCTTCGCCTGGATCGCACCCTTGCGCGAGACCCACACGGACTTGCCCCAGTGCGTCTCACGCTGCGTGAAGTTGTGGTGGCAGTTGATCCGCTCGCGCTCGTCGACGGGCGTGCCGACGGCCTCGGACAGCTGCCGGACGACGCGGTCCATCATCTCCTCACGGTTGAGCAGGGCGAAGTGCTGGGCCCACCGCAGCTCGGCGATGTACCGGTCGAACTCCGGCGTGCCCTCGACCAGGTAGGCCAGGTCGGGGTCCGCCAGCTGGATCCACCAGCGCTCCATGGCCTTCTTGGCGACCCTGATGTGGCGCTGCGCGATCTTGTTGCCGACACCCCGCGACCCGGAGTGCAGGAAGAGCCAGACCCGGTCCTGCTCGTCGAGGGAGACCTCGATGAAGTGGTTGCCGGAGCCGAGCGTGCCGAGCTGGTTGCGCCAGCCGCCGTGCACGCCGTCGGGGTCGAACCCGGCGGTCTCGGCCATCGCCTCGAGCTCCGCGATCCGGGGTGCGGCGGTCGCCACGATCTTCCGGTTCGACGCACCGGCCGACAGCGGGATCGCGCGCTCGATCTGCTCGCGCAGACCCTGCAGGTCGGCCGGCAGGTCGCTCGCGGTGAACTGCGTGCGGACCGCGATCATGCCGCAGCCGATGTCCACGCCGACGGCCGCCGGCATGATCGCGCCGAGGGTCGGGATGACGGACCCGACGGTGGCCCCGAGGCCCAGGTGTGCGTCGGGCATGAGGGCCAGGTGCGGGAACACGAACGGCATGCGCGCGGTCGTGCGGGCCTGCTGCTCGGTGTTGTCCTCGAGCATCGAGGCCCAGCTGAGCAACCGGTCGTTGATCTTCTTCATGGTGTCGTCTCGCTTTCGTGACGGTCGAGGTGACGGTCCGAGACGGTCGCACGCCGGGCCTCCTGGTCGTCGCCGGACGTGGCGGACGGAAGGAAGCGGTGCTGACGAACGCCCCGGGCCGGGTGGGCACGAGGCGTCGTGGGACGTCGCGTGCCTACGCGGGATAGCGGAGGGACCGCTGCTGCTCGGGCAGCACGGCGGCCGCGGCGAGCTGGAGCTCGACGCGTTCCTCGTTGTGCTGCACGGCGCGCATGCGCGGTCCTTCCGGTGTGCCCGGGGCGGGCGGTCTGCCTGATCGGCAGGAGGACGACGGTAGTGCGACACGCCCGGGGTGCGCAAGTCATGTGGGCGTGTCGGCTGCGCGCCGGTGGTGCTCCGGCGGTTCTCCACAGGCGGGAGGCGCGTCGCGCGTTCTCCACGAGGGGTACGTCCGCCTGATGGTCGCCGCCGGGGCCGGGGCAGGCTGGACGCATGACCGAGCGCACGCGAGACACCCCCGACGCGACCGAGAACGAGGAACGGACGAACGGGTACGTGCCGCTCCGCTCCTACGGCGCGATCGGTGACGGGCGGACCGTCGCCCTCATCGCGCTCGACGGCCGGATCGACTGGCTGCCGATCCCGTCGATGGACTCGCCGCCGGTGTTCGCGAGCATCGTCGACGCCGAGCACGGCGGACACGTCGCCCTGCGACCCGTCGACGACCAGGCGGAGGTGTCCCGGGCCTACCTGCCGGGGACGAACGTGCTCGTGACGACGTGGACCACCCCGTCCGGCACCGCCACCGTGACCGACGCCATGGTCACCGGTGTCGCCGGACGTCTGCCGTGGGCCGAGATCGGCCGCTGCGTCCAGGGGGTCCAGGGCTCCGTCGAGATGGAGTGGGCCGTCGTGCCCGGCACGATCCTGAACACCGCGGAACCCCGACGCCTCGACACCGCGAACGGCACCGTCATCGGGATCGACGGCGTCACCATCGCGATCGTCGAGCAGGGCTTCGAACCTGTCCACGACGACGGACCCCGGTTCTCCGGCCGGTTCTCGACGGCCGAGGGCTCGAAGTCGATCCTGACGATCGTCGGCACGTACGACGAACCGATCTTCCTGCCCGAGCCGGAGCGCACGCTCGAGGGGGTCGACCGCACGATCGAGAACTGGGCGACCTGGTCGAAGGAGTTCAGCTACGACGGGCCGTGGTCGGATGCCGTCCAGCGCAGCGCCCTCGCCCTGAAGCTCCTGATCTTCTCCCCCACCGGTGCGATCGCCGCGGCACCGACGACGAGCCTGCCCGAGGACCGCACCGGCGGGAAGAACTGGGACTACCGGTTCGCCTGGGTGCGCGACCTGGCGTACACGGTGCACGCACTCACCCGCTTCGGGCTGCGCGAGGAGACCCACGCGGCCGTCTCGTGGGTGATGCGCACGATCGCCGAGCACGACGAGACGATGCCGATCTTCTACGCACTCGACGGGTCCAAGAGCGACTCGGTCGAGGAACGCGACGTCCCCGGCTGGAACGGCATCGGGCCGGTCACGATCGGCAACCGGGCGGGCGACCAGCTGCAGCTCGGCGTCTGGGGCGACGTGTTCGAGATCATGCGCCAGTACGTCCGCGCCGGCAACGTGCTCGACCGCAAGACCGCGTCGGTGCTGCAGGGGCTGGCCGACGACGCCTGCCACCGGTGGCCGGAAGCAGACTCGGGCATGTGGGAGCTGCAGGAGACGCAGCACTACACGACGAGCAAGATCGGCTGCTGGCAGGCGCTCGACGCCGCGGTCGAGCTGCACGACGCGGGGATGATCGACGGCCCCCGTGACAAGTGGATCGAGAACCGCGAGCTCATCGAGGACTGGGTCGCCGAGAACGGGTGGAACGAGGAGCTCGGCCACTACGTCATGTACCCGGGTAGCGATGCACTCGACTGCTCGATCCTGCTGCACGCGATGTCGGCGTTCGACCGCGGGCCCCGCATGGAGTCCACGATCCGGGCCATCGAGGAACAGCTGCAGCACGGCCCGCTCGTGTACCGGTACTCCGGCATCCAGGACGAGGAATCGCCCTTCGTGGCGTGCTCGTTCTGGCTCGCTGCGGCGATGGCCTGCGTCGGACGCGTCGACGACGCGAAGCACCTGATGGACGACATGGTGGCGCAGGCGAACGACGTCGGTCTGTTCAGCGAGATGCTCAGTGCCGTCGACGGGGACTTCATGGGGAACATCCCGCAGGGCCTGTCGCACCTGGCGCTCATCCAGGCGGCGCTGACCATCGAAGAAGTCTCAGAGAAGTCCTGACGGGGCTGGACGAACCGTCGGGGGCGCGGGGCATCATGGTCTGACGATGAACGACGTCGATGCACGCATGGACCGCCTCCGCCGGGCCGCGCGCTACCGGTACCAGCAGCTCGTCGACCAGGAGATCGAGCGGGGGTCGCTCGACCCCGACGAGGTGCGGTCGGAGCGCGAGGAACGCCGGCTGCTCAAGGCCGCCGACGTCGCGGCCCACGCGCGGGCGCAGATCGCCGAAGCCGAACGCCGAGGAGTCTTCGAGGGCAACCCCTACCACGGCAAACCGCTGCCCGGGATCGACGGCCAACACGATCCCGACTGGTGGATCAAGTCGAAGATCGAGCGCGAGGACATCCGGGGCATCGCGCCACCGGCCCTGGCGCTCCGGACGGAGGACGCCGAACTCGACGACGCCCTCGACGCCCTGTCGCTCGAGACCGATGTGCGCGACGTCCTGGTGGACTTCAACGCACGGGTGAAGGAGGCCCGGCGACAGCTGCTCGGCGGGCCGCCGGTGATCACGCCGATGCGCGACGTCGAAGCCGAGGTGCTCGCCTGGCGGGAGCGCCGCGAGCTGCGCATGGCGGCGGCAGCTCGAGCTGCGGAGCAGGCGCTGGCCGACGCGAAGCCGCGGCGGTGGTGGCGCCGCCGCTGAGCGGTGCCGTGGCGCGGCGGCGCGGGCCGTCGCCGGGCTTTCGCGCTGAGCGACAGTTCTCGCGAGCGTGAGCGCGTGAGGTGTCGCCCAGCCCGTGGCGAGGGCGACGACGGCCGCCGGGTACGACTGGTTCTGCCAGGCGCGGGCCCGCGGCGCGGTGCGGTTCGCGCAACGCGAATCGGCCCGGACCGCGCTGCTGCGTGGTCCGGGCCGATCGTGGTGCGGGGGTGTTACTTGATCTGTGCGGTGATGGTGGCGGTGCCGACGAGGAGGCCGCGCTTGACGGCGTCGGTGCCGAAGGTCTTGTTCAGCAGGCCGGCGGCGTCTTCGCTGATGTGGACGGTGGTGCCGGTCAGGATGGCGTTGTCGCCCTCGAGCTGGAGGGGCTTGAGGGAGCCGCCGTGCAGCTCGAACAGGAACGCGTTGTTGACAGCGACCTTGCCGTTGACCAGGACGTCGCCGTAGAGCTTGGACGAGCCGGGGTTGACGACGAAGTTCTCGAGGGTGACGGTGGTGTCGCCGCCCTTGAGGGTCAGGCCGGAGTCGTCGTGGTTGAGCAGGCCCTGGACGTAGGGGCGGTAGTTGCCGTCGGGGGACCAGTAGGTGACCGATCCGGCGGTGATCGGGAACGACACGGATCCGTCGGCGAGCTTGGCGGTGCCGGAGACGCCGGGGGTGAGCTTGAGGGAGGTGAGGGCGTCGGTGAAGCCGGAGTCGAGCTTCACGGCGGTGGAGCCACCGAGGACCTCGGGCACCGAGGCGACCGGTGCGGGGATCTTCGACGACGACGAGGACACCGTGTGGATGGCGGGGGTCGCGGCCTGGGCGGAGGAGATGCCGAACGCGGCACCGCCCAGCACGAGGGCACCGGTGGTGGCGAGGGTGATGGAGGTCTTGAGGCTCTTACGCATCGTGATCAGTCCTTTGCTCTGGAGGCGCTCCGGCCGGTGGCCGAACGTGCACTGTGCACGCGCTGAGTACCGGCCAACTGCGACCGGAGAGCGCCCTGGGCTTTTGCCCTGTGCAAGTCATTCGGCGCCGCTGCCCGAACGGTTTGGACGAGTTTCCTGAGGTGCAGCAACCCGGTGTTTCGTACCGTGTACCCATGGCTCCAGCACACATCTCCACGACCGATCGGCTCCGGGCGGTCGACGCCTGGTGGCGCGCCGCCAACTACCTGACGGTCGGGCAGATCTACCTGCTGGACAACCCGCTGCTCACCCGGCCGATCGAACCCGACGACGTCAAGCCGCGGCTGCTCGGGCACTGGGGGACCTCGCCCGCACTGAACCTCGTCTACGCGCACTGCAACGCGCTGATCGCGGAGACCGGTCGCGAGTTCCTGTACATCTGCGGCCCGGGACACGGCGGCCCTGCGATGAACGCGAACGCCTGGCTGGACGGCACGTGGAACGAGCTGTACCAGGACGTCGACCTGCAGCGGTTCTTCCGTCAGTTCTCGTTCCCCGGCGGCATCCCCTCGCACGCCGCCCCGGAGACCCCCGGGTCCATCAACGAGGGCGGCGAGCTCGGCTACTCGCTCTCCCACGCGTACGGTGCGGCACTCGACAACCCCGACCTCGTCGTCGCGTGCGTGGTCGGTGACGGTGAGGCCGAGACCGGTCCGCTCGCCGGGTCGTGGCAGGCGCACACGTTCCTCGACCCGGTCTCCGACGGAGCGGTGCTGCCGATCCTCAACCTCAACGGCTGGAAGATCGCGAACCCGACGGTCCTGGCCCGCATCCCCGACGAGGACCTCACCGCGTACTTCCGCGGGCTCGGGTACGACCCGATCGTGGTCGACTCCAGCCGCGTCGACGACGACCCGTACGCGGTCCACGCCCTGTTCGACGGCGCCCTGCGACGCGCCCTCGCCGGCATCGACGACATCCAGGCCGCCGCACGTGCCCAGGCCGCTCGTGCCGCCGCCGGCCAGCCCGCCGGCGCCGCGGCCCTGCGTCCACGGTGGCCGATGATCGTGCTGCGCACCCCGAAGGGCTGGACCGGCCCGAAGGTGGTCGACGGTGAACCGGTCGAGGGGACCTTCCGTGCACACCAGGTGCCACTGCCGGCCGTGCGCGAGGACGACGGTCACCGCGCCCAGCTCGAGGAGTGGATGCGCTCGTACCGCCCGGAGGAGCTCTTCGACCAGGACGGCCACCCGGTCGGCATCATGACGACGATCCGCCCGACCGGCGACGAGCGGATGAGCGCCACCCCGCACGGCAACGGCGGCCGGCTGCGGACCGCGCTCGACCGCCCACCCCTCGAGCCGTACGCGGTCGAGGCCGGCACCGAAGCGTCCGCCACGGGCACGCTCGGCCCCTGGCTCGCCGCCCTGATCGAGAAGAACGCCTCGACCTTCCGGCTGTTCGGTCCGGACGAGACCATCTCGAACAAGCTCGACGCCGTGTTCGACGTCACCACCCGCGTCTGGCGTGCCCAGCGTGCGCCGGGCGACGAGCACCTCTCCCCCCGCGGCAGGGTCACCGAGGTCCTGTCCGAGCACCTGCTCGAGGGCATGCTCGAGGGGTACGTGCTGTCCGGTCGGCACGGGATGCTCAACACCTACGAGGCGTTCGCCCACATCATCGACTCGATGGTCGGGCAGTACGCCAAGTGGTTGGAGTCCTCGACGGACATCGACTGGCGGGCACCGGTGTCGAACCTGTCGCTCCTGCTGTCGTCGCACGTCTGGCGGCAGGACCACAACGGCTTCTCCCACCAGGACCCCGGGTTCCTGGACGTCGTCGCGTCGAAGCAGCAGGACCTCGTGCGGATCAAGCTGCCGGCCGACGCCAACACCCTGCTCGCCGTCGCCGCCCACGCCATGGAGACCACGGACCGCATCGAGGTGATCGTCGCGGGCAAGCACCCGGAGCCGGTCTTCCTGTCCCTCGAGGACGCCGTCGCGCACGCCGACGCAGGACTCGGGGTCTGGGACTTCGCCGGCACCGAGCAGGCCGTCGGCAGGGTCGACGTCGTCCTCGCGTGCGCCGGTGACGTCCCCACCGTCGAGGCGGTCGCCGCCACGGACATCATCCGGAAGCACGCACCCGGGGTCGGTGTCCGCGTCCTCAACGTCGTCGACCTGCTGGCGATCGGCGACCCGCGCAAGCACGAGCACCCGATCCCGGACGAGCAGTACGACGCGCTCTTCCTGCCCGGCACGCCCACGGTCTTCGCGTTCCACGGGTACCCGACGCTCGTGCACCAGCTGACGTACCGCCGGAACGGGCACGACGACCTGCACGTGCACGGGTTCCTCGAGCAGGGCACGACGACCTCGCCGTTCGACATGCTCATGCGCAACGAGATGGACCGCTTCGCCCTGGCCCACGACGCCCTGACACGGGTGGACGCCGAGGCGCACGCCGACCTGCTCACGAAGCTGTCCGAGGCGCGTGACGCTGCACGGGCGTTCGCGTACACGAAGGGCGAGGACCACCCGTCGCTCGCGGGCTGGGAGTTCGCGGGATGGCCGCAGGACGAACCCGCCAGCGGTGGGACCGGCGGCGACCCGGGTGCGGGCGAGACCGAGGCGGCCGCGCCCGGCAACTGACGCACTCCTCCACAGGCCTGGAGGCCCGGAGCACCCTCCACAGGACCGGTCACGCCCGCCGCGTGGCCGGTTCCGTGCTGTCAGGGTTCCGGCATGGACATCGGCTGGATCAGCGCGCTCGTGTCGGTCACCAGCGCGTCCGTTGCACTGGGGGCGCTCGTCGCCTCGGTGCTCGACGGGCGCGCGGGACGGCGAAATGCAGAGTTCTCGGTGCACCGCGACCTGTGGTGGCAGCGTTGGTCGTGGGTCGCCGACCGGGCGACCTCGGACGACGAAGGAACGCGCGCGGCCGCCGGTGTGATGGCAGCTGCGCTGGTGAGCCGCAGTTGGACGACCGCGGACGACCGCTGGGTCGGCCGGGCGCTCGACGACCTGACCGCAGCGACGATCGAAGGAGCGAACGATGATCTCGAAGCTGAGTGACAAGGACTTCAAGCGCTGGCTCGACGGACGTGAACTGACGACGCCCGCACTGCTGGCAGACCCGCACTACGGGCCCATGATGCGGGCGAAGGGCGCCGAGGAAGAGCTCCGTCAGGCGCGGATCGAATGGCGCGAACGCCAGGAGCGCGCACGAGCGCGGAAGCTCAAGGACGAGGCGTCCTTCGGTGAGGGCTGAACCGACGCCATGCGAGCCTGCCACGCTGGGACCGTGACCGAACTCGTCATCCCGGCCCCGAGCCTCCCGACCGTGCCCACGACGACGGGCGCGCGGTTCCCCGTCCGCCGTGTGTTCTGCGTCGGCCGGAACTACGCGGCGCACGCCCGCGAGATGGGCCACGACCCGGATCGCGAGCCGCCGTTCTTCTTCACCAAGCCGGCCGACGCCGTCGTGGTCGACGACGCCGACACCCCGTACCCGCCCCTGACCCAGCAACTGGAGCACGAGGTCGAGCTCGTCGTCGCGATCGGCACCGGCGGCGCGGACATCGCCGTCGCCGGTGCCCTCGCCCACGTGTGGGGCTACGCCGTCGGCATCGACCTGACCCGCCGTGACCTGCAGGCCGAGGCGAAGCGACTCGGGCGCCCGTGGGACACCGCGAAGGGCTTCGATGCATCGGCACCGATCGGCGCGATCACCCCGGCGGACGCGGTCGATCCGACCAGCGGCGCGATCGAGCTGACGGTGGACGGGGAACTCCGGCAGGCGGGCGACCTGGCCGACCAGATCTGGTCGGTCGCCGAGACGATCGCGGCGGTCTCGCGGTCGGTGTCGCTCGCGCCCGGCGACCTGCTGATGACCGGCACCCCCGACGGCGTCGGCGTGCTCGAACGCGGCTCGGTGCTCATCGGCACGATCGCCGGTGTCGGCGAGGTCCGGACCCGGATCGTCTGAGCCACGTGTCGCCGATGTGTCGACGGGCTGGGAGCCTTCGCAGGCAGCACGGGTAATCCTTGGGCATCGTCGCGGGTGGGGCCCGCGGCGGACACGGGGCGGCGCATCGCGACGGGGCGACGCGGACACCCCGGGACTGCCGGAGGTACGACCGTGCTGGAACACGACCTGCTCGCCACGTCCTGGACGTGGGCGGGCGACGAGAGCGTCCGCGACCGCGTGCACGCGGTGGGGTCCGCCGGGTTCGCCGGCCTGTCACTGTCCCTCGACGACCTGCACGAGGTCCGTGCCACGACGGGCTTCGCCGAACTCCGCCGCATGCTCGACGGGGCCGGCATCGTCTGGGTCCAGCTCGGACCGCTCGACCGGTGGTGGACCTGCGCGAGCCGCACCCAGGACGAAGACGCCGATCGCGGGGTGGTGCTCGAGGCCGCCGCGACCCTGAGCGCCTGGCAGGTGGTGGTCCGTGCCGACACTTCGTTGCCCGGAGCCTCGCCTGCGACGATGGCCGACGACTGGGTCGCGCTCGCCGACCAGGCCGAGGCCGTCGGGGCGCAGATCGTGCTCGAGCCGGAGCCGTGGTCCAACCTGCCCACGATCGAACGGGCCGCACGCTTCGTCGCCGCTGCCGGACACCCGAACGGCGGGCTGCTCCTCGACGCCATGCACGCGCTCCGCGGCGGTTCGACCCTCGCGTCGATCCGGCAGGGCGTCGCACCGGGGGTCCTCGCAGCCGTCGAGCTGAGCGACGGACTGCTGCACACCCCGAGCGGGATGACCCTGGCCGAGGAGTCCCGGACCGCGCGGTACCTGCCCGGTGCCGGGGCGTGGGACCTGCCCGGCCTCGTCCGGACGGTGCGTGAACTCGGGTTCGACGAGCCGTGGGGCGTCGAGGTCCGGACCCCGGCGCACCGTGCAATGCCCGTCCGTGACGCGCTCCGCACCGCCGTCGCCGCCACCCGTGCGGTGCTCGACGCCGCTGACGCCTTCGGTGCCCCGGCTGCCCCGGCGATGCCCTCGACGCCCGCACCGACGTCCGCCGTCGACTTCGAGCCGCCGCAGACCGGCCGCCACGACCCGACGAACGGTGCGCGACGTCGGGACGCCGACACAGGGACGCCCGCGTAGGTTGCTGGGCATGACCGATCAGGCAGCACACGACGACGACCTGCTCCGCCGTTCTCAGGAGTCCATCGACGAGGCCAAGGCCGCCGCGGCCGAGGTCGTGGAGCCGGACGAGGACGCGCTCATCGACGAGGACGCCCCCGTGGCCGACCACGCGGAGCCCGCCGACGGACCCGCCCCCGCGGCGTGACCCGGTACTGACCCGGTACTGTCCCGAAAGCACTCCCCACACCGACGGAATCGCCGGGCGACCATCCAGGTCGCCCGGCGATTCGTTCGTCTTCGCGTGTGACGATCCGCTCACTCGGTGCGTCCCACCAGTGGACCCACCGGTTGCGCTGCTGCGCGCCCGGTGCGGGGCCGTGCGGCCGGTCTCCCTGAACCGGCTGGCCGCGTGCCCCGGCGGCGGTCCGTGCGCTCCCTGATCCAGCGTGCGGGCCGTCGGGTCCGCCGACCCGTTCCGCCACCACGGAGCCGCCGGGCCGCCGCGCGGGTCAGGCCACCGTGCTCGTCAGTCGTCGTCCTCGTCGGCGAGGAAGTCCGCGTACCGGACCTCGGTCTCCGTGGTGCTGCTGCGCGGTTCGACGATCCGCTGCGACAGGTCGTCCCCGGTGATCGCGACGCGTTCTGCGGCCGTGAACGGCGGCAGGTACTTGCTCGAGTTCATCCCCTGAGCCCCCTTCGTCTCGGCGAACGTAACAGCCCGTGGCCGGACCCCGGCGTCGTTGCCGGAATCGTCCCCCGCCCGAGCGTCGCACGGGGGACGGAATTTCGCCAGGGGCGGACCCATGCGGATGCATGCGCCGGCCGCGGCCGGCCAGCGCGTCAGGACTCCCGCACGACGTCGTCCGGGTCCTTGTCGACCCGCCATCCCCGCCACGACGGTTGCCGGAGCCGCCCGTCACCCGTCCACTCGGCGAACTCGACCTCGCCGACGCGCTCCGGCGTGACCCAGTGGGCGTCCCGCGCGTCGGGCCGTGGGACGTCGACGAACGGTGAGGTCTTCCGTGCCAGTGGTGCGAGGACATCGCCGATCTCGTCGAGGTCGCGGTCGCGGAACCCGGTGCCGACCTTGCCGATGTACTCCAGTCCGTCCGGGCCGGGTACCCCGAGCAACAGCGATCCGATCCCGCCGGCACGCCGACCGCTGCCCGGCTTCCAGCCGCCGACGACGACTTCCTGGGTGGCGTGGTGCTTGCGCTTCAGCCAGGCTTCGGACCGACGGCCCTCGGCGTACTTCGACGACCGCTTCTTCGCGACGACGCCCTCGAGGCCCTGCTCGCGCGAGGCGGCCAGCACCGCGTCGAGTTCACCCTGCACCGCCGGCGGCACGTCGATCGCACCACCCGGTTGCACGACGGTCTCGAGCGCCTGGCGCCGGGCGTCGTACCCGAGCCGAGTCAGCTCGTGCCCGTCCGCCTCGAGCACGTCGAAGAGCAGGAACCGGACCGGGGTGGTCTCCTGCGCGCTCCGGACCTCACGCGCCTTCGTCAGCCCCATCCGGTTCTGGAGCAGCTGGAACGACGGTCGGCCGCGGTCGTCGACGGCCACGATCTCACCGTCGAAGACCCCGTCCACCCCGGCCCGCTCCCCCAGTTCCTGCAGTTCCGGGTACTGCGCCGTCAGGTCGTTGTCGTTGCGGCTGCGCACGGTGACCGATCCGTCGCGGACGGTTGCGAGCGCCCGCACCCCGTCCCACTTCATCTCGAACGCCCAGTCCGCCGGGTCCAGCCGGGTCTCGCCCTTGTCCAGGGTCGCCTGCATCGTCCGGCGCTCCGACGGCGGGGTCTCGGCGTCCGCCGCCCGGGTGATCCGTCGCCGCCCGTCGGACCCGCCGGGTGCGGTGCGCGCCACCGCCGGCCCGGCACCGCTGCCGCCGTCCGCCAGCCGTTCGGGTTGTTCCTTCGTGCGGTGGATGAGCCAGTTCTTCTCGTCGCCCCCGCCCCGGCCGCGGGTGTGCAGCAGCGCGAGGCGGCGAGCGCCGCCGGTCCGACCGTGCAGGGTGACGATGACCTCCTGCCCCTCGCGCCACTTCTCGAGCTCGTAGGTGCCGTCGTCCCAGATCGTGACCGTGCCGCCGCCGTACTCGTACTTCGGGATCGTGCCCTCGAACGAGCCGTACTCGAGCGGGTGGTCCTCGGTCTGCACGGCCAGGTGGTTCTTGCCGGGATCGGTCGGTTCGCCCTTCGGCAGTGCCCAGCTCACCAGCACGCCGTCGTGCTCGAGCCGGAAGTCGTAGTGGTCACGGGTGGCGTGGTGCTCCTGGACGACGAAGGTCGGTGTGCCGTCCTTCCGCACCGTCGGGGCACCTTCCGGCACGGGTTCCGGCGTCTTCGAGGCGTCCCGCTTGGCCCGGTAGGCGGCGAGCCGGTCGCGGGCGGGCTGCTCGGCGTCGTTCGCCCGCTCGGTGCGGTCGCTGTCCCAGTGACCGTGGTCGTCGCGCCCGACGGCCAGCGAGGCGGAGGCGACCGGGTGCAGGAAGTCCCCACGGGCCTCCAGGCGTTCGAGGACCTCGTCCAACGTGAGCTGCGCGAGCCCGCGTTCCTCGAGTTCCTTCCAGGTGCGTGGTGCCGCGACCGTCGGCCGTTCGCGGCCGCGCAGCGAGTACGGGGCGATGGTCGTCTTGTTGCCGTTGTTCTGCGACCAGTCGACGAAGACCTTGCCCGTCCGCTCGGCACGGCTCATCGACGACAGCACCAGGTCCGGCAGGTCCGTCTCGAGGGCCTTGGCCAGCTCGTGGGCGACGTCGGAGACCTGCGCCGTCGTCGCCTTGCCGTCGAGGGCCGCGTACAGGTGGATGCCCTTGGAGCCGGACGTCACCGGGTACGGGTCGAGTCCCATGCCGTGCAGGATCTCGCGCGCGGCCACGGCGACCTCGACGCACTCGGGCAGCCCGACGCCGTCACCGGGGTCCAGGTCGAGCACGAGCCGGTCCGGGTGCTGCTGCGCACCGCGGGGACCGAACCGCCACTGCGGGACGTGCAGTTCGAGCGCGGCCTGCTGCGCCATCCACACCAGGGTCGGCAGGTCGTCGACGATCGGGTACTCGTTGTCGTGCTCCGAGTGGTGGATGGTGTGGTGCCGCACCCAGTCGGGGGCCGAGTCGGGCAGGTTCTTCTCGAAGAAGACCTTGCCGTCGACGCCGTTGGCCCAGCGCTTCCGGGTCACGGGGCGGTCCTTGACGTGCGGGATCATCCACGGCGCGACCCGCTCGTAGTACTCGATCACCCGACCCTTCGTGGTGCCGGTCTCGGGGTAGAGCACCTTGTCGGTGTTCGTGAGCGCGAGCCGACGGTCGCCGACCAGGACGACGGTCTTGCGCGAGGCGGGACTCACAGCGCCACCCCGGTCGCTCCCGCCACCGTCAGGGTCGTGCCGGACGTGTACGACGACTCGGGCCCCGCCAGGTACACGTAGGCGCTGCCGAGCTCGACGGGTTGGGCGGGACGGCCGAACGGGGTGTCCTGGCCGTACGCCGCGATCTCGTCGCCCGGGTAGCTGATCGGCTGCAGGGGCGTCCACACCGGGCCGGGCACCACCGTGTTCGCCCGGATGCCCTTCGGCGCGAGCTGTCGCGCGAGCCCGTTCGTGTACGTGATGATCGCGGCCTTCGTCGCGGCGTAGTCGATCATGCGGTCCTGCGGCTGGTACGCCGACACCGAACTGGTCGTGACGATCGAGCTGCCCGGCGCCATGTGCGGGACGGCAGCGCGGACGAGCCAGAACAGCGAGTACAGGTTGACCTTCATCGTCCGGTCGAAGTCCTCGGTGCTCTGCTCGGTGACGTCCTGGTGCACCTGCTGGTGGCCGGCGACCAGCACGAGCGCGTCCAGGCCACCGAGCTCGCTGACGGCGTCCTGCACCAGGACGTCGCAGAATGCCTCGTCCGTCAGGTCGCCGGGCAACAGCACGGCCTTGCGCCCGAGGTCACCGATGCCGTCGCGGACCTGTTCGAGGTCCTCGCGCTCCTCGGGCAGGGCGTTCAGGGCCACGTCGGCGCCCTCCTTCGCCATCGCGATCGCCGCGGCGCGCCCGATGCCGGAGTCCGCGCCCGTGACGAGCACCCGGTACCCGCGCATCCGCCCGGTGCCCAGGTAGCTCGTCTCCCCGTGGTCGGGAGCCGGGTCCATCGCGCTCGCCAGCCCGGACCCCTGCTGGGTCTGCGCGGGGAACGGCGGACGGGGGAACTGGTCGCGCGGGTCCTGCTTGTCGAGCTGGCTCATGGGCCCATCGTGCTCGCGCCGGCCTCGCGGCGGTCCAGCGAACCGGACATCCGTGGAACGATCCCCCGGACGGCGGACCTGTGGAGGAACCGTCGGCTCCGGGCACGCACGCGTGCGGGCGGGCATCATGTGCGCATGAGGTCGATCTGGAAGGGCTCCATCGCGTTCGGGCTCGTCAACGTGCCCATCAAGGTCTACGCGGCCACCGAGACGCACGACGTGTCCCTGCACCAGGTCCACGACGACGACAAGGGCCGCATCCGGTACAAGCGGGTGTGCGAGTACGGCCACGAGGTCGAGTACGCCGACATCCAGCGCGCCTACGACGACGGTGACAAGACCGTGGTGCTCACCGCGGACGACTTCAAGCAGCTCCCCGAGGAGCAGTCGCACGAGGTCGAGGTGCTCGAGTTCGTCCCCGTCGAGCAGGTCGACCCGATGATGTTCGAGAAGACCTACTACCTGGAGCCCGACTCACGTTCCCCGAAGGCGTACGTGTTGCTGCGCGAGACCCTGGCGAAGACCGATCGCCTGGCGATCGTGCAGTTCACCCTGCGCCAGAAGACGCGGCTCGGGGTCCTCCGGGTGCATGACGACGTCATCCTGCTGCAGGGGTTGCTCTGGGGCGACGAGGTCCGCGCGGCCGACTTCACGGCGCTCGACACGTCGGTCAAGGTCAGCGCCAACGAGCTGAAGATGTCGTCCTCGCTCGTCGAGAGCATGTCCACCGACTTCGACCCCGACCGCTACACCGACTCCTACCAGGAGGAACTGCAGCAGCTGATCGACGCCAAGCTCGAGGCGGGCGACGACATCGACACCGAGAAGACCTTCGGCGCGCAGGACGACGAGGACGACGACGAGGGCGGTGACGTGCTCGACCTGATGGCCGCCCTGCGTGCGTCCGTCGACAAGAAGCGGACAGGAGGCTCGGGGTCGCGTTCGTCGTCGACGTCACGGTCGTCGTCCGGTTCCGGCTCGGGCACGTCCGGCTCCGGCACGTCCAGCTCCGGCAGGAAGTCGCCGGCGAAGAAGGCGCCCGCCAAGAAGGCCGCGGAGAGCACGACGGAGAAGGCCACCGCGAAGTCGGCGCCGAAGAAGACACCGGCGAATAAGGCCCCGGCCAAGAAGCCCGCCGCCAAGAAGCAGGCGAGCTGACGGCTCAGGCCGCGGTCGACCCGCCGCCCGCCAGGCGCTCGAGCGTGGTGAACACCTCGGCGTACTGCTGGCGGAGCGCTGCCCACCCGGCGCCGGTGTCGATCGACTCCGGGTCCTCGACGGGCACCGCGTACCCGTACTGCGCCCGCGGGACCGGGTCACCCGGCAACCGGAGCTCCTGTGTGAACGCGCCGCTCGCCGCCTCGAAGGTCAGGGTGTGCGATGCGATGTTCCGTCCCCAGTCCGCGGACGGCCACGACATGAACGCGACGTGCCGCATCCCCTCGGCGGGGTCCGTCGCCGAGACGTAGCAGCCGTGGTGGTCCTCCCCCGGGGACAGGATCGTGTACGTGCCGTTGTCCCGGTAGACGAGCAGGGCCTCGGCGAAGGGCTTCGGCGCGTACATCGCGGTGTAGCGCAGGGCGTGGACGAACTGCGGCCGCCCCAGCGGGACCGTCACGAGCGCGCTGCGGGCGGGCCCCTCGTTGGCTGGCGCCTCGCCCGGGGTCGACGCCGCTGCACCTGCCGGCAGGTGGGCGACGTAGAGCAGCTCGGCGTCCTCCGTGCCGGTGCTGCGGCCGTCGTGCACGATGCGCGGCTCCTCGACCAGGGCCTGCCCCGGCCCGACGACCCGAGTGGCCTCTTCGGTGACGTGCGTCAGCGCACCGCGCACCACGAGACCCGTCTGGCGTGCGTCGTGCTGGTGCCAGCCGGTCGACGCACCCACCGGGAGCGTCAGCCGCCGCACCTCGTACGTGCCGCCGTCGGGCCCGTCGACGGTGGCGATGAGGGTGGTGGTGGGCTCGGGGTGGGGCATCGGGGTCCTCTCGGTGGTGCGTTCGCCAGATGATCGTCTTGCACCCACCTGGGACGGTGGTCGAAGGACGACGCGGATCCGTTCAGCCGGCGCGCGAGGCACGTGTCACGAGCCGGAAACACGGGTCCGGGACACTGGTCGGATGACTCCACAAGAGCCTGGGAGCCTGCAGTCGTCATCCGAGACCGCAGGCCCGCCCGTCACCGTCTCCGTCACCCGCCTGGTCGAACCCGACCGCATCCCCGAGGTCACCCGCTGGGTGCAGTCCGGGGTGAACCTGGCGAACCGCTACCCCGGCTTCCTCGGCTCGGGGTGGGTGCGTTCCACCGCGCAGTCCCGCGAGTGGCACATGCTCTACCGGTTCGCCGACCACGACTCCCTGGCGACGTGGGAGAACTCCGACGACCGGCTGCGCTGGCTCGACCTCGGCCGTGACCTGGTGGTGGAGTCCCGCGTCGAGAAGCGCACCGGCATCGAGGGGTGGTTCGACGTCCCGCAGCACGCCCCGGCCTCGAGCGCTCCCCCGCGGTGGAAACAGTCCGTGAGCATCTGGCTCGGCTTCTTCCCGGTGAACCTCGCGTTCACGTACCTGATGGCCTGGCTCGTCCCCGCGTTCGCGCACGTCGCGATCCTGCCCCGGGTGCTCATCACGACCGTCGTGCTCACGCCGATCATGACGTTCTGGGTGCTGCCGTTCGTGACGAAGCTGATCCGTCCGTGGCTGCTCGCACCGCCGAAGCAACCGCAACAGCAACAGCAGCAGCCGGTCCGGCAGCCGCGCGGCTAGATCGACGGGTCGCTACGGGGTCCCGAGCACCGACAGCTGATCGAGCCGCTCGAGGATGACGCCCTCGCGCAGTGCCCACGGGCAGATCTCGAGCGCCGGCAGGTCGAAGATGTCCAGGCACGCCTCGGCGACGAGCGCGCCGGGCACCACCTGGTGTGCGCGGCTCGGTGAGACACCGGGCAGCGCCGCGAGCTCGTCGACCGACATCGTCAGCAGCTCCGGCAGGCGCTGCCGCAGCACGGCGCCGTCGAGGGCACGGGGCACGAGGGGCCCGGCAGCGGACGGCGCGGCACCGCAGATGCGGGCGATCGACCGGAAGGTCTTCGAGGTCGCCACGGCCCGGTCCGGACGCCCCGAGCGGAGCAGCCGTCCGGCGTCCCGGGCGATCTCCACACGGATCTCGTGCCGGATGCGGCGGACGTCGTCCTCGGTCGGGGTGCCGGCCGCGAAGTAGGAGCGCGCCAGGCGTGCGGCGCCGATCGGCATCGACCACGCGACGTCCGGTGCCTCGTCGGCACCGCCGGCGATCTCGAGCGAGCCACCGCCGATGTCGAAGACCGCCAGGCGACCGGCGGACCAGCCGAACCAGCGGCGCACGGCCAGGAACGTCAGCCGGGCCTCGTCCGAGCCGGACAGGACGGCCAGCTCGACCCCGGTGGAGGCCTCGACGTGGGCGAGCACGGCCTCGGAGTTGCCGGCGTCGCGCACCGCCGAGGTGGCGAACGCGAGCATGTCCTCGCAGCCGCGTTCCTCGGCGACGCGGACGGCGTCGGCGACGAAGGTGGTCAGGGCGTCGATCCCCTGCTGGGTCACCGCGCCCGAGTCGTCGAGGTGCTCGGCCAGCCGCAGCGGCTGCTTGAACGAGGATGCCGGCAGCGGCGCAGCGCCGCCGTGGGCGTCCACGACGAGCAGGTGGCCGGTGTTGGACCCGATGTCGAGGACTCCCACGCGCATGGACCCAACGCTAGTGGGCCGCGCAGTCACCCCACGGCCGGGAGGCGCGGGTCACGCCCGCAGGAACGCCTCCAGCTCGGCGGTGGTCGGGTACGAGGCCTGCGCGCCCGGCTTGGTCGCGGCGTACGCCCCGACCCCCACCGCGAACCGAGCGGCGTCGACGAGGGTGTCCCCGGTGGCCAGGCGCAGCGCCACCGCACCCATGAAGGCGTCACCGCAGCCCGTGGTGTCCACCGGCTCGACCCGCACGGCGTCAATCGACACCGGCTCGGCACCGCGATCGTGCACGACGCAGCCGGCACCACCGCGGGTGACGATCGACCGCGCGACGCCGTGGTCCCCGAGCGCGGCGGCCTCGTGCTCGTTCACGAGCAGCACGTCGGTCAGCTCGAGCAGTTCGGCCGGCACCGCGCCGAAGGGCGACAGGTTCGTGAGCACCGTGACCCCGGCGGCGTGCGCAGCCCGGGCGGCGGCGAGGACGACGTCGATCGACACCTCGAGGCAGAGCCCCAGCACCGCGGCGTCGGTGAAGGCGTCGGTCGGCACGTCCTCCGGCGTCAGCGTGCCGTTCGCCCCGGCGGAGATCACGATGGTGTTCTCGCCTGCGGCGTCGACCGTGATGACGGCGGTGCCGGTCGCCGTTCCCTGACGGACGGCGACGTGCGTCGTGTCGACACCCGCAGCCGCGACGGAGTCGCGGAGCAGCGCACCGTTCCCGTCGTCGCCGACCGCACCGATCATGCGCACCGTGCCCCCGAGCCTCCCGGCAGCCACCGCCTGGTTGGCGGACTTGCCGCCGGGCAGGATCGCGAGGTCCGAGCCCTGCAGGGTCTCACCGGGCTGGGGGAAGCGCTCGGTGCGGACCACCAGGTCCGCGTTGAGCGACCCGACGACGACGATGCTCTCGGTCAACGGACGGTCTCCTTCTGCGGGGCGACGGACGTGGTCTCGGCACCCTCCGGACGGGGGATGAGGAACGAGATCGCGAGCGCGACGGTCGTGATCGCGGCCCCGAGCAGCATGCCACCGGAGTACCCGGCGGTGCCCGCGGAACCGCCGACGCCGAGCGCGATCTGCAGCGCGGGCAGGACGGCGAAGCTGACGCCGGCGCCGAGGTTGAACGCACCGGCGTTCAGGCCGGGCAGGAAGCCGGGGTTCGACTCCGGCGACAGCACGATGCCCAGGCCGTTGAGGATGATGTTCGCGATGCCGGCGTAGGTGATGCCGATCAGCACGGTCGCGGTGACCAGCACGGGCAGCGAGTGCACGCCGACGAGCGCCATCAGCACGGTCGAGACGATGCTGCCGATCAGGCCGAAGCGCAGGACAGCGCGGTACCCGATGGTCGGGGCGAGGCGCCCGGCGAAGGGTCCGACGATCCAGCCGACCAGCGCGTACGGGGTGAGGAACACGAGCGAGGCCAGGTCGGGCTCCATGCCGAAGCCGGCGTCGCCGTTCTGCGCGAGCGACGTGACCAGGCCGTTGACGACCGCGAACACGCCCGTCATCGTCAGGAACGTCGTCGCCAGGAGCGCCCAGGTCGCACGGCGTTTGAGGAACCGGGTCTCGACCAGGGGTTCCCGCACCCGCGACTCGACGGCCCAGAACACCGCGAAGGCGACGAGCGCGACGACGACGCCACCGACCACGAGCACGGGGTTCGCCGCACCGAGCTTGCCCGCCTCGTTGAACGCCGTCAGGAGCGCGCCGACGCTCACCACCAGTGGGACGACACCGATCCAGTCCATCCGGGTGCCGGCGGAGGGCTTCGACTCGACGCCCCAGACGGCGACCAGGAACAGGGCGAGGACGGTGACGACGGCGATGACCCAGAAGATCCCGCGGAACCCGAAGTTGGTCGCGATCCACCCGCCGGCCAGGGCGTCGACGCCCGCGATGCCGCCGTTCACCGCGGTCAGCAGCCCGAGCGCGGCGCCGTAGCGCTTCGGGTCGCTGATCTCGTTGCGCAGGACGAGCAGGCAGATGGGGACGACCGGACCCGTGACGCCCTGGATGATCCGGCCGGCGAACAGCATCGGCACGTTCACCGCGAGCGCGGCGACGATGCTGCCGACGAGCATCACGGCGAGCATGCCGAGCAGCACGCGCTTGCGACCGACGATGTCGGAGAGCCGCGGCAGGAACAGCGAGAACAGCGCCGCGAGCGTGAAGTACAGGGTCTGCGACAGGCCGATGGTGGCGTCGTCGGTGTGGAGCTCGCGCGCCATCGTGACGAGCGCGGGGCTGAGCATGCTCGCGTTCAGCTGGAACGCGATGCACGCGGCGAGGAGCGCGGCGGTGAGGGCGCCGATCGACTTCTTCGTCGAGGTGGAGGTCATGGGGTTCAGTGCTCCGGGGTCGTGGTGATGCCGGCTTCGACGGCGTCGGCGGCGGCACGAGGGGTCCAGCCGGTGTCGGCCGTCTCGCCGATGCGCTCGAGCGCGTCGACGACCAGGTCCCAGAACCGGCCGTGGTCGAGCTCCATCGCGGCGCTCGTGCGGCAGTCCTCGGGCGCCGGGGCGCGGAAGTCGGCGACGGTCATCCCGAGGGTCAGGGCGCCCTGGGTCTCGACGTGGATCGGGACCTTCACGGCACGGACGATCGTCGGGTCGATCACGTAGGCGACGGCGCAGGGGTCGTGCACCGGCGGGGCGTCGAAGCCCTGGGCGTCCTTGTAGGTCTGCCCGAAGAAGTCGAGCAGCTCACCGACGAACGCGGCGGGGGCGGTGCCGACACCGGCGATGCGCGCGGCGACCTCGGGGGTGGCCAGGGCCTGGTGCGTCAGGTCGAGACCGACCATCACGACGTCCCAGCCGGCCTCGAACACGATGGCCGCGGCCTCGGGGTCGATGACGATGTTGAACTCGGCGACCGGGCTCCAGTTGCCGACGTGCACGCCGCCGCCCATGAGCACGACCTGCTTGACGCGCTCGACGATGCGGGGCTCCTTGCGGGCGGCGAGGGCGATGTTCGTCAGGCCGCCGGTCGGCACGAGAGTGACCGTGCCGGGCTCGTGCGCCATCACGGTGTCGATGATCAGGTCGACGGCGTGGCGCTCGTCGAGGTCGAACGACGGCTCGGGGAGCATCGGGCCGTCCAGGCCGCTCTCGCCGTGGATGTCCGGGGCGACCTCGATCTGACGCAGCAGCGGGCGGGCGGCACCGGCGGCGAACGGCACCCCGGTGATGCCGGCGATCCGCGCGACGGCCAGGGCGTTGCGGGTGACCTTCGGCAGGGTCTGGTTGCCGACGACGGTGGTCACGGCGAGCAGGTCGATCGCCGGGCTGCCGTGGGCGAGCAGGAGCGCCACGGCGTCGTCGTGGCCGGGGTCGCAGTCGAGGATGATCTTCGCGGCGGGCTGGGTCGCATCGGGCACGCTGGGCGCTCCACTTCTTCGGGGAATCGAGGTGAGTGCTCGACGTGGTGGGGATCCACGGGCCGGCAGAACGCTGGCGACGCGGCGCGTCAAGCGTTTGACATCGAAACACGTCAAACGCTTGACGTCAAGTTCGAGCACCGCGCTCGCTAGCATCGACGGGTGCCCTCCCCCGCCGCCCCGAGCCGTCGTGTGACCGCTGCGATGGTGGCCGAGCGTGCGGGCACGAGCATCGCCACGGTCTCCCTCGTCGTGAACGGCAAGGACCGCGGGCGGGTCTCGGCTCCCATCGCCGCGCGGGTCCGCGACGCCGTGGACGACCTCGGCTACGTCGTCGACCACGCCGCGAGTTCCCTGGCGCGCGGCAGCGGTGACCTCGTCGTGTTCATCGCCCCCGACCTGTCGAACCCGTTCTTCGCCGAGGTCATCCGTGGGGTCCGCGACACCCTGGGCGACCGGTTCCAGCTCGTGCTCTCCGTCACCGAACGGGGCGCGCAGCCCGTCGCGGCCGACGTCCGGCGCTTCGAACGGCTCCGGCCCGCCGGCATCCTGGTCGATGCCCCCGCCGCCGACGAGCCGATGTCGGCGAGCGTCCCCGTGGTGCTGCTCGACGCCCCCGGTGGCCCCGAGGCCGTCAACTACGACCTCTCCACCGGCGTGCACGAGCTCGTCGCACACCTGCACGACCAGGGGCACCGGCACGTGGGCTACCTCGACGGCACCTCGCGGGCGGCGACGTTCGGCGTGCGCCGCGACCTGTTCGAGCAGGCCTGCGCAGACGCCGGCATCACCGTCTCCGAGGTCACCGCCCGTGCCGACCTGACCGTCGAGGCCGCGGCCTCGGCCACCGAGCACGTCATCGAGGCCTGGCAGGACGACGACGTCACCGCCGTCGTCGCGGCCGCGGACACCCTGGCCTACGGGGTCCTGCGGGTCGCTGGCGCGCTCGGCATCGCCGTCCCCGGCGCACTCGCGGTCGCGGGCTTCGACGACCTGCCGTCGTCGTCGGTCACCGCGCCGGCGTTGACGAGCGTGGCACTGCCCGGCGCTGACCTCGGTCGGGCTGCGGCACTGCGACTCCTCGCGACGCTCGACGGCACGGCCGCCGAGCCCGCGGCCCTGCCGACACGGCTCGTCCCGCGCGCGAGCACCGGCGCGTAGCGCCGGGCGACCGCGACCTCACGCGCTCAGCGACGGCGCACGCGCGCTGGAACGCGTGAGGTGTCGCTCGGCACGAAACGCCGGCTGCGGCAGTGAGCGCGACCGGACGACCGACGGGAGGCGCGGCACCAGCTGGCGCCGCGCCTCCCGTCAGCACGCCGTCGTCTCCACAACGCGCCCCGCGATCCGCTGGACGCCGCCGAATCCGGCGGCGTCTCGCTCAATCCGAGGCGTCCCGGCGGGACGCCGGCGTCTCACCACCCGACGAGACGGACTCCGACCCCGCCGTCCGGGCCGCGCGCTGGGCCCGCTCGAGCTCGTCGGCCTCGTCACCGCCGACGGCCTCGCCACGGGCGACCATGCCGGCCGTGTCGGACAGTGTGATCTGCGGCAGGAACAGCGCGAGCAGGAACGCCACCGCGATGAACGGCAGCAGGTACCAGAACACCGGTGCGAGCGAGTCGGCGTAGGCGTTCACGACGCCGTCCTGCACCGCCGGCGGCAGCCCTGCGACGGTCGACGGGTCGATGCTGCCCGCCGACGACGCCGCATCGGTCGCCGAGCCACCGGCACCGCGGAACACGTCGGTCAGCGACGTCGTGAGCCGCGCGGTGAAGAGCGCGCCGAAGACGGCGGTGCCGAGGGAGGCACCGACCTCGCGGAAGTAGTTGTTCGTCGACGTGGCGGTCCCGACCTGCTCGGCAGGAACGGCGTTCTGCGCGACGAGGACGACCACCTGCATGATCAGGCCGAGCCCCGCACCGAAGACGAACAGGTAGGCGCAGATGAGCCAGATCGGGGTGTCCGCCGCCAGCTGGGTCATCGCGAGCATCGCGATGGCCACCAGCACCGTGCCGACGATCGGGAACATCCGGTAGCGGCCGGTCTTGGTGATCAGGACACCCGATGCGATCGAGGTGCCGATCAGGCCGGCCATCATCGGCAGCATCAGCAGGCCGGAGACCGCGGCCGAGGTGCCCGAGGCCATCTGCAGGAACGTCGGGACGAACCCGATCGCCGCGAACATGCCGATTCCGAGCACCAGGCCGATGCCGGTCGCCAGCAGGAAGGTGCGGTTGCGGAAGAACGACAGCGGCAGCACCGGGTCCTGCGCGCGGGACTCGACGAACACCAGGAGTGCTGCCGAGACGACGAGACCGGCGAACCAGGCCCAGGTCTCGGGGGCGTCCCAGCCGTGGTCCTTGCTGCCGCCGAACTCCGAGAAGAACACCAGGCACGTGGTCGCCGCGGACATGAAGAGCACCCCGAGCACGTCGATGCGCTTCGTGGCCTTCTTGTTCGGCAGGGTCAGCGCGAACCACGCCACGAAGAACGCCGCGATGCCGACCGGGATGTTGATGTAGAACGCCCAGTTCCAGGTGAGGTGGTCCACGAAGAAGCCACCGAGCAGCGGGCCGCCGATGGCGGACAGACCGAAGATCGCCCCGAGCGGGCCGAGGTACTTGCCGCGCTGCGACGCCGGCACGATGTCCGCGATGATCGCCTGCGACAGGATCATCAGGCCACCGCCACCGAGGCCCTGCATGGCACGGAACGCCACGAGCTGCGTGAAGTCCGTGGCGAACGCGCACCCGGCCGACGCGATGGTGAACAGCGCGATCGCGATGAGGAACAGGTTGCGACGGCCGAGGACGTCGCCGAACTTGCCGTAGACGGGCATCACGATCGTCGAGGCCAGCAGGTACCCGGTCGTCAGCCAGGCCTGGTGCGCGACGCCGCCGAGCTCCCCGACGATGGTCGGCATCGCGGTGGAGACGATGGTCTGGTCGAGGCTGGAGAGCAGCATCCCCGCGATCAGGGCGGAGAAGATGATCCAGATGCGACGCTGCGTCAGGAGCAGCGGTCCGTCGGAGCCTGGGCGGGCACGCTTGGTGGTGCCCGGCGCGGTGGCGCTCATGTGGTGTGTTCCCGTTCGGTCGTGGTGACCGCCCTGAGCAGGCGGAGGTTCTCGGTGAGCAGCGCGTCGAACGTCGGCCCCGTGGCCTCGTCGAACGCGTCGTCGAAGTACTCGGTCGCGGTGACCTTGAGGAGCGCCGCCGCGGTCTCGGTGACCAGACGCGGTCGGCGGTCGGCGGGGTCGTCCCACCCGAACCGCCGTCCGAGCGCCACGGTGACCCGGGCGAGCTGCACGTCGGTCGCCGACAGGAACCGTGCGACGAGCGCCGGCTCCCGCTCGAACACCCGGCGGACCAGGGCTTCGTCGGCGCGGGCGATGCCGACCCGGTGGAACTGGTCGATGGCCAGCGCCACGATCGAGTCGAGGGGGTCGAGTCCCGCGGGGACGATGCCGCCCGCGGCGTAGGCGTCGATCGCCTCGACGTCAGCGTTGAGCTCGATGCCGAGCACGGCGTCGTCCTTCGACCCGAAGTGGTTGAAGAACGTGCGGCGCGACACCCCGACGGTCTCGCAGAGCTGCTCGATCGTGAAGCCGTGCAGCCCGTGCTCGACCGTCGCCCGACGCGCCTCGCCGATCATGCGTCGGCGGAGCGCTCGGGTGCGTTCGGTGGTGCTCACCGAGCAAGAATTGCACTCTCGTGGTGAAAGTGCAATGTGGACCGGGTCGAGTTACAGGGTCTTCTCGAAGCAGAACGACCACGGCATCGTCGCGGCGTAGGGCTCGTAGACGTCGATCTGGTCCCAGCCGGTCTTGCGGTAGAGCGCCACGGCGTCGGGCTGCTTGTCACCGGTCTGCAGGATGAGCCGCGGGGCGCCGAGTTCGCGACCGACGCGCTCGCACTCGTCGAGCAGTGCGGTGGCCGCACCCTTGCCGCGCGCGGACGCCAGCACGATGAGGCGCTTCAGCTCGACCTCGTCCCCCAGACGCCGGACGGCGATGTGCCCGACCGGTTCGCCGGACTCGTCGACGGCCAGGATCGACGTGACGACCGTCGACGGATCGACGCTCAGCGCACGGCTGCGCTCGGCGGTGACCGCCGGGTCCTCGCCGGCGTTCGCCGACCCGTAGCGCTCGTGCATCTCGTCGTCCATGCGGGCGCGGAGCACCACGCTGCGGGGGTCGTCCCAGGACACGCGTTCGATCGTGATCACGAGCGTCGATCCTGGCACGGGCGACCGACGTCGCAGAAACCGAGGACGGCCGTCGAGCACGACCGGCGCCACCCGTCAGGCGCGCCGCCCGTCAGGCGCGCCGACCGAGTGCCGCGAGCGGACCCTCGCCGGCGCGGAACGCCGCGAGCACGGCCGCAGCGTCGTCGTACACCTCGGCCGCTCCGGCATCGCGGAGTTCGTCACCGCCGATGCCACCGGTCATCACGCCGACGCACGTCACCCCCACCTTGCCGGCGGACTCGACGTCCCACATGGCATCCCCGACCATCACAGCGTCGTCAGCGGAGACCCCGACCTTGTCGAGCGCCACCCGGATGATGCCGGGGTCCGGCTTCGCCTGCTCGACGTCCTCGGAGCTGGTCTCGGCGGTGACCCACTCGCCCGCGTCGAGCAGGTCGCGCAGGCGGGCGAGTTCGTGCTCGGGGGCGCTGGTCGCCAGGACGACGGCGTGCCCGGCCTCGGCGACGGCCTGCAGGAGCTCGCGCGCACCCGGCAGCAGCCGGAGCCGCGGCATCTGCTCGGCGTAGTAGGCGGTGTGGAACTGCTTCGCGGTGTCGCGGGTCTCCTGGGACGCGTCCGGCAGCAGCGTCTCGAGCAGCTTCGCCGAGTCCATGCCGATGGCGCGGTGGATGCGCCAGGCGTCGACGGACTCCCCCGCCGCCAGGAACGCTCGCCACCACGCGTCGATGTGCGCGTAGTTCGAGTCGGCGAGGGTGCCGTCGATGTCGAAGAGGACTGCTGTCGTGGGTGCGTCGGCCATCCCTCCATGCTGCTCGGGAGGCCCGGATCGCCTCCCAGGGGCAACCCGCGTCCGTCAGAGGGTGATCGTCTCCCCCGCGGGCAGGATCAGGACCGGGACCGGCCCGAGACCGTCTGGCCCGAGGAAGCGCGCGGCGGACTGCTGACCGAGCTCGCTCAGCATCGCCTCGTGGATCTGCACCGCCCGCTCGGGTGCCACGGCGCGGACGTAGTCGACGGCCTGGGCGGTGTTCGTCCAGGGGCCGCTCGTCGGCAGCAGCAGGGTCGGCACCGGGACGCCGGGCTCGAGGTACGCGTCGCCCGGGTGGAAGACCGCGTCGTCCACCAGGTAGCCGACGTTCGCGGTGGACGGGATGTCGGGGTGGATGACCGCGTGCTGCTCACCGAAGACCCGGACGGAGAACGATCCGACGGTGATCGTGTCACCGGCGTGCACCGCTGCGACGCGTCCGTGGTGTTCGCCGAGCTGCTCGACGACGGTCTCCGGGCCGCGCACGACGAGGTCGGGGTCCGCGGCGAGTCCCGCGCGGAGCGCGTCGATGTCGAAGTGGTCGGGGTGGTCGTGCGTGACGAGGACGCCCGCGGCACCGCGGACGAGGTCGACGGCCTCGGGCGTGAAGACCCCGGGGTCGATGACGAGGGTGACGCCGTCCTGCTCGAGGACGACGGTGGCGTGGTTGTACTTCGTCAACTCCATGCCGTCGACCGTACAGCGGTGTTGTAGAAGTCCTGCTGTGCCGGAGGTGCGGGCGCGTTCAGTCCGCCCGGCGCGCGACCCGCTCGAACAGCTCGGGCAGGCGGCTGAGCAGGGCGCGCTCCTCGGCGTCGGTCTCCTGACGGAGCGCCTCGGCCAGCCAGTCCGTCCGGGCGTCCGTGTCGTGCTGCAGCGCGGCCCGGCCGGCGTCGGTGATCCGGATCACCGTTGCCCGCCGGTCGGTGTCCGACGCGGTCCGGTCGACGAACCCGAGCCCGGCCAGTTCGCCGACCGTGCGGGACTGCCCCTGGTGCTTCACGCCACGGCGTCGCGCGAGTTCCGCGATGGTCATGGGGCCCTCACGCTGCAGGAACCCGAGGGTGGTGGCGTGCGTGGCCGGCAGCGCGTCCGCCTCGCGTCGTGCGGCGCGCACGAGGCGTCCGATGGACTGCCGCAGTTCGGCGGCGAGCGCGTCGATCGGGTCCATGCCCGGAACGCTACCGCGCGGTGATCGGCGGGCCGGGACAGTGGGGGACGCGGTCCGACAATCCGCACAGCTGACAGCCGGTTGGATCGATGGATGCCCCGTGTCTCGGTCGTGATCCCCGTGCGGGACGACGCCGTGCACCTGCGCCGGTGCCTCACCGCCCTCGCGGTCCAGACCCGGCCCGCCGACGAGGTGGTCGTGGTCGACAACGGCAGCACCGACGACAGCGCGGCGGTCGCCCGGGGCGCCGGTGCGGTCGTCCTCACGGAACCGGTGCGAGGGATCGCCCGGGCGTCGGCGCGCGGCTACGACCGTGCATCAGGGGACGTCATCGTGCGGCTCGACGCCGACTCCGTCCCACCGCCGTCCTGGATCGCCGACGCGGTCCGGTTGGTGGCCGACCCCGAGGTCGTCGCGGTGACCGGGCCGGGCCGGCCTCGTGGCGGTGGCCCCGTGGTGCGACGGCTGTGGGACGCCGTGTACATGGGCCCGTACTTCGTCCTGATGTGGAGCGCGCTCGGGCGCCCGCCGCTGTTCGGGTCCGCCATGGCGATGCGCCGGTCGACCTGGGCCGCGGTCGCCCGCAGGGTGCACCGCGGCGACGCCGAGGTGCACGACGACGTCGACCTGAGCATGCAGCTCGACCCGGCCTGGCGGGTGGTGGCCGACCCCGTGCTCACGGTGCAGGTGTCCGCGCGACCGTTGGCGGGCCTCCCGTCCGTCTGGGTCCGGACGCGACGTGCCTTCCACACGTTCCGCGTGAACGGCCGACGGGCGAACCCGGTGCGCCGGTGGGCGCGACGGCTGCGTGCACGGTCGCGGTCGCCGCAGTGGTGGCGCAGCCGCTGACCGACGGGGTCGGGGGACAACGAATCGGTGACGGTCTCAGCCACCGCGGCCCCCGGTCGGTACGTTCGTGAGCGACGGTCATCACCTGACGCGACCGGACGAAGGGGAACCATGCGCCACACGATCGTGCTCACTGCCCTGGTGGCTGCGGGTCTCGCCCTGACCGGCTGCGCCCAGGCCGGACCGGCCGGACCGGCGAGCGCCACCGCGACCTCCGCAGCCGACCCGACGACGGCGCCGAGTCCCGGCCCCACGAGTTCCGAGGACGCGGACGCGGACGTCGACGTCGACACGGCCACGGTCCCGGCCAGCTGCACCGACCTGATCACACCCGGCAAGTGGGACAAGGCGTTCGCTTCGGCACCCCTCAACGACCCGTCGGTCGTCGGCGACCCGATCGCGATCCCGAAGAGCTCGTTCACCCCGGCACTGCAGGGCGACGGCAAGCGCCTGTACTGCGTGTGGCGGGAGCCGCAGGCCGACACCTCGTACCTGTCCATCGCGGTCGACGCCGTCGACCCCGCGGCCGCCCGCGACGCGCTGGAGCAGCTCGCCACGAAGGGCTACGACTGCGACGACGAGTCCGACGGGTTCCTGTGCCAGAAGGTCTCGAAGAACTCGCAGTACCCGGTCACCGACGGCGACACGTACTTCGCGCGGGGCGACATCGGCATCCACATCCAGCAGTCGAACATCGAGACGACCGATCTGCTCGACGACGTCGTGGGGCACGTCTTCACGGACTGACCCAACCGGTCACCGGGCCGGACGAGACCGCACGTGGGCTCGTTCGCCCTGCGGCCCGTACAGGCACAGCACCTCGGTGACGGAGTCGGTCACGTTGCCCATCCAGTGCGGGGTGTGGGTGTCGAACTCGGCGACCTCGCCGGGCCCGAGGTCGAGGTCGTGCTCCCCCAGCACGAGCCGGAGCCGTCCGGACAGCACGTAGAGCCACTCGTAGCCCTCGTGCGTCTTGAGCGACGGTTCGCCACCGGGGGTGTTCGGCGGGAACAGCTGCTTGAACGAGCGCACCCCGCCGGTGCGCTTCGTCAGCGGCACGACGACGCGGCCTCCGTGCACCTCGGGCTTCATGTGCACGCGAGGGTCGCCCGTCTGCGGTGCGCCGACCAGGTCGTCGAGGGGCACCTGGTAGGCCCGGGCGAGGGGCAGCAGCAGTTCCAGCGTGGGCTTCCGCTGGCCGGACTCGAGCCGCGACAGGGTGCTCACCGATATCCCCGTCTGCGCGGACAGTGCCGCGAGCGTGACGTCGCGGTGGGCGCGCAGCGCGCGGAGTCGGGGGCCGACCCCGTCGACGACGTCGGCCGTCGTGCGCGGGACGACCGGTCCCGAGGTGCTGTGTGCCATGCGGGCCATGTTGCCACATCAGCAAACTTCGTTGCCGTTCTCTCGTGACCGGCCGCATGATCAGCGCATGCCCGAACACTTCGACGTCATCGTCATCGGCGGCTCGGCCGCCGGCCTGTCCGCCGCCCTCATCCTCGGCCGCTCGCGGCGCTCGGTGCTCGTCGTCGACTCCGGCGAGCCCCGCAACGCCCCGGCCGCGGGAGCCCACAACTACCTCGGCCGCGAGGGCGTCGCACCCACTGAGCTGCTCCGCATCGGTCGCGACGAGGTCGCCGCCTACGGCGTCCGGGTGACGGCCGGGAGGATCGTGGCCACGTCCGCCACGACCGGTGACGGTCACGACCCGGTCGGCTTCTCGGTCACGCTGGACTCCGGCGCGGTCGTCACGGCGCGCAGGCTGGTCGTCGCCTCCGGCGCCGTGGACGTCCTGCCGGAGGTCCCGGGCCTGGCCGAGCAGTGGGGGCGCGGGGTCGTGCACTGCCCGTTCTGCCACGGGTGGGAGATCCGCGACCAGCGGATCGGGGTCCTGGTCACGACGCCGAACGGCGCACACCACGCGCTCATGTTCCGGGCGCTGAGCGAGCGGGTGACCGTGTTCCTGACCGATCCGGCACTGATGGACGACACCGCCCTGGCCGGTTTGGCCGCCCGCGGCATCTCGGTCGTCGAGGGCCCCGTCGCCGCCGTCGTGTCCGAGGGTGACCGGCTGACCGGCATCCGGCTCGGCGACGGTTCGTCGGTCGAACTCGATGCCCTGGCCACGGCGAGCCGGCCCGAGGCACGGGTGGGCTTCCTGTCCGGGCTGGGCCTCACCGCCACCGACCAGTTCATGGGTGACTTCCGGTTCGGGACGGCCCTGACCGTGGACGCCACCGGGCAGACGGCGGTTCGGGGTGTCTACGCGGCCGGCAACGTGACGGCCCCGATGGCGACGGTCATCGCGTCGGCGGCTGCCGGCACCCAGACAGGCGCGGCGGTGCACGGCGACCTGGTGCAGGCCGACCTGGCGGAGGCGCTGGCCGGGGTCGGTGCGGGCGTCGGTGCGGGCGTCGGTGCGGCCGATGTTTCGCGCTGAGCGACAGTCCGTGGGGCCTGGCGGGCGTGCAGTGTCGGTGAGCGCGAAACCCGGGCTCGGTCAGTCGACGCGGTAGCCGGCCTGTGCAGCCAGCAGCGGCGCGAGCGTGTAGAGCTGGTCGGCGCCGATCGTGGCCCCGCGGAACCCCTCGAGCCGTTCGACCCGGTCCAGGTCGGCTCCGCGCAGGTCGACGTGGTCGATGCGGGTGTTCGACCCCTCGGCAGCACGGATGCTGCTGCCGTCGAACGACACCCGCAGCAGCTTCGCGTCGGCGATGTCGAGCTCGTCGATGACGCAGTCGCGGAACACCACGTCGGTGATCGTCGAGCCACGCAGGTTCACGAACCCGAACTTCATGCCGACGAACTCGACGCCGTTCAGCCCGGAGTCGTACAACTCCGCCGAGCCGACCCGACCGCCGGAAACCCGGACCTCGCGCCACGTACTGCTCGACGCCCGCAGGATCGGGGCGTCCAGCGAGTCGATGATCGAGTCACGGACGCGGAGCCCACGGAAGTCGGCATCGTCCCCCCGGAGCGTGTCGATCACGCACTCCTCGATCTCCAGGTCGGGCAGCCGCTCGCCGGTCAGGTCGAGGACGTCGATGCGCTTGCCCTCGATGCGGTCGCCCGTCAGGACGTCACCGGGAGCTGGCGCCCAGTCCTCCAGGTTCATCGGTTCGGTCAGGGTGATGCGCGGGGCGTCGGTGCCGGAGGAACGTGCCATGCACCCAGTCTGTCGGTGACCGCCGACCCCGCGGGCCCCGACCGGGATCAGGACCGGGGTCGGGTGAGGACGCTGTCCAGCCGGTAGTCCTTCGCGGGGCCGCGCGCTTCCCACCGCACGCTCCAGCGGTCCTGGTCGCCGTCGAAGGCCCCGGTGTAGTCGTCCGGAGCGCAGGCGTGGGCGACGCTCGTGCCCCAGACCCAGTCGTGGAAGACCCGACCGTCGGAGAAGTGCACGGTCCAGCCGCCGTCCGGGTCGCGCCGCAGGACGAGGGTGCGCGAGACCGGGGTCGTCCGGCCGTCGAACGTCATCACGCCGGACTCGTCCCAGCGCACCTCGTCGTCACCGACCAGGGTCAGGGTGGTGGTCCCGGTGACGATCCCCGCGGCACCGGCGCGGTGGTCGTGCACGGTGCGGTGGAGTTCCCACACCCCGAGCAGGTCCGTCGGCAGCAGCACCCGCCCAGGCTAACCGCGCAGGGCCTCCGCCCGCGCGGCTCGGCGCTCGTCCTCGCTGATGACCCCGCGGGCGTGCAGCTCGTCGAGTTCGAGGAGCCGCTGTTCCGGCGAGGTCCGGCGCGCACCGTGCGGGCGCCGACTGCGGACGACCGCGATGCACACGGCGGCGATGACCGCCACGACGACGAGCGCCATCAGCAGGGTCCAGACGAGGTCGTAGACCGGCGGGATGAGGGGGTTGTGGAGTTCTTCCGAGGCGATCATCGTCCGCGCAGGGCTTCCGCTCGGGCGCTGCGGTGTTCCTCGTCGGAGATCACGCCGCGGGCGTGCAGGTCGTCGAGTTCGGCGAGGCGCTGTTCGAGCGGCTTGTCCGGTGCGAACGTGCGGCTCTGCATCGCCTGGTACGCGATGTCCTCCTGCATGGTGAGCGGGTTCTGACCGCGGTCGGCCATCCGCTTGCCCCGGTAGAGCGCCAGGACGGCGATCGTCAGGGTCGTGAGGATCGCCAGGGCGACGACGACCCCGAAGGCGATGCCGAACCAGCCGCCGAACAGGTCGGGCATCCCCGAGCCACCCGGCCCGTCGATCTCACCGAACGCTGAACCACTGAGCACCATCGCGCTCCCCCTTCTCACAACGACGAGCGAAGCGTAGCGCGAGACGGGGAACACGAGCGGCCGTTCCTTCCCAGAACGCCCGCGATGGAAGGTGGAAACGGGCGTACCTGGTCGGAACTCCCGACCCGGTACGCCCGGAAGCACCCGGTACGCCCGATCCGACCCGGCAGCGCGAGCCGCACCCAGGGCGACCACCCCACCCCAGCCAGCCCGACCTCGCTCAGCCGCGCAGCGGCCCCGATCCCGGCACGTTCGCACCGTCCGCGAAGCCGGCCACGAGTGCACGCAACGCTTCTTCGGAGGTGTGTCGCGCCTCCCATCCGAGCACCAACCGGGCACGGTCGGTCCGCATGATCGGCACACCGGCCGCGATGTCGATCCACCCGGCGTCCGTCGGCTGCAACCGCAGCCGCCACGTCAGCGTCACGATCCCGCGCAGCAGCCCCAGCGGGATCCGTACGGCGCCGAGCATGCCGAAGGCCCGAGCCAGTCTCGGCGGGTTGAGCACGGGCGTCGCCGCGATGTTGAACGCCCCACCCGCCCGTCGGTCGACCGCGCGCCAGTAGGCGTCGGCGACGTCGTCGGCGTGCACGGCCTGGAACACGAACGGGTAGGGCAGCGGCAGCACGAGCCAGCGGATCCACCGCACGATCGACATCGGCACGAGGTGTCCGAGGAACAGCCCGCGGATCTCGGCGGCGGCGTCCCGCTGGAAGATCAACCCCGGGCGCAGCCGGGTGACGGTCACGGCGGGGTGGTCGGCCTCGAACGCGTCCATCGCAGCCTCGTTGGCGGCCTTGTGGATCGAGTACGTCGCCGTCGGGATGCCGTCCGTCGGCCAGCTCTCGTCCACGGGAGTCCGCTTGCCGTCGACGTCCACCCCGCGGTAGGCACCCACCGAGGACGCCACCACCACCTGGGGCACCTCGGCACGTGCGACGGCAGCCAGGACGTTCGCCGTGCCCGTCACGTTCGTGCGGTACTGCACCGGGATGTCGTGCGTCGGTTGCAGCGCCCACGCCAGGTGGATGACGGCGTCAGCACCCTGGAACACGGCGGCGAGCTGGTCCACGGCGTCCGCGGCACCGACGTCGACGGCGTGCCAGACGGCGGCGTCGTACGGCTCCGCACGCAGGTCCGGCAGCCGCCGGGCGACGCCGACGATCTGGACGCCGGTGGCGTCACGGCCGGTGGCGTCACGTCCACCGCCGTCACGGCCAGCGGCGTCAGGCCCGACCGCGTCACGGCCACCGGCGTCTCCGTCGCCGTCGGCGCGCACCGCCGCGAGCCGACGGAGCACCGCCGTCCCGACGTTGCCGGTCGCGCCGACGACGACGATCCGCATCAGGCTGCGGCCATCGCGGGGTCGAGGACGACCTTGACGCAGTCGTCCTGCTTCTTCTGGAAGACCTCGTACATGTGCGGCGCGTCCTCGAGCGAGACACGGTGCGACGTCAGGTCGAGCGTGCCGAGCGGGTCCGACGGGTCCGAGACGAGCGGCATGATGTCGTCGATCCAGTGCTTCACGTTGCACTGGCCCTCGCGGATGGTGATCTGCTTGTCGAAGAGCGTCATCATCGGCATCGGGTCGGCCATGCCGCCGTAGACACCGCTCAGCGAGACGGTGCCGCCGCGACGGACCAGGTCGATCGCCGCGTGCACGGCCGCCAGGCGGTCGACACCGGCGGTCTCGATCGCCTTCTGCGCGAGCTTGTCCGGCAGCAGGCCGGCGGCGCGCTGCGCGAAGCCCGCCATCGGGTTGCCGTGGGCCTCCATACCGACGGCGTCGACGACACCGTCGGGGCCGCGGCCGTCGGTCAGGTCGACGAGCTCGGGGACCATGTCCTTCGTCAGGTCGAACACCTCGGCGCCGTGCTTCGCCCCCAGGTCACGGCGGACCTGCTCGGGGTCGACGGCGAGCACGCGGTAACCGAGGTGCTTGCCGATGCGGGCGGCGAACTGGCCGACCGGGCCGAGGCCGAGCACGGCGAGCGTGCCGCCCTCGGGCACCTGGGCGTACTGCACGGCCTGCCACGCGGTGGGCAGGATGTCGCTCAGGAACAGCCAGCGGTCGTCGGGGGTGCCGTCGTCCGGCACGACGATGGGGCCGTAGTCGGCGTGCGGCACGCGCAGGTACTCGGCCTGGCCGCCGGGGACCTGGCCGTACATCTTCGTGTATCCGAACAGCGAGGCCCCGGTGCCGTACTCGGTCACCTGGGTGGTCTCGCACTGGGACTGCAGGCCGTGCTGGCACATCCAGCAGTGGCCGCAGGAGATGTTGAAGGGGATGACGACGCGGTCGCCGACCTTCAGGTTGGTGACGCCGGACCCGACTTCCTCCACGACGCCCATCGGCTCGTGGCCGAGGACGTCGCCGCGGTCGATGTACGGGCCGAGCACGCGGTACAGGTGCAGGTCGGAGCCGCAGATCGCCGAGGAGGTGATCCGCACGATCGCGTCGGTTGGCTCCTGGATGGTCGGGTCGGGGACGGTCTCGACGGACACCTTCTCGGTGCCCTGGTAGGTCAGTGCGCGCACGTTGCGTTCCTCTCGTGGTCGCTTCGAGCCGGCCTGGAGGCACGACTCGCGTTCCCCTCCTCGGTACGCGTCCGACCCGTGGACGCTCCCAGCCCCGGGTCCCCCTTGCGCGGGTCGGCGCGCGGACGTCGGCGCGCCGCTCGGCGAACGCCGGTCAGCCCCGCAGCCGGTCCCGCTCCGTCGGTGGCAGGTGCTCGGTCGCCGTCCGGCGGGCCGCCGGGCTGAGGAACCGGCCGCTCTGCTCCAGGAACGCCACCAGCGCCGCCTCGGACGCCCGCTTCCCCGTCTCGCGCAGCACCAACCCGAGCGCCGACTGCACCGTCTCGCTGCGCTCCCGCACCAGGCGTCCGGCGATCCCGAGCGGCACCTCGGCGTCGCCCTGCTTCACGAACGCCAGGGTCGCGACGACCGCGATCCGCCGGACCATCGCCACGTCGGACTTCGCCAGCGCGAACAGCGGACCGGTCGAACCGCCCAGCAAGGGGGCGCCGACCAGTTCCTCGGCAGCCAGGTCGACGAGCACCGGGTCCTCGAACCGCTCGGCCTTCGCCGCCGACAGGTACTCGTCCGTCAACTCCGTGTCGGGGTACGCCC
Organism: Curtobacterium poinsettiae; assembly: GCF_047226435.1. Classification (NCBI taxonomy): domain Bacteria; kingdom Bacillati; phylum Actinomycetota; class Actinomycetes; order Micrococcales; family Microbacteriaceae; genus Curtobacterium; species Curtobacterium poinsettiae. The sequence continues at coordinate 299,947 of NZ_CP178434.1, read as the reverse complement.
GCATCGCCTGCACGAGCAGCAGGACCGCGACGAGCTTCGCGCCGTCGTCCTCGCTCCAGAGCAGCGCCGAGCGTTCCCCCTCGTCGAGGTCGTGGAACTGCCGGGCGACCCTGCGGGCCGCGGCGACGTCGCCGGTGGTCCGGGCGAACGCCGCCAGCACTGCCTCCGCGTCGCGCCCTGCCTGGAGGCCCGTCACGCGGCCGCCCCGTCGCTCGCGTCGTTCTGTGGTGCCCTCCGACGTCCGCGGCTGAGCACGATGACCGCGACGACCACCAGGAACGCCGCGAACAACCAGGTGCCGACCTGTGGATCGACCAGGCGTGCCAGTACCGCGCCGCCCGGTGAACAGACGGCGGCGGTGATGCCGACCGTCAGCCCGACGCGCAGGTCGACCGCGCGGCGCCGCAGGTTCGCGACCGTCCCGGACACCGACGTCGGCACCATCGTGAGCAGCGACGTGCCCTTCGCCAGCAGGTCACCGGCGCCGAGCACGACCTCGAGGCCCGGCACGATGACGACCCCGCCGCCGACCCCGACCAGCCCGGACAGCACACCCGACAGCAGCCCGAGCAACAGCAGGACGATCGCCTCGACGACCCCGAAGTGCACCTCGCCACCGCGGGTCGGCACCGTGGTGAACAGCGAGACGAGCACGACGGCGATGAACCCGACGAATATCCACGGCAGCACGCGGAGCGGCAGGGCACGGAGCAGTCGTGCGCCGATCGGGGCGCCGATGACGCTGCCGATCGCCAGGGTCAGGGCCGCGAACCAGTGCACCTCGCCCTGCACGGCGTACGCGATCGCCCCGACGACGGCCGCGGGGGCGATCGCCACGAGCGAGGTGGCCGAGGCCCGTCGTTGGTCCATCTGTGCGAAGGCCATCAGCGCCGGCACGACGATGACCCCACCGCCGACGCCGAACAGTCCGGACAGCACCCCCGCAAGGACCCCGATCGCCACCAACACGATCCCGGTTCCGCCGCGCTTCCTCATCCCGCCCAGGCTATCCGCGCCGCGGGCTACGACGCAGCCAGCGCCCGCTCGTCCTCGTGCACGAGCTGGTGCACGCGCTGGTAGGAGACGCCGAGGACGACAGCGATGTCCCGCAGGGTCAGGCCGTCATCCTGATCGACCTCGGCGACGAAGCCGATCCGGGACAGCGGGCTCCTCGCACCGTGCGAGGCCCTTCATCGAGTGAGCAGAAAAGGTCGAGTGCCCTCGAGCCACCCGACCTTTTCTGCTCACTCGATGCGCGGGGCGAGGACGCGTGCGACACACGCGACGTGCGAACGACGAACGACTCCCCGCCCCGCCCCGCGTCAGCGGAAGTGCATGTTCTTCAGCGGGTCGACGAGCACGCCGTTCCGCCGCGTCTCGACGTGCACGTGCGGCCCCGTCGACTGCCCGGTGTTGCCGGACTTCGCGATCTCGGTGCCGAGCTTCACGATCTGCCCCTGCTTCACCTCGATCTTGCTGAGGTGCGCCGTCAGGACCGTCGTCATGCCGTACGTCACGACGATGTAGTTGCCGTAGGCCCCGTCGTTCGCGACCGTCCGCGTCACGGTGCCCGTCCCCGAGCCGTACACGGGAGTGCCGACCGGCACGGGGGCGTCGGTGCCCTGGTGGTAGCGCGGGACGTGCCCGGCGCCGCGGTCGTCGCCGTACCGCCCGGTGATCTTCGTGCCGTTGACGGGCCAGGCCAGGCCGGTGACCGGTCGGCTCGACCAGACACGGGTGTCCTTCGCCCCGTAGAGCACCACGTTGCCGTCGACCTGCACGAGCAGGTTGCCCGACCCGGCGGTGCTGGTGCGGGAGCTCCAGATCGCGACCTTCTTGCGCGACGCGTCACGGGTCCAGATGACGAAGTTGCCCTTGGTCTGCAGCTCGGCCCAGGCGCCCGGGTGGCCGCCGGTCCGCGACTGCCAGACGACCCGTCCGCTGACCTTCTGCACCAGGTTGCCGTCGGTGCGCATGTTGAGGATCCGCGTGTTCGAGGTGTCGGAGCGCAGGACCGTCCCGCCGAGGATCCTGTTGCCCGACGCGACGCGGTCCTGGAACCCGGTCCAGCCCACGACGACGGCCTTGCCGGCAAGCAGGGCCATCGTGCCGTCGGCGCGGACCTTGAACGCCGTGGAGCTCGCGGTGCCCGACGACGTCCAGCGCACCAGGCGCTTGCCGTTCCGGGTGATGTCGAGGGCGCGGTCCTTGCGCACGACGGCGATCGCCCCGGAGTTGCCGGCGGTGTTCGACGCCCACAGCACGCGGTTGCCGATGCCGTACTCGACCAGGTTGCCGTCGCCCTGCATGATGAGCTTGAACTGGCCGTTCGGCGACGTGACCTGGTCGCCGGGCAGGATCTTCGTGCCAGCGGGGACCGAGCCGACCCAGACGGCAGAGGCCGCTGCCGGCTCGGCCGTCGCGACGACTGCCCCGGCCGCCAGGGCCAGTGCCATCACGGCGCCGGCGATGCGTGGGAGTCGGCGCGCACGAGCGACGGTCGACGGAGTGGTGGTCATGGATCCCCTGCCTCGGGCCGACCACACGAGCGCGCGGCCGTTCGGCGCTCGCCCTGCACGAGTCGCCGAACGATGTTCGCTTTTCTGCACGGGGTGCACAACCCCGCGGACGGGGGGTCTCCAGCACCGGACCGGTCACCGCGGGACAGGATGGGGGCATGCCGACGCCGAATCCCGCCTTCGTCCAGCCCCCTGCGCAGACCACTCGACCTGACCTGCGGGGCACGTTCGGGATGGCGGCCTCGACGCACTGGATCGCGACGGCGACCGCCCAGTCCGTGCTCGAACGTGGTGGCAACGCGTTCGACGCGGCCGTCGCCGGGGCCTTCGTCCTGCACGTCGTGGAGCCGCATCTCAACGGCCCGGGCGGTGACCTGACGGCGGTCTTCGCGACGGCCACGAACCCCGAGCCGACGGTGCTGGTCGGGCAGGGTCCGGCTCCCGAGGGTGCGACACCGGAGCACTACCGCGCCGAGGGGCTCGACCTGGTCCCCGGCTCCGGCGCGCTGGCCGCGGCCGTCCCCGGCGCGGTCGACGCCTGGCTCCTGCTGCTCCGTGACCACGGCACCTGGGAGCTGGCGGACGTCCTCGCGCCGGCCGTCGGGTACGCCCGCGACGGCCACCCGGTCACACCGGCGGTGGTCCGGACGATCACGACCGTGCGGGACCTGTTCGAGGAGCACTGGCCCACCTCCGCCACGCAGTGGCTGCCGGGAGGCGCGGTGCCGGTCCCCGGGGACCTGGTGCGCAACGAGGCACTCGCCACCGTGCTCGCCCGACTGGTCGACGCCGGTTCGGGCGCCGGCAGCCGGACCGGCCGCATCGACGCGGCCCGGTCCGAGTGGGCGGAGGGGTTCGTCGCCGAGGCGATCGACCGGTTCGTCCGCGAACCGCACCGGCACGCATCGGGCACCGACCATGCCGGCGTCATCCGCGCGTCCGACCTGGCCGCGTTCCGGGCCTCGTACGAACCCGCGACCACCGTGGCGTTCCGGGGCTGCACGATCGCCAAGACCGGCGCGTGGGGCCAGGGCCCGGCACTGCTCCAGACCCTGCGGCTGCTCGAACCGCTCGACGACGCCCTGCTCGACCCTTCCACCGAGCTCGGTGCGCACACGATCGTCGAGGCGCAGAAGCTCGCGCTCGCCGACCGCGAGGCCTTCTACGGCGACGGCGAGGTCCCGCTCGACGTCCTGCTCTCCGACGCCTACGCCGACGAACGCCGCGCCCTCATCGGCGAGCGTGCGTCGGCCGAACTCCGGCCCGGCACGATCGCCGGGGTCGGACACGCCATGCCGCCGATCCGCACGTCCTCCGGCTCCGCCGCGGCGGCGGGCGTGGGCGAACCGACCGTGCAGGTCGCCCGCGACCGTGACGGCGACGTCCCCCCGGCTGCTCCGGTCGAGGACCGCGGTGAGCCGTTCGTGACCCCCGACGGCGAGACCCGCGGCGACACGTGCCACATCGACGTCGTGGACCGCTGGGGCAACATCGTCAGCGCGACCCCGTCCGGCGGCTGGCTGCAGTCCTCACCGACGATCCCGGAGCTCGGGTTCTGCCTCGGCACCCGCCTGCAGATGACGTGGCTCGAACCGGACACGGCCTCGACCCTGCGCCCCGGCGAGCGCCCCCGCACCACGCTGACGCCGACCCTGGTGCTCCGCGACGGGCAGCCGGTTGCGGCGCTCGGCTCCCCCGGCGGTGACCAGCAGGACCAGTGGCAGCTGCTGTTCCTGCTGCGCTGGATCGTCGGCGGGTACTCCCCGCAGCAGGCCATCGACGCCCCGGCCCTGCACACCACGTCGTTCCCGGGGTCGTTCTGGCCGCGCACCTGGGAGCCCGCGGGCCTGGTGGTCGAGGACCGCCTGGGCGACGAGGTGATCGCCGCGCTCGAGGCCCGCGGACACGTCGTCACGCGTGGTGGCGACTGGAGCCTCGGCCGGTTGACGTGCGTCACGCGCGACCCGGACACCGGTGTCCTCGGCGCCGCCGCGAACCCCCGCGGCAACCAGGGGTACGCCGCGGGACGCTGACCGGCGCTCGTTCCTTCCCAGAGCACCCGCGCTGGAAAGAGGGATCGGGCGTCCCTGGTCGAAACTTCTGACCAGGGACGCCCGATTCCACCTGGGACGCCCGAGCCCGGCTCAGAGCGTCGGGACGACGACCGCGCGGCCCGAGAGCTCGCCGGCCTCGAGCTTCCGGTACGCCTCGAGCGCGTCGGACAGCGCGTACCGCTCGACGTCGGGCACGATCTGCCCGGCGCGGTACATCGCGACGACCTCGTGCAGGTCCTCGATGGTGCCCCAGTAAGTGTTCGTGATCGTCGACTCGTACGGCGTCGCGAAGAAGTTCCACTCGGTGGTGCCGCCCGCGATCCCGACGACGGTGAACCGGCCGCCGACCGCCATCGAGGCCTGCGCGACCCCGATCGTGGGAGTGGCTCCGACGAAGTCGAACGCCGCATCGACACCGCGTCCGCCGGTGATCTCGCGGATGCGCTCCGCCTGGTCCCGGCCACCGGGGACGGTGATCGCGCCGCGGGCGGCCGCGCGGTCCATCGCGTCCTGCTTCATGTCGGTCGCGATGACCGTGGCGCCGGTGAGCGCCGTCAGGATCTGCACGGCGATCTGCCCGAGGCCACCGAGCCCGACGACGAGTGCGAAGCGACCGCCCCCGGCCAGGTTCGGCAGGGAGTTCTTGATCGCGTGGTACGGCGTGAGGGCGGCGTCGCTCAGCGGTGCGGCGGCGACCGGGTCGGCGTCGCCGAGCGGCACGAGGTTCCGCGCGGGGACGCTGACGTACTCCGCCATGCCGCCGTCGCGACCGAGGCCGATGCCCATGTACGGGTTCGTCGCGGCGTTCTCGCAGTAGGTGTCCTGGCCCTTCGAGCAGTACGAGCAGTGCCCGCAGCCGACCGGTCCGTAGACCAGGTAGGCGTCACCCTCGGCGAAGCCCGTCACCCCGTCACCGACGGCCTCGACCCAGCCGGAGTTCTCGTGGCCGAGCACGAAGGCGGGGGCCTGGGCTCCCGGCTGCCCCTGCTGGAACTCGCGGTACACGGCGACGTCGGAGTGGCAGGCACCGGCGCCGGCGACCTTGAGCAGGACCTCACCGGGTCCGGGTGCGGGCTTCGGGACCTCGGTCAGGGACGGGAAGGTCTGGTACTGCTCGAACACGACGGCGCGCATGGGTGTCTCCTTTGATCGCCCTTCACGCTACACCTGTCGTCGTGGACGACATGTGTCGTCCAGTTGCCGCGAGATCGCGTCCGCCGCCGAACAGACCGCGGTCGAACCGTGCTCCGCCCGGACGGGGCCGGCTCGCGGCCATACCCATCACCACGAGCCAGCCGATCGGTCCGGTGAACACGAGGAGCAGGATCCACAGCCCGGTGTGGTCCCGGTCGTGCAGCCGCCGCACGAGCAGCGACCACCGGGGCACGATGGTCAGGATCGTCGGGACGAGCAGCACCAGGTCCCACCCGTCCGGCCAGACCTCCCGGTTGCCGGCCCCCCAACCGAACGACCCGTCCCGCCCGCGGTCGACCAGGTCGAACGAGACCTGCGGTGAGGGGACGGCTCCGAACGGGTCGACGTACAGCTCCCACCGCCCTCCGGTCCCGTGCACACCGACGACCCAGAGCGCGACCCCGGCCAGCGCGAGCTCGAGCGCGATCACCCACCAGAACTCCGAACGGCTCGCCCGTCCGTGGAACCGCCACCCTTGCGTCCAGAACCGCAGCCAGGCGACCACCGGGTTCGTCACGTCGGCCGGACCCTGTTCGAGCACGGACCTGCGGAAGTTCACGGCCTCACTGTCCCCCATGCGCCCGATCGTAGGGCAGACCTGCGTCTTCACCGTGAGCCGGTTGCGAGAACGAGCGTTCTCGGATTGACTCGGGAGCGGTGGTCCCACTCGGGACCACTCCCCCACACGAAAGGAGCGGGCATGCCCACTCGCACCGCACGCACCGCCTGGAACGGCGGCCTCGAGGACGGTTCCGGCCAGGTCGAACTCTCGAGCTCGAAGGTCGGCACGTACGACGTCTCGTTCCCGAAGCGCACCGCCGAGGACGCCGGCGGCACCACGAGCCCCGAGGAGCTCATCGCCGCCGCCCACTCGGCCTGCTACGCCATGCAGTTCTCCGCCGTCCTCGGCGAGGCCGGCGGCACGGTCGAGGCCCTCGACGTCAAGGCCGACGTCTCGCTCGGCCCGGACCCGGACGGCGGCTTCCGCCTCACCGGCATCGTCCTGACCGTCAGCGGCGAGGTCTCCGGCATCGACGAGGCCGCCTTCCTCAAGGCCGCCGAGGACGCCAAGGCGACCTGCCCCGTCAGCAAGGCACTGACCGGCGTCGAGATCACGCTGCACGCGACCTTCGAGCAGTAGGCGCGCGAAGCAGGAACCGTCACGACGTGACGGACGGGAGGCCCGGTGCCAGCTGGCACCGGGCCTCCCGTCCGTCGCCCACCTACGCTGGGTGCCGTGCCCCGATTCCTCGCCACCCCGACCCTCGTCGCCCTCTGGCTCGGCCTGCTGGCCGTCGTGGTCGGGGTCGTGTTCGTGTTGACGGCGCCGTCGGCCTCGGCGGAATGGTTCGCGTACGCGCCCCTGGCCCACGTCACGTTCGTCCCGAGCGTGCGCCCGTGGCAGCTGACGGTCGGACCGGTCCTCGTGCTGGTGGGCGCGGTCGTCGCGGCGTTCGCCCTCGGCAGACTCAGCGCGCGCCGCCGGAGCTGATCCGGACGCGTCCAGCGGACGTCCGGACTCAGCTGCCGTCGACTGGCACCATGGCGGGATGGCCGAGCAGCACCCCCCGGGCCCGCACAAGCCGGGCCGCCCGCCCCGGCCACGCCGGCGCAGTCTCGCGCAGCACGACCTGCGCGACGCACGGGCCCGGCTGCGCGGCACGATCTACGAGCACGTCGAGCCCGACGCCAAGGGGCGCGACCAGTACACGGCGACGCAGATCGTCGACTTCTGCCTCGACCTGGCCGAGGTCATGCTCGCCTCCGGTGCCGACACCCGCAGCGTCGAGACGGCCGTCGTCGCGGTCTCGACGAAGTGGAACCTCGCCCCGCTCGACCTGGACTTCTCCGGCAGCTCGGTGACCATCCAGTACGCCCCGGCCGACGTCCCGCCGCTCGTCAAGGTCCGGACGGTCAGCTCCGACGGCTCCGACCTCGACCGGTTGGCGCGGGCGAACCAGATCGTCGACGACCTGGTCCACGACGAGCGCGACATGACCTCGGCGGTGAGCGCCCTCGTCGCGGTGCTGCGGATGCCGCCACGCTGGCCCACGTGGCTCGCCGACGTGGGGCTGTCGATCCTGGGCACCTCGATCGCGATGCAGGCCGGCGGCGGGTGGCGAGCGGGCATCGGAGCGTTCGTGCTGATGTTCGGGATCATCCTGTCGGGGCGCTGGCTGACCGGCCGCGGCTACCCGCAGTTCTTCGTGTCCGGGGCGCAGGGGGCGGTGGCGTCCGTGATCGGCACCCTCGCGATCGGCGCGGGTGTGCTGCACCCGGCCGGCGCCGCGACCATGGTGGCGGCGCTGGTGGTCCTGCTCCTGCCGCACGTCGCGCTCGTGACCTGGGCCCAGGACGCGATCTCCGGGTTCCGGGCGATGGCGGTCGCCCGCGCGTTCTACATCGGGCTGGTCATCGCGGCGATCGTGGTGGGGGTGCCCGCCGGGATCGCGATGACGAAGTGGCTGCACCTCGAGGTCGACCCGTCCGGCATCGTCACGCAGACGCTGCCGTTGTGGGCCTCGCTCTCGCTCACCGTGGTGTCGGCCGGGGCGAACTGCTTCGTGCAGCAGGCCAGCGCGCGGGTGATCCCCGTCACCGTGGTGTTCTCGGTCGCCGCGGGTGCGTCGCTGTGGGGGCTGCGGCAGCTCGGCCTGCCGCTACTCGGTGCGACGTTCCTGGCGGCGGTCCTGCTCGGCGTGCTGTCGACCTACGCGGCGGTCCGGATGCGGACGGCCGTGGCGGCGATCGCGGTGCCGGCGTTCTGCGGAGCGCTCCTGCCCGGTGTCGCCGTGTCCGACGCCCTGCTGAACTTCATGTCCGGTTCGTCGAGCGCGGCCCTCGACTTCGTGGCGGCGGTGTCCGTGGCGCTGGGGATCGGCGCGGGCCTGGTGCTCGGTGGGCTCTTCGCGACACCGGGTGCCCGGCGAGCACTCCGACGCACCCGTCGGGTCGTCGTGCACTCCGTCCACAACGACACCAGGGCACTGCGGGTCATCCGGGACACCGGGTACGACCCCGGCGACGGGTCGGTGCCGCGCGGGTCGCGGAGCGGTGGTGCCGGCGGCGCGTCGTGAGCGCGGCGGGGTGTGCTCGGTGAGCAGAAGACGTCGGGTGCGGTCATCGCACCCGACGTCTTCTGCTCACTGAACGGGCTCGGTCGACGTCAGCCGGCGTCCGAGACCGCGCTCGACACCGCGGTCGGGGCGTCGTACTCGCCGTCCGGGATCGCGCGGAGCGCCTCGAGGACGTCGTCCGGAGCGCCCTCCTGCTCGGCGGTGGAGACCACGTCGTCCTTCGAGGCCGGGTAGTCGATGCCGCTCAGGTACTTCTGGACCTGGATGGGGTTCGGTGCTGCCATGTCGGTTCCTTCCGTCGGGTTACGACACCCGGGGTACCCGCGGTGCGCTGCACGACGACGCAAGGAACGCGCTCCGTGGACGAACCGCCGGTCAGAGTTCCCAGCTGCCCGAGCCGTCGTCGTCCCACATCGCCAGACGGCGGGCAGCCTGCGGCTCGTACCGATCCATCCAGCCGCGCTCGAACCGGGCGACGGCGCGGTCGAACGCCGCCACGAGGTCGAGCTCGGCACGCAGCAAGGCCTGCAGCTGCAGCCCCTCGTACAGCGCGATGAGATGCTCGGCGCCGCCGAACGCACAACGCCGGGGCACCAGCACCCCGGTACGGGTGGCGGCACAAGGGGGGACAGACCCGGACGTCGAGCCGGTTCGCGGCCGTCCGTGCGACCATGCGGGCATGACCCCGAACGACCCCACAGCCCAGGGACTCGCCACCATGGCCTCCGCCGGGTTCGAGTTCGGCGGCGATCCCGACCAGGTGGCGCACGACGTCCGGGCCATGTGGGAGCAGCTCGGCCGGCCCGTCGGCGCCTTCGAGGCAGCGGCTCGGGCCATCGCGGTGCTCCCCCAGCGCCCCGAGGTACCGATCGCCGACCAGGCCCGGCGCCGCGCCTTCGAGCAGGCGATCGGCATCAACCCCGTCGAGGTCGAGCTGGCCGCCGCGATGTCCGCGCGCGAGCTCCTCGAGCGGATGGCGCGCTCCGTCACCTGCTGACGCGACCAGACGCCGTCGACCCGACCACACGGAGGACGGGAGGCGCGGTGCCCACCGGCACCGCGCCTCCCGTCAGGGTCCTGTCAGAACAGGTGCCCTACGGCGTCGGCATCCCGCCGTCGACGTGCAGCGTCTCGCCCACGACGTACGACGACTCACCGCTCGCCAGGAACACGTACGCCGGCGCGAGCTCTGCCGGCTGGCCCCAGCGACCCAGGTAGGTCTGCTCGCCCGCGCTCGGCAGCGCCTCGGGCGGCTGGCCGCCGGCCGGCTGCAGCGGCGTCCAGATCGGGCCGGGAGCGACCGCGTTCACGCGGATCCCCTTCGGCGCGAGCTGCGCGGCCAGGCCCTTGGCCATGTTGTTCACGGTCGCCTTCGTGGCCGCGTAGTGCACCAGGTGCGGCGACGGAGCGTACGCCTGGATCGACGTCGTGTTGATGATCGTGGAGCCGGGCTGCAGGTGCGGCACGGCTGCCTTCGTGATCCGGAACGTCGCGTAGGCGTTCGTCTTGAAGGTCTCGTCGAACTCCTCGTCGGAGATCTTGGTGATGTCGTCGACGTTCTGCTGCTTGCCGGCGTTGTTCACCAGGATGTCGAGGCCGCCGAGCTGCTCGACGGCGTCGGCCACGAGCTGCTCGCAGACCTGGAGCGAGGTGATGTCGCCCGGCAGCGCGACGGCCTTGCGGCCGGCTGCCTCGATCAGGCTGACGATGCGGTCGGCGTCCTCCTGCTCCTCGGGCAGGTACGAGATCGCGACGTCCGCACCCTCACGGGCGTAGGCGATGGCGACGGCGGCACCGATGCCGGAGTCGCCACCGGTGACGAGCGCCTTGCGGCCGGTCAGACGACCCGAGCCCCGGTAGGTGTCCTCACCGTGGTCGGCGGGGACGTTCTGCGCCATCTCCGCGTCGGTGCCGGCACCCTCGAGGTACTGCTCGTCGGGCTTCTTGTCGGCGTACATCTTCGTGGGGTCCTGCATCACGTACTGGTCAGGCCCGGTCTGGTCGTTCTGCTGGTCCGTCATGCCGCCGACGGTACGCAGGGGGTCGCTGCGGGCCGTCCAGGAGGCTGTCCCCCGGTGCGCGGAGCGGCCTGCGCCCGCCGTCCGCTCCGGTCCGGGGCCGCAGGTGCGTGATCCTCGTTTGTCACGGTCCGGTGACGGGCCGGCCCCGATTCGGTAACACCTGTCGTTCTGCCCCGACCGAGGTCGTACCGTCGAACGGTGACTCCTCGGACCCTGCTGGCGCTCGGCGCCGCCGTGCTGGCCTTCTCGGCCGGTGCGCTCGCGTTCGACGGCACCACCGGGCTCGGCGTCGACGTGGCCGTCGCTGCCGAGACCTCGCACGACGCCGCTCCGGTCCACGTGACGAACGCGGACCTCCGCCGTGTGGACTCGATCGAGCTCGACGCCGAGGCCCTGGTGCTCCGGGACGGCGACGACACCGTCGTCGAGTCCTCGATGCGCGACTCCGGCCTGACCGTGAGCGTGCTGAACCGGCTGCTCGGCACCCCGTCGCGGACGCAGACGGCCGAGGGCGACGGCGGGGCGTGCTTCCCCGCGGGCACCACGTACACCTGGGGCGGCGCCGTCCGCGTGGCAGCCCTGACGACCGACGCCGCGGCCGGCAACGCCGTCGAGATCCGGGTGTTGCGCGACGCGGTCCGCAGCACCTTCGGCAGGCAGATCGAGCTGACCGGCCCGGACGGCGTCCGGGTGGGCGACGACATCGGGGACGAGATCGCCGACGCGCCCCGCTCCGAGCGCGTCTCCTTCGGAACGGACGACTCGCGTGCCTGGCAGCTCCTGCTCCGCGAAGGGTGGGCGGACCGGCACCACGACGACGGTGACGACCACGAGTCGGGCAAGCGCACCGACGATGCCGGGACCAACGGGGTCTCCGCGCTGACGAACGAGACGACGGTCACGGTGCTCGGTTCACCGATGCCCGTCCACGCGCAGCGCAGCTGCTGACAGCGAGCAGAGCGCAGCTGCTGAACCGGTTCAGACCCGCAGGGTCGTGATCACCGGGAAGTGGTCGCTGGCGAACCAGGTCTCGGGGCCGTCGTGGTCGATCACCACGCGGTCCACGGCGTTGATGCCCCGGGTGAGCACCCAGTCGATCCGCTCGGCCGAGTCGACCGGCGGCTGCCAGTCGTTGAACGTGGCGGTGCGGTCGGACAGGTCACCCGCAGCCAGCCAGGCGTCTTCGAACCCGGCTTCGGCGAACACCCGCGATGCCGTGCCGGTGCCCGCGGGTTCGTTGCAGTCCCCGGCGAACACGACCGGCCCGGTGGTGCCGGCCAACCGTTCGGCGATGAGCGCGGCGCTCCGGCCCCGGACCTCGTCACCGTGCGGTCCGGGCTCGTGGTCCAGGTGTGTGGTGAGCAGGGTGAACGCGGGACCCTCGGCGTCGAGGAACCGGGCGTGGTTCGCGATCCGCGGGTACAGGCTGCCCCAGGTGTTCGAGACGGGCTCGTCCGGGGTGTCCGACAGCCAGAACGACCCCTCGTCGGACGGGCGGAAGCGGTCGCGGCGGTAGAAGACGGCCGCGTGCTCGCCGGCGTCGCCGCCCTCGCGCCCCTGCCCGACGTCGGCGTGGTCCGGCAGACCGGCACGCAGGTCGTCCATCTGGTGGGCGAAGGCCTCTTGCACGCACAGCACGTCGGGGTCGTGTCGACGGATGACGTCGAGCACGACCGGTAGTCGGGCCGGCCAGTCGTGCGCGGGGTCCGGGTTCTTGATGTTGTAGGTCATCAGGACGATCGGGCGTGCGGCGCTGGTCACTCCACGAACCTACCGACCGGTCCCCCGGCGGGTTCCCATCAGTTGATGCAGGTGCCCTCGGTGCCGTAGTTGTGCACGTCGGTCGACTTGGGCGTCGGTTCCTTCGCGGGCTTCTTCGTCGGCTTCGAGCCCGAGCCGCCGGTCGCCGGCGTCGAGGCCCCGGCGCTCGGCTCGGTCGCGACCGGCTTCGCGGTCTTGCCGTCGGTGCCGAGCACCAGGGTGACACCGGTCACGCTGGCGGTGCGGACGGCGACGGCGCCGGGGACCGCGGACACGACGGCCTTCGCCTGCGCCTCCTGGCCGGCGGGGTACTGCACCTGCGTCGTCTTCGTCGTCGCGGACGAGCCGGCCGGCGGGACTTGGAAACCGCGGGCGGTCAGGACCTGGCCGGCCGCGGTCGCAGCACCCTCGACCCCGCTGCCGTTCAGCACGGTGACCGAGGTGTTCGCGGGCTGCGCGCGGCGGGCCTTCGTGTACGCCTCGGGCTGCCCCACCAGACCCTGCACGAACGCGGGCAGTCCGACGGTGTCGACCTCGACGATGGACAGCGGCGAACCGTTCACGTAGATGGTCGGGGTGCCGAGGGTCGGGATCGTGGCCGACTGGATGTTGCCGGGCCGCAGGTTGCGCATCTGCGAGGCGAGGTCGATCAGGTCGGTGTCGGTCTGGATCGATCCACCGACGGCCTTGAGGATGTTGCCCATCTTCACGGGGTTGAGCAGCGTACCGGCAGACGTGACCTTCCGTGCCTCCTGCGACAGGAAGTACTGCTGGCGCACGTTGCGGTCCAGGTCGCCGTTCGGCAGGCCGTGGCGCTGGCGCACGAAGGACAGCGCCTCCTTCGCGTTCAGCGAGGACTTGCCCGCGGGCAGGTTGACGCCGGAGTAGGGGTCGTTCGTCGCCTGGTTCAGGCAGACCTCGACCGGTCCGAGCTCCTTGACCACCTGGTAGAAGCCGAGCAGCGAGACGCGGACGTAGTGGTCGATCTGCAGGCCGCTCAGGTTCTCGATGGTCTTGATGAGCATCTTCGCACCGCCGGTGTCCCCACCGCCGTTGAGCGTGCCGTAGTAGAAGGCGCTGTTGAGCTTGCCCTTGCCGACGTCGGGGATGTCGACGTACGAGTCACGGGGGAACGAGATCATCGTCGCCTGGCTGCCGTCGGCGCTGATGTGCAGCACGATCATCGTGTCGGTGTTCGTCGCACCGCCGTCGTCCTGGGTGCTGAGTTCGGCGAGCTGCTCCGGGGTGGCGTTGTCCGGACGGTGGTCGTCGCCGACGAGCAGGATGTTCTGCGCCTTGCCGTCGACGTCGTCCTTGGTGTCCTTCTTGCCGGTGATCGCGTTGACGATCGTGACGCCGTCGGACAGCTGGTTGTACGCGTAGCCCGCGTACCCGACGCCCAGCAGGAGGGCCATCGTGAGCACCCCCGCGACGGCCGGGAACACCACGCCCGCCCGACGCTTCTGGCGCCCGTGGCGCGGCGTCGCGGCACCGCGGCGCGCGGGCTCGGTCGTCTGCTCGGGTTCGTTGCTCACCGGGAAACCATAACCGGCGAGTGGACGGACGACATGGGATGCGCCTGGAAGGTCACCCCGTAGTGGCCGTCACCACCTGAGTGACGGAACGGTGTCCGCGGTGCTGCCACGGGCCTCCTGTCCGTCGCCGGTCGCGCTCGTGACGCTAGTCGCGCGACGGGAGCAGGTGGATCGCCTCCATGGCGAGCTCGGCGGCGATCGGGTCCTTCGCGACGACGGCGTCCTTGAGCTTCGTCAGCTCGGGCAGGATCACGTCGGCCGGCAGGAGCTCGGCGAGCTCCGGCACGCGGAGCTTGAAGGAGAGCCCGTCCGTGGTCGACGCGCAGAGCTGCACGAGCGACGGGTTGCCGCACGCGTCAGCCCACATCGCGTAGATGCCGGCACCGTCGCGCGCGACCTTGTCCTGCTCGTCGGCGCTCACCCGCGCGTGCACGTCGTCGAGCATCTTCACGATCTTCTTGCGCTGCGCGTCCGTGAACCGGGGCACCGCGAGCCGCACGACGCCGCCGTAGATCACGCCGAGGGTGCGGTACGCGTCGAGGAGTTCTTCCTTCGTCGGTGCCGCGACCCGGGTGTAGCGGTTCGGCGCCATCTCGATGAGGCCGGCACGGGCGAGTTCGGCGAGGGCTTCGCGGATCGGCGTGCGGGACACCCCGAGCCACGCGATGAGGTCGTCGTCGTTGAGCCGTTCCCCGGGTTCGAGCGTGCCGTCCATGATGGCGTCGCGGATCTTGTCCTGCACCGTGTCACGGAGGAGCTTGCGCTCTGCGGCGGGCTGCGTCGAGGGAACTGGCATGGGCCTAGCGTGTCACATGTCAGGGCGCGTGCGCGAGAGGCGCGAGGGCCACCAGGCCCGGTGCCCGAGGTCGTACGCCAGTGCCGGCACGAGCAGCGACCGGACCACGATCGTGTCGAGCAGCACGCCGAAAGCGACGACGAACGCGATCTGCACGAGGAACAGGATCGGGATGACGCCGAGGGCCGCGAACGTGGCGGCCAGCACGACGCCGGCGGACGTGATCACCCCGCCGGTCACCCCCAGGCCGCGCAGGACGCCCTCGCGCGGACCGTGGCGCAGTGCTTCTTCGCGCACCCGGGTCATGAGGAAGATGTTGTAGTCGACGCCCAGGGCCACCAGGAACACGAACGAGTACAGCGGCACGCTCGGGTCGGCGCCCGGGAAGTGGAACACGTGGTCGAAGACGAGGGCACCGACACCGAGGGCCGCCGCGAACGAGACGATCACGCTGCCGATCAGGACGAGCGGTGCGACGACGCTGCGGAGCAGGAGCATCAGGATCAGCAGGATCACGACGAGCACCACGGGGATGATGAGCGTGCGGTCGCGGATGCCGGTGTCGTTCGTGTCGACCGCCGTCGCGGTGACGCCACCGACGATCGCGCCCGGGTCGACACGTTCGACGGCGGTGCGGAGGTCGCGGACGGTCTGCTCGGCGGCGTCGGAGTCTGCGGCGTCCGACAGGGTCGCCTCGAGCAGGACGTCGCCGCGGGAGACGGTCGGCGCGGCGCTGCCTGCGGTGTCCCCGGTCACCGGGACGGTGCCGGCGGGGCTGTCCTTCGCCGCGGCCACGACACCGTCGACCCCGTCGACCGCCGTGATCGCGTCGACGAGCTGGTCGAGGTCCCGCTCGGCGCCGATCACCTGCGCGGGGCTGCCGGAGCCGCCGGGGAAGTGGTCGGCCAGCACGTCCTGCCCGTCGCGTGCCTGGGACGACCCGATGATCAGGTCGCTCTGCGGCACACCGTCGGCCTTGAGCCCGAACAGGCCGGCGCCCATCGCGAGCAGTCCGACCGTGCAGACGATCCACACCACCCGCGAACGACGGGCGACGAGCCGGCCGACGCGTGCCCAGACACCACGGGCGTCGGGGCCGGTGAGCACGGGGTGGGCGCTGCCGTGCACGGGACGGAGGGGCCAGAACGCCGCACGGCGGAACGCGAGCAGCAGCGCGGGCAGGAGTGTCAGGGCGGCGAGCAGGCTGAACGCGATGCCGATGGCGGCGACGGGGCCGAGCGCCTTGTTCGAGTTGAGGTCGGACAGCAGCAGGCAGAGCACCCCGACGATCACCGTGCCGCCCGAGGCCAGGATCGGCTCGAGGCTCCCGCGCAGCGCGGCCTTCGTCGCGTCCCAGCCGGTGCGGTGGTCACGCAGGGCCTCACGGAAGCGCGCGGTGTACAGGAGCGCGTAGTCGGTCGCGGCACCGATCACCAGGATCGACAGGATCCCCTGCACCTGCCCGTTGACCGTCACGATGTCGGCCTTGGCGAGCCACCAGACCACGAGGATCGAGGCACAGAGGGCGAACGTGGCGGTCCCGAGCACCAGGACCGGGAGCAGGGGGGATCGGTAGACGATGATCAGGATCACGAAGACCGCGGCGAGCGCCACCCCGAGCAGCAGCCCGTCGATGCCGGCGAAGGCCTCGGTCAGGTCGGCGGTGAACCCGGCCGGACCGGTGACGTACCCGCGCACACCGGACGGCAGGGCATCGCCCACGTCGGCCCGGACGGCCTCGACCGCGGCGCCGGTCGCGGCGTCCTGGGTGAGCGTCGCGACGATCTCGACCGCATCGCCGTCCTTGCTCGGGATCACCGGGCTGACGGCCTCGACGTCCGCGCGGTCGGACAGCGTCGTGGTGAGCGCCTTCGCGTCGGCGAGGTCGGTCGAGGTCAGTCCCCCGTCACGCTCGAGGACGATGATCGCGGGTGCCCCGGACTCGTCGCGGAACTCCGAGGACCGCTCCTGCACCTTCGTGGCGTCGGCAGAGGCGGGCAGGAACGAGGTCTGGTCGTTGGTGGAGACCTCGGAGATCTTGCCGAAGAACGGACCGCCGACCGAGGCGATGCCGAGCCAGACCACGATGACGAGCGCGGGGAGGACGATGCGGAGGAAGCGGGACACGTCGGCGAGCGTACACCGATCGTCAGCATGCTGATTACTTGACGATCGCGCGCACCGCTCACCGTAGAATCACGACATGGAGGACACGACCGAGCAGTGGCCCCTCGGACGACTGCTGTCCGCGGCCGCACGCTCCGTCGAGCGGGACTGGGACGAACGACTCCGGGCCATCGGGCTCTCGCACGCCGCGGTGGTCGCGATCGACATCCTCATCAGGACCGGCCCGACCGGCGCCGACACCATCGCCCGCACGGCCCGGGTCCAGCCGCAGACGATGTCCCGCACCCTCGAGCGGATGGAGCGCGACGGCCTGGTCGAGCGCACCCCGCACGCCGCGGACCGTCGCCGCCGCGTGGTCCGCGTGACGCCGGCCGGCCGGTCGGCCTGGGAGACCGCGCGGCACATCGAGCGCGAGGTCCTGCCCGAGGACGCCGCCCTGCGGGTCGCGCTTCGCGAGGTCCTGGCGAAACCACAGCAGGACTGAAACGCTGTACTTGAAATACCACATGCGATAAGATCCTCGGGTCGGTTGCTCGCCGACCCGAACCCGCAGGAGTCCCCCGCATGTCCGAACGTCGCGCGGCCCGGGCGGCCGCTGACCACGCCCACCGCACCGCCATCCGCAGCACGCGCCGGCGACGGCCCTTCCTGGTCGCCCTGGTGGCGACGCTCGGCTCACTCGTCGGCATCGCCGTCGTGGTCGCCGTCGTCGCGAGTGTCTTCGTCGGCGGGCTCGCGCGGAGCTTCGACGCCGGTCGTGACACCATCGCCGACCCGTTCCCCGACGGTGCACGGCCCAGCGCCACGGGCGGCGAGAACATCCTGCTCATCGGGTCCGACGCCCGCGCACAGGGCGGCCCCGAGGGTGCACGGCCCGAACTCGGCGGGCGGTCGGACACGCTGATGCTCGCGCACGTCCCCGCCGATCGACAGCACGTGTACCTCATGTCGATCATGCGTGACTCGTGGGTCGAGGTCCCCGGACACGGGCGGGCGAAGATCAACGCCGCGTACTCCTGGGGCGGGGTCGCCCTCACCACCCAGACCGTCGAACAGCTCCTGGACGTCCGGATCGACCACGTTGCCGAGATCGACTTCGCCGGGTTCGAGGACATGACCGATGCCCTCGGCGGCGTCACGGTCGACTCACCCGTGGCGTTCTCGGCGCGGGGCCACGACTTCACCACCGGGGCTAACCGGCTCGACGGGGCCGCCGCGCTCGCCTTCGTCCGGGAGCGCTACGCCTTCGCCGACGCCGACCACACCCGCGTCCGCAACCAGCAGGCGTTCATGCGCGGCGTCGTGGACGGGCTGCTGTCCCGCGACACCGTCACGAACCCCGGGCGCATCCAGGACTTCGTCACCGCGACGAGCGAGCACCTGTCGGTCGACGCGGGCCTGTCGTTCTCACGACTGGTCGGACTGGGCTGGTCGCTCCGGGGCGTCGGAGCAGACGACCTGGTGACCTTCACGGTGCCGACCGCGGGCTCCGGCACCTCGCCGGACGGGCAGTCGATCGTCACGCTGAACGGGCTCGAGGTCTCCTCGCTGTCCCAGGCGCTCCGCTCCGACGACGTCGCCGGCTGGCTCACCGACAACCCGCAGTAGCTGCCCGCCGTGCACCGCCGCGCGCACGACGACGCCCCACGACTCGAGGTCGTGGGGCGTCGTCGTGTTCGGTCTGCGGAGAGATCAGGCGGGGAGCTGGAGCTCCTGGCCGGAGTAGATCAGGTTCGCGTCGTCGATGGTCGACGTGTTCGCGGCCCAGAGCTGCTTCCAGCCGCCCTCGATCTTGAGCTTCGTCGCGATCGTGTCGAGCGTGTCACCCGAGGCGATCGTGTACGTCTTGCCGCTCGTCTTGACCGGGGCCGGCTTGCTCGGCGCGGTCGCTGCCGGGGCCGGCGTCGACTCGGTGGTGCTCGGCGCGGCCTGCTGCGGCGCAGCCTGCTCGGCGGGGGCCGGAGCCGGAGCCGCCGGCTGCGGGGCGGCCTGCTCGGCCGGAGCAGGAGCCGGCGCGGGCGCCGGAGCGGCCGCTGCGGGAGCCGCACCGCTGGTGCCGCTCAGTCCGAGCTGGGCGGAGCATGCGGGCCAGGCACCCCAGCCCTGCGAGGCGAGGACGCGCTCGGCGACGGCGATCTGGGCCTCGCGGCTGGCGGAGGCGGGGTTGCCAGCGCCACCGTTCGCCTGCCAGGTGCCGAGGTTGAACTGCAGGCCGCCGTAGTAGCCGTTGCCGGTGTTGATGGCCCAGTTGCCGCCGGACTCGCACTGCGCGAGCTGGTCCCAGGTCGAACCGGACGCTGCGTTCGCGGGGGTTGCCGCGAGGCCGACACCGGTCGCGGCGATGCCGGCGAACGCCAGGCCGCCGACGATGGTGCGGGTACGGGAAAGCTTCTTCATGTGATTGCTCCACCGGGGTCACGAGCCGCATCTGCTGCGGGATCCACTGCCCACCCCGACCGATCGCGGTCAGTTGTGGGGTGCGCCACCGGGGGCAGTGGTCATCGGGCCGGCGGCACCTCGGTCGGCAACCATAGGAAACTCTTCACCGTTATCAAACTGAGACAAACGGTTCTACCCGTTCATGCTATGTACCCCTGGCGGAAACCTGTACGCCTCGATTCCCATGGCCATGGTCATCGACCCGTACCCGGGTACGTCACCTTGGCAATTCCCTGGCAATGACGACCGGGAGGCCCGGATCACGCCCGCGACAGGAGCGTGACGGCCTCGAGATGGCCGGTCTGCGGGAACATGTCGAGCACCCGGGCCCGTCGGAGCCGGAACGACGGCATGCGGGCCAGGTCCTTCGCCAGGGTCACCGGGTTGCAGCTCGAGTAGACGACGTGCTGCACGTCCGACTCCTCGAGCCAGGTCGACAACCGCTCGCCGATCCCGCGACGCGGCGGGTTCACCACGACGAGTTCGGGCACCGCATCCGGACGGGTCCGGAGGGCGTGCTCCGTGGCGTCGTCGGCGGCGAACCGGACGCCCTCGAGCCCGGCCTCACGCGCCGACTGCTTCGCCGAGCGGATCGCCTCGGCGCTCGACTCGATGCCGGTCACCGCACGGCCGGGACGAGCGGCGTGCAGCGCGAACCCGCCGACGCCGCAGTACAGGTCCCACATCGACGCGGGATCGAGTTCGTCGATCCAGGTCGAGGCCTGCGCGTACAGCTCGGTCGCGACGCCGGTGTTCGTCTGGAAGAAGCTCTGCGGCCGCAGGTGCATCGTGATCCCGCCGAGGCGCATCGGCAGGGTCTCCTGCTCGGTCAGCACGACCTCGCGGTCGCCCTCGGTGACGGCCTTGTGCTCGGGCAGCAGGTTGGCGGTCACGACGACCGCGTTCGGCAGCGCGGCGCGCAGGGTGTCGAGGTGCTGTCGGAGTCGCGGCAGCTGCCCCTCCGAACGCAGCACGAACCGGATCATCAGCTCGCCGTCGGGCGACTCGGTGACCAGGACGTACTTCAGCTCACCGCGGCGTGCGGCGACGTCGTACGGGATCAGCCCCGCGGTGGTGACGAACCCGGCCAGGACGGGCAGCGCGTGCCGGATGCCGGGGGTGCAGATCCCGCAGTGCCGCAGGTCGACCCCGCGCTGCCGGTGGTCGAGGATGCCGACGGTCGGGTGCTCGACGGACCCGCCGACGACCATCTTCGCCTTGTTCCGGTACCCCGACTCCGGGCTCGTGATCGCCGGTGACCAGGAGACCGCACCGGGACCCCCGGCGGCCTCGACGGCGTCGTGCAGGAGCTCGCGCGTCCGGAGTTCCTTGTCGAGGACCTGGTCAGCGTAGGGCTGGCCCATGAGCATGCACGACCGGCACACCCCGCGGTCGAAGTAGTCGCACTGCATGGCCGAGTCAGGATACGGCAGCGTCCCGCGTCGTCGTGGCGATCCGGTACACCGAGGTCGTCGCCGTCAGGAAGAGCGTCGTGCCGTCGTCGCCACCGAAGCACAGGTTCGACGTGACCTCGGGGACGGCGACCTCGCCGATGCGTGCCCCGGCCGGGTCGAACACGACGACGCCGCGGTGGGACGACGACCAGACGTTGCCGTGCACGTCGACCCGGATGCCGTCCGGCGCGCCTTCGCCCGGCTCGAGCCGCGCGAACACCCGACCGTTCTTCAGCAGGTCGCCCCGGCGGTCGTACGCGCGGATGACCGGCTCGTCGCCCGACGAGCTCGCGATGTACAGCACCCGCTCGTCCGGGTCGAACGCCAGGCCGTTCGGCTCGTCGAGGTCGGTCGCCACGGGCCGCAGGTCCTCGCCCGCCGGTCCGCACCGGAACACCCAGTGGTCGCCGTACTCGCGGACGCCGGGGTGTCCCTCGCGCGGCTGGGTGATGCCGTAGGCGGGGTCGGTGAACCAGACACCGCCGTCCCGCGCGACGACGACGTCGTTCGGGGAGTTGAACCGGACGCCGTTCCACGTGTCGACGATCGGTGTGACGACCCCGTCGCGGTCACGCTCCACCCGGCGCAGGCCGTGCGAGCACTGCACGACGCTGCCGTCGCGGTCGAGCGTGCGGCCGTTGGTGAACTCGACACCGTCGGCGTACACCGAGGTCTCCCCGGAGTCGGCGTGCCACTGCAGGATCCGGTCGCCGGGGATGTCGGACCACCGCAGCGTCCGCGTGGTCGGGATCCAGCAGGGGCCCTCGGCCCAGGTGCTGCCGGTGGCGATGCGGTCGAGCGCGTCGGGGTCCGGCACGAGGTCGTCGAGCAGCACGGGTTCTCCTTCGAACGGGGTGCCCACACTACTTTCCTCAGGCTGCGGCGGCGGCCTCACTGCGTCGTCGAACGGCCTTCTCGATCGCGGAGATCGCGAAGCCGAGCAGGATCGACGCCACGACGGCGACGGTCGTGACGAGGAAGGGCTGCTCGCGGCTCCAGCGCCCGGTGGCCGCGGCGATGCCGACGCAGTACGCGGCCCACACGACGTCGGCGAGCACGCAGCTGACCAGGAAGCGCCGGAGGTCGAGCCCGCTGTCCGCGCCGACCAGGTTCGTCGTCAACCGGCCCATCGGGATGAAGCGTCCGAGCACCGCGATGCGCCCGGGAGCGGCGCGGTAGCGGCCGTCGATGGCGTCGCGGGCCGCGCGGACCTTCGGACGCGCGAACCAGGACCGCGAACCGAGGTCGACGGAGCGCGCCAGGTGGTACAGCCCGAGATCGCCGAGGACCATGCCGATCGACGCCGCGACGACGAGGAAGAGCACCGGCACGAGCCCACCGTCGCCACCGACCAGGAGCGTGCCGATCGCGACGACGAGTGCCTGGCTGGGGAGGAAGACCGCCACGCTGCCGACGGCGAGCACCAGGCCGACCACGAGGAAGGCCCACGGGGTGCCGACGAGCTGGACGACCAGGTCCTGTGCTGCGTCCACGACTCACCCTCCACGGGCACCGGAGGGAGCGCACCGGCCTCCATCTTCGCAGGTCGGCGGTGCGCCGCTCACGTCCGGTCGACGATCGCCCGCATCGCCGCGGCCGCGTCGTCCGGCCGTCCGTCCACCACGGCACCGGCGAGCGCGAGGTGGAGGCCGACGTCGTGCCGGTCCGGACGGATGCTCCCGCGTTCCAGCAGGACCTGGCCCACGACCCGGTGCAGGCGTCGGTACAGCGTGTTGCCGGACAGGTCGAGCACGAGCGCGTGGAGCCGCACGTCCGCGGTCACGAAGTCGGGGCGGTCGTCGCGGGTCGCGGCGGCCGCGAGCTCGTCCGCGGTAGTGCGGAGCGCCTCCCGTCGGTCCGCACAGGCGTCGAGCGCCGCTCGCCGGGCTGCTGCGGCGGCCGCGGCGGGTTCGACCGCCGCGCGCAGCTCGCGGAGTTCGACCGCGACCCGGTCGCCGTCCGGGCCCCGCAGGCGCCACCGCACCACGCGCGGGTCCAGGACGTCCCACCGATCCGCATCGAGGACGGTGACGCCGACCCGGCGCCTGGCGGTGAGCAGGCCGAGGGCGACGAGGACACGCACCGCCTCGCGGACGATGCTGCGACTGGCACCCGTCCAGGCCACCATGTCGTCGACGCTCCGGCGGCTCCCCGCGGCCAGGGTGCCGGAGACCACGGCGTCACCGACCTGGTCGAGGACCCGATCGAAGGTGCTCGTCACCGCTGGGAGACCGGCGACAGCACGAGCTCATCCACGCGGACGTGAGCCGGCGCCCCGAGCACGAAGGCGACGGTCCGCCCCACGTCCTCCGGCTGGAGCATGCGCTGGCGGGCGGCCGCGTCGGGGACCTCCGGCCGCTGGTCCAGGAAGTCCGTCGCGACGTCGCCCGGGCACAGGTGTGTGGCACGCACGCCGTGCTCGGCCTCCTGCTGGTTCAGGCTCCGGACGACCGATCCGAGCGCGGTCTTGCTCGCCGAGTACGCCACGCCGGCCCCGGGCTGGAAGGACCACCCGGCGTACGAGGACACGACGACCACGACACCGCCGGACGAGCGGAGTGCCGGCAGCGCGGCGTCCACGACGGTGACGGCCGCGGTGAGGTTCGTGTCCACGATCGCCCGGAAGTCGGTCAGCGACTGGTCGTCCCACCGGCGTCGCGGGGCGTTGAGCCCGGCCGCCAGCAGGAGTCCGTCGAGCCGGCCGTGCCGCTCGAGCACGACGTCACGTGCGGCGGCCACGGCTGCGGGGTCGTTCGCGTCGAGGGGCAGGACGTCCGCGGTCCCGCCGGTTGCCCGGATGGCGCCTGCGACCTGCTCGAGTCGGTCCGCGCGACGCCCGCTCAGCACCACGGTCCAGCCGTCCCGTGCCGCCGCCTCGGCACCCGCGGCCCCCATGCCGCTGCCCCCACCCGTGACCCAGAGCACACGCTGATCCGTCATGCTCGAATAGTATGCCTATTCAAGGCACCGACGACGGGAGCAACGATGCACCTCGACCTGACCGACCGCGTGGTCGTCGTGACCGGCGCAGCGCGCGGGATCGGCCGCACGCTCGCCGACCGTTTCGTCGACGAAGGGTGCCGCGTCGTCGCACTCGACCTGGCCTTCGAACCGGACTTCCCGCTCGAGCACGTCGTGTGCAACGTCGCCGAACCGCAGTCCGTGCGCGACGCCGTGGACGAGGTCGTCGGGCGGCACGGCACGATCGACGTCCTGGTGAACAACGCCGGCATCAACGTCACGGGCACGGTCGCCGAACTGCAGTGGGACGCCTGGCGCCGCTGCATGGACGTCAACCTCGGTGGCACCTTCCTGATGAGCCAGGCCGTCGCACCGGTGATGCAGGCGGCCGGGCGCGGTCGGATCGTCAACGCCGCGTCGTTCGCTGCGATCGTGCCGAGCGTCGGGAGCGCGGCCTACGCGGCGTCGAAGGCCGCGGTCGTCTCGTTCACCCGGGTCCTGGCGTCCGAGCTCGGCCCGTGGGGGATCACCGTGAACGCGTACGCACCCGGCATGGTGCCGACGGCGATGAACGGTTTCGCGACGATGCCGGCCGAAGCACAGGACCGTCTGCTGGACACGCTGTCACTCCGCCGGTGGGAGACTCCGGACGACGTCGCCGACCTGCTCGTCTTCCTGGCGAGCGACGCCTCGGGGTACATCACGGGCACCCTGATCGACGTCTCCGGCGGCAAGCTCGCGACCCAGATCCCCGCCCGCGCGCACGGTCGGACCTGAGCGGACTGCTGTCCGGCCGCACAGGTTCTCCACATGGCTCGCTTCGTAAGCTGTGAGAGCCCAGTGAGCCGGACTGCCGCCCGACCCCGAGGAGGTGCCCGATGGTCTTCGTCCTCGTCGCGTTCGCGATCGTCGCCCTGATCGTCCCCGCACTGACCCCCGTCCTCGGGCGCCGCGTCTTCTTCGTCGCAGCCCTCGCCCCTGCCGCCGCCGCGGTGCTGACGATCGCCCAGACCGACGCCGCGCTGCACGGCAGCGTCGTCGAACGGCACCAGTGGGTCCCCCAGCTCGACCTCGACGTCACGCTGCGGATGGACGCCCTGTCGTGGGTCCTCGCCCTCGTGGTGTCGATCGTCGGTGCGTTGGTGCTGGTCTACTGCGCCTCGTACTTCGAGCGGGACGAACCCGGGCTCGGTCGGTTCGCCGGGGTCCTGACCGCCTTCGCCGGCTCGATGTACGGGCTCGTGATCGCCGACGACGTGATCGTGCTGTTCGTCCTGTGGGAGGCCACGACGGTCTTCTCCTACCTGCTCATCGGGCACGACGCCGCGAAGCGCGCCAGCCGTGCCGCCGCCATGCAGGCGCTCGTGGTGACCACCGCCGGCGGCCTGGCGATGCTCGCGGGTCTCGTGATGCTCTCGGTCGCAGCGGGTACGACGTCGCTGTCCGGGATCGTCGCCGACCCCCCGAGCGGCACGGTCGTCTCGGTGTCGGTGGTCCTGGTGCTGCTCGGAGCACTGACGAAGTCGGCGATCGTGCCGTTCCACTTCTGGCTGCCCGCCGCGATGGCCGCGCCCACCCCGGTCAGCGCGTACCTGCACGCCGCGGCGATGGTGAAGGCCGGCATCTACCTGGTGGCCCGGCTCGCCCCCGCGTTCGCGCTGCTCGACGGCTGGCGCGAGACCATCACGTTGCTCGGTGTCGCCGGGATGCTCGTCGGCGGGTACCGGGCGCTGCGCCAGACCGACCTGAAGCTCCTGCTCGCCTACGGCACCGTGGCCCAGCTCGGGTTCCTGGTGCTCGCCGCCGGATGGGGCGCCCCCGCGGTCGCCCTCGGCGGGGTCGCACTGCTCGTGGCGCACGCCGCCTTCAAGTCCACGCTCTTCCTGGTCGTCGGTGCGATCGACCACGTCGCCGGCACGCGCGACCTCGGTCGGCTCAGCGGGCTCGGCCGTGCCCGCCCGTGGCTGGCGGTCGTCGCGGTGCTCGCGCTGGTGTCGATGGCCGGGATCCCGCCCACGATCGGGTTCGTCGCGAAGGAAGCCGTGCTGACCGGCTTCACCGAGTCGCTGTACGGCCCCGACGCCGGCTGGGCGTGGTTCGCCCTGGTCGGCGTGACCGTCGGCTCGGTGCTCACCGTGGCGTACTCGCTGCGCTTCCTGTGGGGCGCCTTCGCCCGGAAGCCCGGCGTCGCGACCACCGAGCCGCACGCCCTGCACGGCCTCGCCGTCGTCCCCTCGGTCCTCGCGCTCACCGGCCTCGCCCTCGGCCTGCTCACCCCGGTGGTCGCGCACGGCATCGAGCCCGCTGCGACGACCGCGGCGCTCGGCGGCGAAGCAGTCCCGCACCTCGCGCTCTGGCACGGCCTGGAGCCCGCGCTCGGCCTGTCCGCGATCACCCTGGTCGGCGGCCTCGCACTGTTCGCCCTGCGCCGACCGGTCGAGGCGATCCAGCACCGGCTCGCCGGGTTCCCGAGCGCCGCGGGCACGTACCGGCACGGGATGCGGCTGCTCGACCGCGGAGCGACCGGGCTCACCGCGAGCCTGCAGCGCGGCTCGCTCCCCTACTACCTGACGGTGATCCTGTCGGTGTTCGTCGCCGGGGCGCTCGCCAACCTGGTGCTCGGTGGTCCGTGGGAGTTCCACGTCCGCTTCGCCGACTCGTGGGGCCAGATCCCGGTGATGATCGTGATGTCGATCGCCGGCGTCGCGGTGCTCACGGCGAAGACCCGGTTCGCCGCCGCCGTCCTGGTCGGCGTCACCGGCTACGGCCTCTCGGTGCTGTTCGTCCTGCACGGCGCGGTCGACCTCGCCCTGACGCAGCTCGTGGTCGAGACCGTCACCCTGATCGCCTTCGTCCTGGTCCTGCGCCGACTGCCCCCGCGCATCGCGACGACGAACCCGTCGCGGTTCCGCATCGTGCGGGCCCTGTTCGCCGGGCTGGCGGGGCTGACGCTCGCGATCGTCGTCGTCGTCGCTGCCTCGGCCCGCACCGCGCGTCCCCTCTGGCCGGACCTTCCCGCGCTGACGAGCTCGTTCGGGCACGGTCTCAACGTGGTGAACGTCGCCCTCGTCGACCTGCGCGGCTGGGACACCCTCGGTGAGCTCACCGTCGTGGTCGCCGCGGCCACCGGTGTCGCGAGCCTGATCTTCGTGAACTCGCGCGAGGACACACTGCCCCGGCTGCGCGACCTGCCGGAGACCCTGACCGCGAACGGCGAGCGCACCGACGGTGAGCCCCGCGCCTGGCTGCCGACGAGCGCCGCGATCCCGACCGGGCGCTCGGCACTGCTCGACGTGGTCGTCCGGTTGCTGTTCCACGGCCTGATCGTGCTGTCGGTCTACCTGCTGTTCGCCGGGCACAACGCCGCCGGTGGCGGGTTCGCCGGTGGCCTGGTCGCCGGCATCGCGCTCGCGGCCCGCTACCTGGCCGGCGGACCGGCCGAACTCGGCGCCGCGGCCCCGGTGCGCGCCGGTCGCCTGCTCGGCCTGGGGGTCGCGACGGCCGCGATCACCGCGATCGTGCCGCTGTTCTTCGGCCGCGAAGCCCTGTACTCCGAGTTCTTCGAGGCCACCGTCCCGGTCCTCGGCCACGTCGAGTTCGTCACCGCAACGTTCTTCGACATCGGCGTGTACCTGGTCGTCGTCGGCCTGGTGCTCGACGTCCTCCGCAGTCTCGGGGCCGAGGTCGACCGGCAGCGCCTCGAGGACGCCTCGACCCCGACACGCGACACCACCGAGGAGTCCGTCGGCGACACCCTCGATGCCCCCACCCCGGAAGGGAGCGCCTCGTGACCGTCACCCTCGTCCTCGTGATCGCCATGGCGGTGCTGTTCTCGTGCGGCGTCTACCTGCTGCTCGAACGCTCCCTGACGCGGATGCTCCTCGGCTTCCTGCTGCTCGGCAACTCGCTCAACCTGCTGCTGCTGGTGATGTCCGGTGCCGCGGGCGACCCGCCGATCGGCAAGAGCGCCGAGGGCATCACCGACCCGCTCCCCCAGGCGTTCGCCCTGACCGCGATCGTCATCACCTTCGCCGTCAGCGCGTTCCTGCTCGCCCTGATCCACCGGTCGTGGCAGCTGTCCCGTGCCGACGAGGTCGAGGTCGACGAGGCCGACGCCGCCATCGGCCGCGACCGCGACGAGCCGGCCGACGAGGACCCGGAGACCACCACCGACGCAGAACAGGAGGCGACCCGATGACCTGGCTCGTCCCGCTCCTCGTCCTCGTCCCGCTGCTCGGTGCCGCGGTCGCGCTCGGACTCCTCCGGCACCAGAAGCTCCAGCGCGCGATCACCGTCGTGGTGCTCGTCGTGGCCCTGGCCGTCGCCGCCACGCTCATGGTCCTGGTCGACCGGCACGGCACGATCGTGGTGCAGGTCGGCGGCTGGGACGCCCCGTACGGCATCTCGCTCGTCGTCGACCGGCTGAGCGCCCTGCTGCTCACCGTCAGTGCGAGCGTGTTGCTGCTCGTCCTGCTGTTCTCGATCGGGCAGGGCCTGGCCGCCGACGACGAGGACGCCCCGGTCACGATCTTCTACCCGACCTACCTGGTGCTCGCGGCGGGTGTGCTCGACTCGTTCATCGCCGGCGACCTGTTCAACCTGTACGTCGCGTTCGAGATGCTGCTGGTGGCGAGCTACGTGCTCATCACGCTGGGCGGCAGTGAACAGCGTGTCCGGGCGGGCACGACGTACATCGTCACGAGCCTGATCGCGTCGGCGATCTTCCTCGCCGCCATCGGGCTGGTCTACGGCGCCACCGGCACGGTGAACATCGCCCAGATCAGCGAGCGCGTCGCCGACCTGCCGGAGCACGTGCAGCTGCTCCTGCACACGATGCTGCTGATCGGGTTCGGCATCAAGGCGGCGGTGTTCCCGCTGGCGTTCTGGCTGCCGGACTCGTACCCGACGGCCCCGGCACCGGTCACAGCGGTCTTCGCGGGCCTGCTGACGAAGGTCGGCATCTACGCGATCATCCGGCTCGAGACGGTGATCTTCCCGCGACCACAGCTCAACGAGGTGCTGCTGGTGGTCGCGGCGCTGACGATGGTGGTCGGGGTGCTCGGCGCGGTGTCGCAGACCGACGTGAAACGACTGCTGTCCTTCACGCTCATCAGCCACATCGGCTTCATGGTGATGGGCGTCGGCCTCGGCACCGTCGCGGGCACGGCGGCCGCGGTGTTCTACACGGTGCACCACATCGTCGTGCAGACCACGCTGTTCCTGGTGTCCGGCCTGATGGAACGCGTCGGCGGGACGACCTCGACCCGGTCGCTCGGCGGACTGCTGAAGGCCGCACCACTGCTGGCCGCCCTGTACCTGATCCCCGCGTTCAACCTGGGTGGCATCCCGCCGTTCTCCGGCTTCATCGGCAAGCTCGGCCTGTTCCGCGCTGCCGCCGAGGACGGCTCCCCGATGGCCTACGTCACCATCGGCGCCGGCGTCGTCACCTCGCTGCTCACCCTGTACGCGCTGATGCGGGTCTGGGACGCCGCCTTCTGGCGGCCGAAGCCGGCGGCCGAGGCCGCCGCCCCGCACGCGACGAGTGCTGAACCGCACGCCCACCTGCGGTCGCCGGAACCGGCGCCGCTCACCGTCTCCGAGGAGACGGGCGAGGCGTACCACCCGGGAGGCTCGGTGACGGTCACCGACGCACCGCACGCGGCCACCGCCTCCAGTCCGACCACCGGCGCGACCGAGGCGGTCGGCGAGGCTCCCGAGAAGGTGCGCCTGCCGCGCATGCTCGTCGGTGTGACGACCGTCGCGGTGCTCGGGTCCGTCGCCCTGACCGTCGTCGCCGGCCCGCTCTACGGCTACGCGACCCGCGCAGCGGAGTCGCTGGAGTCACCCGACCGCTACGTGCAGGCCGTGCTCGGAGGTGAGCGATGACCGACGTCCGCCGCATCTCGAACGCCAGGCGGATCGCACTGGCGTGGCGCTACGACGTGCCCCTGGTCGCGGGGCTCACCGTGCTGTGGGCGCTGCTCTGGGGGTCGTGGACCCCGCTGACCCTGCTCTGCGGCATCGTCGTGGCGCTCATCGTCACCCAGGCGCTGCCGCTCCCGCCGGTCCCGTTGTCCGCGCGGTTCTCGATCGTGCACGTGCTGCGGTTCCTGGTGGTGTGGTCCGGGCTGGTCATCGTGGCGTCGTTCCGGGTCGCCTGGGTCGCGTTCCGCCCGCGCGGTGTGCGGCGCAGCTCGATCACGCTCGTGCAGCTGCACTCCACGTCCGAGATGACCTTCACGCTCGCCACCCTCGCGGTCTCGCTCGTGCCCGGGTCGTACGTCGCCGACGTCGACCTGCGGCGCCGCCGGCTGCTGCTCCACGTGCTCGACACCGAGCGCCTGGAACAGGTCGACGACGAACGCCGGATGGCACTCCGGATCGAGGCCATGGTGATCCGTGCACTCGGGTCGAAGCAGGACGTCTCCGAGCTGTCCGAGCCGCTGCCGGAGGTGACCCGGTGAGCCCCGCCGTCGTGGTGATGGCCGTCGCCGTCGCGCTGGTGCTCGTGCTCCTGGGGGCGACGTTCGCCCTCGCGGTGTTCCGCATCGTGCGCGGTCCGACCATCCTCGACCGCATGATCGGCTCCGACATGGTGCTGACCACCGTGCTCGTGGTGATCGCCGCCGCGATGGTCATCCGGCAGGACCTGACCGGCATCCCCGTGCTCGTGGTGATCTCGGCGACGAGTGTGTTCGCCACCGTCGCCGTCGCCCGGGCCGTCACCCCCTCGGCGGACCCGTCCGACGAGGGCCTGACCGCCACCACACCCGAGCGCGCCGAGGAGGACCAGTCGTGATCGAGATGATCGAGTCGTTCGTCGACGACGCCGGCATCCGGGCCTGGATCGCCGTCGGGCTGTTGCTCGTCGGGTCCCTGCTGTCGCTCGGTGCAGGGGTCGGCATCGTCCGGTTCCCGGACCCGCTCGTCCGCCTGCACGCGATGGCGAAGCCGCAGGTGCTCGGGCTCGCCCTCGCGCTGGCCGCCATCGTCGTCGCGGTGTGGACGTGGACGGCGTTCTGGGTCGTCCTGCCGATCATGGTGTTCCAGCTCTTCCTGGTGCCGGTCTCGACGCACATGATCGCCCGCGCCGGCCTGCGAGCCGACGACTACCGGCACGAGGACCTGCTCGTCGACGACACGGAGTCCTGACGCAGGCACTTGACGGACGGGAGGCCCGTGGCGGCGTGGCCACGGGCCTCCCGTCCGTCAGGTGGTCACGTTCGCCGTCAGGCGGTCGCGACCCGGCGGGGCAGCAGCAGGTTGCCGACCGCGGCGACCACGACGACGGCGGCGGAGACCGCCGGCAGCAGCATCGCCGCTGCGGTGCCGTGCTGCTCGGCGACGTCACCCGCGATGGCGGAGGCGATCGACTGGCCGACGATGACCGCGGACCCGAGGATCGTCATGGTGGTGGCGGAGCGGCCGACGGGTGACCGGTCCGAGCCGAGGCTGTACTGGGCGACCAGGGTCGGCCCGATCCCGATGCCCATGATCGCGAGGATGACGCCCGCGGCGACGACGGAGTCGGCACTGGCGAACGCGATCGCACCGCCGAGGAGCACGACACCGAAGACGAGCCAGCGCCAGCCGAGGCCGAACGCCCGGGGGAACGCCGCCGACCCGAGCGCCAACCCGGCGGACCCGATGCCCATCAGGCCGTAGAGCAGACCAGCCTGCGAGGCCTCGCCGTGGGTCTCCATGAACGCGGTGAGCGAGGTGAGCGTCGAGCCGAAGAACAGGCCGATGCCGAGGATGCCGACCACCACCACCACGAGTCGCGGGCGCAGGAGCTGCCGCGCGGGTGCCTGCGTCAGCTCCGCGTGCTGGCCGACCACGAGCTTGCCGGTCGGGTGCAGCGCGAATGCGGTGACGAACACGAACGTCAGGACCGAGGCGCCGGCGACGGCCACCCACGGCGCGATCGCGCTGGCGAGGATGCCGACCAGGAAGGGCCCGATGATGAAGACGGTCTCGTCGGCGGCGGACTCGTAGGCCATGGTGCCGCTGAGGGTCTTCTCGCGCCGTGCCGGGGCCATCCGCTGGCCGATGATCGCGACGAGCCGCGTGCGGGACATCGGGGCGACCTGCGGGGCCGACGCACCGATGCAGAACGCGACCGCGAGGACCGCGAGGTCGGGCGCGGTGCCGCTGACGACGAACGGGAAGAACCCGAGCAGCGCCGCGTTCACCAGGCCGACGGGGACGAGCACCGCCCGCTGGCCGAAGCGGTCGGCCGCGGCGCCGACCAACGGGCCGAAGATCGCGGAGCCGATGCCGACGGCGGCGGAGTTGACGCCACCGAGGGCGACGGAGTCACGGGTGGCGACGACCAGTGTCAGGACGCCGACGACCATCATGGCGAACGGGAGCCGGGCGATGAACGCGACGGGGAAGTACCAACGGCCGGCGAGGGAGACGAGTGAGGCGTCGGCTGCGGCCGGAGTGGTGCCGGTGTCGCTGGTGGAACGGGTCTGGAGCATCGGGGTTGTGCCTTCTCGGCCCGACCCGGTTCGGCGGGGGCGGACCCATCGGGTGCCGCCGTTGTCCGCCGGGGAGCCGGCGGCCGGTAGATACACACTGCGTGTTCTGAACAGCGCCCATCGTACCAAGCGGGCGCCGGGGCCCGGAGGAGTTCGGGCCGGGCTTGGTCCCGCCGGTCACGACACCCCGTCGGCCGGTCACGACACCCCGTCGGCCGGTCGCGGCGCGGTCGCAGACCGTCGCCTGCGGCGCCGCCAGCCGACAGTTCGCGACCAGTCGGCAGGTGACCCGCGACGTGTCGTGACCGGGCCGCGCGGGCCGGCCCCACGACGGAACGCGACGGAACGCGACCGGACGGCGGACGGGAGGCGCGTGGCGGCGTGCCCCGCGCCTCCCGTCCGCCGTGCCGCACGCCCAGGGCCCCGCAGCGGTCACGACACCCCGTCGGCCGGCCGCGGCGCGGTCGCAGACCGTCGCCTGCGGCGCCGCCAGCCGACAGTTCGCGACCAGTCGGCAGGCGACCCGCGACGTGTCGTGACCAGTCAGCTGAGCTGACCGAGCAACGAGATGCGACCAGCCGAGGAACTGCTGCGGCGGGTCGCTCGGGTCAGGAGACCTCGCCCGCGCGGGCTCCCGCCCACAGGTCGACGTCGGTGATGCCGACGGAGTGCTCGTCGATGACGCGGAGCTCCTCGTCGGTGAACGACGTGTTCGACAGCGCGGCGACGTTGTCCTCGAGCTGCGAAACCCGCGACGCACCGATCACGAGCGAGGTCACCCGCTCGTCGCGGAGTGCCCAGGCGAGCGCGAGCTGCGCGAGGGACTGTCCGCGGGCGGCGGCGACGTCGTTCAGGGCGCGGAGGTGCTCGACGACCTCGGGCGTGATGCTCGACGCGTCGAGGGACTTGCCCGCCGCCGCTCGGGAGTCCTCGGGCACACCGTTCAGGTACTTGCCGGTCAGCAGCCCCTGCGCGAGGGCGGTGAAGCCGATCACGCCGAAGCCGAGTTCGCCGGCCGTGTCGAGCAGCCCCTCGGTCTCGATCCAACGGTTGAGCATCGAGTACGAGGGCTGGTGGATGAGGAGCGGGGTGCCGAGGTCGCGGAGGATCTCGGCTGCCTGCCGACTGCGCTCGGCGTCGTACGACGAGATCCCGACGTACAGCGCCTTGCCCTGCTGGACCGCGGTGTGCAGGGCGCCCATCGTCTCCTCGAGCGGGGTCGACGCGTCGAGACGGTGCGAGTAGAAGACGTCGACGTAGTCCAGGCCCGTGCGCTGCAGGGACTGGTCGAGCGAGGCGAGCACGTACTTGCGCGAGCCGCCGCCCTGCCCGTACGGTCCGGGCCACATGTCCCAGCCCGCCTTCGTCGAGACGACCATCTCGTCACGGTACGGCCGGAAGTCCTCACGCATCAGGCGGCCGAAGTTCACCTCTGCTGCGCCGTACGGCGGGCCGTAGTTGTTCGCGAGGTCGTGGTGGGTGATCCCGAGGTCGAAGGCCCGACGGCTGATGGCGCGCTGGTTCTCGAACGGCATGTCGTCCCCGAAGTTGTGCCAGTAGCCCAGGGAGAGCAACGGCAGGTCGAGGCCCGAGCGGCCGGTCCGGCGGTACGTCATCGAGTCGTAGCGGTCGTCACTGGCGATGTAGGTCA
Organism: Curtobacterium poinsettiae; assembly: GCF_047226435.1. Lineage (NCBI taxonomy): Bacteria > Bacillati > Actinomycetota > Actinomycetes > Micrococcales > Microbacteriaceae > Curtobacterium > Curtobacterium poinsettiae. The sequence goes on along the minus strand of NZ_CP178434.1, from coordinate 265,875 downwards.
TGCAACGAGCCTGGCACTCGAAGACGGCCACGGCCTCCCGTGCTTCGCTTCGCGGACCCATGATGGGTGCACCAGACCACGAGGAGACGACGATGGCACGGACGACGAAGACCGAGACCACCTTCACCGACGAGGAGCGCGCGGCGATGCAGGAGCACGCCGCCGAGGTCAAGCGCACCCGCAGCACGAAGGGCACCAAGGCCGAGAAGGCCGCAGCCGACGCCGCGGCGGTCGAGGCGAAGATCGCCGAGATGCCCCAGCCGGACCGGGGGCTGGCCGAGCGCATCCACCGCCTCGCGCTCGAGGTCGCACCCGAACTCGCGCCGAAGCTCTGGTACGGCATGCCCGCCTACGCGCGCGACGGCAAGGCGGTGTTCTTCTTCCAGGACGCCGCGAAGTTCAAGGCCCGGTACGCGACGCTCGGGTTCCAGGACTCGGCCGCGCTCGACGACGGCACGTTCTGGCCGACGTCGTGGGCGATCAGCCCGGAGTTCTCCGAGGCCGACGAGGCACGGGTGGCCGAGCTGATCCGTCGCGCGATCGGGTGACGGTGCTCGGGCTGGGGGCCGCTCCCGTCTTCGCCCTGCTGTTCCTGGTGCTCTACCTGCTGGGACGACGCCGGGACCCGCGGATGCTCCGCAACGGGGTGTTCCTGACCGCGGCCGTGCTGTTCGGGCTCGCGACGGTCGTGTCCGTGCTGACCGCGGTGGTCCCCGGGTTCAGCCTGCTCGTCGCCGTGGTGCTGTTGCTCGTGCCGCTCGTCGTGGTGGTGCTCGGGGTCGCCCTGGTCGCGAACGGCCTGCAGATGCTCCGGGCCGAGGGCCGCAGCGTCGGCAACCTGCTGTCGCTCGCCGCCGGGGTGGCCGTGTTCGTGCTGCCGGCGGTCGCCATCGCCCTGCTCGTCTCGGGGAGCGGTGAGGGCTTCACGCTCTGGGACGGCACGAAGATCGCGGTCGCCGTCCTGATGGTGTTCGTCTGCGGGTACTTCGCCCTGTCCCTGGTCGCCTTCGCCCTGTACTCGGTGGTCTACGGGCGGACGCGGCACGGCATCGTCCCCGACACGATCGTCGTCCTCGGCTCCGGGCTCGTGCACGGCGAGGTCCCACCGCTGCTGCAGAGCCGGCTCGACCGGGCGCTCGGCGTCTACCGGGCCGAACGGAGCGCCGGACGCCGGCCGCTCCTCGTGCCGTCCGGCGGGCAGGGCGACGACGAACCCCGCCCCGAGGGCACCGCGATGGCCGAGTACCTGGTGGCGAACGGCGCCGACCCGGACGACGTGGTGCCGGAGACCGCGTCCCGGAACACCCGCGAGAACCTGCGGTTCTCGCGGGACGTGCAGACGGCCGCCGGACGGGACGGCCAGATGGTCGTGGTCACGAACAACTACCACGTGCTGCGGGCCGCGACCCTGGCCCGTCGCCTCGACCTGCCGGCCCAGGTCGTCGGCGCGCGCACGGCCGCGTACTACGTCCCGAGCGCGTTCCTGCGGGAGTTCGCGGCCGTGATCGTCGAGCACCGCTGGCTCAACGTCGTCGCCTGCACGCCGTTCGTGCTGTTCACCGGGTTCCTGCTCTGGGAGTCGTTCCAGCAGCGGTAGACGCGACCCACGGACGGACTGGAGGCCCGTGGCGGGCCCGCCACGCGCCTCCGGTCCGAGCCGCCGTAAGATCTCGACCATGGTCGAGATCCAGCCGCCACGTCCCACCGACCTGCTGCCCATCGGCGAGATCGTGCGCCGCACGGGCGTGGCCGCCTCGGCCCTGCACTTCTACGAGCGCAAGGGGCTGATCCACCCGGAGCGCACCGACGGTGGCACGCGGATGTACCCGCGGCACGTCGAACGGCGGATCGCGATCATCCAGGTGGCCAAGCGCCTCGGCATCCCGCTCAGCGAGGTCGCCGAGCAGTTCGAGGCGCTGCCCGCCGACCGCATGCCCTCGCTGCGCGACTGGAACCGGCTGAACGAGCGGTGGCGCGCACGACTGCGGGCCCGCCAGCTGGAGCTCGAGCGCCTGCAGCAGGAGATGACGCAGTGCATCGGCTGCGGCTGCGTCTCGCTCGGGGCCTGCTCGGTCGTGAACCCGGGCGACACCCTGGGCGACGAGGGGCACGGCGCACGCCGACTGCTGCCGATCGAGGACGACGCGGCCGGCGCTGCCGGCGCTGCCGGCGCTGCCGAGGACGCTGTCGCCTAACCCGCGCGCAGTCCGTCGTCGATCCGCTGCAGCAGCGCGAGGGCCTCGGCCGTGCCCCGCTCGTCGCCGCCGAGTGCCGTCCGGAGCTTGCCGGACCAGTGCCGGTAGAGCCGGTCGACGCTCTCCTGCGCCAGCGCGGTCGAGTGCAGCTGCACGGTACGGGCGTCGGCAGGGTCCTGGCGCCGCTCGACCATCCCCTTGGCCACGAGCGACCGGAGCGCGACGCTGAGGTTGCTGCGCTGCAGGGCGGTGGCCTCGGCGGTGGTGCTGGGCGAGGTGCCCGGGTTGCGGTTGATCCAGCGCATCACGAGCGCCTCGGTACCGGTCAGCGGCACGATGTCGAGCGTCTCCGAGCCGTGCGGGTCGATGTCGCGCGCGATCCGGAGCAGGACGTCCGCGAACTCGGCGAGGACGTGGTCGGACACGGCGGAGTGCATGTCCGTACTGTACCGATCTCCGGCGATGAGTTATGCTTTCATAACAATGACCACGGACACCGGAACCATCCGCGCGACGATCGCGACACCCACGACCAAGCAGCAGGGCATCACGACCGCGCTGCTCCTGGTGCTCGGCCTGCTCAGTGCCGTCGCCCCCTTCGCCACCGACCTGTACCTGCCGGCGTTCCCGCAGATGACCACCGAGCTCGGGGCGAGCGCCACCGCCGTGCAGCTCACCCTGACCGCGTTCCTGGTGGGCGTGACCGCGGGCCAGCTCGTGTTCGGCCCGCTGTCCGACCGGTTCGGCCGTGTGCCGCCGCTCATCGCCGGCGCCGCCGTGTGCGTGCTCGCCAGCATCGCCGCGGTGCTCGCGCCGAACATCGGCGTGCTCATCGCCGCCCGCCTGCTGCAGGGCCTCGGCGGTGCGGCCGGCATGGTGATCAGCCGTGCGGTCATCTCCGACCTGGCGACGGGCAAGTCCGCCGCCCGGGCGTTCTCGCTCATGATGATCGTCGGCGGGGTCGCCCCGGTCGTCGCACCGCTGCTCGGCGGCCTGCTCACCGGCCCGATCGGCTGGCGCGGCCTGCTCTCGATCGTTCTCGGCCTGTCCGTCGTCATGCTCGTCGCGGTCCTCGCCGTGATCCGCGAGACCCACCTGAAGGAACACCGTGACACCCTGCGCGCGGAACGCCGCGGCTCGGGCTCCGCACTCCGAGCCCTGCGCTCCCGCACGTTCCTCGGCTACACGGCCGTGTTCGGCTTCGCGTTCGCCGTGATGATGGCCTACATCTCCGCATCACCGTTCCTGTACCAGGACATGATCGGCTTCGGCACGGTCGGCTACGGCCTGGCCTTCGGGCTGAACGCCCTGGCGCTGATGGGCGTCAGCATCCTGTCCGCCAAGCTCACCGCGACCCGTTCGGTCACGGGGGTGCTGTCGCTCGGCATCGTGCTCGTGCTCGCGTCGACCGTCGCGTTCGCGCTGCTCGTCGTCTCCGGGGCGCCGGTCATCTGGCTCGCCGTGCCGCTGTTCACCGCGGTGGGCTCGCTCGGCCTGGTGCTCGGCAACGCCACGGCGCTCGCCCTCGGTGCGGTTCCGTCGGCCGCCGGCAGCGCCTCGGCCGTGCTCGGTGCGCTGCAGTTCGGGCTCGCGGCGCTCGTGTCCCCGCTCGTCAGCATCGGCGGCTCGGACACCGCGGCACCGTTGGCGATCGTGATGCTCGCCGCCGCGGTGGTGGCCGTCGTGGCGCTGCTCGCGGCGCGGGGCCGGACCAGCACGGCCCGCTGACCCAGCCCGGCGTCAGCCTCGCCGCGGCCGCAGGAACGGCACCCGCGGCATGAGCCAGTCGACCCACACCACCCGCACCCCCGGCGCCACGGCGAGCGCCCACAGGATCGAGGCAGCGGCGTCGGTCGGGTAGTGCACCGCGTCGATCGACACCGCGAAGAACACGATCACGATGGCCACGACCCCGAGCGTCAACGCCAGTCGGTGCCAGCGGGTCTCGCGGAGCAGCCAGATCAGGGCGATGACGAACGCCGTGATGTAGACCGTGTGCCCGCTCGGGTACCCGGGGTCGGGCTGCACCGGGAACGGGTGCGGCAGCACGGCGACGTCGGGCCGGGCACGGTGCACGATCTCCTTCACGACGGCGGACGGCACCCACGTGATCGCGATCGTGCCGCCGAACGCCAGCGCCGGGCGCAGGTCGCGCGTGCGCCACCAGATCACGGCGACGACGACGACCGTGATCCCGATCGCCGGGGCCGGACTGATCACGTGGTAGACCGCCGTGGTGAACGCCCCGGTGAACCCGGTGTGCAACGCGTTGAGGGCCGTGGACAGCCCGAGGTCCACCGTGCCCAGGGTGAACCCGACGATGGTGATGACGACGACCGCGATGACGGCGATCGCCACCGAGACGAGCGGGTACGGCGAGCGCTCGAGGATCCCGTACGCGGCGGGCTCCCGTCGGCGGGGACGGAGGAGCGGCGCGTCGTCGGTCATCAGACCATCGTCGCAGCCCGACCTCGGCATCTGGGGTCGAGCGAGCCTCACGATCATCCGAAAGCGTTCAGCGCAGCGGTCGGGAGTAGACAGGACGCATGCCAACCGTTGCCGAGAACATCGTCGCCACCCTCCGCGCCAACGACATCCACCGGGTCTACGGCCTGCCCGGGGACTCCCTGAACGGCTTCACCGACGCCCTGCGCAAGGACGGCACGATGCGGTGGGAGCACGTCCGTCACGAGGAGGCTGCTGCGTTCGCCGCCTCGGCCGAAGCTGCCCTGACCGGTGACCTGACCGTCTGCGCCGGCAGCTGCGGCCCCGGCAACCTGCACCTGATCAACGGCCTGTACGACGCGAACCGTTCGCGGGTGCCGGTGCTGGCGATCGCCGCGCACATCCCCACCGCGGAGATCGGCTCCGGCTACTTCCAGGAGACCCACCCGCAGGAGCTGTTCCGCGAGTGCTCCGTCTACGTCGAGTACGTCGCCGACCCGGTGCAGATGCCCCGCCTGCTCGAGATCGCGATGCGCGAGGCGATCGAGAAGCGCGGTGTCGCGGTGCTCGTGATCCCCGGCGACGTCCTGCTCGCCGAGGCGAAGGACGACCGCGTCACCCGCATCGAGCGGACCACCCCGCGGATCGTGCCGAGCGAGGCCGAGCTGCAGCGCACCGCCGACCTGCTGAACGGTGCCGACCGGATCACGATCCTGGCCGGAGCCGGCGTCGCGGACGCCCACGACGAGGTCGTCGCCCTGGCCGAGCGCCTGCAGGCCCCGATCGTGCACGCACTGCGCGGCAAGGAGTACATCGAGCACGACAACCCGTACGACGTCGGGATGACCGGGCTCCTCGGCTTCGCCTCCGGGTACCGCGCGATGGAGGACGCCGACGTCGTGCTCATGCTCGGCACCGACTTCCCGTACCAGCAGTTCTTCCCGGCCAAGGCGAAGCACGTGCAGGTCGACATCCGCGGCTCGCAGCTCGGCCGTCGGCACCCGGTCGACATCGGCCTGGTCGGCACCGTCAAGGACACCGCCCTCGCACTCGTCCCGCTGCTGACCGGCTCGCACCCGACGAAGCACCTCGAGGACTCCCTGAAGCACTACCGGAAGACCCGCGAGAAGCTCGACGACCTGGCGGTCCCCGCCGGGAAGAAGAAGCCCCTGCACCCGCAGTACGTCGCCCGGGTGCTCGACCGGCTCGCCGCCGAGGACGCCGTCTTCATCCCCGACGTCGGCTCCCCCGTCGTGTGGGCGTCGCGCTACCTCACGATGAACGGCAAGCGCCGGCTGATCGGCTCGTTCGTGCACGGCACGATGGCGAACGCCGTCCCGCAGGCGATCGGTGCGCAGACCGCTTTCCCGGACCGGCAGGTGATCGCGCTGGCCGGCGACGGCGGGCTGACGATGCTCCTCGGCGAGCTCATCACGATCGTGCAGAACAAGCTGCCCGTGAAGATCGTGGTCTTCGACAACTCGTCGCTCAACTTCGTCGAGCTCGAGATGAAGGCCGCCGGCTTCGTGAACTACGGCACCGAGCTGCAGAACCCGGACTTCGCCGCGGTCGCCGAGGCGATCGGCATCAAGGGCTTCCAGGTCGACGTGTCCGACGACTTCGAGGACGCGATGGCCGCCGCGCTCGCGCACGACGGCCCCGCACTCGTGTCGGTCCGCGCGAACCGCCAGGAGCTCTCCATGCCCCCGGCGGTCACGCTCGAGCAGGCGAAGGGCTTCACGCTCTACGCCATCCGCACGGTGCTGTCGGGTCGCGGCGACGAGCTGCTGGACCTCGCGTCCACCAACGCGCGCCAGCTGCTGTAGACGCGAGCGGACGACGGACTGGAGGCTCGTGGCGGCGCCGCCACGAGCCTCCAGTCCGTCTCTTCGTCACCACCCGAGCGTCTGGCCGTCCTCCAGGAACACGCCGGTGGGGCCCTCCGGGCCCGCGCTCGCGGCGGCCGCGATCGTCGCGGCGCTGACCTCGACGGGGCGACCGTGCGGGTTCGGCATGCCACCGAACTCGGTGGCCGTGTAGCCGGGCTCAATCGCGACGAAGTGCACCTCGGGCACGACGCGTGCGTACTGCACCGTCAGCATCGAGACGGCGGCCTTGGACGCGCCGTAGACCACGGCAGGCACGGTGGACGCCGGCTTCGACGGGTCGTGGGTGGCGGTGAAGGAGCCGAGCGCGCTCGACAGGTTCACCACGATCGGGTTCGCCGAACGACGCAGGAGCGGCAGCGCGGCCTCGGTCGCGCGGATCGTGCCGACGGCGTTCGTGTCGAAGACGGCGAGCGCCTCGGGGCCGTTCTGCCCCCAGACGGCGATGCCGGCGTTGTTGACCAGCACGTCGAGTCCGCCGTTCGCGTCGACGTGGGCGAAGGCCGCGGCGACCGAGTCGTCGTCGCGGACGTCGAGCTGGACGGAGCGGGCGCCGATCTCGGCGGCGACCGCGGCGCCCTGGTCGGCGTTCCGTGCGCCGATCCAGACGGAGTGGCCCGCCTCGACGAGCTGACGGGCGGTTTCCCGGCCGAGGCCGCGGGTGGCCCCGGTGATGAGTGTCGTTGTCATGGGTCCAGCGTCGTACTCGGCGACGACCGCAGGGAGTCGACCGGTTGTCGTAGGACCGGCAGGGTCAGGACCCGGCCGCTCGGCGCGCGCAGACTGGGGGCATGGCGGACACGGACTTCGGGCACACCCTGCGGCGGCTGCGCGACCACGTCTCTCCCGATGCCGTCGGCGTGGTCGTCGGGCCGCGTCGGAGAGCGGCCGGGCTGCGTCGAGAAGAGCTGGCACAGCTCGCGGGGATCTCCGCCGACTACCTGACCCGGCTCGAGCAGGGGCGCGCGACCTCGCCATCGGCCCAGGTCGTCGAGGCGCTCGTGCGGGCGCTCCGGGTCACCGATGCCAACCGCGAGCTGCTCTACCGGCTCGCCGGGCACGCGGTCCCGGGCGCCGACGTGGTGCCGTCGCGGATCCCGCCGAGCGTGCAGCGACTGCTCGACCGCCTGGCGGACACCCCGGTCGCGGTGCTCGACGCCGCGGGCAACCTGCTCGTCGCCAACGCCCCGTACGACGCACTGATGGGGCCGGTCGAGGCGCTGCGCGGGAACGACCGGAACACGACGTGGCGGCACCTGGTCGGCTCCGGCAGCCGTGCCGTGCACACACCACAGGAGCAGGCGGTGTTCGAGGCGAACCTGGTGGCGGGGCTCCGGATGACCGCAGCCCGCTACCCGCTCGACCGCCAGCTGCAGCACCTCGTGCGGGAGCTGCGGGCGGCGAGCCCGCGGTTCGTTGAGCTGTGGGACTCGGGCGCGACCGCGCCGGGCGAGACCGCCCGGCGGAAGGTGATCGACCACCCGGACGTCGGGCTGCTCACCCTGGACTGCGACACCCTGGTCGTCGGGCCGGAGGACCTGCGGATCCTGGCGTACACGGCGGAGCCCGGGTCGGTGGATGCGGAGCGGCTGGCGCTGGCTGTTGTGGTGGGGACGCAGTCATTGGTGGGGCGAGGCGGGGGCGGGGGCGGGTCGGGCGGCGTTCCGTGCGGGTCGGCGTGTCCGGGCTCCTCGTGGCCGGACTAGCGAGCGGGCCGCACAGGTTTCCGCGGTGAAAGCGCAAGGGAACCACGACTGTGGAGGACGAGCAGGACCAGCCCGAGGGCCACCGGGAGCGCCACCACCGTGACGGACCCGCTCCCGACGTCGATCGCGCGGATCCCGTTCACGGCGAGGGTGCTGCACGACAGCGATGCGACGCGGCTCCCCCACTTCGCGGGTGATGCGCACCCTGCGGCTCAAAGACGCCTCACAGGTTGGCTACGATCCGAGAGCGCCGGCTTCCGGCGATCGCACTCGTCCGGCTGTTGTCGGACGGCACACCCGAGGGGACAACCCGTGCCACACAGCACTGCATCATTCCGACGCGCATGCGCGATCGGCGCGACGATCGCCGTCATCGGACTGAGCACCGGCTTCGGGGCACTGTCCGCCACCGCCGCCGAGCTGCCGGAAACGTCGGCGAGCACGTCGCCCAGCTCCGACGTCACCCCCGCCGAGGGCACCGTCACCGTTGCGGACGCCGCCGAGTCCGCGCCCACGGCGACGACTCCTGCCACGCCCGTTCCGGAAGCCGCTGACGACACGGAAGCGCCCGCGGACGAAACCACCGCGCCCAGCAGCACTCCGACCGCCCCGGCGACGTCGACTCCTGCCGCGGACCCCGCCGCCACACCAGGGGCGACCATCACCGGGGACGCGACCGTGGGCAGCACGCTGACCGCGACGGGGACGGACTTCACCGGCACGTTGTCCTACGCATGGACGAGCGACGGCACCGCCCTGCCCGTCACGACCGGGTCGTACGTCGTCACCGCTGCCGACGCGGGCAAGGTCATCACCGTCACGATCACGGGTGACGACGGCCAGACCGCGACCGCGACGACCGCCCCAGTCACCCAGACACCGTCGTTCCCCGATGCGTCCACCGAGGACGAGCCGGTCATGCTGACGACGACGGCCGGTGAGCGCTTCGCCCACACGTTCGCCGCGGACGGGTTCCCGAAGCCGACGTACTCGGCCGAGTACTACTCGCTCGACGACCCGTACGGCGACGAGCCCGGCCAGGACGAATCGAGCTACCTCCCCTACGGGCTGTCGCTCGACCACGCCACCGGCGTGCTGTCCGGCACGACCAGGTACTCGGGCACGTACGCGTTCCGCATCGACGCGACCACCGGCTCGACGACGGCCTCGCAGTTCGTGAACATCACCGTGGACGCGACGACACCACTCGGCGTGCGGGTCACGGCAGAGGACAAGGACACGTTCCTCACCGCGCACTCCACGAGCTGGGTCATCGAACGCAACGGCGCCGTCTGGACCTTCCAGAACGAGACCACCCACGACCCCGACGGCGGGTACACCGTCTTCGGCGCCGGCTTCGAGGGCGGGCAGCCGACCATCGACCAGGGCGGCACCCTGCTGGTCAGCGGCAACCTCGTCGACCGTTTCGGCAACGAGGTCGACGACGCCGACGGCTACCCGGCACCGTTCACGGTGACGTCCGACCACGCCTCCGACGTCATCGTGCCGAACACCGACCCGTGGGCAGGTGCCGAAGTGACGTTCCCGCACGCGTCGACCCACGCCCTGACCGTCGCGTCGAGCAGCTTCGCGACCGCGTTCACGGTGGACGTCCGTCCGACCGCTTCGACCGTGGTGACCCCCGCCACTCCGACGGGCGCCATCGCCGCCGCAGCCCCGACCGGTCGACTGGCCTACACCGGGAGCGACGCGATGCACCTGCTGCCGTGGGCGGCGGGACTCGCACTGACCGGCGTCGGTGTGATCACCCTGCAGGCCCGTCGACGGAAGCAGCACTGACCCACCACTGACGAAGCACCGAGGGACTCAGGACACGTGCTGGTCCCTCGGCCCTTCGCTGCGAGACCGCCTGAACCCTTCGGAGAAGGCCCACAGGTCGCTCCCACCGCCCTTGTCCGGCTCGACCGGCGTCCATAGGCTCCCGCTGTCAGACGATCGTCTGGTATCGAGAGCGGAACGAGGACGGGCATGAACGACGACACGCAGGTCAGCATGAACCGAGTGCACTGGACCGGCGGCGTGCCCCGGAGCGCAGTGGACGCGCTGCTCCACGACGGCGGACTGGCGGTGGTCCCCACCAAGGTCGGCTACATCCTGATGACCTCGGACCGCGCGGGCCTGGAGCGGAAGTTCGACGCCAAGGAGCGCAACCGGAACAAGCCCGGCGTCGTCCTCGTGAGCTCGCTCGAGATGCTGCGCAGCATCGCACAGCTCACCCCCGAGATCGACGCCCTGTACCAGCGGTGCTGGGACGAGGACATCCTGCTCGGCTGCATCCTGCCCTGGAGCGACCAGGGCCGGGCCGCGCTGCCGACCGACGGCTCGGACGACCTGATGATGGACACCCGCGGCACGTCCTGCTTCGTCATCAAGTTCGGCGTCCCTGGCGAGCTCGCCGCCCGCGAGCTCTGGACGGAGCACGGCAAGTTCGCCTTCGCGAGCTCCGCCAACCCGTCGGGCACCGGCAACCGCGGTGTGGTCGACGGCATCGGGGAGCGCATCGCCGAACGTGCCGACGTGATCGTCGAGGCGGACGACTACGTCGCGTCCATCCAGCCGGAGAAGAGCACCGAGACCCGCTACGAGCAGGGCGTCATGGTGTCGATGGTCGACAGCTCGGGAACCCTGATCCCGGTGCAGGACGGACAGCGCTCGATCACTCCCGCCCCCACGCTCATCCGCAAGGGGCTCGACGTCGACCGGATCATGGGGCTGCTCGCCGACACGTTCACCAGCTGGGACTACCGACAGGGTGAGTACTACTGAGCCCGCACGGACGCCTCGGCACCGCCGTCTCGGCAGGAGACCCGGACACGACGCCGGGCACCAGGCGTGCGGCGAGACCAACGGCACGGAAGCGTCTGTCGCGTGAGGACGCCTCGAGCCGCATCACGGCGTTCGCGTACGGGAACATCGTGATCCTGGGCACGATCGCACCGATGGTCCCGGACACCGCCGCGAGTGGTCGGGGGCTCTGGTACGTCCTCGCCACCGCGTTCTCGACCTTCCTGGCGCACACCTTCGCCGAGTTGGTCGGCCGCCGTGCGCGGAGTGACCAACGGCTCGCCGGGGAGACCATCGGAGCCGAGCTGCGCGACTCGCTGCCCGTCCTCACCTCCGGTCTCGTCCCGGCGGCCGTCCTCGCCTACGCCTGGCTGACCGGCGCGTCCGGGCTGGTGGCCGAGATCCTCGCGATCGCGTACCTCGTGGTCCGGCTCGCCCTCCTCGGCCCCGTCGTGGCCCGGCTCCGCGGGGAGAAGCCGTCCCCGCGCACGTTCGCCGCCGGCATCGTCCTCGCACTCGTCGGAGTCGGCATCGCCCTGGTCAAAGCCGGTCCCGGCTTCTGAGGCCGGCCGGAGCACCGGGCAGGACACCGACGGACCGGATCGGGCAGTCCAGGTGGTCCAAGGAGCGCTCTGCACCGTCACACGGGCAGATCGTCCGGGACCGCCGCGACCGCCTCGATCTCGACCAGCTGGTCGTCGTAGCCGAGCGCCGTGACCCCGAGCAGGGTGCTCGGCACGTCGTGCGTGCCGAAGGCGTCGCGGACAACGTCCCACGCGGTGACGAGGTCGGCCTGTCGCGAGGACGCCACGAGCACGCGGGTGCTCACGACGTCCTGGATGGACGCGTCAGCGGCACGCAACGCCTGCTGCATCGTCTCGATGCACCTGGCGGCCTGGCCCGCGTAGTCCCCGACCGCGACGGTCGACCCATCAGGGGCGAGCGGGCAGGCCCCGGCGAGGAACACGAGCCGCGTCCCGCTCGGCACGGTCGACGCGTACGCGTACTGCGCCACATCGCTCAGGACGTCGGACCGGATGAGACGGACTGCGCTGGCCATGCACGTCATCCTGCCAGCCGCGATGCTCCGGGCCCGGGTACCTCAGGCGCAGTACTCGTACGGCAACATCGCGGTCGACCCCACCCAGATCGCGCCCACGGTGGCGCCGTCCGTCCCGAGCTGGAACGTCATGTAGCGTCCGTCGGCCTGCACGCTCCACATCGAGTACGGCCCCTGGTCCTCACCGTAGGTGCCGGTGTACTGCAGGTCCGGGTACGCGGAGCGCACCTCGGTCAGGGGCGTGCCGATGCCGATCCCGGCGTCGGTCTCGGGCGAGTTCGTCGTCACCGGATCCGGCCCCAGCCCACCGATGGTCACGCCCACGACCTTGCCGTCGCGGGGGATGACGATGAGGCCGGGAGCGTCATCTCGGTTCCAGAACGTCGTCTCCGGGCTGGCCGGACACGCATCCGTGCTCCGGGTGTAGGCGGCTGCCAGGTCGTCGATCTCCCCCTCCACCTCGCCGCCCAGCGCGATCGGCCCGACCTCCTTCGTGGAGATGGTCCAGGTTGCCGGGTCCGACAGGTCGAACGCCGTTCCCGTCGCAGTCGGGGACGGCGTGGGCGTCGGGGTGCCGGGGTCGGCCGTCGGGGTCGGCGTCACCGTCGCGGTCACGGTCCGGGTCGGCGTCGGAGCGGACGGCCCGGAACACGCGGTCAGCGTCGCCGCCGCGAGGAGTCCGAGGGTCACGCCGGCGGTCCGGATGGTGCTGTTCACAGGGTCTGGTTGCCGATCATCGTCTGGTCCTTCCGTGGGTGGACGTCGAACGGGTCCCCGCCCGCAGGCGGGGACCCGACCGGCGTGGGCGCGACGAAGCGGCGCCGACCGGTGACCCCCGCGCCGTTGCGATGGCCGATCCACCGTACTTCGAGCCTCCACGGGGAACGGAACCCCTCGGTCGCCATCGCAACCAGAGCGTTACACAGCTTCCGGCGCGGTGATCAGTCGGCGTCCTCGACGTCGAACACGACGACCCGCGCACTCGCCGCCCCGATGAAGTCCGCCACCGGCCGGTGCTCCGGGTGCGGCAGGTACCCGGCGAGCGCGACACGATCACGGAAGCGGACGACGAGCATCCAGTGGAACCCGCCCTCCAGTCCCTCGGTACTCACGCTGGTGCCGGACTGCACCGACTCGACCCCCTCGACCCGTGGCAGGTGCGCACGCGACAGGGCCGAGGCCTCGGCGGAACGGTTTGCCCCGTCCCACTCGACCAGCACGGTGTGCGTCACTCCGGACACGTGGTCCCCTTCCTCGAACGCAAGAACGCCAGGTCAGAACGCCGGCGTCCCACCGGCGATCGTGATCGTCGACCCGGACTGGTAGCTCGACTCCGGGCTGACCAGGTGCACGTAGGCGGCACCGAGCTCGGCGGGCTGACCGGGACGGCCGAACGGCGAGCTCTCGCCGAAGTGCGACACCGTCTCGGCGTCGTCGGAACCCGGCTGCAGCGGCGTCCACACCGGGCCGGGCGCGACGGAGTTGACCCGGATGCCCTTCGGCGCGAGCTGCTGCGCGACGGCCTCGGTGAAGAGCTTGATCGCACCCTTCGACACCGCGTAGTCGATCTTGTCCGGGGACGGCGTGGACGCCTGGATCGAACCGGTCGTCACGATGGTCGACCCGGGCTCCAGGTGGGGAACCGCGGCCTTGGTCAGCCAAAACAGCGAGTAGATGTTGGTCTTGAAGGTGGAGTCGAACATCGAGGTGTCGAGCGTGAGGATGTCGTCGTTGCTCTCCATGCGGCCCGCGACCATCACCAGGGTGTCGAGGCCGCCGAACTCGTCGACGCCCTTCTGCACCAGGTCCGTGCAGTACTGCTCGTCGGAGATGTCCCCGGGGAACAGCACGGCCCGACGGCCCTCGGACTCGAGCAGGTCGCGGACCTGTTCCGCGTCCTCCTGCTCATCCGGCAGGTAGGAGAGCACCAGGTCCGCGCCTTCGCGTGACAGGGCGATGGCGGCGGCACGGCCGATACCGGAGTCGGCACCGGTGACGACGCCGCGGTACCCCTTCAGGCGGCCGAGCCCGACGTAGCTGTCCTCGCCGTGGTCGGGCTTCGGTTCCATCTTCCACGCGGCGCCCGGCAGCGACTGTTCCTGCTTCGGGTACGGCGGTGCCGGGTAGAGGGTGTTCGGATCGCGCTTCTCGTACTGGCTCATGGCCCCACTGTCGTCGTCGTGCCCCGGACGGGCGCTCAGCTGGCAGCTGGCGGGCGCAGGCGACCCCGCGCCCTGAAGACGGGTGTGGACGCCACTGGAGGCGCGGTGCCAGCTGGCACCGCGCCTCCAGTGGGTCAGCTGGTTCAGACGCCGGCCGTGGTCTTGATCCAGGACGAGGCCTGCGACAGCAGGGCGTAGTTGGAGCCGGCCTTGGTGTTGGCGCCGGGGTCGGCGCTGTCGCCGGTGGAGCAGACGGCGACGACCTTGCCGTTGACGAGCAGCGGGCCGCCCGAGTCGCCGTGGTTCGAGGCACCGGTCACGCCGGTGAGGTGCTGGGCCCGACCGCTGAAGGCGTCGGTGCTCGCGCCGGTGAGCGAGACGGTGGCCTGGTACAGGCCGTCGGACTGGGTGGCGTTGGCCCGCAGGCCGTAGCCCTGGATGGTGCCGGTGCCGCTCGACTTGGCGGTCGCGGTGAGGTCGAGGGGTGCGTAGGTGGACAGCGGGTAGGCGGTCCGCAGGTGCACGAGCGCGATGTCTCCGGCGGGCGAGGTGCTGATGCGGTCGACCGAGACGGCCGTGCCGCGGTTGACGGTGGAGTTGGAGTGGTAGACCCGCATCGCGCCGATCCCGTCGATGCAGTGCCGGGCGGTGAGGACCCACGAGGCGTTGAGCTGCTCGCCGGTGCAGTTGCTGACGTACCCCGAGGGGATGGAGCCGCCGGATGCTTCGAGCTGCACGGCCCACGAGGTGGTGGGGGCCTTCTCGCCGCCGACGACCTTCGTGCTGACGGGCAGCGCGGACGCGGGCGAAGCGGCGAACACGCCGGCGGTGATGACGGCGACCGCGGCGAACGCGGCTGCGATGGACTTCTTCATGACGACTCCTCTGTCGGTGAAGCACCTACCAGTTGCGTTGTGCAACTGATGCGCCATCCTTGCCCCTTGCTCAGGGTTCGCACCAGTCCGCACTTCGACGGACGCGGGCGTCGATCGTGTCCTCGCAGGCCGGTACCGGTCGTCCGGTACGCGAACTGGCTGGGCGGTGCGCCAACGGTCTCGTCGTAGCGTCGGGTGCATGACGACGAGTGACGAGACCGCTTTCCCGGACCGGGTCGCGCGGGTCTTGGAGCCGGGTCTCGACGTGCTCGACGCCGTGGACCGCGTCATCGCGGCGTGCGTCGAGGCGACCTCGGCGATCGAGGCAGGCATCGTCATCGCGGACCGGTTCGGCACGCTGCAGGTCCTGGCCTCGACGAGTGAGCGCAGCAGCGAGGCCGAAGAAGCCCAGCTCGGGACGGACGAGGGCTCGTGCCTCGACTGCTACCGGACCGGCACGACCGTCGACGTGGCCGACGTGTCGACGCACGAGTCGGAGTGGCCGGCATTCGTGACGACGATGCGTGACCGTGGGCTGCAGGGCACGTTCGCCGAGCCGATCCGGTTGCGGGACCGGACGATCGGCTCGCTGTGCGTCTTCGCCGACCACACCCGCGGCCACAGCGACGAGGACGTCGTGCTGATCCAGCTGCTCGCCGACGCCGCTTCGGCTGCCCTCGTGCGCCAGCGGGACCGTGGTGGCCCCGTCACGATCGAGGACCGGGTCGAGGACGCCCTCGGGGCGCGGGTGCTCGTCGAGCAGGCGAAGGGTGCGCTCGCCTACCGGCGGGGCATCCGGATGGACGAGGCGTTCCAGCTGCTGCGAGGTGCTGCGGCCGACGCCGGCCGCAGCCTCCGCGCGCTGGCCGAGGACGTCGTGCACCGGGGCGCCGACCTCGGCAGCACCGGCTAGGCCCGTCGGGTCCGCGGCCCGTCCGGCTCCGTCCGCAGCACCAGGCCGTGGTGGTCGGTGGTGAGCGTCACCGCGACCACCTCGCCGAACGCATCGCCGTCGAGCTGCACGCGCTCGGGGGTGTCGACGGTCAGCCGGAGCGTCCGCGCCCGGGTGTACCGGAGCGCACGTGACGTCGGCAGGACCCGGGCCAGGAGCCGCCCGAACCGGGTGCGCGAGAAGAACCGGTTGAGCGTCAGGGCGTACCCGACCTTCGTCCACCCGAACCACCCGGCGGGCCGGAACGCCACGGCGTCGAGGACCCCGTCGTCCGGTCGCGCCGCGGGCAGCAGCAGGATGCCGGCGGTCAGCGTGCCGCAGTTCCCGACGATGATCGTGTGCGCGCTCATGCTTCGGAGCGGGGCGTCGTCGATCCCGTAGTGCACCGGGATCTGCCGGTTGCCGATGACGGACCGGGCGATGGGGTCCGAGTAGGCCACCCACCCCAGGCGCTTCTTGACCCAGGCGTTCGTGTCCGCCGCCATGCTCGCGTCGAGGCCGATGCCGGTCATCACCAGGAACGCGTGGGACGTGGTGACGCCGGCCGGGTCGGTCAGGTCGGCCAGTCCGACGTCGATCGGGCGGTCGACCCCGGTGAGGCCCGCACGAACGGACCGCTGGAGGTCGCCGAGGGGCAGGCCGAGGTTGCGCGCGAACAGGTTGCCGGTGCCACTCGGGAGGAGCGCCACCGGGATCCCGGTGCCGCGGAGCTCCTCGGCGACGATCCGGAGCGTGCCGTCGCCGCCGGCGACCAGGACGACGCTCGGGTGTGCCGCGCACGCCGCCCTGGCGGCCGCGCGTCCGTCGTCGTCGGCGCTGGTGGTGAGCCAGAGCGACTCGTCCCATCCGTGCGCGCGCTCCTCGGTGCGGAGCACGGCCCGGAGCCGGGCCGCGTCGATCTTGGTCGGGTTCACGACCACGGCGGCGCGCAGCGGGCCGGGTTCGTTCGGGGGCGTCGGCATGCGGTCGGTGCGGGGGTTCCTGCTGGTGGTGCGCTTCGCCAGTGGCGGACTAGTTGGTCCGGCCGGCGTTGCGAGCCTTGTTGCCGCTGCGGCGGACGGCGCCGAAGACGATCGTGCCGAGCAGCAGGACGATGCCGATGATGCCGAGCCAGAGCAGGCCCTTCAGGGCGAAGCCGACGATGGACAGGACGGCCCAGATGACGACGAGGACGATGACGGTCTTCACGGTGGTGGTTCCTTCGGTGGGGTGTGGTGCGTGCGGGTCGGGGTCGGGCGGGGTGGGCGTCGGGCGGGGCGGGGTGGCCGTGTCAGTGGATCCGGAGCTCGGTCACCATGGGGCAGACGAAGGGGTCGCGGGCGGCGAGGCCGACACGGTTGAGGTACCGGACGACGCTGCCGTACGAACGCAGCAACGTGGTCTCCGTGTAGGGCACGTCGAGGGTGTCGCAGTGGTCCCGCACCAACAGGCGGGCCTGCTTCAACGCCGGACGCGGCATCGACGGGAACAGGTGGTGCTCGACCTGGTAGTTGAGCCCACCCATCAGGAACGACACCCACCAGCCGCCACGGATGTTGCGCGAAGTCCGCACCTGGCGGGAGAAGAAGTCGACCTTCGCGTCGTGGGCGATGGTCGGCATGCCCTTGTGGTTCGGGGCGAACGAGGCACCCATCATCACGCCGAACACGGCCAGCTGCACCCCGAGGAACGCACACGCCATCCCGAACGGCAGGAACCAGAACACCACCGTCAGGTAGATCGCGAACCGCGCCACCAGCAGGATGCCCTCGAGGACGCGCCCCCGGACGTCGCTGCGTCCGCCCGTCCCGCGGAGCACCGACATGACGGCGGCCCGGTGCAGGTTGATGCCCTCGAGCGTGAGCAGCGGGAAGAACAACCAGCCCTGGTTCTGCACGAACACCCGGAGCGGCCCGTTCTTGACAGCCGCTGCGTCCTCGGGCAGGAAGCGGATCGCGTCCGGCGCGATGTCCGGGTCCTTGCCGACGGTGTTCGGGTTGCCATGGTGCCGGGTGTGCTTGTTCATCCACCACGAGTAGCTCAGCCCCACCAGGAACGTGCCGAGCCAGCGGCCCGCGCGGTCGTTCCACTTCTGGGACTCGAACACCTGACGGTGCGCAGCCTCGTGCGACAGGAACGCGAACTGCGTGAACAGCACCCCCAGCGCACCGGCCACGATCAGCTGGAACCACGAGTCACCCAGGAACGCGAAGACGACCCAGCACGCGGCCGTGGCGACGACGAGTGCGGTGAACAGCGCCCAGTAGAAGCCCCGACGGCGACGGAGCAGCCCGGCTTCCTTCACCTGCGCCAGCAGCGCGGAGTACGACGAGGTGCCACCGGTCCGTGGTCCGGCCGGGGAACCGGTCTTCCGGAAGCCGCTGGAGAAGGGTTTCGAGCTGGTCTCCCGCTGCGGGCTGGTACCGGCGTGCTGCGTGGTCATGGGTTCCCTGGTCGTCATCGGAATGGAAGAACGTTCCGGCGGCCGGGGTCTGGGGCTGCTGGTCCAACGCTAGAGCCGTCACGCTCCCGGGTGCAAGCCACAGGTCCGCGTGTCCGCCGCTCGACTACGGTTGTCCCGCCTGCTCGACGGAAGGACCGTTCCCCACATGACCGAGGTACGCGAAGCACGACTGGTCGAGACGTTCGTGACCCTCACGGACTCTCTGGTGGCGGACTACGACGTGGTCGACGTGCTGCAGACGCTGGTCGACCGGGCCGTCGAGCTGTTCGACGCCGCCGCGGGCGCCATCCACCTGCTCGACAAGCACGACGAGCTGCGGGTCGTCGCCTCGACGAGCGAGCGCAGCAGCTTCATCGGCCTGCTCCAGCTCAACGCCGGCGAGGGGCCCTGCATCACCGCCGTGACCACCGGCCGGTTGGTGACGTCGGAGAACGCCGACGACCTGCGGCAGCACTGGCCACGGTTCGCCGAGGCGTCGCGGGCGCGTGGCTACGCGGGCGTCCACGCCATCCCGCTCCGGCTGCGGGACACCACCGTCGGGTCGCTGAACCTGTTCCGCGAGACGGAAGGGGCGCTGAACGGAGCCGATGCCCGAGCCGCCCAGGCCCTCGCCGACGTCGCGACGATCAGCCTGTTGCAGCAACGGACCCTCGAGCACGCGACCCTCACCGCGGAGCAGCTCCAGCGTGCCCTCGACAGCCGGGTCGCCATCGAGCAGGCCAAGGGGTACCTCGCACGTGCGGCCGGGGTCGACGTCGAGCAGGCGTTCGGCATGATCCGTCGCTACGCACGTGCCACCCAGCGGTCCCTGAGCCAGGTCGCCGCCGACGTGGCACGCGACGACGTCCCGCTCGCCGACCTCGTGGCCGCCGGAGCGTCCTGAGCGCCCTGAGGGTTCACACGGGCCGCCTCCGGACCCACCGTTCCTCGTCGAGCCCCGTCCCGGGGTCGGTCAGTCGCGGACCCTCCGGCACGAAGCCGTGCTTGGCGTAGAACCGGCGCGCACGGGCGTTCGCCGCGAAGACGAGCAGGTGTGCGTCCTCGTCGCCGATGGCCGCGTCGAGGAGCAGGGCGGCGACACCGGTGCCGTGCGCACCCCGGTCGACGTACAGGGTGACGAGTTGGAGCTCGGGGAGCCCGCCGGCCGGGTCCGCTCGGCGCTCGGTGCTCGCGACGCCGAGCAGGGTCCCGTCGTCGGCCCGCGCGGTGAGCACCCCGCGGGTGCGTGTCCGGATCCGCTCCGCCCAGCGCGCGGCGCGGTCGGCACCAGCCGTTCCGTCGAGGAAGGCGTCCGGCACCACCCCGCGGTACGTCTGCTCCCAGCAGCGCGCCTGGAACGCACCGATCTCGCGCGCGTCAGCCGTGGTGGCGCGCGCGATGACCGGTGCCGGACCGTGCACGGCTACTTCGTCGTCGTGAAGGTGCCCCGAGCCCGCTGGTCCGAGCCGTAGCCACGGGCGTGCACCACGTGCGTGCCCGGTGCCAGCGCCGCCACGGTCTTCGTGACCTTCAGGCGGACCTTGCCGGCGGCGTTGGCCGTCGTGCGGGTGGCCCGGCCGCCGTCGATGCTGACGGTGACCGACTCGCCGGCGCGGAAGCCCGTCGCCGAGATCGCGACCTTGGCACCCTTCCGGCTGCTCACCGGCGTCACCGCGATCGGGGTGCTCGTCGCCTGGGCCTCGGCACACGCGTCGCCCGGGGTACCGACCGCCGGAGCGGATGCGGTCACGCGTCCGTCCACGGCGCGCACGCCGTCGTCCTCGCGGATGCGCATGGTGCCGATCGAGTCGCCGATCACCGAGCCGCCCTGGGTGTTGCTGAGCGTCATCGGGTAGTCCGCCGTCCGCGAGAACGACGGGGTGCGGTCGCCGTTCACCGACACGGCGACCGCGCGGCAGACCTCGCCCGGCTGGAACGTGACGGCCTGCATCGCCGGACGGATGCGGTTGTCCGACGCCTGGTCGAGGTCGAAGGAGACCGTCGTCGCCTGTTCGGCCGGCCGCGAGAGCACGACCGCTGCCCGGACGACCGTGCGGGTGCGCCCCTCGTCGACGAAGCGGTCGGCGATGCGGGCGGTGGGACGGTTCGTGACCACCGGGGTACCGAGGGTCGCTGCGGGCAGGAGCGAGAGGTCGCTCAGCAGCATCCCGCTGTTCTTCTGCGGGACGTCGATCGTCACCTCGCGCACCGACGCCAGGTCGATGCCGGTGAACGCGTCGAGCGGGATGCGTGCCTGCTGCAGGATCGTCTTGCGCGGCGCTGTCCGGGTGCCGGGGAGCAGCTGACCGGCACGGCTGGTGTCCGACACGCGTCGGGTCGCCACGGCCCCCGTGGCGTCGCGGAGGCTGATCGAGACGTCGGCGTTCGTCGTCGCCGTGTCGTCCGGGGTGAGCCGGAGCGACAGCGCCTGGAACCCGGTGAAGTCACCGGCCGTCGGGGCCACCGGGACATGCACCTGTCCGCCGGTCGCCGCCTTGGTGGGCGTGACGTGCAGGGCCGGGGTCGCCGGCACCGAGGAGGCCAGGAACGCGGGCGTGTAGTCCGGGGCGTTCGACGTGATCGAGACGCACGCCGGCAGCGTCTGCTTCGCGGGCAGGTTGTCGGTGCTCGCGCAGGTCTTCGCCGTCAGGGCACCGGTGGTGGTGACCGCCGGGTTCGTCGTGTCGAACAGGGCCAGGTCACGTCGGCTCGCGCCGGGCTGCGAGGCCGTCACCCGGATGTCCGCCGCGCCCAGGGCGGCGGGCTGCCGGTCGGTGCCGTCGAACATCGGCAGGAACTGCTGCTCACCGTCGAGCGTCAGGCGGAAGAACCCGCTGATCAGGCTCGTGCCGACGGCGTACTGCTGGTCGGACGACAGTCGGGTGGTGTGCTTCGCCTTCGCGCCGCAGACCGCGTCGGACTCGTCGTACCAGTCGTCCGACGACGCCTTCGCGTACTTGCCCGGGGTCCACGTCGTGTTGAAGAAGTTGTGGTTCGCGCCCATCACCAGGACCGAGGAGCGCAGCACGTCGTCCCCGAAGGCCGTGCGGGAGTCGTCGTAGAAGTGCTGGCCCTGCAGGTCGGACACGTCACCGTCGCAGTACGGCAGGACCACCGCCGTGTTCGTGTCCGGCAGGGTCATGCGCCCGAAGTCGGTCGGCGCCAGGGGCAGGACGGCACGGATGCCGAAGGGGCTGGTGCGCTGCATGTTGAGCAGGGCCGCTCGGACCACGCCGTCACCGCCGCGCGAGTGCCCCATCAGCCCGACGTGCTGCAGGTCGAGCTTGCCGGTCAGCAGCGGTGACAGGCGGGGTTCCTGCCCGGCGTCGGCGCGCTGGAGCAGGCTGAGGTGGTCGAGGACGAGCTGGCCGCGGGCCACCGCTCCGCCGTCGTCCGAGTAGCTGCCGTCGAGGGCGTTGATCGCGTTCGCGGAGATCGACACGACGACGTTGCCGTGGCTGGCGAGCGCGGTCGCCGCGGCGTTGTAGCCGAGGTAGCTCGGGATGTCCGTCTGGCCCTTCCCGCACGGCCACGCCCTGGGGTTCTCGGTGCCGCCGACGCAGGCCTCGTGGCGGCCGTGCAAGAACACGACGACGGGGCGCTTGCCCGGGGCGTCCTCCGGGACGAAGACCGCGGCACGCATCTCGCCCTTGCGGCCGAAGCCCTTGATCGTCTCGGCCTCGTTGCCCAGGTCGTAGTCGGCCCGGGTGACCGCGTACTGGCCCGCTGCAGCGGGGTCGTCGGTCAGGGGTGCCGGGGCCTCGCGCGGCGCCACCGTCTGCGGTGCGGTCGCCGACTGGCGGTTGCCCTGCAGGTCGGTCGCACCCGACCATCCGAGTTCGACGCTGCGGGCGTCGGCGACCGTGGGGTCGGTCGTGGTGACCGTCAGCTGCCGCTGGTCGAGGCTCGTCTGCGCCACGCCGATGTCCGTGCCGTCGACCAGCAGGACCGGTGCCGCTGCGCGGATCGGCAGGGGCTCGGCGAGGGTCAGGACGACGGTGTACCCGCCGTCGGTGGGCGTCACGGTCCAGTCCTCGCCCTGCGCGACGGGCGTGCCCGGGGTCGTGATCGTGGTCGTCCCCGTCGCGGCGGTGGGCCCGTCGCCCGGTGCTGCGGTCGCGGGCAGTGCCGCGATCGTGCCGGAGACGGCGAGCGCCCCGGCGATGAGTGTCGAACACGCGATCTGCAGCGCGATGGTGGAACGGCGTCTCGGCGAACGGTTCACGTCGGATCTCCCCTGGTGCGACGGGCATGCGCCACCGCACGCTCCGCCGCCAACAGTAGGGAGACAGCTGTTGGCACCGGATCGTCCTGGAGGATGACGTGACGGCTCAGTACCTGAGGGTCCTCACGGGTGCGACGACCGGGTCGTCCTCGACGAGCCGGGAGGCCCGTGGCACGTCGTCGACGACGCCGTCGGTCGGCATGCCCCCGCGCGGTCGGGCACGTGGACCGTTCGCGAGTCCGGTGACCGCACGCAGACGGCCCCGCGACCAGGGTCGCGGGGCCGTCGGTGGTGCGGGTGGATCAGAAGCGGCCGACGGTGCGGCGGCGGCGACGCAGCAGGACCATGAGCGTGGCTCCAGCGGCGAGCAGGGCCGCGGCGATGCTCAGCGGGATGGTCGGGTCCGATCCGGTGAAGGCGAGCTGACCGGTGGGCTGGTCGGTTCCGCCGCCACCGCCGGCGCCCGCGGGGCCGGTCGGGGTGTCGGTGGGCACCACGGCCGGAGCGGTCGGGCTGGGTGTCGCGGTGGGCACCGGTGCCGGGGCACGGACCGTGATGGTGACCGTCTGGGTGTCGTCCGGGCTGGTCCCGTTGGACGCGGTGATCGTCACGGTCGAGGTACCCGGGGTGGTCGGGGTACCCGAGATGACGCCCGTGGTGCTGTTGATCGTCAGGCCGTCGGGCAGGCCCGTGGCGGTGAAGGTCGGGTTCGGGGTGCCGGTCGCGGTGACGGTGGACGAGTAGGGCACGTCCACGGTGCCGTCGGACGGGGTGCCCGAGGTGATGGTCGGCGACTCGGACGGGGTGCCCGGGGCGGGGCAACCGTTCGAGGCGGTGATCGTGTTGGTGTCGAGGGTCACCGCGCCGGTGCGGGCCAGCAGTCGGCCCTGCACGGTCGCGCCGGTGGTGGCGGTCACGGACCGCTGTGCCAGGACGGTGCCCTGGAACTGCGCGCCGGTGCCGACGGTGGCCGAGCTGCCGACCTGCCAGAAGACGTTGCACGAGCTGGCGCCACCGGTGATCGTGATCCGGCTGGCGGACCCGATGGTCAGGGTCGACGCGGCCTGGAACACCCACACGGAGTCCGCGCTGCCGGCCAGGGTCAGTGCGCCGTTGTTCGCCAGGGCGAGCGCGCCACCGGAGTACACACCCGGCGAGAGCGAGAGACCGTTCAGCTCGGTCAGACCGGTCTGGGTCGGGGAGAGCGACGCGGCGACGTTGTAGGCGGTGGTGGTGTCGCGCTGGGCCTGTGCGGCTGCGGCGTCGGTCTGGTGCGTGGTGCCGTTGACGACGCCGTTCGGTGCACCGCCGAAGCCCGTGATCGACGTGCCCGGCGACAAGCCGAGGTCGCCGTTGACCACGGAGGGGCCGGTGTTCGTGACCGCACTGGCGCCGAGGACGCCGTAGGTCGATGCTGTGCCGAGGTTGACGGGACCGTCGATGACCGTGGCGGCTGATGCTCCGCCGCCGGTGCCGAGGGTGATCAACGCTGCGACGGCCGCGGCCGAGACGACGAGGAGGGAGCCCCGTCGGCGGTGGAGAGCGTGCATGGCCGTCTCTTCCTGCTGGGAGAGGCGGGGTGACGTCGGCGACGAGCGCGCATTCTCGGAGACTCGAAGTATGCGCTTCTCCACAGCCAGGACCTAGGAATGTCTGCACATCCGGTCGAAGCCTGACAATCGGCCCGGATCCCAGCCGGATCGGGGGACGCGAGCGCATGATCACCACAGGTTGACCGGTCGCTCGCACCAGCGGCGGCCGGGTAGGGAGTTCGGGTCTCCCGTCAGCCGGTGCGGCGCCTGTCCTCGGGTTGGGCAGGTCGCCCACCCCCCGTGCCACACGGCGAAGGGCCCCGCGATCGAGATCGCGGGGCCCTCGCTGGTACCGGGTGTTACTTGACGACGACCGTGATGGTCGGGCTGGTGCTCGTGGTGAGCTCCGAGGTCCCGGCGAAGACGGCGTGCAGGTTGTGCGCGCCCTTCTTCAGCGGGAGCTTCGACGTGACCACGCCGTCCTGCACCGTGACGGTGGCGAGGCGCTTCGAGCCCTGGTAGATCCGGGCGGTGCCGTCGACGCTGAAGCCGGTGGCCTTCACCTGGACGGTCGCCTTGCCAGCGCTGTACTTGACGGCGGTGCGCGACGGGGCCTTCTCGACGGAGACCGTCATGGCCTTCGCGGTCTTCGAGTTCGTTCCCGAGTAGACCGGGTCCGCGTTGACGAACGAGGCCGTCACCGAGTGCTTCCCGATGGCGAGCGTGCTCGGCAGCGTCATGCTGGCCGCGCCGTCCTTGACCGGGGCGGTGCCGAGGACCTTGCTGCCGTCCTTGAACGTCACCGTGCCCTGCTGGGTGCCGATGCCACCGGCGATGGTCGCGGTGACCGTGGCCGGCTTCGCGGTGCGGTAGGTCTGCTCGGCGGCCGACGCGGAGAGCGTGGTGGTCGTCGTCGGCAGCGTGGCGTGCAGGTCGAACCTGTCGACCGTCGAACCGATCGCGGCCGGGTCGGCGGTGGCCGTCGGCTGGAGGGTCACGCCGCAGCTGTCGACCTTGCCGTGCTGCACCGCCGAGTTGCGGGTGGTGCAGTCGCTGGCGCGGATGTTCTCGACGGCGAGCTTGTCGTCGGTGACCGAGACCTTCACGAAGGTGCGGACGTGTTCCTGGTTCTCGACCGAGTTGGCGAAGTGACGCTGACCGGTGGGGTCGAGCGGGTCCGCGCCGTAGCCGCCCTGGGTGGCGTCCGGGGTGGTGAGGTCGTAGTACTTCGAGCCGGAGGCCGAGTTCGCCGTCATGTAGATGACACCGCCGGGGCCGGAGAAGACCTCGGGAGCAGCGGGCTGCTCGTTGACGTTGGCCTTCTTGCCGTTCTTGATCGCGTAGCTGCGCGAGTAGGAGTGGTCGTGGCCCTGCAGGACGAGGTCGACGCCCATGTCCGAGAACGAACGCGTGAAGTCGAACCGGCGCTGCTGGTTGTCACGGTCGTTCGCGTGGTCGGCCGGCGAGTAGATCGAGTGGTGGTAGACCAGCGTGGTCCACTTCGCGTCGTCGCCGTAGCGGTTGATGACGTCGCGCACGTAGTTCACGTGGGCAGCGTCCGAACCGGCCGCGTAGGCGTTCGAGTTGATGTCGATGAACAGGACGCCCTTGTACATGTACCAGTAGTCGCCACCCGAGTTCGCGGTCGTGTTGCCGCCCGGGTAGAAGTCCGGCACCTTGAGGGAGTTCGGCACCTGGTTGTGCTGCTCGTAGGCCTTGCCGCCGACGTCGTGGTTGCCGATGGTCGAGGCCCACGGGTAGCGCTTCAGCACGTCGCTGCTGTCCGCGAACGCGCCCCACTCGTACTCGTTGTTGGCGTGCTCGACCTGGTCGCCACCGGAGACCAGGAGCTCGGCGTCCGGCTCGGTCGACGTGGCGTACTCGAGCGTGTCCGCCCAGCCGGCGCCGTCGTCGTCGGTGAAGCCGGACGAACCGATCTGCGGGTCACCGAAGAACAGGAAGTCGAAGTCGCCGGAGAAGCTCTTCGTGGTGAAGGTGTACGACGCGGACCAGGCCGAGCCGTCCGCCGCACCGACGTGGTACGTGTACGAGGTGTTCGGCTCGAGGTCCGAGATCGCCGCGTGGGCGTTGCTGTAGCCCGACTGGGCGGCGATGCCCGCGATGCCCTTGGTGTTCGAGTCGGTCGCGCTCGTGTCGGCGGCGGTGTTCACGGCCTCCGAGGCGTCGATCGTCTTCTTGGCGTCGGTGAAGACCCCGTCCGTCATGGACGCGGTCTTCTGGATCTCGACGGACTGCGCGACGTTCGTGGGGAAGTACCACGAGGCGATGCGCTGGCTCTCGGTCGCGCCGACGCCGAGCAGGATGTGGATCGGGCCACCGGTGGAGATGTTGGTGGTGGGGGTGTTCGTCGCCGCGGTGGCGGCGTTCGTGCCGACCATCGAGGCACCGGCGATGAGCGCGGCCCCGAGGACGGCTCCGCAGACGCGGAGGGTGGTGGTTCTGCGCCGGGTAGTGGCGCCGGACAGGAGACTCATGTGGGTCCGTTTCTCAGACGTGGGATGGTGCAGCACGGAAGACTCTGCACGCCCTGCAAAACGTCTTGGTAAACGCTGAGTGACGGTTCATCGTTGTTCAGGAACGGACGTCGAACGCCCCCGGGACGACGGGCCCGGTCAGCCCGCGGCCAGCCGTTCGACGAACCAGATCATCCCCATCACGAAGACCCCGGCGGTCACCGCGCCCGTCACCCAGAGCGACACCCGGTGCGCCTTCCGCCGCAGCAGCGAGAGCGGCGGGAACACGATGACGATGATCGCGAGCTGCACGGCCTCGATGCCGACGTTGAAGACGAGGAGCGAGACGAGCAGCTGCCACGAGAACGCCTCGTGGATGCCCAGGGCACCGGCGAACCCGAGCCCGTGGATGAGTCCGAAGGCGAAGACGACGGCCAGCCGGGTCCAGCCGGCGCGGTCGAGCGAGAAGTGTCCGTGTTCGCCGACCACCAGTTCGTCGGCCCGCGACCGGCGTCGCCAGAGCCGCCACAGGTACCAGCCGGCGACCGCGGCGATCGACAGGGCGATGAGCGGCTCGACGACGATCGCGGGTGGGCTGACCACACCGAGCGCGGCGAGGATGAACGTGATCGAGTGCGCGATCGTGAACGCGGACGCCGTGTAGACGACCTCGCGCAGGCGACGCGACCCGGCGATGAGCGCGACGAGGAACAGGATGTGGTCGATGCCGGTCAGCAGGTGTTCGGCGCCCAGGCGGAAGAACTCCCAGAAGCGCTCCCCCGCCGACTGTTCGGTGGAGAACGTGCGCTGCGAGGCGTCGAGGGTGGCCGATCCCGCGCGGTCGTCGACGTCGTACGTGACGATCGTCTTGGTGTCGCGGACGAAGGACTCGTCGTCGGGGAACAGCGTCGACGACACCACGTGTCCCGACTGCGTCTCGGACGCCTCCGGGCAGGTGAAGTCGGCGGTGACGTGGGCGTACGGCACCTCGTCCCGCAGGTCGACCGTGACCGTGGGGTCGAGGGTGCCCGTGCAGGCCCGCCCACCGGCTCCGGTCACCGTGAACCGGTCGAACACGTACTCCCCGATCGCGTCGGTGTGCGCCTCGGCGGCCGTCACCATCCCCGGGAAGTCCCCGTCGTCCCAGGCGCGCTGCCCTTGCTCGTGCAGCGCGTCGTCGTGCTCGCTCGTGGCCACCGAGACGAGCATCAGGTCGTACTCGAGCCCGAGCTCCGCCCGCACGACCGTCGGCTTCGTGGACGTCACGTCGGCGTACACGACCGAGCTGAAGCCGTGCGCCGACGCCGGTGCGGCTCCCCCGAGCACGCTGATCACGACCACCCCGAGCAGCACGAGCGCGGCGGCGACCCGTGCGGCCAGCGCAGTCAGCGCGGTCGGGGAAGACGAGTGGACGGGGCGGGCGCGCAGGAGCGCGGCGGTGGTTCCGGAGGGCACGCGCAGACGATCCGGCTCACAGACGACCGGAAGGTGAACAACCGGTGACCAGCAACGGGACGGGTGTTGGACAGGTCCCCCGACCGGCCCGGAGCGGCCGTCGGGCGTGCTTGCATGGTGCCGTGATCCGCCCAGCCACCCGGACGACCTCCCTGTTGACCGCCGTCGCCCTCGCCGCGGCCGGCGCCACCCTGCTGGCCGGCTGCTCCCGGGCGTCGGACGGCACCACCGGCGGCACCGGCACCGGCACCGGCCCCGGCCCGACGGCGAACGCCTCGGCGCACGCGTCCGCCGGCCTCCTGGGCACCGGGTTCTCCGATCCGGACCAGCCCCCGGCACCCGAGGCCACCATCCACCCCGAGCCGGGTTCGTGGTCCGGCGTGCACGCTCCCGCGGGCTACGACGTCGTGCTGCTCTCCGACGCGGGGGACGCCGCGGACGCCCCGACCCGGACCCTGCTCGACGCCGTCGACTCGTGGGCGTCGGACGAGGACGTCACCGTCACCCCGGTCTCGGCGACGGACGCCGACGACCGGATCGCCGCGGTCCTGCGCGCCGTCGACGCCGAGCCCGACCTCGTCATCACCGTCGGCAACCACATGGTCGACCCGCTCGCGGCCGTCTCACCGACCGCGCTCCACCAGCAGTTCCTGGTCGTCGGTGCCGAGATCGCGGAGCCGACGTCGAACGTCACGGCGGCGGACTGGACGGGCGGCGGGTTCCGTGGCGAGGGCCTCGGTCCGTCGAGCCACTACGACCCCGGCACCTTCACCGAGGACCGTGCCGCTCGCGGGCTGCGCGCCGGCCTCGCCGCGGTGCTGCACGACCTGCGCGGCATCGTCGTCTGGGTGCCCTGACCCGGCCTTCCCCCGCTACGCGGTCTCCGGCTCCAGCACCCGGGCCCGCACCTGCGCCGCTGCCCCGAGGGCCACGGCATCGGCCCCGAGCGTCGACTGTGCGAGCCGGATCGTCGCCCCGCTGACGGGCGGTTCCGCGTCGATCGCCGCCGAGATGGCGGGGTGGAGCAGGTCCCACGACCGTGCGATGCCGCCGCCGATCAGGACGGTGGTGACGTCGAGGATCCCCGCGGTCAGCAGCGCGGCACGGGCGAGACCCCATCCCGCGGTGGCGAAGACGGCGGCCGCGTCGGCGTCGCCGCCGCGCGCTGCGACGGCGACGTCCCGTGCCGAGAGCGTGCGCCCGGAGCGCTCGGCGTAGCGGTCGGCGATGCCGCGGGCGCCCGCGATGGTCTCCAGGTGCCCGGTCTGCCCGCAGGTGCAGCGGGCGTCGCCGAACCCGGGGACGTGGCCGATCTCGCCGGCGGCGCCGCGCGGGCCGGCGAAGAGCCGTCCGTCGAGCACGAGGGCGCCGCCGACCCCGGTGCCGAGGGTCATGCCGAGCACGTCGGACTCCCCCACCACCGCGCCGGTCGCGATCTCGCCGAGCAGGAACGCGTTCACGTCGTTGTCCAGTGTCGCCGGCACGCCGAGCGCGTCGGTGACGGCCCGCGTCACGCCGTACCCGGCCCAGCCGGTGAACGAGTTGCCGGTGACCAGCACGGTCCCCGTGGCCCGGTCGACGACACCGGCCGCGCCCACCCCGACACCCGCAAGGGAGGCCCGGTGCGTGTCGAGCAGACCCGTCACCGCCCCGAGGGCGGCCGTCACGATCGCCGCCCCGCCCGCGTGGGCGGGCGTCGGCAGGTCGACCCGGTCGATGACCTCGAGGTCGTGCGTGGTCAGGACGACCTTGGTGTTCGTCCCGCCGATGTCGACCCCGGCCAGGACCCGGCTCACGCGGTCACCGCCGCGAGCGAGGCGAGGCGCGCGGCCCGGCGCTGTCGTTGCAGCACGGGGTCGGGCACCGGCACCGCGGCGAGCAGGCGTCGGGTGTAGTCGGTGGTGGGGTGCAGGAGCGTGGTGCCGGTGGTGCCCTGCTCCTCGACGACGCCCTGGCGCATCACCACGACACGCTCGGCGAAGTGCTGCACGACGGCCAGGTCGTGCGAGACGAACAGGCACGCGAACCCGAGGTCGTCCTGCAGCTCGCCGAGCACCTCGAGCACGGTCTCCTGCACGCTGACGTCGAGCGCCGAGGTCGGTTCGTCGGCGACGAGCAGCCGCGGCTCGAGCACCAGCGCCCGGGCGAGCGAGACCCGCTGGCGCTGCCCACCGGAGAGCTCACGCGGGGCCCGGGATGCCAGGGTCCGCGGCAGCCGGACGGCGTCGAGCACCTCGTCGATGCGGCGACGCCGGTCGGCCGAGGACATCCCGCGACGGTGCACGGCCAGGGGCTCCGCGATGCACTCGGCCACGGACATCCGGGCGTCGAGGGACGCCACCGGGTCCTGCAGCACCACGCCGATGCCGGACCGGAGGGCACGGCGGTCGCGCCCCTTGGCCGTCCGCAGGTCCTGCCCGAACAGCGACACCGTGCCGGACGTCGGCTTGATCAGACCGAGCGCCACCCGGGCCGCGGTCGACTTGCCCGAACCGGACTCGCCGACCAGACCGACGGTCTCACCGGCGTGCACCGTGATGTCGATGCCGGCGAGCGCGTGGACGGCGCGCGCCCCGCGCCCGAACGTCACCGAGACGTCCCGCAGGTCGACCACCGGGGCCGCACCGGGCCTCCCGTCCGCCGCACCCGACGCACCTAGCTCGGAAGACGCCGGCGTCTCCGCGTCACGCCCCCGGATCTGGAGGCGTCTCGCCGACTCGGCGGCGTCGGATGCCGACGCCGGTGTCTCGAGCCGCGGCACCGCGGCGAGGAGCCGCTTGGTGTACTCGTGCTCCGGGCGGAGCAGGACGTCCTCGACCCCGCCGGTCTCGACGATCTCGCCCTGGAGCATGACCGCGACCCGGTCGGCGAAGTCCGCCACGACGCCCATGTTGTGCGTGACCAGCAGCACGCCGGTGCCGGTCTCGACGGCGAGCGCGCGCAGGAGCTCGAGGATCTCGGCCTGGACGGTCACGTCGAGCGCGGTGGTCGGCTCGTCCGCGATGAGCAGCTTCGGTGCGTTCGCGATCGCCATCGCGATGACCACGCGCTGGCGCTGCCCACCGGACAGCTGGAACGGGAACGACCGGGTGCGCGACTCGGGGTCGGGGATGCCGACGCGGCGGAGCAGGTCGACGGCCTCGGCCGCGGCGGCGGACGCGGAGACGTCACGGTGGTTCCGGATCACCTCGGCGATCTGGGCGCCGACGCGGGTGAGCGGGTCGAGGGCGGTCGCGGGCTCCTGGAAGACCATCGAGACGGTCGAGCCGCGCAGTGCCCGGAGTTCGGGTTCGGCTGCCCCGACGACCTCGTGCCCGGCGACGACGGCGCTGCCCGATGCCGTCGCGTTGCCGGAGAGCAGGCCCATCGCCGCGAGGGCGACCGTCGACTTGCCGGAGCCGGACTCGCCGACCAGGGCGAGGGTCTCGCCGGGGGCGACCGACAGGGACACCCCCCGCACGGCATCGACGGTGCCGGACTCGGTGCTGAAGGAGACGCCGAGGTCGGTCGTCCGCAGGATCGGTTCGTTGGTCATCAGCGGCCCCGCACGTCGAAGGCGTCCCGCAGTCCGTCGCCCACCGCGTTGAACGCGCAGACGACCAGGATCACGGCCAGACCCGGCGGCACGATGAGCCACCAGTGTCCGGAGTACGCGGCGGTGAGTCCCGCCGAGAGCATGCCGCCCCAGTCCGTCGCGGGCGGCTGCACGCCGAGCCCGAGGTACGAGACGTAGGCGACCAGCAGGATCGCGTCGGCGACCTGGAACGTCGCCGCGACGACGATCGTCGACACCGAGTTCGGCAACAGGTGCTTGCCGATCGCGCGGGCGTGCGAGCCGCCGATCGCGCGCAGGGTCAGGACGTAGTCGCGGTTCTTGAGCGTCAGCGTCTCGGCGCGGATCAGGCGGGACGGCACGAGCCACGACACCAGGCCGAGGATGACGATGAGGCCGCCGACGCCGGGGTTCGTGATCGCCGAGATGACGAGCAGGATGAACAGGGCCGGGATCGCGATGCCGGCGTCGACGACGCGCATCATCAGGGCGTCGACCCAGCCGCCGACGTACCCGGCGACGGAGCCCCACAGGGTGCCGACGACGGTGGCCAGGACCCCGGCGGCGATGCCGACCATCAGGGAGACCTTGCCGCCGTACATCAGGCGGCCGAGGACGTCGTGGCCGACGGCGTCGGTGCCGAGCCAGTGCGCGGCGCTCGGGCCCTGGTTGGCCTGCTCGAGCATCGTGTGCGTCTGGTCGGTCGGGTACAGGAACGGGCCGACGAAGCAGAACAGCACGATGACGACGATCAGGGCGAGGCCGATCACGGCGAGGGTGTTGCTCCGGAACCGGCGGGCGGCGAGCCGGAACCCGGTGGCCGCGACGGTGACGGGGGCGCCCGGGGCTTCGGGGGCCATCTGGACGGCGGTCATGCGCGGCTCGCCTTCACTCGGGGGTCGATGAGGGACTGTGCGACGTCGGCGAGCAGGGTGCCGATGACGGTCGCGATGGAGATGACGAGCACGCAGCCGAGCAGCGTCGGGTAGTCGGAGGACTGCGCGGCGTTCCAGAACAGCAGCCCCATGCCGGGGTAGTTGAACAGCTGCTCGGTCACCAGGGCGCCGCCGAACAGCACCGGCAGGTAGTACCCGAGCATCGCCACGACCGGGGTGAGCGAGTTGCGGAAGACGTGCCGCCGCAGGATCGTCGCGGTCGAGGCGCCGCCGGCACGGGCGGTGCGGACGTAGTCCTCCTGCAGGTTCTCGAGCGTCGAGGCGCGCATGTAGCGACTGAACACCGCGATCATCGCCAGCGCTCCGGTCACCACGGGCAGCACGAGTCCGGCCGGGTCCTGGAACACCTCGGCCAGGGTGTTGCCGCTCGGTGCCTGGGACGGCAGCCACGGCAGCTGCTGGCTGAACACGATGATCAGGACGAGGCCGAGGAAGAACGCCGGCGTCGAGTAGAAGACGAACGCCAGGGCGGTGGCGGCGTAGTCGACCGCACCGTTGCGGCGGGCCGCCTGGAGCATGCCGACCGGGATCGCGACGACGAGTCCGAGCACCGCGGAGATGCCGGTGAGCACGAGGGTCTTCGGCAGGCGCTCGGCGATGAGCTGCGAGACCGGCTCGTTGAGCGTGTACGAGGTGCCGAGGTCTCCGGTGAGCAGACGACCGAGGAACCGCAGGTACTGCACGGGCAGCGGCTGGTCGAGCCCCTGCGCCTGGTTGAACTGGGCGATCTGCGTGGGCGTCGCGGAGACGCCGAGCACGCCGCGGGCGGGGCCGCCGGGCAGCGCGTGCAACAGGCAGAACACCACGACGGTGACGATGAGGATCACCGCGAGCGCCTGCAGGACGCGCCTGGTGAGGTAGAGAGCTGTGGTCATGCGGGTTCCGATGGTCGGTTCTTGCCTGAGCCGGGGCGGAGGCGCGGTGCGGGTCGTGCCCGCACCGCGCCTCCAGGCCGTGGTCGCGTCAGCGACCTACTTGGTCCACTTCCACTGGGCCGGGTGGAAGTTGGCGAGCGAGTCCTGGTCGAACCCGGACAGGCCCTTCTTGACGACGGAGATCTGGTAGTCGGGGCTCGGCAGCCAGATCACCGGCAGGTCCTTCGCGACCGCGGCGCTGTAGTCCTGCACGGCGGTGGCGTCGGTCGAGGTGGTGGTCGCGTCGATCAGGTCGTCGACCTGCTTGTTCGAGTAGCTGCCGAAGTTCGCCGAACCGCCGGTCTGGAAGAGCGACTCACCGGTCGGGTAGGCCGGGAAGTACCAGCTGCCCGCGGTGCCGAAGAACGACAGGTCCCAGTCGCAGCTGGCCTCGTCCGAGGTGCAGGTGGGGGTCTGCGACAGCACGCTCGACACCGGCGCGGTCTTGATGGTGAAGTCGATGCCGGTCTTCGCGAGCGAGGACTGGATCGCGCTCATCATGTTGTCGGTCACGGTCGATCCGGACTGCGACAGCACCTGCATCGAGAACTTCGTGCCCTGCTCGACACCCTCGCCGCACTGGCTGGCCGAGGTGCCCGGGTCGGTGCAGACCATCGTGCCGCCCTGCTCCTCCCAGCCGTGGCTGGTGAGCAGGTCCTTGGCCTTCGAGGTGCTGAACGGGTACGGGTTCGACTTCTGCACGTCGGAGACGTAGTCGGACTCCTGCGCCTGCGGGACGGGACCGTAGGTCGAGGTCGCGGTGCCGTTGAAGACGACCTTCGACAGCGACTTCTGGTCGATCGACATCTGGACGGCCTGCCGGGCGTACAGCTGCTTGAAGACGGCGCCCATCGTCGGGTTGTTGAAGTTGTACGGCATGTACGTGATGGCCCAGCCGGTCCAGGGCTCCACGGAGTAGCCCTTCGCCGTGAAGGACGACTTCTGGTCCATGTCGGTGGCGTTGATGTAGCCGTAGTCGACCTCGCCCGAGCGGACCGCGTTGACCTCGGCGTCGGCCGTGGTGAAGGGGAGCAGGTTGACCGTGGTGATGGCGGGCTTCTGACCGCCGTCGTACTTCTTGTTGGCGACGAGGGTGACGTTGCCGGCCGTGGTGAAGGTCTTGACGCCGTAGGGGCCCGAGATCGTCTTCCACAGGGGGTCGCTGGCGTAGTCGCTGATCTTGCCGGCGGCGGTGTTCAGGTACTTCCAGACCTGCTTCGCGCCGGCGGGGGTCTCGTCGGCGTCGGTGACCTTCGCGCTCGCGCTGGTCTTGTCCCAGGCGTGCTGCGGCAGCGGGATGATGTTGCTCAGCTGGTTGGCGAGCATCCAGTCCGAGTTGTACGCCTTGTCGAACGTGATGGTGAAGTGCGTGTCGTCGACGGCCTTGAACGAGGTCCAGTTGTCCGGCGCCTTGCCCTTGGAGTACCCGCCCCACTGCGCCTTGTTGGCCTTGATCAGGTTGAACCAGAACTCGACGTCGCGGCTCGTGATCGCCTCACCGTCGGACCAGTGCCGGTCGCCGAGGGTCATCGTGACGCTCTTGCCGTCGTCGGCGAACTTCGCGTCGGTGGCGACGGAGCCGGCCTTGTTCCACGCGATCTTGCCGGTGGAGCCGTCGTACGCGACGAGCGGTTCGTACAGCGACTGGGCGATGGAGCCGTTGTTCGTGTTGAGGTGCGCGGCGGTGCCGATCGGCAGGATCCAGTTCGGCGTGAAGTTGGCGGGGAGCGCGTAGTCGATCTCGTCGGTCGATCCCGGCGAGGCGTTGCCGCCTCCGGAACAGCCGGCGAGCAGCGCGCTCACGGCGATCGCAGCTCCGGTGAGGAGCGCCCAGCGACGGGGCTTGGACATGCGGTGTCTCCTTGTGCGAGGGACTTCGGGGAGTGGAGCACGAGGTGCCGAGCGGCACGAGGACAGTCAAGGACCAAAGCCATTGGAAAAACAAACATCTCGATGTAAAAACTGCGTTACTGCGGAACGGTGGAAAGGGTGGACCGCTCGATCCGCCCCGTAGGCTCGCCGCAGAACCGGGCATCCACCCGTGTCCTGTTCCCGTTCCGCCGGCAGCCGCCGGTGTTCCGTCCGGATTGGAGAAAGTCGTGGCCGATCTCAGCGCCCGCGTCCTCGAGCTCGTCGCTTCGGGGCAGGCCGCCAGCCGGACCGAGATCGCGAAGGTGCTCGGGGCCGCCCCGTCGACCGTCTCGCACGTCGTCGGCCAGCTCCTGGAACACGGGATCCTGGCCGAGGAGGGCACCGACGTCTCCACCGGCGGCCGCCCCCGCAAGGTGCTCCGCATCGGCGGCGTCGACGAGTACGCGGTTGCCGCGGACGTCGGCGGCGGGCACGCGCGCATCGGCGTGGTGCTGCCGGGAGGCGCGCTCGAGTCGGTCGCGAACGTCCCGTTCGCGCTCTCCGACGGTCCGACCGCCGGGCTCCAGCGGCTGGCCGCGTTGCTCGAGCGGCTCGCCGACGACCGTGGTCGCGAAGGGCTGCGGGGCGTCGGGCTCAGCCTGCCCGGGCCCGTCGACGTCGTCGCCGGCGTCGTCGACCTGCCGAGCCGGATGCCGGGGTGGAACGGGTTCCCCGTGGCCGCCTGGCTGAGCGAGCGGTTCGGGCTGCCGGCGATCGTCGACAACGACGCGAACTGCATGGCGGCGGGTGAGCAGACCGTGCAGGACCCGGCTCGACGCCAGACCATCACGATCAAGGCGGGCTCGGCGATCGGCGCGGGCATCGTCATCGACGGCCGGCTCTACCGCGGGTCGACCGGTGCGGCCGGGGACATCACGCACGTGCGGATCGACGCCGCCGGGGACACCCCGTGCTCGTGCGGCAACACCGGGTGCCTCGAGACGGTGGCGTCCGGCGCCGCCCTGGTCCGCATCCTGTCGAACGCCGGGGTCGACGTCGCCTCGACCGCCGACGTCGTGCGGCTCGCCTCGGACGCGCACCCCGAGGCGACCCGCGCCGTGCGGATGGCGGGCAAGTACCTGGGCGAGGTGCTCGCCGCCAACGTGAACTTCTTCAACCCGGACGCCGTCTACCTCGGCGGCATCCTGTCGACCCTCGACCCCTTCATCGCCGCCGTGCGGAGCCAGCTCTACGAGAGCTGCCACCCGCTGATGACCCAGCACCTGGCGATCGAGCCGGTGTCGCTCGGCGCCGACGCCGGCCTCGTCGGCGCCGGGCAGTTCGCCCTGCAGCGGGGCCTCGCCGCCTCGCTCGAGGAGCTCTCCGCGCCCATCCCCCAGTCCACCACCAGGAACAGGAGCGTCCGTGTCTGAGACCGGTCCCGTCACCCCCGCCGTCCCCGCCTCCCCCGCCAGCGCCGGTCGCCCGGTCATCGCCATCGCCGGCCTGGCCATCGAGACCTCGACGTTCACCCCGACCCGGACCCACGCCCCCGCGTTCCACCCGGACCGCGGCGACGAGGCCGTCACCCGCTACCCGTTCCTGGCGACCATGGCCGACCGTGCGGACTTCCGCGGTGCGCTCATCGGGCACGCCCTGCCCGGCGGGATCGTCGACCGGGCGTCGTACGAGGCGCTGGCCGACGAGATCGTCGAGCGGCTGGGTGCGATGGGGCCGGTCGACGGCCTCTGGTACGACATCCACGGCGCGATGGTGGTCGAGGGGCTCGACGACGCCGAGACGGACCTGCTCGGTCGCATCCGCGCGGTCGTCGGCCCCGACGTCATCGTGTCCGCGTCGATGGACCTGCACGGCAACGTCACGCGCGAGCTCGCCCACCAGGTCGACCTCGTCACCTGCTACCGAATGGCCCCGCACGAGGACACCCTCGAGACGAAGGAGCGCGCCGTCCGGAACCTCGTCGACGTGCTGACCGAACGGCCCGTCGGTGCGCAGCGCCCCGTGAAGGCCTGGATCCCAATCCCCGTCCTGCTGCCCGGCGAGCAGACCTCGACCCGGCTCGAGCCGGCGAAGTCCCTGTACGCGCAGGTCCCGCTCGTCGAGCAGACCGAGGGGGTGCTCGACGCCGCGATCTGGGTCGGGTACGCCTGGGCCGACCAGCCCCGCGACCAGGCCGTGACCGTCGTCACCGGGTGGGACGAGGCAGCCGTCGCGGCCGGCGCCGAGCGGCTCGCGTCGGCGTTCTGGGATGCCCGCGAGGACTTCGTCTTCGTCGCACCCACCGGCACGTTCGAGGAGTGCCTCGACGCCGCGCTCGCCCCTGGCGCCGCGAAGCCGTACTTCGTCTCGGACTCGGGCGACAACCCCACGGCGGGCGGCTCCGGGGACATGACGTGGGGGCTGACGCAGGTGCTCGCCCGTCCGGAGTTCCAGGACCCGTCGGGCCCCACCGTCATCTACGCGAGCGTGCCCGGCGCGGCCGCCGTCGCCGCCGCGGTGGAAGCCGGCGTCGGTGCGACGATCACCGTGACCGCCGGTGCGACGGTCGACCACGTGCACGCGGGTCCGATCACGATGACCGGTCGGGTGCACGCGATCAAGCACGGCGACCGGGACGCCGAGACCGAGGTCGTGCTGCAGGTCGGCAGCGTGTTCGCGATCCTGACGAAGCTGCGGAAGCCGTACCACCACGAGCACGACTTCACCGACCTCGACCTGGCGCCGCGGCAGGCGGACGTCGTCATCGTGAAGATCGGGTACCTCGAGCCGGAGCTGTT
The DNA here is from genome assembly GCF_047226435.1 of Curtobacterium poinsettiae. Lineage (NCBI taxonomy): Bacteria > Bacillati > Actinomycetota > Actinomycetes > Micrococcales > Microbacteriaceae > Curtobacterium > Curtobacterium poinsettiae. The sequence continues at coordinate 227,609 of NZ_CP178434.1, read as the reverse complement.
CGACATGTCCGCCGACTGGATGCTCGCGCTCACCCCGGGCGGTGTCGACCAGGACCTGCTGCGCCTCGGGCACCACAGGATCGAGCGCCCGATGTTCCCCTACGATCGAGTGTTCCCGACGGCACCGGACCTCCGCGCCCGCATCGTCCCCGCCTCCAACGAACCGCTCGGAGCCCCTGCATGAGCACCACCGCCGCACTCGAGATCGCCGTCACCTCACCGGCCGGCGCGATCACCGCGCGGGACGGCGGCGCCGACCGCGTCGAACTCTGCGTCGGTCTCGAGCTCGGCGGGCTCACCCCGTCCCAGGCCCTGGTCGAGACGACCCACGAGACGGGGATCCCGGCGCACGCGCTGGTCCGCTGCCGCCCGGGCGGGTTCGTGCACTCCCCCGACGAGGTCGAGCTCATGGTGCGCGAGGTCCGCACGGTCCTGCGCTCCGGGGCCGCCGGCGTCGTGGTCGGAGCCCTGCGCCCCGACCGGACCCTGGACGAGGACGCCCTCCGCCGCTTCGTGGACGCCGCCCGCTCGGTCAGCGCCACCGCCGAGATCACCCTGCACCGGGCGATCGACCACGCGATCGACCCCGTCGCCGCCGCCGGATCGCTCGCCGCGCTCGGGTTCACCCGCGTCCTGACCTCGGGCGCCGCCCCCACCGCGGTCGCCGGTGCCGAGACGATCGCCCGCATGGTCGGGGCAGCCGGGCCCGTGCAGGTGATGGCCGGCGCTGGCGTCACCCCTGCCGACGTCCGTGCGCTGCTCGCCACCGGAGCCGCCGCGGTGCACCTGTCGGCCAAGCGCCCGGCCGCCGGCAGCACGCACGCCGGGGTGCCGATGGGCGCCGGCGACGACGGTTCCGCGCACTTCGTCACCGACGCCGAAGTCGTCACCGCCGCACGGCGCGCGCTCGACGCCTGACCAGTTCTGGGCCCGCAAGACACCGGTGTTCGCCGGTTGCACACCCGCAGACCGCGGTTCGAACGACGAACACCGGTGTTCAGCGGCCCCTGACCGCCTGAGCCCGCGTCACCCCCGGCGACCGGACCGCGCGGCGAACGCGTCGAGCGCCGAGAGCACTTCGTCGTTGCGGTACAGGACGCCGTGCCGGTACTCGTTCTTCGACAGCAGGATGCCGGCGTCGACGAGCTTCTGGAGGTGCGGGTACACGTTCCTCGTCACGACACCCATCTCGGCGGCGAGCACCGTCGCGTTCAACACGGGCTGCCGTGCGACCACGTCGAGCGCGTCCCAGACGCCGGAGTCTCGTCGAGCCTCGATCCGGTCCTGCCAGCTCCTCCGGATCCGTCGGATGTCCTCGACGAGCTCCGTCGCGTTCCCGATCGCGGCGAACGCGGCTTCGGCCACCCGCCGGATGATCGGCTCGACGTCGCCACGGCGGTACGCCGTCAGCGCCTCGACGTAGCCCGCAGTGTCGATCAGGAGGCCTGCCGAGACCGGGACCGTCACGTTGCGCGTCAACTCGTTCGACCGCAGCATGGCCTGCAACAGTGCACGCCCGGTGCGACCGTTGCCGTCGGTGAACGGGTGGATGGTCTCGAACTGCGCGTGGGCCACGGCGACCTGCGCCAGCCGGGGCAGGTCCAGTCGCCGCGCGAAGGCCATGACGTCGTCGACCAGTCCCGGAACCCGTTCCCATGCCGGGGCGACGAAGTCGGCTCCGACCGGGCTGCGACCGTCGGTGCCGATCCACACGGATTCACGCCGGAACGCTCCAGCATCGTGATGGGGGTCGTGTTCGAGCAGGACCTCGTGCATCGCGAGCACGGTGTCGGAAGTCAATTGATCGGACAGTTCGATCGCGGTCCGCATCGCGCGCGTGTTCGAGGCGATCGCGGTGGCGTTGCGCTTGCCGGGGGCACCGATCTCAGCGGCGAACACCTGCCGAGCGCTCGCCGTGAGGTGCTCGATCTGCGACGATGCTGCTGCTTCCGAGCGCAGCAGGAGCGAGGCGAACGAAGCCACCTCACCACCGAGTTCACTGTCGAACCGCACGAGCGCGGTCGAGGCTTCGTCAACGAGGGTCGCCACGTCGTCGCTCAGCTCGATCGGGAGTCCCGCGATCGCGGGCGGAACCGCTGCAGCGTACGATTCCCGAACCGTGCCGCGTCGAGCCGCCCGCGGACCGTAGTCGGCGTCGCGGCGCTCCCAGTCGAGTTCCTCGTACTGCAGCGCGGGCCACGTGGTCACGATCACTCCCTGAAACCAGACTCGGTCCGTCAGATTTTCTGACATAAGCCATCATCTCAGAAAATCTGGCGCCCGTATTCTGAGATCGACACCGTCACCTGCTCCGGCGTCCGCAAGACACCGGTGTTCGCGCGCTGAACACGCGCAGACAGCGGTTCAACGGGTGAACACCGGTGTTTTGCGGAATCGCCCCCACGGGCAGGGTCAGGTCAGCGCGACGATGCGGTCGGCTGCGGCGATCACCGCCGGGTCGTGGGCCGCGTGCACGACCACGACACCGGCTGCGGCCTCGTCGGCGAGCGCCGCCACCACGAGCGCCGCCGACTCAGCATCGACCCCGGCGGTCGGTTCGTCGACCAGCAGCACCCCCGCCCGCTGCGCCAGCCCGAGCGCGACGAGCGTCCGCTGCCGCTGCCCGCCGGAGAGCTCCTCGACCGGCCGGTCGGCAAGGTCCGTGATCGCCATCCGCTCGAGCTGCGCGTCGACGACCGCTCGGTCAGCGCGTCCGAGCGGCCGCCACCACGCGCGGTGCCGCCACCGCCCCATCGTGACGGCCGCGCGGACGGTGAGCGGGAGCGTGGTCGGCGGGACGGACTGGGTCACGTAGGCGACCCCGTCGGACGGGAGGCCCGTCACCCGCCCGGCGGTCGGCCGCACGACGTCCGCGACCACGTCGAGCAGCGTCGACTTGCCGGATCCGTTCGGCCCGGTGAGCGCGGTGACGACCCCGGCGGGGAAGACCGCGTCCACACCGTCGAGGACGGTCCGGTCGCCGAGGACGGCCGTCACCCGGTCCAGGTGGACGGCAGATCGGGGATCGGCGGGGTCGGTCGGCTCGGTCGCAGTCACCTGAGCACGCTATCAGTATCGATACTCGTTTTCATGTAGCGTCTCGGACCGTGACCTGGCTGACCGATCCGTTCTCCGTCGACTTCATGGTGCGCGCCCTGGTCGGCGGCTCCCTGGCGGCGGTCCTGTGCGCCGTCGTCGGCACGTGGGTGCTGGTGCGCGGCATGGCGTTCCTGGGCGAGGCGCTCTCGCACGGCATGCTGCCCGGCGTCGCGATCGCCACCCTGACCGGGGTCCCGCCGGTGCTCGGCGCCGCGGTGAGCGCCGGCGTCATGGTGCTCGGTGTCGGAGCGCTGCGTCGTCGCGCCCGACTGTCGTACGACACCTCGATCGGCCTGCTCTTCGTCGGGATGCTCGCACTCGGCGTGATCATCGTGTCGTCGTCGCGGTCGTTCGCCACCGACGTCACCGCGATCCTGTTCGGGGACGTCCTCGCCGTCACCCGGGCGGACGTCGGCGGCCTCGCGATCGCCGCGGCCGTCGCCCTGGCCGTCGCCGTGGCCTTCCACCGGCCGTTCACCGCGCTGGCGTTCGACACCCGCAAGGCCACGACGCTCGGCCTGCACCCGCGCCTGGCCGAGGTCGTGCTCATCGCGCTCGTCACCCTGGCGGTCGTCGCCTCGTACCGGGCGGTCGGCACCCTGCTCGTCGTGGGCCTGCTGCTCGCGCCCGCCGCCGCTGCCCGCGCGTGGACCCGGCACGTGGCCTCGACGATGCTCCTCGGCGCCGGCATCGGTGCGGCCGCCGTGCTCGTCGGGCTCCTCGTCTCCTGGCACGCCGGCACCGCCGCCGGCGCGAGCATCGCCGCGGTCGCCGTCGGCGGCGTCGTGGTCTCGCGCGCCCTGGCCGCCGTCGTCCTGCGGCGCACCCCGATCCCGACACCGGCGCGCGCGGCCGCGCCGGCAGCACCACGATCCGCCGCACCGTCTCGAGAGGGAGCATGAAGCACTCGACCACCAGCCGCGCCCCCGCGCGCCTCCTGTCCACCATCGGCCTCGCCACCGGCCTGGCCCTCACCGTCACCGCCTGCTCCACGGGCACCCCGTCGGCCGACAGCTCGACCGGCACCGCCCGTCCCCACGGCTACGTGGCGGGCGCGAGTGAGTCCCAGGAACCCCAGGTGCGCCTCCTGGCCGTGTCGGCGACCGGCGCGACCGCGCTGCACGACCTGCTCACCGAGGAGACCACCGAACTCGACGACGTGGACGCACCGGAGCACTCGGCGACCGACGGCCGGTTCCTCGTGACCAGCGACGCCGACCGCACGACGATCGTCGACGGCGGGTCCTGGACCGTCGACCACGGCGACCACACGCACTACTACGCCGCCGAGCCGCGGGTGGTGGGCACGATCGACGGCGGCGGCCGGATCGCGGTGCACTCGTCCGAGACCATGACGACGATCACCTGGCCGGACCGAGCCGAGGCGGTCGTGCTCGACCGCCAGGCACTGGGACAGGGCGAGGTCGACGAGACCGCACGGATCGACGCGCGCGTCCTGCTGCCGATGGGCGAGCATCTCGTGGCGGCCGACGGCGACCGGGTCCGCGTGCTCGACGCCGACGGCGAGGCGACGAACGCCACCGACACCGACACCGACACCCAGGCCTGCACCGACCCCGCCGGCGGGATCGTCACCCGCGCCGGCGGGGTCGTGGGCTGTGCCGACGGGGCGGTCGTGGTGGACGACGCCGGCGAGACGTCGTTCGTCGACCTGCCCGACGGTGCCGAGCGGCCGACGGCCTTCGCCGCACGTGCCGGCCGACCCACCGTCGCCGGGCTGGCGGGCACCACCGGGTTCTGGCTGCTCGACGCGCGACAGGGTTCCTGGCGCCTCGTGCCGACCGAGCGGCCCCTGCGCGCCGTGGTCGCGGTGGACGACGAGGACGAGCACGTGGTCGGCGTCGACGACTCCGGCCGGGTGGTGGTCGTGACCGCCTCGACGGGGAAGGTCGCCACGACGAAGGCACTGGTCGACGCCAGCCCCGACGACGACGCCCCGCTGCTGCAGCTCGATGCCCAGCGCGCCTACCTGGCCGACCCCGCGGACGGCACCGTGCACGAGATCGACTTCGCAGACGGGGCCCGGGTCGCCCGCACGATCGAGCTCCCCGTCGCCCCAGTCGCCTTCGCCGAGGCCGGACTGTGACGCGCACCAGGGCCCTGACCGCGGGCCTCGTCGCCGCAGCGCTCGCCCTCGTCGCCACGGGGTGCACCACCGTCGGCTCCGACCGCCCCCTCGTCGCGGTGACGACGAACATCCTCGGCGACGTCGTCAGCGAAGTGGTCGGGGACCGGGCCGACGTCATGGTCCTCATGCCGCCGGGCGCCGACCCGCACTCGTTCGAGGTCTCCGCGCAGCAGGCCGCACGGCTCCGGAGCGCCGACCTCGTGGTCGAGAACGGGCTCGGGCTCGAAGAAGGGGTCGCGCGGCACGTCGCGGCGGCGGCCGAGGACGGCGTGCCGGTCTCCACCGCCGGGGACGCGTTCGACCCGCTCGAGTGGACCACCGAGGACGACAGCGGCCCCGACCCGCACTTCTGGACCGACCCGGCCCGGATGGTCGACGTCGTCGAGGCCCTCGACCAGGACCTCCGCGACGCCGGGATCGAACCGGCCGGCACGGACGCCTACCTGGACGAGCTCCGCGACCTGGACGACACGATGACGGCCGCGTTCCGCACCGTGCCCGAGGAACGCCGGGCGCTCGTCACGAACCACCACGTGTTCGGGTACCTGGCCGACCACTACGGCTTCCGGGTCGTCGGGGCGGTGATCCCGAGCGGGACGACCCTGGCCTCCCCGAGCGCCGCCGACCTGCGCGACCTGGCCGACGCCATCGACGAAGCGGGCGTCCGGACGATCTTCGCCGACGCCTCGCAACCCGCACGGCTGGCCGAGGTGCTCGCGGACGAGGTCGACCTGCACGTCGAGATCCGCCCGCTCGCGACGGAGTCCCTCACCGAGGACGGCGACGCCTCCACCTACCTCGGCATGATGCGCTCGAACACCGAGGCCATCGTCGACGGCCTGTCGACTGGTAAATGAGAATGAGAATCAATACAGTGAGCGACATGACGAACACGAAGACGCTCCGGGCCGTGTGGCCCGCCGCCCTGCTCGGTGCGGCCGCCCTGGCCCTGACCGGGTGCGCCACGGACACCGACGCCGGGTCCGACACCACGGACACCCCGAAGGCCGACGGGACCCGCATCACCCTGACCTACGACGGCGGCCTGCTCGTCCTCGACCAGGACCTGCAGGTGGTGGCCGACGACGCGATCGACGGCTTCACCCGGGTCAACCCGGCCGGTGACGGACGCCACGTGCTCGTCACCGTGCCCGAGGGCTTCCGGGTCCTCGACACCCAGGCCGAGCCGGCCCTGACCGACGCGGTGTTCCCCGCCGACACCGGCGGCCACGCGGTCGTCCACGGCGACCGCACCGCCCTGTTCGCCGACGGCACCGGGGACGTGACGACGTTCGACCACACCGAGCTCGACGGCGCCGACCTGCCCGAGGTCGAGACGACGAAGTCCGAGGCCGCGCACCACGGCGTCGCGATCGAGCTCGAGGACGGCACGCTCCTGACCACCATCGGCACCGAGGAGAGCCGCTCAGGCGTGCGCGCCCTGGACGCCGACGGCAAGGAGATCGCCCGGTCCGAGCAGTGCCCCGACGTCCACGGTGAGGGTGCCGTCAGGGGTGAGGTCGCGGTGTTCGGCTGCACCGACGGCGCCCTGGTCTACGACGACGGCACGTTCGAGAAGATCGACGCCCCGACCGAGTACGGCCGCACCGGCAACCTGTTCACCACCGAGGACTCGTCCGTCGCCGTCGGCGACTACAACGACGACCCCGACAGCGAGGGCTACCTGCTCGACCAGATCGCCCTGATCGACGCGGCCTCGGGGAAGTACACCGTCGCGGACATGCCCGACGGCGTCGGCTTCACCTTCCGCGACCTGGCCCGCGGCCCCGGCGACGAGGCCGTCGTGCTCGGCGACGACGGTGCCCTGCACACCTTCGACGAGACGACCGGCGAGCCGCTCGAGTCGTACCCGGTGATCGACGCGTGGGACGGCCCGGCCGAGTGGCAGGACGCCCACCCCGCCCTGAAGGTCGCCGGTGACGTCGCCTACGTCACCGACCCCGCCGAGCAGAGGATCCACGCGGTCGACCTGACCACCGGCAAGGTGATCGCCTCGAGCGACGAGCTGCCGGGCGTGCCCAACGAGATCGCGGTCGCGTAGCGACGAGCGAACGAGCGACGGGGTCCGGAACACGACCCCGAGACGCAACAGGAGGCCCGTGGCGATCCCGCCACGGGCCTCCTGTCCGCTGTCAGCGCGTGGACCGCGCGACGTCAGCCGCCGTGCGTCAGCCCTTGACCGGGATCGACTGCGCCTTGAGTGCCGCGATGGTCTTTGACTGCCCGGACTCGAGCGCCTCGCTCAGCGTGCCCGAGCCGGACGCGGCCTGCCCGAAGCCGTCGGAGACGTCCGAGTAGGTCTGCGTCATCGTCGGACCCCAGGTGAAGGGCTGGATGTCCTTCGCAGCGGTGGCGAACTCCTCGTAGATCTTCTGGCCACCGTAGAAGTCGAGCCCCTGGGTCAGGGCCGGCAGCTCGGCGCCGGTGGTCGAGGCCGGGTACAGGTTGGCCTCCTTGTTCAGTGCGGAGAGCGCCTCGGTCGAGGTGTTCAGCCAGACCAGGAACTTCGATGCCTCGGCCGGGTGCTTGCTGCCCGCGAAGACGACGTTCGACGAACCGCCCCAGGCGGCCGACTTGGTCTCGCCGGACTTCCACTGCGGCATCGGGGCGACGGCCCACTTGCCCGAGGTCGACGGGGCACCGCTCGAGATGGTGTTCGCACCCCAGACCGCGGAGACCCAGGTCCAGTCCTTGCCGCTGTCGTAGGCGTTGTTCCACTGGTCGGTGAAGCTCGGCAGGGTGTTCACGAGCTTCTTGTCGATCAGGTCCTGCCAGTAGTCGGCGACCTTCTTCGACGCGGCGTCGTCCAGGTTGACCTTCCAGTCCTGGCCCGAGTTCTCGAACCACTGGCCACCGGCCTGCGAGACGAGCCCGGCGAACTGGTTGACGTCACCCTTGGCGAAGTTGGTGATGTTGCCGCCGAGCTTCTTGATCTTCACGGCGTCCTCGGCGTACTCCTCCCACGTCTTCGGGGCGTCGAGGCCGGCCTTCTCGAACAGGTCCTTGCGGTAGTACAGCGCCATCGGACCGGAGTCCTGCGGCACGGCGTAGACCGACTTCCCCTCGCCGAAGGTGACCTGGTTCCACAGGCCGTCGGAGAAGTCCTTCTTCGCGTCGCTGATGCCGGAGCACGCGCCGATGTCCTCCAGGCCGCCCTGCACGCGGAACGCCGGCAGGGTGTCGTACTCGACCTGCCCGATGTCCGGCGCCTGCTTGGCCTTCAGCTGGTTGAAGAAGTTCTGGTAGGTGCCGCTGTTGCCGTTCGCGACGATCGAGACCTTGACCTGGATGTCCGGGTTGGCCTTGTTCCAGATCGCGACGACCTTGTCCATGTTGGGCACCCAGGTCGTGAAGTCGAGGGTGACCTTGCCGCCCGAGGGCTTGCAGCTGGCGGCCGCGGTGCCGGATCCGCCGCCGGTGCTGCTGCCGCCGGTGCTGCAGCCGGCGAGGGCCACGGTGGCAGCCACGGCGATCGCGGCGACGCTGAGGAACTTCGTTGTCTTCATGCTGTTTCCGTTCGGATGTGGTGTGGGGAGAGCTGGTGCGGGAAGGGGTGCGGGTCGGGGGCTACTTCAGGCCGCCGGAGCCCAGGCCGGAGCGCCAGAAGCGCTGCAGGCTCAGGAAGGCGACGAGCAGCGGGATGATCGAGACGAACGACCCGATGAGCACGAGGGTGCGCAGGTCCGGGTACTGGTTCACGCTCGAGTTCCACGTGTAGAGGCCGAGGGTGACGGGGAACAGCGACGAGTCGCGGAGCATCACGAGCGGCAGGAAGAAGTTGTTCCAGACGGCGACGAACTGGAACAGGAAGATCGTCACGAGCGCGGGCGACATGAGCCGCACGGCCACGGTGAAGAACGTGCGGACCTCGCCGGAACCGTCGATGCGGGCGGCCTCGATGATCTCGTCGGGCACGCTCGACGCCGCGAACAACCGCGACAGGTAGACGCCGAAGGGGCTGACGATGCTCGGCAGGAACACCGACCAGAACGTGTCGGTCAGGTCGACCTGGCTGAAGATGAGGAACAGCGGCAGGGCCAGGGCGGTCGCCGGCACGAGCACGCCGCCGAGGAACACGTTGAACAGGACCTCGCGGCCACGGAACCGGTACTTCGCCAGGGCGTACCCGCACATCGCGGAGAGCACGGTGCCGAGCAGCCCGGCGACCCCGGCGTAGGCGATGCTGTTCAGCAGCCAGCGCAGGTAGATGCCGTCCTGCCGCGTGAACAGCTCGACGAGGTTGCCGAAGAAGTCCTGCACCGAGGTGGCGCTGAACCACAGCGAGAACGTCGAGTTGAAGTTCGCGGCGGTCTTGGTGGACGAGACCAGCAGCCAGAAGATCGGCAGCAGGAAGTAGAGGGTGAAGACCCCCATCACGATCATCGCGGCGCTGCGTGAGATGACGCTCTCACGGGGACCGCGCGCTCCGCGCTGGCGCGGACGGGAGGCCCGGTTCGGCTCGAGCGGTCGGCCGACGTCGCGGACGAGGTCACCTGGGGACGGGGCGTTGACGGTCACTGGGCGGCCTTCCGCTGGGTCAGTCGGAGGAACCCGATCGACAGGACGAACGTGGCGACGGCGAGGACGACCGAGAACGCCGCGGCGAGGTTGAAGTTCGGCACCGAGGACGTCGAGTAGACGAGCATGTTCGGTGTGAACGTCGACGAGATGGTCGAGGTGAACTGCCGGAAGACGGTCGGCTCGGTCAGCAGCTGCAAGGTGCCGATGACGGAGAACACCGCGGTGAGGACGATCGCCGGCACGACGAGCGGGATCTTGATCGACAGGGCGATCCGGAGCTGGGACGCACCGTCGAGCTTCGCCGCCTCGTACACCTCGGCGGGGATCGCGAGGAGCGACGAGTAGATGATGAGCATGTTGTAGCCGACGTAGACCCAGGTCACGACGTTGGCGACCGCCCACAGCACGGTGCTGCCGCCGAGCAGGTCGACCCGCGAGGTCACCGCGGAGAACGGCGACAGGTCGGGGGCGTAGAGGTAGCCCCACATGATCGCGGCGATGACGCCGGGCACCGCGTACGGCGCGAAGAACGCCAGGCGGAAGAACCGCTTGCCGCGCAGCAGCGGGGAGTCGAGCAGCAGGGCGAACAGGAGCGCGAGCCCGAGCATCACCGGCACCTGCACGACACCGAACAGCAGCACGCGGAGCACCGAGCTCCAGAACTCGCCGTCCTGGAACACCAGGGCGTACTGGCTCAGGCCGCCGAAGACCTGCGTCGGGGCGCCGAACGTGCCCTGCCGCTCGATCTTCTGCAGCGACTCCCACACGGCGTAGAGGATGGGGACCAGGTAGAACGCCGTGAACAGGACGGCGAACGGCAGGACGAAGATCGCGATCGCGCGGCGGTAGCGGAACCCGCCGCCCCGGCGTCGTCGGGTCGCGCTGGGCGACTGTGCGGTGGTGGTCATGAGCGGTTCCTGTCGGTGCGGATGATCTGGGTCCCGCCGGGGGCGATGGCGGTGGTGCCGGTGACGGGGCGGTCGGCGACGAGTTCGTGGCCGGCCTCGTGGTGCTCGACGGTGCGGTCGGAGTGGTTCAGCAGGAAGACCCACTCGTGGGTGTCGTCGCGGCGACGGACGACCTCGAGCCCTGGGCGGACGGCGGGGTCGGCGTGCACCCCGGCCTCGTCGAGCACGCGGTGGACGAACCCGCCCAGCGCTGCCGTGTCGAGGACCGTGGACGTGTACCAGGCGGTGCCGGCGCCGTGCTCGTTGCGGGTCACGGCGGGGCGCCCGGCGAGGGAGCCCTCGGCGTAGTCGACGACGCTCGTCGCGCCGCGCAGCTCGACCGGCTCGGACCAGACGCTGCCGGTCGTGCCGTCGGACAGCGCGATCGTGGCGTCGGCGGCGAGCGGGAGGAACTCGTCCACCCGCACGCCGAGCAGGTCGCGGAAGGCGCCCGGGTAACCGCCGGTGCGGACCCGGTCGCGCTCGTCGACGATGCCGCTGAAGCAGCTGACGACGGCGTGCCCGCCGGCGGCGACGTGGTCGGCGATGACGGCCGCGTGCTCGTCGCGCACCAGGTAGAGCTCGGGGACGACGACGAGCGCGTACCCGTCGAGGGGTGCTCCGGGGGCGACGACGTCGACGGTCACGCCGAGGTCCCACAGCGCGGCGTGGAACGCGTGGACCTGCTCCAGGTAGCGGAGCGCGGTGCTGGGGTGGGCCTCCAGGTCGGCGGCCCACTGGTTCTCCCAGCTGAAGACGAGCGCCACGTCGGCGACCACGCGCGACCCCCGCAGTTCGCCGAGCCGCTCGACCAGGGCGCCGAGCGCGACCACGTCGTGCCACGTCGTCGACTCGGTGCCGGCGTGCGGCAGCAGCGCCGAGTGGAACTTCTCGCTGCCCTGCACGGATGCGCGCCACTGGAAGAAGCAGACCCCGTCGGCACCGCGGGCGATGTGCGCCGCGGTGTTCCGGAGCATCTCCCCCGGGGCCTTCGCGACGTTGTGCGGCTGCCAGTTCACGGCACCGGTCGAGTGCTCCATGAGCAGCCACGGGGCGCCGCCGGCCAGGCCACGGGTGGTGTCGGCGGCGAAGGCGAGCTCGACGTGCGGCCGGGGCAGGCGGTGGTCCAGGTAGTGGTCGTTCGCGATGACGTCCATGTCGCCGGCCCACGACCAGTAGTCGAGCGCCGTGATGTGCGCGGCGACCATGAAGTTCGTCGTGACGGGCTTGTCGCTCAGCTCGCGCAGGACGGCGGCCTCGGCGCGGTGGTGGCCGAGGAGCTCGTCGGACGAGAACCGGTCGAAGTCGATGGTCTGTGCCGGGTTCGTGAACGACAGCGTCGCGCGGGGCGGCAGCACCTGCTCCCACGCCGAGTAGCGCTGGCTCCAGAACGAGGTGCCCCAGGCTGCGTTCAGCGCGTCGACCGTGCCGTACCGGGCCTGCAGCCAGCCGCGGAACGCCTGGGCGGAGACGTCGCAGTAGCAGTGCGCGTTGTGGCAGCCGAGCTCGTTCGACACGTGCCAGAGCCGCACGGCGGGGTGGTCGCCGTAGCGCTCGGCGGTGGCGCGGACCAGGGCGAGGGCGTGCTCACGGTAGACCGGGGAGCTCGGGCAGAACGCCTGGCGGCCACCGGGCCAGCGGGTCGTGCCGTCGGCGACGACGGGCAGGACCTCGGGGTGGCGGGTGGTGAGCCACGGCGGCGTCGAGGCGGTGCCGGTGCCCAGGTCGACCCCGATGCCCGCGCCGTGCAGCAGTTCGATGACGGTGTCGAGCGCGGCGAAGTCGTACTCACCCTGCCGGGGTTCGACGTGCGACCAGCCGAAGACGTTGATCGCGACGAGGTTCACGCCGGCCTCGCGCATGAGCCGGACGTCCTCGACCCACACCTCGGGGTCCCACTGCTCGGGGTTGTAGTCGCACCCGAACGCGAGGCCCGTCGAGCCGAGGCCGAGCGCGCCGGTGGCGGTCGTCGGCAGGGTGGTGGTCGTCACGGGGATCCTCGCTGATCGGGGCGACCCGCCGCCTCGGTCGCGTGCGACCCCTTCGACGGCGAAGGCCACCCAGTGTTCTGGGAGCGCTCCCAGGCCGCACCGGGGATCAGGGCCGGAGGTTTCTGGGAGCGCTCCCAGATCAAACACCAGCGGCTGCACCCTGTCAACTGCGAGGCGTTCCGAGGGCTCCTCAGCGGCGGATATGGTTGCCCCATGTCCGAGGTCCGATCCGCTCGTCAGCGCGCCACGATCCAGGACGTCGCGGACGAAGCGGGGATGTCCCGCGGCACCGTCTCACGGGTGCTCAACGACGAGCCGTACGTGTCACCGAAGGCGCGCGAGGCCGTGCAGGACGCCGTCCGACGTGTCGGCTACGTGCGCAGTGCCGCCGCCCGCAGCTTGGTCACCCGGCGTTCCGGGGCGATCGCGCTCATCGTGCACGAACCCTCGGTCGTGGTGCTCGACGACCCCAACATCGGCAACATCCTGATCGGCACGAACGCCGTGCTGTCCGACGCCGACCAGCAGCTCGTCACGATCATGGTCGACTCCGCCCGCGACAGCGAGCGGGTGGTCGAGTACCTGCGCGGCGGCTTCGTCGACGGCGCCATCGTGCTGTCCGCCCGCGACGGCGACCCGATCACCGGGGCGATCGAGGAGATCGGCATGCCCGCGTGCTTCGTCGGGCACCCGTCCGACGCCGCGAACATCTCGTACATCGGCATCGACAACCGCGACGCCGCCGAGCAGATCACCCGACGGCTGGTCGACACCGGCCGACGACGGATCGGGATGCTCGCCTCCGGGCTCGACCGCGACTCCGGCCAGGACCGCCTGGCGGGGTTCACCGCGGCACTCGGCGAGCGCTTCGACCCCGACCTCGTCGCCCGGAACCCCCTGTTCAGCTACACCGCCGGCGCCGAGGGCATGCGCGAGCTGCTCGAGCGGGCCCCGGACATCGACGGGGTGTTCGCCGCGTCGGACGCCGTCGCCGCCGGTGCCATGGACGTCCTGCAGCGCAGCGGCCGGAGCGTGCCGTCGGACGTCGGTGTGGTCGGGTTCGACGACAGCGCCTGGGCGCTGCGGTGCGACCCGCAGCTGTCGACGGTGCGGCAGCCGGCGCGCCTGCTCGGCGAGCAGGCGGCACACCAGGTCCTCGAGCAGATCGGCGGCACCGACGACGGCCCACGCGGTCTGCTGTTGCCGACGGAGGTCGTCTGGCGCGGGTCCGCGTAGTCGGCCACGGAACGGACGGGAGGCCCGTGGCGGCGTCGCCACGGGCCTCCCGTCCGTCCGCGGGTGCGTTCCGCACCCGGCTGGGTCAGCCCTGCGGCGGCGAGTAGAGCTGCAGGTCGTTGCCTTCGCTGTCCTTGAAGGGGATGATCTTGCCCCACGGGTGCTCGCTGATCTCGCCCTGGATGTCCGCGCCGCGCTCCTTGAGCGAGGCGACCTCGTCCTCGATGCTGCCGTCCGGCTGGAACGACACGACGGCGCCGCCGTCGCTCGCCTGGCTGGCGGACTCGCGTCCGTTCAGGCCGATCATCAGACCACCGGCGTCGATCTCGCTCCAGTCGTCGGACTGGTCCTTGACGGTGAGACCGAGCGTGTCGCGGTAGAACGCGACGGCGCGCTCCATGTCGCTGACCGGGACCCAGACTGCTGCGACTCCACTTGCCATGGTGTTTCCTCTCGTCGTGGTGTGCCGTGGACGGTAGGCAGCGCGCGTGCACGCCGGTACAGGGTCGGTGTCCCCCGGCGCCGGGTCAGCCCGCCGCCGGACGCCACATGCTGATCGGGGTCGCCGCGCGGAACCCCGCGATCGGCGCGCCGTCCGCGAACCCGTGCCGTCGGTACAGCCGGCGGTTCACCGGGGTGGACGACTCCAGGTAGGCGCCCCGGGACGACCGGTCGGCGCGTTCGAGTGCGTGCCCGAGCAGCAGGCCACCGACGCCACGACCCCGCGCGGCGGCCGACACCCCGATCTCGGTGAGGTACCAGTGCGGGGTCATCGGGCGGGCGCGCTCCATGCGGCGCAGGTGCGTCACGGCGTGGAGCGCACCGCGGATCCCGAGCGTCCGGAGGAACTCGGGCACCTGTCGAACGAAGGCGCCGAAGCCGCCGGTGTGCCGACCGGGCGCCTGCCAGAACGCGGCGCCGACCACGCGGTCACCGATCGTGGCGACGTCCACCCGACGACCGGTCGTCGGCACCGAGCGGATGAGGGCCGCGAAGAGGCGGGCCAGCACGGCGGGACGGTCCTCGCCGGATCGGGGCGGTCGGAACTCGGCGAGCACCGGGTCGTCGGCGAAGGCCTCGGCCAGGACGGCTGCGGCCGCTTCGAGTTCGGCGGGTCCTGCTGCTCGGACGACGGTCTCCATGGTGACTCCTCGGGTCGAACGACTTGGCCACTTGGCCGACTTCATCTTGGCGGGCCTTCCTGCACGCGTACCGGGCACTTCCCGAGAGGATCGAGGGTAGATCGCGGGCGCTGCCGGTGCGTGAATCGGCCATCGCGGCCCATCGCACCCCTGACCTGCAAACCGACCGTAGAAGCGCTCCGAATGTCATGTGTGCCGCACACTGCGGCGCGTACAGAAAAGAGGGCTGATCATGACCAGCAGCGCAGCAACCGCACGCACCGGCTCCGGCTCGACGTGGACCCAGCGGGGCGCGTTCGTCTTCGGTGTCGTCTTCCTGATCGTCGGCATCGCCGGGTTCATCCCCGGACTCACCATGGACATGGGCTCGATGTCCGTGGCCGGCCACGGCTCCATGGCCCTGCTCCTGGGCCTGTTCCAGGTGTCCGTCCTGCACAACATCGTGCACCTGCTCTTCGGCATCGTCGGGCTGCTCGCCGCCCGCCGTGCAGCCTCAGCGCGCCTGTACCTCGTCGCCGGCGGCATCGTCTACGCGGTGCTCTTCGTCTACGGGCTCTTCACCGCGGGCATGGCCGGTGGCGCGAACTTCGTGCCGCTGAACAGCGCAGACAACGTGCTGCACGCCTTCCTCGCCGTCGCGATGATCGTGCTCGGTTTCGTCCTGCCGCGGATCGGCACGCGCACCGCGCGCTGAACCGCAGCACACACCGGACGGGAGGCCCGTGGCGACACTGCCACGGGCCTCCCGTCCGTCGCTGCCCCCGTTCGCGCCCCCTGGCAGGCATCGCGCCCCCGTGCGTCGGGGCGCGATGCGCGAACAGGGGCGCGATGCGCGAAGGCACCGCGCTCCGCACCGTGACCGTGGCCGAACCCGACCGGCGTACTGTCCGCTGCATGCCCGCACTCATCGACACGTTCACCCTGTCCAACGGTCTGCACATCCCGAAGATCGGCTTCGGCACGTGGCAGATCCCGTCCGGCACTGACGCGTACGACGCCACGAAGACCGCCCTCGAGCTCGGCTACCGCCACATCGACACCGCCCTGGCGTACGGCAACGAGGCGAGCGTCGGCGAGGCCGTCCGCGACAGCGGCATCCCCCGCGACGAACTCTTCATCACCACGAAGCTGCCGGCCGAGATCAAGACGGCCTCGGGCGCCCGCGACGCCTTCGAGGAGTCGAGCAACAACCTCGACCTCGGACACGTCGACCTGTACCTGATCCACGCGCCGTGGCCCTGGAGCGACATGGGCTCCGACCACCGCGACGGCAACGTCGAGGTGTGGAAGGTCTTCGAGGAGCTCTACGACGCCGGCCGCACCAAGAGCATCGGTGTCTCGAACTTCGCCGTCGCCGACCTCGAGGACCTGCTCGGCCGCACGGACGTCGTCCCGCACGCCAACCAGATCCGCTGGTTCATCGGCAACACCCAGGACGAGACGAGCGCCTTCGACCGCGAGCACGACATCCTGACCGAGGGCTACTCGCCGCTCGCCACCGGCGGCCTGCTCGAGAACGAGCAGATCGCCGAGATCGCGGCGAAGTACGACAAGACCGTCGCCCAGGTCGCCATCCGCTACCTGCTCGAGAAGGACGTCCTGCCCCTGCCGAAGTCCACGACCCCGTCACGCATCGCCGAGAACGCCGACGTCGACTTCGTGCTCGCCGCCGAGGACGTGGCCGCGCTCGACGCGCTCGAGGACACCGCGAGCTGACGCGGCCCCACCCCGGACCGGAGGCGCGGTGCCAGCTGGCACCGCGCCTCCGGTCCGTCAGACGGCGGGCTTCAGTTCCAACCGGTTTCGTAGGAGAAGTCCGGAGCTTGCTCGATCTCGTCCAACTGTCGGCGCACCGCCTCGAGGCTCGACAGGCGGACTGCGAACGCGACGAGACGACCGCGGACCTCCACCGCCGCGTCATGTTCCCGCAGAAGTCGCTCCAGCCGCTGAGCGGACTCGCCCGGCTCGACGAACGCGCGGAGGACCCAGTAGTCGCTCCGTGTGACGACCCGGCTGGGGGTCAGTCCGACTACGGGTCGACGCTCGAGTTCCACCTCATCACCCAAGTGCAGCCCGTAGGCGAAGAACGGCACGGAGCACAACCGGTACCTGTCACCGCCGAGTTGCTCGAACGCGAGTTGCTCGTACTTGAGCTCATCGGTCTCGTCACCGATCGTGACGTTCGCGACGAAGTCGGCGCGCTCGCTCCACGCACTCTTCGGATGCAATACCCATTCGTTCGGGTCGATCGCTTCGCTAATGAGAGCCTCCCGTGTACCGCCACGGCGGCGGCCACGCCCCACTGTATCCAGGAGGTGCGTTGACGGGCCATTCACGCGCTCCCTTGGAGGCGTTGCAGAACCCACAGGACAGCTGAGCGTTGTCGAGCGTGGCGTTCCCACCCTTGGCCCGCGGCTGCGCGTGGTCGATCTGCGGTTTGTCGGTCTTCATGCGACAGAAGACACAGGTCGAATCGGGGTTCTCCGCCTTCGCGGCTTGCTTCACCGACTTCGGGAAGACCTTGCCCGCCGTGGGACCGCCGCTGGAGCCGACCTTCGGCAGCACCCACCCTTCCCCGGCTTCTGCAGCGCCGGCCTCCGCTGCTCCGGCACCGGCAGCCGCGCCTCCTTCGACGGTGCTCGCCGCAGCGACGTCGCCCGCCAGGACGCCGGCTTCAGCTGCACCGAACTCAGGAGCGGCGAACCCGCACAGTCCTTCGGTGAGGAGCAAGCAAGCGAGGAACACCACTCCGAGGGCGGCTGCAGACCCGAAGATCACCCACTTCTCGGGTGTCGTCGCATTGGACTTCTTCGGCGGGGGTGGCGAGATCCCGATGCCACACGTCGCACCCCACGTGCAGGTCGGAGCACGTGACGACGCGGCGGTGGCGTAGTGGCCGGACCAGGGCCCGTACGACGCAGCGTGCACCGGCGCCGGCCGTGTCGACGGACGCAGCCAGTTGTTGATCGCCGAGACGATCGTTCGCACGGCCTTCACGATCTTGTTGATCGCCTTCGTGAGCGCGCAGAGCCACGCCGGGCACATGCCGCTGACATCGGGGTTCGAGACCGGATTGTTGCCGCTGTAGCTGTACCCGTTGTTCTGCTGCGGTTGGTCCGGGTTCAGGACCGAGTCGACGGACAGGAACCTCCCGAGGGACGGGTCGTACGCACGGGCACCGAGGTGGGTCAGGTCCGTGAAACTCGATGCCGACTGATTGAGGAAGCCGTGGTTCGACGTCCAGCTGCTCGCACCTCCTCGCTGCTCACCGAACGGTGTGAACCACCGAGGCGAAGGCGTCGCCTACCACGCCCTGGGCGCGGACGAGCAGGCGAGCACCGGGGGGCTCCGCGTCGGTGGCGCAGTCAGCAGCGGCGGCCCGTCGGACACCTGGACCGGCGCGATCGCGATGCCGACGATCAGCCAGGGTGTCGCAACGATGACCCAGCTCCGGGTGTACTCCGTGCAGGGCACCTACGCGTACTGAAGCGGGGCACGATCACCTGATCGACAGATTGATCGCGACGACGCCGAGCACGAAGGTCAGGACGATGACCACGAGGCCGATCGCTGGCGTCACTACCCGTCGCCGCACCGTGGGAACACCGGACGCTCCGATGACCCAGGTCGTGATCGTGACGATGAGTGCGACCAGCGGTACGAGGAACTGCGCGGTCTCCCCGACGGCGTACGAACACTGCAACGTCGCGTCGGAAGCGCAGGGCGTGTACTGCTCCAGTTGCGCGGCGACCATCCCCGGCAGCGAGCCGATCGTCGCGAACACCTCGAGGAACACGAGGGAACAGAGCGCGAGCCCCAGTCCCCACGAACCACGCGGACGGCGCTGCCCCTCGTCGTGCACGGATGACCGCTTCATGTGGCCTGACCGTAGCGCAGGGGTGACACGGAGCACGGACTCGTAGGGTCGAGTCGTACCGACCGCACACCCGGGTGGGTCCGTGCCCCACAGCGGACCTGACGACGGGAACAGATCGTCCCTGTTGCCGGTTGCACCACACGGTGTCGCAGCCAGTGACACGAGAGCCCAGGAGGCCACCATGACCACCACCGAGACCGCCATCCTCGCCGGCGGATGCTTCTGGGGAGCGCAGCAGCTCCTCCGTCGTCGTCCCGGCATCGTCAGCACCCGCGTCGGCTACTCCGGCGGCGACGTGCCGAACGCGACGTACCGCAACCACGGCGACCACGCCGAGTCGGTCGAGATCGTCTTCGACCCGTCCCAGATCTCGTACCGGGACCTGCTGGAGTTCTTCTTCCAGATCCACGACCCGTCGACGAAGGACCGCCAGGGCAACGACATCGGTCGCAGCTACCGTTCGGCCGTCTTCTACACGACCGACGAGCAAAAGCAGGTCGCGCTCGACACCATCGCGGACGTCGATGCGTCGGGCATCTGGCCCGGCAAGGTCGTCACCGAGGTCACCGCGGCCGGCCCGTTCTGGGAGGCCGAGGACGAGCACCAGGACTACCTCGAGAAGAACCCGCACGGCTACACCTGCCACTTCGTGCGTCCGGGCTGGAAGCTCCCGCACCGCGATGAGGCGACCGCGGCCGTCTGACCTGACGAACGCGGCGGATCAGCGTGATCCGCCGAGCAGTTCCAACCAGTCCCCGGGACGGCGATCCGCCGACCCGGGGACTGTCTGCATCACGGGGTGACCGGCCGGCCATGGCTCCGCCATGCCTGTGAAGGACCACATGCGGACGGGAGGCACGGGGCGGGCCCGCCCCGTGCCTCCAGGCCGTCGTCGGGTCGCGTCCAGGGCGAGGCGTGGGGCGGTCGTGCGGATGGCCGGGCCAGGATGGCTCTGGGGCCGACAGCCGATCGGCTCGCAGAGGGAGGACACCGTGGACACAGCACCGTACTCGCAGCCGTTGCGGGAGTACATCGAACAGCTGCGGACCGAGGGGTACAGCGTCGCGGGCGGCCAGACGGCCGACCCGGACCTGATCGACCCGCACGGCAACCCGGTGCTGACCTGGCAGGACGACTACCCGTACTCGGAACGCCTGCCGCGGGACGAGTACGAGTACCAGAAGTACCTGCTGCAGATCGAGCTGCTGAAGTGCCAGTACTGGCTCGAGGACACCGGGCAGAAGGTCGTCGTGCTGTTCGAGGGCCGTGACGCCGCGGGCAAGGGCGGCACGATCAAGCGGTTCACGGAGCACCTCAACCCCCGGACCTCGCGGGTGGTCGCGCTGAGCAAGCCGACCGAGCGCGAGCGCGGTGAGTGGTACTTCCAGCGGTACGTGCAGCACCTGCCGGCCGCCGGTGAGATGGTCCTGTTCGACCGCTCCTGGTACAACCGTGCCGGCGTCGAACGGGTGATGGGGTTCTGCGACGACGACGAGTACGAGTCCTTCATGACCCAGGTGCCGCAGTTCGAGCGGATGCTCGTCGACTCCGGCATCCACCTGACGAAGTTCTGGTTCTCGGTGACCCGGCGCGAGCAGCGGACCCGGTTCGCGATGCGGCAGCTCGACCCGGTGCGGCGGTGGAAGCTGTCCGACATCGACCTGCTGTCGCTCGACCGGTGGGAGGACTACACCGAGGCGAAGATGGCGATGTTCACCCGGACGAGCAAGCGGTACGCGCCGTGGACGATCGTGCGGTCGAACGACAAGAAGCGCGCACGGCTCAACGCGATGCGGTACTTCCTGACGCAGTTCGACTACCCGGACAAGGACGCCGACGTGATCGGCAAGCCGGACCCGCTCATCGTCCGCCGGGGCAAGCGGGACGTCGACATCGAGTGATCCCCCGCGGCGGCTGAACCGCCCGCCGACTCGGAACGTTTACACGCCGCCGCTTCCCGTCACGCACTCGAAACAGACGGGCAACGGCGCCGACACAGGGCCGCAAGACACTTGTCGCACTACCTGTCACCCGACAGGTACTCCGCGAAAGGTCTGCAGTCATGCGTTCTCCGCAAGCACCGCTCCACGCACCGCGCGCCACGTCCGACGTCGACACGCAGGGGCTCGCCCGCCTCGGCTACGAGCAGGAGCTCCACCGCGGGGTCGGCTCGTTCTCCTCCTTCGCGGCGGGCTTCTCCTTCGTCTCGATCCTCACCACGGTCTTCCAGCTGTTCGGACTCGGCTTCGGGCTGGGCGGTGCTGCGTTCTTCTGGGCGTGGCCGCTCGTCTTCGGCGGCCAGCTGCTCGTGGCGCTGAACTTCGCGCAGCTCGCGGCCCGCTGGCCGATCTCGGGCGCGATCTTCCAGTGGTCGAGCCGTCTGGCCGGAGCCCGGTTCGGGTGGTTCACCGGCTGGACGATGATCATCGGCCAGATCCTCACCGTCGCGGTGGCGGCCATCGCCGTGCAGGCCGTGCTCCCCGCGATCTGGGACGGATTCCAGATCGTCGGCGGTCCGGGCGCCGACCCGTCCGTCGCGTCGCCGACCGGTGCTGCGAACGCGGTGGTCCTCGGGCTGGTGATGCTCGCCGTGACCACGATCGTGAACATCACGAGCGTCCGGCTGATGGCCCGCGTGACGAGCTTCGGCGTGCTCATCGAGATCGTCGGCGTGGTCGTGCTCATCGGCGCCCTGTTCCTGCTGCCGCACCGCAGTGCCTCCGTGGTGTTCACGACCGCCGGCTCGACGAGCACCGAGCCGTACGTGTGGGCGTTCCTGGCGTCCTCGCTGATGGCCGCGTACGTGATGGTCGGCTTCGACTCCGCCGGTGAGCTCGCGGAGGAGACCCACAACCCGCGCCGGACCACCCCGAAGACGATCGTCCGGGCGCTGACGGTCTCCGGCCTCGGCGGCGGGCTGCTCATCATCGGCGCCCTGGTCGCCGCGCCGAGCCTGACCGACGGCAAGCTCGCCTCGCAGGGCCTGGCGTGGGTGATCACCTCGACCCTCGGCGACGTCTTCGGGCGGCTCCTGCTCTGCACCGTCGCCGTCGCCGTCTTCGCCTGCACCCTGGCCGTGCAGACCGCCGGCGCCCGGATGGTCTACTCGATGGCCCGCGAGAAGGCGCTGCCCTTCCACCGCACCCTCGCCCGGGTCTCGCCCCGCACCGGCACCCCGATCGCCGCGTCGATCGTCGTCGGGGTCGGCGCCGGGCTGGCCCTCGCCGTCAACATCGGGCAGTCCGCGATCTTCACCGCCCTGTCGAGCCTGTGCATCGCGATGCTCTACCTGGCCTACCTCGGGGTCACCGGGCCGCTGCTGGTCCAGCGCATCACGCTCCGCCGCACGGGCCTGCCGACCGGGGTGGACGAGGACGGCAAGCCGCTGTTCACGCTCGGCCGCTGGGGCATCCCGCTCAACGCCCTGGCCGTGGCGTTCCAGATCGGCATGGCGATCAACCTCATCTGGCCCCGGCCGGAGATCTACGACCTGACCGGCACCTCGTGGTGGCTGCAGTACAGCGCCCTGCTGTTCATCGGCGGCGTGCTGCTCGTCGGCTGGGCGTGGTCGAGCTGGCGGCACCGGGTGCACGGCCCGATCACCCTGGCCGAGGTCCCCACCACCGCGGCGGTGCCCGTCCCCGCAGCCGCGGCTGCCGCGAACCCGGTGGCCGAAGCCCCGGCGTCCGCCTCCGCCTCCGTCGAAGCCTGACCCGGAAGGAACCCCATGCGCGACCTCCACCAGACCGACAGCGTGCTCGCCTCCCGGTCCGACGCGCGTGCCCAGGCCGGCTCGCAGTCCGAGTACATGCCGTACCTGCCGGCGTCGTCGTCGCCGTTCGCCCCCGCGGGCGTCGACCCCGCACAGCTCGTGTGGGCGGAGACGGTGGCACCCGGCGGGTACACGCACAAGGTGCTGGCCCGCGGGTCACGGCTGCGGTTCGACGACCCGACGGGTGACGCCTGCGCCAACGTCCTGGTGTGCAACGCGCTCGAACCGTGGGAGCGGCTCAACGTCGCCGACACCCAGAAGATCCCGTGGCAGGCGTACCTGGGCCAGGGGTCGCCGCTGCTGAGCGGGGACGGCCGGGCACTGGCGACCGTGCTCGAGGACACCTCCGGGCACCACGACGCCTTCTGCGGCACCTCGACCGACGCGTGGAACGAACGGAAGTACGGCGACGCCGCACCCGAGGGACGCTCCCCGAGCGGTCGGTCGCTCTTCGCGAAGGCCGCCGCCAAGCACGGGCTCACCAAGCGTGACCTGCCACCGAGCGTCTCGTTCTTCCAGGGCGTACGGATCGACGACGAGGGGGCGATGACCTTCACCGGCTCGGCCGGAGCGGGCACCCACGTCACGCTCGTCGCCGAGCTGCCGCTGCTCGTGCTGGTCGCCGACGTCGCGCACCCGATCGACCCGCGACCGGACTACGTCGTCGGACCGCTCCGGGTGCACGCCTGGCGCGGGACCCCGACGACCGCGGCCGACGAACGGTTCACCGCGACGCCGGAGCTCACCCGCGCCTACCTGAACTCAATCGACTACGCGGAAGCCCGAGGCCTGTGATGACCGGTACGACGACCCACACCCACATCCGCACCTCCACCGTCCCCGTCGGGGCCGTCCACGACCCGGACGTCGCCCTCGACTGGAGCGAGTCCCTGGTGCCCGGCGCGGTGGTCCGCGACGACCGGGTCGCCCCGCTCGCACCGTGGTCCGCCGTGGTCCGTGCCGGCCAGGTGCTCACCATCGTCGACGTCGGCGGCAACCAGAGCGCCGACTGCCTGCTCTACGACGCCCACGACCCCGACGAGCGGTACAGCGTGCCGGACACCCTCGCCGCACAGGGCAACGCGTACGTCCGGACCGGCACCGTCCTGATGTCGAACGAGGGCCGTCCGCTGATGACCGTCGTCGCGAACGAGATCGACCGGCAGGACACCATCGGCGGCGCGTGCTCGAAGGAGTCGAACACCCTGCGGTACGGGCACCACACCCAGTACCAGCACGGCTGCCGCGAGAACTTCCTGGCCGAGGCCGGCCGCCACGGACTCGGTGCCCGCGACATCGTGTCGAACCTCAACTGGTTCATGAACGTGCCGGTCGAGGCCGACGGCGCCCTCGGGATCGTCGACGGCATGAGCGCCCCCGGCAAGCGGGTCGCGATCCGTGCCGAGCGGGACGTGCTCGTCGTCGTCTCGAACTGCCCGCAGATGAACAACCCCTGCAACGACTTCTCCTGCACACCACTGCGCATGATCGTGGTCCAGCCGTGACCGCCGCGCCCGACCCCACCGGGACCGCCACCGTGAACCAGACCCCCGCGCTCAGCACCGACACCGTCCTCGTCGCGAACCGCGGTGAGATCGCCCGCCGCATCATCCGCTCCGCCAAGGCACTCGGCATGCGCACCGTCGCCGTCTACTCCGACGCCGACCGCGCGGCACCCCACGTCCGCGAGGCCGACACCGCCGTCCGGCTCGGTCCCGCACCCGCCCGCGACTCGTACCTGCGCATCGACGCCGTGGTGCAGGCGGCGAAGGACACCGGCGCCGGACTCGTGCACCCCGGCTACGGGTTCCTGTCCGAGAACACCGAGTTCGCCCGCGCCTGCGAGGACGCCGGCATCCGGTTCGTCGGACCGACCGCCGACCAGATCGTCCGGTTCGGCGCGAAGCACACCGCCCGCGAGCTCGCCGCAGCCGCCGGGGTCCCGATGCTCGCCGGCACCGGGCTGCTCGCCAGCGTCGACGACGCCGTGACCGAGGCCGAGCGCATCGGGCTGCCCGTCATGCTCAAGGCCACCGGGGGTGGCGGCGGGATCGGCATGCAGGCCTGCTCGACGCTCGACGAGGTCCGCGAGGCCTACACGAGCGTCGTCCGGCTGGCGACCGCGAACTTCGGGTCGGCCGGCATCTTCGTCGAACGGCTCGTGCGGCCGGCCCGGCACGTCGAGGTCCAGCTCTTCGGCGACGGCGAGGGCCGCGTCGCGGTGATCGGCGACCGCGACTGCTCCCTGCAGCGCCGCAACCAGAAGGTCATCGAGGAGGCCCCGGCACCGGCGCTGCCCGAGCACGTCCGCGCCGAGCTGCACGCGTCCGCCCGCCGCCTGGCCGAGAGCGTCGGGTACCGCAGCGCCGGCACCGTCGAGTTCGTCTACGACCCGGTGCGCGAAGAGGCGTCGTTCCTCGAGGTGAACACCCGCCTGCAGGTCGAGCACCCGGTCACCGAGGAGGTGTTCGGCGTCGACCTCGTCGAGCTCATGCTCCGCCTGGCCCGCGACGGTGCCGCCGGCATCGACCCCGACGTGTTCGACCGCACCTGGACCCCGAACGGCCACGCCGTCGAGGCCCGCATCTACGCCGAGGACCCCGCGAAGGGCTCACTGCCCTCCAGCGGCCTCGTCACCCAGGCGGTGTTCCCGAGCCCGACCACCGCATCCGGCGAGCGCACCGGCATCCGCGTCGACGGCTGGGTCGAGACCGGCTCCGAGGTGTCCGCGTTCTACGACCCGATGCTCGCCAAGGTGATCGCCACCGGGGAGACCCGCGACGACGCCCTCGACCTGCTGCGCGACGGGCTCGCAGCCACCCGCATCGACGGCATCGTCACGAACGCCGGGCTCCTCCGCGCGCTGACCGACGACCTCGAGCTCCGCACCGCCACGCACTCCACCTCGACGCTCGACGCGACCGAGGACCCGGACCCGCGCATCGACGTCGTCGCGCCGGGCACCATGACGATGATCCAGGACCTGCCCGGCCGGGTGGGGTACTGGCAGGTGGGTGTGCCGCCGAGCGGCCCGTTCGACGCGGCGTCCTTCGCCGAGGCGAACCGCGCGGTGGGCAACCCCGACGGCGCCCCCGCGCTCGAGGTCACCGCCACCGGCCCGACGCTCCGGTTCTCGGCCGCCTCGGTGGTCGCACTCACGGGTGCACCGGTCCCGGTCACCCTCGACGGCGAACCCGTGGCGCTGTGGGAGCCGGTCGAGGTCGGCGCCGGCCAGACCCTGGCGATCGGCACGGCCCCCGGTCCGGGCCTCCGCACCTACCTGGCGGTCCGCGGCGGCTTCGACGTGCCGACGTACCTCGGGTCGACCGCGACCTTCACGCTCGGTGGCTTCGGTGGCCACGCCGGTCGGGCACTGCTCGCCGGCGACGTCCTGCGCCCGGGCTCCCCGGACTCGGACGCCCCGCACCCGGCGTTCCCGTCCGGTACCCGTCTGGGTCTGGTGGGCGGGCCGACCCCGGCCGACCGTCGCACCGCCCTGACCGACGCGTGGGAGATCGGCGTCACCGAAGGCCCGCACGCGGCCCCGGACTTCTTCACCCGCGCCGACCTCGACGTCTTCTACGCCACCGACTACGCCGTCCACCACAACTCGGCGCGCACCGGCATCCGGCTCATCGGCCCCCGACCCGAGTGGGCGCGGACCGACGGCGGCGAGGCCGGTCTGCACCCGTCGAACATCCACGACACCCCGTACGCGGTCGGTGCGATCGACTTCACCGGGGACACCCCGATCATCCTGGGGCCGGACGGGCCGTCGCTCGGCGGCTTCGTCTGCCCCGCCGTGGTGGCCAGCGGCGACCTGTGGAAGCTGGGCCAGCTCCGACCCGGTGACACGGTCCGGTTCGTCCCCGTCCGCGAAGCCGACGCCGCCGCGCTCGACGCACACCGGGCCTCCAGGACGGTGCCGCGCACCGGGAGCGACGGCAGCACCGGAGGCGACGGCGACGACGGCGTGATCGCCCGCCTGGACGCGACCGACGTGCGGCCGAGCGTCGCGTACCGACGCGACGGCGACGACAACGTGCTCGTCGAGTACGGCGACATGACCCTCGACATCGCGCTGCGGATGCGCGTGCACGCGCTCATGACGAAGCTGCAGGAGCACACGCCGAAGGGGATCCTCGACATCACGCCGGGCATCCGCTCGCTGCAGGTGCACACCGACGCGTCCGTGCTCAAGGCGCGCGACGTGGCGGGGCTGCTCCGCGAGCTCGAGGGCGAGATCCCGCCGACCGACCAGCTCGTCGTGCCGTCGCGCACCGTCAAGCTGCCGCTGTCGTGGGACGACCCGGCCACCCGCCTGGCGATCGAGCGGTACATGAACGGCGTCCGGAACGACGCCCCGTGGACGCCGTGGAACATCGAGTTCATCCGTCGGATCAACGGGCTCGAGAGCGTCGACGACGTCTTCCGCACCGTGTTCGACGCGAGCTACCTGGTGCTCGGACTCGGTGACGTGTACCTCGGCGCCCCGGTCGCGACGCCGCTCGACCCCCGGCACCGGCTGGTCACGACGAAGTACAACCCGGCCCGCACCTGGACCGCCGAGAACTCCGTCGGCATCGGCGGCGCGTACCTGTGCATCTACGGCATGGAGGGTCCGGGCGGCTACCAGTTCGTCGGCCGCACCGTGCAGATCTGGAACCGGTTCCGCCGCGGCGGGCTGTTCCAGGAGAACCCGTGGGCGCTGCGGTTCTTCGACCGGATCGAGTGGTACCCGGTCGGTGCCGACGAGCTGCTCGAGCTGCGCGCGGAGACGGACGCCGGACGGGGCTCGTTCGAGACCGTCGAGGGCGAGTTCTCGATCGCGTCGTACAACCGGTTCCTGGCCGACAACGCCGGGTCCATCGCCGACTTCCGGGCGCAGCAGGCGCAGGCGTTCGGCGAGGAGAAGGAGCGGTGGAAGGCGTCGGGCGAGTTCGACGTCCGGGACGAGCCGGCCGCCGTGGTGGCCGACGCCGTGACCGTGCCCGAGGGGTCGACCGCCGTGTACGCCCCGTTCACCTCGACCGTGTGGCAGGTGGACGTCCGCCCGGGTGACCGCGTGGACGAGGGGCAGAAGCTGCTGGCCGTGGAGGCGATGAAGATGGAGTCGATGGTGCACGCACCCGTTCCGGGCCACGTGCTCGAGGTCTACATCAAGCCGGGCGACCAGGTCGCACCGGGCCAGGTCCTCGCCGCGATCGGAGCGGCAGCGTGAGCGGGACCGCCGCCGCGGCCGCCACGACGTCCGCCGCGGCCCGCGTCCGCGACGCCTTCGCCCGCATCGACGCCGTCGCCCGCCCCGAGGTCTGGATCACCCTGCGCGACCGCACCGACGTGCTGGCCGAGGCCCTCGCCGTGGACCCGTCCCTGCCCCTGGCGGGCCTGCTGTTCGCCGTGAAGGACAACATCGACGTCGCCGGCCTGCCCACGACCGCCGCCGCCCGCTCCTACGCCCACGACCCCGCCGCCGACGCGACCGCCGTCGCCCGGCTCCGCGCCGCCGGCGCCGTCGTCGTCGGCAAGACGAACCTCGACCAGTTCGCCACCGGCCTGGTCGGCACCCGCTCGCCCTTCGGCGCGGTCCGGAACGCCTGGGACCCGACGCGGATCTCCGGCGGCTCGTCGAGCGGTTCCGCCACGGCGGTCGCCCTGGGCATCGTCGACTTCGCGCTCGGCACCGACACCGCCGGGTCCGGCCGGGTGCCCGCCGCGCTCGGCAACCTGGTCGGGGTGAAGCCGACGAAGGGGCTCGTGCCGAACACCGGGGTCGTCCCCGCCTGCCGCTCGCAGGACTGCGTCACGGTGTTCGCCCGGTCGCTCGACCTGGCGCGGACGGCGGCCGAGCTGATGGCCGGTCCGGACGGCGTCGACCCGCTCGCACGACCCGACCTGGCCCTCGCCGACCTGCCCGCCGTCCCGCGCATCGCGGTACCGCTGCCGTCACAGCTCGAGGGGCTCGCACCCGGCTGGGCCGAGGCGTTCGCCGCCGCCGTCGAACGGTTCCGCACGCTCGGACACCAGGTGGTCGAGGTCGACATCGCACCCCTGCTCGACGCCGCGTCGCTGCTCTACGACGGCGCGTTCGTCGCCGAGCGGTACGCGGCCGTCGGCGCCCACATCGAGGCCCACCGCGACGAGGTCGGTGCCGACCTCGACCCGTCCGTCGCCGCGATCGTGCTCGGCGGTGCACGACCGACCGCCGCGGAGCTCTTCGCCGACCAGGAACGACTCGACGCGTTCGGGGCAGCGGGTCGCGCCGCCCTCGAGGGCACGACCGCCCTGCTCACCCCGACGACGACGTGGCACCCGACGCTCGAGCAGGTCGCGGCCGATCCGATCGGCGCGAACAGCCGGATGGGTCGGTACACGAACTTCGCGAACCTGCTCGACATGGCCTCGCTCGCCGTGCCTGCCGGCTTCGTCGACGGGCTGCCGTTCGGCGTGATGCTCACCGGTCCGGCGTTCAGCGACCGCCGCCTGGCGGCGTTGGCGGCCGCGTTCGCCGCCCCGACCCTCGACCTGCTGGTCGTCGGGGCGCACCTGCGCGATCAGCCGCTGAACGGACAGCTGGTCGCGTCCGGCGGATCGTTCGTCCGGGAGGCCCGCACCGCGTCCGACTACCGGCTGTACGCCCTCGACACGGTGCCGCCCAAGCCCGGGCTGGTCCGCGTGGGTCCGGTCGCGTCCGGCGCTGCTGCGCCGGGCTCCGGCATCGTCGGGGAGGTCTGGCGCCTGCCCGCCGCCGGCTTCGGCACCTTCGTCGCGGGCTTGCCGGCACCGATGGCGATCGGCACCGTGGCGCTCGACGACGGCACCGAGGTCACCGGGTTCCTGGTCGAGCCGTTCGCGGTCGAGGGCGCCGAGGACATCACCCACCACGGTGGCTGGCGCGCGTACCGGGAGCAGTCGTGACGGACGCCGGCTGCCAGGATGGGAGCATGACCCCCGACGACCGGCCTGTGCGCCCCGGCCGGCCTCGGGCCGTGCCGAACGCCGACTCCGCGATGAGCCCCCGCGACCAGATCCTCGACGCCGCCGCCGCGCTGTTCGTCGAGAACGGCATCAGCGCGACCTCGACCCGGGCGATCGCCGAACGGGTCGGGATCCGGCAGGCCTCGCTGTACTACCACTTCGCCGGCAAGGACGACATGCTCGTCGAGCTGCTCACGACCTCGGTGCGTCCGAGCCTCGAGCTGGTCCGCGGCCTCGAGCAGCTCGTGCCGGAGTCGGCCTCGGCCGCCGGTGCCCTGGCCGCGCTGGTCGTCGCCGACGTGGACACCCTCGCCCGCACGCCGCACAACATCGGCACGCTGTACCTGCTGCCCGAGGTGCAGGGCGAGCGCTACGACGGCTTCCGGGCCGAGCGCGTGGAGCTGCAGGAGGCCTACGGGCGCCTCGGCTCGCGCGCCGCCACCGCGGAGGTCGCAACCGGCGTCTCCCCGTCGCGCCTCGGTGCCGTGCTCATCCAGATCGCCGAGACCGTCATCCAGCTCCGCCGGTCCGGGCCCGTGCAGGACGCCGACCGCGACGCCCTCGTCGCGACCTGCCTGCGCGCCTGCGGCCTCGACGCCGCCGCGGTGGCCGGGGCCCGGCGGGACGCCGAGTCCCTGCTGGCCGCCGTCGCGGTCTGACCGCTGCTCCCGCAGCTCCTGCTCCCCCGACCTCTTTCTTCCCCAGCGAGGAACACCATGACCACGATCACCCCCGCCGCACACCGTCCGCTCGCCGACGCCCTGCTCCCCCGCACCGCGGTCGTCAGCACCGCCCTGGTCCTCGGTGGCGCACTGCTGACCGCCGGAGCCGCGCAGGTGTCCGTCCCGATCTGGCCCGTCCCGATCACCGGGCAGACCCTGGCCGTGCTGCTCGTCGGCAGTGCCCTCGGTGCTCGCCGCGGTGCCATGTCGATGCTCGTCTACGCGCTGCTCGGCGTCGTCGGGCTGCCGGTCTTCGCGGACGGTTCGGCCGGGGTCGGCGTGCTCGTCGGTCCCTCGGGCGGGTACATCGTCGGCTTCGTCGCCGCCGCGGCCCTGGTCGGCTGGGTCGCCGAGCGCTTCGGCGACCGCCCGCTGCGGAACGCGCTGCTGTCCTTCGCCCTGGGCACCGTCGTCACCTTCGCCGCCGGGATGGCGTGGCTCGCGGTGGCACTCGGCCTCGACCTGCAGCAGACCCTGCAGTACGGGCTGTACCCGTTCGTCCTCGGTGGCGTGGTGAAGACCCTGATCGGTGCCGGCGCGATCTCCCTCGGGTGGACCGCAGCGCTCCGCTCGGCCACCCGCCGGTGAGCACTCCGTCAGGACTCCGCCGCCGGCCGTAGGGGTTCCGTCAGGAGCCCTTCCGCGCCGTTCGAGCGCGCGAGAGCGTGTGGTCGTGACACTGACTGCGATCATGCCGACGCTCCGCGCGTCGCTCCCCGATCCGATGGACCCGTCCCTCTGGCCGGCCCACACCGTCGCGACCACCGACGACCTGCTCGTCTCGGCCATCTCGATGGTTCGGCTCGCCGACCTCACCGGCACCCCGACGGTGCACACCGCCGAGCAGTCCCCGCCGCGGTACCGGCCGCGCGACTGGGTGGCCCGCGACGTGAGCGTCGCCGTGGCGTCGGTCACCCGCGTGCGGCGACCGCGCCCCGGCGTGGTGCTCCTGGAACTGGACGCGGTCCTGCCGACCTGCGCCGTGCTCGACCAGGTGCGCCTGATCGGACGCCGGAGCACCGCTCCCCTCTCCCCGATGTACGTCGTCACCCGCTGTGACGGTCAAGCCGACGGTCCGTTCCACCGCCTCCCGGCTCCGTTGCCCGCCGACGTCCGCGAAGGTGACCTGGTCTGCTTCCCGTGCCTGGCGACCGTCCGGCACCGCGACGTCGTCGAACCGGTCCGGGCGGAACTCGCGCCGGTGCGCGCGGAACTCGCGCCCGCCCGGACCGAACTCGCGCCGGTCGACCGATGACGACCGCGCTGCCGGTCCGCACCCGGCTGCTCGACGGCACCCACCTGTGGGGCCGGTACACGATCCGGCCCGTCGGCCGGACGTTGTGGAGCTCGCGGACCCTGGTCGTGTTCCCGCCCGGCACGAACACCGGCGAGCGCCTGCTGCTGCGCGCCTGGCACGTCTGGCCAGCCGTCGGGGCGCTCGTCGCCCTCGCCGCCCTGGTGCTCGCCGTCTCGGTCCCCGCCGTCGGCACGACCACCGCGCTGCTCGTCTACGGCGGTGGCTTCGCGGTCCTCGCCCGTGCCACCCGCGCGCTCCGCCCACGGGTGCGGTCCGTCACCGTGACGACGTTCCTGGGCGACGGCCGCCGCGAGGTCCACGGCGACGAACGCCTGCTCACCGGCTCCCTCGACGCCCTGTCGATCCTGGAGCAGGCGCTCCGGTCGGACCGCATCAGCGCCGTCGACTTCGAGCTCGTCTGGGCGGACGTGTGGAACGCCCTGGAGTCCCCGGACCCGGACCACCGCGCGCAGCGGTCATCCTGAAGCCGGTTCCCGCGCCCCGCGTTTGTATGGGTCCGGGAAGGAGTACGCGATGAAGCACATCCACTACGACGCCACCACGATCCTGGTCGGTGACGACGTCGCCGACGCCGTGATCGAGTACGCCGCGGCCCTCGCCGGAGGCGACCGGGCCGACACCGTCGACGTGCCGGCCGTGGCCGACGACGGCACCATGACGACCACGAAGATCCTGATCGGGCCCGCGAGCGAGATCGTCGTCGCGGACGCGGAAGAGGACGAACTCGAGATGGACAACCGGGAGTTCGTCGGGCGGCTGCGCGCCGCCGCGAAGACCTTCGGGCACAGCGAGCCGATCCACGCGAACACGCGGACGGACCTGGCGGACGCGGCGGAGGCTACGGAAGAGTCGTGACGCTTCCGCGCCGGCTCCACGCCCCGCACAGCGCTGCCGATCGCGGGCGACGACGAGCAGGCCAAGGCCCTGGTCGCCGAGCTCGTGCAGCTGCTCGGGTTCGACACCGTGGACGCCGGGACCCTGGCCGAGTCGTGGCGCTTCGAGCCGGGGTCCGGGGCGTACACGGGGATCTACGCGGCGAGTGCCGAGGGGTTCGCGGCGGACTACCTGGCCGATCAGGGAGCGCCGTTGCCCGCGGAGCGGCTGCGGGACGTCCTGGCGGTGTCGCACCGGGCGGATGTGGCGAACCGGCAGTTCTGACGGGCGGTCGCGCTCGCCCCGACACCTGCTCGGGGCGGAGCTGTTCCGGTCCCGCTCAGCCGGCCCAACGCCCGCTCCCCGGGACCCGCGGCGGTCCTCCGAGTCCACGCTGGCGGAGCGCCCAGTTGATCAACGCGTGGTCCAGCATGAACAGGCGGTTGCCCTCGTCCACACCACCCTCCGAGATCCGCCCGACCACCCACTCGACCGGGCTGGAACCGTCGTAGTGCGCGTCAGGCTCGAACATCCGGTGCACCTCCCCGATCTCGGCGAGCACGTTGAGCGCGTACGAGAACGGGTAGGGCCGGTTCGCGCGGCCAGCGGCGTCGCCCTCGAGTCCGGTGAACGCCTGCACCATGCGGGTGAGCATCTCGTCCGTGACGAGGTCGCGACGACCGGTGAAGTCGGCAGTTTGCACCAGGTACGAGTACGCGATCCCGGACAGGAAGTAGTCCGCGCCGGGGTCGATCGTCTGCCAGGACCCGACGAGGTCGGTGACGAAGCCGTCGAGGTCGGGGATGACCTGGTCGAGTCGGCGAGCGCCCTGCGCCGCGAGCAGGAGGTACAACCCCATGTGCGTCCGTTCGGCGGGTTGCAGAGCGGCGAACAACGCGAGCGCCTGCTCGAAGCGGCCCGCCGCGTGCCGATCGTGTCCGGAGACGGCGACCGTGTTGAGCATCGTGAGCAGCGGGTACACCCGCGGGAACGCCGGCGACATCGGGCTGGGGAACGACGGCTCGCTGCCGATCTCGTCCGCTCGGTCGAGGTACGCGAACACCCGCTCGATGTGCGGGTCGATCCGTTCTGCGTGCCCGAGCAGGGTGACCGCGGACAGCAAGACGGAGCCGCCGCGGCCTCGGAAGAACGGCGACGGGACACCTTCGACGAGCTGCAGCGCTTCCTCGATGTGGTCCCGGCTCGGCGAGACGAGCCGTTCGCCGATGCCGAGGTGCCAGAAGGCGAGGAACACCGCGGACGAAGCGGACAGGCGCTCGTAGTCGCCGTGTCTGCCGGCGTTCTCGTCGGCGATCCCGTCGGGCTCGACGTCGTCGATCATGGCCAACACCTCGTCCGCGACGTCGTCGAACCCCGGCCTGGGCCGGACCAGTGCGCGCGGCCCGAGCACCAGACGGGCGAGGCCACACTTGGCTGCTGCCTCGATGGTGATGCACCCGGCCATCAACCGGTAGTACGGGTTGCGTTCGCTCCGACCAGCGGCGAGCGCGCGCTGGAGACCGGCAGCGAGGGTCTGGTCATCGGCTGGGTCGCCCGGATCGGACGCGCGGAGCACCGTGTCAGCGAGGTGGTGGGCGAACGCGGTGTAGCCGGTACCCGCCGGGACTCGCTCCCGGAGCAGCGCGAAGACCCGGCGGATCCTCGCGGCGTCGGCGGGGTCGTAGTGCACGGGGCGCTGGCCGAGCCCGATGCCACGCACGATCCGACTCCACGGCGTTGCGATGGTGCGGCTCTCGACCGGGAGATCGATGATCGCAGTCCGCGGCGTGGACGTCGTCGACGTTTCGGTCATCGGTTGTCTCCGTTCGGGGTCGAGTACGGCAGTGCGGGCATCGGGATGCCGAGGAACTCGGTCCTCGAACCCTCGAGCATCTCGACTGCCCAGTTGAGCCACTTGAGTCCTTCGACGTAGATGGCGATGGGTCGACGCTGACTGAGCGGTGAGTCCACGAGCGTGCCGTCGACCTCGGAAAGGAAGTGGAACGGTGGCATCGCCGTGAAGTGCGTGCCCATCGTGAAGACGAACCGCACCAGCCAGTAGGGGTCGTCCGGCACCACGGGCATGCCGTGCGCGTCCGCCCCGTACACGGCGGCCATGACCGGCGCGAAACGCTTCGCCATCCCGGCGTAGGCGACCTGATACGGGTTGCCGTCGTGGAAGCGGACGTCCACGACCGGGCTGCCGTCGTCGGCAACGTCGACCGCGAGGTCGAACTGCTCGTAGTGCATCTCGTCGTAGTGCCCGATCGAGTTGTGCCACGGCTTGTTGTCGTACATCGGGTCGTCGCGCGTCTCACCCCCGTCGCTGCGGAAGCCGATGGCTCGCGGATCGAGGAACATCACCCCGATCGAGTCCGCGGTGATCGCGGCGAGTGCAGCATCGACCTCCGGCTGCGGAGCACCACGCTCGATGAGTTCCTGCGCGCGACGCAACGGTGTCGTGTCGGCGAGCTTGACGTTCTCCGTGTTGGTGTCGCCCATGACGAGCGCGTGCACACGCGGCTCCAGGACGTCGAGGTACTCGGGATCGGAGCGGAGCGCGTTCAGCAGCGGGCCGATGTTCCGGAGGCGCTGCCCGTCGACGATCACGTGCTCGGTGTCCAGCAGCGCCGCACCGAACGTGTGCGGGGCCGTGCGCCGACAGAGCGCCAACCGTTCCTCGATCTTCCGGAAGTACTGCTCCTCGAGCGTCCCCCCGGGTGCCGGCGCTCGGTGAACCGAATGGACATCACGGTGCAGAACGCCGATGACCGCCTCGTACACACGGCTGACGACTTCCACGGGAGGCTTCGTGCGCTCCACCCACCTGCTCACTTCCTCCCCCGGGACGTAGGTCATCTCGTAGATCACCTCGCGGAAGGCGTCCGTGTCCGCGACCACGTGCGCGGGAACAGGGAGCTCGCGTGAGGTGATGTTGCCGACCGTCGGGAAGACCCGTCGGAGCTCCAGCGGGAGTGCCTGGAGGTACTCGGCTTGCTTGCGGGCCTTCGCGAACGGCGGGAGCATCACTCCGGTTCCCGACGGGTCCCAGCTGACCGTGCTGAGCGCATCGCTCAACACCTTCCGGACGCGACGCCCGGGGGCGCCGTCACGCTCGACGAAGACCGTCATCGATTCGCTGCCACCCGCACCGAAGCCGACGACGGTCTCACCAGGTTCGAGGTAGGCGTTCACGGTGCTGCTGAGGATCTTGCGGTGCTGCGCGTACCGGAGGACGTGTTCGTGTTCCAGGGATCGGGTCAGCGCCGAACGTTCCTCGGCCTCGTCGAGGTCGATGTTGACTCCACGGTGCCAGATCTCTCCAGGGGACCGGACGGTGATGACGTCAGCGCGGTGCGGGACCGAACGGACACGGTGGTTCGGCAGCGTCGAACCGAGGGACACGACGAGGCAGACACCGTTCAGCTGGATCCGACGCTCGGGGACGTCGAGTGCCCCTTCGACGAGCACGGCTCGGGTCGCATCGATGAGCTCCCGCCGGGTGGTGAGCGGAACGCCCTCGGGCGAGAGCACCGAGATCGATGCGTCCCCGATCTTGTCGGCGAGTTCCGCCAGGTCGTGACGAACGTCCTCACGATCCGGGTTCCGCGCACCGCGGAGGGACCGAGCGACCAACGGCACCACGTCCTCTGGGTCCACCGCACCCGAAACGGCGAGCGCGACCAACCATCCGCACCTGTCGCTGCCGGCCAGGTGGTGATCGGTCTGCGCCAGGAGCGCTGGGCGGTACGTCCGCACGAGTTCGAACAGCGACGAGCGGTGGGCGACGAGGGCCGTGGCAGCGTTGCGCCAGACAGCGCCGATCGGCTCGGGCTCCGGGCCGGATCCGTCGCCCAGCACCTTGGGTCGTGCGACGGCGCCCACGAGACGCGCGTGGATCTGTTCGGCGAGTGGGTGCGCCCGGACCAGCCGCCGCACCGTTCGGCTGAGGTCTTCCGGCCCCGTGTCGACCTGGTGCTCGAAGTGGAACACGGTCGACTCGACGTGCGACGGCGCGGCGAGGTCCCGCACGGAGACGTTCCCGTCGGCGTCGAGCACCTCGAGCTCGGTTCGAGCGTGCCCGAGCTGCTCTGGGCTTCCCGTGAGGTACTTCTTGACGCGCGCACGGATGACGATCTCGCCGGCTGCCACGTCGACGTGTTCACGGTGGGCATGGGTGGTGCCGAACACCTCGAGGAACCGACGGATGCCGATCAGGTCGTCGCGTTGGGGCCGATCAGCGAGGCTGTCCATGGCCGTTCCGATGACCCGCCGGATCCACCGTTCGTGCAGCCTCGACCCGGCCGCGGTCCGGAAGGCCGTGCGGAGGAGGTCGAACTCCACGGGTCCGGGCGTCGCCCCCGTCGTCAGGAGATCACGGAGCGTTGCGCGAAGCCGTCCGGACAGATCGATCGCGTCGAACAAGCCTGCGTCGTCCGCGGTTCCGGTCCAGGGCGCCGAAGGGGTCTCGGCACCGTTCGCGACGAGCAGTTCGAGGGATTTCCCGCCCGGCCCGAGTTCCAACACCATGTCGGCATCGATGGCGCGGATGCGCGCCACGGTCGCTTCTGAGTTCATCGGGCGATCGGTCATCGCCAGGACGGCGTCGCGCACCTCGGCAGCGGTCTGCAGCAGTGCATCACGGTGGTTGGCCACCAGTGGCACCTGCGGATCCGTGAACACGATGCCCTGCTGAGTCATCCAGCTCGCCAGCGCATCGCGGACCACGTGCATGCGCGACGCGTGCGCCAGGAAGGTCGTCGGCTCCTTGAGTTCGACCGTCTCGATGAAGGGGAATCGTTCGAACATCTGCCGGAACCGTTCCATGTACCCGGTCCGCACGTACGCGTTCATCTGCCGCCACGAGTAGCGCTTGTGGATCTCGACGTCGGTGACGGGCACCGTCGCATCCAGGTGGTCGAGCAGATCGGCCAAGTGCTCCGGTTCGCCGTGCAGGGCGATCACGTGCGCGGGCTCTCGGACCGGACGCTCCCCGGGCGCGAACCGCGGGAGATGCTGCCGAAGGCCTGCGATGAAGGCATCGTCCTGTTCGATCGGCGGTGCGTCCTGTTCCGATGCGAGCAGCATCAGCGGTGTGAAGGCCTCCGAGATGCGGATGCCGTCCCGCACGGACAGGGCACCGGCCGCCACTGCGGCAGTGAGGATGCCGAAGCTCTCACCGGTGTACGCGGTGAACTCGATCTCGACGTGCGCGGCAGCGGCCCGCTCGCGGAGGTGACGCTCGAGACCGAGGCTGTGGG
This sequence comes from Curtobacterium poinsettiae, assembly GCF_047226435.1. Classification (NCBI taxonomy): domain Bacteria; kingdom Bacillati; phylum Actinomycetota; class Actinomycetes; order Micrococcales; family Microbacteriaceae; genus Curtobacterium; species Curtobacterium poinsettiae. Next base: position 189,702 of record NZ_CP178434.1, on the reverse strand, counting down.
CCAGGAAAGCGGCACCGATGTGGCCCTGGCGCCGCAAGCGGTCGGTCGGCATCGAAACGCCGAAGCGGATGCCGTCAGCGTCACGCGGTTCATGGAGCGCCGCAGCAGCCTCCGAGAGCAGCGCTCGGACGGGAGCGCTCGAGGCCGCGAACTGGTCGGCGCCCCGGAACGCGGATCGGCTGCCGAGCCCCGGGAAGAAGCCGACGAGCCTCGCTGGCGGCGCCGTGAGCGGGACCGGTCGAATCGTGTTGGTACCTGATGCTGGCGGCAACGTGCTCTCGATGGTCATGTGCCTTCTCCCTCTTCGGCGATACGACAGCCCCCGGCTGCCGAGATGAACAAAACCGGCCAACCGGCTTGTTTGTCAAGAAAGGTCGGGAGAGTTCATCGCCGCGTTACGCCGATGAAACAAAGCCACGGTAGATCTCTGTGAACTCGTACAGTTGAAGTAGCGATTGGTGCTCAGATTGACAAAACCGGCCAATTGGCTTGTTTAATGCTGTTGCCACCCATCGGAAGGAAGCATCATGCCCATCGGACTCATCGCACTCGCCCTCGGCGGGTTCGGGATCGGCCTCACCGAGTTCGGCATCGTCGGACTCCTGCCGGAAGTCGCAGCTGACACCGGGGTCACCGAGCCCGTCGCTGGCTACCTCGTCTCCGGCTACGCTCTCGGCGTCGCAGTCGGAGCAATCGCGCTCACGGCGCTCGTCTACCGCCTCGAGCGCCGCAAGGTCTTGATCGGACTGATGGGGCTCTTCATCATCGGGAACCTGCTGTCCGCGATCGCACCCGACTACTCCGTGCTCCTCATCGGGCGGGTCATCGCCGCGCTGTGCCACGGAGCGTTCTTCGGCATCGGCGCCGTCGTCGCCGCGGACATGGTGCCGGCGAACAAGAAGGCCGGCGCGATCTCCCTGATGTTCGCTGGCCTCACGGCAGCGAACGTGCTCGGCGTGCCACTCGGTACGTTCCTCGGGCAGCAGCTCGGATGGCGGTCGACGTTCTGGGCGATCACGATCATCGGCGTCATCGCACTCGTCGGCATCCGCGCACTCGTCCCCATCACGCCGGGTGCGACCGGCTCCAGCCTCCGGACTGAGTTCGCCGTCTACCGACGCCCGCAGGTGTGGGTGTCAGCGGCAGCGAGTGTCTTCGCGTTCGGCGCCGTCATCGGCGCGTTCACCTACATCGCGTTCACCCTGACCGAGGTCACCGGCTTCTCCCAGAGCGCCGTCCCGTGGCTCCTGGTCCTGTTCGGCGTGGGAACCTTCATCGGCAACTTCGTGGGCGGGAAGCTCGCCGACCGGGCGCTCAACCCGTCGCTCATCGCGATCCTGGCCGTACTGACCGTCGTGCTCGTCGTCTTCGCGCTCACCGCGACGAATGCCATCGCGACCGTCGTGCTGCTGCTCCTCCTCGGCACCGTCGGACTGTCCACCGCTCCGGGCCTGCAAGTCCGCATGATGGCCTTCGCGGGGGACGCTCCCACGGTCGCTTCCGGGACGAACATCGCCGGGTTCAACATCGGCAACGCGATCGGCGCATGGCTGGGCGGCGCGACCATCGGCGCTGGCCTCGGGTTCACCTCGCCCCTCTGGGCGGGTGCTGGTCTCGCCGTGGTCGGCGTCGCTGTGCTCGCCGTCGGATCGATCCGACGCACCCGGAACGTCCCGACGTCGACCGCCCCGGTCGTCGTCACGCAGTGATGGACCGACTCGACTCCCCCGGCTGACCTCGGCCGGTCGACGCCCGCGCCGTGGGACCCGGCGCGGGCGTCGTGCACTCGCACCCCGCATCCCGTGTCCGGAGCGCCACAGAAGAACGGAACGCCATCATGCCTGTCGGAGAAGCACCACTCCTCACCCACGCACAGCTCGTGCCAGGGCGCCTCGTCCATCGCCGGGCGCTGTCCGACGTCCTCGTCACCGAAGCGCACGCCCTGGGCGATGACACGTTCATCGCAGGAGCCCAGTGGCCCCGCAACCACCGCCTCTTCGGGAGATCTACCGACGTCGACGTCTCCCTCGTCGCGGAGACGGTCCGACAGGTCACGATCTTCCTCGCGCACACCGAGTACGAAGTCCCTGCCGGGGACGCCTTCCTGATGGGGGCCATGCAGGTCGCCACCGTGAACCGGGTGATGAACGAGGTGGGGCCGGATCTCGCCGTCACCATCCGAGCGACGGAACTCCGTCGCTCGGCGCGCGGGCTCGCGTCGTTCGTCGTCGAGGCCGTGATTCGCGACGCCGACGGTGAGGTCGCCCGGGGGAACGCCAGCGCGCGCATCCTCGATCAGCGGACCTACGCCAGGACACGTCGGGGCCGCACCGCACCGCTGGTCGTCAACGGTTCTGGTCCGGGGCGAGACACACTCGACGTGATCGCCCCGACTCCGCGACCCGGAGTCTCGATGCTCGTCGTCAACACCGCGGAGACGGCCTTCTTCGATCATCCGCTCGATCACGTTCCGGGGATGCTCCTCATCGAAGCGGCCCGTCAAGCGATCCGAGCTGACGGGGGTCCGGCGCTGGCCGGCCTCGATGCGGTGTTCGACGCCGTCGTGGAGTTGGACGAGCCGTGCGTGATCGTCGTCGAGCGGCATCGCGATGACTGGCTCGTGCGCTTCGAGCAAAGTGGGGAGATCCGGACGTCGATCATCGGGCGCCGCGCAGCATCGAGGGCAACATCGGAGGCGGCGCTCGTCGAGGTCAGCGCCGGATGAGCGAGAGCACTGCCGAGCACGAGTCCGATCGCTCGGGCACGACGATCCCGGGCAACAGGATCTCCCACATCTCACGAACGCGCTCGAACAGGTCCTGCCGATCGTGCAGGGTGTCGGACACCAACTGCACCCCTGTGTACGCCGGAACGACGAAACGGGCAAGCCGTACGGAATCGATGTCGGGCCGCAGATCGCCCTGCTCCACGGCCAAGGCGATCAGGTTCTCGAACGTCGCCATCCAGTCACGGTACGGCGCGACGTTGGAGAGCGAGCTCGCTGAGCCGTCGGTGGTGAGGCGGATACCAGCGCTGACGACCCCGTCGCTGACCAGTTGGCGGGCAAGACCGGTGCACATGCGGATCATGGCCTCGAAGGCCGAAGACGCCTTCGCGATGGCCACCTCTGCGTCGACTCGCGCGACCCGGTGCTGCTCCACGATGACCGCGTCTGCGATCTCTTCCTTGGAGCGGAAGTGGAAGTACATGGCGCCGCGGGTCACTCCGGCTTCGTCCGCGATCTGGTCGAGCGAAGCGCCCGCGTACCCTCGGCGCTCGAACACCTTGGCTGCACCGCGGACGACAGCGGCCCGCGTCTGCAGCGCCCGCTCCTGCGTCGGCTCGGTCCTGGTGCTCATCTGATGTCGATCGTAGCTGACGGCCGTCGGGAAGCGACCAGACCGACGGGCGCGAAACGGGTTGCCGTCACCGGCAGCACGGGATTCATCGGTCGGCACGTCGTCTCGGCGCTCAGGGCGCGCGGGATCGAGTCGATGGCATTGGATCATGCCACGTTCGATGACGAAGGTCGACGACGACGAGCGTTCGAGGGGGTCGATGCGGTCGTGCACTGCGTCTCGGCGGTTTCCGGCTCATCCGCGGCGATCCGTGCAGCGAACGTCGATGCGACCCGGGTTCTCGTACGGTCCTCACGCGCCGCCGGCGTGGACCGCGTCATCGCCGTGTCGACGGCTGCGGTCACCGGGATCGGACCGCATCGTGGAGCCTCGGGCACTGCTACACCGCACACGTCGTCGCCGGTCAGCCGCGCTCGCGCGGAGGGCGAACAGATCCTTGCCGAGGCCGGCGCGATCATCGTCCGCCCGAACATCGTCTGGGGCGCTGGCGATCGCTGGGCGGTGCCGACGATCGCACGCATCGCCGCAGGGTCGAACGACGAGACCTCGACCTGGCAGGCAGTCGTGTCCGCGGTCGGGGTGCGTGACCTCGCAGAAGGCCTTGTCGGCATCGCGGCGAGCGCCCACGCGACGCCGATCGGGCCCCTGGTCCTGCATGCGGACGCGCCGACGCCGATCCCGGTCAGCGCCATCGTGGAGTGGGTCCGGGAACACGTCCTGACCTCCGCCGAACCGCGCGGACCGCTGCCGCGCCTGAGCGATCACCAGCGCTCGATGCTCGAAGTCGACAACTGGTTCGACGGGTCGGCGTTCTGGCGAGCAGCGGGTGTCCCCGCGCCAGAGCCGTTCCAGCCGCTGCCGACCGACGCGGAGTGGTACCGCGATCACATCCTCACGACGTAGCCGTCGAGGTCGTCTTCCCCGGTCCCGGTGCTGCGACCTCGTGGCCGCCCGCTCTGCGGGCCCCGGCTCGGAGGCCCGAGCTGCCCGCCGAGGGAGCCGAGGAGCGCGACGACGAAGCCGACGATCTGCAGCGGCGACAGCGCCTGGCCGAGGACGACCCACCCGAGCACCGCAGCGGTCAACGGGCTGAGGACGCCCAGCAACGCGATCCGGGCCGACGGCAGCGCCCGTGCGCCTCGGAACCAGACGCTGTAGGCCAGGGCCCCACCGACCAGCGTGAGCCAGGCGTACCCCACGTACCCGGCGGCGGTCGGTTCCCACGGTCCGCTGTCGACGAACGGGAGGAGCGGGGCGATCACCACTCCCCCGGCGATGAGTTGCCATGCGGTCGAGGTCAGGGGGTGCGTGCCCTCCGGGGTGCCCCACCGACGAGTGAGCAGGAGCCCCAACGCCATGGACACCGTCCCGAGCGCCGCCGCCCCGAGCCCGAGCACGTCGAACACCGCATCTCCGCTGAGGGAGACGAGCGCGACGCCCACCAGGGCCACGACGCCCCACACCACGTGGGCGATCGCGGGCCGCCCCCACCGCAGCGCCACGGTCAGTGCCACGACGACGAGCGGCTGGAGCGCACCGACGATGGCCGCCAGGCCTCCCGGCAACCGGTCGGCCGCGACGAACAGCAGCGGGAAGAAGCACCCGATGTTGAGCATGCCGAGCACGAACGTCCGGAGGCGCCAGCCCCGCGGTGGGACTCCCGGCCGGAGCGCGAGCAGCAGCAGACCGGCGGGGAGTGCACGCAGGACGCTCGCCGTCATCGGGTGATCAGCGGGCAGGAGCTCCGTGGTGACCACGTAGGTGGATCCCCAGACGATCGGCGCCACGGCCGCGGTGAGCGTGATGCCGGCCGACGCGGACGTGGATCGGGAGCGGTCGGTCATCTGCACACCGTGTTTCCTTCAGGCTGAACTTCTCAACGTTGAGACATTATGGCCCCGATAGGCTCGCGTCAAACAGTTCAGCGTGAAGGAGTGCTCCGATGGAGGATGCCGTCGATCGAGTCCTGGCCCAGTGGAGCCGGGAGCGACCAGACCTCGACGTCCGCGCGATGGCCGTCATCGGGCGGATCGGGCGCGCCGAAGCGATCCTCGACCGCAGGGTCGGTGCCGTCCTCGCCGAGCACGACCTGCTGCCGGGCGAGTTCGACCTCCTCGCGACCCTCCGACGTGCGGGATCACCGCACCGACTGGCCGTCGGACAGATGCTCGCCTCGACGATGGTGACCTCCGGGGCCGTCACGAACCGCTTGAACCGGCTCGTCGCGAAGGGCTTCGTCACGCGGCAGACCGACCCCTCGAACCGACGCAGCGTGCTGGTCACGTTGACCGATCACGGGCTGACGGTGGTGGACGCAGCGTTGGCCCGGCACGTCGAGAACGAACGGGAGCTCCTCGGCACGCTGAGCAGCGACGAGGAGCAGCAGCTGGCCGGGCTCCTCCGGAAGCTGCTGCTCGGCCTCGGTGACGGGGCGGACTGAGCACAGCCCGCCGTGGCCACCGGCCCCGGAGAGTCGCCTGACGCGCTCCGTCTCAGGCGGCGCCGTGGCCCCGGCCGTGGCCGTGCTTCGTCGCGTTGGCGTTGACGAGGTGCAGTTCGTTGCCGTGGCGCTCCAACACGGGCTTGTACCCGGCGGGCAGGCCGGCGACGCGGACCCTGCTGAAGCTCGAGCCCTTCGCGATCCGGTCCGCCGTGATCAGGACCACGTCGTTCGCCACGGCCGTGCCCTTGGCAACGTGCACCCGCAGCGTCCCGCCGAACGACGCCGTGCCATCGACGCGCATGGCTGGACGGGACCCGGAGACGCTCAGCGACAGTGCGGCGTGCGAGCGCTGCGTCAGGTTGCCGCCGATTCGGATCACCCTGGTGCTGGCATCGGCGAGCGTGCCGGAGACAGTGGTCACCGACCCCTTGCCCAGGGCAGCAGCGGAGTTGGCGGTCAGCGTCCCACCGCGGACGATGGTGCCCCCGGTGTAGCGGTTCGAGCCGGCGAGGGCGAGGGTGCCGGTGCCGCGCTTCGTCAACGACCCGGTGCCGCCGATGGCGTTGCGCCAGGTGTCGGCGGCGTTCAGGCCCTTGTCGGCGGCGTTCATCGAGACCGAGACCGCACTGTCGAACGCTCCGTAGCCGGACGCTGCCGAGAACAGATCGAGTCGCCCCCACCCTTCCGCATCGTCCAGCAGGGGGTAGCCCGACGGCAGCGCGGTCGTCCGGAGCACCTCTCGGATCTGGGCGTCGCTGAGGTACGGCAGGCGGGTCCGCAGGAGCGCTTCAGCACCCTTCGGCACCGTGGCCGGGGTGGTCTTCGCGCCGGTGCGCGTGAACCCGTACGTCAGACGCCCGCGGTAGTCCTTCTTGTCCGCTGCGTAGTCCGCGTACCGATCGACCGCGCTCGGGCCGGCTGCGGCGAGGACCTTCTCCGCCTGCTGGTGCGCCTGCTGCTCGAGCTGCGTGTTGGCCGGGTCGTTCAGGACGGCCGCTGCCAGCGCAGTCGCCAGGACCCGTCCGCCCATGACGTCGAGCGGCGAGTGCATCCCCGCGACGATCCGACTGTTGCCGATCTCCGAGCCGTTGGTGAGGAGCTCGGTGTACTTCTCCGGGTACGCGTACGCGAAGGCCAGAGATGCCAGGTAGCCGGCGTTGGTGTGTCCACTGGGGAAGCCGCCGTCGGTGGCGGGCGTCGGGGACTTCTCGGGGACGAGCTGCGGCAGCACCTTGACGTCCTGGCTCTGCCGGTACGGCCGCGGGTACTGGTAGTACTTCTTCGCGTTGCTGGCAGAGGAGTAGTCGCCCCGCAGCGTGTTCACCAGCTGGACGACGTCGCCGAGCTCCGAATCGGTGTCCGCCCACGAGCCCTTCGCGTTGCCCTGGTCGACGTACTGCTTCGTCGTGGCGTCCGCCGGGATCTCGTCGGGGATCGTCGTGCCCGCGTTCGTCGCGGTCCGCACCGCGTCGGACAGGTCACCGAAACCCGCGATGGCCGAGTAGCTCTGGTTCCGTCGGTCGATCAGGTACGCCTCGTGCCCCTGCGCATCCGTGCGGGTCTGCGTGGTCCGCGCTGCCTGCGCGATGTTCGAGTCCAGGATCCGCTGCGCTGCAGCGCTGGTGGCGACGCCGTTGTCCCACGACGATCCCGGGCGCCACAGGTTGCCGAACTGCGACAGCACCCCGGTCGCGGCGTTCGTCTCCGGCGTCGTGGCCGCAGGGGTGTTCGTCTTGTAGGTGCCCACGAAGTACCCGTAGGCGCCTGGACGCGGCGCGGTCCGCGATGTCGCCGCAGATGCGCCCGCCGGAGCGATCAAGGACACGGCGCACGCCACCGCCAGGACCCCCATCACCGTGCGGGCCCGACGTCTCGGAACAGCGATCAGGAACCGGCGCATGGCGTTCTCTCCACTCGAAGCGTGGTCACACGATTCGGTGACACAAAGCAGAAGCGTGGCGCAGGCGCGTGAACCGGAAGTGGCACCTGCGTGAATCGCTGCCGTACTCGCTGCTGCTGGTCACGACGGAACCACGCCGGGTCCATCGCCGAACAACAGAAGAGCCTCAGCTCCCCGTCTGACCGGGGATCTGAGGCTCTTCTGGATGGCGGGTCGTTTGCAAGTCGCGCGGAGGCCGGAGTTCATGGGCATCCGCGGTGTTTGGTCTGCCGCTGCCAGCTGGGTTTCACCTGGGTCTGACTCGATTTTCCCTCCTCAGAGGAAACCCTGGTCAGTCCTGATCAGCATCGGTCGCCGCGCTGTCGGACTCGCGCGCGATGGTGCTGCATCACGCTGTCCGCTCCGCAGAGGTCGGAGTTCATGCGCGCTACGTCGTCGGGTACCGAGTTCCACGAGCTCTCGGAACACCGACGCCACGCGCCTTGACAATCGGTACCGGCGTAGGCCGCTGTGTGACGGCTCTATCCCTGTGCGCCACGGCGGTCCGACAGCCGAGGAGCGTGACGCGTTGCGCCGGCGTCGGTTGACCGCAGACGAACCCCACCTGGCGACATGGGGACTGACTTGGAGGACGGAGTCGGTGGCGGTCGGAGCGGTTGAATCTGCGCTGCTTCTCACGTTCATCGGCTCTCGTGTTCATCGCGGCAAGGGTGAGGTCAGTCGGTGCACCTTCGCGCACGACAACCGGATGGCCGGTCAAGGAAGCTGCGGACCGATGTGATTCAACGTCTTGTCGAGGTCCTTTCTGACGGACCACAGCTGTGTTGCGTAGATGATCGTGCCTGCTGCCATCGCGAGGACGATGGTGATGAGCGCCCAACGCGGCCCACAAGTGGCAATCAGGGCCGACGAAAGCAGACCGCCGAAGCCGAGCGCACCGTATGCGAAGAAGCGGTAGACGGCTCCGACTCGGCTTCGCATGTCGGCGGACGCTCGGTGCTGGCGCACTGATACCGCGATGACGTTGTAGACGACGAGCCCGGCACCGTATGTGAAGAAGACAACCACGATGGTTGATCCGCTCGTGACGGAGTGCCCACTGACGGTGATCAACAGGAGGGGTGCGAGGGTGGCGGCACCCATCCACCCGAGCATCGTCGCCGTGGGGCGCCGCGGGCCACGGCCGCGCATGATCGCTGCTGCGAGAACAGCTCCCGCCCCAGATGAGGCAAGGAGCAAACCCAACATGCTCGCACTGAGGTTGAGTTCACGATTCCCGTACACCAGGAAAGTAGTGATGAGCGCCTGTTCGAGCAGGTTGAATGCGGTCCCCGCAGCGAGGAGACGGACGAGCACCCGATCGCTGAAGCTGAACCGGATTCCCTCCCACAGACGTCCGAAGACGTTCGGCCGAGAGCCTCCGGTCCGTTCCGGTCGGGGCGATGCGGCTCGTGCCGGGGCGAAAACGGCGCAGGCAATTGCGTACGTGGCTGCGATCACGAGAAGCGCGACGAACGGCTGGCTGAGCCCCACGAGGAAGCCAGCCAGGGACGGCCCCACGACCTGCGCTACGGAGTACGTGAGTTGCACGCGACCGTTCGCCGCGATCAGCCGGCTCGGTGCAACGAGTTGCGGAACGATCCCTTGAACGGCGACATCGAACGCCGCGGTGAACGTCCCCGCCACGAACACACCCGCGAGCAGCACCGGCAATCCGAGTTGGTCGATCGCCGCAAGCCAGCCGAGGATCCCAAACACCATTGCCCGACCCGCATGGCCGACGAGCATCGGAGTCGATTTCGATGTGCCGTCGATCCAGGCCCCGAACAGCAACGTGAAGAGCATCACCGGCAAGAATTGAGCGAAGGAGATGAGCCCGATCTGCGCGTTCGGGATGTGCATGGCGAGAGCGATCAGCGGCATCGCGGCCTCGCCCACACGAGCGGCCATCTGCGAAGCGGATTGGCTCCAGGCAAAATGCCCGAACGCGCGGTCGACCGTGGCGCGGGGCCGTGCGCCCATCACTCGACCGTGATGCGCACAGCTCGGGCAAGCCGCTCTGCTCGCTCCGCGGCCTCATCCGCGCTCGCCGCCGCGACGACGACACGACCCGCCCGAGAATCAGACGTGAGCACAGGTGGGACGCGGTCACCCACAGCGACGGTGACGACAATCTCCGCGTCGGCGGGCGTCGAGGGCAGCGTGATCCCGGCCACGTTGCCAGCGGACGCGACAATGAAACGGACGGCAGCTGCTGACGATCGGCTGGGCCGAAGGTCGGGGGACCCACCCAGCGCTGTGTTGATCGTCTGCTCGAGAAGATCGACTCCTGTGGACATCCGAACGAGGTCACGGATCTTGTCGCCCCCGATTCGATCATGCGATTCGATGATCCGCGGGCCACGGTTGGTGAGTTTCACTTCAGTGTGCGATGGCCCGGTCTGGAAACCAACGAGCGTCAAGAACTCGCGGACGTAGTCGACCATCAGCGATCGATCGGCATCAGTGATCCGGGCTGGGATGACGTGAGCGACTTCGACGAACGTTTCTGCGTCGGTCTGCTTCTCGGTCACGGCCACGACATGGTGCGTCCCCTCGACGGTGAAGCCTTCGACGCTGAACTCCGGACCGTCGAGGAACTCCTCCACGATCCACGGGCCGTCCCCGGTGTCCGTCATCCGGTCCCAGACCTCCGCGAGGTGGTTGTTACTCTCCAGGCGCAGGATCCCGACGCTCCCCGATCCGCTCACGGGTTTGACGATGAGCGGCGAGCCGGCCTCGTCCGCTGCAGCCTCGAGATCCGCTCGACCGTCGACGTTCCAACTCCTCACCGCGAAGCGTCCGTCAGCTGCCAAGCGCGCTCGCATCGCCGCCTTGTCGCGGAGCGTCGTCCCGACGCTCGGCGGGTTACCGATCACTCCGAGCTCGCTCGCTAGCCGAGCTGCGAGGACCAGCCCGGTCTCGGTGAGCGAGAGAACCGCCGCAAACGGCTCCTGATCATGGGAACGTCGAACTCGCTCGACGATATCGTGCTCATCCGCCTCGATTCGGGCGAGGACCTGCCCCAGGTGTTCCCTCTCGCCGTCCACCACGACGGCGAGCTCGTACCCGCGGTCCGCGATCCGGGCCTCGAGTGCTGGAGTGCCAGCTACGACGAGAACCCGCGTCACGCGGCTCCTCCCATTTGGTGGACGGCTCGGAGAACGTCTTCGACGTGGTGCGAGGGATCGTCATCGGCAACTAGCACGTCGACGACGACGCCACTGACGATCAAGAGCGTCACACGCCGGTAGAGCACGGAACCCTCGAACTCGAACGTGGCAAGTCCGAGTGCGTCGCGGAGCACCAGTCCCGTGTCACTGACCAACGGGTACGGCAGATGCAGGCGGGATGCAGCCTCGAGCTGATAGTCAGTCGTCTGGGTGGAGCACCCCACCACATCCCACCCGATGCCAGCGAACTCGTCGCGGAGATCCCGGAACGAGCATGCCTCGGCAGTGCACCCCTTCGCCCCCGGGATCGCAGCCCACGCCGGTGAGTCCGATTCTGCAGGATCGCCGGTCCTCGGATAGACGAAGACGACACGATGAGCGCCCTCATTCGATCCAAGGTCGAGAAGACCGCCGGACGTTGACTCGAATGACTGGGTGGGTAGCCGCCGGCCGATGAGATCGTCACGACTGGTCATACGAGGGCCTCCGCAGGCTTCCGGTCCGGGATTCGTTCAACTTCTAGGCGGTACGCCGCCCGGACTTGTCGGATCCGGTCGTTCACGGTCGCCGCCGATGTGTCCGGGACGTCGAGAAACACGATCCCGGTTGTCGACGAGCTGTGCATGCGCGAACTGATCGTGTCTCCGACAGAGGCGTGCATGTCCACGAGTCGAACGCCGTCGATGTTCGCGAAGTCCTCGGCTGTGGACAGTGCAACAACCCTCCCGGGCTCCGTCGGGAGGCTCGTCCACATCAACATCGCCGGGTGGGACCCGTCAGCCGTGAAGGAGACCGGGCGTCCGAGTGACAGCAGCATGAAAGCTTCCCACAGGTCGACCCCAGTCGAGAGTCGCGCGCTGTCGACCACGCCTGCACCCCCGGGGCGGCAGGCGATCTCCCCGAGGAGAATTCCGTCGTCGGTCACCAACGCCTCCATGTGTGTGACAGCGTCTCGCACACCGAGAACGCTCACCACCCGCTCGTGGAGTGCTCGGACCTCGCCGGAGCGGCGGTCAGTGGAACTGATGGTCGAGGCACCCACCATCGTTCCGATACCCCCGATAAGTGGTGCGTGGTACTGCGAAGCGATCGCGAAGCGGACCTCGCCGTCGATGATCACGCCGTCGCAGGTGATCTCTTGCCGGACGGGCAGGAAGGCCTCCACGGCGAGGAGCTTGGGAGGATCCACCAACACCCCGGCCGACTCTGCGTCCAGCAGTGCGTCGAGGTCCGCTTCGGACTCGAGCACGTGTGTGTTCATCGAACCGGTTCCGAAGGCGGGTTTCACGATCACCGGGAACCCGAGCTCCTGGGCTGCCGCACGTAACTGCTCGGCACCGACAGCGCCGCGGAACGGGGCGACCGGGACGCCGGCAGCGAGCAGGCGTTGTTTCATGGCGACCTTGTTGGTCAGCAGGTTCGCGGTCTCGAATGGCACGCCGGGGAGGGAGAGGATGCTCCGGACGAAGCCGCCAGCCGGCATGCTCCGTTCCGATGGCGACACGACAGCCCGGACGCCGTGTTCAGCAGCCAGTTCGAGGACTATCTGCAGGACGGCGGCCGCGTCGCCGACGTCGTGAACGAAGTGCAGTGGGGTCGATCCGGGGTACAGGTCGCGGTACGCCACCTCAGTGATGACATGCACCGAACCTGCTGGGACGTGCTCCGTCAAGCGGCTAAGGGCCTCGACCTTTCCGGTGTTGATGAGGACGATGACGCCGGCGCCGGCGCCGGGTTCACGCTCATGCATGGACGGACTCCTTATTGGATGTGTTTCGATCCAGAGCGCCCAGGCCGCGTTCCAGGAACCAGAGCGTCCCGACCATCGTGCTTCCCCAGCTGTTTCGACTCGGTAGTGCTTCGGGGTACCGAAGCCACCCAATCAACGCGTTGGCGGCGCCGATCAAGAGCCGAGCTCTCGCGACATCGAGGTCCACTTCCCCGATCGACGCGATGCGTTTCACGAGGCGATCCTCAAGCGCAGAGATCCGTTCCGAGTCAGGCGGGGCCCCCTGGAAACGCACCGTTCCGTCTTGGACATCGAATGCGTGGAACGGTGTCCGATCCGAGCCGGTCTCGACCGCTCGAAGTACTGCGCTCATCGGCCAGACGCTGTGGAACAAGGTCGCGAAGTCGTACGCAGGATCGCCGCGCCCTTCATCAGGTCGGCGATTGCCGTCCCAAACTGTCCGCGGGTCGATGAACACGGGTTCACCACTCTCATTCTGAAGCAGATTCTTCAGGTGCGGGTCACCGTGCACGATGCTGTTCCGTACGGGCATGATGGCCGCAGTTCGGCGCAGCATCGGCACCAATTCGTGGAGGCCTCGGAGACGTTCGCCGTCCGGACCGATCCACGGATTCGCCAGCAGCGTGTCGAGGTTGGTCTCGGGGAACGCTCGCCGAGCGGCCTGCTCGAATCCGGGATGCTGTGGGATCGTCTCGAACCGCTCCTGGTACACGTACTTGGCGACGAAGGGCTCACCAGGAGCGTCCGTCGTTTCGTGCAGCGATGCGAGTGCCTCGATGAAGGGGGCGATGATCGTGTCGCTCTCGGCGTTCAGTTCGGTGCGGTCGTCGTCTGCGAACAGCGCCTCGTCGAGTGTTGCTGGGCGAGCGGCGTCCATGAAGACCACCGCTACCGGCGGGTCCACGATCATGCCTGCAATGGTCGGAAACAGCGAGGGGCCCTTTCCGAGCTCGTCCCCCACACGGCTCATGAAGGCGACCTCGGAAGAGACGATGTCGGTCGGGCCGACCTTCGCGACGAATGCCCCTCCGTCGGTTTCGACCCTGGCGATGAGGGCCGAATCCGCACCGGGACGGTACCGGTCCGAAACGCAGGCAATGCCGAGTCCGCAGCCGGCCGCCCAGTGCGCGAGCAACGCGTCTTGGACGGTGGTCACCACCTCGACGTCAGGAACGCGGGCAGACCAAGACCACCGGCCCACCAGTGAACGATCGGGCGCGATCAGCACACCCCGATGACTCACGGACCCCTCACGCCCTTCGACCTCCGAGTGTTCCCAGACGGTTCCTTCCGGCATGCGGGCGACCGAGACCTGTGCACTCCCCGGGAGGTCTCGCGTCGAGGCGACCGCGACCTCGACGCCGAGTGCGCCGAGTTCGACGGCGATCGCGCTAGCCCAGGTCTCAGTTGATCGGCCGGCTTCGGTGACGACGTCTCTGGTCTCGTCCACCACCACGGCAGCCAAGACCAGTTCCCACGTCTGATCCTTCTCCACCTCAGGCCACCGGCTCAGGCAGTCCGAGGGACGCGGACGCCTCTGTGGCGCTCTCGATGATCTCGGCCGCACGGTGAGGCATGAGGCTCAAGAGAACCTCGCTGAAGCCGTGAGTTGCTTCGGCGTAGCCCTGGAGGAAGACCTTCGGGCCGTTGAGATCGGTGGTCTGCACGCTGTAGTCCCGGTTCAGCTGGTACCGACCGGCGTCGTCGGTTTCAAACAGGTCGGCAGCACCCTGCAGCAGTGGGAGGGGCGTCGGGTACCGATAGCCCGTCGCGAGGATGACCGCGTCGTAACGCTCCGAACGCTCCGCCCCGTCTTCGACCGAACGGTAGCGGACCTCAGCATGTTCAGGCGTGGAAGCCCCACCGACGTACTGGACGAGGCGGTCGAAGCGGTAACGGTCGCTCCCGACGACCCGTGCTTCGTACCGGGTTCGGTAGATCCGCGGAATGAGGTCGTAACTGGCACCCGAGTGGGCGGCTGACGCGTAGTCCCGCAGCACCAGCGCCCGCGCTTCCGCGGAAGTCGAGTAGAACCAGTCCGGCATCTCGGGGGAGAACAGCTCATTGACGAAATGGGTGTCGTCTTCGGGCCGCATTGCGAATCCGCGGAGGGACACCGTAATCGATGCTTCCGGGTACTGACTGCTGAGGAAGACGAAAAGGTCAGCGGTGGTCTGCCCCGCGCCGACGATGTTGAAGCGGTAGGGCGCGAGTCGGTCCGGGAACTGTTGTTCCAGTCGTCGTTTGCTCTCCGACGCGTGGAACAGCCGGTCGCCGGTGGCCGTGCCCTCGGGCAGATAGGGCGTTCCTCCGTCTGCCACCACCAGGTTCTTCGTCCGGACCGTCTGCTCGAGCCCCGTTGTCTCGTCTCGAGTCGTGACGTCCAAGCGGCCGCCTGCCGCTGCGACGATGCCCACGACCCGGCTTCCCCACCGCACACGGTCGCTGAACTGGTCGGCGACCCACGCGTAATAGTCGTTGAACTCCGTGCGGGACGGGTAGAAGGTGCGCAGGTTGATGAAGTCAGGCAGGCGCCCCTTCGCCCGCAGGTACTCAAGGAACGAGAAGGCACTACGGGGATTGCGCATGGAGACGAGGTCCTTGAGGAAGGACACCTGCATCTCCGCCTCGGGGAACATCAGGTCCGGATGCCAAGCGAACGACGACTTCGCATCGTGAAACTCCACCCGAAGTCCGGGCTGCAGCTCAAGCCCCGCAATCGCCACCGAGATGTTCGACGGCCCGAAACCGACCCCGACCAGATCTACCTCTCGCATGAGGTCCCCTTTCCTCTCGCAGCGTCGAGAGATCGGTCGCACCACTGCGCCTCCCCCGAGACGAGCCGGTTGCCACGACATGAACAGAAGGTGAACGGCTCGCAAACGCAACCGTAGCATCGTGTACAGAACGATCTGTGCCTTAGACGGCTGCTGTCAGGTCTCTCAGCATGGCCGATGCGCCTCTTGCCGGCGCTCTGGCACCTGCCCTCATCCGCGGGCAGAGGCGCAGCAGCCCGATGCCACTGGGCGACGGAGCCGTCGTCCAGGAAGCCGCTCGGATCGAACGCTATCGCTTGAAGGGGGCGCGCTCGACGAGGTTCGATGATGTGTGCCCGCTCGCCGTCGATGACGAAGACAGCCCAGGACCCTCCCGGCCGCTCATCGGGAGTTCAGGGCGATCACAGGTGACGGCACGCACCGCGCTGCGCGGCGACGCCGCAGTCGTGACGTACCCGCGGCCCACGCCGCCCAAGCCCGACGGGCGGACGCACACGACGGACAGCGCTGCCATCGGCACCGCGCTCGAGCAGTTCCGTTCACGCGCACCCCTCCGTCAGAGCAGCACGACGGCGGTGAACGCCAACCCGTAGACGGAGAGGAAGCCACACCGCTACGCATCGAAGCGCTCGAAGCCGATTGGACGTTAAGGCGTCCGCGTAAGAAGTCCCGCTACGAGGCCCTCCCACCCGATGCCGTCTACCTACAGGCAATACGCAAGGACCTCGCCGCTGCAGTAACCGACACCGGCCCGACTGCCGAGGATCTGTCATGGCGAGATTCTCGCAGAGATCGACTGCCTCAGCGGCTGCCTGCATCCGCAGGCATACTCAGTATCAGGTCACTTCAAGTGATGCGACTCACACCAACGGTAATGGCACTTATCACAACTTCTCGGCGTAGGCCCGGGTAGGAGAATCCGTATATTAAGACCCAGGGACAGCACGCCTTCAACTGCTCCGATCAAATACCATCGGGAGGAGAGTTCCAACCACCCTTTTCAGAGAGCTCGCTAACGCGTGGCTTCCCCTTCTTTGCGCCGCTATACGATAAACGGAAGCTTCTCGATACGCCCTTTTCATCTTGGAACGTCAGAACCCAAGGAACACCTTGCGTAGTTCGAGACTTGTTCCAAGCTCGGAACCCACCCGACAGCCTTGAGACCGTCCACCGCCCCACTTGCCCGCCTTGCTGCCACCAACGCACGAGGTCCGAAATGACAAACAATGGAACGTCGCCTGGACGGTAATATCGACCATCCTCAGTTTCAAGCAATGAGAGTTTTATACCCTCGGCCGGTTCGTCCCCCTCGGGTGCACCCGCTTGGCCCGAAGCGTCTTCCGCTGTAGGTAACTCTGGAGACGCCAGATCGGCCCGTACTGCCTCGTTCATCGTAGTCTTGAGCTCGTCGAAGCCCGCGGCCACCGTCGATGAATAGTCGACCGACCGCTGAGTGAGCAAACTCAGCTTACGCAACAGCGTCGCCTGGTTGCCGCCTTCCAAACGAGCGGTTTCTTCTTGTACTACAAAAATGAGCAACGCAACGCCCGCCGCCGCGACCGTTGCTGCACCAAACACCAATCCCAAACCATTCCACAGCCAGTTGGTGTTCGCGCGCTGAAACAGAAGGTACCAGGCGGCAATAGCCAGAACCACCGCCGCCAAGATGAGCAGCACGAATGCCGTACCACGGAGCCACTGCCTCCCTTCGACCGGCCGGGAATCTTGCTCCCGCGGAACGAGTGCCGTACGCCCACCCCTCCCGGAGAGCTTTGTGACAACGCCCTGCTCAAGCAAAGAATTACGAGCCGCCCAGTACTCGGAGTCAGACAGGCCGAGGGCCTCTCGGAGTTCTCGGTTGGTTCGAGGAGTGCCATCTGCGGGAAGTAGTTCAACCAAACGGTCAGAGATGGCCTCCTTGCTTGACGCTCCCGTCTTCCAGAACCCCTTACCGCGCCGCTTTGTTATCAAACCGCTTCCCCTCCCAGAATTAAGACATAAAAATGCGTTCCTCATGCCTATCACGAACCACAATTCCTCGCGGAACGATTTAGCATTGCCGCCGCGACGACTCGCTAGCAGCTAGACAAACGTTTCAGTGCCGAAGAGTTTTCGTCACTCTCGCATCCAGCACACGCGGTCGTCGCCACAGGCGGTAGATCAAGAACGCCCCCACTGTCGACGCCAGCGGCCGACCTTGCCCATGCGAGCATAGATGACGCACACTCATTCATGGACCGGGGCATACCCGGCACGAGGGCGACGAACCAGATAGACGGCTCGGCACGGGAACAGTAGAGCTTTGGGGACGCCCTGAGGTTGCGGTGGCTCACACCTGCCACGAGAAGCTCCGTTACCGCCTGGTTACCGGCAAAGCCGCCGGGGCGAAGCGAAAGAGCCCCAGATGCCCGTCGTGACGGGGATCTGGGGCTCTTCGCGTTGGCGGTACCGGTGGGATTTGAACCCACGGTGGAGTTACCCCCACACATGTTTTCGAGACATGATCCTTCGGCCGCTCGGACACGGTACCGGGAAAGAGTTTACACGATCCAGGAGGCCCGTGATGACACCCCGGGTCGGATCGCCCTCCACAGGCGGTCACCTGCAGGGCTCTCCCCACACCCACAGGTCCCCCTCGTCTCGGGTACGACCGGCGGGCGTACCGTCCACGGCATGAGAACCCGCACGCTCATCGCACTCCTCACCTCCGTCGTCGGCAGCCTCGGCGTCGTCGGTGCCGCAGCCCTCGGTGCCCGCGCTGGTGTGAAGGGCCAACGGGCAGCGGCGCAACGGGTCGTCGACATGCTCCCGATCCACGCCGACTGGTGGCGGGAACGACAGCAGCACGAGGGGCAGCTGCTCTACGTGGCGATCGGTGATTCGGCAGCGCAGGGCGTCGGCGCGACCGCCCCCGGCCGCGGCTACGTGGGGCTCCTGACCCGGCGCATCCGGCACCGCTCGCACATGTCCGTGCGGGTGGTGAACCTCAGCGTCTCCGGTTCGACCACGTGGGGCGCGAAGCGTGACCAGCTGCCGAAGCTCCGGCACTACGCGCCCGACATCTGCACGGTGTCGATCGGGGCGAACGACATCGCCGACTTCGACCCGGACAAGTTCGAGCGGAACATCCGGGCGATCTACGGCGCGGTCCCCTCGCACGCAGTGGTGGCCGAGTTGCCGTGCATGTTCGTGCCGGACCGGGAGCGCAAGGTGGCGGTGGCAAACGAGATCGTGCACCGGGTGGCCGACGAGTTCGGGCTGACGGTGGCGCCGCTGCACACCATCACGAAGCGCGTCGGTGTCCGCCGCACCTTCTTCAACAGCTACGGCGACCTCTTCCACCCGAACGACCGCGGCTACGAGGTCTGGGCGAGCGCGTTCGAGCCGGCGGTCGACGCCAGGGTCGACACCGTGGCGGCGATCCGGCACTACCTGTCCGTGCGCGAGGCCGAGAACCTCGGTCGCGAAGCCGGCGCGGTCGCGAACGCCCGCGCCGAGCAGGACACCGACGGCGCCGAAGCGCTCGACCACGCCTCACGGCAGGCTCCGGGACCGGTCGAGCGCCTGCGCCACCGGATGACGGGGTCCATCGCGGTACCCGACGACGGCGACGAGTCAGGCGGACACGGCGGACCGGACGAGCCGGGCGACCGCGCCGGTGATGTCGGCCGTACGGCCTAGCCTCGACGACATGGCGCGCCCGCAGTCCCTCTACCGTTGCACCGAGTGCGGCTGGACCAGCATCAAGTGGGTCGGCCGGTGCGGTGAGTGCCAGACCTGGGGCACCGTCGAGGACAGCTCTGCGGCGTCGGCGAGCACCCGGGGCACGTCCGCGGTCGCCGTCACCGGTGCCCGGGCCGCACGACCGATCACCGAAGCCCGCGGCACCTCGGTGCAGCGTTGGCAGACCGGCATCGGCGAGTTCGACCGCGTCCTCGGCGGCGGCGTGGTGCCGGGTGCGGCCGTCCTGCTGAGCGGCGAGCCGGGTGTCGGCAAGTCGACCCTGCTGCTCGAGGTCGCCTCGCGAGCCGCGGCCTCGGGCAAGCGCGTCCTCTACGTCAGCGCCGAAGAGTCCGTCGACCAGGTCCGGCTCCGTGCCGAACGCACCGGGGCGATGCACGACGACCTGTACCTGGCGAGCGAAGTGGACCTCGGCGTCATCATCGGCCAGATCGACCAGGTGCAGCCCGACCTGCTCATCGCCGACTCCGTGCAGACCATCTCGTCGAGCTCGATCGACGGCATCGCGGGCGGCACGTCCCAGGTGCGCGAGGTCGCCTCGACCCTGATCCGCATCGCGAAGGACCGCGCCCTGCCCGTCCTCATCGTCGGCCACGTCACGAAGGACGGCACGATCGCCGGCCCGCGGCTGCTCGAGCACCTGGTCGACGTCGTCTGCCACTTCGAGGGCGACCGGCAGACCGCCCTGCGCTTCGTCCGGGCGCTCAAGAACCGCTTCGGCCCCACGGACGAGGTCGGGTGCTTCGACATGGGCGGCGACGGCATCCACGAGGTCCCCGACCCCAGCGGCCTGTTCATGTCGAAGAACACCACCCCGGTGTCCGGCACCTGCGTCACCGTCGCACTCGAAGGGCGTCGAGCACTGCCGGTCGAGGTGCAGGCCCTCATCGTCCCCAGTTCCGCGCCACAGCCACGCCGGGTCGTGAACGGTGTCGATGCCTCGCGTGTGGCGATGCTGCTCGCGGTCCTCGAACGACGCGCCGGCCTGAAGCTGTCCGACGCCGATGTCTACGTGTCCACGGTGGGCGGCATGAAGCTCACCGAGCCCGGCGCCGACCTGGCGATCGCGCTGGCCCTCGCGAGCGCCGCACGAGACCGTCCGTACCCGCACACGCTCGCAGCCGTGGGCGAGATCAGCCTCGCCGGCGAGATCCGTCCGGCCACGGGCACGAAGCAGCGCGTGAACGAGGCCACCCGCCTCGGGTTCACCACGGTGCTCGGCTCGGATTCCGGGCACCTGCGCGAAGCCCTGCGGGTGGCCTTCTCGATGACGCAGTCCCCGCGCGAACGCGAGCTCGACCGCGCGTTCTGAGGCGCTACGCGCGCAAAGCGGCCAGCAGGTCCGCCGGTGCAGCCTGCATGGTGTGCGGGCCGGCGATGTCGAAGAACACGCCCTCGAGCATGTCGAGGTGGGCGGCCAGGAACTCCTCGAGCCGCGGTCCGTCGTAGACCATCACCTGCCGGATCTTCTCGTCCGGCACCATCGCCGTGTAGGCGTCCGCCGACGAGAACAGCAGCAGGATGCGCTTGTCCGACCCCTCACGGCCGAACACCCGCACCTGCATGTCCTTCTTGCCGGTGACGAGCCGGGGGACGATCACGATGTCGTGGCGGAGCGCGAACGCCACCGCGGCGACGTCCTGCTTCGCGAGGGCTTCCTCGAGCTGTTCGCTGCGGAAGCGCTGTTCCTTGTCTGCCATCAGCTCAATTCCACCAGATTTTCGACGTTCCGGGACGCACGGGTAGCCAGTCGGCCCAGAGCACGCTAGCCTGATGGAACCGCTTCGGCGGCGCTCAACGTCCGGGCGAGGTGGTTTGCCCCTCAACCCGGGCCCCAGGGTCACTGGCCGACAGGCCTGACCCCGAACCCGTCCCGCCGGCACCTGCCCGCGTGGCGCATTACCCCCGTCGACGTACGTCGGGGTCTCCGTCGGTGCATCTGCACCTTGGCGGAAGCAAGAAAGCTAAGGAAACGCCATCATGGCATCTACCGGTACCGTCAAGTGGT
The DNA here is from genome assembly GCF_047226435.1 of Curtobacterium poinsettiae. Lineage (NCBI taxonomy): Bacteria > Bacillati > Actinomycetota > Actinomycetes > Micrococcales > Microbacteriaceae > Curtobacterium > Curtobacterium poinsettiae. The sequence continues at coordinate 168,512 of NZ_CP178434.1, read as the reverse complement.
TCAACAACGAAAAGGGCTTCGGCTTCATCGCCCCGGACGACGGCAGCGCTGACGTCTTCGCGCACTTCTCTGCGATTGCTGGCAACGGCTACAAGTCGCTCGAGGAGAACCAGAAGGTGGAGTTCGACATCACCGAGGGCCGCAAGGGCCCGCAGGCGGAGAACATCACCGTCCTCGGCTGATCACATCAGCTTGAACAGGCCCCGTCGTCTTCGGACGACGGGGCCTGTTGCTGTTCCCGGCGCCCCTGATCGGCACAGCGCAGCCGGAAGGGAACGGATCGGAATCGCGAACCGCGAACCGCGAACCGCGAACCGCGAACCCGCCGCCTACTGCAGGATGAACTGCACCGAGGTCTTCGACTCGAGGTTCCCGACGGCGACCTGCAGGTGGTAGCTCGCTCCCCCGGCGGTGACGGCCGGCCGTGACGAGTCGCACGTCGACGTGGACGAGCGGGTGCGGTCCCACGCGATCGCGGGGGTCGTGAGCGTCTGCCCGGACTTGATCGTGACGTCCTGGTTCGTGCCGCCGGTCTGGCAGTCCTTCGACGACCAGTACTGCTCCTGGCCGGAGCTGATCGTCAGCACCTGCTGCGCCGACCCGAGGTCCAGGTGGCAGGAGTTCGTGCCCGAGTTCTTGATCGACATCGCGATCTTCGGGTCCTCGGTGGGGCCGTACGCCGACTTGTCGAGCACCGGGGTCAGGACGATCTGGTCCTTCGTGCAGGTCGAGCCGTCGGCAGCAGCGGGCTTCGTCGCAGCAGCCGAGGCGGACGGCTTCGGCGCCGCAGACCGCGAGGACCCAGAACCGGAACCGGCAGACCCGGCAGACGACGCACCGGCACCAGACCCGGCGCCGGCGCCGGCAGAGGCCGACGCGCTCGGCGCCGCCGACGTGGCCCCGCTCCCCCGCCCGACGACGATGAGCACCACGACCAGGACGACGACCAGCAGCGCCCCGAGCACGAGCGCCCGGCGACGCCAGTAGACGACCGGCTTCTCGGGTCCGACGGGGTGACGCAACGACGACATGCGCACAGGGTAGACAACGGCGCGGGCCACGCACGGCCACCCCGCCGGGCGGCACGAGAAAGCGTCAGAGGTTCTTCAGCATGCGGGTGTTGCCGAGGGTGTTCGGCTTGACCCGGGCGAGGTCGAGGAACTCCGCAACCCCTTCGTCCGACGAGCGGACCAGTTCGGCGTAGACCTCGGGCGGGACGACGCTCTCGCCGATCTCCAGGTACCCGTGCTTCGTGAAGAAGTCGACCTCGAAGGTCAGGCAGAAGATCCGGGCGACGCCGAGTTCGCGGGCGTCGTGTTCGAGCGCCTCGAGCATCCGGTGCCCGACGCGCTTGTGGATCCACTGCTCGTCGAGGGCCAGGGTGCGGACCTCGGCGATGTCGTCCCAGAAGACGGCGAGCGCGCCGCACCCGATGGGGGTGCCGTCGGGACCCTCGGCGATCCGGAACTGCTGGATCGAGCCGTACAGGGCGACGTTCTCCTTGCCGAGCAGGATGCGCCGGTCGACGTAGGGGGCGATGAGCCGCTGGATGTGCGGGACGTCCGACGCGAGCGCCGGACGCACGAGGATCCCGTGGTCGTCGCGCTCGTGGAACGCGTGCTTCCCGTGCTCTGTCATCCGCCCCACACTACTGGTGTCGCAGGGGGACAGCGCTGCTGAGTGCCGCCCAGGTCGATCGGCCTACCGTCCGGTACATGCCTCAGATCATCGAAACCGTCGACGTCAACGTCCCCGTCCGCCCGGCCTACGACCAGTGGACCCGCTTCGAGGAGTTCCCGCACTTCCTCGACGAGGTCGAGAAGATCGTCCAGGTGGACGACAAGACCACCGACTGGACCGTGAAGGTCGCCGGCCAGGAGCGCGAGTTCCGTGCCGTGATCACCGAGCAGCACCCCGACGAGCGTGTCGCGTGGACCGTGAAGGACGGCGAGACCGACCACGCCGGTGTCGTCACCTTCCACAAGCTCTCGGACGACGAGACGCGCGTCACCGTGCAGATCGACTGGGAGCCGTCCGGCTTCCTCGAGAAGCTCGGCTCCGCCGTGGGCGTCGGCGGCCACGCCGTCAAGAAGGACCTGCAGAACTACAAGGAGCGCGTCGAGAACGCGCCGACCCAGCCGGGCTGGCGCGGCGACGTGCAGGCGTAGTCCGCACCACACGACGAACGGGAGGCGCGGTGCCAGCTGGCACCGCGCCTCCCGTTCGTCGTCCCCCGTTCGGCATCCCCCCATCGAAATGCCGACCTGACGAGCGAGCGCGAGCCTGGCAGAGTGGTGACACCGGCTGACGCGCTGGATCAGTTTTATCATGTCTGAGACAGATGTGAGAGTGGGTACACGTGATCGAGTACAACGACGACGACGCACACCGTCGGGAACTGTCGCGCAAACTGCAGCTCCTGATGGACGTCGTCGAGGCCAACTCGGGTCAGCGACCCCCGTACAAGGAGATCGCCGCCGAGATCGAGGCGCAGGGTGCGTCGATGAGCCGACCGCGCTGGGGCTACATGCTCGGCGGCAACGGTCCGGCCGTCCGTGACCAGCGACTCCTGGCGGCCCTGGCGGCCTACTTCGGCGTCCCGGCGGAGTACCTGACCGACGCCGCCGGCAACACGGACGTGCCCGAGCGGGTGCAGGCGCAGCTCGAGCTCGTGCTCGAACTGCGCAAGCGCGAGGTCGTGGCGTTCGCCACCCGGCGTCTGGGCGAGTTCGCCTCGGCGGACGAGATCCGCGACTTCACCGACCACCTGCGTCGGCTCGACGAGTCGGGCGGCACCCCGTGAGCGGGAACCGCGACCGGTTCGGCGCCCTGCGCCGGCAGACCGAGGCCCGTCGTCGCGTGCAGCGTCTCGGGCTCCCCCGCCGGCTGACCCTGCCGGAACTGACCGCGCGGGCCGAGGCGGCGCTCGGCAAGCCCATCCACGTGCGCACCACCGAGCTGCCGGGCGACCTGTCCGCGCGGCTCATCCAGCGCACCGACCACGCCCTGCTCGAGACGCGCCCCGGGCTGTCCGAGCGCTCCCGGGTCGCCTGCGTGCTGCACGAGCTCGCCCACGTGTTCATGGACGACACCGGCTGCGACCACCAGGCGTACACGGGGCTGCTCACCGGCCGGACGGCGTTCACCCGTTCGCTGGACACCCCGCACGAGCAGGCCGTCGAACTCGTCGCCGACCAGCTCGCGCTGCGGATCGGGCTGCTCGACCCCGAGGGTCACCCCGGGATCTTCCGGTGATGCGATGACACTGCACGTCTGGGGATCGATCCCGGTCTGGCTCATCCTGGCGGTCCTGGTCGTCCGGCTGTTCCTCGTGCGCACCCAGTCGGCCAGCGTCACCTGGCTGATGGTCTGCTGCAGCTGTGTCGCGGTGGGGCTCACGATCAACCAGCCCGACGTCACCACGTTCCTCGCCGGCGTGACGAACGTGCCGAACATCGCCGACCTGATCGGCCGCTGCCTGATGGTGTGCGGCATGTTCGCCCTCGCGCAGTCGGTCGAGGCAGCGGCGCGCTCCGCCAAGCTCCTGCGCGCCAGCCGCATCATCGGCTGCGTGCTCGTGCTCGTCGCCCTCGTCGTGCTGTTCAGTCGCATCGACGCACCGACCCCGACGGCACAGTTCATGGTGGTCTACGGCGACCAGCTGCCGACCGCGCTGTACTCCGCCGTCGAGATGACCTACATCGCCATCGTCATCGCCCGGTCCGCCGTCGCCGTGCTGCGCGGGTTCCGGAGCGGGGACGGACTCGGCCGCCTGTACTGGCTCTTCGTCGTCGGCGCCGCCGGGCTGGTGCTGCTCGCCGGCATCGCGATCGCCCTGGACGCCGTGCACGTCGCCGGTGCCGACGGCGCGGTGGGGGTGCTGTCGAAGCTCTACACCCCGGTGTTCCTCGGCTCGATGGTCCTGCTCGCCATCGGTGCGGCCGGCGGTGTGCTGCCCGACGCCGCTCGTGAGTTCCGCGACTGGCGGGCCGCCCGACGCCGGTTCCGCGCCCTCGAGCCGGAACTCCGTCGGCTCGAGACGGCTTCGGGCAACACCGGGCTCTACTTCACGATCGTGTGGCAGCGTCGCCAGTGGCGGAGCCGGCAGCACCGGCTCTCCGTCGAGATCGAAGACCGCGCGCGCGAGGCCGGGCAGGCAGTGCCGGCCGCTGCGACGCTCACCACGGCACGACTCAGGGAGATCACATGACCGGCGCACGCATCACGGCACTCGGCACCGCAGCGGGGGCGGTCGGCACGCTCGGCCTCAGCGCCTTCGTCGCACGGCGGCTGCTGTTCCCCACGCCCTACACGGCGACCGCCACGGTCCGCCGTGCCACGGACACCGAGGTCGAGCTCACCGCCACCCGCGACACCCGCCTGCCGGGCACCTACGACCTGCAGCGGGACGGTACCCGGGTGCAGGTCGGCGCGATCACCACCGCGAGCGCCGAGGACGGGGCCAGCGGCGACGGCGACACCGTCCGACGCAGTGCGACCGGCCCCGTACCGACCGGCGAGTGGGCCTGGGACGCCATGCGGTACGACGGACCGGACGACGTGCCCGGCACCGAGCCCGAGGCCGCCACAACGCACGTGATCCACGTACACGGACAGTCCCTCGGCCCGCGCCAGGTGCTGCGGGGCGTCGGGGTCTGGCGTTCGCTCGGTGCGTCGTCCCAGGTCATCGACACCACCGACCTGCCGCTCCGCTCCCTCGATGCCGGGGCCGCGGAGCGCATCGTCGCCGCCGTCCGCGCCGCCCGTGCCCGCGGTGCCCGGCGCGTCGTCCTGCAGGGCTGGTCCGCCGGAGCCCTCGCCTGCTCCGTCGCCGCCGGCCGGGTGGACGTCGACGGGATCGTCGCCGTCTCCCCGCTGCTCGACGTCGCCTCGGCACTCCGCGGCGCCGTCCGTGGTGCACGCCTGCCCGCCTTCGTCGGGACCGTCGCCGGCCGCATCGCGACCACGAACGTGCTGTCCCGTCTCGCCGGGGCCTCGATGCCCGTCACGACGACGACCTGGCAGGACTCCGCGACGCCGACGCTGCTGATCCACTCCGAGGCGGACGCCCTGGTCGCCGCCGACGACGTCGCCACGGTGGCTGCACGGTCGGGTGCCACCGCCCTCGCCTTCCGCACGGCTCCGCACACGCTGGAGTGGAACGAGGACCCGGAGCGCTGGGAGCGCGCCGTCCGCGACTTCGCCGCACAGCTGCCGGACGCCGCCTGACGCGGCGGACGCCCGCCCGCACGGCCGACCGGCGGCACCACCCCTGAAACGTGCAACGGCCCCGGTCTGCGAACAGACCGGGGCCAGCTGCGTCTCGACCCGTTGGGGGGAACCGGTCGAGCGCGACGCGCGAGGAGTTGGGGGGAACGTCTCGCGCGTTGCCACAACAGTACCCCCGGACGGGGGCCGATGGGCGCACGACGCGCAGATCGGCGGGTGGAGATCTGGACGCGACCCGAGAACGGACAGGAGGCCCGGTGCCAGCTGGCACCGAGCCTCCTGTTCGTGGAGTGTCAGGTCCTAGGACTCGATCTCACCCTGGGGCGTGTCGGTCGCGGCCTCGACCGCGGCTGCACCGGCGAGGACCTCTTCGCGGCCCGGCTGACGCCCGGTCTCGAAGTGGAACGCACCGTCGACGAAGTCGACCTTCACGTGGTCACCGGCGTTGAGCTCACCCTGCAGGATGTGCTCGGACAGCTGGTCCTCGACCTCGTGCTGCATCGCGCGACGCAGGGGCCGAGCACCGAGGGACGGGTCGAACCCGACCTTGATGAGCTGCTCCTTGGCCGGCAGCGTGAGCTCGACGGTCATGTCGCGGTCGAGCAGACGGTCGGCCAGACGCTTCACGAACAGGTCCACGATCTGCAGCAGCTCGGGCTGCGACAGCTGCGGGAACACGATCGTGTCGTCGACACGGTTCAGGAACTCGGGCTTGAAGTGCTTCTTGAGCTCCTCGTTGACCTTGCCGCGCATGCGGTCGTAGCCGACGGCCGAGTCACCCTCGACCTGGAAGCCCACCGGGCCACCGGCGATGCCCTGCGAACCGAGGTTCGTGGTCATGATGATGACGGTGTTCTTGAAGTCGACCACGCGGCCCTGACCGTCGGTGAGACGGCCTTCCTCGAGCACCTGCAGCAGCGAGTTGAAGATGTCCGGGTGGGCCTTCTCGATCTCGTCGAACAGGACCACGGAGAACGGCTTGCGGCGCACCTTCTCGGTGAGCTGGCCGCCCTCCTCGAACCCGACGAACCCGGGAGGGGCGCCGAACAGGCGGGACACGGTGTGCTTCTCACCGAACTCCGACATGTCGAGGGAGATCAGCGCACCCTCGTCGTCGAACAGGAACTCGGCGAGTGCCTTGGCGAGCTCGGTCTTCCCGACGCCCGTGGGGCCGGCGAAGATGAACGAGCCGGAAGGACGGTTCGGGTCCTTCAGGCCGGCACGGGTGCGGCGGATCGTCTTGGACAGGGCCGAGATGGCCTCTTCCTGACCGATGACGCGCTCGTGCAGTGCCTTCTCCATGAAGACGAGACGCGACGTCTCCTCTTCGGTGAGCTTGAACACCGGGATGCCCGTGGCCTGCGCCAGGACCTCGGCGATGATGCCCTCGTCGACGGTGCCGGACGCGGCCACGTCACCGGCACGCCACTGCTTCTCGAGGCGGAGACGCTCGCCGAGGAGCTTCTTCTCCTCGTCGCGCAGGCTCGCGGCCTTCTCGAAGTCCTGCTCCTCGATGGCGGCTTCCTTCGACCCGCGGACCGTCGAGATCTTCTCGTCGAACTCACGGAGCTCCGGCGGCGCCGACAGGATCGACAGGCGCAGGCGGGCACCGGCCTCGTCGATCAGGTCGATGGCCTTGTCGGGCAGGAAGCGGTCCTGCACGTAGCGGTCCGCCAGGTTCGCCGCGGCGACGATCGCACCGTCGGTGATGGACACCTTGTGGAACGCCTCGTACTTGTCGCGCAGACCCTTGAGGATGTTGATCGCGTGGGGCAGCGACGGCTCGTTGACCTGCACCGGCTGGAAGCGACGCTCGAGTGCGGCGTCCTTCTCGAAGTGCTTGCGGTACTCGTCGAGCGTGGTGGCACCGATGGTCTGGAGCTCTCCGCGGGCGAGGAGCGGCTTGAGGATCGACGCGGCGTCGATCGCGCCCTCGGCTGCACCGGCACCGACGAGCGTGTGGATCTCGTCGATGAAGACGATGATGTCGCCGCGGGTGCGGATCTCCTTCGTGACCTTCTTCAGGCGCTCCTCGAAGTCGCCGCGGTAGCGGGACCCGGCGATGAGCGACCCGAGGTCGAGCGAGTAGAGCTGCTTGTCCTTCAGCGTCTCGGGCACGTCGCCCTTGACGATCGCCTGGGCGAGGCCCTCGACGACGGCGGTCTTGCCGACGCCGGGCTCACCGATCAGGACGGGGTTGTTCTTGGAGCGGCGGGAGAGGATCTGCATGACCCGCTCCATCTCCTTCTCGCGCCCGATGACGGGGTCGAGCTTGCCGTCGCGCGCGGCCTGGGTGAGGTTGCGACCGAACTGGTCGAGGACCTGCGAACCCTGCTGCGCGTTCTGCTGCTGCTCGCCGCCGACGGCGACCGCTTCCTTGCCCTGGTAGCCGGACAGGAGCTGGATGACCTGCTGGCGCACCCGGTTCAGGTCGGCGCCGAGCTTCACGAGGACCTGAGCTGCGACACCCTCGCCCTCGCGGATCAGACCGAGCAGGATGTGCTCCGTGCCGATGTAGTTGTGGCCGAGCTGCAGCGCCTCACGCAGGGACAGCTCGAGCACCTTCTTGGCGCGCGGCGTGAACGGGATGTGCCCGGTCGGCTGCTGCTGGCCCTGCCCGATGATGTCCTGGACCTGCTCGCGCACGGCGTCGAGCGAGATGCCCAGCGACTCCAGCGCCTTGGCAGCGACGCCCTCGCCCTCGTGGATGAGGCCGAGGAGGATGTGCTCGGTGCCGATGTAGTTGTGGTTGAGCATCTTCGCTTCTTCTTGAGCGAGGACGACAACACGACGGGCCCGGTCGGTGAATCTCTCGAACATGTGCTCTCCCTTGGCCCCTGATGAGCGGAGCCGACGCTGTGCCGGTCTCGTGTGAGTCCGGCCAAGTACTTCGAGAGTAACCAGCGCTCCCCCCGCGGGCTGCCCCTGTTCGCCGTGGGCGTGACCGACGTGCGTCTTGTGCGCAGTGAGCGAACGACGAGACGGACAGGGCCCCGCCGCCGGCACCGAACCGACGCGCCAGCGCCGCGTCGGCCGTACAGACGGGAGGCCCGTGGCGATCCCGCCACGGGCCTCCCGTCTGCGCTGTGGCCGCGCTGGGTCAGGCGCACCGCACCGCGCGACGCAGGTCACGTCGGAAGCGACGCGGGTCGACGCCGAGGGCGTCGAGGACGTCGTGCGCCGATCCGGCGAGCGGGTCGTCGACGGCGTCGAGCACGGCGAGCACGACGTGCGGCGGCCGGATGCGTTCCGATCGACCGGCGATCGTCGCGGCTCGGGCGAGCACGCGCATCGCGGCGGGCGTGCAGGCGACCCGGTCGTGCTCGCCGGGGCAGGTGGTGTGCGCCCCGACGAACGCGCGGATGCTCGCCCGGACGGCGTCGGGCGAGACCCGGTGGGCGTCGAGGACCGGCCGGAAGCGGGGCATGCCGGCACACAGGGTGACGGCCGCGAGGAGCAGGTGCTCGGCGTCGACGAACCCGAAGCCGGACTCGTGGGATTCGAGGTCGGCGAGCAGCACGATCTCGCGGCCGTGCCGGACGGAAGGGAGGGCGACGGAGAGCTGAGCGGTCTGCATGTATTCAGAATATCGCATACCTGTTCGATCGACCAGCCCGTATCGGAGGTCCGCTCGGTACGATCCGCTCATGGAGCAGCCCGTCGTCGGCCTCGTCGTCCACCCGACCAAGAACGTGCAGGAGTCCGTCACGACCCTGCAGCGCTGGAACGCGTCCGGCCAGGGCGAACTGCTCGCCCGCCGCGCGGACGCCCAGCGCATCGGTGGCGGGGTCGAGGTGGTCGACGACGACGACTTCACCGACCGCGTCGACCTGGTCGTGGCGCTCGGCGGCGACGGCACCATGCTCGGCGCGATGCGGCTCGTGGCGAGCCGCCCCGTGCCCGTCCTCGGCGTGAACTACGGCAACGTCGGGTTCCTGGTCGAGATCGAACCGCCCGAACTCGAGAGCGCGCTCGACCGGTTGTCCGCCGGCGAGTACCAGCTCGAGCCGCACCACGCGCTCGAGGCCCGGCTGTCCTGGGGCGGCGCCCGCACCGACTACCTGGCGTTCAACGACCTGACCATCGTGCGGCGGCCCGGCTCCGGGCAGGTCTCGGCCGACCTGAGCGTCGGCGGCCTCGGGTACGGGTACTACCGCGCCGACGCCATCGTGGCCGCCACTCCGGCGGGCTCCACCGCGTACAACTACGCCGCCGGCGGCCCGGTGCTCTCCCCCGCACTCTCCGGCTCCGTGGTGACCCCGGTCGCGCCGATGGCGGGGATCGACCGCTCCGTGGTGCTCTCCGCGCGCGAGCGCTACCGCTTCGACATCGCCGAGGGCACCAGGAGCGCAGCGCTCGAGGTCGACGGGCTCGTGGTCGGCGAGGTCGCGACCGGGGCGCAGATCGACATGCGACTCCGCAAGGACGCCGGCAGCGTGGTGCGCCTCGATGCCGAGCGGCACGGGCGCACCGGCCGCGTGAAACTCAGCCTGCTCGACCTGCCGGTGCGGCCCGACCAGCTGGTCGAGCTCATCCCGAGCGACCTGCGGCAGAAGCTCCGGCGCGAGATCGACGACTGACACCGCGGGCGAGTGCCCCGGGCACGTGAATGGCCCGCTCGAGCAGTGCCCGAGCGGGCCGTCCCATCACCCCACCGGATCGTCTTCCCACAGAACGACCCGGTTTCCCCGCGCCGACACGGGTGAGCGTGCCGGCCGAAGTCCACTGACCTAGTCGGTCAGGTACAGCTGCATGTCCTGCGAGACCGCCTTGGCGAACAGGCGCAGCTTGGCGCGCGACTCCACCCGGCTGACGGCCTGGCGGGTCGTGTGCACGATCTTCGAGATCTCGTCGAGCGTCATCGGCTTGTCGTCGTCCAGGCCGTAGCGCATGCGGATGACGTTGGCCTCGTCGCTCGGCAGCTCGGAGACGATGGAGCGGATGTCGCGGTGCAGCAGCGTCGTCTCGGTGAGCTCGTTCGGGCTGGCGGCGTCCTCGTCCTCGATGAAGTCACCGAGTTCGCTGTCGTCCGAGTCGCCGACGACCGTGTGGATCGAGACCGGCTCGTGCGAGCGGCCCTTGAGGTCGACGAGCTCCTCGACGCTCATGCTCAGCTCGGCCGCGACCTCTTCCGGCATCGGCGCGCGGCCGAGGTCGACGGTCAGGTCACGCTCGGTGCGCGAGATCTTGTTGATGAGCTCGACGGTGTGCACCGGGATGCGGATCGTGCGCGCCTTGTCGGCGAGACCACGCGAGATCGCCTGGCGGATCCACCAGGTGGCGTAGGTCGAGAACTTGTAGCCCTGCGTGAAGTCGAACTTCTCGACCGCACGGACCAGGCCGAGGTTGCCTTCCTGGATGACGTCCATGAAGGGCAGGCCGCGCTGCGAGTACCGCTTGGCGATGCTCACGACGAGGCGGAGGTTCGAGGTGATCATGCGCTCCTTGGCGCGCTCACCGTCGCGGACGAGCCAGCGGAGTTCACGCTGCAGGGTCTTCGCCAGACCCTTCTCGGTGGCGAGCTTCTCTTCGGCGAAGAGCCCGACCTCGATGCGGCGGGCGATCTGCGCTTCTTCCTCGGCGGTGAGGAGCGAGAGACGGCCGATGTGACGGAGGTAGTCGCCGACCTGGTCGACCGAGGCACCGCGGACACCGGCGAGCTGCTCGTCGGCCTCGACCTCGGTGTCGAGGGAGGTGGTGGCGGACTCGGCGGTCGCGGTCTTCGATGCCGATGCCTTCTTGGTGGCGGTGCGGCGGGTGGTGCTGGGTGCAGCCGTTGCGATCGTCATGGTGTTTCTCCCTGCGTTCGACGGTGATGGCTTCGTGGGGTGGTACCGGGGGGTGCTGATGAGTAAAGCGGCCCGGAGGTGTACCCCACAAATCGTTCGGAGCGATTCTCAGGGATCTCCGTGCTTCACCCTCGGCAGCATCCCCAGCGGGGTACAGCACACCGCCAGTCTGGTCCCCCATCAGGCCCCGGATCAAGCCGGAACTGCCGTGTTTCCGGCGTTGCAGACGTGTTTCACCAGCGTTTCCAACCGTGTACCCCGAGCGACTGCGTACTCCGGACATGCAAAAGGGGTACGTGCGACCCGATCAGTGCGATCTGGTCGTCGTACCCCGAACAAGGGATGGGTGGGGGTCACCAGGAGGGTTCGAGCCACCCGTCCCGGCGCTTGGACACCTCGAGGTCGGCGTCTCGGTCGAACTCGTCGTACTCGCTCTCGATGTCCCCGACGAGGCTGCGGCCCGTGAAGGGATGTGCGGTGGTTGCCATGCGGACGATGCTCACCCCGGCACGCGTCGGCGAGGTGAACGGTGTGTGACGGTCCGTCGGCGCTCAGACGTCGAGGTCGTCGACGTCGCCCTCGTCGTCGAGGGCTCCGCCGTCGGCGACGCCGGTGGCTCCGCCACGGCCGTCCGCGCCGTTGGGCGAGCCGGACGTGCCCGACACCCGGTGCCCGAAGGCGTCCTCCACGTCGAGGTCGAGGTCGTCGAGGTCGTCGACGGGATCGGGGGAGGTCGGCATGCGCGACACGATCACACCGCGCGGTGAACACGGGGTGAAGTGGATCGTGCGCGGGCGGCTACTCGCCGGGGGTCGGAGCCGGCGCGGGACGACCGTGCTCGCGCTCGAATCGGGCGCGCTCTTCGGCCTCGACCTTGGCGTACGCAGCGCGCTCGGTCCGGTCGGCACGCATGATCGCGCGCATCACGAACCAGAAGATCAGGCCGACGACGATGGTCGGCGTCAGGGCGAAGACGATCCCGCTTACGACTCCTTCAGGCACCCGAGCATCGTACCCCGGTGGACTCGGAGTTATTTGACGAGCGGGAACAGGATCGTCTCGCGGATGCCGAGGCCCGTGATGGCCATCAGCAGGCGGTCGATCCCCATGCCCATGCCGCCCGACGGGGGCATCGCGTGCTCGAGCGCCCGCAGGAAGTCCTCGTCCACACGCATCGCCTCGAGGTCGCCGCCGGCCGCGAGCTTCGCCTGCTCGACGAAGCGCTCCCGCTGCACGACCGGGTCGACGAGCTCGGAGTACGCCGTGCCGAGCTCGAAGCCACGGACGTACAGGTCCCACTTCTCGACGACGCCCGGACGGGTGCGGTGCTGCCGGGTGAGCGGCGAGGTGTCGACCGGGAAGTTCATCACGAAGGTCGGACGGTCGAGCGAGTCGATGACGAAGTGCTCCCAGAGCTCCTCGACGTACTTGCCGTGCGTGGCGTGGGCGACCTCGACGCCCTCGGCCTCGGCGAGCGCCTGCAGCTCGGACAGCGGGGTCTCCGGGCTGATCTCGCGCCCGGCGGCCTCGGACAGCGAGCCGTACATGTCGATGCGGGGCCACTCGCCACCCAGGTCGTAGGTGCTGCCGTCGGGCAGGGTGACCTCGAGCGCACCACCGGTGACGGCGCGGGTCGCGTTCTGCACGAGCTCCTGGGTCAGGTCGGCCATCTGCTCGTAGTTGCCGTACGCCTGGTACGCCTCGACCATCGCGAACTCGGGCGAGTGCGACGAGTCGGCACCCTCGTTCCGGAAGTTGCGGTTGATCTCGAACACCCGGTCGATGCCACCGACGACGGCCCGCTTCAGGAACAGCTCGGGGGCGATGCGCAGGAACAGCTCGGTGTCGAAGGCGTTCGAGTGCGTCACGAACGGTCGGGCCGAGGCGCCGCCGTGCTGGGTCTGCAGCATCGGGGTCTCGACCTCGAGGTACTCGTGGGCGGTGAAGGTCTGGCGGAGCGACGCCATCACGGCAGCTCGGGCACGCACGGTGGCGCGGGCTTCGTCGCGGACGATGAGGTCGAGGTAGCGCTGGCGGACCCGCGTCTCCTCGTTGAGCTCGTTGTGCAGGTTCGGCAGCGGCAGGATTGCCTTCGCCGCGATCGCCCAGTCGTCGACCATGATCGACAGCTCGCCGCGGCGCGAGGAGATCACGCGGCCGTGCACGAACACGTGGTCACCGAGGTCGACGAACTCCTTCCAGCGGGCGAGGGAGTCGTCCCCCACCTCGGCCAGGGAGACCATCGCCTGGATGCGTGCGCCGTCGCCGGACTGCAGCGACGCGAAGCAGAGCTTGCCGGTGTTGCGCGAGAACACGACACGGCCCGCGATGCCGACGACGTCCTGGGTCTCCTCGCCGGTCTCCAGGTGCGCGTACTGCTCGCGCACGGCCGGGATCGTCGTGGTGAGGGGGAGCTCGGCGGGGTACGCCTCGATGCCCGACTCCAGCAGCTTCGCCCGCTTGTCGAGCCGGACCTGTCGCTGCTCGCTGGTCTCCTGCTCGGCCAGTGCGGCGGCGTCGGTGATCGCGGTGTCGGGGGTGACGGTCTCGTCGGTCATGCGGGTGCGGCTCCGATGGTCGTGGGGGTCGGGGGAAATGCTACCCGCGCCACGCTCCCGCCCCGGAACCGTGCCCGCCGGACCAGGAGCCGAGGCCGCGGTCACAACACCCCGCATGCATCACGCCCGCCGGTCACGATCTGTCGGCCGGAGCGCTCGCAGCCGACAGGTCGTGACCACTCGGGGGAACTGAGCGGGGAGTCATGACCGACCGCCGACCGACCGCGACCCCGCCCCGCCCCGCCCCGCCCCGGCCCCGGTAGCGCTAGAGCGTCGACTGCCCGTCGGCCGCGGTCAGCGCGTTGTCGACGGCGGAGCGGACGAGCGCCCCGAGGACGCGACCCGGGTGTTCGACACCGATGCCGGACAGGGTGCCTGCGGACTGGTCGACGATCGCCGTCGAGAAGCTCACGGCCGCCCGCACCGCATCGGCGTACGCGGGCCGGTCGCCCTCCGCCACGACGAACGGCTCGGCGCCCATCTCGACCACCAGGGCCTGCGCGATCGGCAGCACGGGTGCCGGAGCGGTCACCGCGCAGTACGCGTCACGGAGCCGTGACAGGTCGACGCTGGTGCCCGTGAACGCCATCGCGGGGTGGATCGCGAGCGGGATCGCGCCGGCCGCCATCGCCGGGGCGAGGATGCCGACGCCGTGGTCCGGGCTGGTGTGCACGACGAGCTGCCCGGGCTGCCAGATGCCGGCGTCGGCCAACCCCTGCACGAGCGAGGCGAGCTGGTCGTCCGGCACCGCGAGCAGGACGAGTTCGCTGCGCTCGACCAGGTCGGGCGTCGCGAGCACCGGGGCGCCGGGCAGCATCGCCTCGGCACGGTCGCGGCCCTCTTCCGACACGGCGGTCACGCCGACGACGGCGTGCTCCGCGTTCGCCAGGGCTGCTCCGAGGACGGGTCCGACCCGTCCGGCGCCGACGATGCCGACCCCGAGACGCCCGGCCCTCATCGTGCGGCTCCGGTGGGCGGGACGTCGCCCCACCCCGGGCCGGGAGGCGCGGCGTCCTGCCGGTGGGCCGCGGCGGGCCCGGCAGGGGCTCCGGACCCGGGCCACGGTGCGTCCGCAGCGTGTGTGGCGGACGCGGGGCGGGCCTCCCGTTCGCGCCAGCGGTGGGTCGTGTCGACGGCGGCGGCATCGACGGCGCGCTGGGTGGTCTCGGACCAGAAGCGCTGCGCGTCACGCGCGTCGAGCGCGCCGATGCGTGCCGAGACCGGACCGGCGACGGTGTGGACGTGGACGGTCGCGACCCGCAGGGCACGCTCGAGCGGTCCCTGCTCGACCTTGACGCTCTGCACGCGGGGCAGCGGCACGATGACGAGCGACCGCCAGACGGCGCCGAGCCGCAGCAGCACCGCGCCCTGCACGAACCGGTAGCCGTTGCGCCGGAACGCGAACGGGCGGAGCCACGCGCCTCGCCGTGGGGAGTGCACGAAGCCGCCGCGGTCACCCGAGGTGGTGAGGCTGTCGTCGACGACGTCCACGGCTTCGGCCGCGCCCTCGCGCAGGGCTTCCGGCGAGGCCTCGGGGCCGGCGACGACGGTGCCGACGAGCCCCGGCAGGATGATGTCGAGGACCTCGCGGACGTCCGCCGTCGTGCCCACGGGCAGCACGATCGAGGACACCTGCTGGTTGCTGGACGCCCCGTTGCCGGCGCTCGTCGCACGGTTGATGCGGATGTCCCACCAGCCGAACGGGCGCCACAGCAGCGGCTGCGCGACGCTCACGGCGTGGATGCGCCCGGGCGGCAGCGTCTCGTTCGACGTCGAGACCAGCCCGAAGCCGATCCGGATGCCGTCACGCGTCTCGGCGATCGTGTACTGCAACGAGCGGGAGAACTTGCGGACGTAGTACCCGCCGGCACCGAGGACGGCGGGGAACAGCCCGAACAGCACCGCGAACTCGCCGGTGAGGGCGACGCTGACGATCATGCCGGCGATGACGAGCAGCAGGAACAGCGTCGTGCCGGACAGCAGCATCGACACGATCAGCCGCCCCGGGCGCACCTTGACGATGCGGGTGGCGTGCACGGCCGCCGGGTCGAGCTCGGGCGAGAACATCTCGTCGACGCGGTCCTGCAGTGCGCCGTGCGACTGCCGCGACGGACCACCGTGGCCGTCGTCGTCCTTGGCGCCGGACGCCAGCACCAGGATCCGCTGCCGCAGGTCGTCGGCGGCGCGGACCCCGAGGTAGGCGAGCTGCACGTTGGCGTCGTTGCCGGCCTGCGCGATCTCGAGCTTGGCGGTACCGAACACCCGGGGCACGAGCGGCCGCTGGATGTTGATGCCCTGGATCCGGTCGAGCCGGGCCTTGCGGTGGTTCCGGAACAGCACGCCGGAGCGCACCTCGACGATCTCGCCGGTGACGCGGAACTCGTGCATGCGCCAGGACAGGTAGAACAGCCCGATCAGCACCAGGAGCAGCACCACGATGCCGAGCAGGACCCAGCCGACGACGCCGTGCTCGTACACGTACCGGACCGGGTCACCGTCCTCCTGCTGGTCGCCGGGGATGAAGAACTCGACGAGCTGGTCCCGCAGGCTGTTCAGCACGTAGCCGAGGACGACGATGAGGAAGATCCCGCCCTTGAGCAGCGGGGTGAGCGGGTGCAGGCGGTGCCACTCGCCGTCGGTCAGGGGTGCCGCGGCGGCCGCGTTGCCCCCGGTGGGCGGCGCGGGCGGAGCGGGCGGAGCGGGCGGCGGGGTGCCGGGTCGGAAGGTCACGAACGGCCCCTACAGTCCGGCGCGACGGGACTCGGCGAGCTCGACGAGGCGGTCGCGCAGCTCGTCGGCGTCCGCTGCCGGCACACCGGGGATCCGCACGTTGGTCGCGGCGGCGGCGGTGACGAACTTCAGCTCGCTCATGCCGAGCGCCCGGTCGAGCGGGCCCCGGGCGACGTCGACGAGCTGCATCCGGCCGTAGGGCACGGCCGTGAAGCGCTGCCACATCAGCCCGCGGCGCACGACCAGGTCGTCGTCGCGGAGCGCGTAGCCGATGGCCCGGACCCGTCGGGGCGTGAGCGCGGCGGTGATCGCCGTGGTGACCGCGACCGCGATGCCGACGGAGAGCCAGACGGTGCCGGCCCCGGAACCGAAGCCGTCGTTGACGACCCCGATGAGCACGAAGCCCGCGGTGAGCACGACACCGATCACGAGCGTGGCGATGAGTTCGGTCCACACGAGCTTCGTGGACACCCGGTGCCAGGAGATCCCACCGAGGCCGAGGCCCGGCTCGTCGAGTCGTTCACGCGGCATCGCGGCCTCCTGGGGTTGCTCGGTCAGTTCACCGTCGTCGAGCCGTTGCGGGGATCGTCACGGTCGTCGTCGTCACCCGGGGGTGCGACGCACATCCGTTCCGCGACCAGTGCGCAGACCGTCAGGACGATCCCGCCCCCGACGGCGATCACGTTCGGCAGGGTCGAGCCTAGCGAAGGCGTCGCGGAACGGGTCAGCAGGTACAGCACCAGGCCCAGGGCGAACCCACCGAGCAGCGTGCCGCAGATGCTGGACGCCTTCGCGAGCACGACGACGCGGGTCGCGTAGAGCGGGTCGACGGGCCGCTGCCGCCCGGCGCCCTCGCGTGCGTGGCGGCGCACCGGTCTGGCCATCAGCACGACGGCGACGCCGATGAACGCGAGCGTGATGCCGAGCGGGAGCGAGAACAGGAACGTCGGCAGCTGGCGCGACGCCAGGACGGCGTCGAGGGCGAACCCGGCGGCCACCGTCACGACGGCGATGCTGAGCAGCGTGGAGGCGCGGGTGGGCTTCATGCGCTGGTCGCGCTCCCCGCCGGTCTGGAGGCCCGTGCCGGCTCCGCGAACAGGCGCGGCTCGTCGACGCGCTCGGTGTCGTCCCCCACGGCGGCGAGCAGGTCGGCCACCGGTCCGGCGCCGGGCAGGACGGCATCGGGGTCGGCGTCGAGCCACGGGGCGAGCACGAAGGCGCGCTCCGCTGCCCGGGGGTGCGGCACGACCAGTGTGTCCGTGGCGATCCGCAGGTCGTCCACGGCGACGACGTCGAGGTCGAGGGTGCGGTCGCCCCACCGGACCTCGCGCGTGCGGCCGTGGGCGTCCTCGATGCCGTGCAGGGCGTCGAGGAAGGGCTGCGGCTCGAGGTCGGTCTCGACGACCACGACGGCGTTCCGGTAGCGGGGCTTCGAGGTGTCGAGCCCGTCCAGGGTCACGGCGACCGACTCGACCTCGCGGCTCGAGGCCACCGGCACCACCCCGGGCAGGGCGGCGATCGCGGTGGCCGCCGCGCGGAGGGTGCTCCCCCGGTCACCGAGGTTCGCACCGAGGGCGACGACGACCCGGTGGGTCATTCTTCTTCCTCGTCCGGCACCGTGGTGCCGCGGCTGCGGTGGATGGTGATCGAGACGTCGGTGAACGGCACGGTGATCGGCGCCTGCGGCTTGTGCACCGTGACCTCGGTCGCCAGCGCGGCACGGTGGGTGAGCACGGCCGCGGCGATGCGCTCGGCCAGCGTCTCGATCAGGTCGACGGGGTCGCGTTCGATCTCGGCGACGACCTGCTCGGCGAGCACGCCGTAGTGCACGGTGGCGTCGAGGTCGTCGCTGCCCGAGGCCGCACGGGCGTCGAGCTCCACGGCGACGTCGACGACGAAGTCCTGGCCGTCCTCGCGCTCGTGGTCGAAGACGCCGTGGTGTCCGCGGGCGCGGACCCCGGTGAGTCGGATGGTGTCGTTCACGATCGAGCTGCCCTCCAGGCGTCCCAGACGTCGAGCACGGCACGGGTCGGTGCCGGGTCGTGCACGCGCACACCCCACGCGCCGCGTTCGGCGGCGAGCAGGCTGATGGCGGCGGTGGCGAGGTCGCGCTCCCTGGGAGGAGCGCCCTCGGGGCTCCCGACACCGTCGAGGAACCGCTTGCGTGAGGCGGCGACGAGCACCGGCAGGCCGATGGAGGCGAAGCGCTCGTAGCCGGCCAGGATCTCCCAGTTCTGCACGCCGTGCTTGGCGAAGCCGAGGCCCGGGTCGATGACGACCTGCTCCTGCCGGACGCCGAGCACGATGAGCTCGGCGACGCGGAGCTCGACCTCGCGACGGACTTCTTCGACGGCGTGGGTGTACTCGGCGTTGCGGTACATCCGGTCGCTGTGTCCCCGCCAGTGCATGACGACGAAGCCGACGCCCGTGGACGCCACGACGCGGGCCATGTCCGGGTCGGCGAGGCCACCGGAGACGTCGTTGACGATGGCGGCACCGAGGTCGACGGCACGCTCGGCCGTCGCGGCGTTCATCGTGTCGACACTGACCGGGATGCCCTCGGCGACGAGCTGCTGCACGACCGGCAGCACGCGTTCCTGCTCGACGGGCACGGGCACGCGCTCGGACCCGGGCCGGGTGGACTCGCCACCGACGTCGATGACGTCGGCACCGGCGGCGACGAGGTCACGTGCGTGCTGCACGGCGGCGTCGTAGGCCTGGTGCAGACCGCCGTCGCTGAACGAGTCGGGGGTGACGTTGAGGATGCCGAGCACCCGGGTGCGCTCCTCGGCCGGACCACCGCGGTCACGGCGACGGCCGGTCACGACCTCGGGCACCGGCTGGGGTGCACGGACGTCGATCGCGACCGTCGCCGGTTCGGCGGCGGCGGCGCGGGCACGACTCACCTCGGCGAGTCGACGCTCTCGTCGCGTCGGCAGCTCGGACATGCGGGCCTACGCGGGGGCGATACCCGGGTTGCCGAACGGGCGACGACGGGTCTTCGAGGTCGACTCGGAGTCCGTCGGGTCCGCTGCGGTCGCGGCGGCCTTGCCGGGCACGTCGATCGCGGGCAGGTTGCTGACCGGGCGCTTGTCGCTCGAGAGCCACTGCGGGCGCTCGGGCAGCTTGCGGACGTCCTTGAAGATCTCCACGAGCTCCGGGGCGTCGAGCGTCTCCTTCTCGAGGAGCTCACCGGCCAGGCGGTCGAGGATGTCGCGGTTGTCGTTGAGGACCTGGTAGGCCTCGTCGTGCGCGGCCTCGAGCAGGGCGCGGGTCTCGGCGTCGACCGTCTGGGCGATGTTCTCCGAGTAGTCCCGACCGGTGCCACCGCTCATGTCACGGCCGACGAACGGCTCGCTGGACCCGGAACCGAGCTTCACGGACCCGACGGCCTGGCTCATGCCGTACTCCGTCACCATCTTGCGGGCGGTGCCGGTGGCCTTCTCGATGTCGTTCGAGGCGCCCGTGGTCGGGTCGTGGAACACGATCTCCTCGGCGACGCGACCACCCATGGCGTAGGTGAGCTGGTCGAGGAGCTCGTTGCGGGTGACCGAGTACTTGTCCTCGAGCGGGAGCACCATCGTGTAGCCGAGGGCACGGCCGCGGGGCAGGATCGTGATCTTCGTGACCGGGTCGGTGTGCCGCATCGCCGCTGCCGCCAGGGCGTGGCCGCCCTCGTGGTACGCGGTGATCAGGCGTTCCTGGTCGGACATGATCCGGGTGCGGCGCTGCGGGCCGGCCATCACGCGGTCGACGGCCTCGTCGAGGGCACGGTTGTCGATGAGCTGCGCGTTCGAGCGGGCGGTCAGCAGGGCCGCCTCGTTCAGGACGTTCGCCAGGTCGGCGCCGGTGAAGCCCGGCGTCTTGCGGGCGAGCAGCTCGAGGTCGACGCTCGCGGCGAGCGGCTTGCCCTTCGCGTGCACCTCGAGGATCTGCTTGCGGCCGGCGAGGCCCGGGGCGTCGACGCCGATCTGGCGGTCGAAGCGGCCGGGGCGCAGGAGCGCGGGGTCGAGCACGTCGGGACGGTTCGTCGCGGCGATGAGGATGACGTTCGTCTTGCCGTCGAAGCCGTCCATCTCGACCAGGAGCTGGTTCAGCGTCTGCTCGCGCTCGTCGTTGCCACCGCCGATTCCGGCACCACGGTGACGACCGACGGCGTCGATCTCGTCGATGAAGACGATGGCCGGCGAGTTCGCCTTGGCCTGCTCGAAGAGGTCACGGACGCGGCTCGCACCGACACCGACGAACATCTCGACGAAGTCCGAACCGGAGATCGAGTAGAACGGCACACCGGCTTCACCCGCGACGGCGCGGGCGAGCAGGGTCTTGCCGGTTCCGGGAGGGCCGTAGAGCAGCACGCCCTTGGGGATCCTCGCCCCGACGGCCTGGAACTTCGCGGGCTCCTTGAGGAACTCCTTGATCTCGTGGAGTTCCTCGATCGCCTCGTCGGCACCCGCGACGTCGGCGAACGACACCTGCGGGTTCTCCTTGTTGTTGATCTTGGCCTTCGACTTGCCGAACTGCATCACCTTCGAGCCGCCGCCCTGGGCGCTCGAGAGCAGGAACCAGAACAGGGCACCGATGATCAGGAACGGCAGCAGGATGCCGAGCAGCGACAGGAACCAGTTGCCCTGCTGCACGGTGTCGTTGTAGCCCTTGGGCAGGTTGGAGTCGTTCACCGCCTGGATGACCTCTTCGCCGCGGGGCGTGGAGTAGTAGAACTGCTCCTGCTTGTCGCCGTCCTTGAGGACGAGGTCGACCCGCTGCTCCGTGGAGTTGACGGTCACGGACGAGACCTTGTCGTCGGCGAGCTGCTCGAGACCCTTCTGGGTGTTGATCTCTTGCGTGCTGCCCTGGCTGATGACGCTCCAGCCGATGAAGATGCCCGCCAGCGCGATCAGCACGTAGAGGTACGGGCCGCGGAAGATGCGCTTGAAGTTCATGTGATCCGGGCGCGAGTGCCCGACACCTTTCTCTGCCGAAGTTGCGTGCAGGTCAGCATACGGCCGCGATTCTGTGGCGAGAATGGGTGTCCTCTGCGGGCGAACTCACCCCCGGGCCAGAGTCGGCCGAGTGCGACCCGAGCGCAGCTGGTCGCTCGTCGGTCAGGAGTAGACGTGCGGGGCGAGGACGCCGACGCCGCGCAGGTTGCGGTAGCGCTCGTCGTAGTCCAGGCCGTACCCGACGACGAACGCGTCGGGGATGTCGAAGCCCACGTACTTCACGTCGACCTCGACCTTGGCTGCCTCGGGCTTGCGCAGCAGGGCGACGATCTCGACGCTCGCGGCACCACGCGACTGCAGGTTCTGCTTGAGCCACGACAGGGTCAGGCCGGAGTCGATGATGTCCTCGACGATCAGGACGTCGCGCCCGTGCAGATCGGTGTCGAGGTCCTTGAGGATCCGCACCACGCCGGACGACTTCGTGCCGGAGCCGTACGACGACACCGCCATCCAGTCCATCCGCGCCTGCATCTTGAGGTGGCGCGAGAAGTCCGCCATCACCATGACGGCACCCTTGAGCACCCCGACGAGCAGCGGGTCGCGGCCCGCGTAGTCGGCGTCGACGACCGCCGCGAGCTCGGCGAGCTTCTCGTCGATCTGCTCGGGGGTGAAGAGCACTTCGGACAGGTCTGCCTGGACGTCGGAGAGTTCCACCACGCCAGCCTAACCGGCGCTGAACTCGATGCGGTCGCCGGTCCGCGTGGCACGGACGCCCGGCAGGTCGATCGGGCCCTGTCCGCTCCAGTCCGTGACGAGCCGGCAGACCTCGAGCGTCTGCACGCGGGACAGCGTCACCCCGAACTCGCTCTCCACCGCCAGGCGCACGAGCCGCTGCCGGAGTGCCGGCGGGTTCGCCCCGAGCGCCCGCACCGACAGCGAGATGCCCGCCTCGGAGTGCTCGGCGATGTCCTCCGCGATCTCCTCGGCGAAGTGGTCGAGTGCCGCGGAGTCCTCGCGCAGCTGGTCGGCCGTCCGGGCCAGGGCCTCGGGGACCCCGGCGCCGAGCTCCCGTTCGAGCACCGGCAGCAGGGTGTTCCGCACCCGCACCCGTGCGTACGCGGGGTCGTCGTTCTGTGGGTCGTGCCAGGGCGCCAGCCCCGCTGCGGCGCACGCCTGCCGGGTCGCGTGCCGCCGGACGGTCAGCAGCGGACGGCCGTAGGCCGGACCGGCGTCACGCCGGGCGAGCGGCTGCATGCCGGACAGGCTGTCCGGTCCGCTGCCGCGCAGCAGGCCGAGCAGCACCGTCTCGGCCTGGTCGTCCAGGGTGTGTCCCAGCAGCACCAGGGGTGACCCGGTGGCGGCCGCGACCTCGGCGATCGACGCGTGTCGGGCCTCCCGGGCGGCGCCTTCCGGGCCACCGTCGGAGCCGACCGCGACCCTGCGGACCGTCACCGGGTCGAGTCCCAGCTCGGATGCCTGCCGGGAGGCGCGGCTCGCGACCGCCTCGGAGCCCGCCTGGAGCGCGTGGTCGACGACCACCGCCCCGGCCCGGAGACCCTGCTTGCCCGCCTCGAACGCGGTGGCCGCGGCGAGGGCGAGGGAGTCCGGTCCGCCGCTCAGTGCGACGAGGACCAGGTCGCCTTCGGCGACCACGCCGCCGTCGACGGCTGCGGCGAGCAGGTCTCGGACGGCCAGACGGGTCTCGGCGACGGCGGGGTCGAGCCGGGGACGCGGAGAGTTCACCCGGTAACGTTAGCCGCGCTTTCGCAACACACGACAGTCCCCGAAGCAGACACAGGAGCGCAACATGGCCGCGTACGACGTCGTCGTCGAGATCCCCAAGGGCAGCCGCAACAAGTACGAGGTGGACCACGAGACCGGTCGTGTCTACCTCGACCGCGTGCTGTTCACCTCGTTCGTCTACCCCACCGACTACGGGTTCTTCGAGAAGACCCTGGCCGACGACGGTGACCCCGTGGACGCCCTGCTGCTGCTCGAGTTCCCGACGTTCCCCGGCGTGGGCGTCAAGGTCCGCCCGGTCGGCGTCTTCAAGATGAGCGACGAGGCCGGCATCGACGAGAAGGTCCTCGTCGTCCCCGCCAAGGACCCGCGCTGGGCGCACATCCAGGACATCGCGGACGTGCCGGAGCAGACGAAGGCCGAGATCGCGCACTTCTTCGAGCACTACAAGGACCTCGAGCCGAACAAGTGGGTCAAGGCCGAGGGCTGGGGCGACGCCGCCGAGGCCGAGCGCATCGTGCAGGCCGGTCAGGCCGCGTACGTGCCCGGTTCGCACTGACGATCCCCTGACGACGAACGGCGCCCGCTCTCCATCCGGAGGGCGGGCGCCGTTCTGTGCTGGTGCCTGCTCCCGCAGCCGCTCTGGGAGGGAACGGGCACACCGGGAGCTGGCTACAGGGAGCCGCTCGGGCGGGCGACGTACGGCATGAGCTGGTTCGGCAGCCAGATCGCTCGCTCGACGACGCCGACGCCGGGCCGTGCAGCCTCGACCATGGTGCCGTAGCTCGTCACGATCGAGTCGTGGTACGCCCCCGACGACGTGCCGTTCGACGAGTAGAACAGGATGTCGCCGGGCTGGCGCTGGGACAGCGGGACGAGGCGACCGATCGACTTGAAGTAGTTGTACTGCCAGACGACGTTGTGCCCACCGGTCGCGATGCCCTGCGAGCTGTAGGCCATCATCACCAGGCCGGAGCAGTCCCAGGTGTTCGGGCCGGCGCCGTTCAGCACGTACGGCTTGCCGAGCTGTCCGCGGGCGAACGCGATCGCACCGGCGGCCTTCGAGGGGCTGCTGGGCGCGGGCGCCGGGGCGGGGGCTGGAGCAGGAGCGGGAGCCGGGGCCGGTGCAGGGGCGGGGTTGCTCGGCCGCGTCGGGGTGCTGGGCTTGCTCGGGGTGCCGGGGTTCGACGGGGTGCTGGGCTGGGCCGGAGTGGAGGTGCCGCCGGTGGTGCCGGAGTTGCTGCCGCCGCCGGTGCTGCCGGTGCCGCCGGTGCCGCCGGTGGTGCCGGAGTTGCTGCCGCCGCCGGTGCTGCCGGTGCCGCCGGAGGAGCTGCCGGTGGTGCCGCCACCGGAGTTGCGCGTCTGCTTCGCGATGGCCGCCGCGGCTGCCTTCGCCTGCTGGGCGCTCCAGTACGCGGTCTCCGTCGCGACGCTCGTGCCCTTCAGGTACGCGAGCTGGCGCAGGACCTCGCCCTGCTGCTCCTGCTGCTTCTGCACCCGTTCCTGGGCGCCAGCAGCGGCGGCGTTGGCCGTCGCGAAGGTGGTCTTCGTCGCCTTCGTCGCCTTGCTCAGGGCCTTCTCGGCGGCGGACTGCTGGGCTGCCAGGGACTCCACGGTCTTCTGGTCGGCGCGGGCCTCGGCCAGGACCGTCGCGGAGCGCTCGGATAGGTGCGACATCGTGCCGACCCGGTAGAGCAGGTCCTTGGAGTCCGACGAGTCCATGAGCATCGTCGTCGACAGGTCGCCGCCACCGGTGCGGGACAGCTCGACCACGAGCCCGGCCACCTGGCCGGCGGAGTCGTCCGCCCGGGCCTTCGCGCGCTTCGACTGCGCGGACAGGTCGGCGAGGTCGTCCTTCGCCTCCTGCTGCTGCGACGCGGCAAGGGCGTACGCCTGCCCGGCCTGCTGCTCGGCGACGCCGGCCTGGTCGGCGGCATCCTGCAGCGTGCTGAGCCGGTCGCTCAGCTCGTCGACCGTCTGCTGGGCGTCGGCCGCGTCGGACTTGGCGGCCTTGACGTCGTCCCAGGAGGGGCCCGAGGGCGCGGCCTGGGCCGGTCCGGCGATGACGACCGACAGGCCGATGCCGAGCACGGCGATGGTCGCGATCCCGCAGGAGAACGAGCGAGCGGAGGTGGTCATGACGTGGGACGACTCGTTCCGGTGGCGCTGATGCTCATACCGAGATCCCCCGCGCTGCCATGAAGGGGACCGGGTCGACGGCAGCGCCGTTGATCCGGGTCTCGAAGTGGAGGTGGCACCCGGTCGACCAACCGGTCGAACCGATCTTGGCGATCTGCTGCCCCGCGGTGACGTGCTGGCCGGCGGTGACCATGATCCCGCCGTCGACGACGTGGCCGTACGCGGTCGAGATGCCGCCGCCGTTGTCGAGGATGACCTCGTTGCCGTACCCGCCACCGTTGCCGGCGAAGGTGACGGTGCCGTCGTGTGCCGCGTAGATCGGGGCGTAGCAGGCCGGGGCCAGGTCGACGCCCGCGTGCAGGGCGCTGATGTGCGTGTACGGGTCGACGCGGTAGCCGTACGGGCTCGTCTGGAACCCTCCGGCGGGGCGGACCCACCCGGCGGGGTTGGCGCTGCCGCCGCCGGTGCCGCCCTGGCTGGTCGCCGCGGCCTTGGCTGCTGCCTTCGCGGCGGCTGCGGCGAGGCGGGCCTGGCGGGCCTTCTCGGCGGCGACGCCCTTGCGGTAGTCGGCCTCGACGCCGCGCTGCTTCGAGGTGAGTGCGGTCAGCTGCGCCTCGAGCCGGGATTCGTTGTCGTTCTGGGCGTCGACCGCGGTCTGTGCGGCGTCGGCGGCTCCCTGGGCCTGCTGCATCTTCGACTGCGCGGCGTCGGCGAGGTCCCCGAGGGCCTGCTTGGCACGATCGGCCTTGTCAGCGAGCCCCTGGGCCACGCCACGGTCCTGCGAGGCCTGTGCGTAGATGCCCTCGGACTGCTCGCTGAGCTTCGACATGGCGCCGAGCTCGTACAGCAGGTCTCCGGAGTCGGACGGGTGCGTGAGGATGTCCGTCGTCACGTCGTCGCCGCTGGTGCGACCCAGCTGGGCGGCGAGCTGGCCGGCCTGCGCCTCGGACTGCGCGGCGGTCTGCTTCGCATCGTCGGCCTGCGACTGGAACTTCTTCTGCTTGAGCGTCGCCTCGTCGTACTTGTTCTGCGCTGCCTGGTACGCCTCACCGGCGGCTTGCGCGGCCTTCTGCTTGGCGGTGGCCTCGCTCTTCAGTGACGAGATGAGCGACTTGATCTCACTGACCTTCGCCTGCTGGGCGCTGGTCGACGACTTCGCCTGCTGCACCTCGTCCCAGCTGGGGTAGCTCGCAGCGCTGGCGGACGACGTCGGGGCGAGGGCCGCGAGCGTGCCGGCCGTGAGCGCGACGGCGACCGCGGCGGCGATCAGGCGGCTGCGGGTGCTGAGGGAGAGCGGAGTGGAGGTCGACATGTATCTCGATTTCGTAACAGCGCGGCAAGGCTCACGCACGTAACACTGTTAACAGTTGCAACAGTAACAACACCGGTCGCAGGCGCGACAGCCCCTCGGACGAGGGGCGCGACCGCCGTCGATGCTCGCACCGACCGCTTCGGAGACCCGTGCACGGACGGCGCGAAACGCCGGGGATACACGGTTGTCGAGGTCGGATTTGTGAAACCCCGGGGGCATCCGTATGCTTGTCCATCGGTAGCGCGATGCACTGCTTGCGGCCCTATCGTTTAGTGGCCTAGGACACCGCCCTTTCACGGCGGCAGCACGGGTTCGAATCCCGTTGGGGTCACTCCTAGAGTGAGCGAGCAAGTAGTACTGAGCAACACCACAGCAAGACACAACACAATATGGCCCTGTAGCGCAGCTGGTTAGCGTGCCGCCCTGTCACGGCGGAGGTCGCGGGTTCAAGTCCCGTCAGGGTCGCCACGGCTGGATAGCTCAGTTGGTAGAGCGTTCGACTGAAAATCGAAAGGTCCACGGATCGATGCCGTGTCCAGCCACCGGTGAAGGCCCCCTGCTTCGGCAGGGGGCCTTTTCCGTTGTCCGGCCAGTGTGACCTGCTCGCAAAACACCGGTGTTCGCGCATCGAGCCGCGGCCTGCGCGTGTTCAACGGGCGAACACCGGTGTTTCGCGGAGGGCCTACGCCTCGCGGGTCTTCGGGCTGCTGTCGTTCGTCTTCGCGGGGTCGCGTTCGACCACGGCGCCCAGCGCATCGTCGATCCGCGACATGAGCTCCGCCGGGATCGTGACGCCGGCAGCGCCCGCGTTGTCGTGGACCTGCTCCGGGCGCGATGCCCCGATGATCGCGCTCGCGACGTTGTCGTTCTGCAGGACCCAAGCGACGGCGAGCTGCGCCATCGACAAGTCGAGCTCCTTCGCGATCGGCTCGAGCTCCTGCACCGAGGACAGCACCTCGTCGCGCATGAAGCGCTTGATCATGTCCGCGCCGCCCTTGTCATCGGTTGCACGGGAACCCTCGGGCAGCGGCTGACCCGGCTTGTACTTGCCGGTGAGCACACCCTGGGCGATCGGGGACCAGACGATCTGCGAGATGCCGAGCTCCTTCGAGGTGGGGACGACCTCGTCCTCGATGACCCGCCACAGTGCCGAGTACTGCGGCTGGTTCGAGATGAGCTGGAAGCCGAGGTCCTTCGCGAGCGCAGCACCGGCCCGCAGCTGGTCCGCGGTCCACTCGCTGACGCCGACGTACAGGACCTTGCCCTGGCGCACGATGTCGGCGAAGGCCTGCATCGTCTCTTCGAGCGGGGTCTCGTGGTCGTAGCGGTGCGCCTGGTACAGGTCGACGTAGTCCGTCTGCAACCGCTGCAGCGAACCGTCGATCGACTCGAGGATGTGCTTGCGGGACAGTCCGGTGTCGTTGTGGCCCTTCGGACCGGTCGGCCCGAACACCTTCGTGGCGATCTCGAGGGACTGGCGCCGCTCCCCCTTGAGCGCTTCACCGAGGACCGTCTCCGCGCCGGTGTTGGCGTAGACGTCGGCGGTGTCGAACGTCGAGATGCCGACCTCGAGGGCCGCCTTGACGCAGGCGATCGCAGCGTCGTTCTCGACCTGGGATGCGTGGGTGAGCCAGTTGCCGTAGGTGATCTCGGAGACCTTGAGGCCCGAGTTGCCGAGGTAGCGGTACTCCATGTGCGTGTCACTCCTGTCGTGGGGCGCGTCGGTGCGACCCGAACCGTGACGGTAGTCGGCTCGGACGGTGCAGGATCACATGGGACGACGGCGCGACGCTGCGCCGCATCGAAGCGAGGGAGCATCCATGACCGGAGCGAGCGTGTTGTTCATCGGCGGGAGCGGCGTCATCAGCGCCGCCTGCGTCCGGGAAGCCGTCGAGCAGGGGTTCGACGTGACCGTGCTCAACCGGGGGACCACCGGGGGCAGGCCGATCCCGGAGGGTGTGACGCGCCTCCAGGCCGATGTGTCGGACCGCAGCGCCCTGGCGGACGCACTCGGCGACCAGCGGTTCGACGTGGTCGTGAACTGGATCGCCTTCACGCCGGACCAGGTGCAGGCCGACGTGGACTTCTTCGCCGGGCGGACGCGGCAGTACGTCTTCATCAGCTCGGCCTCGGCGTACCAGACGCCGGCGACGCACCTGCCGATCACGGAGTCGACGCCGCTGAAGAACCCCTACTGGCAGTACTCGCGCGACAAGATCGCGTGCGAGGAACTGCTCATGCAGGCGTACCGGGAGCAGGACTTCCCGGTGACGATCGTGCGGCCGTCGCACACCTACGACGAGACGAAGCTGCCGCTGACGGGCGGCTGGACCGCGGTCGCTCGGATGCGCGCCGGCAAGCCGGTCGTCATCACCGGCGACGGCACGTCGCTGTGGACGCTGACCCACAGCCGCGACTTCGCGGTCGGGTTCACGGGGCTGCTCGACCGGGCCGAGGCGATCGGTGAGCCCTTCACGATCACGAGCGACGAGGCCCCGACGTGGAACGCCATCGCGCACGAGATCGCGGCTGCGGCCGGGGTCGAGGACCTGCGGATCGTGCACGTGCCGGCGGACGCGATCAACGCGGTGGACCCCGAGTGGGGCGCGGCGCTGCTCGGCGACAAGGCGAACAGCTCGGTGTTCGACAACAGCAAGATCCGGTCGCTCGTGCCGTGGTACCGGCCGCGCACGACCTACCGGCAGGGTGTGCGCGAGGTCCTCGCCTGGTACGAGGCACACCCCGAGGAGCAGGTGATCGACGAGCGGCTCGATGCCCTGATGGACGAGCTGGCGGCGCGCTGGGCCGTGTGAGCCGCGCTCGGTGACGCGCGCCGGCGCACGCAAGACACCGGTGTTCGCGCTCCGCACCGCGGGATGCGGGGGTTCAACGCGCGAACACCGGTGTTTTGCGGATCAGGTCAGGCGCGCGCGGCGAGCACGTCGGCCAGGGTTCCGATCGCGAAGCGCACCTCGTCGTCGGTGACGACCAGGGGCGGTGCGAAGCGGATCGTCGACCCGTGGGTGTCCTTCACCAGGAGCCCGCGGTCGGCGAGGTCCTTCGAGATCGCCTTGCCCGTGCCGAGCGCGGGGTCGATGTCGATCCCGGCCCAGAGTCCGGCGACCCGGTGCGACACGACACCCTTGCCGAGCAGGTCGTCGAGCAGGCCGCGCAGCAGCGGCTCGCCCTCGAGGGCCCGCTGCTGGAACGTGCCCTCGCCGAGCATCGCCACGACCTCGGCGCCGACGGCCGCCGCGAGTGGGTTGCCGCCGAAGGTCGATCCGTGCTCCCCGGGACGCAGGACGCCCAGGACATCGCGCGAACCCACCACCGCGGACACCGGCACGATGCCGCCGCCCAGGGCCTTGCCGAGTGTGATCAGGTCGGGACGCACCCCGACGCGCTGCACCGCGAGCGTGTGCCCCGTGCGACCGAGGCCGGACTGGATCTCGTCGGCGATGAACAGCGCACCGAACTCGTCGCAGACCGCGCGGACGTCAGGAAGGTACGACTCCGGCGGGATGACCACGCCGCCCTCACCCTGGATCGGCTCGAGCAGCACGGCGACGACGGTCTCGTCCATCGCCTCGCGCAGCGCCGCAGCGTCGCCGTACGGCACCGTGCGGAAGCCGGGCGTGAACGGCCCGAAGTCGTCGTGGGCCGACGGGTCGTCGGAGAACGAGATGATCGTCGTGGTGCGCCCGTGGAAGTTGCCGGACGCGACGATGACCGTCGCCCGCTCGGCCGGCACGCCCTTGACGCGGTAGCCCCAGGCGCGGGACACCTTGATCGCGGACTCGACGGCCTCGGCACCGGTGTTCATCGGCAGGACCATCTCGGTCTCCGTCAACGCCGCCAGTGCTGCCGCGAACGGCCCGAGCTGGTCGTTCACGAACGCGCGGCTGGTCAGCGTCACGCGGTCGAGCTGCGCCCGCGCGGCGTCGAGCAGTCGCGGGTTGCCGTGGCCGAAGTTCACCGCCGAGTACGCGGCGAGGCCGTCCAGGTACTGCTTGCCGTCGACGTCGGTGACGGTCGCTCCCTGACCCGACGCGATGACGACGGGCAGTGGACTGTAGTTGTGCGCGAGGGCGCGGTCCTCGACGGCGAGCGCCGCCGCGGTGTTGACCCCGAGCGACGCTGCCGCAGACATCAGCTGACCCCGAGCGAACGCGCGACCGAGGTGCCGGTGCCGACCGGGTGCAGATCGAGGGTGCAGCACTTCACGCCACCACCGCCGAGCAGCAGCTCGGACAGGTCGACGCCGATCGGGTTGTAGCCCTTCTCGCGCAGCTGCTCGGCGAACCGAACGGCCCGGGCGGCGATCACGACGTTGTACCCGTCGGAGTACGAGTTCAGGCCGAGGATCGCGGCGTCTTCTTCGGTGGCGATGATCGCGTCCGGGAAGCGCTCGCGCAGGATCGCCAGCGACGGCTCGTCGAAGGCGCTCTCCAGGTAGGCGATGTTGCTCGTCCCGTCGACGGCGGGCTCGGGGTCGAGCACGGCGATGGCGGTGTCGAGGTGGTAGAAGCTCGGGTTGATGAGCTTCAGCGTGACGACCTCGCGGCCGTAGATCGTCGCGAGCTCGTCGTGCGAGGTGCTGTCCGACCGGAAACCGGTGCCGGCGAAGATGGTGTCACCGATGAGCAGGAAGTCGCCCTCGCCCTCGTTGGTCTGCTCAGGCTCGGCGACGGTCAGGCCGGCCTGGCGGAACCAGTCCATGTACGCGGGGCCCTCGGGCTGGCGCTCGGGGTACTGGAACTTCGCGCCGTACGCGATGCCGTCGAGGACGAACCCGCCGTTGGCCGCGTAGACCATGTCCGGCAGGCCGTCGATCGGGTCGATGTACGAGATGTCGAAGCCGAGCTGCTCGTAGACGGCGACGAGCGACTCCCACTGCTCGACGGCCTTCGACGTGTCGGTCGGCTCCTCCGGGTGCATCCACGGGTTGATCCGGTAGCTCACGGTGTAGAAGTCCGGCTTGCACATCAGGATCGTGCGCTTCGTGGCGACACGGGCCGGGGTGGCGACGGACTCGGGGGCGGGTGCGGTGTTCGACATCAGTCCTCCTGGAAGGGACCGGGGCCCGAGCCTGCCAGGAACCGAAACGGAACGAGGAGAAGAGCTCCGGTGAGATGCAGGCTCACTCACCGCAGCGGACCAGGTCGACGCCGGGTCGATCCTTCCACAGACTCACCGCAGCGGAACAGTGACACTCAAGCATCGACGCCACTCCGATCCTGACACACACCGTCCAGCAAGTGCAGTACGGGGGCCCCGACAGCGTGACACCCGTTCGGGTGACGCACGTTTCGTGCGCGAGACCCACCGGCCTCGCAACAAGTCCGCGTACGATAGGGGACAAATGGACACGCTCGACCACCGCATCCTGGATCAGCTCCGGGACAACGCCCGCGCCGGCTACGGCGACATCGGGTCGGTGGTCGGACTCTCGGCCTCGGCCGTCAAGCGCCGCGTCGACCGGCTGGTCGGTGACGGTGTCATCCAGGGGTTCACGATCAAGGTCGACCCCGCCGTCGAGGACCGCGGCACCGAGGCCTGGGTCGAGCTCTACTGCCGCGGCACCGTGTCACCCGACGAGCTGCGTGCCCTGCTCGACACCGTCCCCGAGGTCATCGACGCCGGAACGGTCACCGGCAGCGCCGACGCCGTCGTGCACATGCGTTCGAAGGACCTGTCCGCGCTCGAAGAGGCGCTCGACAAGGTCCGCCTCGCTCCCCAGGTCGACCACACCCGCTCCGCGATCGTGCTCTCCAAGCTCGTCAGTCGAGAGACCGCGTAACGTCCCACGCATGGGACGGAAGACGGCCGGGAGGCGCGGATCACCGCCCGCGGGATCGCGTCCGGCCCGGCAGCTGGTCACCGCTGCGGGCCTCGCCTACGTCGCGAACTGCCTGTGGGGCACCGCGGTCGCCGTGCGGCTGATCCGCACGAAGAAGCTCCGCGTCGTGCACCACGGGCTGTTCGTCGTGACCGCGACCCTGACCGGTGTCGCCGCGACGACCCCCGCGTGGACGCGCGACCGGACCGCACTGTTCCTGCTGCCGGCACTCGTGCCGCTGGCGGTCGCTCCACGCACGAACCCGCGCTCCGGAGCACACTGGAGGGTCGCGGTCGCCGCCGCACCGTCCTACCTGGGGGCCGTGCTCGCCCGCAGGCGATCAGAGAGGTGAGCAGTGGAGCTGTTCGAGGCCATCCGACGACGACGCACGACGAACGGGCCGTTCCTGCCCGATCCGGTGTCGGAGGAGCACCAGCGGCTGCTCATGGAGCTCGCCGGACGGGCGCCGTCGCAGCTCAACAGCCAGCCGTGGCGCTTCGTGCTGGTCGAGGAGCGCGAGACGATCGACCGCGTCGCCGAGATCAGCGGCAGCTCGATGACCCGCACCATGGCCGCGGGCACGTTCTTCGAGCGGTACAAGCCGTACTTCCGGTTCTCGAAGGCCGAGATGGACGAGCGGCGCGACGGGATGCTGTTCGACAAGCTCCCCGGGCCGCTGCGGCCGTTCACGAAGCAGGTGTTCACGAAGCGCGGGCAACTGCTCATGAACACGCTCCGGGTGCCGCAGACCCTGGGTGAGGAGAACCGGAAGCTCGTCGCCGGGTCGCCGCTGCTGCTCGGCGTGATGCTCGACCGCCACGAGTACCGGAAGGAGGAGCTGTCCGGCTTCTACTCGGTGTTCAGCATGGGCGCGGCGATGGAGAACATCTGGCTCGCGACGACCGAGCTCGGCCTGGGGATCCAGTTCGTGTCCTTCCCGATGGAGACCCCCGGCGCGTGGGAGGAGATCGAGGGACTGCTCCGCGTGCCCGAGTCGCTCGAGCTGATGGCCGTCTACCGGATCGGGTACCTGCCCCGGAACGACGACGGCCGGCCATCGACTGGACGTCGAGCGAGCGGAAGCGTCCCTCGCAGTACGTGTTCCGCGGCACCTGCGACACCCCGCAGCGCGGTTGGGACGACGCACCCGTCGCAGCCCACATCGAACCGGAGGCGACCACATCGTGACCGACACCCGACCCACCCAGAGCGCCCCGGGCCTCCAGCCCGTCGCCCCCGGCCTGCCGGGCCGTCCCTGGATCTCGCAGGACTGGCTCGACGTCGTCTTCGTGCACTGGCGCGTCGACGTGTCGGCGGTGGCGCCGCTGCTACCGGCCGGCACACGGCCCGACACGATGGCGCTCGACGGCACCGACGATGGCGTGACCACCTGGGTGGGCCTCATTGCGTTCCGGTTCGAGGACACCCGGTTCCCGCCGTTCTCGACCGGGAGCATCGGCGACTTCGTCGAGCTGAACGTCCGCGTCTACACGGTCGACGAGCAGGGACAGCGCGGGGTGGTGTTCCTGTCGCTCGACGCCGGCAAGCTCCTGCCGACCATCGGGGCGCGAGTCGCGACGGGTCTGCCGTACCGGTGGGCGGTCGCGGAGTCGCGCAGCGGTGACGGCCGCGTGGGGTACGCGATGCGGCGGCACGGCACCCACCTGCGGTCGATGCTCGACGTCCGGATCGGTGAGGCGCTCGACGAGCCGGGGCCCCTCGAGACGTTCCTGACCGCGAGGTGGGGCATGCACGTGCACCGGGCCGGACGGACGCGGTTCTGGCCGAACGAGCACGAGTCGTGGCCGTTGCACCGGGCCTCGGTGGTGTCGCTGCGGGACGACCTGGTCGGAGCGGCCGGGCTGCCCTTCGGGCTGACCGAGCTCGAGCCGGACTCGGTGCTCTACTCGCCGGGGGTCACGACGCGGTTCGGTCGGGGGCGCTGAGCACGGCTGCTGCCGCGTCGGGGGACAGCGGCTGAGTGGTGCACGGGCGACCGCAGGTACAAGGGAGCCATGACTCGAGTGGCAGTGGTGACCGGTGGATCCGCAGGACTGGGACGGGCGACCGTCCGGGAGCTCGCCGCACGGGGGTGGGACGTGGCCGTCCTGGCCCGCGGGCAGGAGGGCGTCGACGCCGCCGTCGCCGAGGTCGAGGCCGCCGGGCGACGCGGGCTGGCCCTGGTCGCCGACGTCTCCGACCGCGACGCCGTCGAGGCCGCGGCCGACCGGGTCGAGCGGGAACTCGGACCGATCGACCTGTGGGTGAACGGCGTGATGGTCGGGGTGTTCGGGAAGTTCCTCGACACCGCCCCGGAGGACTTCGAGCGGGCGCTGCACGTGACCTACCTCGGCTTCGTGAACGGCACCCGGTCGGCGTTGTCACGGATGGTCCCCCGCGGTCGTGGGCACGTGATCCAGGTCGGTTCGGCGCTCGGGTTCCGCGGGATCCCCCTGCAGGCCGCGTACTGCGGCGCGAAGCACGCGATCGTCGGGTTCACCGAGTCCGTCGTCTCCGAGCTGCGCGAACAGGGCAGCAAGGTCAAGGTGTCCCGTGTGGACATGCCGGCGCTCAACACGATCCAGTTCCAGTGGGTGAAGTCGAAGCTGCCGCACCACCCGCAGCCGGTCGCCCCGATCTACCAGCCCGAGGTCGGTGCCCGGGCCATCGCCGCGGTGGCCGAGCGGCCGCGCAGCCGCACCTGGGTGGGCGAGTCCACGGTCTACACGATCCTCGGCAACCGGATCAGCGGACGCTTCGCCGACTGGTACGCCGCCAAGACCCTGGTCGACGGGCAGCAGGCTCCGGACAAGGACGGCCTCGAGATGCGGGACAACCTGTACGAGCCGGTGCCGGGCGACCACGGTGCACACGGGGTCTTCGACGAGTCCGCGCACGCCTGGTCGCCGCAGACCTGGTGGGTGGAGCACCGCCGGGTCGGCAACGGGATCATCGGGGCGGTGCTCGGTGCCGCCGGGGCCGTCGCACTCGTCGCGGGACGCCGACGATGAGCCGCCGGTCGTCGACCGTGTCCGGAGCAGCCGTCGTCGAGCTGGCCCGAGCTGGGCTCGGCCTGTGGCACCTGAGCCGTGCGGCCCGAGGGTCGGACCAGGCGGCGCTGCACGGCGTGCTCGGGATCCGGCAGCTCGCACAGGCCACGCTCGTCGCGCGGGCTGGTTCCGGCAACGCGCACACCCTGAGCGCCGTCGTGGACACCATGCACGGCGTGACGATGGTGCCGCTGGCCGTCGCCGATCCCCGTCGCCGCCGGTTCGCGCTCGACCAGCTCTGGATCGCCGCCGTCCTGGCGATCGCCGAGGCAGCGGTCGTCGGTCGCGGAGGACGGCGCTGAGTGCTGTCGGGGGTGCTCGGTAGCGTCCCCGGCATGAGCACGATCTACTCCGTCGCGTCCTCGCTGGACGGCTTCGTCGCTGCGCCCGACGACGACCTCGACTGGCTGCTGCGGTTCGGCTTCGAGCCGTTCCAGGAGCACCACGACCGGTTCTACGCGGGCGTCGGCGCGATCGCGATGGGGTCGACGACGTACGAGTGGTTGCTCGAGCACGACGACACGTGGGCGTACCCGGACCTGGCGACGTGGGTGTTCACCACGCGAGACCTTCCGGTGCCCGACGGCGCCGACGTGCGCTTCGTCTCGGGCGAGGTCGGCGACCACCAGGCCGACCTCGAGCGCGTGGCCGCCGGCCGTGACGTCTGGGTCGTCGGCGGCGGACTGCTCGCGGCGCAGTACCAGCAGGCGGGCATCCTCGACGAGCTGCGGGTCACCGTGATGCCGATCGCACTCGGTGCCGGAGCCCCACTGCTGCCGGTCTCCGCACCGACGCCGGTGTACGAACTCGTCGGCACCACGCAGTTCGACGGCGGGGCGGTCGAGCTCCACTACCGTTCCGCAGCAACCGCGGCGTAGCGTCCGGAGCATGAGCGACAACGAGCAGACCGAGCCCGTCATGGACGGTGCCACCGATGCCACGAACCACGAGAAGCTGCAGGGTCTGATCGAGCAGGTCGACCACGACCACGCCGGTGAAGGCGCCGGCGCGATGGCAGACCACCTGCGGGACCGCATGGCCGAGACCGGCGTCGAGGACGAAGAAGCGGGTGACGCCGAGGACTGATCCTCGGGGCACTTCGTGAGCAGAAGAGGTCGGGTTCCCACACGGGACCCGACCTCTTCTGCTCACGAAGCGGAAACGCTCGAAGCGCAACGCGCGGCTCAGACGCGCAGCTCGGAGAACTCGCTGTCGACGTCGCCGAACCGGTGCGCGGTGATCGACACCGACTGCTCGCGCAGGTACGGCAGCATCTCGATCACGCCGGCCTCGACCACGGGGGCGTCGTGGATCGCGACGTCGATGCTCGCGCCCAGTGCTTCTTCGAGAGCCTGGGAGTCGCCGCCGAGTAGCCGGATGCGGGCCCCGGGACCACCGAACGCCGTGTGTGCCGGGCGGTCCTGCCCCTGTGACAGCACGGCCTCGAGCGCGTCGACGGGCTCGTCGTCCTGACCGCTGGACCAGTCCGCCTGGAACACCGCCCCCGACGACGCGCGGGCGTGGAACTCCTGGTCGGACTCCACCAGGTGGTCGACGACGTCGAGCGGCGACCGGTTCCCCGCCAGCAGCTGGGTGAGAGGGCCAGGCAGCGGCCGAGCCGTGCTCAGCAGGACGTGCGCCCGTGCCGAGGTCGCGGCGACGAGCGTCCGGACGAGGTCCACGGTCGAGGCGTCCTCGGCCTGGCGCACGATGACGGACTGGGGACGGTGACGCAGCACGTTCCGCTGCACCACGAGTCCCGCCAGGTCCTGCGAGCGGAACAGGGTCTCGCGTGCACGGACGTCGCTCAGGGCACCGGCGCGCACACGGTCGAACTCCTCGAACGACAGCCCGCTGCGTGCGGCCTCGATCACCGCGGTCACGCGCGGGGGCAGGCCGTGCAGCTGGATGCTTCGGTGCACCGTGCGGGGCGTGGGCAGCCACCTGCCGAGTGTCGCGACGTACATCGGACCGCCGGCCTTGGTGCCGGTACCGACCGCCGAACCCTTCCAGCCCCCGAACGGCTGGCGCCCCACGACGGCACCGGTGGTGCCGCGGTTGACGGAGAGGTTGCCGGCGCGGACACGGGCGAGCCACTCGGACACCTCGTCGACGTCGAGCGAGTGGATGCCCGCCGTGAGCCCGAAGTCGGTGCCGTTCTGGATCGCGATGGCCTGCTCGAGGGTCTCGGCCCGCATGATGCCGAGCACCGGGCCCGAGTACACGGTCTGGTGGAAGTCGCTGCCGGGGCGGACGCCGTCGCGGATGCCCGGCGACCAGAGCCGACCGGAGTCGTCGACCGCCTCGGGCTGCACGAGCCAGGACTCCCCCGGGCCGAGCTCGGTCAGACCCTGACGGAGGGCGCCCTGCGGCTCCGTGATGAGCGGGCCGACCTGCGCCGTGGGGTCGTCGGGCCACGCCACCCGGAGCGTGCGGGTGGCGTCGACGAGCTGCCGCTGGAAGCGCTCGCTCTCGCCCACCGACCCGACCAGGATCACCAGCGACGCCGCCGAGCACTGCTGTCCGGCGTGCCCGAAGGCGGACCGCACGATGTCCTGCACCGCCAGGTCCAGGTCGGCGCTCGGCGTGACGACGATGGCGTTCTTGCCGCTCGTCTCGGCGTTGAGCGGCAGCCCGGCGCGCCACCAGCGGAACGAGCGGGCGGTGTCGGACGAGCCGGTCAGGATGATGCGGTCGACCGTGGGGTGGCCGACGAGGTCGCGGCCGAGTTCGTCCTCGGCCAGGTCGACGAGCTGCAGCAGCGAGTGCGGCACCCCGGCGTCCCAGAGCACGTCGGCGAGCACGGCCCCCGAGCGCTTCGCTTCGGGTGCGGGCTTGAACACGACACCGCTGCCCGCGGCGAGCGCAGCCAGCACGCCCCCGGCGGGGACCGCGACGGGGGAGCTCCACGGTGACACGACGACGGTCAACCGTGGCGGCACGTACTGCGCGCCCTCGACGTCCCCGAGGCGCCGAGCGCGCTCGGCGTAGTAGTGGGCGGCGTCGACGGCGTCGGTCACCTCGGTGTCGGCCTCGGTGAAGGTCTTGCCGGTCTCGGCGGCCATCACCTCGATCAGGTCGGCGCGGCGGGTCTCGAGTTCGTGTCCGATGAGGTCGAGGAGCTCGGCGCGGTCGGACGGGTCCTGTCGGCCCCAGTTCACGCCGGCCTGGGCGGTCCGGGCCATGATCCGCTCGAGCTTGGAGCGGTCGGCGACCTTCGCACCACGGATCGTCTGCGCACCGAGCTGCGAACGCGGTACCCGGCGCAGGACGTCGAGCGCCCAGGCCCGGTTCGCGGCGACGGACGGGTCGGTGTCGGGGGCGTTCCGGAACGCGTCCCGCAGGACCGGTTCACCGAGCGCGCGGTGGCGGTCCTGTGTGCGGTGGCTGGCGGGGACGGGTTCGTCGAGTTCGGCGACGGATGCCAGGAACCGGCTGTGCTCCCGCTCGAACACGCTGGCGTCGTGGTCGATGTCGGACGCGGCGGCGAGGAAGTTCTCGGGGCTGGCGCTCTCCTGCAGGCGGCGCGCCAGGTACGCGATGGCGGAGTCGAACTCGTCCGGCTGGACGACGGGCGTGTAGAGCAGGATCTGCCCGACGTCGGCGCGGACGGCCTGTGCGTGGGTGGACGCCATGCCGAGCAGCATCTCGACGTCGACGGCGTCGGTCACCCCGCGCCGCTGGGCGAGCACCCACGCGGTGGCGAGGTCGAACAGGTTGTGCCCGGCGACCCCGATCCGCACGGCGTCGGTGCGTTCCGGCGTCAGCGCGGCGTCGAGCATCCGGAGGTAGGCGGTGTCGGTCTCACGCTTGCTGCCCCAGGTGGCGAGGGGCCACCCGTGCACGATCGCGTCGACGTGTTCCATCGCGAGGTTCGCGCCCTTGACGAGCCGCACCGTGATCGGGGCTCCGCCGCGCGACCGGCGTTCCTGCGCCCACTCGGTCAGCGCGTCGAGCGCTCCGGCGGCGTCGGGCAGGTAGGCCTGCAGCACGATGCCGGCCTGCAGGTCGGCGAACTCGTCACGGTCGAGCAGCGTCCGGAACACGGCGAGGGTGACGTCGAGGTCGCGGTACTCCTCGATGTCGAGGTTGATGAACTTGGCGGGGCGTCCGGCGGCCGTCGGCGCCGCGGCCAGGCGGTACAGCGGGACGAGCCGGTCGACGACGCGCTCGACGGTCTGGTCGAAGGCCCACGGCGAGGTCTGCGGCACGACGGCGCTCACCTTGATCGACACGTGGTCGACGTCGTCGCGGGCGAGCAGGTCCATCGTGCCCTGCAGGCGTCGGTCGCTCTCGGCGCTGCCGAGGACGGCTTCGCCGAGCAGGTTCACGTTGAGGCGGGTGCCCGGTCCGCGGAGCTTGGCGAGCGCGGGACCGAGCTTGCTCGTGCTCGCGTCGATCACCAGGTGCCCGGTCATCCGTCGCAGGATCCGGCGCGCGGTGGGGATCACGGCCCACGGCGCCATGGTGGCGAACCCGCCACCCAGCGTCACCGCACCGCGCAGGTACCAGGCGAGGAAGTCGGGGACGTCACGGCTCAGCTGCTCGAGGTTGCGCGCGGCGACCCGGGGGTCTTCGGGGCGGACGACCTTGTCGACGAAACCACGGGTGAAGTCGAGGCCCTGCTCGTCGCGCAGGACCTGGGCCAGACGGGCCGCACCCGGGTCGGGCTTCACCCCGGCGGACGCCGCCAGCCACCGGCGCACGAGCGCGACGGCGTCATCGGTGGTGTCCTGGAGGCGAGCACTCGGCATCCCCCGATCGTATGCCGCACGTCCGACGCGACCTCGGAGCACGCCGTACGTCGGCCAGGAGTCATCCGAGCGGATGAAAGCACCCGTGGCGCGGTCCGATGCCCCGCCCGGTGGATACGCTGGTCGGCATGTCGACGGAGGGCAACGGTGGCCACGACTGGGTCACCTGGGACGCGTACCACGACGCCTGGCGACGGCTCGACCGGGCGCTCGACCGGGCCGTCCAGGCGGGAGCCGGCATCTCGGTCCCCGAGTTCGAGATCCTGATCGGCCTGCACCGCGACCCCGACCACCGTCTGCGCGTCCGGGACATCGCCACGGGGATCGGCTGGGAGAAGTCGCGCGTCAGCCACCAGGTCACGCGGATGGTGGCCCGCGGCCTGGTCGAGCGCGCCGACTGCCCGAGCGACGCGCGCGGCAGCTGGGTGGTCATGACCGCGGACGGTCGGCGAGCGGTGCTCGCCGGCATCCGCGCGCACACCGGTGCGCTGGAGGACCTGTTCTGGAGGCCCGTGGGGACCGACGCCGAGACGCTGCGGTCCGTCAGCGCGCGCGTCCAGGACGCCATCGGCCCCGACGACGCTGCGGACGAGGCCGACGCCGGCTAGAGCGTGACGACGGCGAGCGCGCCGCGCTCACCGCGCAGCCGCACCTGGACGCTCCTGATGTCGTCGCGCGGGATGTCCGTCGAGGCCGACAGTCCGCGCGCATCCGCACCGGCAGCCGTCCACGAGCCGACGGTCTGCGTCGTGCCGTCGTTCCGGACGACGACGAGGTCGTAGAGGATCGACCCGTCGGCGGACCACGCCTTGCCGCCGTACGAGCACCCCCAGTCGAAGCGGGTGCCCCACTGCTCGCCGCTGACGGCCAGCTTGACGTCGAGGCCCTGCACGCCGCTCATGTCGTACCGGTCGGCTGTGGCCGCAGCGGTCGGCGCGGAGCCGGCCTGCACCGTGGTGCGCTCCCCCGCTGCCCCGACCGCGAGCCCGCCCAGGACGGCGGCGACCACCGCGAGCCCCGCGGTGGCGGCGACCCAGACCCGGCGACGGCGGCGACGGTGTCGGACGCGGTGCGCGACGGAGGCGAGGTCGCTCTCGGAACGGGTGTCGGGCCTCCCGTCCGGTTCCGCGATCTCGATCGCCTGGTCGGCCGGCAGCTTGCCGAGCAGACCCGGCAGACCGACCAGCTCGGCGACGGCGGCCGCACAGCGGTCGCAGTTCTCGATGTGTCGTTCGTACTCCAGGCGCTCGCTCGCCGGGAGCGACCCGAGGACGTACGCCGCATCCCACTCTGCGTACTTGTCGTCGCTCATCGGGTCACTCCTCGTTCCTGCAGTGCGAGCCGGAGGGCGCGCAGCCCGTAGTGCAGCCGCGACTTGGCGGTGCCCTCCGGGATGTCGTGTCGTCGTGCGATCTCCGGCACCGTGTGCCCGAGCCAGTACGCGTCGACCACCACGCGGCGGTGGTCCGGGGTCAACGACGCGAGTGCGTCGGCGACCACGATCCGGTCCAGCACGGCG
The DNA here is from genome assembly GCF_047226435.1 of Curtobacterium poinsettiae. Taxonomy (NCBI): domain Bacteria; kingdom Bacillati; phylum Actinomycetota; class Actinomycetes; order Micrococcales; family Microbacteriaceae; genus Curtobacterium; species Curtobacterium poinsettiae. The sequence goes on along the minus strand of NZ_CP178434.1, from coordinate 126,910 downwards.
TCCGTGCTGTCCGACTCGATCCGTTCCACCTGGTGTTCGGTGCCGTGCTCGCGCCGGTTGTGTGCGGAGCGCGCCTCGTCCACGACCAGGTTGCGCGCCACCGTGAACAACCACGCCCGTGCGCTGTCAGGTGCCCGTTCGAGCACGGCCGGGCGCTGCCAGGCGCGGACCATCGCCTCCTGCACGACGTCCTCGACCGTCGAGCCGTCCCGCGTGAGGTGCCGGACGTACCGCGTGAGCGCGTCACCGTGCTCGCGGTACAGCGTCGCGAGCAACTCGTCCGCGGAACGGCTCGTCACGGTCACTTCCCGAGGTCGAGGGAGAACTCGACGGAGCCCTTCCCGTCCACGGTGACGAAGCCGAGCGAGGGGGCCTTCACGCCGTAGTCGGCGAAGGTGATCGGCACGGTGCCGGCGACCTGGACGGTGCCGCCCTTGCCGACCGCGACCTGCGCGTCGGCCGTGACCGGCTTCTCGACGCCGTGCAGCTCCATCGTGCCGGTCAGGGTGACGTCCTGCGTGGAGCCGTCGAGCGCCTTCGTGACGTCGACGGGCTTGGTGAGCTCGAACGTCGCCGTCGGGTACTTGTCGGTCTGCAGTGCCGTGGAGCGGAAGTACTCGTCGCGTGCGGCTTCGGGGGTGCTGATCTTGCCGACCTGCACGGTGACGGACGCCTTGGTGAGCGAGCCGCCGTCGACGACGGCGGTGCCCTTGACGTCCTTCGTGCGACCGACCACGTTCACATCATTCCCCTGCAGGACCTCGTGCACCCGGTACCCGGCGTACGAGCTGCTCTTGCTGGTCCAGGTGCCGTCGGCGTCCTTCGCGTCGAGGGTGCCGGACGAGGACGCCGACAGCGAGGGTGCTGCGGCGGCCTGGCCGTTGACGGTGTTCGCGTAGATGACCGGGCCGGCGATGACGGCTGCTGCCGCCACGACGACGACGCCGGCGGAGATCCCGATGATGACCTTGGTGCGTTTGCGGAGTGCCATACCCAGACAACGAGGGAGCGGAGCGGATCGTTCAAACGGGTTTTCAGTCGGAGGTCCGGGCGGGGTCCTGGTCGGCTCGGTCCTGGTCGATCTCGGCTGCGCCGTCGTCGGTCGCGGGGGTCTCGCCGCGCATGCGCACGAGGCTCGCCAGCGTGGACACGGCCATCGCGGCGACGATCACGAGCAGGGACACCCACGTGTTGATCTCCGGTGCCCACTCGATGTGGTGGCCGCCGTTCAGGAACGGCAGCTCGTTGTCGTGCAGCGCGTGCAGGACGAGCTTCACACCGATGAAGGCCAGGATCACGGCGATGCCGTACTTCAGGTAGACCAGGCGCTCGAGCAGGCCGCCGAGCAGGAAGTACAGCTGGCGCAGGCCCATCAGGGCGAAGACGTTCGCGGTGAACACGATGAAGGGACTCTCGGTGATGCCGAAGATCGCCGGGATCGAGTCGAGCGCGAACAGCAGGTCGGTGGTGCCGATCGCGATGAGCACGACGAGCAGCGGCGTGAAGTGCCGGACGCCGTCGTGGTGGGTGCGGAACTTCATGCCGTCGAACGTGTCGGTGAGGCGGACCCGGCGGCGCAGCAGCCGGACGATGAAGCTGTCCTTCTGGTCGTCCTCGTCCTCGCCGCGGAGCTGCTGGATCGCCGTCCAGATCAGCCAGGCACCGAAGATGTAGAAGATCCACGAGAAGTTCTCGATGAGCTGCGCGCCGACCAGGATGAAGATCCCGCGGAGCACGAGCGCGATGATGATGCCAAGCAGCAGCACCTCTTGCTGGATCTTCTTCGGCACCGAGAAGCGCGCCATGATGATGACGAACACGAACAGGTTGTCGATGCTCAGGCTGTACTCGGTCAGCCAGCCCGCCAGGAACTGCCCGGCCGAGTCGCCGCCGGCGAAGACCAGCATCAGCACCGCGAAGACCAGCGCCAGCCCGACGTAGACGCCCACCCAGATGCCGGATTCGCGCAGCGTCGGCACGTGCGGGCGACGCGCGACGATGAGCAGGTCGGCGAGCAGGATCGCGACCAGGGCGATCATCGAGCCGACTTCGAACACGACGGGGAGCTCGGGCATGCGGAGCCTTCCTTGCTGGTGGTGGGGCGGGCCGCTTCGTGAGTGGCCCGGACCAGTCTCCGGCATGATCCGGGCGGTGGCGAACCCCGGGGCTGCGTGCGGCGGACAGTGCTGTTCACCTCGCGGGGGTCCGCAGCTGTTCACCTCGCAGGGTCCGCACGGACCGGGAGCGGCCCTAGCCTGGGCACGTGGGGACTCCGCGAGCGATCGGCTTCGACCTGGACGGCACGCTGTTCGACCACCACGGGTCGGCTCGGGCAGGCGTGACCCGGTTCCTGCAGGGCTTCGGCGTCGAGGCCACGGAGGCGGTCCTCCGCGACTGGTTCACGGCCGAGGACGAGCAGTTCGAGCGTTGGCGGTCCGGGGCGATCAGCTTCCAGGAACAGCGACGCGCACGGCTCCGCACGGTCCTGCCGCCGCTGGGTGTCGTGGTCCCCGAGGACGACGCCGGCCTGGACGCGGTGTTCGACGACTACTCGGGTGCGTACCGGGAGGCATGGCGGCTCTTCCCCGAGAGCCTGCCGCTGCTGCACGAGCTGCGCGAGCACGGACACCGCCTCGGGCTCCTGACGAACGGCACGGAGACCCAGCAACGCGACAAGCTCGCACGGACCGGGCTGGCCGACGCGTTCGACGTCGTCTGCACCTCGGAACGCATCGGGTTCCAGAAGCCGGACGTCCGCGCGTTCGGAACCCTGGCGCGGGAGCTCGGCGTGGACCCGGCGGACTGTCTCTTCGTGGGCGACGACCCCGAGCGCGACGTGGTCGGTGCCAGGGCGGCCGGGATGCGGGCGGTGCTGGTCGACCACGGGCAGCCGGAGCGCCCCGGCATCCGGGAGCTCGTGCTGTCAGCGCTCTGACGTCACCGCCGGTCAGCGCTCTGACGTCACCGCCGGCCAGCGCTCTGACGTCACCGCGTCCGCGACGGCGCGGGCGACCTCGCTGGCCGGGGTGTCGGTCGCGTCGATGACCTCGGCCTCGGCGTGCAGCCAGCCGCGCGCCGCATCTGCGTAGGCGTCGACGTACGCGAACCGGAACGTCGACGGGCCCACGATCGGGTCGTGCTGGATCCGGTCGCGGAGCGTCGGCTCGTCGACGTGCAGCACGAAGTGCCGGACCGGGATGCCGTGGGCGGCGAGTCCCGCGGCGATCTCGCGCCAGTAGGCCTCGACCAGGACCGTCATCGGCATGATGAGCGGTCCGCCCACGTAGTCGTGCACCCGGCGGGCGGTCTCGACCACGAGCGGCCGCCACGGGTCCCAGTGCTGGAAGTTGTCACTGGCCGGCAGCCCCGGCGTGACGTCCATCAGCACCTCGCCGACCTTCTCGGCGTCGAGGACCCGCGAGCCGGGCAGCAGCGGCTGGAGCAGTCGGCTCGTCGTGGTCTTGCCCGCCCCGTGTGTTCCGTTCAACCAGACGATCACACCAGGACCCTAGCCGCCGACCACCCCGTGGGGCGGTCGGCGGCCGGTCAGCGACTGTCGGTCAGCGACCGCTGAGGTCGTACGGGCTCATCGTCGAGTCGACCGTCGTCATGTACCCACCCCCGGCGAGCGCCGTGGGCAGCGTGATGGTGCGGAGCACCGACGGCGTCGCACCGGCGGTGTCGATCTGGGTGATCTTCCCCTCGTCGCCCCGCGTCACGAACACACTGCGGCCGTCGTCGGTCGCGGCGGTGAACCGCACCGACGCCCCGGTGGCGGGCTGTCCGGCGACGGGGCCCTTGCGCAGCGGCGTGAGCGCGACCGAGGTCGTCCGGCCGGAGTAGACACCGTCGGCCTGCTTGCGCACCAGGACGAGCGAGTCTCCGGTGCCCGACGTCAACGCGACGGCGGCGAACCGCGCGGTCACGGCGACCCGGGTGAAGGAACCGGTGCCGAGGTCGACGCTGCTGATCCTTCCCGACGACGTCGACGAGGTGGTCAGGTAGGCGGGGACGGCGTTCCACGGGGTCCCCGCGGCCGTGGTGCCGGCCTGGGTGCCGACCACGGTCGTGCCGTCCGGTGCCATGCGGGGCCGGTAGCTCTGCACGCTCGGCTTCGGGTAGGCGACGGACCGGGAGCCCGTGAAGCCGGTCCGTGTCACCCGGACGATCTGCACGCCGGCGGCCAGGTCGGAGCCGATCACCGTCCCGGTGGCGTTGACGATCGGGCCGTGCGGGTAGGCGCCGAGGGGCGTGGTCGCGACGGGGCGCGGGTGGGTCGCACCCTGCATGATCGCGGACACGGAGTAGGCGTCGAGTCGTCCGCCCGCGGTGACCACCAGGCGCAGGGGGCTGCCGACCAGGAACGTCTCGACCTCTTCGGTGCCGCGCTTGCCCGTCGTGGCGAGCTGCACGGCCGAGGTGTCAATCCGAGCGGTGTGCTCCGTCTTCCGCCGCAGGTCGATCACCGTGACCCGCTGGCGCTCGGAGCCGTCGAAGTCGGACCCGACCGCCAGGTGACGCCGCGCCGTGTCGGTGGACAGCCAGCCGGCGCGCTCCCACCGGCCGTCGCCGTTCGGGATCGCGTAGTGCTGCGCGATGCGGGCCGTACCGCGGGGGCCGATGGCCAGGACGTCGAGCTGCGGCTTCGACTCGTCCATGAACGCGATCTGCCCGTGGCCGAGCTGCACCGAGCCCGCGTGGGTGCCGAACTCGATCCCGCTCAGGGTGGCGGTCCGCCTGCCGGTCACGGCGTCGTTGACGTACACGCGCTTCGCGGTCGGGTCGGCCGTGACGAGCCAGCTGTGGTGGGCGGTCCGGGTCACGGTGGGTGCAGCCGAGGCGGGGACGGCGATCGCGGTGGCGACGAGCGGGACGAGCCCCGCGATGACGAGTGCCGGGAGTAGACGTGGAGGTCGAGCGGACATGGAGCTCCTGAGTGCAGTGCGGATGAGGGTCATCTAGACGATAACCGTTCTCATCTAGGCGAGATGCTCCAGAACTGTACGAAGACGCTCAGCATCCCGACGAAGGGGATGGCACCCACGGCCACCGACAGGGCAGCGAAGCAGATCGCCGGCGTCCTGGCTTCGAGTCCGCGGAGCCGCACCGCAGCGACGAGCGCGCCGACCGCGAACGGGAACGTCCCGAGCACGGCGTACAGCGGCCACGACAACGGCGCCCACGACGCAGCGCTCTCCCCCACGGCTCCGACGGAGACGATCGAGCCGGCGACGACGAGCGCGATCTCGACGAACGGGGGCACGGCGATCGCCACGTCACGCACCACCCGTCGCCGCTGCCGCCCCATGCGCCGACCCTAGTGATCCGTGATGTGCGCGCCTCCCCGCCTTCCACCAACCGGCCGTGCCAGTGTCGAGCCGTGCAGAACTCCACGACAGTCGTCATCGCCGGATGCGGCGACCTCGGGACCGAAGCCGGCCTGCGCTTCGCCGACCAGGGCCACCGCGTGATCGGACTCCGCCGCCGCGCCGAGCTGGTCCCCGCGCCGATCACCGGCCGGAGCGTCGACCTGCGCCACGAGGTCCCCGAGATCCCCGCCGACACGAGCGTCGTCGTCGTGGCCTTCGCCGCCGGCAGCCGCGACGTCGACGAGTACCGCGCGACCTACGTCGACGGTCTGCGCAACGTGCTCGACGGCATCGACGCCTCGGACGCCGACCCCCGGGTGCTCGTCGTGTCCTCGACCGCGGTCTACGACGTCGACGACGGCAGCGAGGTCACCGAGGAGACCCCGGCGCGAGGTGCGACCCCGACCGCCGAGGTCCTGGTCGAGGCCGAGGTCCTGCTGCGCGAACGGGCTCCCGGCGCCGTGCTGGTCCGACTGTCGGGCGTCTACGGCCCCGGCCGCGAGCGACTCATCGACCAGGTCCGGTCCGGGTCCGCGCGACTGGCGCCGGGCACCTCACCGCACACGAACCGCATCCACCGCGACGACGCTGCCGCCGCACTCGTGCACCTGGCGGCGCTGCCCGACCCGGCACCGCTCTACCTGGGTACCGACGACGAGCCGAGCCGGCTGGACGACGTGCTGCGGTTCCTGGCCGACGAGCTCCACGTCGCCGAGCCGTCGACCGGCGACGGCGATGCACGGCAGGCCGGCGGCGACAAGCGCCTGTCGAACGCGCTGCTCCGGTCGACGGGGTGGACGCCGCAGTACCCGACGTTCCGCGAGGGCTACCGCGCCGTCCTGGCGGGCGAGGGCGCCCGCCACCCCTGACACCCTGCGAGACACCGGTGTTCACGCTCCGAACACGCGCGTGCCGGTGTGCGACGCGCGAACACCGGTGTTCTGCGGACGACCGCTCAGTGGCCGCGGTGGTCCTGGATCGTGATCCGCGGCCCGAACGACGGCTTCCGGAACCCCGAGCCGGCGATCAGGCGCACGATGCGCTCCCGGTGCCCGCGCCAGGGCTCGAGCAGCTCGAGCATCCCGTCGTCGTCGACCGGCGAACCGGTCAGCGCCCACCCGACGAGCGCCGGCACGTGGAAGTCCCCCACGCTCGGTGCGTCCGGGTCGCCGTGGGATCGCTGCGCCGTCTCGGCGGCGGTCCACCGGCCGACCCCGGGGATCGACTGCAGCTTCGTGGACACGGCCTCGCCGCCGCGGCCGTGCGCCAGGGTCCGCTCGAGTGCCGGCGCGAGCTGCACGGCGCGCATCACGGTCGCCGAGCGCCCCGGTTCGATGCCGGCCCGGTGCCACTCCCAGCTCGGGATCCGAGCCCACGTCCGGGCGTCGGGCGGCACCATCATGCCCGCGGGTGCCGGGCCGGGCGCCGGGGTGCCGTGCCGACGGAGCAGGTACCGCCACGCGCCCCGCGCCTGACGCGAGGTCACCTTTTGCTCCATGATCGCCGGCACGAGCATCGCGACGACGGTGTTCGTGCGGAGCAGCCGGAGCCCGGGCTGCCGGTGTCGTGCCGCGGCCAGGAACCCGTTGCCGGAGACGTCGAACGACGACCAGTCGTCGCCGCGACCGAGCAGCTCAGGAGCGTGGGAAACGGCCCAGGGCGCTCCGCTCCCCCACGCCGAGACCGCGATGGTGTCGCCGGCCCGCCGGATCGCGACGGAAGCGGGGCCGGAGGGCGTCTGCAGCGCGAGCCACACGACACCGCCGGCCACCTGGAAGGCCGGGTCGCCGGAGCCGCGCTGCAGGGGCCGCAGGGTCGACGCGACGTCCACCGCGCCTCCAGGCCGGTACACCGTGTCGACGCGCGACGCGTCACCGGACGCACCAGCGTCGTCGACGGCGGCGGCGGAAGCGAGCAGGGACACACGGGGATGGTAATGCTGAACCACCGTCAGTCATGATGGGCAGTGATCCCCACCACCCGACGACGGAGTTCACCATGCGCATCGGCATCCTCACCTCCGGAGGCGACTGCCCCGGCCTGAACGCGGTCATCCGCGCGATCGTCCTCAAGGGCATCGCCATCTACGGCCACGACTTCGTCGGCTTCCGCGACGGGTGGCGCGGCGTGGTCGACGGCGACATCGTCCCGCTCGGCCGCAAGGACATCCAGGGCATCGCGAAGCAGGGCGGCACCATCCTCGGCACCAGCCGCACGAACCCGTTCGAGGGCCCCAACGGCGGGGTCGAGAACATCGAGCGGATGCTCGAGAAGCACGGCATCGACGCCATCGTCGCGATCGGCGGCGAGGGCACCCTGGCCGCCGCGAAGCGCCTCACCGACGCCGGGCTGAAGATCGTTGGCGTGCCGAAGACCGTCGACAACGACCTGGGTGCGACCGACTACACGTTCGGCTTCGACACCGCCGTCGCCATCGCGACCGAGGCCATGGACCGCCTGCGCACCACGGGCGAGTCGCACTCGCGCTGCATGGTCGCCGAGGTGATGGGCCGGCACGTGGGCTGGATCGCGCTGCACTCCGGCATGGCAGCGGGCGCGCACGCGATCCTCATCCCCGAGCAGAAGACGAGCATGGAACAGATCGCGAAGTGGGTGCGGGCCGCCTACGACCGCGGTCGTGCCCCGCTCGTGGTGGTGGCCGAGGGCTTCGTCCCCGACCACGAGGACACCGCGCACACCGAGCGTGGCCTCGACGCCTTCGGGCGCCCGCGGCTCGGTGGCATCGGCGAGCGCCTCGCGCCGCTCATCGAGGAGATGACGGGCATCGAGACGCGGGCCACGACCCTGGGGCACATCCAGCGCGGCGGCACGCCGACGGCGTACGACCGGGTGCTGTCGACCCGGCTCGGCCTGGCGGCGATCGACTCCGTGGTCGAGGAGCGCTGGGGCCGGATGGTGGCGCTCCGGGGCACCGAGATCGAGCACGTCTCGTTCGAGGAGGCGCTCGGCGAGCTCAAGACGGTGCCGCAGGCGCGCTTCGACGAGGCCGCCATCATGTTCGGCTGAGCGGGCTGGGCCGGGCTGGGGGCTGGGGGCTGTTTCGGGCGCACCTGGTCGAATCGGGCGTACCCCGTCGGTTGTTCCGCCCCGGTACGCCCGATCCCACCAGCCATCGCGCACGTTCTGGGAAAGAGCGGGCAGACCGCCGGGCGCGACCGGCTCGGCGATGACGCGCCAGCGGCATGCCAGGCGCGCCGACCGAGCCTGCGAGGGAGGGGGGTAGCGTCCGGCGCATGACCCGCGCCGTCCTCGTGTCCAGTGCAACCCCGCCCACCGTCACCGACGTCGACCTGCCGGATCCGGCCGAGGGCGAGGTCCTGGTCGACGTCACGTACTCGAGCGTCAACTACAAGGACGGGCTGGCCCTGGCGCGGAACCCCGGTGTCGCTCGGCTCGACCCGCTCGTTCCGGGGATCGACGTCGTGGGCACGGTGTCCGGGCTCGGTCCCGGCGTGCACGAGGTGGCGATCGGCGACCGGGTGGTGCTGAACGGTGCCGGCCTGGGTGAGAGCAGGCACGGGGGCTGGGCGGCGCAGGCGGTCGTGCCGTCCGGATCGCTCGTCGTGCTGCCCGAGACGATCGACGACTCGTTCGCGGCGGCCATCGGCACGGCGGGGTTCACCGCGATGCTCAGCGTGCTGGCGCTCGAGCGCTTCGTCGCGCCGGACGACGGGCCGGTGCTCGTGACCGGCGCGTCCGGCGGGGTCGGCACCGTGGCGATCGCCCTGCTCGCGGCCCGCGGGTACCGGGTGACGGCGTCGACGGGTCGCTCGGCCAACACGGACTCGCTCCGCCGGCTCGGTGCCACCGAGGTCATCGAACGCGGCACACTGTCCGAGCCGGGCAAGCCGATGCAGCGTGCCACGTGGGCCGGAGCGGTGGACAGCGTCGGCGGGGCCACCCTGGCGAACGTGCTGGCCTCGACCCGGTGGGGTGGCGCGGTGACGGCCTGCGGGCTGGCGCAGGACTCCGCGCTGCCGACGACCGTGCTGCCGTTCATCCTGCGGTCGGTCTCGTTGCTCGGCATCAACTCCGTCGACGCCCCACCGGAGCTCCGCCGTCGAGCGTGGGACCGGCTGGCGACCGACCTCGACGCGGCGCTGCTGGCCGACGTCACCCGCACCGTCACGCTCGAGCAGGCGATCACGGTCGGCGCCGAGGTGGTCGCAGGGCGGGTGCACGGTCGCACCGTGGTCGCCGTTGCGGGCTGAATCCCGGCGTTTTTTAGCAAACGTTTGCATATTGGCACGCTAGGATTTCGAGTGTCGATTTCGTCCTCGAGGAGATGACATGCCGGTCCCCAAGTCCACCGTGGAGAGCTCTCCCCGGAAGCTCCTGCGCGACGTCGTCTACGACAAGATGCTCGCGGCGCTCCGTGACGGCACGCTGCAGCACGGCGAGCGCCTGAACGACGACGAGCTGGTCCAGTGGCTGGGTGTGAGTCGCACCCCGATCCGTGAGGCGATCGCGAAGCTCGTCGACATCGGCCTGGTCGAGATGGAGGCGAACCGGTACACCCGCGTCGCCACGCCCACCTTCGACGACTGGGTCACCGCGACCCGCGCGACCGCAGGGTTCTTCGAGCTCAGCCTGCGCTGGGGCGTCCCCGAGTACAGCGACGAGGACGTCGAAGCCCTCACCGCGTTGCTCGACAAGGCCGACCGCATGCGCAAGGTGCGGGACTACGGCTTCAGCGGCGCCCTCACCGAGATCATCGAGTTCGCCGTCGAGCACTCCGGCAACCCCCTGGTGCAGAACGCGGCCGTGGGTGCCATGGAGCGGGTCCGCTTCACGCTCAACCCGACGCCGCCGTTCGAGCAGTACGGATCCGAGGCGTTCTTCTCGATCCTGCGCGAGGCCCTCACCGAGCGTGACGGTGAAGGGGCCGCCGAGGCCGGTCGAGCCCTCACCCGCAACTTCGAACAGCACATCGAGGCGGTCCGCGCCGACCGCGGCTGACCCGTGGTCGTCGGCGAGTGGGGTGACGCCGACCCCTGGGCGGCGGCGAACGACGACGCCTACGCGTCCCTGCTCGCCCACGTCCGCACCGGCCCGCGTGGACCGGTGCCCGTCGACCTCGACGCACTGGGGTGGGAGTGGGGCACGCCTCGCGGCCGGGTCCGTGCAGCGGCGGCTCGCCTCGAGGACCTCGGCATCCTGTCCCGGCGCCCGGACGGCTCGTGGTGGTACGACGAACTGTCCGACGCCGACCTCTCGGACACGCTCGACTTCTGGGTCGCGCTGGTCGGCCCGGCCCTCCGCGCGACCATCCCGGCGCTCACCCCTCAGCTCCACGCCGAACTCGACCGCCGGGTCGCGCGGGCTCGCACCACTGCGGCACTCCGGTTGCCGGAGTACCCGACGGTGTTCTCCGCCGCCTGCCAGTTCTGGTTCGAGCACTCCCCGAACACCCTGGTGCGCAGCCTGGGCCTGCGTGCGTTCGAGCGGATGCGGTGGGCCCGGGTCCCGACGCAGCTCTGGTCGGTCCACGAGGTGCACACCTGGTTCGCCACCACGTCCCGCGCGGTGGAGTCCGGTGACCCGGCCGTGGCGACGGCGGCGGCCGAGGTCATGGACGGGCTGTTCGAGGTCCACCGGCGGAACGTCGGGATCCCGCGGACGCACCGCCCGGCGGACGACACCACCGAAGACCGCGTCGGTCCGGTCGGCCGTACCCTGCTGCGAGACGTCCGCTCCGGCGCGTTGGCGGTGGGGTCCACACATCGGCTCGAGGACCTCGTGACACGGACCGGTGCCACACCCGAGCAGGTGCACGGAGCACTGCGCTGGCTGCACGACCTGGGGCTCGTCGACGACGACGACGGCCGGTACCGCGTCGGGCAACCGTCGCTCGCAACCTGGCGCGACACGATGGAGCTGCTCACCGGCGTCTTCACCCACGGCGCCGTCCACGTCCTGCCCGGCCTGCGGGGCCCCGCGCTCGAGGAGTTCCGCACGCTCGTCGCACGGGCACGCGCGGACGGCCAGGTGCGCGATCACCGGTACACGGAGAGTTCGTTCGCGGTCACACGCTTCCTGTCCGAACAGTCCGGCAACCGCTGGGTGCGTGAGGCCCTGCGCCTCGCGATGGCCCGGCTCGCCTACGCGTTGCCCGAGGCACCCGCGTTCCGGCAGTGGGACGCAGAAGCGCTCTGGCTCACGCTCGACGCGGCCGCCGGCAGCGGCGACGTCGAGACCGCCCGAGCCGCTGCCCGCCGGTTCGTCGACGTCGCACGAGCCCACGTGGACGACGTCACGGCGCGGTGGGGCACGATGGGGTCATGACCGACGCGCGCGACGACGTCCTGATCCACGCCACCGGGGTCCGCGTCACGCGCTCCGGCCGCGACCTGCTGCACGACATCGACCTGACCGTCCGCCGCGGCGAGCACTGGGCGCTGCTCGGACCGAACGGTGCCGGCAAGTCCACCCTGCTCGCCGTCCTCGGCGCGACCGGACACCCCACCGCGGGCACGGTCGAGGTCCTCGGTCGCCGACTCGGACGCGTCGACGTCCGCGAACTCCGTCAGCACATCGGCCACGTCGACCCCCGACACCGCATGCTGTCGCCGCTCACCGTCCTCGAGACGGTGCTGACCGGCCTGACCGGCACGACGGACCTCATGATGCGGTGGGAACCCTCGGCCGAACAGGTCGCCCTGGCCGAGCAGCACGTCGCCGACGTGGGGCTCACGGCGCGACGGGACGCCCGGTGGCCGGTGCTGTCGCAGGGCGAGCGGGGCCGCGCCCTCATCGCCCGGGCCCTGATGTCCGAGCCCCAGCTGCTCCTGCTCGACGAGCCCGCGACCGGGTTGGACGTCGCCGCCCGGGAGCACCTGCTCGAGACCGTCGACGCCCTGCGGCACCGGCACCCGGGCCTCGGCAGCGTCATGGTGACCCACCACCTGGAGGACCTGCCGGCCTCGACGTCGCACGCGATGCTCCTGCGCGACGGCGCCGCGGTGGCCCAGGGCACCTCGGACCAGGTCATCACGTCGTCGGCGGTGTCGCACGCGTTCGACTTCCCGCTCGCGATCCTGCGGGCCGAGGGGCGCTGGGCCGCACGCCGATCCGCCTGACGCGTGCTTGAATGGGCGTTCCGTGTCCGCGGCCCGTGTCGGGGAGGGACCCGGCACCGCACCACGGTGTCACGCCGCTGACCGTCACCAGGGGGAACCATGACGAACACGCCGCCGCCCTTCCCGGGGTCCGAGCCGCAGCCGAACGACGGCCAGCCGAACACCGGCCAGCCGAACGGCCAGCAGTACCCGCAGCAGCCCGCCGGGCCGCCCCAGCCCGACGGCCAGCCGTCCGCGCAGCAGCCGCCGCAGTACCAGCAGCAACCCCCCGCCGGCCAGCAGTACCAGCAGCAGCCGTACACCGGTCAGCCGCAGGCCCAGCAGCCGTACGCCCAGGCAGCCCCGGCCGGTGCCGCACCGTACGCGCCCCCGCCCAAGTCCTCGTCCCGCGGCAAGCGCGTCCTGATCTCGGTGCTCGGCGTCGTCGTCGCCGTCGTGGTGGCGTTCCTCGTCCGCCAGGGCCTGAACGCGGCCTTCAGCGACTCCACCGAGGAGAAGGTCTCGAAGGCGGTCGAGCAGATCCGCGAGCAGAGCGACCTGCCGAAGCAGGTCGACTCCGTCACGACGTGGACCGGGATCGAGGCCGAGGGCGCCGCGATCCACTACGACTACACGGTGTCGGCGAACGTCGACCCGGCCTCGATCACCGAAGGTGCCATCCGCGACGCCGTCGGGCCGAACCTCTGCTCGAACAGCGAGACGAAGAAGCTCCTCGACGAGGACGTCGACATGCGGTACACCTACAAGTTCGAGGGCTCGTCGAAGACCGTCGACACGACCTTCACCAAGGCCGACTGCTCCTGAGTCCCGCGGCCCGTCACGCGGTCGCGGCGGCAGCAGCCCCCGCGCCCGTCACGCGGTCGCGGCGGCAGCAGCCCTCGCGGCCGCGGGCAGGGCGTCCAGGATCCGTCCGACGGCGCGGTCGTCGTGGGCGGCGGTTACGAACCACGCCTCGAACACGCTCGGCGGCAGGGTCACCCCGGCGTCGAGCATCGCGTGGAAGAACGGCGCGTAGCGGAACACGTCCTGTGCCCGCACGTCGTCGTAGTTGCGGGGTGCCTGCTCGGTGAACGCGAACGAGAACAGGTTGCCGGCGTGCTGCACGGTGTGGGCGACGCCCGCGGCCGACAGTGCCTGGCTCGTGGCGGTCGCGATGGTCGACGCCGTGCGGTCGAGGTGCTCGTACACCTCGGCCGTCGCGGCGCGGAGCGTGGCGGTACCGGCAGCGACCGCGAGCGGGTTGCCGGAGAGCGTGCCCGCCTGGTACACCGGCCCGAGCGGGGCGAGGAAGTCCATGACCTCGCGCCGACCACCGAGGGCGGCGAGGGGCATGCCACCACCGATGACCTTGCCGAACGTGATGAGGTCGGGCTTCCACCCGGCGCCGTCCGGCACGACCTTGGACGCCTCGAGGCCCCACCAGCCTGCAGCTCCGACCCGGAACCCGGTCAGGACCTCGTCGACGATGAGCAGCGCCCCGTGCGCCTGCGTGATCTGCGCCAGTGCCCGGTTGAAGCCGCGCTCGGGAGCCAGGACGCCCATGTTCGCGGCGGCCGACTCGACGATCACGGCGGCGATCCGCTCGGAGTGCTCGTCGAAGGCCCGGCGGACGGCGTCGAGGTCGTTGTACGGCAGCACGAGGGTCTGCGCGGCGGTCTCGGCGGTGATGCCCGCGCTGCCCGGCATGGCCAGGGTCGCGACACCCGAACCGGCCTCGGCCAGCAGGGAGTCCGAGTGGCCGTGGTAGTGCCCGGCGAACTTCACGAGCAGGTCGCGGCCGGTGTACCCGCGGGCCAGTCGGATCGCGGTCATCGTGGCCTCGGTGCCGGTCGACACCATGCGGAGCTTCTCGATGGGGCCGTCGCCGTCCACCGACACCCGCTGCTTCACGAGTTCGGCCAGCTCGGTCTCGCCCGGGGTCGACGCCCCGAACGACAGTCCGCGCGCGGCGGCCTGCTGCACGGCCTCGACCGTGCCGGGGTGGGCGTGCCCGAGGATCGCTGGCCCCCACGACGCGACGAGGTCGACGTACTCGCGACCCTCGGCGTCGGTGACGTAGGCGCCCTTCGCGGACACCAGGAAGCGCGGGGTGCCGCCGACCGACCCGTAGGCGCGGACCGGGGAGTTCACGCCACCGGGGATCGCGTTCTTGGCGCGGCCGAAGAGCTGGTCGTTCGTGGTCATTCGGGGGCCTTCCCGGTCGAGGCGATGCCGGCGACGTCGGCGGTGCTGCCCGAGGTGCGGAGGCCCGCTTCCTCGTTGAGCTTCCGCGCGATGTCGACGGCGAAGTAGGTCAGGATCGCGTCGGCACCGGCGCGCTTGATGCCGACGAGCGACTCCATCGCGGCTGCGTCGCGGTCGATCCAGCCGTTCTGCGCTGCTGCGGTGATCATCGCGTACTCGCCCGAGATCTGGTACGCCCAGACCGGGACCGGCGAGGTCGCCGCGGTCTCGGCGAGCACGTCGAGGTAGCTCATCGCGGGCTTCACCATCACGATGTCGGCACCCTCGTCGACGTCGAGTGCGACCTCGCGCAGGCCCTGACGACCGTTCGCGGCGTCGATCTGGTAGGTCCGACGGTCACCGACGAGCGACGACGACACCGCCTCACGGAAGGGACCGTAGAACGCCGAGGCGTACTTCGCGGCGTAGGCGAGCAGCGCGGTGCCGCTGTGCCCGGCACCGTCGAGGGCGTCACGTGCGGCGGCGATCTGGCCGTCCATCATGCCGCTCATGCAGACGAGCTCGGCACCGGCCTCGGCCTGCGCGACCGCCATGTCGCGGTAGCGCAGCAACGTGGCGTCGTTGTCGACGGAGCCGTCGGCGGCCAGCACGCCGCAGTGCCCGTGGTCGGTGAACTCGTCGAGGCACAGGTCGGACTGCACCACGAGGGCGTCCCCCACCTCTTGCCGAGCCACGCGGATCGCCACGTTGAGGATGCCGTCCGGATCGGTCGCACCGGAGCCGTCGGCGTCCTTCGTGGTCGGCACGGCGAACAGGTTCACGCCACCCACACCGACCGACGCGGCGTCGACCAGCGCACGGCGGAACGAATCGAGGGAGTGCTGCTGCACACCCGGCATGCTCGAGATGTCCACGGCGTCGGTCGCGCCTTCGCGGATGAACATCGGCAGCACGAGCTCGGCGGGGTGGAGCCGGGTCTCGGCCACGAGTCGTCGCATCGCAGGGGTGGCGCGGAGCCGACGGGGGCGGACCTGGGGGAAGCGTCCAGTCACGGGTGACCTTCCTGGTGGGGGGTGGTGGGGTTCAGTGCCGCGACGACGGCGTCGAGCAGGGCTTCTGCGGACCGGTCGTGTGCGACGGCGTGCACGGGCAGGCCGGCGGCACGTGCGTCGGTTGCGGTCCCGGGGCCGATGCAGGCCACGGTGGTGCGGGGGTCGAGCGGGGTCATCCGGCGGGCGATCTCGCGGGCGACGCTGCCGCTCGTCACGAGCACCGCAGCGGGCGCCGTGTCGAAGGTGATCGGCTCGTCGCCGGTCCCCACGGTACGGTACGCGACCACGTCGTCCACGTCGATGCCGCGGGCACGCAGGCCGTCGACGAGCGTGGGTGCCGCGATCTCGGAGCGGGGGAACAGCACGGTGCCGTCGGTGTCCGGCAGCTCCTGCACCAGTCCGGCGGCGGACGTCTCGGTCGGCACCAGGTCGACGACCCAGCCCGCAGCGCGCGCGGCACGGGCGGTCGGCTCGCCGACCGCGGCGACGCGCACCCCGGCCGGGAGGCCCGCGACGCGTCCCGCCAGGACCGTCACGGCCGTCGCACTGGTCACCACGACCCATGCGTAACCAGCCACGTTGGTTCCGTCACCGACAGAACCGGGTGATCCGTTCCTCCCGATCGCACCAGCCGCGATCAGTCGCCGGACCGCAGCGTCGAGCGCGGAGGGGTCCGAAGGCGGAGCGTCCGTGATGAGGGGGACGACGACGGGGGCGAGCCCACGGGCCCGGGCGGCCGCGGCGACCCGGTCCCCCCACGCACCGCCACGCGGGACGAGGACGACCGGAGGTCGCGCCTCGTCCGTCGCGGTGGTGGAGGGTTCCGTGGTGACCGCCTACTCGGCCGGCGTCGCCAGGCCGGGGCCCGCGGTGTACGGCCCGTCCGTGGTGTCCTCGGCGACGGTGGTCGCCAGGTCGGCGAGCTCCGCAGCACCGTTCTCGAGCAGCTCGGTCGCCACGCGGCCACCGACCGCGAGCGCCTCGTCGAGACGGTCCTGCGCCGAACCGTCGAGCACGGCCGCGTGCGATGCGGTGCGGTACTCGGTGCCGTCGGGGCGGTAGACGGTCGCGGACACGAGCAGGAGCTCGGTGTCCACGACGGCCGTCGCACCGATCGGAGCGGAGCAGCCGGCCTCGAGCTTGGCGAGCACCTCGCGCTCGGCCGTCACCGTCAGGCGGGTGGGGGCGTGCTCGATCTTGCGGAGTGCCGCGAGCAGCCCCCGGTCGGTCTCGTCCGTGCGGATCTCGACCGCGAGCGCACCCTGCCCGGGAGCACTCGGCCAGAAGCCGAGGTCAAGCAGTTCGGTGGCCGCCGACAGGCGGTCGATGCGCCCCAGGCCGGCGGCGGCGAGCACCACGGCGTCCAGGTCGTCGTCCACCCGACCGAGGCGGGTGTCGATGTTGCCGCGGATGTCGACGACGTCCAGGTCGGGCCGTGCGGCACGGAGCTGCGCGGCACGGCGCGGCGAACCGGTACCGACCTTCGCGCGGTCCGGCAGCGTGTCGACGGTCGCACCGTTCCGGGCGACGAGGACGTCGCGGGCGTCCGCCCGCTTCGGGACGGCACCGATCGTCAGACCCGGGTACGGGGCGGTCGGCAGGTCCTTCAGCGAGTGCACGAGCACGTCGACCTCGCCGGCGACCAGGGCTTCACGCAGGGCACTGGCGAAGACACCGGTGCCGCCGAGCGAGGCCAGGGACGCACGGTTCGTGTCGCCCTCGCTCGTGACGGTGACGAGTTCGACGGGTCGACCGGCCGCCTTCGCCAGGCGGTCGGCGACGTCCTGCGACTGCGCGACCGCGAGCCGGCTGGCACGGGTGCCGAGCCGGATCGGGGCCGGGCCGTCGGGGGACGTCGTGTTGGGGTCGTTCACGGGTGCGTCGGTCACGGGGCGACGCCGGCGGCGGCGGGCTTGAACCCCGCTCGCACGTTCTCGCAGCAGCCCGGACGGCACACGTCGTACCAGGGGCCGATGTCGGTCATGTGCGGACGCTCGGCCTTCGGCGTGCCGTTGACCCGCTCGAGCACCAGGTCGACGAGACCGGACACGTAGGCCGGGTCGATGCCGGGGGTCTGCGTGCGGAGCGACCAGAAGCCGAGCTCACCGGCGGTCTCGGTGGCTTCCTCGTCGAGGTCCCACATGACCTCCATGTGGTCGCTGACGAAGCCGAGCGGGACGATCAGCACGGCACGCGTCGGGCCGCCCTTGAGGTCCTCGTTCATGTAGTCGTTGATGTCCGGCTCGAGCCACGGCTGCGTCGGAGGGCCGGAACGCGACTGGTAGACGAGCTTCCAGGCGGGCTTCGACGTGCCCTGCAGGTGGGCGTGCTCGGGCTGCTCGAGGAGCTCGGCCCAGGCCTGGTCGAGCACGACCTCGCCCACGGCGAGGTGCTGTGCCTCGTACGCGCCGTGCTCGTCGAACCCGCGGTAGTCGGGGCCGGAGCGGGCGGCGTCGGTCGAGGGGATGGAGTGCGTCGAGAAGAGCACCTGCAGCTCGGTCGCGACGTCCAGGCCCTCGTTCTCGGCGATCGCGCGGGCCATGCCGTCGCGGACGCCGTCGATGAACGGGCGGACGAAGCCCGGGTGGTCGAAGAACTGGCGGACCTTGTCGATCTGGATCGTGTCGATCAGACCGGTCTCGTTGAGCACGCGGGCGTAGTCCTCGCGGTACTGCCGGCAGCTCGAGAACGACGAGTACGCGCTCGTGGCGATGGCGACGAGCTTGGTGTAGCCCTTGTCCGCCGCCTCGGTGAAGGCCTCTTCGAGGTAGGGCGCCCAGTTGCGGTTGCCCCAGAGGACCGGCATGTCGATGCCGCGCGACGCCAGCTCGGCCTCGAGCGCGGCCTTGAGCGCACGGTTCTGCGCGTTGATCGGGCTCACGCCGCCGAAGTGGCGGTAGTGGTGCGCGACTTCTTCGAGACGCTCGTCCGGGATCCCGCGGCCGCGGGTGACGTTGCGCAGGAAGGGGATGACGTCGTCCTGGCCCTCGGGACCACCGAAGCCCGCGAGCAGGATCGCGTCGTACGCGGTCGGGGTCTCGACGTGCTCGGGTCCGGACGCTGCCGCTGGGGTCGCGGCGAGGACCTGGCCGTTCGTGATCATGCTGGTGTCGGTCATGACAGCACCTCCGGGAGTTCGGCGGTCGTCACGCGACGACCCGTGAAGAAGGGGACCTCTTCGCGCACGTGCATGCGCGCCTCGGTGTAACGGAGATCGCGCATCAGGTCGACGAGGTCGACCAGGTCCGGGCTCTCGAGCGGCAGGATCCACTCGTAGTCGCTCAGGGCGAAGGTCGCGATGGTGTTCGTGAGCACGCGGCGGTACTTCGCGCCGGCGATGCCGTGGTCGCGGAGCATCTTCGAGCGCTCGTCCTCGGGCAGCAGGTACCACTCGTAGGAGCGGACGAACGGGTACACCGTGATCCACGCCTCGGGGTCCTTGCCGCGCAGGAACGCGGGGGTGTGCCGCTTGTTGAACTCGGCTTCGCGGTGCATGGCCATCACGTGCCACACCGGCTCGGCGTCCTGGAACAGTCCGGTACGGCGGATCTCGCGCAGCACGGCCTGGATCGCCTGTGCGTCGTCGCCGTGCAGCCAGACCATGACGTCGGCGTCGGCGCGGAAGGCCGAGACGTCGTAGAAGCCACGGATCGTGACCCCGCGCTCGGCGGCGCTGGCGATCACGGTGTCGAGTTCGGCCACGGCGTCGTCGCCGACGCGGTGGATCGGACCGAGGGGCCGGCGGAACACTGCCCAGAGGGCGTACGCCGTCAGCAGGTTCGGGTCGATCCCGGAGTCCGGGTGACCGGTCTCGGCGGGTTCGGCGTGGGGGTGGTCGTTCGCGGGCACGGGCGCGTCGGAGCTCATGGATCCATTGTCCTATCGGTTGCCAGGGTGGTGGCCGCCCCGCCTCCGGTGGACCGCGCTCGGGCGGTCTACCGCCGTCGGAGCACCATCACGACGATACCCCCGACCACTGCCACGCCGGCTGCGAGACCGGCCAGGTAGGGGACGGGCTGCTCGTCGAGGCCGCGCTTGAACCTCGACGCGGCGATCCCGATCTGCTTCGGGACGTTGAGCTTGTCCTCGATCGCGTCGAGGGTGTCGAACAACTGGGCGCGGGTCGCGGCGACGCGGGCAGCGAGATCGTCGTGCGGGTCGGTCACGGTTCCTCCGTCGGTGGTGCGGCTGTCGGGGCTGTCGGCGCTCAGGAGCGGCTGTCGACGTCCGGCTTGCGGCTGCCGTACTGCGTCGGCGGGGTCGGCTTCTTGCCGAGGCCCTTGACCGCGTTGATGTCGTTCTTGACGCTGTCGATCGTGCGCTTGGGCGTGAGGGGCAGGCCCTTCTTCAGGCGCTTCCAGCCGACCAGGCCGAGGATCGCGGCGATGACGAGCATCACCACGGCCACCACCAGTGCGGCCAGCCACGCCGGCATCACGGTCGCCAGGCCCATCACGGCTGCGGTCAGCAGGACGCCGATCGCGTAGAGCACCACGACGAGCGCACCGACCAGCAGCCCGGCTGCCAGACCGAAGATCTTCGCCTTCGCGAGCATCTCGGCCTTGAGCAGGTCGATCTCGCCCTTGACCAGGCCCTTGACGAGCTTCGGGACGTCACCGACCAGGCCGAACAGCGAACGCGACTTGCGATCGCGGGTGTCCGTCATGAGGTGGTGGTGTCCTTCTTCTGGCCGACCTTGCGGACGGCCTTCTTGGTGGTCTCACCGATGAACTCGGCGACGTCCGGGGTCTTGTCGGCGATGAAGTCTTCAGCGACGTGCACGCCCTTCTGGACGCCGTTGCTGTTCCAGACCTTGCCGCTGACGGTCTTGATCTGCTCGTACCGCGCCCGTCCGGCTCGCGATCCCAGGACGTACCCGAGTGCGGCGCCGGCGACGAACAGGAGCTTTCCGCGCATGTGCGATTCCTCCGTGCATTGGTTGTGCGGTGGTCATGCACCGAACGGAATACGTCCGGCGGTCTCACCAACAGTAGCCCTCACGGGCTGCGCGGTCCGCTCAGGAACGAAGGAGCTCGTCGGCTGCCTTCCGGGCCGCGCCGATGATGCCCGCCAGGCCGCGTCCGGTCGAGGCCTCGCCGATGCCGACGACGCCCTCGGCCAGCCCGGCTGCGGTCAGGTCCGGCCCGTACCAGCCGACGCGTGCGGCCCCGCTGACGCGGTCCGCCGTGATCGGCACGCCGAGCAGCGTGGAGGCGTCCTGCAGGGCACGGCTGCCGACGGGGTCGGCCGGGTCGACCGGGAGGCTCGTGGCCACGCCCGCGGTGTCCGTCGCGCCGGTCGCGTAGCTGAGTCGCAGGACGTGGCGTCCGTCCGCCACGTCGGCCAGCCACGGCCACTTCACGGTGGCGTGCGTCAGGGCCTTCGCCGAGACGGCCTGCGCGTCCGGGTGCACGAGCATGCCGGTGCCACGCGGGGCGGCGTCGAGCTCCGGCTGGTCGACGACGAGCGTGACGAGCTGGATGCCCGTCCGGTCGGGTGCAGCCGTGCGCTCCGGGTCGGCGACGGAGGAAAAGGTGTGCTGGGCCGGCAGCCGTTCGGTGGTGCCGTCGGCGCGGACGGTCTCCACCGCGTGCGCCTCGATCCGGGTCGCCCGGGTGTGCAGTCGGACGTCGACGCCGTAGGTGGCCATGTCGGCGACGAGTTCGTCCACGAGCCGCACCGTGCCACCGCGGATCCCCTGCACCGGGGTGCCGGCGGCCGCCCGTGCCCGCAGCGACAGGACCGCCCGGGCCAGGGAGCCCTCGCGCAGCAGTGCGGCGCGCAGGCCCGGAGCCACCCGGTCGGGGTCGAGCTGGTCGGGGTGGGTGGAGTGCACGCCACCGGCGATCGGCACCACCAGGTCGTCGAGCACCCGCTCCCCCATACGCCGGCGGACGAGTTCGCCGAGCGAGGAGGCCTTGGCGCCCACCGGGGCCGGCAGCAGCGAGTCCATCTGGGCTCGCAGACCGCCCTGCTGTCCGACCACGGCCAGCACGTCGGCCGCCATCGGGGTGCTCGGGATGCCGAGGAGCCCGGTCGCGGGGATCGGCGAGGTCCGGCCGTCGCGGGTCATCAGCCACGCGCCGCGGGGGTCGGGGGCGACGACGTCGTTGCCCAGTCCCAGCTCGGTCGCCAGGCGGCCGACGGCGTCCGTGCGGGTGGCGAACGAGTCCGCCGCCATGTCCAGGTCGATCCCGCCGACGGTGTGCCGACGGATCATGCCCCCGAGCTCGCCCGAGGACTCGACGAGCACCACGTGGGCGCCGCCCTTGGCCAGGTCACGCGCGGTGACGAGCCCGGCGATCCCGCCGCCGACCACGACGACGTCGGTCATGCGCCGGCTCCGTCCCCGAGGGAGTGGACGAGCTCGACCACGCGGGTCAGGACGTCCGGGTCGGTCTCCGGCGGGACCCCGTGGCCCAGGTTCACGACGTGCGCCCGTGCGGCACCGCCCCGACGGACGACGTCGCGGACGTGCGCTTCGAGGACGTCCCACGGCGCCGAGAGCATCGCCGGGTCGATGTTGCCCTGCACGCTGACGCCGGTGCCGACGCGCCGGACCGCCTGGTCGAGGGGCAGGCGCCAGTCGACCCCGATCGCGTCGACGCCGACGGTGTCCGTGCCGAAGGTCGTCATGTCGGCCAGGACCTCGCCGCTGCCGACCCCGAAGTGGATGCGCGGGACCCCGAGCTCGGCGACGTACGACATGGCCCGGGCGGAGTGCGGCGCGACGGACCGGATGTAGTCGGCGCGGGAGAGCGACCCGACCCACGAGTCGAACAGCTGCGCGGCCGAGGCCCCGGCGAGCACCTGGGCCCGCAGGAACATCCCGGACACCTCGGCGGCCCAGGCGAGCAGCCGCGACCAGGTCTCGGGGTCGGCGTGCATCAGCGTGCGGGCGCGGATGTGGTCCTTCGACGGACCGCCCTCGACCAGGTAGGCGGCCAGGGTGAACGGTGCCCCCGCGAAGCCGATCAGCGGGGTGTCGCCGAGCTGCTCGACCGTTCGGCGGACGGCCTGCTCGATGGGGGCGAGGGCCGCGGGGTCGAGCTGCTCGAGCGCGTCGACGTCCGCGGGGGTGCGGATCGGCGACGAGAGCACCGGACCACGACCGGGGACGATCTCGACGTCCACGCCGGCGAGCTTGATCGGCACGACGATGTCGCTGAAGAAGATGCCCGCGTCGACACCGTGCCGGCGCACCGGCTGCAGGGTGATCTCCGACGCCATCTCCGGGTCGAGGCACGCATCGAGCATGGCTGTGCCGATCCGAAGCTCGCGGTACTCCGGCAGGGACCGTCCGGCCTGCCGCATGAACCACACCGGGAGCGTCTCCGGACGGTCACCCCGCAGGGCCCGTACCAGGCGGGAACCACTCGTCCGCCCTGATGCCAGGGGGTGGGAGTCGGGGAGGGATGTGCTCGTCGCTTCGGTCACCGGATGATTCTCCCATCGAGCGCGTTACCATTGACTACGTGCTCATCTGTCTCACGGCGTCGCATCGCAACGCCAGCTTCGATCTCCTGGAGCGACTGAGCATCGGTGCACCCGCGGCAGCCAGCCGACTCGTCACGGATGCCGGCGTCCTCGACGGTGCAGTGGTCCTCGCGACCTGCAACCGCTTCGAGGCGTACCTGGACATCGCGGGCGACGAGAGCGACTCCGCCGTCTCCGCCACCGTGCAGGCCGTGGCCGCCGCGAGCGACCTCGACGCGACCGAGGTCCTGGACTCCGTCAACGTGCTCGGCGGCAAGGACGTCGTGCAGCACCTGTTCGCCGTGTCGAGCGGTCTCGAGTCCGTCGTCGTCGGCGAGACCGAGATCTCCGGCCAGGTCCGTCGCTCGCTCGAGGACGCCCGGTCGAACGGCACCACCACCTCGGACCTCGAGCGCCTGTTCCAAGAGGCCGCGCACACCTCGCGCGGCGTCAAGACCCGCACCCGCATCGGCGCCGCCGGCCGGTCGCTCGTGCGCCTCGGCCTCGAACTCGCCTCGTCGCGCGTCACCGACTGGGCCCGCACCCGCGTGCTGCTCGTCGGCACCGGCAGCTACGCGGCGACCACCATCGCCGCCCTGCGCGACCGCGGTGCCACGAACATTCAGGTCTTCTCGCCCTCGGGTCGCGCGTCCTGGTTCGCCGCCAAGCACGACCTCGTCGCCACCCGTGACCTGCGCCAGGCCATCGGGGCGAGCGACGTCCTGATCACCTGCACCTCGAGCGAGGTCCCGGTCGTCGCACCGGCCGACCTCGACGACGGGGTCCGCCGCATCGTCATCGACCTCGGGCTCCCCCGCAACGTCGACCCCGCGGCCGCCGGCGTCGACGGCGTCGAGCTGCTCGACCTCGAGACGATCAGCATCCACGCCCCGATCTCCGAGCTGAACGCCGAGTCCGAGGCGCGCGCGATGGTCGACGACGCCGTGTCCCGGTTCCGCGCGCAGGCGATGGAGCAGTCGACGACCCCGGCGCTCGTGGCGTTCCGCAAGCACGTGTTCGACATCCTCGACGACGAGATCGAGCGGGCCAAGCGCCGCGCGGACGCCGACGGCGAGTCCGTCGAGCACACCGAGCGGGCGCTCCGGCACCTGGTCGGCGTCCTGCTGCACCGTCCGTCGGTCCGCGCCCGTGAGCTCGGTCGCGCCGGTCGCGGCGAGGAGTTCGTCGGGGCGATCGACTCCCTGTACGGCGTCCGCCCCGACGCCGAACCGGAGCTGCCGTCGCCCGTCGTCCCGCTGGCCGACCGCACGGCCCTGGACCCGACCACCCCGGGTCGCGACGACCAGGCGGACGCGAGCTGAGCCTCCAGACAGGCGCCCAACCACCCACACTGCGCGTGAGTGCGCTGCTGCTGGTGCGTGACCGACGTGTCCTGATGGTGCGCGCCCGGGCGCGCGACGTGCTCTACCTGCCCGGCGGCAAGGCGGAGCCGCACGAGACCGACGTCGAGGCCGCCGTGCGCGAGGCGGACGAGGAGACCGGCCTGCGGCTGACCGCCGCCGACGTCGAACCGTTCGGCGTCGTGTTCGAGCCCGCCCACGGGCAGGCTCCGGGGACGATGGTCGCGATGACGCTGTTCCTGGTCCGGCCGGGAGGCCCACTGGACTCCGCCACGCCCGTCGCCTCGGCCGAGGTGGACGAGGTCGAGTGGGTCACCTCCGCCGACGCGGGTCGCTGCCCGCCTGCGGGCGTGGAGACGCTCCGCCGCCTGGTGGCGGCGGAGCTGATCGACTGACCGTCAGGCCTTGTCGGTGTCGGTGTACTCCCCGACCTCGCCGTTCTGCGCCGGCTCGGCCTCGCCGGGGATGTCCGAGTCGACGTACTCGCCATCGGGCCCGGCGCCGTTCGGACGCGCCTCGCCGGGGATGTCGCTCGAGACGAACTCGCCGACGGGCTCCGTCGACTCGACGTGCTCCTCGCCCGGGATCTCGCTGTCGGTGAAGGCTCCGGCGCGGGGCTCGACCCCGTCCGCGCGACCCTCGTCGCCTCGTGCCTGTTCGTGCTTGCCCGTCATGTCCGACCTCCGCTGCTCGGGTTGCTTGCCTCGGAGTGTGCTCGGGGTCCCTGGACGCCGACCGAACCGGATGCGGCGTTCGGTGGTTGCCTGTGCAGCATGCAACGCAGCAGCCGATCCAAGTTCCTGCTCGTCGTGACCGGGCTCGTCGCCGTCGGGACACTGGCGGGGTGTGCCTCGGACGGGCAGCCCGCCGCCACCGAGACGGTCACCGCGCCCGCGCCGTCGCCGTCCGCGTCCGCGCCGGCGTCCGCACCGCAGTCGTCGGACGAGTCCGCCTCGACGGCACCGTCCACCGGTTCCGGGTCGTCCGCCGGTTCCGGTTCTGCTTCCGGTGACCGGTGCGCGGTGTCGTCGCTGGCAGGACGCATCGAGGCCGGCAGCGGTGGTGCCGCCGGCAGCGTCATCGTGCACCTGGTGCTCGAGAACACCGGGTCGACGACCTGCACCGTGCAGGGGTGGCCGGGCGTCTCGTTCGTCGGGGGTGGCACCGGCAAGCAGATCGGTGCGGCCGCGACGCAGGAGAAGAACGCGCCGCACCCGACCGTGACCCTCGCACCCGGCAAGACCGCCGTCGCACCGCTCAAGATCGTCCGGGCCGAGAACTACCCGTCGGGTGACTGCTCGGCGAAGACCCCGGACGGCTTCCGTGTGTACCCGCCCGGGTCGAAGCAGTCCCTGTTCGTGAAGGACACGGACTACAAGGCCTGCGCGTCCGCCGACGCCTCGCTGCTGTCCGTGCAGGCGTTCGTGCCGGAGGGGCAGGCGACGTCGTAGCGGTCGGACGTTCGACGACAGCTGTCGGACGATCCGCTGGCACCGATCCCGGGAGTGGACAGGTCTGTTGCTCACGACGGAACTGACCTATGGTCGTCGTGGGATGGGGGTTCTCTCAGGTTGCCGCAGGTCGGCAGGGCCGGAGAGTGCGCTCGTGCCGTGACCACCGCATCGATGCTCTTGGGGGAAACATGACGGATCACAGTTCGAAGAGCGGCCGGGGGATCTCGAGGCGAGGTCTGCTGCAGGGCGCCGCCGTCACGATCGGCGGATCAGCCCTGGCCGGCGCTGCGGCGTCACCGGCGACCGCGGCAGCCACCAAGCCGTTCATCCCGTCGGGACTGACCTACTCCGCGAGCGACCCGCTCGCCGGGTTCTTCCGCAAGGTCGCCGCCGGCACCGCGACCATCGTCACGGCGGGCGACTCGATCACGGAGGCGTTCGGCGCAGCCTCGCCGCAGAAGGGGTACCCGGCGCGGGTGCGGGCACGACTCCGCAACGGTGCTGGGCAGGCACCCGGCGGGTTCGACTACGTCCCCGCCCGCTCGCAGTACGCCACGGTCGACAAGCCGCCGACCACGGTGACCTACGTCTCGTACACCGGAGCGAACGGTGCCGCGATCGACCTCCGCTCCGCCACGTACGCAGGCGCCCGGAGCACGAAGTCCGGACTCGGCCGACGAGCCGTCGCCCTGACCGGCACCGGCGTCCGGTCGGCGACGTTCACGCAGCGCTGCACGTCGTTCGTGCTGTCGTGGCGGGCGACGAGCACGCGTGACGCCGTCTCCGTCACCATCGACGGCACCAAGGTCACCCTGCCCGCGGTCTCCACCGGTGAACAGACCTGGACCAGCCCGAAGTCGGCCTCCGCGGTCCGCACCGTCACGGTGACGTGGCAGAGCGGCGAGCCGTTCCTCGAGGGCTGGCAGCTCTTCGACGGCGACGAGGGCGGTGGGTTCCACGTCCTCGAGGCATCGCAGTCGACCTCGCGCACCGAGGGGTTCTCCCTCGCCTCGTCGGCCGCGAACGGCAACGACACCTGGGCCGATGCGCTCCGACGCTTCTCGCCCGACCTGATCACGTCGATGTGGGGGACGAACGACTACGGCGTGGTCACCCCCGCGGTGCTGACGCAGCAGACGGTCAACTACCTGGACCTGGTGCACGACCGGAGCCCGGACTCGGCGTTGCTCGTGATCATGCCGTACCAGCTGGGCAAGGCGTCGGCCGCCGAGTGGGCGAAGTACCGCGCCGCACAGCAGCAGGCGGTGACCACGTTCCGGTCCGCGAACCCGGGTGTCGCGATCGGGTTCTTCGACCTCGGTGCCTACGTGCCGCCGTACTTCGGGCAGACCGGCACGACGGGCAACACCTACATGTACGACGGGATCCACCCGAACGACACCGGCTACGACGTCATCGCGGCGATCCTCTACGCCTACCTGACGTCGACACCGGCCTGAGCTGGGGCCCCGTCCGCGTGGTGATCGCGGGCGGGGCGCAGTCCGTGACGAGCGGGAGCTCCGGACCGTGGGCACCGCGAACCGCAGGTACGGACAGGCCAAGGAGCGCCGTCGTGGGGATTCGGGTCGACACGACGGCGCTCACACCACACGTCATCGTGTGCCAGGCGACGCTCGCCCCCGCGCGTCGCCAGCAGCGATGCTCGTCCGGATCCGACCGGGCGTCAAGGAACGATCGTGTACGTGCAGGACGTCCTCGTCGTGCCGTCCGCGCACCGGTCGGGCGTCGGCGGTGCACTCCTCGACGCGGTCCTGCAGCGGTACGCCGACGTTCGCCAGACGGTCCTGCTCACCGACACCGAGGCGGGGCAGCGGGCGTTCTACGAGTCGCGTGGCTTCGTCGAGGCCCACGACGTCGAACCCCAGCCGCTGCGCTCCTTCGTGCTCCTGCGCTGAGCGGGGATGGGTCCCGCGACCGATTCCGTGCGGCACCACGGCGTTCCTAGACTCGGACGCATGGGGGCTCGCGCACGGACACGTTCAGCAGGAGCGCTCGCGACCGCGCTCATCGTCGTGCTCACACTCGCCGCGTGCACGTGGTCACCGCCACCGCCGACCGGATCGGAATCGGCACTCGCGAAGCTCATCACCCGGGTCGAGCGGTTGCCCGGCGTCGACACGGCCGAGGGCGAGGTCCGTCAGGTCGACGCGAAGGACGACCCGCACAACTGGATCACGTCGCTCGAGGTGCGGGCCGACTCGAGCGACCTCGCCGTCGCCGAACGGATCCGGCACACGGCGGCGCGGGGTGTCAGCGGCACGACGCTGTCGGTGACCCTGGACGTGCCTCGCGGCCGCGCGTCGGCACCGGTCGTCCTCGATCCGATGGACCGCGACGTCGTCGACCTGGCCGGACGGCTGCGTGCGGAGCCCTCCGTGCGCAGGCTCTGGGTGACCCCGTCAGGTTCCACGATCTGGCTCGTGCCGGGCGTCAGCTTCACCGACGCCGTCACGCAGGCCCGTCCGATCGTCGGCGACCACCCGGCCTCGCTGGACCGGGGTGACGTTTCGGTGGGGATCACGGCGACGCACCCCGGGCGAGCACTCCTGCGCGCGATCGACGGGTTGGACGGCGACGGTGACCACCACGTCGAGCGCCTGTACTACTCACCGGGCACGACCTACGCCGACGCTGCGCAGGCCACCACCGACGCCGCCGCCGCCGCCGAGTCCGCCACAGCCGGGGAGGCCGAACGCCCCTCCCTGTCGGTCTCGGGCGGAGGACTCGGCGCCGTCGCCGACGTCCTCGTCCGGACGAAGGACGAAGCCGCCGACGCACACCGCGCTCCGCGCACCGCGTTCTCCGTCGGCCTCGACGGGACGAGTGGCTGGCTCGGACTCCCCCTCGACGCGAAGAAGCCGCAGGACGCCACCGCCCCGGGCACCCCGACGACGAGCCCCACGCCGGCCCCCTGGGTGCCCGCCGACGTGAGCGACCACGCTGCGACGCTCCGGGCGTTCCTCGAGCGCTCGGTCGACGCCGCCGGGGTCCCCGCGACCGTCACCACGGGTACCGAACAGTGCGCGCCGCCCGGGTCGACCTGGTCGCCCGATGCGACCGGCACCCGGGCGACGGCGTTCAGCATCGTGCCCGTGTTCCAGATCGTCGACGACGCGCAGGGACCGTTCGACGCCGTGACCGCGCTGTGGACGTCCGAGGGCTTCAGGGTCAGCGGTCGGGCGATGGGGCGGGACTACTGGTCGTCGTCTTCGGATGCGGATCCTGCCACGGCGAGCATCCGGGGCACGGTCGACGGGCTGAGCCTGAGCGCCGAGTCGGTCTGCGTCCCCGGCCCTGACACGGCGACACCGCGTTCCGGCACCCGCCCGTAGCGTCCACGGGTCCGCGGGTCCGCGAGTCTCGGCTGCGCGGACAGTTTCGCCGTCCTGAACCCCGCGAACCGTCCGCCGGACCGAGACTCGGCACGAGCAGCGGCAACAGCAGCGGCAGCGGCAAGCGAGCTCAGCGACGAGCCGGGGCGTGCACCGCCTCGAGCACCTCGGTGCCCATGGTCCGCAGCGCCTCGACCACGGCCAACCGCCGCTGCAACGAAGCGTCGTCGAACGTCACCGTCACGGCGTAGCTGACCGACGAACCGGGCCCCCGCAGGATCCCCGCCTCGGCCCGCACGCCGGTGCTCGACCCGGTGACCGCGACGACCTGCAACCCGTGGTCGAGTGCACGGTGCGCCAGGGGGTCGAGCCCGAAGGAACCGGCGACCAGGTTCAGGTCGCTCGCCAGGGACAGCCAGCCGAGCACCCGGTTCGACACCGCCTCGTCGACGACCTCGCCGAGTGCCAGGCCGCGCATCACCCACGACAGTTCCCCGGTCGGTGCGACGGACGCGTCGGGGGCGTCGTCCGGGCCGCGGCGGTCCCGCACGCGGTCGATCAACGCCGTGCGCTCGATGCCCAGGGACTCCGCGCGCTCGCGGACGGCGTCGATGCCCACCGTCGTCAGCAGCGCGTTCATCGCCCAGGCATCGGCGGTGGCCCCGACCAGGGTCGCCAGGTCGGGTACCTGCATGGTCGGCTCCTGCAGGAACTGCCACAGGCCGGCGCCGGTCGCGGTGTCGCGGGCCATCCGCTGCAGCCGGTCACCATGCAGGCGGCCGTCCTCGAGCTGGGCGGCGACCTCGATGAGCAGCAGGACGCGGCCCAGGCTCGCGACCGGCTGCACCAGGGTGTCGTCGATCCCGAGCAGTGCCTTGCCGCTCGACGTGTCGATCACCGAGGCACTCACCCCGGCGCCCTCGAGCGCGAGCGCACCGAGGGCCTCGGTGGTGGCGGTGAAGCGGTCGTCGGCCCGGCCGCTGTGCCGCCCACGACCGCGGCCGCCACCTGCTGGGCGGTCGTCCGGTCGCCGGCGGCGCGACGACCGGGCCGCGTCCGACTCCGTCATCACCAGATGGCGACGCGCTCGGCGGGGTCGAGGTACATCGCGTCCTGCTCGGTCACGCCGAAGGTGTCGTACCAGACGTCGATGTTGCGGACCACCTGGTTGCAGCGGAACTCGTTCGGCGAGTGCGGGTCGATCGACAGCAGACGCGCGGCCTCTTCCGGTCGGATCGCCATCCGCCAGGCCTGTGCCCAGCTCAGGAAGAAGCGCTCGGCACCGGTCAGTCCGTCGACGACCGGGGGCTCCTGGCCGTCGAGCGACAGCAGGTACGCCTTCCACGCGATCGACAGGCCACCGAGGTCACCGATGTTCTCGCCGATCGTCAGGGCACCGTTCACGTGGCTGTCGGGCACCTCGGTCGGCACCAGGGCGTCGTACTGGGCGATGAGGGCCTTCGTGCGCTCCTCGAACGCCGCGCGGTCGGCCTCGGTCCACCAGTTCTCGAGCTTGCCGTCGCCGTCGTACTGCGAGCCCTGGTCGTCGAAGCCGTGGCCGATCTCGTGCCCGATGACGGCACCGATCGCGCCGTAGTTCGCGGCGGCGTCGCGGTCCGCGTCGAAGAACGGGAACTGCAGGATGGCGGCCGGGAACACGATCTCGTTGAACCCGGGGTTGTAGTACGCGTTGATCGTCTGCGGGGTCATGAACCACTCGTCGCGGTCGATCGGCTTGCCGATCTTGCCGAGCTCGCGGTCGACCTGGAACGAGGCGACGGCGCGGACGTTCGCGACCAGGTCGTCGGACAGGACGGGCAGCGCCGAGTAGTCGCGCCACTTCACCGGGTAGCCGATCTTCGGCGTGAACTTGTCGAGCTTGTCGAGCGCACGGGCACGGGTCTCGTCGGTCATCCAGTCGAGCGCCGTGATGCTCTGCCGGTACGCCTCGACCAGGTTGGCGACGAGGTCGTCCATCTTGGCCTTCGAGGTCTCGTCGAAGTGCTCCTGCACGTAGATGCGGCCGACGGCCTCGCCCATCGCACCCTCGACCAGCGAGACGCCACGCTTCCAGCGCTCGCGCTGCTTGGGCGCACCGGTGAGTGCGGTGCCGTAGAACGAGAAGTTCGTGGCCGAGAACGCGCTCGTCAGGTACGCGGCGGAACCACGGATGACCTGCCAGCGCAGCCAGTCCTTCCAGACCTCGAGCGGCTGGTCGTTCAGCAGGTCGGCCAGGCCGGTGATGAACGAGGGCTCGCGGACCACGACGGTCTCGAACGCGCCGGCGGGGGCGTCGATGGCCTGCCACCAGGTCTGCAGGTCGACGCCCTTCGCGAGCGCGGCGACCTCGGCCCACGGCAGCTTGTTGTAGGTCTTCTGGCTGTCACGGGTGGTGACGTTGTCCCAGTGCTTCGACGCCAGCGCCGTCTCGAGTGCGACGACGTGCTCGGTGCGGGCGCCGCCGTCGTCGAACCCGGCGAGCGGGAACATCGCCGCGACGAACTCGCGGTACTTCTCGCGGATGTCGGCGAACCGCTCTTCGCGGTAGTACGACTCGTCGGGCAGGCCGAGGCCGGACTGCTCCAGGAACACGACGTAGGACTCGGGGTCGCCCGGGTCGTTGTCGACGAAGAGCTGCAGGAAGCTCGGCAGGCCGAGGCGCTCGAAGCGGCCGACGGCGGCGATGACCTCGGGCACGGACTCGATGGCGGTGATCTCGGCGAGCAGGTGCTCGATCGGTGCGGTGCCGAGCTCCTCGAGGCGCGCTTCGTCGGTGAACGAGGTGAAGAGGTCACCGACCTTGCGCTCCTCGGTGCCGGGGGCGGCCTGCTGCGAGCGCTCGATGATGTCGCGCACGGCGATCTCGGCGGCTTCGGCGAGCACCGTGAAGGAGCCGTACCGGGCCTTGTCGTCGGGGATCGGCGTCGCCTCGATCCAGGTCCCGTTCACGTGGCGGTACAGGTCGTCCTGGGGGCGCACCGCGGGGTCGAGTTCGTCAGTGTGGATGCCGGAGGCACGTGCGACGTCGGTCATGCGGTCCACGATAGCCACCGACCCCATGGGGCAGGTCGATCCGGGTCGTCACCGGTGCATCGCTGCCGGTACGGTCATCGCATGGGACTTCCGTGGAAGCTGCACGGCGACGGCAAGACCGTCTCCGCGACGACGATCGTGGCACCCGACGAACGGCTCACCTGGCCCCGGACGATCGGCCTCGGGGTGCAGCACGTCGTCGCGATGTTCGGCGCCACGTTCCTGGTGCCCCTGATCACCGGGTTCCCGCCGTCGACGACGCTGCTGTTCAGCGGCATCGGCACGATCCTGTTCCTGCTCATCACGGGCAACCGCCTGCCGAGCTACCTCGGCTCGTCGTTCGCCTTCATCGCCCCGATCGGTGCGGCGACCAAGATCGGCGGCATTCCGCTCGCCCTGTCCGGCATCATCGTCGTCGGTGCGCTGCTCGCGATCGTCGGACTCGTCGTGCACCTGGCCGGTGCCGGATGGATCGACCGGCTGATGCCCCCGGTGGTCTCCGGCGCGATCGTCGCCCTGATCGGCTTCAACCTGGCACCGTCGGCCCGGGACAACTTCACGGAAGCCCCGGTCATCGCGGTCATCACCCTCGCGACGATCATCCTGGTCACCGTCCTGTTCCGGGGCCTCATCGGCCGCCTGTCGATCGTGATCGGCGTGCTCGTCGGGTACGTCGCGGCGCTCATCGGCGGTCAGGTCGACTTCTCGAAGGTCGGCCACAAGCCGTGGATCGGTCTGCCGGACTTCACCGCTCCCGCGTTCGACCCGTCGCAGCTGCCGATCTACCTGGCGTTCGTGCCGGTCGTGCTGGCGCTGGTCGCCGAGAACGTCGGCCACGTCAAGGGCGTCGGGCAGTTGACCGGCCGTGACCTCACGCCGCTCACCGGTCGCGCGCTCTTCGCCGACGGCATCTCGACCGTGCTGGCCGGCATCGGCGGCGGCTCCGCCACCACCACCTACGGCGAGAACATCGGCGTCATGGCCGCCACCCGCGTCTTCTCGACCGCCGCCTACTGGGTCGCCGCGATCGCGGCCGTCCTGCTCGGCCTGTCGCCGAGGATCGGCGCCGTCATCTCCTCGGTGCCCGCCGGCGTGCTCGGCGGCGCCACCACCGCGCTCTACGGCCTGATCGGCATCATCGGCATCCGGATCTGGGTCGAGAACCGCGTCGACTTCTCGAAGCCGAAGAACCAGCTGACCGCCGGTATCGCCCTGATCATCGGCATCGCGAACTTCACGTTCCGCTTCGGTCAGGCGAGCTTCGGCGGCATCATCGTCGGCACGATCGCCGCGATCGTCGTCTACCACGTGATGGACGTCATCGGCCGGGTCCGCGGCACCGACGAGCCCTCGACCGAGGCCGCCGACCCCGCGCACGCCGCCATCGGCGCAGTCCCCGCGGAACCGCGCGCCGACTGACGCGAGTGGTCGGCCGGCCGTCGCCACGCGCCTGACGACGTGGGACCACCGGACTGGAGGCCCGTGGCGGCGCCGCCACGGGCCTCCCGTCCGTCCCGTTCTGCGTTGCGGACCGGAACGCCCCCCAGTCGGTCGCTCCGGTCCGCAACGCGCTCCTCGCCCGGTTCAGCGCGGCGCGCTGGGCGACGGGGTCGCGGTCTGCACGGACTCCTGCTCGTCGATGTACCGCTGATCGAGCGGGACCTCGTCGGCGACCCCCGCCGTCCACTGCCCGACCACGGTGGTGCCGTCGGACTCGTACACATCGCCGCCGTCCGGCTCGCTCCACAGAACCCAGCCCTCGCGGCCGTTGTCCGCCCTCCCGGGGACCAGATCCGGGTGACCGGACGCGTTCGGGACCCCGTAGGTCTGGCCCTTGTCGTTGACCGCCCAGTCCGACGTGACCGCGTTGGCGTACTGCAGCGTTGCTGTCCACCGCGTCCCCGCCGACGCTTCGATGCTGAACGTCGTGGTCCCTCGCTCCGGGAGCCGGCCGTCGACGACGTGCATCGTCCCTTCGTCCCGACAACTCAGGCCGGATGCGCCCCCTCCGACGGTGAGGACCCGGACCATGCCGACGTCGTTGCGGCACGTGATGTCGACGATCACGGCACCCGCGGTGTCGGGAGCCTGCCCGATGTCGATCAGTGCGGGGCCGGTGTGCGTCGCAGTGGTCGTGCGCCCGACTGCTGCCGTCGTCGTGGTGCCCGGGAGCCCGGCGACGACCAGGGCGGCGGCGCTCGTCGTCACCGCGATCGCTGCGACGGAGACGATCGAGACGCCGATGCGTGCACGTCGTTGCTGGCGCTGCAGGGCGCTGGGTCGTGTCCCGATGGCGGCCAGCTCCGAGCGGACCGCTGCAGCGGCGTCGGGATTCATGTCGATGCTCATCAGTAGGTGCCTTCCGGTGCGTTGCGGACACTGGGACGGAGGTCGTGCAGGTCGCGTTGCAGGCGCTGCCGCATCCGGTGCAACCGCACGCGTGCCGCCGGCGGTTTGAGACCGACCGCCTGCGCGGCCTGCCAGACCGGCATCTCCTCGACCCCGGTGAGCACCAGCAGTGCGGCGTCCTGCGGCGCGAGTCCCCGGATCGTCGTCCTGAGGCGTTCGCGGGCCTCGAGGTCTTCGGCGTCCGTGGCTGGAGCGTGGGGATCGTCCCGAGGGAGTGCGTCGAGGAGCTTCCGGTACCGCGCCGCTGCGCGTCGATGGTTCTGGGTCAGGTTGACCGTCGTGACCAGCAACCACGGAGCGACGGAACCCGCCACGAGGGTGACGCTCTTGCGCTTGCGCCAGAGCTCGTAGAACGCCGCCGCCGTGATGTCCTCGGCGTCGTGCGAGTTCTCCGTCAGGCTCAACGCCCGTCGGTAGATGCGTGGTCGGTGCCGGTCGAACAGCGCGGCGAACGCAGCCCCGTCATCACGGACCGCTCGCGTCCACAGCGGGCCGTCGTCCTGTTCGTCCTTCACACTGTGGAGTGTCCGGTCATGGCTCCAGCGTTACAGACGTCAGCGGATCGGCTCGTCGCGCAACGAGGTCGTGCGGGGCGCAAGCCCGAGGACGTGGGACCACCGGACTGGAGGCCCGTGGCGGCGCCACCACGGGCCTCCAGTCCGTCCCGGGGTCACGCCCACCCCGCCTGGTGACCACGACGGGTCGGCATCGCCGACAGAATGGGTCGGTGCACCGACCGACGCGACCCGCTGTGACCGCTGAGCGGCGCGCGGTCGACCGCGACATCGTGCGGCTGGCGGTGCCGGCGCTCGGAGCGCTCGTGGTCGAGCCGCTGTTCCTGCTGACCGACACCGCGCTCGTCGGGCACCTGGGGGCGACGCCGCTGGCGGCCGTCGGGCTCGCGAGTGCCGTGCTGTCGACGGTGACCGGGCTGCTGGTGTTCCTGGCGTACTCGACGACCCCGGCCGTGGCGCGGGCGCTCGGTGGTGGCGACCGTCGCGGAGCCGTGCACGCGGGCATCGACGGGATGTGGCTCGCGCTCGTGCTGGGGGTGGTGCTGGCGCTGGCCGGGTGGCCGCTCGCCGGACCGCTCGTCGACCTGTTCGGCGCCTCGGCCGAGGTGTCGGCCGCTGCGACCGCGTACCTGACCATCTCGCTGATCGGGCTGCCCGGCATCCTGGTGGTGACCGCCTCGACCGGACTGCTGCGTGGGCTGCAGGACACGAAGACCCCGCTCGTCGTCGCGACCATCGGGTTCGTCGCGAACGGGCTGCTCAACGCCGTCCTGATCTACGGCGCCGGCTGGGGCGTCGAGGGATCCGCCGCCGGCACCGTCATCGTGCAGTGGGCGATGGCCGTCGTCTACGTGCGCATCGCGGTGCGGGCCGCTCGGTCGTCGGGAGCGCCGCTGCGCCCAGGTGCCTCGGGCGTCGCCCGGGCCCTGCGGTCGGGGGCATGGCTGTTCCTGCGGACCGCGTCGCTGCGGATCGCGAT
The DNA here is from genome assembly GCF_047226435.1 of Curtobacterium poinsettiae. Lineage (NCBI taxonomy): Bacteria > Bacillati > Actinomycetota > Actinomycetes > Micrococcales > Microbacteriaceae > Curtobacterium > Curtobacterium poinsettiae. The sequence goes on along the minus strand of NZ_CP178434.1, from coordinate 90,625 downwards.
GCTCGCCACCGTCGGGGCCGCCGCCGGGCTGGGGACCACCGGGCTCGCGACGACGCAGGTCGGGCTGACCGTCTTCTCGACGTTGGCGTTCGCGCTCGATGCCTTGGCGATCGCCGGGCAGGCGCTCGTCGGACACGGACTCGGCGGACGTGACCCGGAGCGGGTGCGACTGGTGACACGACGGCTCGTGCTGCTCGGGATCGCCGGCGGTGTGCTGCTCGGGGTGCTGACCCTGGCGGTGAGCGGCGTGCTCGGGCCGGTGTTCTCGGACTCGCAGGCGGTGCGGGACGCCCTGCCCGTCGTGCTGGTGCTCATCGCCGTCGGGATGCCCGTCGCCGGGTACGTCTTCGTGCTCGACGGAGTGCTGATCGGTGCCGGTGATGCGCGGTACCTGGCCATCGCCGGCGGTGTGAACCTCGTCGTGTACCTGCCGCTGCTCTGGTGGGCCGGCGGGACGCTCGCGGGGCTGTGGGCGGCCTTCGCCCTCGGGTACATCGGGGTCCGGGCGGTGACGCTCGGGGTGCGGGCGCACCGGCGCGGCTGGGTGGAACAGGCGTTGGCGCGGTGAGCGGGCCTGCTGCTTCTGCGACGCCGTCGTCTTCGGTGGCTTCGTCGGCGGTGCTCGCCACGGTCGGCATAGGGGTGCAGGGCGTCGCGAAGCTGCTCGTGACCGTCGTCGTCGGTCGGGTGTTCGGCACGGAGACCCTCGGGCAGACCACGGCGCTGCTGTCGCTCTCGGTGTTCGTCGCGCTGCTCTGGCCGAACGCCGCGGGCAACACCGCATCGCGGTTCCTGGCGATCGCGCTACGGGGTCGGCGATCCGATGCCGCGGTGAACCGGCTGCTCGGGCTGTCGATGCTGGTGTCGAGCGTGGTGCTCGCGGCGGTCACCGTGCCGATCGCTCTGGCCTGGGGCAACGGCCCCGGCATGGTGCTCGGTGGTGCCGCGGTCGTCATGGGCTACGGCCTCTACTGCTACGCCCGCGGTGCGCAGCTCGGCTACGACCGGGCACCCCGGGTCGCCCTCTGGGACTCCGTGACGAGCGTCCTGGCCCTCGGGTTGCTCGTGGTGGCGTGTGTCGCGCGGCTCGAGCCCTTCGTGCTGCTGCCCCTGGCCATCGGGTACACGGTGTTCGCGATCGCGTGCTGGCCGCGGGGCAACGGCTTCTCGCCGGCTTCGCACGAACCCGCCGCCGGGGTGCTCGGGTTCGCAGCATGGAACGTGCTGGCGGTGGTGACCTCGAACGGGTTGCTGCAGTTGACGATGATCTCGGCGCAGGTGACGTCGTCGGCGCACGCCGCCGGTGTCTACGCGGCCGCCTTCACCCTGGCGACGCCGGCGTCGATGCTCGGGCAGGCGTTGGGGCAGGTGCTCGTGCCGGCGTTCGCGCACCGGACCGATGGTGGATCGCTGCGCTCTCGTGGGGCGCTGCTGCTCGTCGTCGGGTTCGCTGCCGCTTCCGCCGTCGTCTTCGGTCTGGTCGCCCTGCTCGCAGGATGGTTCCTGCCGATCGTCTACCCCGTCGAGGGTGCCGCTGCCGTAACCGACCTGCGCTACCTGATGGTGGCGGTGTGGGTGTTCACCGTCGGGCTCGTGCCGGCGGCGTTGCTGCTCGCCGCTGGGCGCTCACGCCAGGTCGCCCTTGCCTCGGTCGCCGGGTTCGTCGTGGGCGCTGGGCTCATGGCGGTGCTCGGACCGATCGCTGGTGTCGCTGGTGGGACGACGGGATTCTTGGTGGGAAGTGCAGTGAACCTGGTTGCGGTGGTGGGGCTCGGGGTGCGCACCAGCGCCGTGCCTCGACGATCCGTCGGGAATGTCGCATGAAGCTCGCACGGAACCACTCACGGACCCCGCTGCTCACGAGCATCGGGATCGTCGCCGCGGTCGCGTTGGCCGGCTGCTCCGGACACAACGTCCCGACCGATGTCGGAGGCGAACCCTCCGACGCCTCGGAGACCGCCGCGAGACAAGCAGCGGTCGAGGGTCTCGAGGAGCACGACGAACACCGCTTCGTGTCGGCGGTGGGACAGGATCAGCGTTCCGGCGCGGTCACGGCGTGGAAGGTCTGCGAGCCGCTCCTGACACCGGGTGCGAAGGTCACCTCCAACGACGCGGTGGTGACGACAATCGTCGGCGTCTTCGTGCACCCTGCCGACAAGCGGGCGAAGGACTGCTGGGTCACGCTGACGTGGACAGAAGGTCAGGGGTGGAGCATGACGGCTGAACTGTCCGCCGCCGACGACTAGGCCGCACACGCTTCGTGCGCGGGAGCCCGTGGCCGTGGCCGTGGTTCGGCGAGCTCCCTCGACCCCGCCGGTCAGGGGGTCGATGCTGCGCCGCTACGGGACCAGTTCGAGCACGCCGTCACGCTCCCGGATCGAACCGTGCTCGGGGATCCACACCTGGAGCTCGTCGACGGTGAAGTGCTCGAGCTCGTCGTGGTGGGTGCGGAGGAACGACGCCACCCCCGGCTGCATCGGGAACCGCCCATCCACGCCCTGGACGACTGCGGTGACGTCGTCGGCGTCCCGCTCCCAGGTCCCACGGGGCGGTGGGAAGTACGGCTTCCACGCGACGATGTTGTACCCGCCGAACAGGACGGTCCCGTGGTCGACACCGCGGGCGCGCAGCTCCGCGTCGAGCCGCGCGATCCCGGCGACACGAGCCTGCGCCACGGCGGCGCCGAGCCGGACGACGGGGGCGACGGCGAGTGCGAGCACCAGGCCCACGGCGGCCACACGGAACAGCGCCTGCCGCCGGCCGGGATGCCTCGCCGGCCAGCCCGCACGCCCGAAGCCGATCCCGGCGAGGGCGATGAGGAGCGGCATCCACGCGTAGTAGTAGTGCCCGAGCGCGACGTGGGACGACGTCAGGAACACGACCTGGGCGCCCAGGCCGATGGCCAGGTACGCCACCAGGCGGTCCGGACGGAACACGAACGCTGCGACCAGCCCGATGACCAGGACGAGGACCAGCCACCGACTCGTGCCCTGTGCGAAGTACACGAAGTTCGCCCACCACGGGGCCGACTGGAACTCGTGTCCGAGCAGCCTGATCGTGTGTCCCGTCGCGCTGTGCTCCGACTGGAACTGGAGCATGTGCACGAAGCCGCGACCGAACCCCACCGGCGCGTACAGCAGGACGAACGCGACGATGAACGTGCCGGCAGCGATCAGCCCACCGGTCAACAGGTCCGACCACCGGCGGAACAGCATCGGCAACGCGATGATCGCGAGCACGATCACGGCCGGCGTCACCTTCGAGGTCACCGCGAGTGCGAGCAGCAACCCGGACGCGGCAGCCCAGAGCCAGCGCCGGCGGTCGACGCCGTTCACCCACCGCCACGCCGCGTACATCGCCGCCACCGCGAAGAACATCATGACCGGCTCGAGCAGGGCCGTGCGGTCCATCCTCGTCGCCACACCCGAGGCCGGATCCGCCCAGGCGATGCCGTTGGCCCGCGGGGTCAGCCACCAGAGTGCAGCCGTGATCAGTGCCGCCCAGAACCCGACGGACCGCCGGAACCACAGGAAGAAGACCAGTCCGATGCCGAACGAAGCGGTCGCTGCGACGTAGCGCGGGCCGAGCGGTCCAGGCCCGCCGAGGGCGAGTTCGGCGAGCCCGAACAGGTACTTCGCGGTCGGCGGGTGCTCGAGGTTCCGGATGAAGACGCCGTGGATGTACTCCCACCCGGAGACGACGTACACGTCCTCGTCGACGTCCACACGCTGCCGACCGACGTGCCAGTACGCGAACACCAACGCCACACCGACCACGATCACGAACGTGACGACGCGCAGGAGCTGTTGGCGATCGAGCGATCGTCGAGTGCGATGAGGAGCCGTCACGACCGTCTAGTCTTCCACGCAACCGGCGACCCGGGCGTGAGGGCACATGCTCTCACCAGCGTTCGCGCTCCGTACCAACGGTGGATCATTTCGGTCCTGCCGATCGCCTACCGGCCGAGGGCGCCGATACCGTCGCCAACCTGCGGTACCTGATGGTTGTCGTATGGGTTTGACCGTCTGCCTCGTATGGGCGGCGCTGCTGCCCGCCGCTGGACGCTCACGCTAAATCGCACTGGCTACGGTCGCCGGGTTCGTCGTCGGCTCTGGGCTCATGGCCGTACTCGAACCCGTCGCAGGTGTCGCGGGCGGGACTACCGCGTTCATGGTGGAGATCCCGGTCGTTGCGTTCGGGGTGTGGCAGCGCTGAGCACTGCGCGCGTGGGCAACGTCCGCGCGGTGTGACGTTTGGCGTCCCCGCTACGAGAGTCAACGCGGACGAGCTACCCACGAATGCGCAGCCCAGGACGTGACCGACCTCAAGGAAGCTGGACCACCGGAGCGAAATGCGCCCCAGGCGACTGGTCACCCAGACGCTTGTCATCGGCATGCGCCCCAACGGAACCGCTATGCGACGATCTTCGCGCCCTTCGTCCGGTTGCAGCGCCAGCAGAGCGTCTGCAGGTTTTCGGGGGTGCTGAGACCCCCGCGTGACACAGGCACTATGTGGTCGACCTCGAGAAGCAAGTGAGGCTCTGCGGCTACTGAGATCTTGCAGTATCGGCAGGCGTGGTTGTCGCGGCTCTTGATGAACGTACGGAGACGGCCCGTCATCAGGGCCCGCTGGCCGGCTGCAGACTTAGCCCATCGGATCTTCGCGACGAGCACCTGCGACAATGCCTCGAGCGTGGGAGTGTCGAGCTGAATAGGGGCCGATTGCGAACTATTCCCGCCGGCAGATGTGTACTCAAACCTGTAACGGGGGTATGGCACTTGGATCACTGTCAGATGCACTCCTAGTTGATCCCAGAACTCTGCTGAGTAGTGCTTGAGGATGAATTTCGGTGGGGCGATCCGGGCGGTCAGATCGGCTTCACGCCCACGCACGTTGGCGACCGCCTCTTCAAGACGGGCAATGTCTTCTGAAACCCGCTGCACTTCAGCAAGAGTTGCATGGTCCGCCTTGATTCCGAAGTACTTCATCAAGTACTTGATCGGCTCAATCTTCGCGTTGCGGACGACTTGGAGAGAGGCGTGGTGGACGTGCGGGGCAAATTCCACGACATGGCGGTCGCGACGATTGTTCCACCTGGACTCATTGACGAAACCCGCCAGATGCGCGTACTGCCCACTTGTGGACGCCCCGAGTTCGAAAGATCCTTCAGCGCGCATCTCTGACACGTAGTCAACGACAGCATTGTGCTCGCTGACCAAAGCAGCAACCTCAGCCCGCAGGCCCTTGAAGTGCTCCGACCCGAAGTACCGAGCCCTGCGAATCGAACGCACGATCGGGTTCGCGATGAGTACCGAAACGAAAGCGAGCATGCCAAGCAGGAAGCTGCCTGACATTGCGATGACAAGGATTGGCCCGACAATAAGTAGCGTAAGGAAGAGTGATTTCGGCATGGCATGCTCCCCGTAGATCCGCAGCCACAGAGGCGACTGGCAAGACAGGTCGATCACTTTGCCAGCGCAACGAGGGTTGGCGTAAGTACCATTTCGAGGGCCAAAGCTCACCTTCGCCGTGACCGTCGACGATAGTTGGAGGATCGAGCAATCGAGGTCCCAGAACCAACGGGTGATCGCGAACGTGGCCAAGCATGCGCTGCTTGGCTCGCGCCACGGATTCCGCGACGGGTCGCAGGAGTTGCCCCAGGCCGCCTCACCCGTGAAGACGATCTACCGCCCCGTTCCACACATCAGTCAGCGCTCGACCCTGATTAGGGTTCATGCCGAACGACACACCGAGGTCTCCAGCTAGGACCGTCATCGCAGTCTCGGTGGCCACCGCGAGCGGCTCGTTTCGGCGCTTGCGCGGGACGATCACTTCCACCGAGAAGCGCGTATTTCCGAGTTTCCTCGACGACAGAACCGGCTATCGCCTGAACGCCGTGATGGCGTCGGTGAGCCGCTTGGGGAAGGAGACCTGGTCGCTCGCGGCGTGCGCTTCGAGTTCCACTATGCGATTGCGGGCGCTGATTTCAGCACGGTCAAGATCGTTGCGGAGGAACCGAGCGAGCGCGCCCCCGAGGGAGATGTTGATGAGCCCCTGGGGACTGCCGTCAGGAAGCCGAAGGAACGCGATGGGGAGTAGCAGCTCAAGGATGAACATGCAGCCGAGCCCGACCCACGCGGACGGTGCCGCCACGACGAGGTTCAAGCTCGAGAGCAGCACCAATGCGGCATACATCAGGAACCCGCCGGTTCTGACCCAGAACCGTCGCGGACGCGACGGCTGCACCAGAGCCGGTGATGTGAGCTGTGCGTAAAGGTACAAGCCGATCACTATCGAAAAAGCAGTGACGCTGAAGCCGAGCACGGCTAGGAACGCTGACGCGCGGACGAGGAGTGCTGCGGTCGCGAGCCCAACGATCAATCCAGCGCCGACCAACGTCAGGTAGGCGCCCACGGTCGTTGCCGTGGCGGGGGGGACCCGCCGCTGCCGCTCGACCACGCTGTCAAGCTGAGACTGCGCCCCGTCGAGTTGCACTGAGAAGTCCGGCACGATGAAGCGAGCACATTCGACTGCCACACCCCACGTGAGAGCCGCCGCCGGGAGCACCACGAATAGGTTCGGGATCCGTTCGACTGCGGTCAGGCACGCGGCAACCATGAACACCGTGATCGTGAGCGCGGCGAGAGCGAGGATTGACCCGAGAAACCCAAGGACCCGACGCAAGCTCAATCTCGCCGACTTGTTCTGCAGGACCACCTGGCCGCCAGCCGTCAACCCCAGCAACGCGAACGCCCAGCCGGGGAACTGCAGCATCGCGGATGTTCCGAGCTTGCTGAAACTCGCGCCGACCTGCGCCATCCAGTCGAAGCGAGGGTTCCCGTTCGATCCGGGGATCGTGGGGATACCGGCGATAAATCCAGCGATATAGAAGCCGATGCCCGCAAGAGCGACAATCAGAACATTCACGTGGAGCCGGCGGACCGGGATCGGTTCGACATCTGCCATTGCTTTCCCCATTTCGCTCGTGCGATTTCAGGAAGCATGCTCGCGCACACCTCCGACAAGAGAACCTCGTCTGACGAGGGTGCCGGCTTCGACGGATGCTGGTGCGACGGGCAGACGGACGAGATAGCGCCGAGGCTGCTCGAACAAGCCGCCTCCGAAGCTCTCACTCGTTCGCACCAAGGCCGCAATGTCATCGGTTGGCCACACCCCGAACAGATTGCACCAGCTCGACGGCGGGGACTTCAAGCCACCACCGGTAGGCTCGGACGTTGAATACACACGGAACAAGTCCATTGAGCGACGGGTTCATGGTCCGGCGCAGGTCGCCGACATGCAATTAGCATGAAGCGGGCGGCGGCCCCGTCGTGTCCCCCACCCGCAACTCCGAGGTGAACGACGCCGGCTGCGGCTCCGCCCCCTCGAGCATGGCCAGGGCGGCACGGGCTGCGGCCTGTCCCTTCTGCACGAACGGCTGCACCAGGGTGGTCAGGTGCCGGATCGGGGTGCGGTGGAGCAGGCTGTCGTCCACGGTGATGCCGTCGAACCCGACGACGCTGACGTCCTCGGGGACACGGAGTCCGGCGTCGAGCGCGGCCGAGATCACCCCGACGGCGATCAGGTCACTCTGCGCGATGACGGCGGTGGGGCGGGGGCCGTCCGGCGCGAAGAGCTCGGTGCCGGCGAGACGCCCCTCCTCCACCGAGCTGCCTGCGGTCTCGATCGCGACGGCGTGCGGGTAGACCTGGCGCACACCACGCAGTCGCTCGAGCGTGGTGAAGGCGATGCCCTCGTCCTGACGGGCTGCGTCGATCGGGCCACGGCGGCGTGCGGCGTCGAGCGGCAGCGTCACGACGGTCACGGCAGAGTGCCCGAGCCCCTGCAGGTACTCGGCAGCACGGCGTGAGGCATCGCGGTTGTCGAGCTGCACGGGGACAGCGCCCTCGATCTCGGCCGCCTCGATCGCGACGACCGGGATCTGTCGACGCCGCAGCACGGCGACGGCGGGGTCGATCCGGACGTTGCACCCGACGAGCACGACGGCGTCCATCGGAGCATCCACCAGCGGGCCGGCGCCCTGCTCGTCGTCGAGCGGACTCCGGACGAGCAGCAGGGAGACACCCGCGGCGCCGGCGACCTCGGCGATGCCGTCGAGCGTCAGGACGTTGACCGGGTCACGGAAGGCATCGCTCAGACGCTCGTCCATCACGACGCCGATGACGCCGGAACGACCGCGGCGCAGCGAACGCGCACGGGGGTCGGGGCCGCCGTAACCCAGGTCGGCGGCAGCGGCGAGCACGCGGGCCTTGGCGTCCTCGGAAACCGGGCCGAGACCACTGAAGGCGAGCGAGGCCGTCGACGGCGCGACCCCGGCGGCACGGGCGACCGCTGCCAGCGTCGGGCGCGACGGACGGGTGGCGCCGCCGCGGGAAGGCGACGCGCCGGGTCCTGTTGCCGGTTCGTCCATCGCCCGTTAGCGTAGCCGGAACGAGCAGTCGAATCGATTCGACAGCCGCAAGACCAGCACTGGCACGCACCAGAACGCGCACTACCGAGCGCGCCGCAGCACGATGGGAACCACCATGACGACGCCGTCCACCCGCACCGTCCCGACCACCAAGGCCTGGATCATCGCGGTGTTCGTGGTGTTCACCCTGTCCGGGCTCGACATCGCGACGTGGCTGGGCCGGATCCCGAGCGTCCGCGACTCCCTGGGGGCGAGCACGTTCGAGATGGGCCTGCTCGTGCTCGGCATGGCGGTCGGCTCCATCGGCGGTCTGACGTTCGCCGGGCACATCGTCGCGAAGCTCGGTGCCCGTCGGGGCGTGCAGGTGGCTGCGGCGTGCCTGGCGATCGGCATGATCTTCGCGGGGGTCGCGGTCACGCTCGGGTGGGGCTTCGCCGCCATCTGGATCGCGCTCATCGCGTTCGGCTTCGGCAACGGCCTGTGCGACGTGTCGATGAACGTCTCGGGAGCCGCCGCCGAGAAGGCCGGCGGGCGAACGATCATGCCGCTGTTCCACGCCGCGTTCAGCCTCGGCACGCTCGCCGGTGCGGGCCTCGGTGCGCTGGCCGAGAAGCTCGAGATCCCGGTGTCGTGGCACTTCATCGTGCTCGTCGTCATCACGAGCGCCGCCATGCTCGTCGCCGTCACGAAGTTCCAGGACGAGCACCGCTTCGAGCAGCCGGTGTCGACCGACACCAGCCCGGTCGCGACCCCGCTCACCCGCTGGCAGGTCTGGGCACAGCCGTCCACGCTGTTGATCGGCGTGATCGTGCTCGGCATGGCGCTGGCCGAGGGGTCCGCGAACGACTGGCTGCCCCTCGCGATGATCGACGGCCACGGACTCGACAACGCCGGCGGCGCTGCCGTGCTGACGGTGTTCCTGGCCGCGATGACCGCCGGTCGCGTCGCCGGCAGCCCGCTGATCGACAAGTTCGGCCGCGTGCCGGTCCTGCGCATCAGCGCCGCCGTCGCGGTGGTCGGCCTCGGCATGCTCATCTTCATCGACAACGTGCCACTCGCGATCGTGGGCGTCGTGCTCTGGGGCCTCGGTGCCAGCCTCGGCTTCCCGATGGGCATGTCCGCCGCGGCCGACGACCCCCGCACCGCGGCCGCCAAGGTCAGCGCCGTCGCGACGATCGGCTACGTGGCGTTCCTGGCCGGGCCGCCGCTGATCGGGTTCCTCGGTGAGGAGATCGGCCTGCTCGGGGCGCTGCTGATCGTCTTCGTGTTCATCATCGCGGCCGGCCTGGCCTCGGGTGCGGCGCGCGAGACCGGTGCCGCCGCCCGGCCCGCCCGCGGGACCGACAAGACGAGCGGGACCACGAAGCGCGAGACCGAGAAGTCCAGCAACAGGAACTGAATCAGCCGCCGTCCCCGGCCCGCGCCCGCGTCGCCAGGTGCAGGGCGAGGCGGGTCTCGGGGTCGGACAGGTCCACCGCGAGCAACCGCTCCACCCGCGCGATGCGGTCGGACACGGTGTTCCGGTGCACGCCGAGCACCGCGGCGGTCTCGGCGATCGACGACTCCGCGTCCAGGTAGGCGGCGAGCGTCGTCAGGAGCGCCCCGCCACCGCGTTCGAGCGGTGCGAGCAACTGCCGTGACGCCGGCAGGAACGTGTCCGTCTGCGTCCACGCGAGCAGCAGCTGCGCGAGCCCGAGCCGGTCCACGTGCACGAAGTGCCCCGACTCCGGACGGCTGGCGGCCAGACGGGCGGCGTCGCCCGCCTCGCCGAGCGTCCGCACCAGCCCGGCAGGGCCCGCCTGCAGACTGCCGACGCCCACGTTGGTCTCCACGGTGGTGCGGAGCGTGTTCTGCGCGCGCCGCAGCCGACCCGCGATGTCGGCCACTGCCTCCCGGCCGGGTTCGTCGGGTTCCGACAGCCACAGCACCCAGCCGTCCGCCTGTTCGACGACGACCGCGTCGAGTCCCTCGGCGCGCACCGCGGCGTCGACCTGCTGGCGGAGCGCGACCAGGTCGACGCCCTGCCGCGCGACCACGCGCGCACCGACGTGCCAGGCGTCCAGCCGCCACCCGGCGGCGATGGTCCGCTGCACGAGCTGCGGGGCGGGCGCCCCGTCGGCCGCACGGAGTTCGTCGAGCATCGCCATCCGGTAGCGGGCATCGCGCTCGTCGTCGAGCCGGGTGAGCAGCAGCCGGTGCCCGACGGCGACGGCGGCGACCTGCAGGGCGCTCGCGACCACCTGCTGCTCGGTGGCGATCGGGACGGACAGACCGACGGCCAGCCAGGCGCGCGGTCCGATGCCGGTACCGACCGGGATCGCGACGAGCGTCTCGTCGACGCCCTCGGCGATCAGCACGTCGCTCGTGCCGGCGCGGCGGACGAGCACGGCGCGCGCCGTGTCGTCGACGGCGGCTCCGCGGAGTGCCAGGCCCGACGCGTCGAGGAACCGCACCGGGTGGCCGAGCGACCGGTCGAGCCGGGCGAACAGGTCGTCGAGTTCGGGGCCGGCGTCGAGCGCGACGCGGGAGGCGTCGAGGGCCGCCCGGGCCGCCGGACCCATCCCGGTGCCGATCAGTTCGTGCAGGCGGACCGAGGTCGCCCACGGGTCCGGGGTGGCGAGGACGGCGACGCCGAGCCGGTCGGCGAGCGTCGTGGTGCCGGGGCCGAGTTCCAGCGATCCGTCGACGACGAGCAGGGTGGTGCCGGCCGCGGAGGCCCGGCGCAGCAGCACGTCGAAGCGTGCGTCCGCACGGTCGACGGGGGTGAGCAGCACGACGACGTCGTCGCCCTGGGCGAGCGACCGGCCGACCTGGTCGGGGGTCCCCACGACACCGCGGACGCTCCGGACCGCCGTGCTGCCGGGGCCGACGAGCAGGCGGGTGCCTGCTGGCAGGAGCGGCAGCAGGTCGCCGACGGCGTTCACGCGAGCACCTCGGGCACGATCTCGGGCACGACGTCGGCGTCGATGCCGAACGCCCGCGGTCCCATGTGCGCGGTGCGGTCGGGGTCCGCCCACCACCACGGCGCCGACGGCAGCACGAGCACCGCGAGTTCGTTGCCGACCCGCGTGCGGTCGGTCGCCACCGGCGCGAGCGAGCGCGCGTCGACGACGGTGATGACGCTCGGCGTGCTGGCGACGGGCAGGCCGTCGACCAGGCAGTGCACGTACTCGCTGCCCGCCTCGACCCGGGCGACCGCACCGGTGCCGGCGTCGCGGATGGCCAGGCTGCTGCGGACGAACGCGAGCGCGTCCCCCTCGCGCTGCACGTCGATGACCCGGCCCTGCGCGACGACCCGGCCGCCGATGAGCGCGGCGAGTTCCGCCGCGTCGCGTGCGCCGCCCGCGGCGCGTCCGATCCGGAGGGCGCGCTGCACGCTGCCGACGACGGCCCGCTCGCGCAGCAACGCCACCGGGACCGGACCGATCGCGAAGGCCGCCCAGCCGCCGCTGTGCGAGACGGCCTCGCGCCAGACGGTCTCGACGTCGTGGGGCTGCCGGGCGTCGACGACGATCCGCAGACCGCTCGTGGTGGCTGCCGCGGCCGTGACCGTCGTGGTCGGGCCGACGAAGACCGACAGCTGGTCGATGCGCGGGACCGCGCGGCCGACCAGGTCCGCGTCGACGAGCGGCAGTCCGGCGGCGTGGGCGGTGAGGGCCGCGGCCGGTCCGGTCACGCCGCCGATCTGCGCGGCGACGACGGCGTCGGCACGGACGCCCGTCCAGCGTTCGACCGCCGCGAGCGCGGCCGGCAGCTCCTCGCCGCTCGGCATCTTCTCCTCGAGCACGTTGGTCGACCCGATGATCCCCACGGCCACCACCGAGCCGAGTGCGGGGTCGTCGAGATCGACGACCGGCACACTGCGGTCGCCGAGTGCGAATCGGAGTGCGCTGACCATGTGGTCGACGCGGCCGCCACCGCCGCAGCCGAGCAGGGCGGTGCCGCGTCCGAAGACGGTCGCGTCGTCGGCCTGGAGGCCCGTCACACCGCCGCCACGCCGCTCACCCTGGTCCATGGGTCCATTCTGCTGCCGTGGTCGCGTCCCGGGTCGGCGCCCGGGGTCGGCTGCGGGGGCCGGGTACCGGGGTCGGCGCGCGGCCGTCGGTCAGCCGACCGCCGGGGCGGCCGGGCGGACGTGCTCGTGCAGGTCCTCGACCGGGACGAACGGCTCGTCGAGCCCGAAGCACGACGGCCCGAACACGGCGAGCGCCTCCGGGGTCCGCATCAGGTCGGGGGTCGAGATGCCGATCACCCGGACGCGTTGCCCGAACCGCAGGCGCTCGGTGGTGATCGGTTCGGCGGTCTCGGCGTCGAGGACGCAGATCAGGTCGGGCACGACGGCGACGAGCTGCCCGTCCCGCCGGGCGACCAGGTTCTCGTTCTGGAACCGGAGTTCGAGCTCGGAGCCGTCGGTCCCCTGCACGGTGGCGCGACCGCGGGCGAACCCGTCGACCGTGCGGCGCTCGACGTCGACGACCTTGCCGTCGAACAGCTCGCGCAGGTGCGTGTAGATCGTCGTCCCGAGGGCCTCGGCGAGCGCGTCGATGGGGTCGCGGTGGGCTTCGCGGGCGACCCGGATGGCCCGACCGACGGCGAGTGCCAGGGAGAGCGTGCGCGGGACGGCGGTCTCCCGCACCTGGCGGCCGGACATGGCGTACTCGGCGATGTAGGCGACGCCGCCGAGCCGGATGGTGACCCCGCGGGCGAGCCACTCCATCTTCTTGTTGTCCGTGCCGGTCTCGATGATGACGCCGTGACCGTTCTCGTCGCTGATCGCCAGTGGACTGCCGGGGACCCCGTAGACCGAGAACGTCTCCATCTGCAGCTCGGGGAACGCGCGGCCCATGCCGTCCGCGTCGACGACGGGCAGGTCGCCGGTGGCGCCGACGAGCAGCGGGATCATCGAGTTGATGCCGCCGCACTCGATGGGCATCGTCGCGGTCGCCGTCCGGCCCAGGTGGGCTTCGAGCCGACGGAGGGCGCCGAGGGGTTCCGGTCCGGCCGGGATGCGTTCGAGCACGACGGTCGGTGCGCCCATCTGCGCGGTGGGGATGACGAGGGCGTCGTCGGGCACTTCGGAAGGGTCGAGGATCGTGACGGGGCCGTGCTGTTCGATCGCGGCACGGACCAGGAGCATCCCGATGGTGGGGTCGCCTCCGCCGCCGGTGCCGAGCAGCGCGGCGCCGCGGGCCAGGTCGGGCAGGTCGTCGACGTCGAGGATCCAGCTCATCGGGCTTCCTCCGTGCTCTCGCCGGGGCTCGTGGTGCCGTCGTGGCGGACCGCGGGGGTGTCGTAGCCGAAGTACCGCGGGCCGGCCAGGCGCAGGCCGTCCGGGGAGTGCCAGCGCTCGTCGGCCGGTGCGGTGACGATCCGGATGCGGGCGCCGAAGCGCAGGGCCTCGGTGGTGATCGGTTCGCCGGTCTCGGCGTCCAGGGTGATGATGAGGTCGGGAGCCGTGGTGCGGACCTGGCCGGCCACCTCGACCAGCAGGTGCTCGTTCTGGAACCGGAGCACCGCCTCCAGGCCGGTGTCGCTGCCGGAACCAGCGATGCGGGCCGTGCCACGGGCGAACCCGGTGACGGTCTTGCGCTCGATGTCGGCGACCTTGCCCTGGAACACGACCGTGCCGCCGAGCACCTCGGTGACCGCCGTGACGGGGTCGGCGTTCTCGCTGCGGGCGCGGACGAGCGTCTCGCCCAGCCGGACGCTCAGCGACAGGCTGCCGCGGACGAACGACTCCTTCACCTGCGCGCCGGACATGGCGTACTGCGCGGTGATCGCGGAACAGCCCATCTCGACCGTCGCCGTGCGGGCGAGCCGTTCCGCCCACCGGTTGTCCACCGTGTCGAAGACGACGGTGTTGCCCTTCTCGTCCGCCAGGGCCATCGGTGTCGCGCTGACCCCGGACAGGGTCAGCAGCACCATCTGCACCTCGGGGAACGCACGGCCCATGCCGTCGCCGTCGACCAGGGGCAGGCCGAGCTCGGCAGCGGCGACGATCGGCGTCGTCGAGTTCACGCCGCCGACCTCGATGCAGGCCAGGTGGGTCGGGGTCACGTTGAGGAACGCCGACAGGCTGCGGATGGCCTCGGCGAACTGGCCGGCGGACGGCAGCTTCTCGACCATCACCGTGGGAGCGCCGATCATCGCGACCGAGAGCACCACGGCGTCGTCGGGCAGGTCCTCGACCTGGACGATCTCGACCGGGCCGTGGGTGCGGACGGCGGCCTCGGCGAGCAGGCGGCCGATGTAGGGGTCACCGCCGCCGCCGGTGCCGAGGATCGCGGCGCCGCGGGCGAGGGCGGAGCAGTCCGCCCCGATGGAGGTGAGGAGGGGTGCTGTGGTCGTGGCGCTCATCGGACCAGCGCCCCGAGTGCCAGGTCGCCGACGGCCTTCGCGCGGATCCGCGTCGCGTTGCCCGGCAGGTACGGGATCGGGACCTCGTCGAAGTCGACGATGTCCACCGAGCCGGGGTCGGCGCCGGCCGCGATGGCACGGTCGACCGCCTCTTGCCGCGCCTCGTCGACCACGGCGGACCGTCGGCCGTCGCTGATCGCGTAGACCTTGTCGACCTCACCGCTGACCTGCGCGATCGCCGCACCGATGGCGTTGGCGACCGAGTAGTGCTCCGGGCGGTGCACGGTGCCGAGTCCGGGCAGGGTGTCCGGCAGCAGCACCGAACCGCCACCGACCGCCACGACGGGCAGCGGGTCGGACGAGGTGCGCATCCGCTCCACGATGTCGGCCACGCGCTCCGCGATGACGTCGAGCGCGCGGGCGGCGACCTCGGCCGGCACCCCGGCGACGAGCGACGGGTCCCCGATCGCGCCACGGCCACCGCGGACGGCAACGTCGGTCGCGGTCAGGGTGGTGCCGCCGAAGACCAGGCCCTCCTCGGTCAGGCGGTACCCGACGGAGTCCGGGCCGACGACGCTGCCGTCCTCGCGGATGCGGGAACCGCCGCCGATGCCGACGGACAGGACGTCGGGCATCCGGAAGTTCGTGCGGATGCCGGCGACGGCGACCTCGCCGGTGGCCTCGCGCGGGAAGCCCGCGGTCAGGACGCCCACGTCACTCGTCGTGCCGCCGACGTCGACGACCGCGCAGGTGTCGAAGCCGGACAGCACCGCGGCGCCGCGCATCGAGTTGGTCGGGCCGGAGGCGAACGTCGCGACCGGGTAGCGACGGGCGTACTCGACGTCCATCAGGGTGCCGTCGTTCTGGCTCAGGAAGAGCGGTGCGTCGATGCCGCTGCCCGTGACCGACCCGGACAGCCCGTCGACGATGCGGTCTGCGAGCTCGCGGAGCGCCGCGTTGATGATCGTCGCGTTCTCGCGCTCGAGCAGGCCGATGCGACCGATCTCGGACGACAGCGAGAACGCCACGTCCGGCCCGAGCTCGGCGGCCATGATCTCCTGCGCGCGCTGCTCGAACTCGTCGTTGATCGGGGAGAACACCGACGAGATCGCGACGGACCGGATGCCCGCGGCGGCGATGGCACCGGCGTGCCGCTTGAGCTCCTCGGGGTCGAGCTCCGAGATGACCCGGCCGTCGAACTCGTGGCCGCCGTGGGCCAGGAACGGCTGCGCGTGCACGGCCGACACCAGGTGCCTGGGCCAGTCCGTGAACGGGGGCAGCGACGCCGTCGCCGGCAGGCCCAGGCGGACCGCGGCCGTCGGGGCGAGGCCGCGTGCCTCGACCAGGGCGTTGATGAAGTGGGTGGTGCCGATCATCACGCCGTCGATGTCCGTGGGGCCGAAGGCGTGCTGTTCGCGCAGACCGTCGAGCGCGGCGACGATGCCCGAGGTGACGTCGGGGGTGGTGGACCGCTTGACCGCCGCACGGACGGTGCTGCCGTCCATCAGGACGGCGTCCGTGTTGGTGCCGCCGACGTCGATGCCGATGCGCATGGGGGTTCCCTTCGGTGGTGCGGGTGCGGGTGCGGTGGTGCGGGTGCGGGGTCTTCGCGGGGGGGGTGCTGCTGGTTGGTGGGGACCGGCCGCGCCGTCGCGCGGATCAGGGGTTCGGCGACGCGACCGGCCGTTCGGGGAGCGCCCGTGTCAGGCGGCGGGGGTGGCCGGTGCTTCGGCGACCGGGGCCTCGGTGGCGGCCGGCGTGGACTCGGTCCGACTGACACCGACGCCGCGGATCAGCCCGGCCTTGCCGGCGACCACGTAGAGCACGAAGGCGATGACCACGGAGTTGATCGACGGGATGCCGACGGCGACGAAGTACCCGATGAGCGAGGCGACCGCCCAGATGACCAGGGTGGCCGGCACCCAGGTGGGCGAGGTCGCCGGGATGTTCTCGGCGTCGCTCAGCTCACGGCGCCAGCGCTTCACGACGAAGTACTCCGCCACCATGATCCCGGCGATCGGCGGGAAGACGACCCCGAGCACGGACAGGAACGGTGTCAGGGCCCCGAGGAACCCGACCGCGGCGAGCACCGAACCGACGACGCCCATCACGAGCGTCACGAGCCCGCGGTTCACCTGCTTGCCGAACACCGCGTCGATGAAGTTCGTGACGCCGAGGCTCGAGCTGTAGATGTTCCAGTCGTTGATCTTGAACGTGCCGAGCAGGATCACGAGGATGCCGACCCAGCCGACGCTCGACGTGATCACGCGGGTGATGTCCGCGGAGCCGACGGCGTGGGCGAGCAGGACACCGGCCAGGCCGATGACGTACTCGCCGAGGGTCACACCGAGCAGCGTCTGCTTCACGACGTCGCCGACCGACCGGTTGAAGCGGGTCATGTCCGGCGTGATCACCGCGCCGACGATGAACCCGCCGGCCACCAGGGTGGTGCCGGCCACGAAGCTCAGCTCCGGACCGGCCGGGGCACGCGCGGCGAGCTCGGCGATCGAGTGCCGGCTCAGCTCGACGATGACCGCCCAGCCGACGAGCACCAGGAACAGCGGCACGGTCACGTTCGCCAGCCACTGCATCGAGTGGAACCCGCGCAGCACGATGGCGGTGACGAGCAGCCCGAACACGAGCGACCACGCCCAGGCGGGCAGGATCGGCAGGATCGAGACGAGCCCGGCAGCCGAGACGCCCGACTGGATGCCGAACCAGCCGATCAGGCTCAGCCCGATCGCCAGCCCGACCAGCGCCGAGCCGGCCTTGCCGAACCCGGTCCAGCGGGCGATGACCGAGGTGTTCAGGCCCTCCTTCACGCCGATGACGCCGACGAGGACCGAGACGATCTCCAGGATCACGGCGCCGAGGGTGATCGCCCAGAAGGCGTCCCAGAAGCTCATGCCGAAGCCGAGCGTCGCACCGAGCAGGAACTGGGACAGGGCCGAGATCTGCCCGAAGCGCTGCACGGCGACCTGGAACCAGCCGTAGCGTGCGGACATCGGGACCCGGCTGAGCGAGTAGTCGTCGACGGCGACCGACTCGGAACGGGGGGTTCGTGGTGCTGACACTGCGGTCTCGCTGGCCATCGTGGCTCCTCGGGGAGGGGTGTCGGCGTGGGCCGATCGGGGTGTCAGCCACGGTAGGACGGCATCGGATTGCGGTACATGTGCAGAACGTCGTTACCGGCATGTGAATCCGTGCGTGCTGCACAGCCAGCGCGCCCGGTCCGGGCGACGACATCGCGCCGGTTAGGCTTCCGGGGTGCGTCTCGTCATCGCCCGGTGCTCCGTCGACTACGCGGGCCGGCTCTCAGCCCACCTGCCGCTCGCGACCCGCCTGCTCATGCTCAAGGCGGACGGCTCCCTGCTCGTGCACTCCGACGGCGGCAGCTACAAGCCGCTGAACTGGATGAGCCCGCCCTGCTCGATCGAGATCACCGAGCCGGACGAGGAGCAGTCGGTCGCCGGCATCACCCAGGTGTGGACGGTGACGCAGAAGAAGACGCAGGACAAGCTCATCGTCTCCCTGTACGAGGTCGTGTCCGACGAGACCCACGACCTGGGCGTCGACCCGGGCCTGGTGAAGGACGGGGTCGAGGCGCACCTGCAGCAGCTCCTGGCCGAGCAGATCGAGCTGCTCGGTGACGGCCACACCCTGGTCCGCCGCGAGTACATGACGGCCATCGGGCCCGTCGACATCCTGGCGCGCGACGACGCCGGGGCGAGCGTCGCCGTCGAGATGAAGCGCAACGCCAACATCGACGCGGTGGAGCAGCTCACCCGCTACCTCGAGCTCATGAACCGCGATCCGCACCTGCGTCCGGTGCAGGGCGTGCTGGCGGCGCAGACGGTGGCGCCGCAGGCACGAACCCTGGCCGAGGACCGCGGCATCCGCGTCCTCGTGCTCGACTACGACGCGATGCGCGGCATCGAGGGCGGGCACACCCGCCTGTTCTGAGCCGCGTCGGCCCGTCCGGCCTGGAGGCACGGCGCACCCCCGCCCCGCTGCCGACGGAACCCGGATGGTCGCCGCCACCGCCCGGCTAGGGTGGGCAGGACATGACCAGCCCGTTCTCCGCCATCCTGTTCGACCTCGACGGCACCATCAGCGACTCCGCGCCGGGCATCCTCGAGAGCCTGACGCACACCTTCCGCACCGTCGGCGTCCCGGTGCCGGACCGCGACACCCTGATGTCGTTCGTGGGCCCGCCGATCATGGACACGTTCCGGATCGCGATGGGCATGGACGACGAACTGGCCGACCGCACGCTGGCCGTCTACCGCGAGCACTACTTCTCGCACGGGGCGCTCGACTCGGCGATGTTCCCGGACATCGACGTCGTCCTGCGCACCCTGCACCAGGCAGGGCTGCCGATCTCGACGGCGACGAGCAAGCCGGAGACCCCGGCGACCTACATCCTCGAGCACTACGGGCTCACCGGGGACATCGACATCATCACGGGCGCGAGCGACGACGAGGTCCGGTCGAGCAAGGCCGACGTCGTCGAAGAAGCACTGCGCCGACTCGAGGCCCACGGCTTCGACACCAGCCGCCCGGTGCTGATCGGCGACCGGAAGCACGACGTCGAGGGCGCGACCGTGCACGGCGTCCCGGTCGTCTTCGCCGAGTGGGGTTACGGCTCCCCCGACGAGGCCGAGGGCACCATCGCCCGCGCCGCCACCCCGCTCGACCTGCTGCCGATCCTGCTGCCGTCCGCGACGCCGTCCGCATGAACGACGACGTCGTCCGGCGGAGCCTCCGCGGCGCCGCCTGGTTGCTGCCGGCGGCCATCGTCCTGATCGCCCTGAACTTCCGCGGCCCGATCGTCGCGACCGCCCCGGTCATCGGGGACGTCCGCGCCGACCTCGGCCTGACCGCGACGATCGCCGGGCTGCTGACGACGATCCCGGTGCTCTGCTTCGCCCTCGCGACGCCGTTCGCCAGCTGGGTCATCGCGAAGGCCGACCCCGAGCGCGCGGTGTCCCTGTCGCTCGTCATCGTGCTCGCCGGCACCGTCGTGCGCTCGATGCCCTCGTCGGCGGCGCTGCTGATCGGCACCGCGGTCATCGGCATCGGCATCACGATCGGCAACGTGGTGATCCCGGTGGTCATCCGGCGGGACACCTCGCCGGAGCGCGTCGGCCTGGTCACCGGCGTCTACACGTCGGCGCTCAACGTCGGGTCGATGATCACGTCGCTCGGCACCGCTCCCCTGGCGGCCCTGTGGGGCTGGCCGGTCGCCATCGCGATCTGGGCGGTCTTCGCGCTCATCGCCGCCGCTGCCTGGACCTACGCGGTCGGTGCTCGGGCCGCCTGGCGACGCCCGGTGCCGTCCGACCACGACGGACCACTGCCGATCACCGGTCCGATCGACCAGGTGCTCGACACCGGAGCGATCCGCACCGCGCGCGCCGCCGAGGCCGCACGGGTCGCCGCCGCCGAACCGATCCGGCCGGCACGACGGCTCATCACCTGGGGCCTGACGCTGGCGTTCGGCGGCCAGGCGTTCTCGTACTACGCCCTCACCGCGTGGATCCCGACCCTGCTGCACGACGAGATCGGCTTCTCGAAGGCGTCGTCGGGCGCGAGCTCGTCGGTGTTCCAGATCCTGGCCGTCGTCGGGGCGCTCGGGGTCCCGCTGCTCGCGACCCGGTGGCGGCCGGCGGCGATCATCGCCCTGGTCGGCACCCTGTGGCTGGCGATGCCGCTCGGGCTGCTGTTCGCCCCGCAGCTCTGGCTACTGTGGTCGGTGCTCGGCGGCGCGGCCCAGGGCGGCGGCATCACCGTGATCTTCATCGTCATCGTGCGGATCGTCTCCAGCGACGCCGATGCCCGCCGGATGTCCGCGTTCGTGCAGGGCGGCGGCTACCTGATCGGGTCCGCGGGGCCGCTGCTCGCCGGGGCGCTGCACGGTGCGACGGGTACCTGGACCGCACCGCTCCTCGTCGTGCTCGTCGCGGTGCTGACCCTGGGTGTCGTCGGGACGTTCGCCGCGCGACGGGTCTCCTGAGCGCGGAACCGCCCGCCGTCCTGCCCGCCCGCCGCCCGGCGTCCTGACCCCGAACCCGAGCGCCGGCTGAGACCCCGCTCCGACTCGACCCCCGAGGCGCTGACCGACGGGGGCCGCACCCGCACGACCCCTCAGCGCGCGGACCGGCTTCGCGGCCAGCTGGCGGCACGGTCCCGGCCCATCGTCATCCCGGACGGCCAAGGTCCGGAGAGTGGACATCCGACGACCCGCCCGGTGGCGGGACCAGCCGCTCGCGGCACGGCTCACCCTGCTCGTGATCGCGGGCGGCATGACCGTCCTGCTCGCCTGGAACCTGGGCCGCGGTGGGGACTTCGGCTTCTACCAGGCGTCGGCGCGGTCGATGTCCGAGTCGTGGCCGGCGCTCTTCTCCGGCGCGTTCGACCCCTCGGCGACGGTGACGCTCGACAAGCTCAGCGGCTTCGCGGTGCCGCAGGCGCTGAGCCTCCGGTTGTTCGGGCACTCCACCGCAGCGCTCGCGTTCCCGCAGGTCATCGAGGGGCTCGTCACGCTGTGGGCCTGCTCCCTGGTCGGACTCCGCTGGGCCGGTGTCGGGACGGGCCTCGTCGCCGCCGCGGCAGCCGGGTCGACGCCGATCTTCGTGTCGATGTTCGCGCACCCGATGGAGGACGGCATGGTCACCGCCGCGCTGGCGGTCGCCCTGCTGTGCTGGCAGCACGCGGCACTGACCGGGCGGTGGTGGCCGCTCGTCACCGCGGGCCTGGCGGTCGGCGTCGGGTTCCAGGCGAAGATGGTGCAGGCCTGGTTCGTCCTGCCGGCGCTGCTGCTCGGCACGCTGCTGGCCGCGGCCCGGCACGACGGCCGTCCCTTCCGCTTCGGCACCCGGGTCATCCGAGCCGGAGTGCTCGGGGTCGTCGCGGTCCTGGCATCGGTGTCGTGGGTGACCGCGCTGGCGCTCACGCCGTCGGGTTCGCGGCCGTGGGCGGACGGCTCGACGACCGACAGTCCGCTCGCGATGGTGTTCGGGTACAACGGCATCGACCGGTTCCTGCCCGGCGCGGTGCCCGGGTCCGTCCGGTCGTTCACGGTGCCGTTCGGCCCGCACACCTGGCGCGGTGGTGCGGCCGGGTTCGGCAAGCTGCTCGAACCGCACCTGGCGTCGCAGGTGGCCTGGCTCCTGCCCGCGGCGGTGTTCGGCGTGGTGGTCGCGGCCGTGGTGCTGGTCCGACGGCGAGCGCGGAGGATCACGCGAGCGTCGACACGCACAGCCCACGACACCGCCGGCACCTCTTTCGGGCACGCGTTCGACACCCGTGCCGGAGCCGCCACCCTGGCCGTCCTGGTCGTCTGGCTCGGTACCGCGGCGCTCGTGCTGTCGGTGGCCGCGGTGCCGCACACCGCCTACGTCGCGGCGATCGGCGTCCAGCTCGCCCTGCTCGCGGCCCTCGGGTGGCGCGGTGCGGTCGGCCTGGTCCGGGCGCAGTCCCGGGTACTCCGGGCGCTCCCCGTCGTCCTCGCCGTGGCGCAGCTCGGCTGGGTGGTGTTCCTCGCCCAGGGCACCGCGATGCCACGCGTGCTCGCCGGGCCCGCGATCACCGTCGCGACGGTTGCCGTCGTCGCCAGCGTGGTGGCGCTGTGCTGGCGACCCCGCTGGGAGGCGACCCGCGGGCCGGGCTGGCACCGGGCCTCCCGGACGACCATCGCGCTCGCAGCCGGCCTCGCCCTGGTCGCCGGACCGGCCGCGTTCTCACTGCAGGCGCTCGACGCAACACGCGACGGCAGCGGCGTCGACGCATCCGTCGGGCCGTGGCCCGCGCGCTGGCCGATCCCGGCCGGCACCCCGGACGTGTTCCACGTGTCGAGCCCGGACCCGTGGGGCGGATCGACCCCGTACCCGCGTGCCCTCAGTCGGCTCGTCGCGACCGCGCGACGCCTGGAGGGGTACCGGCACGACGAACCGCTGTTCCTGACGGACACGTGGCACATCTCCGCGCCCGTGATCGACGCGACCGGGCTGCCGGTGCTGACGGACGGCGGGTTCTCGGGCACCGTGCCCGTCTTCACGACGCACCAGATCCGTCGCAGGATCGCCGACGGCCTGCGGGTGCTCGTCGTCGAGGCCCACGCGCCCCGCACCGACCCGGTCCTGCGTGCCGCGCTGGCCGGCGGCTGCCGAGCACTGTCCCACGGCACCCGCCACGCACGCCTGCCGATGCAGCCGCGCCGGGCGAACGGCATCACCTGGACCGTGTGGCACTGCGGGCTGCCCGGCCCGTCCGTCGGACCCGGAGTGCACCACGGCCACCGCGGCCACCACGCGTCAGCGGGCGGCGAGCACCTCGCGCAGGGACATCGGCGTGCGTCCCGTGATGCGTTCGACGTCGCCGGACACGTGGGCGAGCGCACCCTCGGCGATGGCCGTGTAGGTGCTCACCCAGGCGTCGGCCTGCCACGGCTCCGGGTTCCACTGCGCACGTGATGCGTACGCCTCGTCGAGGGTCTCGGGGTGGTAGCTGACCGTGCGGCCGCGGACTTCGGACACGATCGCGGCCGCCTGGGCCAGGGTGATCGCCTCGGGGCCGGTCAGCTCGTACGTCTGGTCGCGGTGCGCGTCCGGGTCGTGCAGCACCGCGGTCGCGACGCGGGCCACGTCGGCCCGGGCGACCGCGGCCATGGCGCCGTCGCCGGCCGGACCGCGGATCACGCCGTCCTCGCCGACCAGGTCCTCGACGAAGTCCAGGTAGAAGCTGTCCCGCAGGAACGTGAACGCCATCCCGCTCTCGCGGATCGCCTGCTCCGTCGCCCAGTGGTCGCGTCCGAGCGTGAAGGTCGCGTCGGGAGCCGCGCCGAGGAACGACGTGTAGACGACGTGCCGCACGCCGGCGTCGGCCGCCGCGGTGACGAACGCCCGGTGCTGGTCGAGGCGGTCCTGGGCCTCGGCGGCGGACACCATGAGCAGCACGTCGACGCCCTGGAGCGCCGTCCGGCTCGCGTCGACGTCGGCGAAGGTCGCGACCGCGACCTCGGTGCCGGGCAGCTCCGGCGCACGCGCGGCGTCGCGCACGAGCATCCGGAACGGCACGCCGTCCGCGGCGAGCGCCGCGCTCACGGCGCCCCCGATGTTGCCGGTGGCTCCGGTGATGGCGATGGTCATGGTCGCTCCTCGTGTCGGTGTCGGTTCGTCGTCGTGTGGCGGTGGTCGGCGGTGGGGTCGCGTCGGTCGGTGGTCACGTCCACACCGTCCTGGAGGCCCGGATCACCGTGGGTGCGACCCTCGCGGCGTTCACGCCGTCCACCTGGACCGCCCAGGCGCGCGCGGCGTCGTGGTCGCGGCCGTGCCGCATGTGCCGTCCGACCAGGCGGTCGAGCCGCACCCCGTCGTCGACGGCGCAGAACCAGGTCTCGGTGAAGAGCGCGGGCAGCGCCGACCACGGAGCGGTGTCGTCGAGCAGGTAGTTGCCCTCGGACACCACGAGCCGGGTGGTGCGGGGTACCGCGATGCTGCCCGCGACGGGTTCGTCCACGCGGCGGTCGAAGTCCGGTGCCCACACCACGTCCTCGTCGGCGGCGACGAGCCGGCGGACGAGTGCGACGTAGCCGTCTGCGTCGAAGGTGTCCGCCGCACCCTTGCGGTCGTGCCGGCCGAGGGCGTCGAGCGCCGCGTTCGACAGGTGGAAGCCGTCCATCGGGACCTGCACCGCCGTGCCCGCACCCAGGCGTTCGTCGACGGCGGTGACGATGCGGCGGGCGAGCGTGGACTTGCCGGCACCCGGTGCTCCGGCGATCCCGAGCACGGTGCGGTCGCTGCCTGCGGCCAGCTCGACCGCGCGCTCGACGGCTTGGTCGACGGTCGTGCCGGAGTCGCTCACGGCTTCATCCTCGCAGAGCGCACCGACGCCGGACCGCGGTGGTTCACTTGCCGCATGGTCGATGCGACGACGGCGTTCAGCGGGTACTCGGTGCGCGACGTGCCCGAGGCGAAGGCGTTCTACGAGGACGTCCTGGGGATCGAGGTCACCGAGGACCACGGCATGCTCTTCCTGCAGCTCGGCGGTGGACACCAGGTGCTCGTCTACCCGAAGGGTCCGGGTCACGAACCGGCGGCCTTCACGGTGCTCAACTTCCCGGTGCCGGACATCGACGCCGCGGTCGACGAGCTCACCGCGAAGGGTGTCGTGTTCCTGCAGTACGAGGGGATGACCGACGACCGGGGTGTGAACCGGCAGGGCGGGCCGCTCATCGCCTGGTTCACCGACCCGTCGGGCAACGTCCTCAGCGTCATCGAGGAGTGAACATGTTGCATTCCGAAAGCTCGCGTCGGCGCTGCTGATCGTCCTACCGTCCTCTCACCGACGAGAGGACGGCCATGACGAAGGTGCTGGGACGGCAGTGGACCCGCGAGGAACTCCTGGCGGAGCGGGCGCGGGTCCGCGCGGAGTGGAACCTCGACGATCGGGAGTTCGCCCCGACCGAGCAGTGGCGGGACCTGTTCACGGACGAGTACCTCGCGCAGAACTGGCTCGACAGCATCTCCGCCCTGCTGGGTGAGCGATGAACGAGCAGGCCGCGTCGGCGGCGCGGCACCAGGCGACGATCGCGCAAGCGCTCCTGGACGGCGCCCTGCCCGAGCACGGTGCGTCGATCGACTACGCCCTCGACGAGCGCAGCGGAACCTTCATCATGCAGTCAGTCGCCGCGACTGGAAGGGGTACCCCGGTCCGTTTGACCGTGGGCGATGTGCACACCGCGGACCTGGCCCCGTGGATGCGGTTCAGATGGGTTGATCACCTCGATGCTCTCGTGGTCAGCGAGAGCAGGTACGCCGTTCTGCTCGCGGACGAACGGCAACCACTCGTCCGCTTCGAGTTCCAGGAGGCGTTGACGGCCACGCCCCGGTCGCACTGGCACTTGCACGCCGAGCGCGGAGCGTTCAGTTCGCTGCTCGCCCGAGCGCGCGATCACGGCTCGGGCCGACGGGATGCGGCACGGTTGTCCTCGTTGCACTTCCCGCTCGGCGGCCCGCACTTCCGGCCGAGCCTCGCCGACGTGGTCGAGTTCGTCATCGTCGAGTGCGGCGTGGACGCTCTGCCGACGTGGCGGGACGCTGTGCAGGGGTTCCGCAGTCGTTGGCGCCGCGCAGAAGCCGAGGCAACCGCTCGGCAGTTCCCGGCAGAGACCGCGCAGTCGCTCCGCAACCTCGGGTGGGGTGTCCAGCGCCCGGAACCCACCGCGGTCCCACCGCAGTTCGCGGTGCTGCGCGTGGGATGACGCCAGCCGTCAGCGGGACAGGGCACCCGCCCAGCCGAGGGCGATCGGCACGAGCAGGCCGTGGCGGTGGTGCGGGAGCTCGGCGACGGGGATCCACCGCGACTCGTCGGTCGAGCCGTCGAGCTCGTGACGCAGGGCTCCCCCGGTGATGGTCGCCCGGAACACGACCTGCACGGCCTTCATCGGCCGGCCGTTGGCGTGGATGCGGCGCTCCGCGGGGACGATGTGGTGCCGGACCCCGAGCAGGGCACCGGCCTGGGCCTCGTACCCTGTCTCCTCGCGGATCTCGCGCACGACGGCCTGCTCGACGGTCTCGTCGAACTCGACCCCGCCGCCCGGCAACGTCCACGTGCCCGCGTCGGGCTGGCGCAGCTTCGCCAGGAGCACGCGGTCACCGTCCGTGATCACGCCGTAGGCGGCGAGCCGGGTGTCGTAGTCCGTGTACTCCATGGGCCGACCATGCCAGGTGGGTGCACCGACGTCGACCAGCCGCGCCGGGCCTCCAGGCCGTCGACCGGAGCGCTGCGGACGCTCAACCAGCCCGCCGACCGGTCACGACCCCCCGCGGTCCGCACGCCGGGCGGTCACGGACCGACGGCCCCGCCGCCCACAAACGACAGAACGTGACCACGCGACGCAGCCCGTGCGGTGTGTCGCGACCACCCCGCGGGCCGGGAGGCGCGAGTCGCCGCCGCCACGGGCCGTGCCCGCGGGTCAGCCGCGGTCGAAGGTCAGGGTCTCGTCGTCGGGCGCACGGACCTCGCCGGTGCGGGCGAAGTCGGCCCAGATCGCCCGGAAGGCCCGGCCGCGGCGCTCGACCTCGGGCCAGTCGCGCTCGGGGACGAAGCGGGTGCCGGCCCAGGCCTCGCGCCCGCCGAGCAGCAGCGGCAGGTCGCTCATGTGCACGGCTCCGGTCGGGGCGCTCGTCACCCCGCGGTGCAGTCGGTACGAGGTCGCGCGGCCACCCGCACGTCGGTGCCGCTCGGTGAACCGTCGGGCATCGCGCCCGTAGATGACGTCGGACAGCGGGCGCACGACCCACCACCGCAGGGCCGACCGCAGCACGCGCGAGCGGGTCACCCGGCGCAGCCCGGGCACGAGCGGCACGTACATGCCGGCCTCGTCCGAGCCGGACCCGATCAGCACGTCGACGTCGGGTGCGACGCGGCTCCACGCGGCGTCCAGGTCGCGCTCGGCGGGCAGCGGAGCGAACCCGTACTGGGTGCCGAAGGGCATGCCGGCGGCCAGACCGTAGGGTGCTGCGGCCCGGGTGCCGAGCGCCTGGCGGTCGAGCAGGTCGTCGAGCGGGGTGTCGGCGTGCACGCTGCCCACCGCCCGGACCATCGACCGGTTCATCCGCGCACGACGACGGGACAGCCCGAGCGGTGCGCTCTGGATGATCGCGCGGCGGAACAGCCTCTCGGCGCCGGCGCTGATCATCAGGTGCGCGGCCGCGTCCCCGCCGGCCGACTGCCCGAAGACGGTGACCAGGTCGGGGTCGCCGCCGAACACCGCGATGTTCGCGCGCACCCAGCGCAGCGACTCGACCAGGTCGAGCAGCCCGAGGTTCGCCGGGATCGTGTCGCCGTCACCGAGGAACCCGAGCACGCCGAGCCGGAACGTGACCGACACCACGATCACGCGCTGCTCGGTCACCAGGTCGCGGGCGTCGTAGATCGGCAGGTCACCACCGCCGATGACGTACGAACCGCCGTGGATCCAGACCATCACCGGCAGCTGCTCGCCCGGACGGACGTCGGCGGGCAGCGTGATGGAGAGTCGCTGGCAGTGCTCGTCGACCTCGATGCCCTGGATCGGGTTGAGCAGCAGGTCGACGAACTCCTCGTGCGGCTGCGGCGCGACCGGCGACGGAGTGGACGCGTGCAGCTCGCCCTCGAACGGTGGCATCGGCTGCGGTGGGGCGAACCGTTCGGCCTGCGCGTACGGGATCCCGAGCACCCGCACCACGTCCCCGTCGACCGTCCCGATGATGCGGCCGGCGGGGGTGTCGAACGGGGCTGGGGCGGCGGCGAGCATGGGGATCACGCTATCGGGGGCCGCTGACGCAACCAGGCAGACGGACGGGAGGCCCGTGGCGGCGTCGCCACGGGCCTCCCGTCCGTCTTCTGGTCGCGTTGCGACGGGCGCTACCGCACCCGCTTGATGGGGATCACGACGAGTGCGCCGATGAGGGCGATCGCACCGGCGGCCCAGCACATGAGCTCGTAGTTGTCGGCTGCTCCGTCGGACCCGACCTTCAGGAAGAACAGGGCGATCGCCGGAGCGAGCGACTGCGGCAACGCGTTCGCGATGTTGATGACACCGAGGTCCTTGCCGGGCCGGTCGGCGTTCGGCAGCACGTCGACGACGAGCGCCGTGTCGATGGCCGAGTAGATGCCGTAGGCGAAGCCCATGATGATCTCGGCGACGTAGAAGCCGGTGACCGTGTCGGCGTGTGCGAGCGCGACGAGCCCCACCGCGAACATGGCCGTCGACCCACCGACGAACACCTTGCGGCGACCGAGCTTGTCCGAGGCCCAGCCGGACAGCGCCGCGCTGATCAGCAGCGCGATCGTGTAGAGCAGGACACCGAAGGCGACGGCGGCCGTGGCGTCCTTCGGCTTCTCGATGCCGATGTGCTCCTGCATGTAGAGCAGGCGGTACGTCGTGAACATGAACGTCGCCAGGATGATGAGGAAGCGCGACCACCAGGCGAACGCGAAGTCCGGGTTCTTGACCGGGTTCGTCCAGAACGACGCGACGAGGTTCAGGAACGTGAACTTCTTGAGCGTGTAGGTCGGCAGGTCGTCCCGGGCCACCACGGCGTACACGGCCACCAGGATGATCGCCAGGATGCCCGGCGCGATGAACAGCACGGGCAGGTTCGCCACGAAGAAGACCGACAGGTACGTGCCGGCGAGCACGGCGATGTTCTGCGCCAGCGCGATGATGCTCGAGGACCGACCACGCTGCAGCTGCGGCACGTTGTCGGCGAAGCTCGCGAGCAGGGTGGCGAGGGTGGCGTTCGCGGCGAGCTGGGCGAGCAGCCAGGCCAGCGTCAGGTTGAGGACGTCCGGCGAGTAGGCGATCCAGGCGAGGGCGATCGCGAAGACGACGACACCGCTGAGCAGCCAGGGGCGACGACGGCCCCAGCGCGTGCGGGTGCGGTCGGACAGGGCGCCCGCCAAGGGGTTCATGATGAGCGCACCGAACGCGCCGATCGGCAGCACCGACCCGATGACGTTCGCGGCGTCGTCGCCGACCAGGGCCTGCGCCTTGAGCTGCATGCTCACGTAGACGGGGGCCATGAGCGCGACGAAGAGGCCGAACTGCCCGAGGAACAGGGCGATCTGGTAGCCGATGCCCACCTTCACCGTGCTGACGGGCTGGGTGATGCCCTCTTCCGGGTTGAGCAGTGCCGGGCTGCCGGGTTCGGGTGTGCTCATGACGCCTCCTTGAGTCGATGAAAACCTTGCCTGACAAGGTTTTTCCGACGCGAGCATACATCGACAGGTGTCGTCTGCAACACCGGGCCCCTCACGGGCCGTGACGCGCGGGCCGTCCGGGCCGCGTCACACGGGGCAGCAAAAACTACACACCGGGTGGTTTTTGGGGTAGCGTCGTCATCGATCTCGCCGCGGAGCATCGCTCCTCGACGGGCCGCGACACCCAGACAGGATCGAAGGAGCCTCTGCAATGCCCACCACTTCTGTGCAGCTGTACTCGCTGCGCGACGCCATCGCCGAAGACCTCGACAAGGCCATCGCCCGTGTCGCCGAGATCGGGTACGAGAACGTCGAGCCCTACGCGTTCGTCGAGCGCGCCACCGACCTCGAGCGTGCGTTCGCGGCCACCGGCCTCAAGGCTCCGTCCGGCCACGTCGCCGTGATCGACGCCGAGGACACCGCGCCGATCTGGGACGCCGCCGAGCGCCTCGGCATCCACACCGTCATCGACCCCTTCATCCCGACCGACCGCTGGCAGACCGCCGACGACGTCGCGAAGATCGCCGAGCGCGTCAACGAGCTGACCGCCGAGGCCGCCGGCCGTGGCCTGCAGTTCGGGTACCACAACCACCAGTGGGAGTTCACGAACAAGGTCGACGGCCGCACCGTCTACGACCTGTTCGTGTCGCAGCTGTCGCCGGAGACCGTCCTCGAGGTCGACACCTTCTGGGCGACCGTCGGTGGCGCCGACGCCCCCACCGTGCTCACGGGCCTGGGCGACCGCGTCGTCGCGATCCACGTCAAGGACGGCAAGGTCGACGGTGACATCCGCACCGCGCTGCCCTCGTCCGAGAGCGCCCTGATCGTGCCCGAGGCACTGCAGCGCGCCTTCGAGAACCAGACCCCCGCCGGCCAGGGCGACGTCGACGTGGCCGCCATCCTCGCCGCCGCACCCGAGGCCATCCGCGTGGTCGAGTTCGACGCGTACAAGGGCGACGTCTTCGAGGGCATCACCGAGTCCCTCACCTGGCTCAAGGACAACGACAAGTGAGCCGCGTCGGGATCGGCATCATCGGTGCCGGCAACATCTCCACCCAGTACCTCGAGAACCTGACGAAGTTCGCCGACGTCGAGGTCCGCTTCGTCGCCGACGTGCTGCTCGACCGCGCTGCTGCCCAGGCGGCGGAGTACGGCGTTGCCGCGTCCGGCACGGTCGAGGAGCTCCTCGCCCGCGACGACATCTCGATCGTGATCAACCTGACGATCCCGGCCGCACACGCCGAGGTCGACCAGCAGATCATCGACGCCGGCAAGCACGTCTGGAGCGAGAAGCCGATCGCCACCGACCACGCGTCGGCCGCGGCGGTGCTCGAGTCGGCGAAGGCCAAGGGCCTGCGCGTCGCGACCGCTCCGGACACCGTGCTCGGCGCGGGCATCCAGACGGCGCTCCGTGCCATCGCCCGCGGCGACATCGGTGAGCCGCTCTCCGCGACCACGCTGTTCCACGTCCCCGGACCCGAGGCGTGGCACCCGAACCCGGACTTCCTGTTCGCCACCGGTGCCGGCCCCCTGTTCGACATGGGCCCGTACTACGTGACGACCCTGGTGCACGCGTTCGGCACCGCCTCGCGCGTGCAGGCCGTCTCGTCGAAGTCGCTCGACCGTCGCACGATCGCGTCCGGCCCCCGCGCCGGCGAGACGTTCCCGGTCGAGGTCCCGACGCACCACGCGGCCCTGATCGAGTTCGCCGGCGGGCAGTCCGCACAGTCGACGTTCTCGTTCCAGCACGCCCTGCCGCGCATGGGCTTCGTCGAGATCAACGGCACGCTCGGCACGATCTCGCTGCCCGACCCGAACACCTTCGAGGGCTCGTCGCAGCTCTGGCGCTACGGGCAGGACGAGCCCGAGACGCTCGAGGCGGTCGGCTCCACCTGGGGCCGTGGCACCGGTGTCGTCGAACTCGCCCGCGCCATCGCCGAGGACCGCCCCGAGCGTGCCTCCGGCGCCGTCGCGCTGCACGTGCTCGACGTCCTGCTCGGCATCCGTGACGCGGCCGAGTCGGGTTCCGCCGTCGACATCACGTCGACCGTGGACGCGATCCCGCCGCTGCCCGAGGACTTCGACCCCGCGGCAGCCGTGCTGACCGCGGGCGCGAACGCCTAGGAGCGCCGCGCGCACCACGAGCACCACTTCGTGAGCAGGAATGGTCGGGTCCCCACCGGGAACCCGACCATTTCTGCTCACCAAGCGAAGCCGCGCGAGCGCCCCGCCCGCGCGAGCGAGCCCGCGCGAGCGCCGCGCCCCGCGTCAGACCAGCGCGGTGAAGGACGCGTCGCGCACGAGCAGCGTCGCCGCGTCGCCCACCACGGCCTGGTCGGGGTCGCTCGACAGCCCGAGCGACCAGTTGCCGCCGCCCGGACGCTCCGGCAGCGTGAACTCCACCGTGGTGCCCGACGCGTTCAGCAGCACGGCCACGGTGTCGTCCCCCTGGTGCAGCACGAGCGTCACGGCCCGGTTGCCACCGTCCGCCCAGTCGCCGTCCTCGAACCCGGCGGCGTCGGCGCGGAGCACGCTCACCGTCGACTCCGAGTCACCGGGCGCGGTGCGGAACCACTCCGGACGCAGTGCCCGGTGCTGTCGACGGAACGCGATCGCCGCCGTGGTGAAGGCGAGCAGGTCGTTGTCGGCGGCGGCCCAGTCGAACCACGAGATCTCGTCGTCCTGGCAGTACGCGTTGTTGTTGCCGCCCTGCGACCGGGCGAGTTCGTCGCCACCCAGGATCATCGGGACGCCGGCGGAGAGCAGCAGGGTGCCGAGGAAGTTGCGGCGCTGCCGGTCGCGGTAGTCGTTCACCGCGCCGTCGTCGGTCGGGCCCTCGATGCCGCCGTTGAACGAGGTGTTGTCGCTCTCGCCGTCGTTGTTGTCCTCGCCGTTGGCCTCGTTGTGCTTGTCGGCGTACATCGTCAGGTCGGCCAGGGTGAAACCGTCGTGGGCGGTGACGAAGTCGACCGAGCAGAGCGGTGATCGGCGCGACCCCTCGTAGACGTCCGGGCTGCCCAGGACCCGCTGGACGGCGTCGCCCAGCGCACCCTCGTCACCACGCCAGAAGGAGCGCAGGTCGTCGCGGTACTTGCCGTTCCACTCGGACCAGTCGGCCGGGAACCCGCCCACCTGGTAGCCGGCGGTGTCCCACGGCTCGGCGATCATCTTGACCTCGCGCAGCACGGGGTCCTGGTGGATGATGTCGAGGAACGCGGAGTGCTTCTCGGCCTCGCCGTCCTGGCGGGTGAGGGTCGTGGCCAGGTCGAACCGGAAGCCGTCGACGTGCATCTCCTCGACCCAGTAGCGGAGCGAGTCCATGATCAGCCCGAGCGCTGCCGGGTGTCCGACGTTCAGGCTGTTGCCGGTGCCGGTGGTGTCGAAGTAGTTCGCCTCGTCACCCTCGACCAGCCGGTAGTACGACTGGTTGTCGATCCCCTTGAACGACAGCGTCGGGCCCATGTGGTTGCCCTCGGCGGTGTGGTTGTAGACGACGTCCATGATGACCTCGAGTCCCGCGGCGTGCAGGGCCTTGACCATCGACTTGAACTCGGCGACCTGCTGCCCGGCGGTGCCCGAGGACGAGTACTCGTCGTGCGGCGCGAAGAAGCCGATGCTGTTGTAGCCCCAGTAGTTGCGGAGCCCCTTGTCGAGCAGCGTCGAGTCCTGCACGAACTGGTGCGTCGGCAGCAGCTCGACCGCGGTGACGCCGAGGTCGGTCAGGTGCTTGATCGCCGCCGGGTGGGCCATGCCGGCGTAGGTGCCGCGGATCTCCTCGGGGACGTCCGGGTGCTGCTTCGTGAAGCCCTTGACGTGCACCTCGTACACGACGGTTTCGGTGAGCGGGGTCCGCAGCAGGCTGTCGCCGTCCCAGTCGAAGGACCGGTCGGCGACGACGGACTTGGGCATCGCGCCGGCCGAGTCGGTGTCGTCGAGCTGCTCGGGGTCGTTCATGTCGTGACCGAAGAGCGCCTGGCCCCACTCGTACTCGCCGTCGATCGCGGTGGCGTAGGGGTCGAGCAGGAGCTTCGCGCCGTTGTGACGCAGGCCGTTCGCCGGGTCCCACGCGCCGTGCACGCGGAAGCCGTAGCGGGTGCCGACGGCCACGCCGGGCACGACGTCGTGGAAGGTGTAGCCGGTGCGGTTGCGGAGCTCGGTGCGGTGCTCGGTGCCGTCGTCGTCGAAGGTGCAGAACTCGACGCGCTCGGCGGTGCTCGAGAACAGGGCGACGTTGGCGCCCCCGTCGACGAGCGTGACGCCGAGCGGGGTGCGCGTGGAAGTGGTCATGCTGCCCTTCTACCGGCCGGTCGCTGTGCCACCGGCAGTCTGGCCGTACCCCTGGCCGCTCAGCGCACCGGCGGGACCAGCTGCTCCAGCAACCGCAGCACCCGTTCACCGTCGACGGCGTCGGGGTCGAGCAGCCACTGCACCTGCAGCCCGTCGGACGCCGCGATGCTCAGGCTCGCCAGGTCGACCGGGTCCAGGTCGGTGCGGATCCGTCCGCTCGCCTGGTCCGCCTCGATGAGCACGGCGAGTTCGGCGCGCAGCCGGGCGAAGCGTTCGCGCATGAAGTCGCGCGTGGCCGGGTGGCCTTCCTGCACCGCGTCGGCGGCGAGGGTCGTGTACAGCTGCACCAGCCCCGGCACGGCACGGTTGCGCGACGCGCTCTCGCGCATGTCGCCGATCGCCGACTTCATCCGGTCGGGTGCGCCCTGCTCGCGGACCTCGTGCTCCCGGTAGACGGCGAGCAGCAGTTCGTCGCGGCTCGGGAAGTAGTGGCGG
Source organism: Curtobacterium poinsettiae (assembly GCF_047226435.1). Lineage (NCBI taxonomy): Bacteria > Bacillati > Actinomycetota > Actinomycetes > Micrococcales > Microbacteriaceae > Curtobacterium > Curtobacterium poinsettiae. Next base: position 56,307 of record NZ_CP178434.1, on the reverse strand, counting down.
AGTGCCGCGTGCGTGATCCCGAGGGCCTCGGCCACGGAACGGAGCGACGAAGCGTCGACCCCCTGTTCCGCGACCATGCGGATCATCTCGTCGAGGATCTGGGTGCGCCGCTCGGCGCCCTTGCGGTACCCGCCGCGGCGCGGCTGGGCCGCGTCGGCGTCGTCCGCGGGGTGGGTCATGCACCCAACTTACCGTTGGAAGGTTTTTACGCCACCGTCGGACGGGAGGCCCGTGGCGGGCGCACCACGGGCCTCCCGTCCGCATCGCGGTCGCGCCGCACCCGTCGGGTCGCGTCAGCCGGGCGCGCTCGCGTCAGTCCTGGTCGTCGACCGTGTACTCGTCGACCGGCGCGGGCGAGCCCGCGGCGAGCGCGTCGACGATCTTCGTGAGCGAGTCGGCGAGGACGGCGTTGTCCGCGTCGGGCAGCTGCTCGAGCACCTGGACGACGGCCTCGTGGAACCGTGCGTACGAGGCGTCGATCTTCTCGGTGGCCTGGTCCGTGGGGGCGAGCACCTGCGCACGGCGGTCCGTGGGGTGCGCCGCGCGGGACAGCAGCCCCTTCTGCACGAGCCCGTCGACGATCTTGGTGACCGACGCGTTCGAGACGGCGAGCATGACGGCCAGGTCCTTCGGGCCCGTCGTGCGGCCGTCCCGGTGGGCCTGCAGCAGGTACCGGACGGCGAGGAACTCGTTCTTCGTCAGGCCGCTGTCGATGCGGGCGGACTCGATCTGCTGGTCCTCGGCGTGCTGCAGGCGGAGCAACGCGTCGACGGCGGTCTTCGCGGCCCGCGACTCGGGTTCGCGGGTGTAGAGGTGGACGTGCTCTCGACGGACGACGGTCAACGGCATGGGGTCATGCGCTCCTTGCTATACGGCAGGCGTGGTGAAGAAGTCCGCGTAGGACGGCTCGGAGCGACCGGCGAGCAGCGAGGGGTCCTGGATGCGACGCGCGACGTACGCGTCGATGACCGCCGGGTCGGTGAGGCCGACGCGCGTGTGGCTGCTGCCGATCGTCGCGACCCGAGGCATCCCGGAGTACGTGCTGTGCATGTCCTGTCCCGCCCTTCTTGCTTGCCGTGTGTCCCGTTCGGACGGCTGAACTCTTTCACACAGTGAACGGTCAGTTCAACGAACCATTCGCGCTGTGTACGTTTTGCGCGCTGCGTGGTTCTCGGCTTCCTCTGAGCGTTCTTTTGGCACTCGCCAGGGTCGAGTGCTAAAACGGTGGCAGTTGAGTCGAGGGGACTCAACGAGAACCACGAAGGAGTTGATTTCGATGACGATGAACTTCGATCCGTTCCGCGAGCTCGACCGACTCGCGGGTTCGCTCCTCGGCACCGCCGCCGGCCCGCGCTCGATGCCGATGGACCTGTACCGCACCGGGGACCACTACGTCCTCGACGTCGACCTGCCCGGCATCGACCCGGGCTCGGTCGACATCGACGTGGACGGTTCCGTCCTGACCATCCGCGCCGAGCGCACCCTGGGCGCGCCCGAGGGCTCGCAGTGGCTCACCCGTGAGCGCCAGCCCGGCACGTACGTCCGGCAGCTGACGCTCGGCGACGGCCTCGACGCCGAGCGCATCACCGCCGGGTACGACAACGGCGTGCTCAGCGTCACGATCCCCGTCAAGGAGTCCGCGAAGCCGCGCAAGATCGCCGTCACCGTCGGTGGCGGGTCCGAGCAGCTCGCGGTCGGTTCCGGTGCCGCCGGTTCCGGCACCGCCGCCGGGTGAGGAGCTGAGCGATGACGTCCGTCCTGCTGCACGCGGTGGTCGCGGTCCTCGTCGTCACCGCGGCGCTCGCACTGACGAGCCTGGACCGGCGCACCGCCGTGCTCCTCGGGGCCACCGGCAGCCTGACCGGCACGTTCCTGGCCTGGGTCGCCGCGCCCCGGCTGTTCGAGCAGTCGCTCCTGGCGCCCTGGGTCGCGTCGGTGCTCGGCACGGCCCTGCTGATCGCGGGGTGGAGTGCCGTCCGCGCCTACTCGGGCATCTTCGAGGCGCCGCGTGACGAAGAACCCGAGACGGGGGCGCTGATGACCGTGGGCGGGTCCACCCCGTCGGTGCGGTGACCCGCTGACGGACAGGAGGCCCGGTGCACGTCGTGCGCCGGGCCTCCCGTCGTTCCGTGGGTTGCGGGACTACTCCTTGTGCAGCGTGTCCTGCACCAGGCCGGCCGTCTTCTCGACGACGTTCGGCAGCTCGGTGGTGCCGTACAGCCGGACGTCGGGGTGGGTGGGCGGGGGCATCGGGACCGAGGTCGTGGGGCCGTCGTGGTACGAGTACTCGCCCTTGCCGTCGAACGAGGGGCCGCTCGCCCACGGGCCGTTCTTCGCCTCGGCACCGTCGGAGAAGTTGAGGTACTGGTAGTTGACCTCCTGGTTCTCCTTCGACTGCGGGAAGTTGCTCGGCACGGGGAAGCCCTCGACGCCCTGCTCGCGCAGCTCAGCGGCGGCGGTCGCCCACATGTTCTGGTGCATCGTGTCGCGGGCGATGAGGAAGGACAGCAGGTCCCGCACGCCGTGGTCGTCGGTCATGTGGTAGAGCCGGGCGGCCTGCACACGGCCCTGCATCTCGGCGTTCTCGTTCGCCGTGAAGTCGGCGAGCAGGTTGCCGCTGGCGGTGATGTACGAGCCCTGCCAGGGGTTGCCGTTGCTGTCCACCGGACGGGCACCCGCACCGGCGACGATCGCGTGCTGGACGTCGGTGCCGCCGACGATCGCGGCGACCGTGGGGTCGTCCTGCAGCGCGTCCTCGGTGATGCCGAGCGGGGACTTCTCGAGCAGCTGCGCGATCATCGTCGCGAGCATCTCGACGTGGCCCATCTCCTCGGCGCCGATGCCGAACACCATGTCGCGGTACTTGCCGGGGATGTGCATGTTCCACGCCTGGAACTGGTACTGCATGGCGACGGAGATCTCCCCGTACTGGCCACCGAGCACCTCCTGCAGCTTGCGGGCGTAGATCGCGTCGGGCTTGTCGGGCGTTGCCGTGAACTGCAGTTCCTGCTTGTGGAAGTACACGTGGCTCTCCTTCACTCCAGCGGGTGCCCGTCGATCGAGCGGGTCCGTGTGCGATGGTCGGCGCGACCGCCTCAGCGCCGCCTCAAGGAAAGCCAGATCGCGCAGACGGGCGTCAGCGTCCTCTCCCGCGTCGACGCAAGGCGACGACCCCGGCCCACACCGTGCAGCCGGTGAACCCGAGAACGAGCACGGACACGACGGGGATCGCGAACCCGTCTCCGATCGACTGCTGTCCGCGGAGCCAGACGACGACGAGGAGCAGTACCAAACACCCTGCGGCGATGATCGTCGCGACATTTCCAGCTGCTCGTGAGCCCACGTCCACCTCGTTCCGTTGCGATACCCACCGCCATGCACACCTGACGGCTTGCTTGTGATTCCTCAAGAGTAAGTTCGTTGGACGAAGATCTGACCACCGGAGCTCCTGCCGCCATCGGGTGGGGGCTCCGGTGCGCGACGGGCGGGCAGACCGCACCGTCCCGGCATAGCGTGGCCGCGTGGACCTCGAACTCAAGAACCGTGTCGCACTCGTCGTCGGAGGCAAGGGGTACATCGGTACCGCCGTCGCCGACCGCCTCCGTACCGAGGGGGCGACCGTCGTCGTCGCTTCCCGCAGCGCCGAGGACTCCGACGGCAGCGTGCCGATCGACACCGCCTCGCAGGAGTCGGTGGACGTTGGCATCGCCGCCGTCCTCGAGCGGCACGGGCGCATAGACGTGCTGGTCGTGACCGCTGCACCGAGCGCGAGCACCCTCGACCCGGCCCGGAAGTCCGACCCGGAGCAGGTCCTCGACGCGATCGACGGCAAGGCGCTCGGGTTCCTCCGCGTCGCGAACGCCGTGCTCCCCGCCCAGCGCGAGGCCGGGTTCGGTCGCGTGGTCGTGGTGAGCGGGCAGAACGCCTACTTCTCCGGCAACATCACGGCGTCGCTCCGGAACACTGCGGTGAGCGTCATCGCGAAGAACCTGGCCGACGACGTGGCGGGCACCGGGGTCACGGTGAACGTCGTCAACCCCGGGACCGTGACGGACACCCCGTCCGCCGAGGTCCGCCCAGGTGGCCCCGGCGACTCGACACCGCAGCAGATCGCCGACCTCGTCGCGTTCCTGTCGTCGCCGCTGAACGCGGTGTCCGGCGAGTCCGTCTCGATCGCGCACCGGCAGCTGGGATCCGTCGTCGTCTGATCCCCGAGTACCGGGTGATCGCCCCTCGCTTCACCCGCAGGGACGAAGCGCTTCGCCCCTGCGCCCGATGCCCCGGCGACTCCGCGCCACGAGTCTGGTGACATGGAGTCCTCGACGAAGCACACGATCGCCACGCTGCTGCTCTGCGCCGCGATCGTCACCACGACCGTCATCGCCCTCGCCGCCATGACCGCGGGCGCGTGACGTCGGTCCGCGCTGCACGGCGTGGGCGGCATGCGATGATCGAGCCGTGACCGAACGGGGCAGGTTCCTCCGGCCGCTCGCCACCCGGTCGATCGCCGTCGACGTGGCCTGGGCGGCCCTGGCGGCGTTCGTCTTCCTGCTGCCCATCGACCTCGAGCTCGAGCACGCGAGCCTCGCCGCGGTGCTGTCGGCCTCGGTGGCGATCGCCCTGCGCCGCATCTCCCCGTCCGCTGCGATGGCGATGGTCGTCGTCCTCGGGGTGATCCAGGTCGGCGGCGGCGAGCGCCCGTCGCTGGTGGACCTCGCGATGTTCGTCGTGATCGGGACCGCCGCGGTCGTCGGCACCCGCACCGAGGTCGTCGTCTCCGGTGTGCTCGCGGTCGTCGCCGGCGCTGGGGCGACGGTCTACCTGGCGTCGACCGGCTTCCGGTTCCTCGTGCTCATCAACGGTCCCCGCGACCAGGCGTTCCTGGCGATGGCCGCCCCGGTGACCGCGCTGCTCGGTGTCTGGGCGGGCGGGGTCGCCGTCCGCGCCTTCCGCTCCCGCGACCGCGAGTCGGAGCGCCGTGCCGATGCCGAGGCCGCGGCATCGCGTGCCGAGGCCGTCGCCACCGAGGCCGAGGCCACCGCCACCCGCGCCATCGACGTCGCCGAGTCCGAACGCATCCGCGCGGACATCGCCCGCGACGTGCACGACGTCGTCGGCCACTCGCTCGCGGTCATCATCGCGCAGGCCGACTCGGTGCCGTTCCTCGACGACGAGGCGCGCATCCGAGCGGTCAGCGCCACCATCGCGAGCACCGCCCGGAGTTCCCTGGTCGAGGTCCGACAGGTCCTCGGGCACATCGACGGCTCCGCCGAGGCGACCGGCCCGGGGTCGCTCGAGGAAATCGTGCAGGGCATCCGCGACGCCGGGGTCGACGTCGACCGCACGGTGCGCGGGGTCCCGCTGGCCCTGCGCCCGGACACCGGCACCGCTGCCCGCCGCGTGCTGCAGGAGATGCTCACGAACGCCCTGCGCCACGGCGCCCCCGGCAACCCGGTCGTCGTGCGGGAGACCTGGCGGAACGCCGACCTGGTGCTCGAGGTCGAGAACGTCGCCGGTGACGGCACCACGGCCGGCTCGGGCCGCGGGATCGACGGCATGGACTCGCGCCTCGGCGCCCTCGGTGGGTCGTTCGACGCCGCCGTGCTGGACGACGTGTTCACGGCACGCGCCCGCATCCCGTTCGACGTCCAAGGGGGACCCGTCCGATGACCGAACCGATCAGGATCCTGCTCACCGACGACCAGGCGCTGTTCCGCGCGGGGCTCCGGGTGGTGCTCGATGCCCAGGACGACATGCGTGTGGTCGGTGAGGCCTCCGACGGGGCCGAAGCGCTCGCGCTCATCCCCGAGGTGCGCCCCGACGTGGTGCTGCTCGACATGCGGATGGCCGGGATGGACGGCGTGGAGACCGTCCGGCAGCTCTACTCCGGCGCCGTCCCGGGGCCGCTGCCCCGCGTCGTCGTGCTCACCACCTTCGGGCTCGACCCGGCGGCGGCGACCGCGATCCGGCTCGGCGCCAGCGGCTTCCTGCTCAAGGACACCACGCCGCCGTTCCTGTTCGCCGCGGTGCGGGCCGTGCACGAGGGCAGCTCGGTCATCGCCCCGAACGACCTCGCGCAGCTGTTCGGCACCGACGTCGCCCGGGCCCCGGCACCGCAGCCGCCGGAGTTCGCGACCCTGACCGAGCGGGAGCGCGTCGTGTTCGGGTGGGCGTCCCGCGGCCTGTCGAACGCCGAGATCGCCACGAAGGAGTACGTCACCGAGTCGACGGTGAAGACTCAGATCTCGAGCATCCTGGGCAAGTTGTCACTGCGCGACCGGGTGCAGCTCGTCGTCTACGCACACGACCACGGGCTGGCGGGCACCCGCGAGGACTAGTCCGCGGCGACCTCGTCGAGGATCGCCTCGACCGCTGCCGGGTCGTGGGCGAAGCGTCCGAGGAACAGCCCGCCGATCCGGCCCTGCCCCCGCGTGAGCAGGCCGGGTCCGGCGCTGCCCCCGTAGAGCACGGTGCTGCCGTGCAGCTCCGGCCGGGTGGCGAGGTGCTGCTCGATCCCGGCGAGCACCGCCACGATGTGGTCGTCCGGTGCGGGTACCGGGGCGCCGATCGCCCACACCGGTTCGTAGGCGACGGTCAGGGGTCCGGCGCGCCCGTCCGCGACGGCGGTCGACACGGCCCGGTCGAGCTGCGCGGTCACCGCCGCCACGGCCTCGGTCGGATCGGAGGCCCGGTCCGGCTCCCCGACGCAGACCAGCGGACGCAGGTGGTTCCGGAACGCCGCGTGCACCTTCCCCGCGATCGTCGCGTCGTCCTCGTGGAACAGGGAACGCCGTTCGGCGTGCCCGATCTCGACCAGGTCGACACCGATCTCCCGCAGTTCGGCGCCGGAGACCTCGCCGGTGAACGCGCCCGCGTCGGCCCACGACAGGTCCTGCGCGGCGAGCTGCACACCGGTGCCGGTGAGCAGCTCACGCACCGGGACGAGGGCCGGGAACGTCGGCGCCACGAAGAGCGACGCCGCACCCGAGCGCACCGCGGGGTGTCGCCGGGCGATGTCGGCGACCTCGGCCGCCCACGACAGCGTCCGGGCGTGCGAGAAGTACGTCTTCAGCGACACCCCGACGGTGATCACGGGGCGACCGTCTCCACGACGAGGGCGAAGGACAGCGCACCGGGGTCCGCGGTGCCGACGGCCTGGTCGGCGTGCGTCCGCGCCCGGCCCATCCTCGGCACCAGGGACTCGGTGGCGTCCGCTGCCTGACGGGCGGCACGGGCCGCGTCACCCCAGGCCTCGGCGAGCGCCGCCCCGGCGTCGAGCCGGGTGCGGAGCACCTCGTCGAACGGCACCAGCGCGTCCACCATCGTCTTGTCACCGACGGTGGCGCCGAACGCGAGCACGGCCTCGGTGGCCGCGCGGACCCCCTGCGCGACGGTGGCACCCGACGGACGCGAGTCGTCCCCGACCACGCGACCCAGTGCCTCCAGGGCGGCACCCCAGATCGCACCGGACGTGCCGCCGGCCTTGTCGGACCAGGCATCCGCGGCGACCAGCAGGACGGTGCCGGCACCGGCACCGCGGCTGACCGCGTCGGCGGCCGCGACGTCGGCAGCGTGCGATCCGCGCTGCATCCCGATGCCGTGGTCGCCGTCACCCGCGACGGCGTCGATGCGCCCGAGCTCGTCGGCGTGCTCGTCGAGGACGGCGCGGACCGCGGCGAACCCGGCGGCGACCTGCTCGGCGACCGCACGGGACTCGGCGGTCGCCGGACCGATGCCGACGCCCTCGGCGTCCGCCGCCACGGTGGACGGGTCGACCCGCTGTTCGGCGACCGCCCCGCCCTTGCGGTAGGCGGGCGTGTCCGCGGGTGCTGCCCAGAGTTCCTCGAGCTCGTCGTCGAGCCAGAACAGCGTCAGGGAGACCCCGGCCATGTCGAAGCTCGTGACGAGTTCGCCGACCTCGGGCTCCACGATGACGACCCCGGCGTCCGTCAGGCGCCGCTGCACCGAGCGGTAGACGACGAAGAGCTCCTCGTACTTGACCGAGCCCAGACCGTTCAGGATCGGGACCACCCGCTGGCCCTCGAGCGCCACGCCGTCGGGCAGTTCGTCGAGCAGACGGGACACCAGCAGCTCGGCCAGCCCGTCGGCCGACGGCACGTCCGTCTCGTCGATGCCACGCTCGCCGTGGATGCCCATGCCGACCGCCATCCGACCCTCGGGCACCGTGAACAGGGGTTCCTCGGCGCCGGGCAGCGAGCACCCGGAGAAGGCGACGCCGAAGCTGCGCGTCCGGTCGTTCGCCCGTTCGGCGACGGCGGTGACCGTGTCGAGGTCGTCACCGCGCTCGGCGGCGGCGCCGGCGACCTTGAAGACGCAGAGGTCACCCGCGATGCCGCGGCGCTTCGCGCGGTCGTCGGCCGGGGCGCTCGTCACGTCGTCGGTGACGCGGACCGTCCGGACCGGGATGCCGTCGGCCTCGAGCGTGCGCGCCGCGGCGTCGAAGTTCAGGACGTCACCGGCGTAGTTGCCGTAGCTGAGCAGCACACCGCCACCGTGCTCCGCGGCCTTCGCGACCCCGGTGACCTGCTGGGCGCTGGGGCTGGCGAACAGGTTGCCCATCGCGGCACCGGCGGCCAGGCCGTGTCCGACCAGTCCGCCGAACGCGGGGTAGTGCCCTGAGCCGCCGCCGATCACGACCGCGACCGTGCCGTCGGGGCTCGTGGTGGAACGGGCGACCCCACCGTGCACCCCGCGCACCCACCGCTCGTTCGCGGCGACGAAGCCGTCGGTCGCCTCGTCGGCGAAGTCCGCCGGGTCGTTGAACAGTCTGGTCATCGCTTGCTGCCCTTCGGGTCGGTGGTGCGGACGTGCGAGGTGTCGAGCAGTTCGTCGGCCTTGGCCCCGCGGAAGAACTTGGTGCAGAAGATCATCACCGCGGCGACGAACGCCAGGACGCCGAGCGAGACGATGCCGAACGCACCGCTGTCGGTGGGCACCACCTCGTTGATCGCGGTGCGCATGATCGGGGCGACGAACCCACCGAGGTTGCCGAGCGAGTTGATCAGGCCGATGCCCGCGGCGGCTGCGGCACCGGTCAGGAACGCCGTCGGGTACGCCCAGGTGATCGGGCCGACGGCCAGGAAGCTCGCGACGGCCAGGGTGATGAACAGGATGCCGAGCACGGGCTGCCCGTTCGCACCCGCCCACGCGGAGCCGAGGATCGACAGACCGGTCGTGACGTAGAACAGGGTGCCCCAGCGACGACGGCGTCCGACGGAGTCCGCACGCGACCCGATCAGGTAGCAGGCGACGAGTCCGACGAGCCACGGGATCGCGGACACCAGACCGACCTGCCAGCCGACGTCCTGCCCGAGCAGCGAGGACACCTGCTGCGGCAGGTAGAACGTCGTGCCGTAGACGGCGACCTGCAGGCAGAAGTAGATGATCGTGAAGTACCAGACGCGCCCGCTCGCCATCGCGCGCCAGATGCCCTTCGGGCCGTCCTCGCTGCGGGCGGTGTCCTCGCGCTCCATGGCCGCGGTGAGCGACGCCTTCTCGCCCGGTTCGAGCCACTTCGCCTGCTGCGGACTGTTCGTCAGGAACACCAGGGCCGCGATGCCCGCCAGCACCGCGAGGATCCCCTCGCCGGCGAACATGGCCTGCCAGCCGTGGAACGGGGTGACCTGGTCACCGACGCTGATGAGACCGCCGGACAGCGGGGCGCCGATCATCTGCGAGAACGGCTGCGCCAGGTAGAAGATCGCGAACATGCGCACGCGCACCTTGTTCGGGAACCACTCGGACAGGTACATGATCACGCCCGGGAACAGCCCGGCCTCGGTCACGCCCAGGATGAACCGCAGGATGATGAACATCGTGTCGTTCGTCGTGAAGGCGAACAGTGCGGCGACGATGCCCCACGTGACGGCGATCCGGGCGAGCCAGAAGCGCGCACCGAACCGCTTGAGCAGCAGGTTCGACGGGATCTCGAAGATCGCGTAGCCGATGAAGAAGATGCCGGCGCCCAGGGCGAAGGCGGCGTCGGAGATACCGCGGTCGACGCGCAGGGCCTCTTCGGCGAAGCCGACGTTCGTGCGGTCGAGGAACGCGACGAAGTACAGGATGACGAGCATCGGCATGAGGTGTTTCGTCGCCTTGCCGATGGCGGACTTCAGGCCGGGGTCGTTCGTCGACCCGAGCGCGGGGGCAGGGGGTAGTGACACGGGTTCGCTCCTTTGCGAGCACGGTGCGGTCGTTCTGGCGTCCGGCGGTCGGTTCGGTCGTCCGGACGGGAGGCACGGATCGCGTCGCCCGGTCGGCGCGCGTTCCGTGGGCGGCTGGCCCTAGTGCATGTACAGGCCGCCGTCGACGTTGAGCGTCTGGCCCGTGACGAACCCGGCGTCCTCGCTGATGAGGTACGCGACGGCGGCGGCGATGTCCCGCGGGGTGCCGATGCGCGGCAGCACGCCGTCGGCGGCCATCTCGGCCTTCCGCTCCTCGGACAGGGTGCCGCCCATGATGTCGGTGTCGATCGGACCGGGGGCGATCGCGTTGACGGTGACGCCGCGCGGGCCGAGCTCGCGCGCGAGACCACGGGTCAGGCCGATCACGCCGGCCTTCGCCACCGTGTACGGGGTCTTGCTGAAGGTGCCGCCGCCGCGCTGGGCGGAGACCGACGACAGGTTCACGATGCGCCCGTAGCCGGAGCGCACCATCGACTCCGCCGCCCGCAGGCTGGCGAAGTGCACGCCGTCGAGGTTGATCGACAGCACCCGGTGCCACTCCCCCTCGGGCAGGTCGAGGTAGGCGTGCGCGGACGAGACCCCGGCCAGGTTCACCAGTGCGGTGATCGGCCGGAGTTCGGCCTCGATCGTGTCGAAGGCCGCACGGACGGCGGACTCGTCGGCGACGTTCGCCCCGACGCCGACGGCCCGAACGCCGTGCTGTTCGCGGATCTCGGCGGCGACCTGCTCGCTCGCCGTCTGGTCGAGGTCGATGATCCCGACGTCCCACCCGGCCTCGGCCAGGTGGTGGGCGGTGGCGCGGCCGATGCCCCGCGGTGAGGCGGCCCCGGTGAGGACGACGGTGCGGTCCCGGTGCTGGCCGACTGACTGGTTCTGGTCGCTCATGGTGTCCCTCCCGCCTCAGTGGATCGGTGCCGGGCCGAGCTCGTCGAGGAGCTTCTGCATCGCGACGTACGCCTTGTTCCGGTAGGCGACGAGTTCCGGCGTGCGGTCGGCGGGGACCTCGAGGTACCCGGCGCCGGACTTCGTGCCGAGTTCACCGGCGTCGACGTGCTGCTGCAGCGACGGCGGGGTGGCGAAGCGCTCGGGCCAGCGGGTCTGCAGCGACTCGAAGCAGAACGCGTAGACGTCGAGCCCGGCCATGTCGGCGATCGCGAACGGGCCGAAGAACGGCAGGCGGAACCCGAACGTGGTCCGCACGATGGTGTCGATGTCGTCGGGGCTCGCGATGCCCTCGTCGGCGATCTTCGTGGCCTCCTCGAACAGCGCGTACTGCAGGCGGTTCAGGACGAACCCCGTCGAGTCCTTCACCCGCGCCGACTGCTTGCCGGTCGCGGCGACGACGGTCTCACCGACCTCGATCGCGTGCTCGTTCGTGGTCGGGTGCGGGATGAGCTCGACGCCGGGGATGAACGGTGCCGGGTTCGAGAAGTGCACCCCGAGGAACCGCTCCGGGCCCACGACCGCCTCGGCCAGCGACTCGATCAGGATCGTCGAGGTGTTCGAGCCGATCACGGCGTCGGCGCGGGCGGCCTCGCTGATGCGGCGCAGCGTCGCGTGCTTGATCTCGAGCTTCTCGGGCACGGCCTCTTCGATGAAGTCGGCGTCGGCGACGGCAGCCTCGATCGACTCGGCGGCGCTCAGGTGTGCGCGGACCCGTTCGACGGCGTCTTCGGGGAACAGCCCGTCGGCGACGAACTGTGCGGTCTCGGTGAGCAGCCGCTCCAGGTTCTGCTGGGCGATCTCGGCCGAGACGTCGGCGATCCGGACGGTGTGGCCGGCGAGGGCGAGGACCTGGGCGATCCCACCGCCCATGTAGCCGGACCCGACGACGGCGATGTCGAGGGTGCTCATCGGATTGCTCCTTCGGTGCTGGTTGCTGCAGTCTGGGTCGCCGTCGCGTCGAGCTTCGTCGTCGCGAGGACGGATCGGATGTACTGCTGGTTGGTGGCGCAGACGCCGAGGCTGTCCCCGCCGTACTGCTCGGTCATGACGATCCCGCGGAACCCGTCGGCGACGGCGTCGCGCAGGACCTGGCGGTAGTTGATGAGGCCCGTCTCCATGGTGCTCGGCGCGCTCGTCGCCCAGCTCCCGTCGCCGGCCTCGTCACGCGTGTAGTTCTTCACGTGCAGGTAGTTCGTGTGCGGCATGGTCTTCGCGAAGAGCTCCCGCCAGTCCTCGACGGGACGGTGCAGGCGGATGAGGTTCGCGACGTCCGCGTTCAGCCCGACGTTGTCGAGCCCGATCTCCTCGACCAGGCGGACCGCGCTGTCGGCGGTGCCGAGGTACGTGTCCTCGTACAGCTCGAGCGCCATCGGCAGCCCGACGCTCGCAGCGTGCTCGCCGAGCTCCCGCAGTCGCTTGACCGCGGCGTTCCAGACCTCGGGGTCGTCCGGGTCCTTCGGGCCCGGCGCCGTCCAGAACCACAGCGCGCGCTTCTGGGCGTCGGTGAACGGCTGGTGCAGCCCGGTCGAGAAGACCTGCATGCCCCACTCGGCCGCCGCGTCGATGGTGCGGTGGGCGTAGGCGAGGTTCTCCTCCTCGTGCCCGGGCTGGATGACGCTCTTGCGCTGCAGGTGCACCGACGGGATGCCGATGCCGTGCGCCTTCGCGACGGCGAACAGCTCGTCGCGGCGCGAGGGTTCGAGGTCAGCGGGCCGGATGTGGCTGTCGGCGAGTTCGGCGAGCGAGAAGCCGACGGCCTCGATCTGCCCGAACACCTCGTCCCACACCTCGGCGGGGGCGTCGTGGAATGCCGTCCCGTCGCGGGTGACCTGCGCGAACCCGTGCAGGCACGCGGCGACCGGCCAGGTCTCCGACGTCCAGGTGGTGGGGTCCCAATCCTGGTCGACCCAGTCCTGTGGAGTGGTCACGGAATGCTCCCTTGCATGTCGTGGTGGTTCAGCCTTGAACCTCTTTCCTATAGGAAAGATACTCGCACGACGCCGGAACGCAACCCCTCCGCCTCAGCTCGTGTGGGACGCGTCCGCGCGCGAACGCAACCGGACGGCGTCGATGTGGAGCCGCATCGCGGCGACGGCCGACGTCGGGTCCGCAGCGAGCGCCTCCAGGATGGCCCGGTGTTCCTGGACCGCACGATCCGTGTCGTCCCCGCCGCCCTCGACGATCTGCCGCATGCGGTGCACGCGCGTCGTGATGATCTCGGACATCTCCTCGAGGAACGGGTTCCGTGTCGCGTCGAAGATCAGCTGGTGGAACTGCCAGTCGCTGCGGAAGAAGCGGGCCATCAGCTCTTCCGGCGCGTGCGCAGCACCGACGGACGCGACCTCGGCGGCCACCGCCGCCTGCTCGTCGAGCGCTGCCGCCAGCCGCTCGCGCAGGCCGTCGACGTCGCCGCGGGCCGCGAGTTCGACGGCGCCGCTCTCGACGATGAGCCGGGCGTCGAACAGGGCCTCGAGCTGGTCGCCGGCCAGGGGCGGGGAGACCCGGTACCCCTTGTTCGCTTCACGGGTGACGAGGCCGGTGCGTTCGAGTTGCACCAGGGCTTCGCGGACCGGGGTCGGCGAGACCCCCAGCGAGCGAGCGAGGCCGTCGATCGACAGCCGCATGCCCGGTTCGACGTCGTGACCCATCAGGACCTCGAGCACCCGGTCGTAGACGCGGTCGCGCAGGCCGAGCTGCGTGATGCGCTCCGTCCCGAAGCCGGGCATGGTCGTGGACATGGGTCGATCCTAGAGAATCCACGACTCGGGCTGAGTGCGAGGGCTCCGACCAGGCTGCGCTGCCATCGGCCCCCCACTCTTGCGAAATCGACTCACCCGCATGATCGGGCTCACGATGGACTTGCTCGCAGACATTGCGGCCTTCCAGTCCCCTTCACCTGATCGACCATGCGCCCTTGCCCCGACACGACGCCCGAATGTCGTGGTTTCTCCGTCAAAGGCCGCTCACGTCCTAGTTCGTCAGGACAAGGAGGATCAGCGCCACCCCGTCGATCAACGCGACGATGATCCCACTCCAGAACCATCGCCCTCCGGCTCCGCGATGGAGCTTTCCGTCGCGCCATCCTTCTGTGGAAATTGTTCGCTGGACACCCACTCCAACGAGCACCAGTGCGCCGACTGCAATAACCAGCAGGACTGTCCATGTGATCCAAAAGCCCGACATGTTGCGGCCCTCCTAGCCACGCGGCAGGTACTTGATCAGCTTGCCGGCGATGCCACCGCCGAAGCCTCCAATAGCCCCGCTTACCGTTCCTTCGAGTGCCGCCTGCCCATAGTTATCTCCACCTTCAACTGCTTCCTGGGCGATACCGCCAAAACCTCCGAACACTCCACCCAAGACCACTCCACCCACCAAGCAACCGATTCCTGCGGTTGACGCGCAAACTGCGGCGGTCCCGACGGCAGCGATTGTCGCCACACCCGCATTGACGGCCGCTCCCCCGACGCTACGACCCGAGGAATCTGACTTATTGATGGGGTCAGCTCCCGCGAACGCGTAGCGGTTGGCATTACTCGGGCTGAGGGGCGCGTCGAGAGTGTCACGTTCGATCCACCCGCCCGTGACGCTGGACTGCCAGCGGTACCCGAACTTGGTGAGCCCGTTGTCGGTGCTGGACGAGCGGAGACCACTCTTGAACCCGTAGGGGTTCTGCTTCCACTGCGCGCTGTCGCCGCCGACGGTGACGGTTTCGACGCCGTACGGGTCGTACGAGACGGTGTACGCGGTCTTGCCAGTGTCAGCGATCGCGGCGACAGGGTTGCCGGTGCCGTCGATGACCCACATGCTCGTGGTGCCGTCGGTGGTCTGCAGGTCCAGCGGCTGCCCCGTGCCCGGGTCGCTGATTTGCCGGTGCTATGCAACGCTATATCTCGGTGAGCACCCAAACCATCAGCGATGCTTAGTGCGACTTGGGAACGCTAAGCCTATCGCAAAATATCCGAGGAGAGCAGCACTCACTACGGCTAGGGAGCCACGCCATAAACTACCCTCTACGAAAGAAAGCACAGCGTAAATTCCAATGATCACGGCCGCTACGCCCATCACCCCAGCCACTAACTTCTGTTCGTTTTTACTTCGTGTCCTGTTGATGATTCACACCCCTATCGCGGGTTCAACCGCGGCCGAGTGATCGGTTGTCGGAGGAATCGAGGAGGATCGCTACACGGGTGAAACGCTCCGCGCGCGACTGCACCGTTCGATCGGGGGAGCAGCCGCGACGGCTGGCGCCCTCGCGTAGATCTGACCGTGGCGCTCGGCACGGGCGCGTCGGATCGCGGACTGTTGCCGGCGCCATCGTGTTCCTAGGGCTACGGTCGCGCGCAGGGGTCGCACCAGCTCCTGTGCGGACCGGAGTCGAGACGAAGCTCCTCCGGTCCGTTCCACACCCCAGTGGGGTCGCGCAGACCGTGCGGTGAACGACCGGCTACCGGACAGCCCAAGCCTTGATCGCTTCGGCGATGGTCGCACCGTCCTCACCCGGCGACCGCTGGACCAGTAGTGGAGGTCTCAACCGATGGAGCGGTCGCTCGCACCAACTACTGCGAATCGTCCGGTGTTAATTTGAGCACAACCAAGATGGGCGGCAAAACGGCTACTACGAAAGCGCCAAGAATGATCAGCGCAAACACTATGTCAACCTGTTGCAGTCCGACAATTAGTCCAATAACGAGGACACCCACAAGAGCAGGCGAAATCGCGACAATGCGATCGCGTTTCGGGTTGGATTGTTTTTTACTCACTATAACCTCCAGCAAGGGACGCGCCGAGCACGAAACCGGCACCGAATATTGCACCCAACGCAGTGCCGATTGCAGCCCCCGGTCCTGCACCTGGCCCACACCCAATTGCGATGGTGGCGATGCAACCGACCGCAGCCCCGATCCCCGTTCCGACGCCTGTTGCAAGAAGGAAGTCCGCTCCCGCCAGCCTCCAATTATAGAGGCCAGTCGGATCACTGCCGTTGATCGGATCGGCACCCGCAAAGGCGTAGCGGTTGGCGTTCGTTGAGCTGAGGGGTGCATCGAGGGTGTCGCGTTCGATCCATGCCCCAGTGATGCTGGACTGCCAACGGTAGCCGAACTTGGTGAGCCCGGTGTCGGTGTTGCTCGAGCGGAGCCCGACCTTGAACCCGTAGGGGTTCTGCTGCCACTGCGCACTGTCGCCGCCAACGGTCACGGTTTCAACGCCGTAGGGGTCGTAGGAGACGGTGTACGCGGTCTTCCCGGTGTCGGCGATCGCGGCGGCCGGGCTGCCGCTGCCGTCGATGACCCACATGCTCGTGGTGCCGTCGGTGGTCTGCAGGTCCAGCGGCTGCCCGTTCCCCGGGTCGCTGATGACCGACGCAGTCCCGGTGCCCGCGATGGTGCGGCTGGTGATCACGGGGACACCGTTGGAGTCGGACGTGCCATACGTGTAGTCGTACTCGGTTCCCCCGTCGGTGGCCTGCGAGAGCAGCTTGTTCATGTTGCCGCCGGCGTACTCGTAACGGGTGGTGACGCCGTCCTTCGTGGAGGACGTCATCTGCTGCGCCCCGTTGTAGGTGAACGTCTGCCCGGGCGCCTTCACCAAGTTGCCGACACCGTCGTACGCGTAGCCGTCAGAGGTGATCTGCCCGACGGTGTTGTAGGTCAGCGTCTGCGAGCTGGTGACGTCGCCGCCGCGCTTGGCGGTGAGCCGGTTCCCGGCCGCGTCGTAGGTGTACGCCCACGTGATGTTCGTCGCACCGCCGGCCTGCGCGGCCTTGGTGAGGCGACTGTTCGAGTCGTACGTGTACGTGGTGGTCTGCTGGGTGACGTTGTCCTTGACCCACTGGATCTTGTCCGTGGCGTTCGCACTGTTCGTCGCCGAGCAGTCGCCCCCGGCGTCGATCCCGGTGATGTAGCAGTACGTCAGGCTCACGACGGGCTTGGACGGGTCGTCGGCGTTCACGGCGCGAACACCGGTGACGTGGTCGGACACGCCGTAGGTGATCGTCTGGTGCGCCTGCCACGACGTCGGGTCCTTGGTCGGATCCGTGTTCTCGACAGCGCCGAGCCAGGCGTCGGTGCGGCGGCCGTGGTCGTCGTTCTTGTAGACCTGCTTCGCCGTACCGCCGTTCGCGGTCGGGTAGGTGGTGCGGGTCAGGACATTGGCGACGTCGTAGTCGTGCGTGACGGTGCCGTGGGCGTCGGTGACCTTGGCCGTGTTGCCGGCGAGGTCGTAGCCGTAGGACACGGTGCCACCGCCGGCGGTGTTCACGGTCGAGGTGAGCCGGTTCCGCTGGTCGTAGGTGTTGGTGATGGTGCCGGTCGCGGATTGCTCGGTGAGCTGATTGCCGTTCCCGTCGTAGGTGTTCGTCACCGTTGCGGTGCCGTCATCGAACGCGGTCGTCAGCAGCCGGTCGTCGTTGTCGTACGAGTACGTCGTGACGCCGCCGTCACCGTCGGTGTGGTTCTTCACACGGCCGAAGTCGTCGTAGGAGTACTTCTGTTCCCCGACCGTGTTGGCCGGCGCCGTGATGGCGAGCAGCTGGTCGTGGGTGTCGTACGAATACGTCGTCTTCCGATCACCGTCGCCGGGAGCCGTCGCGGACTTCACCGCACCCCACGCATACGGGTCGGTGCCCTTCTTGTTGTACTCGAGCTCTGCCTTCGCCGCCTCCGGACCGGAGCCGCCCGTGGCGGTCGACGTTCGGTTGCCGGGGCCGTCGTAGCCGTAGTTGGTCTCATTACCCGAGCTGTCGGTGACCTTTGACGGCAGGTAGGCAGCCGATCCGGAACCGTACGTCGCCGAGTTCTTCGTGCCCGCGCCGGACTCCGACTGCGTCAGCGACTGCTCGTTGTTCGCCCCGTAGGTGTTCTTCGACGTCGATGCGCTTGCGCCCGCGCCGACACTCGAGTTCTCGACGCCGTTGTTCGTGGACTTGTAGGAGCGGGACTGTTCCCGCTTCGCGGCGTCGACGACGTTCGTGACGAGATCGTTCCCGTCGAGGGTGTAGTTGGTGTACTTCGTGTCCGCCACAGCGACCGACTGATCGGACCGCGGGTCAGCAACCAGCGTGGTGGTGTCGTCCTTGAACGAGAATCGCGTCACAGCGGTCCCCGGCGAGCCGGCAGTGGTGTTGCGCTGTTCGACCTTCGTGACCCGGTCGGACGAGTCGTACGTGAACGCCGTCACGCCACCCTCGGGCGCCGTGATCGAGGTCAGGTTTCCGCTGGTGTACGCGAACGTGGTCTTCTTGCCGAGCGCGTCCGTGTAGGTGGTGATGTCGCCGGTGCTGTTCTTCGTCCACGACACGCTCCGCGAGCTCGAGCCACTGGTCTGCGAGAACGTCTGCACACCGTTGGCGTACGACGAGTTCGCCGTCCGGGCCCCGGTGACACCCGCGGTCGAGACGAGGGACTTCAGGGTGAAGCCCGGCTCGTCGGAGTTGAAGCTGATCTGGTTCTTGTTCCGGTCCACGATCGAGGTGGGCTGACCCGCGAGGTTGAAGTGCGTCGTCGAGTTCGACGTCCACCCCTTCAACGTGTACTCGTGCGTCGTGCTGTTGTCGACGCGGGTCAGGGTCTGCTGCAGACCAGCCGGGCTGGTGAAAGCGCCCTGCGCCCCGGACGGACGGAACTGCCACGTCGTCCCGACGGCGTCCGTGTAGATGACACCGTCGGCGTTCGCGGTGAGGTCCCCAGCGCCGGCGAGGGCGTACTGCCACCGGTTCGCGTCCATCGTGTTGGTGTCACCGACGGTGGTGCTGCGCGAGTTGTACGCGGCGCCGATCGTGGTGTTCTCGGTCACTCCCGGCAGGCTCATCGCAGTCGTGCTGACCAGAAGGTTGCCGGTGCCGACGTCGACGGACGCGTTGGTCTGGTCCGTGATCGGGAACGGGAGTGTCGTCGCCGAGGTTCGTTTGCCGGTCCGGTTCGTCTCACCCGGGCCGCCGGGCAGCGAGTTGTACGCACCCTGCAGGTCCACGAGGTAGTCCATCGCCCCCTTGCCCATGTTCTTGATGCGGATCTTCCCGTTCGCCCCCATCGGAGCGACCACGGTGTTCGACACCTTCGAGGTCTTGTCACTGCTGATCGCCGACGAGGTCGGCTCAGCCGCACCATCGGCCCACATCTTCGCGTACGAGTCCGCACCGCTGTCGTTGACCGCAGTGAACGTCACCGCGGCAGCCGACAAGCCGCCCTCAACGGTCGGGGCGCCCTGGACGCCACCGACCTGCACCGTGAACGAGGCACCCGAAGCGATGCTCGCGGTCTTGCGGGTGTCGATGAGGCGACCGTTCAACGGGGTGAAACCACCGCCCGGGTTCGACTTGAGGAAGTAGCCCTGGATGTCGACGACGAGGTCGATCTTCCCGCCCTCCGCGGCGGTGTCGATGCTGAACTTCCCGTCGGCGTTCAACGCGACCTGCGCGTTCATCGCCGTCTCGAGGTCCTCATTCGAGTTGTAGTTGAGGACGCCGGTGCTCCGGGTCTCACCGGTGGGCGTCGGACGGACGTAGCCGGCCTTGCCCGATCGGTTGATGACGATGATGTTCACCGCGACCGCCGCGGCACCCTCGGGGATGCCGTTCGAGCCCGTCGCCTGGATCGTGCGCTGCGAACCCGCGGGGATCTGCCCCTGCGCGCCACCGATCCCGCCACGAGAGTCGAGCACGCGCGACGGGGACATCGCCACGAACCCACCGGCCGAGACACCGTTCTTCGTCGACGTGTAGTAGCCGGTGATGTCGATGATGACCTTCGACTGCGCCGTCTCGGTCCGCACCTGGATCGTGCCGTCGTCCGCGACCGCGAGCAGCCCGGTGTTCGACCGGTTCCCACCGACACCGGAGTTGTAGATCATCAGCAGCGTCGTCGTGTCGGCATCGTCGGCACGCATCTGCAGCTGCCCCGACCCCTTCGGGTCAGCGACCGTGACCATCATCGTCACGGCGCCGATCCCCGACGACGGGAGCCCGGCGGCTCCGGCGATCTTCACCGTGCGGAACGTCCCTGCCGACGTCGCACCTTCCAGCACGCGGGCGTTCGAAGGCATCGGCACGTACTGCCCGCCCGTCCCGGTCACCACAGCCTGTGCCGGTGTCGGCTGCGACACCACCACCAACAACGAACCCAGCAGGGCGACCAACGCCACCACCGCCAGCATCACTCCACGAACACGACCGGACCACGACGCAGCGAACACGCTAAAGAAACCCCTCTTGCGGCTGCTGCAGCTCACCAGTCCCTGCGACGGTGCTGTGCAGCCACACAGCACGTTACGGAGCTTCGCTCACGCATGCTCCCCCACATCGGGGGGTCGATAGTTGCATGATGGAACCGATAAGACCGGCCCAGAAACACCGGGGTTCCGCGCCCCCAAGGCGCCGGACTCGGAACGGTGATCTTCACGGGTACTGCAACGATCCGCGCGATCCGGACACCGGACGCGGGCTGCAGCCTCCCGAGCTGTCGGAGCAGGACGGTAACGTGCCGCCATGCACTGGGGGGACACCGGACTCGATGACGACCAGATCGCGTTCGTGCAGCAGACGCTCCCCGATGCCGTCGTCGTGGCCGATGACTCGTGGGGGCTCCTCGACACCAGGGTCCTGCACATCCGCGCTGGCGACGACGGCTTCACCGTGAAGGCCTCCGGCCCGACCAACACCCACTTCCCCCGCGAGCTCGAAGCGCACCGCACCGCCACCGCCGCGCTCCGAGCGAGCGGGGACACCGGTGCCCTCGTCGCGGCGAACGAGGAGCACCGCGTCCTCGTGCTCGAACGCGTCCCCGGGCACCTCGCCCTCGGGACCCCGGACGAGCACGATCCAGACGTCCACCGTCAGGCCGGCGCAGTGCTCCGACGACTGCACGACCAGGACACCCGCCAGGACCCGACGTTCCTGCAGCACGAGCAGGCGAAGGCACTGGCCGCCCTCGACGCACCGCACCGGATCCCCGACGACGTGGTCGCCCGCGCACGAGCGGCCCTGCGCGCACTCCCGACCGACCGCACGACGCAGTCCCTCGTCCCGACCCACGGCGACTTCCACCCGCGCAACTGGATCGTGGACAACGACGCCCGCGACGCCCGCGACGACCACCACCGCAGGCTCCGCGTCATCGACTTCGGCCGGTTCGGCTGGCGCCCCGCGTCCTTCGACCTCACCCGCCTCGCGGTGCTGCACTGGCAGCACGATCCCAGGCTCGAAGCGGCGTTCTTCGACGGGTACGGCGACGATCCGCGCACTCCGGACGCGTGGCGCTGGCTCCAACTCCGCGAAGCAGTGGGGACGGCGACCTGGGCCTACGCGGTCGGCGACGAGGGCTTCGAGGCCCAGGGCCACGACATGCTCCAGGGCGCCCTCGCCGCGTTCTGACCCGTCAGACCGGAACGCAGCTCACGGCACCCGCACGAACCGCGGCGCCCCACGGTCCCGCAGTCGGAAGCCGAGGTGCTGGTAGAGCCCGATCGCACCGGTGTTCCCGGCGGCCGCGTGCATCAGCGGGGTCTCGCCCCGCTCCCGGATCCCGTGCGCGACGGCGAGCACCAACCGGCGCCCGAACCCCTGCCCCCGGTACGCGTCGTCCGTGCACACCGCGCTGATCTCGGTCCACCCCGGCGGGTGCAGGCGCTCCCCCGCCATCGCGACGAGCCGTCCGTCCCGCCGGATGCCCAGGTACGTGCCGAGCTCGATCGTCCGCGGCAGGAACGGCCCGGGCTTCGTCCGCTCGACCAGGGCGGTCATCTCCGGCACGTCGTCGGGCGTCAGCACGACGGCTTCGTCGTCCGGCGCACCCTCGATCGCCTCACCGGTCAGCTGCACGCCGCCGGCACCCTCGACGAGGTCCCACCCCTCGGGCAGGACGGCAGCCGCACCGACGCCGAGCATCCCGCCCGACCCGAGCAGCGCCCGGACGTCCTCCCAGTCCTGCGCTGTGGGCTGTGCGGGGATCCCCGTCCACACCGACACGTCCGTCTGGTAGCGGACGACGTCGCCGCGCCGCTCGGCGAACCGCGCGTGGTGGCTGTTCAGTGCGGCCATCGCGGGGGCGTCGAGCATGCGCGTCGGGGTGCCGTCGTCGGCGATGGTCAGGTCGAGGGTCCGGAGCGCCTCGCCCCGGGAGTCTCCGCCGCGGAACCCGAGGTCCTCGATCCGCCGACGATCGCCGTCCGCCCACCCGGCGGTGTCCGCGACCACGCCCGAGGCGTACTGGTTCGTGGCACGGTGGACGACCTGCTCGACGTCCGCTGCCGAGGCCACGAGGACCTCTCCGGGTCGCGTCAGATCAGTGGTCGTCATCCCACCATTGTCCGCCCGCGGCGAGCGCCGCCGGCGCATCGTTGCACCCGGTGACGGCACGGTGCGAAGTTGACCACCCGGTGCGAGGAAACAAGCTCGCACCGAGCGTGCAACCTCGCACCACGAAGAACCCGCGCGCGCACCAGACCAGCACCGAGCACCCCGCCCCGCCAGGCCTCACCCCAGCCGCGCCGCCACGAACTCCACCATCCGCCGCACGAGCAGCGCCTGCGACGCCGCCCGCCGGTACTCGTGCCCCTCACCCGCGAGCTCCAGGTACTCCACGTCGTGCGCCCGCTCCCGCAGCGCCGCGACCACCTGGTGCGCCTCACCGATCGGCACGTTCGTGTCGAGCTCCCCGTGCACGACGAGCAACGGCGCCGTGACGTCGTCGATCGCCCGCATCGGCGACAGGGCCGCGAGCAGGGCTTCGTCCTCGACGGGGTGGCCGTACTTCGTGGCGGCAGCGGCCGCGATCCACGGTTCGGTGTCCCGGTAGAAGGTCGCGAAGTCGCTCATCCCGCACACCGCGACCCCGGCCGCGAACACGTCGGGCGTGAACGCCAGGGACGCCAAGGTCGCGTACCCGCCGTACGAGCGCCCCTCGACGGCGACCCGGGAGCGATCGGCGTACCCGTTGGTCACCAGGAACCGCGCGCAGTCGACGACGTCGGCGAGCGCGTTCCACCGCAGCGCCAGGTCGTCGGCGTGCACGAACTCGTGACCGTACCCGGAGGACCCGCGGATGTTCGGCGCGAACACGGTCACCCCGGCGGCGGCGAGCGCCTGGTGCTGTGGCGAGAACGTGGGTCGCTCCTGCGACTCCGGTCCGCCGTGCAGGTGGACGAGCGCTGCGCGGCCGGGAGGCCCGACATGCGTTCCGACGTCGGCTCCTGCCACCGACGCGGTCGGCTCCACGGCCCGGTACAGCCAGCCGGTCAGCTCCAGTCCGTCACGGGCGGCGAACCGCTCGAGCGTCGGCTCGACCAGCTGCACGTCCGGCAGCGCGGGGACGTCGGTGACCCGGCTCCAGGTCAGCGCGTTCGTGTCGAGCCGCCACAGTTCGCGCGGACGGGTCGGCCCCTCGACGGCGAGCAGGACGCTCCGGCCGTCGCGGCTGAGCACGGGGTCGGTGACGACGTACCCGGGCAGGTCCGGCACGGGGGTGCGCGAGGCGTCGTGCGTGTTGATGAGGTCGAGTTCACTGCGACCGTCGACGTTCCAGACGAGCAGCACGGTGCGGCCGGCGTCGTCGGCGTCCAGGTACTCGAGCTCGGCGTCGTCGCGCTCGACGATCCGCCCGGGTGTGCCGCGCCAGCCGTGCGGCCCGACCGGCTGCGCGACGAGTCCGCGGCGGGGCAGTCCGGCCTCGGTCGCGACGTAGGCGACGAGCGGGCTGGTCTCGCTCGCGGGCGAGGGCCGCAGGAACGCGATCTCGGCGGACCCGTCGGGGTCGTCGGCGAACAGGGCGTGGCTCTCGTCGGTCAGCCGGTCGACGACGACCACGAACTCCTGGCCGCGCTGCCCGTCGCTCAGCACGACGAGCCGTTCCTCCACTGACAGGTCGAGGATGTGGATGAGCTCCCCCACGGCCAGGTCGTCGCGGTCGCCGCTGACCGGGTCGACCAGGTACGCACGGGCCGGCTGCTCGGGCTCGGTCGAGGGCAGGGTGATGACGACCCGGTGGCCGCTGCGGCTCCACGGCCCGAGTTCGGCGTGCTGGTACCGCGAGCCGGCGATCTGCGCGGCGTCGGTGCCGTCCGGCCGCACCACCCAGACCTGCTGCTTCACGCCGCCGTCGGTCGCGATGGCGACGGCGAGCCACTCCCCGTCGGACGACCACGACACCCGGATCACGGGGTCGTCGGACAGCGCGATCCGCACCGGTTCCGGCAGTTCACCGTCGACGACGACGTCCTGCACGAAGACCTCGGGGGTGCCGTGCCGGTCGCTCACGAACGCCACGCGCCGGGCGTTCCGGGTCATGGTCGGTCCCCACGACCCCCAGGCGGCGGTGAGCTGCGCACCCAGGCCGGCCGCGGCCCTGGTGGTGACCGACGGCTCGACGGTGGCCGACGACGCGACGCCCTGCGCGCCTCCAGTCCGGACGGCACCCACGGTCACCGCACCCCCTGCTGCTGCAGCCACATCTCGATCAGGCCGAGCTGCCAGAGCGCGTTCGCGCCGATCGCGGTCCTGGTGCTGTTCGGGTCCTGCAGCATCCGCTCGACGGTGGCGGGGTCGAAGAGCCCGCGCTCCCGCGCCTCGGGGGCGTGCAGCGCGTCCCGGACGCGCTGCAGGTACGGACCCTCGAGCTGCCGGATGGCGGGGACCGGGAACGAGCCCTTGCTGCGGTCGATGACGGCGTCGGGCACGATCCCGCGCGAGGCGCGCTTCATCACGCCCTTGCCGCCGTCGGTGAGCTTCATCGACGGCGGGATCGCGGCGGCGAGCTCGACGAACTCGTGGTCCAGGAACGGCACGCGGGCCTCGAGCCCCCACGCCATCGTCATGTTGTCGACGCGCTTCACCGGGTCGTCGACGAGCATGATCGTCGTGTCGCTGCGGAGCGCGGCATCCACGCTCGTCTCCGCGCCCGGCCGTGCGAACTGGCGGTCCACGAACGCCGACGGGGTGTCGTCGTCGCTCTTCCACCGCTCCCCGAGCAGGCCCTGCAGCGCCGGCCACCGGCGGTCCATGAACACGGAGCGGTAGGCCTCGGCGGCCTGGTCGCGCGGCACGTCGGCGAGCGGCGGGTACCAGTCGTAGCCGGCGAGCACCTCGTCGGCGCCCTGGCCGGACTGCACCACCTTGACGTGCTGCGAGACCTCCTGCGACAGCAGGTAGAAGGCGACGCAGTCGTGGCTGACCATGGGCTCGCTCATGGCGGCGACAGCACCGTCGATGCCGTCGAGCAGCCGCGACGAGGGGATGTGGATGCGGTGGTGGTCGGTGCCGAAGTGCTTCGCGACCTGGTCGGAGTACTCGAACTCGTCGCCGGATTCACCACCGGCCGCCTCGAACCCGATGCTGAACGTGGCGAGGTCCTGTTGCCCGGCCTCGGCGAGCAGCCCGACCACGAGCGAGGAGTCGATCCCGCCGGAGAGCAGCACCCCGACCGGCACGTCGGCGACCATCCGACGCTCGACGGCGGTGCGGAGCGAGCCGATGAACGCCTGCTCCCAGTCCCGCTCGGACCAGTCCGCCCTGGCGGGGTCGCGCTCGAAGCGGGGCTCCCAGTAGACGGTGTCGTGCGCGGTGCCGTCGGGCTCGATCACCCGGACGGTCGCGGGCGGGAGCATGCCGACGCCGGACAGGATCGTGCGGGGCGCGGGGACGATCGAGTGGAAGCTCATGTACGAGGCGAAGGCGACGGGGTCGATGGACGTGTCGATGCTCGACCCGTCGTCTCCTGCCAGGATCGCGGGCAGGGAGCTCGCGAACCGGAGCCCGCCCGGGACGGGCGCGACGTAGAGCGGCTTGATGCCCAGCCGGTCCCGCGCCAACACCAGCCGGCCGCTGGCGTGCTCCCAGATGGCGATGGCGAACATCCCGATCAGGTGGTCGACGAACCCGGTGCCCCACTCGGCGTACGCCAGGGCGATGACCTCGGTGTCCGACGTCGACGCGAACCGGTGCCCCTTGCCGTGCAGCTCGTCGCGGAGCTGCCGGTAGTTGTAGACCATCCCGTTGTAGGCGATCGTCAGCCCCGCCTCGGCCAGCACCATCGGCTGCGCGCCCGCGGTGGACAGGTCGACGATGGACAGCCGTCGGTGCCCGAACGCGACCGGGCCGCGAGCCCACAGGCCGTCGCCGTCCGGGCCGCGGCGCGTCATGCAGCCGGTCATCCGGGCGACCGCCCCGACGTCCGGCGCTCGGCCGTCGAACCGGATCTCGCCCGCGAGTCCACACATCAGCGCTCTCCCTCGGTGTCCGCCGGGGCGGAGTCGGTGTTCGCCGGGGCGTTCCCGACGATCCACGTGTCCTTCGCGCCGCCGCCCTGCGACGAGTTGACGACCATGCTGCCCTCGGGCGCGACGCGCGTCAGGGCCACGTCGGCCAGGTGCACGTCGTCCGGTCCGGTCCCCGTCGCGTAGACGAAGGCCCGCAGGTCCACGTGCCGCGGGTCGAGTCCGGCCGGCCCGATCGTCGGGTGCGAGGACAGCTGCACCACCTCCTGCCCCACCCACCCGGCGGGGTCTGCGGCGATCTCGCGCCGTCGTTCGGCGACCTCGGGGGCGCTCGCGCTCGGTCCGATCAGGACCCCGCGGCCGCCCTCGCCGTCGACCGGCTTCGTGACGAGTTCCCCGACGCGGTCCAGGACCGACAGCCGTTCGACCTCGATGCTCGTGCGGTACGTCGGCACGGACGCCAGCAGGGGTTTCTCGTCCAGGTAGTACCAGATCAGGTCCGGCACGGTGACGTACATCGCCTTGTCGTCGACCAGCGCGTTGCCCGGCGCGTTCGCCAGGTAGACGCGTCCTGCCTCCGCCGCGTCGAGGATCCGCGCACCGAGGTCGGGAGCGTGCTCCGCCGTCAGCGCGCTGACGTCGCGGTCGATCCGCAGGTACAGCCCGTCGAGCACGTCATCCGTCGTCGCGTCGACCACGCGTCCGTCGCGGACGTCCAGGTCGGACCCGGACACCAGGCGCAGCCCGGCCCCGTCGGCCAGCCTGCGGTGCTCGAACCACGCGCCGGCGGCGGGGCCGTCACTGACCAGCGCGATCACCGGGTCGGTCGCGCCCGTCACCGCGGTGGTGTTCGCGCAGAGGGTCCGGCGCAACCGGTCGGTCACGCCGTGCGGATCGCGCAGGTTCGCCGGCCGCGGGGCGTCCGGCACGACGTCGTCCATCAGCTCGCGCAGGGCGATGCCGTACGCGACGCCCGAGGGCGAGCGGACGTTGTCCTCGAGCACCCGCCAGCCGCCGAACTCGTTGCGCACCAGGTCGAACCCGAGCACCGGCGCACGGACCGCGGTCGCCGGCAGCCGGGTGGCGTCCGGGTCCCAGCCCTTCGCACCGACGAAGTGGTCCGCGTCCAGCACGCCGTCGGCCACGATCCGCCGATCGCCGTACGCGTCGCGCAGGAACAGTTCGATCGCGCGGGACCGCTGCCCCAGGCCACGCTCGAGCTGCGACCACTCGTACGCGCTGATCGTCCGGGGCACCAGGTCACAGCCGAACGCCTGCGCACCGCCGTCGACCACGAAGCCGACCTGGTGCTCGCGGGTCCAGGCGTCGCGGGCGGTGCAACGGTCGATCGCGGTCTCGGCGTCCCAGCCGTCGAAGAAGGCAGCCAGGTCACGGAACGCCGGTCGGGGTCGCGCCCCGGGGCCGACCGCCTCGTCGCCGGCACGGACGCGGTACCCGGGGAGCGGGACCACCGGGTCCTCGTCGCGTCCGGACGGCAGCCCCGCGGTGTCCTCCACCACCAGGGCGACGACGTCGTCGATCTCCCCGCGCTCGGCGTACGCGGTGCGCTGCCGATCGGTGGAGTTGCCGCGGGCCAGGGTGGCGTCGAGCAGCTCCGTCACCGTGCCCCAGTCGCCGAGCTCCTCGAGCTCCGGGCGCAGGCGGGACACGAGCTGGCGCACCGCGACCTCGGCGGGCAGGCGTTCGGGGTGCTGCCCGAGGCCGACCAGCTCGCCGCTCAGCCCGGAGCGGGCGGCCTGCCACATCGCCGCACGGTGCAGCGGTTCGCTGCGCGGGTGCCACTCGGCGCCGGACACGACCGACTTCTCGGCCTTGCGCACGGCGGCGCGGAAGAGTCCGGCGATGAGCACGGCGTCGTCCACCACCGGGGTCGCGTCGCAGACCCGCAGCTCGAGCGTCGGCGCGTGTGACGACGGCCGGACGTCGAAGTAGGCCATCTTCTTGTCGGCGATCACGCCCGAGGCGATCAGGTCGTCGAGCACCCGGTCGTACTCGGCGGCGTCCTCCACCGGGCCGAAGCTGCCGGCCGACGGCCACCGCTGCCAGATGATGCTCCGGAACGAGGCGTACCCGGTGTCCTGCCCGTTCCAGAACGGACTCGACGCACTCAGGGCCAGCAGCACCGGGAGCACCGGTGCCACCCGCTGGGCGATCAGCACCGCCAGGTCGCGGTCGCTCACCCCGACGTGCACCTGCAGGCCGCAGATGAGCTGCTCGTCGACGAGCATCCGGTACTGCTCCTGCATCCGGCCGTACCGCCCGCCGGCGCTCAGCTCGAAGTCGGCGTACTCCGACCTCGGCGCGGTGCCGACGGCGGCGATCGTGACCCCGGCCGGGGCGATCGCGGCACTGAGCTCGCTGCGCAGGTCGACGATCACCCGCCGCAGGTCGTCGAGGGTCCGCACCACCGGGGTGTTCGTCTCGATCGTCGTGCGCTGCAGCTCCGCGCCGAAACGGTCGGTGGGCAGCTTGGGCAGAAGGCGGGGGGCCTTCGCGGAAAGTCGGCCGGACTCGAGGTCGATGAGGTGCAGCTCTTCCTCGGCGCCGAGCGTCAGCTCTGCACTCATGGCTGGAACCTACGCGAGACGCCCGTGCCGTGTCTGCCGCGGCACTCCCCCGACTCACACTCGTAACACGCCCGCGGGGTGCGGTCACGGCACCGTGCGACACTCACTCCGTGACCCAGACCAGGACCGGCCCCCGACACGAACACCGGGCACCGGTCGCCGCGGCGGTGCTGGTCAACCTGGCGCTCAGCCTGTTCCTGCCCGACGAGGTGCTGTTCTTCCCGTCGTGGGTCGTGCCGGTGCTCGGCGTCCTGCTGCTCACCCCGCTGATCGTCTTCAACCCGCGGCGCCTGACCCGCGAGACCACCTGGTCCCGGTGGGTGTCCTTCGCGCTGGCGGGACTGCTGACCGTCGCGAGCCAGCTCACGGTGATCCGGACGATCACCGAGTTGCTGGGCGGCCACGCGGACGGAGCGGCCGTGCTGCTCACCGCTCTGCAGGTGTGGGTGAGCACGATCATCGTGTTCGGGCTCGTCTACTGGGAGCTCGACCGCGGGGGTCCGGTGGCCCGGCGACGCCCCGAACTGTGGTCGAGCGCCGAAGCGGACTTCCAGTTCCCGCAGGAAACCGACCCGAAGACCGCCGACTGGCGCCCGGTCTACCTCGACTACCTCTACGTCGCGATGACGAACATGATGGCCTTCAGCCCCACGGACACGATGCCGATGACCGTCCGGGCGAAGATGATCATGGCGTACCAGGCGCTCAGCGGGTTCATCCTGCTGGCGCTGGTCATCTCGCGCGCGGTCAACATCATCAGCTGACACCGCGCTCCGGACCGGTGGAACCACGGACGGGAGGCACGGTGCCAGCTGGCACCGTGCCTCCCGTCCGTCGTCCGGTCGCCGCTACTGCGGGTCGGCGGGCTCGCCGCCCGAGTCGACGTCGCTGTCCTGCTGCGGGTCCTTCGTCGCGTCACCCGTCGACGACCCGTCCGGCAGGTCCTCGGTGTACTGCTGCTGGGTCTCGGTGGGATCGCTCGATCCGTCCGGTGTCGTCGAATCAGTCATGGCCCGGACGGTACGCGGACCGGCACCACGACCGTTCAGCGAGCGGACCCGCGCCGGAGCGCCACCCACTGCAGCAGCATGATCGTCTTGCCATCGGCGATCCGGCCGTCCGCGACCATCGCGAGTGCCGCATCGAGCGGGAGCTCGAGCACCTCGATGTCCTCACCCTCGTCCTCCACACCGCCGCCGGCCTCGACCCGGTCCGCGGGCGTGTACGCGCCCACGTAGAAGTGGACCCGCTCGGTGACCGAACCGGGGCTCATGAACACGGCACCCAGGTGCTCGAGCGCGCCGAGCCGGATGCCGAGCTCCTCGGCGGCCTCGCGCCGGACGGCGGTCTCCGGGTCGTCCTCGTCGAGCAGACCCGCAGCGGCCTCGATCAGCATGCCGTCCGGGTGTCCGTTCACGTACGCCGGCCACCGGAACTGCCGCGTGAGCAGCACCGTGCCGCGCTCGGCGTCGTACGGCAGCACCGTCGCACCGTTGCCGCGGTCGTAGGTCTCGCGCTGCTGCCGGTCCCACCGACCGTCACGGCGCCGGACGTCCAGGGTCGTGCGGCGGAGCACGTGCCATCCGTTCGACACCACCTCGACGTCCCGCACGACGACGTCGGGGTTGCGGTCGATGTCGCGGCCGACGGCGTCGAGCCCCGTCCGGCCACGATCGTCGGGGACGTCCACTCCGGGACGCTGGACGGTGGTGCGTTCGTCGGTCACACGATCACCGTAGCGAGGCGCCCCGGCAGGACTCCGCCCCCTCGGTACGCTCGACGTGCCGCACCAGGGAGCGGCAGAGGACGGTGCAGCATGACCAGGACGTTCATCCTCCGACGACCGGACCGACCGCAGGTGGTCACCGTGTCCTTCGTGCTGTGGCTGGTGTGGGTGGTCGCCTGCATCGCTGCCACGGTGCTGCAGTTCTGGAGGCCGGACGCGGCGGTCGACCCGGCTCCGGTCATCGCCGGGATCGTCGCCCTGGTGCTCTGGGCCCTGGTGACGTGGGCGGTGTTCCGGACGGCAGCGGGATCCCGGGTCGCACGCATCGTGCTCGTCGTCGTCGCGGGCTTCCGCGCGGTCCTGAGCATCACCGGCGGACAGCTCGACGTCCTGACGATCGCACTGTCGGTCGTCGCCGCGGTCCTGCTCTTCCTGCCCACCGCGCGCCCGTACTTCGCCGCACGAGCGGCGTGGAGGACCGGCCACGGGTTCGACGGGACCGGCGTGTCGGGGCCGAGCCGTGCCTCCGCGCCGGATCCTGACCACACGACGGAGGCGGACCGGTCCTGACGCCGGAGGTTCGACGGACGGCCCGGGGAAGCCCCTGGAGACCAGGCCCCGGAAACAGGAAAGGCCCCGGATTCCTCCGGGGCCTTTCCTGTTCTTCGCCTGGTGCGCGAGGGGGGACTTGAACCCCCACGCCGTTTCCAGCACACGGACCTGAACCGTGCGCGTCTACCAATTCCGCCACTCGCGCCAGCCCCGAAACACTACCACGCACAGACGGGTGTCAACGCCAACCACTACCATGCAGTGGTTGACGACCGACGACACGGGAGACGCATGGGCCTGCTGGACAACTTCGAGCGAGGGTTGGAACGCGCCGTCAACGGCGCGTTCGCCAAGACCTTCCGCTCCGGGGTGCAGCCCGTCGAGATCTCGAGCGCCCTGCGGCGCGAGCTCGACACCAAGGCCGCAGTGGTCTCCCGCGAGCGCATCCTCGTGCCGAACGAGTTCACCGTTCGTCTCGCGCCGCCGGACTGCACGCGCATGAACGACGTCGGTCGTCCACTCATCGACGAACTGACCCAGATGGTCCACCAACACGCCGTGGCGCAGAACTACTCGTTCTCCGGCCCGGTCACCATCCGGCTCCAGCAGGACGGCACACTCTCGACGGGCATCCTGCAGGTCGACTCCACCACCGTGCAGCGCGACGTGGCCTGGATCCCCGTGCTCGACATCGGCTCCCAGCGGCACCGACTGCACCGCGGGCGCACGGTGATCGGGCGCGGCAGCGACGCGGACATCACCATCGCGGACACCGGGACGAGCCGCAAGCACGTCGAGGTCCTGTGGGACGGCAAGCACGCGCAGGCCACCGATCTCGGCTCCACGAACGGCTCGAAGCTGAACGGTCAGCACTTCCAGCAGGCGATCGTTGAGCCGGACTCCACCATCGAGATCGGTCGGACCCGTATGGTGTTCCGGGTGATCCCGGAGAACGACGGAGGTGCTCGATGACCACAGGCCTGACCCTGCTCGTCCTGCGCTTCGTGTTCCTCGCGGTGCTCTGGCTGTTCGTCTTCGTGATCGTGTTCGCCCTGCGCAGCGATCTGTTCGGCCAGCGCGTCCGCACGATCCCGACCGATCCCAAGTCGGCCCCGTCCGGACCGAGCACCCCCACCGTCCCCGCAGCGGCGGCCCCCGGCCCCGCGTCCAGCGGCGCGTTCACGGACGTCATCGGACAGCCCGGTGGTGGACAGCGTCCCGCCTCGTCGGCCGCGTCCCGCCTGGTCATCACCGAGGGTGCGCGCGAGGGCATGGAGATGCCGCTCGGTGGCGGCCCCATCACGATCGGGCGCTCGAGCGAGTCGAACGTCGTGATCCGCGACGACTACACCTCGACCAACCACGCCCGCCTCGACCTGCGCGCCGACGGCTGGCTCCTCACCGACCTCGAGTCCACGAACGGCACCTTCGTCAACGGTCAGAAGGTGAGCGCTCCCGTCCTCGTGGCAGAGGGCACGCCGATCACGATCGGGACGACGACGTTCGAGCTGCGGCGGTAACCCGGCATGACCGCTCGCACGCTGAGCGCCGCTGTGTCCCACGTTGGGCGCATCCGCGCGAACAACCAGGACTCCGGCTACGCCGGGGCGCACCTGTTCGCGGTGGCGGACGGCATGGGCGGCCACGCCGGCGGTGACGTCGCCTCGGCGATCGCGATCCGCCGCATCCGCGAGGTCGACCGCGAGTTCCCCTCGGCGCACGACGCCGAGTTCGCACTGCAGTCGGCACTCATCGCCGCGAACCAGCTGATCACCGAGACCGTGTTCGAGCACCAGGAGCTCACCGGCATGGGCACCACGGTGTCCGCGATGATCCGCGTCGGCGAGCAGATCGCGATCGCGCACATCGGCGACTCCCGCATCTACCGCCACCGCGACGGCGAACTGCAGCAGATCACGTCGGACCACACGTTCGTCCAGCGACTGGTCGACAGCGGCCGGATCACGCCGGAGGAAGCCGCGGTCCACCCGCGCCGCTCCGTGCTGATGCGCGTGCTGGGCGACGTCGACGCAGCACCCGAGGTCGACACCGCGATCATGGACATCCAGCCGGGCGACCGCTGGCTGCTCTGCTCCGACGGCCTGTCGTCGTACCTGGCCGAAGAGCGGATCCGGCACGCCCTGGCGTCGAACATGGACGCCAACCAGGTCACGCAGCGCCTGGTGAAGGAGACGCTCGACCACGGCGCCCCCGACAACGTCACCGTCGTGGTGATGGACGTCACGGACACCGAGCCCGAGGACGACGACGACGCGGCCACCACCGTCGGGTCCGCCGCGGCGCCCCTCACCTTCGAGGCTTCGACCGGCCGCAAGCCGATCCGCCTCCCCACGATCCTGCTGCACCCGCTCAAGGTCACCACCGCGCCCGAGGACTCGCACTTCGAGCCCGAGTCCGACCAGTTCTTCGCCGAGCTCATCGCCGAGGACCGCCGACGCCGCATCCGTCGTCGGGTGTCCTGGACCGTCGCGCTCGTGGTCGCCGTCGCCGTGCTCGTCGGCGCCGTGTTCGTCGGTTGGCGGATCACCCAGGACCACTACTACGTCGGCACCGACCGGGGCACCGTCGCGATCTACAAGGGCGTGCAGCAGTCGATCGGGCCGTTGGCGCTGTCGGACGTGTACGAGGACAGCGACATCACGGTCTCGTCGCTGCCGGACTACACCCGCGAGAACGTCCGCTCGACGATCAACGCGCAGTCGCTCTCCGACGCCCGTGACATCGTCGAGCGCCTGCGCAAGGCCGCCGCGACCGGTGAGGACCAGGCCGGCACCGGCGGGGACGGCAACGCGAGTCCATCGCCGTCGCCCTCACCGACGCGATCGTCCTCGCCGTCGCCGAACCCGACGCGGAGCTCGCGATGAGCACCGCCACGGCCGCCCAGTCCTTCACGCAGGCGATCACGATCAAGCTCCGGGAGCCCGCCCGTGCGCGGAACCTCGAGCTCTTCCTGCTCGTCATCGCCTGCGGCATCTGCGCGGGCGCGATGGTGCTCGTGCAGCTCGGCACCAAGGGCCGGCTGTTCGACCAGTCGGTGCTCTGGGTCGGTGGCGGCATCCTCGGCCTCGCGCTCGTCATGCACGTGGTGCTGCGCGTCGTCGCGAAGAACGCCGACCCGTTCATCCTGCCGATCGCGCTCGTCCTGAACGGCATCGGCATCGCCGAGATCTACCGCATCGACGTCCACAACGGCCTGTCCGGCTGGGACGCCATCGGCGTGAAGCAGATCGTCTGGACGATGCTCGCGATGGTCCTGGCGATCATCACGCTCGTCGCCGTCCGGAACCACCGGTTCCTGCAGCGGTACCGCTACATCTTCATGGCGCTGACGATCGTCCTGCTGCTCCTGCCCATGCTGCCCGGCATCGGCACGAACATCGGCGGCGCGCGGGTCTGGATCAAGATCGGCCCGTTCTCGTTCCAGCCCGGTGAGCTCGCGAAGATCACCATGGCGCTGTTCTTCGCCGGGTACCTCGTCACCGCCCGTGACTCGCTGTCGATCGTCGGCAAGAAGTTCCTCGGCATGACGTTCCCGCGTGCCCGCGACCTCGGGCCCATCCTGGTGATGTGGGGCGCCGCGATGGCCGTGCTCGTGTTCCAGCGCGACCTCGGCACCGCCCTGCTCTACTTCGGCCTGTTCCTCGTGATGATCTACGTCGCCACGGCACGGGTCAGCTGGGTCGCGATCGGTCTCACGCTGTTCATCGGTGGCGCCCTCGTCGCACAGAGTCTCCTCGAGTACGTCCGTGGCCGCTTCGAACAGTGGCTCGACCCGTTCAACCAAGAGGTCTTCAGCCGCGACACCCAGGCGAGCTACCAGCTCGTGCAGGGCCTGTTCGGCTTCGCGAACGGCGGGATCACCGGCACCGGCCTCGGCCAGGGCCGGCCGTACATCACCCCGGTCGCCAACGCCGACTACATCGTCGCGTCACTCGGCGAAGAGCTCGGCCTGATCGGTGTCTTCGCGATCCTCGCGCTCTTCATCGTGTTCGCGTCCCGTGGCATCCGCGTCGGGTTCATGGCGCAGGACGACTTCGGCAAGCTGCTCGGTGTGGGCTTCGGCTTCATCATCGCCCTGCAGGTGTTCGTCGTCGTCGGCGGCATCACCCGGATCATCCCCGTCACCGGTCTGACCACCCCGTTCATGGCCGCGGGTGGTTCCTCGCTCATCGCCAACTGGATCATCGCCGCGATGCTGCTGCGCCTGACCGACGCGATCCCCGCCGAACAGCGTGTCCAGCAGGGCGCGATCCCCGCCGCGAGCGGGCGGTCCGCGCGCGCGACCAGGAAGGAGCGTCGTCGATGAACCGACAGCTCCGCGGTGTCTCGACCGTCATCGTGCTCATGTTCGTCGCACTCTTCGTGTCGACGACCTCGATCCAGTTCTTCTCGGCAGACTCGTTGCGCGCCGACTCCCGGAACTCCCGAACCATCTTGGACAGTTACTCGACCAAGCGCGGCGCGATCCTCGTGGACGGCAGCCCGATCGCCGAGTCGACCCCGGTGAACGACCAGTACGAGTACCAGCGCAAGTACACGAACGGCGACCTGTACTCCGCGGTCACCGGCTACTTCACGATCGGCCAGGGCAACACCGGCATCGAGAGCGCGGAGAACACCGTGCTGTCCGGCAACTCGGACGCCTCGTTCTTCCAGAACCTCAACTCGATCCTCACCGGCCAGGACGTCCAGGGCGACAACGTCAACCTGACCATCGACCCGGACGTGCAGCAGGCCGCGTACGACGCCCTCGGCACGAACAGCGGTGCGGTCGTCGCGATCCAGCCCAAGACCGGCAAGATCCTGGCGATGGTGTCGAAGCCGAGCTACGACCCGAACTCGCTCACCTCGCACGACACGGCCGAGGTCAAGCGGCAGTACGACGCGCTGCTCGGTGCCGACACCGCCCCGTTGCAGAACCGTGCCATCGGCGGCGACCTGTACACGCCCGGATCGGTGTTCAAGCTCGTCGTCGCCTCGGCGGCGCTCGAGGGCGGCAAGTACAACCTCGACTCCACGTTCCCGAACCCGTCGCGGCTGCAGCTGCCAGGGACGAGCTCGTACATCAACAACGCCGAGGGCGGCACCTGCGGCGGCGGCGACAAGGTCAAGCTGCGCACCGCGATCCAGTACTCGTGCAACATCCCCTTCGCCGAACTCGGTCAGAAGCTCGGGTACGACGCGATCAAGGACATGGCCGACAAGTACGGCTTCGGCGACGCCATCGAGATCCCGATGGCCGCGACCGCCAGTCAGTACCCCGACGTCGACTCGACGGCGCAGCTCATGCTGAGCGCCTTCGGTCAGGCGAGCGTCCGGGTCTCCCCGCTGCAGATGGCGATGGTGTCGGCCGGCATCGCGAACGGCGGCAAGGTCATGCAGCCCTCACTCGTCGACTCGATCACCACGAGTGACCTGAAGACCGTCGAGTCCTTCTCTCCGAGGCAGTACAGTGATCCGCTGTCGTCCTCCGAGTCCGCTGACCTCACCGAGGCCATGCAGAGCGTCGTGAACGCGGGGACCGGTACCAATGCCAAGATCGACGGTGTCGACGTCGCCGGCAAGACCGGCACGGCTGAAGGCGGCACCGGCGATCCGTACACGCTCTGGTTCACGGGGTTCGCCCCCGCGAAGGACCCGGAGGTCGCCGTGGCGGTGGTCGTCGGGAACGGCGGCGGGCTCGGGCAGTCCGGAGTCGGCAACACGGTCGCGGCCCCGGTCGCGAAGAAAGTCATGGAGGCGGTGCTGAACAAATGAGACCCACCAGCGGACTCACCTTCGGTGGGCGGTACCAGCTCTCCTCCCGGGTCGCCATCGGCGGCATGGGCGAGGTGTGGCAGGCGACCGACCTCGTCATCGGCCGAACCGTCGCACTCAAGATCCTCAAGGACGAGTACCTCGGTGACCCCGGCTTCCTCGAGCGCTTCCGCGCCGAGGCCCGGCACGCTGCCCTCGTCAACCACGAGGGCATCGCCAACGTCTTCGACTACGGCGAGGAGGACGGCAGCGCCTACCTCGTGATGGAGCTCGTCCCCGGCGAGGCCCTGTCGACCATGATCGAACGCGAGCACACGCTCCCGGTCGACAAGGTGCTCGACATCGTCGCGCAGACCGCGAACGCCCTGCAGGCCGCACACGCGGTCGGCCTGGTGCACCGCGACATCAAGCCGGGCAACCTGCTCATCACGCCCGACGGTCGCGTCAAGATCACCGACTTCGGCATCGCCCGCATCGCCGACCAGGTCCCGCTCACCGCGACCGGTCAGGTGATGGGCACGGTGCAGTACCTGTCGCCCGAGCAGGCCAGCGGCCACCCCGCCTCGCCGTCGACCGACATCTACTCGCTCGGCATCGTCGCGTACGAGGCCCTGGCGGGTCGTCGTCCGTTCACCGGTGAGTCGCAGGTCGCGATCGCGATGGCGCACATCAACGAGCAGCCGCCGCCGCTGCCCGGGGACATCCCCGAGCCGGTCTCGGCCCTGGTCATCTCGTGCATCGCGAAGAAGCCCGCCGACCGTCCCGCGACGGCAGCGAACCTGGCCCGCGCCGCCCAGGCGCTCCGCCGGGGTGACGTCGCCGCCGCCACCGTGGCCGTCCCCGCCATCGCGGGGAACGGCACCGTCGCGTTCAACCCGCCCCAGGGCCAGGGGAACGACGCCGCGACCGCACTCATCGGCACCCAGGCAGGATCGATGGCCGGCGGACCCGGGGCCCCCCGCTCGCCCGTCAGCGACGAGCCCGAGGAACCGAAGAAGAAGCGTGCCTGGATCTGGTGGGTCGTCGGCATCGTCGTCGTGCTCGCCATCGCCGCCGGCACGGCGTACGCCCTCAACGCGAACAACGCCCCGGAGCCCGAGCCAACGAAGTCCTCGAGCACGCCGAAGCCGTCCCGCACGCCCAGCGAGACGCCGTCCCCCGAGCCGACCGAGACCCGCGTCACGGTGTCGGCAGCCGACTACCAGGGGCAGAACGCCGAGGACGTCGCGAACCAGCTGCGTGCCCGGGGTCTGCAGGCCGAGGTCGTCGACGGATCGAACGCGACGACGTCCGACCAGGTCGGCACCGTCGAGTCGCTCAGCCCCGAGGGCAGCCTGGCACCGAACACGCTCGTCACGATCAAGTCCTACGGCGACGTGCTGACCGCACCGGCGCCCGAGCGTGCCACCGGTGGGACCGTCAGTGAGTCCGGTCGCGTGACCTTCAGCTGGCCGGCGTACACGAGCTGCCCCGCCGGGTACTCGGACGTCAGCTACACGTACACGATCGACAACGGCACCGTGACGTCGAACGGCAGCAGCTCCGGCTCCACCTCGGGCACCGCGGTGACCGTCGCCGGTGCCCAGTACGGCAAGGTCGCCCTGTCGTACAAGGTCACCTGCAAGTCGCCGCAGTCCGATGCCTCGGTCGTCTCGGCGTCCTCGCCGGGCGCCCAGGTCGAGTGGACCGAGCCCACGGACCAGGAGACGACGGACCCGGGTGACGGAACGGACCCCGGCGACGGGACCAACCCGAGCCAGCCCGGCCCGCAGGACGGCCAGTGAACGACCCCCGGACGGGGGCTGTCGACACCGTTCGGTAACGGTTCGGTCGACCCCTCTCCGGCCAGCGTCTCACCAGGTCGTGCTGCCGTACACTAGCCGGACGAACAGACGGAGGAGTACGTGCCAGAAGGTGTGACCGCGGGGATCACGCTCCTCGCCAATCGCTACGAGATCGGTGACGTCATCGGTCGGGGCGGCA
The DNA here is from genome assembly GCF_047226435.1 of Curtobacterium poinsettiae. Classification (NCBI taxonomy): domain Bacteria; kingdom Bacillati; phylum Actinomycetota; class Actinomycetes; order Micrococcales; family Microbacteriaceae; genus Curtobacterium; species Curtobacterium poinsettiae. Next base: position 17,329 of record NZ_CP178434.1, on the reverse strand, counting down.
TGGCGACCGTGCACCTCGGCAACGACACCCGCCTCGGCCGCAAGGTCGCGGTGAAGCTCCTCAAGCCGAGCCTCGCCAACGACCCGGCCTTCCGCACGCGCTTCCGGCAGGAAGCCCAGGCTGCTGCGCGCATGGCACACCCGACCGTCGTGCGCGTGTACGACGCCGGCGAAGAGACGGTGTCCGAGCCCTCGGGTGCCGAGGTGCAGGTGCCCTTCATCGTGATGGAGTACGTCGAGGGCCGACCGCTCTCCGACATCATCGCCGAAGGTGCCGTCGCCCCGGACGAAGCCGTCCGCATCACCGAGGGCATCCTCACCGCGCTCGAGTACTCGCACCGCGCCGGCGTCGTCCACCGTGACATCAAGCCCGCCAACGTCATGGTCACGCACAGCGGCCAGGTGAAGGTCATGGACTTCGGCATCGCCCGGGCGATCACCGACACCTCGGCCACGGTGGCCCAGACCACGTCGATCCTCGGCACGGCCTCGTACTTCTCACCGGAGCAGGCCCGCGGCGAGACCGTCGACGCCCGCACCGACCTGTACTCCACCGGCGTCGTGCTCTTCGAGCTCCTCACCGGTCGCGCGCCGTTCCTCGGGGACACCCCGGTGGCGGTCGCGTACCAGCACGTCAGCGAGCAGCCGGTCGCACCGTCGACGATCTCGCCCGAGGTGTCCCCGGCCCTCGACGCCGTGACGCTCCACGCCCTGGTCAAGGACCGCACGCGCCGGTTCCAGAACGCGGCCGAGTTCCGCGCGGACCTGCAGCAGGCCGCGGCCGGCCGGGTCCCCACCTCCACCAAGAAGCAGCAGCAGAACGCCCAGAACGATGCGTCGACCGTGCTGTTCGGCGTCGATCCCCGCACGACGACCAACGCCGCCTCAGCGTTCCGCGAGCTCGACGACGACACCGCCGAGCACCGCCCGCAGCGCACGCAGAACCGTCCGCCGGTCGCGTGGATCTGGGTGGGCATCCTGCTCACCGTCGCGGTCATCGTGGCCGTGGTGTTCTTCGTCGCGAACCTGCAGCCCGGCAAGCCCCCGGTGTCGTCCTCGGTCAGCGTGCCGAACGTCGCAGGGTCGACGTACAGCTCCGCGGCCAGCGCCATCGAGAAGAAGTCCCTCAAGCCGGTCAAGGTCGAGGAGAACTCCGACAGCGTCGACAAGGGCCTGGTCATCCGGACCGACCCGGGTTCGGGCGTGAACGTCGGACGCAACCAGAACGTCAACGTCGTGGTCTCCATCGGACCGGAGCGCGTCCCCGTGCCCGAGCTGAACGGGCAGTCGCAAGCCGCAGCGCAACAGGCGCTCGACAACGCCGGCTTCCGCTTGGGCGCGATCTCGAGCGACTACTCCACCGACGTCCCCGAGGGCACGGTCCTGAGCTCCGACCCCGAGTCGGGTTCCCTGCACACCAAGGGCATCGTGATCAACCTGACGGTCTCCAACGGCAAGGTGCAGTTGCCCGACGTGACGCAGCAGCAGTACTCGGCGGCGAAGGCCACCGTGGAGCAGCTCGGACTCACCGTGAACCCGGCGCCGTCCTACTCGTGCACCGGCGGCGTGGTCACGCAGCAGGACACCCCCGCTGGCGACGTCGCGCAGGGCAGTGCCGTCACGCTCACCTACTGCGCACGAGCTGCGGCGCCGCCGAAGGCACCGTCGTCGAACAACAACAACGACAGCGGCGGCAGCGGTGGTGACGGTGGGAACACCGACCGCGGTGGCGACGACGGTGGCGACGGCCGCTGAGCCGACCACGGGGCCGGGCGGCGAACCCGACCATCTCGTGACGGGGCCGTCCTGACGGACGGGTGACGGGCCTCCAGTCCGCGGACCGGCGTTGCGGACGCGTGCGCCGCGCCCGTTCGTCACGGCTCCTTCGTCACGGCGTGTTCGTCACGGCGTGTTCGTCACAGCCTGGAGGCACAGCGCACGCCCGCCCCAGAACGCGCGGCACGCAGGCGGCCCGGTCCAGTGCCAGGCACACGCCGGCGTGTCGGCGTGACGCCCCGCAACGCACGAGACGCCGCCGATTCCGGCGGCGTCTCGTGAAGACGACGGCGTCTGCCACCGCGGAGGCTCGTCAGGCGCGGTGCGTCGCGATGAGCGGCCCGAGACCGGCGGCGCGCTCGGCCGCTCCGGACAGCCCGGTGGTCTCGAGCCAGTTGCCGACCATGCGGTAGCCGCCCTCGGTCAGGACCGACTCCGGGTGGAACTGCACACCGAACACGGGGTGCTCGCGGTGCTGGACCCCCATGATGACCCCGCCGCCGGTGCGCGCCGTCACGGTGAGTTCGTCGGGGACCGTGCCATCGACGATCGCGAGCGAGTGGTAGCGCGTGGCCGTGAACGGGTGGGGGACGCCGTCGAACAGCGGACTGCCGTCGTGGTCGACCTGGGAGGTCTTGCCGTGCATGAGCTCCTCGGCGTGGGTGACCGTGGCACCGAGGGCCTCGGCGATGGCCTGGTGCCCGAGGCAGACGCCGAGGAGCGGGACCTCGGCGGCGATGGCGGCGTGCACGGTGGGGATCGAGACGCCCGCGGCCGCCGGTGTCCCCGGACCCGGGGAGAGCAGCACGCCGTCGTACTCGGCGATGCGGTCGGCGATCTCGGACTCGGGGAAGGCGTCGTTGCGGACGACGTCCGTCTCGGCGCCGAGCTGCTGCACGTAGCCGTTGAGCGTGTAGACGAAGCTGTCGTAGTTGTCGACGACGAGGATCCTGGTCATGGCGGTCCACCGTACTCGTGGGCGATGTGTGCGGCGGTCCGCGGGCCGATCCACACACGTGGTCACGGTAGGATACCGGCCATGGCCAAGGACAAGGACCGCACCAAGCCCGCCCGGAGGACCCGAGCCGACTCGGTCGACACCGCTGGGGACGCCCCCAACCCGGTGTGGTTCAAGCCGGTCATGTTCGGCTTCATGCTCGTCGGCCTGGTGTGGGTGATCGTCTTCTACATCTCGAACGCCACCCTGCCGGTCCCGAGCCTCGGCTCGTGGAACATCCTGATCGGCTTCGGCATCATGTTCGTCGGCTTCCTCATGACCACCCGGTGGCGCTGACCTCCAGGCTGCCGCCCCCGACGCCCGTCACACCGCAAGGTGTGGCGGGCGTTCTCGTTCTCCACAAGCAGGAGCTCCTCCGGACCGCACATCCTCGACGATCCTGCTGTTCTCCACACTTCTCCCCACTCTCCACACGATCATCCACAGCACCGCCCCGGAGTTATCCACAGCTGTGTCCACAGTGGGGATAATCACACTGGTGTAACTCACCACCTTCTCCACACCTGTGGATAACTCTCGGTGGCGCTGTGGACAGCTGTGGACGAGCAGGGCACGGACAGCACCGGGAACGACGAACGCCCCGTCGCAGTGCGACGGGGCGTTCGAGGAGCGCGTTGTGGCGGTGTCAGCCGATCGTGACCGCGTACCCGACAGCGGTGAGCGCGATGCCGAGCACCGCCGCGCCGATGATCAGGGCGATCTGCAGCGGTCGCTTCCGGACGTTGCGCGTCTGCGCGAAGACGAAGCCCATCAGGAACCCGCCGATGATCCCGCCGACGTGCGCCTGCCACGAGATGTTGACTCCGGGCAGGAACCCGATGACCAGGTTCAGTCCCATGAGCACGAGGAGTTGCACGGCGTTGTTCCCCAGGCTGCGCTGCAGCACGAAGAACGCGGCGAACAGCCCGAAGATCGCACCCGAAGCACCCAGCACGGTCGTCCCCGGCGCCAGGAAGGTGACGAGCATGGACCCGAAGATCCCGGTGATGAAGTACAGCGCCACGAACCGCCAGGTACCGAGCATGTTCTCGAGCATGCGACCGAAGATCCAGAGCGCCCACATGTTGAACAGGATGTGGAAGATGCCCGAGTGCACGAACAGCGAGGTCACCACACGCCAGGGCTGCGTCGGCAGCAGCAGCGAGTTGTAGGCGAGCAAGCTCGTGAAGAACCGTCCGCTGACCTGGTCGAGCAACCAGATCGCCACCGTGATCGCCACGATGACGGTCGTGCCCTTCTGGTCGAGCATCGCGAACCGACGCCGAGCGACCGTGAACCCGCTGGGGGCTCCGGACGCTCGGCGGTTCGCTGCGAACTGTGCGCGCTGTTCACGCACGCACTCCGGGCAGTGCACCCCGACCGCCGCCGGCGTCTGGCACTCCGGGCAGATCGTCCGCCCACAGCGCTGGCAGAGCACGAAGCTCTGCCGGTCCGGATGCCGGTAGCAGGTGTTGTTCGGGTTGTACGCCTGGTCGGTCACGTGCGGGTCAGACGCCTTCGACGTCGATGCTCTGGATGACGACGTCCTCGACGGGCTTGTCGCGGCCGTCGGTCGGCACGGCCTCGATCGCGTCGACGACCGCGCGGGACTCGTCGTCGGCGACCTCACCGAAGATGGTGTGCTTGCCCTGCAGCCACGGCGTCGCCACCGTGGTGATGAAGAACTGCGAGCCGTTGGTGCCGCGGCCGCCCTGGATGCCGGCGTTCGCCATGGCGAAGATGTAGGGGTTCTGGAACGTGAGCTCCGGGGAGATCTCGTCGTCGAAGCGGTAACCCGGGCCGCCGATGCCCTGGCCGAGCGGGTCGCCGCCCTGGATCATGAAGTCCTTGATGATGCGGTGGAAGATCACGCCGTCGTAGAGCTTGTCGGTCGAGACCTTGCCCGTGCCGGGGTGGGTCCACTCCTGCTGGCCCGTTGCGAGGTCGACGAAGTTCTTGACGGTCTTCGGTGCGTGGTTGCCGAACAGGTTGACGCGGATGTCGCCCTTGTTGGTGTGGATCGTTGCGACAGCGGTGTGCAGAGACATGTTCCGATTCTCGCATGTACTCCTGACCGTGGACGGATCCCACAGCTACGGCTCCGTGACCTGTCAGGCAGTGTGGTGGCAGGATGGGGTCACGCCGATCCGATGGAGGTACCAGATGACGACGATCGAGATCCCGCGAAAGCGTCGGAAGCAGATCAAGAAGCTCAAGGGCCAGACCGCCTCGCTCCTCGGCGAGCAGCGCAAGGTCCTCGAGCACGCGAACGCGATCCTGGCTGAGGCCCGGACCAACGCCGCGGACGCAGCTCGCAAGGACATCGCACCCCGCGTGCAGAACGCGATCGACAACGGGATCCGTCCCGCGTTCGCGACCGGCGTGCACGCTGCCACCTCGGCAGCGCAGAGCGCTTCGCACAAGTTCCAGTCCGAGGTGGTCCCCGGACTCGTCTCGACCGCTGGTTCGGTGCTGAGCGTGACCGATCTCGCGAAGGACCCCCGGGTCAAGAAGATCGTGAAGAACGCCCAGAAGAAGGGCAAGAAGGCCAAGAAGGCCGCTGCGAAGTACGTCCCGTCGCAGCAGAAGAAGGGCCTCGGCTTCGGCGGAGTCGCACTCATCATCGTCGGCGTCGTCGCCGTCGCCGGTGCTGCGTACGCCGCGTACCAGACGCTCCGTGCCGACGACGACCTCTGGGTCGCCGACGACGCTGACACGGCGGAGAAGCCCGCCGCCTGACCTCCCGGTTCGTACGAAGGGCCCCGGCACCAGCCGGGGCCCTTCGTCGTTCCCGGGCCTGGCGACCATGCACCCGCGCACGGTGACGCGCCCTGAGCGCGCCCACCCACCCGCCTGGAGGCCCGCACCGGCCTGGCACCGCGCCTCCCGTCCGGCGGGCCGTCACGCAACACGCCCCGGGGCAGCCACCGACAGGTCGCATCCTGTCGCCCGACGGACGCGCAGACGACAGTTCCAGCCACATCGGCAAACCGCACGCGGCATGTCGTGACCACTCGACAAGAAGCAACCTGCAGGGAGAGTGGCAAACCCAACCATCGCGGAGCGGCGCGTCGCCGAAGGCGCGCAGACAAGCACGACGACCGAAGACGGCGGAGCGAGGAACGAGCGAAGCAGGACTCGTGCAGAGGGAGTGGAGCCTGGGAGAATCGAACTCCCGACATCCTGCTTGCAAAGCAGGCGCTCTACCAACTGAGCTAAGGCCCCGAGTGCCACCGAGGTGATCGGCGACAGGATCGGATTGTCGTGCTGTTCCGGAGAACTGGTGGGGCTACAAGGACTTGAACCTTGGACCTCTTCGTTATCAGCGAAGCGCTCTAACCGCCTGAGCTATAGCCCCTCAGACCGGATGAAAGCCTACCGTACCGATCCCAGAGAACGAAATCGAGCGGTCGGCCTCATCCGGCCGGGTGTGTCAGTTGTTCGTGAAGCCCACGAGCAGCCCGCCCGTGATCCGCACACTGAGGTTGTAGAGCACGCTCACGATGGCGCCGAGCACGGTGCCGACGACCACGTTGAGGATGCCCACGACGATGGAGAACCCGAGGACCTGGCCCAGCGAGAACTGGTCCATGATCGAGTAACTGTTCTGACCGGTGACGTCCTTCAGCAGGGCGTCGATTTGGGTGAACACACCCGTCTGGTTCAGGATGACCCACACCAGTGCCGTGGCGACCACGATCACGATGCTGCCGGCCAGGGCGATGAGGAAGCTCAGCTTCACCATCGACCAGAAGTCGACGTAGACCAGTCGCAACCGCACCTGGCGGGTGCCGACGGGTCGCTTCGCCTTCTTCTGGAGCTTCTCGGCGACACTACTCATTGCTTGACTGGTCCTCTCCGGCCTCGTCTGCGACGGGCTCGGTGTCGATGGGATCAGTGGAATCCGGGGCCGCTTCGGCAGGGCTGACCGTCTCCACCGGGCCCGCGGGCTCGATCTCGGCGTCGTCCTGGTCGTCCAGGTTCCGCTCGGTGTTCCGGGCCACCGCGATGATCCGGTCGTTCTCCGCGAACCTCGCGAAGACGACGCCCATCGTGTCACGGCCCTTGGCAGGGACCTCGGCCACGGCAGACCTTACCACCTTGCCCGATTGCAGCACGACGAGCACTTCGTCGTCCTCGCCGACGATGAGAGCGCCCACAAGATCGCCTCGGTCGAGCGCCAACTTGGCCACCTTGATGCCCAGACCGCCACGGCCCTGCACGCGGTACTGGTCGACTGCGGTGCGCTTGGCGTAGCCACCCTCGGTCATCACCCAGACGAACCCGTCGTCGGAGACGACCCGAGCCGCGAGCAGCGAGTCACCGTCGCGGAAGGACATGCCCTTCACACCCGAGGTCGATCGACCCATCGGACGCAGGGTGTCGTTCGTCGCCGTGAAGCGGAGCGACATGCCCTGGCGGGACACCAGCAGCAGGTCGTCGTGCTCGTCGACGAGCAGCGCCTGGCGGAGCTTGTCGCCGTCGCGCAGGTTGATCGCGATGATGCCGCCGGTGCGGTTCGTGTCGTACTCGGTCAGCGCGGTCTTCTTCACCAGGCCGTGCTCGGTCGCGAGGACGAGGTACTGGGCGACCTCGTAGTCGCGGATGTCGAGCACCTGCTGGATCTGCTCGTCGGGCTGCATCGCCAGCAGGTTCGCGACGTGCTGGCCCTTCGCGTCACGGCCGGCCTCCTGCAGCTCGTACGCCTTGGCGCGGTAGACCCGTCCCTGGTCGGTGAGGAACAGGAGCCAGTGGTGCGTCGTCGTGACGAAGAAGTGCTCGACGATGTCGTCGGCGCGGAGCTGGGCCCCACGGACACCTCGGCCACCGCGGTGCTGCGAGCGGTACTGGTCGCTCCGCGTGCGCTTGACGTAGCCACCGCGGGTGATGGTGACGACCATCTCCTCTTCGGGGATCAGGTCTTCCATCGACATGTCGCCGTCGTAGCCGAACATGATCTCGGTGCGGCGGTCGTCGCCGAAGCGGTCGACGATCTCGCTGAGCTCGTCGCGGATGATCGAGCGCTGACGGCTCTCCGACGCCAGTATGTCCTGGAAGTCGGCGATCTTGCGCTCGAGTTCTTCGGCCTCGTCGTGGATCTTCTGGCGCTCCAGGGCCGCGAGGCGACGGAGCTGCAGCTCGAGGATCGCGCGCGCCTGGATCTCGTCGACGGACAGCAGGTCCATCAGGCCGGTGCGGGCCTCTTCGACGTCGGGCGAACGACGGATGAGCGCGATGACCTCGTCGAGGGCGTCGAGCGCAGCCAGGTACCCGCGCAGGATGTGGGCGCGCTTCTCGGCCTCGCGCAGCCGGTACTGCGTGCGGCGCACGATGACGTCGACCTGGTGGGCGACCCACGCCGAGATGAAGCCGTCGAGCGGCAGGGTGCGGGGCACACCGTCGACGATCGCGAGCATGTTCGCGCCGAAGTTCTCCTGCAGCTGGGTGTGCTTGTACAGGTTGTTCAGCACGACCTTGGCGACGGCGTCGCGCTTCAGCACGATGACCAGGCGCTGCCCGGTTCGACCGGAGGTCTCGTCGCGGATGTCGGCGACGCCGGCGAGCTTGCCGTCCTTGACCAGTTCGGCGATCTTGATCGCCAGGTTGTCCGGGTTGACCTGGTACGGCAGCTCGGTGACGACGAGGCAAGTGCGCCCCTGGATCTCCTCCACCGAGACCACGGCACGCATCGTGATCGAGCCACGGCCGGTGCGGTAGGCGTCCTGGATGCCCTTGGTGCCGAGCACCTGCGCACCGGTCGGGAAGTCCGGGCCCTTGATGCGCTGCATGAGCGCGGCGAGCAGCTCTTCGCGGGTGGCGTCGGGGTTGTCGAGCGCCCACTTCGCACCCTCGGCGACCTCGCGCAGGTTGTGCGGCGGGATGTTCGTGGCCATGCCGACCGCGATGCCGACGGACCCGTTGACGAGCAGGTTCGGGAACCGGGCCGGCAGGATCGCCGGCTCCTGCGTGCGGCCGTCGTAGTTGTCCTGGAAGTCGACGGTGTCCTCGTCGATGTCGCGGACCATCTCGAGCGCGAGCGGCGCCATCTTCGTCTCGGTGTACCGCGGGGCGGCGGCGCCGTCGTTGCCGGGCGAACCGAAGTTGCCCTGGCCGAGCGCCAGCGGGTACCGGAGCGACCACGGCTGCACCAGACGGACCAGGGCGTCGTAGATCGCCGAGTCACCGTGCGGGTGGAACTGGCCCATCACGTCACCGACGACGCGGGAGCACTTCGAGAACGCACGGTCCGGGCGGTAACCGCCGTCGAACATCGCGTAGATCACACGGCGGTGCACCGGCTTGAGGCCGTCGCGGACCTCCGGCAGGGCACGACCGACGATGACCGACATCGCGTAGTCGAGGTACGAGCGCTGCATCTCGAGCTGCAGGTCGACCTGCGAGATGCGGTCACCGGAGACGACGATGTCCCCGCTGTCGCCGTGGACGATCTCGGGCTGCTCGTCGGCGCCGTTCTCGTTGTCGTCAGCCATGTGGCTTCGTTCCCTTTCTGGACAGCCTGGAGGCTGTGGTTCCGTTGGTCGCGCCGGGCGCGACCACAGGTGGTCAGGACTGGTCGACGCGGCTCACACCGCGCCTCCTGGCCGTTAGATGTCGAGGAAGCGGACGTCCTTGGCGTTCTGCTGGATGAACTGGCGACGTGCGTCGACGTCCTCACCCATCAGCGTCGAGAAGGTGCTGTCGACCGCGGCTGCGTCCTCCAGCGTGACCTGCAGGAGCGTGCGGGTGTCCGGGTTCATCGTGGTGTCCCAGAGCTCCTTGTAGTCCATCTCGCCGAGGCCCTTGTAGCGCTGGATCCCGTTGTCCTTCGGGATGCGCTTGCCGGCGGCGAGGCCGGCCTGCATTAGGGCGTCGCGCTCCCGGTCGCTGAACACGTACTCGTGCGCCGAGTTCGACCACTTCAGGCGGTACAGCGGCGGCTGCGCGAGGTACACGTACCCACGCTCGATGAGCGGACGCATGTAGCGGAAGAGCAGCGTGAGCAGCAGCGTCGTGATGTGCTGGCCGTCGACGTCGGCATCGGCCATCAGCACGATCTTGTGGTACCGGGCCTTGTCCGGGTCGAAGTCCTCACCGATGCCGGCGCCGAACGCCGTGATCATCGACTGGATCTCCTGGTTGGCGAGGGCACGGTCGAGCCTGGCCTTCTCGACGTTCAGGATCTTGCCGCGCAGCGGCAGGATCGCCTGGGTCATCGGGTTGCGGCCCTGCACGGCGGAACCACCGGCGGAGTCGCCCTCGACCATGAAGATCTCCGACAGGGTCGGGTCCTTCGACTGGCAGTCCTTGAGCTTGCCGGGCATGCCGCCCGACTCGAGCAGCCCCTTGCGACGTGTGGTCTCGCGTGCCTTGCGGGCCGCGAGCCGAGCCTGCGACGCCTGGATCGCCTTGCGGACGACGTCGCGTGCCTGCGTCGGGTTGCTCTCGAACCAGTGGGTCAGCTCGGTGCCGACGACGCGCTGCACGAACGACTTCGCCTCGGTGTTGCCGAGCTTGGTCTTCGTCTGCCCTTCGAACTGCGGCTCGCCGAGCTTCACGGAGATGACGGCGGTGAGCCCTTCGCGGATGTCGTCACCCGTGAGGTTGTCGTCCTTCTCCTTGATGATCTTCGCCTCACGCGCGTAGCGGTTGACGAGGGTCGTGAGCGCTGCGCGGAAGCCCTCTTCGTGGGTCCCGCCTTCGTGCGTGTTGATCGTGTTCGCGAAGGTGTGGACGCTCTCCTGGTACGAGGTGTTCCACTGCATCGCGACCTCGAGCGCGATCTTGCGGTCCGGGTCCTCGGACTCGAAGCCGATGACGTCGGGGTGGACGAGGTCGGCCTTCTTCTGCGCGTTGATGAACTCGACGTAGTCGGCGAGCCCACGCTCGTACATGAAGGTGTCGTTGCGAGCTTCTTCCCCTTCTTCGGGGGCGCGCTCGTCGCGCAGGTTGATCCGCAGACCCTTGTTCAGGAAGGCCATCTGCTGGAAGCGCGTGCGCAGGGTCTCGTAGTCGAAGACGACGGACTCGAAGATCTCGGCGTTCGGCCAGAACGTGATCGTCGTCCCGGTCTCGTCGGCCGGTTCGTCCTTCGAGACGGGGGCCACGGGGACGCCGTCGGTGTAGCTCTGACGCCAGACGTGGCCCTGCCGACGGACCTCGACGTCGAGCTCGGAGCTCAGCGCGTTCACGACGGACGAACCGACGCCGTGCAGACCACCGGAGACGGCGTAGCCGCCACCGCCGAACTTGCCGCCGGCGTGCAGGACGGTGAGGACGACCTGCAGGGTGGAGACCCCCTCGGCCGCGTGGACGTCGACCGGGATGCCACGGCCGTTGTCGACCACCCGGACGCCACCGTCTTCACGGATGCTCACGTCGATGGTGTCGCAGTACCCGGCGAGGGCTTCGTCGACCGAGTTGTCGACGATCTCCTGGACCAGGTGGTGCAGACCGCGGGGACCGGTCGAACCGATGTACATACCGGGACGCTTGCGGACCGCCTCGAGCCCCTCGAGCACCTGAATCTGGTCTGCGCCGTAGGACGGTTCGCTCTGCGGGGTCTCCGCTTCGAGCGGGTTCTGCGGGTCGTCTTCAGATTCTGATGCCATGTCGAGCGTGCTCCTGCCTGCGCGCGGAACGCCCGCGCACTGCACCTACCAGTCTACCGCAGAGCCCCCTCTTTCGAGGGCTCATCTGCCCCACAGACGGGCTTTTCTGGCACTCCAGGATGATTTCGTCGCCTCAACCGTAGGTGTCGCGAGGACCGCGCCCCTGGACCGTCCTGGGGCCGCGTTTCCAGGTGGGGGCGTCCGGGCCGGAAACCCTGATCGACTCGACCCCTGCTTCCGGGTGCCGTTCCGCGATGGTGGTCGTGACCGTCGCGCGCATCAGTCGGAGCTGGGTCGCCCAGGCCGTCGAGTCGCACCGGATGACGAGTGCGCCGTCGTCGATGGTCACCGGGCGGGAGTGCTTCGCCAGCTCCTCGCCGACGACGCTCGGCCAGTCCACGAAGAGCTCGGAGCGGGCGAGTGGTTCGGTCCACCCGAGCTCGTGGGCGAGCGACCCGACGATGTCGGCGAGGCCCTTCGGCTCACGGCCGCGCCCGTACGGCACGGTGTCGGCGTCGAACTCGCGAGCGCGTCGGCGGCGGGCGTCGGTGCCGCGCTTGGACGGGTCGCCGAACACGGCGCGCAGGTGCCGGTACACCTGCGAGGGTTCGGTGGGCTTGCGGGGCTTCGGCATCAGGCGTCGGCTCCGGCGGGGGTGGGGTCGTCGTCGGTCTTGCTGTCGGCGCCCGCCGTGGTGTCGGCGTCCGCCGGCTCCGTCGCGCCCGTCCGGTCCGTCGCGCCCGTCCGGTCCGTCGACGGACTGGAGGCGCGGGTCGCGTCCGCCTCGTCGGTCACGATCGTGCCCGCTTCGATCCGCACCGTGTGCGCCGCCAGCTTCGGGGGCACGTCACCGAACACCGCTGCCGTGATGAGCACCTGCTCGTAGTCGGCGACCGCGTTCGCCAGCCGTTCCCGTCGCGATTCGTCGAGCTCGGCGAACACGTCGTCGAGGATGATGATCGGGTCACCCAGGTTCGACTCCGCGCGCAGGATGGACGCGCTCGCGAGCTGGATCGCCAGCGCGAAGGACCAGGATTCGCCGTGACTCGCGTAGCCGCGGGCCGGTAACCCGTTCAGTTGGAACAGCACGTCGTCCCGGTGCGGTCCGACGAGGGTGAGTCCGCGGTCGAGTTCGTCCCGCCGACGTCGTTCGAGCGCTGCTGCGAACGCCTCGGCCGCCGACGCCACGGTGACCGGTTCGTCAGGTGTCCCGAGCACGGGGTCGGTGGCCGCCGCGGACTCCGGGTCGCCACCGCGGATCGACAGGACCCCCGTGATCGAGGCGTCGTGGTGCTCGCCGGCGACGGTGGCGTAGGCCTCGGCCACGAAGGGGGCGAGGCGTCGGGTCAGGTGGTCGCGGGCCGCGACGATCTCGGCACCGAGCCCCACGAGGCGGTCGTCCCAGACGTCGAGCGTCGACAGGGCGTTGGCCTTCGCACCCGTGGCGCGGGCCGACTTCAGCAGCGTGTTCCGCTGCCGGAGCGTGCGGTCGTAGTCAGCGAGCACACCCTGCATCCGCGGCGCGATCTGACCGAGCAGCTCGTCGAGCATCCGGCGTCGCCCGGCCGGCTCGCCCCGCACCAGGGCGAGGTCCTCCGGTGCGAAGAGCACCGACGTGCAGTAGCGCGGCAGCTCCCGCGGCTTGATCGCCGAACGGTTCACCTGCGCACGGTTCGCACCGGTGCGGTTGATCTGCACCTCGGCGAGGATGCTGCGGTCTTCGTGCGCGAGTCGAGCCCGGACGATCGCGGCGTCACAACCCTGGCGGACGAGCGCTGCGTCGGTGGGGACGCGGTGCGAGCCGAGGGTGGAGAGGTACCCGATCGCCTCGACCAGGTTGGTCTTGCCCTGTCCGTTGCGTCCGACGAACAGGTTCGGCCCGCGTGCGAGGTCGACGTCCGCCTCCCGGTAGTTCCGGAAGTCGGTCAGTTGGAGATGGTCGACGTGCACGCGGGCCGAGGCCGGGTTCCCCCGGGAAGTCCTAGGACTTCTTGACGGCGTGGCCGCCGAACTGGTTGCGGAGCGCCGCGACGGCCTTCATCGTCGGCGAGGCACTGCCCTGGCGCGAGACGAAGCGCGCGAAGATCGACGCCGAGAGCGCCGGCATCGGCACGGCGAGCTCGATGCCCTCTTCCAGCGTCCAGCGACCCTCGCCCGAGTCCTCGACGTAGCCCTCGAGCTCGTCGAGCTTCGGGTCTTCGTTCAGGGCCAGGACCATGAGGTCGAGCAGCCAGGAACGGACGACCGTTCCGCGCTGCCACCCGGCGAACACGGCGGGGACGTCGGTGATCAGGTCCTTGGCCTCGAGGAGCTCGTAGCCCTCGCCGTACGCCTGCATGATCGCGTACTCGATGCCGTTGTGGACCATCTTCGCGTAGTGGCCGGCGCCGATCGGGCCGGCGTGCGAGAAGCCTTCTTCGCGGGGGCCCTCGGGGCGCAGGGCGTCGAAGACCGGCATCGCGAACTCGACGTCCGCAGCGTCACCGCCGACCATCAGGCCGTAGCCGTTGTCCTTGCCCCAGACACCACCGGAGACGCCGGCGTCCATGTAGCGGATGCCGCGCGCACCGAGCTGCTCGGCGTGCTTGGTGTCGTCCAGCCACTTCGAGTTGCCACCGTCGATGACCAGGTCGCCCTCGCCGAGGACGCCGGCCAGGTCAGTGATCACGTCGTCGGTGATCTTGCCGTGCGGGACCATGACCCACACGAGGCGCTTGCCCTCCGGGAGAGCAGCGGCGAGGGCGCCGAGGTCAGCGACGTCGGAGACGGCGGGGTTGGCGTCGTACCCGGTGACCTCGATCCCTGCGTTGCGGAGACGGGCACGCATGTTGTTGCCCATGCGACCGAGGCCGACAAGACCGATGTGCATGATTTCCTCTTCTGTTCGTCGTCGCGCTGATGCTGCCGGTGGTGTGCGCCAGCGCAGGTTGCCTGTTGCGCCTATCGCAGCAGCAGGTTGGGCTGCAGCAGGTACCGGTATCCATCGGTCGCTGCGGCCTCTTGCGAAGTCTGGCCGGTGATCAGCACCGGGCCCGGCTTGTTGGGGTTCTCCGTCTTGGTGAAGGAGATGCGGACGAACTCGGAGTGCACCGCGTTCAGCCCGTCCAGGAGGAAGGCGGGCTTCAACGAGACCACCGTTTCCTCGCCGGTCAACAACGCACTGATCGACTCTGACGCCTGCGCTTGTTCGGATCCGATCGCCTCGAGCGTGAGCCCGTCGACCGTGAAGGAGAACCGGAGCGCGGCTTCGCGCTCCAGAACGAGGGAGACCCGTCGGACCGCTTCGACCAGCTCCGCGGTGTTGATCACCGCGTGGTCGTTGACGGTCTCGGGGAAGAGCCGGCGGACCGGCGGGTAGTTGCCCTTGATGAGCAGCGACGTCACGGTCTTGTCGTCGGCGTGGAAGGCGATGAGCTCGCGGTCCGAGTTGCCGCTGATCGACACCGACACCGTGGACGCCGAACCGAACGTGCGGCCGACCTCCTGCAGGGTGCGGGCCGGGACCAGCGCGTGCAGGGGGTCCGAGCCGACTCGGCCGGAGTCCCACGCGATCGTGCGGACGGCAACGCGGTAGCGGTCGGTCGCGATGAGGGAGAGGTCGTTGTCGCCGACCTCGAGCTGCACGCCCGTGATCACCGGGGTGACGTCGTCACGGCTGGCGGCGACGGCGACCTGGGACACGGCTTCGGAGAACGCGTCGCCCGGGATGACACCCGTCTGCGGACCGATCTCCGGCAGCGTCGGGTACTCCTCGACCGGCATGGACAGCAGCGTGAAGTGTGCCGAACCGCAGGTGACCGAGATCTTCGCGTCCTCGGTGGTGAACGACACAGGGGCGTTCGGCAGCCGGCTCGCGATGTCGTTCAGCAGCCGGCCGGAGACCAGGACGGTGCCCGGTTCGTCGATCTGCGCCGAGATCGACGTCTGCGCCGAGACCTCGTAGTCGAACGACGAGAGCGTCAGGCGATCGCCGTCGGCGTGGATCAGGACGCCCGACAGGATCGGCAGGGTCGTGCGCTGCGGGAGGAGCTTCACTGCGAAGGAGACGGCTTCGGAGAAGACGTCCCGGTTGACCTCGAACTTCACAGCTGGAACCCCTGTCGATCGGCTTGGACTGTCCGGCCGCCCCATTCTGGCACAGGCGGAGGAGCGCCGGATTTCTTGTCATCCCGCCGTCCACAAGGTTGTCCCGCGGAGATTGATCGTTAACCAGGAGTAATGGTGTTAACGCCTGTGCACACTGTGGATAACCCTGTGCATCCCGGTCCGGAGTAGGGAACTACACGCTTGTGACTTGTGAGCGGTGTGTGAGCGTTAACGGGATGAATGAATCTCATCTATCCACTTCCATCCCCAGTCTCCACAGGCGACCCCCCACCTGTGTACAACCGGGCGGCGTGTCCTCCACAGTTATCCACAGGCTATCCACACTGTGAGAACTCCGGCCCATGGAACCGTCTCAGATGGTGGATGGGTCCGGGAACCCGCCGATCTCAGCGGTAGCGGCGGTCCTGTTTGATGCGGCTGGTGAGCTCGGTGACCTGGTTGTAGATCGACCGACGCTCCTTCATCAGCTCGGTGATCTTCTTGTTCGCGTACATGACCGTGGTGTGGTCGCGGTTGCCGAACAGCTGCCCGATCTTGGGCAGGGACAGGCTCGTCAGCTCACGGCACAGGTACATCGCGATCTGTCGTGCCGTGGCGATCGCCTGGGAGCGGGACGAGCCGTAGAGGTCGTCGACGGAGAGCTTGAAGTACTCCGCGGTGTGGTTGATGATGTCCGTCGGCGCGACGACGTTGTCTTCGTCGAGGGTGATCAGGTCCTTGAGCACCGTCTGCACCAGCGCCATGTCGACGGCCGTCCGGTTCAGGCTCGCGAACGCGGTGACCCGGATCAGGGTGCCCTCGAGCTCGCGGATGTTGCTCGACACCTTCGACGCCATGAACTCGAGGATGTCGTCGGGGACCTGCAGGTGGTCCGACTGTGCCTTCTTGCGGAGGATCGCGATGCGCGTCTCGAGCTCGGGCGCCTGGACGTCGGTGATCAGACCCCACTCGAAGCGCGACCGCATCCGGTCCTCGAACCCGGTCAGGTGCTTCGGCGCCACGTCCGACGTGATGACGACCTGCTTGTTGTGGTCGTGCAGCGTGTTGAAGGTGTGGAAGAAGGCCTCCTGGGTGGAGTCCTTCCCCTGCAGGAACTGGATGTCGTCGATCAGCAGGATGTCGATGTCGCGGTAGCGCTGCTGGAACTGGTTCGACCGGTTGTTCGCGATCGAGTTGATGAAGTCGTTGGTGAACTCCTCGCTCGACA
The DNA here is from genome assembly GCF_047226435.1 of Curtobacterium poinsettiae. NCBI lineage: Bacteria > Bacillati > Actinomycetota > Actinomycetes > Micrococcales > Microbacteriaceae > Curtobacterium > Curtobacterium poinsettiae. The sequence continues at coordinate 634 of NZ_CP178434.1, read as the reverse complement.
CGTAGCGGACGCGGATCCCCGGGTAGAGGCTCTCGGCGTAGTGCCCGATGGCGTGGAGCAGGTGGGTCTTGCCCAGTCCGGAGTCCCCGTAGATGAAGAGCGGGTTGTAGGCCTTGGCCGGTGCCTCGGCGACGGCGACGGCTGCGGCGTGGGCGAACCGGTTCGACGAGCCGATGACGAAGTTGTCGAAGTTGTACTTCGGGTTGAGCCGCGACTCCGGGCGCCCGCTGGTGCCGGGAGAGTCGATCTGGCTCGGGACGAACGGCGCCTCGATGTACTGACGCGGCGCGGCACTCTGCTCGACGGCTTCCTGCACGGGTTCGGCGTACTCCGGCACGTTGGGGTCCACCCGCGGCTCCGACGCCATGTCCGGGTTGACCGTGATCGCGAAGTTCGCGACCGAGTCGTCGCCAATGCGTGCGACGGCCTCGGTGATCGGGATGCGGATTCGCTGCTCGAGCATGCCGCGGGTCAGGTCGTTCGGGACCTCGAGGTACAGGGTGCCGGCGAGCACGCCCTTCGGCTCGACCAGGTTCAGGAACCCGTGGAGCTGCGGCGTGATGCGGGGGTCCTCGGCGAGGATTCGGAGTACGGATGACCAGAGGTCCTCGACGGGGTCGGCCGGCATCGTCAT